>CAVURN010000001.1:0-926682 GCA_963743915.1 uncultured Actinomycetota bacterium
CACCCGAAAGTCAACAGCGGCTCCACCGGAGATGTCTGGGGTCCCCTGGGGTAGTCCGACACCCCTTTCGCAGGAGCCTGCCGCAACGACTTCCACCGGACCATCGATGAGCGCAACACTGACGTAGGCGAGCCGAGACCTCAGTCGCTCGGTCGTCTGCGGGCCTGGGAGCGTAGGCATGGGAGCCTCCGGAGCGGCGAGGCGTGGCGTCGCGCTGTTCCTCGTCGTAGCAGCAGTCGCAGCGTGCTCGGAGGGTGACCGCGACGACGGACGGCAGTCCCTCGGGTCGCCCAGCGCCGCGTCGACCGCGGGGAAGGTCGCCCTCGTCGGCCGGCCCCTCCGCGTCGCGTTCCCGCTGTCGGAGCCAGCACTGCCGGAGATCCAGACGCTCAGGTCTCTCGGTGGCGTCACAATGAAGGCCACACACACCGCCGACTGGATCATCGTGGCCTTCGGTCGTGCCTGGGTCACGGGTCGGGACAGGGAATCGGGGTCTTCGACGCGCGGACGGGTCGCTCCGAGGGTTCGGTCCCCGTGCCGAACGAACCCTGCGCGGCGGCAGCGGTCGGGTTTGGCGCGATCTGGTCGGCCACCTGCGGAGACGTCCGGGGAGTTGTCCGCATCGATCCGCACCAGGCCCGGGTGACCGACAGTGTGGAGCTCGACTTCGCGCAGCCCGAATCCAGCGTCGGCGCAGGAGAGGGTGCGGTGTGGGCCATTGCCAACGGGGCTGGCTGCTCCAACTGCGTCCTCGTGCGGATAGACCCCGGGACGGTCTCGATCACCGACCGGTTCCGGGTGCCCTCCGGAGCGTCTGCGGTCCGCGCCGGGCTTGGCGGCGTCTGGATCACCTACTTCGGCGACGATCACGTCCTCCACGTGAACCCGACGAATGGTGCGATCGAAGCGGTGATCCCCGTCGGCGCCAAGCCTGCCTTTCTCGACATCGGCGGGGGCTCGATATGGGTCATGGCCTCTTACGACGGAGCCCTGTGCCGAATCGATCCGCAGAGCAATCGGGTCCTCTCACGCACCGTTCTCGACCCGGGTGGTGGATACGGAGACCTCACGGTAGGGGACGGGTTCGTCTGGTGGCGCGGAGTCGAGGCGCTGGTGACCCAGGTCGACCAGCGTGACGGCACAGTGGTCCGCCGGATCGGGGTGGGCGGAGTGGGAGACGGCTCCGCGGCGGCGGGCTCCGGCACCTTGTGGATCTCAGCGCATGACGTGGCCAGGCTTTACCGAGTCGATGTGACCTAACGGCACACCATCAGCGGCGGAGATCCCAGCGGGCGGGGTCCTGCCCGTAGAAGTGCCTGGAGGACCACGTACAGGTCGGGACTCTCCTCGAACAGATCCTCACCGCGGGTGAAGAAGGCCTCGGTGGCCACGGCGAAGAACTCGCTCGGACGAGTCGCGGCGTAGTCGGACAGTAGAGCGCTTCCTTGGCCCCGTCGCAGTGCCGAAAGCTGCCGCCCGCAGACGGTGATCCACCGATCGCGTTGCCGCGGGTCGGTGAACCGTGGCGTGCCGTCGAGTGTGCCGTCCTCGGCGTCGAGCATGTGAGCGAACTCGTGGAAGACGACGTTCTGCCCGCCGCGGGGGTGCCTGGCCTGGTGCTCGGCGACGTCCCAGGCGATGAACACCGGCCCTCGGGCAGACGTGTGACCCAGCACGGGGACGGCGTGGTCCTCGACCGTGCCCGGGATCGGTCCGGCCCGAGGGCCGGTCATGGTGATGGTTCCCGGGTGGACGACAACCGCGTGGACCAGGGGATAGACCGGGTCGGGCAGACCGGACGCGATCAGGGCAGCGTGTCCGGCGATCGTTCCGCGCACCGTGTCGTCGAGGACGAAGTCGCGGGACGCCTCCCAGGTCACCTTGTCCAGCAGGTCAGCAGCGATGTGTTCGAGCCGGTGCTGCTCAGCAGCGGCCAGCAGAGTCCACTGCCAGAGCCGCTCGGTCACCACTTTGCGAAGTTCCGGAGTCAGCTCGCGCCGGCGTCGATGCAGAGCCACCAGCAGAACTCCTCTGCGCTTGTGCCACGGAAAGTCAGGGCGGGGTCACGATCCGTCGACTGGCCTCAAGTGACCATTGTCCGCCCCCCCGAGCGTCTCTACGGTGACGTCCACATTGTGGGGGGCGAAGCGACCATGTCGCTCGGGGCATCGGGCATGCGTGAAGCCATCGGGACACCGACCCTGCTCGGAACCAGAGGAGGCTTTGCATGCGTTTTGTGTCAACAGCGAGAGGTCGGTGGCTCATCCTGCCGGTGCTCTTGGCCCTGGCAGCTGTGCTGTCCCCCGGGGCAGCGACGGCGGCGCTCGGCAACAACGGCACCATCAAGATCGACTCCATGCCGTGGGACGATCTCCCCAACAACGAGCCGCACACCAGCTGCATTTTCCAGGTCGACTTCTACAACTACGAAAAGGGCGACTACTACGCAAAGGTGCGCTTCTTCGCGCAGCCACCGACGGGCCGAGACATCCTGCTCGCACGCGACAGCATCTTCATCGGTGGGGATGCGGCCGGCGGTGGGACGGACATCGACGCCGAGGAGACTTTCGACCTCACCTCCGCGCTCGAGCAGTACATGGCACACATCAACCAGGGGTACCACGTCAAGCTCAAGGTGTACGCGCCGCACTCGATCGGCAAGGACACGAAGTACAAGACCTTCTGGGTCACTGGCTGCAAGGGGTACTGAGACACCGCCTCAGCAGAGCTGAAATGATCCTGGTCCGGCGCAGTCGCGCCGGACCAGGATCGGTCTGTGCTATGCCACGTACTCCGGAACGGGCTCCGGTTCGGTCATCCGGGTCCGCTGACGCAGGTACACCGGAATGCCGATCAGGAACGCGACACCCGCCATGATGAACGGCGAGAACTCCTTCAGGAACGGCTCACCGGTCATCCGCGAGTACCAGAGGAACAGCGCGGAGAACACGAGCGCGATGGCGGCGACGGTGACGTCGCGGACGAAGCGGGGTGTCTCGAGCTGTCGGTGGTCAGCCAGCCGCCACTTGATCTGGGCCAACGCCGAGACCGCGTAGGGGATGGCCGCGGTGATGCCCGTCATGTAGACCAGCACGTTGAAGACGTCGTACCCCGTGTTTCCCCAGAACGCCAACACCATCACGACGGATGCCAGGGCCGTGCTGGCCACGATGCCGAACGTCGGCATCGCCCGGTCGGACAGGCCCGCGAAACGCTCAGGGAAGACGCCGTCCTTGGCTGCTGCGTACGGCATCTGGGCGCAGATCATCGTCCAGCCCACCAGTGCACCGAAGCCGGAGACGATCACCGCGGCCGCTGCGGCCTGGCTGGCCCAGCTGCCCCACATCGCGTCGAAGGCGGTGGAGAAGGGAGCCGAAGACTCGCTGAGCCCCACTGTCCCGACGATGCCGAAGACGGCGACCAGCGAGAGCAGGTAGACCACCGCGGACGCGAGCGTCCCCATGATCGTGGCCCGAGGAACGTTGCGGTCGGGGTCCCGCACCCGGGCGGCAGCGACGGACGCGGTCTCGACGCCGAGGTAGCTGAACAGGCAGAGCGCCATCGCACCGCCGATGGCGGCGAGAGTGGTCTCTCCGCTGGTGTTGAACGGCGTGAAGTTGCCGCTCGAGACGTACAGCAGCCCGACCGTCGACATGATCGCCAGGGGGATGAACTTGATGACCGACGTCCACACCTGGAACGAGCCCATGTTGCGGAGCCCAGAGAGGTTGATCAACGCCGGTAGCCAGAGCCCCATCAGGCAGAGCGTGATCGCGAGGAGGTCGACGGTCGTCCCGGCGATGGTCACTGTCCACGCGAGCGTCCAGTACTCGCTGAGGAAGTACTGCACGTAGAAGACCCAGCCGACGACGATGGCAGCGTTTCCTGCCCACGAGGTGACCCAGTAGAGCCACGCGCTCGAGAACCCCGTGAGGTTGCCGAACGCGACGCGCGCGTAGGCGTACGGACCGCCGTCAGCCGGCAGTCGCTTCGACATCCCGGCGAACATCACGGCCAGGGCCACGGCGCCGACGGTGGTGAGAAGCATGGCCACCAGGCTGATCGGTCCGTAGGACGCGAGCGAGCCCGGCAGGTTGAAGATGCCGACGCCGATGATGCTGCCGACGATCAGCGCAGTGGCTGGGGGTAGTCCCAGTCGAGGGCTGTCCGCCGGCGCCTCAGGCGTCCGCTGGAGAGTCTGTTGTGTCATGGCGGCCTCCCGGCTGCTAGGGCGCAGGCCGGACACCTCAGCAGGCGCACACATGCCTGACGCCCATCTTCAGCGTAGAGAAGCCGGGAGTGCCGGGGCAGGGACTTAGATCCCTACTCCCCGGCACTCCACGGGCAAGGCTCCGCGGGCGCGGCGTCAGCCGCGGTAGGCCTCCCAGGTCGCCGACATGCGGGCGTTCTGTCCCTCGGTGAACTCGAACATGCACTCGTCGTACGTGTAGTCCATGAAGTTCGTGATGGGGTCGACCCCGGGCTGCTCGCAGGTGTCGCGTCCGACGGGGCACTGGAACGCCGGCGATGCCTCGTACGGCGTGTCGTCGACGTGGTCGCCGGGCTCCTGGCAGCCGTTGTCGAAAGTGTGGGCCAGTCCGAGCCAGTGCCCGACCTCGTGCGTCCCGGTGTCGCCGGAGTCGTAGGGACCGAGGTCACCGCCGGGCAGCGAGCGGTACTCGAGCACGACGCCGTCGTAGAAGCGCGGCAGGGGGTCGGTGCCTTCGAAGCTCCAGGGGTAGTACGCCCAGCCCAGCAGGAACTGGCCGAGCTTGGCGGTGTAGATGTTGAGGGTCTCCGGACCACCGGTGTGGAGGGCCTTCTTCATCTTCACCTCCTTGCCGCTCCCGCGGTACAGCCGCCGGTCGTCGCCGTTCGCAGGGATCAGGTTGAACCACGACTCCTTGGTGGTGCGGTCCACCGAGTCGAGCTCGAAGCGGATGTTGGACGCCGCGCCGCCCGTCCTGCCGGAGAAGGAGTCGTTCAACACCGTGATCTGGTCGTCGATCCACTGACTGGGAACGTTGCCGCCGGCCACCGTCGTGTTCTTGCGCACGACGTGGAAGGCCACGGGAATGGTGACCGCGACGCCATCTGCCGCGGCGCGTGCCTGAGCGGGATTCTGCTTCATCCACCGCGCCACGGGATCAGCGCCCCGCAGGGCCATCATGTCGTCGCGAGGGATGAATCCTTCAGGTGCATCAGCCACGTCGTTGTAGCCGAGGCAGTCGGTGCCCTCGGGCATGCGAAGGGCGCTCGCGGACGGTGCCGCGACGAGTCCGACGGCCATCGCGATGGCGCTGACGGCAGCAAGGTCACGCAGACGGGGGACGAGCTTCACGATGGTCTCCTGGCGCAGAGTCGGATCCTCGAAGGGAACGTACGCCGTGGAGCTATCGGGATGCAGCGAAACCCCAAAGTGCTCGAGAGCACAGCGGCTCATTCAGGACGAATCTGGCATCGGGCAGGATGACGGGGTGACCTCAACCCCGGATCCCCGCTTCCTTCAGGCCAACGAGCGCACCTACCTCGCCTGGTTGCGGACCGCACTGGCCGTCGGGGCAGCGGCACTGGGGATCGCTGGGCTGGCCCCGGTCACCGACCCCACGTGGGTCCGTCCCGCGGTCTCGCTGATGGTGGCTGCGTTCGCGCTGGTGGTGCTCTCCTGGGCGCTGCGCCGCTACCGTGCGACGGACGCCGCCCTACGGGCAGGCGAGCCCTTACCGGCTCTCCGCTACTCCGCCCTGCTGGCAGTGGGGCTCGCAGTGGTTCTCACGCTGTCAGTGACGGCGCTGCTGCTCGCGACCTGAGGGCGGAGGGCTCTGGCCGCTCCGGCGCGCTAGCGTTGGCCCATGACTCGCGCCACGTTCACCCGTATGCAGGACGGCACCGCTGAGGACTACGCAGTGGTCGAGGCGGCCGAGGTCGAGTTCACGAAGGGTCTGCCGGATCGCATCCTCGCGGCCGTCGAAGCCCTCGGCGACGCCGGTCTCGGAGGGTATGCCGTCACCCGCCTCGAGCACAGCCTCCAGTCAGCCACCCGTGCTCTCCGTGACGGCCGGGACACCGACTATGTGGTGGCCGCGCTTGTCCACGACATCGGCGACGAGCTTGCTCCGTACGCGCACGGCTCGTACGCGGCCAGTGTTCTTCGGCCCTACGTGTCGGAGAAGCTGGTTTGGATCGTCGAGCACCACCCGGTCTTCCAGATGTACTACTACGCCCCGCACATGGGGGGCGAGAAGGACGCCCGCGACCGCTACCGCGAGCACCCGTGGTTCGACGACACGGTCGAGTTCTGCGAGAAGTACGACGAGAACTGCTTCGACCCCGAGTACGACTCGCTCACCCTTGACGACTTCGCACCGCTCGTCCGTGAGGTCTTCTCGCGCGAGCCGTTCAGCAAGGCTTGAGCGAGCTCCGGTTCACGACGCCATCACCGTCCGGTAGTACTCGTTGAACTGGTGCACGTAGTCGTCCTTGAGGGGGTAGACGCCGTGGGCGAATCCTCGTGAGGTGATCCCGCGCTGGACGCGCTCGCTCACGGCGTAGTCCTGGCCGGCCACGAGCTCGCAGAAGTCGACGACCGGCTGGTGGTCGAAGTCGGGCTCGGCGATGTCCTCGGGCAGGAAGAGGTACTCGGTCAGGACGCGGGTCTGGGTCGGACCTTCGGGTACCAGGCGAGTGGTGACCACGTTGCTGCCCGCGATGTCGATGAACATGTTGGGGAACACCTGGCTGCCATAGATGGAGTGGGCCATCTCCTCGTTCATCCCCGGCAGGACCGCTCGTCGTGCCCGGGGGTCGTCGGAGTAGCTGGTGCCGCCGGTGATCAGGGCGACGCCACCGTCCGCCCGGCTGCGGTCACCCGTCTCGCCCTTCTTGTAGGTGGGAACCACCTGCACGAGCTCGGGGTGCACGATCGGGCAGTGGAGGCACTCGTTGTAGTTCTCGATGATGATCTTCCAGTTCGCCCCCACGACCGACTCGGTGCGGTGGACGGTGACCAGGTGGTCCATCTCGTGCTTCTCGAAGCGAAGGGGCGAGTCGTAGTGACCGTCCAGCGCCTCGCGCAGCGGCGTCACGGCTCCGCGGTCGAGGTTCACGAACATGAACCCCTGCCACGTGTCGATGTGCACCGGCTTGAGTCCCAACGTCGGCCGGTCGACCTCGTCCTCGCCGACCCGGGGCGTGGCCACCAGCGCGCCGTTCAGGTCGTAGCACCAGGCGTGGTACGGGCACTGGAAGACGGCCTTCGTGGTGCCGCGGGTGTCGTCGCACAGCTGCGCACCGCGGTGGCTGCACACGTTGTAGAAGGCCTTGAGTCCGCCCTCGTCGTTCCGGGTGACCAGGATGCTCTGGCCTGCGATGTCGACGGTCAGGAAGTCACCGGGGGACGCCACGAGCTCGGCGCGTCCGGCGTAGACCCACTGGCGGTACCACAGCTGCTCCTGCTCCCGCGCGTACGTCTCCGGCGGTAGTAGTCGGGAGCGGGCAGCGTGTGACGGACCTCGGTGGTCATGGTTCCTCCGTTGTTGGCCGACCGCGAGTGACTGGTTGGTCAGTCAGTCAAAAGGATACTGCCAGTCCTGTCCCCGCGGAAGCCCCGACCCGCGGCGTGAGGTGTCGTAGGGTCGGCGCGAAGTTCGAAGGCAGGAGCTCTGGGTGCGTGTAGTCGTTGTGGGTGCAGGTATCGGCGGGCTGACCGCGGCATTGAGCCTCCATGCTGTCGGTATCGACCACGTGCAGGTGCTGGAGTCAGCTGCTCGAATCGAGCCGCTCGGTGTGGGGATCAATGTCCTGCCGCACGCCGTTCGGGAGCTGACCGAGCTGGGCCTGGTCGATCAGCTGGAGACGATCGGAGTCCGGACGGCCGAGCTCGCGTACTACGACCGCCATGGATCCAGGATCTGGTCCGAGCCACGCGGCATCGAGGCGGGCTACCACTGGCCTCAGTACTCCGTGCACCGCGGTCACCTGCAGCTCCTGCTTCTGGAAGCTGTGCGGGAGCGGCTCGGGGTCGACGCCGTAACCTGCGGCGCCCGGGTGCGCTCGGTGCGGATGGATGGAGACCAGGCGACCGTGCAGTGGGGGCCACCTGACGACCTGCGAGTGACGCACGCCGACGTGGTGGTCGCCGCGGACGGGATCCACTCGACGGTAAGAGCCGAGCGTCACCCCGATGAGGGTGCTCCCATCTGGAACGGATCCGTGCTGTGGCGGGGGACCTCGCACGCTCGCCCCTTCTTGACCGGCCGGAGCATGATCATGGCCGGGCACCGCGACCTCAAGTTCGTGGCCTATCCGATCGGTCCGGCGCGTGACGGCGTCCAGCTCATCAATTGGATCGCAGAGCGACGGGCCCCCGACGAGACCTTTGCCCGCGAGGACTGGAACCGCGCGGTGGACACCGATGTCTTCGCCGGACACTTCAAACGCTGGCGGTTTTCGTGGCTGGACATCCCAGAGCTCATCGCGACCGCCACGAGCGTCCTCGAGTACCCGATGGTCGACCGACTCCCTCTGGCGGACTGGACCGTGGGGCGGGTGACGCTCCTGGGGGATGCCGCGCACCCGACCTACCCGATCGGCTCGAATGGCTCCTCCCAGGCGATTCTGGATGCGCGCGTCCTGGCGCACTGCCTTGCGTCGCACCCGATCGACCAAGCCCTCCGATGCTACGTCGACCTGCGCCTTCCACCCACCCGTGCGCTGCAGGAGGCGAACCGGTCGATGGGGCCAGAGATCGTCATGCAGCTTGCGCACGAGCGTGCACCGGACGGCTTCGACTCCGTCGACGACGTGTTCGGACCGGACGAGCTTGCGTCCCTCGCCGCCGAGTACAAGCGCGTCGCCGGGTTTCACCCCGATGACCTCAACCACCGCGCGTCCTGGAGTGTCCGATGACGGCGATAGCCCCGCCTCGGCTGCGATGGGTGGCACGGGCGACGGTCGAGGTCGGGACGCCCATTGCGTTGGACTCGACCCCCGAAGGGCGGCACCGCCTCGTGCCGATTCGTGGAGGTCACGTCGTCGGGGAGTGGCGTGGGGTCATTCTTGGTGGTGGAGCCGACCGGCAGACCGTTCACGACGATGGTTCGGTCGTGATCGATGCCCGCTATCCCGTGCGGCTCGAGGACGGGTCGATGGTGTGCTTCATTGCCCGCGGTGTCCGTCCCGCTGACGCGCCGGATGGTGGGTTCTCGACCTCCTTGATCCTGCGCGGGGATGCACCACCGAGCATCAGCTCGACGGTGTACCTGGCTGTGGGGCACAAGGCGGCCGGGGCCGTCGAGTTCGCCGTCTTCGAGGTGGCATGAGGCAGGACGCAGCTGCGCCATCCATGGTCTACGCCTTCACGATCGACGTGGCGTTGCAGACGCCGATCGTCCTGGGTGACTCCCCCTTGGGACGCCGCGTCTTCATTCCCATCATGGGAGGCACGGTCCGTGGCGCTCGACTTCAAGCAGAGATCCTCGCGGGGGGAGGGGACCGGGCGCTCGAACGAGTCGGGGACGTGATGGACATCCATGCGCATTACCTGATTCGCACACTCGATGACGTCTTCATCGAGGTCGACAACAGAGGCCATTGGCGCGAGATACCAGGCAAGCCACCGTACTTCGTCACTGCACCGGTGTTCTCAACGGAAGACGAGCGGTACCGGTGGCTCACCCGCGGTCTCTTCTTCGGCATGGCGCATGAGGTGGATGAGACCCGCATCGTGATCGATGTGTACGAGAGCGTGCCGCGCGTCCGCCCGGCAGTCGAGGGCGGCTCGTGAGCCGAACGCTGCCAGACCTCTTTGCGGATCGGCGTCCCGCGCCTGGTGCGGCATTTCTGCACGAGCCGGACGGTGGCGTCGTCACCTACCAAGATCTGGAGACCGAGGTCGGGCGGTGGGCGTCCGGGCTGTGGCACTCGGGGGTCCGCCGCGGTGACCGGGTGGTGTATCAGGTCCAGAAGTCCCCGGCAGTACTGGCGCTCCACCTGGCGCTGCTGCGCTGTGGCGCGGTGCAGGTGCCGCTGAATCCCACCTACTCCGACAGCGAGGTCACTGCGCTGTTGGCGCACGCTCAGCCCACCATCGTCGTCCGTGACCCGGCGATGCGGGCTCTCGCCGGTCCGTGGGCGTCGCTGACGTTGGACGCGGCGGGTGACGGAACGGCACGAGACCTGCAGACCGACGCGTCCGCGAACCTTCCCCGCATCCGGGTCGATGACGGAGCCGCGCTGCTCTACACGTCCGGGACCACCGGACGCCCCAAGGGGGCGTTAGCTGACGCACGCCAACCTTGCAGCACAATGCGACGGTCGCTCGTCGAGCTCTGGGCATTCACTGAGCAGGATGTCCTGCTGCACGTACTTCCGCTGTTCCACACGCACGGGCTCTTCGTGGCGGCGCACTGCGTGCTGGCCAGTGGGGGCTCGATGGTCTTGCTGCCCGCCTTTGACGTGGGCGATGCCTTGGCTTCGCTGCCTCGGTGCACCGTCTGATGGGGGTGCCGACGCACTACCAACGACTGCTGTCCGACCCGCGCCTCGACGCCGATCTGGTGCGACAGGTGCGGCTCTTCATCTCCGGGTTCAGCACCGATGTCGATGCAGCTGCACGATGCGTTCACCGCACGCACCGGACAGACGGTCCTCGAGAGGTACGGGATGACCGAGACGTCGATGCTCACGTCGAACCCCCTGCAGGGCGTCCGGAAGCCCGGGTCGGTGGGCCGGCCGCTGCCGGGCGTCGAGCTCCGAGTGGTGGACGAGTGGCACGGACGGTGGCCACCGGGATCGTCGGCCAGGTCGAGGTTCGGGGGCCGAACGTCTTCGCCGGCTACTGGCGACGCCCGGAGCTGGCGGGTGAGGCCTTCACCGACGACGGCTAGTTCCGCACCGGCGACCTCGGCCGGGTCGACGACGACGGCTATCTCGAGCTGGTCGGCCGGTCGAAGGACCTGGTGATCACCGGAGGGCTGAACGTCTATCCGAGGGATGTCGAGGAGGTGCTGGAGGGCATCGACCGGCGTCCAGGAGGCTGCCGTGGTCGGCGTCCCCGACGCCGATCTCGGAGAGCGCGTCGTCGCGGTCATCGTGGGCGACCCAGGGATTGATCTGGAGATCGTGCGCGCCGCGCGCTCGCGAGCGTCTGGCGGGCTACAAGGTGCCGAAGCGGATCGACCTGCGTCGACGAGCTTCCTCGCAATGCCATGGGCAAGGTCGACAAGATGGCGCTCGCGATCCACTGGCATCTGGGCTCGCCGAGTGAGCGGCAATGCGACCGGCGCTGCTCGTCGACCGGTCCGCTCGTGACCTGAGTGATGCGATTCGTCGTCGCGAGCTCTCGTGCGTCGACGTGGTGCGTGCCCATCTGGACCGGGTCGATGCCGCTCGACGGCACCTATCACGCCCTCATCAGCCGACGATCCCGTGGACGACGTCCTGGCCGAGGCAGCGGAGCGTGATCTCGAGCTGGACCGTGGATTGCTGGCGCGGCTGGATGCACGGTCTTCCGCATGCGGTGAAGGACCTGGCGACGGTCCAGGGACTACCCACGACATCCGGCTTCCAGTCACCGTCGGATGCGCCTGTGGCGATCGATGACGACCCCTTCGTCGCCAGGATCCGGGCGTGCGGCGCGGTATTCATCGGGAAGACCAACACTCCCGAGTTCGGGCTGGGATCCCACACCTACAACGCGGTCGCGCCAACTACGGGCAATGTCGTCGACCCAGCCATGAGTGCCGGCGGCAGCAGCGGCGGTGCTGCCGTCGCGGTCGCCTCCGGGATGGTGCCCGTCGCGGACGGCAGCGACTTCATGGGCTCGCTGCGCAACCCGCCGGGATGGAACGGCGTACTGGGCCTGCGTCCCACCCCTGGGGTGGTCCTCGACGCCGACGACGACCCCGCCGCGCCTGGCAGCGGGGTGAACGGCCCCATCGCGCGGTCGGTGGCAGATCTTGCGGCACTGCTGAGCACGATGGCCGAGCCCGGGTACGCCTTCGCTGCTGAGCCCAGCGACCGGATGCCGAGGATCGGTTGGCTCGGTGACCTCGACGGCACGCTGCCCCTCGAACCGGGGATCGGCGAGACGTGCACCGCGGCCCTGACGCGGTGGAGCCCTGATGTCGACGACACTCACCTCGAGAAGCCGGAGACGCTCTGGCCGCTCTGGCTCGTGGTGCGTCACCACGAGGTGGGGGGCGCACTGCTCGAGAGCTACTCGGAGGTGGAGCGTGCGCGCATGAAGCCCGAGGCGCAGTGGGAGATCGAGGGGGCACGGCGCCTGACGAGTGGACAGATCCAGGAGGCCCGGCACCGGCGCCGGGCCCTGCGTGCTGAGGTGCTGGGGCAGCTCGAGCGATTCGACATGCTCGCCCTGCCGACTGCTCAGGTGTGGCCGTTCCCGGCGGAGCAGCACTGGCCGGCGGCCGTGGCGGGGGTGCCCATGGACACGTACCACCGCTGGATGCAGGTCACGACGCTCGCGACCCTGACCGGCCTGCCGGCGCTCGCCGTCCCCGCTGGTGTGAACCAGGCGGGCCTCAGCATCGGCCTCCAGCTGATCGGTCGACCGAACGGCGAGCAGCAGCTGCTGTCGTTCGCGGCCGATGCCGAGCGACGCGGGGTGTTCCAGGTGCGCCGCCCGAGCCTGGCTGCCGGCCGACGCCAAGACCCGCCGAATGCGTAGCTGGTGGCCGGCTCAGGTGAGGGTTGCCACCATCAGGGCCTTGATCGTGTGCAACCGGTTCTCGGCCTGGTCGAACGCGATGTTGGCGGGTGAGCGGAACACCTCGTCGGACACCTCCAGGCCCCCATGCACTCCGGTGAGCGCGGCCACCTCGGCGCCGACGGTGGTGCGGTCGTCGTGGAAGGCAGGCAGGCAGTGCATGAACTTCGCCGCTGGATTCCCCGTGGCCGTCAGAGCCGCGGTGCTCACCTGGTACGGAAGGAGCTCCTGCACGCGCGACTGCCAGACCTCGCGGGGCTCTCCCATCGAGACCCAGACGTCTGTGTGGACGAACTCGACCCCCGAGAGCCCCTCGCTCAGGTCCTCGGTGAGGGTGACGCTCCCACCGGACGCCGCGGCGCGTTCGCGCGCGATGCTCTGCACCTCCTCGTCGGGCCAGAGCGACCGAGGTGCGCAGATCCGGACGTCCGCACCCATGATCGCCCCCATCACCAGCAATGAGCGGCCCATGTTGAACCGACCGTCGCCCATGAAGCAGTACCGCAAGGGCGCCTTCGGGTCGGCGGCGTGCTCCTGCATCGTCAGGAAGTCAGCGAGCATCTGGGTCGGGTGCCACTCGTCGGTCAACCCGTTGTAGACGGGGACGTCGGAGAACTCGGCTAGCTCCTCGACGGTGGCCTGTGCCTTGCCGCGGAACTCGATCGCGTCGTACATGCGGGACAGCACCCGTGCGGTGTCCGCAGCCGACTCCTTGTGACCGATCTGTGAGGAAGACGGGTCGAGGTAGGTGACGTGTGCACCCTGGTCGAAGGCAGCCACCTCGAACGCGCAGCGCGTACGGGTGGACGACTTCTCGAAGATGAGAGCGATGGATCTCCCCGTGAGGGCGCGCTCCTCGCGTCCTTCACGTTTGGCTCTCTTGAGTGCTGCAGCGAGGTCGATGAACTGCTGCAGCTCGTCACTGGTGAAATCGATCTCTTTGAGGAAGTCACGCTGACTCAGGACATCGCTCATCGGCGGCACCACCCCTTCGGTCGACACGGATCTTCTCACGCAGCGAACCCTGGCCGGCGCCCCAGTACCTGCTGATTCGTGCTCCAGGAGCCGCGACCACGGAATCGCGCTGCCGTACGGCCGCAATCGGAGCTTCATCAGGCAGGGTGGTGCCATGACCGACATGACCCCTCCAGCCACAGCGCCTCGTCAGAGCGTCCCCCTTGTCAGACTCGAGGTTCCCGACTACGAACTCGGACTGCGCGGAAAGGTCCTCCGTGCGGACAAGCTCTCGAAGCTGGGACGCAGCGCGTTCTGCACGATCCTGTACGGACTGGATGCCATCGACGATGTCACGGACATTCCGCTGTCGTCGGCGGCCAACGGCTTCCCGGATGCCTTCGCGATGCCGGATGAGGCGACCCGGGTGGAGATGCCCTGGCGACCAGGGACCACCGCGGTAGTTGCTGACCTGGTGCATGAGGACGGCCGTCCTGTCATGGAGTCGCCGCGACACGTGCTCAACGACCTGGTCACCCGGTTCGCCAAGCATGGCCTCGAGCCGGTGATGGGATTCGAGTACGAGGTCTACGTCGTCCACGCTGACGACGACGCCCTCCGCCTGCGGCAGTACGACCGGCTCCGTCCGGTGGGGCGAGTGGTCAACGGGTACAGCAGCGGGCGAGTGAGTGCCATCAGTGAGCTCGTCGACGAGTTCTTCGCCCGGTGCGAGGCGGTGGAATCGCCGCTGGACGCGTTCCACTCTGAGATCGGTCCCGGGTTCTTCGAGTTCGCGCTGTCGCCGGCACCGGCCGTCGAGGCGGCCGACCGCGCAGCGCGGGCCCGGCAGCACTTCAGTGAGCTGTGCGCCGAGAACGGGCTGCTGGCCACCTACATCGCCAAGCTGCGCATGGACGCGTCCGGTTCCGGCGGGCACGTGCACCAGAGTCTCCGCCGCGATGGACGCAATGTCTTTGGCGACGGTGCTGGGGGCCTGTCCGACGTGGGGCGGAGCTACGTCGCTGGACTGGTCGAGACCATGGGTGACTTCACCGCGCTCTTCAACCCGAACCTCAACTCGTTCAAGCGGCTCCAATCGTCGTGGTTCGTCGCTGAGCGAGCCACGTGGGGGATGGACAACCGCAACGCGGCCTGCCGGGTCATCGGCAACGCCGGCGACGCAGCTGTCCGGGTGGAGCACCGTCGTCCGGGGGCTGACGCCAACCCCTACGTGGTGGCCTCGGCGGTGCTCGCGGGCGGCCTGCACGGGATCGAGACAGTCGCCCAGCTTGGAGAAGAGCTCGTGGTCGGGGCGGATCTCGCCACCACTGGTCCGGCACTTCCAACAGACCTGCGCGAGGCCACCGCGCGCTTCCTGGCCTCGCCGGTGGCCCGGTCCTCCCTGGGCGACCGCTTCGTCGACGCCTACGGAGCCACCCGCGTCGCGGAGGCCGAGGCTTTCGACCGCTGGTTCCGGTCGCGGATCACCGACTGGGAGCTCGCCCGGTACCTCGAGGCCTTCTGACCCCATGACGCTGATCTCAGCGCAGGACCCGAAGCCATGGTGGCGCGTCGTCGCCGTCACGATCTTCGCGCTCACCGTTGTCCAGCTGGCGGTGGCCACCTTCGTTCCCGGGCTCGAGCAGTTCGAGGGCAAGGCCTTCGGCGCAAGACTGCTCGGCTACCCGCTGATGATGCTCGTCGTCCCGGCGAGCTACGCCTGGTGGGCGCGCCGCCAGCGTCCACGGCCGAGCACCCCGTGGGACGCCTACGCCTTTCTCTGGGCACCGTTCCTGATCGATGTCACTGGCAACACCCTCGACCTCTACGACTCCGTGGTCTGGTGGGACGACGCCAACCACTTCGTGAACTGGTTCCTGCTCGCCGCCGGTGCCGGACTGATCCTGGCGCGCAGCTCCCTGGCTCAGCCCTGGGCGCTGGGGTGGCTCACCGTGGGCATCGGCGCGATTCTGGCGATCGCCTGGGAGCTGGGCGAGTGGTACACGTTCATCCGCCACGGCACCGAGCTGGACACGGCCTACGAGGACACCCTGGGCGACGAGGTGCTCGGCACACTCGGCGCCGCCCTCGCGGGTGTCTGGATGACCCTGCGCAAGCGTCGCGAGCAGCCGTGATCGATGGGTAAGGGTGCGCTCAGGCGCGGGGCTTGCGCTTGTCCGGGTCGAAGATCGACAGATCTGCGACGGTCGCATCCGACCCACCGACCGCGACGACGGTGTCGTTCGCGGCTGCTGACGCGTCCAGGATGGCCAGGGCGATCGGACCGAACCGCGGGCTGTCGGTCGGGCTCGTCAGGGTCCCCACGACCTGGCCGTCCCTGGTGACCTCAGAACCCGCCTCGGGAAGGTCACCCGCCTGGAGCCGCAGTGTCTTCAACCGACGCGGTGGCGATGGGGCGATCTGCTGCAGCGCCGTCTTGCCCACGTAGTCGATCTCGGGGGCGAAGCTGACCATCCGGTCGAGGCCGAGGTCGAAAGGGGTCCGCTGACCAGGCTCGTACTCGTACTCGAAGACGATGAGCCCGGCTTCGACACGCGCGACATCGATGGCGTTGAACCCCACCGGCCGTACGCCGGCCTGCTCGAGCGCCAGCCAGAGCGGCTCGGCTTCGGCGCGCGCCGGGATCAGCTCGTAGCCGAGCTCTCCGGAGAAGCCGGTCCGCGACAGGAAGACATCGATCCCGGCGACCGTCACCGGCTCGGCGAACCGGAAGTAGCCGAGCGAGGACAAGTCGAAGTTGCTCAGCGACTGCAGGATCTCGCGAGAACGTGGACCCTGCACCGACACCAACGGCATGTCGTGGAGCCGGTTCTCCATGGTGACGTCCGCATGGGGTGAGTGACCGCGCACGTACTCGTCGAAGGTCTCGGTGTTCGTGAACGCGAAGTACGAGCCGTCGACCCGGCGGTAGATCGTGCCCTCGTCCAGCAGCAGGCCGCTGTCGTCGACGAATGCGCCGTACCGAACTTGACCCACCTGCTGGGTCGAGAGGTTGTTGGTGAACCCGCGCTGCAGGGCGGCCTGGGCGTCCGGGCCGCTGACGTGCCACTTGTTGAGGGCGTAGACGTCCCACATACCGGCACCCTCGCGGAGAGCCTCGTACTCACCCGCGACGTCCCCGAAGTCCAGGGTCCACATCCAACCGCCGAAGTCGTCGAACGTCCCGCCCTGGCGCTCCTGCACGTCGTAGAGCACCGAACGCACCGGTGCCACCTCGGCCTCTGCCACGCGAACCACCTCCGCACCCACCCTGGCGCAGAACTCACTGGTCGGTCAATCAGTCAGTGACAGCAGTCTTCGGGCGTTGCCCGCGTAGAGGTCCGGCAGCAGAGCGGGGTCGAGCGCCGCACCGTCGATGGTCCAGCTGCCCTGCGGAGGCGTCGGCTCGCCGGAGTAGTCGAAGCCCGACGACGTCGGTCTCGAGGAAGCGTCGGTACCGCGCGTAGTCGTCGACCGTCGGGGGGAAGCAGTCCGTGCCGAGCAGGACCCGGTCCGGGAAGCTTTCCACCAGACGGCGAAAGTCCGCGGGGCGCCGCCCGATCTCACCGAGGCGCCCGCCCAGATCGACGTTCCAGTGAGGATGCTGGTGCAGCATGCGGCCGACGGCTTCGAGGTCCTCGGCCCAGCAACCGACGTGGGCACCCACGAACGTCGTGCCGGGACAGGCGGCCAGGAGCCGGTCCAGGGCTCCGATGAGCTCTGCGAACGTCGGGTACCCCGGAGCTCCGAACCACCACTCCGGATGGACCTGCAGCTCGTCGAAGCGCTCGTTGTCCAGGGTGAGCGGTTCGAAGAACGCCACAGGGTCGGCGGTGTGGATCAGGACCGGCAACCCGAGCTCGCCGGCGGCGCGCAGCACGTCGACGACCCGACCGTCGTCAGGTGGGACGAGCGATCCTGAGCTGTCCCGGACATCGAGTCCGAGGTCCTTCCACACCTTGACGCCGCGCGCACCGGACGCCGCGGAGGCCTGGAGCTGCTGGGTCATCCGCTCCACCTGGGCGGCGCTGTTGTCGTCCTGACCCAGGACGCCCCAGTCGACGTGGCAGAACGTCGCGAAACGTCGGGGGTGGGCACGGTCGTAGCGATCAAGGTTCGCCTCGAGCTCCTCGTCCCACCGGCCGTCGAGGTTGACGACGACCTCGACAGAGGCGGCGTCCATGAGTGTCAGCAGGTCGCCGACATCGGGGACGAGCCAGTCACCCGTGGACGAGAGCCAGCGACCGAGATGGTTGTGCGCGTCGATCACGCTGCCATTGTGGCCGGCCGAGGTCTCGGGTGGCGTCAGCTGCCGGGTCTGGGACAACGCCACACGCCGAGCCGCTGGCCGCGGGCCGCGGACTGTGCGGTCAGGAACTCCCGCTGCCAGGCGTACGGGTCGTCGTAGGTGTACTCCAGCGCATGCCCTCGGCGCACGACCTCCCGGTTGAACATCGCGGCGTGTCCGCGAGTGGTCCAGAGGTAGGCGAGGACGCGGTCGTAGTAGTCCCGACGTCCTTGCGAGCGGTCGAACTCCAGAGCGACCGGCTCGTCGAGCAGCCGCCGTGTCGCGAACAGCGTCGCCTCAGGCCCATGACACTCGATCGGTTCGGTCGGGTGGACGGTCTCAGGGGTGTCGATCCCGATGAGGCGCACGGTCAGTGTCCGGCCTCCGCGAGTGACATCGACCGTGTCGCCATCGACGACGCGGGTGACCTTCCATCCGCTGCTGACCGGCCCTTTGGCCTGACCGCCCACACCCTGGCCCGGCTTCGGCGTCTGGCTCGGTCGCGGTGTCTGGCTGGGCTGGGTCGTCGCTCGGTCGCGATCCCGGTGGGGAGGTCGCTCCGGCCGCGCCCCGTCGTCCACGGCGCACGCACCGACGACGAGCGTGACCGCGAGCAGCAGCGCACCGTTACGACGGCCCACAGGCTCCCCTCGGTTTCGGCCGTGCCGCTGACGAGCGGCCGTGACGGCGCGGTCATTGCCTTCTAGCATCAGGAGTCCACCACGGAGGTTCGCCATGGCCGCACCCGACTCGCCTCGATCCCTGTCCCAGCTCTCCGGAGCGACCTACCTGACCGAATCGGGTCTCGAGACCGACCTGATCTTCAACCACGGGCTCGACCTTCCCGCGTTCGCCTCGTTCCCGCTGCTCGGCAGCGACGACGGCCGTCGACGGTTGGCCGACTACTACCGCGACCACTGGCAGATCGCTGACGCTCACGAGGTCGGGGTGGTCTTCGAGACGCCCACCTGGCGAGCCAGCCCCGACTGGGGTACGCACCTCGGCTACGACCTCGGCCAGCTGGCCACCTTCAACCGGGACGCCGCCTCGCTGCTGCTCGACCTCAGGGACGCAGTGGGCGCTGACGCCGAGCGGTTCGTCGTGAGCGGCAACCTCGGTCCGCGCGGGGACGGCTATCAGCCCGGCGCGCGGATGACCGCGGAGGAGGCGACGCGCTACCACTCGTGGCAGGTGGGTGTGTTCGCCGAGAGCGGGGTCGACCTGGTGACGATCCTCACCGCGAACTACGTCGAAGAGGGCCTCGGCGTCGCCAACGCGGCAGCCGCCGCGGGACTGCCGGCCGTCGTCTCGTTCACCACCGAGACGGACGGTCGGCTCCCCGACGGCTCCGAGCTCGGAGCCGCGATCGAGCGGGTGGACGCGGAGGCTGCAGAACCACCCGCCTACTACATGGTCAACTGCGCACACCCCACCCACGTGTTGGACACCCTGAGGTCCGAGGATCCGTGGACCGAGCGGATCGGCGGCTTCCGTGCGAACGCCTCACGGATGAGCCACGCCGAGCTGGACGAGAGCGAGACGCTGGATGCGGGGGACCCCGCGGAGCTGGGTGAGCTCTTCAACGAGGTGCGGACCGCGGCGCCGACGATCTCCGTGCTCGGCGGGTGCTGCGGCACTGACGCCCGTCACATCGAGGCGATCGCCACCGCCGCCGCTGCCAGCGGACGGCTCTAGCCTGCGAGGCGGCTGGCCTCAGCTCTCTTCGCTTCCGCCCGACGCAGCGTGTGGCGCACCAGCCGTGCGACAGCGTCGGTCTCCAACAGGAACCCGTCGTGACCGTACGGGGAAGCGATGGTGTGCAGGCCGTCCGCCGTGGGGATGAGGTCAGCGAGCTCGCGTTGCAGCCGCAAAGGGTAGAGCCGGTCGCTGTCCACCCCACCGACGACGACGGGCACCTGGATCGACGCCAGTGCGGACGCAACACCGTCGCGTCCCCGACCGACGTCGTGCGTCGACATCGCGTCGGTGAGCGCGACGTACGTCCCCGCGTCGAACCGGCGCGCAAGCTTGTCGGCGTGGTGGTCCAGGTAGCTCTGAACGGCGTACCGGCCGTCCGCCAGCGGGTCCTCTCCCGCTTGTCCATCGCGTCCGAAGCGGATGTCGAGCTCGGACTCGGTGCGGTAGGTGAGGTGCGCAACGCGGCGTGCGACCCCCATGCCGAGATGCGGGCCGTCCCCAGGTGCCGCGTCGTGGTAGTCGCCACCGCGCCAGCGGGGATCTGCGGTGATCGCATGGATTTGCGCCGTCTGCGTCCCGATCTGGTCCGCGGTCGCGGCGGCTCCGACCGCCACGACGAGAGCGGACCGCAGCCGATCAGGGTGCGTGACCGCCCACTCCAGCGACCGCATGCCGCCCATGGACCCGCCGATGACGGCCGCCCAGGTACCGATGTCGAGGGCATCGGTCAAAGCGCGCTCGACGGCGACCTGGTCGCGCACGGTGATGCGGGGAAAGCGCGAGCCCCAGGGACGACCGTCGGGTGCGAGCGACGCGGGACCGGTGGTGCCTTGGCACCCACCGAGCACGTTCGGTGCCACGACGAACCAGGAGGACGGGTCCAGTGGCGCACCGGGCGCGAGCAGGGCGTCCCACCACCCGGGGGTGGGGTGTCCGGCGCCGGCCGGCCCGGCCAGGTGCGAGTCACCGGTCAGCGCGTGCAGCACCAGGACGGCGTTGGACCGATCAGCGTTGAGCGTCCCAAACGTCTCGAAGGCGACGCGGACGTCGGGGATCTCACCGCCCAGCTCGAGCGCGACGCGTCCGAGGTCGACGAACTGACGGTTGCCCGGGTCGTCCCCCTCCTGCCAGGCGGCGCTGGCAGGAGGGGGCGCCCGGTGGTGGTCGGCCATGGGTGCTAGGCACCCTTGGCCGCGCGGAATCCGGCCTCGAGGTCGGCGAGCAGGTCGGGCAGACCCTCGAGTCCCACCGCCAGCCGTACCAGGCCGGGCGTCACGCCGGTGGCCAGCTGCTCGTCAGGGGTGAGCTGCGAGTGCGTCGTGGAGGCGGGGTGGATCACCAACGACCGCACATCACCGATGTTCGCCACGTGGCTGAAGAGCTCGAGCGAGTCGACGAACCTCTTGCCAGCCTGGAGTCCGCCGGAGATCTCGAAGGAGAGGACGGCGCCTGTCCCGTGCGGGGCGTACTTCTGGCCGCGCTCGTACCAGGGAGAGCTCGGCAGCCCTGCGTAGCTCACCGACTCGACCTGGTCGTGCTGCTCGAGCCACTCCGCGACGGCCCGCGCATTCTGGACGTGCCGCTCCACCCGGAGGCTGAGCGTCTCCAGTCCTTGTGCGATCAGGAAGGCGTTGAAAGGTGCGACCGCGGAGCCGAGGTCGCGGAGCAGCTGGATGCGCGCCTTGATGATGAACGCGAGGTTTCCGAGGGCTTCGGCGTAGACAAGGCCGTGGTAGCTCGGATCCGGAGTGTTGAACTGCGGGAACCGCTCGGCGTTCGCAGCCCAGTCGAACGTCCCGCCGTCGACGATGACGCCCGCAACCGCGGTGCCGTGACCGCCGAGGTACTTGGTGGCGGAGTGCACGACGATGTCGGCGCCGTGCTGCAGCGGACGGATCAGGTACGGGGTGGCCACCGTGTTGTCGACGATCAGGGGGACACCCGCGCCGTGAGCGATGGCCGCGACCTCCTCGATGTCGAGGATGTCTCCCTTCGGGTTGCCGATGGTCTCGCCGAAGAACGCCTTGGTGTTCGGCCTAACGGCTGCCCGCCACGCGTCGAGGTCGTCGGGGTCGTCCACGAACGACACCTCGATGCCGAGCTTGGGCAGCGTGTAGTGGAAGAGGTTGTAGGTGCCTCCGTACAGCGACGCCGACGACACGATGTGGTCCCCGGCCTCGGCGAGGTTGAGGATGGCGAACGTCTCCGCCGCCTGACCGCTGGAGACCAGCAGGGAGGCGACGCCACCTTCGAGGGCCGCCACGCGTTGCTCCACGGCGTCCTGGGTGGGATTCATGATGCGGGTGTAGATGTTCCCCGGTTCGGCGAGTCCGAAGAGCGCGGCCGCATGGTCGGTGTCGCGGAAGACGTACGAGGTTGTCTGGTAGATCGGCAGGGCGCGGGCACCGGTGGCGGTGTCAGCGGTCTGGCCGGCGTGGATCTGCTTGGTCTCAAACGACCAGGCGGTGGGGTCGGTGGTCATGATGGCTCCGTCTCAGGTGGGTGCTGCAAGGAAGGGTGAGTCGCCTGGTGCGGCACGAACCCGGGGTGCGTCCGGCGAGCATCTGCTCGCCGCGCAGGACGGCGGGATGGAGCCCGGGTCCGTCAGACCATGCAGGCGCACATGCCGAAGGGCATGCGGATGCCGCAGCAACACATTCGCGCGCCGAGAGGCGTCACGTGGGCGGCGGTCGGAGTCATGCGTCGAGGGTAGAGACGTCGCGCCGCCGTGTCCAACCTTTGGGCAGTTGTATCAGGATGTGAGACGGCCGTCGGAAGAATGGATTATGACGCGGTGCAGTGCGGCGCCGACATGAGACTTGGCGTCGGATCCGGCGGGGAAGTGGATCAGGTTCCCACGCCAACCCTCACCTCGGTGTGGCCCAGGTCGATGAGTACCGACTGTCCACAGCGGTGTCGGCACATCGTCATCCAGAGCGGCACGGGCGCTGCCACCGTCACACCGCACACGAGGGCACTCTCCGGCACGTGACCACGCCTGCACCGGACGGCATAGCGCAGCATCTGCTGGCGCGAGGTGCCGGCGCCTCGGCGGAGGAGCTGCGAGCTTGGGGGTTGTCGGACTGGGACATTCGTCGACTCGTGCGCGACGGCTCGCTCACCCGGAGTCGGCGTGGCCGGTACGTGCTGCCACTCTCGCCAGAACTGACGGATCGCTGGGCGCGCGCCCGTACCTCGCACTTACGGTGTCTGGCTTCCCTGGCCGGTTCCGACGTGGTCGCCTGCAGACGTACCGCCGCACTGGTGTGGGGACTTCCGGTCTCATCGATTCCATCGCTGCCCGAGATCATCCGCCCACCCGGGAGTCATCGCCCCGGGGGGTCGCGGACGCTCCTCACCGACATCACTTCCGCGGACATCCGGTGGCGCAACGGAGTCCCGTTCACGTCCTTGGAGCGTACGGTCGTCGACGTCGCTCTTGACCTCCCTACGCCACTTGCACTGGTCACGGCCGACGCTGCACTCCGACGCGGTGCGGACGGGAGCCAGATGCTGGCGATGCTGTCGGAACGAGGTGCGGTGCGCGGCTGTCGCGAGGCACGTCGCACCCTGGCGTGGGCGGACGGTCACGCGGAGTCGCCCCTGGAGTCGCGCGGACGCGGGGAGCTGATGCTTCGCGGAGTCCCTCGTCCTCGGTGCAACGTAGTTCTGCGACTGGGTGACGTTGAGTTCCGGGTCGACACCCTGTGGGCACGCGAGGGGATTGTCGGAGAGGCGGACGGGAAGCGTAAGTACGACCGGGAAGGTCGACAGGTCGAACCCCTCTGGGCCGAGCGTCTGCGGCAAGGATGGCTAGAGGACGAGCTCGGCCTCCAGGTCGTCCGATGGATCGATGCTGAGGTGCGTCTGGCACCGGAGGGTCTCGCGCGGCGCTGGCGGCGACTGGAGGGCAGACGAGGAGGTCAGCTGTGGCTACCGCCGGCTGGGCTGGAGATCTCTCAGCGGGTCCTGCCGGCCCCCGGGGGCCAGCGGCGATGAGGCGAAGGCGGTCTGCCCTCACCGAGATGAGACCTGGTGTCGGATCTTCCCCTGGATCAGGGTCGAAACCAACGCCGAACCTCATGTCGTTCGAACCCGTGTGTCGCACCGCGGGATCGGTCACGTCGTCACGCAGACTGTTCCGCAGACGCAGAGAGGCCCCTCCAACTAGGCGATGGAGGGGCCTCCTGCGGTCCGTCCGAGAACGGACCCACTGGCCTGCCCGAGGGCCGACCAGGTGGCTCACCCGAGGGTGAACCATCGGCACACCCGAAGGTGAACCGACGACTCGACCGGAGTCGAGTCGGACTCCGCTGCGCTTCCCGTCGGTGGGACTCGGTTGCCCTGGTCCCTCCGCCCGGTGGTCTCCCACCGGGATGACCCGTCGGTTTCCCTTCGGGTCGATCCTTGAGGTTTCCCTCTCGGACCGGGTGCGCCGTGCGGCGTCGTGGAGAAGTTCTATGCCCCGGTCACCAGGCCGCGCAAGGCTTTTCTCGAAGAATCTTCAGAACTTTCTTCACCCACAGGTTCGTCCACACGAAGCCCTGCGTGCGTCCCCAGGACGTCCCCAGGATCATCCACAATGCCTGTGCACGACGACGGCATCTGGCTGCGTGGAGGCGCCGGTGCGTCAGGCCTTGTCGGCGTCGATCGCGCGCTTGAAGGAGGCCTCGATCTCGCGCTCGGTCTCGGCGCGTCCCTCCCAGGTGGCGCCCTCGACGGACTTGCCCGGCTCGAGGTCCTTGTAGACCTCGAAGAAGTGCTGGATCTCGAGCTTGTCGAACTCCGGCATGTGGTGGATGTCGCGCAGGTGCTCCTTGCGCGGGTCGTGCGCGGGCACGCAGACGACCTTGTCGTCCCCGCCGGCCTCGTCGGTCATGCGGAACATGCCGATGGCCCGGCAGCGGATCACGCAGCCCGGGAAGGTCGGCTCGTCGAGCAGCACGAGGGCGTCGAGCGGGTCGCCGTCCTGGCCGAGAGTGTTCTCGATGAAGCCGTAGTCGGCCGGGTACCGCGTCGACGTGAAGAGCATCCGGTCGAGGCGGATCCGACCGGTCTCCTTGTCGAGCTCGTACTTGTTGCGGTGTCCCTGCGGGATCTCCACGAAGACGTCGAAGTCCACGACGGTCCCTTCCGAATGGGCTGGGGGGCGGTTCACGCGGTGGCTTAGGGTCGCTACGCGCAAGATCCAGTGTCCCGTATCGCACCCGGTCCACGAGGAGGGGGTCTCGATGCCACGAGCCCGCTGGTGGGTCGTGGGTGCGCTCGCCCTGCTCACGGTGACCGTGCTGCTCCTGGACGCCGCCGGCGTCATCTTCGAGGCGGAGCCCGGTGCCGAACCCCCGTCACCGCTGGTGCTGCCGCAGGGGCTGGACGCCGAGGCCGCCGTCGCCGCACCCTTCGAGCCCACGGGAGGCCGGCTCGACGCGCGGGTGGTGACCGAGGTCCGCCGGCAGCTGGACGCTGACGCCCTCGGCCCCTCGGTCCACGCTCAGGTCGTCCCCCTCGGCCTGCCCGCGGGCGTGGCCAGACCTGCGCTCGGCGTCGATGCGGACGCGCCGGCGGCGCCGGCGTCCACCCTCAAGCTCTGGACGGCGATCGCCGTGCTCGATGCCTTTCCGGTCGAGACCCGGCTGCAGACCTCCGTGGTGTGGGACGAGGGGAAGGGGCGACTCGTCCTGGTCGGCGGTGGTGACACCACGCTCACCACCGAGCAGGCAACGGGTGTCGCTACCCCTTCGTTGGAACGGTTGGCCGCCGTCACCGCCCGACGGTTGGCCCGTCTCGACGCGGACGAGGTGCGGCTCGCCTACGACGACTCGCTGTTCACCGGGCCGTCGGTGTCACCGCAGTGGGAGGACATCTACGTCAGCTCGGGCGTCATCGCGCCGGTCTCCGCGCTGATGGCCGACCAGGGACGCGTCACCGCCGATGCGGACACCCGCTACCCCGATCCCGCCCTCGGCGCGGCCGACGCCTTCGCCGACCTGCTCGAGGAGGACGGCATCGAGATCCGCGGATCCGTGCGCGCGACCGGGACCACCGACGACGATCCGCTGGCCAGCGTGGAGTCGGAGCCGATGCTCGACCTCGTCGAACGGATGCTCCGCGACAGCGACAACCAGCTCGCGGAGTCCCTGGGACGCCTCGCGGCGTCCGAGCAGGGCGGGCCGGCCAGCTTCGTCGGTGCGGCGGCAGCGCTGCTGGACGCAGCCGAGCAGCGAGGCGCCCTCATCGACGGCGCAGTGGTGCACGACGCCAGTGGGCTCTCGCGGCAGGACCGGATGCCTGCCGCCGCCACTGTCGAAGCCCTGCTTGCTGCGGCCACCGAGCCGGCGCTGACGCCCGTGCTGAGCGGGCTTCCGGTGGCGGGTTTCGACGGCACCCTTGCGGACCGGTTCTCGGACGCCGGCTCCGAGGAGGCGGCCGGTCTGATCCGTGCCAAGACAGGCACTCTCACCGGGATCTCTGCGGAGGCCGGGGTCGCCACGACGTGTGCCGGCGATCTGGTCGCCTACGCCTTCGTCGCCGACGAGGTGGTCGACACGCTCGCCGCGCGCGCGTCCCTCGATGATGCGGCCGCCGCCCTGACGTCCTGTCCCGCTCGTGGCTGAGTCCCCGTACGGTGGACCGATGAGCACTCCCTCCGCGGTCGACTGGCGCTACGCACGGGCGGTGGCCCGGCGCGTCGGCGGGACGGGGCCGACGATCGGGAGCGTCGGTGCCCGACAGGCGGTCGACGAGCTCCGTGCCGGATCGGCGACGGCGGTGCAGGTCGTCCGTGAGGTCACGGGGCTGCATGCGGATGCGAGCCCGGAGTCCGTGCGGGTGGTGGACCGGAGCCGTTGGGTGGACGCCAATGCCTCCGCCTTCGAGACGCTCCTCGCGCCGATCACCGACAAGATGCGCAAGGACACCGCTCTGGCGTCCGTCGGTGCGCGGGTGGCGGGGGCCGAGGTCGGCGCCGCCCTCGGTTTCCTGTCCTCGCGGGTGTTGGGGCAGTACGAGCTCTTCACCGCTCCTGACACCGACCCAGCCCTCATGCTCGTCGCCCCGAACATCGTCAACGTCGAGCAGCGACTCGGCGTCAACAGCTCGGACTTCCGGCTCTGGGTCTGCGTGCACGAGGAGACCCACCGCGTGCAGTTCACGGCGGTGCCATGGCTCGGCCCGTGGTTGCGTGCGCAGATCGAGTCGTCCCTGGACGACCTCACTCCCGAGCACGGCGAGCTCGGACGCCGGATGCGCCAGCTCGCGGCCGCGGTGGTGGGTGCGCTGCGCGGCATCGACGTGGTCCAGGCGCTCGAGCAGATGATGTCCGACCAGGAACGTGAGCTGCTGGGCCGGCTCACCGCCGTGATGTCGTTGCTCGAAGGTCATGCCGATGTGGTCATGGACACCGTTGACGATGCGGTCATCCCGACCGTCGATGTGCTGCGGCAGAAGATGTCCGAGCGCCGCGCCAACCCACGGGCGAGCGAGGCGGTGGTCCGTCGACTCCTCGGCATGGAGACCAAGCTCGCGCAGTACCGCGACGGGTCCCTGTTCGTCCGTGCGGTCGTCGACGAGGTCGGGATGCAGGGGTTCAACCGGGTCTGGGAGTCTCCGGACACGCTGCCGAGCCGTGACGAGCTGCACGCCCCCGACAAGTGGGTTGCGCGAGTCGTCGGGTGAGCGGACCGGCGCCCTCGGTCGCGGCCGTCCGACGGGCCGTCCGGACGGCGCTGTCGGACCTCCCGGCCGGGGCAGTGGTGCTCGTCGCCGCCAGCGGGGGACCGGACTCGATGTCCCTGGCGGCCGCCGCCGCGTTCGAGGCCCGGCGTGGTCCTTGGCGGCCCGCCGCCGTCGTGGTCGACCACCGGCTGCAGCCGGACTCGGCTCAGGTGGCCGATCGCGCGGCGTCCGAGCTGCGCCGACTCGGGCTCGACCCCGTCCTGGTGACGGCGGTCGAGGTCGGGACGGATGGTGGGCCGGAGGGAGCGGCACGTGCGGCCCGCTATGCCGCAATCGATGCAGCCGCTGACGACCTGGGTGCCGCCGCGGTGCTGCTCGGTCACACCCAGGACGACCAGGCGGAGTCGGTACTGCTCGGACTGGCCCGCGGGTCGGGTGCCCGCTCCATCCGCGGCATGGCGCCCGTGCGAGGGCGTTACCGGCGTCCACTGCTCACGATCGACCGTGCGACCACCCGGGCTGCGTGCGAGGCGCAGCAGCTGGTCGTCTGGGACGACCCGCACAACCGCGACCCCGGGTTCGCGCGGGTCCGGGTCCGTGGAGCCATGGAGGTGCTCGAAGAGGCGATCGGTCCCGGTGTCGGCGAGGCCCTCGCGCGGACGGCCTCCGCGCTGGCAGACGACGACGACGCGTTGGAGCAGTGGGCGCGGGAGGTCCGGTCACGAGCACGTGTCCACGACGACGAGGGTCGACCCGGCCTCGCGGTCGAGGCGCTCGCGTCCGTCCCTGCGGCGGTGCGACGACGGGTGCTGCGGGCTGAGGTGCTGGAGAGCGGCGTACCAGGAGGTGACCTGCGGGCCTCA
Source organism: uncultured Actinomycetota bacterium (assembly GCA_963743915.1). Classification (GTDB taxonomy): domain Bacteria; phylum Actinomycetota; class Actinomycetes; order JAHEKZ01; family JAHEKZ01; genus JAHEKZ01. The sequence continues at coordinate 28,205 of CAVURN010000001.1, forward strand.
CACCTGTCCGACGTCGACGCGCTGGTCGCACGCTGGAGTGGCCAGGGTCCCGTGCACCTGCCATCCGGTGTCCGCGCCTGGCGCGACTGTGGCAGGCTCGTCCTCGCCCAGACGGACGCCCATCTGGACGCTCAGATGGACCATGGGCGGGAACCCTAGGAGGCAGCGTTCGTGGACGCCGAGGACATGGGTGAGGCTCTCGCGGCCGTGCTCATCGACGCCGATCGCATCCAGACCAGGCTGCGCGAGGTCGCACAGGAGATCGACCGGGACTACGCCGGCAAGGAGCTGCTGCTGGTCGGCGTCCTCAAAGGTGCGGTCATGGTGATGGCCGACCTGGCCCGGGCGCTGCACACCTCCGTCGAGATGGACTGGATGGCGGTGTCGTCGTACGGGTCCGGCACCCGTTCGAGCGGCGTCGTGCGGATTCTGAAGGACCTCGACGCTGATCTCACTGACCGGCACGTGCTCGTGGTCGAGGACGTCATCGACTCCGGGCTCACCCTCTCGTGGCTGCTCCGCAACCTGAGCTCGCGCGGTCCGGCCTCGCTCGAGGTGTGCACGTTGCTGCGCAAGCCCGACGCGCAGCAGAACCCGGTACCGGTCAAGTACGTGGGCTTCGACATCCCCGCCGAGTTCGTGGTCGGCTACGGGCTCGACTACGCCGAGAAGTACCGCTCGCTTCCCTTCGTGGGGAGTCTCTCCCGGCACGTGTACGCCCCGCAGGCCTGAGCGGCCTCCGCCGCTGATCGGAGCATTCCAGTCGTTTCGGAGCGTCCCGGGGCCCGGTTTTTTGGCGAAGATGCTCCGATCACCGGTGCGGGTGGTGGAGTCGGGCCGGTCTCCAGCCGGTCAAGGCCCGTTCCCCGTGGGGCGCCTGGCCCCGCTGCCGGTGTACCGTCGAAGTCCGAAACCCTGCTGCAGGAGGCACAAGGCGCTCTGCGCCCGCATCATGAACATCAAGCGCATCGTCCGCGGGCCGATCTTCTGGATCGTCATCGTCGTCATGCTCGCCCTGATCACCGTCGAGGTCGCCAACCAGGCCGGTGGGTACGAGCAGAAGGACACCTCAGAGGTCATCGCCGCCATCCAGGACGGCGACGCCGCCAAGGTCACCTTGATCGACCGCGACCAGGAGGTCCGGGTCGACCTCCAGAACGGCGACAAGATCAAGGCCAGCTACATCGAGCCTCAGGGCCAGCTGCTCACCGACCTCGTCCAGGAGGTCCCGCCGCCGGACGGTCAGGTCTCGGAGGTGCCCACACAGGGCTGGTGGGTGACGCTGCTGTTCACCTTCGGACCGATCATCTTGATCCTTGGTCTCCTCTTCTTCTTCATGACGCAGATGCAGGGCGGGGGCTCCCGCGTCATGAACTTCGGAAAGTCCAAGGCAAAGATCGTCAGCAAGGACATGCCCAAGACCACGTTCTCCGACGTGGCCGGCGCCGACGAGGCGGTCGAGGAGCTCCACGAGATCAAGGAGTTCCTGCAGGACCCGGGCAAGTTCCAGGCCGTCGGGGCCAAGATCCCCAAGGGCGTGCTGCTCTACGGACCCCCAGGCACGGGTAAGACCCTGCTCGCTCGCGCGGTCGCCGGCGAAGCCGCGGTCCCCTTCTACTCCATCTCCGGCTCCGACTTCGTCGAGATGTTCGTCGGTGTCGGCGCCTCTCGCGTCCGTGACCTGTTCGAGCAGGCGAAGGCCAACGCGCCCGCGATCGTCTTCGTCGACGAGATCGACGCTGTCGGACGTCACCGCGGCGCCGGGCTCGGCGGCGGGCACGACGAGCGTGAGCAGACCCTGAACCAGCTGCTGGTCGAGATGGACGGATTCGACGTCCAGGGCGGTGTCATTCTCATCGCCGCCACCAACCGCCCCGACATCCTCGACCCCGCCCTGCTGCGGCCTGGCCGCTTCGACCGGCAGATCGCGGTCGAGCGTCCGGACCTGATCGGACGCGGTCAGATCCTGCAGGTGCACGCGCGGGGCAAGCCGCTCGCCGAGGGCGTGGACCTCACTGCGGTGGCCCGTCGCACACCCGGGTTCACCGGTGCCGACCTGGCGAACGTCCTGAACGAGGCGGCGCTGCTGACAGCCCGCGAGGGCAAGGGCCTGATCGACGACGACGCTCTGGATGAGGCGATCGACCGCGTGGTCGCCGGTCCCCAGAAGCGCACGCGGCTGATGAACGAGACCGAGAAGAAGATCACCGCCTACCACGAGGGCGGTCATGCGCTTGTCGCGGCGGCGCTGAACAACACCGACCCGGTGCACAAGGTGACGATCCTTCCGCGTGGTCGCGCGCTCGGCTACACCATGGTGCTGCCGACCGAGGACAAGTACTCCACGACGCGTAACGAGATGCTGGACAAGCTCGCCTACATGCTCGGCGGCCGTGCCGCTGAGGAGATGGTCTTCCACGACCCGACCACGGGTGCGTCCAACGACATCGAGAAGGCCACGCAGCTCGCCCGCGCGATGGTGATGCAGTACGGCATGAGCGACAAGGTCGGCTCCGTCAGGCTCGGACAGGGCGAGGGCGAGGTCTTCCTCGGTCGCGACATGGGTCATCAGCGTGACTACTCAGAGCAGATGGCCGAGGTCATCGACGCGGAGGTCCGCGCCTTCCTCGAGGGGGCGCACCAGGAGGCGTACGAGATCCTGAGCGAGAACCGTGACGTGCTGGACCGGCTCGTCGTGGAGCTGCTCGACCGCGAGACCCTCGACCAGCATGAGGTTGCGGAGGTGTTCCGCGACATCCGGAAGCGCGAGCATCGACCGGTGTGGCTCTCGTCCAGCGAGCGGCCCGTCTCGGAGCGCGGACCGGTGCGCAGCCGCAAAGAGGTCGAGGGTGTGAACGGGTCGCCGAACGGGCACGGCGCAACCCCCCAGGACGAGTCGGTCAGCGGTACGTCCGAGGCGGCGGAGTGACCTCGGTGGTCGACCCCATCGCTCTGCCCGACGAACCCGTCACAGCCCCCTTCGACCATGACCGTGCGGCTGCGGCTGTGCGCGAGCTGCTGCTGGCGATCGGCGAGGACCCGGAGCGGGACGGCCTCCGGGACACCCCTTACCGCGTGGCCCGGATGTACGAGGAGACGCTGTCCGGACTGCGGCAGCGGGCCCAGGACGTGCTGACGACGACCTTCGACATCGGCCACGACGAGATGGTGCTGGTCAAGGACATCGAGGTGTACTCGCTCTGCGAGCACCACCTCGTGCCGTTCCACGGCGTCGCCCATGTCGGGTACATCCCGAGCGAGGAGGGTCGCATCACCGGCTTGTCCAAGCTGGCGCGACTCGTCGACGTGTATGCGCGACGGCCGCAGGTGCAGGAGCGCCTCACCACGCAGATCGCCGACGCGTTGCTGCAGATCCTCCACCCTCTCGGGGTGATCGTGGTCGTCGAGTGTGAGCACCTGTGCATGTCCATGCGCGGAGTCCGCAAGCCCGGTGCCAAGACCGTGACCTCGGCGGTTCGTGGGCAGCTGCGGGACACCGCCACCCGAGCCGAGGCGATGAGCCTGATCCTCGACCCGCGCTGACACCGATGCGCGCGCGACACGTCCTCTAGGCTCGAACGATGGTGACGCCTCGACGCCCCGCCGGCCTTCCGGACGGCCTCGCGGCGCTCGACCGCACTGCGGTGATGACGGTGCTCAACGTCACTCCCGACTCGTTCTCCGACGGTGGGCGGTTCCTCGACGCCGGCCGCGCCGTCCAGCGTGCGCTGCAGCAGGTCTCACTCGGTGCGGACCTCGTGGATGTCGGCGGTGAGTCCACCCGTCCGGGAGCCGAACGCGTGGCCGTGGACGTCGAGCTTCAGCGTGTCGTTCCGGTGGTGAAGGCCCTGGCGTCAGAAGGCGTGGTCGTGAGCATCGACACGATGCGGGCCGAGGTGGCGGGCGCGGCGCTCGATGCGGGGGCGGCCATCGTGAACGACGTGTCGGGGGGCTTGGCGGACCCCGCGATGCTTCCCCTCGTGGCGGCGGCTGGGGTGCCCGTCGTTCTCATGCACTGGCGAGGACACAGCCGAGACATGGACCAGCAGGCTGTCTACCCGCGCGGCGTGGTCGTCGAGGTCGCGGACGAGCTGGCCACGCGGGCGAAGGCGGCGCTCACGGCCGGCGTGGAGGCCGACCGGATCGTGCTCGACCCTGGTCTGGGCTTCGCCAAGGATGCGGACCACAACTGGCAGCTGCTGCGCGACCTGCCGGTGTTGGCCGCGCTCGGCCACCCCCTCCTGGTCGGGGCGTCGCGCAAGCGCTTTCTCGGACTGCTGCTGTCCGACGGTGTCACGCCGCGGCCGGTGGAGGAGCGTGACGACGCGACGCTGGCACTGTCAGCGCTGGCGGCCGCTGCGGGAGCCTGGTGCGTCCGGGTGCACGATGCGCGCGGCAACGTCGATGCGGTACGCGTGGCCGCGGCGTGGGCCAGGGGGGCGCATGAGTGACACCGTGATCGACGCAGTCAGATCTGCCAACGAGGAGCTCTACGCGGCCTTCGAGGCCGGTGACCTCGACCGCATGCAGGCGTTGTGGGTCGACGACCTGTGGGGCGCCATGGCCAAGTGCGTGCATCCGGGTGGAGTCTTCATCTCCGGGATCGAGCCGGTGATCCGCTCTTGGGCCCTGGTCATGGCCAACACCGAGAACGTGCAGTTCATCGTCACCGACGTCGAGGTGAACGTGAAGGACGACTCTGCCGTGGTGACGTGCACCGAGATCATCCTGCGCCCCGGGGAGGGCGACGAGCCATTTGTCTCCAGCCACGCGATGGCCACCAACGGATTCGTCGAGATCGACGGCCGGTGGCGAATGTGGTTGCACCACGCCTCGCCGGTTCTCGGGCCGCTGGGAGGTCCGACATGACCGCGTCCGACCGCATCACGCTGCGGGGCATCAGGGCCTACGGGTACCACGGAGTGCTTGCCGAGGAACGTCAGAGCGGACAGATGTTCGGGGTCGACGTCGAGCTCCTGACCGACGTCCGTGAGGCAGCAGCGTCTGACGATCTCGAGGCCACGGTCGACTACGCGGCCGTTGCGCGAGAGGTGGTACGCGTGGTCGAGGGCGATCCCTGCAACCTCATCGAGACAGTGGCGGTGCGGATCGCGGATGCGCTCCTCGTCGTCGGGCGAGTGACCGGGGTCCGCGTGACCGTGCACAAGCCGCAGGCGCCGGTCGGGGTCCCCTTCGACGACGTGAGCGTCACCGTGGTGCGTCGACGGTGACGGACGGCGGCTCCTCGCTCGTGCGCGCGGCACTCGGACTGGGCTCGAACCTCGGTGATCGTCGCAGACTGCTGTCGGCCGCGGTCGATTCGCTTCGGCGTGCGCCAGGAGTCGAGGTCGTCGCCGTGTCTTCGCTCGTCGAGTCCGACCCCGTGGGTGGCCCGGACCAGCCGGACTTCCTCAACGCTGTCGTCGTGGTGGAGACCAGCCTTGCGCCGCTCGAGCTGCTGGCCCTCGCCCAGCGGTGTGAGCAGGACGCCGCGCGTGTTCGGGACGAACGCTGGGGGCCGCGCACCTTGGATGTCGACGTACTGGCCTACGACGCGGTCGTGAGCGAGGATCCGGTACTGACGCTCCCGCACCCGCGGGCCGTCCAGCGAGGTTTCGTGCTGGTGCCGTGGTCCGAGGTCGACCCGACCTTCGAGCTCGCCGGGCGGACCGTGGGGGAGTGGGCGGCTGAGGTGGGTACGGCCGGCGTCCGGCCGTCCGGGCTCTCGTGGGAGGTGCGGTGACTCCGACCTCTCTGCGGCTGCTGCTCGTCACCGCCGTCGTCGGCGCGGTGGTCGGGCTGCTCGGGGCACGGTTCTGGGACCTGCTCACCGGAGCTCCGCCGACCGTTCCCTGGGCGGCACCGGCGGTGCTGGGGCTGATGGCGGCCGGGTTCGCGATCGCGGCATGGACACTGCGACCGCGGATCGAGCGCCGCGAGGGTCATCGCCCGCTGGACCCCTTTGTGGCCGCACGGACCGCCGTCCTGGCCCTTGCCGGCTCGCGCGCCGGGGCGGCCGTCACGGGTGTCTATCTGGGATACGCGGCTTTCGTGGTGACCGACCTGAACACCGCCTTCCGCCGTCAGATGCTGCTGATCTCGCTCGTCGCCTCCGCCTCCGGGGCCGCCATGGCCGCTGCGGCCCTCTGGTTGGAGCGCATCTGCCGGATCAAGGGGGGCGACGACGACGAGACGGGTGGGGCCAGCCCGGCCTAGCTGGACAATCGCCGACCCGCCTCACCCGATCGGCGTACGCTGGGTCCATGTCTCGTGGACGCCATGCCCTTCCCGAACCCCCGCGGTCCGATGCGCCACTGCTGCTCCTCGCGCTGATCATCGCTGTGGCCACGGTTGCCGCGGTGTGGGCGATCGACACCGAGTGGGCGGTCCAGGTCGGCGTGACCGGTGTGGCGCTGCTGGGATTGATGGCCGTGTGGTCGGTCTCCCGCGCCGCGCACGAACAGGCGGAGCGGTTCGCGGCCGAGGCCAACGAGCGGCGCCGTGAACAGCAGCTGGCGCTGCAGCTCTTGGCGGAGGCGCACTCCGAGCTTGCTGACCTCCGTGCCCGGCAGGTCGAGATGCTGCTCGAGCTGCAGACCCTGCGTGACGCCAGCACCGAGCGGACCCTGATGCACGAGCTCCTGCTTCCCCGCGCGCCGGCTCCCGAGCCGGTGTACCCCTCGTTGCAGCTGCCGCTCGTGCGCGCCGCCTTCGCCGCCGAGCTCACGCCCGAACCCGTGGACAGTCTCCAGCAGACCACCGCCCCGCTGCCCAGTGAGGAGACCAGCGGGGATGAGCCGCGCCCCCCGCGTCAGCTGCTGGACCTCACAGCCAGCGAGATCGCGCGCCTGCGTCCGGCCAACTGAGGGTCGACCCGAGGTCTGCCGAGCGTCCCGTTGCGTGACGCGGCTCGGCGCCCGCTGAGCGTTCCCATGGCAGGATCGCCACCGTGACCGAGGAGCGGGTGGTGAGCACGGGTGGTGGAGTCGTGGCCACCGACATGGTGCTCAACATCGGCCCGCAGCACCCGGCGACACATGGTGTCCTTCGTCTGCGCCTCGTGCTGGACGGTGAGCGGATCGTCACCGCCGAGCCCGTCATCGGCTACATGCACCGCGGGGCCGAGAAGCTCTTCGAGGTGCGTGACTACCGACAGATCGTCGTGCTCGCCAACCGGCACGACTGGCTTTCGGCCTTCTCCAATGAGCTCGGCGTGGTGCTTGCCGTCGAGCGCATGCTCGGCATGGAGGTGCCCGTCCGCGCGGTGTGGGCCAGGACCTTGCTCGCCGAGCTCAACCGGGCGCTCAACCACCTGATGTTCCTCGGCTCCTACCCGCTCGAGGTCGGTGCCATCACTCCGGTGTTCTACGCGTTCCGCGAGCGCGAGGCGATCCAGGAGGTCATGGAGGAGATCTCCGGCGGGCGGATGCACTTCATGTTCAACCGCGTCGGAGGGCTCAAGGAGGACCTGCCCAACGGATGGTTGGGGAGGGTGCGGACTGCGGTGTCCGGTGTGCGGGAGCGTCTGCCGCAGCTGGAGAACCTGGTCTTCGGCAACGAGATCTTCGCGGCCCGCACGCAGGGTGTCGGCGTCCTCTCCCAGGACCAGGTGCTGCAGTTCGGGCTGTCCGGGCCGATCGCCCGAGCGTCCGGAGTCGACATGGACCTGCGACGGGACGAGCCCTACCTGGCCTACGGCGAGCTCCAGCACGTGCTGCGGGTCCCGACCCGCAGCGAGGGCGACTGCTACGCGCGGTTCGAGGTGCTGAGGGAGCAGCTCCATGTGTCGCTGGACCTTGTGGACGCCTGCGTCGAGACGCTGGAGCGGCTGCCGAGAGGACCGATCAACCAACGTCTCCCGAAGGTGCTCAAGGCCCCGGAGGGGTACACCTACGCATGGACCGAGAATCCCCTCGGCCTCAACGGGTACTTCCTGGTCTCGCACGGCGAGAAGACCCCGCATCGCCTGAAGCTGCGCTCGGCGTCCTTCAACAACGTCCAGGTGCTGTCGGAGATGCTGCCGGGCCAGCTGGTCGCCGACATGGTGGCCATCCTCGGGTCGATGTTCTTCGTGGTCGGTGACGTCGACAAGTAGCGCCAGCGTCACGCGAGGTGTCACTCGGCGGACGGTAGATTTCCGGGCATGAGCAGCGATCCGTTCGTGGCGGAGTCCGGATGGACGCCGGTGAGTCCGCGTCTGGCCACCGGTCGCCGTCTCGTCGCTGTCGGCGCCACCGTGGTGCTCACGGCACTCGTGGTCACCGCTCTCGTCGTTGCCGACCTCCGCGAGTACGCCTTCCTGGCGCTGCTGCTCGGGATGGTGGTGCTCGGCTGGCTGTGGTGGCTGATCGGCCGTCAGGTTGCTGCCATCGGCTACGCCGACCGGGCGGACGACCTGCTCGTCGTCAGCGGCATCATCTTCCGCCGTCTGGTCGTCGTGCCCTACGGGCGCATGCAGCTGGTGGACGTCCGTCGCGGACCGATCGAGCGCTACCTCGGTCTCGCGACCGTGCAGCTGCACACCGCCGCCGCGACGACCGACGCGACCGTGCCCGGACTCCCACCCGACGAGGCCGGACGCCTCCGCGACCGGTTGGCGGCGTTGGGCGAGCAACGGAGTGCCGGACTGTGAGCGAACCGCGTCGCACGCATCCTGTGACGCCCTTGGTCACCATGGTGCGGGCGGCTCCCGTCCTGATCATCGGTGTCTTCGTCTTCGGTGGGGGCGAAGCCACGGCACTGCTGGGTGGCCTCGGCACCGCCGGCCTCATCGCGGTCATCCTGCTCGGCGTCGGCGGCTACGCGTACGTCGCCTGGTCCCGCCTGTCCTTCTGGTTCGACGGCGACGGTGACCTCCGTATCCGCTCCGGGGTGCTCGTCACCAACGAGCGTCGCGTCCAGCTGACCCGCCTGCAGTCGGTCGACGTCACTCAGCCGCTGCTCGCGCGCCTCTTCGGTCTGGCGGAGGTCCGGCCAGAGGTGGCGGGTGCCTCCACCCAAGGCACCAAGCTGCAGTACCTGTCCCTCGAGGACGCCCAGCAGCTGCGTGCCGAGCTCATCGCCCGCGCGGCGGGACTGCGGCACGAGGAGGGCACGGCGGCCCCCACCGCACCCGAGCGGGTGCTGGTGCAGGTTCCCGCTCCCCACCTGCTGGCGTCGTTGGCGTTGCAGCCGGTGACGGTGCTCCTCGTGGCGCTGGTACCGGTGACGGTGGCTGTAGCCGGGGTCGCCGGCATCTGGGAGCTCGGCCTCGCCGGACTCTTCCTCGTGGCCACGCCGTTCACCGTCGTCGGTGGACAGTTCCTGAACTACTTCGGTTTCACCGTCGCCGAGTCCCCCGACGGCCTGCGGCTGCGCTTCGGCCTCACGTCGCACCGCTCGCAGACGGTCCCCCCCGGACGCGTGCAGGCCGTGCGCATCGAGCGTCCCCTCATGTGGAAGCCGTGGGGCTGGGTACGGGTCGTGGTGAATGTCGCGGGAACCACGTCGGGCGACGAGGCTGATGACCGACCGTCGATGGTGCTGCCGGTGGCTCCGCTGCCCGTGGCGCGGGCGGTGCTGCAGCGGGTGCTCCCCGGCATCGACCCCTTCGCCGTACCACTCGATCCGGTCCCGACTCAGGCGCGGTGGCGTGCTCCGCTGCAGCACGGCAGGCTCGGGGTCGGTGCGACGCAGGACGTGCTCGTCACCAGGCGCGGGTGGCTCGTTCCGTCCTGGGACGTCGTCCCGCACGCCCGCACCCAGAGCGTCCGGGTGACCCAGGGTCCGTGGCAGCGGTCGCTCGGCCTTGCCTCGATGCACGTCGACTCGACGCCGGGACCGGTGCGGATCACTGCGCTTCACCGGGCCGCCGATGACGCCCGCTCGTTGGCTGCGGCCCAGGCCGACCGGGCTCGTGCTGCGCGCACCAGCGAGCCGGCGGCTCCGCGGCCGGCACCGGCAGCTCAGCCGGACGCGGGCTGACTGAGCTGCCGGCGTCGAACGGCGTCACCGTCGATGAACCTCGAGAGTGGAGACTTGTGCCGACGAGACCGGCACAAGCTTCCACTGATCTTGATCGGCTTTCATGGCTGAGTGAACTGCCGGCGTCGCACGGCCTTGTCGAGCGCATCGACGCCGAGCAGCACCAGGGGTGCCGCGACCGCCACGAGCCATCCCACCGCAGTCGGCGGTGCCTGCCCGAGGATGTCGGCCAGTGGAGGTACGAACACCATGGCCAGGGCGATTCCGAGAGCGACCAGCACCGCCCAGACGAGAGTGGGGTTCGTGCGCCACCCGAGGTGCCGGATCGTCAAGGTGCTGCTTCGACAGGCGAACGCATTGCCCATCTGTCCGGTCACGACGGTGATGAAGTAGGCACCGGACGCCTGGGTGAGAAGGGTGGCGTCCAAGGTCGCTCCCCACGTCCACCCTCCACCGATCAGCACCAGGACGAAGGCCGCCATGGCCACCAATGACTCGGTCGGACCCAGCAGTCCGAAGGCCCGCCAGGCGACTGTGCCGTTGAGCAGCCGACCGGACACCGGTGGCCTCTGCATGACCCGCCCGTGCGGGTGCTCACCACCGAGTGCCACGGCAGTCAGGGTGTCCGTCGCGAGGTCGAGCGCGATGATCTGCAGCACGCCCAGGGCCAGGGGGAATGATCCCCCGGAGACTGCCCAGACCAGCAGCGGGAAGAGCTCGGCCACGTTGTCGGTGAGGTGGTAGGTGAGGAAGCGGCGGACGTTCAGGAACGTGCCGCGTCCCTGCTCGACGGTTGCGACAATGGTGGTGAAGTCATCGTCGAGCAGCACCAGGTCCGACGCCTCACGTGCGACGTCGCTTCCGCTCTCGCCCATGGCGACGCCGATGTCCGCCTCCTGCAGTGCCGGGCCGTCGTTGACCCCGTCGCCGGTCATCGCGACCACATGTCCACGCAGCTGGAGTGCGCGGGCGATGGCCAGCTTCTGCTCGGGTGCGACCCGCGCGATCACCACGCCGTCGTGATCGATCAGCTCAGCCAGCTCGTCATCGTCGTCCGGCAGGTCGTCACCGACGAGGACCCGACCGTCACCGATCGTCAGGCCGACCTGGTCGGCAACCGCCGCTGCCGTCACCGGGTGGTCGCCGGTGACCATGGCGACTCTGATGCCCGCTGCCCGACAGTCCTGCAACGCCTGCCGGGCGGCGGGACGGGCGGGGTCGGAGAGGCCCACGAGCCCCAGCAGGGTCAGCGAACGCTCGGCGTCCTCCGCTGAGTCGGGAGCAGTGTCGCTGTAGGTCCGCGAGGCGATGGCGAGCACCCGGAGACCATGGGCAGCCATCGCGTGGACGGCGTCCTGCGCCGTCTTCGTGTCCTCGAGGCACAGAGGGAGCACCGTGTCCGCCGCGCCCTTGACGAGTACCTGGCCGTCGCTGAGCACCGACATCCGACGACGTCGGGGGTCGAAGGGGAAGAGACGTGCCGGCGGATGAGGTTCGGTGAGGTTGAGTCGCAGCACCAGCGCGTCGAGGGCGGCCTCCATGGGGTCGCCCTGTGACACCCAGGCTCCGTGCTCCTGCACGACGCGGCCGTTCGAGCAGGCACGGGCAGCGAGCGCCACGGACGCGGCGGCTGATCGCGCGGAGTCGGGCCCGGTGATGTTCGCCGACGGCCCGTAGCCCTCACCCTCCAGGTTCAGGATGCCCTCAGGCGTCCACACCTGGACGACCTGCATCTGGTTGCGCGTCAGCGTTCCGGTCTTGTCCGTGCAGATGAAGGTGACCGATCCCAGCGTCTCCACCGACTCGAGGTGTCGGACCACGGCGTGCCTCTTGGCGATGCGTTGGGCGCCCAGGGCGAGCGACAAGGTCACGGTGGGCAGCAACGCCTCCGGAACGAGAGCAACCGAGACTCCGATCGCGAACGTGGCGGCGTCCTGGAAGTCGATGTTGCCCACCAGCGAGACGACGAGGAACGCCAGCCCGGTCGAGATCGCGATGATCGAGATCACCCGGACGACCCGTCGCATCTCGCCTTCCAGAGGGCTGGTCGGGCGCTCCACCGACCGGGTGAGCTCGGTGATCCCCGCCAGCCGGGTGGAGGTGCCCACCGCAGTGATGCGCATCAGGGCCTCGCCCTGTTCGACGAAGGTGCCCCCCGTCAGTGGCGCGCCCACGTCGACGGTGACCGGGACGCTCTCACCAGTGATGAGCGAGGTGTTGACCTGGAGTGCCTGCGCCTGGACTGCGACGCCGTCGGCGGGAATCCGGTCGCCCGCGCTGAGGACGGCGATGTCGTCGACCACCAGGTCGGCGGCGGCGATCTCGCGCTGTTCGCCGTGTCGACGCACGAGGACCAGCCGCGGGACGAGGTCCTGCATGGCAGCAGCCGCCCGCTCGGCGCGACGCTCCTGGGCGAAGGCGAAGAGTGCGTTGATGACGACCACCAGCGCGATGGCGACGGCCAGCTCGGGCAGCCCCGCAACGACCGAGAGCGCGGAGGCCACCCACAGGAGCAGAGCGAAGAAGTGGGTGAGCTCGCCGAGCAGACGCCTCCAGGCGGGCGTCGGCGTGGGGGGCGGCAGCCGGTTGTCCCCGAAACGAGCCCGGCGGTCCTCGACCTCCTGGTCGGACAGACCGAGCAGCATCTCGCCGTGGGTAAGCGCCACGAGGACACTGTGCTGCGACGGAGGCCCCACGACCAGGGGCTTCCGACTGAAAGGGGTGGCGCGGGGCCGGGCAACACCCTCACGTCAGCGTCAGTGCGCAGCCTCTGGTCTGGAGCAGCCACCAGAAGCCGCCGAGGGATCCGGCGTCGCGCAGCTCGGCGATCTCGCCGAGTCGGGACAGCTCGCGGACGTACGTCGCTGGGTCCTGGTGAGCCAGCTCGCGGGCGGGCGCTGTGCCGCTCAGCCCCAGGGCATCCAGTGCTTCGCGTTGTCGGAGCACCGTCGTGGACTCCGCTCCGGCCCGGCGACCTGCCTCGGCGCACGCATCGACTGCCACGTGTGCGGTGATGTCGCATGTGCCGTCCGGAACCGGCGGCACCTGGCGCCCGAGACGGTAGCCGGCCAGTGTTCCGCCGTTGAAGGCGCCGGACCGCCGTTCGTCGGCCTGGTGTCCGTAGTCGACGGCGAGGGCGACGCCGCCCGCGAGGCGCCGGACCACGTCGGCCCATGCCTCGTCCCGGCGGAGGCCCACCTCGCACCGGTCGCCGTCCGCGAGCCCGGGCCACCACTCGGCGAGCCACGCGCGCTGGGCAGGAGTCGCAGGCTCGCCGAGCACCTCGTCCCCGGTCCGCGGCTCGACGAGCACCTGGCGGAGCTGCCCGCTGTCGACCTGGACGACGTCGCACGCGAGGTTGTCCAGCCACTCGTTGGCGATCACCAGCCCGGTGACCGACCGGGGCGGCTCCGCTGTCCACTCGATGGTGTTCGGGAGCGATGGTGGTCGACCCCGAAGGTCGACGGCGGTGGCGCACGAGCGTGCCCGCAGGTCGGGTGGAAGGTGATCGAGGACGCCTGCCAGAAGCCGGCCGTCGCCCGCCCCGACGTCGACGAGATCGAAGCGGGGCGGGTGACGCAGGGACTCGTCGACGCGCTGCGCCAGGACCGCGATCACCTCCGCGAAGACCCCCGAGGCGCTGGTGCTGGTGCGAAAGTGGCTCGCCGGTCGTTGGTGCCGGTAGAAGCCGTCAGGCCCATAGAGGGCCGCTTCCATGGCATCCGACCATCCGCGCACACCGCGACGCTAGCGAAGCCGCCGTGGACCGGCTCTGGTGGCCGAGCCCACTGCCGCCTCGCCGCTGCTCGTGGTGCCCGTCAGGGTGCGACGGTCACAGACTTGCTGAGCTGTGTCGCCCTGTTCCACCCGTCGGTGACCGTCAGCGTGACCGTGTACGTGCCACCCGCCGCATACGTCTTCGACGGGTAGGCGGTGGTCGCGGTGGTCCCGTCCCCGAAGGCCCACGAGTAGCGGAGCTGGTTTCCCTCGGGGTCGTTCGTCCCGCTGCTGTCCATCGCGCAGACCAGACCGGTGCAGTTCGCGTTGAACTGGACCGTGGGTGCCTGGTTGCCGGGCGGCTCGGTCAGCGTGACCGAGCGGGTGGTCGTGGCCGACTTGCCCCAGCCGTCGGTCGCCGTCAGCGTGATCGTGTAGGTGCCGGGCACGGCGTAGATGTGGCTGGACCCCGCACCGGTGGTGGCTGCCGTCCCGTCGCCCCAGTTCCACGAGTAGCTGATCACGTCACCGGTGTTCGGGTCGACCGTCCCCGCACTCGTCACGCCGCAGAGCAGCTCGAGGCAGTTCGTCGTGAACGTCGGACTCGGAGCCGCGTTGCCCGAGGGCTCGGCGATCGTCACCGGCAGTGTCGTGGTCGCGGTGACGCCCCACTCGTCCCGGACCGTCAGCACGACGGTGAACGTGCCGGGGGCGGTGTACCGCTTGATCGGAACGGATCCACTGGCCGATCCCTGGCCGGTGCCGAAGTTCCACGAGTACGTCAGGGTGCTCGGGTTCTCGTCCGTGGACGTGCGGGCGTCGAAGCTGCACACGTTCTCGGCGCACGAGACGGTGGCGTTCGCCACGGGAGCCGCATTCGCGGGTCGGGTGACGGTGACGCCGGTTGCCACGCGGCTTGCCCCGATCTGGTCGTTCTGGTCGGTGGCCCGGACCTCCACCCGGTAGGTCCCGTCGGGAATCACCGGGGTGGTGTACGAGTAGTTCGACCCAGGGCTCCCCGGGCTGTTGAGGAACGCTGAGCGCCAGCTCGGGCGAGGTGCTGGTGAAGGAGCCCGAAGAGCTCATGTAGCGCCCCGCCGAGTCGACCACGGCGACCTCGACCCGGGCGATGCTGAGGTCGTCCTCGGCCCGTCCGGAGACCTGGATGCGGCCGTCGGTGAAGGACGAGCCGTCGACGGGCTGGCCGAGAGTCACCTCGAAGCCAGGTGCCGCGTCACCGGGGAAGTACAGGTAGCGACCGGTGGCACCGCTGGTCGACGGGTCCTGCTGGCCCGCGGTGTCGATGGCGCGGGCGGTCACCCGGTAGTCACCCTTGCTCGGAAGGGTCAGCGACAGCGACCAGTTGGTGCTCGTCGCATTCGGGTTCGCCAACGTGGCGTCGAGGGTGGCGGCACCTGAAGCGAGGGTGCCGTTGGGCTGGACGTACCGCCCGCTGTCGTCGTCGAAGATCGAGACCTTGACCGAGGCGACACCCTTGTCGTCGGTGGCCGTGCCGTTGAGGTCGAGCTGAGCGCTCGGCAGGGACGGCTGACCGGTGCCCGGAAGGGTGATCAACCCGTTGGGGTAGGCGTCGCCCGGAACCTGGGCGTTGACCGTGAGCGATCCGCGGCTCGATCCCGATGTCGTCAGGCCGACCTCGTCGGTGGCCTGGACGGTGAACGAGTACCGGCCGGGGCTGAGGTTGAACGGCGTCGTGTACGACCAGTTGTAGCTCGTTCCGGACAGTCCTGGTGGTGAGATGCGGTGGTATCCGGCAATGACGTCGGTGCCCCACGTCCCGTCGGCACCGAGGTTCTGGCCGGTGCTGGTGTTCCGCAGGGTGATCTCGACGTTCCGGAGCCCATCGCTGTCGAACGCGGTGCCCGAGAAGGTCATGGGCGATCCCGGTGCCACGTCCACGGTCGGCGTCGACGCGGGTGGCGTCATGACGGTCGGCTGCTGGATGGTGACGACCGGCGGCACCGTGCTCGAGCTGATGAGGAAGTCCCGGACGGCACTGCGCAGGTCGGACTGTCCGGCCGTGTCGATCGCGGTCGCACTGGCGCGCCACTCACCCTCTGAGGGCAGGGAGACCTCGTACGACCAGGTGGCGCTGGTGGCACCCACGACGTCGGGCAGACCTCGGAAGGTGTTGAAGATCGGTGCGACCGAACCGTCGTCCTGCAGGTACTCGCCGTTGCTGCGGAACCAGTAGGTGAGCGCGCTGACCCCGTGGTCGTCGTTGGCCGTGCCCGTCATGGTGAAGGTGGTCGACGACTGGAGGCTGCCCGGACCGCTGATGTTGGTGGTGGGGGTCTGGTCGTCGAAGCTGAACGTCTCCATCGTCTTCAGCGCCTTGGACGGGTCGGACCCGCCACCGACGGCGAAGGCCTTGGCCCTGATCAGCAGCGGACGACTGCCGGTCAGGTTCAGCCCGAGGGACCAGGGGCGGACGCCGTTGGCGGCGGTGCCCAGCGTGGTGAGAATGGTGTTGCTGCTGCCCCAGGTGGTCAAGTTGTCCTGCAGCCAGCGGCCTGAGCTCTTGTCCCGGATCTCGACCTGCACGCGAGAGACGCCGTTCGGTGCCTTCGCGGTCCCCTGGATCGAGAAGGGAGTCCCGGCCGGGACGACGCGCCCCTCGATGGGGGTGTCGATCGTGGTGTCGATGGCGGTGGCCGCCGGTGCGGTGTTGAAGTCGTAGAACGCGACGCGCCCCGTGGTGACGCCGCCCTGCTTGCCACCATCGGCGCCGACGAAGAGTCCGCGCGGAGTGGTCTCCATGGCCTTCGCACCCTCGAACGAGTTCGACCCCGGGTTCCACTCGAGCGCGGTGCCCGTCGCAGGGTCGAGGGCGCCGAGGTGGTCGCGACGGACCACCTGGTCGCCGAGGCCGTAGCCGGAGAGCCCCTGGCCCGTTCCGTAGCCCACGTTGTCGAGGCCCGGCCAGGGGACGTTCGCCGTCGGCGACTCGTTCCAGGAGAAGTGTCCACCGATGTAGATGGCCGCCTCGGTGATGGCCACCGAGTAGATGCTGTCGAAGGCGCGCGACACCCAGATCGGTTCGACGAAGTCGCCGCCGTTGACCGGGAAGGCGATCGCCGTGTCGTTGATCGGGGGGCGGTCTCCACCCGAACCGCTGGTCACGACGAAGTACTCGTCGTTCGGTGCGATGTCCGCGCCGTAGATGCGCTGGATGCCGCCGACCTCGGGCAGGTACTGGTCCCAGATCCGGCTGCGCCACGGGAGCAGCTGCTTGGTCGAGGTGCTGATGAAGGCGACGCCGAGGCGGTCCTGTCCGTTGATCTGTCGGCCGGTGTGGACGACCATCAGCTTCGCATCGTCGTGCGTGAGTTCCAGCTGCTGGACGGTGAGTGCGCCGCCGACTCCGATGCCACCGGACAGGTTGTTGGTGAAGCCGGTGTCGACGACTCCGGTGGCGGCGTTCACCGCCGCCAGCCCACTGCGGTCGACGCCGTTGATCTTGGTGAAGCGACCACCGACGTAGAGCGTCGAGTTCGTGGCCGCCAGGGCCGTGGCGGCGTTGTTGGTGTTGGCGGTGAAGCCGAACCCGGCCACAGGTGCACCGGTCGTGAGGTTGAGGCTGGCGACCTTGCGCCGGGTGGTGCCGCCGACGGTGTTGAAGGTTCCCGCGACGAAGAGCTTGGTGCCGTCCGGTGATGCCTCGACCGCGCTGACGCCACCGTCGAACGTGGGACGGAAGGTGGAGTCGAAGGCACCCGTCACGTAGTTGTACGACGCCAGGGAACGCTGGTTGACGACCGTCCCATTGGCGGTGAGCGAGGTGAAGGAGCCGGCGATGAACACCCGGTTGCCGACGACCTCCATGTCCCAGATCTCACCGTTGTTGATGCGCGGCAGATTGTTGCGCGGCACAGCTGGCACCAGCGTGGCGTGGTTCGGCTTCGGTTGCGCGGCCAGCGCCGACGAACCATGGAGCACGGCTGCCGCCGTACCCAGTCCCACAGGCACGGCGAGCGAGGTGGCCAGGGCGGCGACGATCAGGGGAACAGCGCGACGACGGACCTGCATGTGACGCCTTTCGGAGATGGCCACGCCACAGGAGGGCTCCCCCCTGGCCGGTTGTGCACGTGCAGTGTCGCAAATGGTGACGGGCAACGTCATGCGACATCCCCGAAGTCGCCCTGCTCGACTACCGAGGGTCATCACCGTGTGCCATCCGGGTGACGGCGCTGCTGAGAGGTTTGGGGTGAAGGCCCGAAATGCGGTGAAGGCTGCCGGTGAGGGACCGACTAGGCTGAACCGACCCTCGTCCGGTACCCCGCAAGGACTGGAACGCCTTCGTGACCTCCGCACCCTCACCTGACGTCCCGGCTCGACCGGGACGGCTGACCGTCGGCGTGATCAGCGCCGGCAGGGTGGGCGCGGTCCTCGGTGCCGCACTGGCCAGGGTCGGGCACCGCGTGGTGGCCGTCGCCGCAGTCTCCGACGCCTCGCGTTCGCGTGCCGAGGCGCTGCTGCCCGAGGCGGTGGTCGTCCCACCGCCTGAGGTCTGCGCAGGGGCCGAGCTTGTCGTGCTGGCCGTGCCGGACGACCAGCTGCCGGGACTGGTCGAAGGGCTCGCAGCGGTGGAGGCGTGGCGGCCCGGGCAGATCGTGGTGCACACCAGCGGCCGTTTCGGCATCGGCGTCCTCGGGCCCGCCCAGCGCGCGGGTGCTGTGCCCCTGGCCCTGCACCCGGTGATGACCTTCACCGGCACCTCCCTTGACGTCGACCGGCTGGTGGGCGCGACGTTCGGGGTGACCGCCCCGGCCGGGTTCCTCCCCATCGCCGATGCCCTTGTCATGGAGATGGAGGCCGAGCCGGTGCACGTCGACGAAGGCGCGCGGCTGCTGTACCACGCAGCGCTGGCGCACGCGTCGAACCATCTGGTGACGCTGATCGCCTCCAGTGCTGAGCTGCTCAGGGCTGCCGGCATCGACGACCCGCGACCGGTGCTCGAGCCCCTCACCGGTGCTGCTCTGGACAACGCCCTCCGGCTGGGTGACCACGCCTTGACCGGCCCGGTGGTGCGTGGCGACGCGGAGACGGTCGCTCGCCACATCGACGAGATCGGCAACGTGTCGCCACAGACCGCCGACCTGTACGTCGCCATGGCCAGGGTCACGGCGCGACGCGCGGTCGACGCCGGTGTGCTGCGTCCGGCAGACGGGGACGCGGTGCTCGAGGCCATCGAATCCACTCAGGGGGAGCGATGACCGACGTCGCGCGCACCCGGGCCGAGCTGGCCGCCGCGCGTGCCCAGTGGACGGCGCAGGGCGCGTCCGTGGCGGTCGTGATGACCATGGGTGCGCTGCACGGCGGTCACGCGGAGCTGATCCGTCGGGCTCGCGCCCGCGACGATCGCGTCATCGTCACCGATTTCCTCAACCCTCTGCAGTTCGCTCCCGGCGAGGACCTCGACAAGTACCCGCGCACCTTCGCTGCCGACTTCGCGCTCAGCTCCGCCGAGGGGGTCGACCTGCTGTTCGCCCCCGGTCCGTCGGAGGTGTACCCGGAGGGCGACCCGCTCGTGCGCGTCGGTGCAGGATCGGTGGGCGACATCCTCGAAGGTCAGTCCCGTCCGGGCCATTTCGACGGAGTGCTGACCGTCGTCGGCAAGCTGCTGCACCTGACCGCGCCGCACCGCGCGTACTTCGGCCAGAAGGACGCGCAGCAGCTCTGGCTGATCGCACGCATGGTGCGAGACCTCGACTTCGACGTCGAGATCGTCGAGGTGCCGACCGTGCGCGACGCGGACGGCCTTGCCCTGTCCAGTCGCAACATCTACCTCTCCGACGCCGACCGTCGCTCGGCGCTGACGCTGCACGCTGCTCTTGAGGCTGGCGAGAAGGCGGCCGGCTCAGGACGCGAGGCAGTCCTCAGCGCGGCGCGGGGTGTCCTGGCCGATGGCTCCATTCGCGCCGACTACGTCGAGCTCGTGGATCCGTCCACCTTCGGGTCGCTGGGCGCGCAGGGAGGCGCAGCGATTCTGGTGCTGGCTGCCCACGTGGGTTCGACGCGCCTGATCGACAACGTCCGGATGACCGTCGCACCGAGCGAAGGGTGACCACCTGATGCTGCTGACCATCGATATCGGCAACACCCAGACGGTGCTTGGGCTATTCGAAGGGGACGAGCTCGACCACACGTGGCGCATCGCCACCTACGACACGCGAACCGCCGACGAGCTGGCCGTGCTCATCACCTCGTTGCTGGCGCAGCATGAAGGTGGCGTGAAGGTGACCGGCATCGCGTTGTGCTCGACGGTGCCGGCCGCTCTACACGAGATGCGGCAGATGTGCACCCGGTTCTACGGGGACCTTCCGGTCGTCGTCGTCGAGCCAGGAGTCCGCACCGGAGTCCCCATCCTGACCGACAACCCGAAGGAGGTCGGCAGCGACCGGATCGTCAACGCGCTGGCAGCGGCGACGCACTTCGGTGGTCCGGCGATCGTCGTCGACTTCGGAACAGCAACGACGTTCGACGCCGTGAGTGCCAAGGGTGAGTACCTCGGTGGGGCCATCGCCCCAGGGATCGAGATCTCGGTCGAGGCGCTGGGAGCGCGGGGTGCGCAGCTGCGCAAGGTCGAGTTGGCCAGACCCCGGTCCGTCGTCGGACGCAACACGGTCGAGGCGTTGCAGTCGGGCATCCTCTACGGCTTCGCCGGCCAGGTCGACGGGATCGTGCACCGCATGGCGTCGGAGCTGTCGGACGACCCGGCCTCGGTCACGGTGATCGCCACGGGCGGGCTGGCCCCGATGGTGATCAACGAGACCGAAGCAGTCGATCAGCACGACCCATGGTTGACCCTTCGCGGTCTGAAGCTGGTCTTCGAGCGCAACGCAGACTGATCGTTTCTCGCTACGCCAACCTTCCGCGTACGAAGGACGTGATGTAGGGCAGCTCGAGGTGCGTGAGCTGCTCCGGCGGCAGCTGGTCCCGGATGGCGGCCTCGGCTGCAGCCAGGAGCTCCGTCCGCCGCTCGTTCAGGAAGACGTGGGACCACGACTCCACGACCCCGAGCAGGTGCGCCAGGTCCATCGACTGCGGGTTCGGGAACTCTCGAGACACAACGTCTGTGAACCGCGGCGCCAGATCCGGGTCGGGCTCGCCGTGGGTCAGCGACCAGCGTGCCTCGCCACCCGTCACCCGGGTGAGTGCGTCCACCCAGGGAACCCGGTCGTCGAGCACATTCCAGAGCAGGCCGAGTGCCCCGTCCGGCACCAGCACGCGGGCCATCTCGTCCAGCGCTGCAGGTGCATCGAACCAGTGGAAGGCCTGACCGACGATGACGGCGTCCACGCTTGCGTCGGGGAGGGGGATCTGCTCGGCGCTGCCGACGTGCACCTCGACCTCCGCCTGGTGACGCAGGACAGCGATCATCTGCTCGTCCGGCTCGACGGCAACCACGTCGTGTCCGAGCTCGACCAGGCTGCGCGTGAGGCGTCCGGTGCCGGCCGCGAGGTCGAGCACCCGCAGCGGATCGCGGCCCAGGACCCACTCGATGCCTTCGGCCGGGTATCCGGGTCGAAAGCGGTCGTAGTCGCGGGCGATGCTGCCGAACGATTGTCGACGCTCGTCGTAGGACGGTTCTGCCATCGAGCCATCGTGCCTTGCGCCTGGCTGCCGTCGGTAGCCTTGCCTGCCATGACGAGTGAACCGCCGGCTGACGCGTCCTACTCCGAGCAGGAGCGGATCCGACGGGGCAAGCTCGCCCGGATGCGTGCGGAGGGCCGTGACCCCTTCGCATTCGGCTACCCGCGGACCTCCGACGTCGCGACGCTGCGTGCGGACTACCCGGACCTCGCACCGGACACCAGCACCGGCGACACCGTGGGAGTCACCGGACGCGTCGTGCTGAACCGGGTCAGCGGGAAGATCATCTTTGCCACGCTTCGCGAGGCCGGTGGAGACCTGCAGATCATGCTCACTCTCGACGGGAGTGGTGCCGACCTCCTCGAACGGTGGAAGGACGACGTCGACCTCGGTGACCATGTCGGCGTGACCGGCGAGGTCATCACGTCCAGACGTGGTGAGCTCAGCGTGCTGGCGTCCGACTTCGCGATCACCAGCAAGTGCCTCCATCCGCTCCCGGAGAAGCACGCCGGGCTGTCCGACCCCGAGGCCCGGGTGCGTCAGCGCTACGTCGACCTGATCGTGCGACAGGAGGCGCGCGACATGGTCTACCTGCGGTCGGCGCTGGTTCGGTCGCTGCGGTCCACGCTGCACGAAGCCGGGTTCATCGAGGTCGAGACGCCGATGCTCCAGGTGATGCATGGTGGCGCCAACGCCCGGCCGTTCGTGACCCACATCAACGCCTATGACATGCCGCTGTACCTGCGGATCGCACCCGAGCTGTACCTGAAGCGGCTGCTGGTCGGGGGCGTCGAGAAGGTCTTCGAGATCAACCGCAACTTCCGCAACGAGGGCGCGGACTCCACCCACAACCCCGAGTTCACGATGCTCGAGATGTACGAGGCGTACGGCGACTACGACACCATGCGGGTGCTCACGCAACGGCTCGTCCAGAACGCAGCCATCGACGTCTTCGGCGAGCCGGTGGCGCGTCGTGTCCAGTCGGACGGTTCGGTGCAGGAGGTCGACCTGTCGGGTGACTGGCCGGTCAGGACGATGATCGGGGCGCTGTCTGAGGCGCTCGGCGACGAGGTCGGGCTCGACACACCGGTCGAGAAGCTGCGCGCCTACTGCGCGCAGTTCGAGATCGAGGAACCGGCGGACGCCTCGGTGGGAATGCTGCTCGAGGAGCTTTACGTGGAACTTGTCGAGAGCAGGACGACCGCACCGGTGTTCTACAAGGACTTCCCGAAGGAGAACGCTCCCCTCACCCGCGTCCACCGCGACGACCCCCGGTTGACCGAGAAGTGGGACCTCGTGGGTTGGGGTGCGGAGATGGGCACGGGATACTCCGAGCTGATCGATCCGCTCGACCAGCGGGAACGGTTCGTGCAGCAGGCGACACGTGCCGCGCGCGGGGATGCCGAGGCCATGCGTCTCGACGAGGACTTCCTCCGGGCGCTGGAGCACGGGATGCCCCCTGCGGGCGGGCAGGGAATGGGCATCGACCGACTGGTGATGACGCTCACCGGTCTCGGCGTCCGGGACACGATTTTGTTCCCGCTGGTGAAGCCCGAGTGACGACCGTCGACATCCGTGAGGCGCGCACGTCCGACGTCCGCGCCATCCGTACGTTGATGGACGCCTACGCAGCCCACCGCATCCTGCTCTCGAAGGCGACGGTCACCCTCTTCGAGGACGTCCAGGAGTTCTACGTCGCCGAGGCTGACGGCGTCGTCGTCGGTTGCGGCGCGCTCCACGTCCTGTGGGAGGACCTCGCAGAGGTGCGGACGCTCGCGGTCGACGAGCAGCACCGGGGCCGTGGTATCGGCGACCTGCTGCTCCGCCGGCTGCTCCAGCAGGCACGTCACCTGGGCGTCGCGCGGGTCTTCTGCCTGACCTTCGAGGTGGACTTCTTCTCTCGGCACGGCTTCACCGAGATCGAGGGCGCACCGGTGTCCCACGACGTCTACGAACAGCTGCTCGAGTCGTACGACGAGGGTGTCGCGGAGTTCCTGGGACTCGAACGGGTGAAGCCCAACACCCTGGGCAACGCCCGGATGCTCCTCGTCCTGTGACCGCGACCGCGGGATGGGTGCGGCGAGCCCTTCGATCAACGAAGGCGGTGTCACAGGGCACCCCAAGGGGGGAGGGTCAGGCGTCGTCTTCGAGGGTCAGCGCCACCAGCTGCTTCTGGTACGCCTTGAGGTCGGGCGGGGACTCCTCCCAGGGCTCGACCTGCGTGTAGCCACTGGTCTCGAAGAGCAGGATCGCCTCACTGAGGGCCTCGTAGACCTCGAGCCGGATGAACTCGAACCCTGCCACGGCGCCCGCACCCTCGAGAGCGGAGAGCAGCCGACGTCCGATGCTCCGGCCCCGCAGGACCTGGTTGACCCAGAGCCGCCGGATCTGACCGATCTTGGGCTCGACCTGGCGCAGCGACCCACAGCCGACGACGTTGTCGCGGTCGTCGAGTGCGACCACGAAGAAGTTCTTGCCGGAGTCCTCGCGGGCCTCCTGGGCGACGTCGATCTCGAGCACGTCGGCGCCGACGCGCTCGACCATCTCGTTGAGGAACTGGGTGACCGCCGCCTGGCTGCGCGGGTCGGTGGGATCGAGTGCCTCGATGCGGACCGATGTCATGCCCAGAACCCTATGACCTGGAGACCGCGTCGCCCGCGCAGGGCGCGCCCGGCGGCACGCCTGCCGTGGTGGGCCGGTCCCGCGGGTGGGTGGAATTCCGCCCGCACCTTTGTGCCACAATTCGTCCATTCCAAGACGTGAATTAGCCACTGGAATGCAAATTCCCATTCTGGCGTGGCTGATTGCACATTGATCCGAACCGACGAAAGCAGGCGGGAAATGGCGCAGAAAGTCCAGGTCGTGCTCATCGACGACATCGACGGGGGCCCGGCCGACGAGACCATCCGCTTCGCCCTCGACGGCACCACCTACGACATCGACCTGTCCAGCGGCAACGCGGCGCGACTGCGGGCCGCCCTCGCCGAGTTCGTCGGCCACGCCCGTAGGGCCTCGTCGCGTCCGACCGGACGCCGCTCGCGCGCCGGAGCGGGCGGCAGGAGCGCAGAGATCCGGGCGTGGGCGAAGCAGCAGGGGCTGGCGGTCAACGAGCGTGGACGCATCCCGGCCGAGCTCGCGGCCAAGTTCGACGCTGCCCACCAGGCCGCGCAGTGATCGTGGTCAGGGACTTCGTTCGCTGACGGCGTAGGACCACCCGTTCGGGCTACGGAACGCCAGGCCACGAGCCGACGTTGAAGTGAGAACGTCACTCGGATGCCCCTCGGCTCCGCGTGGAGAACTCGCCTGCTGCGCAGCGCGGGCTAGCATCGAACAGGTCGACGTCCGACGGCGATCTGCGACCGAGTACCACCCAGAAGGAGACGCGCAGATGTTCGAGAGGTTTACCGACCGCGCCCGACGGGTGGTCGTGCTGGCCCAAGAAGAGGCCCGCATGCTCAACCACAACTACATCGGCACCGAGCACATCCTGCTCGGGCTGATCCACGAGGGCGAGGGCGTGGCCGCGAAGGCGCTCGAGTCACTCGGGATCTCGCTGGAGGCGGTCCGTCAGCAGGTCGAGGAGATCATCGGCCAGGGACAGCAGGCACCCTCGGGGCACATCCCCTTCACGCCCCGCGCCAAGAAGGTGCTCGAGCTCTCACTGCGTGAGGCGCTGCAGCTGGGGCACAACTACATCGGCACCGAGCACATCCTGCTCGGGCTCATCCGCGAGGGTGAGGGTGTTGCGGCGCAGGTGCTCGTCAAGCTGGGCGCCGACCTCAACCGGGTGCGTCAGCAGGTGATCCAGCTGCTCTCCGGCTACCAGGGCAAGGAGCCGGCCACGGCGGGCGGACCGCAGGGCGAGAGTGCCCCGTCGTCGTCCCTGGTCCTGGACCAGTTCGGACGCAACCTCACGCAGGCTGCCCGGGAGAACAAGCTCGACCCGGTCATCGGGCGTGAGAAGGAGATCGAGCGGGTCATGCAGGTGTTGTCCCGCCGCACCAAGAACAACCCGGTGCTGATCGGTGAGCCCGGAGTCGGCAAGACGGCGGTGGTGGAAGGTCTGGCCCAAGCGATCGTCAAGGGCGAGGTCCCGGACACCCTCGAGAACAAGCAGCTCTACACACTGGACCTCGGCGCCCTCGTCGCGGGCAGCCGCTACCGGGGTGACTTCGAGGAGCGGCTGAAGAAGGTGCTCAAGGAGATCCGCACACGCGGCGACATCATCTTGTTCATCGACGAGATGCACACGCTCGTCGGTGCCGGCGCGGCCGAAGGTGCCATCGACGCCGCCAGCATCCTCAAGCCCATGCTGGCGCGTGGTGAGCTGCAGACGATCGGCGCCACCACGTTGGACGAGTACCGCAAGTACGTCGAGAAGGACGCAGCGCTCGAGCGGCGGTTCGCCCCGATCCAGGTGGACGCCCCGGACGTGGACATGACGGTCGAGATCCTGCTGGGCCTGCGTGACCGCTATGCAGCGCACCACCGCGTCAACATCACCGATGAAGCCATCAAGGCTGCGGCGCGCCTGGCAGATCGCTACATCTCCGACCGTCAGCTGCCCGACAAGGCGATCGACTTGATCGACGAGGCCGGTTCCCGGCTGCGCATCCGCCGCATGACGGCTCCGCCGGATCTGCGCGAGTACGACGAGCGCATCGGTGACGTCCGCCGTGAGAAGGAGGCGGCGATCGACGCCCAGGACTTCGAGAAGGCGGCGTCACTGCGCGACCAGGAGAAGCAGCTGCTGGGTGAGCGCGCCCAACGCGAGCGCGAGTGGCGCAGTGGCGGCATGGACACCATGCCGGACGTCGACGAGAAGCTCATCGCCGAGGTCGTCGGTCTCATGACGGGGATTCCCGTGTCGGACCTGTCCGAGGACGACGCCAAGCGCCTCATGCGCATGGAAGAGGAGCTGCACAAGCGGGTCGTCGGTCAGGAGCAGGCGATCAAGTCGCTGTCGAAGGCGATCCGCCGCACCCGCGCCGGGCTGAAGGACCCCAAGCGCCCCTCGGGCTCCTTCATCTTCGCCGGACCGTCCGGCGTCGGGAAGACCGAGCTGTCCAAGGCCCTGACCGAGTTCCTGTTCGGCGACGAGGACGCGCTCATCGCCCTCGACATGAGCGAGTACAGCGAGAAGCACACGGCGTCTCGACTCTTCGGCTCGCCCCCCGGCTACGTCGGGTACGAAGAGGGTGGCCAGCTGACCGAGAAGGTGCGGCGCAAGCCGTTCTCGGTGGTGCTCTTCGACGAGGTCGAGAAGGCGCACCCGGACATCTTCAACTCGCTGCTGCAGGTGCTCGAAGAGGGACGCCTCACCGACGCCCAGGGTCGCACGGTGGACTTCAAGAACACCGTGATCATCATGACCACGAACCTCGGCAGCCGTGATGTCTCCAAGGGCGTCAACCTCGGGTTCGCGGCCAGCGGCGACACCACGACGGCGTACGAGGCCATGAAGTCGAAGGTGCAGCAGGAGCTCAAGCAGAACTTCCGTCCGGAGTTCCTCAACCGCATCGACGACATCATCGTCTTCCACCAGCTGAGCGAGGAAGAGATCGTCAGCATCGTCGACCTGATGGCGGCCAAACTCGAGGAGCGCCTGAAGGACAAGGACATGGCGATCGAGCTGACCACCCCGGCCAAGCTGCTGCTCGCGAAGAAGGGCTACGACCCGGTGCTCGGAGCACGGCCGCTGCGTCGCACCCTGCAGCGCGAGCTCGAGGACCAGCTCTCCGAGCAGATCCTGTTCGGTGAGCTCACCCCCGGCTCGATCGTGGTCGTCGACGTCGAGGGTGAAGGCGAGTCGGCGACGTTCACCTTCAAGAGCGAGCCCCGCGCCACGCTGCCCGACCACCCTGATCTGACGGCGGTCGAGGCTGCGGGCGAGCTGGGGGACGCGGGAGCGGCGGCCACCAGCGACGACTAGCTGCTGGCGGCTCAGGGCAGCCGGTACGCCCCGGCGGTCCCCTTCACGACCAGACCGTCGGCGAGCAGGCTGGTCAAGGCTCGGGTCCGCTGGGCGTCGTCGTCCCACGCCGCGTCGAGTGCTTCCTGCGTCACCTGCCCCTCGGCGTCCCGGAGCACAGACAGCAGCCGTCCACGGCATTGCCGGTCGGTCCCGGCATAGCTCTGGCCACGGCGGGCAGCTCCGTCCCATGCCG
The DNA here is from genome assembly GCA_963743915.1 of uncultured Actinomycetota bacterium. Classification (GTDB taxonomy): domain Bacteria; phylum Actinomycetota; class Actinomycetes; order JAHEKZ01; family JAHEKZ01; genus JAHEKZ01. Next base: position 55,669 of record CAVURN010000001.1, read on the forward strand.
GGGACCCGGCTGCGCGCCAGGCGCACCGCGAGCTGATCGGACACGTGTCACACGCGGGCGCCCGCGCCGTGCACACCAGTGCTCCGAGCTCCATGAACGCGATCGACGCGCGCGCCGCGTCGAGGGGCGACGACGGCAGCAGATCCAGGGCGCGCTGACGCTCAGGTGAGGTGACCGTCGCCGAGCGAGGGTGCATGGAGCCGTCGAGCCAGCGGGCGTGCACGCGTCGCACGTTGGTGTCGAGCACCGGCTGCCGCTGACCGAAGGCGAACGCCGCGACCGCTGCTGCCGTGTACTCCCCGACGCCAGGAAGCGATCGGAGCTCGGCCACGTCCGCCGGGACCCGGCCGGAGAAGCGCTCGACGCAGACCTGGGCTGCGGCGTGCAGCCGGAGTGCGCGACGGGGATACCCCAGTCGCCCCCACATGCGTACGGCGTCGCCCGGTGCGTCCGCGGCGAGGTCGGCCGGCCGGGGCCAGCGCCGCATCCACGCGTCGTACGCGGGCAGGACGCGGGCCACCGGCGTCTGCTGCAGCATCACCTCGCTGACCAGGACGCCCCACGGGTCGGGTTCAGACCTCCACGGCAGGGTGCGCGCAGCCGTGTCGTACCAGCGCACGAGTGCGGCGACGGCAGCGCTGTGGTCGTCCGGGCTCATCCTGGCCATCGTGGCATGCCCGCAAACGGCACGCCGATCCGTCGACAGCCCTAGGCTGGCCACGTGGTGCTCCGTCCTGTCGGCGACCTGCCGGCCAGCGTGTACTGGGTCAGGCGGCTGCTGCTCCTCCTCGTCGTGGTCGTGGTGGTGGCCCTCGGGTGGTGGCTGCTGCCCTTCGGCGATGACGGCAACGACACCACCACGACCCCGGCCTCGGTGTCCTCGGTGTCACCCACGCCGACGCCCAGCAAGACGAAGTCGCCCAAGCCTGAGCCGTCGGAGACGCCCACGAAGACCGAGGCCGTCGCACCGGACTGCCCCGACTCTGCGATCGCCGTCACCGTCGAGTCCGATGCCGAGACCTATCCGGCAGGCCGGTCGCCCAGCTTCACCCTCGCGGTCGAGAACGTCTCGAAGGAGACGTGCACCCGGGACGTGGGACAGTCGGCGAACGAGCTGCGGGTCACCTCCGGCGGAGCCCAGATCTGGTCCTCCGACGACTGCAACCCCGGTGGCGCCTCGGATCCGTCAGAGCTCGACCCGGGAGACCGCTTCGTCCAGACGGTGCCGTGGCCGCGTGAGGAGTCCCAGCCGGATTGCCCGACACCGCCGGAGACGGCACCACCGGGGACGTACCAGGTGGTCGCCCGCAACCTCGAGATCCTCAGTGAGCCGGTGGCCTTCGTGCTGGAGTGACGTTGCCGCGGCGGGCTCGCGGTGATGGGCGCACGCTCAAGGTCCGTCCCGTTCCAGACGACATCTGTCTGTACATGAGACGGCGCTCGGTGACGCCGTTGGCGGGAGGACCGGTGCCGGCGTCACACGCATCCCACGACACGGGGACGGTGGGGGCTGCACCTCGTGGCGCCCCGGTGGTGGTCGCGGTCGTGGCCGGCACCCGCACCCGGATCAAGGTGCTTGAGAAGCTGCTCAACCAGCCCGGACTCATCGTCTGCGGCAGCGCCCAGGAGCCGGTCGCGGCCGAGGAGCTCGTCGTCGCCTCCCAGCCGGCCGCCGTCCTGCTCGATCTCGACCTCTGGAGCGGCGGGTTGGAGGCCATCGAGCGGATCATGGCGACCCGCGCCACTCCGATCGTGGTCATCGGACCTGCCGCTGAGCACCCGGAGGCCGCCATCGCCGCAGGGGCGGTCGACGTGGTCGGCGCCCTGGACGTCGCACCGGGCTCCGCCGAGTACTCGACCATGGTGATGCGTCATCTCAAGATCGCCAGTCGGGTCAGGGTGATCACCCATCCCCGCGGCCGGCTTCGTGGACGCGGCCTGCGCGGCGCGGCGACGCCACCGATTCCCACCCGCCCGCCCGAGCCCGTCGGCGCCGTCGTCGAACCCGATCAGCCTGGCTCGCGCCCCACGAACCTCGCACCGGAACGCGTCCGCCGCCATATGGCGCAGCGACCTCGCACGGTCGCCCCGCGGCAGGGACCATTGGTGGTCGCCATCGGTGCATCCACCGGCGGGCCGCCGGCACTCGCGACGATCCTCGCCGAGATCCCGCCGGAGCTGCCGGCCGCCGTGGTGGTGGTGCAGCACATGGCGGAGGGATTCGTCGAGGGCCTGGCCCGCTGGCTCGACGGCGTCTGCCCCTTGCCGGTCGTGGTCGCGGTCGAGGGGGAACGTCTGCAGCCCGGCCAGGTGTATCTGGCGCCGGCCAACCAGAACCTGGTCGTGCGCCCGGGCTTCCGGGTGGGGCTCACCGACCCCCCTCCCGGCCAGTACCACGTTCCCGGCGTCGACGTCACCTTCCGTTCGGTGGCGCAGGTGTCGGGGCAGTACGCGGTCGCCGCCCTGCTCACCGGGATGGGACGTGACGGCGCCGCCGGGTTGAAGGTCCTGCGCGACATCGGCGCCTTCACGATCGGGCAGGACGAGTCGACGAGCGTGGTGTGGGGCATGCCCGCGGCCGCACAGGAGGTCGACGCGGTCGACCTCGAGCTGCCGCTCCCCGCGATCGGGCAGGCGATCGTCACGGCCGTCCAGCACGCCGTCGACGATGTGGTGGAGGTCGGGTCGTGATCGCCCGGGTCCTCACCGAGGAGGAGTACGAGCGGACGACGCAGACGCTTGTGCGTCTGGCTGGTCTCGTCTTCGACGTCAGCCGGCGTGGGGCGATCAGTGCGATCCTGCACGAGCGCCTGGAGGCGACCGGTCACCCCTCCGTGGACTCGTACCTGGCGCACGTCGAGTCATCGTTGGGACTCGAGGAGCGGCAGCAGCTGCTGGACGCGGTGACGATCCAGGAGACGCACTTCTTCCGCAACCTCCCGCAGATGGAGGCGCTCCGCCGGGACGTGCTTCCCGATCTGCTCAAGCGGAACCGCAGCACGGGGCGTCCGCTGACGATCTGGTCGGCCGGATGCTCGACGGGTGAGGAGCCGTACACGCTGGCCATGCTCCTCGTCCAGCTGTTCGAGGAGACCGGTCCGTTCCCCGTTCGCATCGTCGGCACGGACGTGTCCGCCGCGGCGCTGGACGTGGCACGCGCGGGTGTCTACAGCGGCCGGACGATCCACCTGGCGGAGCCGGGCGCGGTGGACCGGTGGTTCGATGCCCGTCCGGACGACAGCTTCTCGGTGGCGCAACCGGTTCGTGACCTCGTCGAGTTCCGGCTGCAGAACCTGGTCGCGGACGAGCCGCCGTTCGGGCCCGGTGAGGTCGACCTGGTCGTGTGCCGCAACGTGACGATCTACTTCGGGCGCGAGACGACCCGTCGCCTGGTCGACGGCTTCCACCGGCTTCTGACGCCAGGGGGCTACCTGCTGCTCGGCCACGCCGAGACGCTGTGGCAGATCTCCGACTCCTTCAGCCTCGCTTCCGGTCGGCGAGGCGTTCGTCTACCGCAAGGAGGTGCAGGCGTCGCCCGGCAGAACGCCCTCGGTGCCGGCGGCTGCGCCCGGCGCCGCCCCTCGTCCGACTGCTCCGCGCCGGGTGATGCGCGATGTGCTCCGGGTCCCTGGTCTGCGGCCGAAGCGTGCGCCGGAGCCCGCACGTCCCGTGGCACCCCCGATCAGCTCGATCCCCTCCCCGCTCGAGGACCTGATCAGAGCGCGCGAGGCGTTGGCTGCCGGCAGCTACGCCGAAGCCGCGACGCTGGCCGACCGGGCGACCGCGACACACCCTCTGCTCGTCGAGGGCTACATCATCGAAGGCCGTGCGCTCGCCAACCAGGGGGATGACGACGGTGCCATCGCCGCACTGCGCAAGGCCGTCTTCCTCGACCCCACGGCGGCACATGCTCACTTCCTGCTGGCCACGACGCTCTCGCGCGTCGGCGATCCGGCCGGGGCGGCACTGTCGTTCGCCGCCGCTGCCGAGACACTGCCGTCCGCCTCGCCGGAGACGCTGACCGAGCTGCTTGATGGTCGTGCCGTCTCCGATTTGGTAGACCTGTGTCGTCAGCTCGCCGTCAGCCTGCAGCCGCCACCGAAGCCCTCGGTCGGCGTGGGGACGGTTGCCTCGGAGATCGGACGGAGATCGGTGTGAGCGGCTACATCACGTTCCGCATGAATGGCCGAGACCTCGCCTGTCCGCTGGACGAGGTGCGCGAGGTCGTGCGCGCGGTGGGCATCGAGCCGCTGCCCGGTACCCGGGCGCCGGTGAGCGGGATGATCGAGCTGCGCAACGACCCGCTGCCTGTGGTCGACCTCCGGTCGGACGCCTACCCGGGCGAGGAGGGCGACGTCCTCGTCCTCAATCCTGCCGAGGGCGGGATGTACGGCGTCGCCGTGGACCGCGTGCTTGCCGTGGTCAGCGACGACGACCTGGTGGCCGACGAGGCGGCGACGCCGGCCGGGCTGCCGCCCTACGTGACCCAGGTCCTCCGGCGGCCGGAGGACAGGGCGCCTGTGATGCTGGTGGCCCTGCGCGTGCTGGCCGGCCTCGAGGCGTCCTAGACGTACCGTTCGAGGATGCTCGACTCCGCGAGCCGGGAGAGCCCCTCGCGCACGGTGCGGGCGCGTGTCTCGCCGACCCCCTCGACGGTCTGCAGGTCGTCGATGCTGGCCGCCAGCAGCCGCTGCAGGCCACCGAAGCTGTCGACGAGACGGTCGACCACGGTGCTCGGGAGTCGAGGCACCCGAGCGAGCAGCCGGTACCCGCGAGGGCTGATCGTGAGATCGAGGACATCGGGGTTGCCGGAGTAGCCCAGCGCCTTGGCGACGAGGGAGAGGTCGAGCAGCTCGACGTCGGAGAGGTCGTCGAGCTCGCCGAGCACCCGCTCGACGGTGCGCGTGCGGCGTCCTCCCGTGGGCAGGTAGTCGCGGACCACGAGCTCGCGGTCCGCATCGACCCCGCTGATCAGCTCGACGAGCTGCAGCGCGAGCAGGCGCCCGTCCGAACCGAGCTCGATGACGTACCCGTCGATCTCGCGGGCGATCCGGCGCACCATCTCGAGGCGTTGGGCGACGACGGCGACGTCGCGGACCGAGACGAGGTCCTCGATCTCGAGGTCGGAGAGCGTGCCCGACACCTCGTCGAGCCGAAGCTTGTACCGCTCGAGGGTGGCCAGCGCCTGGTTGGCGCGGGAGAGGATGGCGGCGGAGTCCTCGAGGACGTAGCGCCTTCCTGCGACGTACAGGGCGATGATGTTCATCGACTGGCTCACCGAGATCACCGGGTACCCGGTCTGCTTGGCGACCCGCTCGGCTGTCCGGTGGCGGGTGCCCATCTCGTCGGAGCTGATGCTGGGGTCGGGCATCAGGTGGACGGCGGCCCGATGGATGGTGGTCGCGTCGTGCCCGAGGATGATCGCGCCGTCCATCTTGGCCAGCTCACGCAGCCGAGTGGCCGTGAACTCGACGTCGAGGGTGAAGCCGCCGCTGCACAGCTCCTCGACGTCCTTGTCGTACCCGAGGACGAAGAGCCCGCCGGTCCGTCCACGGAGGATGCGCTCGAGGCCGTCCCGCAGGGAGGTGCCGGGGGCGACGGTGGCGAGCGTGACGAGCAGCTGCGTCTCGGCGTCGGCAGCCGCCGTCTTGTCGCTGGACGCCACGTGCACTCTCCCCGCTCGGTTGCGACGGGAGTCTAGCGGCGCACGACCTCGGCCAGCGCGACAGCCAGGGCGTCGTGGATGTCGGTCACGGTCGTGACCGACATGCCTTCAGGGACCGGGCCGTCGTAGGCCGGGATGAGCGCGTGCCGGAACCCCAGCCGAGCCGCTTCGACCAGACGACGGTCGATCCCGGGCACGGACCGGACCTCGCCGGCGAGCCCGATCTCGCCGAACGCCACGAGGTCGCTGGCGAGCGGCCGGTCGAGGTAGGCGCTGGCGATCGCCATGATGAGCGCCAGGTCGGAGGCCGGCTCCCGCAGCTGCACGCCGCCGACCGTGGCCGCGTAGATCTCCGAGGCGACGAGCGGGACGCGCGCCCGCCGGGTGAGGACCGCCACCACCATCGCGAGTCGCGAGGAGTCCAGGCCCGAGCTGGTGCGCTTGGGCGTGGTGGCGGCAGAGGGGGACACCAGAGCCTGGACCTCGACGACGAGCGGGCGTCGTCCCTCCAGGGTGACGGTGACGCAGGTGCCCGGCACCGGGGTGCTGTGGCGCTGCAGGAACAGCCCGCTCGGATCGGTGACGCCCTCCACCCCGTGGTCGCTCATCGTGAAGCAGCCGACCTCGTCGGTGGGGCCGTAGCGGTTCTTGGTCGCCCGGCCGAGCCGCAGGGGGCTGTGCTGCTCGCCCTCGAAGGTGAGGACGACGTCGACGAGGTGCTCGAGCAGGCGGGGGCCGGCGACCGAACCATCCTTGGTGACGTGGCCGATGAGCACGGTGGCGATGGCGCGCTCCTTGGCGAGGCGGATCAGGGCGCTGGCGACCTCCCGGACCTGCGTGACGCCGCCCGGCGTCCCCTCGACGTCAGGGGCGGAGACGGTCTGGACCGAGTCGAGCACCAGCAGCCCGGGAGCCACGGTGTCGACCTGACCCAGGACGGCCGCGAGGTCGGTCTCGGCGGCGAGCCAGAGGTTGGCGTGGACGGCGTTGATGCGGTCGGCGCGGAGGCGCACCTGCGCGGCGGACTCCTCACCGGTGACGTACAGCGTGGTGACCCCTGCGCGCGCGGAGCGGGCGGCCACGTCGAGCAGCAGGGTGGACTTGCCCACGCCGGGTTCACCGGCGAGCAGGACCACGCCTCCGGCGATGAGCCCGCCGCCGAGGACGCGGTCGAGCTCGTCGACGCCGGTGCTGCGGGACCGCGCGATGTCGACGTCGACCTCGAGGATGGGACGCGCCGGCGTGCTGACCGGGCCGGCCGTCACCCCGCGTACCCGCGGACCCGGCCTCGTCGACCGTGCCCCAGGCCTGGCACTCGCCGCACCGGCCGACCCACTTGGTGGTCGTCCAGCCGCACTCGGTGCAGCGGTAGTCGGCGCGTGCGCGTCGTGCCGGACGCGGGTTGCTGGTCATCGGCTCCTCCTCCTGGGTGTCGGTGACGCTACGGGGACCCCCCGACAGCCAGGGGTGCCGTGCGCGCGGCTAGGAGGAGCGACGGGTCCGCTGGGGGTCGGCGGCAGCTGTGGTGGCGGGGTGCGGAGCCGGTTGGTTGCCGGCGGCGAGGCGCTCCTCGCAGAGCCGTACCAGCTGGGCGTAGGCCGCCTCGCCCATGAGCTCGACCAGCTCGTCGCGGCTGCTCAGGTACACCGGTTCGCGCCCGACGTGCGCGTCGGTGTTGGCCGTGCAGTACCAGTCGAGGTCGTGACCCCCCGGCCCCCAACCGGGCCGGTCGTACTCGCCGACGGAGATCTCGAGGTACTCGGTGCCGTCGGGCCGTTCGACGTGGCGGTAGGTGCGCCGGATGGGCAGCTGCCAGCAGACGTCGGGCTTGGTGGTGACGATGCTGATGCCTCGGTCGAGCGCCAGCTTGTGCAGGGCGCAGCCGGGACCGGCGGCGAACCCGGGACGGTTGAGGAAGATGCACGCCCCGTCGACGACCCGCGTCTTGCGTCCCCCTTCGTCGTCCTTCTCGGTGATCTTCTCGGCGCCGTGGAACTGCCAGTCGTCCGGTCCGAGCTCCTTGGCCCACTTCTTGACCCGCTTCTCGTCGTCCTTGTCCGAGAAGTGGGCGCCGAGGGTGCAGCACCCGTCGTCGGGGCGTCCGGCGTAGATGCCCTTGCAGCCCGACCCGTAGATGCAGGTCCAGCTGCTCGTGAGCCAGGTGAGGTCGCAGCGGAAGACCTGGCCGGTGTCGACGGGATCGGTGAACTCCACCCACACTCTGGGGAAGTCGAGGTTCACTTCAGGCACGAGGGTCAGCGTACGGCGCGCGGAGCGGGGTAGCGTCAGCGGCATGGACGGCGGTACGGGCTCAGGCGTGCGGCTCGGCGTCCTCGACGTCGGCTCCAACACCGTCCACCTGCTCGTGGTCGACGCCCACCACGGGGCGGCACCCCGGTCGGCGTACTCGTACAAGACCGAGCTGCGTCTCGCAGAGTTCCTGGACGCCGATGGCGGCATCGCCCCCGGGGGCATCGCTGCGCTGACGGAGTTCGTCGGTGAGGCGGCGCGCGTGGCCGAGGAGGTGGGAGCGGAGGAGATGCTGGCCTTCGCGACGTCGGCGATCCGCGAGGCGTCGAACGGGGAGGGGGTGCTGCGTGCGGTTCGGGCCGCGACCGGGGTCGACCTCGAGGTGCTCTCCGGCGCCGACGAGGCGCGGCTCACCTTCCTGGCCGTGCGTCGCTGGTACGGCTGGTCGAGCGGTCGCCTGCTGGTGCTGGACATCGGAGGTGGCTCGCTGGAGGTCGCGGTCGGCGACACCGAGGAGCCCGATGCCGCCTTCTCGCTGCCGCTCGGCGCCGGACGCCTCACGCGAGAGTTCCTGACGGAGGACCCACCCTCATCGGCAGAGGTGAAGCAGCTGCGCAAGCACGTGCGCACGCTGATCGCCGACCAGCAGGACGTGATCGCGTCGGTTGCCGATGCGGGGCACGTGGTGGGCACGTCGAAGACCTTCCGACAGCTGGCTCGGCTGACCGGAGCGGCCCCCAGCTCGGCGGGACCCTACGTCCAACGTCTGCTCGACCGGGACGCTCTGTCGGACTGGGTGCCGCGCCTGGCGCGGATGCCCGCCCGCCACCGCGCCCAGCTCCCGGGGATATCGATCACGCGCGCACCCCAGCTGCTGGCCGGTGCCGTGGTCGCGGAGTCCGTCATGGCGGCGGTGGATGCGGTGTCCCTCCAGATCTGCCCCTGGGCCCTGCGCGAGGGAGTGATCCTGCGCCGGCTGGACTGGATGGGCCAATGAACGGCGTGCGCGTGCCCACGTCCAAGGTGGTGCTGTCGACGGCGTCGGTCTACCCGGAGTCCACGACGGCGGCGTTCGAGATCGCCGCCAAGCTCGGTTTCGACGGGCTCGAGGTGATGGTGTCGACGGACGCGGTCAGCCAGGACGTGTCAACGCTGCAGCGTCTCTCGGACTACCACCAGGTGCCTGTGGTCGCGATCCACTCGCCCTGCCTGCTGATCACCCAGCGGGTGTGGGGCAGTGAGCCCTGGGGCAAGCTGCGCAGCGCCCGACGAGCCGCAGAGACGCTCGGGGCGGACATCGTGGTCGTGCACCCACCATTTCGGTGGCAACGTGAGTACGCGAAGGGCTTCGTGGCCGGCGTGGGCGCCATGAGCGAGGAGACCGACGTCCGGTTCGCGGTCGAGAACATGTTTCCGTGGCGGGCCCGCAACCGTCAGGTCCAGGCGTACCTGCCGGATCACGACCCCACCGACGAGGACTACAGCGCAGTCACCTTGGACCTCTCGCACACGGCGGTGTCCGGTGACGATGCCATGGCCATGGCTCGGCTGCTCGGTGGACGCCTCGCGCACGTGCACCTCGGTGACGGGACAGGAGCGGCCCGCGACGAGCACCTGATCCCCGGACGCGGGACCCAGCCGTGCGCCGAGCTGTTGGAGCATCTCGCGGCGACGCGCTACACCGGGCACATCGTGCTCGAGGTGAACACCCGCAGAGCCGCCAACCGGGTGGAGCGGGAAACCGACTTGGCGGAGGCGCTCGCCTTCACCCGACTCAACCTGGCAGTCGCCGAGGTCGCTGATGACCGGTAGAAGTCCGGGCCGCCGTCCCGGCTCGCAGGACACCAGGGGCCAGATCGTCTCAGCGGCCAGGGCGCAGTTCGGAGCCCGTGGCTACGACGCGACGAGCATGCGGGCGATCGCCGCGGAGGCGGACGTGGACCCCGCCCTGGTGCACCACTACTTCGGCGGCAAGGAGCAACTCTTCGCTGCGTGCATGCAACTTCCCCTGGACCCCAGCGTGGAGCTGCCGGACCTCCTCGCGGGTGACCGGGCTGAGATCGGAGCGCGGTTGGTTCGCCTTCAGCTGAGGCTCTGGTCGGAGGAGGGCGGTCGCGACAGCATGATGGCGCTGGTGCGCTCCGCGGCGAGCAACGAGCAGGCCGCCGCCATGATGCGGGAGTTCGTCACGAGCGTCCTGCTCGCTCGGCTCAGTCCCGCCGTGGGCACGGGTGAGGACGCCCCCCTGCGCGCGGCGGGCGCAGCCTCGCAGCTCATCGGGATGGCCTTCGCCCGCTACGTCGTCAAGGTGCCGGCGCTGGCCGAGGCGTCCGAAGACGAGCTGGTGCGAACCGTCGGTCCTGCGGTGCAGTCCTACTTCATCCCTGCTTGACGTTCTCTCGTGTGGGCAGTAATTTCATCGTGTGGTGAATTCAACGGCGGTCGAGTGCCGCGAGCTGCGTGTGGTCAGGGGCGGCCGTGAGGTGCTGCCGGGAATCACGCTCACGCTCAGGTCGGGCCGCATCACGGGCATGCTCGGCCCCAGCGGTTCCGGCAAGACCACCTTGATGCGCGCGATCGTGGGCGTCCAGCAGGTCGCTGGTGGTGTCGTGACCGTGCTCGGGGAGCCCGCGGGCAGCGTCGGCCTCCGTCGACGCGTCGCGTACGTCACGCAGGACGTGTCGGTGTACTCCGACCTCACCGTGCGCCAGAACGTGCGCTACTTCGCGCGCATCCTGGGGGCGCCCGACACGGACATCGACCGCGTCATCGACCACGTCGGGCTGGCCGAGCACGCCGGTGACCGGGTCGGGAACCTGTCGGGGGGTGAGCGATCGCGAGCGTCACTGGCGGTGGCACTGCTGGGTCGGCCGCAGCTGCTCGTCCTGGACGAGCCGACGGTGGGGCTCGACCCGGTCCTGCGCCGTGAGCTCTGGGACCTGTTCGCCGGCCTGGCCGCGACCGGCATCACGCTGCTCGTCTCGAGCCATGTGATGGACGAGGCGTCGCGCTGTGACGACCTGATGCTGCTGCGCGACGGCCGACTGCTGGCCCATGACACGGTGGCAACAATCCTCGAACGTACGCACACCTCCGACGTCGAGTCGGCGTTCCTCGCGTTGGTCGAGCAGGCGCCATGACGACCACGCGGACTGTGGCGACGGCGCAACGTGTCGTGAACCAGCTGAGGCACGACCACCGCACGGTGGCGCTGATCCTCGTAGTCCCCTGCGTGCTCATGTCGTTGCTTGCGTGGATGTTGTCGGCCAGCGACTTCGACAGGTACGGCGCACCGCTGTTGGGCATCTTCCCGCTGGTCGTCATGTTCCTCACGACCTCGGTGACCACGCTTCGCGAGCGGGAGTCCGGCACGTTGGAGCGGCTGCTCTCCATGCCGATCGGCAAGGCGGACTTCGTGCTGGGCTATGCGCTCGCGTTCGGCGGACTCGCCGTCCTGCAGGCGCTCGTGGTCGCCGGGTTGTCCATGGGGGTGTTGGGACTCGACGTCCTGGCACCGGCCTGGACCCTGATCCTGGTCGCTGTCGTGAACGCCCTCCTCGGAACGGCGATGGGGCTGTTCGTCAGCGCCTTCGCGAACACCGAGTTCCAGGCGGTGCAGTTCATGCCCGCCCTGATCCTTCCCCAGCTGCTGCTCTGCGGGATCGTCGTCCCGCGCGACGAGCTGCCGACGCCGCTGCGCCTGCTCTCGGACGTGATGCCGATGTCCTACGCCGTCGACGCCACCCGCGAGGTGATGACGCACACGTCCCCCACGGCCACCTTCTGGTGGAGCGTCGCCGTGGTGGCCGGGTTCATGGCCGTGGGTCTGGGCCTGGGCGCGGCTACGCTGCGTCGCCGGACACCCTGATCGCGTAGTCGAACCTCAGCCGAACGGGTGGTTCCCCCCTCAACCGATCATCCGAACGGCTGATGGCGCACGACACTCATGGGGCTCGGGGACGGCTCAACCTGTGGGAGCGTCATGCGTCGTCGAGCAGGCCGGTTCCGCGGCGATGAAGGTGCGTCGGCCGTCGAGTTCGGACTGCTGCTACCGCTCTTCGTGATGCTGGCCCTGGGCACGATCAGCGCGGGCTTCGCGTTCCACACCTGGCTCAGTGTCACGCACGGGGCCCAGGAGTCCTCGCGCTTTGCCGCCACGCTCAGCATCGGCGCCGGAGGCGGGAGCACCTCGTCCTGGCTCACGCAGGTATCCCAGCGTGCATTGTCGGCCGCGAACCTGTTGGTGAGCGCAACCGAGGCACAGCCCGGGACGACGGCCTGTGTGGCGGTGGTGTCACCGACGAACATCCCACCGCTCAACGCCCACATGACGGTCACCACGGACGGCGCCGGGACGATCCTTCGGTCGGCTGTGCTGAGCGGCCCGTGTCCGAATCTCCCCACGATGACCGGCGACTACGTGCAGACCCAGGTGGCCAAGCCGGTCACCTTCAACTACGTCTTCGGTGGAGCTGAGATCGATGTCGCCGGCAAGAGTGTGAGCCGTTTTGAGGCCGTCTCGCTGTCATGAGAGGCCTACGACTGCGTGATGACAGTGGTGCCTACGCCATCCTGTACGGCCTCATGGTTGTCGGCATCGTGCTGCTGGCCGCAACGGTCGTCGATCTGTCATCCATGCGCGAAGACCGTCGGGCCGAACGCCTGGCAGCCGACGCCGCGGCGACGGCTGGTGCGGTCAAGCTCAACGCCCTGGCCGGTGTGGCCGACGCGCAAGCAGCCTGTCAGGAGGCATGGCGCTTCCTGAAAGTGAACCTGCCGGGCGCAGCGGAGGCGACGCCGAGCTGCCCGGCCGGGACCTTCCCCGCACGCTTCTCCACCTGCCCGACCACGCCCGGATCAGCGACCGCCGCGGCCGGTCCCTGGCAGGTCACCATCAGCTGGCCGGTGCCGGACGACCACCCGCTCATGACCGACCCGGACATTTCCGGGCGCGACGGCTACCAACAGCCGATCGACCCCGAGATCGACGGCGCCGATCCCTGCGGACGTCTCGGGGTCACCGTCGCCCGTGCTCGAGATTTCCTGTTCGCGGGGGTGGGCGGGTTCGCCGGCGCCACCACCACCAACTCCAGCGTCGCCCGTGCCGAGCTCAAGGGTCAGGTTGCCCTCGAGTTCCCACTCGTGGTGCTCGACCAGCACGGCTGCCAGGTGCTTCTGGCGAGCGGGTCGATGTCTCAGGACGCCACCATCCGGGTCCTGAACAACGGCATCACTCCCGGACGGATGGCGATGGACACAGCAGCTGACGACCCAGCCAACAGCTCGCCGGGCTGCGGCAACTCCAACCAGTACGCCGCCATGATCAACGGAGGCGGGAAGATCGTGGCCCTCAACGGGTCCAGCGGCTCACCGGGGGTGTTCCTCTCCCATGCCGCTGACCTGGCGAAGGCCGCAAGCACCTCTGACATGTGTGCCATGGGAACGGACCCGGGGTCTGTCACACGCGGCATCTGTCCCAGACCCCAGAGCTTCATGATGATCACGCGCAAGTTCTGGGACTGGCAGTACCACTGCACGACCACGACGACCGAGCCGTTGTCCGCGCCCTGCCCGTACACGGCAACGGTCCCTGACCACGTCACCAGCATCAGAAACAGCTATCGGGAGGGCGTCTTCGACGCCGCGGCTGCATCCTCCGCGGGGTGGTCGGTCATCTCGGGATCGGAGTGCAACAGCACGACGCCCTACCGTTACTTCCCTGGCAGTGTCTACGTCGACTGCACCACCTTCAACGTGAACCGGACCACCGTCTTCGGCGGTGGCGGAACCTCGACCGTGGTGTTCAAGGGCGAGGTCGACATCTCGGGGAACGGCCCCGGGCCGCACTGCCTGGTCTTCAACCAGCCCGTCGGTCCGACGGCGACGCTCGATGCCTCGGGCACCTACCCGTTCTGCAACCCCACCAGCTCGACGGTCAACCCGGCGCCGTCCGGACCGATGCTCGTGTACCTGCAGGACGGCAGCCTGGTGCGGCAGAACGCCGACTTCATCTCTGCGGAGACGACCATCTATCAGGAGGCCGATCCCGCTTTCGGGGCGTCATGGACGCACCAGATCGACCTCGGGGCCGGGACGAGCAGCAACCTGCTCATGACCGCTCCGACCACGGTGGGTTACAGGTTCCAGAACCTCACGATCTGGTCGGAGAACAGGGCGGGTGTGGACAACCCCGTGTCGCAGGCGAACCAGCTCGGATCGCAGAACAAGCTGGCCCTTGAAGGAACCCTCTTCCTCCCCAACGGGCAGACCAACTTCGGCGGCAACCCGACCTACCTCGGCCAGGCCAAGGCGCAGTTCGTGGCGTGGCGGCTGAGCGTCGCGGGCGGTGGCACGCTCGAGCTCGTGCCGGACCCCAGCCGGACGCTCCCGATCCCCGTGGGCGGAGTTCGACTGATCCGCTGAGACGCCTACGCTGGGCGCGTGATCGTTCGTGGAACCATGCTCGCCCTGGCGGCGAGCCAGTCGGTGAAGCGCCTCGTGACCTCGGCACCGGGGGTGAGCGGTGTCGTCACCCGGTTCGCAGCCGGCGAGGGCGTCGAGGACGCCGTGCGTGCCACTCAGGAGCTCGCCGACGCCGGCTTCCGCGTCACGCTCGACTACCTCGGCGAGGACACCCTCGACCGAGAGGCGGCCACCGGCACGACAGAGGCCTACGTCGAGGTCCTGGGACGGCTGGCGGACGCGGGGTTGACCGAGGGCGCTGAGGTCTCGGTGAAGCTCTCCGCGGTGGGTCAGGCTCTGTCCGGAGACGGACCGGCGGTCTCGACCGACAACGCGCGCCTCATCTGCGAGGCCGCTGCGAAGGCGGGAACGACGGTCACGCTCGACATGGAGGACCACACCACCACCGACCTGACGCTGCAGACGCTGGGCGAGCTGCGACGAGACTTCCCTGACACCGGGGCGGTGCTGCAGGCCTACCTGTACCGGACGGAGGCTGATTGCCGAGACCTCGCGTCCGCCGGCTCACGCATCCGCCTGTGCAAGGGGGCGTACGCCGAGCCGGAGAGCGTGGCGTGGCAGGACCGGCACGACGTCGACCTCTCGTACGTGCGTTGCGCGAAGGTCCTGCTCGCCGGCGACGGATACCCGATGTTCGCCACTCACGACAGCCGGCTCATCTCGATCGTCGAGGCTCTGACCCGCCGGTACGGTCGGGAGCGCGACTCCTACGAGTTCCAGATGCTCTACGGCGTGCGACGAGACGAGCAGCAGCGACTGATGGTCGCCGGCGAGACGGTCCGCATCTACGTGCCGTACGGCACCGAGTGGTACGGGTATCTCGTGCGACGCATGGCCGAGCGGCCCGCCAACCTCAGCCTCGGAATCCGTGCCATCCTGGACCGATAGTCTTCGGCACGCCTTTGGGGTGAGTCGTCCGTGTCCTGACCCGGAGGAACTTCCCCGAAGAAGTGCCGTCAGAAGGAGTGGGCGATGAGCGACCGCGTGGCCATCCTCGGCACCGGAAAGATGGGCGAGGCCCTGCTGTCCGGCATGGTGCGGGCCGGACGCCCGGCGTCCGGGCTCGTCGTCACGACGCACGACCCCGCGCGCGAGCAGAAGCTGCGTGACCGGTACGGCGTCGAGGTGACCGACAACGTGTCAGCGGTGAAGTCCGCCGACACGGTGCTCATCGCGGTCAAGCCGCAGGACATGGGGGAGCTGCTCGACGAGATCGCGGCCTCGGTGTCAGCGGACCAGCTGATCGTGTCGGTGGCTGCCGGCATCACGACCGCGTTCATCGAGCGGCGGATCCCGGTGGACGCCCCCGTGGTGCGCGTCATGTCGAACACCCCCGTGCTGGTCGACGAGGCCATGAGCGCCCTCTCCGCCGGTTCCCACGCCACCGAGGATCACCTGCGGCGCACCGAGGAGCTGCTGCAGCCCGTGGGGCGCACGCTGCGGGTGCCGGAGAACCAGCAGGACGCCGTCACCGCCCTGTCCGGCAGCGGGCCGGCGTACTTCTTCTACCTGGTCGAGGCGATGACCGACGCGGGGATCCTGCTCGGGCTGCCGCGCTCGGTGGCGCACGACCTCATCGTGCAGACCGCGATCGGAGCGGCGGTGATGCTGCGCGACTCCGGTCAGCCGCCGCAGTCGCTGCGCGAGGCGGTCATGTCACCGGCCGGCACCACGATCGCGGCGATCCGGGAGATGGAGGACCACAAGGTGCGCGCGGCCTTTCTTGCGGCCCTCGAGGCAGCGCGCGACCGGAGCCGGGAGCTGGCGTCCGGTCACGAGTGAGCCTCAGCCTCGTCCGGCGATCTCCTGCGCGAAGCGGTCGACGTCCTCGATGCGCCCGGCTGCGGCGATCACCGAGCCGGGGACGATGACCGTGTCACGGTCGGCGTAGGTGAACGCCGCCCCGGGGGCGCGGACGCCGACGACGGTGACCCCGTAGCGAGCGCGCAGCCCCAGCTCGCCGAGCGCTCCGTCACCCAGAGACTCGGTCACCTCGAGCTTGGCGAGCGCGAAGCCGTCGTCGAACTGGATGTAGTCGAGCATCGCCCCGGACACCAGATGGGCCACCCGTTCACCCATGTCGGCCTCGGGGTAGACCACGTGATGCGCACCGATCCGCTCCAGGATCCTCCCGTGGTCACGGGAGATCGCCTTGGCCCAGATCTCCGGCACGCCGAGGTCGGCCAGCAGGCTGGTGGTGAGCACGCTGGACTCGATGTCGGTGCCGATGGCGACGACGGCCTGCTCGAACTCGGCAGCACCGATCTGCCGCATCGCTTCCTCGTCGGTGGTGTCGAGCTGGATCGCGTGGGTGAGCCGCTCGGCGTAGTGCTGGACCCGCTCGGCGGAGGCGTCGACCCCGAGCACCTCGCGACCGCGTCCGACCATGGTGAGGGCCACCGCCGAGCCGAAGCGCCCGAGCCCGACGACGAGGACCGGCGACGTGAGACGTCGATCAGCCAAGGAGAACACGTCCTTCCGGGTACCGGTACCTGGCGTTACTCTGCCGCAGCGCCAGGGCCGTGGCGAGCGTGACGGGCCCGACCCGGCCGATGAACATCAAGAGGCCGAGCAGCACCTGTGCGGGCGCGTTCAGGTCTCCTGTCACCCCCGTGCTGAGGCCGCAGGTGGACACGGCCGACACCACCTCGAACAGCGCCTGGTCGGTGGTGACATCGCTCAGGGCCAGCAGCCCCAGGGTGCCGGCCACGGAGAGGGCGGCGAAGACCACGATCACGATCAAGGCCTGCTGCACCAGCTGCGGGCCGAGCCGGCGACCGCCCACCATGGTGTCGCGATCACCTCTGGCCTGTGCGCGGAGCACGAGCAGCAGCACGGCCAGGGTGGTGACCCGGATGCCACCGGCAGTGCTGACCGATCCGCCGCCGATGAACATCAGGATGTCGGTGATCAGCCACGACTCCGGTCGCATGTCGGCGTAGTTGACGGAGTTGAAACCGGAGGAACGGGGGTTGACGCCTGCGAACCAGGCGTTGAGCAGCCCCTCGCCGGTCGACATCGACCCGAACGTCTTCGGGTTGGTCCACTCCGAGAGGCCGATGGCAGCCGTTCCGCCGACCAGCAGGAGGCCCGTCATCCAGAGCGTCACGCGGGTGTGCAAGGTCAGTCGTCCACGCATCCGGCGGGTGAGCTCATAGAGAACGGGCACACCGATGCCGCCGAGGATCACCGCCAGTGAGATGGGGCCCAGGACGAAGGGGTCATCGGCGAACCCGACGACGCTGTCACTGAACAAGGCGAAGCCGGCGTTGTTGAAGGCGGTCACGGCGTGGAAGACACCCAGCCAGATCGCCTCGCCCAGCGAGTAGTCGTAGCCGAGCCACCACCGGATCGTCAGGACGACCGCGATGATCGCCTCCACGCTGAGCGTGAGCACGGCAACCCCTCGGACGATGCGCCCCACCTCGCCGAGCGCCACGTTGCCGGTCTCGGTCGAGGTGTACAGGCGGGCGCGCAGCCCGAGCCGCCGGAAGACGACGATGGCGACGATCGCGGTGCCCGTGGAGATGCCCAGACCGCCGAGCTGCACGAGGCCGAGGATCACCGCCTCGCCGAAGGTGGACCAGTACTCGGCAGTGTCCACCGAGCTGAGACCGGTCACGGTGACCGCCGAGGCCGAGGTGAAGAACGCGGTGGTCAGGTGACTCCCGCCGGGACCGCTCTTCGCGATCGGCAGCAGCAGGAGGATGGTGCCGACGACCACGAGCCCGAGGAAGGCCGTCGCCACGTAGGTGGCGGGACGGACGAGGCGGGTGATCTGGACCCGACCCGGCCTGCCTTCGCTCCCCGCCACGCGGCCTCCCGACCTCACGATGCAGCCCCGGCGTGCGAGACCTGAGGGCAAACCTACGATGAAGGCGTGACCCAGCACCGGCGTGTCCGCGTGGCCACTCGTCGTGTTGTTCGGCGTCGTGGCCGGGTCGGCGCTCACCGCGTGCTCGGGCGACGAGGCCCCCGTCATCGAGACCGGAGAGGTCGGAAGGGAGACCGTCGTCGAGCGGGTCGAGGCTCCGGCGTCGGTCGTGGCCAACGCCTCCGCGGTCGTCACCTCTCCGGCAGACGGTTCCGTGGCTCGGGTCGTGGTGCGCGACGGAGCGACCGTCCGCAAGGGCGAGGTGTTGTTCGTGGTCGACTCTCCCGAGACACAGCAGCGGCTGGCTCAGGCCGAGGCTGCAGCCGCAGGGGCACCCGCGCCGGTCGACCTGCCGACGGCCCAAGCCGACAGCTCAGCGACGCAGGCCGCGTCCGACGCCTTCGATCAGGCACGGGACGCCGCCCGGCAGATCCAGGACAAGGATCTCCGACAGCAGGCGTTGCAGCAGATCGCCCAGGCCGAGGCACAGCTGACAGCGGCGCAGGCGCAGGCGCAGGCCACGGTCGACCAGATCAACTCCAGCATCGCGGCACTGGAGCGGACGCTCGCCTCGTTCACCGAGGTACAGCAGGCGCAGGTTGCTGCGTCCGTCACGTCCGCCCGTCGCGCGGTCGAGGCCCTGACAGTGCGGGCCCCGATCGCCGGACGTGTGGTCTTCGGAGCATCGGCCGGGACGGGCGGCGGCGGTGACCTGTCGGGTCTGGTCGACCAGCTCCCCTCCTCGTTGGCGGGGCAGGCCGAGTCCCTGCTCGGCGGCGGTGACGCCGGGGACGGATCCGGCAGCAGCACGGGCATCGTCAGTGCGGGCAGCCCGGTGTCCCAGGGTGACCCGGTGCTCACCATCACCGACACCTCCGAGCTCACCCTGCGAGCAGAGGTCGACGAGACCGACGTGCTCCTGGTGCGCAGGGGGGTCAAGGCGGACGTCGAGCTGGACGCGGTACCGGGCGGTACCTACCGCGGCGTGGTGCGCAACGTCGACCTGGCGCCCACCACGTCCGCCCGCGGCGGGGTCAGCTACGTGGTGCGGCTGGCCCTGGGCGGAGGAACGCTCGTCGACGGGTCGCCCGCGCCCCGTCCGCGTCCGGGGATGTCGGCGGTGGCGTCGCTGCGGGTGTTGACGGCGGAGAACACCGTGGCGGTCCCGGTCGCCTCGGTCTTCCGGGACGGCGAGCAGGACGCGGTCTGGGTGGTGTCCGACGGGGTCGCTGACGAGCGCATCGTCGTGCTCGGCGCCCAGGGCGAGGAGTACCTGCAGGTGGTGGACGGACTGTCGGTCGGCGAGACCGTGGTCACCCGCGGCGCCGACCAGGTGGTTGCCGGCGAAGAGCTGCCGTGACGACGCCGGCGCTCGAGGCGGTCGACGTCACGCGCACGTACCAGCTCGGCGGCACCGAGGTGCACGCGCTGCGCGGGGTGTCGCTTCGGATCGCGCCGGGGGAGTACGCAGCGATCGTCGGACCGTCCGGGTCGGGCAAGTCGACGCTCATGCACCTGCTCGGCCTGCTGGACCGCCCCTCGAGCGGCGTCATCACCGTCGGGGGGAGTGACGCAACAGCCCTCTCGGACACCGAGCTGGCGGTGCTGCGCAACCAGACGATCGGCTTCGTGTTCCAGTCGTTCCAGCTGCTCTCACGCACCTCGGCGCTCGACAACGTGGCCCTGCCGCTGCTCTACCGCGGAGTTCCGAAGGGAGAACGCCGACGCCGAGCGGCCGATGCGCTCGAGGCGGTGGGCCTCGGTGCGCGAACCGGTCACCGGCCCACCGAGCTCTCCGGTGGCGAGCAGCAGCGCGTCGCCATCGCCCGCGCCCTGGTGGGCGAGCCGGAGCTGCTGCTCGCCGACGAACCCACGGGCAACCTCGACACCCGCACCGGTGGTGAGGTGATGGAGACCCTGGAGCGTCTCAACCAGGAGCGGGAGGTGGCGGTCGTCCTCGTCACCCACGACCGCGAGATCGCCGAGCGCTCGCACCGGCAGATCTACATGCGCGACGGCCTGATCGAACGGGACGTGGCGCGTCCGGTGGCGACGTGAGGCTCGCTGAGGCCCTCCGCGTCGCCCTCGACGCACTGCGCGCGAACCGGCTGCGCAGCCTGCTGACGATGCTCGGCGTCATCATCGGCGTCGCCGCCGTGGTGATCCTGGTGGCCATCGGCAGCGGCGCCAAGCAGGAGGTCGAGTCGCAGGTCGAGGGCCTGGGGTCGAACATCATCTTCGTCTTCCCGGGCAGCGTGGAGTTCGGCTCGGCGCCGTCGATCAGCCGGCTGCAGCTCGAGGACGTCGAGTACGTCGGACGGGTGGTGGGCAACCCGGAGGCCGTCGCGACGACGGTGTCCAGCGGTGAGGTCGTGTCGGTGGGCTCGAACGAGATCTTCAGCACGATCGCCGGGACGAACGAGAACGTGCCCAACGTGTTCGCCAGACCGGTGGAGCGTGGCGAGTACCTGACGGCGACCGATGTCGACACCCGCCGCAGGGTGGCGGTGCTGGGTAGCGGTGCGGCGGACGACCTGTTCGGGGACGTCGAACCGCTCGGGCGTCAGATCAGCATCGCCGGTGTGCGCTTCCGGGTGATCGGTGTGTTCGCCGAGGTCGGCAGCGCCTTCGGGGTCAGCCGTGACGGCGAGATCCACATCCCGGTGACGACCGCCCAGCAGCTCTTCGGCGTCGACCGGATCGACGCACTGGCGGTCAAGGCCCCGACCATCGACGACGTGGAACCACTGCGTGCGGAGGTGCTGGACGCATTGCGGGAGAAGTATCCCGACGAGGAGTTCTCGGCCGTCACGCAGAGCCAGATCCTGGGGACGCTCGGCGAGATCCTCGGGCTGCTCACCCTGGTGCTGGCCGCGATCGCCGCCATCTCGCTGCTCGTCGGCGGCGTGGGGGTCAGCAACATCATGCTGGTGTCGGTACGGGAGCGGACCCGCGAGATCGGGCTCCGCAAGGCGCTCGGAGCCCGACGGCGCGACATCACCCTGCAGTTCCTCATCGAGGCGGTCCTGCTCACCACCGTGGGTGGGGTGATCGGGATGGGGCTCGGCATCGGCGTCTCGCTGCTCGCCGACGCGGTGTCACCGCTCCCGGCGGTGATCGCCTGGTGGTCACCGGTGCTGGCGTTCAGCGTGTCGGTGGCCGTCGGCGTCTTCTTCGGCGTCTTCCCCGCGCGACGGGCGGGCCGGCTCGAGCCCGTGGTCGCGCTCCGGACCGAGTGATGGGGGCCGGTAGCGTGCCCGTTGTGAACGCGCCCGCCCGTGTGTACTGGCACGACGCCATGACGCGCTACGACTTCGGCCCCACCCATCCGATGAATCCGGTGCGCCTCGACCTCACGATGCGCCTGGCCGACGCTCTCGGCGTCCTCGAGCACGTCGACGTCACGACGCCCTCAGCCCGCGTCCGAGGGCGAGCTGGGACTGGTCCACACCCCCGACTTCGTGCACGCGGTCCGCGCCTGCAGCTCGCCGGGGTCGGCGGACGCCCTCGCGGACGGGCAGCGTCACGGACTGGGCACGCCCGACGTGCCGACCTTCTCGGAGATGCACGACGTCACGGCGCTGATCGTCGGCGCGACGCTGGCGGCGGCGCGTGACGTGTGGGCGGGAGTGACCCCGCACGGCTTCAGCCCCGCTGGCGGGCTGCACCACGCGATGCCCGACGCGGCCGCCGGGTTCTGCGTCTACAACGACGTCGCCGTCGCCATCGCGGACCTGCTCGACCGCGGCGTCGAGCGCATCGCCTACGTCGACATCGACGTGCACCACGGGGACGGCGTCGAGCGTGCGTTCTGGGACGACTCCCGGGTCCTGACCATCTCGGTGCACGAGGGGCCACGCACCCTGTACCCGGGCACCGGTGTGGCCACGGACATCGGCGGCCCGACGGCCGAGGGCTGTGCCGTCAACGTCGCCCTGCCGCCGCACACCGAGGACGACGCGTGGCTGCGCGCCATCCACTCCGTGGTGCCACACCTGCTCGACGCGTTCTCGCCGCAGGTGCTGGTCACGCAGCACGGCTGCGACACGCACTTCCTCGACCCGCTGGCCCACCTGGCGCTGAGCATCGACGGCCAGCGGATGGCGGCCGAGGCCCTGCACGGCTGGGCCCATGAGTTCGCCGACGGGCGCTGGATCGCCACCGGCGGCGGCGGCTACGCGATCGTCGACGTCGTCCCGCGCACCTGGTCGCTGCTCATGGCGGAGATGGGCGGTGTGCCGATCCCGCCGGACACCCCCGTGCCCGAGGCGTGGCGGACGTACGTGGGCGAGCGCCTCGGCCGGACCGCCCCGCTGCACATGACCGACGGCGCCCTGCCGACGATGACCGACTGGACCAACGGCTACGACCCCGCTGACCCGCTCGACCAGGCGATCCTCGGGACGCGGCGGGCCGTCTTCCCGCACCACGGGCTCGATCCCCTCCGCGACTGACACCGTGCCCAGGACCGGGCCAAGGGGCCGATCGGGTGACCCCCTGACGGGTGAAGCCCTGTCACGGCAGTTCCCAGCCGTCACATCCGTCACTACGCTGGCCGAACGCGTGGGGGGACTCCACGGCTGCCGGAGGGGAAGCCGGTGCCCGCCCGTGCCGTAGGGATCGGTGAACCATGCAGGAGAACGAACCGGAGCAGCCGCCGCTGACGGCGTCGGCCTTCCTCACCGTGGCCGAGGTGGCCACCCTGATGCGCGTCTCGAAGATGACGGTGTACCGCCTGGTGCACTCCGGCGAGCTGCCGGCGGTGCGGGTCGGCCGGTCGTTCCGGGTTCCCGAAGAGGCGGTGCGCCGGTACCTGCGTGACTCCTTCGTCGAGGCCGGCTGAGCCGCTGGCCGGATTCGGCCCACCCCCAGGGCTGCCGGTAGGCTGGGCCGCCGGTGGCAGGCTCCGCCGCTGCCCGAACACTCCTGGAGAAAAAGAGCTAACTGTGGGTTCTGTCGTCAAGAAGCGCCGCAAGCGGATGGCCAAGAAGAAGCACCGCAAGCTGCTGCGCAAGACGCGCGTCCAGCGTCGTAACAAGAAGTAGCCGCCCCGCATCGGAGGTCGTCATGCCGCGCGTGGTGCTGGTCACCGGCGTCTCGCGGTACCTCGGCGGCCGGCTGGCGCGACTCCTGGGACAGCACCCTGAGGTCGAGCGGGTCGTCGGTGTCGACGTGATTCCGCCGCCCGACGACATCGGTGCCGCCGAGTTCGTCCGGGCGGACATTCGCAACCCGGTCATCGCCAAGGTGATCCGCGCGGCACAGG
Source organism: uncultured Actinomycetota bacterium (assembly GCA_963743915.1). GTDB lineage: Bacteria > Actinomycetota > Actinomycetes > JAHEKZ01 > JAHEKZ01 > JAHEKZ01. The sequence goes on from CAVURN010000001.1 coordinate 79,207, forward strand.
TCGACACCGTCGTGCACATGAACGTGATCGCCACCCCCGTCGGTGCAGGTGGCCGGTCGGCCATGAAAGAGATCAACGTCATCGGCACGATGCAGCTGCTCGCGGCGTGCCAGCGTGCCGCGTCGGTGAAGCGGCTGGTGGTGAAGTCCTCGTCCACCGTGTACGGGGTGTCGCCGAAGGACCCGGCCCTCTTCACCGAGGACATGGAGGCGGTGCGGCTGCCTCGCGCGGGGTTCGCGAAGGACTCGGTGGAGGTCGAGGCCTACGTCCGGGGGTTCGCGCGGCGACGACCGGACGTCGACGTGACCCTGCTCCGGTTCGCCAACATCATGGGGCCGGGCATCGACACCCCGCTCACGCGGTACTTCTCCTTGCCGGTCGTGCCCACCGTGCTCGGTTTCGACGCACGGGTGCAGCTGACCCACGAGGACGACGCCTTGGCGGCCCTCGAGCGCGGCACCTTCGCCGATCTCCCGGGCACCTACAACGTGGCCGGCGACGGCGTGATCATGCTCTCGCAGGCGATCGCACGAGCCGGACGCGTCAACCTGCCGCTGCCGCGGCCGTTCGCCTCGGTCACCCGTGACATGCTGCGGCGCTTCGGCTACATCGACTTCACGTCCGAGCAGATCGAGTTCCTGAAGTACGGGCGCGTCATCGACTCCTCGCGGGCGCGGGAGCGGCTCGGCTTCTCGCCCACGTACAACACCCGCCAGACGTTCGACGCGTTCCTCCGGGCGCACCCGCTGGGACGCGTGCTCCCCTGGGACGTCAGCACCGAGCCCGACGAGGCCACGGTCACGACGATCGGGGGGCAGGCGCGATGAGCGACGCCCAGGTGATTCCGCTCAACCCCGAGGGCGAAGGGCCGCAGGAGCCACGGTCTGCCGTCGTTCCCCGGAGAGCGCCAGCTCGCTGGTGCCCTGCGGTTCCTGCGCACGCGCGTGGAGGGCAGGTACGAGGTCGACGAGTTCGGCTTCGACCGCCAGCTGACCCACGACGTCCTGGTGCCGAGCCTCCGGCCGCTGTACGAGAAGTGGTTCCGGGTGGAGGTCCACGGCATCGAGAACGTCCCCGCCACCGGCGGTGCCCTCATCGTGGCCAACCACTCCGGGACGGTCGCCCTCGACTCGCTCATGACCCAGGTGGCGCTGTACGACCACCATCCTCAGCACCGCGAGCTGCGCATGCTCGGCGCCGACCTCGTCTTCGCGCTGCCGGTGATCGGCATGTTGGCGCGCCGCGCCGGACACACGCTCGCCTGCAACGAGGACGCCGAACGCCTCCTGTCGTCCGGCGAGCTGGTCGGCGTCTGGCCCGAGGGCTTCAAGGGGATCGGCAAGCCGTACTCCGAGCGCTACCGCCTGCAACGGTTCGGTCGCGGTGGCTTCGTGTCGGCTGCGCTGCGCGCGCGCGTGCCGATCGTGCCCGTCTCGATCGTCGGCGCCGAGGAGATCTACCCGATCCTCGCCGACGCCAAGCTGCTCGCGCGTGTGCTCGGACTGCCCTACTTCCCGATCACGCCGACCTTCCCGTGGCTGGGACCGCTCGGGGCGATCCCGCTGCCGAGCAAGTGGCACATCGAGTTCGGCGAGCCGATCGCCACCGACGTGTTCACCGAGGGTGCGGCCGACGACCCGATGCTGATGTTCAACCTGACCGACCAGGTCCGCGAGACGATCCAGCACACGCTCTACAAGCTGCTGATGCAGCGCAAGAGCGTCTTCTTCTGACCGACGGTCCGGCTCAGGTCCGGTGGTGCCGGCGGCTGGACAGGACGCCGGCCGCCACGCCCGCGGCCGCACCGACGACCAACGCTGAGGGCACGCCGATCTTCGCGGCCTTGCGTCCCGTCCGGTAGTCGTGCACGTGCCACCCCATGGCTTTGGCGTGCCGGCGCAGCTTGGCATCGGGGTTGATCGCGGTGGGCTGCCCGACCAACGACAGCATCGGGATGTCGTTGGACGAGTCGGAGTAGGCCGCGCACTGGCGAAGGTCGAGCCCTTCCCGCTCGGCGAGCGCCCGGACCGCCTCCGCCTTCGCCGGCCCGTGCAGTGGAGCGCCGGCGAGGCGTCCGGTGTAGACCCCACCCTCGATCTCGGACACGGTGCCCAGAGCGCCGGTCAGCTCGAGCTTCGCGGCGATGAGCGACGCCAGCTCAACCGGCGCGGCGGAGACGAGCCACACGCGCTGACCCTGTCGCAGGTGCTCGCGGGCCAGGGCGATGGTCTGGTCGTAGAGCTTCTCCTGGATCCGCTCGTCGAAGATCTCGTCCCCCAGGGAGACGACCTCGTCGACGGTGTGCCCAGCCACGAAGGAGAGGGCGGCGTCGATGGCCGAGGCCATGTCCTCGGTGTCCTCCTTGCCGGCGACGCGGTACTTGGCCTGCTTCCAGGCGAAGGCCGAGACGTCACTCAGGGTGAAGAACTTGCGCTTGGCGAGTCCACGCGCGAGGTGGAACAACGAGGCACCGCGGACGACCGTGTTGTCGATGTCGAAGAACGCGGCCGCGTGCCGGTCGAGATGGATCTCCTGGGTGGTCTCGGCGCGCTCCGCAGCTGCCTCACCCGCCACCACTGCCGGCGGTCGCCCGTCACGCCACGGCAGTCGTCTCTCCGAGCTCACCGCACCACCCTAGGCCTGCCGGGTGGGCTCTCTGCCGACCTCGCAGTCCGGCCCATGCCGCTGTGCCAGACTCCGACGGTGTGAGCACCGCACGGCCCGCGCATCTGGGCGAGTACCTCTCCCGGGCCGCTCGACGGCGCCCGGACCACCCTGCGCTGGTGGTCGGGGCCCTGAGACTGACCTGGGCCGACGTCGACCAGGCTGCTGACGCCTGCGCCGCGGGCTTGCGAGCGAGGGGCATCCGCCACGGGGACCGCGTCGGACTGTTCCTCGGGAACCGACCAGAGCTGGTGACGGCGTACTTCGGCATCCTGCGCGCCGGCGCGGTGGTCGTGCCGCTCAACGCGGGCCTCACCGCGCCGGAGATCCGCCAGCTCGTCGAGATCGCCGGCGTCAGCCTGCTGGTGGTCGACCGCGGAACCGCCGACGTCGCGGCCGCGGCCACGCCAGACGTCCCGTGCGTGGTCGTCGGGGCAGGGCAGGGCGCTGCCGGCTACGAGGCGCTGCTCTCGGCCGGTGAGGGGGAGTCGGTGCCGGAAGCACCAGGGGATGAGGCGCTGGCGCTGCTGATCTTCACCTCGGGCACCTCGGGCGTCCCCAAGGGAGCGATGCTGAGCCATCGTGCCCTGGTGGCGAGCGTCGAGCAGGTGGCGTACACCGCGGTGCCCGTCGTCACACCCGGACGACGTCGTGCTGATGAACCTGCCGTTGTCGCACGTCTACTCGCTCGCCGGCACGCTCGGTGCCTTGGTGCGGGTGGCGGCGACTGCTGTGCTCGTCGAAGGCGTCGACCTTGCACGGACCCTGCGGATGGTTCCCGAGTGCGGGATCACGAACGTGCCGGGCGTCCCCGGCATGTGGGCGGCGTGGGCGGCCGACCCAGCGGCAGCCGACGCCCTCGCGGGCGTGCGGATCGGGTTCAGCGGGTCAGCTCCGCTGCCGGTGGAGGTGCAGGAGGCCGTGCACCAGGTGACGGGCTGGTACCTCCACGAGGGGTACGGGCTCACCGAGGCGTGTCCGGGGGTCAGCTCGACGGTCGTCTCGGGCGTGGCCAGACCCGGATCGGTCGGACGTCCACTGCCCGGCGTCGATGTCCGCCTGGTCGACGAGGAGGGCGAGGACGTCGACCCTTCCGACGGGGATCCCGGCGAGATCTTGATCCGCGGCCGGAACCTCTTCAGCGGCTACTGGCCGGACGGCTCCGGCGGGCCGGACGCCGAGGGGTGGTTCGCAACGGGGGACGTCGCCTACCTCGACGACGACGGCAACTTGCACATCGTCGACCGGCGCAATGACGTCGTCATCGTGAGCGGATTCAACGTCTATCCGCATGAGGTCGAGGCGGTCCTCATGCAGCACCCCGACGTGGCCGAGGCTGCCGCCGTCGGTGTTCCGGACGACCACACCGGCGAAGCGGTCAAGGCCTACGTCGTGCTCCGGGATGAGAAGACGTCAGTGACCGATCTGCAGGAGCACTGCACCGGCCGGCTCGCGCGGTTCAAGCGACCACGAGAGATCGTGGTGGTCGACGCACTTCCGCACACCGTCATGGGCAAGGTCGTCAGAGGTCAGCTCGATCACGGTGTCGAGGGATGACCACCCCCCGCATCACCCTGCTGAGCAAGCCGGGCTGCCACCTCTGCGACGACGCCCGTGCCGTCGTCGAGCGCGTGGCGTCCGACCTGGGTGTGGACTGGGAGGAGGTCGACATCACCAGCGATCCGGATCTGCAGGCCAAGTGGTGGGAGCAGATCCCCGTGACGCTGGTCGACGGCGTCCAGCACGACTACTGGCGGGTCGACGAGCAGCGGCTCCGTTCGGCGCTCGCTCGCTGAGGCGGGTACGGGGCTCGCAAAGGCACCTGGGACAGTGGCGGGGTGATCGAGATCCCTGACACCCCGGCGGGGCGACGCCGGCACTGGGACGCCAAGTACGCGTCGACCGCTGCCACCGAGGTGAGCTGGTTCCAGGCCTCTCCGGTGCAGTCCCGCAGGCTGCTGGCCGACTGCGGCGTCGGCCCGCAGCACAGCGTCGTCGATGTCGGGGGTGGTGTCAGCTCGCTGGCTGCGCAGCTGGTCGAGGACGGCTGGACCGATGTCACAGTGCTGGACGTGTCATCCGAAGCACTGGCAGCGGCGCAGGCTCGGTGCCCCGAGCCGCAGCGGATCCACTGGCTCGACGCGGACCTGCTGCAGTGGACGCCGGACCGCGCGTACGACGTCTGGCACGACCGGGCGGTGTTCCACTTCCTGGTCGACGACGCCGACGTGGTCACCTACCGCCGAACGCTTAGGGAAGCGCTCGCCCCCGGAGGGGTCGCGATCGTGGCCACCTTCGCCGCCGACGGCCCCACCCACTGCTCCGGGCTGCCCGTCCACCGGTACGACGCCGACGAGCTGGTCGAGGCTCTGGGTCCGGGGCTCACGGTGGTCGAGACGGCCCGCGAGGAGCACCACACACCTTCGGGGTCGGTCCAGCCCTTCACCTGGGTCGCCCTCCGGCTCGACGGGTGAGGCTCAAGACTGGAAACTTCTGCCGTCGTCGTCGGCCTTTGTTTCCACTCTCGGCGTGAATGCTGGGCATCAGGGGTCAAGGCGTCTGTCGAGACGCTGGGACAGCTGTGCGAGAGCCCGCTCGGCGGACACCGCGACGGCTGTTTCGGGGTCGACGAGAGCCGTCCGCACGGCGGCGACGTGTTCGCCCTCGCCAACCACCCCCAGCGCTGCCACGGCTGCGGAGCGGACACGTGCGATCGGGTCCGCACACAGCGTGGCCAGGGCGTCCGCCAGCTGACCGATCTCGTGACGGCGAGCGACCTTGGCCGCCATCTCGCGCACCCGCCATGCGGGATCGTCCAGGGCCACACCCACGGCGTCCGTCGCCGTCGGAGACCACGAGTGCAGCACGGCCCGAGCGGCCCAGACCCGGGTCCAGTGGACATGCACCGGGTCGGTCAGCTGGTGCCTGGTCATCAGCTCGGCCGCGTGATGACCGCCGAGCCACAGGATCGAGGGCAGGTCGGGGTCGTCGGGGGCACAGCCAGCGGTCATCAGGTCGGACGCCCAGCGCGCCACTGCCTCGGCGCCGATCCGGTCGGTGAGGAGTCGCACCCGCGCCGCGGGGGCGAGCGCGATCTCGGCCTCCGTTGGAACTCGATCCGGAGGTGCCATGCGGCCATCCTGGACTGTCTCAGATGGTGAGACCAGGTTCCGCGCGACTTTGTGCGCTCCTTCACAAGCGCCTAACCTGAGGCGAGCCCGTTCCCCAGCACTGGCCCGGCTCGCGCCCAGCGCGACCCCCGGCCCCAGGACCGGGGCCGGGCATGTTCCGTAGCCAGCAGAGGACCCGCCGTGACCGACCGCGCCGCCCAGGGCCGCGACGTCGGCGCGCGCCGGAGCGGGGTGCCGGAGGCCACCGTGGGCCGGCTGCCGCTCTACCACCGGGTCCTCGTCGACCTCTCGGACGCCGGGGTCTCGACGGTCTCCTCCGACGGCCTGGCCACCGCCGCCGGCGTCAGCCCGGCCAAGCTGCGCAAGGACCTCTCCTTCCTCGGTTCGTACGGCACCCGTGGCGTGGGCTACGACGTCTCGGTGCTCATCGACCAGATCGGGGCCGAGCTCGGCATCACCTCGGAGTGGCCGGTCGTGATCATCGGCGTCGGCCACCTGGGCCACGCCCTGGCCAACTACGGCGGCTTCGCGTCGCGGGGATTCCGTCTGGTGGCACTGCTCGACGACGACCCTGCGGTGCTCGGCACCGAGGTGGCCGGCATCGTGGTCCGGCCCTCGCACGACCTCGGCCTCGTGGCGCGCGCCGAGGGCGCCCTCATCGGCGTCATCGCCACGCCACCGGCGGCGGCACAGCAGGTGGCCGACGCCCTGGTCTCCTGCGGGGTGCGGAGCATCTTGAACTTCGCGCCGGTCGTGCTCACGGTGCCCACCGACGTCGACGTGCGCAGGGTCGACCTCGCCAGTGAGCTGCAGATCCTCGCCTTCCACCAGCAGCGGCGCAGCGTCGACGCGATCGAGCAGGTGGCGCGATGAGCCTGATCGCCCTCGGGGTGTCCCACCACACCGCGCCCGTCCCGATGCTGGAGCGTCTCACGCTGCCGGCCGACGCCCAGGGCAAGCTGCTGCACGAGCTGCGCGAGAACCCCTCCGTCGGTGAGGCGATGGTCGTCGCCACCTGCAACCGCGTCGAGGTGTACGTCGACGCGGACAAGTTCCACCCCGCGGTGGACGCAGCGACCGAGGGGCTCTCGCGTGCCACCGGCGTCCCGTCGGACGAGCTGGTGCCGCACCTGTACGTGCACTACGAGGACCGGGCGGTCCAGCACCTGTTCTCCGTGGCCAGTGGTCTCGACTCGATGGTCGTCGGTGAGGCACAGATCCTCGGGCAGGTGCGCCAGTCGTTGCGCGCAGCCCAGGACGAGGGCGCGCTCGGTCGCCAGCTCAACGACCTGGTCCAGACCGCGCTACGGGTGGGCAAGCGCGCACACGCCGAGACCGGCATCGACCAGGCAGGAGCGTCGCTCGTGAGCGTCGGTCTCGACCTTGCGGACCGGTCGCTCGAGGGCCTGGCCGGACGCACCGCTCTCGTGGTGGGCGCGGGCTCCATGGCGGCGCTGGCAGCAGCCACTGCCTCGCGCGCCGGTATGCGGGTGGTCGTCGTCAACCGCACCCCAGAACGCGCCGCCCAGCTGGCGTCGAAGGTCGACGGTGTCGCGGTGTCCCTCGAACAGCTGGCGGACGCCGTCGTCGACGCCGATCTCGTCGTGTCCTGCACGGGAGCTCTCGGGCACGTCGTCCCCGCTGACGTCGTCGCCGAGGCTCGCGCCCGCGCCGGTCACTCACCCGTCGTGCTGCTCGACCTCGCGATGCCACGCGACATCGATCCCGAGGTGCTGGGCGTCCACGGCGTCACGCTCATCGACCTGGAAGACCTCGGCGCGCTGCTGAGCGACGGTCAGTACGAGCAGGACGTCGAGGGCGTACGACGCATCGTGGGTGCCGAGGTGCAGAACTACCTGGCGCAGCGCGTGTCCGAGCGGGTGGCCCCGACGGTGGTCGCCCTGCGGGCCATGGCGTCGGACATCGTGGCGGCCGAGCTGGAGTGGTTCGCAGCACGGCGTCCGGATCTGGCCCCCGCTGACCGCGCGGACGTCGAGCAGCTGGTTCGGCGAGTGGTCGACAAGCTCATGCACGCACCGACGGTGCGGGTGAAAGAGCTCGCGTCCGAACCAGACGGCGAGGCCTACGCCGAGGCCCTGCATCGCCTCTTCGACCTCGACCTTCGCACCGTCGAGGCCCTCCGCACGCCGGAGACCAAGGAGGGCGGCCGATGAACGCCCTCCGTCTCGGAACCCGCAAGAGTGCGCTGGCGCTCGCGCAGTCGACCCTCGTCGCGGACGCCATCCGCTCCGCCACCGGCCGTGAGGTCGAGCTCGTGCACGTGACGACGCAGGGGGACGTGTCGCGTGACTCCCTCGCCTCGATCGGCGGCACAGGAGTCTTCGTCAGCGCACTGCGCGACGCACTGCTGATGGGCGAGATCGACGTCGCCGTGCACTCGCTGAAGGATCTGCCCACCGCCGACCTCCCCGAGCTCGAGCTGATCGCGGTGCCTGAGCGGGCCGACGCGCGGGACGCCCTCGTCGCACGTGAGGGCCACACGCTCACCTCCCTGCCTTCGGGGGCGACGGTGGGCACCGGGTCACCCCGTCGCGCTGCCCAGATCAAGGCGTTGCGCCACGACCTCGACGTCGTCGACATCCGCGGCAACGTCGACACCCGGATCGGCCTGGTCGAGTCCGGCGCCGTCGATGCGGTCGTCCTGGCGAAGGCGGGTCTGGAGCGCCTGGGACGGCTGGACGCCGTGACCGAGACGATCGATCCCTCGGTCATGCTCCCTGCCCCTGGTCAGGGAGCCCTTGCGGTCGAGGTCGTGCGTGACCTCGCCGGTGACGACCGGCACGCAGTGCTGCGTGAGCTCGATGACGCCGCCACGCGTGCGGCCGTCACCGCCGAGCGGGCCGTGCTCGCCGCCCTCGAGGCCGGCTGCTCGGCTCCGGTCGGCGCCCTGGGAACCGTTTCCGAGCTGGGGTTCAGCGAGCCCGAGCTCACCCTGGAGGCGCTCGCCGCCTCGCCGGACGGCTCGTCCGTCGCACGTCTGTCCATCACCGCGCCTCTGCTCGAGGCCGACGCGGCGGGCCGCCAGCTCGCCGCCCGGTTGCTCGACAGCGGCGTACCCGCCACATCGAGGGAACATCTGTGAGTACACGCACGACCAAGAAGAAGCCTGTCGGCAGCGTCGCGTTCGTCGGTGCCGGACCGGGCGACCCCGAGCTGCTCACCCTGCGGGCGGTCGACGTGCTGCGTCGAGCCGACGTGGTGGTGATCGACCAGGGCGCCTCGCGCGCTGCTGCCGACGCCTACGCGCCGGCCGACGTCGAGGTCGTCGACGCGTCCTGCGGGCAGGACGGGCAGCCGCTGACGCACGCCGCGCGCGCCAAGCTCGTGACCATGGCGGCCAAGAAGGGCGGCACCGTCGTCCGGCTGATGGACGGTGACCCGGCGCTCTTCCACGGCTTCGCCGAAGAGGCGCTGGCGTGCGACAGGAACGGGATCCCGTTCGAGGTCGTGCCCGGCGCGTCAGCGGTCACGGCCGTCCCGACGTTTGCGGGTGTCCCACTGACCACGGCCAAGACCCGCGCCGTGCACGTGGTCAGCGCCGCAGAGGCCAAGCCCGACTGGTCGGCGAGTGTCGACGCGCACACCACCGTCGTCGTGCTCGGCGGTGCCGCGCGGATCGGCTGAGGCCGCCTCCGGTCTGATCGCCGCCGGGCGTGATGGCGACACCGAGATCGCGGTGACGGCGCACGGTTCGGTGACCGAGCAGCGGACGGTCGTGTCCTCCCTGGCGACCGTGGCGAAGGAGCTCAAGGCCGCCAGGCTCGAAGAGCCGATGCTCGCCGTCGTCGGCGAGGGCGTCGCCCTGCGCGAGCGTCTCTCGTGGTTCGAGTCCAAGCCGCTCTTCGGCTGGCGGGTCCTGGTGCCGCGCACCAAGGAGCAGGCAGCGTCGCTGTCGGAGCAGCTGCGTCGGTACGGCGCGGTGCCCGTCGAGGTTCCGACCATTTCGGTGGAGCCGCCGCGCACCCCGCAGCAGATGGACCGCGCCCTTCACGGACTGGTCTCGGGCCGCTACCAGTGGATCGCCTTCACCTCGGTCAACGCCGTGCGCGCGATCCGCGAGAAGTTCGAGGAGTACGGCCTCGACGCCCGGGCCTTCGCGGGCATCAAGGTCGCGGCCGTGGGCGAGCAGACCGCTGCGTCGCTGGTGGCCTTCGGCGTCAAGCCCGACCTCGTCCCGAGCGGTGAGCAGTCCGCTGCCGGGCTGCTGGAGGACTGGCCGGCCTACGACGACGTGTTCGACCCCATCAACCGGGTGTTCCTGCCCCGTGCCGACATCGCCACCGAGACCCTCGTGGCCGGGCTCATCGAGCTCGGCTGGGAGGTCGAGGACGTCACGGCGTACCGCACGGTGCGAGCTGCGCCCCCCGCGGCAGAGATCCGCGAGGCGATCAAGACCGGTGGGTTCGACGCCGTCCTCTTCACCTCGTCGAGCACGGTGCGGAACCTGATCGGTATCGCGGGCAAGCCGCACGCCAGCACGGTCGTCGCCTGCATCGGCCCGCAGACGGCCAAGACGGCCGAGGAGCACGGCCTGCGGGTCGACGTCCTGGCCGAGAAGCCGTCGGTGGTGGTGCTGGCCGAGGGTCTCGCCGAGTTCGGTGGGTCCATGCGGCACGCGGCGCTGGAGCACGGCGAGTCCGTGTGGCGTCCGAGCCTGCGCCGTGCGTCCGCGCGCCGCAAGGCTTCCAAGTAGCGAGGTCAGACATGGCGTTCCCCACCGACCGACCGCGGCGACTGCGCCGTACGGCAGCGCTGCGGCGGTTGGTGGAGGAGACGCGGTTGCACCCGGCCGACCTCGTGCTGCCGCTCTTCGTGAAGGAAGGCATCGCGGATCCCCAGCCGGTGGCGTCCATGCCGGGGGTGGTGCAGCACACGCTCGAGTCGCTGCGGAAGGCGGCCACCACCGCGCTCGAGGCGGGGGTCGGAGGGTTGATCCTCTTCGGCATCCCTGATGCCAAGGACGCGCTGGGGTCTCAGGCGGACGCCGACGACGGCATCGTGCAGCAGGCGCTGCGGGCACTGCGCGCGGACCTCGGTGCCGACGCCGTGCTCATGGCCGACCTCTGCCTGTGCGAGTACACCGACCACGGCCACTGCGGCCCGCTCACCGCTGATCGTTCGACCGTCGACAACGACGTCACGCTCGTGCGGTACGCGTCTGTCGCTGTGGCGCAGGTCGAGGCCGGGGCCGACATCGTCGCGCCCAGCGGGATGATGGACGGTCAGGTCGCCGTCATCCGGGACGCCATCGACGACGGCCGGGTATGCGGACCGGGCGATCCTTGCCTACGCCGCCAAGTACGCCTCTGCCTTCTACGGCCCGTTCCGGGACGCAGCCGAGAGCACGCCCGTCTTTCGGCGACCGGCGTGCCTACCAGATGGACCCGGCCAACGCCGATGAGGCGCTGCGCGAGGTCTTCGCCGACCTCGAGCAGGGCGCGGACGCCGTCATGGTGAAGCCGGCGGGGCCCTACCTGGACATCGTGGAGCGGGTCAGCTCTGCGGTCGACGTCCCGGTCGCGGCGTACCAGGTGAGCGGTGAGTACGCGATGGTCGAGGCCGCGGCGGCCAACGGGTGGATCGAGCGGGAGCGCGCCATCGTCGAGTCGGTGACCGCCATCAGGCGGGCCGGCGCGCAGACGGTGCTGACCTACTGGGCCACCGAGCTCGCGAACTCCCTCCGCTGACCCCAGGCCCGCCGAGGTTCCCCCTGGGGGTGCTCCAGGCGTGCCGAGTGTCCCTGGGTCGACGTGAAGCCGGCGTCCGGGACCAAGGTCCACACCGTGGATGCCTGGCGCGCCGTACCGTGGGACAGGGAGGTGCTGCCATGGCTGAACCTGCGATCCGCACCGAGGGGCTGACCAAGCACTTCGGCGACGTCGTCGCCCTCGAAGGTCTCTACACTCGAGGTGCAGCAGGGAGAGATCTTCGGCTTCCTCGGTCCCAACGGGGCCGGCAAGAGCACGACCATCCGGCTGCTGCTGAACCTGATCCGGCCCACCGCCGGAACGGCCTGGATCATGGGCATCCCGGTGGGCGACGTCGCGCAGGCGCACCGGCACGTCACCTACGTCCCTGGAGACGTGGCCCTGTGGCCGCAGCTCACCGGGGTCGAGACCTTGGAGCTGCTGGGCAACATCTCCGGGCAGGTCGACGCCCCCTTCCGGGACGAGGTGATCGAGCGGCTGCAGCTCGACCCGAGCAAGCGGGTCCGCTCCTACTCCAAGGGCAACCGGCAGAAGATCGCGCTGGTGGCCGCGTTCATGACGCGGCCGGACGTCCTGCTGCTGGACGAGCCCACGGCGGGACTCGACCCGCTCATGGAGGAGCAGTTCCAGCACCTGGCCCGTGAGGCGTCCGCCCGAGGACAGACGATCTTCCTGTCCTCCCACATCCTCGATGAGGTCGAGGACCTCTGCCACCGGGTCGGCATCCTCCGCGAGGGTCACCTGATCGAGGTAGCCACCCTGGACCAGCTGCAGGAGCTGGACACGACCATCTACGACATCGATCTCGAGCCGGGTTCCGTCCTGCCGAACCTGGAGGGCATCGACGGGGTGCTCTCGGCCGAGCCGCACGGGGACGGCGTCCGCGTGACGGTGAAGGGATCCCCGTCCGCGCTGCTCCAGGTGCTCGCGCCGGTGTCCGTTCGTCAGCTGCGCACGCACACACCGTCTCTGGAGGAGATCTTCCTCAGCTACTACTGACAGGAGGCAAGGGTGTCCGCGGTACTCCGGCTGTACACCCGGCTGACTCGCCGGGGAGTGCTGCTGCTCGCCCTGGGCATCGCTGCTTACGTGCTCGTCGAGGCCATCTCGTACGTGCAGACGTATCCGGACGAGGCTTCGCGCCTTCGACTGGCTGAGTTCGGGGATCAACCGGCCGTGCGGATGCTGCAGGGCATTCCGCACGCCGTCGAGACCGTGGGTGGGTTCGTGGTCTGGGACGGTGGCTGGTTCATGCAGTCGATCATCGGGGTGTGGGCGGTCCTCATCACCTCCCGGTTGCTGCGTGGTGAGGAGGACAGTGGCCGGGCCGAGCTGGTCGGCGCCGGCCCGGTTCCTGCGTCGCAGGTGACGAACGCGGCCCTGCTCATCGTGCTGGGGGGATGCGTGATCACCGGGCTCGCCGTCTTCGCCGCGATCCTGGTTCCCAGCGAGGACGTCCTCGGTGCCGTGCTCTTCTCGTTGGGTATGGCCGGCTTCGGCGTGGTGATGGCTGCTGCCACCGCGGTGGCCTCCCAGCTGGTGGCGGTCCGACGTCACGCGGCCGGTCTCGGCGCTGCGTTCCTGGGTGTCGCGTTCGTGCTGCGGATGATCGCGAACAGTGCTGATGATCGCCTCTGGGTGGGGTGGCTCTCGGCCTATGGGTGGATGGATCGACTGCGCCCCTTCGGAGACGACAACATCTGGGTCCTGGGCGTCTACGCCGCAGTCAGTGCCGCCCTGATCGCGCTGGCCCTGTCCCTGCGGGCGCGCCGAGACCTGGGTGCGGCATTGCTCGCCCGCGACCGCGATGTGCGATCCCGACTGCTGCTGCTGCAGTCACCGATCCGCTTCGCGTGGCGCCTCACGTGGGGCGTCCTGCTGGCCTGGACGCTGGGCACGGCCGTGTACTCGTTCTTCATGGGCAGCCTGATGAAGGCGATGGGTGAGGTGCTCGCGGACGACCCGGCGTACGAGATGTACCTGGAGCTGCTCGGGCTGACCAAGCAGGACGTCACGATCGGCATGGTCGCCTTCATGGCGGTGATCGTGGGCCTGGTCATCAGCCTCTACGCGGCCTGGCGGATCGGAGCCGTGCGGGCCGAGGAGGACGCCGAACGCGCCGAGCACCTGCTCACGCGACCGCTCACGCGCGGTCGCTGGCTCGGTGGGCATCTGCTGTTGGGCGTGGTCTCGGTGGTGGTGCTCATCGTGGCCAACGGCCTGGCCACCTGGCTCGGGGCGGCGATCACCGATGCCGGCGTCAGTGTCACCGATGCGGTCGCCGCCACCGCGAACTCGCTGCCCGTGGTGCTGCTCTTCGGCGGCGTCGCTGTCGCGATGTTCGGGCTGGCTCCTCGGCTCACGATCGCCGTCCCCGTCGGCGGTGTCGTCGTGTCCTACATCCTGTCGTTCATCGGTCCGGCGCTGGACTTCCCCGGGTGGCTCACCGGACTCTCACCCTTCTACCACCTGGCGCTGGTGCCGGTTCAGGACTATGCGCTCACGCAGGGACTGGTGATGACCGGGCTGGCCCTGACCGCCACCGGGATCGGCTGGTACGCCTTCGGACGGCGCGACCTGGTGGGCGCTTGACTCTCGGGCTACCCGAGACCCTCTAATGGCTGTCGTGCAGAGCCCAGAGCAGCAGCCGAACGACTCGGACCTGCTGAGCATCGGTCATTTCGCCCGCCTCTCCGGCCTGTCGGTAGGGGCGCTCCGCCACTACGACGACGTGGGACTGCTGGCGCCGGCTGAGGTGGACGCCGCGACGTCCTACCGCCGCTACCGGCGCGGGCAGCTGGAGTCGGCGCGCCTTGCCGCAGTCCTGCGTGAGCTCGAGATGCCGTTGGAGGAGGTCCGGGAAGTCCTGGCCTGTGACGACCCGAGCGTGCGCAGAGAGCTGCTCATCCGACACCGAACAAGGCTCGAGGCGCGGACAGCTCGCCTCGGACGGATCCTGCACCGCCTGGTCCACCTCATCGACCCCGGTCACGTCCCGCAGGAGGAAGCCATGTCCGCACCGAGCGACGAGCTCGACCCGCAGTCCCAGAGGGCTCTGGCTGCTGCCCTGTTCAACCGGGTCTGGGAGCTGTTGGAGAAGTCTGACCGCACTCGGTCGGAGGACGACGAGATGGTCAATGCAGCGCATGCGAGCCGGTACCTGTGGGGTGGGGTCGGTGACCAGAAGAACTTCGCGATCGGCGACTGGCAGGTCAGCCGGGTCTACTCGGTGTCTCGGTCGAGGCGAACCTGCGATCCACCACGCCCGGCGATGTCTGGATCATGCCGGTGAGGTCGAGGGAGAGCCGTGGCTGCTGGCATCGGCCTATGAGGCGCTGGCCAGGGCGTACGCAGTGGCCGGCGATCGTGCGGCGGCCGGCGAATGGAAGATCAAGGCCGAGCAGCGGTTGGAGCAGGTCACCGATGCCGACGACCGTGAGGTCGTCGCCCGGGACATCGGCACCCTGCCGGTCTAGCGTCGGGCCTGACGCCCGATTCGGCGTGGCCGCCGAGCCCTGCGAGAATCTGACCTCGTGACCTACCCGTTCGACGCCCCCGCCTCCGCCGGCCTCTTCGACCGCGCGCACGTCGTCACCCCCGGTGGCGTCAACTCCCCGGTCCGCGCCTTCCGCGCCGTGGGGGGAACGCCCCGCTTCATGGTGCGCGGTGAGGGCCCCTACCTCTGGGACGCCGACGACCGCCGTTACGTCGACCTCGTGTGCTCCTGGGGGCCGATGATCCTCGGGCACGCACACCCTGCTGTCCTCGACGCCGTGCAGCGCGCCACGTCCCTCGGGTTCTCGTTCGGCACCCCCGGAGTGGCGGAAGTCGAGCTCGCCGAGGAGATCGTCGCGCGCACCCCCGTCGAGCAGGTGCGGCTGGTCTCCAGTGGCACCGAGGCCACGATGTCCGCCCTCCGACTGGCCCGCGGGTTCACCGGTCGCGCGAAGGTCGTGAAGTTCGCCGGGTGCTACCACGGCCACGTCGACTCGCTGCTGGTCGCGGCCGGTTCCGGTGTCGCCACCTTCGGTCTGCCCGACACACCGGGCGTCACCCCCGGGACGGCATCAGACACCATCGTCCTCCCCTACAACGACGTGGCCGCCGTCGAGAAGGTGTTCGCCGAGGCCGGCGACGAGATCGCGTGCGTCATCACCGAAGCTGCCGCGGCGAACATGGGTGTGGTGCCGCCGCTCCCCGGGTTCAACGCGCGCCTGGCTGATCTCTGCAACCAGCACGGTGCGCTCTTCATCAGCGACGAGGTCATGACCGGTTTCCGGGTCAGCCGTTCGGGCTGGTACGGACTCGAGGGCGTTGAGCCCGACCTGGTCACCTTCGGCAAGGTGATGGGTGGTGGGTTGCCGGCAGCGGCGTTCGGTGGTCGTGCCGACGTGATGTCCCACCTCGCCCCGGAGGGTGCCGTCTACCAGGCGGGCACCCTCGCCGGAAACCCGATCGCCACCGCGGCCGGCATCGCCACGCTCCGAGCGCTGGACGCCGAGGTCTATGCCACGGTCGACCGGCGCGCGGAGCAGGTCGGCCAGGCGGTGTCCGACGCCCTGGGGACAGCGGGGGTGACACACCGCCTGCAGCGGGCAGGTTCACTGTTCAGCGTCTTCTTCACCGATGCCCAGGTCGTCGACTACGACGGTGCACGGACCCAAGAGGCGTACCGCTACCGCGCCTTCTTCCACGCGATGCTCGAGCGCGGCGTCTACCTGCCACCCTCGGCGTTCGAGGCGTGGTTCCTCAGCGCAGCGCATGACGACGAGGCGATCGCCGTGGTCCTCGACGCGTTGCCCGCTGCTGCCGAGGCAGCGGCGGCCGCTTCACCGGAGCAGCCATGAGCGAGCTCACGGTGGTCCACCTGCTGCGTCACGGCGAGGTGCACAACCCAGAAGCGGTGCTCTACGGCCGCCTCCCCGGCTACCAGCTCTCCGAGCTGGGTCGCAAGATGGCGGCGCGGATCGCTGAGCACCTCGTCGACGCCGACGTCGCCCACGTCGGCGCGTCTCCTCTGGAGAGAGCCCAGGAGACGGCACAGCCGATCGCCGACGCCCATGGCCTGCCGATCAAGGTCGACGGACGGTTGATCGAGGCCGACAACGTCTTCGAAGGGCTGACTTTCGGTGTCGGCGACGGTGCGCTCTCGCGGCCCCGCCACTGGAAGCATCTGCGCAACCCGTTCCGGCCCTCATGGGGTGAGCCCTACCGTGCGCAGGCGCTGCGGATGCTCGGTGCCATGGCGACGGCGCGAGACGCCGCGCGCGGTCATGAGGCAGTCCTGGTCAGCCACCAGCTGCCCATCTGGATCACTCGCACACACGTCGAGGGGCGTCGCCTCTGGCACGACCCACGCAAGCGCGAGTGCTCTTTGGCCAGTCTCACCTCGTTCACGTATCGAGGAGACGACATCGTCGCTGTCACCTACAGTGAGCCCGCCCGCGACCTGCTGCCGGCGTCGGTCAACAAGCAGAAGTCCGGGGCCTGACGCACATGCCGGTGACGCGCGGGGCCGGGATCGCCCTGGGGCTCCTCCTGTTCCTGACCGGATGCACCGACGCATCGTCCGGTGTCGAGTCTGAGGGCGGGCAGGGGTTCGTGTCCGGTGACGGCTCCGCTCAGGTGATCGCTCCGGCAGACCGGACGGTCGCACCGGAGGTGTCCGGCACCACCCTCGACGGCGAACCGCTCGCTCTCTCCGACTTCGCCGGTGACGTCGTGGTCGTCAACGTGTGGGGATCGTGGTGTGCTCCGTGCCGTGCCGAGGCTGAGGCGCTCCAGCAGGTGTACCTGGACCAGAAGCAGGACGGCGTGCGCTTCGTCGGACTCAACACCCGCGACCAGCAGGCGGCCGCGCTCGCCTTCGAGCAGCGGTTCGGCATCACGTATCCGAGCCTGGTCGACGAGAGTGGTCAGCTGCAGCTCGCGTTCCGCGACTCGCTGCCGCCGAACGCGATCCCGTCCACCCTCGTCATCGACCGCGACGGTGGCATCGCTGCCCGCGTGGTCGGGCCTACCACCTACTCCCAGCTCTCCGAGCTGGTCGGCGACGTCGCCGCGGAGTCCTGAGTGCTTGCGACGCTGCTCGTCGACCCGGCCGAGACCGTCACCAGCGGGTCTTTCCTGCTGGCGGCAGCCATCGCCTTCGCCGCGGGTGTGGTCTCGTTCGCCTCGCCCTGCGTCCTGCCACTGGTACCTGCCTACCTGTCCTACGTCACCGGGCTGATCGGCATCGACCTTGGTGACGCCAAGCGCGGACGTCTGCTCCTCGGCACCGCTCTCTTCGTCGCAGGGTTCACCGTCGTGTTCGTCTCGTACGGCGCGCTGTTCGGAGGTCTCGGTGGTCTGCTGCTCGACCACTTCGACGCCATCACCCGCGTACTGGGTGTCTTCACGATCATCTTCGGTCTCGCGTTCATGGGCCTGGTCCCCTGGCTCAACCGCGACTGGCACCCTGCTCGTCGCGCCTCGATGGGGCTCGTCGGAGCCCCCTTGCTCGGCGTCCTCTTCGGTCTCGGCTGGACGCCGTGCATCGGACCCACCCTTGCGGCTGTGCAGACGCTCGCGATCGACTCAGCCAGTGCCGGACGTGGTGCCGCGCTGTCCGCCGTCTACTGCATCGGACTGGGCCTGCCGTTCCTGCTGGTGGCGCTGGCGTTCCGCAAGGCGTTCGGCGCCATGGCGTGGATGAAGCGGCACTACGTTCTCCTCATGAGGATCGGCGGCGGCATGCTCGTGGTCCTGGGAGTCCTCATGGTCACCGGGCTCTGGCAGGAGCTGTCGATCCAGATGCGGGTGTGGACCACGAGCTTCGGGGTGCCCTTCTAGTGCCGGCCGACGTCATCGATCCGCTCACCGAGCAGCCGGACCCCGTCCGCCAGCCGTCGCTGGGGTTCGTCGGGGGACTTCGGTGGATGTGGCGCCAGCTGACGTCCATGCGTACCGCGCTCATCCTGCTCTTCCTGCTGGCCCTCGCTGCCGTTCCCGGGTCGGTGTTCCCACAGCGAGGCGTCGCACCGCTGCGGGTGCAGGAGTACCTGCAGGACAACCCCACCCTCGGGGAGTGGCTGGACCGGTTCCGTCTCTTCGACGTGTACGCCGCGCCATGGTTCGCGGCCATCTACCTGCTCCTGATGGTGTCGCTCGCAGGCTGCATCCTGCCGCGTTGCCTGCAGTACGCGCGCAACCTGCGCGCTGTGCCCCCTGCAGCACCCCGCAACCTCGCACGCATGCCCGAGCACCGGGTCTTCACAGTCGACACCGAGCCTGCCGAGGTTCTGTCCGACGCCTCGTCACTGCTGCGCCGCAGCCGGTTCCGACTGCGTCCGTACGAGGAAGGCTCGGATGCCGTCGCGGCCGAGAAGGGGTACCTGCACGAGGTCGGGAACCTGGTCTTCCACCTCGCCCTGCTCGTGCTGCTCGTCGGCGTCGCCTGGGGGGCATGGTTCGGCTACCGCGGCACGGTCGTCGTCATCGAGGGCGAGGGATTCGCGAACACGCTCACCCAGTACGACGACTTCCAGCCAGGCCGCGGCTTCTCCACCGGGCTCCTGGCGCCGTTCTCCTTCACGCTGGACGACTTCGAGGCGCGATTCCTCGAGTCCGGCCCGAACCGTGGACAGCCCGACCAGTACCTCGCCGATGTGACGTTCCGGGAGACTCCGGAAGCCCCGCCGCAGACGCAGCGGGTCTCGGTCAACCATCCGCTCGACGCCGAGGGGGCGAAGGTCTTCCTGCTCGGCCACGGCTACGCGCCGCGGTTCACCGTGCGGGACGGTGACGGTGATGTGGTGTTCTCCGGGCCGGTGGCGGCGCTGCCCCAGGACCCCTCGTTCACGTCGACGACCGTGGTGAAGGTGCCGGACGCGCAACCCCAGCAGCTCGGTTTCAACGTCACCGTGACGCCGACCGCTCCCGAGCGCATCGACCCGACCACCGGCCCGCGGTCCACCTTCCCCGAGGCGAACGATCCTCGGGTCTACCTCGGCGCCTGGTCCGGGGACCTGGGGCTGGACTCGGGCATTCCCCAGAACGTCTACCAGCTGGACACCACCGACATGGAGCAGCTGGGACGCAAGGATCTCGGCGTCGGCGAGACCTGGGAGTTGCCGGACGGGCTCGGGTCCATCACCTTCGACGGCCTGGCGGAGTTCGCCAACGTGCAGGTGGCCTCCGATCCCGGACGCGGCCTTGCCCTGCTGGCTGCGGTGGCAGCCATGATCGGGATCTCACTCTCCCTGCTGGTCCGGCGCCGACGGGTGTGGGTGCGCGCCACGACCGACGACCGGGGACGTACCCTCGTCGAGGTGGCGGGCCTGGCCCCGACGGAGTGGGCTGCGCTGGCCGGTGAGGTGGACGCCGTGGCAGCGGCCCTGGACGACGACGCAGCGAGGGAGCAGGCGTGAGCAGCGAGACCTGGGCACATCTCAGCAACGCGCTGGTCTACAGCACGATCGTCGTGCTCTTCCTGGCCGTGGTCGCCTTCGCCCTCGACCTGGCGTTCGGGTCCGGACGCCGTCGAGCGCTGCAGGCGCAGCAGCGTCGGGTGGCGCTGCAACGACAGGCCGCCAGTGGGGGAGTGGCCACCGTGACGGCGCCCCCGAGCCAGGGGCAGGTCGACGAGCGTTACGCGCGGGTGGGTGTGTCGCTCACCACGCTGGCCGCTCTCCTGGCGGTCGCGGCGGTGCTCACACGGGGGCTCGCCGCCCAGCGGCCGCCCTGGGGCAACATGTACGAGTTCACCGTCACCGGCGTGGCGGTCCTGCTGGTCATCTGGGTGGGCATGCTGCGCCGTCGCCCGGAGTGGCGTGACCTCGGCATCCTCGTCACCCTCTTCACGCTGCTGCTGCTCGGCGTCGCAGTGCTCGTGCTCTACACCGAGTCGGCCGAGCTGGTGCCTGCACTCAAGTCGTACTGGCTGTGGATCCACGTGTCGGCGGCCATCATCAGCAGCGCCGTCTTCACGGTGGGTTCGCTCGCCTCCGTGGCCTACCTCGTGGTGGAGCGCTACGAGCGCCGCGCGGCGTCCGGCAGCACCGGCGGCCTGCTCGACTCACTGGGCGCGCGGCTGCCTGAGTCGGCGCGGCTGGACCGGGTGGCCTACCAGACGATCGCCTTCGCCTTCCCGCTCTGGTTCTTCGCGGTGGTCGCCGGTGCCATCTGGGCCGAGGACGCGTGGGGTCGCTACTGGGGCTGGGACCCGAAGGAGACCTGGTCCTTCGTCACGTTGGTGATCTACGCGGCCTACCTGCACGCACGCGCGACGGCCGGCTGGCGTGGGCGTCCGGCGGCGATCATCGCGATCGTCGGCCTCGCCGCATTCCTCTTCAGCTACTTCGGGGTGAACATCTTCTTCGTGGGCCTGCACTCGTACGGCGGCGTCTAGTTCCGCCGGGTGTGGGTCGGGAGGGTCTTCCGAAACAGACGAAATCCTTCATCGAAGGATTGCGTGCGGTTCTCGGAACTCAGCGGCGGCAGAACCGCAAGGGATCCTCCCTTGGAGCACTGTCTGCGGCCCAGCAGCGGCCGAGCCATGAACCTCCGGGAACGCTCCAGCGACAGTGGCGTGCGGCTCCCCTGCTTGTGCGTCAGGACGCCGGAGGCTCCTGCTCTCGTTCCGGTTCGTCGCGTTCCCGCCGCTCTCGCTGCTGCTGCTCCCACAGCTGGGCGTCGAGGTCGCGCAAGAAGGTCGGGTCGTCGTCCGGGGCGATGGGCTTGCGGGGCCGGACGCCACCACCGCCGCCTCCACCGCCGCCACCGCGACGCTGCACCAGGCGGATGACCAGGTAGATGAGGACGGCGAGCACGAGAAGCACAGGGAGGAACCGAAGCAAGGCGTCACCTCCGTCTGCCGCGGGGGAGCCGAACTGCGTCCCCGGTTTCTAGGCTAACCACCCGGCGCGGGTGCGGCAGCCCGGGTGTCCGCCCCGGAGATGCTGGCACCAGGCGGGCACGGAGTCCGCGCGACGCCGCCGGACAGCGCAGCACCCCCGGACACCGTGCGGAAGGCGACGGTGGCGGGGGTGCCGGGGTTCTCAGGGAGGGGACCCCGAGAGGGCTCTCCGACGGCTGGATGAGGGGACGCCGCCGGAGAGAAGCCGTAGGGTCAGGTCAGTGCGAGCGCCCCTTCAGGACCGAGCGAACGCGCTTGAGGGTGGCGGGGTTCGCGTGGCGAACCCGCAGCCGTTCCGCTTCAAGCTCGAGCACGCGGACGTGGGCGCGAGCAACCTCGAGCGAGGGAACCATGATTCTCAACTCCAGTGTCTTTCTCTTCGATTCGTGGCCTGGTTGGCCCCGATGGCTTCAATACTAAGGCATGAATCGGACTTGGTCCAATGATTACGAGCCTCTAGGGGATGAACACCTTGCAAACGGAGAATGTTCCCGGGTCCGCCCGGGACGCCACCACGACCGGTGGGCTGCCGGTGATCGGGCGCGGCTCCCGTCGCCGGGACGTCCTGGACGCTGTCGACCGCACGATCATCACCGCGCTCCGGGCCAACGCACGGATCCCCTACGCCGACCTGGCCCGGCTGGTGGGCCTGTCCGGCCCGAGCGTGGCCGACCGGGTCAAGCGGCTCGAGCAGACCGGGGTGATCACCGGGTACCACGCCGCGGTCGCCCCCGCGGCCCTCGGTCTCGGGGCCGTGGCCATCGTGGGCATCGAGCAGTCCGACGACGGGGACCAGGATGAGATCGCCGAGTGCCTGAGCGAGCTGAGCGAGGTCGAGGACTGCTGGTTCGTGGCCGGTGACGAGTCGTTCATCCTCAAGGTACGGGTCAGTGACATCGACGCGCTGGAGAAGTCTCTGGGGCGGCTCCGCAAGATCCCGGGTGTGTCGCGGACGCACACCACCGTGGTGCTCTCGACCCGGTTCGAAGGTCGTGCGGCCCTGCCCCCCGAGGGCGAATGACGCTGCAGGACAATGACGGGGTGCCCGACAACCCTCCGCCCGTCCCCACCGTGGCCGGCCAGCCGTGGTGGATGCGTCACCCGACGCTCTCCTACTCGATCGCCCGGCTGGCACTGTTCCTCGTGCCCTTCCTGATCCTGGTGATCTTCCTCGACCCGATGCTCGCGCTCGTCATCGCCTTCGTCCTCTCGGCGGTCGCCAGCATCTTCGTGCTGTCACGCATGCGCGACGCGATGTCGGTGTCGATCGCCTCGCGGGCCGAGCGTGCCCAGCAGAAGATGGCCGAACGGGCGGCGTCCGAGGACGCGTGGGACGACGCGCAACGCCGGGACGAGGACGCGTCAGACCACTGAGGTGACTGCTGGCTCGGCGAGCGGCTCCTCGTCGAGGCGCCGGAGTGAGGGTGCGACGGAGGCGAGCAGGGCGATCACCGTCGTGGTCGCAGCCCCGACGACGAGGGTCGTGGTCACGCCGAATCGTTCGGCCAGCAGACCGGCCAGCACCGCACCGATCGGGTAGGCCCCGTACGCGAGGGCGATCACGACCCCCATGGCGCGTCCCCGCATGCTCTCAGGGGTCCGGCGCTGGAGCGCCAGGTTGACGATCGGGTTCATGGGACCCAGCAGGGCACCGCTGATGACGGCCGCGATCGCCATGACAGCGGTCTCCGGCCACACCGCGAACACGGCCAAACCGGCCGCCACACCCCACAGGCCGACCGCGAAGGTGCCACGCGGGTGCGCGTTGTGTCCCACCGAGCCGTAGAGCAGGGCGCCGATGACGCCGCCCAGGCTGTACGCCATCACTACGGCGCCGAGACCCACCGGGTCGTCGTTGCCCTGGTACAGCACGGGAAGCACGATGCCGAGGACCGGGTAGGCCACAGCCACGATCCCGGTGGAGAGCAGCACCACCGAGCGCAGCGGGGCGTCGCCGAGGACCAGCCGGACGCCGTCCCATGTGCCGGACCAGAAGTAGGGCTGGTGCTCGTACTTCGGCCGCCCGGAGCCGGGCACGTGCACGAAGGCCAGAAGCACGGCGGACGCCACGAAGGCGACGGCCATGACCCAGAACGACGACTCCACCCCGACCGTGGCGATCATCCCGGCGCCGAGCGCGGGACCGACCAGGAAGGCCAATCCCCAGACCGCCTCGTGGATGCCGTTGACGCGCTCCAGCCGCATCCCGGTCGCCTGCGAGACACCCGTCAGCATCGACTCGCGCGCGGTCACGCCGGCCGGGTCGAAGATGGCGCCGAGGACCGCGAGCACGAGTACCCAGCCGAACGTGAGATCGGTCAGGAAGGCGACGACGGGGATCGCCGCGACGGACACCGCCGACAGCAGGTCGCTGATCACCGACGTGCGTCGACGTCCGATGATGTCGACCACGGTTCCGGAGAACAGCGAGGCGAACAGGGTGGGGAGTCCTGAGACCAGTGCCACCAGTCCGGCAGCGTCGGCGCGGCCGGTGAGCTCGAGGACCAGCCAGGGCAGCGCGACCATGGCGACGCCGTTGGCGAGGCCGGCGAGCAGAGTGGAGCCTTCGAGGGCGACAAAGGGCATGACGCGGGCGCGGGTCATGGCGTGTCCGGGCGCGCGGCGATGCCCTCGAAGAGGGTGGTCATGATCAGGCGGGGGGCGTCCTGGAGCCAGATGCGCCCCTCGTCAGCGGTGTCCCAGGCGGTGAGGATGGCGCCGGCGTAGGCGTCGACCACCCACTTGACGGGCAGGTCGGTGCGCAGCGTTCCGTCGGCTCGGCCCCGCTCGACGGCGCGGGCGATCGGCTCGAGCGCCTCGTACCAGCGGCGGATGAGGTCGCGCGCGTTGAACACGTCAGGCTCGGCGTGCAGGAAGGCCAGGCTCGGCCCCAGCGGCACGACGGTGTCGGTGACGCGCTGCAGCGCGTCGAGGACGGGGCCGTGGTCGGGCTCGGCGGCCGCGATGGCCTCCTCCACCCGGTCCAGGGCGTCCTCGACCAGCGCGCGGATGAGCCCCTCGCGGGTGGGGAAGTAGCGGTGCAGGGTGGTGCGCCCGACGCCGGCGGCAGCAGCCACCTCGGCCAGCGACGCCGCACTGTCCTTGGTGAGGACGGTCGTGGCGGCGTCCAGCAGCTCACGGCGCGTGCGGTCCGGGCGTCCCATTGGGGCACTCCTGTTCTAATTGGAACAACAATGCTCCAATCTACCTGATCGGGGGCCCTGTGACACCGCCGCCGTAGATCGGGACTCTGGGGCACCCCATCCGCCGGCGAACAAGGGGTCCGGCGTCGATGGATCAGGCGATCCCTGCAATCAACGGGATCGGTGTCACAGGGCACCCGTCAGGCGAGCGAGAGGCCGAGTCCCAGGGAGAGGCCGTAGAGCAGCTGGATGATGCCGGTGGCCTGCAGGACGGGGACCAGGGCGCCACCGGTGGCGCCGCCGACGACCGCCCCCAGGGGAGGCGCGGCAGGCACGAACGCGACCAGTGTGATGAGCGCCCACGGCGTCCAGCCGATCGCCGTCACGACGACGGCCACCAGCGCGGTGGTCATCAAGCCGACGTACACCCAGCGGGTCCCCCGGTCGCCGATCCGGACGGCCAGCGTCTGCTTGCCCGCGACAGCATCGGTGGGGATGTCGCGCAGGTTGTTGACGACCAGCAGCGCACAGGCCAGCGCACCCACGCCGGACGCCGTCACCAGTGCGAGCCATGACGCCTGCTCGGTCTGCACGTACGCCGTGCCGATGGTCGCCACGAGGCCGAAGAACACGAAGACGCTGACCTCGCCCAGCCCCCGGTACCCGTACGGGGATGCCCCGCCGGTGTAGTACCAGGCCGCCAGCATGCAGGCTGCGCCCACGGCGAGAAGCCACCACTGCTCCGTCAGGACCACGATCACGAGCCCCGCGACTGCTCCCAGCAGGAAGGACGCGAACGCAGCGCGCCTCACCGCATCCGCTGACGCCGCGCCGGACGCCGTCAGCCGCATCGGCCCCACCCGATCCGCGTCCGTCCCCCTCACACCGTCGCTGTAGTCGTTGGCGTAGTTGACGCCCACCTGGAAGGCCAGGGCGACGACCAGGGCCAGCAGCGCCAGGACGGCGTCCGCGCCGCCCGCGTACGCCGCCACGCCGGTTCCGGCCGCGACCGGTGCCACCGCAGCAGGCAAGGTACGGGGACGGGCGCCGTGCCACCACTGTCCCGGTGTCGCCATCACACGCCTTTCGCTCAGGACAGGGCGCGAGTCATCGTGCCAGGTCGGCGACGAGCCGGCGCAGCGACACCCGGTCCGGCTTGCCGGACGGCAGCTGCGGCAGCGCATCGAGCGTCACGACCTGGCGGGGCAGCCAGGCGGTGGGCAGGGCGTCTCGGACCGCTGCGCGAACGGCGTCCAGCGTCGGTGTAGCAGGCCCTGTCAGCACCGCGACGACACGCTCTCCCCACGCCTCGTCGGGTACTCCGACCACAACGACGCCGACGCCGGTCGCGGACTCCAGTGCGCGCTCGACGGCCTCGGCCGGCACGTTGACGCCACCGCTGATCACGACGTTGTCGACCCGACCATCGATCTGCAGCGCACCGGCGGCGTCCCAGTGTCCGAGGTCCGACGTGGTCAGCATCCCGTCCACGACCCCGGACGCCGTGCCGTCGCGGTATCCGTCGAACAGCATCGGACCGGCGATCCGCACCACCGCGTCGTCACCGACCGTCACCTCCACCCCCGGCAGCGGGACTCCGTCGTAGACGCAGCCACCGCACGTCTCGGTCATGCCGTAGGTGCGCACCACGGTGACGCCGGCGTCCTGTGCCCGGTTCAGCAGTGCCGGGGACGCCGCGGCACCGCCGAGCAGCACGGCGTCGAGCTGCCAGAGCGCCTCGACGCCCTCTCCGTCGTCGAGGAGCCGTTGCAGCTGGGTCGGCACCAGCGCGGTGTAGTGGGGCTGCTCGGACGCCGCGACGTCCAGCTCGCGCACGGCTTCAGCGAAGGCAGCGACGGTGAACCCGGTAGACGTGTCCAGCACCCCGGGGGGGAGGTCGGACCGCAGCGATCGCACCAGCACCTGCAGGCCGGCGATGTGCGTCGTCGGCAGCGCAAGCAGCCAGCGTCCTGGCCCACCGAGCGCTGCGTGCGTGGCGTCGGCCGAGAACGTCAGCGCAGCTCCGCTCAACGCGGCCACGCGTGGCGCTCCGGTGCTGCCGGAGGTGGGGACGAGCAACGCGGAATCACCGGTCGGCTCGTCGATCCGGGCAGCGGCGAGCACCTGGTCGCGCTGAAGGCCGTCCGCCTCGACGGGCAGCAGCGCCGGGCCGTCGCCGGTCAGCGCGGAGGTGAGCCGCGGGAGGAACGCCGCCACCTCCTCCGCCGACGACGGAGCGGTCACCACGTCCAGTGGATGCCGAGCGCTGGTCACCCGGGCATTCTTGCGCCTGTGCCGGTGTCGAGCCGCGCAGGCACCCGCCCCGCGCCGCCCGTACCCTGGGGGTCGATCCCGAAGGAGCATGTGCGATGACCGACCAGGCTGGGCAGCTCGAGCACCCGGACGCCGCCACCACCATCAAGCCGGGCGCCGACTGGGTGCTGGCGGCCGACTACACCGACATCGAGTACCACGTCGCTGAGGGAATCGCGAAGATCACCATCAACCGTCCCGAGGTGAGGAACGCGTTCCGGCCCCAGACGCTGTTCGAGCTGTCCGACGCGTTCGACCGTGCGCGTGACGACGACACCGTCGGCGTCATCATCCTGACGGGCAAGGGCGACAAGGCGTTCTGCTCCGGTGGCGACCAGCGGATCCGCGGCGACGACGGGTACATCGGTGACGACGACGTCGCGCACAAGGGCATCGGACGCCTCAACGTGCTCGACCTGCAGGTGCAGATCCGGCGGACGCCGAAGCCGGTCGTCGCCATGATCGCCGGCTACGCCGTCGGGGGTGGGCACGTGCTGCACGTGGTGTGCGACCTTTCGATCGCGGCCGAGAACGCGCGCTTCCAGCAGACCGGTCCGAAGGTCGGCTCGTTCGACGGCGGGTACGGCTCCGGCCTGCTGGCCCGGCACGTCGGTCAGAAACGGGCGCGCGAGATCTGGTTCCTGTGCCGTCAGTACGACGCCGCCACTGCGCTCGACTGGGGGCTGGTCAACGCCGTCGTGCCGTTGGAGGAGCTCGAGGTCGAGACGGTGCAGTGGTGCCGCGAGATGCTGCAGCACTCGCCGCTCGCGCTCCGGATGCTGAAGGCGTCACTCAACGCTGCTGACGACGGTCTGGCCGGCATCCAGCAGCTCGCCGGTGACGCGACGCTGCTCTTCTACATGAGCGAAGAGGCACAAGAGGGACGCGACGCCTACGTGGCCAAGCGGAAGCCCGACTTCGGCAAGTTCCCCAAGCGGCCGTAGCGCCCGTGACCGCATTTCCGACCGCCGACGAGCTGCTGGACGGCGCCGTCGGTTTCTCGATCCCGCTCGTCACCACCTTCCGTCGTACGCAGGTGCGAGAGGGACTCCTGCTCCGCGGACCCGCCGGCTGGGGTGAGTTCGCGCCGTTCCCGGAGTACGACGCCGGCGAGCCTCGGCGCGCTGGCTCTCGGCGGCGATCGAAGCGGCCTGGATCGGCTGGCCCGAGGCTGTGCGTGACATCGTGCGCGTGAACGCGATCGTTCCTGCGGTGGACGCCGAGACGGCCGGACGACTGAGCCGCGAGTCCGGCTGCACGGCGGTGAAGGTGAAGGTCGCCGAACCCGGTCAGTCACTCGAGGATGACGTCGCACGCGTGGCGTCCGTCCGCGAGGCGCTCGGTCGGGACGGTCGCATCCGCGTCGATGCCAACGGCGCCTGGACGACCGAGGAGGCTGTCGAGGCGCTGAATGCGATGGCGGCCTATGACCTCGAGTACGCAGAACAGCCGTGTGCGACGGTGGTCGAGTGCGCCGCGTTGCGACGTATCACCACCGTGCCGATCGCGATCGACGAGGCGGTGCGCACGGCTGACGACCCCCACCACGTGGTTGGTCTGCGTGAGGCCGCGGACCTGCTCGTGCTGAAAGTGCCCCCGCTCGGCGGCGTCCGGCCGGCACTGGCGGTCGCTGACACCTACGGGCTGCCCTGCGTCGTCTCGTCGGCCCTCGACACGTCCGTTGGGCTGGCCGCCGGACTGGCGCTGGCGGGGTCCCTTCCTGAGCTTCCCTTCGCCTGTGGGCTCGGGTCCGGCCAGCTGCTCACCACCGACGTCGCCGCCGACCGGCTGTTACCTGTCGACGGTGCACTGCGGGTCCGCAGCGTCGCACCCACCCCGGACGCGCTGGACGCGGTGGCGATGAACCCCGCCGGGCTCGCCCACTGGCGGCGGCGCCTGCGCCAGGCACTGGACGCGCTCTCCGCGCACTAGCAACGCCAGGGCGCCACGGTCACGCCGCAGGACGGGGCATCGTGGCGCTCTGCCGTCGATTTCCCTCGATCCGCCGATCGACCGACGCCTCTGCCAGGTCGATACAGTCAACGCGTCGTCATCGTGCGCCCGCCGATCCGACCCTCCGAGAGGCAGCCCATGAACCCGTCCACGGCACTGGCCACGGTGCTGGTCGACGAGCTGCTGCGTTGTGGCATGCGCGAGGCGGTGCTCGCCCCGGGCTCACGGTCGGCCGCTGTCGCGCTCGCACTGCAGGAGGCGGAGGCAGAGGGACGCATCCGGCTGCATGTCCGGATCGACGAGCGCAGCGCCGGATATCTCGGGCTGGGACTGGCGAAAGCGTCCGGCACGCCGGTTCCGGTGGTCACCACATCCGGCACCGCCGCGGCGAACCTGCACCCCGCCGTCCTGGAGGCCGACCAGTCGGGCGTCCCGCTGCTGCTGCTGACTGCGGACCGACCACCTGAGCTGCGCTCCACGGGCGCGAATCAGACGATCGACCAGGTGAAGCTCTTCGGGGACGCCGTGCGGCTCTTCGCCGAGGTCGGGACGCCCGAGCGCGTCACTGGTCTCACGGCGTACTGGCGAGCCCTCACCGGACGCGCATGGGCAGCGGCCCGAGGCACCCTCACCCGCAACCCCGGACCTGTCCACCTGAACCTCGCGTTCCGTGAGCCCCTGCTGCCGGATGGCGACTACGACTGGCCGGAACCCCTCGGGGGACGGGCGCACAACGCACCGTGGGTCTCCGCAGAGGATCCGGTCGTCGTCGCACCCAACGTCCGGCTGCCCGCGCGGACGCTGGTGATCGTGGGCGACGCGGCGCCCGCGCTCGGACGTGCTGCCGCGGTGCTCGCCGAGGAGCACGGATGGCCGATCATCAGCGAGCCCAGCGGGAACGCGCGTAGCGGCGCCCACGCCATCTCGACCGGTGCGTGGTTGCTCGAGGTGGACGCCTTCGTCAACGCGGCGCGCCCTGACCAGGTGCTCGTGGTCGGACGCCCCACCCTGTCGCGGGCCGTCCTCCGCATCCTCCGTGACCCGCGCTCGACGGTGACGGTGGTCGCAGCGACGGCGAGCTGGGCCGACCCCACCCGCACGGCAGCGCAGGTGCTCCCTGCCCTGCCAGCAGCGGACGGCCATCACGAGCCGGATGCGGAGTGGCTGTCGCTGTGGCAGGACGCTGAACGCGCGGCCCGGACCGCGATCGACCGCGCGCTCGAGGACGACAGCGCCGCTGAGCTCGGCCTGGCCAGCGGGTTGTATGCAGCGCTTCCTGCCGACGCGCTGCTCTTCCTCGGCTCGTCCATGCCGGTGCGTGACGTCTTCGCCGCCGCCGCACCCCGTGACGGCGTCACGGTGCTGGCCAACCGCGGCGCAGCCGGGATAGACGGCACGGTGTCGTCCGCGATCGGCGCCGCACTCGCGTGGCAGCGCGATGGTGGTGGTCGCGCCTTCGCGCTCATGGGAGACCTGACCGCGCTCCACGACGCGAACGGTCTGGTGCTCGGGCCGGACGAGCAGGAACCCGACCTCACGATCGTGGTCGTCAACAACGACGGCGGCGCGATCTTCTCTCTGCTCGAGCAGGGCGCGGACGACTACGCCGACGCCTTCGAGAGGGTCTTCGGGACGCCGCACGGCGTCGATCTCGCCGCATGGTGCGGCGCCACCCAGACTCCGCACACCCGCACCGGATCAGTGGCAGCAGCGCTTGACGCCATCCTTGATCCGCGAGGGAGCGGCATTCGGGTGGTTGAGCTGCGTACTGATCGGGCTGCGGTCGCCCGCGTCCGACGCGACCTGCGCGAGAGCATCCGCGCCGCGGTTCCCCCCGCCCTCGACGACAACACGTGAGCTGGACGCCACCAGGAGGGCGTTGAACCCACGCGTTGCGCGAGGGTGTCGGCTCAGCCGGCCTTGGCCTTGCGCGTCTCCTCGACGATCGCCGGCAGCACCTTGCTGACGTCGCCGATGATCGCGTAGTCGGCGTACCCCATGATCGCGGCCTCGGGGTCGGTGTTGATCACGATCATCGTCTTGGAGTTGCGACAACCGGCGATGTGCTGAGTGGCGCCACTGATGCCGCACGCGATGTAGAGGTCCGGAGCCACCTTGGTACCCGTCTGCCCGACCTGCTCGGTGTGCGGGCGCCATCCGTTGCCGGTGACGACGCGCGAGCAGCCCACCGTGCCGCCCAACAGCTCGGCGAGCTCCTCGAGCGGTGCGAAGCCCTCGGCGCTGCCGACACCACGACCGCCTGACACGACGACCTTGGCGTCGGCGAGCGAGACACCGGACGCCTCGGCGGACGCCGCAGCAGGCTTGGCGAGGACCAACAGGTCTGTGTCGGAGAGCTCGGGAGTGAACTCGGTCACGGTGCCCGCACCGGAGCCGCCCGGTTCGGCCGCCACGGTGTGCGGCACGAGTGTCACCAGCGCGGGGGACCCGTGCAGGTTGGCCTCCTCGATGAGACTGCCACCCCAGCGCGAACGCACCACCTGCGTCGGCGACCCAGGAGCCACCTTCACGCAGTCGGCAGCCACAGGAAGGTCGGTCAGCGCACCGAGATGCGCCATGACCTCGTTGCCACGCGGAGTGCCGGCGGCCAGGACGAGGGTGGCGCCGGTGCGCTCGGCCACCTGTGCGGCGGCGCGGGCCGAAGCCACGGGTGCGTACTCGGTGAGGGCGTCATGCGCGGCGAGGTGCACCGTCGCCACCCCGTGCTCGCCCAGCGTTGCGCTGCCGTCGCGGCCGTCGGCACCGACGACCAGGGCGTCGAGCGGCTCACCGGTGGACGCCGCGAGCTCGCGTCCGTAGGTGACGGCCTGCAGCGACAGCTCGTCGAGCTGGCCGTGGTCATGGTCGATGAGGACGAGCACCATGTCAGATCACCCCGATCTGCTTGAAGATCTCGACCACGGCAGGGGCGGCCTCCGGGCCGTTGCCCAGCACCTGCGCGTGCTTGGCCTCGGTGACGGGCACCTCGAGCCGGGTCTTCTCCAGCTTCGGCTCCGGACGTTCGGGGTTCAGCCGCTCGATCGGCTTCTTCTTCGCACGGATACGTCCGGGCACGGACGGGTAGCGCGGGATGTTGAGCCCGTCGAGCACCGTGACGACGGCCGGCAGCGGTACGTCGTACTGCTCCACTCCGGACTTGACCGGTCGTTCGAAGGTGGCTGTGTAATCCGGGCCACCTCCGATCGCAATGCCCTTGACACCGGTCACCACAGGCTGTCCGAGCTTGTGCGCCACCCGGATGCCCACCTGGTAGCCGGAAGCATCAGCCGACTCGTTACCCATGATGACGAGGTCGAAGTCGGTCTCGTCGGCATTGATCGCGTCAGCGATCGCGGACGCCGTCGCCTGCGGGTCCCACTCCTGGCCGTCAGTCTCGAGCAGAATGCCGCGATCGGCGCCGATCGCCATCTGCTCGCGGATCTGCTCCTCGGCCTCGGGTGGTCCGAGAGTCAGCACCGTGACGCTGCCCTCGCCGGCCTTTTCCACGATGCGCACCGCCTCCTCGACGGCCACCTCCTCGTGCGGGCTGATCGTGAATCCGAGCTTGGCCGACTCGATGTCGCGACCGTCCTCGGTGATCGTGAACTTGCCCCCGGACAGGGGGACGCGCTTGATGCAGACGAGAACATCCATCAGGAGAGAATCCGCTCGTTCTTGGGGTCGAACAGGGGAGTGGCTCCGGCCACCGCGACGGTCACCGGGTAGTGGTCGCCGAGGTACTCGACGACGAGCTTGGTGCCTTCCTTCGCGTACTCCGGCGGCAGGTAGCTCATCAGCACGTGTTTGCCGACCGACGGTGCTGAACCCGCGCTGGTGACGAACGATCGACGTCCGTGCGCGTCGGTGATCGGTTCCTTCTCCAACGTGAGGATGGGTTCCTTGCCCATCATGTAGCGCTTCTCGCCGGTGCTGCTGGTGTGGTCGTCGACCGTGAGCGAACACAGCGTCGCCACAGGATCTTCACTTCGGTGCTTGAGGTGCGACTCCTTGCCGATGAAGTCCGCCTCCTTGACCTTCGGCGGTGCCATTCCGGCCTCGACGACGTTGAACTCGGTCTCGAGTTCGGTGCCGAAGGCTCGGTAGCCCTTCTCCATGCGGCCGGTCGTGCCATACACGCCGATGCCCACCGGGATCAGGCCGTGCGACTGGCCGGCCTCCCAAAGGGCGTCCCACAGCTGGGCGCCCTGCTCCATCGGCACGTACAGCTCCCAGCCAAGGTCGCCGACGTACGAGATGCGCGACGCGAGCACCTTGAGAGATCCGATTTCGATCGTCTTGCACGTTCCGAACTTGAAGCCCTCGTGCGAGACGTCGTCGCGGGTGATCGACTCGAGGATCCGACGCGCGTTGGGCCCCCAGATGCCGAGCGTCGTGAGCGACGAGGTGAGGTCGGTGATCTGCGCCGTGCCGTCCTCCGGCAGGTGGTCGCGGAACCACTTCAGGTCTGCCATGCCGTGCGCTCCGCCAGTGACGACGCGGAAGTGGTCGTGCCCGAGGCGCATGACGGTGAGGTCTGACTTGAACCCCCCGTTCGCCGACAGCACCGGGGTGTAGACCACACGGCCGACTGGGACGTCCATCTGTCGCATGCAGACCAGCTGCACGGTGTCGAGTGCACCGGGGCCCTGGATGTCGAACTCGACGAAGGCGGTCAGGTCGACCAGGCCGGCCGTCTCGCGCATCTGCAGGTGCTCGGCGTTGATGATCGGCGACCACCAGCGTGACTCCCACTCGGCGGTGCGTGGCATGACAGCGTCGCCGAACTTCTCGAGGAGCCCTGCGTTGGACTCGTACCAGAAGGGGCGCTCCCAACCGACGGTCTCGTAGAACTCCGCACCGAGCGCCTTCTGGCGCTCGTAGTACGGCGACAGACGGACGTTGCGGTTGGACGCCCACTGCTCGTTGGGGTGCACGATGCCGTAGGTCTTGTTGAAGCCCTCGGCAGTGCGCTCCTTGATGTGCTTACGGGTCTTCTGGTGGTCGTAGAAGCGGGCGATGTCGGACGCCTGAAGGTCGATCTCGGACTCGCCGAGCACCATCCACTCCGACACCGCCTTGCCGATACCTGGGCCCTCCTTGATCCACACGGCGGACACCGACCAGAGGTTCTTCACCTCGGGGGTCTCACCGAGCAGCGGCATGCCGTCCGGCGTCAACGACAGCAGTCCGTTGATGGCGTACTTCTGGCCGACCGTCTCGTCGCCCACGATCTCGGGCATGAGCTCGAGGGCCTGCTCGTACTGGAGCTCGAAGTCTTCAGCGGTGAAGGGGAACTCGGTGGGGGACAGCTGAGCTTCTTCGACCGACGGAAGCTCTTCAGGGTCGTGCAGGATCGCGCGGTGCGCGTACGATCCGATCTCGAGTCCGTTGCCGTGCTGGCGCTCGTACATGTTGGTGTCCATGTCGCGGACGATCGGGTGCTCGATGTCCCCCTTGGCGTCGGCAAAACGGGGGACCGGGCCGACGTCGATCATCTGGTGGACGGCGGGGGTCAGCGGGATGGACGCCCCTGCCATCTTGGCCAGACGCGGTCCCCAGAGACCGGTCGCGATGACGACGTACTCGGCCTCGATGGTTCCGTTGTCGGTCTCGACAGCCTTGATCTGGCCGTTCTCGACGACCATGCCGGTGACCTCGGTGTTGGCGAAGGTCTGCAGGGCGCCCATCTCCTGCGCCCTCTCGCGCATGATCGTGCCCGCCCGGAGCGAATCGACGACGCCGACGCCCGGTGTGTAGAAGCCGCCGAGGATGACGTCCGGGTCCATGTACGGCACGAGCTCGACGCACTCGGCGGGTGTGAGCATCTTGCAGCCGGGGATGCCGAATGACTTCGACGACTGCATGCGACGCTGCAGCTCCTGCATCCGCTCCTCGGTGCGGGCGACCTCGATCCCGCCGCACTCGGTGAAGACGCCCATCTCCTTGTACTGGTGCACGCTGTCGAACGTCAGCAGCGCCATCTCTTTGCTGTGGTCCACCGGGAAGATGAAGTTGGACGCGTGGCCCGTCGAGCCACCGGGGTTGGGCAGCGGACCCTTGTCGATCTGCACCAGGTCGGTCCAGCCAAGACGGGCCAGGTGGTAGGCCATGGAGTTGCCGACGATGCCGGCTCCGATGATGACGGCCTTCGCCCGCGAGGGGAGGGTGCTCATGTCGGCGTGCCTTTCGTTCGTGTGTGCTGGTTCAGAGCGACCGGCGGATCGAGCTTTCGAACCCGTCGATGTGGGCGTGCATGACCGAGGCGGCGCGCTCAGGGTCGCCGTCCCGGATGGCTTCGAGGATGTTGCGGTGCTCGAGTACGGCGTCCTCGAGGTTTGTCACTTTGTCGAGGGACAGGAACCAGATGCGCAGGGCGTGCATGTAGTGCTCGTCGAGGACCGACTCGAGGAACGCGTTGTGCGCCGCGTGGTACACGAAGCGGTGGATCCGCTGGTCGATCTCGATGAGCCGTCGCCCGACCGGCTTGACGCTGACGGCGTCGAGCTCGCCAAGAAGGGCCACGAGCTCGACCCGCTCGCCCTCGGTGCGGCGCTCGGCGGCGAGGCGGGCAGCAAACGGCTCGAGGACCCCGCGTACCTCAGACAGTGCAGCGAGGTCACGGGCGTCCGCCGACGAGACGAACATGCCCCGACGCGGGTAGACCTCGACCAGCTTGGCCTGCGCGAGTGCGCGGAGC
Source organism: uncultured Actinomycetota bacterium (assembly GCA_963743915.1). GTDB lineage: Bacteria > Actinomycetota > Actinomycetes > JAHEKZ01 > JAHEKZ01 > JAHEKZ01. Next base: position 114,732 of record CAVURN010000001.1, read on the forward strand.
GCCTCGCGGATGGGGGTGCGGCCGAGGCCGAGCCGCTCCATCAGCTCGCGCTCGTCGAGCAGACTGCCCGGCGGCAGCTCGAGGGTGACGATCAGCTCGCGCAGCGCGAAGAACGCCTGCTCGGACTGGGAGCGGGCGTCCGCGGCGTCGGGCTGGAGGATCTCGACCGATGAGGTCACGCGATAGATATATCAGTCACCACAGATGCTGTATACCCCCCGACGACCCTGGTTCCACCGGATGAAATGCCCGAGGAGGATCCTCGCTGACACGATCTTGAGGTTGGGGGCAGACACGTGCGGTGTGTCTGCCCCCAACCTCAAGATCAAGAGGGACTTTGGGCTTAGAACTCGGCAGCGGCGGCTTCGGAGGCCTGCTTCGCGCGGTGGATCTGGATCCAGCTCGCGCCCCACTCGTCGTGGCCGAGCATCAGGTCGGCGCCCTTGACGGCGGTGACGACCTGCGGACTGCGGGCGTCCATGATCGCGCTGGTCAGGCCGGCACGCATCGCCATGGGCAGGAACACCGCGTTGAGGGTGTGCCGGTCGGGCATGCCGAACGACACGTTGGACGCCCCGAGCGTCATGTTCACGCCGATCTGCTCCCGGATCATGCTGATCGCCTCCATCGTCCGATCGGCGTGCAGCGAGTCGGCACCGATCGGCATGGCGAGCGGGTCGATCACGATGTCCTCGAGCGGGATCCCGTACTTGGTGGTGGCGATCTCCACGAACTTCTTGGTGAGCTCCACGCGGCGTACGGGGTCGATGGGGATCTCGGTCTCGTCGTTGGGCAGGGCGATGATCGCGGCGTTGTGCCGCTTGACCAGCGGCAGGATCAGCTCCATGCGGTCGTCCTCGACGGTCACCGAGTTGACCAGCGCCTTGCCCTCGTAGGCGCCGAGCCCCGCCTCGAGTGCTTCGACGACGGAGGAGTCGATGCAGAGGGGCAGGTCGGTCAGCGACTGCACCAGCTTCACGGCCTTGGCCAGGAGCTCGGCCTCGTCGGTGAGTGGGACCCCCATGTTGACGTCGAGCACCATCGCGCCGCCGGCCACCTGGGTGGCGACGTCGGTCTCGACAGCGGAGAGGTCTCCTTCACGCAGCTGCTCCTGGAACTTCTTGCGGCCCGTGGGATTGATGCGCTCGCCGATGATGCAGAACGGCTGGTCGTCGCCGATGATGACCTGCTTGCTCGCCGAGCTGAGGACGGTGTGCATGGTGCTCCTGTTCGTGCTGTTGCTGAGGGTCTGGGTGGCGCCGCGCCTACTGCGGGCCGTGGAAAGGGGTCGTGAGCGGTCCTTCGTACTCGACCATCGAGTTCCGTGGTTCATCGTCGGCGTCCGCGACAGCCTCGCCACGCCACCCGGCAGGGGTCTGGCGGTCACGTCCGGTGAGCAGGTTGGTCCAGGACGCGTCGCCCTGCAACTCGTTGTTGACGGGTGGCCGCAGCTCGTGGATGTGCTCGCGCCAGGCCTTGGGCAGCAGGGGCAGGGTGCGACTGCGGTCCTCCGCCTTCACCCACACGCACCGCATCTCGGGGACGACCTCGCAGTGGCCGTCCTCGCGGACGCCTCCGCACGGCCCGTTGCGGAGCGTCTTCGGGCACGTCATGGGGCAGGTCATGCCGGTGGAGTGCAGCACGCACTGACCGCACATGCGGCAGTCCCACACGGGACCTTTGATCGCGTGCTCGATGAGCGGAAGGAGCTTGGCCACGGACGTCAGGCGTTGGCCAGGGAGCGGCGGTGGCCGAGGAGCTCTTTGGCGCGGCGGACCGCGGTGGAGGCGTCAGCGGCGTACCCGTCAGCGCCGACCGCGTCGGCGTACTCCTGGGTCACCGGAGCACCCCCGACCATCACGATCACCTGATCACGCAACCCCGCCTTCTCCAACGCGTTGATGTTCGCCTTGAACATCGGCATCGTCGTGGTCAAGAACGCACTGAACCCCACAATGTCCGGGCGGTGCTCGGTGATCGCCTCCACGAACTTCTCCGGCGCCACCTGCACCCCCAGGTCGATCACCTCGAACCCCGCCCCCTCCAACATGATGTTCACCAAGTTCTTCCCGATGTCATGCACATCCCCCTTCACCGTGCCCATCAAGAACTTGCCCACCGTCTCCGCACCCGTGGCCGCCAACAACGGACGCAACACGTCCAACGCCCCACTCATCGCCTTACCCGCGATCAACATCTCCGGCACGAAGAAATCACCACGCTCGAACCGCGCCCCCACCTCCTCCAAAGACGGGATCAACGCCTCGAACAACAACGTCTCCGGATCCATCCCCAACCCCAGACCCGCATTCGTCAGCTCCAACACCGCCGGCGCATTCCCCACCAACGTCTCATCGAACAGACCCTTCAAGATCTCCTCAGGCGTCATGCGACACCGACCTTCCGGTTGCGGGGGCGTTCGGTGGGATCCAGGCCGCGCGAGATGGCACGTGTCTCGGTGATGAGCAGGCGACCGACCCCCGCGATGCGGTTGCCGGTCAGACGAACGGACGGGCCGGTGACCGAGACGGCCGCCACGACGGCTCCGTCGCTGTCGGTGACCGGCGCGGCAATCGCCACGAGGCCGGGCTCGAGCTCGTTGTCGGCGACGGCGTAGCCGCGGCGACGGACTCCGTCCAGGTCGGCCTGCAGCCGCTCGTGGGTCGTGAGGGTGCGGTCGGTGCGTCGCTCGAGCCGGCCGCGCGGAACCGGGGTGGCGCCGTAGGCAAGGAACACTTTTCCGAGCGCCGAGCAGTGGAAGGGCACCTCGCGTCCGACCCAGTTGACGGCGCCGAGCAGGAACCGCGAGTCGACCTGAGCGATCTGCTCGACCGCGGTCGGGCCGGGAACGGCGAGGTTGACCGTTTCTCCGGTGAGCTCGCCCAGGCGGGCCAAGTGGGGCTGGGCCAGCCGCAGCAGGGCGTCGGCGCGTCCGGAACCTGCGTAGCGCGCGAGCACCGGTCCAGGGCGCACCGAGGCGTCGCTGCCCCGGCGGACCAGGCCGTGCCGCTCGAGGCTGGTCAGGATGCGCGACGCGGTGCTCTTGGGGAGCTCGGCGCTGGCAGCGAGCTCGGCGAAGGGCACCGGCCGATCTGCCTGGAGCACGGTGACGAGCAGGGTCGACGCACGGTCGACCGCCTGGGTGCCGGTGGGTGTCGCCATGGTGGGTCCTTCGTCGGGGTGGTGCCGGGTCGATCAGGGACGGTCACACGGAAATGGAACATCGAGTTCTACGATATGGAACCCCCGTTCCACGGATGGATAGTAGGATTCCGACGCCCGGCCGGTCAAGGGATCGCGCCGTACTCGCTTCCGTGCCCTGGGAGGGTGATCGATGTTCGTCAACCGGATGCCGCGCTACGAGATCCTGTCCGAGGACTCGATGGCCACGCTTGACCGCGGGTGGCGGCGCATCGTCAGTGAGATCGGCGTCGAGTTCATGAAGCCCGAGGCGGTCGAGATGTTCCGGGCCGCGGGGCAGGAGGTCGACGGCGACAACGTCAAGTTCGACCCCGAGTGGATCCTTGCCCAGGTGGCCAAGGCGCCGCGCGAGTTCGACCTGCAGGCACGTAACCACGCCAACGACGTGCACATCGGCGGCGACCACATGGTCTTCTCGAGCGTCTACGGCCCGCCCTTTGTCCGCGACGGCGACGTGCGTCGGGACGCGACGCTCGAGGACTACCGCAACTTCGCCAAGCTGGCTCAGAGCTTCTCGGCGATGGACAGCGTCGGTGGCGTGGTGGCCGAGCCCAACGACGCCCCGCTCGACAGCCGTCACCTCGACATGCTCTACGCGACCATGACGCTGACGGACAAGATCTACATGGGCAACGTGGTGAGTGGCGTCAACGCCCGGGACACCATCGCCATGAGCGAGATCGTCTTCGGCGGCCGCGAGGCGATCGAGCAGACTCCGACGTCCATCTCGCTGATCAACTGCAACTCGCCGCTCCGCTGGGACGACCGCATGCTCGACGCCCAGTTCGAGTACTCGGCCGCCAACCAGCCGGTGATCCTCACGCCGTTCCTGCTCATGGGAGCGATGTCGCCGGTCACCATCCCGGCTGCGCTCGTCCAGCAGATCGCCGAGGCCCTCACAGGTATCGCCCTCAGCCAGCTGATTCGACCAGGTGCGCCGGTGGTCTTCGGTTCGTTCCTTTCCAACATCGACATGCAGTCCGGGTCCCCCCAGTTCGGCACGCCGGAGTCGGCGATCGGGCTGCTCTGCACCGGCCAGATCGCCCGGCACTTCGGGCTGCCGTTCCGTGGCGGCGGCGGGCTCAACTCCTCGCAGGTGCCCGACGCCCAGGCGGCGTGGGAGGCGCTCATGACGATGATGCCGACGTTCCTGTCGGGCACGAACTTCGTGATGCACACCGCCGGCTGGCTCGAGGGCGGGCTCGTGTCCTGCTTCGAGAAGTACGTGATGGACGTGCAGGTGCTCGAGCTGCTCCAGAAGGAGTTCACGCCGCTCGAGATCACCGAGGAGGACCTCGCCTTCGACGCCCACCTCGAGGTGGGCCACGGCGGTCACTTCCTCGGCGCCATGCACACGATGGAGCGCTTCCGCACCTGCTTCTACCGGCCCTGGCTGTCGACGTCGGACAACTTCGAGCGGTGGTCGCGCAACGGGGCGAAGGACACCGCCGCACGTGCGACGGAGATCTACCACCAGAAGATCGAGGAGTACGAGCAGCCTCCGCTCGACGACGCCGTCCGCGAGGAGCTCGAGGACTACGTCATCCGCCGCCGCGCCGAGCTCGGCGACTGACTGAGCAGGTAACCGCCCAGCCCACCGAGTGCGCGGCTGGTGGACGTCAAAGCCTGCCGAGTGCGCCCCTGGCTGCGTGCGGAGCAAGTCGAGTGCGCGCAGCGCACACGACGTCGCGGAGGAGCAGCCAGGGACGCACTCGGCTGCGGGGCACACGTGCCGCCGCCGACGTGGCCCGGTGCGGATGATGCTGCTGGAAGTGCCGCCATGGCGTCACTTCTCGCTACAACTCTGCGCGCACTCGACGCGCTCCACGCAGCCAGTGACGCACTCGGCTGCGGGGCAGGCAGGAAGTGAGGGGCCCGGTGGCGGTTGCCACCGGGCCCCTCACGTCTGCTGGATCGATCAGATGACTAGGGCAGCCAGGCCTCGACCTTGTCGGGGTTGTCGTCGATCCACATCTGGGCTGCCTCTTCTTGAGACATCCCGTCCTCGGCGATGTACTTCGCGACCAGGTTCTGGTCGTCGTTCGTCCACTCGAAGTTCTGGACGAGGTCGGCGGCCGGGCTGCCGGACTCCATGAACTCCTTGCTGGCGATCTTGTCGAGGATGTACTCGGGGTAGTCACACGCGACCGTCTTCGGGTCGGCGTCGCAGCCCTCTTCGTAGGGCGGCAGGCTGACCTTGACGAGCGGAACCTCGGAGAGGAACCACTGCGGCTCGTAGAAGTACCCGATCAGGTACTCCTGGTTCTCCTCGGCCTGTCGGAACGCAGTGATCAGCGCTGCCTCGCTGCCGGCGTACACCACCTTGAAGTCGAGGTCGAGGTTCTCGATCAGCGCCTCGTCGTTGGTGACGAATGACGGGTCACCGGCGAGGAACTGGCCCTGACCACCGGACTCCGACGTGGCGAACTCGTCGGCGTAGTCGTTGAGGTTCTCCCAGTCGAGCACGTCGGGCTCGGCCTCGGCCAGCCACGGCGGCACGTACCAGCCGATGTAGCCGATGTTGCCGTTCGGGCCGACCACGACTGCGGTTCCCTGGTCCTCGATGTACTTCTTCTTGAGGTCCTCGTGACCCCAGTTCTCGATGACGACATCGACCTCGCCGGTGCCGAAGCCCTGCCAGGCGATCTCCTCCTTGAGGTCCTTGTACCGGTGTCGCAGCCGAGCTCCTGGCTCGGCCACCTCGCCGACGACGTAGGCCGACGCCTCGTAGCCGACCCAGGGGTTGATCGCCATGTTGAACTCGCCGCAGTCGGCGGTTCCACCGTCGCCGCCGGTGTCGGTGCTCTCGATGTCCCCGCCGCCACAGGCGGCCAGGACCAGGCTGACGGCAGCCGCCATGGCTGCCGCGCGTCCGGCCCGTCTCTTGGTTACTCGCACTCTTTGCTCCTTCTGTCGGGCCGCGGTCCTGCGGCTTGGGGTCAAGCGGTCTCGGCCCGCCCGTAGCGGGCGGCGGTGTGGACGGTGATGCGGTCGAGCATGACGCCCAGCGCGGTGATCGCGATGCCTGCAGCGAGGCCCTTGCCGAACAGCTGGGCCTGGGAGAAGCCGGCGACCACCAGGTAGCCGAGTCCGCCTCCCCCGACCAGTCCACCGATGACGACCATCGAGAGCACGAAGAGCAGGCCCTGGTTGGCGGACAGCACCATCGAGCCGCGAGACATCGGCAGCTGGACCTTGCCGATCATCTGCCACCTGTTGGTGCCGGCCGACTCCGCCGCCTCGACGGTGGTCGGAGAGACACCGCGGATGCCGTCGGCGGCGATCTTGATGGCGACCGGTGCGGCGTAGGCGACCGCGGCCACGATGGCGAGGAACCGGCCAGCGCCGAAGAGCGCCAGAGCGGGGATGAGGTACACGAAGGCGGGCAGGGTCTGCAGCATGTCGAGCACGGGTCGGATGAGGGCATCCACCCGCCGGCTGCGCCCCATCCATACGCCGACCACGACGCCGATGGACATGGTCATGAGAGCGGCGAGCAGCGTCATGGCGAGCGTCACCATGGAGTCGTACCAGAGCCCGGTGCCGAGGATGATCGCCAGCATGACCACTGTGGCCCCAGAGCCCGACGGCCGCCCAGCAGGAAGGCGATGGCCAGGATCGCGAGCCGCGGTGATGAACCAAGGTGACTCGGCCAGCAGGTCCTGAAGCGGGTTCAGCAGGAGTGTTGGTCACGAAGTCCTTGATCCACTGGGTGATGTCGCGGAACGTGTCGACGAACCACTCGGAGAAGTCGTTGACCCCATCGGCGAGGGAGTCGCCCCAGTTCCAGTCGTCCGGGAACTCGGCGCAGCTGCAGGCTACTGGCGGGACAGGAAGACGCCGACGATCGCGATGCCACGCCGCCGCCGATGAGCATGATGCGCCGGAGCTGGGCGTTCTCGCGCCGGCGAGCCGCGGCCTCGGCGCGTTCTCCGGCGGCCGTGGTCATCCGGTCGAGCATGATCGCCAGGAGCACGAGGCAGAGGCCGGCGACAAAGGCACGCACCGACGTTCAGGATCTGCAGCGCCTTGAGATCGGGCACCCCGAGACCGGGGCCGTTGATCAGCGCGGCGATGACCGCCATCGACAAGGCCGCCATCGTGGTCTGGTTGAGACCCACCAGGATCGTGCGACGCGCCATGGGCAGCTGCACCTTGCGCAGCTGCTGTGCTGTCGGTCGAGCCGAGCGAGGTCGGTGGCCTCGATGGTCGTCGGTGAGACGGTCCGCAGACCGTGGGCGGAGATCCGCACCAATGGCGGCAGCGCGTAGATCAGCGTGGTCACGACGGCAGCGGCGGGACCGATGCCGAAGAAGAGCGCCAGCGGAGCCAGGTAGGCGAACGACGGCATGGTCTGCATCACGTCGAGCACCGGCGTGAGCGCCGCAGTTGCCGCCTTGCTGCGACTCATCCAGATCCCGAGCGGGATCCCGATCAGGACGCAGACCGCCACGGAGACCCCGGTGATGATGAGCGTGTCGACGGTGTCTTCCCAGTAGCCGAGCGTGCCGCAGATCACCAGCGCGCCGGCCACGAGCAGTGCGCTTCGGACGCCGGCGATGGCGAGTGCCACCCAGGTCGAGATGGCCACGAGCCCGAGCCAGCCGATCACCGGTACCGGGCGCCCGTAGGCGGGGTCGACGAAGAGCTTCTGGAAGAACTCGACGACCCAGTTGAAGGTCTCGCTGATCCAGTCGAAGGGGAGGAAGAGCGGGCTGCCCTCGAACTTGGCCTGGTCGACCCAGTCACGGACGTCGTTGAGCCAGAGCTGGAAGGAGTTGAGCTCAGCGACCGGGACCTGGAGAGTCCATTTGCCCCTCGAGCAGGAAGTAGCCGACCACGATCCAAGCGACCACCACGCCGAGCAGCAGCCACCAACGGCTGATCGCCTGGCGCTCGTGCCGGCTGGTGCTCCAGCGGCGTCTGCGGGTGCTCGATCTCGGCGAGCTGCGATCGTCACGACGGGTTCTCCTCCGCGACGATCACCTTGAGGATGTCGTCCTGGTCGACAACGCCCAGCAGCTGGCCGTTGTCGACCACCCTCACCGGGTCGTGGGAGTCGATGACGCGACGGGCGGCGTCCCGCACCACCGTGCCGGGCGCCATCTCGGGTCCGGTCAGCGCCTCGTCCGGACGCGGCTGGCCGCATCACCCAGCTCAGCGTGAGCACGTGCGAGCGCGGGACCTCGCTGACGAAGTCACGCACGTAGTCGTCAGCCGGCGCCCCGACGACCTCGGCCGGTGTGCCCATCTGCACCAGCGCGCCGTCGCGCATGATGAGGATGCGGTCACCGAGCTTGAGGGCCTCCTGCAGGTCGTGGGTGATGAAGACCATGGTCTTGCCGACCTCGTGGTGCAGCCGGATGACCTCGTTCTGCATGTCGCGGCGGATGAGCGGGTCGAGCGCGGAGAAGGGCTCGTCGAAGAACAGCACCGAGGGGTCGACGGCGAGCGCGCGCGCGAGCCCGACCCGCTGCTGCATGCCACCGGAGAGCTGGTCGGGGTAGGCGTTCTCGTTGCCGGTCAGCCCGACGAGGTCGACGAGCTCCTGTGCCTTCGCGCGTCGCTCGGCCTTGCCCAGGCCGCGGATCTCCAGGCCGTAGGCGACGTTGTCGATCACCTTGCGGTGCGGCAGCAGGCCGAAGTGCTGGAACACCATCGAGACGTGGTGACGTCGCAGCTCGCGCAGCCGGCTGTCCGACATCGCGACGACGTCCTCGCCGTCGATCAGCACCTGGCCAGCCGTCGGCTCGATGAGCCGGGTGAGGCAGCGGACGAGGGTCGACTTGCCGGAACCGGACAGGCCCATCACCACGAAGACCTCACCCGGGCTGACGTCGAAGCTGACGTCGCGCACGGCGGCGGTGCAGCCGGTCTTGGCCAGCAGCTCGGCGCGGGAGAGGTCGGCCTCCGGTGAGCCGACGATCTTGTCGGCCCGCGGTCCGAAGACCTTCCACAGCGCCTGGACCGAGAGAGCGCTCTGTCCCGGTGGTGGACGCCGGGGTGCTCGGCTGGTCGACGGCGACGGTCATGACGCGACTCCCTCGTTGTTGCGTGGGTCACCCGGTGGGTAGAGCGGAGTGCCCTCGCGGTAGCGGTAGAACGGCGCCTCCGACGGCGGAAGTGGGGTGTTGCCGGCGATCAGGTCGGCAGCCTTCTCGGCGAGCATCATCACCGGGGCGTAGATGTTGCCGTTCGTGACGTAGGGGAACGAGCTGGCGTCGACGACCCGCAGCCCGTCGACGTCGTAGACGCTCATGCTGGTCGGGTCAAGCACGGCATCGTCGCCGACGCCCATCTTGGCGGTGCAGGAGGGGTGCAGCGCTGTCTCCGCGTCGTCGCGCACCCACTCGAGGATCTCGTCCTCGGTCTCGACGCCCTTGCCGGGCGAGAGCTCGCCGGCGTTGAACGGGTCGAACGCGGGCTGCGTGAGGATGGTGCGAGCCACCTGCACCGCCTCGACCCACTCGCGCTTGTCCTGGTCGGTCGACAGGTAGTTGAACTGCATCGACGGGTGCTCCAGCGGGTCCGTCGAGCGGATCTTCACCCAGCCGCGGGCGTCGGAGTACATCGGACCGATGTGCACCTGGTATCCGTGCCCCTTGGTTGGCGAGGTGCCGTCGTAGCGGATGGCGATGGGCAGGAAGTGGAACATCAGGTTGGGGTAGTCGACGTCGTCGTTGCTGCGGCAGAAGCCGCCGCCCTCGAAGTGGTTGGTGGCGCCGAGGCCCTTGCGTGCGAAGAGCCACTGGGCGCCGATGCCGGGACGCTTCCACCAGGCGAGCCCGGGAGCGATCGAGACGGGCAGCTTGCTGGAGTACTGGATGTAGACCTCGAGGTGGTCCTGCAGGTTGGCCCCCACGCCCGGTAGGTCGGCGACCACGTCGATCCCCGAGCGACCGCAGGTGCTCGGCATCGCCGACGCCGGAGAGCTGCATCAGCTGCGGGGTGTTGATGGCACCGCCGCAGAGGATGACCTCGCCGGCCTGCACGGAGCGCTTCATCTTGCCGGCCCGCAGGTACTCGACGCCGACCGCGCGCTTGCCGTCGAAGACCACCTTGGTGGCGTGCGCGAGCGTCTCGACGTCGAGGTTCTTGCGGTTCATGACCGGGTGCAGGTACGCACGCGCCGCGCTGAGCCGGCGTCCCCGGTGGATGTTGCGGTCGAACTTGGCGAAACCCTCCTGTCGGTACCCGTTGACGTCGTCGGTGAGCGGGTAGCCGGCCTGCTGCGCCGCCTCGAAGAACGCCCCGAAGAGCGGGTTGGTCGCCGGACCGCGCTCCAGGACGAGGGGGCCGCTGCCGCCACGCCAGTCGTCCGCCCCGGCCAGGCACGTCTCCATGCGCTTGAAGTAGGGGAGGCAGTGGGCGAAGTCCCAGGTCTCCATGCCCTTGTCGGCGCCCCAGCGCTCGTAGTCCATGGGGTTGCCGCGCTGGAAGATCATGCCGTTGATGCTGCTCGAGCCGCCGAGCACCTTGCCGCGCGCGTGGAAGATGCGGCGGTTGTTCATGTACGGCTCGGGGTCGGTCTCGTACCGCCAGTCGTAGAGCCGACTGCCGATGGGGAACGGCAGGGCGGCCGGCATGTGGATGAACGGGTCGAAGATGAAGTCAGACCGCCCCGCCTCGAGCACGAGCACCGAGGTGGAGGGGTCGGCGCTGAGCCGGTTGGCGATCGCCGACCCGGCCGAGCCGCCGCCGACGATGACGTAGTCGTACCGGTCGCCGCTCATCTGTCCTCCGTGGGGGTGAGGGTCGGTTCGGTCACTCAGCCACCGAACCAGTGCTGGGCGGCCGGCGCGAGGTTGCGCCAGACGTGCTTGGTCTCGCGGTACTCGGCAAGCCCGTGCAGGCCGAGCTCACGCCCGAAGCCGGACTGCTTGTATCCGCCCCACTCCGCCTGCGGGACGTAGGGGTGGAAGTCGTTGATCCAGACGGTGCCGGCACGGAGGCCGGACGCTACGCGATCGGCCTTCGCGTCGTCGGAGGTCCACACCGCCCCGGCCAGGCCGTAGTCGGTGTCGTTGGCGAGCCGCAGGGCCTCGGCCTCGTCGGTGAACGTCTCGACGGTCATCACCGGGCCGAACGACTCCTCGCGGACCACCGTCATCTCCGGTGTGCAGCGGTCGAGGATCGTGGGGAGGTAGTAGAAGCCGTTGGCGAGCTCGGGGGCGTCCGGCCGCGTGCCGCCGCAGCGCAGCTCGGCACCCTCGTCCACCCCGGCGGCGACGTACGCCTCGACCTTCGCCCGGTGCGCCTCGGAGATGAGCGGGCCGGTCTCCGCCCGCTCATCGAACGGGCCGCCGACCCGGATGGTGGAGGCGCGACGCACGAGCTCGTCGACGAACTCGTCGTGGATCGACTCCTCGACCAGCAGGCGGGCGCCGGCCGAGCACACCTGACCGGAGTGGAGGAACACCGCCGTGAGCGCCATGTCGAGCGCCGCCTCGCGGTCGGCGTCGGCGAAGACGATGTTCGGGTTCTTGCCGCCGAGCTCGAGCGCGACCTTCTTCACGGTGGGCGCGGCGGCCGCCATGAGGATCCGACCGGTCGACAAGCCCCCGGTGAACGACACGAGATCGACGTCGTGGTGCGTCGACAGCAACGCGCCCACCGCCGGGCCAGTGCCCAGCACGAGGTTGCCCGCGCCGGCGGGCAGGCCGGCCTCCGCCAGCTCGCGCATCAGCAGGATCGCGGTGGACGGCGTCAGCTCGCTGGGCTTGAGGACGAACGTGTTGCCCGCGGCCAGGGCGGGCGCCACCTTCCACGACGTCTGCAGGAGCGGGTAGTTCCACGGCGTGATCAACCCGCAGACGCCGACCGGCTCGTGCACCACGCGGCTGCGCACATCGGTGCGGCCGAGCTCGATCTCGCGGTCGGAGTCCTCGGCGGCCAGCTTCGCGTAGTAGCGGAACACGGCGATGATGTCGTCCATGTCGTACTGGCTCTCGACCAGCCGCTTGCCGGTGTCGAGGGACTCCGCGCGGGCGAACTCGTCGCGGTGGCGCTCGAGGGCGTCGGCGACCCGGTCCAGCAGGGCGCCTCGCTCGGCCGGGCTGGTGCGCGGCCACGGCCCGTGGTCGAAGGCCGTCCGTGCTGCGGCGATCGCCGCCTCGGTGTCGTCGGCCGTCCCCTCGTCGACGGTGGCCACCAGGGAGCCGTCGGCCGGGCACCGGATCTCACGGGTGCCGCCCAGCTGGGCGCCGGTCCACGTGCCGTCGATGAAGAAGTCGGCCACAGCACTCCCCTCGGTTGGGGGCCGGTCGGGGCGAGGGCGAGCGCGACGGCGCTGGCCGGGCGTCCTCCCCGGCTGATGTGGGCCCCACAATGGTGAGCCCCTGGTGGGCCGTCAAGGGTTTGTTGCGGGCCCGTGACATCCGCCCACCTCTGTTCCACCCAGCGGTTCGCCCCTGGTCACGGGCCTAGGCTGGCGCTATGGCAGATGCACGAAGAGACCTGGCGGTGGAGCTGTACAACCAGACCTGGGCCCTGCTCGACCAGGAGTCGCGCACGGCGGCCGACGACCGGAGGATGCTGGCCACTGCCATGGGCAGCCGCGCCCTGTGGCAGGAGATCGGCGGCGCCGAGCAGCATGCGGTCGGCGACTGGCAGGTGGCCCACGTGGCGAGCGTGCTCGGACACGCCGACCTTGCCCTGGACTTCGCCACGTCGGCCCACGCGACAGCGGCGGAGGCCGAGGTGCCGCTCTGGCTTGAGGCGTCGACCTGCGAGGGGATGGCCCGGGCCCACGCGGCGGCAGGGCACGCGGACGAGCGGGACGCCTGGATCGCGCGCGCACAGGAGCTCCTCGTGCGGGTCGACGATGCCGACGACCGGCAGCTGATCGAGGAGCAGCTCGCCAGCATCGACCGCGCATGACGGTCCAGGCCACTCCCGGGGGCCGCGACGACCACCATGCGTTGACCGCGCACGAGGTGCTGCTCGTCCTCGAGACCGACCCTGCAAAGGGGCTGTCGCACGACGAGGCGCGCAGGCGCCTCGAGCAGTTCGGCCCGAACCGGTTGCCCGCTGCCACCGGTGGCACCTGGCTGCTGCGGGTGGCGCGGCAGTTCCACAACCCGCTGATCTACGTGCTGCTCGTCGCCGGTGTGGTGACCCTCGCGCTGGGCGAGGTCGTCGAGTCCGTGGTGATCTTCGGCGTGGTGCTCGTCAATGCCGTCGTCGGCTACCTGCAGGAGTCGAAGGCCGAGGCCGCCCTGGACGCGCTGCGTGACATGGTCCGGACAACGACCCACGTCGTGCGCGACGGCCGGGTGGTGACCCTCGACTCCGAGCACCTGGTGCCGGGCGACCTGGTCCGGGTCGAGGCGGGTGACAAGGTCCCGGCCGACCTGCGGCTGACCCGCGAGAACGACGTCGAGGTGGACGAGTCCGCCCTGACGGGGGAGTCCGTGCCCGTCGTCAAGGACGAGGTCACCCTCAGCGTCGACACGGTCGTGGCGGACCGTCGCAACATGCTGTACTCGGGGACCCTGGTCACCCGCGGCTCGGGCACCGGCGTCGTGGTGGCGACGGGCGCCGCCACCGAGCTGGGCCAGATCCACCGTCTGGTCGGCGCGGTCGACCCGCTGGCCACCCCCCTCACCCGTCGCCTGGCCGACTTCAGCCGGGTCCTGACGGGGATCATCCTCGGCCTCGCGGTCGTCACCTTCGTGATCGGGATCGCCCGTGGCGAGCCAGGGTCGGACATGTTCACGGCGGCCGTCGCCCTGGCCGTGGGCGCGATCCCCGAGGGGCTGCCCGCCGCGGTGACCATCACGTTGGCGATCGGCGTGGGGCGCATGGCACGCCGTCGCGCCGTCGTGCGCCGGCTGCCCGCGGTCGAGACGCTCGGCAGCACCACGGTCATCTGTACGGACAAGACCGGCACGCTCACCCAGAACGAGATGACCGTGGTTGAGGTCTGGACCGACGCCGGGACCCATCGGGTGCACGGCGTCGGCTACTCCGCCGACGGCTACCTGGACTCCCCGGCGGGCTACGCATCGACCCCCGAAGGCGTGGGCGCCCTCGCCGCCCTGCTCGAGGCGGGCGTGCTCTGCAGCGACGCCCACGTGACGGACGCCGAAGGAACCCGGCACGTGGTCGGCGACCCGACCGAGGCCGCCTTGGTGGTGCTCGCGGAGAAGGCCGGACAGCACCCCGCGCGTCTTCGGGCGCGCTGGCACCGGTTGGAGGAGATCCCCTTCAGCTCGGAGGAGCAGTCGATGCGGGTCCGGTGCAGCGACGGTGCGCAGGAGCGCGTGCTCGTCAAGGGCGCCGTCGAGCGCATGGTCGGCCTCTGCGCGGTTCAGCGTGGACCGGAGGGGGAGTTGGTGCCGCTCGACGAGGGCCGCGTCCTGCGGGCCGCCGAGGACATGGCCGCCAGAGGGCTGCGGGTGCTGGCCGCCGCCGAGGGCGCAGCCCGACGCGCCGGGCCAGCCGCTCGACGAGGTCGGCGGACCTGCAGCTGCTGGGGCTGGTCGGCATGCAGGACCCGCCGCGTCCTGCGGCGGTGTCGGCGGTCGCCGCCTGCCGGCAGGCGGGCATCGCGGTGAAGATGATCACCGGCGACCACCCGGGCACCGCCGTCGCGGTCGCCGCGTCCGTCGGTGTGCTCGACCCCGAGGACGTGGACGCGGTCACTGACCGGGCGCCGAGCTGGCGCCGTCTGCCGGACGCCGAGCTCGCCGACCGGGTGGACTCCACGAGCGTCTTCGCGCGGGTGTCACCCGAGCAGAAGCTGCGCCTGGTGGAGGCGCTTCAGGCACACCACCATGTCGTCGCGATGACGGGGGACGGGGTCAATGACGCGCCCGCCCTCCGCCAAGCGGACATCGGGGTCGCCATGGGGCAGGGAGGCACCGAGGTCGCGAAGGAGGCGTCCGACATGGTGCTCACCGACGACGACTTCGCCACCATCGAGGCTGCCGTGGAGGAAGGCCGCGGGGTCTTCGACAACCTCACCAAGTTCATCGTCTGGACCTTGCCGACCAACATGGGGGAGGGGCTGGTCGTGCTGGCGGCGATCCTCTTCGGTGCGACGCTGCCGATCCTCCCGGTGCAGATCCTCTGGATCAACATGACGACCGCCGTGGCCCTGGGTCTGATGCTGGCCTTCGAGCCGAAGGAGGCCGGGATCATGACGCGTCCCCCGCGGGACCCGCAGGCTCCACTCCTGAGTCGCGCCCTCGTCGAGCGGATCCTGCTGGTGTCCGCGGTGCTGGTCGGTGGCTCGTGGTGGGTCTTCCAGTGGGAGCTCGCCGACGGCTCGTCGGTCGAGGTGGCGCGCACCGCGGCTGTCAACCTCTTCGTCGTGGTCCAGGCCTTCTACCTGATCAACTGCCGCAGCCTCACCTCGTCGGTCTGGGCGATCGGCTGGCTGAGCAACCGGTGGGTGATCGGTGGACTGGTCGTCCAGGTCGTCGGCCAGGCGGCGCTCACCTACCTGCCCGTGATGCAGACCCTGTTCGACACCGCTCCGTTGGACGCGGTTGCCTGGCTGCGGATCCTTGCCGTCGGTCTGCTGTCCTGGGTGGTGGTCACGGTCGACAAGTTCGCGCGCCGCCACCGGTTCTGAGGAGGGGGTCGTTCCCGCCTAGTGGGCTTCGAGGGCCTCGCGCATGGCGAGCAGCTTGGTCTGCGACTCCGCGAGCTCCTCCGGCGGGGGACGAGCCGGCGACCACCCCACACCCGGCGAACATCCGAAGGCTGCGCGGGTCGTCCGGGTCGATCTGCGCGCACCTCAGCGCGATGCCGAACGCGCCGTCACCGCGTGCGTCGATCCAGCCGACCGGTCCTGCGTAGCGCCCCCGGTCCATGTCCTCGAGCTCGCCGGATCAGCGCGCGGGCGCGGCCGGTGGGCGTGCCGCACACCGCTGCCGTGGGGTGCAGGGCCGCGGCCAGGTCGAGGGCCGTCTCACCGTTGGCCAGGCGTCCGGTGATGTCGGTCTGCAGGTGCTGGACGTTGGCGAGGCGGACGACCTCAGGTGCGCGCGGGACGACCAGGTCGGAGCAGAACGGGCCGAGCGAGTCGGCCACCGAGCGGACCGCGTAGTCGTGCTCGACCCGGTCCTTGGCGGACGCCAGCAGCTCGGCCGCGTGCTGCGCGTCCACGACCGCGTCGCCGACTGCGGGGGATGGTGCCGGCCAGGACCCGTGACACGACGTGGTCGCCCGTGCGCCGGACGAGCAGCTCCGGGGTCGAGCCCACCAGGCCGTCGACGGCAAAGGTCCAGCAACCCGGGTACGCCCGCGCGAGCGGCGTCAGCAGTGCCCTCGGGTCGATGGGGTCGTGCGCGGTGGCCAGCAGGTCGCGGGCCAGCACCACCTTCTCGAGCGTCCCGGCCTCGATGTGCGCCACCGCGGCCGCCACGGCCCGCTCATAGGCGGCCGACGAGACGCTGCCGTCGCTGTAGCGCACGTCGCGGATGGGCCGGACCGGACCGGGATCGGGGAGCTCGGCCGTGGCGTCGCCGACGGTGGTGATCCAGGAAGCACCGTCGCGACGTCCGACCACGACGGAGGGCACCACCACGACCGACTCGGCAGGGCCGTCGTCGAAGGTGAAGGAGGCGAACGCCACCGGACCGGACCCGGCGACGGCCACCTGGTCGTCGATGTCGAAGGACGCCACCAGCTCGCGCCACCACGCCGCCGCCTCGGCAAAGCGGTGAGGACCGCGGAGCGTGAGCCGGGCAGCCTCTCCCCACGCGGCGAAGCCGTCGGTGCCTCGGGTCCAGGCAACAGATCCGCTGGCGGGAAGGGTGCTCAGCAGGGGCCCGGGGTCGGAGATGGGGAGGGAGCGCACGGCTGTGCGGGTGCGGGCCGTGGTGCTCACAGTGCCCAAGCCTATGCCCGTCGGGGCTGCTGGGCTCGCCGGGCCGCCGTGCGGCACCAGGCCTGGGCGCGGCAGACTCCTGCCGTGACCAGGGCCGACCTCGACAAGCAGCCGCGCGACGTGGCGAGCATGTTCGACGACGTGGCGTCCCGCTACGACCTGACCAACGACGTGCTGTCGCTGGGGCAGGACCGGCGCTGGCGCTCAGCTGTCGTCGATGCGGTCGACCCCCGTCCCGGAGAGCGGGTGCTCGACCTCGCGGCGGGGACGGGCACCTCGTCGGCCCCGTTCGCCGACCGCGGCGCCTTCGTGGTGCCGTGCGACTTCTCGCAGGGGATGCTCTCCGTCGGCAAGCAACGGCGTCCTGCAGCTGCCGTTCGTCGCAGGCGACGGGCTTCGTCTGCCGTTCGCCGACGGCACCTTCGACGCGGTCACCATCTCGTTCGGCCTCCGCAACCTGCACGACACCGAGCGCGGCCTTCGTGAGCTGCTGCGGGTCACGCGTCCCGGCGGGCAGGCTGCGTCGTCTGCGAGTTCAGCCATCCGACCTGGGCCCCGTTCCGCACGGTGTACACCGAGTACCTCATGCGCGCACTGCCGTCGGTGGCGCGTGCGGTGTCCAGCAACCCCGACGCGTACGTCTACCTGGCTGAGTCGATCCGTGCCTGGCCCGACCAGCAGGCCCTGTGCCGCGTGCTCGCCTCGGTGGGATGGGGCGCGGTCGCGTGGCGCGACCTGTCGGGGGGCATCGTGGCCCTGCACCGCGCCACCCGCCCCTGAGCCGTGGGACGTCGGACTCGAGAGTCTTCGGATCATCGAATGGCCGGCTGTCCGCACCGAGGGCTCGGACCGCTCTGCGTCCACACCGAGGGCTTTCGGGCTGCGCCGGTGCGTTGTCGGAATCTGGAGCGCCCCAACTACACTGGCGCGGCTCGTGAACAGATTCACAAGTCTCCGCTCGCCGAGGACTCCGCGTGAACCAGGCCCCACGGACCGCCCGCCAACGACCGCAGCGCCGACGTCATCGTCGTCGGAGCAGGTCCTGCCGGCTCCACCACGGCCTACCACCTCGCGCAGGCCGGCCTCGACGTGCTGCTGCTCGAGAAGACCGCCTTTCCTCGCGAGAAGGTCTGCGGTGACGGCCTGACGCCGCGGGCCGTCAAGCAGCTGCTCGCGATGGGCATCGAGCCGGATGCCGCCGACGGCTGGATCCGCAACCACGGGCTCCGCATCATCGGCGGCGGCATGCGCCTGGAGCTGCCGTGGCCCGACCTCGCGAGCTTCCCGAACTACGGCCTGGTCCGCACGCGCGAGGACTTCGACGAGATCCTGGCGCACCAGGCGCAGAAGGCCGGCGCGCGTCTGCACGAGCGCACCACGGTCACCGGTCCGCTGCTGGACGCACGTGGGCCGGATCGTCGGCGTCACCGCCCGGGCGATCGGACGCCGACGGCAGCGACGCCGACGAGGTCGAGATCCGAGCTCCGCTCGTCGTGGCCGCGGACGGCAACTCCACCCGGCTCTCGCTGGCGATGGGGCTGCGCAAGCGGGACGACCGCCCGATGGGCGTCGCGGTGCGCACGTACTACACGAGCCCGCGCACCGACGACGACTGGCTGGAGTCGTGGTTGGAGCTGTGGGACGGTGACCGGCTGCTTCCCGGTTACGGGTGGATCTTCGGGGTGGGCGACGGCACCGTGAATGCCGGCCTCGGCATCCTCAACTCCTCCGCGGCCTTCGGCAAGGTCGACTACCGCGACCTCCTGCGCCGTTGGCTCGACACCACGCCCGAGGAGTGGGGCTTCCGCGAGGCCAACCGCACCCAGCCGATCCGGGGCGCCGCGCTGCCCATGGGCTTCAACCGGACCCCGCACTACACCCGCGGCCTGCTCCTGGTCGGGGACGCCGGCGGCATGGTCAACCCGTTCAACGGTGAGGGCATCGCCTACGCGATGGAGTCGGGCGCCATGGCGGCGGAGACCATCGTCCAGGCACTCGGACGCCCCACGGCACCCGCGCAGGAGCGCGCGCTCGAGGCCTATCCCGCGGCGCTGAAGGACACCTACGGCGGCTACTACACGCTCGGTCGCGTCTTCGTGAAGCTCATCGGCAACCCCAAGGTCATGAAGCTCGCTACCCGGCACGGTCTGCCACACCCGACGCTCATGCGCTTCACCCTGAAGCTGCTCGCCAACCTCACCGACCCGCGCGAGGGGGACGCCATGGACAAGGTGATCAACGCCCTCACGAAGGTGGCTCCGGCGGCGTGACCTGCGCCTGCCACCCCACCCTGGCCCTCCTGCCGAGCGGTCCTAGGATGATCGGCGGTCCGCAGCCTCCTGCCCGGACCGTCGCAGGACACGAAGGGAGGGGCCCGGAGTGAACCCGATCGTCCCGATCCTCTTCCTCGGTCTCGTCGCCTTCGGCTTCGCGGCCTTCTCGATCGTCGCGGGGTCGCTGTCCGGGCCGCGACGGTACAACCGGACCAAGCTGGACGCCTACGAGTGCGGCATCGAGCCCACGCCGCAGCCCATCGGTGGCGGGCGCTTCCCGGTGAAGTACTACCTCACCGCCATGCTGTTCATCCTGTTCGACATCGAGATCGTCTTCCTCTACCCCTGGGCGGTCGCCTTCGACCGGCTGGCGCTGTTCGGCCTGATCGAGATGCTGCTGTTCATCGCGACGCTGGGCGTCGCCTACGCGTACGTGTGGCGACGAGGGGGACTCGAATGGGACTAGGGCATCAGAGCGGGAGGTCGGCACATGGGACTTGAGGAACAGCTGCCGAGCGGCATCCTGCTCACCACCGTCGAGAAGTTCGCCGGGTGGGCACGGGCGGGATCCTTGTGGCCGGCCACCTTCGGGCTCGCCTGCTGCGCGATCGAGATGATGGCCAGCGGTGCGGGTCGCTACGACCTCGCCCGCTTCGGTATGGAGGTCTTCCGTGCCTCACCCCGACAGGCCGACCTGATGATCGTGGCCGGCCGGGTCAGCCAGAAGATGGCGCCGGTGCTGCGGCAGATCTACGACCAGATGGCCGAGCCCAAGTGGGTCCTGTCGATGGGGGTCTGCGCCTCCAGCGGCGGCATGTTCAACAACTACGCGATCGTCCAGGGCGTCGACCACATCGTCCCCGTCGACATCTACCTGCACGGCTGCCCGCCCCGGCCGGAGATGCTGATGGACGCCATCCTCAAGCTCCACGAGCAGATCAAGAACGACAAGCTCGGGGCGCAGCGGGTCGAGCTCCAGCGCGAGCTCGAGGCGTCTGCGCTGACGGCCGTGCCGACCAGCGAGATGAAGGGGCTGCTCCGGTGACCGAACCGACCCCCGGACCCGAGGTAGTCCCCGCCGACGTCGCCTCCCTCGACGTCGTCGACGTGCGTGCCGGCATGTTCGGTGCGCAGGACGGCGGCGACACCAGTGGCTTCGGTGGACTCGTACGAGCCGTGTCGGTCGCGCCCGCGGCCAGCCGCCCCTACGGGGGGTGGTTCGACGAGGCGGTGGACGCACTCGAGCGTGCCTACCCGCACTTCGCCGATGCGATCGAGAAGGTCGTCGTGGAGCACGGCGAGCTGACTCTGCACATCCGCCGCGAGCGGTTGGTCGAGGTCGCGCAGATCCTGCGCGACGACGCCGCTCTGCGGTTCGAGATGTGCCTGGGGGTCAGCGGTGTTCACTGGCCCGGGGACTCGGGGCGTGAGCTCCACGCCGTCTACCCGCTCCTGTCGTACACCCACAACCGACGCATCGCGCTCGAGGTCTCGTGCCCGGACGCCGACCCGCACATCCCCTCGCTGTTCTCGGTGTACCCCGCCAACGACTGGCACGAGCGTGAGACGTACGACTTCTTCGGGATCATCTTCGACGGGCACCCGTCGCTGACCCGGATCGAGATGCCGGACGACTGGCCGGGTCACCCGCAGCGCAAGGACTACGACCTCGGGGGCATCCCGGTGGAGTACAAGGGCGCCCAGATCGACCCGCCGCAGGAGCGGAGGCACTACTCATGACGACCGGGCCGTACGACACCGTCACCGACGAGGCACCCTCGGCCTCCACCGACCCCTACGCCGACTCCCGGGAGACCACCGAAGGGCGCGTGTACACCGTCAGCGGTGGCGACTGGGACGCCTTCGCGGCCGAGGCCGCAGAGCTCGCCGAGGGACAGCTGGTCGTCAACATGGGGCCCCAGCACCCCTCGACCCACGGCGTGCTCCGCCTCATCCTGCAGCTCGAGGGCGAGACGGTCACCGACACCCGCTGCGGCATCGGCTACCTGCACACCGGCATCGAGAAGTCCGCCGAGTTCCGCACCTGGACGCAGGGCGTCACCTTCGTGACGCGCATGGACTATCTGGCCCCGATCTTCAACGAGACCGCCTACTGCATGGGCGTCGAGCGGCTGCTCGGCATCACCGACGACGTTCCCGAGCGCGCCCAGCTGATCCGGGTGCTCATGATGGAGCTCAACCGGATCTCCTCACACCTGGTGTGCATCGCCACCGGTGGCATGGAGATCGGTGCGCTCACCGTGATGACGATCGGGTTCCGTGAGCGCGAGCTCGTGCTCGACGTCCTCGAGCTCGTGAGCGGCCTGCGCATGAACCACGCCTACGTCCGCCCCGGCGGTGTGGCCAACGACCTGCCCGAGGGCGGCATCGAGAAGATTCGCGACTTCCACAAGCTCATGGGCAAGCGGATCTACGACTACATCAAGCTCTGCAACGAGAACCCCATCTTCAAAGGCCGCCTGGTCGATGTCGGCTACCTCGACCTGGCCGGCTGCATGGCGCTGGGCATCACCGGCCCGATCCTGCGGTCCACCGGACTGCCGTGGGACCTGCGCAAGACCCAGCCCTACCTCGGGTACGAGACCTTCGACTTCGAGGTCCCGACCTGGGACACCTGCGACGCCTACGGCCGGTTCCGGATCCGGCTCGACGAGATGGTCGAGTCGTTGCGGATCATCGAGCAGGCCCTCGACCGGCTCGAGCAGACTCCGGGTC
Source organism: uncultured Actinomycetota bacterium (assembly GCA_963743915.1). GTDB lineage: Bacteria > Actinomycetota > Actinomycetes > JAHEKZ01 > JAHEKZ01 > JAHEKZ01. Next base: position 136,782 of record CAVURN010000001.1, read on the forward strand.
CGGTCATGGTCGACGACCCCAAGATCGGCTGGCCTGCCCAGCTGTCGATCGGCACCGATGGGCAGGGCAACAGCCGGGCGCACATCAACAAGATCATGAACGAGTCGATGGAAGCCCTGATCCACCACTTCAAGCTCGTGACCGAGGGCTTTCCCACCCCCACCGGTCAGGTGTACAGCCCGGTGGAGTCGCCCCGAGGCGAGCTCGGCCGCCGTCCTCACCAGCGATGGAGGCACCCGTCCGTACCGCGTGCACATGCGCGACCCCTCGTTCAACAACCTTCAGGCGGTCGGAGCCATGTGCGCAGGCGCGCAGGTGGCCGACGTCATCGTGGCCGTCGCGTCGATCGACCCCGTCATGGGTGGCGTGGACCGCTGACCGGCAGACAACGGACCTAAGGACACCCATGGCGATCTCAGACACCACCCGTAGCCAGATGCGCGAGGTGCTCGACCGCTATCCGCAGAAGCGGTCGGCGCTGATGCCGCTGCTCCACCTGGTGCAGGCGGATGAGGGCCACATCAGCCCGGAGGGGTTGCGTGAGGTGGCCGACCTCATCGACCTCACCGAGGCCGAGGTCACGGCGGTGGCCACCTTCTACACGATGTACCTGAGGCGGGCGAGCGGTCGCGTGCGCGTGGGCGTCTGCGTCAACTCACTCTGTGCCGTGCTCGGCGGCGACGAGATCTGGGACGCGCTCGTCGACCACTGTGGAGTGGGCAACCACGAAACCACCGAGGACGGTGCGGTCACGCTGGAGCGCATCGAGTGCCAGGCGGCCTGCACCCACGCGCCGGTGATGACCGCCAACTGGGAGTTCCTCGATGACATGACAGTGGCCAAGGCCAAGCAGGTCGTGGACGACGTGCGTGCCGGTCGTCCTGTGCAGAGCACCCGTGGCCCGGTCGTGCGTACGTTCGCCGAGGCGGAGCGGACCATCGCGGGAGTCGACGACGGGCTCACCGCCGATGGTGACCACCGTGACGACCGCACGCTGGTGGGGCTCCGTCTGGCCCAGTCCAACGGCGACCTCCAGCGCAGCGACGAGGCCCAGGCCGCGGCTGCGCAGCGTCGATCCGGTGCGACTACGGAGGGACACTGACATGCCGCTCACTCCCGTGCTGTCCGCCCACTGGGACGAAGCCGACTCGTACACGATCGACGGGTACCGCAGGCACGGCGGGTACGACGCCTTGCGCTCGGCGCTGGTCCTGCAGCCCGACGACCTGATCCAGCTGGTCAAGGACTCCGGCCTCCGCGGGCGCGGAGGCGCAGGCTTCCCCACGGGCATGAAATGGGGCTTTGTCCCGCAGGGTGACGGCAAGCCGCACTACCTCGTCGTCAACGCCGACGAGTCCGAGCCGGGCGCGTGCAAGGACGTCCCCCTCATGCTCGCCAACCCGCACGCGCTCGTGGAGGGCGTGGTCATCGCGTCCTACGCGATCCGCGCCAACCATGCGTTCATCTACATCCGGGGTGAGGTCCCGCACGCGATCCGACGCGTCAACGCCGCGGTGCGTGAGGCCTACGCCGCCGGCTTCGTCGGAAGCAACGTCCTCGGCTCCGGATTCGACCTCGAGATCACCGTGCACGCCGGCGCGGGGGCCTACATCTGCGGCGAGGAGACCGCGCTCCTCGACTCCCTCGAAGGATTCCGCGGACAGCCGCGCCTCAAGCCCCCGTTCCCGGCGGTGGCGGGACTGTACGCGTCGCCGACCGTCGTCAACAACGTCGAGACCATCGCCACCGTGCCGTACATCGTCAACAACGGCGCCGACTGGTACACGTCGTACGGCAGCGAGAAGTCGCCAGGAGTCAAGCTTTTCGCGGTCAGTGGCCACGTGGAGCGTCCAGGCATCTATGAGGCTCCCATGGGCACCACCATGCGTGAGCTCCTCGAGTGGGCCGGTGGCGTCCGTGAGGGACGTCGGCTGAAGTTCTGGGTTCCGGGCGGCTCGAGCGTCCCGCTGCTCACCGAGGAGCACCTCGACGTGCCTTACACGTACGAGGACATCGCTGCTGCCGGCTCGATGCTCGGCACCGGAACACCGATGGTGTTCGACGAGACCACCAGCGTCACGCGCGCAGTGACCCGGTGGCTGGAGTTCTACAAGCACGAGTCCTGCGGCAAGTGCACTCCCTGCCGCGAGGGGACGTACTGGCTGGTCGACCTGCTTCGGCGGCTCGAGCAGGGAACGGGCAACGACGACGACATCACGCGCATCAACGAGGTGTCGGCCCAGATCGCGGGGCGCTCCTTCTGCGCGTTGGGCGACGCAGCCGCCACGCCCTTCCCCGGCGCGATGAAGTACTTCGCAGACGAGATCGCGCTCGGCACCCACACCGCCGCCCGTGAGCTCTACGACCCGGTCGCTGCCACGGTCTTCTCGGGGGTGAGTGCCTGATGACAGTCGTCACGAACCAGACCAGCGGTGACGCCTCGGTGCCCGACCGCCCCGATCTCGTGTCCCTGACGATCGACGGGGTGGCGACGTCGGTGCCGAAGGGCACCTTGATCATCCGGGCCGCCGAGCAGCTCGGCGTCGCCGTTCCGCGGTTCTGCGACCACCCGCTGCTCGAGCCGGTCGCGGCCTGTCGGATGTGCCTGATCGAGATCGAGGGGATGCCCAAGCCGCAGCCGGCCTGCGCGGTCCTCTGCTCCGACGGCATGGTGGTCAAGACCCAGATGACGTCCGCGGTCGCCGAGGAGGCGCAGCGCAGCGTCATGGAGTTCCTCCTCATCAACCACCCCCTCGACTGCCCCATCTGCGACAAGGGTGGCGAGTGCCCGCTGCAGAACCAGGCAATGACCAATGGTCAGGGTGACACCAGGTTCGACGGCCCCAAGCGCACCTTCCCCAAGCCGATCAACCTCTCCGCTCAGGTGCTGCTCGACCGCGAACGCTGCGTGTCCTGCGCCCGGTGCACGCGCTTCGCCGAGCAGGTGGCTGGTGACCCCTTCATCGAGCTGCTCGAGCGCGGCTCGCAGCAGCAGGTGGGCATCGCCGACGGCAAGCCGTTCAACTCCTACTTCTCGGGCAACACCATCCAGATCTGCCCGGTCGGCGCGCTCACCAGCGCGATGTACCGCTTCCGGTCGCGGCCGTTCGACCTCGTCTCGACGCCCACCGCCTGCGAGCACTGCGCCTCCGGGTGCGCCTTGCGCACCGACTCCCGTCGCAACAGCGTGATGCGTCGACTCGCGGCGGTCGACCCCGAGGTGAACGAGGAGTGGAACTGCGACAAGGGTCGCTTCGCCTTCCGCTACCTCGAGGCCCAGAACCGGCTGTCGACGCCGCTTGTGCGCCAGGACGGCGAGTTGCGGCCGGCGTCCTGGGACGAGGCTCTCGTGGCGGCAGCCGAGGGTCTGCGAGCCGCACAGGGCAAGACCGGCGTCGTCACCGGCGGGCGCCTGATGCTCGAGGACGCCTACGCCTACAGCCTGTTCGCCCGCCGTGCGCTCGGGACCAACGACGTCGACTTCCGCACCCGGCCGTCCTCGGAGGAGGAGGAGCAGTTCCTCGCGGCTCACGTCGCCGGGCGCGGTCTCGGACCCACCTACGCTCAGCTGGAGCAGGCGCCTGCCGTGCTCCTGGTGGCCCTCGAGCCCGAGGACGAGTCACCGATCGTGCTGCTCCGGCTGCGCAAGGCGGCGCGGTCCGGCACCCGGGTGCTGTCCGTCGCCGCGGCCGCCACGCGTGGCCTCGAGAAGGTGCAGGGCACCTGGATCGCTGCCACTCCCGGCTCCGAGGCGTCGGTGGTGACGGGCCTGGCCGACGGCGAGCACGGGGAGCTGCTGACCCAGCCGGGCGCTGTGATCCTGGTCGGTGAGCGTGCTGCCCGTTCGCCCGGACTGCTCTCCGCCGTGTCCCGCCTGGCCGCGCAGACCGGTGCCGGCCTGGGCTGGGTGCCGAGGCGCGCCGGTGACCGCGGTGCAGTCGAGGCGGGGCTGCTGCCGTCGTTGCTGCCCGGTGGCAGGCCGGTCGCGGACGCAGCAGCACGCGTCGACACGGCCGCCATCTGGGGCGTCGTCGAGGTGCCCGAGACACCGGGGCGCGACCTCCCGGCGATGCTGCACGCGGTGGAGCAGCGGGCGCTCACGTCTCTCGTCGTCGCGGGCGCGCAGCTGGACGACCTGCCAGACGGCGCCGAAGCGGCTCTGCGAGCCGTCGACCATCTGGTCGTGCTCGACACCCACCACCACGCGCTCGTCGAGCTGGCGCACGTGGTGTTCCCCGTCGCCGCGGTCTCGCAGAAGGCGGGCACCTTCCTCAACTGGGAGGGTCGCGAGCGCTCCTCGGCACGCGCCACGCGCAGCACGCTCATGCCCGACGCACGCGTGCTCGGGGCGTTGGCTGCCGAGCTCGGGGTCGACCTGCCCCTCGCCGATGCCGGTGCGATCCTGGCCCAGCTGGCGGAGTTCGCCGGCTGGGAGGGTGCGCGGGCGGAGTCACCCGACGTCCCCGTGCCGGCCGTCGAGGCCGGCGGAGGGCTCGCGCTGGCCACCTGGCGGCCGCTGATCGGAGGCGGCACCACCCTCGAAGACGGTGAGCCCTACCTCGCAGCGACGGCACCTCCGCAGCAGGTGTGGCTCTCGTCCGACGCCGCGGCCGAGCTGGGGGCGAAGGAGGGGGACCTCGTCACCGTGACCGGCGGCGACGGTAGCGTCACTGCGCCGCTGGTCGTCACCGAGGTGGCCGCGGACACCGTGGTCGTCACCGGGGTCGCCCGTCGCACCCTGGGCGTGGGCGGCGAACGGGTGCGCCTCGCCGTGGGAGGACTGGGATGAGACTCGAACTGAGCGTCACCGAGGCGCTGGCCGAGACGCCGTGGTGGCTGTCGGCCATCAAGGCGGTCGTCATCTTTGGCTTCCTCGTGGTCAGCACGCTCATCATGATCTGGGCCGAACGTCGCGTCGTGGCGCGCATGCAGATGCGCATCGGTCCCAACCGACGGGGCCCCTTCGGGCTGCTGCAGGGCCTGGCCGACGGCATCAAGCTGGCGCTGAAGGAGGACATCATCCCGCAGGCGGCGGACAAGGCGGTCTTCATCCTGGCGCCGATCATCTCCGCCACCATGTGCTTCCTGGCGTTCGCGGTGATCCCGTTCGGCCCGGTGGTCAGCATCTTCGGCCACCACACGCCGCTGCAGCTCACCGACTTCTCGGTGTCCGTCCTCTACGTGCTGGCCATCGCGTCCATCGGCGTCTACGGCCTGGTGCTGGCCGGCTGGTCCAGCGGCTCCACCTACCCGCTGCTGGGGGGCCTCCGCTCATCGGCGCAGGTGATCTCGTACGAGATCGCGATGGGTCTGTCCTTCGTCGCCGTGTTCCTCTACGCCGGATCGATGTCCACGTCGGACATCGTCGCCGCGCAGGACCAGTTCTGGTTCTCGATCATCCTGCTGCCGTCGTTCCTCATCTACCTCGTCTCGATGGTCGGCGAGACGAACCGGGCGCCGTTCGACCTGCCCGAGGCCGAGGGTGAGCTCGTCGGTGGCTTCCACACCGAGTACAGCTCGCTGAAGTTCGCGCTCTTCTTCCTCGCCGAGTACATCAACATGTTCACGGTTGCTGCTCTCGCCACGACCCTGTTCCTCGGTGGCTGGCAGGCACCCTGGCCGCTGGGCGGACCGGTCTGGGAGGGCGCGAACGACGGCTGGTGGCCGGTCCTGTGGTTCGTCGGGAAGCTCTGGGTCTTCATGTTCGTCTTCATCTGGTTGCGGGGGACCCTCCCACGGCTGCGCTACGACCAGTTCATGAAGCTCGGCTGGAAGGTGCTGATCCCGATCTCGCTGGTGTGGATCGCGGTCGTCGCGACGGTGCGGGCGCTGGCGAACGAGCAGTCCTTCGACCGCACGCAGGCGTTCGTCTGGGGTGCGGGCATCGTGGCCGTGCTGCTGGTGCTCAGCATCATCTGGGACTACCTCGCCGGCCGGGGTGCCGCTCAGGATGAGGCGGTCGACGCCGGCCCCTTCGATCCGTTCGCCGGCGGTCACCCGGTCCCACCGCTCCCGGGACAGGCCGACCAGGATGCGGTGGCCGTCGCCGTGGGCGCAGGACGCGGCGACAAGGAGGAGCTCGATGCCTAGCTTCCTCGACCCCATCGCGGGTTTCGGGGTGACCTTCGCGACGATGTTCCGCAAGGTCAACACCGAGCAGTACCCCGAGGAGCGCAAGCCGATGATGGCGCGCTTCCACGGTCGGCACGTGCTGAACCGGTACGCCGACGGTCTCGAACGGTGCATCGGGTGTGAGCTGTGCGCGTGGGCGTGCCCCGCCGACGCCATCTACGTCGAGGGCGCGTCCAACACCGACGAGGAGCGCTACTCCCCAGGTGAGCGGTACGGCCGCGTGTACCAGATCAACTACCTGCGCTGCATCTTCTGCGGTCTCTGCCTCGAGGCGTGCCCCACCCGGGCGCTGACGATGAGCCATGAGTACGAGCTCGCCGACACCAGTCGCGCAGCCATGATCTACGAGAAGCAGGACCTGCTCGCACCGCTGACGCCGCAGATGCAGGCGCCGCCGCACCCGATGGCGGACGGCACCACGGAGCAGAACTACTACGCCGGTGAGTTCGACCACCTGAGCGGTGATGCCAGGTGACCGAACTCCTGACCTCGGCGCCTGCGACGTCCACCGGCGAGGCCGTGGCCTTCTGGATCCTCGGCCCGGTGGCCGTGGTGTGCGCCCTCATGATCCTGCTGAGCCGCAAGGCCGTGCACAGCGCGCTCTGGATGGCGGCCACGATGATCATCATCGCCGTGCTGTTCCTGATGCAGGGAGGCGTCTTCCTCGGCGTGGTGCAGATCGTGGTCTACACCGGCGCCGTGATGATGCTGTTCCTCTTCGTCCTGATGCTGGTCGGCGTCGACGCCTCCGACTCGTTCGTCGAGACCCTGCGGGCCCAGCGGGTCGCCGGCATCCTGCTGGCTGCCGGATTCGCCTTCCTGCTGATCTCCGGCACCGCCCGAGCCACCTTCAGCGAGGCCCCCGGTGTCGGTGCTGCCAACGAGGCGTCCGGCGGGCACGTGGAGGCGATCGCCGAGGCGATCTTCACCCGGTACGTGTTCACCTTCGAGGTCGTCAGCATCGTGCTGATCACCGCCGCCCTGGGAGCGCTGGCCCTCACCCACCGCGAACGACTGGTGGCGCGCCGCACCCAGGCCGAGCTCTCCGTCGAGCGCATCAGCGGCACGCACCCGACGCCGTTCCCCAGCCCCGGTGTGTACGCGCGCCACAACGCGGTCGACACGCCCGCGCTGCTTCCCGACGGCACGGCAGCTGAGGCCTCGGTGCCTGACGAGCTCCGCCGACGCGGCACGGTCCGCTACACCGAGATCGAGCAGACGCGCGCCGACGGCGGCGCTGAGGTCGGCGGCGACGGGGGTGAGGGTCGATGAACCCGGTCAACTACCTCTACCTGGCCACGATCCTGTTCTCGATCGGCGCGCTCGGCGTGCTCGTGCGCCGGAACGCGATCGTCGTGTTCATGAGCATCGAACTCATGCTCAACGCCTCGAACCTGGCGTTCGTCTCCTTCGCCCGCCTCAACGGGAACATCGACGGAATGGTGGTGGCCTTCTTCGTGATGGTGGTGGCTGCCGCCGAGGTCGTGATCGGCCTGGCCATCATCGTCACGATCTTCCGTACGCGGCGCTCCGCGTCGGTCGACGACCCCAACCTGCTGAAGCTGTGAGCCCGATGCGGACGTCCCTGACCCTCGCCCCTGTGACCCCGGAGAGTGCCCGATGAGCGCTGTCGCAGCCGTGCGCTGGAGCGAGGGCGGCGAGCAGGTGGTGACGGCTGCCACCGGCATCTTCAGCCTCACCTGGTTGTTGATCGCCCTGCCACTGGCCGGCGCGGTGATCCTTCTCGTCGGCGGTCGCCGGACCAACCCGTTCGGACCGTGGCTCGCGACGGCGCTGGTCGGCGTCTCCTTCGTCATCGGCGCGCTGCAGTTCATCGAAATGCTCGGCCGCCCGTCGGCGGAGCGAGCCTTTGACCAGACGCTCTTCACGTGGGCACCCATCGGTGACTTCAGTGTGGACGTGGGCTTCCAGCTCGATCCGCTGTCGATGACGTTCGTGCTCCTCGTCACCCTGGTCGGCGGTCTCATCCACGTGTACTCCATCGGGTACATGGCGCACGACCCCGACAAGCGACGGTTCTTCGGGTACCTGAACCTCTTCGTCGCGTCGATGCTGCTGCTCGTCCTCGCCAGCAACTACGTGCTCGTCTACGTCGGGTGGGAGGGCGTCGGGCTCGCGTCCTACCTGCTGATCGGGTTCTGGAACGCCAAGCGCGAGTACGCGACCGCGGCGAAGAAGGCCTTCGTCATGAACCGCGTCGGCGACATCGGGATGTCGTTGGCGATCATGCTGATGGTCACCACCTTCGGCACCACCGCCTTCTCGGGGGTGTTCTCCGGGGTCGAGGGCGCGAGCACCGAGGTCGTCCTCGCCCTGGGGCTGCTCCTCCTGCTGGCTGCCACCGGCAAGAGCGCGCAGATGCCGCTGCAAGCCTGGCTCGGGGACGCGATGGCGGGCCCGACACCGGTGTCGGCCCTGATCCACGCGGCCACGATGGTGACCGCCGGTGTCTACCTCATCGTCCGGTCGAACCCCATCTTCGACCTGTCCGACGGGGCGCGGCTCGCCGTGGTCCTGGTCGGCGTGCTCACGCTGCTCTTCGGTGCATTCGTGGGCACCGCGAAGGACGACATCAAGAAGGCGCTGGCGGCGTCCACCATGAGTCAGATCGGCTACATGGTGCTCGCCGCGGGGCTCGGACCGGCCGGCTACGCCTTCGCGATCTTCCACCTGCTGACCCACGGCTTCTTCAAGGCGCACCTCTTCCTCGGTGCCGGGTCCGTCATGCACGGCATGGACGACGAGGTCAACATGCGTCGCTTCGGTGCGCTCCGCGCCGCGATGCCCGTGACGTTCGTGACGTTCCTCATCGGCTACCTGGCGATCATCGGGATCCCGCCGTTCGCCGGGTTCTTCTCCAAGGACCTCATCATTGAAGCGGCGCTGGCCGACAACGTCTGGCTCGGCGTCGCCGCCATCCTGGGCGCGGGCATCACCGCCTTCTACATGACCCGCGTCATGATCCTCACGTTCTTCGGCGACAAGCGCTGGAAGGAGGACGCGCACCCGCACGAGTCACCGATGTCGATGAAGGCCCCGATGGTGCTGCTCTCGGTCGGATCGGTGGTACTCGGGTTCGTGCTCTGGTCGGGAGACCGGATCGTGAACTGGTTGGAGCCGGTCGTGGGGCCTGAGGAGCACCACGAGCTCGGCATCCCGGTCTGGGCCGTCACGCTCATCATCCTGGCCGTCGTCCTGGTCGGTGTCGCGATCGCCGTGGCGATGTACCAGCGGCGCCCGGTCCCGGTCGAGGCGCCGACCGGAACGGTGTTGACCCGGGCCGCACGCCAGGACTTCTACCAGGACGCCTTCAACGAGTCGCTCTTCATGCGACCGGGGCAGTACCTGACCCGGTTCCTCGTCTTCTTCGACAACCGGGTGGTCGATGGGTTCGTCAACGGCGCGGCCGCGATGATCGGTGGCAGCTCGGCGCGCCTGCGCCGGATGCAGACCGGTTTCGTGCGCTCCTACGCGCTGTCCATGCTTGCCGGGGCCGTCCTGGTCGTCGGTGCTCTCGTGCTGGTGGGGCTGTGACGTGAACGACTTTCCGGTACTGACGACCCTCGGCGTGCTGCCCTTTGTGGCAGCGCTGGTCGTGGCCCTGCTGCCACGTGGCCGCGAGCTGCTTGCCAAGCAGATCACGTTGGTCGTGTCGCTGCTGATGCTCGGCCTGACCGTGGCCATGGCCCTAGCCTTCGACCCGTCCTCCGCCGAGACGTTCCAGTTCGTCGAGAGCACGCCCTGGATCGAGCAGTTCGGGATCAGCTACGCGGTCGGCGTCGACGGCATCGCGCTGGTGCTGATCGCCATGGCTGTCTCGCTGGCGCCCATCGTGATCCTCGCCGGCTGGAACGACGCCGACGGGCACGAGCGGCACCGCACCCAGACCTACTTCGCCCTGCTCCTGGCCCTGCTCGGCACCATCGTGTTCGTGTTCGCGGCCACCGACCTGTTCCTCTTCTACGTGGCCTTCGAGGTCATGCTGGTGCCGGTCTACTTCCTCATCGGCATGTTCGGTCGCGGCCAGCGCACCTACGCCGCGGTCAAGTTCCTGCTGTACAGCCTCTTCGGCGGCCTGCTGCTGCTCGCGGCGCTGATCGGGCTCTACGTCGTGTCGGTGGGCGAGCTGGGTCAGGGCACGTTCGACTGGAACGCGCTCGCGGGCATGCCCATCGACCCGGACACCCAGAAGCTGCTCTTCGCCGGCTTCTTCTTCGCCTTCGCCATCAAGGCCCCCATGGTGCCCGTCCACACGTGGCTCCCGGACGCCGCCGCGTCCGCCACGCCGGCCACCTCGACCCTGCTGGTGGGGGTGCTCGACAAGGTGGCGACGTTCGCCATGCTGCGCCTCTGCCTGCCGCTCTTCCCGGACGCCGCGGAATGGGCTGCCCCCTTCATCGTCACGATGGCGGTGATCAGCATCGTCTACGGCGCGCTGGTCGCCATCGGACAGACCGACATGAACCGGCTGATCGCCTACACGTCGGTGTCGCACTTCGGCTTCATCATCCTCGGGATCTTCGCCTTCACAGCGATCGGTGGATCCGGCTCGACCATCTACATGGTGGCTCACGGCTTGTCGACCGCTGCGCTCTTCGTGGTGGCCGGCTACCTGGTCTCCCGGCGCGGGTCGAGCCTCATTCCCGCCTTCGGTGGCGTGCAACGGGTGGCGCCCCTGCTTGCCGGGTTCTTCCTGTTCGCGGGACTGTCCAGCCTCGCGATGCCGGGGCTGGCGAGCTTCGTGGGTGAGCTCACCGTGCTCATCGGCTCCTACCAGCGATGGCCGGTCGCCGCGGCGATCGCCGTGATCGGCATCGTCCTGTCGTCCCTGTACATCCTCATCATGTACCAGCGGGTGGCACATGGCCCGGAGACCGAGAACGTCAAGGGGATGCGTGACCTCTTTCCCCGGGAGGTGGTCGCCTTCGCCCCTGTGATCGCGCTGACGATCGCCGTCGGCGTCTTCCCCAAGCCGCTCTTCGACGTGGTGAATCCCGCGATCGACCGCACGCTCGCATTCGTGCAGGTCGACCCGGTGGAGCCGGAAGTCCCCGTCGAGCCCTTGGATACGGCGGCCCCTGAGGCGCCTGAGGGTGAGGACTAGAGCGATGACGTCCCTTCTGGTCGAGTCCTTCGACACCCCCAGCTTCGAGTACGCGCTGCTTGCGCCCATGCTCATCGTCTTCGGGGGGGCGATCGTCGGCGTCCTCGTCGAGGCCTTCGTGCCGCGCTCCGCCCGACGCGTGACACAGGTGGCGCTGAGCCTCCTGACACTGGGCGCTGCCTTCATCGCGCTCGTGGTCTGGACGCGTCCTGACCTCGGCCAGATCGCCGCGTCCGGGACGGTGGCCATCGACGGTCCCGGCGTCTTCCTCCAGGGCACCATCCTGGTGCTGGCCTTCGTCGCGGTCCTGCTGTTCGCCGAGCGCAGCATCGATCCCTCAGGCGACGCGTTCACCGCGTCGGGTGCGACGATCCCGGGCAGCCAGGCCGAGCGAGAGCTGACCGCCGCACGGGTCCACCAGACCGAGGTGTGGCCGCTGGCCCTGTTCTCTGTCGGCGGCATGATGCTGTTCGTCGTCGCCGACGACCTGCTGACGTTCTTCATCGCGCTCGAGGTGCTCTCGCTGCCTCTCTACCTGATGGTGGGACTGGCCCGACGTCGACGACTGCTGAGCCAGGAGGCGTCCCTCAAGTACTTCCTGCTCGGCGCCTATTCGTCAGCGTTCCTGCTCTTCGGGTCGGCCTTCCTCTTCGGCTACGCCGGCACCATCAGCTTCGCCGGCATCCACGACTCGCTGAGCTCGGGTCTCGAGCTCGACCCGCTGCTGCTCATCGGCACCGCCCTGGTCGGCATCGGTCTGTTCTTCAAGGTGGGAGCAGTCCCGTTCCACTCCTGGGTGCCGGACGCGTACCAGGGGGCGCCCACGCCGGTGACCGCCTTCATGGCCTCCGCCACCAAGGTTGCTGCCTTTGGTGCGATGCTCCGGCTCTACTACGTAGCCCTCGGCGACTACGAGTGGAACTGGCGTCCGATGTTCTGGCTGGTCGTCATCCTGACGATCGTGGTGGGTTCCGTCCTGGCCATCACCCAGACCGACATCAAGCGGATGCTCGCCTACTCGTCGGTGGCGCAGGCCGGGTTCATCCTGATCGGTGTCACGGCGGCGTCCGACCAAGGAATCTCGAGCACGCTCTTCTACCTGGTCGCCTACGGTTTCGCCACGATCGGAGCGTTCGCCCTGGTGACGCTCGTGCGTGACGGCACCAATGAGGCTGTGCATCTATCGCGCTGGGCGGGGATCGGCCGTACGTCCCCCCTGGTGGCGGGTGTCATGTCACTGTTCCTGCTCTCCTTCGCGGGGATCCCGCTCACCAGCGGCTTCATCGGCAAGTTCCTCGTCTTCAGTGCGGGCATCGACGGTGGGGCCACCCCGTTGGTGATCGTGGGTGCGGTGTTCAGCGCGGTGGCGGCGTTCTTCTACGTTCGTGTCATCGTGCTCATGTACTTCTCCGATCCCGTCGATGACGGCCCCACTGTCGCCGTGCCGAGCGCCTTCACCACTCTGGCCATCGCCATCTCCGCCGCCGCCACCGTCGCCCTGGGTCTGGTGCCCGGACCGCTCATCGACCTCGCGCAGAACGCTGCCGAGTTCATCCGCTGACGATGTCCGACCTCAGCCTCGAGCAGCTGGACGGGGGTCTCGCCGCGCGTCTCGCGACGTCGCTCGACGAGGTGGATGCCCTCATCCGTCGCACGCTGGTGTCGGACTACCCCTTCGTCACCGACACGTCACGCCACCTCGTCGATGCCGGAGGCAAACGGTTCCGCCCGATGCTGGTGCTGCTGGCCGCGGAGTTCGGTGACCGGACGATGCCCGAGGTCGTCCCGGCGGCAGCCGTGGTCGAGCTCACCCACCTGGCGACGCTGTACCACGACGACGTCATGGACGAAGCCGAGCTGCGTCGGGGAGCACCATCGGCGAACGCGCGGTGGGACAACACCGTGGCGATCCTGACCGGGGACTTCCTGTTCTCCCGTGCCTCGGAGCTGCTCGCCGATCTCGGACCGGAGGCGGTGCGTATCCAGGCGCAGACCTTCAGTCGACTGGTGATCGGGCAGATCAAGGAGACCGTCGGTCCGGGTGAGGGCGACGACCCGGTCGACCACTACCTCGCGGTCGTGGCGGACAAGACGGGGTCGCTGATCGCCACCTCGGGACGCTTCGGGGCCATGATGTCCGGTGCCACACCCGAGGTGGTCACCATCCTGACCGAGTTCGGCGAGCTCATCGGGGTGGCCTTCCAGCTGGCCGACGACGTCCTGGACGTCAGCAGCGAGAGCCAGGAGTCGGGCAAGACCCCGGGAACAGATCTGCGCGAAGGGGTGCGGACCCTGCCGGTGCTCCATGCGCTGCGCTCCGACGAGGCCGCCGACGCCGAGCTGCGCGAGCTGCTGACGGGGGACCTCACCGATGACGGCAGGCATGCCCGTGCGCTGTCGCTGCTGCGCGAGAGCCCGGCCATGAAGCGGGCCCAGGCGGACCTGCAGCGGCATGCGGCCGCCGCCCGCGACGTCCTGAAGCCGTTGCCGGAGGGACCGGCCAAGGCGGCCCTCGAGGCGCTCTGCGACGCGGTGGTCTCCCGCGTCGGCTGACCAAGCATCTGCCGAGCGGTGCGTTGCACGCAGATTGAGGGCTCCACGGGCGGTGAGAATGCATGGTGTGCACCACTGGGCGGGTCAGTGGGCCTCCTGGGCTCGCTCCTCCAGCTCGAGGTCGACGGTGCGGCGACCCCGGCGGACGGCGATGACCGTGTCCACCGCGAGCACAGCCAGGGCCGACCACACCAGCGCGAAGCCGGCCCAGCGGGATGCGGGCATCGGCTCGTCGTAGACCAGGACGCCGATGAGGAACTGCAGCACCGGCGCCGTGTACTGGAGCAGGCCGATCCACGTGAGCGGAATCCGCGTCGCGGCCGCTCCGAACATCAGCAGGGGGATCGCCGTGATCACCCCGAGAGCCGCCAGCAGGGCGACCATGCCCGGCCCCTCCGTCTGCATGGCGCTGCTTCCGTTCACCATCAGGACCGCCAGGTAGGTCGCGGCGAAGGGCGTGAGGATCGCGGTCTCGGCGGACAGACTCTCGACCGCTCCCATGTCGAGTGTCTTCTTCAGCAGCCCGTACGTTCCGAAGCTGATCGCCAGGGTGAGCGCGATCCAGGGCAGCCCGCCGTAGTCGATGGTCAGCACCACCACCGCGACCGCACCCAGCGCCACCGCGGCCCACTGCCAGCGGCGAAGGCGCTCACCGAGCAGGGCCACGCCGAACAGGACGCTGACCAGGGGGTTGATGAAGTAGCCCAGGGAGGTCTGCACGACCTGGTCGCTGTTGACGCCGTAGATGTAGACACCCCAGTTCAGGGCGATCGTGACGGCGGCAGCGGGGAGCAGCCACATCCGCCGTCGATCCCGCAGCAGTGGCCGGATCCACGACCACTTCCCCAGGACGGTGAGAACCACCAGCAGCACGAGCAGGGACCAGACGATCCGGTGGGCGAGGATCTCCAGGGGTGTCGTGGGCTCGAGGAGCGGGAAGTAGAGGGGGAAGACGCCCCACAGGAGGTAGGCCCCGAGTCCGTAGACCAGCCCCTGACGCCGCGTCGACACCCCGTCATCCTGTCACCGGGGTGGAACGGTCAGGCCGTGACGGTCCAGGTGTCGTTGCCGGCGAGCAGGCCGGCCAGCGCCTCGCGGTCGCCCGCCCCCTCCTCGTCGGTGGCGGCCGCGATCTGCTCGTGGAGCAGGTCGTCGTAGGTGGCCCGGTGCACGTCGCGGTAGACGCCGATCGCGGTGGTCCGCAGCGACGTCGGGTCGGCCAGGCGCGACAGCGCGAAGGCGACCTCCGGGTTGGGTGCGTGTGCGTCGTGCACCAGCAGCCGCTTCGTGCCGTGCTCGGCTGCATCCACGACGCGCAGCGTGCCGTCGGCCATGCGAGCCACCCCGTGCTGGCCCTCGGCCCCGAAGCGCACCGGCTCACCGTGCTCGAGGCGGATCAGCGCATCGTCCCGGGTGTCTGGCGACTTCAGCAGCTCGAAGGCGCCGTCGTTGAAGATGTTGCAGTTCTGGTAGATCTCGACGAGCGCCGTGCCGCGGTGGTGTGCGGCGGCGCGCAGCACGCTGGTCAGGTGCTTGCGGTCGGAGTCGATGGTGCGGGCCACGAAGGACGCCTCGGCGCCGAGCGCGAGCGACACGGGGTTGAACGGGATGTCCAGCGAGCCGAGGGGCGTGGACTTCGTGACCTTGCCCTGCTCGGAGGTGGGGGAGTACTGACCCTTGGTGAGGCCGTAGATCCGGTTGTTGAAGAGCAGGATCTTGAGGTTGACGTTGCGGCGGAGCGCGTGGATCAGGTGGTTGCCGCCGATGGACAGGGCGTCACCGTCGCCCGTCACGACCCATACGGACAGGTCGGGACGCGAGATGGCCAGTCCGGTCGCGATCGTCGGCGCCCGTCCGTGGATTGAGTGCATGCCGTACGTGTTCATGTAGTACGGGAAGCGTGAGGAGCAGCCGATGCCCGACACGAACACGATGTTCTCGCGTCTGAGCTCCAGCTCGGGCAGGAACGACTGCACCGCGGCGAGGACGGCGTAGTCTCCGCACCCAGGACACCAGCGGACCTCTTGGTCGGTCTTGAAGTCCTTCGCCGACTGGGGTGCCTCTGCCTTGGGGATGCCTGCGAGCGGATCGACGTGCGAGTCCTTGCGGGCGGCTGCGGCGACCAAGCCGAAACCGGGGGCGGGGCTATTCATCGTTGGCGACCTCCTGGATCACCGAGGCCAGCTCTGCGGCCTTGAACGGCAGGCCCCGCACCTGGGTGTACGACACGACGTCGACGAGGAACTTCCCCCGGAGCAGCAGCGCCAGCTGACCGAGGTTCATCTCGGGCAGCAGCACCTTGCGGTAGCCGTGGAGCACCTGCTCGGTGTTCTCGGGCATGGGGTTGAGGTGGCGGAAGTGCGCCTGGGCCACGTGCAGCCCGGCGTCACGGCAGCGGCGCACCGCTGCCCCGATGGGTCCGTACGTGGACCCCCACCCGAGCACCAGGATGTCCGCGTCGCCGTCCGGGTCGTCGACCTCGAGGGGCGGGATCGACGCGGTGATGCGGTCGACCTTGGCCTGGCGGGTTCGCACCATGAGGTCGTGGTTGGCCGGGTCGTACGAGACGTTCCCGCTGCCGTCCTGCTTCTCGAGGCCGCCGATGCGGTGCTCGAGACCAGGTGTGCCCGGAGCTGCCCAGGCGCGGGCCAACGTGGTGGCGTCCCGCAGGTAGGGCCAGAACTCGGCGTCCCCGGCGTCGGTGGTGTGGTTGGGCTCCGTGGCGAAGCCGGGGTCGATCTCCGGCAGCGTGTCGAGGTCGGGGAGCCGCCAGGGCTCCGACCCGTTCGCCAGGTACCCGTCGGACAGCAGGATCACCGGGGTGCGGTACACGATCGCGATGCGCGTGGCCTCGATGGCGGCGTCGAAGCAGTCGCTGGGCGAGCGCGGCGCGATCAGCGGCACCGGCGCCTCACCGTTGCGCCCGAACATGGCCTGCAGCAGGTCGGACTGCTCGGTCTTCGTGGGGAGCCCCGTGGAGGGTCCACCGCGCTGGATGTCGCAGATGACCAGGGGGAGCTCGAGGGAGACCGCCAGCCCGATCGTCTCGCTCTTGAGGGCCAGGCCGGGGCCCGACGTCGTGGTGACGCCGAGGTGCCCGCCGAAGGCCGCGCCCAGGGCCGCACCGATGCCGGCGATCTCGTCCTCCGCCTGGAAGGTGCGGACGCCGAACCGCTTGTGCTTGCTCAGCTCGTGCAGGATGTCGGACGCCGGGGTGATCGGGTAGGAACCCAGGAAGAGGGGCAGCCCGGACCGCCAGGACGCCACCAGCAGTCCGTACGAGAGGGCCAGGTTGCCGCTCACGTTGCGGTAGCGGCCTGCCTTCACCGGCGCCGGCTTGATCTCGTAGGAGACCGAGAAGTCCTCGGTGGTCTCCCCGAAGCTCCATCCGGCCTCGAAGGCGATGGTGTTCGCCTTGAGCAGCTCGGGCTTGCTGGCGAACTTCTTCTGCAGGAAGGCGAGCGTCCCCTCGGTCGGCCGGTGGTAGAGCCAGCACAGCAGCCCGAGGGCGAACATGTTCTTCGCCCGTTCGGCCTCCTTGCGCGAGACGTCGACGCCCTTGAGCGCCTCGACCGTCATCGACGTGAGGGGGATGGCGTGGACGCGATACGCCTCGAGCTCGCCGGTGTCGAGCGGGCTCTCGGTGTATCCCACCCGTTGCAGGTTCCGCTTGCCGAACTCGTCGGTGTTGACGATGAGGTCCGAGCCCCGGGGCAGGTCGGCGAGGTTGGCCTTCAGGGCGGCCGGATTCATGGCGACGAGCACGTTGGGCGCGTCCCCCGGCGTCATGATGTCGTGGTCGGCGAAGTGCAGCTGGAACGCCGACACGCCGGGCAGCGTCCCGGCGGGGGCCCGAATCTCGGCGGGGAAGTCCGGCAGCGTGGCGAGGTCGTTGCCGAGCAGCGCCGTCTCGCTGGTGAACCGGTCACCGGTCAGCTGCATGCCGTCGCCGGAGTCGCCGGCGAACCGGATGATCACGCGATCGAGCTGCACCACTTGCTTGCTCACGGTCCGATGCTACGTCCGCGCGTCCCCCTACGATGGGACCCCGGGTGGCTGGGCGGAGCCAGCGGCCCTTTCGGTCCGGTTGCGGCCGGATCTCGAGCCTGGGGAGGGCCGTGGAGGGCTACCTGGACGGCTACGCGGTCGTGGCCGCAGCCATCGGGCTCGGAATCGCCTTCGTGGTGGCCGGTCTGACGGCCAACCGGCTGCTGCGGCCGGATGTCCCGTCGGCCGAGAAGTCCACCACCTACGAGTGCGGGATCGACCCGGTGGGTGAGGGCTGGGCCCAGACGAACGTCCGGTACTACGTCTTCGTCTACCTCTACGTGATCTTCGCGGTCGACGCCGTCTACCTCTTCCCGTGGGCCACGGTCTTCGACGCGCCGGGCTACGGCGTCGTGACGCTGGTCGAGATGGTGCTGTTCATCGGGTTCCTCGCCACCGGCATCCTCTACGCGTGGCGACGCGGCGTCCTGCGGTGGGTGTGACGTGACCGCCGTCGACCTGCCGAACCCTCGCCTCGGGATGCTCTCCTCGCTCGCCCCCAAGCCGGTCCGCCTCGTGCTCAACTGGGGCCGGCGCTACAGCCTCTGGGTGTTCAACTTCGGCCTGGCCTGCTGTGCGATCGAGTTCATCGCGACCTCGATGAGCCGCTACGACTTCATTCGGCTCGGCGTCATCCCCTTCGCCCCGAGCCCGCGACAGGCTGACCTCATGGTCGTCTCCGGCACCGTGACCGACAAGATGGCGCCGGCGATCCGGCGCCTCTACGACCAGATGCCAGAACCCAAGTACGTCATCTCGTTCGGAGCCTGCTCGAACTGCGGTGGTCCCTACTGGGACAGCTACTCGGTCACCAAGGGGGTCGACCAGATCATCCCGGTGGACGTCTACGTGCCTGGCTGCCCGCCGCGTCCAGAGGCGCTGCTCCAGGGGATCCTCAAGCTGCAGGAGAAGATCGCCGCAGAGGACGTGCGTGAGCGGTACCGCCCCTCACCTTCGGCGTTGACCCGGCCCCTGGTGGGACGCGCATGACCGCTGGCTGGGACCTCGACGCTCTCGAGTCCGCACTCGCCGCTTCCGGGATCGAGGCCGTCGTGACCGAGGCGTTCGACGACGTCACGGTCGCCGTCGGCGCGGCGGACTGGGTCCGGTGCCTCACTGCCCTGCGGGACGACCACGGATTGGGCTACTTCGACTGGCTGTCGGCTGTCGACGAGGGCGACGACGGCTTCTCCATCTTCTGCCACCTCTATGACCCTCAGGCGCATCGTCACCTGCTGGCGAGCACGCGCACCCCCCGTGCCGTGCCGGCGCTGCCCACGGCCACGGGTGTGTTCCGCGGTGCAGCCTGGCATGAGCGTGAGACGCACGAGATGTTCGGCATCGACTTCCCCGGGCACCCGTACCTGGCCCCGTTGCTGCTGTCCGACGGGTTCGAGGGACATCCGCTGCGCAAGGACTTCGTCCTGACGGCACGGGTCTCCAAGTCGTGGCCGGGCGCGAAGGAACCGGGCGAGTCCAGCCACGAGGGCGCGCCCAGCCGGCGGAAGATGCAGCCGCCCGGCGTGCCCGACCCCTCGTGGGGTCCTCACGAGCCGGCGGTCGACGATGCCTGAGCTGCTCGAGGTCGCGCTGCGGCTGCTGGTGGTGCTGGTCGCCTTCCTCACGCTGCCGCTGCTCGTCGGCCAGCTCGAGCACAAGGTCATGGCCCACATGCAGGCACGGATGGGCCCCATGTACGCGGGCGGCTTTCACGGCTGGGCCCAGCTGGTCGCCGACGGCGTCAAGTTCGCACAGAAGGAGGACATCGTCCCGGCCGCGGCCGACGCCACCGTCTACCGGCTCGCCCCGGCCTTCGCCCTGATCCCGTACCTGGTCGTGCTCGTCGCGATCCCCGTCGGTCCCGGGCTCGTGGGGCAGGACCTCGATGCAGGCGTCTTCTTCGTGCTCGCGGTGATGGGCGTCGGGGTGATCGGCACCCTGATGGCCGGGTGGGCCAGCGCCAACAAGTACTCGCTGCTCGGGGCCGTGCGCCAGGTGTCGCAGCTTCTGGCCTACGAGCTGCCCTTCGTGCTCGCGGCTGCCTCGGTGGTGATGGCCGCCGGCTCGCTCGCCTTCACCGACATCGTCGACGCATGGCAGCCGTGGTGGCTGGTCTGGCAGCTGCCCGGCGCGGTGGTCTTCTTCGTCGCCGGTCTCGCCGAGCTCAACCGGCCACCGTTCGACATGCCGGTGGCGGACGCCGAGATCATCTTCGGTCCGTACACCGAGTACACCGGGCTGCGCTTCGCGCTCTTCCTGTTGGCCGAGTACGCCGGGATCGTCGTGCTCTGCCTGCTCACCAGCGTCCTGTTCCTCGGCGGGTGGAACGGTCCGTTCGGTGACAGCTGGTTGTGGACGCTTGCCAAGGGAGGCGTCCTGGCCTTCGTCGTGGTCTGGCTGCGGGTCAGCTACCCGCGGCTGCGGGCCGACCAGCTGCAGAAGCTTGCCTGGCAGGTGCTCATCCCGGTGGCCCTCGCCCAGCTGCTGCTCACGGGTGTGGTGACGGTGGCATGGTGAAGCGTGAGGGCGAGAAGGGGGTGGGCCTGTTCAAGGGCCTGGGCATCACCCTGACCACCTTGACCCGGCGTTCGGTCACCCAGCAGTACCCCGACGTCAAGCCCGAGCTGCCTCCTCGCAGCCGAGGCGTCATCGCGTTGTTCGAGGAGAACTGCACCTCCTGCATGCTGTGTGCCCGAGAGTGCCCTGACTGGTGCATCTACATCGACTCGCACAAAGAGGTCATCCCCGCTCCTGAGACGGGCGGACGTGAGCGCACCCGCAACGTCCTCGACCGCTTCGCGATCGACTTCTCGCTCTGCATGTACTGCGGCATCTGCATCGAGGTCTGTCCGTTCGACGCACTCTTCTGGTCACCGGAGTTCGAGTACTCCGAGTTCGACATCCGTGACCTCACCCATGAGAAGGACCGCCTCGGTGCCTGGATGCAGACCGTGCCACCGCCTCCGGCGCTCGACCCGGCGGCCGCGGAGCCCAAGGAGCTGCTGAGCGCCCGCAAGAAGGCTGCACCTCCCGCAGCGCCCGAGGCCGACCAGTGAGCGACCGCTCCCTGCTCTCCCCGACCGGCGTCGATGTCGTCCTGATCCTGCTCGGTCTGCTGGCGATCGCCTCGGCTCTGCTCGTGGTGACGACGAAGCAGATCGTGCACGCGGCCCTGTGGCTCGTCGTCTCCCTCGGTGCGGTTGCCGGCTGCTACCTGGTGATGTCTGCGGAGTTCGTCGCCTGGATGCAGGTGCTCATCTACCTCGGCGCCGTCGTCGTGCTGCTGCTGTTCGGCCTGATGCTGACGCGCGCCCCCATCGGCCCGTCCGAGGACCTCACCGGCACGCAACCGCGTCGTCGGCCTGCTTGCCGGCGTCGCCACCACCGCGGTGCTCGTCGTGCTGCTGGTCGACGCGTTCGGCCGCACGATGGTCGACCTCGACGGCCCCGCGTCGACCGCGCTCGGTGATCGGTCAGGCGATGTTCCGCTACTGGGTGCTGCCCTTCGAGGCGCTGTCAGTGCTGCTGCTTGCCGCCCTGGTCGGGGCGATCGCCCTCTCCAAGCCGGACGAGGAGGCGTAGTGCACCTCGTCATCCCTCTGGTGATCTCCGCAGCCCTCTTCGGGATCGGGGTCTACGGCCTGCTGGTCCGGCGTAACGCCATCCTGGTGCTGATGGCCGTCGAGCTGATGCTCAACGCCGTCAACATCAGCCTGGTGGCGTTCGACGCGTACTGGGCCGAAGCGCTGCGGGCCGGGCAGTCGCTGACCATCTTCGTCATCACGATCGCAGCGGCCGAGATCGGGCTCGGACTGGCCATCGTGCTCATGCTCTACCGGATCGCGGCGCACGATCGCCGTCGACGAGGCGACCGACCTGCGCGAGGTGGTCGAGTGAGCACCGCCCTCGTCATGGTCGTCGTCCCCGCCGTTGCGTCGCTGCTGGCACTGCTGCTCGGCGGCTCGTCGCGTCGGGTCGCTGGCGTCGCTCGCAGTGGCGGGGCCGTTGGGTGCTCTTGTCGCTGGCGGTCGACCTGGCGTCGCGCAGTCCCTGGGACGTCCCGGTCACCGACGAGGGCTTCGTCGGGTGTGCTGCAGCCGTTCCCCGCGGCCACCGTGGTCGACGGACTCGCGGTCAGCGTGGCCCTCATGGTGGCGTTCGTGGCGACGTTGGTGCAGGTCTACTCGATCGGGTACATGCGGGACGAGCCGCGGTACGCCGAGCTACTCGGCCTTCATCTCGCTCTTCACGGCGGCCATGCTGGCGGTGGTCGTGGCAGGTGACCTGCTGCTGCTGGTCGTCGGCTGGGAGGTCATGGGCCTGTGCTCCTACCTGCTGATCGGCCAGCACTGGGAGCAGCAGGAGGCTCGACGTGCCGCCGTCAAGGCCTTCCTCGTCACGAAGGTCGGTGACATCGGGTTCATCGTCGGCATCGTCGTGCTGATCGGGGCCACCGGCTCGCTGCTGCTGCCGAACGCCATCCAGGCCGGCGCGGCCGACCCCACGGTGGCGATGGTGGTGTCGCCGCTGTTGCTGCTCGGTGTGCTGGGCAAGTCGGCACAGTTCCCGCTGCACGCGTGGCTGCCGGACGCGATGGCCGGTCCGTCCCCGGTCAGCGCCCTGATCCACGCGGCGACCATGGTGGCGGCGGGTGTGTACGTCGTGGCGCGGGTCTACCCGATCTTCCTGGCCGTTCCCGAGGTCCTCACCGTGATGGCGCTGATCGCGTGCGTGACGATGCTCGGTGCCGCCGTGCTCGCGGTGGTGCAGACCGAGCTGAAGCGGGTGCTGGCCTGGTCGACCGTCAGCCAGCTCGCCTACATGGTCGCGGCGCTGGCGGTCGGCTCGCGGGACGCCGCGGTCTTCCACCTGCTCACCCACGCCTTCTTCAAGGCACTGCTGTTCCTGTCGGCCGGCGCCGTCATCCACGCCGTGGGCAGCGGGCAGCTGCGCGACCTCGGCGGCCTGCGCCGGGCCATGCCGGTCACGTTCGCCACGATGTCGGTCGGTCTGCTCGCGCTCGTCGGTGTCTTCCCCCTCGCCGGCTTCTTCAGCAAGGAGTCGGTGCTGGTGGCGGCCGAGCACGCGGCGCAGGGGGACGCCGAGGTCGCGTCGTGGGTCGGTTGGCTCGTCCTGATGGTGGCCGCGGCGACCATCGCCGTCACTGCGGTCTACGCGATGCGGCTCTGGGTGCTCACGTGGGGTGGTCCCCGCTCGCGAGGCGCACGAGGCTCCCGCGATGATGACGGCACCACTGGTGCTGCTCGCCGTCCCTTCAGCCGCCTTCGGTGTGTTGGCCCTCGAGCGACTCGTGGCTCCCGACCTGGATCACCGCCGAGACGACGCAGCCGACAGGGTCGCCCGAGGCGCTCACCCCAGAGCTGCTCACGGTCGTGATCTCGGTCGCCGCGATCGTCGTCGGCGTGCTGGGCTTCGTGGCTGTGCGTCGCCGGCTGCTCGACACCGCGGCCGAGCCGCTGCTGACCGGTGGCTTCGGCGTCGACGCGGCCTACCGCGTGCTCGTGGTCCATCCCTTCGAGCGACTCGTCCGTCTCACGTCGGCGGTTGACTCCTCGGTCATCGGCCAGGGGGTGTCTGCCGTCGGCGGCGGCGTCATCGCAGCCGGGCGAGCCGCGCAACGGGTGCAGCAGGGCGACGTGCAGCGCTATGTCTCCGTCGCCGCGGTGGCCACGCTGGTCGCGGTCGTCGTGATGCTGGTGGCGGTGGCCACGTGACCTGGATCCTGCCGCTCGGCGCTCGCCGTCCCAGCTGTCGGGAGCCCTGGTGCTGCTGGTCACCGGTCACCGGGCCGAGCGCTGGGCGACCTGGTTCGGCTTGGCGCTGCAGACCATCGGTCTGGTGCTGGCGGTGGTGGCGCTGGCCGGCTTCGACACCGCACGTGCGGCTGAGCAGCAGTACGTCGTCGAAGCGGGCTGGGTCCCCGAGCTCGGAGTCGACCTGCGTCTCGGCGTCGACGGCATCTCGCTCCCCCTCGTGGTGCTCACCGCCCTGCTCGGCTGGTCGGCCGCGGTGTACACCGTGAGGCGCGTCCCCGAGCCCGGTCGCGCCCGCGGCTTCGTCGGCCTGCTGCTGCTGCTGCAGGTGGGCATGCTCGGCACCTTCATGGCGCTGGACCTCATCCTCTTCTTCGTCTTCTTCGAGGTCGTGCTCGCGCCGATGTGGTTCCTGATCGCGTTCTGGGGGAGCGGTGAGCGTCGCCGGGCGGCGAACACGTTCATCCTCTACACGGTGCTCGGCTCGATCGTCATGCTGGCGGGGTTCCTGGTCGTGATCGTCGACACCGGCACGGGAGACATGGTGGCCCTGGCCGCCGGCCTCGGTGCGCAGATGTCCGGTGGTCCGCAGCTGCTCGCCGCGTTGCTGATCCTCGGCGGGCTCGCGGTCAAGACGCCCGATGTGGCCGTTGCACACCTGGCTGCCCGACGCCCACACCGCCGCCCCGACGGTCGGGTCGGTGCTGCTGGCCGGCGTCCTGCTCAAGATGGGCACGTACGGGATGGTGCGGATCGTCGTCCCGACCCTGCCCGACGCCATGGCCTCGATCGCCCCGTACCTCGGTGCGTTCGCGGTCGTCGGCATCCTCTACGGCGCGCTGGCCAGCTACGGGCAGGACGACCTCAAGCGGGTCATCGCCTTCTCGTCCGTCGGGCACATGGGCTTCGTGCTGCTCGGCATCTCCACCCTGTCGGTGGTCGGGCTCAACGCGGCGCTGTTCGGCAACCTGGCGCACGGCCTGATCACCGGCCTGCTGTTCTTCGTGGTCGGTGGCATCAAGCAGCGCACCGGCACCACCGACTTCGCCACGCTGCCGCGCGGCCTGTATGCCAGTGCTCCTCGACTCGGGTTCCTGCTCGGGCTTCGCTGCCGTCGCCAGTCTCGGCCTGCCGGGACTGGCCGGGTTCTGGGGCGAGTTCCTCGCGCTCGTCGGTGCCTACCACCCCGGCGTCCCGCACCGCTGGTTCTACCGGGTCCTGCTCGTGCTCGCCGCCGTCGGCATGGTGCTGACTGCGGCGTACTTCCTGCGGGTCCTGCGGCGCGTCGGTCAGGGTCCGGTCCCCGAGCAGCAGCTCGACGACGTCACCGCCGACGAGTGGGCGGCGTGGACGCCACTCGTCGTGCTCACCGTGGTGCTCGGCCTCGCACCCGTGCTGGTGTTCGAGCTGACCGACGCACCGGTGCGGGCCATCCTCGAAGTGGTTGCGGGGGCGATGCCGTGACCATCCAGTCGATCGACCTGTTGACGCTGTCCCCGACCCTGGTGGTGGCGGGGACGCACTGCTGGCGCTCGTCGCCGACCTCCTGGTGCGCCGCGTCGTCCGTCGTCGTGGGGCTTGGCGCTCGTGGGCTTGGCTGCTGCGACCTTCCTGGCCCTGCTCGGCAAGGGCGCGACGCTCTGCACCGAGCAGGGCGGCGTGCGCGTACGTACACGGTGACCGTCTTCTCGGCCGCCCTGCAGCTCGTGGTGCTCGTCGGCACCGCTCGTCGTGCTGCTGATGGCCGTGCCGGACCTCACGGACCGCCGGGTCCCCGTCGGGGAGTTCGTCTTCCTGCTGCTCTCCTCGGCGTCCGGCGCAGTGCTCGTCCCGGCGACCACCGACCTCGTCACGCTGATCGTGGCGCTCGAGGTGGTCTCTCTGCCCACCTTCGCCCTGATCGCCCTGCACCGGGGCGAGCCTCGGGCGGCCGAGGGCGCGATGAAGGCGTTCCTCTTCTCCGTCTCGTCGGTGGCGCGTCGCGCTCTACGGCATCGCCCTGCTGTACGGCACCACCGGACAGGTGTCGTTCATCGAGCTGCGGCGCCGTCGGCATCCGCCTCCAGCCCCACGCCGCTGGCGACTGCCGGGCTCGTCATGCTGCTGGCGGTCGTCGCCTTCAAGGTGGCGGCCGTGCCCTTCCACGCCTGGGCACCGGACGCCTACCAGGCCGCCACCGTCCCGGTCGCCGCCTACCTGTCGGTGGTGTCGAAGACCGCCGGGTTCGCGGCGCTGCTGCTGATCGCGTCCACCTTCAGGGAGTGGACGCAGGTCTGGGCTCCAGTGGTCGCCGTACTGGCAGCGGTCACCATCCTGGTCGGCAACGTCGTGGCCCTGCGCCAGCGCGACGCCGTCCGGCTGCTGGCGTGGTCGTCGATCGCCCAGGCCGGCTACGTGCTCGTCCCGTTGGGCGCCCTCGCCGGCACGCTGGCCTGGAGCAGCGACATTGCCGCCGCCGTGGTCGGTTACCTGGTGGCGTACGCGGCGATGAATCTCGGGGCGTTCGCCGTCGTGGCGATCGTCAGGCGTCGGGCCGGTCTGGTCAGCCTGGCCG
This sequence comes from uncultured Actinomycetota bacterium, assembly GCA_963743915.1. Taxonomy (GTDB): domain Bacteria; phylum Actinomycetota; class Actinomycetes; order JAHEKZ01; family JAHEKZ01; genus JAHEKZ01. Next base: position 162,967 of record CAVURN010000001.1, read on the forward strand.
ACTACCGGGGACTGGCCTGGCGGTCGCCCTGGCTCGCGCGTGTCCTTGGCGTTCTTCCTGGCGGCGCTCGCGGGACTGCCGCCCGGGCTGATCGGACTCTTCGTCAAGGTGCGGGTGCTCGTCGTGCCCGTCGACGGAGAGCTGTGGTGGCTGGTGGCCGCCATGGCGATCGGCACCGTGATCGGGCTGGCGTACTACCTCTACTGGGCGGCGCAGCTCTTCCGCCGGCCCGAGGGCGCGGTCGAGCAGCTCGACGTCGCGAGCTGGCCGGCCCGGCTCGCGGTGGCGATCACGCTCGCCGTCACCGTGGTTCTTTCGGTCGCGCCCTCCCTGGCGCTCGGGCTCACCGAGTCGACGGGCAGCCGAGATCACGCTCCTGGGGCGGTGAGCCCCGGCGTCCGGTGGTAGTAGTGGAGGCATGAACCGCTACGTGAACGGCATGAAGACCGCGTTCCTGCTCGGCCTGATGGCTGCGCTGATCATGCTCATCGGCGCGTGGCTCGGCGGCAGCCAAGGTCTCGTCATCGCCTTCGTCATCGCGCTCGGCATCAACGCGTTCTCGTACTGGAACAGCGGCTCGCTGGCGATCCGAGCGATGCACGCCAAACCCGTCACCCAGGCCGAGCAGCCCACCATGCACCGCATCGTGAGCGAGCTGGCGGCGCAGCAGGGTGAGCCCATGCCGCAGCTGTACGTGTCGCCGACGATGGCGCCGAACGCCTTCGCCACTGGGCGCAATCCTGCGAATGCCAAGGTCTGCTGCACCGAGGGCATCCTGCAGCTGCTCGACGAGCGCGAGCTGCGCGGCGTCCTCGGGCACGAGCTGGCCCACGTCTACAACCGCGACATCCTCATCGCGTCGGTCGCGGCGACGATGGCCTCGGTCATCATGTTCGTCGCGCAGTTCGCCTGGCTGATCCCGATGGGAGGCGGCGGGCGCGACCGCGGCAACGCGCTCGGCGCGCTGCTGCTGATGATCCTCGGGCCCATCGCGGCGGCGCTCATCCAGTTCGCGATCAGCAGGTCGCGCGAGTACCAGGCCGACCAGTCCGGCGCCGGCTACACCGGTGACCCGCTCGCGCTGGCGTCGGCCCTGCGCAAGCTGGAGCGAGGCACCCAGGCGGCACCACTGCCCAGGGAACCCGAGCTGGAGACCGCCAGCGCGCTGATGATCGCCAACCCCTTCCTCCCCGGCGGCATCAGCCGGCTCTTCTCGACGCACCCCCCGACGGCGGACCGGGTCGCCCGGCTGGAGGAGCTGGCCGGGCTCGCGGTGATTGACTAACTGAACAGTCAGTCAATATTCTCGAGCCACTGACCTCGGAGGTGGGCATGGCTCAGCGCTACGACGCCGTCGTCATCGGTGGTGGCCACAACGGCCTCGTCGCGGCGGCGTACCTGGCCAAGTACGGCAAGCGCGTGGTGGTTCTCGAGAAGCGGCACAAGACCGGCGGTGCGGCGGACACCAGCCAGCCGTGGCCCGAGGCGCCGGAGTTCAAGGTGACGACGCTGTCGTACACGATGAGCCTGATGCCGGAGTACATCCTCAAGGACCTCCAGCTCGCCCGGTTCGGGTACAAGATCAACCCGCTCGGGCTCGGATACACGCCGCTGTCCGACGGCCGCTCGCTGCATCAGCGACGGCCCGAACATGTACGACTCGTACGCGGCGTTCTCCAAGAAGGACGCCGACGCGCACGACCCGTACTTCGAGTGGATCGGGCGCATCGCGGGCATCCTGCACCCGCTGCTCGACCGCACGCCGCCCGCACATGGGGTCGAAGAAGCTCGGCGACATCAAGGACCTCGGGATGCTCGCCTGGATGCTCCGCAAGGAGATCGACGAGCGCACGGTCGCCGACATCACCCGGCTCTTCACGATGAGCGCGGCCGACCTGCTCACCCGCTGGTTCGAGCACCCGGTGATCCTGGGCTCGCAGGCCGTCAACGGCATCATCGGCACCTGGGCCGGCCCGATGAGCCCCGGTACCGCCTACGTGCTCATGCACCACTCCGTCGGCGACGAGGCCGGCGGCAAGGTGTCGTCCTGGGGACAGCCGGTCGGAGGGATGGGTGCCGTCGCGGACGCCTGCCGCGCTGCCGCCGAGTCGTTCGGTGCCGAGGTTCGCGTGAACGCCGGCGTCTCGCAGGTCACGGTGTCGAACGGCCGGGCCACCGGAGTGGTGCTCGAGGACGGTGAGGAGATCACCGCCGACCTCGTCGTCACGACGTGCCACCCGCAGATCACCTTCCTGAACCAGATCGACCGGCACCACCTGCCCGACGAGTTCGTCCACGACATCGAGAACTGGCGATCGCGGTCCGGCACGGTGAAGATCAACCTCGCGCTGGACCGGCTGCCCGAGTTCACCGCCGAACCCGGGCTTCGACCCGGACATCCACGGTGGCGCCATCAGCATCATGGACGACCTCGAGTACCTCGAGACCGCGTTCCAGGAGGCGAGGTCGGGCAAGGCCGCCACGCTGCCGTTCTCCGACCGCGAGATCCCGACGGTCTACGACAAGACACTCGCACCCGAGGGCAAGCACATCATGTCGATGTTCACCCAATGGGTGCCCGAGTCGTGGAGCCAGGAGCGCAACCAGGACGAGCTGAACGCGTACGCGCAGCGGCTGTACGACCGGTTCGACGCGGTCGCGCCCGGGCTTCAAGGACTCGATCCTGCACGAGCAGGTCATCGGCCCGTGGGAGATGGAGCACGACTTCGGGCTGATCGGCGGCAACATCTTCCACGGCGAGCTCACCGTCGACCAGCTCTTCCACATGCGACCCGCGGTCGGCTACGCCGACTACCGGACGCCGATCCACGGGCTGTACCAGGCGTCCAGCGCGACCCACGCCGGCGGAGGCGTCACGGGGATGCCGGCCCACCACTGCGTCCGTGAGATCAGGCGCGACAAGGCCTGAGCGCACCGTAGCCGCCCACGGGTGGTCAGCCCGTGCGCTCCGCTCCGGTCGAGTGCTCGCGCGAGACCACCTCGAGAGGGGACACCGAGCTTTCGGTAGACCCGACTCAGGTGGAACTCGACGGTCTTGACGCTGAGGAAGAGGGAAGCCGCCACCTCGGCGTTCGACATGCCGTCGACCACGGCCATGGCCACGCGAAGCTCCTGGGGGGTCAGCTGGCGCGCAGGCTGATGGGTAGCCGTGGGCGGGCGTTGTCCGGTGGCGCCCAGCTCCCTCCGTGCCCGTTCCGACCAGGGTGGAACACCGATCCGCTCGAACGCTTCGAGTGCCGCGCGGAGCGACTCCCTGGCGTCACGGACACGCCGGGTGCGACGAAGGTGCTCACCGTGCAGCAGCAAGGTGCGGGCCGCCTCGAACGGGTCATCTGTCTGCTCGTGGCTGTGCCAGGGCCTCGCGGTAGTGGTCGTCTGCGTCGTCGGGACGGGTCAGCGCGAAGCATCGCTGCACCAGTGCCAGGCCGTGCGGGTCGATGATCCCGTCCAACCGCTGCGCCAGGCGATCTGCTACGTCCCGGGCCTGTCGACGAGACCGAGGGCCACCAGCGCCTCGGTGAGGTCCGCGGAGGCACCCGTGACCGCATCACGGCACCCACGGCCGAGGAAGGGAGAGGACACCACTCGCTGAAGCGGGACGATGGCCGGCTCGACGTGACCCAGGGTCAGGGCGAGTGCACCACGTGCTTGATCTGCCCACGCCATCCGCTTCACTGAGGGGTCGGCCCGAACTGTGCTCCGCGGACGCGACCAGGCTTCTCGGTTCGCTGCTGACCTCGCCACGGTAGGAGGTGACAGCAGCCGCCAGGCTGACCTCGGAGACGGAAGGAGGGCAACTGCATCGCGCGGTCGAGATCGATGGCCTCAGTGAACAGTGACTCCGCTCGCTGCCAGTGTCCGTCGCGTCGCGCGTGCTCTGCGGAGAAGAAGGCCGCTGATGCGGTGAGAGCGGGTCGACCGCTGGCACGGAACCGCCGGGCCATGTACGCCATCCGCGCTGCGGAGATCCGAAACGTCCTTGCCGAGCCAGCCGGGGATCATCGCCCACAGCAGCAGCGGTTCACCGGCGAGAAGCTCAGGGTCGACGTCTGCGCTGAGCGCAACAGGCCTTGTTCAGCAGCGCGACCCCACGATCGTGGCGTCCCACGAAGGTGTAGGCCATCCCGAGAGCGGCCACCAGGTCCCATCGCGCGTTTGCATCGGGAGACGTCGAGCTCCTCGCCGAGCTGATCGAGTCGTGCGACGTCTGCAGCCGACATGGCAGTCCAGATGCGATTGACGTCGAGGCGCACCCTCAAGTTCCTCGTCCAGCGCAGCCAAAGGAAGGTCGGACAGCACAGTGTCGAGCTCGTCAGGGCCGACGCCGCGTGGTCCTTCGAGCCTGACGAGAACGGCCCTTGCTCGCAGGACGGGGTCACTGGTGCTTCCGTGACGCGGCCGGCGAGCTCCTCCATGTGAGCGGCGTCCGGAGCCAGCTCGGCAGACAGCACCAGCCGGCGTAGACGGTCATGACGAGCAGGAGACAGGTCCGCGGCGCGCTCTGCCATGGTTGCGCCCTCGAGGCTGAGGCCCTGATCCGCCAGTCTCGCGGCCTCCCGCTCGAGCGCGGAGGCGAGATCCTCGTCGGGTCCTGTGCTCGCCTCGGCCAGGTGCCGAAGGCTTCGTTGGGGCTCACCGCGTGACGCGAACAGCTGCCCGAGGACGAGATGTGCGCTTCGACGCTCGGCGTGGGTCGCAGCGGCGTGAACCGCAGCCCGAGCCAACGGGTGGACGAATCGGGGCTCCGGTCCGAGCGTCAAGAGTCCATGACGCTCGGCGACCTCGAGGTCGGAGACGGAGACCCCGGCCGAGACCCAGGCCTGATGGACCGCACTCGGGTCGCCGGAGTCGTCGGCCGCCATGAGGACGAGCCCGACGCGGGTGAGCGCCGGCAGCGCGTCGAAGCCGTGCGCGTACCGCTCCTGTACGGCCTGGCCGACGGGTATCGGTGAGGGCGGGACCTGGGACCCTCGAAGGACCTCCTCGGGCAGCAGGGACGGTGGCCTCGACCAGAGCCAGAGGAAGGCCACCGAGCGAGCGCACGATCTGCCGTCCAGCTCGGTCGGTCACCTCCGGGGTCACCGAACGGAGAAGTGCGAGTGCGTCGTCATCGGCGAGCGCCGGGATGTCGAGGCATGGCAGGTGGGCAAGAGGCTCGCTCCGGCCGATCTCGGGTCGTCCAGCCAGCACGATCGCCACTGGATCGGCGAGTAGGCGACGCGTGGCGAACACCAGGGCGCGGAGCGAGGGTCCGTCGAGCCACTGAACGTCGTCCACCGTCACGAGCAGCGGTTGTTCGGCACCGAGCCGACACGAGAGCCTCGAGGACCTCGCCGGGCTCGGGACTCGGTCGAAGGTGGCATGTTCCTCCAGGTGCCCGAGCAGGAGGCCTGCGACGGCACCTGGCAGTCGGGACTCCACTTCCAACGCGGTCACCTGGGCCACGTGAAAGCCTCTGGGTGCGCCAGGCTTGCGACGGCTTCGATCAGAGCGGTCTTGCCGATCCCTGGTTCCCCCACGAGGCGGAGCACCGCGGACCTGCCTGCTTGGGCCTCGTCGAGCAGTGCAACGAGATGATCCAGCTCCACGTCCCGGCCGACCAGCACCAGCCCACTGTGCCACCGGTGTGCCCATGAACTAGGGGTTTCCCGGAAGAGCACCACCGACCTCCGAGCCGACGATGTGCCTCAGACCCGGCTCACCGGGCCGGGCGTATCAGGAAGGAAACGCAGATGAACCGCACCCGATCCATCGCTGCAGCCGGGCTGGCTGCGGTGCTCGTCACGGCGGGGCTGGCGGCCTCGACGGGCGGCGCCGCATCCGCGTCCGGCTGCGCCGGACCCAGCATCGCCGGCGCCTGGCGCATGACCATCGATCCCGACCCCAACCCGAACGGGGATCCACCTCCCTTCGCTTCCCGGGTCGCATTCGCCAGGGGTGGTGTCGTCACGGACACCACCAGCCGGTTCCCCCCGGCTACGTCGATGCCTCTGGAGGTGTCGGCGCCTGGAAGCAGTGCAACCGCAAGGTCACGTTCACGTTCGAGCGCTTCCTCTACGACGTCAACGGCTTCGCCGCCATCCAACGAGTGCAGGGAACCGCAACGGTGAGCTACGACGGCAAGACGCAGGCCGGTCCCGCGACAGCCACCCTGTTGGCCGTGGACGGCCAGACGGTCCTGTCCAGCTTCGGGGTCCAGGCGTCCGGGACACGCATGACTCCGTGAGCCGGGTGCGGCGCGGGGGTCGGGCGGTCGGCGTAGGTCGGCCGCCCGAACCGCTCCCGCGCCGACTCAGCGGTAGTTGACGTACTGCAGCGCGACGTCGAGGTCCTTGCCGTCCAGGAGCCGCTGCACGGCCTGCAAGTCGTCGCGGCTCTTGCTGGTGACGCGCAGCTCGTCGCCCTGTATCAGCGGCTTGACGCCCTTCGGCCCCTCGTCCCGGATGATCTTGGAGATCTTCTTGGCGTTCTCCTGCGAGATGCCCTGCGACAGCGAGCCGGCGATCTTGTAGTCCTTGCCGGACGCCGCGGGCTCGCCGGCGTCGAGGTGCTTCAGCGAGACCTTGCGCTTGACCAGCTTGTCCTTGAAGACGTCGAGGGCGGCCTTGACCCGCTCCTCGGAGTTGGCGCGCAGCTCGACACCCATCTCGCCCTGCCACGCGATCGCGGCGCCGGTGCCCTTGAAGTCGAAGCGCTGGCTCAGCTCCTTGGCGGTCTGGTTCAGCGCGTTGTCGATCTCCTGACGGTCGACCTTGCTGACGATGTCGAACGACGACTCCGAGGCCATCAGGACTCCTTCTGACGAGCGGGCGAACAGCGTATGTGCGGGCGGAGGCACCTGCGGTTGGGCCCACCGACCTGCGGTATTGTGGCGCTCCGCTGCGACGAGCGGCAAACCTGGCAGGTTGCCCGAGCGGCCAAAGGGAGCGGACTGTAAATCCGTCGGCTCAGCCTACGTTGGTTCGAATCCAACACCTGCCACACCTCGGACCCCCGGCCCTGGCCGGGGGTCCGACTTGTCTCCGCAGCAGACGTCGAGGGCGATTTCGCCCCGTCGGGGCGGCACCTGTAGCCTGTGTGGGCTCGCCTCGCGTGAGCACGCCCCAATAGCTCAGTCGGTAGAGCGTCTCCATGGTAAGGAGAAGGTCTACGGTTCGATTCCGTATTGGGGCTCGGGGCCTACGCCGACGGGTCTGCACCCGCAACCCGGCGGCGACAGGTTCGGACGGCGGAGTAGCTCAGGTTGGCAGAGCAAGCGGCTCATAATCGCTGTGTCGCCGGTTCAAATCCGGCCTCCGCTACCAGCAGTCCAGCACCAATCGTCAGCAGCAACCCAAGGAGCTCCGGTGGCCAAGAGCGACGTCCGGCCGAAGATCACGATGGCCTGTGCGGACTGCAAGCACCGCAACTACATCACCCGCAAGAACCGGCGCAACGACCCTGACCGCATCTCGCTGCAGAAGTTCTGCCCCAACTGCGGCAAGCACACCGAGCACCGCGAGACCCGCTAGTCGACGGTCGCTGAGGCAGTGAGCGTCCCGTCCGACGTGACGTCTCGGCTCGCCGGCCGGGTCGCCGTCATCACCGGTGCTGGACGGGGCATCGGCCGCGCCACGGCTCGTCGACTCGCCGCCGAGGGTGCCTCGGTCGTCCTCGGAGACCTCGACCCCGAACCCCTCGCCGCTGTGGCGGAGGAGCTTGGGACACGCGCATGTGCCACCGTCGTCGGCGACACGTCCGACCCGGCGGCCGCCCAGGTGCTGATCCACACCGCGACCGACACGTTCGGCGGGCTCGACATCCTCGTGAACAATGCCGGCACCACACGTGACCGGATGTTCCACCACATCACCCCCGACGACCTGGACGCGGTGCTCGACGCCAACCTTCGCACTGCGTGGAACGCGACCCAGGCGGCGCTCGGCGTCATGCGTCCCGCAGCCAAGGCCGAGCTCGCTGCGTCCGGAGCCGTCCACCACCAGCGCAAGATCGTGTTCACCTCGTCGGTGGCGGCCCTGACGGGCAACCCCGGTCAGGCCAGCTACACCGCTGCCAAGGGCGCACTGATCGCACTGGTCCGCACGCTCGCGCAGGAGCTCGGGCCGTTGGGCATCACGGTCAACGCGGTCGCCCCCGGCTTCATCGAGACGCGGCTCACCGCCGAAGAAGTCGGCGGGCGGCCAGCTCGGCATACCGCCCGACATCCGTGAGTCCATCCGCGGCATGATCGCCCTCGGACGGTTCGGCCAGCCCGAGGAGGTCGCCGCGGCGACGGCATTCCTGGTGTCGCCGGACGCCGACTACGTCTCGGGTGTCACACTCCCGGTCACCGGGGGCCAGTACGGAGGGATGGGGTGAGCATGGGGCTCAACACCGAGCTCGTCGGCAAGACGTACCCACCACAGGTGTACGAGGTCGGCCGCGAAAAGGTCCGCGAGTTCGCCTCGGCCGTCGGCGACCCGAGCCCGGCCTACCACGACGTGGACGCCGCGCGCGCGCTCGGTCACGCCGACCTGGTCGCTCCTCCGACGTTCGCCGTCGTCGTCACCAGGGGTCCGCAGCTCGCAGTGATCGATGACCCGGAGCTCGGCCTCGACTTCAGCCGTGTCGTGCACGGTGACCAGAAGTTCGCGTTCACCAGGCCCATCGTGGCCGGCGACGTCCTGCACACCACTGCGTCCGTGGCCTCAGCGCGCACCATGGCCGGAAATGACATCCTCACGATCCGCAGCGACGTCACCGATGCAGGCGGTGCGGCTGTCGTCTCGGTGTTCGCGACGCTCGTCGCTCGTGCGGTGGAGTCCTGACATGGCAGCCACCGTCCGCCATGCCGAACTGGAGGTGGGGACCGAGCTCCCTCCCCAGGCCTTCACCCTCCACCGCGTCGACCTCGTGAAGTACGCCGGCGCGTCCGGAGACTTCAACGTCATCCACTGGAACGAGCGCGTCGCACGGGAGGTCGGTCTTCCGAACGTCATCGCCCACGGCATGCTGACGATGGCCGAGGCTGTCCGTGTGGTGACGGACTGGTGCGGTGATCCGGGTGCCGTTGTCGAGTACTCGACGCGTTTCACCAAGCCGGTTCCGGTTCCCGATGACGACAACGGCGCGACGGTCGAGGTCGCGGGCAAGGTCATCGAGCTGCTCGACGACGCGCGGGTCAAGGTCGAGCTCACCGCCCGGTGCGACGACGCCAAGGTGCTCGGCATGGCCCGGGTCGTCGTCCAGCTGACCTGATGCGCGAGCTCCGCGATGTTCCGCTGTCGACCCTGACTTCGCTACGGGTCGGTGGCCCGGCCGAGCGGTTGCTCGAGGCGTCCACCACCGACGACCTGATCGATGCCGTGCACGGTGACGGCCGGGACGGCTGCTTCGTCCTCGCCCAGGGGTCGAACGTGGTCTTCGGCGACGCAGGTGTGGAGGTGCCCGTCGTGGCGGTCCGCACCTCCGGCGTCGAGGTGAAGCGCACCGGCAGCGAGGTGCATCTCCAGGTCGCAGCAGGCGAGATCTGGGACGACCTCGTTGCGCGTGCGGTCACTGAGGGCTGGAGCGGTGTCGAGAGCCTGTCGGGCATCCCGGGGTCGGTCGGCGCGACGCCGATCCAGAACGTCGGTGCCTACGGCCAGGAGATCGCAGAGGTCGTGACCGAGGTCGAGGTGTACGACCGGCTGACGGCGCGTGGACGACGGATGTCGCGTGCCGACTGCGCATTCACCTATCGCGGCAGCGTGTTCAAGAGTGAGCCCGATCGCCTCGTCGTGCTCTCGGTCCACCTTCGGCTCCGTGTCGACGGGGAGGGTGCACCGGTGCACTACGCCGAGCTGGCCACGAAGCTGGGCATCGAGCTCGGTGGCCGGGCGCCGCTGTCAGCCGTGCGTGAGGCCGTGCTCGACCTGAGGCGCGGCAAGGGAATGCTGCTGGACGCCGCTGACCACGACACCTGGTCGGCAGGCTCCTTCTTCACCAACCCGGTGCTGCCGGCGGCCAAGGTCCCCGACGGAGCCCCGCGATGGGAGCAAGCGGACGGACGCATCAAGACCTCCGCTGCCTGGCTGATCGAGCAGGCGGGCTTCGGCAAGGGGTTCGGTGCCGAGCTCGGTACCGGCAGAGCGACGCTGTCGACCAAGCACACCCTTGCGGTCACGAACCGGGGTCGGGCCACCACCGAGGATGTCCTGCTGGTGGCACGCACCGTGCGCTCCGGCGTCCGTGAGCGCTTCGGTGTGACGCTGCACCCGGAGCCGACTCTGGTCGGGGTCCACCTGTGACGGTCGACGTGCGGGTGGCCGAGCAGGAGGACGCCGACGCCGTTGCCGATGTGCTGATCACCAGCAGGCGCGCGGCCTACCCGGCTGTCCCGGCGTCCGTGCACCCGGACGACGAGACGCGGACGTGGGTCCGCCGGCACCTGCTGGATGAGTGCGAGGTGTGGGTGGCGACCGCCGAAACAGCGGTGGTCGGCGTCCTGGCCCTGCAGGACGACTGGGTCGAGCAGCTGTACGTGCTGCGCGAGTGGTCGGGCAAGGGAGTCGGTGGCCGCCTGCTCGAGCGGGCGAAGGAACGGTCGCCAGGTGGCCTGCAGCTGTGGACGTTCGTCAGCAACGAGACGGCCAGGACCTTCTACGAGCACCGGGGATTCGTGGTCGTCGAGCAGACGGACGGCTCCGGCAACGAGGAGCACCAGCCTGACCTGCGGATGGTCTGGCGTCCCTGACGTCAGGACCCGACCGGCATCGCCAGCCACGCCTCGATGCCGTCGAGCATGTGCCGTTTGTGCGGGGCCGGGGCGTAGGACGCCTCGACCGAGGACCGGGCGAGTGCCGCCAACGCCGCGTCGTCGAAGCCGTGCACCTCGCGGGCGATCACGTACTGCTCGGTGAGCCTCGAGCCGAAGAGCAGCGGGTCATCTGCGCCCAGTGCCACCCGCACACCGGCGTCGACCAACGTGCGCAGGGGGACCTCTGCAGCAGTGTCGAAGACACCGAGAGCGACGTTCGAGGCGGGACAGACCTCGAGTGGCACCCCGTCGTCCGCCAGGCGTTTGACGAGGTCGGGGTCTTCCACGCTGCGGACGCCGTGCCCGACCCGCGCGGCGCCGAGGACGTCGAGGCAGCCGCGGACGCTGTCAGCGCCGAGCAGCTCACCCCCGTGCGGGACGCCGACCAGGCCCGCCCGGCGCGCGATGCGGAAGGCGTCAGCGAAGTGCTCGGGCTTGCCGCGTCGCTCGTCGTTCGCCAGTCCGAAGCCGATCACCCCCTGGTCGGTGTACTGGGCTGCCAGCCGGGCGAGGGTCCGCGCGTCGAGCGGGTGCCGGGTTCGGTTGGCCCCGACGATCAGTCCGATGGCGAGCCCGGTGGACCCCGACGCCGCACGCACCGCGTCCAGGATGAGCTCGAGGGTCGCGGTGAGACCGTCGAAGCGGGCGGCGTAGCCGGAGGGGTCGACCTGGATCTCCAACCACTGCGAGCCGTCGGCGACCTCGTCCTCAGCCACCTCGCGCAGCAGGCGGAAGAGGTCCTCCGGCTCGCGCAGCACCGACCGTGCCGTGTCGTAGAGCCGCTGGAACCGGAACCAGCCGCGCTCGTCGGTGGCGCGCAGCTCAGGGGGCGTCTCGGCGGTCAGGGCCTCCGGCAGGTGGACGTGGTGGCGTCCAGCCAGATCGATCATGGTGGCGTGCCGCATCGCCCCGGTGAAGTGCAGGTGGAGGTGCGCCTTGGGCAGTCGGCGCAGGTCGCGGCCGCTGCTGCCGTCCCGCGTCACCGAGCCTCCACCCGTCCAGGGTAGGGACCGGATGACCGGTTCGGGACCTTGGTCCCGAAGGGGAGAGGACTTCATACCCTGGGGGGTATCCGCTCACGCTCCTACTGTGGGTCCTGGAAGTCCCCCACGGACCCAGTCCTGGTGGAGGTTCACGAAGACTCGGGAGGGCTCATGAAGCGCCTGCTCGTTCTCGGCGGCGGAACCGCCGGAACCATGGTCGTCAACAAGCTCCGTCCGCGACTGCCCCGCAATGAGTGGCAGATCACGGTCGTCGAGCAGCGCGACGTCCACTACTACCAGCCCGGCTACCTCTTCATCCCGTTCGGCGCGTACACCCCGAGCGAGGTCGTCAAGCCGGTGCAGAAGTTCATGCCCGACGGTGTGGACCTCGTCCACGGCGAGATCGACCGCGTCGACGCCGAGGCGAACCAGGTGCTGCTCACCGACGGCACGACGCTCGGGTACGACCAGCTCGTCATCGCGACCGGCACCACGCCGCGTCCGGCCGAGACCCCGGGCATGGACGAGGGGGAGTGGCGCAAGAGCATTCACGAGTTCTACACCCATGAGGGTGCGACAGCGCTGGGCGAGAAGCTGAAGGACTGGCAGGGCGGACGCCTCGTGGTCCACATCGTCGACATGCCCATCAAGTGCCCGGTCGCCCCGCTGGAGTTCACCTTCCTGGCCGACTCGTTCTTCCGCGAGCACGGGATCCGGGACCAGGTCGAGATCGTCTACGTCACGCCGCTTCCCGGCGCCTTCACCAAGCCGATCGCCTCGGACCACCTCGGCGGCATGCTCGAGGAGCGCAAGGTCGAGGTCGAGTCCGACTTCATGGTCGAGAGCATCGACCCCGAGGCCAAGAAGCTGGTCTCGTACGACGAGCGCGAGGTGCCGTTCGACCTGCTCGTGACGATCCCGCTCAACATGGGCGCCGACTTCGTGGCGCGCTCGGGACTCGGTGACGACCTCAATTACGTGAAGGTCGACAAGCACACCTTCCTGTCCACGCAGTACGACAACGTCTTCGCCGTCGGGTGACGCCTCGAACATCCCTGCGTCCAAGGCGGGCTCAGTGGCGCACTTCGCGGTGGACATCTTCACCCACAACTTCCTGCGTCACATCGACGGACTGCCGATGGACGAGAAGTTCGACGGACACGCGAACTGCTTCATCGAGTCCGGTGGCGGCAAGGGCCTGCTGATCGACTTCAACTACGACACCGAGCCCATGCCGGGCAAGTACCCGCTTCCCGGGATCGGCCCCTTCAGCCTGCTGAAGGAGACCGAGCTCAACCACTGGGGCAAGCTGATGTTCCGCTGGATCTACTGGAACGTCCTGCTCCCTGGCAAGGAGCTGCCGCTGCCGGCGCTCATGTCGATGGCGGGCAAGGAAGTCCCTGACGAGGTGGCGTCATGACCGCGGTCACGACGCCCCTGACGACCGACGAGCGTCTCGAGCTGCTCACCGAGCAGGTCGCGATGATGGCCGAGGAGCTACGGACCCAGCGTGCCCAACGCGAGCGGTGGGCGGAACTCGTGACCGACTCCGCACCCGTCGTCAGCGGCGCCATGGACATGGTGACGCGTGAGCTCGACACGCTCAGCGACGACGTCACGATCGAGGACGCCGCGCGACTGGCTCGCACGCTGGCCCGCGCCGTCCCCACGATGGAGGCGATGCTCGCCCAGCTGGAGTCGCTGCACTCGTTGACCCAGGATGTCGTGCCGTTGGCATCACCGGCGATGGCCACCCTCACGACGGCGCTCCAGGAAGCCGAGGACAAGGGGTACTTCACCTTCGCCCGCGGCGGGTTCGAGATCGTCGACCAGGTCGTCACCTCGTTCGACGAGGACGACGTCAAGGCTCTCGGCGACAACGTCGTGCTGATCCTGAACACGGTCAAGGAGCTGACCCAGCCCGAGGTGATGGCGCTGCTGCAGCGCACCGCCATCACGGCCCAGGAGGTCGACGACGAGTTCGCCGAGCCGCCTTCGATGTTCGCTCTGCTCAAGCAGATGCGAGACCCCCAGACCCGCAGAGGGCTTGGTCGTGTCATGACCATGCTCCACACCATCGGCGCCGAGCAGTCGGCGTCCCGCTCAACCCCACCAGAAGAGAGGTAAGACCATGCCAGTCACCACGATCAGCGGACGCGACATCCACGTCGACGACGAAGGATTCCTGACCGAGTACGACGAGTGGGACGAGAACCTGGCCAAGGTGCTCGCCACCAACATCGGCATCGACCTCACCGACGAGCACTGGCAGGCGATCCGGTTCGTCCGGGACGACTTCAAGGCTCAGGGCGAGACGCCGACCATCCGTCGCGTGTCCTCCGTCGGCGGCATCGACACCAAGAAGCTCTTCCAGCTCTTCCCCAAGAAGCCGGCCAAGAAGATGTCCTACATCGCCGGTGTCCCCAAGCCGCACGGCTGCGTGTGAGCGCGGCGGACGAACGAGAGGAAACCACCATGAGCACCGAGACCCAGACCCCCATCGTGCCCGCGTTCGACGACGAGGACACCGACCGCAAGCTCGCCATCATCTGCAGCAAGGGCAACCTCGACATGGCTTACCCGGCACTGGTGCTGGGCAACGCCGCCCTCGGCGAGGGCATCGAGACGCACCTGTTCTTCACCTTCTGGGGCTTCGACATGATCACGAAGTCGCGGATGAACGACCTGAAGTTCAGCCCCGTGGGCAACACCGCCATGCACCTGCCCGTCGGGGACGTACGCATCCCTCAGGCCCTGGCGCCCATGCCCGGCATGCAGCCCATGGCGACCAAGATGATCAAGCAGCAGATCGCCGAACTCGGCATCCCCGAGGTCCCGGAGTTCCTCGAGCAGATCGTGGCCTCTGGCGGTCACCTGTGGGCGTGCCGCATGTCCGCCGACATGAACCACCTCACCGAGGAGGACCTCTACGACGGCGTCGAGGCGATCATCAACGCCTCCGACTTCATCGAGATGACCGATGGCGCGCAGCTGCTGTTCATCTGACCCAGGCATCGGATGGCCGGTCTGTGGTGGTACCGGTCACCCGAGCGCCGTCGCTGTGACCTGACTGGCGTCACGCGGCGGTTCGCGGCCCCGGCCGGCTCCGTGGGGGAGCCCTCCGGCCGGGGCCGCACCTTGCCGTCACTCGGGTCGAGCTGCTGGTGGCAGTGACGGCGTGGGCGACCCATCAATCGACACGCCTTGCAGATGGATTCCCCGCGGAGCCGGACGTCGATCGACGCTCATGACGTATCGAAGTAGCGTCGAAGCGACGATGCAGCCGTGGTCGCTCTGATGTCGGAGGGCGAAGCCCGCAAACCGCAGGACGGTCCGACTTGCCGTCATCAACGACAACCGCGTTGTTCCGATCGAGGTCGTCGCACCAGCCGAGGCACATCCATGTGCTGCTGTCCGTCGATCTCCGCGACGAGGTCGTACTCGTCGAACACGGCGTCCAGGTACCGCAGCCGACCGGACGAATCGCGCCTCCGTACCTGCCGGGTGGGCATGGGAAGCCCGGTTCCCACGGCACAGTCGCAGGAACAGCATCTCGTACTCACTCAGCGAGCCTCCAGCCACGTCGCGGCAGGGTACTCGACGATCAGGGCGCGCCGGTGCTGGGAGCGTCAGCCGGGGTGCGATCGCCAGTTGAAGGGCCTCCGGCGCACGAGGCTTCTGCTGCACCGAGGCAGCCAGGATGCGCTTGGGTCTGTCAGTGGTGTGACGGCCCATGTCGGCAGCGTCGATGATGGAGCGTTGGATCCGGGTGCGCCGCGGTAGGCGCACCGGGTGGATGTCCCGCTCGGAGAGTCGCTCCGAGGAATGGACCTTCACGCCCGGCATGGCGCGTGGATTGCGCGCCCCTGGGCACCAGGAGGTGCTGAGGTGGGGGTGCGGCGAAACCGCGAAAGGCCGTCGAGATCGGCTGCCGTGAGAGCCGGCGGTGGTGGCCTCGGGCCCATGTGCGATCAATGCGCACCACGAGCCGCTCGTCGTGGGTGAGCGGGTCCGGAGTGAAGGACGATCACGCCCTTGGAGCGGGCTCTGCCACCGCGCTCGCTCGACCATCCACCGGACGTGCCCGCCGTCCGAACTGGGCGATGGCGCGTCACGACGGACATCACGGTGCACTGCGCAGCGACGGGACATGGCCGAACCATCTGAGCGCCATGATCGTGGTGATGGCTGGCGAGTCCGGCAGATCCTCGGCGCGACGACGGTGTGGAGGGCGGAGTGCACCCGCAAGTGCTGTCAGGGCAACCCTTGCTGCGACAGCTCGCCTACTGGGCGTCGGCGAGCAGCTTGCCGAGGCGGGTGACGCCCTCGACGAGGTCGTCGTCACCGAGGGCGTACGACATCCTCAGGTAGCCGGGCGTGCCGAACGCCTCGCCGGGCACCACGGCCACCTCAGCGACGTCGAGCGCGACGTCGGCCAAGGAGAGTGACGAGTCGATCGCCGTTCCGTTGATGGTCTTGCCCAGCACACCTTTCACCGAGGGGTAGGCGTAGAACGCCCCCTCCGGCTCAGGGCAGGTGACGCCGGGGATGTCGTTGAGCATCGACACGATCGTGCGCCGACGCCGGTCGAACGCGACGCGCATCTCGGCCACGGCGTCCAGCGGTCCGGAGACCGCGGTGAGGGCGGCCACCTGTGCCACGTTGCTGACGTTGGACGTCGAGTGTGACTGCAGGTTCGCGGCTCCCTTGACGATGTCCTTCGGGCCGATCATCCAGCCCACCCGCCAGCCGGTCATCGCAAAGGTCTTGGCGACGCCGTTCACGACCACGCAGCGGTCGATGATCTCGGGCACCAGCGTCGGCAGCGAGCTGAACGTGGCGTCGCCGTAGACGAGGTGCTCGTAGATCTCGTCGGTCATCACCCAGATGCCGTGCTCGACCGCCCATCGTCCGATGGCCTCGACCTCGGCGGGGGAGTAGACCGCCCCGGTGGGGTTCGAGGGCGAGACGAAGATGAGCATCTTCGTGCGCTCGGTACGGGCCGCCTCGAGCTGCTCGACCGTGGCCCGGTAGCCCGTGGCCTCGTCGGTGACGACCGGTACCGGGATCCCGCCGAAGATGGACACCACCTCGGGGTAGGTCACCCAGTAGGGCGCCTGGATGATCACTTCGTCGCCGTGGTCGATGAGTGAGGCGACCGCGTTGAAGATCGCCTGCTTGCCTCCGTTGGTCACGAGCACCTGGGACGCGTCCACCGCCAGCCCGGAGTCACGGAGGGTCTTCTCTGCGATCGCCTCGCGCAGCGCAGGAAGACCTGCTGCCGGCGTGTAGCGGTGCCAGCGGGGGTCATGCGTGGCCGCGGCTGCCGCGTCCACGATGTAGTCAGGGGTCGGGAAGTCGGGTTCGCCGGCGCCGAAGCCGATGACAGGTCGTCCCGCGGCCTTCAGGGCCTTGGCCTTGGCATCGACCGCCAGGGTGGCTGACTCGGCGATACCCGCGACGCGAGCGGACAGGCGGGAGGGGGTCGGCGAGGCGTTCATGGGGCCATCCTCCCACCGCTTCTCAGATGGGGGAGGAGGGTGTTCCACGGCTCCGGGCAGCCTCAGGCCCGGGGTGGCGCCGTCGACTCCGAGCGCGCAGGCGGCGGTTCGACTCCGGCGCCTCGGACCCCGTACACTCGACGGCCGGTGGCTTCTTGCCATGGTTTTGCCATGCCCGGGCGCCGGCGTGTCCCACGTCGCTCCCTGCACGGGCCTGGCAGGCGTCACCGGGAGGGCAGTAGCTCAATTGGCAGAGTCCCGGTCTCCAAAACCGGTGGTTGGGGGTTCGAGTCCCTCCTGCCCTGCGCACGACGGCGCCCGCCGTCGGCACGACAGGACGTCCGCTCCGGCGGACCGGAACGGGAAGGGTGAGGCTGGTGGCGGAGTCCCGCGGTTCGACGGCCACCCCTGAGCGCGGTCAGTCCCCCTCGGCGAGGAAGGGCCCGATCGCCAGGCTCCTGCTGTTCTACCGGCAGGTCGTGGCCGAGATGCGCAAGGTCGTGTGGCCGACCCGCAACGAGCTCATCACCTACACCGTCGTCGTGATCGTGTTCGTGGTCAGCTTCGCTGCCCTCGTCCTGTTGTTCGACATCGGCGTCGCCAAGGTCGTCGAATGGGTCTTCAGCTGACCCCCGCCCTACCGTCAGGAGTTCCTCCCGTGTCTGAGCTGGAAAACGGCGCCACCGTCGACGTCACTGACGACGTCACGGTCCAGGCGGCTGCCGACGACGCGCCCGTCGCCGACGAGGCTGCCGTCGTCACGGAGCCGCCGGTGGAGGAGCCCTCCACGGAGACGCCCGCCGACGACGGCGAGGGCTCGGGCGAGCCCGAGACGGACCCGCGCGAGGAGTTCCGTGAGCACCTGCTGAGCCTGCCCGGTGACTGGTACGTCGTGCACTCCTACGCCGGCTACGAGAACCGCGTGAAGCACAACCTCGAGAACCGCCGCGCCTCGCTGTCGATGGAGGATTTCGTCCACGACATCCAGGTGCCCCAGGAAGAGGTCATCGAGATCAAGCAGGGGCAGCGCAAGCAGGTGAAGCGCAACAAGTTCCCCGGCTACGTGCTCGTGCGCATGGACCTCACCGACGAGTCGTGGTCCACGGTGCGTCACACGCCCGGCGTCACCGGCTTCGTCGGTCACGCCCACCAGCCCACCCCGCTCACGCTCGACGAGGTCATCTCGATCCTCTACGTCGAGCCCGAGGCCGTGGCAGGAAAGCCGTCGGCCGGTGGCGCGGCAAAGGCCGAGGCCACCTTCGTCGACTTCGAGGTGGGCGAGTCGGTGACGGTCATCGACGGCGCATTCGCCACTCTCCCGGCGACGATCAACGAGATCAACCCTGATGCCCAGAAGCTGAAGGTCCTCGTCTCGATCTTCGGACGCGAGACCCCGGTCGAGCTCTCGTTCGACCAGGTCCAGAAGCTCTGACCTCCGGCCGCTCTCGACAACCCTCGACAACCCTCGACAAGAAGGACCAGCAATGCCTCCCAAGAAGAAGGTCGCCGGTCTGATCAAGCTTCAGATCGAAGCCGGTCAGGCCAACCCTGCGCCGCCCGTGGGCCCCGCCCTCGGCCAGCACGGCGTCAACATCATGGAGTTCTGCAAGGCGTACAACGCGGCGACGGAGTCGCAGCGGGGGAACGTGATCCCGGTGGAGATCACGGTGTACGAGGACCGTTCGTTCACGTTCATCACCAAGACGCCCGCCGGCCGCCAAGCTCATCCTCAAGGCCGCTGGCCTGGACAAGGGCTCCGGCGTCCCCCACAAGGACAAGGTCGGCTCGCTCACCCGCGAGCAGGTACGGTCCATCGCCGAGCAGAAGATGGCTGACCTCAATGCCAACGACCTCGACGCCGCCGAGAAGATCATTGCCGGAACCGCCCGCTCGATGGGCGTGACGGTCACCGAGTAGCAGTACCGCACTGTGGGAGGGCCAGGCGCTGGCCCACGCACCACACCTGACGCACCGGTCCCCGGTGCAGAACTGGAGTCAGCACCATGAAGCGCAGCAAGGGTTACCAGTCAGCGGCGTCCAAGATCGACGCGGACGCGTTGTACTCGCCGCTCGAGGCGGTTCGACTGGCGAGGGACACCTCGCCGATGAAGAACCCCGCCACCGTCGAGGTCGCGATGCGTCTCGGCGTCGACCCCCGCAAGGCCGACCAGATGGTCCGCGGCACGGTCAACCTGCCGCACGGCACCGGCAAGACCGCCCGGGTCATCGTGTTCGCGGCCGGTGAGAAGGCCGACCAGGCACGGGCTGCGGGCGCCGACGAGGTCGGCTCCGACGAGCTCATCGAGCGCGTGGCCGGCGGATGGACCGACTTCGACGCCGCAGTCTCCACGCCGGATCTGATGGGCAAGGTGGGACGCCTCGGCAAGGTGCTCGGTCCGCGCGGTCTGATGCCCAACCCCAAGACGGGCACGGTGACGATGGACGTCGCCAAGGCGGTCGAGGACATCAAGGGCGGCAAGATCGAGTTCCGGGTCGACCGACACGGCAACCTGCACCTGATCATCGGCAAGACCTCCTTCAGCGAGGCGCAGCTGGTGGAGAACTACGCCGCTGCGCTCGACGAGGTGCTCCGGCTCAAGCCGTCGTCAGCCAAGGGTCGCTACATCCGGAAGATCGCGGTCAGCACCACGATGGGCCCCGGGATCCCGGTCGACCCGAACCGCACCCGGAACGTGACCGCCGACGACGCGAGCTGACGCCGCTGCCGGCGGCGGTGAGCCGCCGGCACAGCCCCGTTTTGACCCTCGGGCCGCCGGACCCGTACGCTGGCGGCTGCCAAAGACCGCCGGTTGCCGACGGGCCAGCACGATCCAGATCGAACAGGCCCCGAAGCCGAAGGCTCCGCGACTGCGGACGACCCGCGTAGGTGATCGAGAGTCCTGCCCGGACGCCATGCGCGTCCGGTCACGCCCCGAGCGCCTGCGCCGGGGCGTTCGTCGTTCCGGGCCGGGCCACGGCGCAGGACCAACGAAGGAGAATCATGGCGCGGGCTGACAAGACAGCCGCCGTTGCGGACCTCGCGGACCAGTTCCGTGGCTCTGCGGGCGCCGTGCTCACCGAGTACCGCGGGTTGACGGTGAAGCAGCTCAAGGAGCTGCGCACCGCGCTCGGTGGGAACGCCACGTACGCCGTGGTGAAGAACACGCTGACGAAGATCGCGGCCAAGGACGCCGGGGTCGAGGGCCTGAGCGACATGCTCGTGGGCCCGTCCGCCATCGCCTTCATCACCGGTGACCCGGTGGAGACGGCGAAGGGTCTGCGCGACTTCGCCAAGACCAACCCCCAGCTGCTCATCAAGGGTGGGGTGCTCGACGGCAACCCGTTGACGCCCGCTGAGATCGACAAGCTGGCATCGCTCGAGTCGCGCGAGGTGCTCCTCGCCAAGCTCGCCGGTGCGATGAAGGCGTCGCTGTCCGGCGCCGCTGCGCTCTTCGCCGCTCCGCTGTCGCAGACGGCACGGGTGCTGGGCGCGCTGCAGGAGAAGGCACAGCAGGACCCGTCGGTCCTCGCTGGTGGAGCCGGTACGCCGGTTCCCACCGCAGCCGAGGCACCTGTCGACGAGGACACCGCAGACCCTGCGGCCCCCGCCGACGAGGCCGAGGCACCCGTCGAGCAGGCACCGGTCGCGGAGGCGCCAGCCCCCGCTGCTGAGGCCGAGGAGACGACCCCCGAGGGCTGACCGCCCGGTAGGAACCAATTAGAGGGCCCTTCCGGGCCACCGACATGGAAGGACGCCGATCATGGCGAAGCTGAGCACCGATGAACTGCTCGACGCGTTCAAGGAGATGACCTTGATCGAGCTGAGCGAGTTCGTGAAGCAGTTCGAGGAGACCTTCGAGGTCACCGCCGCCGCCCCCGTCGCCGTCGCTGCCGCGCCGGCCGCCGGTGGCGCAGCCGCCGGTGGCGAGGCAGCCGCCGAGCAGGACGAGTTCGACGTCGTCCTCGAGGCAGCTGGTGACAAGAAGATCCAGGTCATCAAGGAGGTGCGGACGCTCACCAGCCTGGGCCTGAAGGAGGCCAAGGACCTGGTGGAGAGCACCCCCAAGCCGGTCCTGGAGAAGGTCACCAAGGAGGCCGCCGACAAGGCCAAGGAGGCCCTCGAGGGCGCCGGCGCCACGGTCACCCTCAAGTAGGACCCGAGCTCGACGAACGGCCCGCCTCCGCGAGGAGGCGGGCCGTTCGGTTGTCTGCGTCAGTCGTCATCGTCGTCGCCCGGACCGTCGTCATCGTCGTCGCCCGGACCGTCGTCATCGGCACCGTCGTCACCACCGGCCGTCCCGCCGGTCGCGCCCCCACCGCCGCCGGTCGCGCCCCCACCGCCGCCGGTCCCGCCATCCCTGTCGTCCTTGTCGGCACCGGGATCGTCACCCTTCTTGTCCCGGTCGTTCTTGCCGTCTCCGCCTTGGCGGTCCTCGTCATCCTTGCGATCCTCCTCAGGGACGTCGACCGAGATCGTCTCGACGGTCGTGGTGGGTGGTTCACCCGTGAGCAGCTCGACGCCGACGAAGGTCGTGACCGCCAGGACTCCCGCGACCATCAGAGCTCGCCACACCATGGAGTTCTCCTCTCTGCCGGGGCTGTCATGGCGCTACCTCGAGTCGGTAGCCCATGCCACGCACGGTGCTGATCACGTCTGCCCCCAGCTTCCGACGCAGGTACCGCACGTAGACGTCGACCACGTTCGACTCGGGTGCGAAGTCGTAGCCCCACACGTGGCTGAGCAGCTGCTCGCGGCTGAGCACCTGACCCGGGTGTCGCATGAGCGTCTCGGTCAGCGCGAACTCGCGTGCGGTGAGCTCGACCGTCCGACCTCTGACGGATGCGCGTCGGGTGCGCAGGTCGAGAATCACCTCGCCCACCCTCAGGACGGTCATCTCGGCGGTCGGTTCCGTGCGCAGACGAGCCCGTACGCGGGCCAGTAGCTCGTCGAACCGAAAGGGTTTGGTGACGTAGTCGTCGGCGCCACCCTCGAAGCCCGCGACGGTCTCCTCGACGGTGTCGCGTGCTGTCAGGATCACCACGGGGATCGTCTCGCCGCGTTCCCGGAGGCGGCGCAGCACCACCTGGCCGTCCATCTCCGGAAGACCCAGGTCGAGGATCATGAGGTCGAAGTCGTCCACCCGGGCCATCTCCAGGGCCTGCGTACCGGTTGTCACGACCTGGGTGGTGAAGCCGTTGGCGCGCAGACCACGCTCGAGAAACGAGGTGATCCTCTCCTCGTCCTCGGCGATCAGGATGCGCGTCATGACGTCACCTCCTGGGGCAGCTCGCGGGTCGCGTCGAGGCTGATGTCCTCGGGGACAGGTTCAGGTTCGCCGGCGGGGCGGACGGGAACGATGAGCGTGAAGCGCGCGCCCTGTCCGGGTCGGCTGTCGATCCGGACCCGCCCGCCGTGTGCGCGAGCGATCGCGCTGACGATCGCCAGGCCCAGCCCGGTCCCCTCGCGACCGGGTGCCCGGGTGTCGCGACCCCGACCGAAGCGCTCGAAGATGTGCTCCTGCTCGTCGAGGGGGATCCCAGGGCCGTCATCGCGAACCCAGAGGCGCGCCTCCTCGTCGACGACCGCGCTGCCGATGGCGATCAGGCCCCCTGGGCGGGTGTGCTGGACGGCGTTGGTCACCAGGTTCAGCCAGGCCTGAGTGAGACGCTCGGGGTCCGCCTCGATCACCGCATGGGAGACGTCGTCCACCTGACAGGTGCGGTCGGGGGCGAAGGACTCCGCACGAGACCGCATGCCGTCTGTGAGCTCGGTGAGGTCGACCGGTCCGATCCGGAGGAAGTCTGGCTTCTCGGCCTTGGCCAGCAGGATGAGCTCGGTGACGTAGCGATTCATCCGGTCCAGCTCGTCGAGACAGAGGGCGAGCGTCTGCTCGCGTTCGACAGGGTCGTTCGGCAAGAGCTCGAGGTTGCCGCGGACGATGGTCAGGGGCGTGCGCAGCTCATGGCCGATGTCGTCGAGGAAACGACGTTGATCGGCGAACGCGTCCTCCAAGCGGTCCAGCATCGTGTTGAACGTTCGCGTGAGCTCGGCCACCTCGTCGTTCCCGGTGACGGGGATGCGTTCGGAGAGGTGCGAGTCGGAGATGTTCCGGGCCGTGGAGGTGAGACGCCGGATCGGGGCGACGACGCTGCCGACCGTCAGCCATCCGACGACCGACACGACGAGCATCATCACGCCGCTGATCAGTGCCATCAACCGCACCGCCTGGTTGATCTCGTCGAGCTCCGGTGCGAGGAAGTGCGTGGCGATGAAGGTGCCGGCAACTCGGTCCCGCTCGGTCAGGGGAACGGCGAGCCAACGCACGGGACCCGCCTGGGTGTCGATCTCACCGAACGCCGGCTCGGTCAGGGCCGCCCACTCGGCCACGAGCTCGGGCTGGTCGAGCAAATCGATCGGCGCGCCGCGGTCGGAGCCGTAGGGCTGCCCGTCGACGAGGAAGAAGGATCCTTCGGTCGCCTCCGGGACATCCCCGGCGATGAAGTCGTCGAACATGGCCGGAAGGTCGGCTCCGTACGACTCCCCGGTCCGAGGGTTCGTTCCACCCGCGAACAGGGCCAGCTCGTCCGCCTCCTGGGTGAGGCTGGCATTGACCGACTCCTCCAGGCCGACCATCAGGAACTGTCGCAACGCCAGGACTGCCACAACCAGGGAGATCGCCAGCAACCCCAGGTACCAGAGCACCACCCGGGCGCGCAGGCCCGCAAAGCGGGAGGACAGGGCCGACGTCATGGTGTCAGCATCCGGCACCTGGGCTCCGATCTCGATGAGAGCGCCATGAGGGATCTCTCATGAAAGCACTCTCACGGGGAACTCACGAATCCTTCAGGGCCGGCCGTGACGGTGGGAGGACGAACGGCACGCACCCTGCGGGCCGACGAACACCCCAAGGAGAAGTCATGGGACGCATCTACCGGGCTCTGATCGCCGCCTTCGCGGTGCTCTTCGGCCTCGGCCTCGCACTGACGTCGGCGTCGGCCGCCAGCGCCGGTGAGGACGCCAAGCGCGAGGACGACGTCCGCGAGGTCGCCACCGTCGAGTACGACGATGACGACGACGACAGCAACACGGGCAACACCAGTGTTGGTAGCCGGACCGGCAGCAACACCGTCAACAGCAACGACCGTTCCGGTGACAGCAACGACGGGACCAACAGCCGCAAGACGGGCGTGAGCCGCGACAAGGACCGCAGTCGCGGCGACCTGACCAAGGACTGGACGCGGGACGGTGCCGGTGACCGCACGCGCGACTGGTCGCAGAACCGCACCAACGACAAGTCCCGCAACGACACCCGCTGACGGGCTGAGGACGGTTGACCATGGGAAGCTCATGGCTCGTGGGTGCCGGGGACGAGGTCGTCCCCGGCATCCGGGCCGAGCGCAAGCTCGGCGGTGGGGAGCGGTATGAGGCCTACCTCGGCTGGCACGAGCGGATGTTCGCGCCCGTCGTCGTCAAGGTCGTGCGTCCGGACCTGGTGGACGACTCGGCGACGATGCGCGGCCTCCGGCGTGAGGTCGAGATGCTGCAGCGCCTGTCACACCCGGTGATCGTCCGCTCCTTCGACGCCGATCTTGAGGGGGAGCGACCGCACGTCGTCCTCGAGCATCTGGACGGCCCTCGGCTCTCCTCGCTGCTGCGCCGGTTCGGCCCACTGTCGATGGAGCAGCTGCTGCCTCTGGGACTCGAGCTGTGCTCGGCTCTCCACTACCTGTCCACCGAGCGGGTCGTCCACCTCGACGTCAAGCCGAGCAACATCATCATGGGGGCGCCGCCTCGGCTGATCGACCTCAGCATCGCGCGGTCGCTGGACGCAGCCGCCCGGCTCGACCATGTGACGGGAACCGACGCCTACCTCGCGCCGGAGCAGGCGGACCCGCCCCGCAGCGGCCGCCCCGGATCTCCTGCAGACATCTTCGGGCTGGGGGTGACCTTGTACGAGGGGCTCACGGGTGAGCGACCCTTCCGAAAGGGTTCACGCCACAAGGCCGCAGCCCCCGAGGACACCTGGCCCCAGCTGGTCGAGGCACCAGCACCCCTGCCGGGGGACATCCCGGAGTTCGTGGCCTCCCCGATCCTCGCCTGCCTGGACCCCGAACCCTCGGGCCGACCGACCGCCGCCGAGCTGGCCGACCGACTCCAGCCGCTGGTCGAGGCCCTGCCCCGACCCGTCCTGGGCGGGCTCCGGGCCAAGCTGCGCTGAGCACGTGTCGCCCCGGCCCGCAGGGTGCAAACAGGTCACAAGAGCCCGGATGTGCTTGACGCGCCTGGGGTCTGCCCCGCATAGTCATCGCCAGCGTTTCACCCGCGGGTCCCCCGCAGGTGGCGTCTGAAGGAGGCGCGACTGGACAGCCGCGGCCGCATGCCGCTACGCTGTCGCTTTGCGCTGCCCTGACCCCTCGTCTGCGTGCCCTGAGCCAAGTCCGCGCGTGCCCGGAGCCTGCCCGTCCTCCGGTTCGCACCGCGGTGCCCAGCGGCGCGCTCGGCTCCCGGGGTCCGACCGGCCGCGCTGCGGTAGTCGAGCCCGGAAGGACGCCTCTTGGCACCCTCGCGCAACGCCAACAGTTCTGTCACCACCCCCGCTCCTGTGGCCTCACGGCTGAGCTTCGCGAAGATCGACGAGCCGCTGCCGGTCCCGGACCTCCTCGACCTGCAGGTCAGGAGCTTCGACTGGCTGCTGGGCAACGACGTCTGGAGGAGCCGGGTCGAGGCCGCGGCAGCAGAGGGCAAGCCGATCCCGGACAAGTCCGGCCTGGAGGAGATCTTCGAGGAGATCAGTCCGATCGAGGACTTCCAGGGGACGATGTCGCTCAGCTTCCGCGACCACCGGTTCGAGCCTCCGAAGAACTCCGTCGACGAGTGCAAGGACCGCGACTTCACCTACTCGGCCCCGCTCTTCGTCACCGCCGAGTTCATGAACAACGAGACCGGTGAGATCAAGTCGCAGACGGTCTTCATGGGTGACTTCCCGTTGATGACGGACAAGGGCACTTTCGTCATCAACGGCACCGAGCGCGTGGTCGTCTCGCAGCTGGTCCGCTCGCCCGGGGTCTACTTCGAGCGCCAGGTCGACAAGACCTCCGACAAGGACATCTTCACCGCCAAGATCATTCCCTCGCGGGGTGCCTGGCTGGAGTTCGAGATCGACAAGAAGGACATCGTCAGCGTCCGCGTCGACCGCAAGCGCAAGCAGAACGTCACGGTGCTGCTCAAGGCGCTCGGGTGGGACGACGCCAAGATCCGCGAGGAGCTCGGCGCCTACGAGTCGATCAACCTCACCCTGGACAAGGACAACACCACCACCCAGGACGAGGCGCTGCTCGACATCTACCGCAAGCTGCGTCCGGGCGAGCCGCCCACGCGCGAGGCGGCGCAGACCCTGCTCGACAACCTCTACTTCAACTCCAAGCGCTACGACCTCGCCAAGGTCGGTCGCTACAAGGTCAACAAGAAGCTGGGTCTCGAGCGGCCCCTGAGCGACACGGTCATGACGCTGGACGACATCGTCGCCACCATCAAGTACATCGTCGCGCTGCACGCCGGCGAGACCGAGGCCGCGACACCGAAGGGCACGGTGCGCGTCGAGACCGACGACATCGACCACTTCGGCAACCGTCGCCTGCGGACGGTCGGCGAGCTGATCCAGAACCAGGTCAGGACGGGTCTGGCTCGCATGGAGCGCGTCGTGCGGGAGCGGATGACCACGCAGGACGTCGAGGCGATCACGCCGCAGACGCTCATCAACATCCGACCGGTCGTCGCCTCCATCAAGGAGTTCTTCGGCACGAGCCAGCTGTCGCAGTTCATGGACCAGACCAACCCGCTGGCGGGCCTCACCCACAAGCGCCGGCTCTCGGCTCTGGGCCCCGGCGGTCTGTCACGGGAGCGGGCCGGCTTCGAGGTCCGCGACGTGCACCCGTCGCACTACGGCCGGATGTGCCCCATCGAGACCCCTGAGGGTCCGAACATCGGTCTGATCGGCTCGCTCTCCACCTACGGACGGGTCAACCCCTTCGGCTTCATCGAGACGCCCTACCGCAAGGTGGTCAAGGGGAAGGTCACCACGCAGATCGACTACCTGACCGCTGACGAGGAGGACCTCCACGTCATCGCCCAGGCGAACGCACCGCTCGGCGCGGACAGCAAGTTCCAGGAGGAGCGCGTCCTGGTCCGCACCAAGGGTGGCGAGGTCGACTACGTCCACCCCTCCGACGTCGACTACATGGACGTCTCGCCGCGCCAGATCTGGTCGGTGGCCACCGCCCTCATCCCGTTCCTCGAGCACGACGACGCCAACCGTGCGCTGATGGGCTCGAACATGCAGCGTCAGGCCGTGCCGCTGCTCCGTCCGGAATCACCCCTGGTCGGTACCGGCATGGAGTTCCGCGCCGCCACCGACGCCGGCGACGTCATCACTGCCGAGGCGGCAGGCGTCGTCGAAGAGGTGGCTGCCGACCACATCACCATCGAGCAGGACGACGGCGTCCACCGCACCTACCGCGTGGCGAAGTTCACCCGGTCGAACCAGGGCACGTCGTACAACCAGAAGCCGCTCGTGGACGAGGGCCAGCGGGTCGAGGCGGGGCAGGTCATCGCCGACGGCCCCAGCACCGAGAAGGGCGAGCTGGGCCTGGGCAAGAACCTCCTGGTCGCCTTCATGTCATGGGAGGGCCACAACTACGAGGACGCGATCATCCTCTCCGAACGGCTCGTCAAGGACGACGTCCTCTCCTCGATCCACATCGAGGAGCACGAGGTCGACGCCCGTGACACCAAGCTCGGCCCGGAGGAGATCACCCGGGACATCCCCAACGTCTCCGAGGAGGTCCTGGCCGACCTCGACGAGCGCGGGATCATCCGGATCGGTGCCGAGGTGCGCCCCGGCGACATCCTCGTCGGCAAGGTCACTCCCAAGGGCGAGACGGAGCTGACGCCGGAGGAGCGCCTGCTCCGCGCGATCTTCGGTGAGAAGGCCCGCGAGGTGCGTGACACCTCGCTGAAGGTGCCCCACGGTGAGTCCGGCGTGGTCATCGGTGTCCGGGTGTTCGAGCGTGAGAACGGCGACGAGCTGCCTCCGGGCGTCAACGAGCTCGTCCGTGTCTACGTGGCGCAGAAGCGCAAGATCACCGAGGGCGACAAGCTCGCCGGTCGCCACGGCAACAAGGGCGTCATCTCCAAGATCCTCCCCGAGGAGGACATGCCGTTCCTCGAGGACGGCACCCCGGTCGACATCGTGCTCAACCCGCTGGGCGTCCCCGGCCGGATGAACGTCGGCCAGGTTCTCGAGACGCACCTCGGGTGGGTCGCCAAGACCGGCTGGTCGATCGACGGTTCCCCGGAGTGGGCGGCGCGCCTGTCCAAGGAGGCTCAGGCCGCCGAGCCGGGGACCAAGGTCGCGACGCCCGTCTTCGACGGCGCCCGCGAGGAGGAGATCACAGGTCTGATGGGGTCGACGCGGGCCAACCGCGACGGGGTCCAGCTGATCGGCGAGTCCGGCAAGGCGCACATGTTCGACGGCCGTACCGGTGAACCCCTGCCGCAGCCGGTCTCGGTGGGCTACATCTACATCCTGAAGCTCCTCCACCTGGTCGACGACAAGATCCACGCGCGCAGCACCGGCCCGTACTCGATGATCACCCAGCAGCCGCTCGGTGGTAAGGCGCAGTTCGGCGGGCAGCGCTTCGGTGAGATGGAGGTGTGGGCGCTCGAGGCGTACGGAGCGGCCTACGCCCTGCAGGAGCTGCTCACCATCAAGTCCGACGACGTCCTCGGTCGCGTCAAGGTGTACGAGGCGATCGTCAAGGGCGAGAACATCCCCGAGCCCGGCATCCCCGAGTCCTTCAAGGTGCTCATCAAGGAGATGCAGTCGCTGTGCCTCAACGTCGAGGTGCTGTCCAGTGACGGGATCTCGATCGAGATGCGTGACACAGACGATGAGGTCTTCCGCGCCGCGGAAGAGCTCGGCATCGACCTGTCCCGGCGTGAGCCGAGCAGCGTCGAAGAGGTCTGAGGTCCTGCCGGCGTGAGCATGCTCGCGCCGGCCGGACCCCAGGCGGACCTGACGACGACTAGATCCAAGAAGGACTGGTAACCCCGTGCTCGACGTCAACTACTTCGACGAACTGCGTATCGGCCTGGCCACTGCTGACGACATCCGTCAGTGGTCGCACGGCGAGGTCAAGAAGCCCGAGACGATCAACTACCGCACCCTCAAGCCGGAGAAGGACGGGCTCTTCTGCGAGAAGATCTTCGGCCCCACTCGCGACTGGGAGTGCTACTGCGGCAAGTACAAGCGGGTGCGCTTCAAGGGCATCATCTGCGAGCGCTGCGGTGTCGAGGTCACCCGGGCCAAGGTGCGCCGTGAGCGCATGGGCCACATCGAGCTGGCCGCTCCCGTCACGCACATCTGGTACTTCAAGGGCGTGCCGAGCCGTCTCGGCTACCTGCTCGACCTCGCCCCGAAGGACCTCGAGAAGGTCATCTACTTCGCGGCCTACATGATCACGTGGGTCGACGAGGACGCGCGTCACCGCGACCTCCCGTCGCTGGAGACCAAGATCGGTCTCGAGCGCGAGAAGATGGAGAAGCGACGCGACTCCGACGTCGAGACGCGGCAGAAGAAGCTCGAGGCCGACCTGGCCACGCTCGAGGCCGAGGGTGCCAAGGCGGACCAGCGGCGCAAGGTGCGCGAGTCCGCCGAGCGTGAGATGAACCAGATCCGCAAGCGGGCGGATGCGCAGATCGACCGTCTCAATGCCGTCTGGGACCGGTTCAAGGGCCTCACGGTCCAGGACCTCGAGGGCGACGAGATGCTCTACCGCGACATGCGTGACCGCTTCGGCATGTACTTCAAGGGCGGCATGGGTGCGGCCGCGATCAAGGCCCGCCTCGAGTCCTTCGACCTCGAGGCGGAGGCCGAGCGCCTTCGCGAGGTCATCGCCACCGGCAAAGGGCAGAAGAAGACCCGTGCGCTCAAGCGCCTGCGGGTCGTCTCCGCCTTCCTGCAGACGCGCAACAGCCCCATGGGCATGGTCCTCGACGCGGTCCCGGTCATCCCGCCGGACCTGCGCCCGATGGTGCAGCTCGACGGTGGCCGCTTCGCCACGTCCGACCTCAACGACCTCTACCGCCGGGTGATCAACCGCAACAACCGGCTGAAGAGGCTGCTCGACCTCGGCGCGCCCGAGATCATCGTCAACAACGAAAAGCGGATGCTGCAGGAGGCCGTCGACGCACTGTTCGACAACGGTCGCCGCGGACGTCCCGTCACTGGGCCGGGCAACCGGGCGCTGAAGTCGCTGTCGGACATGCTCAAGGGCAAGCAGGGCCGCTTCCGCCAGAACCTGCTCGGCAAGCGCGTCGACTACTCCGGCCGTTCGGTCATCGTCGTCGGGCCACAGCTGAAGCTGCACCAGTGCGGTCTGCCCAAGCAGATGGCTCTGGAGCTCTTCAAGCCGTTCGTGATGAAGCGTCTGGTCGACCTCTCGCACGCGCAGAACATCAAGAGCGCCAAGCGGATGGTCGAGCGTCAGCGCCCCGTGGTCTGGGACGTGCTGGAGGAGGTCATCGCCGAGCACCCCGTGCTGCTCAACCGCGCACCGACGCTGCACCGTCTGGGGATCCAGGCGTTCGAGCCGCAGCTGGTCGAGGGCAAGGCGATCCAGATCCACCCGCTGGTCTGCACCGCCTTCAACGCCGACTTCGACGGCGACCAGATGGCGGTGCACCTGCCCCTGTCAGCCGAGGCGCAGGCCGAGGCCCGCATCCTGATGCTCTCGAGCAACAACATCCTGTCGCCGGCGGACGGTCGTCCGATCGCGTCGCCGACGCAGGACATGGTGCTCGGCATCTACTTCCTCACCACCGCCCAAGCCGGGCGGCGAGGGAGCGGGTCAGGCGTACTCCTCGATCCCCGAGGCAGTCATGGCGTTCGACCGTGGGCTGCTCGACATCCAGGCCCCGATCCAGCTCCGGCTGCGTGACGTCGTCCCGTCGTCGGACATGGAGCTCCCGGAGGGCTGGGAGCCGGGCCAGCCGCTCACGGTCCAGACCACGCTCGGGTGTGCGCTCTTCAACGAGGCGCTGCCGACCGACTACGCGTACGTCAACGACCGCGTCGACAAGAAGCGGCTCTCGACGATCGTGAACGACCTCGCCGAGCGCTACCCGAAGGTCACCGTGGCTGCCACGCTGGACGCGCTCAAGAGCACCGGTTTCCACTGGGCGACCCGCTCGGGCGTCACGATCTCCATCGAGGACGTCGTCACCCCGCCACGCAAGGGCTCGATCATGGAGTCCTACGAGGGCAAGGCCGAGAAGGTCCAGAGCCAGTACGAGAAGGGCCTGATCACCGACGACGAGCGTCGGCAGGAGCTGATCGAGATCTGGACGCAGGCGACCAACGAGGTCTCCAAGGAGATGGAGACCAACTTCGTCTCCGCCGATGCGAACCCCATCTGGATGATGGTCAACTCCGGGGCCCGCGGGAACATGATGCAGGTGCGTCAGATCGCCGGCATGCGTGGACTGGTGGCGAACCCGAAGGGCGAGATCATTCCCCGGCCGATCAAGTCCAACTTCCGCGAAGGCCTGTCGGTGCTCGAGTACTTCATCTCGACGCACGGTGCCCGAAAGGGTCTGGCCGACACGGCGCTGCGGACCGCGGACTCGGGGTACCTGACCCGACGCCTGGTCGACGTCTCCCAGGACGTCATCGTTCGCGAAGAGGACTGCGGCACCGACCGTGGCCTCGTGCTGCCGATCGCGACCGAAGGATCTGACGGCACCTGGCGCAAGGTCGAGTCGGTCGAGAACAGCATCTACTCGCGAGCGCTGGCCGAGGACGTCGACGGTCACGTCGACGCCAAGGCCGGCACGCTGCTCGGTGACGTGCTGATCGACGCACTGGTCACGGCCGGCGTCCACGAGGTGAAGGTCCGATCGGTCCTCACCTGCGAGAGCAAGAAGGGCATCTGCGCGTTCTGCTACGGCCGGTCGTTGGCCACCGGCAAGCTCGTCGACGTGGGCGAGGCGGTCGGCATCATCGCGGCCCAGTCGATCGGGGAGCCGGGTACGCAGCTCACCATGCGGACGTTCCACACCGGCGGCGTCGCCGGTGAGGACATCACGCATGGTCTGCCGCGTGTGGTGGAGCTCTTCGAGGCGCGCACCCCCAAGGGCAACGCGCCCATCGCCGAGGCCACGGGCCGGATCCGGATCGAGGAGTCCGAGCGCGAGCGGAAGCTGGTGCTCACGCCCGACGACGGCTCCGACGAGTTCAGCTACAAGGTCAGCCGGCGGTCACGCCTGCTGGTCGGCGAGGGTGACCACGTCGAGGTGGGCCAGCAGCTCATCGTCGGCGCGGTCGACCCGAAGACGGTGCTGCGCATCCTCGGCCCCCGCAAGGTGCAGGAGTACCTCACCGCGCAGGTGCAGGAGGTCTACCGCAGCCAGGGTGTGCAGATCCACGACAAGCACATCGAGGTCATCGTCCGGCAGATGCTCCGCCGCGTGACGATCATCGAGGCGGGCAACTCGAGCATGCTCCCCGGCGAGCTGGTCGAGCGGGCGCGGTTCGAGACCGACAACCGTCGGATCGTCTCCGAGGGCGGGACCCCCGCCTCCGGGCGTCCGGAGCTCATGGGAATCACGAAGGCCTCCCTGGCCACCGAGTCGTGGCTGTCGGCCGCCTCGTTCCAGGAGACCACCCGGGTGCTCACCGATGCGGCGATCCACGCCAAGTCCGACCCGCTGCTCGGCCTCAAGGAGAACGTCATCATCGGAAAGCTGATCCCGGCAGGTACCGGTCTGTCCCGGTACCGCAACGTCCGGGTCGAGCCGACCGAGGAGGCCAAGGCGGCGATGTACTCGATGGTCGGGTACGACGACTACGCCTACGGCTTCGGAGGCGCCACCGGCGAGGCCGTGCCGCTGGAGGACTACGACCTCGGGTATCGCCAGTAGCCAGCACGCACGAGGGGCCCGGTTCCGTCTGGAGCCGGGCCCCTCGTGCGTCTGTCTCCAGTGGTGCGTTGCACGCGATCCGGGGCCTGGTTCGGGTCTCGATCTGCATGCGGCGCACCACTCGGCGGTCCACGGCGGCTTCTACGACGCGGCCTACTGGATGCGGGTCGCCCTCGATGAGATCGCGTTCCTCGGCCACCATCTCGCCTGAGATCGCACTAGCCAGCACTAGGAAGGCCCGGCTCGTCTGGAGCCGGGCCTTCCTCATCAGGTCGTACTAGTAGCGGGCTGCCCTCGCGTACTTCTCGAACTGTCGCGCGGTCAGCTTGCCGTTGATCTTGGGTCTGACGACGGTGGACTCGCGGTTGATGGACCGGGTGACGATGAGCGCCCCGCCGGCCCTGCGGACCGCCAGAGCCTCGGCTCGCTTGACCTCGGTCTGCTCGGCCGAGGTGTAGATGGCCCACCTCAGCCGCATCTGCTTCACCTTCTTGAGGTACCTCGACGACACGGTCACCCGGTCGGGGAACTTGTACCCGAAGCTGGTCGCGTCACAGTTCAGATAGGTGCGCTTGAGGCGCTTGAAGGCCACCTTGCCGTCGTGGACTCGTCTGGTACTGCATGATCAGCGTGCGACCCCTGCGGTCACCCGCACGCCACTGCGCCTTGCGTGACGCTGAGATCTTCTCGGTGCGGACGTACCCACACACCTCGACGTTGCCCTCGCCGCCGTTGCGGTAGAGAACCCTCGTGATGGCCGGGTCGATCCTCTTGATGACCTTCTTGGCGAGCCGGGCCTCGGCGACCGAGTCAGCCGGAAGGATGTGCCACGTCTTCTTGCCGGCGATGGCTGTGGTCGGAGCTAGTGTCGCGACGAGCGCGGTGAGGATGATGATGACTGCGGCGCCGACGGCGCTGCGACTTGGCCTGAACACGAATTGGTCCCCTTTCCCCCATGCGGTGGGTCTTTCTTATCACGGGCGGCACCGGCGCACCGGGGCCCTTGGTCCCGTCGGGGCCGGGCCGGACGCCATGGCGCACAATGACGACCATGAGCGAGAGCCCGGACGGCGTCGACGTGCTGCAGGCCGGTGCCCTCGGCAGGCGTACCGAGGGCACCGCCGTGCTTGCCCTCGTGCTGGCCGTCGTCTCGTGGATCACCGTGCCCGTGCTGCTGGCTGTGGCCGCCCTGCTCGTGGCGCGGTCGGCGGAGCGCGCGATCGCAGCCGACCCCCAGGCCGGGGGTGCCGCGCTCGTCTCGGCGGCCCGCTGGGTCGCGTGGGTGCAGCTGCTGCTGGTGGGCATGGCGGCCACCTTCGTGGCCGCGTTCGTCCTCGCCCTGTGGGTGGTCCGGTGAGGCCGGGGACGGAGGGCCCCGTTTTGACCGGTTGCGGGGCCAGTCGGTAGGCTCAATCCCTGTGCCTGGGTGACACCAGGCTCCCGTGCGTGCCCGCACGTCTCACGGAGTGGCCCTCGTTGGCGGGAGCCCCTTCGGTGGAGACCGCAGGGCCTCGCATGGTCCCACGTACCGACCCTCCGACTTCGGGTGTCCGTGCTGCGCAAGCGGTGCGACACACCCGGCCGCGGGGGTGGGGCGCCCCGCCGGGACGCCTCGCCAGCAGCAGTCCGACGACCGAACGGGAAACACGCACCGGTGCCTACGATCCAGCAGCTGGTCCGCAAGGGCCGCAAGGACAAGGTCGGCAAGACCAAGACGCCCGCCCTGAAGGGCAGCCCGCAGCGCCGTGGCGTCTGCACGCGCGTCTACACGACCACCCCGAAGAAGCCGAACTCGGCGCTGCGCAAGGTGGCCCGCGTCCGCCTGACCTCCGGGATCGAGGTCACCGCCTACATCCCCGGGGTCGGTCACAACCTGCAGGAGCACTCGATCGTGCTCGTCCGCGGGGGCCGCGTCAAAGACCTCCCTGGCGTGCGGTACAAGATCATCCGTGGGGCGCTCGACACCCAGGGCGTGAAGAACCGCAAGCAGGCCCGCAGCCGCTACGGCGCGAAGAAGGAGAAGAGCTAATGCCCCGCAAGGGCCCAGCCCCGAAGCACCCGGTCGTCGCCGACCCGGTCTACAACAACCCGATCGTCACTGCTCTGATCAACAAGATCCTGGTCGACGGCAAGCGCTCGACCGCGCAGAAGATCGTGTACGGAGCCCTCGAGGGCTGCCGTGCCAAGACGGGTACCGACCCGGTCGTCACGCTCAAGCGGGCCCTGGACAACGTCAAGCCCACCCTCGAGGTCCGCAGCCGCCGCGTGGGCGGTGCCACCTACCAGGTGCCGGTCGAGGTCAAGCCCGGCCGCAGCACCACCCTCGCCATCCGTTGGCTCGTCATGTACTCGCGCCAGCGTCGTGAGAAGACCATGACCGAGCGCCTCATGAACGAGCTGCTGGACGCGTCCAACGGCCTCGGCGCCTCGGTGAAGCGTCGCGAGGACACCCACAAGATGGCCGAGTCCAACAAGGCCTTCGCGCACTACCGCTGGTAGGCCGCCACCCTGGCAGCCGGCCCCCGCCCCTGATCCACTCGACCGACGGAGATCTGCGACCGTGTCCACCGACACCGCCACGAACCTCGCCATGGTGCGCAACATCGGCATCATGGCGCACATCGACGCGGGCAAGACCACGACGACCGAGCGGATCCTCTTCTACACCGGCATCAACTACAAGATCGGCGAGGTCCACGAGGGCGCGGCCACCATGGACTGGATGCCCCAGGAGCAGGAGCGCGGCATCACCATCACGTCGGCTGCCACCACGTGCGAGTGGGACGGCCACGTCATCAACATCATCGACACCCCCGGCCACGTCGACTTCACCGTCGAGGTCGAGCGCTCGCTCCGGGTCCTCGACGGTGCGGTCGCGGTGTTCGACGGTGTGGCGGGTGTCGAGCCGCAGAGTGAGACCGTCTGGCGTCAGGCCGACCGCTACAGCGTTCCGCGTATCTGCTTCGTGAACAAGCTCGACCGCACCGGCGCGGAGTTCCATCGCTGCGTCGACATGATCGAAAGCCGCCTTGCAGCTGTGCCGCTCGTCCTGCAGATCCCGATCGGCGCCGAGGCGGACTTCCGCGGACTGGTCGACCTCATTGCCATGAAAGCCCTCGTATGGCCACCTGAGGCTGAAAAGGGCGAGATGTACAACGTCGAGGAGATCCCCGCGACACACACGGAAGCCGCCCGTGACTGGCGCGATCGGCTGATCGAGACCATCTCCGAGGCCGACGACGAGATGATGGAGCTCTACCTCGAGGGCACCGCCCCCACCGAGGACCAGCTGATCGCCGCGATCCGTCGAGCCACCTTGGCCGCCAAGCTCACCCCGGTGCTGGCTGGTTCGGCGTTCAAGAACAAGGGCGTGCAGCCCATGCTCGATGCGGTGGTGCGCTACCTGCCGAGCCCGCTCGACGTCGACGCCATCGCCGGTCACGATGTCGGGGACGAGAGCCTGGAGATCGAGCGTCAGCCGAGCGAGACCGAGCCGTTCTCCGCCCTCGCCTTCAAGATCATGAGCGACCCGCACCTCGGGAAGCTCACCTACATCCGGCTCTACTCCGGAACGCTCGAGACCGGCACCTCGGTGCTCAACAGCACCAAGGGTCGCAAGGAGCGGATCGGCAAGATCTTCCAGATGCACGCCAACAAGCGCGAGGAGAAGGCCACCGCGGTCGCCGGCATGATCGTCGCCGTGATGGGGCTGAAGGACACCACCACCGGCGACACGCTCTGCGACAACGCCTCCCCGGTCATCCTCGAGTCCATGACCTTCCCGGCTCCGGTCATCTCGGTGGCCATCGAGCCGAAGTCGAAGGCCGACCAGGAGCGTCTCGGCACCGCCATCCAGCGGCTTGCCGAGGAAGACCCCACCTTCCAGGTCCGTACTGACGAGGAGACCGGTCAGACGATCATCGCCGGCATGGGCGAGCTGCACCTCGAGGTGCTCGTGGACCGCATGAAGCGTGAGTTCCGCGTCGAAGCCAACGTCGGGCGCCCCCAGGTCGCGTATCGCGAGACCATCACAGCGGTCGTCGACCGGATCGACTACACGCACAAGAAGCAGACCGGCGGTTCTGGCCAGTTCGCCAAGGTGCAGATCAGCATGGAGCCTCTCGGCGCAGGTGAAGAAGCCGGCTACGAGTTCGAGAACAAGGTCACCGGGGGACGCATCCCGCGCGAGTACATCCCCAGCGTGGACGCCGGTGCGCAGGAGGCCATGGAGTACGGCGTCCTCGCGGGCTACCCCATGGTGGGGGTCAAGGTGACCCTCAAGGACGGCGCCTACCACGACGTCGACTCGTCGGAGCTGGCCTTCAAGATCGCCGGTTCGATGGCCTTCAAGGAGGGCGCCAAGCGCGCCAAGCCGGTGCTTCTCGAGCCGATGATGTCGGTCGAGGTGATCACCCCAGAAGATTTCATGGGTGACGTCATCGGCGACCTCAACTCCCGCCGCGGGCAGATCCTGTCCATGGACGAGCGCTCTGGTTCGCGCATCGTGACGGCAACGGTGCCGCTGTCGGAGATGTTCGGGTACGTGGGCGACCTCCGCAGCAAGACGCAGGGGCGCGCCTCCTACTCCATGCAGTTCGACTCCTATGCGCAGGTTCCGAGCAACGTGGCGACGGAGATCATCGCCAAGGCCCGAGGCGAGTAGCGACCACAGTTCACCCACCCCATCCAGACCTACGTCGAACGGCGTAAGAAAACCAGTCCAGAGGAGGACTCCAGTGGCGAAGGCCAAGTTCGAGCGGACCAAGCCGCACGTCAACATTGGCACCATTGGCCACATCGACCACGGTAAGACGACTCTGACCGCGGCGATCACCAAGGTGCTGCACGACAAGTACCCCGACCTCAACCCCTTCACGCCGTTCGACCAGATCGACAAGGCCCCTGAAGAGCGCGAGCGCGGGATCACCATCTCGATCGCTCACGTCGAGTACCAGACCGAGAACCGGCACTACGCGCACGTCGACTGCCCCGGTCACGCCGACTACATCAAGAACATGATCACCGGCGCGGCTCAGATGGACGGGGCGATCCTCGTGGTTGCCGCGACCGACGGCCCCATGCCGCAGACCAAGGAGCACGTCCTCCTGGCCCGCCAGGTGGGCGTCCCCTCGATCGTCGTGGCGCTCAACAAGTCCGACATGGTCGACGACGAGGAGATCCTCGAGCTCGTCGAGCTGGAGGTTCGCGAGCTCCTCAGCGAGTACGAGTACCCGGGCGACGACATCCCGATCGTGCGCGTCTCGGCGCTGAAGGCGCTCGAGGGCGACGCCGAGTGGGGCGACAAGCTCATGGAGCTGATGAACGCGGTCGACGAGTCGATCCCCACCCCGGTCCGGGAGACCGAGAAGCCCTTCCTCATGCCCGTCGAGGACGTGTTCACGATCACCGGTCGCGGCACGGTCGTCACCGGCCGGATCGAGCGCGGCATCGTCAAGGTCAACGAGGACGTCGAGATCGTCGGCATCCGGCCGGAGAGCACCAAGACGACGGTCACCGGCATCGAGATGTTCCGCAAGCTGCTCGACGAGGGTCAGGCCGGTGAGAACGTCGGCCTGCTCATCCGTGGCATCAAGCGTGAGGACGTCGAGCGCGGCCAGGTCGTCGTGAAGCCCGGCACCACCACCCCGCACACCAACTTCGAGGCGAACGTGTACATCCTCTCGAAGGACGAGGGCGGTCGGCACACGCCGTTCTTCAACAACTACCGTCCGCAGTTCTACTTCCGCACCACGGACGTCACCGGTGTGGTGACCCTCCCCGAGGGCACCGAGATGGTCATGCCGGGCGACAACACCGAGATGTCGGTCGAGCTGATCCAGCCCATCGCCATGGACGAGGGTCTGCGGTTCGCCATCCGCGAGGGTGGACGCACCGTCGGCGCCGGCCGGGTGACCAAGATCATCAAGTAGGCAATTCGCTCTACCCAGCCCCTTGGGGCTATCCTGTCCAGGTTGCTTGGGCAGGGTCCGGGCCTGACTGGTCGGTCGCGAGACCGACCGGGGCCCGGACCCTGACCCGGCGCCCGGCACCCGCCGGGCTCCGAACCCCCCGTCCCGAACCCTCCGGCCCTCCCGGCTGAAGGTCGTGGGACGTCTGTGTGCGCAGGCCGCGACACACCCGACCGCGGGGGTGGGAGCATTCGAGCAGGGCGACACCCGTCGTCCGCGCTCACCGGCTGCCAGCAGCGGCACCCACGGCTAAGAGAAGGATTTCGGGAAACGACATGGCGGGACAGAAGATCCGCATCCGGCTGAAGGCGTATGACCACGAGGTCATCGACTCCTCGGCCCGGAAGATCGTCGAGACGGCCACCCGCACGGGTGCGCAGGTCGCCGGACCGGTGCCGTTGCCGACGGAGAAGAACGTCTTCGTCGTCATCCGGTCGCCGCACAAGTACAAGGACAGCCGCGAGCACTTCGAGATGCGCACGCACAAGCGGCTGATCGACATCATCGACCCGACGCCGAAGACCGTCGACTCGCTCATGCGACTCGATCTTCCGGCGGGCGTCGACATCGAGATCAAGCTCTAGAGGGACGCGGAAGCATGACTAAGAACGTGAAGGGAATCCTGGGCGAGAAGCTCGGGATGACCCAGGTCTGGGACGAGAACAACAAGGTCGTCCCCGTGACCGTCGTCAAGGCTGGGCCCTGTGTGGTCACCCAGGTGCGCTCGGCCGACGTCGACGGGTACTCCGCCGTCCAGCTCGGGTTCGGCCAGATCGACCCGCGCAAGGTCAACAAGCCCGAGGCCGGGCACTACGCGAAGGCCGGAGTGACCCCTCGACGTCATCTGGTCGAGCTGCGCACCGACGACGCGTCGGAGTACACGGTGGGCCAGGAGCTCGGTCCGGACGTCTTCGAGGCGGGTCAGACCGTCGACGTGGCAGGCACGTCGAAGGGCAAGGGCTTCGCCGGGACGATGAAGCGCCACAACTTCAAGGGCGTGAGCGCCAGCCACGGTGCGCACCGCAACCACCGCAAGCCCGGGTCCATCGGCGCCGGCTCCACACCGAGCCGCGTCTTCAAGGGTCTGAAGATGTCCGGCCGCATGGGTGGTGACTCGGTGACCACCCAGAACCTGACCGTGCACGCCGTCGACACCGACAAGGGACTGCTCCTGATCAAGGGCGCCATTCCCGGGTCCGTGGGCAGCCTCGTCTTCGTCAAGACAGCCGCGAAGGGAGCCGGCCAGTGACCACTCTCGACGTCACGACCCCCGCAGGCAGCAAGGCGGGCACCGTCGACCTCCCGGCCGAGGTGTTCGACGTACAGGTGAACATCCCGCTGATCCACCAGGTGGTCGTCGCCCAGCTCGCTGCCGCACGTCAGGGCACGCACTCGACCAAGACCCGCGGCGAGGTCGCCGGCGGTGGCCGCAAGCCCTACCGCCAGAAAGGCACCGGTCGCGCTCGCCAGGGCTCCATCCGGGCCCCCCAGTTCGCCGGTGGTGGTGTGGTGCACGGCCCCACGCCTCGCAGCTACGAGCAGCGCACTCCCAAGAAGATGAAGGTGGCTGCCCTGCGCGGCGCCCTCTCGGACCGGGCACGCGACGGTCGGGTGCACGTCGTCAGCGCGGTCGTCGACGGTGAGACTCCCTCGACCAAGGCGGCAGCGGCGACGATCGAGCGGCTGTCGAGCCGCAAGAACGTGCTGGTGGTGCTCGAGCGCGGCAACGACGTCGCCTGGCTCAGCCTGCGCAACCTGGTCAACATCCACATCGTCACCCCTGACCAGCTCAACACGTACGACGTCCTCGTCAGCGACGACGTGGTGTTCACCCAAGCTGCGCTCGAGGCGCTGTTGGCCGGCCCCGTCCGTGGCAAGTCGGCGAAGGCCGTGGCGACCTCGACCGAGGTGGCGCACGCCGAGCCTGTGGACGAGACAGCTGATGAGGAGGCCCCGGCATGACCGCCGCCGTCCAGAAGGACCCACGCGACGTCCTGCTCAAGCCGGTGATCTCGGAGAAGAGCTACGGCCTGCTCGACGAGAACAAGTACACCTTCGAGGTGCACCCCGACTCCAACAAGACCGAGATCAAGATCGCGGTCGAGAAGGTCTTCGGGGTCACCGTCACCAGCGTCAACACCCTCAACCGGCAGGGCAAGCAGCGTCGGACGCGCTTCGGCATGGGTAAGCGCAAGAACACCAAGCGAGCCATCGTCACCGTGGCACCCGGTGACCGCATCGACATCTTCGGCGGTCCGGTCTCCTGACCGGCCAGAGACAAGGACTGAGAACGAGTCATGGGAATCCGTAAGTACAAGCCGACAACGCCGGGCCGTCGTGGCTCGAGCGTGGCCGACTTCGTCGAGGTCACCCGCTCCGAGCCGGAGAAGTCGCTCGTGCGTCCGCTGCCCAAGAAGGGTGGCCGCAACGCGTCGGGCCGCATCACCGCCCGCCACCAGGGTGGTGGGCACAAGCGCGCCTACCGCGTCATCGACTTCCGGCGCGCCGACAAGGACGGCGTCCCGGCGAAGGTCGCGCACATCGAGTACGACCCCAACCGGACCGCACGGATCGCGCTCCTGCACTACGCCGACGGTGAGAAGCGCTACATCCTGGCGCCGAACAAGCTCAAGCAGGGCGACACCGTCGAGAACGGCGCCAGCGCCGACATCAAGCCGGGCAACTCGCTGCCTCTGCGCAACATCCCGGTCGGCACCGTGGTGCACGCCGTCGAGCTTCGCCCGGGAGGCGGCGCCAAGCTGGCTCGCTCCGCCGGCTCGAGCATCCAGCTCGTCGCCAAGGAGGGGCCCTACGCACAGCTGCGTCTGCCGTCCGGTGAGATCCGCAACGTCGACGTGCGCTCCCGCGCCACCGTCGGCGAGGTGGGCAACGCCGAGCAGTCGAACATCAACTGGGGCAAGGCCGGTCGTATGCGCTGGAAGGGCAAGCGCCCGACCGTGCGCGGTGTGGCCATGAACCCGGTCGACCACCCGCACGGTGGTGGTGAGGGCAAGACCTCCGGGGGTCGCCACCCGGTCTCGCCGTGGGGCCAGCCCGAGGGTCGAACCCGTCAAAAGGGCAAGGCCAGCGACAAGTACATCGTCCGCCGCCGCAAGAACAAGAAGCGCTAGGAGTCACCACCGATGCCGCGCAGTCTGAAGAAGGGTCCCTTCGTGGACGACCACCTCGCCAAGAAGGTGGACGCCCAGAACGAGGCAGGCACCCGCAACGTCATCAAGACGTGGTCCCGGCGCTCGATGATCGTGCCGTCCATGATCGGGCACACGATCGCCGTGCACGACGGCCGCAAGCACGTGCCGGTGTTCATCACCGACGCGATGGTCGGTCACAAGCTCGGTGAGTTCGCGCCCACCCGTACCTTCCGTGGTCACGAGAAGGACGACCGGAAGGGTCGACGTCGCTGATGCCTACGACTCCCACGACGCTCAGTGCCCGCAGCACCGCGAGGTTCGTCCGGATCACGCCGCAGAAGGCGCGCCGCATGGTCGACCTGATCCGTGGCCTGCCCGCGGCTGAGGCGCAGACCGTTCTGCGTTTCGCCCCCCAGGCCGCCAGCGAGCCGGTGGGCAAGGTCCTTGCCTCCGCGATCGCCAACGCCGAGAACAACCACGGCATGAACACCGATGCGCTCGTCGTCAGTGCCGCCTACGTCGACGAGGGCCCGACGCTCAAGCGGTTCCGCCCTCGGGCTCAGGGCCGGGCGTACCGCATCCGCAAGCGCACCAGTCACATCACCGTCGTCGTGTCCGAGGACACGACGCCTGCAGGAAAGAAGGGCTGACCGTGGGTCAGAAGGTCAACCCGCACGGGTTCCGTCTCGGCATCACCTCCGAGTACACCTCGCGGTGGTACGCCGACAAGGGCTACAAGGACTACATCAAGGAGGATGTGGCCATCCGCCGCATGCTCTCCACCGGCATGGAGCGGGCCGGCATCAGCCGGGTCGACATCGAGCGCACGCGTGACCGCGTCCGGGTCGACATCCACACCGCGCGCCCGGGCATCGTCATCGGCCGCCGCGGCGCCGAGGCCGACCGCATCCGTGGCGACCTCGAGAAGCTCACGGGCAAGCAGGTGCAGCTGAACATCCTCGAGGTGAAGAACCCAGAGATCGACGCGCAGCTGGTGGCCCAGGGTGTGGCTGAGCAGCTCTCGAGCCGTGTCTCGTTCCGCCGCGCCATGCGCAAGGCGATCCAG
Source organism: uncultured Actinomycetota bacterium (assembly GCA_963743915.1). GTDB lineage: Bacteria > Actinomycetota > Actinomycetes > JAHEKZ01 > JAHEKZ01 > JAHEKZ01. The sequence goes on from CAVURN010000001.1 coordinate 206,415, forward strand.
AGCGCGATGAAGGCCGGCGCCAAGGGCATCCGCGTGCAGGTCAGCGGTCGGCTCGGAGGCGCGGAGATGTCCCGCACCGAGTTCTACCGCGAGGGCCGCGTCCCGCTGCACACGCTGCGAGCCGACATCGACTACGGCTTCTACGAGGCGCGCACCACGTTCGGCCGGATCGGCGTGAAGGTGTGGATCTACAAGGGGGACGTCACCGGCTCCCGCGCCGAGCGCGAGGCGGCCGCGGCCGCTGCTCGGATCAGCCAGCGCGGTGCGCGTCCGGCGCGCGGCACCCGTCCCGCGTCCCGCGGTCGCGAGGACGCCCCGGTCGCCGAGACTCCCGCCGAGGCTCCGGTTGCGGCTCCGGCCGCGACCCCAGCCACCGACGAGACCCCGACGGAGGCCTAGACCATGCTCATTCCACGACGGGTCAAGCACCGCAAGCAGCACCACCCCTCGCGACGCGGCGTCGCCAAGGGCGGCACCAAGGTGACCTTCGGCGAGTACGGCATCCAGGCGCTCGAACCGGGCTACATCACCAACCGGCAGATCGAGGCGGCCCGAATCGCCATCACCCGCGCCATCCGGCGTGGCGGGAAGGTGTGGATCAACATCTACCCGGATCGTCCCCTGACCAAGAAGCCTGCGGAGACCCGCATGGGGTCCGGCAAGGGCTCACCGGAGTGGTGGATCGCCAACGTCAAGCCCGGTCGCGTCATGTTCGAGCTGTCCGGCGTGCCCGAGCCGCTGGCTCGACAGGCCATGCAGCGGGCGCAGCACAAGCTGCCGATCAAGACCCGCTTCGTCAAGCGTGAGGCAGGTGAGCTCTGATGGCAGTCGGAACCGCTGCGACGGAGTACCGCGGCCTGGAGACCGAAGAGCTGGTCGAGAAGCTGGGGGAGGCCAAGGAGGAGTTGTTCAACCTCCGCTTCCAGGCTGCCACGGGGCAGCTGGAGAACCACGGACGCCTTCAGGCCGTCCGTAAGGACATCGCCCGCATCTACACGGTGCTGCGCGAGCGTGAGCTCGGCATCACCTCGGTCGAGACACCGGAGGGTGCGGCATGAGTGATCAGAAGGCGAGCATGAGCGAGCAGCGTTCCGCGCGCAAGGTCCGAGAGGGCCTCGTGGTCAGCGACAAGATGGACAAGACCGTGGTCGTCGCGGTCGAGGACCGTGTCAAGCACCCGCTCTACGGCAAGGTCGTGCGGCGCACGAACAAGCTCAAGGCGCACGACGAGAGCAACTCGGCCGGCGTCGGTGACCGCGTGCTGCTGATGGAGACCCGCCCGCTGAGCAGGTCGAAGCGCTGGCGCCTGGTCGAGATCCTCGAGAAGGCGAAGTAGGGAGAAGCTGACGTGATCCAGCAGGAGTCGCGGCTGAAGGTCGCCGACAACACTGGTGCCAAGGAGATCTTGTGCATCCGTGTCCTCGGTGGCTCCGGTCGACGCTACGCGGGAATCGGCGACATCATCGTCGCCACGGTCAAGGACGCGATCCCCGGTGGCAACGTGAAGAAGGGCGAGGTCGTCAAGGCTGTCGTCGTGCGCACCGCCAAGGAGCGCCGTCGGCCGGACGGTTCCTACATCAAGTTCGACGAGAACGCCGCGGTCATCATCAAGGACGGTGGTGACCCGCGCGGCACGCGCATCTTCGGCCCGGTCGGCCGTGAGCTGCGCGACAAGCGCTTCATGCGGATCATCTCGCTGGCACCGGAGGTGCTCTAGACATGCACGTCAAGAAGGGCGACACCGTCATGGTGATCGCAGGCAAGGACAAGGGCGCCGTCGGCAAGGTGATCGCGGCCATCCCGACGCAGGACCGCGTCATCGTCGAGGGCGTCAACCTGGTCAAGAAGCACACCAAGATCGGCCAGACCAGCCGCGGCGCCAAGACCGGCGGCATCATCACCCAAGAGGCATCGATCCACGTGTCGAACGTGCTGCCGGTCGTCAAGGTCGACGGCAAGGACGTCCCGACCCGGGTCGGCTACCGCGTGGACGAGGACGGCACGAAGGTCCGGATCGCCAAGCGAACCAACGAGGAGCTCTGACATGACGACCACTGACAGCTCCTTGGACGCACCAGCAGTGCCCCGGCTGAAGCAGCGCTACCGCGACGAGATCGTCCCCGCTCTCCGCGAGGAGTTCGGCTACAGCAACGTCATGCAGGTGCCCGGGGTCACGAAGGTCGTCGTGAACATGGGTGTGGGAGACGCGGCCCGCGACTCCAAGCTCATCGAAGGCGCGATCCGCGACCTCGCGACGATCACCGGTCAGCGTCCCGCGGTCACCAAGGCCCGCAAGTCGATCGCACAGTTCAAGCTGCGTGAGGGAATGCCGATCGGTGCCCACACGACGCTTCGCGGGGACTACATGTGGGAGTTCCTCGACCGTCTGCTGTCGGTCGCGCTGCCCCGCATCCGTGACTTCCGCGGCCTGTCGCCCAAGCAGTTCGACGGCAAGGGCAACTACACCTTCGGTCTCAACGAACAGAGCATGTTCCACGAGATCGATCAGGACTCGATCGACCGGGTCCGCGGCATGGACATCACCGTGGTGACCACCGCCACGACCGACGACGAGGGGCGCGCCTTGCTGCGCGCTCTCGGCTTCCCCTTCAAGGAGAACTGAGCGTGGCCAAGAAGGCGCTAGTCAACAAGGCGGCCCGCAAGCCGAAGTTCGGTGTGCGCGCCTACACACGGTGCAGCGTGTGCGGTCGCCCGCACTCGGTGTACCGCAAGTTCGGTCTCTGCCGCGTGTGCCTGCGCAACATGGCGCACCGTGGCGAGCTTCCCGGCGTCACCAAGAGCAGCTGGTAACACCCATCCCCACGCCGTAGGTCCGCGGAAACCGCGGCGAGAGAGAGCACACACCATGACGATGACTGACCCGATCGCAGACATGCTGACGCGTCTGCGCAATGCCAACTCGGCGTTCCACGAAGACGTCGCCATGCCCTCGAGCAAAATCAAGCAGGGCATCGCGCAGATCCTGAAGGACCAGGGCTACGTCAAGGACTGGCGTGTCCAGAGCGACGAGGGCGCGCCCGGCGAGACGCTGGTGATCGACCTCAAGTTCGGTCCGCAGCGCGAGCGTTCCATCGCCGGTATCCGCCGCATCTCCAAGCCGGGGCTGCGCGTGTACGCCAAGGCGACCGCGATGCCACGGGTTCTCGGTGGTCTGGGGATCGCCATCATCTCGACCTCCTCGGGTCTGATGACCGACAAGCAGGCGACCAAGAAGGGCGTGGGTGGGGAAGTCCTCGCCTACGTCTGGTGACGGGGGTCTGACATGTCACGCATCGGAAAGCTCCCCATCACCCTCCCCACCGGGGTCGACGTCGCCATCGAGGGCCAGGACGTGACGGTCAAGGGGCCGAAGGGGTCCCTGAGCCACACGATCGCAGAGCCGTTGACGGTCGAGCGCACCGAGTCCGGCGATCTGCTGGTCAATCGTCCCAACGACGAGCGTCTGGCCAAGTCGCTGCATGGGCTCACCCGTACGCTCGTGGCCAACATGGTCACGGGCGTCACCGAGGGCTACGAGAAGAAGCTCGAGATCGTCGGCGTCGGCTACCGCGTCACGGCCAAGGGCAAGGACCTCGAGTTCGCCGTCGGCTACAGCCACCCCGTGGTCGTCACCCCACCAGAGGGCATCTCGTTCGCCGTGGAGAGCCCCACCAAGTTCTCGGTCGCAGGTATCGACAAGCAGCAGGTGGGCCAGGTGGCGGCGAACATCCGCAAGATCCGCAAGCCCGAGCCCTACAAGGGCAAAGGCATCCGGTACGCCGGAGAGCACGTCCGCCGCAAGGTCGGAAAGGCTGGTAAGTAGTCATGGCCATCACCACCAAGCCAGGGCGCCGCACGGCACGGCAGGCGTCACGATCCCGTCGGCACCTGCGGGTCCGCAAGAAGGTCGAAGGCACCACCGCGCGTCCGCGCATGGTGGTCAACCGTTCGGCCCGCCATGTGTTCGTCCAGGTGATCGACGACTCAGTGGGACGCACGCTCGCCTCTGCCTCGAGCATGGAAGCCGACCTGCGCTCGTTGGAGGGCGACAAGACCGCCAAGGCCCGCAAGGTGGGGTCACTGGTGGCCGAGCGAGCCAAAGCGGCAGGCATCGATGCCGTCGTCTTCGACCGCGGCGGCAACCGGTACACCGGGCGGGTCGCGGCGATCGCCGACGGCGCGCGTGAAGCCGGACTGAACTTCTGATCCCGACCATCGAAGAAGAGGAAGCATCCACATGAGCAGCGCACCATCGCGCCGCGGCAGTGCCGGGGGCAACGAGCGTCGCGGACGCCGCGGCGATGCCGCCGACAAGACGCCGTACGTCGAGCGCGTCGTCGCCATCAACCGTGTGGCCAAGGTGGTCAAGGGTGGTCGTCGGTTCTCCTTCACCGCCCTCGTCGTGGTCGGTGACGGTGATGGAACCGTCGGCGTCGGCTACGGCAAGGCCAAGGAGGTCCCGGCCGCCATCGCCAAGGGCGTCGAGGAGGCCAAGAAGAGTTTCTTCAAGGTTCCGCGGATCCAGGGCACCATCCCGCACCCGGTGCAGGGTGAGGACGCAGCGGGCGTCGTCCTGCTCAAGCCCGCCGCACCTGGTACCGGTGTGATCGCCGGCGGTCCGGTTCGAGCGGTGCTCGAGGCAGCCGGAATCCACGACGTGCTGTCCAAGTCGCTCGGGTCGTCCAACGCGATCAACATCGTCCACGCGACCGTGACTGCGCTGAAAGGTCTGGAACGCCCCGAAGCAGTGGCCGCACGTCGCGGGCTGCCGCTCGAGGATGTGGCACCGGAGGGTCTGCTCCGGGCTCGTGCCGCGGGGATGAGCTCCTGATGGGCCGGCTGAAGGTCACCCAGAAGAAGTCCACCATCGGCGGCACCAGCAGCCAGCGGCACTCGCTGCGGTCGCTGGGCCTGAAGCGCATCGGCGACGTCGTCGTCAAGGAGGACCGCCCTGAGATCCGGGGCATGGTCAACACGGTGTCGCACCTCGTCACCGTCGAGGAGGTCGACTGACATGACACTCAAGGTCCACCACCTGCGTCCGGCGCCCGGCGCCAAGACGCCGAAGACCCGAGTGGGTCGCGGTGAAGGCTCCAAGGGCAAGACAGCCGGCCGCGGCACCAAGGGCACCAAGGCCCGGTACCAGGTTCCCGCCAACTTCGAGGGTGGGCAGATGCCGCTGCACATGCGGCTGCCCAAGCTTCGTGGCTTCAAGAACCCGAACAAGGTCGAGTTCCAGGTCGTCAACCTCGCCAAGCTCTCCGAGCTCTTCCCGGAGGGTGGCCAGGTCGGCGTCGCCGAGCTGGTGGCAGCCGGTGCAGTGCGCAAGGGGCGTCCGGTCAAGATTCTCGGCAACGGTGACCTCACGGTCGCCGTCGAGGTGACGGCGCACGCGTTCTCCGAGACGGCCAAGACCAAGATCGCCGCCGCCGGCGGATCCACCACCGAGCTGTAGGGCTCACCGGCAACCGATCCCGTCCGAGGTCGGCTGTTAGGGTCCCTGGCACGACCATCCGCGGGAGGACCAGCTGTGATGCTGCGAGTGTTCGCTCAGGCGTTCCGCACGCCTGACCTGCGCAACAAGCTGTTCTTCACGCTGTCCATGATCGCGATCTATCGCGTCGGGTCGTTCGTGCCCACACCCGGAGTCGACTATCCCGCGGTGCAGCGTTGCCTCGATGCCGTCCAGGACGACAGCCTGTACGCGCTGATCAACCTGTTCAGCGGGGGTGCGCTGCTGCAGCTGTCGATCTTCGCGCTCGGCATCATGCCCTACATCACGGCGAGCATCATCCTGCAGCTGCTCACGGTGGTCATCCCGCGCCTCGAGACCCTCAAGAAGGAGGGTCAGGCGGGCACCGCCAAGATCACCCAGTACACCCGCTACCTCACGGTGGGACTGGCGATCCTGCAGTCCACGGGCATCATCGCGCTGGCGCGTTCCGGCCAGCTGCTGCAGGGCTGCCCGGAGCCGATCATCCCCGACGACTCCGTGACCATGACGATCTCGATGATCGCGATCATGACCGCGGGCACCTCGATCATCATGTGGCTGGGCGAGCTCATCACCGATCGTGGCGTCGGCAACGGAATGTCCCTGATGATCTTCACCTCGATCATCGCCGGCTTCCCCGGTCAGCTCAGCGCCATCTACCAGAGCCGTGGTGCGTGGACGTTCCTCGTCGTCATCGTGGTCGGGTTGGCCGTGGTCGCCTTCGTCGTCCTGATGGAACAGGCGCAGCGCCGAATACCGGTGCAGTACGCCAAGCGGATGGTGGGGCGTCGCCAGTACGGCGGCTCGTCGACGTACATCCCGATCAAGGTGAACCAGGCCGGCGTCATCCCCGTCATCTTCGCCTCATCGATGCTGTACCTGCCGGTGCTCTTCGTCACCTTGAGCAACAACCAGGGGGCCATCAACACCTGGGTCCAGACCCACCTCGTGCGCGGCAGCGGCGCCTGGTACGCGGGGCTCTTCTTCGCCCTGACGGTCTTCTTCACGTACTTCTACGTGGCGATCACCTTCAACTCCAACGACATCGCCGACAACATGAAGAAGTACGGCGGCTTCATCCCGGGCATCCGTGCAGGGCGTCCGACCGCCGAGTACCTCGACTACGTGCTGAGTCGGCTGACCGCCGTCGGCTCGGTGTACCTGGCGGCCATCGCCGTGATTCCCATCGTCGTCTTCGCCAGTTTCGGCCAGGGTCAGAACTTCCTGTTCGGCGGCACCTCGATCCTGATCATGGTCGGTGTCGGGCTCGACACCGTGAAGCAGATCGAGAGCCAGCTGCAGCAGCGCTCGTACGAAGGGTTCCTGCGCTAGTGCGACTCGTCCTCGTGGGCCCACCGGGGGCGGGAAAGGGCACCCAGGCGGCGGTGATCTCCGGCAAGCTCGGCGTCCCGCACATCTCCACCGGCGACATCTTCCGGGCGAACGTCGGCCAGGGCACACCCCTCGGTCAGCAGGCCCAGCAGTACATGGATGCCGGCGAGCTCGTTCCCGACGAGGTGACCAACGCGATGGTGGCCGACCGCCTGGCGCAGCCGGATGCTCGGTCCGGCTTCCTGCTCGACGGCTACCCGCGCAACGTCGGGCAGGCCGACGTCCTGGCCGAGCTGCTCAGCGCCTCCGGTGCACATCTCGACGCCGTCGTCGAGATCGTGGTCGACACCGAGCACCTGCTCGAGCGCCTGCGCGCTCGCGGTCAGGGACGGGTGGACGACGCCGAGGACGTGATCCGGCATCGGCTCGATGTCTACGCGTCCGAGACCGCACCCCTCGTGGACTACTACCGAGCGCTCAGTCTGCTGCGCACGGTCGACGGCGTCGGCGCAGTCGAGGACGTCTCTGCCCGGATCCTCGACGTCCTGAGCTGATGTTCAACCGCAAGAGCTCGATCGAGATCAAGAAGCCCGAGCAGCTTCAGAAGATGCGGGCCGCCGGCCTCGTCGTCGCCGACACGCTCGCTGCGCTTCGCGACACCGTCCGTCCGGGCATCACGACGGGTGACCTCGACGTCGTGGCGCGCGACATCATCGCCGCCGCGGGGGCGACGCCCTCGTTCCTGGGGTACCACGGCTACCCGGCGGTCATCTGCGTCTCGGTCAACGACGAGGTCGTCCATGGCATCCCCGGTGCCCGGGAGATCGCCGCCGGCGACGTGGTCTCGATCGACTGCGGAGCCATCGTCGACGGTTGGCACGGTGACGCCGCCTTCTCGATGCTCGTCGGGGACGGAGACGAGAGCGGAGAGGTCGCCCGGCTGCTCGACGTGACCGAGAACGCGCTCTGGCGGGGTATCGCACAGGCCCGGGCCGGAGGACGCCTCAGCGACATCGGCCACGCGGTCGAGGCGCACGTCCGCGCGTGCGGTGACTACGGCGTCGTCGAGGAGTATGTGGGTCACGGGATCGGGACCTCGATGCACATGGACCCGAGCGTGCCGAACTACGGCCAGCCCGGACACGGCCCCAAGCTCGTGGCGGGCATGGCGCTGGCCATCGAGCCGATGGTCAACCTGGGCAGCCGGCACACCCGGACGCTCGAGGACGACTGGACGGTGGTCACCCTCGACGGCCGGTGGTCGGCCCACTTCGAGCACACGGTGGCGATCACCCCGGACGGACCCTGGGTCCTGACCGCCCACGACGGGGGAGCGGAGCGGCTGCGCGCTCTGGGAGTCCCGACGCCCGCCGTCTGACCCGCCGATTTCTACGCCAGAGCGCCACGATTACCCGTCCTGCGGCGTGACTGTGGCGCCCTGGCGTAGAGGGTGGTATTCCCGAGTTTGACGATCGGGATTGCATGAGCGAGGGATCTGTGGCACCCTTTTCCTACTAAGTCACTAGGAAAAGGTGTCAACATGTGGTTCTTCGCGATCTTCGCGCTCGCCGGCGGTGCTGCTCAGCTGGTCGACGGCACGCTCGGCATGGGCTTCGGCGTCACCTCCGCGACGATCCTGCTGTCCATGGGCGTGAGCGCTGCGGCGGCGTCGGCCGCCACCCACGCGGCGAAGCTGCCGACCACCTTCGTGAGCGGCCTCACCCACTGGCGGCAGGGGAACGTGGACAAGAAGACCCTTCTTCGTGTGGCGCTCCCCGGGGCGGTCATGGCGTTCATTGGCGCCGTTGTCCTCGTGAACATCAGCCTGTCTGCTGCCAAAGGCTGGATGTCCGGTCTGCTGCTCTTCTTTGGCCTGGTGATCTTCGTCCGATTCGGCTTCAACTACCGGCTGATCCCGGCCCCACGGAGCGGGCACACCGCCTGGTGGCTGTCACCGATCGGCGCGCTCGGGGGGCTGGTCGACTCACTGGGTGGCGGTGGCTGGGGGCCGGTGGTGACTCCGTCGCTGATGACGGTCACCGAGCACGAGCCGCGGAAGGTCGTGGGTAGTGTGAACGCGGCGGAGTTCTTCGTCGCGCTCGCCGCCTCGGCGGGCTTCCTCACCGGTGCCGAGCAGCTCGAGGCGGACATGCCCTGGTTCGCCGTCCTCGGTCTCGTCGCCGGGGGCGTGGTCGTCGCGCCGTTCGCGGCCCGCCTGGCCGGGCGCCTTCCGCACCATGTGATGGGGACTCTCGTCGGAGGGCTGATCCTGGTCGTGAACGGGCAGATCATCTTCCTGGCGCTGGGCCTGCCCCAGTCCCTCGGCTGGATCCTGCTGGCGTCGGCCCTGGTCGCGACCGGGGTGGTGGCCAAGGGCGCGTACGCGCACGACCGCGCCGAGCAGGCCCGTCGCAGCCACGACGACGGACAGGCGCCGGCCCTCGAGCACCTGCGGTAGCGACTGCTGCAGCGCGGGCCGACCGAGCCGGGCCACACCTGATTGGCCATCCCCGGCCCCCCTCCCGTAGACTGCCGTGTCGGCTTCAAAGCCGCCGCTTCGTCGCGCCCCGCGGCTGGGACAGGCAAACCGAGGCGGTACTTCGGCCGATCGACCGAAACCACGACGCACAACGCCCGTGAGGGTGCGAAAGGAACCATGGCCAAGAAGGAAGGTGCCATCGAGATCGAAGGCACCGTCGTCGAGTCTCTTCCCAATGCGATGTTCCGGGTCGAGCTCACCAACGGCCACAAGGTCCTCGCGCACATCAGCGGCAAGATGCGCCAGCACTACATCCGGATCCTCCCCGAGGACCGCGTGGTGGTGGAGCTGAGCCCCTACGACCTCACCCGCGGACGCATCGTCTATCGGTACAAGTAACCCGCCCTATCGCGTCCGGGACGGTGGCCTCACGGTCCACCTGCTCGGACACAAAGCCCCGGAGCACGCACGATGAAGGTCAACCCGAGCGTCAAGCCCATCTGCGACAAGTGCAAGGTCATTCGCCGGCACGGTCGCGTGATGGTGATTTGCGAGAACCTGCGCCACAAGCAGCGCCAGGGCTGACCCGGCGCGTTTCCGGCACCGACAACTGCACACGCACGACCTGTAGTCCCAGCACCCAAGGGCTGCATCCGACCCCTGCGGAGTCCCCGACCCCTGCAGGACGCCACCTCCGGACGAAGGCCGGAGACCGCGCGCCGGTAACGACGCTCGGACCGATGCGGCTGACAGACCTTCGCCAGTGAATGAGGAGCACCATGGCTCGCCTTGTGGGCGTAGACCTCCCGCGTGAGAAGCGCATGGAGATCGCCCTGACGTACATCTACGGCATCGGCCGTACCCGCGCGAAGGAGACCCTCGCCGCCACCGGCGTCGACCCCAACATGCGGTCAGCAGACCTCACCGACGAGCAGCTGGTGAAGCTGCGCGACTGGATCGAGGAGAAGTACCAGATCGAAGGTGACCTCCGCCGCGAGGTGGCCGCCGACATCCGCCGCAAGGTCGAGATCGGCAGCTACGAGGGCCTTCGCCACCGCCGCGGACTGCCCGTCCGTGGGCAGCGCACCCACACCAACGCGCGGTCCCGCAAGGGTCCCCGCAAGGCTGTGGCCGGCAAGAAGAAGGTCACCAAGAAGTAGCCGCACGTTCCGCAGCCCGCCCGGGCGCAACGATGCGGATCGACGACCTCCAGGAGTGGAAGAGACATGCCCCCCAAGGCAAAGACTGGCGCCAAGAAGGTGCGGCGCAAGGAGAAGAAGAACGTGGCCCACGGCCACGCTCACATCAAGAGCACGTTCAACAACACGATCGTCTCGATCACCGACCCGACCGGTGCGGTGATCTCATGGGCGTCCGCCGGCCAGGTCGGCTTCAAGGGTTCCCGCAAGTCGACGCCGTACGCCGCGCAGATGACTGCAGAGGCTGCCGCCCGTCGCGCGCAGGAGCACGGGATGCGCAAGGTCGACGTGTTCGTCAAGGGCCCGGGATCCGGCCGTGAGACCGCGATCCGCGCCCTGCAAGCAGCCGGCCTCGAGGTCGGCTCGATCCAGGACGTCACCCCCGTCCCGTTCAACGGTTGCCGGCCGCCCAAGCGTCGCCGCGTCTGACACCCCTTCGAAGCAGGAGCAGAGACTTAGATGGCCAGGTACACCGGAGCCGACTGCCGCAAGTGCCGTCGCGCGAAGATGAAGCTCTACCTCAAGGGCGCCAAGTGTGACAGCGCCAAGTGCCCGTTCGAGGCGCGCCCCTACCCTCCCGGTCAGCACGGCCGGGGTCGCAGCAAGGACAGTGAGTACCTGCTGCAGCTTCGCGAGAAGCAGAAGGCGAAGCAGATGTACGGCATCTTCGAGCGGCAGTTCCGCGGCTACTACGAAGAGGCGAACCAGAAGAAGGGCAAGACGGGCGACAACCTGCTCCGCATCCTGGAGTCGCGGCTGGACAACGTCGTCTACCGCGCCGGCTACGCCAAGTCGCGCGACATGGGACGCCAGCTCGTGCGTCACGGCCACTTCCTGGTGAACGGTCGTAAGGTCGACGTTCCGTCGTTCCGCGTGTCCGAGAGCGACATCATCGAGGTTCGCCCCAGCTCGGTCGACCTCACCCCGTTCGTCGTGGCACGTGCCGAGGTGGGGGAGCGTGAGGTTCCTGCCTGGCTCGAGGTCATCCCCTCGAAGATGCGCATCCTCGTGCACTCGCTGCCGGTTCGGCAGCAGATCGACTCCCAGCTGCAGGAGCAGCTGATCGTCGAGCTCTACTCCAAGTAGGCACGACAACCCGCAGCGTGCGGCACCCGCCACGCGCTGTCCCTGTTCGAGGCGTCATATAGCGGGCGCCCTGATCTGGAGGTAGTGACACGTGCTCATCGCACAGCGGCCATCACTGGCCGAAGAGGTCGTCAACGAGTACCGCTCCCGTTTCATCCTCGAGCCGCTCGAGCCCGGCTTCGGCTACACGCTCGGCAACTCACTCCGCCGCACCCTGCTCTCGTCGATCCCCGGTGCCGCGGTCACGTCGATCCGCGTCGACGGGGTGCTGCACGAGTTCACGACTGTTCCGGGTGTGAAGGAGGACGTCACCGACCTCGTCCTGAACATCAAGGAGCTCATCGTCAGCACCGAGCACGACGAGCCCGTCGTCATGTACCTGCGCAAGCAGGGACCCGGGGTGGTCACGGCCGCCGACATCGCACCACCGGCCGGTGTCGAGGTGCACAACCCCGAGCTCGTGCTCGCCACCCTCAACGGCAAGGGCAAGCTCGAGATGGAGCTGACCGTGGAGCGCGGGCGCGGCTACGTGCGCGCTGAGCTGAACAAGCAGGCGGGTCAGGAGATCGGCCGGATCCCGGTCGACTCGATCTACTCGCCGGTGCTGAAGGTGTCGTACAAGGTCGAGGCGACGCGCGTCGAGCAGCGCACCGACTTCGACCGGCTCGTCATCGACGTCGAGACCAAGGCGTCGATGCGTCCGCGCGACGCTGTCGCGTCGGCGGGCAAGACGCTGGTCGAGCTGTTCGGTCTCTTCCGTGAGCTCAATGTCGAGGCCGAGGGCATCGACATGGGCCCCTCTCCGGCAGATGCGGCGCTGGCCGCTGACATGGCGCTGCCCATCGAGGAGCTGGACCTCACCGTTCGGTCGTACAACTGCCTCAAGCGGGAAGGCATCCACACCGTCGGTGAGCTCATCGGCCGGAGCGAGGCCGACCTCATGGACATCCGCAACTTCGGCGCCAAGTCCATCGACGAGGTGAAGGCCAAGCTCGTGGGCCTCGGCCTGGCACTCAAGGACAGCCCCCCCGGCTTCGACCCGTCCGCGATCGTCGAGGCCTACGGCGACGACGACGAGGGCTTCGTCGAGGACGAGCAGCTCTGACCCCCGCCTGACTGATCGCAAGGAGAACGAGAGATGCCAAGCCCCACCAAGGGCCCCCGTCTTGGCGGCAGTCCGGCGCACGAGCGGCTCATGCTGGCGAACCTTGCCACCGCGCTCTTCGAGCACGGCCGCATCACCACGACCGAGGCCAAGGCCAAGCGACTCCGCCCGCTGGCGGAACGTCTGATCACCTTCGCCAAGCGCGGTGACCTCGCCGCTCGACGGCGAGTCATGACCGTCATCCGCGACAAGGACGTCGTGCACGTGCTCTTCACCGAGGTGGCACCGATGTACGACAACCGCGCCGGTGGCTACACCCGGATCACCAAGATCGGTCCGCGCAAGGGCGACAACGCGCCCATGGCGGTGATCGAGCTGGTGGAGCGACTCGACGAGAGCAAGCGCAAGACCCGGGCGTCGAAGCCGAAGAAGGAGGCTGCGGCGGCACCCGCACCGGCGCCTGCCGCGGCCGAGGAGGCGACCGAGGCACCTGCTGACGAGCCGATCGAGGCCGCCGAGGCAGATTCCGCAGACGTCGCCGACCAGGAGATCGAGGTCGACCCGGCTGAGGAGTCCGATGTCGATGCTGCCGCTGAGGCAGCGGAGGAGGCTGAGGGCACCGACGAGGCCCCCGAGGCCAAGGAGTCCTGACGGTTCCTGAGCACGTGCACGAGCCCGTTCCCCGGGGGGAGCGGGCTCGTGCGTTTGCGCCTCGACCTCGGCTACGACGGCTCGGCGTTCTCCGGTTGGGCCCGGCAGCCCGGACGTCGCACGGTCGAGCAGGTCCTCGACGAGGCTCTCGCCAAGGCATTGAGACTGCCGGCAGGGCCTGGTCTGACCGTCGCGGGGCGGACCGACGCTGGCGTGCATGCGCGCGGACAGGTGGCCCACTGCGACGTCCCACGGTCGATCTGGCAGGAGCACGGCTCGACGGTGCTGAGGCGCCTCCGCGGCGCCCTTCCGCAAGATGTCCGGGTCACCACGGCTGCGCCCGCGCCCGAGGGCTTCGACGCGCGGTTCAGTGCGACGTCTCGACGCTACTGCTACCGCATCTCCGACGACTCCACCGGTGTAGACCCGGTTCGGCGTGTGGATGTCCTCTGGCACCGACGTCCGCTGGACGTGGACGCGATGCGCACCGCGGCCCCCGCGCTGCTCGGAGAGCACGACTTCGCTGCCTTCTGCAGACGGCGAGAGGGGGCGAGCACCGTCCGCACCCTGCGTGAGCTCAGCTGGACGCGCGAGGACCACGGTCTGGTGGTGGCAACCGTGGTGGCCGACGCCTTCTGCCACAACATGGTCCGCTCGCTGGTGGGCGCCTGCGTCGCGGTCGGGGAGGGCCGCCGTCCGGCTTCGTGGGTGGGTGAGGTGCTCGATTCTGCGGAACGGTCCTCGGACGTCACCGTGATGCCGCCCCACGGCCTGACGCTCGAGGAAGTGACCTACCCGCCGGACAGCGCGATGGCCAGCCGAGCGCACGAAGCACGAAGTCTCCGCACGCTCGGCTGACCGAGGTGGCGCCGACAGGAGTGAGGGCCGGCGCCTGCGGGGATCAGCCGATCAGCTCGTCCACGATCGCGCAGAAGTCTGCGTCGAAGGTCTGCCAGTTGCCCGACGTCCTGACGAACTCCTCGGAGATGAACTCTCCACCGCCCGGTGCGCCGTCGCCGCCGGTGTCGAACACATACCGGAACACCAGGTTCCCGGTGCTGCGGTAGCGAACGGTGCCGGTGGAGTCACGAATCGTGTCCCACACGCCGCTCTCCTTGGTCTGATAGTCACGATCGGACCGTTGTCATCGACGATGGTCGCCGGCATCTCTCTGAAGTTCACGTGCCAGGCCGAGGTGAAGTAGTCACCCGTCTTCACATTGGTGAAAGTGCCCGAGTACGCCGTCCTTTGGTGCACGCGGAAGAACTCACCGTTCGTCTGCTTGGTGCCCTGGCCGATCGTGTACCAGCCGACGAACCGCTCGTCGACGGCCACCGCGAAGCCGCAGTCTTCGAAGGTGAACGAGGCCTTGTCGTCGAACGTCCCCCGCTCGAGCATCGCGGCGCTCGCTGGTGAGGACAGGGAGACGGTCGAGATCATGGCGACGAGAAGAGCCAGGGCCGTGCGCAGCATGCGACTGCGTGAGCGTTCGCGAGGTGGTGGATGGTGACTCATGGGTACTCCTGACTAGTTGGGTGGTGGACTGGTCTGCAGCGACTGCAGCAGCTCGTCACGACCTGCCTTGAGGACGGGGTCGTCCGGGGTTGATGACCGGCTCGCCACGACCAGCGGGGGCGAGTCGGTGAGGTAGATGACGTCCCAGAGGAAGGTCTTGTCAGCGGCCTTGACACTCAGGGTGCTGAGATCTCGGTCAGTGGCCGGCTTGGGCACCAGAGGAACCTTTGACATGTCTGGCTTCAGGGAGAGTGTCAGCTCGGTGCCGGTCCACGCGAAGCCTGGTCCGTCGAGGCCGAACTGATCGCTGACCTCGAGGTCGGGGTGAGTCGTCGTCCAGACGACCAGGTCCTCGCGGAGCGGCCGCAGCTGGTAGCCCGGAGGCTCGAAGACCATGACTGGTTGTCCCACGAGGGTGATGGACCTGTCGGACCTGTCCAGCGGACGCAGCTCGACCGCGCGGTCGTCCCGTCTCACTTCCCATCCCTCGGGAACCGTGAGCGCGACCGGGACCGACAACTGGGCGCCGACAACCACAGCCGGTCCGGAGTCGAGGGGTGGTGCCGACTGCTCGCCGCCGAACAGGTCGTGGCTCGCAAGCCACCCCACGACGACGACGGCGACCACTGCGACGACCAGGATCGTGGCACTCACGGCCCGGCCGCGTCGGCGTCCAGCCAGTGCGCGCTGCAGCGAGCGTTCGACATCGACCTCGGACGCGGCTGCGTGCAGGTCCTGGGCGGCGAGGAGACCAAGCGTATCGAGGGACATCAGTCGACCTCCTCCGTCTCGGCGGCGTCCAGGCCGAGGCGCACGGCAAGCGTGCGGCGTCCTCGGTGCAGGTGGGTCTTGGTGGTGCCGGGAGCCATCTCCAACGTCTCGGAGATCTCTCCGACCGTCATGGAGTAGCCGTAGAAGAGGGCGACGACCTGCGCCTGGCGCCGAGGCAGTCGACGCACTTCGGACCAGAAGGTCTCGGTGCCGTCGTCCAGGGCCGGGACGCTCCCCTGTGGCGTCCCGACGCGCAGCAGTGCCCGGGTCTCGGCCATCCGGCGGCGGATCCACGAGACCGCGAGGTTGGCACACGCTCGACGGACGTAGCCGGAGGGGTTGTCCACCGTCTCACCGCGCTCCCACCGTCGGTGGATGCTGAGCAGGGCCTCCTGCGCGATGTCCTCGGCGGTCTCGCGGGAGCCGGTGAGCCCCCAAGCGATGGTGACGAGACCGTGGAACTCGTTGCGGTAGAGCGTGGCGAAGGAGACGACGTCGGGAAGCCGCGCCGGTGCCCCGTCCGCCGAGGAGGCCTCCTCCGGGCTGTCCATCCGGCGCCCCTCCGTCTGCGTCACATCATCATGTCGCGTGAACCCCCCTCATGGGTTGACACCGATGTCGCACTTTCTTGCCAAGGGCCCCCGGCCAGACCGCTATCGGCACACGGTGCGGTGCAGTCCCGCAACCTCCACCGAGACCACCCGGCTCGGGTCGTCGCCCTCGCTCACCACCAGGATCAGCGAGTCATCGGTCGTGGCCGGTGGGCAGGGGTCGACCGGCTGCAGCTGGACGGATGCACTTGCGCCCGCCGGGATGCGGGCGATGCAGGTGGCGTCGCACACCGGTTGTGGCACGACGACGGCGATCCCGGACGCGGAACCCACGGCATGGACTGTCAGGGTTCGGTCACCCTTCCACGACAACCGAGAATCGCCGTCGTCGGTCAGGACCCCGGACAGGCCGTCCAGACGTCCGGCGTCGGACCGGGCGCCGTCGCAGAGCGCCCGCGCCGTGTGCTGGGGCTCGTCGAGACGCGGGTAGCTGCGCGCCGCGGCGAGGAAGTCCGCCGGTGAGGGCCACTGGGCCGGCAGGACGTCCGGGCAAGCGGTGAGCCGGTAGCGACCGCGAACCGTGATGGCGCCCTCGGACGTCAGCGTGACCGGCTCGGTCAACGGTGCCGTGCGACCGTCCGGGGCGACCACGGCGGTGGCGAGCAGCTCGAGTCCGAGCGGTGTGGCGGTCGGAGGCGCCACCTGCACGGTCCCGCCCTCGACCAGGCGGGACGTCTCGAGCACCTCGACGACCGCCCCGTCGACGGTGACCTCCCGCTCGCTCTCGACGAGCAGGCCAGGGGACACGGGCGGCGTCGGGGACACCGACGAGGCAGCGGGATCCGGCGCGTCGGAGGCTGTGTCCGTACGGGTCATCCACCAGGCGGTGCCGCCCACGACCAGAAGGACCGCGGCGGCACCGAGCACCGGCAGCAGCGTGCCGCGTCGCGGTGACCGCGCCGGGGGAGCGCGGTGGCGACCTCCGGCAGCGTGGGACACCCCCACAGTGTGCCGTCGAGCGGCCGACGCCGGGCGTCCAGGTGCGCACGACGAAGTGGTGAGGTGGGGCAGACTGCCCCCATGCGACTCGTGGTGGCCCTCGGCGGAAATGCACTCCTCAAGCGTGGCGAACCCATGACGGTCGAGAACCAGCGGACGAACGTGAAGGTGGCTGCGGAGGCGCTCGCGCCCGTGGCGATGGAGCACGAGCTCGTCGTCACGCACGGCAACGGTCCGCAGGTCGGTCTCCTGGCGCTGCAGGGTGCGGCCTACCATCCGGACGAGGCGTTTCCGCTCGACGTGCTCGGTGCGGAGACGGAGGGCCTGATCGGCTACCTGATCGAGCAGGAGCTCGGGAACCTGCTGCCGTTCGAGAAGCCGCTCGCCACGCTGCTGACCATGGTCGAGGTCGAGGCCAGTGACCCGGCCTTCTCGAACCCCACCAAGTTCGTGGGACCCGTCTACGAGAAGCAGGACGCCGACGCGCTCGCGGTGGCCAAGGGCTGGCACTTCAAGCAGGACGGACAGGTGTGGCGTCGCGTCGTGCCGTCGCCGCGTCCGAAGCAGATCTTCGAGCTCCGGCCCTTGCGCTGGTTGCTGGACCAGGGCGCGGTGGTCATCGCAGCAGGTGGCGGTGGCATCCCCACGATGTACCTGCCGGGGACGCGGACGCTCGTCGGCGTCGAGGCCGTCATCGACAAGGACCTGGCGAGCGCCTTGATGGCACAGCTGATCGACGCCGACGAGTTCGTCGTGGCCACCGACGCCGACGCCGTCTACCTCGACTGGGGCAGCGAGCAGCAGAGGGCGATCGCGAGGGTGTCACCCGACCAGCTGGCCACGATGAAGTTCCCGGACGGTTCGATGGGTCCCAAGGTGGAGGCCGCCAGCGACTTCGTCCTGACGACCAAGCGGCGGGCCCGGATCGGTGACCTGACCGAGCTGCCTGCCGTGCTGGCCGGTGCGGCCGGCACGCAGATCGTCTTCGGCGAAGGCATCCTGGAGTACCGCTGAGGTCGGCGTTGGCGGGAAACCCGATGGCGTCCACGGCCATCGGTGCGTGAGACTGTCCCCTCGTGGGACACGTCGACGTCAACGGGGTCAGCTTCGTCCTGCCCGACGGCCGCACCCTGTTCGACGACGTGTCGTTCCGGGTCGGGGACGGGGCCGTGGTGGCGCTCGTCGGCGCGAACGGTGCGGGCAAGACCACGCTCATGCGCATCATCGCCGGGGACATCGATCCCCTCGAGGGTTCGGTGTCGCGGAGCGGCGGACTGGGTGTCATGCGCCAGTTCGTGGGCAGTGTGCGCGACGACTCCACGGTGCGCGACCTCTTGGTGTCGGTGGCACCACCACGCATCCGCGACGCGGCACGCGAGATGGACGCAGCCGAGCTGGCGATGATGGAGCGGGACGACGAGAAGACCCAGATGCGCTATGCCCAGGCGATCGCCGACTGGGGAGACGCACACGGCTACGACGCCGAGGTGGTGTGGGACGCCTGCACCATGGAGGCGCTCGGCGTGCCCTACGAGCGTGCCCAGTACCGCGAGGTGCGGACGCTCTCGGGCGGCGAGCAGAAGCGCCTGGTGCTCGAGGCTCTGCTCCGTGGACCGGACGAGGTGCTGCTGCTCGACGAGCCGGACAACTACCTGGATGTGCCGGGCAAGCAGTGGCTGGAGCGTCAGCTCGCCGACACCCAGAAGACGGTGCTGCTCATCTCCCACGACCGCGAGCTGCTCGCCCAGGCGGCCAACCGCATCGTGACCGTCGAGGGTGGATCGTCGTGGGTGCACGGCGGCGGGTTCGCGACGTACCACGATGCGCGGCGTGATCGGCACGAGCGGCTCGACGAGCTGCGGCGGCGATGGGACGAGAAGCACGAGCAGCTCAAGGAGCTCGTGCGCAACCTGCGCGTGAAGGCTGAGTACAACGACGGCATGGCGAGTCGGTACCAGGCCGCCTGCACGCGCCTGGCCAAGTTCGAGGAGGCCGGTCCGCCGGAGGAGCGCCCACGCGAGCAGAACGTCCGCATGCGGCTGAAGGGTGGACGGACCGGCGTCCGCGCGGTCACGTGCCAGGACCTCGAGCTCACCGGGCTGATGCGGCCGTTCGACCTCGAGGTGTTCTACGGCGAGCGGGTCGCCGTGCTGGGCAGCAACGGCTCGGGCAAGTCGCACTTCCTGCGCCTGCTGGCGTCCTGGGACCCCCGGACGGGCACGGAGCAGGCGACGGTGGCCCACGCGGGCGGGTGGAAGCTCGGTGCGCGAGTGGTCCCGGGCCACTTTGCGCAGACGCACGACCACCCCGAGTTCGTCGGGCGGACGCTGATCGAGCTGCTCTGGGAGCAGCACTCGCTGCAGCTGGGTGCCGCGAAGTCGGCGCTGCGTCGCTATGAGCTCGACCGACAGGGCGAGCAGCGGTTCGAGACGCTCTCGGGTGGCCAGCAGGCACGCTTCCAGATCCTGCTGCTCGAGCTGTCCGGCGTCACCCTGCTGCTGCTCGACGAACCGACCGACAACCTCGACCTCGCCAGCGCGGAGGCGCTGGAGGACGGGCTCGAGTCGTTCGACGGCACCGTCATGTGCGTGACCCACGACCGCTGGTTCGCCCGCTCGTTCGACCGGTTCCTCATCTTCGGGTCGGACGGCCAGGTATACGAGACGTCTGAGCCGGTGTGGGACGAGGCGCGCGTGCAGCGCGCCCGCTGACCCGAGCCACGGCCGCCGCGAGGGTCGTGCTGGCCGTGCCCGCGGCGAAGGTCCAGGTGGGGCTCGCGTCCGCGAGGACGCCACCCACGGCGACGCCGGCGCCGATCCCGAGCAGCAGGAAGGTCGTGGTCCAGGCGAAGGCGTCGGTGCGCCGGCCCGGGGCGGCCCGGCTCGCGACCACCCCGTAGCCCGCAGCCAACGACGGCGCCAGGGCCAGGCCGGACAGGAACAGGGTCAACCCCAGCCAGGGCAGGCCGAAGCTCCAACCGACGACGATGGTCGCGGTACCTGCGGCGACGCCCCCCATGAGCCAGGGCCAGCGGTCGCTCGGGCCGCGACGCCAACGGTGGCGCGCGGCCACGAGCCCGCCCACCAGGGAGCCGAGGCTCCACAGCGCCAGGAGCCACCCGCTGGCGGCTCGACTCTGCTCGAGGATGGCGACGGCGGGGACGCCCACTTCGACCAGGCCGAGCCCGAACGCCATCACGGCCAGCGCCGAGTAGGGACCAGCCAGGTCCAGCAGCGAGCGTGCCAGCGGCACCCGCGTCGACGGCGCCGGGTGCGGCCGCCAGTGAGGGCGCACGATCCCTGCGAAGGTGATGCCGCCGACCATGCCCAGGACCGCGGCGGCGGTGAGGGCCGCACTCGGTCCGGACACCGCCACCAGGAGGCCCACCAACGCGGGCCCGGCGATGAAGATGAGCTCCTGCCACGTGGCGTCGTGGGTGTACAGCGCATCCAGATGGTGCTCGTCGACCGCCAGCTGCGGCCACAGCGTGCGCGAGATGGGAGAGGTGGGGGCCGCGAGGAGGCCACCGGTCGCGGCGAGGGCGATGAAGACGCCCTCGGTGGACCAGCCGCCCAGGGCGAGGACGAGGACGACGATCCCCTGCGAGAGGGCGGTGAGCGCCTCGATCCGGTGGGCGCGACCGCGCCCGGCCAGCCCGCCCCAGAGCGGTTGGCTCACCGCCGAGCCGACTGCCCAGGCCCCGCCGGCGAGTCCGGCGGTCGCGATCGATCCTGTGCCCTCCTGCGCCAGCAGCACCACAGAGAGAGGGGCCAGGCCCTGCGGCATCCGCGCGACGATGGACGCGACCAGCACCACCACGCTGGTGCGGCGGCCGTCGGCCGCGCCGACACCGGCGTCTGGCTCGACAGGGGTCACTCCGCCACCCTATGGAGCGTGTCCGAGGGCGTTGGACCCCGGTTTTGACCCGTCACGGCCCACCCGGGTAATCTGGACGGCTGTTGCGCCTGCTTTTCGTGAACGTGGGCGCCCCCGCAATCTCGTATGAGACCAGAGAAGGTTTGCCGTGCGCACGTACAGCCCCAAGCCAGGCGACGTCCAGCGTCAGTGGTACGTCATCGACGCTGAGGACGTCGTCCTCGGACGCCTCGCCGCGCAGGTGGCGCAGTTGCTGCGCGGCAAGCACAAGGCCGTCTTCGCGCCACACGTGGACACCGGTGACTTCGTCGTCGTCATCAACGCCGACAAGATCGCCCTGACCGGCGCCAAGCGTGAGCAGAAGCTCGCCTACCACCACTCCGGCTACCCCGGCGGTCTCCGCGCCACCGGCTACGACGAGCTGCTCGCGAAGAACCCGCGGCGCGCGGTCGAGAAGGCGGTCTGGGGCATGCTCCCGAAGAACCGCATCGCCCGGCAGCAGCTGAAGAAGCTCAAGGTCTACGCCGGCCCGGAGCACCCGCACTCGGCGCAGCAGCCGGTGCCGTTCGAGATCACCCAGGTCGCGCAGTAGCGCCCGGGCCAGCAGAAGGTATCGAGAGGACCATGTCCGACGTGACCGTCACCGAAGAGACCGCCCCCGAGGCGATCGCCGAGTCCGAGGCCGCCGCAACCGGCGACTTCAGCACCGAGTCGACCGTTGCGGTCACCCCGCGCGAGATCTCGGACGACCCCGGCGCCGCCACCGGCCGGCGCAAGGAGGCGATCGCGCGTGTGCGCATCGCCCCAGGCACCGGCAAGTGGACGGTCAACGGCAAAGAGCTCGACGAGGTCTTTCCGAACAAGGTCCACCAGCAGGTCGTCAATGACCCGTTCCGGGTGCTGCAGATCGAAGGCCGCTACGACGTCATCGCCCGCGTGCACGGTGGCGGTGTGTCCGGCCAAGCCGGTGCCATCCGCCTCGGCATCGCCCGCGCGCTGAGCGACATCGACACCGAGGGCAACCGCCCGCCGCTGAAGAAGGCCGGCTACCTCACCCGTGATCCGAGGGCCAAGGAGCGCCGCAAGGCAGGTCTGAAGAAGGCGCGCAAAGCTCCGCAGTACTCCAAGCGCTGACGCGTCTTCGCCCCCAGCTCTCCGCCTGGCCGTCGATCGGTCGCCGAACGCGGGGGTGCACGAGGAGGTCCCTTGGCCAGGCTGTTCGGAACCGATGGTGTGCGTGGGGTCGCCAACCGCGACCTCACCGCGGAGCTGGCGCTTGATCTCAGCGTGGCTGCTGCGCACGTCCTCGCTGAGACAGGCGCCTTCGCAGGACACCGGCCGGTGGCCGTCGTCGGTCGTGACCCGCGTGCATCTGGTGAGTTCCTCGAGGCCGCAGTCGTGGCCGGGCTCGCGAGTGCGGGGGTCGACGTCCGCCGGGTGGGAGTGCTGCCGACGCCGGCCGTCGCGCACCTGACGGCGGCCCGCCAGGCGGACCTCGGTGTGATGCTCTCCGCATCACACAATGCGATGCCGGACAACGGCATCAAGTTCTTCGCCCGCGGCGGACACAAGCTCGCCGACGGCATCGAGGACGCAGTCGAGTCCCGGCTCGGCGAGCCATGGGACCGTCCGACGGGAGCAGCAGTCGGGCGCGTCATCGCCGACACCGCGGGAGCCGACGACTACGTGGCCCACCTCTTGTCGACGCTGGGTGAGCAGCGCCTGACACCCGTGCGCGTCGTCGTCGACTGCGCAAACGGGGCGGCCGCCGCTGTCGCGGCGGATGCCTTCAGTCGCGCGGGGGCTGAGGTCACCACCATCCATGACGAACCTGACGGCCTGAACATCAACGACGGCTGTGGATCGACCCACATGCAGTCGCTGCAGGAGGCCGTCGTCGAGCACGGGGCTGACCTCGGGTTTGCACTCGACGGTGATGCCGACCGCTGCCTTGCCGTCGACGCCGAGGGCGCCGTCGTCGACGGCGACCAGATCCTGGCCATCCTGACGGTCGCCATGCGCGATGCGGGTCGGCTGGCCCACAACAGCGTCGTCTCGACGGTGATGGCGAACCTCGGCTTTCGCCAGGCGATGCAGCGCGCGGGGATCGCGGTCGTCGCCACGGCCGTGGGGGACCGGTACGTGCTGGAGGCCATGCGATCCTTCGGCTACACCCTCGGGGGCGAGCAGTCGGGACACCTGATCATGTCCGAGCACGCGACGACCGGCGACGGACTGCTCACCGCGCTCCACACCACCGCGGAGGTGGTGCGATCGGGCCAGCCGCTGGCCAAGCTCGCCTCGGTGATGCAGCGATTCCCTCAGGTTCTCGTGAACGTGTCCGGTGTCGACAAGCTTCGCGTGGACGCACCCGCCATCGCCGCGGCCGTGGCCGAAGAGGAGCACGAGCTCGGGGAGCAGGGCCGCGTGCTCCTGCGTCCCAGTGGCACCGAGCCCCTCGTCCGCGTGATGGTCGAGGCCGATACGGCCGAGCGCGCTCAGCTCGTGGCCGACCGCCTGGCCGCTGTCGTGCGGAAGACCATCGGCTGAGCCGGCGCGGCGCCGGACAGGCGCTGGCGGGATCTGGCAGAACGTAGGGTGTAGCCCATGTGCGGAATCGTTGGGTACGTCGGCCAGCAGAACGCCGTGGACGTCGTGATCGAGGGCCTGCGGCGCCTGGAGTACCGCGGCTACGACAGCGCAGGGGTGGCGGTGGTGGCGTCCGACGAGGTGCAGGTGCGCCGCAAGGCAGGGAAGCTCGCCAACCTGGAGAAGCTGCTTGCCGAACAGCCCCTCCCGGCGACGTCCTTCGGCATGGGCCACACCCGCTGGGCGACCCACGGTGCCCCCACCGATCGCAACGCACATCCACACCTCGATGCGGATGCCAAGGTCGCCGTGGTGCACAACGGCATCATCGAGAACTTCGCGGCACTGAGGACCGAGCTCGAGGCGTCCGGCGTGACCCTCGCGTCCGACACCGACACCGAGGTGGTCTCGCATCTCCTGGCGGGTGCGTACGACGGAGACCTCGCCGAAGCGATGCGTCAGGTGTGCCGACGCCTGGACGGCGCCTTCACGCTCGTCGCCGTGCACGCCGACCAGCCGGGAGTTGTCGTCGGGGCACGTCGCAACTCACCGTTGGTGGTCGGACGCGGTGACGGAGAGAACTTCCTCGGCAGCGACGTCGCAGCGTTCATCGCACACACCCGACGCGCCGTCGAGCTCGGTCAGGACCAGGTGGTCGAGCTGCGTGCCGACACGGTCACGGTCACCGGATTCGACGGGTCAGTGGGGGAGGTCAAGGAGTACGAGGTCAACTGGGATGCCTCCGCGGCCGAGAAGGCGGGCTTCGACTACTTCATGCTCAAGGAGATCTACGAGCAGCCGAAGGCCGTCGCTGACACCATGCTCGGTCGGATCGACGAGCACGGCATGCTGCAGCTCGACGAGATGCGCCTGTCCGACGAGGATCTGCGCGACACCGACAAGGTCGTCATCATCGCCTGCGGCACCGCGTACCACGCAGGGCTGATCGCCAAGTACTCGATCGAGCACTGGACGCGCATCCCGGTCGAGGTCGAGGTGGCATCGGAGTTCCGCTACCGCGACCCGATCTTGTCTCGGCAGACGCTCGTCATCGCGATCTCGCAGTCCGGCGAGACGATGGACACGTTGATGGCGATCCGCCATGCCCGCGAGCAGGGATCACGGGTGCTCGCCATCTGCAACGTCAATGGGGCGACGATCCCGCGCGAGTCCGATGCCGTGGTCTACACCCATGCCGGACCAGAGATCGCCGTGGCGTCCACGAAGGCCTTTCTCACGCAGATCGTCGCCGTGCACCTGGTCGCGCTGTACCTCGCACAGGTGCGAGGCACGATGTGGGGCGACGAGGTCGCCCGTCACGTCGCCGAGCTGGGAGCCGTGCCTGAAGCGGTCGACCGGGTGCTCGACACCGTCGAGCCGATGCGCGCGCTGGCCCGCGAGCTCGTCGGTGCCAAGGCGGTGCTCTTCCTCGGACGCCATGTCGGCTACCCCGTGGCCCTCGAAGGGGCACTGAAGCTCAAGGAGCTGGCCTACATGCACGCCGAGGGCTTCCCGGCCGGCGAGCTGAAGCACGGCCCCATCGCCCTCATCGAGGAGGGTCTCCCCGTCGTCGTCGTCGTGCCTCCGCGCAGTCGCAGAGTCCTCCACGACAAGATCGTGAGCAACATCCAGGAGATACGCGCCCGTGGGGCGCGGACGATCGTGATCGCCGAGGACGGCGATGATGCCGTGACGCCGTACGCGGACACCCTGATCTCGGTACCGGCCGTGCCCGACGTTGCTGCAGCCGCTAGTGGCGACCGTGCCGCTGCAGGTGTTCGCCTGCGAGCTGGCCAGCGCCAAGGGGTACGACGTCGACCAGCCGCGCAACCTGGCCAAGTCGGTCACGGTGGAGTGACCACCTCCGATCTCACCGGCGACCGGGTGGCGACTGCTCCCGATCCGGCCCGAGGACGTCGGCGTCCTGCGCGAGATCCGGGCCTCCTCGTCGGTCCACCGCTGGTGGGGGGCGCCCGAGACGCCCGACTGGCCGTTCGATGACGACACCACCCAGGTCCGTTCCGTCTGGCACGACGACCGGGTCGTCGGGTTCGTGCAGTGGTACGAGAACGCCGACCCCCGGTACCGGCATGCCGGCATCGACCTGTTCCTCGCGGGCGAGGCCCAAGGCCGCGGCCTTGGACGCGAGACGGTGACCGTGGTCGTCGACCACCTCGTCCGCGACCGCGGGCACCACCGCATCGTCATCGATCCTGCAGCCGCGAACGAGCGTGCCATCGCCTGCTACGCCGCCTGCGGGTTCCGTGCCGTGGGCACCATGCGCCGCTACGAACGCGACGTCGACGGTGACGGCTGGCACGACGGCCTTCTGATGGAGCTCGTCGTCGACTCGTGACACGACACCCATCCACCGGTGATCGGAGCGTTTCAGTCACATGTCGGCGTCCTGTGGGGTCAGAAAATGACTGAGACGCTCCGATCACCGGCAGTACGGGGGGAGCGGGACGGTGGGAGACTGTCGGAGTGATCGTGGGGATTGGCATCGACGTGGTCGACATCGACCGGTTCGGCCAGGTGCTCGAGCGCAGTCCCGGGCTGCGTGAACGTCTGTTCACTCCGGCCGAACGATCGTTGCCGCTCGCGTCACTGGCCGCACGGTTCGCCGCCAAGGAGGCGCTCGCCAAGGCGCTCGGGGCGCCTGCGGGTCTGCACTGGCACGACTGTGAGGTCGTCAAGGACGCGGAGGGCCGACCGGTCTTCGCGTTGCAGGGAACCGTCGCCGACCGGGCCGCACAGCAGAGCGCCGGCACCCTGCACCTGTCGCTGAGCCATGACGCCGGCATCGCGTCGGCCATGGTCGTGGCCGAGAGCTGAGGGGCGTCGTGCAAGGGGTCCACACCGTCGAGGAGGTCCGTGCAGCCGAGGAGGCGGTGCTGGCGCGGATCGGTGCGCGCGAGCTGATGCTTCGTGCCGCCACGGGTCTTGCGCGGACCTGTGCCGAGCTTCTGGCGCTGCACCGCGGAGGTGTGTACGGCGCGCGCATCGTGCTGCTGGTCGGCACCGGCAACAACGGGGGTGACGCTCTCTTCGCCGGTGCCGCCCTCGCGCGCCGAGGCGCCCAGGTGTTGGTGGTCCCTACTGGCACGCGCCTGCACGAGGAAGGTCACGCTGCCGTAGTGCGTGCAGGTGGACGCGTCCTGCCGCCTGACGACGCCTCCGACGCGATCGCCTCCGCCGACCTGGTCATCGACGGGATGCTCGGCATCGGTGGCAAGGGTGCGCTCCGCGAGCCCGCCGGGTCACTGGCCGCACGTGCCACGGCCAGCGCTGCGCTCGTGGTGGCCGTCGACCTGCCGAGCGGAGTGGATGCCGACACCGGAGCAGCCGGCGACGACGCCGTGTGGGCGGATGTGACGGTCAGCTTCGGTTTGATGAAGCCGGGACTGCTGCTGCCGCCAGGTTCGCTGCATGCCGGCGTGGTCGAGCTCGTCGACATCGGGCTGGGGGATGACGCGGTGGTCCCGTCCGTCACCTGTCTCGACGCACAGGATGTCGCCGTGCTGCTGCCGCGTCCTGGACCCCTCGACCACAAGTACTCGCAAGGGGTGGTCGGCATCGCCGCCGGCTCTGAGCGCTACCCGGGTGCGGCTGTCCTTGCCGTCGGTGGTGCCGCCCGGGTGAAGGCCGGCCTGGTGCGGTACTCGGGGTCGGCGGCCGCCGACGTGGTGCGGGCCTGGCCCTCGGTGATCGTGTCCGCCGGGGGCGTGGTCGACGCGGGCCGCGTCCAGGCGTGGGCCGTCGGGCCCGGAATCGGTCTGGACGGCACGGCGCACGACCGTCTGGCCGAGGTCCTGGGCGAGCCCGTGCCCGTCGTCGTCGACGCCGACGGTCTGAGCCTGCTCGCGACCGCACCGCAGCTGCTGGACGGGCGGACGGTGAGCACCGTCCTGACGCCGCACGAGCGCGAGTTCGCACGCCTCGCGCCCGACCTCGAGGTATCGGCGGACCCGGTCGCCGCCGTTCGGACCCTGGCGGCTCGGCTGCGGTGCACGGTCCTGCTGAAGGGTGCCACCACGATCGTGGCGGCACCTGACGGGCAGGTGAGGCTGAACCTCACCGGGACCCCGTGGTTGGCGACAGGGGGCACCGGGGACGTCCTCACCGGCATGGTGGCCGCCTTCCTGGCTGCTGGGCTCACCCCGCTGGACGCGGCATCAGTCGCGGCGTTCGTGCACGGGATTGCGGCACGTCTGGCCGCCGACGGCGCAGCGGTCACGGCGTCCGACGTGGTGGCCACGCTGCCGGACGCGGTACGTGCAGTGTCGCGCCCCTAGACCGTGGCGCGTCGCGGGTCGACACGGCCCGGGATGGGAGAATGACGGAGTGCCTGAGCTCCCTCGCGTCCCCCTGCGCGAGCTCCGCGTCGACCTCGACGCGATCACTGCCAACACGGCAGTGCTGCAGCAGCACGCGGGCGACGCGGGCGTGATGGCCGTCGTCAAGGCTGATGCCTACGGGCACGGGCTCATTCCGTCGGCCCGTGCGGCCTTGGCCGGAGGAGCCGACTGGTTGGGAGTGGCGCTCCTCGACGAGGCACTGGCTCTGCGAGCTGCCGGCATCGGTTCCCCGCTGCTGGCCTGGCTGCTCGGACCGGACGAGCCGTGGCCGGCGGCCCTCGAGGCGGACATCGACCTGTCGGTGTCCGCAGCGACGACGCTCAGCTCGATCGCGGACGCTGCCCGGGAGCGCGGTCGCCCGGCCCGCGTGCACCTCAAGGTCGATACCGGTCTGGGGCGGTCGGGGTCGGCGGTCGGTGACTGGCCCGACATCGTCGACGCAGCCCGCAAGGCCGAGCTGGACGGAACGGTGGAGGTCGTCGGGCTGTGGTCTCACCTGGCCTGGGCGGATGCTCCAGGTCACCCCACGATCGACCGCCAGCTCGGCGTCTTCAGCGAAGCGATCGACGTCGCCGACCGGGCGGGTCTGCGTCCGACCGTGCGCCACCTCGCCAACTCGGCAGCCACCCTCACGCGACCGGACACCCACTTCGACCTGACCCGACCGGGACTGGCGGTGTACGGCCTGTCGCCGCTGCGCGGTACCGCGCCCGGGGCAGTCGGGCTGCGCCCCGCAATGTCCCTGCGGGCGCAACTGACGCTGGTCAAACGGGTGCCCGCCGGTCATGGGGTCTCGTACATGCACCAGTACGTCACTGACCGCGAGTCCACCCTCGGCCTGGTGCCGCTCGGGTATGCCGACGGCATCCCGCGCGACGCGACCAACGTCGGGCCGGTGCTCGCCGCCGGCCGACGTCGCACCGTGGCCGGCGTCGTGTGCATGGACCAGTTCGTGCTCGACCTCGGCGACGATGCGGCGTCCGTCGGTGACGTGGTCACGCTCTTCGGAAGCGGGGACGACGGTGAGCCGACGGCTCAGGAGTGGGCTGACGCGACCGGAACGATCTCCTACGAGATCGTCACGCGGATGGGGCCGCGCGTCCCGCGTACCTACGTCGGGGGAGATGCGTCATGAACCCGGCGCGTCAGGCCGGCATCGCCGGCGCTGCCCTGCTGGCGGCCGCGGTCGGCGCGGCCGCGGGCATGGCCGCGGAGCGGGTCGTCGTGGGCCGCCCCCTGCGGCGAGGGGAGACTCCTGGCGGCCGTCTCGGTCTCGGTCAGCTGCGCGGAACTCCGCACATCCTGACCCTCGACGACGGTGTCCAGCTGCACGTCGAGGTCGACGAGCCACGTCCGAACGCTGCCTGGCACGACCTCACGGTCGTCTTCGTGCACGGGTACGCGCTGAACCAGGACTGCTTCCACTTCCAGCGGCAGGCCCTCCGCGGCACAGCACGACTGGTCCTCTACGACCAGCGTTCACACGGACGGTCCGGGCGCGGTTCTCCTGAGTCCGCCTCACTCCAGCAGCTGGCTGCTGATCTCGACGCCGTCCTCGATGCCTTTGCTCCAGGTCCTGTGGTCGTGGTCGGACACTCCATGGGCGGCATGACGGTGCTCGAGCTCGCCAGACGTGCTCCTGAGCAGTTCGGTGGCCGGATCGTCGGGGTGGTGCTCATGTCCACCTCGGCGGGCGAGATGGGGCGTGTCACCCTCGGACTGCCTGCCGTCGCTGTGCGCACCTTGCGACGTGCCGCTCCCACCCTGATCAAGGTGGGGCGCCGCACCTCGCAGGTGCTGGAACGAGGGCGGCAGATCAGCTCCGACCTCGCCGTTCTCGTGACCAAGGTGTACGCATTCAGCGGCGACGTGCCCGTCGAGCTGGTCGACTTCAGCCTCGAGATGATCAACGGCACGCCCATCGAGGTCCTTGGCGACTTCTACCCGGCCTTCGCCGAGCACGAGGCGACGGACGTGCTCGAGGTCCTCAACGGGACGGAGACCCTCATCGTCGTCGGTGCCCAGGATCTTCTGACTCCGCCGGAGCACAGCCAACAGCTGCTCCGTGGCATCCCCGGCGCCGAGCTGGAAGTCCTCGACCCCGGGGGACATCTGGTGATGCTCGAGCGACCGGACGATGTCAACGGGTACCTGATCGACATGCTCGAACGCGTCGCTCGTGGGATCGAGGCGTGACCCGCAGTGAGGTCATCGTCGAGGTGCCGGACGCCGACGCCATGCGTGACCTCGGGGCCCGGCTCGCGCGGGCCTGCCGCGCCGGTGACATCGTGGTTCTGGACGGGCCGTTGGGTGCGGGCAAGACCACGTTCACCCAGGGGCTGGCCGTCGGCCTCGGAGTGGCGGGTCCCGTGACATCGCCCACTTTTGTCATCGCGCGCGTGCACCGTGCCGCGCAGGGGCCCGACCTCGTCCACGTCGACGCGTACCGGCTGAGCGGTCTGGCCGAGCTGGACGACCTCGATCTCGATGCGTCGGTGGCCGACTCCATCACCGTCGTCGAGTGGGGTGAGGGGATGGCCGAGCGTCTGGGTGAGCAGGTGGTGGACGTGCGCATCGCGCGCGACGTCTCGGAGAGCTCGGAGCACCGGACCGTGCGCATCCGGATGCCCGAGGGACGTGAGCTGCCGCAGGCCGCCGGTCGGTAGCGTGCGGGTGTGCTGATCCTCGGGCTCGATACGGCGACAGCCGTCACGACGGTCGCCCTGGCCGAGATCGAGGGTGGTCGCTGCAGCGTGCTGGTCGAACGTGACCACGTCGACGCCCGCCGTCACGGGGAGGTGCTGCCCGTCCAGATCGATGCGGTGCTGGCGGACGCCGGCGTCGAGCCGAACGAGCTGGGGCTGCTCGCGGTGGGGACCGGCCCGGGCGCTTTCACCGGTCTCCGGGTAGGGCTGGCGACTGCGGGTGCCATGGGGTTGGCACTGGGGATTCCCGTCCATGGTGTCTGCACCCTCGACACCCTCGCCTGGGCGACGGGGCGGGCGGCGCCGTTCGCCGTCGCCACCGACGCGCGGCGCCGGGAGCTCTTCTGGGCGCTCTACGACGACGCTGCCACCCGCCGGGGGGAGCCCATGGTCGGTGCAGCTGAAGCCGCGGCGGAGGCGGCACGCGGGCTGGCCGTCGTATTCCCGTCCGGCACTCCTCTTGTGGAGGCGTTCGACGACGTCGTCGAGGCAGAGGGCCCTGGGGCCGCGGCCCTGTGCGCTCTCGTGTCGCACCGGATGGCCCTCGGGCTCGTGCCGGAACCCGCCTCCCCGCGCTACCTGCGTCGACCGGACGTGACGCCGTCCTCGGGCCCGAAGTCGGTGCTCGGGTGAGCGACATCTCCGTACGACCCATGCGCTGGCCGGACATCCCCTCCGTGCACCGCATCGAGCAGGCCTCGTTCCCCGAGACCGCCTGGTCGGTGGAGTCGTTCTGGGGTGAGCTGGCGGGCGTTCCTGCCTCGCGGTGGTACCTCGTCGCGGAGGTGGGTCGGACCGTCGTCGGCTACGGGGGTCTGATGGCCGTCGGTAGCCGAGGGTGACGTGCAGACGCTCGCGGTGGAGGAGTCCCAGCGCGGGCTCGGGGTCGGTGGTGTCCTGCTCGACGCGCTCGTCGACGAGGCGGTGCGCCGCGGCTGCACCAGCGTGCTGCTCGAGGTGGCGGCGGACAACGCGGCAGCCCAGACGCTGTACGCCGGCCGCGGCTTTGAGCAGGTGGCGCGCCGGTCGGGCTACTACGGTCCGGGTCGTGACGCCGTCGTGATGCGGCTCTCCGTGCGTCGAAGCGGGGCGGCGTCGTGAGCGCCGAGGCGCTGGTCCTCGGGATCGAGACCTCGTGCGACGAGACGGGGGTCGGCGTCGTCAGGGGCACCACGTTGCTCGCGGACGTCGTCGCCACCAGCGTGGAGGAGCACGCGCGGTTCGGGGGAGTCGTTCCCGAGGTGGCCAGCCGCGCGCATCTGGAGGCCATGGGTCCGGCCCTGACACGCGCCCTGGACGAGGCGGGGGTGCTGCTGGAAGACCTCGACGCGATCGCGGTCACCGCGGGTCCGGGGCTCGTCGGCGCCCTGCTGGTGGGTACCGCGACGGCGCAGGCGCTCTCGGTGTCGACGGGGGTGCCGCTTTTTGGCGTCAACCACCTGGCTGCTCACGTCGCCGTCGACCGCCTCGAGCACGGCCCCCTGCCGGAGCCGGCGATCGCCCTCCTCGTCAGTGGTGGTCACTCCTCGCTTCTCCAGGTCGACGACGTGACGTCGGACGTCATGCTGCTCGGTGCCTCCATCGACGACGCTGCGGGCGAGGCGTTCGACAAGGTGGGCCGACTGCTCGGGCTGCCCTTCCCGGGGGGACCAGAGATCGACCGGCTCGCCCGCGGGGGAGAGCCGGACAGCATCGCGTTCCCCCGCGGGCTGACGGCTCCGCACGATCTCGAGCGCCACCGGTTCGACTTCTCCTTCTCCGGGCTGAAGACGGCGGTGGCCCGTTGGGTCGAGCTGCGTCAGCGGGCAGGCGAGCCGGTTCCGGTCGCCGACGTGGCTGCCGCGTTCCAGGAGGCGGTCGTCGACGTGCTGTCGGCGAAGGCCGTGGAGGCCTGCCGAGCCCAGGGCGTCGAGCATCTCCTGCTCGGGGGCGGGGTGGCGGCGAACTCGAGGCTCCGCGCCGTGCTGGAGCAGCGGTGTGCGACAGCGGGACTGACCTTGCGCGTGCCGCGTCCTGCACTGTGCACCGACAACGGGGCGATGGTGGCCGCGCTCGGAGCGGCCCTGGTCGAGTCGGGAGCCATGCCGACGGCGCTGGGGCTCGGTGCCGAGTCGGGGCTCTCGGTGGAGCGGGTGACCGTCGGCTGACCTGCCACCGCCCTGCGTCAGGACCCCGTGGACCCGCCGTTCCCAGCGGCCACCTGATCGGGGATGATGGGCGGGTGATCGTGCGCATGTGGGAGACCCCCGTCAAGCCGGGGCAGATCGATGCCCTGATCGACTACGTCAAGACCGAGGTCTGGCCGGGTGTCACTGGTGCCAAAGGCTTCGTCAGCGGCGAGGTGCTGCGGTCCTACGGCGATGCGGGCGACCGAGTGCTGCTGGTCACGCGCTGGGAGAACGCTGCGTCCCTGGAGGGCTTTCTCGGACCGGACTGGCAGGCGCACCAGATGACTCCCGTTCCCGCCGAGGAGCCGCTGCTGGCGGGCTCGCCGTTCGTCGACCACTGGGACCTCGCCTTCCAGACTCCCGTCGACGACTGATCACCGCTGTTGCCGCGCCAGAGCCGGCTGCGCGGGGTGCGCGACCACGACCACCGGGTCGTCGCCGATCCGGGTCAAGAACAACGTCCGCCGTCCCGCCGCTCGGGGGTCGAGTCGCAGCGAACGGCGCAGCTCATCGACGTCGACCGCTGAACCGCGCTTCTTGACCACGACTCCCCCCACTCCCTGCGCTCGCAGGTGGGCGCGCAGCCGCTTGACGCCAAAGGGCAGCACCGCGTGGACCTCGTACGCGGACGCATAGGGCGTGTCGACGGCGGCGTCGGTGGTGAAGTAGGCGATCCGTGGGTCGAGCATGCGACCGTCCACGCGGTCGACCACCGCGGCGACCAGGCCGGCGCGGATGACGGCGCCGTCCGGTTCATAGAGGAACGCACCCACCGCGCCGACGGGAGGTGGCCCGGGGGGAAGGTCGGTGTCGGAGAGGCACGCGCCGGACGGCAGCAGGGTCGCGCTGCGGTGGACGCCGGGATCGCGCAGGTCTCCGCGGTAGAGGCCGGCCTCCACCACGTCGCCGCGGTCGGACACGACCGCGAACTCGGTCTCGGGGTCCACGGCTGCGTGGTCGAGCCCAGGGGCGACCTTCAGGCCCAGGTCCGCCACGGGAAGCCCCAGCAGCCAGGACAGGGGAGGCGACCAGTCCTCCGGGCGGGACAGCCGGCGTCCGGCTGACCGGCGCGCCGGGTCCGCGAAGAGAGCGCGATACCCCGCCCAGTGCTCGCGCGGCAGGTGGAGCACATCGGTGTGCTGCACCCGGATGCGAGCAGCATCGAGGCTGGCGGCGGCGTTGGCCGCGGCCACTGCGGCGGTCACCGCGTCGGTCTCGAAGCCCTCCACGGCAAGGCCCGCCGCGGCCAGGGCGAGCAGGTCGAGGCCGACCCCGCAGCCCAGGTCGGCGATGCGGGCTCCGGGACCGAGGCGGGCGAAGCGGGCGGCACGCAGAGCGGCCACCGAGGGTCGCGTTGCCTGCTCGGCGCCGTCCGGCGTCAGGAGCAGGCGGCGGATCAGCGGCTCGGCGCTGGCTCCCCACCGCTCGGCAGCCTTGGTGCGGAGCCGGGCCTGCGTGAGGGCAGCCGCGACGAGCGCTGGGGGGTGACCGGACGCCCGAAGGCGCTCCCCGAGGGTCAACGCGTCGGCCGCCGCATAGCGCGGAAGCGCCTCGACGAGCTCCCGACCCGCAGGGCTGGTCAGCAGGGCGACGTCGGAGGGCTCCACGCCCCCATCCTGCCGTCCGGGGGGTGGTCGAGACCCTTGGCACTCGGCTTGACGGAGTGCTAACGCGTGGCTAGGTTGGGCGTTGGCACTCTCGGTCCGAGTGTGCCAACAGCAAGTGTTCCCGTGCGCCAACCATCCGGCACCGCGACGGCGGTTGGGTGGCGCCAGTCCAACGTTCGACCGCTAGGCGGAGGTCATCTCAGTGTCGGTTTCCATCAAGCCGCTCGAGG
This sequence comes from uncultured Actinomycetota bacterium, assembly GCA_963743915.1. Classification (GTDB taxonomy): domain Bacteria; phylum Actinomycetota; class Actinomycetes; order JAHEKZ01; family JAHEKZ01; genus JAHEKZ01. Next base: position 241,130 of record CAVURN010000001.1, read on the forward strand.
ACCGCATTCTTGTCCAGGCCCTCGACGCCGAGCAGACCACGGCGTCCGGTCTCGTCATCCCCGACACTGCCAAGGAGAAGCCCCAGGAGGGCAAGGTCCTGGCAGTGGGTCCCGGGCGATTCGACGAGGACGGCGAGAAGCGCATTCCCCTCGACATCAGCGTCGGCGACGTCGTCGTGTACAGCAAGTACGGCGGCACCGAGGTCAAGTACGACGGCGAGGAGTACCTCATCCTCTCTGCGCGCGACGTGCTCGCGATCGTGGAGAAGTGAGCCCTTCTCGTTGACAGTCGTGGTGACGCCCCGCACACCCCTCACGGGTTGCGGGGCGTCACGCATCTGACCCCTGGTCCGATTCCGATCCGCCCCTGAACGCGCCCGAAAGGCACTCCCATGGCGAAGTCCCTGCAGTTCGACGAGTCTGCCCGCCACTCGCTCATGCGCGGTGTGGACACCGTCGCCGACGCGGTTCGCGTCACGCTCGGCCCGCGTGGTCGCAACGTCGTCATCGACCGGACGTTCGGCGTCCCGACGATCACCAATGACGGCGTCACCGTGGCGCGCGAGATCGAGCTGCAGGAGCCGCACGAGAACGTCGGCGCCCAGCTCGTCAAAGAGGTCGCCACCAAGACGAACGACGTCGCCGGCGACGGCACGTCGACCGCCACCGTGCTCGCCCAGGCGATGATCGCCGAGGGGCTCCGTGCCGTCACCGCAGGCGCCGCACCGATGGCGCTCAAGAGCGGGATCGAGCAGGCCACCTCCGCTGTCGTCGAGCGGCTCGCCGAGCTCGCGACGCCGGTCGACAGCTCGTCGCAGATCGCTGACGTCGCTGCGATCTCGGCGCAGGACCGCAGCATCGGTGAGCTGATCGCCAAGGCGATGGACGCCGTGGGCCGCGACGGCGTCATCACGATCGAAGAGGGCTCCACCACCGACACCGAGCTCGAGATCACCGAGGGTCTGCAGTTCGACAAGGGCTACATCTCGCCGTACTTCGTCACCGATCCGGAGAGCATGGAGGCGGTGCTGGAGTCGCCATTCCTCCTGATGCACCAGGGCAAGATCTCCTCGATCGCGGACCTTCTTCCGCTGCTCGAGAAGGTCGTCAGTGCCGGGCGTCCTCTCCTCATCGTGGCTGAGGACGTCGACGGCGAAGCGCTGTCCACGCTCGTGGTCAACAAGATCAGGGGTGGGCTCAACGTCGCGGCGGCCAAGGCCCCTGGCTTCGGCGACCGCCGCAAGGCGATGCTCGAGGACATGGCCATCCTCACCGGTGGCCAGGTCGTGGCCCCCGAGGTGGGGCTCAAGCTCTCCGAGGTCGGCCTCGAAGTGCTCGGGTCGGCGCGTCGGGTGGTCGTCACCAAGGACACCACCACCATCGTCGATGGAGCGGGCGCGGACGAGGCGGTGTCCGACCGCGTCGCACAGCTGCGGCGCGAGATCGAGGGCACCGACTCCCAGTGGGACCGGGACAAGCTGCAGGAGCGTGTGGCGAAGCTGTCCGGTGGCGTGGCCGTGATCTCTGTCGGCGCGTACACCGAGGTCGAGATGAAGGAGCGCAAGCACCGCATCGAGGACGCCGTCTCTGCCACCAAGGCCGCGGTCGAGGAGGGCATCGTCGGCGGTGGGGGCAGTGCTCTCGTCCAGGCCGGCACCGTTCTGGCCGACGGACTCGGCCTCGCCGGTGACGAACGCACCGGCGTCCAGGTGGTGGCCTCGGCGTTGACCCGACCGCTGCGTGCCATCGCCGACAACGCCGGCGAGCCGGGCGCGGTGATCGTCGCCCACGCTGCCGAGCAGGACCTGGGCCACGGTTTCGACGCCGCGGCCGGGCAGTGGACCGACCTGCGGGCTGCAGGCATCGTGGACCCGGTGAAGGTCACGCGCTCCGCTCTGGAGAACGCGGCGTCGATCGCCGCGCTCGTGCTGACCACCGAGGCGCTGGTGGTCGAGAAGCCGGAGGAGCCGGCCGCCGCCGACGGCCACGGCCACAGCCACGGGCCGGGCGGCCACCACCACTAAGCCTGCCGAGTGCGGCGCTGGTGGACGTCAGAGCCTGCCGAGTGCGGCGCTGGATGACGCTCCGCTGCGTCGAGTGCGCTGCGCACACTCGACTGGCTCCGCCATCATCCAGCGCCGCACTCGGCTTCTGGGCACACTCGGCTACGCGGAGCAGCACTCAGCTCCACACTCGGCTTGTGGGTCAGCCGACGAGCTGAAGGCTCTTGCGACGGTAGAGCGCGTCGCGCTCGTCCTCGGTCATGCCGCCCCAGACGCCGTACGGTTCGCGTACCGCGAGGGCATGCGCCCCGCACTGCGCGATGACCGGGCAGGAGGCGCACACCGCCTTGGCGGCGCGGTCGCGGGCCTCGCGGGACGGCCCGCGCTCGCCCTCAGGGTGAAAGAAGATCGCGGGGTCAGCCTCCCGGCAGGCGCCCTGGTACTGCCACTCCCAGATGTCGGCCACCGGCCCGGGCAGGCGAGAGATGTCAGCCATGGGGTCCTCCTCCAAGACGTGCTTTCCGCCGTCATCGGTGACTCTAATATCGCGTCATAAGTTGGTCAAGTGTTTCCCGCGAACAATTTATGTGACGGATCCTGAGCCCGGGTGTCGACATGCGGATGCGTCCGTGCACGCGCACAATCAGGGCATGGCTGAACCCGTCGGCGTCCCCAACACCTCGGCGCCGACGCTCACCGTGGCCGCCCTGGCCCGTCGCCTCGGCGTCGCACCCGCCACGCTGCGCACGTGGGACCGGCGCTACGGCCTCGGCCCCACCGGTCATGCCGCCGGTGCGCACCGGCGCTACACCCCGAGCGACGTGCGCAGGCTGGAGGCGATGCGTCGGCTCACCTTGGAGGGCATCGCGCCGGGCGAGGCGGCCCGAGCGGCTTTGGAAGCCGACTCCGAACGTGCGGAAGGCGGCCCTGAGCCAACCCCGCCTGACGGTCAGGACCGAGTCGTCCCGCTCCACCGCACCGACGCCGTGGTGCGCGGACTGACCCGTGCGGCCCTGGCCCTGGACGCCCGCACCATCGACCGCACCGTGGCCGAGGCCCTCGAGCGGCACGGTGTGCTCTGGACGTGGGACGCGTTGGTCGTCCCGATGATGACCGCCGTGGGGGAGCGCTGGGAGTCCTCAGGCAACGGCGTCGATGTCGAGCACCTGACGTCCGAGAGCATCCTGAGTGCCCTGCGTTCGGTCGGTGCCACGGCTCCGCAGCCGCGGAACGCTCGACCGGTGCTGCTGGCGTGTGCCCCCGAGGAGCTGCACACGCTGCCACTGGCCGCGCTGTCCGCGGCACTGGCCGAGCGCGGGATCGACGCCAGAGTGCTGGGTGCCCGCGTTCCCAGCGAGGCTCTGGCCGCCGCCGTCCGCCGCGGAGGCGCCTCCGCCGTCTTCGTGTGGGCGCACCGGAGCTCGCTGGCCGATCCCGAGCAGGTCGAGGCCATCCCCACGATGCGTCCGCCCGTCTCGGTCGTGGTCGGAGGCCCCGGATGGGAGGGCGCAGTGCCCGAGCGGGCCACCTGGGTCAGCTCTCTCAGTGAGGCCGTCACCGCGCTCCAGCGCGCAGCCGGCGGCTGACGCACCGGAGATCGAGAGTCCTACGCGGTAAAGCACCTCCCCACCACCTGCCGAAACCACCAGGGGACGTCCTCGGCGCGTCCCGGCCCGTTGGCCTTCCCGCGTACGTGTCCTCTCGAGGTGACTGGTGTCCGACGATCTTGCCGCGCTTCTGGCTGCCGGTGAACGAGCAGCCTTCCACGGCCGACCGGCCAGCGGCGTGACCGCCTTGGAGTCGGCCTTCGAGCGCGCGCGCGTGGAGGGCAAGGGAGCGGAGGCCACAGCGGCCGCTTGGCTGCTGGGTGTGTGCCTGGCGGCTGCGGGCAAGTTCGGGGGGTCCTTGGCGGTCCTCGAGCCACTGGTGGCGGCCGGGACGTCGGACGTGCCCGAGCGGCGGCTGTTCGCGGCGCTGGCCGCCGCCACCTCGGCGTCGGTCCGTCGCCAGCTCGGTCAGCAGGCGGAGGCCAAGGCGCTGGACGAGGCCGCTTACACCTACAGCGACGGAGCGCCCGAGGCATCCTTCGACGCTCTGGTCGGCCTCGCCGCAGACGCGGTGACGGTCGATGACGCGGTCACGGCGGGTCAGCTGGTGGAGCAGGCGCGCGCCCTGGCTGCCGGTCACGGAGATTGGTGGCGGCAACGGGTACGGCTGGCGTGGGTCGAAGGCGAAGTGGCCCTGCTCGTCGGCGAGCCCGCCCGGGCCGAGGAGGTGCTCACCGCCGCCGTACAGCTCGCGGAGGTGTCGGGGGCGCCCCGCCATGTGGCCAAGACGCTGCTGCTCGTGGCCGTCGCCCAGGTCCAGTCCGGACGGCTGGCGGAGGCCGAAGGCACCTTGCGGCGGGCCGCCACGCTCGCGGAGAGCCTCGGCGCCCTGCCGACGCTGTGGCCGTCGCGGGCGCTGCTCGGAGCCCTGCTGGAGGAGACCGCTCCCGCGGAGTCGGCGAAGTCGCTGGCGTCCGCCCGTAGCGGCGTCATCGCCATCGCCGACGACCTGCCTGACGACCTGCGGGACATCTGGCTGGACCGCCCTGACGTCGCCGCCCTGCTGGGTGGGTGACGTGACCGAGGATCGTCGCCGAGGAGCCGAGGCATCTGAGCGCTCACGATCGGGCCCCCACGTGCCGAAAGAAGTCGAGAGACAGTCGGGACCCCCTCACCCGAGAACAGCGACGCGCCCGCATGACGGGCGCTGCAAGGAGGCGCCGTGACCACCGTGCTGGTGTGCGACGACTCACCGCTTGCCCGTGAGACGCTGCGTCGCGCCGTGGCCGCGGTCCCGGGTGTCGACCGGGTGACCGTGGCCGGCAGCGGCGAAGAGGTGCTGAGCCGGTGGGCGGGGGAACGCCCCGACCTCGTGCTCATGGACGTGCGGATGCCGGGGCTCGGCGGGGTGGAGGCCGCTCGCCGACTCGTCGCCACCTACCCGGACGCCGCGGTCGTCATGCTGACGATGGCCGAGGACCAGGACGGTGTCGCCCGCGCGGTCGCCAGCGGTTCCCGTGGGTACCTGGTCAAGGACGCCACCCGCGAAGAGCTGACAGCCACCGTCTCCTACGCCCTTGCCGAGGCCACCTGGCGACGCGTCCCGCGTCGGGCCCAGCCGGTCGAGATGGGGGCACCGCCCACCCTGACCGAGCGCGAGCTGCAGGTGCTCGGCGGAATGTCCCGGGGACGGAGCAACGCGGAGATCGGCCGGGAGCTCTATCTGTCGGAGGACACGGTCAAGACCCACGCCCGTCGACTCTTCCGCAAGGTCGGTGCCGCCGACCGCGCGCAGGCGGTGGCCATGGGGTTCCGCTGGGGCCTGGTGCGCTGACCGACGCGAGGGGGTGAACACGCGGCCACGCGGTGGTCGGGTGATGACATGAGCAGCGATGTAACGCCACGCTCGGCAGCAGCGATCCTCCACCGAACGGAGGACGGTGATCTCCGTGACCTCGTCGCACGAGCTGCCGCAGGCGAGAACGAGGCGGCCGAGGCGTTGCTCACCCATCTCCGTCCGCTGGTGGTTCGCTACTGCCGTGGCCGTCTCGGACGTGCTCCGGCAGCCGACTTTGCCGCAGACGATGCGGCGCAGGAGGTCCTGCTCGCTGTGCTGAACGCGCTTCCCCGCTACCGGGACGAGGGACGGCCCTTCGAGGCCTTCGTCTTCGGGATTGCCGCGCACAAGGTGGCGGACGTCCAGCGTGCCGCGTTCCGCAACGCCATCCCCACCGATGAGATGCCCGACGGGGCCGACTTGAACATGACTCCCGAGGAGCGGGTGGTCCAGGCGGGTGACGTCCAGCTCGCGCAGGCGCTGCTCGAGCGGCTCCCCGAGTCCTTGCGGGAGCTGCTGCTGCTGCGCGTGGCGGTCGGGCTGTCGGCGGAGGAGACCGGACGGGCGCTCGGGATGACCCCCGGGGCGGTCCGTGTCGCACAGCACCGGGCTCTGACGCGCCTGCGCGCCTACGCCGCCGAGGAGGTGGCCGTCTGATGACGCGCACCCCCGACGCCGATGTGCTTGGCCCTTCAGCATGACGGCGCACTGATCAGTGCCCTGGCGGTGCGCGGTGACCTCGACGGCTTTGCCGACGACCCCATGGCCGAGCCTGCTGGGCGCATGGGTGAAGAGCATCGACGCAGGGGATCGACGACAGCGGGTCGTCCTGGGTGGTGCCTGAACAGCCGCCGACGCCGGTCACCCCCATTCGCCACCGGGGACGCGCCGGGCTGGTCGCCGGCGTCACCGCAGCAGTTCTGGTGGTCTCCAGCGGTGCAGCCGCTGCTGTCACCGGGGACGCGCTGGCGATCGTGCGCGCGCCGATCGAGGCCCTCGGGCGGGTCAGCGCCTTCGGAGTGGGACAGGAAGACGCGAAGGACGTCGTCTGCCCCGAACCGGCATCGCCCGTGGCGGAGCCGAACAAGCTTCTCGCCGATGCTCAGCGCGCACTGGCACAAGGGGACACCGAGGAGGCTGCCCGGCTCCTGGCCCAGGCTCAGGGGCTGCTCGGCGACGCGGCCAACCCCGGCCAGCAGCACCGGATCGACAAGCTCACCGCCCAGCTTGGGGACGACCACCAGGCCAGGGCGTGGCAAGGGCAAGGACGCGAACCAGGGCAAGGGCAAGGACGCCAACCAGGGCAAGGGCAAGGACGCGAACCAGGGCAAGGGCAAGGACGCGAACCAGGGCAAGGGCAAGGACGCGAACCAGGGCAAGGCCAAGGACGCGAACCAGGGCAAGGCCAAGGGTGCCGACCAGGGCGGCGATGCCGCAGCGGGAGCCACCAGTGGCACGGCAAGGACCGGAGAGCCCAACGAGCCGGTGGATCCACCGGTGACGCCGGAGGGCACGAGCAAGAGCACGTCCGGCAAGAGCTCGCCCAAGACCAGTGGTCAGGGCAAGTCCGGCGGGCAGAAGACCTAGTCGTCCTGCCGGGTCGGTAGCATGAAGGCCCGGCACATCGTTGCGCTGCCGGGTTCGACGCTTCCGGAAGGTGCGATGGACGACACCGGCACCCCTGAGGGGATCCCCGCGCACTTCGGCCCGCTGGGCCTCACCTACGACGACGTGCTGCTGCTGCCGGGCGAGACCGACATGGCGCCGGACGACATCGACACCACCACCCGCCTGACCCGCGAGCTCTCCCTCAAGGTCCCCTTGGTCTCCGCGGCGATGGACACCGTCACCGAGTCGCGCATGGCCATCGCGATGGCTCGGCAAGGGGGTCTGGGCGTCCTGCACCGCAACCTGTCGATCGAGGACCAGGCGTACCAGGTCGACCTCGTCAAACGCACGCAGACCGGCATCATCACCAACCCAGTCACCATCGGCCCGGACGCCACGCTCGAGGACCTCGACCGCGTGTGCGGCCAGTACCGTGTCTCGGGCTTGCCTGTCGTGGACGCGGAAGGCGTTCTGCTCGGCATCATCACCAACCGTGATCTGCGCTTCGTCCCGGTGGCGGAGTGGGCCACCACCAAGGTCGACGAGGTCATGACGCCTGCACCGCTCGTCACCGGGCCCGTCGGCATCTCACGCGAAGAGGCGACGGCGCTGTTGCGCAAGCACAAGCGCGAGCGGCTCCCGTTGGTCGATGCGGCCGGTCACCTGCACGGCTTGATCACCGTCAAGGACTTCGTGAAGTCCGAGCAGTTCCCGCACGCGTCCAAGGACGCCCAAGGGCGGCTCATGGTCGGGGCCGCCATCGGGTACTTCGGCGACGCCTGGGAGCGGGCTACGACTCTGGTCGAGGCAGGGGTCGACGTGCTCGTCGCCGACACCGCCCACGGGCACGTGCGGATGCTGCTCGACATGGTGCGCCGCCTCAAGAGCGATCCGCTCACGCGGGACGTCCAGGTGATCGGGGGCAACGTGGCCACTCGTGAGGGCGCGCAGGCGTTCGTCGATGCCGGTGCAGACGCCGTCAAGGTCGGTGTCGGGCCGGGCTCCATCTGCACGACGCGCATCGTGACCGGCGTCGGCGTCCCGCAGGTCACGGCGGTCTACGAGGCGTCGTTGGCAGCGAGACCTGCCGGCATCCCGGTGATCGCCGACGGGGGCCTTCAGCACTCCGGCGACATCGCCAAGGCGATCGTGGCCGGCGCCGAGTCGGTGATGGTGGGGTCGCTCCTGGCCGGGTGCGAGGAGTCGCCGGGCGAGCTCGTCTTCGTCAACGGCAAGCAGTTCAAGTCGTACCGCGGCATGGGGTCGCTGGCTGCGATGTCCAGCCGAGGCAAGAAGTCCTACTCCAAGGACCGGTACTTCCAGGCGGAGGTCACCAGCGACGACAAGATCGTGCCCGAGGGCGTCGAGGGGCAGGTCGCCTACCGCGGGCCGCTCGCCGCTGTGGCGCACCAGCTCATCGGCGGGCTCAACCAGTCGATGTTCTACGCGGGGGCCCGCACCATCCCCGAGCTGCAGCAGAAGGGACGCTTCATCCGGATCACGTCGGCATCCCTGAAAGAGAGCCACCCGCACGACATCCAGATGACCGTCGAGGCACCGAACTACTCGTCGCGCTGACGGCGCACCACCTTGGAGAGGTTGTCCCGTATGGGAGAGATGGAGATCGGGCGCGGCAAACGAGGCCGCTCCGCCTGGCGGTTCGACGACATCGCGATCGTGCCGCACCGCCGCACCCGCGACCCCGAAGAGGTCTCCATCGCCTGGCAGATCGACGCCTACCGGTTCGAGCTGCCACTGATGGCCGCACCGATGGACTCGGTGGTGTCCCCCCAGACCGCGATCACCATCGGACGCCTGGGCGGGCTCGGCGTCCTGAACCTCGAGGGGTTGTGGACGCGGTACGACGACCCTGAGCCGCTCCTGGCCGAGATCGCCGGGCTCGAGGACGGCGAGGTCACCTCGCGGATGCAGCAGCTGTACGCCGAGCCGATCCGTGAGGACCTCATCGTCCGGCGCATCGCTGAGGTCCGTGAGGCGGGGGTCAGCACAGCCGCTGCCCTGTCGCCTCAGCGCACCAAGCAGTTCTGGAAGACGGTGGTCGACGCCGGCGTCGACCTGTTCGTCATCCGTGGCACGACGGTGTCGGCGGAGCACGTGTCGAGCCAGTCCGAGCCGCTCAACCTCAAGCAGTTCATCTACGAGCTCGACGTGCCGGTCGTCGTCGGCGGCGTTGCGACGTACACCGCAGCCCTGCACCTGATGCGGACCGGAGCGGCCGGTGTCCTCGTCGGCTTCGGTGGAGGCGCCGCGCACACCACGCGTGACGTCCTCGGTGTCGCCGTGCCGATGGCGACAGCGGTAGCCGATGTCGCGGCGGCGCGACGCGACTACATGGACGAGTCAGGCGGCCGCTACGTGCACGTCATCGCGGACGGTGGCGTGGGCAAGAGCGGAGACATCGCCAAGGCGATCGCCTGCGGTGCGGACGCGGTGATGATGGGCTCACCGCTGGCGCGGGCCACGGACGCCCCCGGAGCGGGCTGGCACTGGGGAACCGAGGCCCACCATCACCAGCTCCCCCGCGGGGAGCGGGTCCACGTCGGACTGGTCGGCACGCTGGAGGAGGTGCTCGTGGGTCCGTCCCGGGCACCCGACGGCTCGATGAACCTCTTCGGCGCGCTGCGCCGGGCCATGGCGACGACTGGCTACTCCGACCTCAAGGAGTTCCAGCGGGTCGAGATCACCGTCCTGCCCTGAGGGGGACGCGTCAGTCCTCGTCGCGCCAGCTGCGCCAGAGGGCGGCGTAGGCGCCGCCTGCGCTCACCAGCTCGTCGTGCGTGCCGGCCTCGGCGATCTTCCCGTCCTCGACGACGATCACCCGCTCTGCGTCGTGCGCGGTCATCAGCCGGTGGGCGATCGCGATCACCGTCCGTCCCTCGAGCACCGCGGCCAGCGACTGCTCCAGGTGACGGGCGGCGCGAGGGTCGAGCAGCGACGTGGCCTCGTCGAGCACGAGCGTGTCGGGGTCTGCGAGCACGAGCCGCGCGAGCGCGAGCTGCTGCGCCTGGGCAGGCGTGAGCTTGTGGCGTCCGGTGCCGACCTCGGTGAGCAGGCCCTTCGGCAGCGCATGGGCCCACTCGGCGGCGTCCACCGCACCCAGGGACTCCCACAGCTCGGTGTCGGACGCCCCGGGCCGTGCGAGCAGCAGGTTGTCGCGGAGCGTCCCGATGAAGACGTGGTGCTCCTGGGTCACCAGAGCCACATGCCGGCGGACGATCTCGGTCGGCAGCTTGGCCAGCGTCACTCCGCCCATGTCGATCGTTCCGGTACGGGGAGCATGCAGTCCGGCCAGCAGGCGGCCGAGCGTGGACTTGCCCGCCCCGGACGGCCCGACCATGGCAATGCGCTCACCCGGGGCGACGTCGAGGTCGACGCCGTGCAGCACGTCGCGCCCTTCCCGGTAGCCGTACCGCACCTCGCGGGCGTGCAGGTCGGAGGTCTCGGGCTCGCGTGACCCGTCCGTCTCGGGGTCGGGTACGTCATGGACGCCGATCAGTCGCGCCATCGACGCCTGACCGACCTGCAGCTCGTCGTACCACATCAGGATGATGTCGACCGGCTCGATGAGCATCTGCGTGTAGAGCACCGCGGCGGTGACCTGCGCCAGCGACACCTGGTCGGTGGTGTAGAGCCAGCCACCGAGCGCGAGCACCGCGGCGAGCGGAATCACGTACGAGATCTCGACCGACGGGAAGAAGACCGTCCGCAGGTAGAGCGTGTAGCGCTCCCAGCTGACCCATCGACCGATCGCGCGGTCCGTCCGTCGGACCCGCGCGGGTCCGAGCCGGTACGCCTCGACCGTCCGGCCCGCGTCGACGGTCTCGGCCACACCGGCGTTGACGGCGGCGTAGGACGCCATCTCCTGCCGGTAGCCGTGGGGTGCCCGCTTGAAGTACCAGCGGGTGACGACCAGGATCACCGGCAGCGCGAAGAGCCAGGACGCGGCCAGGATGGGCGCGGTGAACAGCAGCGCAGCCAGCACCAGGGTGGCGGTGACGAGGGCGATCGCGATCTCGGGCACGGCCAGGCGCACCGCCCACGAGAGCCGGTCGACGTCGGTGGTGGTGCGGGTGACGAGGTCGCCGGTGCCGGCGCGCTCGACCACGCCGGGTGGCAGCGCCACGACACGGGTGAGGAAGTCCTCGCGAAGGTCGGCGAGGATCGATTCGCCGAGCACCGCGCCACGGATGCGTGCCCAGCGCGTGAAGGCGGTCTGGATGAGGAGCGCGACCACGAAGATGCCGGCAGCCTTGTTGACGTAGGCGGCGTCGATCCCGTTGTCGAGCTGCTCGACAAGGTCACCGAGGATCTGTGGGCCGACGATCGAGGCTGCCGCGGCGACCGCGTTGAGCCCGACCAGCGCGAGGAAGGTGCCCCTGCGCCGTCGGAGCAGCTGCATCACGTACCGACGGACCGAGGCCGGGCTCGACACGGGTAGCTTGCCCTCGCTGCTCTTCTCGCTGACGGCGAGCGTCTCAGGCGGCCTCATGATTCCTGTCCTCGCGTCACGGTGCTCCGGTACTCGGCGTTCTCGCGGAGCAGCTGACGGTGGTGGCCGGTGGCCCGCACCTGGCCCGCTGCGAGGAAGACCACGGTGTCCACGTGGTCGAGCAGCAGGGGGCTCGTGGTGAACACGAGGGTCGTGCGACCGGCTCGGGCCTCCCGAAGGCGCTGTCCGATCCGGGCCTCGGTGTGGGCGTCAACTGCGCTGGTCGGCTCATCGAGGATCAGCACGTCGGGGTCGGCGACGAGGGAGCGGGCGAGTGCCAGGCGCTGACGCTGGCCTCCGGACAACGAGCGGCCCCGCTCGGGCAGGTCGGTGGCGAGCCCGTCGGGCAGCGCGTCCACCACGTCCATGGCGGACGCCGTCTCGAGCGCCTCGTCCACGCCGATCCGACCGGTGCGGGGGATGTCGAAGAGGTCCTCGGCCGCGCCGGAGAGGATCATCGGGTCCTTGTCCTGCACGAGGACGCGCTCACGCACGATGTCGAGCGGCAGCTTCTCCAGCGGCGTTCCGTCGAGGGAGACGTCCGACTCGCGGTAGCGGCCGAGGCGGTCGATCAGGATCTCGGACTCGTCCGGGTCGTCGGTGACGACGGCGGTGATCCGCCCGGCATGGGCGACCAGCCCGGACTGGGGGTCGACGAGGTCACCGCTGATGAACCGCGTGCCCTCGGCGGCGTCGGACTCCTCGACCTCGTCGAACGCACGCTCGAGGGTCAGGACCCGTACGACCCGGGCTGCGGCGACGCGAGCAGCCGTCCACTTGTGTGCGGCCTCGGTGACGGTGCGCAGCGGAAGCACCAGGAACGCGGTGTACCCGTAGAAGGCCACGAGCTGACCCACCGTGAGCTTGCCGTCGATGGCGAGCAGAGCGCCCAGCCACGTGACGATGACGGTGAACAAGCCGGGCAGGAACACCTGCATGGCATCGAGCAGCGCCCGGATCCGCGCCGTGAGCACCGCGGCGTCCTGCACCTCTTGGGATGCGGCGCGAAAGCGCTGCAGGAAGAGGTCCTCACCGCCGATGCCGCGCAGCACCCGCAGACCGGCGACCGTGTCGGCGGCGAGCTCCTGGGTGATGCCCAAGTGGGCACGCTGGGTGCGCTCGCGCCGCTCGAGAGGGCGGACGAGCGGAGCCACCGCCAGGGAGAGCAGCGGGACGCCGACCAGGACGATCACGCCGAGCATCACGTTGGTCCAGATCAAGATCGCCGCGACGCCGAAGAAGGCGATGATCGCCCCGACCAGTCGCGGCAGGATGTCGAACGCGTTGCCGATCCGTTCCACGTCGTTTGCGGACGCGGCGACGACCTCACCGGTGGCCACCTGCTTGGGCAGGTCGGCTCCGAGATCGGCGGCCCGGCGGATCAGCAGCTGCTGGACGCGGGAGCCCGCGGTGATCCAGTTGGCGACCGCGTAGCGGTGCCGGACCAGACCCGCACCGGCCTGCAGGACCCCGAGGGCCAGCACGACGCCGGCCCACCGGAGCGCGCGCGCCTCGTCCTGGTCGGCGATGGCCTGCACGCCCGCGCCGAGCGCACCGGGGATGAGGGCCTGCCCCACCATCCACAGGACACCCCAGATCACGGCGACGCCGATCAGCCGACGCTGCTGCACCCCGATCCACCGGAGGAAGCGCCCAGGCGTCGTCAGGACCGGGTCGCCGGGATCGGCGAGCGGCAGGTTCTGGAGCATGACCTCCCCACGCTAGGGGAGAGCCCACCCCGCGGGCCAACGACTTTGCCGCGCCGACGCCCGGCATCTCGCCGCTCGGACCGCCGGTAGGATCGGCGAGTGACAGCGGAGAGCTTCGACACCGTCCTCGTCGTCGACTTCGGCGCCCAGTACGCGCAGCTGATCGCGCGCCGCGTCCGCGAGGCTCGCGTCTACAGCGAGATCGTCCCCCACTCGATGCCCGTGGCCGAGATGCTCGCCAAGCGGCCGGCAGCGATCATCCTCTCCGGCGGACCCAGCAGCGTGTACGCCGACGGTGCCCCGCAGGTGGACGCCGCCCTGTTCACCGCGGGCGTCCCGGCGTTCGGCATCTGCTACGGCTTCCAGGCCATGGCTCAGGCGCTCGGTGGCGAGGTCGCCCACACCGGCACGTCGGAGTTCGGCGGCACGCCGCTCCGCGTCGTCGATCGCGAGTCAGCACTGTTCGCCGGTCTTCCGGACGACCTCTCGGTGTGGATGTCCCACGGTGACTCGGTCACCGTCGCCCCCGAAGGGTTCTCGGTCACCGCCATGAGCGAAGGCGCGCCAGTGGCAGCCTTCGAGGACGTCGAGCAGCAGCTCGCGGGCGTGCAGTTCCACCCCGAGGTGATGCACTCCCAGCACGGGCAGCGCGTGCTCGAGCACTTCCTGTTCGAGGTGGCGCGCTGCCGCCCCACCTGGACGATGAGCAACGTCATCGACGAGCAGGTGGACGCGATCCGCGGCCAGGTCGGCGACAAGCTCGTCATCTGCGGCCTGTCCGGCGGCGTCGACTCGGCCGTGGCCGCCGCCCTCGTGCAGCGTGCCATCGGTGACCAGCTCACCTGTGTCTTCGTCAACCACGGACTGCTGCGCGCCGGTGAGGCCGAACAGGTCGAGAAGGACTTCGTGTCCGCCACCGGTGTCCGGCTCAAGGTCGTGCACGCCGAACGGCGGTTCCTGGACGCGCTCATCGGGGTCACCGACCCCGAGCAGAAGCGCAAGATCATCGGCCGCGAGTTCATTCGGGTCTTCGAGGACGCCGCCGCCGAGGTCGTGGCGGAGGCGGGCGCGCACGGTGAGCAGGTGGAGTTCCTGGTGCAGGGCACCCTCTACCCCGACGTCGTCGAGAGCGGTGGCGGCACCGGCACCGCGAACATCAAGAGCCACCACAACGTGGGCGGGCTGCCCGAGGACCTGCAGTTCCAGCTCGTGGAGCCGCTCCGCGCCCTGTTCAAGGACGAGGTGCGCGCAGTGGGTGAGCAGCTCGGCCTGCCCGCCGAGATCGTCTGGCGCCACCCGTTCCCCGGCCCGGGCCTCGGCATCCGCATCATCGGCGAGGTCACCTACGACCGTCTCGAGACGCTGCGCGCCGCGGACGCCATCGCCCGCGAGGAGCTCACGCGCGCGGGCCTCGACCACGACGTCTGGCAGTTCCCGGTCGTGCTGCTCGCGGACGTGCGGTCGGTCGGCGTGCAGGGCGACGGTCGCACCTACGGGCATCCCGTCGTGCTGCGCCCGGTGTCGAGCGAGGACGCCATGACCGCCGACTGGTCGCGGCTGCCCTACGACGTCATCGCGCGCATCTCGACCCGCATCACCAACGAGGTGCGCGAGGTCAACCGGGTGGTGCTCGACGTCACCAGCAAGCCGCCGGGCACCATCGAGTGGGAGTAGTCCACCAAGGCTGACCTGCGGGTTTGCGGCCCCTCATTGAACCTATGAGACCTGGCTTGACCCTACCGATACGCCATGGACGCTGTCCACGGGCACGGTGACGTACCGGAAAGGTGCCCTAGTACTCGCGTCCGAGGGACCCCGAGGAGGGGAGCAGGAACGGGGGATCATTGCCTTCGGCGACCACGATCACCCGCTGCACCACCCAGTCGCAGAGCACCATGTGCCAGTTCTCCAAGGTGTTGACAAGGTCCCCCTGGAGCGGGAAGTCGGTCAGGCCGAGATGCACTTCATGCACAGCATCGACGCTCGGTGGAGTGCCATCCGGGTTGACGAGGACCCCTAAGAGGGCTCCATCGGTGTAGGCGACTTGGCGCGACGGTCGCCAACGGTACTTCCCGCCGTCGGTTGGCTGCGCCCAGTAAACGAGGTCGGGCCACCAAGCGGTCACTGGCAGATGCCGGTGCTTGTCAGTGATTGACAGGGAGTGGAGCCGGTACACCGTGTCAAAGTGGGCATCCTGCTCGGAGACCTCGATGCCGAGTTCGGCAGCCTCCTCGCCGAAGGCAAAGGGCTGAACGCAGGCCAAGGCCCGTACGTCCTGAGTTCCAAAGAGCCCGCGCAGCCGCTCGACGATGGTCTTGTCAAAGGCTCTCCGGTCCAAGCACACGGGGAAGAAGACGCGCTTCTCGTCCGTGCTCGATAGTTGACCTCCGTGGTTGCGCTTGGCGAGGACGTAGGCCACGCAGTCCAAGGCCGAGCGCATGTTGTGTACCGCATCGCCGACGGTAGTGAGCAGGTCCACCGGCACCGGATCATGGACCCGAAGTCGGTACTGCACTTCACCAGGCGTCGCTGTGGGTGCGGTCTCCACCGTCCAGGGAGAAGTTGCAGTGAAGTCATCGACCAAGCGTCGGACTGATCGGAGGTGGTGATGCGCTCTGCGCAGTTTGGCCCACCACGGGGAGTCCGGGTCGGCCCAGTCGATCATCTGGCTACCTTGACAGTCGTCGAGTGTTGAGTCGAGGACACGATCCCATGCTGCGCGCGAGTATTCGAGATGTCGAAGACTGGCGAAGAAAGGCGTGGGATCTGGGAACCGGCTGTGCTGACCGTGCGTGTTATAGGTATGCCTGTGGACTCTGAGCGGTTATCGACTTTCTACGAGCGGACATCTCCTCCGTTGGTGGGACTGCTCACGGCCATGTGCGGTGATCGCGCTGAAGCCGAAGAGGTCGCTCAGGATGCCTACGTCAAACTGGTCCAGAGATGGTCCCAGATAAGTGGCTACGACTCCCCGGAGTCGTGGCTGCGCATGGTCGCCGTTCGGCTTCTGATCAGCCGGAAGAGGCGCACCCGCACCTGGCTCACGGCCAGCCTTCGCCTCTCGTCCGATACCCCTGGACATGCACCGGAGCCGAGCGTCAACTCTGTCGCCGTGGCGGACGCTCTAAAGCAGTTGAGCCTGGAGCAGCGTTCGGTTCTGGTCTTGCACCATGGACTGGACCTTTCCGTAGAGGAAGTGGCCCAGATGCTTGCAATCCCGGTGGGGACGGTCAAGTCGCGTCTGGCTCGGGCCCGGGCCGCCCTCATGCCACTACTCGCCGATGAAGAGGTGCTGGGCCATGACTGACATTGACCAACTCATCCGCGACCACATCAACGATTGCACTCCCTCTGCCCCTCCGCAGATGAGCCCGCGACTGACGCGATCCTTGGCGAATGGGGACAAGATCCCACCCAAACGCGCTGCGCTTGCCGTCGGTGCTACCGCCGCAGCGGCTGCACTTGTCGTGGCCGGGGTCGCCATCGCCCGAGACCAGATCGCCGAGACGACGCCCTCTGGCGCTGTTCCCGCCTCTGGCGATGTTCCGGTCCTGGTGACGTTGCCCGACACGGGTCTGCACATGGAAGCCATCGTGAGCGGCACACTCGGGGTTCGTGATGGGTGCTTCACGGTGGATGGTGCAGTTCTGATCGCACCCGAGGGCTCAACAGTCTCACCGGACGGTCAATCCATCGTGATGCCCGGTATTGCGACCGTTCAAGTCGGCGACAAGGTTATCGGAGGAGGCGGCTGGGTGAACGAGGCACCTGATGCGGCACAACCCAGCAATGCGCCCTGCGTCGAACCAGTCAGGGAGGACAACTTCGCCATCCTCTCTGCCCCCCTCGAAAGCCCGACCCCAACGCCCACAACCTCAGAAAGCCAGATCAAGAACGTCCAGGTTCCCGACGTTATTGGGGACAAGGAGGCACAGGCTGTGCAACAACTCCAACAGGTTGGTCTGGAGGTGACGGTCGTTTACGAGGCCGCACCAGCGGGGACCACATTGGACGCCGGTACTGTCCTTTCGGCGTCACCTGCACCAGGAACCAACGTCAGGGTCGGCACCACCGTTGTTCTCAAGGTTGTCGATCCGGACAAGGGCTAGCCCTCGGTCCGGGTTTGCCCGTGCCAGTGGCGGGGTTGCCTTGCATCGACACAGTGAGGGGTGGCAAGGGCCGGACGTGATTCGCGGCGGGCCTCGTGTACGACGCCGTTCAGAGGGGCACTTCCACGCCAACGTTCGCTCAGGCGTTGACCCTCTCGTGGCTCTCGCTTGGCGCCGCCAGATGCCGGTACACGGTTGCGCGACTTACCCCCACAACAGCAGCAATGGCCGCAACGGTGTGTTCCCCGTCGTTGTGCATCTTCCTGACGATGTCGATCTGATCGGCGGAGAGTAGGGGCTTGCGTCCTGGGCGTGAACCGCGTTGCCGGGCAGCAGCGAGACCCGCCTTTGTTCGGTCAACGATTAGGTCACGCTCGAACTCTGCGAGCGCAGCGAAGATGTGGAACACCAACTTGCCTGTCGAAGTGGTGGTGTCGATGGACTCGGTGACCGACTTGAAGCCGATCCCTTCCTCGTCCAGCGAAGTCACGGTCCCCACCAGGTGCTTCAGGCTGCGACCGAGGCGGTCGAGTCGCCAGACCAGGAGCGTGTCCCCCGGACGGACGAAGTCCAGGGCCGCAGCCAACTGGGGACGATCCGTGCGGGTCCCGGAGGCGGTGTCGGTGAAGACGCGGATGCAGCCCGCTTGGGTGAGGGCATCGACCTGGAGGTCAAGGTTCTGATCCCAAGTGCTGACCCTGGCGTAGCCAACGAGGTCCCCGGAGCGTGTGGTCAGCGTGTTCATCCCGCCAGTGTCTCATAACCCGTCAGCGAGCACAATAGTGAGACAGGGCTCGTGGACACGGGATGTGGACGCTTTGGACCCCCGGATTCTTGGACATGGGGCGCCGCGAGCCGCTCTGTCCTAGACGGACCGTTTGTGCGACGAGTCGCTTGGCGCAGCACCCCGCGCAGGACTACGAGCGGTGCTTGCGGACGAACTGCGAGCCAGCATCGGGCCGCTGCCTCCTTCTTCTACGCGCACTGGGCGGCGGGAACCTCGACTCCCGTAAGCGCGTCATAATGCTTATGAGCCGCTCGCGTCCCATACTCCCGCTGGCGGCGGTCGCCATGGCCTTGGCGCTCGTGGCCTGCACCTCGGACACCTCAGACACCTCGCCAAGCGGGGAGAGTCAGGGTGCGACTGGGGAGCAGTCGGCTGCCACCACCATCGACCTGGTTCGGTCGGGTGCCTGTGGCGATGCCTTCTTCTGGGCGGAGTCCGCCGACGGCGATACCGCCGTGACTGTTGACGTTGCCTACTCACGGCCCGCTGATCTAGCCGTGACGCTGGCGATCCCATTCACCCTCCCGGATCGCAGCGTCAAGGTCCGCGTCTTGGAGGGTCAGGATCTCTCCCGCAACTTCTGCACCGACGTCATCGACATGACATCTCAGCCGGAGTCCACGTCACCGGCGCTTGTAGGGCACGGTCGAGTCACCATTGCCCCACCTCCGGGCAATGGCAACGCCTGTGGTCGCACGTTGGGCACCCTCCGCCTCAATGGGCTCGTCGCGGAGGACGGGGCCGAGTTCTCGCCGATCACCGTCGAGTCACGCAACATCGGGT
Source organism: uncultured Actinomycetota bacterium (assembly GCA_963743915.1). Taxonomy (GTDB): domain Bacteria; phylum Actinomycetota; class Actinomycetes; order JAHEKZ01; family JAHEKZ01; genus JAHEKZ01. The sequence continues at coordinate 260,023 of CAVURN010000001.1, forward strand.
GCTACTCCGGGTGAGGCGTCACGCCCCAGGTCCTCGTACTCGAACTCTTCATGGTGTGGTGTAAACCGAATCGGCCTTGGGCGCCACTAGTGGGGTAGTTGAGGGCGGGAGGTCCTGTGACCGACGACCTGGACGAGTTCACCTCGTTCGTGGCGTCTTCTTCGGCTGCCCTCTTCCGGGTAGCCGGGCTACTGACAAGTGGTGACGCTCACGCGGCGCAGGACCTGGTGCAGGAGGCTTACTCCGAGACCTACCGTCGCTGGAGCAGCATCCGCGATGCTGATGCCAGGCAGGCCTACGCCCGAAGGATCCTGGTCCGAGCCGCCACCCGGAGATGGCAACGGCTACGGGTGGAGCACCACGAGGCGCAGGTGCACGGCAGAGATGTCGAGGTGGGACACGCAGACCGTGTCACTGAAGCACGCGACCTGTGGGTGGCTTTGGGGGCCCTGTCACCCAAGCAACGTGCCGTGGTGGTGCTGCGCTACTACGAGGACATGACCGAGGCGCAGATCGCCGAGGTCCTGAACTGCTCACCGGGGGCGGTGAAGAGTCACGCCTCCCGTGGCCTCCGCACTCTTCAAGAGCGCCTCGGTGGCCCCGCTTACCTCAAACCAGCGTTGGATGGGAGTCCCGATGACGCCGTCAACTGATACCTGGCTGAGCCAGAGACTGCACGAGGGTGCGAGCACGCTTGCGGTTCCACTGAACCTGACAGATGAGGTCGTCGGTCATGCCATCAGATCGCAGCCCCGAAGCAATCGGATCCACGCCTTGATGCAGGTCGCGGCAGCAGTGGTCGTCATGGCGGTAGTTGTGGTCGGTGTCAACGTTCTCCGCAGCGATAGCCCTTCGACCTCGCCACCTGTGGCCACTCCGACGCCAGTCGGCACTGCTGCACCAGTCTCGGACACCGCACGCGACCTGCTCGGCACCTGGCAGGTGGCTACATGGAATGGCGAACCACTCCCCAGATCCAAGGAGATGCTCAACGGCCCCCTGGTGACTTTCGAGACCGACGGCACCTGGAACGGGTCCGACGGATGCAACGACCTCGACGGCACATACCGCGTGGGGGCTGATGGCGCGTTCGAGTCCACCACCAAGGGAACGACTCTGATGCTCTGCGGTGGCGTAGACCCCCTTCCGGTGCCCGCTCGGGGCGCCGTTCGAGTGACCGTTGAAGGCGATGTGGCTGTCTTCTTCGACACCGAAGGGCAGCAAGTGGCGAAGTACCACAGACCCGGAGGCTTGCTCGCGTCGGAGGCCCGGCTGGTCACCCGGCTGGGAGATCCGGCGCTCGCGCTAAGCACCTACGGCAGCGGGAGTTGCCCAACGCGGATCGGATCAATCTCGTTGGAGGCTGACAACCAACTGGTGGTCGATCTTGCCGATTCATCCAGTCAGGTTTGTACCGCTGATGTCCAGAGGTCTACGGATGTGATGACCATCCCCGGTGGCCTCGATCTCGGTTCACCGATCACCGCAAGGCTCATGGGTACCCGCCCACCCTTCATCACTCTGCTCGTAGATACCTCGGCGATAGCCGGAGAGCCGCTGCTGGTCACAGCCAAAGACTGGGACGGGTCATCGGTAGAACAGGCACGCCTTGAAGGCACCCTTGGTGTCAACGAGCAAGGCTGCGTCACTGTGGGTGACACGGTCGTGATGTGGCCCAACACCTACGAACTCGGCTGGGACCGGGCAAGCACCTGGGTCATCGTCACGTTCGATGAGGACTACGGACCCGGCTACGGGACCGTCCTCGCCACCGAGGGAGAGCGGGTTGTCCTCGCTGGTGGCATGACACCGTTCGACACGAACCCCGGACCGCTACCCGCTGCGACTCACTCTGAGTGTCTCCTGGACGACGACTACTGGACCGGCGTCATCGAAGTACAAGGTAACGACTAGACGCTGTCACTGGCTCGACTCAGTACCTGTCGCAGGTTTCGACACCTTGCTGGATCTTGGCTTGGTCACGTTCGGAGAGTTCTAGGCCACGCCAGATGCTGGCACCGTCGTTGAGTTCGGCTGGCTCGTAGGCAGCGATGTGCAGGAGACGCTGGGCGTTCCAGAGTCGGTGCACTTCACGCCTCAGAGCCTTATCCCCAGCCGCTTCCTCACCCGCTGGGTCGAGCCCCCACACTTCCTTGTAGCCCTCATCGAACGCTTCGCGGTCCTTGGTCTCATACGCCGTCGCCATCTTCCGCAGCCCGTCGCAGGCGTCGGCCATGTAGGACTCGTAGGCGCTGGAGCACCCGGTCATGGTGAGCAGAACCATGCCAGCGGTCGTCGCGCCGAAGACCTGGCACCGAGTCCTTGAAGCCCCCATGACGTAAGGCTAGGTGATGTGAACCAGGCCTATGAGCGGTTTCGCTTGTCTAGCGCACCACGGTCAGACTGGTGCGCTGCACCTGGGCCACGATGTCGACACCACCATCGGTGAGTGCCTTGGCCAGTGAGTGAGCGGAGTCGTCTACGACGGGTTGCACGCTGTGCGTGATGACCTCCCGGTCCCCGGGGTCGGTGTGCGCTGCCATCCGCACCCAGGACCCGTGAGCGTCTGTGTAGAACCTCACGGTTGCTCCGACTCGTTGGCACCAGGCCATCGTCTCGGCCAAGTCCAGCAGTGCCATCGCCTCTTCGAGTGTGGTCTCTGCCATGGGTCCCCCTTCAGCGGTACACCATTGTCCTCGCCCTCAGCGCCAGTCCGCTAACCCTTACGAGTGATTGGTGTCATGGACCACGCTCGCGCAGGCGGTGAAGGTGCTGTCTGACCGATGAGCGCCACATTGGGCCGCGATGTCTCGAAGGATCATTGCTAGTTGATCGAAGGATTGTTGGTAGTGAGCCCTTCTCAGGCCCGTCGACCGTCCAGATCACCGGGATCGCTCGCTCGAAGTGCACGCCGCAACAGCGACGCCCGTTCCCAGATGTGCCTAAGGAGGAGTTGCAGTGTGTCGTTGGTGGCTCGTGCACGGTCCGGATTCTGCTCGTGGTCGATGGAGGACCTCGGGGTGAAGGAGGTCGTCCGTGAGAGCCAGAGGTCGTTGATGGAGCCGATCCCGGCGAAGGCCGAGAGCAAGTGGTCGAGGCCGAAGATGTCCCCGTGGCGAATGAGGTCGCAGTCATCGGCCAGCCATTCTGCCCACCGGCTCTCGCCCTGTCTCCCGAGCATGTCGACGACCTGATGCAGGTCGCGCACCAACTCACGCTGCAACATGTCGATGTCGGTCAGCGCCACCATGTCGCGGATGCACTGGCCGGGTCGACCGTCTACGGATGTGCGCGAGGGGTCAGAGATTCTTTTATCTCCGAATCGTGGTGAGGATGTACGGCATCTGTGCGATGTCATGCTGCACTTCGGTACTCGACGATGCGCAAGCCGTCTCCGTTGCCGCCTAGAAGCCTCAGGACCCCATCTGAGCCACGGAACGTGATGATGGGCACTCCGATCTCACCTGGCCCGTTCACCGCCGTTAGATCGGCTCTACGGCCAAGTGTGTGGAGAACCTCACCGGTCTCGACATCGATGAGATGCCTTGGCTGTTCGTCGCGGAGTGCCTGAGCCGAATGGGTCGACAGCGCATGGAGGTTCTTGCTCGACCACTGGGCGTTCTTCTGGGCTGGGGTTAGTTGTTGCGTCCCATGCAGGGTGAGTACTCGCGTGCGTGCCTCCCGTTGGCTCAGCGGTTGCCTCGTCTTGCCGTCACGGAAGAAGCCACGGCCATGGATGAGTTCTCGACCGTTCAGGCGGATGTGCTCGGTCAGGCTCGCTTGGTTGTGGGTGACGTTCTTGGCGATGTACCCGAAGTCACCGTCGTAGGTGACCGGGACGAGGTCGGTGTGTCCGTAGCCGACCGTGGCTGCTTGTTCGGCCAGTTGATCCCTGCTGAAGTGGTCTCCCCAGCCCAAGGCGTGGAGGTGGAACCCGGTGGCGTTGGGGTTGGGTTCGATGGTCCATAGCCACTGGACTACTCCTACCTGGTTCCGTAGCCCCGTCTGGAGGTCCGCGATGCGGTCCCTGTCTGCTCGGTAGTCTCCGACCAGGTTGGTCAGCAAGACCATGTACTGCGGCTGGGCCAGTGCAACCATGTCGGGCAGGTACTTGTAGCGGAGTCTGGTGTCCTGGAGGCAGTCAGGTCTCCTGCATCTGTCTGGTTGGGTCCTGTTCTCCCTGTTCTTCCCCTTGGGGCATGGACCCTCTGGTTCCCTCGGTCCCCACTGCTCCTCCATGCTCCTAGCGACACCTGAGGCTCCAGAAGGAAGTGTGCGGTAAGGAACAAGAGAGAGTGTCGAGACCGCCGAGGGCGGCTCGGGGGAGATGGGGAAGTCGTTCATCAGATCTCCTTCAGATCGATGTCGCCGGGACACCCACCCGGATCTGAAGACGGGTGGGTGTCCCGGACGACGCCACAGCGGCAAGGAGGGGGCGACCCTCCTCTACCCCTTCAAGGGGGCTCGGAGTGTCTGCGACAGGAAGACCGGACCATCTACCCCGGGACATGCCATCGGTCAGATGGAGTCAGCGAGGGGTCTCTCCTCGTCAGGGTGAAGTTGCACGACATCAGCCAGTTGCACCATGTCGCTCAGGAAGGGTCGGCCACGAAGCACTTGGTCCCGACGGATGCGCTCGCTGGAGAGGCCGAGGTAGTGCTCGGTGGTCGAGGAGTTCTTGTGGTGCAGGAACGCGGAGGTGGTGCGAAGAGCGTGGTCGTACTGCCCCTGTCGCCAGACATGTCGAAGAAGTGTCGGGCGGCGGCACGGCGCATGGTGTGCATCCCCTCGCTCTTGACGGGGAGACCCAGGCGGCTGAGCCCGTACTGGACGATGCGCTCGGGGTGTTGGAGCGGCTTCGCGGGGTTCCAGGTGGCCTCGACTCGCCCCTTGACCTGCTTGCCGCCTTCACCGACCGTCCAGGCGTACCGACTTCCATGTCTGGCCGGGAACAGATAGTCGTGGTCGGTGAGGGGACGCCCGATGTCGAGGGCGTAGGTCCGTAGCCAGTCAGCCAGGTGCTGCCCCAGGTCCGACGTGATGGCCACGTTGTCGTAGTCGCCAGACTTCGAGATGACCACCTTCATGCTGTACGCGGCCAGGTCGAGATCGCCCACCCTGATGCTCAGGAGTTCATGACGCCTCAGCGCCGTGTTCGCTGCGGCTGCTAGTAGCGCCCGGTCGCGGCTGTTCGCCGCCCCCTCGATCATCGCCAGCAACTGCTCTGGGCTCGGCTGAAGCCGCTCTTGTCGCGGCACCCGCATGGGTGTCACCTCCCGCAGGAGAGCGCGGCGGACGACACCCCTCCTAGTCCAGTGCTCGAAGAACACGTCCATCGTCTTGCGGTAGTAGTTGTGGGTGCTTGGGGCGACCGGCTCTCGCTGGAGTCCGTCTCTCGTCACATGCTGACGCATAACTCCGTTGGCACCCGAGAAGAAGTCCTCGACGTGGCTCTCGGTCAGGTTGCGCAGTTGTATGTCGCGCTCCAGGAAAGCCGCGAAGCGCCTGAGGACGTACCCCTGGTTCGTCACGGTCGACGAAGCAAACCGGGCTGCGCGAAAGTGGAGGAACTCCTCCACAGCCTCGGAGACCGTGATGTGGTGCTGGGTGCCATGAGAGGGCCTTTCGGGTGTTCGGCGTATTGAGTTGAACAGCGTCTGGCCTCTCTGGCTCAACGAGGAGAACACACCGACGGGCACCGTGGCAACCCTTACTACGCCTGGGGTTTCGGCGTTAGCAAGAAACCTTGACAGTGATTGATGGAGGACTAGCAAGGATGTTTCAAGTCCCCAATCGAGTGGGAGTAGTGCATGAAGGCTGCGTGCTGAGCACCGAGCAGTGCTCGCCAAAGCGGTGACTGGCCGCCATTCGAGTGGGATCGTGGGTTCATGCGTCGAACGCTGGTCGTGACGGTCGGGCTCGTTCTGGTGGCCGCCGTGATGGTGGCAGGCTGGTGGACGTATCAGAATCGCGTGTGGCTTCGTGATCAGTACCAGGAGGGCTACCAGGCAGGTGCCCGGTTCGACCGGCAGGACTACCTGACCGACTGCCATCGCCGTGTCGATCATCAGTACGGCGTGCGCGTAGACGTGTCGATGCCTGAGAACGCCGCTGCCTTCACTATCGGCTGCTACGACGCCGCTCGGGATAGGTACCGGCCAGCAGCTGTTGGTTCTCTGCTCGCTGAGTTCATGGGGAAGTCCGACGTGAGATTCTGGCCGTGGTGGTGATGGATCACCAGGACTCGCGCATCAGTCGTCGCGCTGTCGTGGTGTTCGGGAGCCTGGTCCTCATCGCCGCGTTGACCGTCGGGGGTTGGTGGGGGTACCAGAACTGGGTGTGGCTCCTGAATCCTGAGGTGAAGGACCAGATCGTCGACTTCACCAAGCAGGAACTCAGCGTGGATCGGACTGAGGTCGGTGATTGGAGGCTGGGCGGGGAGTGCATCGTGGCGGAGGTCGCGGTGTCTGGCGGTGAGACCTATCGAGTGGCCCTGGTCAACCAGAACCCTGAGCCGAATCCGTACGAGCCGCTGTGGATCTCGCAGATCTTCACGCTCGATGACTTTGTATCGTCCAGTGATGCGTGGTGTGGAATCATCCACACCCCCGCGTACGTCTTCGATAGCAACGGCGAACGCATCATCGGCTGAGTGAAGAGTTCAGTAAGGCTTCTCCGGACCGGGAACGACTTCGCGGTCGCCTAGTGGCTCAGTCATTGTCACGGTCACGGTGACCGGCGGGTTGCCTTGGCAGGTGTGGGCGTTCCCTTCCGGTGGGATCGCCCACACGGTCAAGATGGCGATGTCCTCCCCGTACTCGACGACCGGCTGCGGGTCCTGAGCCTTGGCCCCACCGGTACACGCGATCCACGCCACCTGTACGTCGAACTCTCGGTCCTCGGGTCTGGGTTCCTTTCCGGCGAATTGCCAGTGAGCGACCTTGCGGCCATCAGTGTCTACCTCGGCGGTGGTAGTGGTGCCTGGCTCATCTTCTGCCGTCTGGCTGGACAGTCCATCCGCGCAGGCCCCCACACTCAGCAACAGCGTCACGGCCACCCAAGCGATGTGCTGGGTCCTCATGGTCCTAAGACTGTCAGGCGCGGGTCGTGGTTCCCCGGTTTCAGGCTCGCGGTCGACCGAGAACGCGAGGTGTAGCCCTGGAGTGGTCCATGGCGGCGCACACTAGGTCTGTGCATCGCCGACCCGTTCGAGCCGCGGGGATTGCGGTGGCCGGAGTCGTGGCTGCGGTCGTTTGGTTATGGGTTGGGCCCGGCAGCTACCAGCCCTGTCTTCCCGCACCTCCGTGGGACGATCTCGCCGTCTGGATCAGTGGGAGTCTTGGAGCTGGGGAGACCGACGGACTGTCGGGAGCGCCTGCGTTCTGCGACATACCTACGGACTTCACCTGGGTCGTCGCGCTCGGGATGCTGGCAGTCGCCGTGGCGGCAGCCGTCTGGCCGGTGGTAGGGGGCAGGAACCTCGACTCCGGGCAGCGCGTCTGATGGCCATGAGCCGCTCCCGTCCCATAACGCTGCTGGCGACTGCCGTCATGGCGCTGGGGCTTGTGGCCTGTACCTCGGACACCTCAGACCCGTTGACAAGCGGGGAAAGTCAGGGTGCGACTGGTGCGCCGGCCGCCATCAACCTAGTCCGGTCGGGTGCCTGTGGCGATGCCTTCTTCTGGGCGGAGTCTGCCGACGGGGATACCGCGGTGACCGCCGAGGTGACCTACTCCCGGCCAGCCGGGGCGAACCCGACGGTGGCCATCCCGTTCTCGCTGCCTGGCAACCGAGCCGTCAAGGTCGAAGTACTCACCGGGCGCGATCTGTCGCGCAACTTCTGCACCGATGTCTTAGACATGTCATCCCAGCCCGAGTCGAGGTCACCGGCGGTTGCAGGGGAGGGTCGGGTCACCATCGACGCACCTCCGGCCAAAGGCAACGCTTGTGGTCGAACGTTTGGCACCCTCGACCTGAGCGGGCTTGTCGCGGAGGACGGTTCGGTCTTCTCGCCGATCACCGTGCAGACCCGCAACATCGGGTGCTTCGCCGGTTGATGCTTCACGCCGTGGGTCCTCGCGCTCAGACTCCTCAGGGTGGGGTGTAAACCGAATCATCGGCTGGAGCCACTAGTGGGGTAGTTGAGGGTGGGAGGAGCCGGTGACTGACGACTTGGACGAGTTCACCTCGTTCGTGGCGTTTTCCTCGGCCGCCCTCTTCCGGGTAGCCGGGCTACTGACAAGTGGCGATACCCATGCAGCGCAGGATCTGGTGCAGGAGGCGTACTCCGAGACCTACCGACGCTGGAGCAGCATCCGCGATCCTGGTGCCCGCCACGCCTTCGCTCGACGCATCCTCATCAGGACAGCCACCAGGCGTTGGAAGCGGCTCCGAGTCGAGCAGCCGGGGCAGCACATGCACGAGGGGCCGGTCGGCGTCAGTCATGCGGACCAGGTTGCACAGGCCCATGACCTGTGGGTGGCGCTGGCGGCGCTGTCTCCCAGACAACGGGCCGTCGTGGTGCTGCGCTACTACGACGACATGACCGAGGCGCAGATCGCCGAGGTGCTGGGGTGCTCATCCGGGGCGGTCAAGAGTCACGCCTCTCGCGGCCTGCGGCGACTCCAGGAGCAACTTGGTGGCCCGGGCTACATCACCACGCACACGGAGGAGAGCCACCATGGCACCGCCACCTGAGACCTGGCTGAGCCAGCGACTTCGCGAAGGCGCGGACACACTGCAAGTACCCTTCGACCTCACTGATGTGGTCGTCAATGAAGCCATCCAGTCGCAGTCCCGGAGCAAGCGAATCCACTCGGCCGCGCAGGTGGCAGCAGTGGTGGCAGTTGTGGCGTTCGTTGTTCTCGGTGTCAGTGTCATCAGAAGCAAGGACACCCAGACGCCGACTCCTGCCGACTCCCCGACACCGAACAACACGATGGCACCAATCACCGACCGTGCAACCGCCCTGCTTGGGACCTGGGAGTTGGTCGTCTGGGAGGGCGAGCCCGTGCGTCGCTCCAAGGGGATGCCCAACAGCGCACTTGCGACTTTCCAGACCGACGGGACCTGGGAAGGATACGACGGATGCAACTTTCTCAACGGCACATACCGCGTGAGGGCAGATGGCAACTTCGTGTCGACCATCAACTCCACAACATATGCCGCTTGCCCCGGTATGACGCTGCCCGCCATGCCCGCTGTGGGTGCAGTCCGAGTGTCCGTTGACGATGACGCCGCCATCTTTCTTGATGCCTCGGACGAGCCCGTGGCGAAGTACCGCAGGCCAGGAGGACAGCTCGCGGCTGAAGCGAGAGTGGTCACTCGACCCGACGGCGCGGCTCTTGCGCTCAGCACCTACGGCAGCGGCAGTTGCCCAACCCGGATGGCCTCCATCTCGCTTGATGGTGACGGTCAACTGATGGTGCAGATCGCAGACTCGCCTGACACGCCTTGCACAGCCGACTTCCGCAGGTCGACCGATGTCATGACGCTGCCCGATGGCGTCGACCTGAGCGCTCCGCTCACCGCCACCCTGGTGGGGAGGCAGCCCCGCATCACGCTGCTTGTCGACACACCAGCCGGACTGGGAGAACCGTTGCTGGTCGTAGCCAGAAACTGGGATGGCGGGTCAGTGAGGACGGCTCGCCTGGAAGGGACCCTAGGGGCGAACGAGCAAGGCTGCGTCACCGTGGGCGGAACGGTCGTGATGTGGCCAAGCACTTACCACCTGGTCACCGACCGGGCAGATATGTGGGCTATCGCCACCACCGATGAGCGCTACGGGCCCGGGTACATGAACGTCCTCGCAACCGAGGGCGAGTCCGTAGTCCTCGCCGGTCACGTGACGCCGTTCCAGGTGCGCTCCGGGCCGTTACCCACTGCGAATCACTCAGAGTGCCTCCTCGACAACGACTACTGGACCGGGATCATCGAGTTACCACCGAACGACTAGACGTGTGACTGGCTCGGCTCAGTACTGCTCGCAGGTCTCGATCCCTAGGTGCACCTTCTCCTGGTCTTTCGCCGTGAGTTCCAGGCCACGCCAAACACTCGCTCCCTCATTGAGTTCGGCTGGTTCATAAGCGGCTATGTGCAGGAGACGCTGGGCATTCCAGAGCCGGTGGACCTCACGCCTCAGCGTCTTGTCTCCCGCTGCCTCCTCGCCTGCTGGATCGAGGGCCCACACCTGCGTGTAGCCGTCCTCGAACGCTTCTCGATCCTTGGACTCGTAGGCAGTCGCCATCGTCCGAAGCCCGTCGCAAGCATCGGCCATGGAGGACTCGTATGGGCTGGAACATCCTCCGAGGGAAAGCGCGACGAGAGCACCACTCGTCAGGCCGACGACGCGACGCAGAGACCTCGATACCCCCATGGCGCAAGGGTAGGTGGTCGGCCGAAGCCCCCGCAGGGTTCTGTGTCGTGCGCCCGGGGTTCACTCTTCGGCCAGTAGCTCCAGCAGAGTCCGTCTCAGCTCGGCCATCCGTCGCTCTCCCAGTCGCGCCGTGAGCGCGGCCTCCGTCTCTCCGAAGGCCCGCAGAACGGTGTACACGGCCGCCCATCCCCGGTCGGTGAACTCGATGAGCTTGGCGCGACCATCTGTCGGGTCGGGGACGCGATGCAGATAGCCCATGGCGACGAGGTCGGCGACTAGCTCCGACATCGCCTGCTTGGTCATGCCTGCTCGGTCTGCAAGGTGGGTGAGACGAATCCCTTCGGGGGGCACGAAGGGGAAGACCCTGTCGTAGACCATCCGCTGGTCGGTGAAGCCCGCGTCCCAGAGGGCTTGCAGCAGCTGCTGGGAGAACCTGGCCGAGCACAGGCCAAGGAGCCGTGCCAGAGGAGCCTGGGATTCGTCGCTCACGCCGTCAGTTTAGTCAGGGGACTTGACTAGGTGTCCGAGCGTGAGGAGACTAGTCAGGAAACCTGACGAAAGAGTCAGTCCACGGTGCAGGGAGCAGGCGGATGACCGAACGCAGCGCGAAGTCCTGGACGATCGAAGCCCGGGTGACTCCCGAGGTCGCCTTCAACTACGTGGCGGATGTCACCCGTCATGCGGAGTGGTCGCCCAAGCCCTACCGGGTGGAACCGGCACCTTCGTTGCCCCTGACAGAGGGGACCCGGTTTCGCTCGATAGGTCAGGTGCCCGGGGACAGGGAGCACGCCAACGACATCGAGGTGACCACCGTCCAAGCCCCGCAGGTGCTCGTCCTGACGAGCACCGACAAGGGCGAGCGGTATGTCCACAGATTCGACGTGGAAGCGTGCGGCGACGGGTCCCGCGTCACCCGCACGGTGGACGCACCGATGCCTACTGGCCTTGTTCGGCTCATCTTCCCAGTGATCTTCGCCCTCCTGATCAAGCCTGACGTCGACAAGGGCATGCGGATGCTGCAGGAGAATCTGAACACCCTCAGCACCTGAATCTTGGCTGTTACGAGCTCGTCCACCGGAATGGCGTTCACTTGCCTCACGTGAAAGGGAACCAGATCGGCCCCTGCCGCGTGTAAGGAGTGTGGACTCGGTGACGGACGATCTGGCGTCCTTCTATCGGCGTACCTGCCCAGCGCTGGTCGGGCTGCTCACGTCGGTCGGTGGATCACGCAGTGATGCCGAGGAGATCGCTCACGACGCGTACCTCGCGTTGCTTCCACGTTGGAACCACGTCAGAACCTACGACAGTCCTGAGGCGTGGGTGCGGACGGTTGCCCTGCGGTCACTGATCAGTCGGCAGCGACGTGCCCGAGTCGCATCACTTGGACTGCGCCGCCTCGCGCACGAGCCCTTGGCCGACGCCCCGCCTCCGAACAGCGACAGTGTGGCGGTGGCTGCGGCTCTCCGCACTCTGCCGGTCGGCCATCGCGCAGTCCTGGTGCTCCACCACGGGCTTGACCTCTCGGTCGAGCAGGTGGCGCGCGAGCTCGATATCCCGGTGGGCACGGTGAAGTCGCGACTGGCCCGGGCGCGGTCGGCGGTACAGCCGCTGCTCGTCGACGAAGAGAGGTCCGAGCATGAACGACGTTGACACGCTGGTGCGCCAGTATCTGCAGGACTGCACGCCTGCGGAGATGACGCTCCGTGAGCTCAGCCCCGGGCAACGCAGCCAAACCCACGGACGCCCGCGTGCCTCCGTCGCTGTGCTCGCAGCGGTGGCCGCTGCGGTGCTGCTGGTGGTGGGAGTGGTCATCGCGCGCGAACAGGTTGACCCAACAGAAACAGTGGCCCCGCCTGCTGTCGACGTCGTGACCTCCGACAGCGCGGACCTGCTCGGCACGTGGGTGGTACTCGGTCAGGCCTCTGCCGATCCCGCCGATCTCGAGCGGCAGGTTCGCATGACGTTCCTGTCGGACGGAACGTGGTCTGGATGGGACGGCTGCAACTCGATCGCCGGCACCTATCGTGTCAACGATGTAGGTGTTCTCCGAGTCGCGGCCAAGTCGAGCACCCTGGTCGCGTGCACCAAGCAGTCGGACATCGCCCTTCCCCTCGACCAGGACCTGACCTTCGAGACCGGATCCTCAAGGATCACGCTGAGCAATCTGGACGCAAACGAGGTGTCCGTCCTCTGGCGTCCCGGCGGCCAGTACAACCCGACGGCGCAGATGCTCGCAGCGGGCGCGGAAGGCTGGCGGCTGAAGCTGACGACCTGGGGTGGCGGCGGGTGCCCATTCATCCCCTCCGATGTCACCTTCTCAGGCGAGAATCAGCTGACTGTCGACAGTCGGGTGTTCTACAAGGCCTGTGACACCAGTCTCGTCGGAACCTCGCGCTCCACCTCCGTGGACCCCTCGCAGATCGAGGACGGATCACCGGTCACGGTCACGCTGAACGGCCTCTACTCCGCCCCCGTGACGGTTCCCGTGGACATGACTGCGGTTGACGGGAACTCCGGCCCCATGCGCACGTTCGACGTGGGTGTCGTGCTGGTCGACATGCCCCCGATCGGGTCCGAGGCCGAACCGACCCTCGTCACATACCCCACAACTGTCGAGTCTACCGGCGACATCGGCTGGGACGCGGTCAACGCGCTCTTCACAACGGTGGCCTCGGACGGCAAGGCCGTCAACGGGTTCAACCTCGGGCACGACGGCCGGTACCCCGCGGCTGCGGTCAACTCGGTCGTCGTGGGCAGCGACATGATCACCGTCGACATTGACCGCAACGTGTGGGACCCGTATCCGACGGCCGATGGGAACTGGCCCGGCGGCGAAGTGGTGATGCAACAGCTGGTGTGGACGTTGCACGGGGCTCTGGGAACGGATCTGCCGGTGCTGCTCACGGTTGACGGGGAGCCCGCGCGCGGCATCTGGTTCCACCGACTCGACGGCCCGGTCGCTGCTGAGCCGGCGATGGAACCTGCTCGCTGACTGAAAGAGTTACGGGTCGGCCGGCCCAGGGCATTACCGTACGACTGATGCCCCCTAACCTCGCCGAACGCTTCGCAAGCATGCGGTCGCTCTGGCGCATCAGGGTCTACGTCCGCCCTTATGCGGGTCAGATGATCCTGATGACCGTGCGTGGCGGCCCTCGCGGTCGGAGCGAGCATCGTCGTGCCCCTGGTGACGATGTCGGTGGTCGACGGTCCGATCGCCGACGGCGACCGGCCGGACTCGTGCCCGCTGGGCCTGCTCGCACTGCTCCTCGGGGTGCTCGAGGCCCTGCTCATCTTCATCCGTCGATGGGTGCAGTCGTACGCCGCTCTCGGCGTCGAGACGGCGGTCCGCGACGACCTCTACGCGCACCTGCAGAGCGCTGTCGGTGTCGTTCCACGACCGTTGGCAGGCGGGGCAGCTGCTGTCCAGTGCGACCACAGACCTGTCGATCATCCGCCGCTTCCTCTCCTTCGGCCTGGTCTTCCTGGTCGTGAACATCGCGACGTTCGTCGTCGTCGTGGCCCTGCTGATCCACCTGTATCTCCCGCTGGGCGTCATGGTCGCGCTGTCGTCGATTCCTCTGTCTCCTCATCTCGCGCGGCCTGGGCCGCGCCTACCTCGGCGCCTCGCGGCTCGTCCAGGACCAGCAGGGTGACGTCGCGACGTTCGTCGAGGAGTCAGCGGTCGGGGTCCGGATGATCCGGTCCTTCGGACGCCGTCAGCACGTCGGCGAGGTGTTCCGCGAGCAGCGCCCAGACGTCCTGCACGACTCGTCGGTCCAGAAGTCCGTGCTCGTGGCCCGTTTCTGGTCGCTGCTCGACCTCATCCCGAACCTCACCCTCGGTGCCACACTGCTGTTCGGCGCGCTGGCGGTTGCCCAGGTGCAGCTCACCCTGGGGGAGCTGGTCGCCTTCGTGTCGCTCATGCTGATGCTGGTCTGGCCCGTCGACGCCCTTGGCTGGATCATCGCCAACGGCCAGGAGGCGATGACGGCAGCGGACCGCATCTACGAGGTGTTCGACACCGAACCGGAGATCACCGACCGTCCGGGGGCGATCGAGCTCGTCCGAACGCCTCGGGACTGCTGCGGTTCGAGGACGTCTGCTTCTCCTACGGCGAACGCCTCCGAGGTCGTGCTCGAGCACGTGGATCTCGAGGTCGCTCCCCGGCGAGACGCTCGCGGTCGTCGGGATCACCGGCAGCGGCAAGACCACGCTCACGTCGTTGGTTCCGCGGCTCTACGACGTCACGAGTGGCCGCATCACGCTCGACGGCATCGACGTCCGCGACATCCGGCTCTCGTCGTTGCGACAGGTGGTCGCGACGGCGTTCGAGGACGCGACCCTGTTCTCGGCCAGCGTGCGGGAGAACCTCACCCTCGGGTTACGCCGAGGCGACCGACGACGAGGTCGCGCAGGCACTCGACCTGGCGCAGGCGACGTTCGTGTACGACCTGCCCTGGGGCTCGACACCCGGATCGGCGAGCAGGGCATGTCGCTGTCCGGCGGTCAGCGGCAGCGACTCGCGCTTGCGCGGGCCGTCATCAGCCGAGCCCACCGTGCTCGTCCTCGACGACCCGCTGTCGGCGCTCGACGTCCACACCGAGTCGCTGGTCGAGCGGGCACTGCGCCGCGTGCTGACGACGACGACTGCGCTGCTCGTCGTGCACCGACCGTCGACGGTGGCTCTGGCCGACCGGGTCGCCCTGCTCGAGGACGGGACGATCCGGGCGGTGGGCACCCACGCCGAGCTGATGCAGTCCGAGCCGTCCTACCGGGCGGTGCTGTCGCAGGAGTCCGAGGACGCGGCCGCCTGATGCCGAGACCGACCGACGCTCAGCAGACGGCTCCCGACTCCATGGAGGCCGACGATCACAGCTGGCGCGGTGTGTCGCTCGGAGCCGGACGACGACGCGATCACCGTCGAGGTCACGCAGGCATTGCGCGGCCGCAGCCGCCGGCTGCTGCGCAGCCTGCTGCACCCGCACAAGCGCGCGATCGGACTCGCGATCGGTCTTCTGCTCCTGCAGAACGCGGCGAGCCATGGCGGGTCCCTACCTGGTGTCGGTCGGCATCGACAAGGGCATCGCAGCCGATCGCCGAGGATGGCGACCCGACCGTCCTCATCACGGTCACCGTCGCCTTCGTCGTCGCGGCCATGACCGAGTACCTCGCCAAGCGGTCCTTCCTCATGGCGAGCGGTCGCATCGGTCAGGCGGTCCTCTACGACCTGCGCACGCGCGTGTACGACCACTTCCAGCGGCTCTCGCCCGCCTTCCACGAGCGGTACACGTCCGGACGCGTCATCTCACGGCTCACGAGCGACGTCGACGCGCTCGGCGAGCTGCTCGACGGTGGGGTCGACGACCTCGTGCTCGCCGGACTCTCGGTGGTCTCCGTCGGTGCCATCCTGCTCGTTCCTCGACCTGCCGATGGGCCTGGTCACCCTGCTGAGCTTCCCGTTCCTGCTCTGGCTGTCCCGCTGGTTCCGCCGCCACTCGGCGATCGCCTACCGCCGCACCCGCGAGACCGTGGCCCTCGTGATCGTGCACTTCGTCGAGTCGCTCGGCGGCATCCGTGCGGTCCAGGCGTTCCGCCGCGAGGACCGCAACCAGGAGATCTTCGAAGACGCTCAACATCGACTACCGGCTGCGCGAACGAGCGCGCCTTCAAGCTGGTGGCCATCTTCGCGCCCGGCATCAAGCTGATCGGCAACGTCACGATCGCCGTCGTCCTGGTCTACGGCGGCTACCGGGTGATGGACGGGCAGGTCGAGGTCGGCGTGCTCGCCGCATTCCTGCTGTACCTGCGGCGGTTCTTCGAGCCGATGCAGGAGCTGTCGATGTTCTACAACTCGCTGCAGTCGGCGACGGCGGCCCTCGAGAAGCTGTCCGGGGTGCTCGAGGAGACGCTCGACCGTGGCCGAGCCGGAGAACCCGGTCTCCCTCCCCGGGTCCGGGGCAGCGTCGACCTCGACCATGTGACCGTTCGCGTACCGCGAGGTCACGGTCCTGCCCGACCTCGACCTGCACATTCCCGCAGGGCGAGACGCTGGCGCTGGTCGGGGCCACAGGTGCGGGCAAGACGACCATCGCGCGGCTGGTCGCCCGCTTCTACGACCCGGTCGAGGGCACCGTGCGGCTCGACGGGGTCGACGTCCGCAGACCTGGCCGAGGAGGACCTGCGGCGCACGGTCGTCATGGTGACCCAGGAGAACTTCCTCTTCTCCGACACGGTCGCGAACAACATCCGCTTCGGGCGCCCGTCGGCGAGTGACGACGCGGTGAGGCGGCGGCTCGGGCCATCGGAGCCCACGACTTCATCGCGGCCCTGCCCTGACGGGCTACGACACCGACGTCGGCAAGCGCGGCGGACGCCTGTCGGCCGGCCAGCGGCAGCTGGTCGCGTTCGCGCGAGCATTCCTCGCCGACCCGGCGGTGCTGATCCTCGACGAGGCGACGTCGTCGCTCGACATCCCGAGCGAACGCCTGGTGCAACGCGCCTGCGCACGATCCTGGCCGACCGGACGGCGATCATCATCGCCCACCGCCTGTCGACGGTCGAGATCGCCGACCGCGTCATCGTCCTGCGAGGCGGGCCGGATGGAGGAGAGCGGCAGTCCTGCCGAGCTGCTGCACGGCGAAGGGCAGCTACGCCGGCCTGCACGCCGGCCTGGCTCGAGTCGTTGCTCTAGCCGTTCAGCCGGCCGCCTCGGCGCGTGCCTTGAGCCCTCGCAGCATGCCTCGCGCCATCACGAAGTCCGCGGGCACGATCGTCGCGACGTAGAGCGCGGCGAACCACCGCGGACTCATGCGCCCACGAACCCGAAGGTGGACGCGCGTGCCGGAGGCCTCGGGCGTCAGGGTGAAGCACCAGGTCCAGACGATCCGGGCGTCGTACTTCTCGTCCCAGCCGGGAGGCACGTGGGTGGTCGACCTCAGCACGAGCAGCCAGGGAGGATCGACCTGGTCGACCACGTACTCGGCGGTTCCTGGAGGGCCGTCGGGGATGGTGTCGCCGACGGACAGCTCCCGTGCCAGGGAGGGATCGATCCGGTCGAGGCTCGGCCAGTTGCCGGGGAACAGGAGGCGGTCGACCCACTCCGGCGTGTAGTACCCGGCCCGGTGCCACCCCATCTGGGTGAGCCAGGGCCAGATGGCGTCCGGCGTCGCAGCGATCGAGACCGCGTGGTCGGTGACCAGCTGTGGTGCAGGTACCAGCTCGTCACCGGGCAGGCCCGCCCGTCGCTCCTCGGTCGTGGAGCCCGCACGGCGCCCGAGCACCTGAAGCGCACCGTACGCGGCCACCGCGCCGAGCCCGAGGGACCAGCCCAACCTGCGCATGGCCCACCTCCCAGTGACCCCAGCCTTGCAGGCGAGCGGATCCGTGCACAACGGCCTCGAAGTCCACCCGGGGACATCCGGCATATGCGGCGTCCTCAAGGGTGTCACCCGATCGGCCGATTCCTTGCGTGACCGGAGGTTCAGCAGACGCCGCTCCGTGCGGCGCAGGGGAGTCGACCATGACCCGTACCACGTGGCGCATCGTCGCGTTCGTGCTCGGCGTCGTGCTGACGGCGACGGCGAGCGCGCTGCTCTACGTGTCGATGAGCGAGTCCACCCGGGCAGCCAAGGAGCTGGACCAGCGCCTGTCGACCGCGTCCGAGAGCTCGTCGGTGCTGCTGTCGGAGTTCTTCGACCGCGCAGTCGGGTCCGACCTGCAGCTGGCCGCGGAGCCGTCCTTCGCCGCGGTGTACAAGGCACCGGGGTCGCTGCGCTCCAAGGTGGAGCGGAACATCCCGGCGCTGCAGGACGCGCAGCAGAGCATGATCGCCATCGAGAAGACCTACCCCGGTGCGGTCAGCGAGGTGTGCTTCATCGACCTGGCGACCGGGTCGCGAGCTGGCGCGCATCGTGGACCAGGAGATCGCACCCGTCGACGACCTGTCCGCGGACGAGTCGGATGCGGTGTTCTTCGAGCCGGCCAAGGCGCAGCCCGTCGGGATCCCGTACCAGTCGGTGCCCTACGTCTCCGAGGACTCGGGGCTGTGGGTCGTGGCGACCGCCACCCAGATCGACGCCACCGCAGAGGACCTCGGGATCGGTGATGGCGCACGTTCAGCGGACACCGCTCTCCCCGGCCATCGTGCACTTCGAGGTCAGCATCGAGAGCCTGCGTCAGGCTCTCGTGGCTGCCGAGACCGACTCGCACATCCGCGTGGTCGACGGGCACACCGGCGACGTGATCATCGACGGTGACCGCGTCCAGCAGCCCGGCGGGGACCTCGGCAACCCGGGAGACGAGACCTTCGTCGGCGAGGACCTCACCCGAGGCGGCGTTGACCGACCTCGGGGACGACCGCGTCAGCATGGACCCCCTGCCGCCCGGTCGCACGCTGGCCGCGAGCAACGCGAACCGCTGGATCGTGACCGCGTCCGCGCCCGAGCGTCGCCACGGGACTGGCCGCGGCTCTGAGCCCCCTGATCGTGGCCCTCTTCGCGATCGGCATCCCCCTGATCGTCGTCGGCGTGATCGGCGCCGTGCGAGCCCGCCGTCAGCGCAGGCTCGAGGAAGCCCGCGTCCGCGTGGAGCGCGACACCCTCGATGCGCGCATGGAGGACCTCTCGCAGGCACTGGCACGCGCCGCCGCAGGTGATCTGTCGGTCACCGTGGACGTCGATCTCGGCGACGAGCGCATGACGACGCTCGCCCAGGCGTTCGACGCGACGTTGACGCACCTGCGTGCGCTCGTCGCCCAGGCTCAGGTCAGCGGTGAGCGACTCGCCGAGTCGGCGGGTGAGCTGCGCGCCACCGCTGCCCAGCAGGCCGCCGCGGCATCCGAGCAGTCGACTGCCGTGACCGAGACCACCGCGACCGTCGAGGAGCTGGCAGCGACGGCTGCGCAGATCGCCGACACCGCGACGATGGTCGCGGACTCGGCCCAGGAGACGCTGACGCTGACCGGGGAGGGGCTGTCCGCCGTTCAGGACTCCGTCGACGCGATCGGTCGCATCACCGACAGCGTCGACTCGATCGGCAGCAGCTCCGCGGCCCTGGGTGACAAGGTCAGCGAGATCGGCCGCATCCTGGTGCTGATCGACGAGCTGAGCGAGCAGACCAACCTCCTGGCGCTGAACGCGGCGATCGAGGCGGCCCGGGCCGGTGAGCACGGCCGCGGGTTCGCCGTCGTGGCCGCTGAGGTGCGCAAGCTCGCCGAGCGTGCCCAGGAGTCGACCGCCCAGATCCAGGGGCTCGTCACCGAGATCCAGGCCTACACCCAGACCACCGTCCTCGCCTCCGAGGCGGGAGCCCGCGAGGCCGGTCGGGGTGTGCAGGTCGCGGGTGCGGCGTCGACAGCCCTGGACCGGATCGCCCAGATGGTCGACTCCACGACGACCGCGGTCGCCGAGATCTCCGTGGCCACGCAGCAGCAGCGCTCGGCGTCCGACCAGGTCGTGCAGGCGATGTCCCAGGTGGCCGAGATGTCACAGGCGTTCGCGGCCGGCTCCCAGCAGACCGCCGGTCTGTCGCGCGAGATCACCGAGCTGGCGGGTGACTTCTCCGCGGCGATCGCCCGCTTCGAGGTCGACCGCGAGGGCTCCGTGGGCGCGCCGGCGGCGGAGGTCCCGTCAGCGGCCCCGGTGGAGGAGCGGGTGGAGGAGCCCCTCGAGGAGCTCTCGGAAGAAATCTTGAACTAGTCCTAAAGTACTAGTCCGTTCCGTGCCGATACCAGGAGTACCCCTTCCCAGGGACCCCCCTTCCCGGAGGACAGGTGCGATGGACTGGCAGAGGTTCGACTGGCCGGCAGTGGCCGGAGAGCCGGACCAGGCCTGGTTCGACCACCTGGCTCGTCGCGGGTGGACAGTGAGTCCGGTGCCGACCGTGGCCCGCATCGGACCTCGCAGCTACCTGCGTTTCCTCGGCTGGCGGGCCCGCTCGGCGTGAGCCGCGCGGGCCCCGCCCGGCCCGGACGCCTGCCCCGCTCGCGGATGGCAGGATCGCCTCTGTGGTGCATGCAGTCCAGGACATCCAGCGCGTCGCCGCCTATGGCGTCGTGGTGCGTGACGACCAGATCCTGCTCGTCCGGCTGACGGAGAAGACGCCCGCTGCCGGCTCCTGGTCACTGCCCGGTGGAGGGATCGACCATGGCGAGCATCCGGCGGACGCCGTGGTCCGCGAGCTCTACGAGGAGACCGGGCTGCGCGGGCGGGTGGTCGAGCTGCTCGACGTCGACTCGCACTTCCGGGAGCACTACCTCGACCAGGAGGTGCTCGAGCGGTACCACGCGGTGCGCATCCTGTACCGGGTCGCGGTCGACAGCGCCGGACCCCTCACCGTCGTCGACGAGGACGGCAGTGCGGACTCACCCACCTGGTTCGCGCTGACCGACGCGCGGTCACTGAAGCTCGCGCCGGTGGCGTCCCGCGGACTGCAGTTCGCCGTCGAGCGCTAGAGGCGTCGGTCAGTCGGTGTCACTCGCGGCGTCGACCGTCCGATCCACCAACGGCTCGCCCGGGTCGTCGGCTGCCGCCTCCTCGCGGCGCGGCCGAAGACCACTCACCGCGCCGACGATCGCAGCGACTCCGAGGACGATCAGGGCGACGGGGAAGAACCACGGGCCGGCGACATCCCAGTCCAGGGAAGGCGCCGCCAGATACATGGCGGCAAGTGCCCCGAACACGAGGGCGAAGAGGAACGACACGACGTCGAAGGCGTGGCGCTTCATCGGGTCACCTGCTTTCCGCCCGCCTGGGGCGTCTCGTCGATCACTGTCACGGCACCGAGGCCACTGCTCAACGTGAGGTTGACGGTGCCGGTGCCGTCACCTGCGCGTTGCCAGGACTGCTCGTAGCCGATTCCTCCCTGCTCGGATCCGCCGGTGGGGAAGTCGATGGTGCCGGCGCCGACGTCGGCGTCCACGTCGACCGCGACGTCCGGGGGCAGCAGAACGATCACCTCGCCCATGCCGATCGAGACCTCGACGTCCTCGGTGCCCACGACCTCCACCTCGCTGAGGTCGAGGGTGAGCTTGCCGACGCCGAGCTCGTACCGGTCGGAGAGCTCACCCTGCGACGTCGGCTGGTAGAGGCGTTCGCCGGCACCACCGCTGACCCGCAACCCGTCAGGTGCTGCACCGACGGGGATGAGCAGGAAGACCAGCACGATGCCGAGCGCGATCAGTCCGCGCGCACGTCCCACGATGGTCCCGACCAGCAGGCCGAGCGCGACAACCGCGAGGGCGGAGGCGAGGACCACGACCGGTTCGACCGTGATGACATCCGCGACGTCGAGGGCGATCAGCGAGCCGGCCACGAGCAGCGCCACGCCCACGGTGAGCCGGCCCAGGACGGAGCGCTCCTTTGGAGGCTGGGGCGGTGCAGGCGGGTAGGCAGCGTTGGACGTGGGCGGTGCCGGAGGTGACGCAGGTGGAGGAGGACCGACCGCGAGCACCGCGGTCTGTGAGCTCACCGTCGAGGGCGCGGGGGAGTCGCCTCCGGAGGTTTGCGCGCCCGGGTCGGTCACCGGTACTGGTGCCGACGGGTTCGCTGCGACGGGACCGGACGCCGGTCGCTCGTCACGACGAAGCAGCAGGACGACGCCGACCACGACCAGCACCAGCAGCACGGCACCGCCGGCCCCCGGTCCGTCACCTGCCCAGCCCCAGGCCACCATCGGTCCCACGATGAGCACCGCCAGGATGACCGCGAGCGTGATCACCAGGGCGTTGTTGTTGCGGAAGAACCGCTCACCGGCGGAGTCGTCCCGTCCCTCCGGCGGGATGAAGAGCCATCCGGCCAGATAGAGCAGCAGCCCGCTGCCGCCGAAGATGGTGAGCACCACGAAGGCGACCCGCACGAGCACCGGGTCGATCCGCAGGCTTCGGGCGATGCCGGCGGCGACGCCGCCGAGGACGGCACCGTCCCCGGTCGCCCGCCGGAGTCCCGGGCGCGAGACAGGGAGGGGGCGGAGGGGTGAATCCGGGCGGTGGCGGCGCGTAGCCGGTGGAGTTCTCGTTCATGGCTCCATCCAACGCCGCGTCCCGCGCCGGCACATCGGGCGATCGCCCTGACTCGACCCTGACCGCACCCCTGAACGGCCGGGGTGCAGCTCCTGGTCATCCCTGAGGACGCCGAGGGTGGCCACGCGGGACGATAGGGGCGTGTCCTCGCCCACCACCGTCCCCGACTCGGGTCCGCCGCCCCTCACCCGCGCGACCGAGGGCCGCATGGTGGCGGGCGTCGCCCGGGGCGTTGCCGTGCACCTGGGCGTGGAC
The DNA here is from genome assembly GCA_963743915.1 of uncultured Actinomycetota bacterium. Classification (GTDB taxonomy): domain Bacteria; phylum Actinomycetota; class Actinomycetes; order JAHEKZ01; family JAHEKZ01; genus JAHEKZ01. The sequence continues at coordinate 282,669 of CAVURN010000001.1, forward strand.
GTGTGGTGGGTGCGGCTGGTGTTCGTGCTGCTGGCGCTCGCGGGCGGTTCCGGCTTCGTCGCCTACGCGGCACTGTGGATCTTCGTCCCGCTGGAGGACAGCGAGCCGTCCCCGCCGGGACGCAGGAGCCAGGCACGGGCGCCCACTCCGCCGGAGACGGCGCTGCTGCTGGTGCTCGGGGCTGCCGGGGTGGTGCTCGGTGGGCTCCTTCTGGTCTCGATGGCTGGGTGGGACGTGCGGCCGCTGTGGCCACTGGCGCTCGCGGGTATCGGTGCGGCTCTGATCTGGCTCCGCGCCGACGAGGAGCAGCGCGAGCGGCTGCGGAGCAACGTGGAGCGCGTCGCCCCGGCGCGGCGGGCCGGGCTGGTGCAGCTGGTGCTCGGCGGCGTCCTCGTCGTCGTCGGTCTGATCGCGTTCGGCATCGGCGGGGTCGGGCTGTCGGAAGCGGGCACGCTGTTGGCCTCGGTCGCGGTCACCGTCGTGGGCATCGCCCTGGTGGTCAGCCCCTTCGCGCTGCGCGTCCGCCGCGAGCGGGACGCCGAACGGCGCGCCCGGATCCGCAGTGAGGAGCGCGCTGAGCTCGCGGCCGGACTGCACGACTCGGTGCTGCAGAGCCTGGCTCTCATCCAGCGCAGCGCCGACGACCCAGCCGCCGTGTCCCGAATCGCCCGTGCGCAGGAACGTGACCTCCGTCGCTGGCTGTACCCCGCAGCGACCCCCTCCGCATCGTCGTTCCGGACTGCTCTGGAGGGAGCAGCGGCGGACGTCGAGGACTCCGGTGACGTACGGGTCGAGCTGGTGTGCGTCGGTGACGTCCCTCTGGACCCCGGCCTTTCCGCGCTGGTGCGCGCGTCGCGCGAGGCCATGAGCAACGCCGCGCGGCATGCCGGCGTGGACACCGTGTCCGTCTTCGCTGAGGCGACCGACGCCCAGGTGGCCGTCCACGTCCGCGACCGGGGTGCCGGGTTCGAGGTCGACTCCATCCCCGACGACCGCATGGGCGTCCGGGAGTCCATCATCGGACGCGTCGAGCGGCACGGCGGTCGGGCCACCGTCACCAGCGCCACTGGCACAGGCACTCGCATCGAGCTCGTCATGCCGAGGGAGAAGCCATGACCGACACCGACCAGCCGCCCACCGTCGTCCTCGTCGACGACCACCGGATGTTCCGCACCGGCGTCCGCACCGAGCTGGGCGACGCCGTGAGCGTGCTCGGGGAGGCGGACGACGTCGAGTCCGCCGCCGCGATGGTCGTCGAGCAGCAGCCCCAGGTGGTGCTGCTCGACGTGCACCTGCCCGGGGGAAACGGAGCCGAGGTCATCCGACGGGTGGGGGACCGGGCACCGCAGACGCGCTACCTCGCGCTCTCGGTGTCGGACGCCGCCGAGGACGTCATCGCCACCATCCGGGCGGGGGCACGCGGCTACGTGACCAAGTCGATCAGTGGTCCTGACCTGGCCGCTGCCGTCCGGCGTGTGGCGGCCGGCGACGCCGTCTTCTCGCCCCGGCTTGCCGGATTCGTCCTCGACGCCTTCGCGGGCACGGTGGACGTGGCCGACGTCGACGAGGAGCTCGACCGACTGAGCCCGCGCGAGCAGGAGGTCATGCGGCTCATCGCGCGGGGCTACACCTACCGTGAGGCGGCGTCGGAGCTCTTCCTGTCCGTCAAGACGATCGAGACGCACGTCTCCAGCGTGCTGCGCAAGCTGCAGTTGTCGAACCGCAACGAGCTCTCCCGCTGGGCCTCAGAGCGCCGACTGCTCTGACCCGCCCTAGGCTCGCCACATGGAGTTCCTCACGCACACGCTGGTGGTCCTGCACTTCATCGGCCTGGCGAGTCTGCTCGGGGGATTCCTGGTGCAGATGAAGTCATCGCCGCGGGTCGTCAACCCCGCGATGGTGCACGGCATCCTCACCCAGCTGGTGACGGGGGTGCTGCTCGTCGGCCTCGCCGAGGCCGACGACGCGGAGGTGGACCACGCCAAGATCGGCGTCAAGCTGGCCGTGGCCGTAGTCGTCGCGATCTTGGTGTTCGCCAACCGCAGGCGCGAGGCACTGTCCACGGGAGCGTGGGCCGCGATCGGCGGACTCACCATCGCCAACATCGTGGTCGCCGTCTTCTGGTAGCAGGCCTGCCGGGTGCGTGGCTGCTGCACGCAGTCGGCCGGTGTGCGCAGTCAGCCGGTGCGGACGATCTGGAAGGCCTCCGCGAGGCGGCCGGTGGGCAGCTCGAAGCGCTCCGCCGTCATCTCACCCCACGATCGGACGAACGACTCCAGGTCATCCATGTGCGCGGTCTGCGACTCGTGAGCCCGAAGCGCGGCGATCTTCTTCGGAAAGGTGTCGGTGATGTCGACGGCGTGGTTCGGCTGTGGACCGGCCATCACCCACACCTCCTCGACCGTCCACGCGTCGAGGCCTTCGTCGCCCAGCAGGGAGGCGTGGGCGAACGGGTTGCGGGCGTCGGGGTAGACCGCCTGGATGGCAGCCTCGCCGGCGGCCAGGTGGTCGGGGTGTGAGGCGGGGATCCGTTCCCAGTTGCGCTCCGGTGACTGGATCAGCATCCGCCGCGGTCGGACCTGGCGGATGACCCGGCTGATGTCGCGGCGCAGGTCGTGCGACACGGTCAGCTCACCGTCCCGGTAGCCGAGGAAGACGACGTCGTCGACGCCCCAGTGAGCCGCGGCGGCGCGCTGCTCCGCGCGTCGAATGCCCGGTATGTCCGATCGCGGCACGGCGGGGTCGAAGCCGCCGGCGTCCCCGTCGGTGATCACGCAGAGTGTCACGCCGATCCCGGCCGCCGTCCACTGCGCCAGGGTTCCCGAGGCGCCGAAGTCGACGTCGTCGGGGTGAGCGGTCACCACCAGGACCCGTTCGACCTCGGCATCAGTCAGGTGCTCGACCACTGGGGGTCCTCCAGGCGAGTAGGTCCGGCATGGCTGGCCGGGGGTGGGCCAATCGGGTGAGACGCCCAGGTCATGGTAGGCAGGGCGCTACAGCGCGGCTCACCGGCCGCCGAACCTACCCATGATGCCCGTGACGACCGCCGCCCTCCGACTGCCCGCGCACCTGGTGCTGCTGGCGCTCCTCGCGACGCTGCTGCCGCTCCTCACCGCCCCGTCGGCGTCGGCCGCACCACCGCAACCGGACACGCCTTCGTTCGGACGCGACATCGAGGACTACGCGGCCTACGAGGCGAACACCATCTGTGATCCGGTGAACACTCCGGGGGCCGTGAAGCTCGCGAAGCTGATCCGGCGCACCTACGGCTCGGACGAGTCGATCGGCATCGCCCGCAACGCGTGCTACACCACCTCCGAGCACAACGACGGACGCGCCCTGGACTGGATGGTCGACGCCACCACACGTGCGGGAAAGAGGAAGGCGAACACGTTCCTCGACTGGCTGCTGGCCACCGACGACGACGGGAATCGGCACGCCATGGCGCGGCGGCTCGGCGTCATGTACATCATCCACGACCGACGGATCTGGCGTGCCTACGGCGACCCGGGGTGGGGGCCCTACTCGGGCACCAACCCGCACACCGACCACATCCACATCAGTCTCAGCTACGACGGGTCGACCGGTCGCTCCTCGTTCTGGACGGGTGACGCACTCGCGGGCCCCTGCTCCACCGGCTCACTGCTGTCTGCTGCACCCCCCGTCGAGACGCAGCCGATGCGATACGTCCCTGTGGCGCCCACCCGGCTCGCCTCGACGGAGACCGGAAAGGGCATGCTCAGCGGTCCCTGCCGACTCGCCGATGGTCAGGACATCGACGTCCGGGTCACCGGGCGCGGGCCGGTCCCCTCCGAAGGTGTGGCAGCCGTGGCCCTGCAGGTCTCCATGCGGCGTCCGAACTGGGATTCGGGCCTGACCGCCGGTCCTGCCGGTGGTGACATCCCCGGCGTGCGACGACTGACCACCGCACAGAACGCGATCAGCTCCGGGCTCATGGTGCTCCCGGTGGGTGCGGACGGGAAGGTCAGCTTCGCCACCGACTTCGGTGCGACCGACCTTGCGGTGAGCGTGGTCGGGTTCTACGTCGACCCGGACGCCCCCCGCAGCGTGCGCCGTCAGGTCGCCGCGGACGGCGGCGACGAGCTCGACGCCGTGGCACCGCAGCGGTTGGCCGACAACCTCACCCTCGGGCCGTCGGACGCCGCCAAGGTCGAGGTGGCCGGACGCGCCGGAACCGATTCTGCCTCGAGCTCGGCGAGCGTGACCGTCACCGTGGATGCCGGCGCGGGACGCGGTGACCTCTATGTCTACCCGGCGGGGGGCGAACGGCCTCGGGTCCCCGTCCTGTCCTACGACAGGGATGCCACCACCGTGCTCACATCGGTGCCGCTCGGTCGCCGCGGCAAGATCGTGCTCGAGAACACCGGTAAGGGTCGCCGCACCGTTGACCTCGACATCTCCGGCGCCTACGAACCAGCGGCGCTGGCCGGTGGACGCAGTCTGGCCCTCAGGAAGAACCCGCGCACCGTCGTCGACACCGCGGAGAACCTGGAGGTTGCCTCCTTCGGGGCCGGCACCACCAAGGACTTCTCGGTCGGCGACGCCGTGCCGCGGGACGCCGAGGCCGTCCTGCTGCAAGTGACGGTGAGGCGCGCGCGGCAGGGTGGAACCCTCACCTTCTGGGAGCCGGGGACAGAACGGCCCAACACCGTCGACCTGTCCGTCGTGCCAGGGGGCACCGTCACCGGGACCGTCCTGACCTCACTGGCGAACGGGCGCAAGGTGCGTGTCAACAACACGGGCATCGAGCGCAGTGACGTTCGGATCACGGTGCTCGGGTCGTTCCAGTAGGCCTTCGGTCGGCCCGCCCCGACGCGCTCCGGCCGACTCCTCGGGCTGTCGGCTGAGCCACCTAGACTCCCGTCAGTGACCTCGCTCTTCGACGACCTCCCGGGCTTCACGGCGCCGCAGCCCGTCGAGATCTCACGCCCGGGGGTCACCGACACCCGCGCCCTGCTCGAAGGGCTCAACGACCCGCAGCGCGAGGCGGTCAAGCACGAGGGCAGTCCGCTGTTGATCGTGGCCGGTGCCGGCTCCGGCAAGACCCGGGTCCTGACCCACCGCATCGCCTACCTGCTCGCGGCCCGCGGCGCGCAGCCGGGGCAGATCCTGGCCATCACGTTCACCAACAAGGCGGCCGGCGAGATGAAGGAGCGCGTCGCCGCGCTGGTCGGGCCGCGGGCCAAGGCGATGTGGGTCAGCACCTTCCACTCCGCCTGCGTCCGCATCCTCCGACGCGAGAGCAAACGTCTCGGCGTCTCCTCGTCGTTCTCGATCTACGACGCTGCCGATGCGCAGCGTCTGATGACCATGGTCTGCCGGGATCTCGATCTCGATCCCAAGCGCTACCCACCCCGCTCCCTCGGTGCGCAGATCAGCAACCTCAAGAACGAGCTGGTCGACTGGGAGACGTACGCCGGCACCGCAGCGAACGGCGTCGAGCAGGTGCTGGCCGAGGTGTACCGGCAGTACCAGCGGCGGCTACGGGACGCGAACGCCTTCGACTTCGACGACCTCATCATGACGACGGTCAACCTGCTGCAGGCCTTCCCCGACGTGGCCGAGCACTACCGTCGCCGGTTCCGGCACGTCCTGGTGGACGAGTACCAGGACACCAACCATGCGCAGTACGTGCTGGTGAAGGAGCTCGTCGGACCTCCCGGCGGGGACCTGCCGCCCGCCGAGCTGGCGGTGGTGGGCGATGCCGACCAGAGCATCTACGCGTTCCGCGGCGCGACGATCCGCAACATCCTGCAGTTCGAGGAGGACTTCCCGGACGCGCACACGATCCTGCTCGAGCAGAACTACCGCTCCACCCAGACGATCCTGTCCGCGGCGAACGCCGTCATCGCGCGCAACCTCAACCGCAAGCCGAAGAACCTGTGGAGTGACTCGGGGTCCGGCTGGCCGATCGTGGGGTACGTGGCCGACAACGAGCACGACGAGGCGACGTTCGTCGCCGAGACGGTGGACGAGCTCTCCGACGCGGGCCACGCACACCCCCGCGACGTTGCGGTCTTCTACCGCACCAACGCGCAGTCGCGTGTCTTCGAGGAGGTGTTCATCCGGGTAGGGCTCCCGTACAAGGTCGTCGGCGGCGTCCGCTTCTACGAGCGACGCGAGGTCCGGGACGCACTGGCCTACCTGCGGCTGCTGGCCAACCCGGACGACGTCGTGTCACTCCGGCGCGTCATCAACACCCCCAAGCGCGGCATCGGTGACCGGGCGGTCGCCCTGGTCGAGGTGTACGCCGAGCGCGAGCGGATCACCTTCGCCCAGGCTCTGGCCCGGGCCGGCTCGATCCCCGCGCTCCAGCCGCGGTCGGCCAAGGCGATCGGTGGCTTCGTGCGGCTCATCGACACGCTGCGGACGCTCGTCGAGGCGGGCACCGGACCGGCCACCGTGATCGAGGCCGTGCTCGAGCAGACCGGCTACCTCGCCGAGCTGCAGGCGTCCCACGACCCTCAGGACGAGTCGCGGGTCGAGAACCTCCGTGAGCTCGAGGCGGTGGCGCACGAGTTCGAGGACACCGCGCCGGACGGCACGCTTGCCGACTTCCTCGAGCGGGTGGCGCTCGTCGCCGACACCGATGAGATCCCTGAGGCAGGCGACGACACCGGGGTGGTCACGCTGATGACGCTGCACACCGCCAAGGGGCTGGAGTTCCCCGTCGTGTTTCTCACGGGCATGGAGGACGGCGTCTTCCCGCACATGCGGTCGCTGGGGAACACCCAGGAGCTCGAGGAGGAGCGGCGACTCGCCTACGTCGGCATCACCCGGGCACGTGAGCGGCTGTACTTCAGTCGCGCGGTGATGCGTTCGGCGTGGGGGGCGCCGCAGTGGAACCCCCCGTCCCGCTTCCTCGAGGAGATCCCGGGCGAGCTGATCGACTGGCAGCGTGAGGACGCCGGGGTGTCCGCGCCCGAACCCGCCATCGCTCGCGGCGACACCGGTGCCCGGGCGCTCGCCCGGCACCCGTCCGATCGTCTCGTTGACCGCCGGTGACCGCGTCACGCACGACACCTTCGGGCTCGGCACGGTCGTGGCCACCGCCGGCGTCGCCGACAAGTCCGAAGCCACGATCGACTTCGGAGATGCGGGGATCAAGCGGTTGCTGCTCCGCTACGCACCGGTCGAGAAGCTCTGACGCCTCAGTACGCGCCGTTGCTCCGCAGCCACGGCAGCGGGTCGGCCGGCTCTGCCGCCGCCGGGGCGGTACTCGAAGTGCAGGTGGCTGCCGTAGCAGTTGCCGGTGCAGCCGACGTACCCGACGACGTCGCCGGCCTCCACCGCTCCGGAGGTCCGCTTGAAGCCGCTCATGTGCGCGTACCAGGACTGGGCACCGTCCGGATGAGTGATGACGAGCACGTTGCCGTACGCGTCGCTCCACGTCGCCGAGGTGATGGTTCCGGGTCCGGCCGCCATCACCGGCGTGCCGCTGGGGGCGGTGAAGTCCTGGCCGGTGTGGTAGCCGCTGCTCCACGTGGACCCCGCCTCGCCGAACGACGCGGACCACCCCGCGCCAGGGACGGGCATGACCCACTGCGGAGCGCGACGCTCGGCGCGAGCGGCCGCACGTGCCTCGGCCCGGCGTTCCCGCTCGCGTCGCTCGGCGCGTCTCTGCGCGTGCACCAGCGGTTGGAGGTCGGCCCGCACCATGGGGCCTACCGGCTCTGCGCTGTGGGTGCCCGAGGTGCGCGTCACCTGCGCCGTCTGCGTCCCGGGTCCTTCGGCCGATGCGGCGCCGGGGGTGTGCACGAGGGCGAGTGCAGCCAGTGTGCAGACGGTCACCGTCATGGCCAGCAGTGTGGACCGCCCCTCGAGCAGCTCGGAACGAGGGCGGGCGTGGACAGACATGCAGGAAGCTCCAGGGGAGGAATGCAGGGGCGGCGCGGCGGCCGAGCGGAGCGACGGTAGCAACCAGGGCTGAGAGGCGTCTGAGAACCTGTGGATCAGCAGAGTGATACAGGTCACGTCCCCCGTGGCAAGAGGGCCGGGCAGCGTGACGCATCTCACCGCGTCCGGGACGCTCCGTTACCCTGCGGGAGTCCGAAGGTGACCCGCGTGAGGAGGCGGTCGTGAGCACATCAGCCGTCCCGGCGTCCCCGATCCGCGTCGTCGTGGCCAAACCGGGCCTGGACGGGCACGACCGGGGCGCCAAGGTGGTGGCCCGAGCCCTGCGCGATGCCGGCGTCGAGGTCGTGTACACCGGTCTTCACCAGACTCCCGAGCAGATCGTCGATGCCGCCATCCAGGAGGACGCCGACGCGATCGGGCTCTCCGTGCTCTCGGGGGCCCACCTGACGCTCTTCCCCCGGGTGGTGCGAGCTCCTGGCCGAGCGCGGCGCGTCCGACATCGTGGTGTTCGGGGGCGGCATCATCCCGGACGCTGACATCCCGGTCCTCGAAGAGGCGGGCGTGGCCAAGGTGTTCACCCCCGGCGCCTCCACCCACGACATCGTCGAGTGGGTCAACAGCCACCTGCGAGCGTCCTGAAGGCGAAGGGCCACCCGTTCTCCGCGCGCACTGCTTCTGACGCGCACCGTCGACCGCCGCACCCCATTGGGTGCCCTGTGACATCGCCTCCATTGATCGAAGGAATCGCCGTACCCATCGACAGCGCTCAGGTCGCAGTGACGGCGATGGGTGCCACCATCCCTGCAATAGATGAAGGCGGTGTCACAGGGCACCCACGTCAGAGAGCGATGCGCTCGCGGAGATAGGGGAGCGGCCGCATCGGGTCCGCGGTGTCGATCTCGCGCGCGAGCCGGTGGCCGTCGAAGACAGCCTCGCTGATGTGTCGCGGAGCCACCGCGTCCCCGATGGCGTACACCGCCTCGACCCCGGCTGCCTCCAGGGCGGCCGGATCGTGGATCAGCTCCTGGTAGAGAGCGTCGTTCGACTGTTGCTGAGTGACGAGGACGACTCCGACACACGCCAGCGACCAGGCGTCGCCGAACATCTCCCCGACGACGCCTGACGCGCTCACCTCGGTCAGAGTCACGTCGCGGTGCGCGACGACGCCCAGCTCGTGCAGGTGCTGACGCAGCATGTCTCCCTCGAGCGACGCGTCAGAGGTTGGTGACACCACACCGAACGGCGTGACGAGGTGGACCTCGTGCCCTTCACCGGCGAGCAGCTCGGCGATCCCGGCACCCACGTAGTAGCCGTCGGCGTCGTAGACCACGACCGGCCCGGACGCCGGTCGCTTTCCCTCCAGCATCACCTGCTCGGGGGTCAGGACGTGGGGGAGCGATGCGTCCGCCCCGACGATGTCGTCGTGCTCAGGCTGGACGCCGTCGCCGCGCCACGAGGATCCGGTCGCGACCACCACGATCTGTGCGCCGTAGTCGAGGACGTCCGCAGCGGTGAGCCGGCGTCCGGTGATCACCTCGACGTTGTCGAGCTTGTCGAGCTGGATCGCCCGGTAGTCGGTGATGCGTCCCCAGTCCCCGAGGGTCGGCAGTCGCCGGGCCCACCGCAGGCGTCCACCGATCTCTGGAGCCTCGTCGACCAGGTGCACCGCCTCGAAGCCCCGCTTGCCCAGGACCATGGCGCACTCCATGCCCGATGGACCGGCACCGACGACCAGCGCCGCGCGATCTGCGTTGGCGGCCGTGGTGAAGAGCTCAGGGTGCCACCCGCGCCGGTACTCCTCGCCGGCGGTGGCGTTCTGGATGCAGGCGACGTGGTTGTACGTCTCCTCGCGTGCGATGCAGACGTTCGAGCCGGTGCACTCACGCACCTCGTCGAGCTTCCCCGCTCGGATCTTCGAGGGGAGAAAGGGGTCGGCGATCGCCGGACGCGCAGCACCGATGATGTCGAGGGCGCGGCTGCGGACGATCTCGGCCATCACGTCGGCCGAGGTGTACCGTCCGACCCCGACCACGGGCTTGTCGGTCGCCTCGCGCACTCTGTCCGTCCACGGCCGCTCGTGCCCCTCCGGGTAGTAGCGGGAGGTCCCGGAGTCCTCGGGCCACACGCCGACGTTGACATCGAAGAGATCGACGAGTGGTGTCGCCATCCGGATCAGCTCGAGCATGTCATCGGTCTCGATGCCGGGCAGGCCCTCGCGACCGTTCACCGGGATCCGCGTGGCGACGGCACAGTCGGCGCCGACGGCGTCACGCACCTGCTCGAGCGTCTCGAGCCAGAAGCGGCCTCGGTTCTGCAGCGACCCGCCGTACTCGTCCGTGCGCTGGTTGAGGTGTGTCGAGAAGAACTGGGAGAGCAGGTACCCGTGGGCACCGTAGACGTAGACGATGTCGAACCCGACGTCGCGCGCGCGCCGAGCCGCCTCGACCCACTCCCGCTGGATACGCGCGATGTCGTCGGCGTCCATCTCCTTGGCCAGGCTTCCCCCGAACGAGTGTGCGCGATGCTGCGTCGGCGCGACGCGTGTGGCGCGCGACTGGCCGTTCTCACTGTGCGCACCGCCGTGGAAGAGCTCGATGCCCGCCAGGGAGCCGTGCGCGTGCACGGCATCTGCGCACAGCCCGAGCGCTCGCGCATCCCCGTCGTCCCAGAACAGCGCAGAGACGGCGGGCGACTCCTCACACTCCAGTGAGATCGACGTGTAGTCGACGCAGACGCCGCCCCAACCACCTTCCGCCTTGATGCCTCGGAAGGCGGCATGCGTACGGGGTCGCTCGACGCCGAAGCCGGACGCGTGCGGCACCTGGTAGAAGCGGTTGGGAAGGGTCTTGGGGCCGATGGCGATCGGCTCGAACAGCACGGCATGCCGGGGGTCCACTGCTCACGCTCCTCGTTGTGGCTGACTCACCAGTCAGTCAGGGCAGCATGCCACGGCGTCGACCGAACCGATCGTTCACGCGTGCAGGGCGACACGGTGCCCGCACCTCGCGTATACCCCCTGGGGTACCGTGTCCCGGTGATGAGAGATGTGCGTGCGATGGCCGGGTGGCCGATGCGCCGCTGGCTGGCGGCCGCCCTCGGTGCGGTGACCACGTTGCTCGCGATCGCGCTGCCGACCGCGATGATCGACAACCCCGTCTTCGGACGCGCCGTGCCGGTGACGGCGTGGGCCTGGCCGGCGCTGCTCGCCGCAGGCATGGCGTCCGGCCTGCTGCTCGCGACGTACGTGCGCACGCCGACGCAGGTCGACGACTCGGGTGGCCGGGCGGGTGCGGCAGGGGCCCTCCTGACCTTCTTCGCCGTCGGCTGCCCGGTCTGCAACAAGGTGGTCCTGCTCGTGCTCGGCACCACCGGGGCGCTGCAGTGGTTCGCCCCGGTTCAGCCGGTGCTGGCCGTTGCGGCCCTCGTGCTGCTGCTGTGGGCGTTGCGCGTGCGACTGCGCGGCGAGGCCGCCTGCGTCGTCGTCGTACCAGCGACAGCTGCCGCCGACAGCCCGCACTGAGGCACGGCAGGCCTGTGCCGTCGGTGCGGCCGGCGATAGCGTCGCGTCATGAGGCTCAAGCAGGGGCAGTTCGGCTGGGTCGACCTCAGCACCACGGACGTCACGGCCGCAAAGGCGTTCTACGCCGGGCTGTTCGGCTGGCAGTACGAGGACATGCCCACACCGATGGGCGTCGACTACACGATGTGCCGCGTCCGGGACAGGCCAGTGGCCGGCCTGGGGCCGATGCCGCCCGGGATGCTGGATGTTGGAGCCCCCTCGACCTGGAACTCGTACGTGATCGTCAAGGACGTCGACGAGATTGCCGCGCGAACGGTCGAAACCGGTGGCTCAGTGGTCATGCCCGCCATGGACGTCATGACCGCGGGCCGGATGGCGATGGTGGCGGGTCCGGACGGAGCCGTGCTCGGGCTGTGGCAGCCGGTCGAGCACCAGGGTGCTGAGCTCCTCGGTGAGCCCGGTTCCCTCGCCTGGAACGAGCTGCAGTCACGTGACCTCGCAGCCGGCATGCGGTTCCTGAGTGACGTGCTCGGCTGGCGGTGGGAGCCGCTGGCCGGCGTCATGGAGTACCACGTCTGTCACGTCGACGACGGCGACGGCGACACCAGGAACGGTGGCGCCATGAACATGCCGGACGGCGTCCCGCCCGAGGCACCCAGCATGTGGGTCGTGTACTTCGAGCTCACTGACTGCGACGACGGTGCCCGCCGGGTCACCGAACTCGGGGGCGAGCTGTTCCTGCCGCCCATGCAGATGGGCCCCAACCGCTTCGCGGGCGCCATGGATCCGACCGGTGCGATGTTCTTCTTCGGCTCCTTCCGGCAGCCCGCCTGACCTCACCCGGCGCGGCGTCGCCGGCCGCCCGGGCACTAGGCTCGCGCGCAGTCGGCGGTTCGCCGGGACCAGTGACGGCCCGGACGTGCCCTGAGTCGAAGGTGAGACCCTCGTGGACCTGTTCGAGTACCAAGCCAAGGAGCTGTTCGCCAAGCACGGCGTCCCGGTGACCCCGGGCACCGTGGCGGTCACGCCGGCCGAAGCGCGCGCCGCGGCCGAGCAGTACGGCGGCGCGGTCGTCGTCAAGGCGCAGGTGAAGACCGGCGGACGGGGCAAGGCCGGCGGCGTCAAGCTCGCCGATTCCCCGGACGACGCCGAGGCCAAGGCTGACGACATCCTGGGTCTCGACATCAAGGGTCACGTCGTGCGGCGTCTGCTCATCACACCGGCGGCCGACATCGAGACCGAGTACTACGTGTCATTCCTGCTCGACCGGGCCAACCGCACCTACCTGGCCATGGCAAGCGTCGAGGGCGGCATGGACATCGAAGAGGTGGCCCGCACCATGCCCGAGGCGCTCGCGAAGATCCCGGTCGACGCGCTCACCGGTGTCGACGCGGCCAAGGCCCGCGAGATCGTCGACGCCGCACGGTTCCCGGACGACGTGGCGGACGCAGTGACGGGAGTCCTGCAGAGCCTGTGGCGAGTCCTGGTCGACGAGGACGCCACGCTCGTGGAGGTCAACCCGCTGGTCAAGACACCCGACGGCCAGATCCTGGCCCTCGACGGCAAGGTCACGTTGGACGACAACGCTGACTTCCGGCACCCCGACCACGCCGCCTACGTCGTCCATGACGAGACGGACCCGCTCGAGGTCGCGGCCAAGGAGAAGGACCTCAACTACGTCAAGCTCGACGGCTCGGTCGGCATCATCGGCAACGGTGCCGGTCTCGTCATGAGCACGCTGGACGTCGTCGCGTACGCCGGCGAGGAGTTCGGCGGACAGAGGCCGGCCAACTTCCTCGACATCGGGGGTGGGGCGTCGGCCGAGGTGATGGCCAACGGACTCGAGATCATCCTCTCCGACCCGCAGGTGAAGGCGGTCTTCGTCAACGTGTTCGGGGGCATCACCTCCTGCGACGCGGTGGCGGACGGGATCGTCCAAGCGTTCACCATGCTGGCCGAGCGCGGCGACGTCGTCGACCGCCCCATCGTCTGCCGGCTGGACGGCAACAACGCCGTCGAGGGGCGTCGCATCCTCGACGAGGCCGAGCACGACGTCGTCGAGCTCGTCGACACCATGGACGCCGCGGCCCGCCGGGTCGCCGAGCTCGCGGCTGCGAGGTAAGGGGCACTCATGTCGGTCTGGCTCGATGCGGACAGTCGCATCCTCGTGCAGGGCATCACCGGCTCGGAGGGCACCAAGCACACGCGTCGCATGGTCGCGTCCGGCGCCGCCGTCGTCGCCGGTGTCACGCCCGGCAAGGGTGGCCAGTCGGTGGACGGCGGAAAGGGCGACATCCCGGTCTTCGGATCGGTCGCCGAGGCGACCGAGGCGACCGGTGCGAACGTCTCCGTGGTGTTCGTCCCCCCGAGGTTCGCCAAGGGCGCGGTCGTCGAGACGGTCGATGCCGGCGTCCCGCTGTGCGTCGTCATCACCGAGGGCATTCCCGTGGGCGACACCGCGCAGTTCTTCCAGTACTCGCAGAACGCCGGCGGCACCCGGATCATCGGCCCCAACTGCCCAGGCATCATCAGCCCCGGGCAGTCCAACGCCGGCATCATCCCCGCGGACATCACGGGTCGGGGACCGATCGGGTTGGTGAGCAAGAGTGGCACCCTGACCTACCAGATGATGTACGAGCTGCGCGACTTGGGCTTCTCCACCGGCATCGGGATCGGCGGCGACCCGGTCATCGGCACCACGCACATCGACGCGCTCGCGGCGTTCGAAGCCGACCCCGACACCGAAGCGATCGTCATGATCGGCGAGATCGGTGGGGACGCCGAGGAGCGAGCGGCTGCGTTCATCGCCGAGCAGGTCAGCAAACCGGTGGTCGGCTACGTGGCGGGGTTCACCGCTCCGGAGGGCAAGACCATGGGACACGCGGGTGCGATCGTCTCAGGCTCGTCCGGAACGGCTGCCGCCAAGTCCGAGGCGCTCGAGGCCGCAGGCGTCCGGGTCGGCAAGACCCCCAGCGAGACCGCAGCATTGATGCGCGAGGTCCTCAAGGGCTGACGCCCCGGCACGTTCGTCCGCGCGTCCACCAGGCCCGCACTCGACGGGCAGTGGCGTCCACCAGGCCCGCACTCGGCGGGCAGCGTGCGCACCTGTTCGGGCGCGCCTCCGCTCTCCGCCGCGTCCCGCTTGCGACGATGAGCGGCGATGACCACGCGCGCTTCGAGGGGCACCCGCCCCACACGTCGGACCGGCACGCGTCCCGCGTCTCCCGGGGGTTCGGGTGCTGGAGACGCGTTGAGCGTCGCACTCACCGCCGCGGTGGCCGCGGGGCTCGTGGCGCTGATCGGCATCGCCCTCTCGCTGATCGTCACCGTGGGCTCGTGGTCGCTCGCACCGCACACGGCCGACAGCGGACCGGACGGGGCGTCCCGACTGGCGGTCGCGCTCTGGCTGTACGCCCACCACGTGCCGCTCGAGATCGACGGGTTGTCGCTCGCGCTTGTCCCCCTCGGGCTCCTGCTCCTGCCAGGAGTGCTCGCCTATGCAGGCGGACGTCAGGTGGCCCGCGTCACGCATCCCCGACGGCTTCAGGACCTGACCGGGGCGGTCATCCCCTACGCCCTGGTCTACGGCACCGTCGCGGCGATCGCCGCGGGCGTCATCCGCTCGGAGGACGTCCAACCGGCGCCGTTGCGCGCGTTCGTCGCCGGGACGCTCCTTGCGGCGGTGGCGGGCACTGTGGGGGTGGTGCGGGCCGCTGGTCTCGGCCCGCAGGTGCGCGAGCTGCTCCCCGCGTCCCTGCGCGACGTGCTCGCCGCCGGCTCCGTGGCGCTGGCCACCGTCGTGACGGTCAGCGCCGTCACCACAGCATTGGCCCTCGCGGTGGGATTCCCCGATGCCGTCGAGATGTACCGCAGCCTGGACGCCGGCCTCGCCGGCGGCCCGGTGCTGCTGCTGATGACCGTCGCCTTCATCCCGAACCTGGTGCTGTGGACCGCGTCGTTCACCACCGGAGTCGGCTTCCTGTTGGGTGTCGACGGCAGCGTGACGCCCCAGGGCGTCGATTACGGCGCGCTGCCGGTCTTCCCGCCACTGGCCGCTGTGCCTCCCGAAGGTGAACCGGGGATCTGGGCCTACCTGGTGCTGCTCACGCCGCTCCTCGGCGGGTACGCGGCGGGCTCCCTCATGGCGGCCCGGGCCGAGGGTCTGCGGGTCGAGCACCTCGCCGTCCGAGCAGGCATCGGCGGTGGCCTCGGAGGGGTCGCGCTGGGTGCCCTGGCGGCGCTCGCCGCCGGCTCGGCGGGAAACGGGTCCCTCGCCGAGGTCGGACCCGTCGGGTGGCAGGTCGGGCTGGTCGCCGGTCTCGAGATGGCCCTCGTGGCGGCCGTCGTCGCATGGGAGCTGCACCGTCGCGGCTCGTCAGGACGGCCCCGGCTGATCGACCTGCGCGAGCGCGTCGGCGTGCCCGAGAGACTGAAGACGGTCCTACGCCAGCGGTGAGCCACGGCCAGTAGGGTTCTCGACCGTGGCTCGTGCGCGTGTGGTCGTCCTGGTGTCCGGCAGCGGCACGACCCTGCAGGCCCTGCTCGACGCGGCGGCCTCTGCCGACTACCCGGCCGACGTCGTCGCCGTCGGTGCCGACCGGCCTGACGTGGGGGCCCTCGACCGGGCCGTCGCGGCAGGCGTCCCCGCCTTCGTCGTCGCTCCGGACCAGTACGGCGACCGCCCGACGTGGGATGCAGCGCTGGCCGAGGCAGTGGCCGGCCACCGACCCGACCTGGTGGTGCTGGCCGGATTCATGCGCCTGGTGAGCCCCGACTTCCTCGCCCGCTTCCCGAACCGGGTGATCAACACGCACCCCGCTCTCTCGCCGGCCTTCCCCGGCATGCACGGTCCTCGCGAAGCGCTGGCCCATGGCGTCAAGGTCACCGGCTGCACGATCTTCGTGGTGGACGACGGCGTCGACACCGGACCGATCGTGGCGCAGGCGGCGGTCGCCGTGCACGACGACGACGACGAGAACACCCTGCACGAACGCATCAAGCAGGCCGAGCGCGCCCTGCTCGTCCGCACGGTGGCCGACCTGGTCACGCACCCGTACCGAGTCGAGGGAAGAAAGGTCGTGCGCACGTGACGCAGCGTCCCATCCGCCGTGCCCTGATCAGCGTCTACGACAAGACGGGGCTGGTGGACCTGGCCCTGGGCCTGCACGAGGCAGGTGTCTCTCTCGTCTCCACGGGTTCGACCGCCACCCGCATTGCGGAGGCAGGCGTCCCGGTCACCAAGGTCGAGGACCTCACCGGCTTCCCCGAGTGCCTCGACGGTCGGGTGAAGACCCTCCACCCGCGGGTGCATGCGGGAATTCTCGCCGACCTGCGCAAGCCGGACCACGAGCGGCAGCTGTCCGAGCTCGGCATCGAGCCGTTCGACCTGGTCGTCAGCAACCTCTATCCGTTCACCGAGACCGTCACGTCGGGGGCGACTCCGGACGAGTGCGTCGAGCAGATCGACATCGGTGGCCCGTCGATGGTCCGGGCGGCCGCGAAGAACCACCCCACCGTGGCGGTCGTCGTCTCCCCTGACCGCTACGCGATGGTCCTCGACGCAGTGCGCTCCGGGGGGTTCAGTCTGGCGCAACGGCGAGACCTGGCTCGTGAGGCATTCGTGCACACCGCGACGTACGACGTCCACGTCGCGTCGTGGATGGGAGGCGTGCTGGCACCCGACAGCTCCGAGAACGGGTTTCCCGCCTGGGTCGGAGCGACCTGGGACCGCGCTGCCGTGCTTCGCTACGGCGAGAACCCGCACCAGCGGGCCGCCCTCTACACCAGTGGCTTCGGCCCGAGCGGACTCGCGCAGGCCGAGCAGCTGCATGGCAAGGAGATGTCCTACAACAACTTCATCGACTCGGACGCCGCTCGTCGCGCGGCGTACGACCACGGTGAGGGTTGCGTGGCGATCATCAAGCACGCCAACCCGTGCGGAATCGCGGTCGACGCTGACGACATCGCCGTCGCCTACCGCAAGGCGTTCGACTGCGACCCGGTGTCAGCATTCGGGGGCGTCGTGGCTGCCAACCGGACGGTGACGCTGGCGATGGCCGAGGCCATGGGTGACGTCTTCACCGAGGTGGTCGTCGCCCCGGATTTCGAGCCCGAGGCTCTCGAGCTGCTGCAGCAGAAGAAGAACGTGCGGCTGCTGCGCTGCGTCGGCGTCCAGGAGGGCGAGGCTATCGAGTCACGACCGGTCAGCGGGGGAATGCTGCTGCAGGTCCGCGACTCGCTGCAGGCTGACGGGGACGCGGTCGCCGGATGGACACTCGCCACCGGCGAGCCGGCGGACGAGGCGACCCTGCGTGACCTGTTGTTCGCCTGGCGCGCCTGTCGTTCGGTCAAGTCCAACGCGATCCTGCTCGCCAAGGATGGCGGCAGCGTGGGCGTGGGCATGGGCCAGGTGAGTCGGGTGGACAGCGCCAAGCTGGCGGTCATGCGGGCGGGGGAGCAACGTGCGCGTGGCTCCGTGGCGGCGTCAGATGCGTTCTTCCCGTTTCCGGACGGCCTGGCGGTGCTGTTGGAGGCCGGGGTGCGCGCGGTCGTCCAGCCCGGTGGATCGGTGCGCGACGACGAGATCGTGGCGACCGCAGCAGCTGCCGGCGTGACGATGTACCTCACCGGCACCCGTCACTTCTTTCACTAGGCCACATCACTCCGGATGGGCTCGTCGGTGGTGGTGGCTGGCGACCGCAGGATCTTGGCAAGGACGACCAAGGCGAGGATCACTGCGGGCCACAGAAGCAGCCCGCCGATGCCCGAAGCCTCAGCGCCGGAGTGCTCGGTGCCGAGAGCGCCGAAGTCCCAGATGGCGTGAATCACCATCGTGACGACCAGCAGTCCGGTGAGGCGTCGCGTGACGTAGAACGCGGTGCCGAGCAGGAAGGCAAACACGATTTGGCGGACGGTTGCGCCGACGGACTGTCCGAAGAAGACATTCAGCCCGTGCAGCAGGCCGAACAGCAGCGACGACAGGAACCAGACCCAGCCTTCGGACAGCGTGCCGCGGAAGCCGACGATCATGAGACCCCGGGTGAGGAGCTCCTCGGAGAAGCCGACCAGGCCGGTGCCGAGAGCCAGAAGCAGCAGGGTTGCTGTGCTGGCAGCACCGAAGTCGATGGAGACGACGCCGCTGAGCGCGATCACCAGCAGCAAGGCGGGGACGACGAACCCCCAGCGGGGACCGACCCTGCTCGTCTCCACCATGGCCGGCCGCCACCAGCCCAGCCACGACGCGGCGACGGCAAGGAACACGGCGCCAACACCGATGGGGATGACGATGCCCTTGAGGACGGTGTCCGATGAGTCGGATACGGCGTCGTAGTCGACTCCGTTGATCGCCCAGATTGCGGCCACCAGGGCGATGTATATGAGCAACAGCGCGATGGAGATGACGGGGGTCGGCTTGATGCGCACGGCTGCTCCGGGGGCTCGGTCTGGGGGCGCGGTGAGGTTCTCAGACCCCCTTGGCGACCGCAACTCGAACACACCGGGAGTGGGCCGGGGTCACTGGTGATGAGCGCGCAGGTCAGTCGACGATGACCCGGTGCTCGCGGTCGGCGATCCACGTCAGGATGTCCGCCCGCGACAGTGCGCGGTGTCCGCAGTCGCACCAGGCCGGCAACGTGTCGTCCGAAGCATCCCGTGGCCCTTCCAGCAGGTCCAGCCAGAGGTGCGGCGTCTGGTTCCCGTGCGGCTTGTCCGGCAGGTCGTAGTCGCCGTGACTCCGTGCCCGCACCGGGGCGGCGTAGACGAGTCCCTGGTCGGTCTCGTACACCGTCGCGACGTGGTGGCTTCGGGCGCACTGGACGCGGAGCCGGATGGCGTCCCGACCTCCGTGGGGCAGGGCGGCCAGGGCCTTGGCCGCGTGCTGGCTGCGTACGTCGTGGGATCCGGTTGCCGTCGTCATGCCCTCAGCGTCACCCCGGGAGGCGTGACGGGCCAGGGTCCAACGGTCCGCGTTCGCCAGGTCGGGCCTAGGCTGCCGCCGTGACCTTCCTCATGCCCGCAGAGTGGGAGCACCACACCCGTACGTGGATGGCGCTCCCGCCCACCGGTGGCTACGTGGCCACCGAGGACCCGGACGCCTTGGACGCGTGGCTGGCCACGGCCAACGCCGTTGCTGACTTCGAGCCGGTCTCCCTGCTCGTCGACCCGCGAGACCGTGACCGGGTGCGTCCGCTCCTGCACCGCGACGTCGAGCTGGTCGAGACCGAGCTGGACGACGGGTGGCTGCGCGACAGCGGCCCCACGTTCGTCGTGGACGACAGCGACGGGTCGCTGGCCGCCGTGCACTGGGTGTTCAACGCCTGGGGCGGCATCCAGCCGCACGCGCGGGACGCGAAGATCGGTGCCACGGTGGCCGGTGGCGCCGGCGTCCCGGTGATCGACAGCCCGCTCGTGAACGAGGGCGGCGGCATCTGCGTCGATGGTGAGGGCACGGTGATCGTCACCGAGAGCGTCCAGCTGCACGACCGCCGCAACCCCGGATGGACGCGCGAAGCGGTCGAGCGGGAGCTCGCGCGCACCATCGGTGCGTCCACCGTCATCTGGCTCGAGCGCGGACTGATGGGAGACATGCAGCAGTACCGCCCGGGACTGGGCACGAACGGGCATGTCGACGTCCTCGCGGCGTTCGTGCGGCCCGGCGTCGTCGTGGTCCACGGGCAGCCGGATCCGCACCACCACGACCATGCAGTGATGGCCGAGAACGTCCGTCGACTGCGTGCGGCCCGCGATGCGGCGGGGAGGGCCTTGGAGATCATCACCATCGACGCACCGCGCGACACCGTCGTCGACGGCGTGTCCATCGACCACAGCTACATCAACTTCTCGTTCGTCAACGACGGACTCGTGATGTCGGTGTATGGCGATGACGAGGCGGACGAGAAGGCCTCGGGTGTCCTCGCCGAGCTGCTACCGGACCGCAGGATCGCAGCGGTGGATGCTGCGCCGATCTTCCGCAACGGTGGTGGGGTGCACTGCATCACGCAGCAGCAGCCGGACGCCGCCCGACTCGCCGGGCCACCGAGCACCCGGTGACCCGGCGCGACCGCTGGACCGCCGGCGTCGTCGCCTTCGCCGTCGGCGCCGTGGTCGCCGTCCAGGGCCGGATCAACGGTGAGGTGGGCGACCTCACCGGAAGTGGCCTGCTCGCCGCTGCGGTCAACTTCAGCGTGGGGCTCGCGATCCTGGTCGTGGTCGTGGCGGGCCGCCGGGTCACCCGGGACGCCCTCCGTCGTCTGCCCTCATTGGTCGGCCCCCAGCTGCCGTGGTGGACCCTCACCGGTGGCGTCGGGGGCGCGATCTATGTCACCGGTCAGAGCACCACCGTGGCTGTCCTCGGGGTGGCGCTCTTCACCGTGGCCACCGTGGCCGGCTCGACCGGAGCGGGCCTGGCCGTCGACAAGGTGGGCCTGGGGCCCGGTGGGCCGGTGGCGGTCACTGCGTGGCGGATGGTGGCGGCCGCTCTCGCCGTGGTAGCCGTGTGGGTCGGCTCAGGGGGACGCGACCCGGCCGGGTCGGTCTCGATCCCCTTCCTGCTGCTGGCGCTTGCGGCTGGTGCGGCCGGAGCCGTCCAGGTGGGGCTGAACGGCCGGGTGTCGGTCGCGACCGGTCAGCCGCTGGTGGCCACCCTGGTGAACTTCACGGTGGGGCTCGCGGTGCTGCTGGGCGTCGTGGCCGTTCAGGCCCTCGTCGACCCGGAGGCAGCCGGAACCCTCGAGCCCCTGTGGGACGAGCCCTGGCTGCTGGTCGGCGGCGCCATGGGGGTGCTCTTCGTCGCAGGGTCCGCGTGGTCGGTCCGCGCGCTCGGCGTGCTGCTGCTGTCCCTGGTGGTGCTGGCCGGCACGTTGGTGGGTGCGGTGGTGGTCGACCTGGTCGTCCCGACCGAGGGCGCGACGGTCAACGGCTACCTGCTCGCCGGAATCGCCTTGACCTTCGCCTCGGTGGGGTTGGCGGTCGTGCGACGGCGGCGACCTGGCTCGTGACAGACTTACCGCTCGTGACAGCGACCATTCTCGACGGCAAGAAGACCGCAGCGGCCGTGAAGGCCGAGCTCGCCACTCGCGTGGCGGCCCTGAAGGAGCGCGGCATCCATCCCGGGCTCGGCACGATCTTGGTCGGCGACGACCCGGGCAGCCACGCCTACGTCGGTGGCAAACACCGTGACTGCGCCGAGGTGGGCATCGCCAGCATCCGGCGCGACCTGGCCGCGGACGCCACCCAGGGCGACGTCGAGAAGGCGGTTGCCGAGCTCAACGACGACCCGTCCTGCACCGGCTACATCATCCAGCTGCCGCTGCCGAAGGGGCTCGACCCGCACCCGGTCCTCGCGCAGATGCATCCTGACAAGGACGCCGACGGCCTGCACCCCATGAACCTCGGTCGCCTGGTGCTCGGTGAGGACGCCCCGCTGCCGTGCACACCGCGGGGCATCGTCGAGCTCCTCCGTCGGTACGACGTCCCGATCGCTGGAGCCGAGGTGGTCGTCGTGGGCCGCGGTGTCACGGTGGGACGCCCCCTCGGGCTGCTCCTCACCCGGCGCAGCGAGAACGCCACCGTCACCCTGTGCCACACCGGCACCCGCGACCTCGGCGCGCACCTGACGCGCGCGGACATCGTCGTCGCCGCTGCCGGCGTCCCAGGACTCGTCACCGCCGACGCCATCAAGCCCGGTGCCGCGGTGCTGGACGTCGGGATCACCCGCACCGATCTCGGGCTCGTCGGCGACGTGGCCCCCGATGTTGTCGAGGTGGCGGGGCACCTTGCACCGATGCCGGGGGGAACCGGCCCCATGACCCGGGCGATGTTGCTGGCCAACGTCGTCGAGCGGGCGGAGGCCCAGGCGGCCGTGGCCGGCTGACGATGCCTGACGCGGGGCCTGACGCCGGGCTGGAGCCGGAGCCCGACCCGGAGCCCGACGACGGCGACGAGGTGCGCCTCGACGGCGAGGGCAACCCGATCGACGACCAGCCGCTCATCGAGCGGACGATCGACCAGTGGCCTCTGGCTCTGGTGCTGCTCACGGTGGCGTCCGGACTGATGATCCTGACCTTCATCGACTTTCGGGTCGGCGCGATCGTGCTCGGCGCCTCGCTCGTCTTCGCGGGTGCGCTGCGGACGGTGCTCACGCAGGAGCGTGCGGGCCTGCTCGCCATCCGGGGGCGCCCCATCGACCTGATGACGATGTACGGCCTGGGGGTGGCCCTGACCACCGTTGCGGTCGTGGTTCCACCCGCCCGGTAACCTCGGGAGTGGATCAGACCCCCGCCAGCAGCCGACAGAGCAAGGACCGGTGAGCACTCCCATGACCTCAGCCCCCCGCAGCCGCAAGGTGACCGTCGTCGGAGCCGGCTTCTACGGCTCGACCACGGCCCAGCGCCTGGCGGAGTACGACCTCTTCGACACGGTGGTGCTCACCGACATCGTCGACGGCAAGCCCGAGGGGCTGGCGCTCGACATGAACCAGTCGCGGCCGATCGAGGGGTTCGAGACCAAGGTGGTCGGCGCGACCACCGACCCGGTGACCGGTGCCGGCTACGAGAAGACCGCTGACAGCGACATCGTGGTGGTCACCGCGGGGCTGCCCCGCAAGCCCGGCATGAGCCGCATGGACCTGATCGAGACCAACGCCAAGATCGTCCGCGGCGTCGCGGAGAACGTCGCCAAGCCACTCGCCCAACGCGGTCATCATCGTGGTCTCCAACCCGCTGGACGAGATGACCGCCCTGGCCCAGCTGGCGAGCGGGTTCCCGAAGGCAGCGTGTGATCGGCCAGGCCGGCATGCTCGACACCGCGCGGTTCAGCCACTTCGTCGCCGAGACGCTTGCGGTGCCGGTCGCCACCGTCAGGACGCTCACGCTCGGCTCGCACGGGGACACCATGGTCCCGGTGCCGAGCCGGTGCACCGTCGACGGACAAGCCGCTGGCCGACCTGCTGCCCGCGGACAAGATCGAGGAGCTCGTCGTCCGCACCCGCAACGGCGGAGCGGAGGTCGTCGCGCTGCTCAAGACCGGCTCGGCCTACTACGCGCCGTCGGCCGCCGCGGCGCGCATGGCCAAGGCCGTGGCCGAGGACTCCGGCGCCGTCATGCCGGTGTGTGCCTGGGTGGACGGTGAGTACGGCATCTCCGGGGTCTACCTCGGCGTCGAGGCCGAGATCGGCGCCGGCGGCGTCCGGCGGATCGTCGAGGACGACCTCACCGACAGCGAGCTCGCCGGTCTGCGCGAGGCCGCCGAGGCCGTTCGGGCCAAGCAGGCCGACGTCAAGGACCTCTGAGCGATGACGAAGATCAAGGTCGACCAGCCGGTCGTCGAGCTCGACGGCGACGAGATGACGCGCATCATCTGGGCGTTCATCAAGGAGCAGCTGATCCTGCCCTACCTCGACATCGACCTGAGGTACTTCGATCTCGGCATCGAGAGCCGGGATGCGACCGACGACCAGATCACCGTGGACGCAGCGAACGCGATCAAGCAGTACGGCGTCGGCGTCAAGTGCGCGACGATCACGCCGGACGAGGCGCGCGTCGATGAGTTCGGCCTGAAGAAGATGTGGCGTTCGCCCAACGGGACTATCCGCAACATCCTCGGTGGCGTGATCTTCCGTGAGCCGATCATCATCAGCAACATCCCGCGTCTCGTGCCCAGCTGGACCAAGCCCATCATCATCGGCCGTCACGCCCACGGCGACCAGTACAAGGCGACCGACTTCGTCGTGCCCGGTCCCGGCACGGTGACCATCACGTACCAGCCGCGCTGACGGCGGCGAGCCGATGGAGTTCGAGATCGCTGACTTCCCCGGCGGCGGCGTCGCCATGGGCATGTACAACTTCGACGACTCGATCCGCGACTTCGCCCGGGCCTCGTTCCGCTACGGTCTGGCCCGCCAGTACCCCGTCTACCTGTCGACGAAGAACACGATCCTCAAGGCGTACGACGGTCGGTTCAAGGACCTGTTCGCCGAGGTGTTCGAGTCCGAGTTCAAGGCCGACTTCGAGGCCGCAGGCATCACCTACGAGCACCGGCTCATCGACGACATGGTGGCGTCGGCGCTGAAGTGGGAGGGCGGGTACGTCTGGGCCTGCAAGAACTACGACGGCGACGTGCAGTCCGACACCGTCGCCCAGGGGTTCGGCTCGCTGGGCCTGATGACGTCGGTGCTGATGACTCCCGACGGCAGGACCGTCGAGGCCGAGGCCGCTCACGGCACCGTCACGCGGCACTACCGGCAGCACCAGCAGGGCAAGCCCACCTCGACCAACCCGATCGCGTCCATCTTCGCGTGGACGCGGGCCTGCAGCACCGCGGCACCGTCGACGGCAACGGCGAGCTGCAGAAGTTCGCCGCCGACCTCGAGGCGGTCTGCGTCGAGACCGTCGAGAGCGGCAAGATGACCAAGGACCTCGCCCTGCTGGTGGGTCCGGACCAACCCTGGCTCAACACCCAGGAGTTCCTCGCCGCCCTCGACGAGAACCTCCAGGCCAAGCGCGCCGGCTGACACTCGGCGGGCCCGGGCTCACTCCGCGGTGAGGGTGTCCAGGTCGTCGAGGAAGCCGGGGTAGCTGGTCGCGACGCAGTCCCAGTCGTCGATCTCGACCGCGGCGTCCACGGCGACCCCGACCGACGCGACGGCAGCGGCCATGGCGATGCGGTGGTCGTGGTGGGACGCCACGCGTCCCGCACGCAGGCCGTCCGGCCCCATGGCGTGGACGACCAACCGTCCGCTGCGGGCCCCATGCCTCGCCGCCCAGGGCCTGGATCATCGCCACGACCGTCGCGATGCGGTCACTCTCCTTGGTGCGCAGCTCGTCGGCGTCGGTGAACTCCAGCGAGCCGGACGCCGCCAGCGCACCGGCGATCGCGAGGGCGGGAACCTCGTCGATCAGGTCGGGCAGCTGGCTGCCGGTGACCACGGTGCCGGTGAGCTCGCGACCGCGGGCCCGCACCGTTCCTGCGCTCGCGGTCGATGTCCAGATCCGCGCCCATGGCGAGCAGCACGTCGAGGAAGCCGGCGCGCTCGGGGGACAGGTACAGGTTCTCCACCGTGACGTCCGAGCCCGGGATCGCCGCGGCGGCGCAGATCCAGAAGGCAGCCTGCGAGGGGTCACCGGGCACGGCGAACTGCGCCGGCGGACACCGGCCCGGGGTGCAGCGTCACCACGCTTCCGCCACCGTCGTCCGTCTCGGACGCGATGTCGACCCCGTGCTCGGCGAGCATCTCCTCGGTGTGCCGTCGGGTCGGCACCTTCTCGCGGACGGTGGTCGTGCCGTCGGCGAACAGCCCGGCCAGCAGGATCGCCGACTTCACCTGGGCGCTGGCCATCGGCGGCGTGTAGTCGATCCCGTGCAGGCCGCCGCCCTGGATGGTCAGCGGGGTGAAGCGCCCCCCGTCGCGACCGTCGATCACCGCACCCATGGCGCGGAGCGGTTCGACGACCCGGTCCATCGGACGGGTGGCGATGGAGTCGTCACCGGTGATCACGGTCCGAAAGGGCTGCCCGGCGCAGAGGCCGGCCAACAGCCTGGCTCCGGTGCCGGAGTTGCCGACGTCGAGCACCTCGGCCGGCTCGTGCAGCGCCCCCCCGGTGACGGTGAGGGTGCCGACGCGGAAGGGGGACGTCGCGTCGTCCGCCTCGGTGATGCGTCGCGCCGAGCTGTCGCACGATCTGTCGGGTGTGCCGGACGTCCTCGCCGGCTGACAGTCCGGTGATGGTCGACGTGCCGGACGCCACCGCCGCCAGGATCAGCGCGCGGTGCGACACGGACTTGTCCCCGGGAACTCGGAGGGTCCCTCGCAGTGGTCGACGCCCTCGTACCTGCGCGGTCACAGGGTCGCTCGTCACCCACTCATTATGGCGAGCGCGGGCACTCGTCCTCCGAGGCACTCGACATCCGAGATGGCTGACGCCGGGGGCGTGGTGCTGTCACAGTGGGGGCATGAGTCCGGCCAACCACCACACCCAGGTGCTCGACCGGGTGGCGATCGTCACCGGGGGTGGGACCGGCATCGGGCGTGCCACGGCGCTGCACCTGGCAGCGGACGGCTACAAGGTCGCGATCTGCGGGCGCCGCCCTGAACCGCTCGAGGAGGTGCGCGAGGCCATCGTCGTCTCCGGTGGCGTGTGCCTCGCCGTGCCCTGCGACGTGCGTGAGCCGGAACAGGTCGAGGCTTTCGTCGGTCGTGTGCTCGACGAGGGTGGCCGGATCGACGCCCTGGTCAACAACGCCGGTGGCCAGTTCGTCGCCGACGCCGAGGACATCAGCCTGAACGGCTTCCGCGCGGTGCACCGCGTCGCCGTCGAGGGCGCATGGTCGATGACGCGGGAGGTGGCCAACCGAGCCTTCATCCCGCAGCGATCAGGGAACGTGGTGTTCGTCGGGTTCAGCCCGCGCCGCGGGATGCCCCAGGCGGCGCACGGTGCCTCCGCCCGCGCCGCGGTGGAGAACCTCGCGACCGGCCTCGCGCTGGAGTGGTCGCGCTACGGCATCCGCACCAACTGCGTCAGCGTCGGCACGGTCGACACCGAGGGTCTGGAGAAGTACGGCGACCTCGTGGCGGAGTGGGTCGAGACGATCCCCATGAAGCGCCTCGGCACGCCGGGGGAGGTCGCCTCGGTGATCGCCTTCCTGGTGTCGGACGCCGCCAGCTACGTCACCGGAACGGTCGTCACGGTCGACGGTGGCGCAGATGCATGGGGCGTCGGCGGGCTGCCCCCCGCGCTCGCAGGGCCTTCGGACCACTGCGGGCCCGCCGTAGCGCGTCGGGGCCTAGACCGATCGTCCGGCCTCGTCGCTGAGGGCGTCGCAGCAGCAGGGCGAGTGACGTCGCGGACGGCAGGCTCGTGCCGCCCGAGCTCCGCCTCCACCTGGGCGAGCACCGGCAGGAAGGCGCGCCCGGCCGCCTGGTGCGCCGCACGCCCCTCGGCGGTCAGCCGCAGCACGTAGGAGCGCCCGTCGTCCGGGTTGCGGCGCCGTTCGAGGTGCCCGCGCGACTCGAGGCGCTTGACGTAGCTCGACACCGTCGTGGGTGGCGCTGCCATCCAGCGCGCGACCTCTCTCGGCGTCATCGACGGCGCGGAGGACAGCACCGAGTACAGGCCGAACTCGTCGGCGGATAGGCCGGTCGCGGCGAGCGCCCGGTCGAGCGCTCCCGAGGTGGCGCGGGACACCCGCCACACGTCGAACAGCACGTTCGTCCCCTGCTCGGACGACTTGACAGAGTTTTCTACGATCTCGCACTATTGGAGTGTACTACGAAATCGTAGCAATCACCGAGAGGCACGCCATGTCGTTCACCACTCTGCACGCGGGGGTCGAGGACTTCGGTACCGTCCGGCACCTCCGGGTCGCGGGTTCGCAGCGCGAGATCGGACGCGCCCTGGCCGCGGCAGTAGGCGGCACCTTGACCCTCCACATCTGACAGCGAGCTGCTACCTCCTGCCTGTGAGTCTGTGCCTGCATCGTCATCCCTGGTATGGGTGACCGATCGGGCGTTACGTCAACGAAACTGCTGCACTCCCGAGCACCGAGAGCTATGGGTTGCGTGTTGGTGGGGGTGTACTTTGACAATCACTCGTGGAGTGATGATCGGGGAGCCCAACATGAAGCGTCAACGAGCCTTGGTCTTATGGATCTTCATGGGAACCGCCGTCGCACTTCTCTACACGGCTCCTGCGAGCGCTGCTCCTCAAGGCGAGTGGGAAGACCTCTCGGTTGCCGAGCGCCAGGACCTCACCCTCATCGCCGAATCCGAGGGGATCGGAACGGACGAGGCGATGGAGCGCGTGGCTTGGCAGAATGGTTTCGCGATGGCTGCGACGGCGGTGCAAGAGGCCTATCCTGAGACGTTCGCCCACGCTGAGATCGTCAGTGAGATACCGGCAGTGGGCTCCATCTCGTTCGTAGGGCCCGTGCCGGTTGGCGTGCTCGCAGTTGCTCACCTCTGTGCCTGAGGGCGTCAAAGTCGAACTGATACCCGGCGCCGAGTTATCGGCCGCAGCGGTCGACGCCGCCATCAGCGACGTTCACCACGCTGTATCGGCGACCGGACTTGGTAGGAGATGTCACCACGACTTACGACCGCGAAGCGGGGCTGGTCCGCGTCGCCGCTCAGCCGAAGAGCGAGGAGGACCTCGAAGGTCAGGAGCAAGCCATCCGATCGATGCTCCCCGGAGAGCCTTCCTCCATTCGAGATAGATCCTCGACCCCCGGTTCGGCGGAAGAGATGACGTCCGAAAGGGGGGAGGTCGACTCGAGGTAAGTGGCGACAGCGACCTTGAGTGCACTGCGGGATTCAACGTCGTCAAGCCTAACGGCACGACAGGCGTGGCGACGGCGGGTCACTGCCTCAACAACTCTGACGCATGAGAACGAGAGCGGCGACCTCGAGGTGGATCTCAACTGGCAGGCCGCTCACCGGGGTGCTTGGGGCGACTTCCAGTGGCATACGTCCACTGAGGGTGAGTCGGACAACTTCTTCTACAACTGGAACTCCACACGGGACGTCATTGCTTGGAGCAACCCGGTCGACGGGCAAACGCTCTGTCGCTTCGGCAAGGAATACCGGAGCAACCTGCAGCGGGGTTAATGACCTCAGCATCTGCAAGACGTCCGATGGACACGAGTTGTGTCGTCTGGTTCGGATGAACGATGACGAAGCTGGTCCGGGTGACAGCGGTGGTCCGTGGTACTACGGCGAGACCGCCTACGGATACCACCAGGGATCCGTAGGACTTGGTTGCGGATTCCTCGGGCTCTGGTCGTGCGACGTTTGGTCCCGCGCGTCGTACATCGATGAGGCCCTGGGCGTTTCGGTCCGGACAAGTTGAACGTGCGAACGATGCCCGGATGGTGCATTGCGCTGCTCGGTGTGCTCCCGATGGCAGGATGCGGCGGAGACGCACCATCGATTGTCATCGTCTACGGCGATCCGGATTCCTCGAGACTCGAGGTAGGCGTGGACGTCTGCAACAGGAACCCGTCGGTCGACGCCGAAGAAACGACCGAGGAGGTTCGCCTGACGGCTACGGCCGATGAGCTCTCTGGTGATGGGGAGGACGACTGCCGAGACTCCGTCGACCTCACACTGGAAGCTCCGTTGGGTGATCGAATCGTCGTCGACGACTCGACCGGCGAGCAGGTGGAAGTGGCTCCGCTCGAAGACTGACCGTGACCGCTGAGCTTCTACCTCCACGACCGGACGGACGCAGCGTGTACTCCGACCCGAGGGTGTTCTCGCTCGGTTGACGTCCGGCTCAGGAGGCGAGCGGGGCCGCGGGTGCGCGCTTGTGGGGGTCGATGAAGGGGATCGCCGCCGTGGTTCCCTGGAGGCTGCCCTGCTCGGACTCCACGTCGAGCACGTGACCAGGTGACGCCAGCTCGATCGGCACCCACACGTAGCCGATGTTCCGCTCGAGTGCCGGCGACCAGGTCACGTCGGTGACGCGACCCACCGGGCGTCCGTCGCGGAGGACGGGCCAGGGCTGGGTGAGCGTCAGGTCTCCACCGTCACCGGCGAAGGTGATCCCGACCAGCTTGCGGTCGACGCCCTTCTGCTGCAGCTCCTGCAGCGCCTGCTTCCCGATGTAGTCGGCGTCCTGTTCCTCGACCAGCCGCTCCAGGCCCATCACGTGCAGCGGAGTGTCGTCGAGCGTGATGTCCGAGCCGTAGTTGAAGATGCCGGCCTCGACGCGGCGTGCCTCGGACGGAGCGATCGGCCGGATGTCGAACTCGGCACCGGCGTCCATGAGTCGCGTCCCACAGCTCGCTGCCGCGCGTGCCGTCGAGCAGGTTGACCTCGAAGCCGGGAATGGCCGTCCAGCCGGTACGGCTGATCACCACCGGGATGCCGTTGATGGTGAAGCTGGCGCACCAGTAGTAGCGCAGCTCGGTGATGGCATCGCCGACGAGCTTGCGGAGCGTGTCGATCGCGCGCGGGCCCTGCACCTGGACGGGGTGGACGTCGGGGAGCGTGACCTCGGCGTCGAGGCCGCTGTTGACCAGCACACCCATGAGGTACAGGTGTGCGTCGGAGTCGGCGAGCTGCAGCCACCAACGGTTCGGCGCGACGTGCAGCAGCACCGGGTCGTTGACGATCCCACCGTCGGGGGCCGTGACGATCATGTACTTGCCCTGGCCGACCGCGCAGGTGGTGAGGTCTCGGCAGGTGACGAGGTTGACGAGAGCGTCGGCGTCGGGACCGCTGACCTCGACGGTGCGCTCGACGCCGACGTCCCACAGCGTGACGCCGGTCGTCAGTGCCGCGTACTCGACCAACGGGTCGTCGTAGTGCGCGGGCAGGTACATGTGGTTGTAGACGTCGTAGGCGTCGCATCCCGCCCGTCGGGTCGCCTCGAACATGGGAGAGCGTCGATACCAGGGACCGAAGTAGAGCGTGGCACTGAGCTGTTCGGCGACCGTGGTGGCCATGACCGTTCCCTTCGTGGGGGGCCGAGCCGGGCACTCGGCCTAAAACTGACTGAGTGCTCAGTCAATCTACGCCCGACGTCGGACCTCCCGCAAGGGGGTGGTCACCCCCGATACGCTGTGCCGATGGAACCTCCCAGTACCGAGGGGGCTCACCCTGAGGTCATGCGGTCATGAGCCCCCTGCTGGTCAACGTCGGCGTCGTCCTCGTCTTCGTGCTGATCGGTGGCTTCTTCGCCGCCGCCGAGATCGCCCTCGTGTCGCTCCGCGAGAGCCAGGTCGACCCAGCTCGCCCAGCGGGGCAGCCGGGGTCGGGCGGTCGCGAGGCTGCACGACCACCCCAACCGCTTCCTCTCCTCGGTGCAGATCGGCGTCACCCTCGCGGGCTTCCTGTCGGCGGCGTTCGGCGCCTCCACGATTGCGGACGACGTGTCGCCCGTGCTCGTCGACTGGGGGATGTCCCCGGGCGTGGCCAGCGCTGTGGCTCTGCTGTCGATCACCCTGGTGATCGTCTACCTCTCCTTGGTCCTGGGTGAGCTCGCTCCCAAACGGCTCGCCCTGCAGCGGGCCGAGGGTTTTGCGCTGTTTGCCGCGCCGGTCATCGAGTTCATCGCCCGCATCTCGACACCGGTCATCTGGCTCCTGTCGGCGTCGACGAACGTGATCGTCCGGCTCGCGGGCGGTGACCCGAAGGCATCCCGTGAGCAGATGAGTGAGCTCGAGCTGCGCGAGCTCGTCGCGGGGCATGAGGAGCTCGACGACGAGGAGCGCAAGCTGCTCGAGAAGGTCTTCAACGCCAACGACCAGCAGCTGCGCGAGGTGATGGTCCCGCGGACGGAGGTCGACTTCCTGGACGCGGGCACGCCGCTGTTCAAGGCCCTCAAGGACGCCGCGAAGATGCCGCACTCCCGATACCCGGTCGTGCGCGGGTCCGCCGACGACGTCACCGGATTCGTGCACGTGCGCGACCTGTTCGACCCCGAGCTGACCGGTCGGTCGGTCCGCGTCGGCGAGCTCACCCGGCCCGTGCTCATGCTGCCCGGCACCAACCGCGTCCTCTCGTCGCTGCAGCAGATGCGCAGCGAAGGGCAGCACCTGGCGATCGTCGTCGACGAGTACGGCGGCACCGCCGGCATCGTCACGCTCGAGGACCTGGTCGAGGAGCTGGTCGGGGAGATCCGCGACGAGTACGACGAGCCCGAGCCGGAGACGATGCGGGTGGGTGAGACCGTCGAGGTGGACGGGCTGCTCAACATCGAGGACTTCCAGGACGAGACAGGGGTCGAGCTCCCCGAAGGCCCCTACGAGACGGCCACCGGATACGTCGTGCACGTCCTCGGCCGCTTCCCCCAGGTGGGGGACCGGCTGAGCATCAATGGTCACCGGATCGAGGTCGCCGAGGTCGAAGGACGCCGCGCCTCGAGGATCCGGGTCACACCCGAGGCGTCGTCGCGCCCCGCCGAGGCGTAGGCAGCCGATCCGCAGCCGTCGTCGTCTGAAAGACTCCTGCCCATGTCGCAGTCCCGTCCCCGTGTCTTCTCCGGCATGCAGCCGACCGCCGACTCCCTGCATCTGGGCAACTACCTCGGAGCGCTCACCCAGTGGGTGGCCATGCAGTCCGACCACGAGTGCGTCTACTGCGTGGTCGACCAGCACGCGATCACCATGCCGCACGACCCGGAGGAGCTGCGCCGCCGAACGCGCGTGACGGCCGCACAGTTCCTGGCGGCCGGTGTCGACGCCGAGCGCAGCATCCTCTTCGTCCAGAGCCACGTGCCCGAGCATGCCCAGCTGGCGTGGATCCTCAGCTGCCTCACCGGCTACGGGGAGGCCAGCCGCATGACGCAGTTCAAGGACAAGGCGGCTCGGCAGCAGCAGGACCGCGTGACGGTCGGGCTCTTCACGTACCCGATCCTGCAGGCTGCCGACATCCTGCTGTACGGAGCCGATCAGGTGCCCGTCGGTGAGGACCAACGGCAGCACATCGAGCTCACCCGCGACCTTGCCCAGCGGTTCAACGCCACCTTCGGCGAGACCTTCGTCGTGCCCGAGCCGTTCATCGTCAAGACCACAGCGAAGATCCTGGACCTGCAGCAGCCCGACAAGCAGATGAGCAAGAGCCTGGGTGGCTCGGGATGCCTCTACCTGCTCGACGACGTCACGGTGAACGTCAAGAAGATCCGGTCCGCGGTCACGGACAGTGGACGCGACATCGTCTACGACCCGAAGCAGAAGGCGGGCGTGTCGAACCTGCTGACGATCCTCGGGGCGCTCACCGGCCGGGCACCGGAAGTCGTGGCCGAGCAGTACTCCGGCCGCGGCTACGGTGACCTGAAGAAGGACGTCGGTGAGGCCTTCGCGGACCTCGTCACGCCGTACCGGGAGAAGGTCTTCGACCTGCTCGCCAATCCCGACACGCTCGACCAGGTGCTGGCAGATGGCGCCGAGCGCGCGCGGTCGTTGGCAGCTCCGACCCTCGACACCGTCTACCAGCGGGTCGGGTTCCTTCGTCCGCGCGGCTGACCGTGGAGGCAAGGCATCGCGACGATCGGCGTCGTCCTCACCGTCCCGGAGCCATGGGGCGAGGAGCTTCAGGAGCGGCGTGCCGGGTACGGGGACACGGTGGCATGGACGATTCCCACCCACATCACGCTGCTGCCTCCGACCCAGGTGCCCGAGGAGCGGCTCGCGGCCGTGGACGCACACCTGAGCAACGTCGCCTCCGCGCGTGCGCCGTTCACGGTGCTGCTGCAAGGCTCGGGAACGTTCCGTCCGGTCACCCAGACCTCGTTCGTGGTGGTCGAACAGGGCGGTGAGATCTGCACCCTGCTCGCCGACCACGTCCGATCCGGTCCGCTGCGTCGGCGACTGCCGTTCCCGTTCCATCCACACGTCACCATGGCGGTCGACCTCACTGACAGCGTCCATGACCAGGTGGAGGAGGAGATGTCCTCGTTCTCGGCGGAGTTCCTCGTCGCCGGGCTCGACCGGTACGTCCTCGCCGAGCACGGCGTCTGGGAGCCGGTCGCCGGCTTCGCGTTCGGAGCCTAGATGCGGGCTCGAGTGGAGCGACTGCTCGGATGGCTCCGGGGCGTGACCTGGATCGACCACCACCGACGTGCCTGGGCTCGAGCGGGGGGTCTGCGCTTCACCCGGTGGGCAGCCGGCATGGCGCTGTTCGGGTACCTCGCGCTCTTCCCGTTGCTCGTGCTGACCTTCATCGTCTTCGGGATCGTGCTGTCGCAGGCACCCGAGGTCCGCAGCGAGGTCGAGACGTTCCTGAGGGAGTCCCTCCCGTTGCTCTTCGACCCACAAGGGGGTCAGGCGCCGGTCGACATCGCCGAAGTTGCGCGGACCACCGTGAGTGCGGGGGTCGTCGCTGTGGTCGCCCTGCTGTACGCGGGCCTGGGCTGGGTGGACGCCACCCTCGAGGGAGTGCGCCGCATGCAAGGGGCGTTGCGGCGCCCCGGCAGCTTCGTCGTCCTCAAGCTGCAGGACTCCGCGGCGCTGGTCGCGATGGGCACGGTGCTGCTCGCCGCCCTGGTGGGAGCTGTTCTCGTCAAGGCGACCGGGTCATCTGCGCTCGAGTCGGTCGGATGGGCCGGCGGGAGCACCTGGCTGCTGCAGCTCAGCGCAGCCCTGATCTCGGGTCTGCTGCTGCTGCTCACCGTGGCCGCGTTGTACGGGTTCGCCTGGTGGCGCCGACCTCGTCGGCGGTGGGGAGTGGTGCTGCGTGGAGCTCTCATGACCAGCGTCACCCTGGCGTTGATGCTGCAGCTGTCGTTCCTGCTCGTGGGCCGCACGCTGGGCAACCCGGTCTACGGCACTCTCGCCCTGGCCGCCGCGCTCCTGCTGTTCCTGTACTTCTCGTCGGCGGTGCTGCTGTACGTGGCGTGCTGGGTGGCGGTGGTGGAGGGCGCCTCCGAGACCCTCGAGGAGGTCGCGTACGGCGCGAGAAGCAGGGGCGAAACTGTCGTCCTTCCCGCGGTCAGCGAGGTGCGGACGGACGTCGACGCTGCAGCCACCAGCCCGAAAGGGTGAGGCCGAGACCGACGACCACCCAGACGGCCACGGCCGCGCCACCGGACCGGACGGGTTCGCTGGTGGTTGCGTCCTCCACCGCAGCCGCCTGAGGGGTGCTGTCGGTGTCGGGGACGACCTGCGGAGTCGTGATCGTCACCAGGGGCTCCTCGAGCGAGCCGACCGCGAGGGCGTCCTGGCCGCGACCGAAGCCCCAGTTCAGCAGCTTGGTGGCGGCGGTCTCGGAGGACTCGACCACGCCCATCAGCGCCACGATGAGGGTCCGGCCGCCACGCTCTGCGGCGCCGACGAAGGTGCGCCCGGCCTCGGTGGTGTACCCGGTCTTGACGCCGAGCACACCCGGGTACCCGGAGAGCAGCAGCGGGTTCTGGTTGTAGATCATGTAGCTCTTGCGACGGGCGTCGCCCTTGGGCTCCTGTGCGGGGAACGCCACCGACACCGTGGACACGTAGCGCCGGAAGTCACGATCGGTGAGCCCGGCGCGCGAGAAGATCGCCAGGTCGAAGGCCGAGCTCAACTGTCCCGGTGCGTCCAGGCCGGTCGGGTTCATCGCATGGGTGTCGTGCGCCCCGAGCCGGTCCGCGAGCCGGTTCATGGCGTGGACGGTGCCGCGGACACTCCCTGCCGCACGGGCGAGGGCACGCGCGGCGTCGTTGCCGCTCGGGAGCATCAGTCCGTAGAACAGGTCGTCGACGGTGTAGCGCGACCCGGGCACGAGTCCCACGGCGCTGCCGGCCACATGGGCGTCGGCCCACTGCACGCGGTACTCGTCGTCGAGGCGCAGCCGAGGCAGCAGCGTGATGGCCGTGAGGGTCTTGAGGGTGCTGGCCGGCCTTAGCCGCAGGTGGGCGTTCTTGGCGGCGAGGACATCACCGGTCTCGGCGTCGACGACGACCCATGCCTTCGCCAGGACCGTGGGTGGTGCCGCAGCTCCGTGCACCACCACCCCGGGTGCCCCAAGGGGATCGCTGTCGTCGGCCGCCGCGGCCGGAACGACGCCCGCGAAGGCTGCCAGGAGCACCGCGGCGGTGACGGTGCGGAGAGTCACAGTCATGACCCGCGAGAGGCTACCAACCCGATTCCTCCGCCAGGGCGCCACGGTCACCCCGCAGGACGGGTCATCGTGGCGCCCTGGCGCCTGAGATCGAGGGTCAGATCCGGCGGGAGATCAGCGCGCGCTTGACCTCCTGGATGGCCTTGGTCACCTCGATGCCACGTGGGCACGCGTCCGTGCAGTTGAAGGTGGTGCGGCACCGCCACACCCCTTCGCGGTCGTTGAGGATGTCGAGCCGCTGCGCTGCACCCTCGTCGCGGCTGTCGAAGATGAACCGGTGGGCACCGACGATCGCCTGCGGGCCGAAGTACTGCTCGTCGGCCCAGAAGACCGGGCAGGACGTGGTGCAGGCGGCGCAGAGGATGCACTTGGTGGTGTCGTCGAACCGGTCGCGGTCGTGCTGCGACTGCAGGCGCTCGCGGGTGGGCTCGTGCCCCTCGGTGATGAGGAAGGGCTTGACGTCGCGGTACGCCTGAAAGAACGGCTCCATGTCGACGACGAGGTCCTTCTCCAGCGGCAGACCCTTGATCGCCTCGACCGTGATCGCCTTGTCCATCGCGAGGTCCTTGATCAGCGTCTTGCAGGCCAGGCGGTTGCGGCCGTTGATCCGCATCGCGTCCGAGCCGCAGATGCCGTGTGCGCAGGAGCGCCGGTAGGTGAGGGTGCCGTCCTGCTCCCACTTGATCTTGTTGAGCGCGTCGAGGACGCGGTCCGTCGGGAACACGTCGACGGGGTAGTCGTGCCAGTAGGGCTCGGTGTCGGTCTCGGGGTTGAAGCGCCGGATGCGCAACGTCACGGTCCGACGGACGGGGGGTGCTTCGGCCGCCGTCTCGGGGGAGTCGATCGTGGCAGTCATCAGTACTTGCGCTCCATCGGCTGGTAGCGGGTGACGGTGACCGGCTTGTAGTCGAGCCGGATCTCGTGGTTGCCCTCGGCGTCCACCTCGCGATAGGCCATCGTGTGGCGCATGAAGTTGACGTCGTCACGGTTCGGGTAGTCCTCGCGGAAGTGCCCGCCGCGGGACTCGTTGCGCGCACGTGCCGACACCACCACGACCTCGGCAAGGTCGAGCAGGAACCCGAGCTCGACCGCCTCGAGCACGTCGGTGTTGTAGCGCTTGCCCTTGTCCTGAACCGTCACGTCCAGGTAGCGGCGCTTGAGCTCGGAGACGTCGGCCTCGGCCTGCTTCAGGGTGGTGTCGGTGCGGTACACCGACGCGTTGTCGTCCATCGTCTGCTGCAGCTCGGCGCGGATGGCCGCGGTGCGCTCGCCGCCCTGGCCGTCGAGCAGCCGCTCGATCAGACGCCGCACGTCGCCGTCGGGATCGTCCGGCAGCGCGGTGAACTCCTTGGTGGCGACGGCGTGCTCGGCGGCGGCGATGCCGGCGCGGCGCCCGAAGACGTTGATGTCGAGCAGCGAGTTGGTGCCGAGCCGGTTGGCCCCGTGGACCGACACACAGGCGGCCTCGCCCGCGGCGAACAGCCCAGGGACGACCTCGTCGTTGCCGCGGAGGGCGCGGGCCTCGATGTCGGTGGGGATGCCCCCCATCGCGTAGTGCGCGGTGGGGTAGATCGGCACCGGTTCGGAGACGGGGTCGATGCCCAGGTAGGTGCGGCTGAACTCGGTGATGTCCGGCAGCTTGGCCTCGAGCTGCTCGGCCGGGATGTGGGTGAGATCGAGCAGCACGTAGTCCTTGTGCGGGCCGCAGCCGCGTCCCTGCCGCACCTCGGTGTAGATGGCCCGACTGACCATGTCGCGCGGTGCGAGGTCCTTGATGGTGGGGGCGTAGCGCTCCATGAAGCGCTCACCGGAGTCGTTGCGCAGGATCCCACCCTCGCCCCGGGCTCCCTCGGTGAGCAGGATCCCGAGTCCGGCCAGGCCGGTGGGGTGGAACTGGTAGAACTCCATGTCCTCCAGCGGCAGGCCGCGGCGCCAGACCACGCCCATGCCGTCACCGGTGAGCGACAGGGCGTTGGACGTGGTCTTGAACACCCGCCCGAAACCTCCGGTCGCGAAGACCACCGACTTGGCCTGGAAGACGTGCAGCTGACCACTGGCCAGCTCGTAGGCGACGACGCCGGAGACCACACCGTCGACCATCAGCAGGTCGAGCACGTAGAACTCGTTGTAGAACTCGACGTTCTGCTTGATGCACTGCTGGTAGAGGGTCTGCAGGATCATGTGACCGGTGCGGTCGGCCGCGTAGCACGCCCGGCGGACGGCGGCCTCACCGTGGTTGCGGGTGTGGCCCCCGAACCGGCGCTGGTCGATCTTGCCCTCCGGCGTCCGGGAGAAGGGCAGCCCCATCTTCTCGAGGTCGAGGACCGCGTCGATGGCCTCCTTGGCCATCACCTCGGCGGCGTCCTGGTCGACCAGGTAGTCACCACCCTTGATGGTGTCGAAGGTGTGCCACTCCCAGTTGTCCTCCTCGACATTGGCGAGTGCGGCGCACATGCCGCCCTGGGCGGCCCCCGTGTGGGAACGGGTCGGGTAGAGCTTGGTGAGGACGGCGGTGCGGACGTGCTTGCTCGACTCGAGGGCGGCACGCATCCCGGCTCCGCCGGCCCCGACGATCACCACGTCGTACTTGTGGACCTGTGCCATAGGGCTCGAGCTCCTCAGCCGATGTTCGGGTCGAAGGTGAAGATCACGAGGGTGCCGGTGAAGAGGATCAGCACCATCGATGCGTAGAGGGCGGCCTTGAGCCACATGCGGGTCATGTCGCGCTCGGCGTAGTCGTTGATGATGACGCGGAGCCCGTTGCCGCCGTGCAGCTGGGCGAGCCAGAGCATGAGGAGGTCCCAGACCTGCCAGAAGGGCGAGGACCAGCGCCCGGCGACGAAGGCGAAGTTGATCCGCTGCACCCCTCCGTCGAGGACGTTCATGATGAACAGGTGCCCGAGGACCAGGAAGACGAGCACAAGTCCCGACACCCGCATGAAGATCCACGAGTAGAGCTCGAAGTTGGAGCGTCCGCTGGAACCGAAGCTGCGCTGCGATCGCGGTGCCTTGATGTCCGGTACCGACGAGGGAGCTGGTGACGAGCTGGCGGCGGACATGCTCACACCTGCCCGAAGATGTCGGAGACGGTGTGCTCGAGCATGAAGTAGACGCCCGGCACCATCAGCAGCAGCCAGACCGCGACGATCGACCAGAGCATGGCCTGCTGGTAGCGCGGGCCCTTGCTCCAGAAGTCGATGGCGATGACGCGCAGCCCGTTGAGCGCGTGGAAGAGCACGGCGCCGACGAGTCCGACCTCGAGCAGGTTGACCACCGGGTTCTTGTAGGTGGCGATCACGGTGTCGTACGCCTCGGGCGAGACGCGCACCAGTGCGGTGTCGAGGACGTGCGCGAAGAGGAAGAAGAAGGTGAGTGCCCCGGTGATCCGGTGCGCAACCCACGACCACATGCCTTCGCGGCCGCGGTACAGCGTTCCAGCGGGTGCGGTGGGCACCTGACGCCTCCGTTGCGTGTTCTGGGCCGCGTTCGGGCAGGTCACGGCCGGTGTGCGAGCCCTGCGGTTCAGCAGAAGGTCTCGCCGCGTCGATGCTACCGGCGGCGCCGGAGGTCGCGCCTGTCGGCCTCCGGCGGTGAGAGACACCTCACGTCGCCCCGGCGATCGAGCTCGGGGGCACGACCGCGGGCATGTCGGTCCGATGCTCAAGATCGTCAGCGGCGGACGACGGCGTCCACCGCGACGGCGCCTGCGGCGGTCACGAAGACCGGGTTGAGCTCGATCAGACTCAGCCCCTCGTCGAGAAGGGCGCGCCCGACGGCCGCCGCCAAGGTGCAGAGTGCCTCGATGTCCACCGGAGGGCGTCCCCGGGCGCCGGTCAGCATCGGATGACCGAGCAGCTCGGGCAGCGCGGAGGCGACTCGATCGGCGTCCACGGGGAGCGGCAGCACCACGACGTCGGAGAGGATCTCGGTGAAGATCCCGCCCGTCCCGACGACCAGCGACGGGACGACACCGTCACGCGTCGCCGACACCAGCATCTCGACCCCCGGCGTCGCCATCGCCTCGACGAGCACGGCGGCGCCCCGACGCAGGCCGAGCAGCTGCTCGGCGGCGACGGCGACCTGGTCTGCGTCGTCCAGGCCGAGCACGACCCCGCCGATGTCGGTCTTGTGCTGCACCTCGGGATGGCTGACCTTCAGGGCGACGGGACCGGCGATCGCGGCAGCGGCCTGCACCGCCTCGCCCGGCGTCGCGGCCACCGCGCCGACGGGCACCGGAACACCGTGACGCGCAAGCAGCGCCTTGCCCTCGTGCTCGGCCAGCCAGTCCCCGGTACCGACTCCTGAGTGAGCCGCCGCCGCGATCCGGCGCAGGTGGTCGCCCGCCGCCGGTGGCACGGCGTGTGCCTTCAGTGCCGACAGCGCCGTGGCGATGCCGCCGAGCGCGGTGACGCCCGCAGCGGCCAGCTCGGTGGCGACTGCTTCGGGCATCAGCTCGGGCAGGCCGGCCGCCACGGCGCGTCCGGTGCCGGGGATGTCTGCCTCGACCAGGCCGGCGCGGGTGGCGCGCCACTCGGCGGCGTCGGCGTCCGACAGGTCCGGTGGCGTGTCCTGCACGTAGAGGACCTGGTTGACACCCGGGTCGGCCGCGAGCGCCTCGACCAGGGCACGCACCTTGGGGGTGTCCGCCCAGAGCATGTTCGTGTGATCGAGCGGGTTGGTGACGACGACGCCGTCGGGCAGCAGTCCGGCGAGCCTCGTGCGCGTCTCGTGGGACAGATCCGCAAGAGGGACGCCGAGTCGATCGGCCTCGTCCGCGGTGATCACCGAGTCGCCGCCAGAGCAGGTGACGACCGCCAGCCCGCCCGCGTGCGTCGGTCGCGGTGTCGCGAGCAGCTTGGCCGTCTCGAGCAGCTCGTGCGGGTCGTGGCACCACGCGCCGGCGGCCTCCTTGACCAGTGCCGCGAAGATGCGGTGGTCTCCGGCGACGGCTGCGGTGTGGGCACCCCCCGCTACGGCCCCTGCCTCGCTGCGACCCGCCTTGAGCACCGCGATCCGTACATCGTTGTCGGCGCAGGCCGCGAACGCCTCGGCCCACCCGGCACCGTCTCCGTCGCCTTCGAGGTAGAGCGCGACGGCGCGGACACCGTCGGTCACGGCCAGCTGCTGCAGCGACTGCGCCGCGTCCACCACCGCGCTGTTGCCGACGCTGACGACGGTGTGCCACTCGATGCCGCGACGGCTGGCGAGCGCGATGACGCCGAGGTTGCCGCTCTGCGTGATCAGTGCGACCCCACCCGCGTCCCCGAGCCGCACGCCGTCCCCCCACATCGGTGCGCGAGCAGGCACGGACACGATGCCGTTGGCGTTTGGTCCGACCACCGGCAGCCGGTGGCGTCCGGCCGCCTCGACGAGGAGCTCCTGCCGGTCGGTGCGCCCGGTCTCGGCGAAGTCTGCGGCGAAAACGACGGCTCCGCCGCACCCGAGCCGTCCCGCGGTGTCGAGGAGCCCGGGGACCGTGTCCGCTGGGGTGGCGATGACCACGGCGTCGACCGGGGCGTCGAGCTCGTCGAGCGACGGGATGCAGGCGACGCCATGGACCTCGGCGCGCGTGGGGTGGACGCCGACAAGACGACCGCCGAATCCGGCGGTCACGAGGTTGGAGACCGCGGCGTTGCCGTACGAGCCGGGACGGTCGGTGGCGCCCACCACCGCGATGGAGGTGGGGGAGAAGAGGCGCGAGAGGTCCACGACGCGGGCCTGGGTGAGCCGGCTCAGGTGAGCATCGCGTCGACGCCGCGACGCTCGAGGCTGCGCGCCACGATCAGCCGCTGGATCTCGCTGGTGCCCTCCCAGATGCGGTCGACGCGCAGCTCGCGCCAGAACCGCTCGGCGACGTTGGTGCGCATGTAGCCGCGTCCGCCGAAGATCTGCACGGCGCGGTCCGCGCAACGGTTGGCAGCCTCGGAGCAGAAGAGCTTGGCCATGGACGCCTTGCCGTGGACCAGCTTGGGGTCGGCTCCGGACTCCTTCAACCTCGCGATGTCGAAGACCATCAGGCGTCCGGCAGCGGCGTCGGCAGCTGAGTCGGCGAGGGGGAACGACACCCCTTGGTGGTCGATGAGTCGCGCCCCGCCCTGCTCGCGATCGATGGCCCATGCGGTGGTCTCGGCGATCAGCCGCTGCATGGCGCCGATGCAGCGGGCGGCGATGCCGATGCGCTCCTCGGTGAACCACATGCGTTGCAGGTCGTCGCCCTGTCCGACCTCGCCGATGACGTCGTCGGCACCGACCTTGACGTCGGTGAACGACATGACCGGGTGCCCGTGGGGGTAGTGGTGGGTGAACGGTGGGTCGTCGACGATCGCCACGCCCGGAGCGTCTGCGGGGACGGCGAACAGCGTGGGCAGCAGGGTGTCGCCGTCCACCACGTTCGCCATCAGGATGATCACTGCGGCCACCGAGCCGTAGGTCACGAACCACTTCTCGCCGTTGATCACGTAGCCGCCACCCTCGGTGCGGTGCGCGACGGTGGCGATGCCCGACGGGTCGGACCCGGCTTCGGCCTCCGTCACCGCATAGGCGTCGTGCAGCTCACCGCGCAGGGCGGGCCGGAGCCACTTGTCGATCAGGCGCGGGCTTGCCGACTTCCACACGTTGTAGGCGGTGGGCATGTACCAGCTGATGCCGTTGGTGTTGCGGCCGAACTGCTCCTCGACCAGCAGCCAGTCGGTGGTTCCCCAGCCCTGTCCGCCGTACTCGGGGGAGTAGAGGCCCCCCGACAGCCGGAACTCGTGGGCGGTCTCGCGGATACGCTGCACGTCGGAGTCGGGGAGCGGACCACCCGCCCGTTCGGCCTTCTCCTCGAGAGGAATGAGGATCTCGTCGACGTAGCGACGAGCTCGTTCCTGGAGCTCACGCTGCGAGTCGGACAGATCGGCGGCGTGGGTCACGACGCTCCTCGGGGTGTGTGGGGCGCCGGAGGGCGTCCGCGGAGTATCCTGACTGAACAGTCAGGCAATGGTCAACCGGTTCCTGTCATCGGAACCCGAAAGAGGTCGTCATGTCAGGTCCTGGTCAGCCGGTCGATCCAGCGGTCGTGCAGCAACAGGTGCGCGACCACCTGATGCTCAACTTCACGGACATGGGCAACTACGTGGACGCCGAGATCCCCATCTTCGTCGGCGGTGAGGGATGCGAGCTCATCGACGTCCACGGCCGACGGTTCATCGATGGTCTGTCCGGCCTCTACTGCGCCAACCTCGGCCACTCGTTCGGCGCCGAGGTGGGCGAGGTCGCCAGGCAGCAGATGACCGAGCTCGCGTACACGTCGACGTGGACGGTGGCGCACCCTCGAGCGGCAGAGCTCGCCGAGCGGATCGCGAACCTCGCACCGGACGGGCTCAACCGGGTCTTCTTCACCACGGGGGGCGGCGAGGCGAACGAGTCGATGTGGAAGATGGTGCGCAACTGGCACCAGGCGAACGGGCAGCCGCAGCGCACCAAGGCGATCGCCCGCCACACCGCGTACCACGGCACCAGCCTGGGAGCCTTGTCGTTCACCGGGATCGACTTCTGCCGTGACCCCTTCCTGCCCCTGCCCATCGACGTCACGCATGTGAGTGAGACGAACGCCTACCGGCACCCGAAGGGTGACGACCCGGTGGCCTTCACTCAGGCGCTCCTGGAAGAGATGGAGCAGGCGATCATCGATGCCGGACCGGACGAGGTCGCGCTGATCATCGCCGAGCCGGTGCAGAACGCGGGAGGCTGCTTCACGCCGCCGCCCGGCTACTGGGCCGGCCTGCGGGCCCTCGCCGACAAGTACGGAGCACTGCTCACCGCCGACGAGGTCATCACCGGCTTCGGACGCGTCGGCGAGTGGTTCGGATCCATCCGCTACGACATCGCGCCCGACTTCATCATCTTCGCCAAGGGGTCGACGGCCGGCATGGCGCCGCTCGGCGGCTTCATCGTGCACGACCGGGTCGCAGAGCCGTTCGTCAGCGGCCAGGCGTTCTACAACCACGGCACCACCTACAGCGGACACCCGGTGACGGCCGCGATCGGCGCCAAGGTCATCGACCTCTACG
The DNA here is from genome assembly GCA_963743915.1 of uncultured Actinomycetota bacterium. Lineage (GTDB taxonomy): Bacteria > Actinomycetota > Actinomycetes > JAHEKZ01 > JAHEKZ01 > JAHEKZ01. The sequence continues at coordinate 326,647 of CAVURN010000001.1, forward strand.
AGCGCGAGAACGTGCTGGCCAACGTGCGTGCCAACGAGCCGTTCCTGCAGGAACGGCTGGGCGAGCTGCTGCGCGTCCCCTTGGTAGGTGACGTCCGCGGTGCCGGTCACTTCTTCGCCCTCGAGATGGTGAAGGACCGGGACACCAAGCAGACCTTCGAGGGCGACGAGGCCGACTGGCTGCTCCGCCGTGTGCTCTCCGCCCGGCTCTTCGAGAACGGCCTGCTGTGCCGGCTCGACGACCGCGGTGACCCCGTGATCCAGATCTCGCCACCGCTCGTGGCCGACCAGAAGCTGCTCGGGCGGATCGTGGACATCCTCGGCGACGCCGTCGAGTACGCGTGGGGTGAGGTCCAGAAGGGCATGCCGAAGTCCTGACCGGATGCGCGACTGACGCCTAGACGTCCGACAGATGTGTGGCGTCGTTGTAGCGCCCGAGCACCCAGGTCGGGTCGTCCAGCTCGTGAGTGCGGTGCCACTCGGTGATGGAGGTGTGCGTGCTGCGCAGGCTGGTGAGCGAGCTGCGGGGCGGCAGACCGAGAAAGGTGACGAACGAACGGCCGATGACACCCCCGTGGGTGAAGACCAGGCAGGTGCGGTCGGCCTGCTCGTCGGCGATCCGCAGCAGGGCGCGGTCGACCCGCGCCAGGAACTCGTTGTGCGTCTCGGCGCTCGGCGTGACGCGGAGGTCGTGGTCGTGACCGGCGAGGATCCGCTGCCAGCTGGCCAGGGCGTCGGCCAGCGCGAGCGTCTCGCGGTCGTCCCCGGGTCGCCACTCCTGGATGTCGTGGTCGACCAGCGGCTCGACGCCGAGGGCCTCGCACACGATCTCTGCGGTCTGCAACGCCCGCGGAAAGCTGCTGGTGATGACGGTGTCGGGGGTGAGCGCCTCACGGACCAGGCGGTCGCGGAGCAGCCCGGCTTGCTCGATGCCGCGTTCGGTCAACCCGTGCTCGTCGAACAGCGAGTAGCTGCCGTCGGCCGCGGGGCGGTTGACGTGGGCCTCGCCGTGCCGGATCAGCCAGAGGGTGGTCACGTCGACCGAGGGTAGGGCGTCGGTCGGACAGCCCGAATCCGGAGCGGCCGCATGTCGAGGGGAGGGGCGGCCGCCCCGGAGTCGGAGAACGGGGTCAGAGGCGGGTCAGCTGCTGGGAGCCGCCTCGAGCGTGACGTCGACCTCGTTGCTGTCGCCGTCGCGGACGTAGGTGAGCGTCACGGTGGTGCCTGGCTCGGTGGACCGCACCGCGGCCACCAGGGCGTCGGAGGAGTCGATGCCCTGCTCACCGAATCCGGTCACGACGTCACCGGGCTCCAGCCCGATCTCGTCGGCCGCGGTGCCCGGCTCCACGCTCTCGATCGTCGCGCCGCGGATCTCGCCGCTCGTCGGGCCGAGCGAGACGCCCAACCGGGCGTGCTCGACGCTTCCGGTCTCGATGAGCTGCTGCGAGATCCACTTCGCCTGGTCGATCGGGATGGCGAACCCGAGGCCGATGCTGCCCGACTGCGCCCCGGGGGCGCTGCCGAGCGTCGCGATCGCCGAGTTGATCCCGACCAGCTTGCCGTCGAGGTTCACCAGTGCACCGCCGGAGTTGCCGGGGTTGATGGCGGCATCGGTCTGGATCGCGTTCAGCACGGATTCGTCCGCGGCCGACTCACCGGCGAGCACCGGGCGGTTCTTGGCGCTCACGATGCCGGTGGTGACGGTGCCGTTGAGCCCGAGGGGGGAGCCGACCGCGATCACCGTCTCGCCGACACGCAGGCTGTCGGACGACCCCAGCGGGACGGCCACGAGGTTGTCGACGTTCTCGACACTGATGACGGCAAGGTCCGAGCTCGGGTCACGTCCCACGATCGTGGCCGGCGTGGAGGTGCCGTCCTGGAAGCTGACGGTCAGGGAACCACCGTCAGCAGCTGCCTCGACCACGTGGTTGTTGGTCAGGATCAGACCGGACTCGTCGATGACGACGCCTGAGCCCGAGCCACCGCCCTGCGGGCCGGAGAACTGGATCGAGACCACGCCGGGCAGCACCTGCGCGGCGACCTTGGAGATGCTGCCGTCCGGCAGGGAGGTCGCGGACACGTCGGCGCTGCCTGCGGCGTCTGCGGTGCTGGCCGGGGAGACGTCGTCGTTGGTGGCGATGACCGCACCGGCACCCAGACCGGCGCCCAGCGCACCGGCGAGCAGCCCGGTGGCGAGCACCATCCCCATCCCGGCGCGGCGCTGGGGCCGCTCGGGGCCCTGGGGCGGCGGCGGGGGGAACGAGTCGTAGGGCGGCGGAGGCACGGTGTAGGTGGTGGCGCCGGACGCGGTGGGTGCCGTGCTCGCGTCGTGCGGGAGGGGCTGGGTGGGGTGTGTGTCGCTCATGGTGACCATGGTGCGACGCTTCCCTGAGAGTCGCCTGAGAAGAGCCTGGGCACGTCCTGAGAGTTCCGCCGGGGCCCTCGCTCAGCAGGGGAGGCGGACCTCGAACCGAGCGCCCCCTGAGGGGCTGTCACCGACAGCGACGGTGCCGCCGTGCTGAGCCACGGCCTGCGCGACGATGGCCAGGCCGAGCCCGGAGCCGGGCGTGCCGCGGGCGCCCTCGGCGCGGTAGAAGCGTTCGAACACGTGCGGACGGTCAGCGGGGTCGATGCCAGGACCCTGGTCGTCGACGGTCAGCGTGCCGTCGGACAGGCGCACGGCGACTGTTCCTCCCGGTGGGCTCCAACGTGCGGCATTGTCGAGCAGGTTGGTCACGGCACGCTCGAGTGACTGAGGGTCTCCGACCATGGGCCACGAGCTGGTCTCCGCCGCGAACGTGAGGTCGTGGGCCCTGCGTCGGACACGGGTCAGGGCATCGTTCACCACGTCCCGTAGGTCGAGCTGAACGGTGCCGGGCCGTGACTCGGGTCCGCGTGACAGCTCGACGAGGTCGTCGACGAGGAGTGCCAGCTCCTGCACCTGCTCGCGCACGTCGGCGAGCAGCGCCGATCGGTCGACGGGCGTCAGGTCACGTCCGGTGGAGTCCGCCTGCGCCAGCAGGTCGAGATTGGTGCGCAACGAGGTGAGCGGGGTGCGCAGCTCGTGCCCGGCGTCGGCGACGAGCTGCCGTTCTCGTTCGCGCGCGGCGGCCAACGACGTCAGCATCGCGTTGAAGCTGCGCGCCAGTCGCCCGATCTCGTCGTCGCCGCCCTCGGCGATGGGGGTGAGGTCGGTCGTGTCGGCGATGTGCTCGGCAGCCTCCGTGAGGCCGCGCAGGGGTGCGAGACCGGCGCGCGCGACGCCGTAGCCGGCCGTGGCCGCGGTCGCGACGCCGAGGAGCCCGATGATCAGCGAGACGAGCCCGACGTACGTCAGCGTCGCCTGCACGCTGTCCGTGGAGGCTGCGAGGACGAGTGCGGTGCCACCACCGGCCGGAACGGCGACGACGCGGAGGTCGTCGGTGACGCCGCGGACCGACTCGTCGGTGCGGCCCTGGGCAACTGCACGCTCGGCGTCGTCGATCGGGGGAGCCTCACCACCCCTCGGCAGGTAGAGCGAGCCGTCGGAGGTCAGCAGTCCGGCGCGGGCGTCACCGAGTGCGTCGGCTGGGATGAACACGAGCTGCTCGGGGTTCGACAGGGAACCGCCGACCGCGGCGCGAGCGCGACCCAGCAGGTCGGCGTCGAGCTGGTCGTAGAGCTGGGCCCGCACCGTCAGGTAGATGCCGGCCGTGGTGGCGGCGACCGCCAGCGCCACTGCCAGAGCCGCCAGCAGCGAGATCCGCGCGCGGAGGGAGAGCGTCGCGTTCGGTCCCCGCCTCACGGGCTCGCCTCGCGCAGCACGTAGCCGACGCCCCGCACCGTGTGGATGAGGCGAGGCTCACCGCCGGCCTCGGTCTTGCGGCGCAGGTAGCCCACGTAGACCTCGAGCGAGTTGGCCGAGGTCGGGAAGTCGTAGCCCCAGACCTCGTCGAGGATGAGCTCGCGCGAGAGCACGCGGCGTGGGTGCTGCATGAGGACGGCCAACAGCTCGAACTCGGTGCGGGTGAGCTGGACGTCTCGACCTCCACGACGTGCCGCGCGCGCATGCAGGTCGAGCTCGAGGTCGGTGAAGCGCAGGACGTGGTCGGTGGCGTCGTCCGACAGGGGACGCGAACGACGGAGCAGCGCCCTGATCCGGGCGAGCAGCTCCTCGAGCGCGAACGGTTTGGCGAGGTAGTCGTCGGCACCGACATCGAGGCCCAGGACACGGTCGCCGACCTCGACCCGGGCCGTGAGCATGAGCACGGGGAGGTCGTCGCCGGCAGCGCGGAGGCGCCGGCAGGTCTCGAGGCCGTCCAGGATCGGCATGTTGACGTCGAGCAGGAGCAGATCGGGGCGTGAGTCGCGCACCAGGTCAAGTGCCTCTTGCCCGTCCGACGCCGTGCTGACCTCGTAGCCGTTGAAGGCCAACGACCGCCGTAGTGAATCGCGCACGGCCGGGTCGTCGTCGGCCACCAGGATGCGCACGTCCCTAGTGTGCCCGCAGTCAGGGGGCGGTGAGACCGCGGGCGGCGAACAGCAGGTGCGTGCCGCCGTCGAGCGCGCCGGGTCGGGAACACGCCTGCTCCTCGCGCTCGAGGTAGCGCTGCCACCGGTCCGGGTCCTGCTCGACGGCTTCCAACAGCGCTTCGTGCTCCACCGCGGTCCACGAGCTGGCACTGAGCGACTCGAGGCTTCCGCCGGCGGACGCGACGAGCTCGCGGATCTCCTCGGAGGTGTACATCCGGCACACGTGCCCCTCAGGCTGCGTCCGGCGCAGGTCACCGGTGGCGAGGATGTGGTCGATCTCAGGTTCGGCGAACGCATCGAGGACGGCGGGGAAGAATGCCCGGTACGCCCCGAGCGTCGACATCACGGACGCCACGACCGGACCGGAGGTCAGGCGGAACAGACCGCGCAGCGCGTCCGGGGCGTGGTCGAACACGTAGGAGAGCGGACCACCGAAGGCCAGGACCGCGTCGAACTGCTGCTCCTCGTAGCGGCTGGTGTCCCTCACGTCGAGGGTCGACCAGCCACTCACAGAGCCGCCCCATCCCTCCTCGAGCGCACGTGAGCGGTTGGCGTCCAGCTGTGCGGCGGAGATGTCGGTGACCTCTACGCGGACGCCGCGCGCCGCGAGCTCGCGCGTGAAGCGGCCCGGCCCAGCACCGACCTCCAGCACGTGCATGCCCGGGCTGACGAAACGGGCGAGGAACCGCCGGTGGATCTCGAAGGCCACGCGACCCTGTGCGGTCTGCTCGAGGCGCTGCCCACTCCGACTCGACGTTCTCCTCGAAGTGCCGTCGGACACGGTCCACCGCCTCGTCGACGGATTCGTCTGCCGGTGCCATCGCTGCATTCTGGCCCATGGGGGATCGCTACCCTGGCCACGGACGCACCCGTCGCGGGGCGGCACATGAATGGAGCGGGTACGTGAGCAAGAGCGAGTCGGAGTCGGGATTCCCGATCGAGCCTGTCTACGGGCCCGAGGCGTTGGCCGGATGGGACCCTGCGCAGCAGCTCGGCGTCCCCGGCGAGTACCCGTTCACCCGCGGCGTGTACCCCTCGATGTACACGGGCCGCCCGTGGACGATGCGTCAGTACGCCGGCTTCGGCACCGCGCAGGAGTCGAACCAGCGCTACCAGCAGCTGATGGCGGCCGGAACGACGGGACTCTCCGTCGCCTTCGACCTGCCGACCCAGATGGGCTACGACTCCGACCACCCCGTGGCGTCCGGCGAGGTCGGCAAGGTGGGCGTCGCGATCGACTCGATCGACGACATGCGCGTGCTGTTCGACGGCATCCCGCTCGACCAGGTCACCACGTCGATGACGATCAACGCTCCGGCGGCCGTGCTGCTGCTGCTCTACCAGCTGGTCGCCGAGGAGCAGGGCGTGGACGCCGGCAAGCTCGGGGGCACGATCCAGAACGACGTGCTCAAGGAGTACATCGCCCGCGGCACGTACATCTACCCACCGGCAGCGTCGCTGAGACTGATCACCGACATCTTCCAGTACTGCCAGGCGGAGATCCCGCGGTGGAACACGATCTCGATCTCCGGCTACCACATGGCGGAGGCGGGGGCCACGCCCGCGCAGGAGATCGCGTTCACCCTGGCCAACGGAGTCGAGTACGTGCGCGCGGCCATCGCGAGCGGCCAGCACGTCGACGACTTCGCACCCCGGTTGGCGTTCTTCTTCGTGTCGCGTACGACGATCCTCGAGGAGGTCGCGAAGTTCCGCGCGGCCCGACGGCTGTGGGCGCGGATCATGCGCGACGAGTTCGGTGCGCAGAACCCCAAGTCGATGATGCTGCGTTTCCACACACAGACGGCCGGAGTACAGCTCACAGCGCAGCAGCCGGAGGTGAACATCGTGCGGGTCGCCGTCCAGGGGCTCGCTGCGGTGCTGGGGGGCACGCAGTCGTTGCACACCAACAGCTTCGACGAGGCGCTCGCCCTGCCGTCGGAGAAGGCAGCCCGACTGGCGCTGCGGACCCAGCAGGTGCTGGCGTACGAGACCGACGTGACCCGCACGGTCGACCCGTTTGCCGGTTCGTACGTGGTCGAGTCCATGACGGATGCCGTCGAGGCGGCGGCGGTCGATCTCATGGAACGCGTGCAGGCGCTGGGCGGAGCCGTCGCTGCGATCGAGAAGGGCTTCCAGAAGGGCGAGATCGAACGGAGTGCGTACGACGTCGCGCGCGAGATCGATGACGGCCAACGGGTGGTCGTCGGGGTGAACCGCTTCACCATCGACGCCGAAGAGCCGTACGAACCGCTCCGGGTCGATCCGACGATCGAGCAGGAGCAGCGCGTCCGCCTCGGCCGGCTGCGGGCCGAGCGTGACCAGCCCGAGGTCGACCGGTGGCTGGCCGAGCTCCGGGCGGCGGCGTCTGGCGACGCCAACGTGCTCTACCCGATGCGAGAGGCTCTCCGGGCTCGCGCCACGGTCGGCGAGGTCAGTGACGCCCTGCGTGCGGTCTGGGGTGTCTACCAGCCGGTCGACGCGTTCTGACGCCATGAGAGACGCCGGACCGTCTAGCCTCAGGGACGTGGACACCCCGGGACGTGACCTGCTGCGGCTGGGTGACGACCTGGCCGGGCTGGTCGAGAAGGTCGCGGACGAGCTGGTGGCGATCAGGCGCGACATCCATGCCCATCCCGAGCTGGGTCGTGAGGAGACTCGCACCACGACGGTGATCCACGACCGCCTGGCGGCGGCTGGGCTCGCACCGATCGTGCTTCCTGGCGGCTCGGGCGTGGTCTGCGACATCGGCCACGGCCCGAGGACGGTGGCGCTCCGGGCGGACATCGACGCCCTGCCGATCGACGACGAGAAGGAGGGCGTCGCCTACCGGTCCACCGTTCCCGGTGTCTGCCACGCCTGCGGGCACGACGTCCACTCGGCGGTGCTGATCGGTGTCGGCGTCGTGCTGGCCGAGCTGGCGCACCGCGGCGACCTCGGCGGCCGGGTCCGACTCGTCTTCCAGCCCGCGGAGGAGTCGATGCCGGGCGGTGCGATCGACGTCATCGCTGCGGGTGCGCTGAACGGGGTCGACCGGATCGTCGCCCTGCACTGCGACCCGCGGCAGGACGTCGGCGAGGTCGGCGTCCGCGTCGGCCCCATCACGGGGAGCAGTGACCACGTGCGAGTGGTGCTCACCAGCGAGGGCGGCCACACCGCACGCCCGCACCTGACCGGCGACCTCGTGTACGCCCTGGCGAAGATCATCACCGACGTCCCGTCGATCCTGTCCCGCCGCGTCGACCCGAGGGCCGGTCTCTCCGTCGTCTGGGGGACGGTGCGGGCCGGGGGTGCCGCCAACGCGATCCCGCAGTACGGCGAGGTGGCCGGCACGGTCCGGTCGCTGGATGCGCGGGTGTGGGAGGACGCCGGCGACGTGGTGACACGAGCCGTCTCCGACGTCGCGCGTGCCTACGGCGTCGACGTCACCGTCGACTACACACGTGGGGTGCCGCCGGTCATCAACGACGACGCGTCGGTGCGCCTCATCGAGACGGCCGCTCGCGCCCTGCTGGGCGACGGCTGTGTCGAGACCGTGGAGCAGAGCCTTGGCGGCGAGGACTTCGCCTGGTACCTCGAGCACGTACCCGGTGCGCTGTTCCGCCTCGGCGTCCGGACGCCCGACGGGCACGACGGGGTCGACCTGCATCAGGGGACGTTCGACGTCGACGAGGACGCCATCGCGGTAGGCGTGAGACTGATGTCGGCCATCGCCCTGCTCGACCTCGCGCAGGCCGTGCACGGCTGAAGGTCGGGGCCGATCACGGTGGATGCCGGTTCCGGTGGCGCGGCCGAGCTGCAGAGGGTGTGCGACGAGCTCGTCGCACTCGAGCCGCTCTTCCACCACCCGGAGGTCACCGGACGGGAGCGGGCGGACCTCGAGGCGTTCGCCGCCCCGGACTTCTGGGAGGTGGGCGCGTCGGGTGCGGTCTACTCCCGGGAACGGGTCATGGACATCGTCGGAGAGCGCTACGCCGACGGCGGCGGCCAGGACGGGCAGACAATGCCGGTCGACGACGTGCGGTGCCGGGCGTTGGGGCCGGGGACCTACCTGCTCACGTACCGGCTGCGGCAGGGCGAGAGGGTCACCCGACGCGTGACTGTCTGGGAACGCGCGGACTCACTGCTCGGCTGGAGGGTCGTCTACCACCAGGGCACCGTCGCGAGCGACGGGTAACCAACGGGCCGAAGAGGGTCAGGCGGGAGGTGCGCCGACCATGCCCGACTTGAAGGGGTCGCGCCGCGGGGGGTCACCGAGCTCGGCACGCGGGCACGTGTCCAGCGTCAGCCCCGCCCAGGTGAGGGCGTCGTCGACGAGCGACTCGACGCTCCAGCTGCTCTCGAGCCCGTACGGGGTGACCGTCACCTTGTAGATGGTGATCTGGTGGCGGTTGGGCGCGTCGTACATGACGGCGATGGAGCCGAGCAGTCGCGCGTTGCCGCGGGTGCCACCCATGCCGTCCCAGGGGCTGTCATAGCGCTGCCACAGTGACGAGGTCGCGTTCCAGACACCCCCCGAGCTGATGTCGAGCCGCTTCAGCTCCTCGAGCACGCGGTTGGCGGCGCGCTCGTCAAGGATGGCTGCTGGCCTGATGATGCGGACATCGTCCCGCGGTGCTACGCCCATGGAGTGCCTATCGGGCGAAACCGCCCGGAGGTTGAGCCCCTGACTTCGTCGGCCCCCGATTTCCTCGCCAGAGCGCCACGATGCCCCGTCCTGCGGCGTGACTGTGGCGGTCTGGCGTGACGCTCGGGGGTCATGGGCCGATGTTCCGGCACGGTCGGGTCCGCAGGTCGCGGACGTAGTCGTCCGGTGCCCCGGCGGCCTCGGCGGCGTCGGCCATGATCCCGAGATAGCGGGCCGAGGGAAGACCCCCCTCGAAGGCGTTGAGCACGTAGAGCCAGGCGAGCTTGTCACCGTCGAGGGTCTGGATCCGGACCCGAATCTTGTCGTAGACGCCGAGGGCGCCCTCCCAGACGTCCAACGTGCGCTCGTCGAGCTCGGTGAGGTCGTACAGCACGGTGAAGACCTGCGACGGCGCGTCCTCGACGACGGTCGCGAGAGCTCCCTCCCAGCCGAGGTCGGCCCCCCCGAAGGTGAGGCGCCAGCCGTCGAGCCAGCCCGTCCCGGCCATCGGGGAGTGGGGTGCGCGTTCGGCCATCTGCCGCGGGTCCATGTTGCTGCCGTACGCGGCGTAGAGGGCCATGGCGACGAGCGTAGGGGCGGTGCGTGGGGGATCGGCTGAACTGTGCGCCAGAATGTCCGCCGTGGCGCGAATGGTGATCGTCGGCGGCGGCCCCGGGGGGTACGAGGCCGCGCTGGTGGCGTCCCAGGTGGGGGCCGAGGTCACGCTCGTCGACCGCGACGGGCTCGGCGGCTCGGCGGTCCTGACCGACGTGGTCCCCAGCAAGGCGCTGATCACCGTGGCCGACGTCATGGACGAGGTCACCGACTCACGGGCCCTCGGCGTCCGGTTCTCCGGTGACGTCGGTGTCGACCTGGCGGTCGTCAACGAGCGCCTGCGGGGCCTGGCGACGGCGCAGTCCGCCGACGTCGAGGCCCACCTGGCGAAGGACGGCGTGCGCGTGCTGCGCGGCGTGGGACGGTTGCGGGGGCCTGACACGGTGGTGGCCGAGCTGACCGACGGTGGGACGGAGGTGCTGGACGCCGACGCGGTGCTCGTCGCCACGGGGGCGCATCCGCGAGAGCTCGAGACGGCCCGGCCGGACGGCGAGCGCATCCTGTCGTGGACCCAGCTGTACGACCTCACCGAGCTGCCTGAGCGGCTCGTCGTCGTGGGCTCAGGTGTCACCGGCGCCGAGTTCGCAGGTGCGTACCAGGCACTCGGCGCCCAGGTGACGCTGGTGTCGTCGCGCGACCGGGTGCTGCCCGGTGAGGACGCTGACGCGGCCGCGGTGCTCGAAGAGGTCTTCGCCCGGCGCGGCATGACCGTGCTGTCCCGCTCACGGGCCGTGGCGGTGGAGCGCACGGCGGACGGCGTACGGGTGGAGCTGCAGGACGGCGGGAGCGTCGAGGGGTCACACGCGCTGATGGCGGTCGGGTCGGTGCCCAACACCACCGGTCTCGGACTCGAGGAGGCCGGTGTGGCGCTCGACGACCGCGGGTTCGTGGTCGTCGACCGGGTCTCCCGGACGAGCGCGCGTGGTGTGTACGCCGCCGGCGACTGCACCGGCGTGCTCATGCTGGCCTCGGTCGCCGCCATGCAGGGACGGATCGCCATGAAGCACGCCCTGGGCGAGGCCGTCCAGCCGCTCGACCTCTCGGTGGTCGCGAGCAACGTCTTCACCGACCCGGAGATCGCCACGGTGGGCGTGACGCAGGCCCAAGCGGACTCGGGCGAGATCGCCGTGGCGCAGGTCAAGCTGCCGCTGGCGACGAACGCCCGGGCCAAGATGCAGGACTTCCACGACGGCTTCGTGAAGCTGTTCTGCCGGGTCGGCACCGGGATCGTCGTCGGAGGGGTGGTGGTGGCCCCGCGGGCGAGCGAGCTGATCCACCCGGTGTCGCTCGCGGTGCGCCACGGGCTCAACGTCGACCAGGTGGCCGACGCCTTCACGGTCTACCCGTCGCTGTCGGGGTCGGTCGCAGAGGCCGCGCGCCAGCTCCACCTGCACAGCTGACCCACCGTCAGACCGGGGGCACCAGTGCCCCTGCTTCCAGCAGGCCGACCTGCTGCTCCAGCGCGCGGGCAACCCGAAGGAGCGTCGCCTCGGTGTTGGCCCGTCCACTGACCGCGAGGCCCACCGGCAGACCGTGCACGAATCCCATGGGCACACTGAGGATCGGGTAGCCGGCAACAGAGGGTGCGCTGGTGGAGTCGCCGACGATGGGAGCGTCGCCCAGGACCAGGTCGTTCTTGATGGCGGGAGGGAACGCAGGCGCCACGAGGACGTCGAGCGAGTGGGCCCCCATGACGGCGTCCATCCCGTGTCGCGGGCGTCGACCAGGTTGCGGGCGCGTGCCGAGCGGTACTCCTCGGAGTCGAGGTCGCCGAGTGAGTCGGCCTTCTCGAAGAACTCCTGCCCGAACCAGCGCAGCTCCTCCTCGGCGTGCTCGCGGTTGAACGCGATCACGTCGGTGAGGGTGCGTGGACCGCCCTCGGGCCGCCTCGCGAGGTAGACGTTGAGGTCGTGCTTGAGCTCATAGAGCAGCACGGTGAGCTCATCACCCCCCTCGACGCCCCCGGAGGCGTCGTAGGTCGGGATCTCCGGGAAGTCGACCGGGTCGACGAGGGTGGCGCCCGCGGCGGCCAGTGCCGACAGCGCTGCCTCTGCCACGGCGTCCGTGCCCGCGTGGTGCCCGAAGTGCTTGCGCACGACGCCGACCCTGAGCCCTTGGACTCCCGTGTCGCACGCGGCGAGGTAGGTGTCGGAGCCGGTCATCGCGTCCAGGAAGGCGGCGGTGACCCGGACGCTCACCGCCATCGGCCCGGGGGAGTCCTGGCTGTGCGAGATCGGCACGATTCCGGCAGCGGCCAGCAGGCCGACCGTGGGCTTGAGGCCCACGACACCGTTGTAGCTGGCGGGGCAGATGATCGAGCCGTCCGTCTCGGTGCCGACTCCCAGGGGGGCGAGCCCGGCGGCCAGGGCGGCACCCGTCCCCGACGACGACCCGCCGGCACTGCGTGTGGGGTCCCACGGGTTGCGCGTGAGGCCCCCGCGTGCGCTCCAGCCACTCGTCGAGTGCGGTGAGCGGATGTTGGCCCACTCGCTGAGGTTGGTCTTTCCGAGGACCACCAGCCCGGCCTCGCGGAGCCGCGCGACGAGCGGCGCGTCCTGCAGCGGACGCGTCCCGGCGAGCGCGAGTGACCCCGCCGTCGTGAGCATGCCGTCCGCGGTGTCGATGTTGTCCTTGACCGCGACCGCCAAGCCGTGCAACGCGCCCCGGACGCGGCCGTCACGCAGCTCGGCGTCCCGCTCCATGGCGATGGACATCGCGTCCGGGTTGAGCTCGATGAACGCGTTGAGCTCGGGGCCGTTCCCGTCCAGGGCTCCGCGTCGCGTCGTCAGGTGGTCGACCTGCTCGGCGCTCGACAGGTGCCGCTGGGGCAGCTCGGTGTCGCTGAAGAGGTTCGCGGACGGCAGGCGCTCGGTCATGACGCCACTCTGGCAGATCAGCCGCACAGGACATCGGGTCTGCGAGAGGGTGGCTCCATGACGGTGGCAGTGGTGGGAGCCGGCTTTGCCGGACTGATGGCAGCGTGGACTCTCCAGCAGTCAGGGCGGGACGTCGTGGTGCTGGAGGCCCGCGACCGGGTCGGGGGGAGGGTGTGGTCGCAGGAGCTCGTCCACGGCGACCCCCGGACGGTGATCGAGCGCGGTGCCGAGTTCGTGCTCAGCGGCTACGACGTGATGCGCGCGATGCTCGACACCTGTGGTCTCGAGCTCGCCCCGATGGGGATGTCCTACTACGTGCGGGAGCCGCGCGGCGTCGACACCACCCACGAACGCGTGGCCGAGTGCGCGTCGATGGTCGCCCTGGCTGCCCGGGGTCGAGGGACCGATATCTCGCTGGCGCAGCTCCTCGACGAGGTCGCGCCCCAGGTGGACGCCGCGGCGCTGGCGGCGTTCCGGTCGCGGATCGAGGTGACGAACGCGGCCCCCGCCAAACGCCTCGCCGCAGCGGCGGCCGAGGACGTCACGATGGCCTTCGAGGCGAGGCCGTCGTACCGCGTCGCCGGGGGGAACCAGCGGCTCGCCCGCGAGATGGCGGCCCGGCTCGGGGGCGCGCTGCACCTCGGGGAGGCCGTCCGCAGCGTCGGGTGGGACAGCGCCGGCTGCCGGGTCGCGACCGACCGAGGTGAGGTCTCGGCCGATGCCGTGGTGCTGGCGACGCCGATGGCGGTCACCCGCGAGCTCACCTTCGACCCACCGCTGCCGGGCTGGAAGGTGGACGCCTGGCGGCGCGCAGGAACCGGACAGGCAGCCAAGCTGCACGTGCCGTTGCGCGAGGGGGCCGGTGCGGTCCCGTGGTCCGCCGTGCAGAGCGTCCCCGAACGGTTCTGGACCTGGACGGCCACCGACGAGTCGGGGCAGGTGCAGCCCACGCTGCACTGCTTCTCGGGGTCGACCCCGGCGCTCGAACGGCTGCGGGTCGCCGAGGGTTCGTCGACGTGGGCAGGGCGAGCGGCGTCGCTTCGACCTGATCTGGCGCTCGACGTCGACCGCGCCGTCGTCACGACCTGGGAGGACGATCCGTGGGCCGGAGAGGCCTACACGGCGCTCACGGTGGGAACGGGCTCCGACGACGATGAGCTGTTGCGGCGGCCCGTCGGGCCCTTGTCCTTTGCGGGCGAGCACACCGCAGGGGACCTGGCCGGCTTGATGGAGGGCGCCCTGCGCTCCGGCGAGCGTGCGGCCCGGGAGCTGCTCAGCTGATGTCGCAGATCGCGGCGCCGGAGGACAGCGTCTGACCCATCTCGACGGCCAGCCCGCTGATGGTGCCCGCCTTGTGCGCATTGAGCGGCTGCTCCATCTTCATCGCCTCGAGCACGACCACGAGGTCGCCGGCCTCGACCGGCTGACCGTCCTCGACGGCGATCTTGACGATCGTTCCCTGCATGGGGCTGGTCAGGGTGTCCCCGGACGCGGCACCTGCACCGCTGCGCTTGGCCGAGCGGCGAGGGGCTGTCCGCCCGGTCGTGCCGCCGTTGGCCGACGTCGCCCCGGCGCCGAGTCCGGCCGGCAGCGTGACCTCCAGACGCTTTCCCCCGACCTCGACCGTCACCCGTTCGCGCTCGGGTGCGTGCTCGGGCGTCGCGGTGGAGACGAAGGGCTCGAGGGTGTTGTCGAACTCGGTCTCCATCCACCGCGTGTGCACGCTGAACGGCGTGGAGGGGTCAGCGGGGGCGAACGCGGGGTCGTCGACGACGGCACGGTGGAAGGGCAGGGCGGTCGCGAGGCCGTCCACCTCGAACTCGGCCAGGGCGCGTCGGGCGCGCTCCAGCGCCTGCTGACGACTGGATCCGGTGACGATCAGCTTGGCCAGCAGCGAGTCGAAGCTCTGACCGATGACCGAGCCCTGCTCGACGCCCGCGTCGAGCCGGACACCGGGCCCCGCCGGCGGACGCCATGTGGTCACCGGTCCGGGTGCGGGCAGGAAGTTGCGGCCGGGGTCCTCGCCGTTGATCCGGAACTCGATCGAGTGGCCCCGCAGAGGGGGGTCGTCGTAGCCGAGCTCCTCACCCGCCGCGATGCGGAACATCTCGCGCACGAGGTCGATGCCGCTGACCTCCTCGGTCACCGGGTGCTCGACCTGCAGCCGGGTGTTGACCTCGAGGAAGGAGATGGTGCCGTCCTGGCCGACCAGGAACTCGCAGGTTCCGGCGCCGGTGTAGCCGGCTTCCCTGAGGATCGCCTTCGAGGCCCGGTACAGCTCGGCGTTCTGTTCCTCCGAGAGGAAGGGCGCAGGCGCCTCCTCGACCAGTTTCTGATGGCGGCGCTGCAACGAGCAGTCGCGGGTGGAGACGACCACGACGTTGCCGTGCTGGTCGGCCAAGCACTGGGTCTCGACGTGGCGTGGACGGTCGAGGTACTTCTCGACGAAGCACTCCCCGCGTCCGAAGGCGGTGACCGCCTCGCGGACTGCCGAGTCGTACAGCTCCGGGATCTCCTCGAGGGTGCGGGCGACCTTGAGCCCACGCCCGCCGCCGCCGAAGGCCGCCTTGATGGCGATCGGCAGCCCCTGCTCCTTCGCGAAGGCGACCACCTCGTCCGCCCCGGCGACCGGGTCAGCCGTGCCCGCGACCTGCGGGGCGTCCACGGCCTGAGCGATGTGACGGGCCCTCACCTTGTCGCCGAGCGCGCGGATGGCATCCGGAGGCGGGCCGATCCAGGTGAATCCTGCGTCGATCACGGCCTGCGCGAAGTCGGCGTTCTCGGACAGGAACCCGTACCCCGGGTGGATCGCGTCGGCCCCGCTGCGGGCAGCGATGCCGAGCACCTTGCCCATGTCGAGGTAGCTGGTCGCGGGGGTGTCGCCGTCGAGCGCGTAGGCCTCGTCCGCGGTCCTGGCGTGCGGGGCGTCGCGGTCGGAGTCGGCATAGATGGCGACCGAGACGAGTCCGGCGTCGCGGCACGCCCGGGCCACCCGGACGGCGATCTCGCCGCGGTTGGCGATCAGTACCTTGCGCACGTCGACTCCTCGGGACGGACTCGCCCACGGGCGCCTCGCCGGCGGGCTCCGGCGCAGTCTATTGAGCGACGGTCCCCGGTGGGGCCCCGACCTCGGGGCTCCAGAGGTGGGGGACTTCCACGTCGAGGTCGCGGAGCAGGGCGCGTAGCAGCGGCAGCGACAGCCCGAGGACCGTGCCGGGGTCGCCTTCGATGCCGTCGACGAACCAGCCGCCGAGCCGGTCCAGGGTGAAGGCACCCGCCACCCGCAGCGGCTCACCGGTCGCGACGTAGGCCTCGATCTCGGCGTCCGTCGGACGCCCGAAGTGCACCGTCGCCGACGCCAGGCGACTGAGGCTCCGGTGCTCCGCCCGGCGGGCGTGGTCCCCCCGCAGCTCCACCAGGCAGTGCCCGGTGTGCAGGACGCCCGTGCGGCCGCGCATCTCCCGCCACCGCTGGACTGCCTCGGTGGTGTCGGCGGGCTTGCCGAAGGCGACGCCGTCGAGCTCGAGGACGGAGTCGCAGCCGAGGACCAGGGTCTGCTGCAGGGCAGGGGCGGCGGCGAGGGCGAGCCGGTCGGCCACCGCCCGCGCCTTGTGCTCGGCGAGCAGCAGCGCGAGCTCGTCGGGTGGACCGGTGACCGCCTCCTCGTCGACCCCGCTGACCTCGACCTCCGGCTCGACGCCTGCAGCGCGCAGCAGACCGAGTCGTGCGGGCGAGGCCGATGCCAGGACGAAGCGCAGTGACATCAGAAGTGCCGTGCCATCACCGTGGCAGGGTCGAGAGCCGCCAGGCGTCCGGACCTGGGCGGAGTGACGGCCGAACCTGTCGCGACCGCGACGCCCACGCCGAACGGCGTGACGCCGCAACCCCGTCCGCGGACCGGCTTCGCGTGGTGAGGACGGCGACGAGCGCGGCGACCTCGTCCGGAGCGGGATCCCCGCGCACCACACGGAGCAGCGGGGCGGCAGGCTCGGCTGCGCTCACAGCGGGATGTTCCCGTGCTTCTTCGGCGGTCGGTTCGCCCGCTTGGTGCGCAGGACGCGGAGTGCGCGCATCACCTGCACACGCGTACTGGAGGGCTCGATCACCGCGTCGACGTAGCCGCGTTCGGCTGCGAGGTAGGGGTTGAGCAGGGTGTCCTCGTACTGCTCGATGAGGGAGGCGCGGACGGCGTCGGCATCACCCCGTTCGGTGGCCTCGGAGATCTCCTTGCGGTGCAGGATGTTCACGGCGCCCTGTGCGCCCATGACGGCGATCTGCGCGGTGGGCCAGGCCAGGTTGACGTCGGCGCCGAGGTGCTTGGACCCCATGACGTCGTAGGCGCCACCGTAGGCCTTGCGCGTGATCACGGTGACCAACGGGACGGTGGCCTCCGCGTACGCGTAGATGAGCTTGGCACCGCGTCGGATGATGCCGTCCCACTCCTGGCTCGTGCCCGGCAGGAACCCCGGCACGTCGACGAAGGTCAGCACCGGGACGTTGAACGCGTCGCAGGTGCGGACGAAGCGCGCAGCCTTCTCCGACGCGTCGATGTCAAGTGTGCCCGCGAACTGCATCGGCTGGTTGGCGACCACGCCGATGGAGCGTCCCTCGACCCGGCCGAAGCCGATCAGGATGTTCGGGGCGAACAGCGGCTGGACCTCGAGGAAGTCGCCGTCGTCGACGACGGCCTCGATCACGTGGTGCATGTCGTACGGCTGGTTCGCCGAGTCGGGGATGATCGTGTCGAGCGCCCGGTCGTCCTCGGTGACGGCGTCGACGGCGTCGCTGGCGAAGGTCGGAGGCTCGTCGAGGTTGTTGCTGGGAAGGAACGAGAGCAGCTGCTGCGTCAGCTCGAGTGCCTCCTGCTCGCTGGCCGCCATGAAGTGCGCGACCCCGCTCTTCGCCTGGTGCGAGCGTGCGCCACCGAGCTCCTCGAACTCCACGTCCTCACCGGTGACGGTCTTGATGACGTCGGGTCCGGTGATGAACATGTGCGAGGTCTTGTCGACCATGATGATGAAGTCGGTGATCGCGGGCGAGTACACGGCGCCACCTGCACACGGTCCCATGATGAGCGACACCTGCGGGATCACCCCGGAAGCCTGCACGTTGCGGTAGAAGATCTCGCCGTACTGCGCGAGGGAGACGACACCCTCCTGGATGCGGGCACCGCCGGAGTCGTTGATCCCTACGACCGGGGACCCGGTCTTGAGCGCCATGTCCATGATCTTGACGATCTTCTCGCCGAAGACCTCGCCCAGTGACCCGCCGAAGACGGTGAAGTCCTGGGCGAAGACGAAGACCTGACGGCCGTCGACCGTGCCGTAGCCGGTGACCACGCCGTCGCCGTAGGGGCGCTTGTCCTGCATCCCGAAGGCGTACGAGCGGTGACGGGCGAGCTCGTCGAACTCGACGAACGAACCCGGGTCCAGGAAGGCTTCCACCCGCTCCCGGGCGGTCAGCTTTCCGCGCTTGTGCTGCGCCTCGACCGCGCGGTCGGAGCCGGCGTGGACCGCCTCGTCGATCTTGTGCCGCAGCTGCGCGAGCTTGCCGGCGCTGGTGTGGAGGTCGACGGCGGCGGAGTCCGGATCGACGGGGGAAGGCGTCGTGGGGTCGGCAGCCATGGCGGTCAGCGTAGCGACGTGGGGCGGAGGCACACCGCCGGCCCGTCAAGTCGAGGTCTCGCCGAGTCGATCATTACCACGGAGAATGCGGTGATGACCCAGGCACCGAGGCCGGACCGGCCCCGGACAGATCCGCGCGCCGACCGCGCGCGCGGTGAGGCACGCCTCCGCGCCCTCAGCGACGTCGGCCGAGCGGGCGTCGGCTTCCCCAAGCCCGAGGCCACCCAGCGGATCATCCTCGCCGCCATGCGTGCGGCCGAGGCCGACGCCGCGTCCCTCGGCGTGTGGGACCCACGCCGTCAGGTGCTGCGCGCCGTCCTGAACGTCGGCGACCTGGCCGAGTGGGAGGAGGAGTGGCCGGAGGACGAGGTGTACGAGGCGGACCAGAGCACCTGGCTCGCCGGCATGAGCGAGGGGCGGCTCGGCGCGGTGCTCTGCCTCGACGATCCCGATCTCGCGCCGGACGACCGCGAGTACCTGCTGTCGCTCGGCAAGCACAGCTCGATCAGTGTCCCGCTGCTGTACGCCGGCCAGTGGTGGGGCGAGCTCTTCGTGTCGCGTGCCGATCCCGCGAGGCCGTTCACCGTGGACGACCTCGACTGGGTGTCGGCGGTCGCGGCCCAGGTGAGCGCGGCACTCGAGGGCGTCGACCACGTGGCGCGGGTCGAGCAGCTGGCCCAGACCGACTCCATGACCGGCCTCGCGAACCGGCGTGCCCTTGACCAGTGGCTCGACTCCGCGATGGTCGCGCTCCGTGCCGAAGGGAGGCCCATCGGTCTGTGCGTGGTCGACCTCAACGGGCTCAAGCGCATCAACGACGACCAGGGTCACGACGCCGGAGACCGAGTGCTGCAGCAGCTCGGGGACATCCTGCTCGACGCCTCCGCCGAGTTCGAGCACACCATCGTCGCCCGACTCGGAGGTGACGAGTTCTGCATCGCGGTGAGCGGTCCCGACGCCGCCAGGATCGTCGAGGCCGCCCACGAGGTCTGTCGGCACGGCTGGGCGGCACTGCCGCACGGGATCGCCGCCGGCGTGGTGTCGACCACGGACGCGATCGGCGCCGTGGACGCGTCGGCGCGGCTGCTCCGGCTCGCTGACGCGGCGCAGTACCGCGCGAAGCGGCTGCATTCCCGAGCGCCGGTCGTCGCCGGTCGCCCCCTGCCCCCGGAGCTGGCGTCGACCGTGACCGTCGACCAGGACGACGCTGCGCCCGACCGAAGGCTGCTCCGAGGCCGCGAGGAGTCGACGCTCGGCCACCTGACCGACGCCGCCCTTCGAGCTCTCGACCAGGCGCGGCACGAGCCGGTGCGCACCCGTCTGGCGATGGTGGCCGACCTGGTCACCCATCACGTCGACGCCATCGGTTGGTGGCTGTCGCTGGTCCCGGCGGGAGCCGAGGCGCTCAACACGGTCGACTTCGCCCTCTATCGACGTCCTCCTGACATCGACCCCGAGGAGCTGCGCCGCGAGCTTTCGGGAGTCTTCGCCCTGGTGACCTACCCGCAGACCCACCTGGCGCTGGCCGGAACCTCGTACACCGTGACCACGACCGACGTCGCCGCTGACCCCGCCGAGCTGGCCATCCTCGACGGACTCGGAGCCTCCGGGGTCGTGGCGGCGGGTGGCCGGGACGCCGAGGGTGACGGCTGGCTGGTCGAGGTCTTCCTCGACGAGCTGAGCGGCGCCGGTCAGGAGATGGCCGGCGTGCTGCGGCTGTTCGTGCTGGCCGCCCTGCATCCGCTCCCGCTCTAGCCGGAGCTGCCTGCGGCACTGTCCGACCGGTCAAGCCACCCCCTCGCGCCCCCGATACAGAACGGGAGAGGGGGCACGACCATCGACTCTGTCGGCATGGCTCCGGCACCGGAGCTGGCCGTCCCATGGGACGAGCCGGCGGTTGCCGCGCGCTTTCGCGGCCTTGCAGACGTCGCCCGCGTGGCGACGGCCACCTCCGGCACCGATCTGCTCCGCCGGGTGTCACTCGCGGCGATGCACGCACTGGGCGGCGCATCGGTGTCGCTGAGCGTGTCTGAGCCCGAGAGGGCAGGGTTGCGGTGCGTCCTCAACGACGGCGAGCTCGGCCCGGGCGAGGTGCCGGAGCCGGTGGACGAGTTCTACAGCCTCGCGGACTACGGTCCCGCCCTGCAGATCCTCGAGAGCCAGCGCGCGTTCCACGTCTCGTGTGCGGACCAGGGCGCCTACGCCGACCTGCTGCGGCGGCTCGGCAAGGGCAGCTGCATCGTGGCGCCGATCCCCTTGGACGGTCGGGTGTGGGGCGAGCTGTTCATCACCAGGCGGGTGGACCAGACGACGTTCGGTCCTTCTGACACCGACTTCGCGGTGGCCGTTGCCGCCCAGGTGGGGGCGGCGATCGCCACCTCCGAGCACCTCGGCCGCGCGGAGGCCCTCGCGCACACCGACCCGCTGACCGGTCTGGCCAACCGGTTGGCCGTGGAGAGGTGGTTCGACGCGGCCATGGCCGACCACCGTGAGAACGGCACGACGGTGGCCCTGCTCGTGTGCGACGTGAACGGACTCAAGCTCGTCAACGACCGCCATGGCCACGAGGCAGGCGACCGGCTGCTGCGTGACGTGGCCGGAATCCTGAGGGAGACCAGTTCGCGCATGCTCGCAGGCGCGCTCCTCGCCCGGCTCGGGGGCGACGAGTTCGCGGTCGTGGTGGCGGGTCGTGCCCCGGACGACGTGGTCACCTTTGCCGAGGAGCTCAGCCTGCAGGCCTGGCGACGGCTGCCGCACGGCGTCGCAGTGGGGGTGGCGAGCACCGGCGACGCGGTCGGCGCCATCGACAACGGGGAGCGCCTCTTCCGGCTGGCCGACGCGGCGCAGTACCGGGCCAAGCGCACCAGCTCCCGGTTCCCCGTGGTGGCGGGCCGTGCAGTTCCGGTCGAAGCCGCGTCCTCCCTGGCCGCCGAACCGACGCGGCACAGTGAGGACCGACGGCTGCGACGGGGGGACCAGCACTCCGCGCCCCTGCAGCTGCTCGACGCCGCCCTCAGAGCCCTGGACGAGGAGCACGGCCAGTCCCCGCAGCTGCGTCTGGGTCTGGTCGCGGACCTGGTCAGTCATCACCTGGACGCCGTCGGATGGTGGCTGTCGCGCGTGGGAGCCGGCGAGACGGAGGTCACGACGGTCGACTTCGCGGTCTACCGGGCCCTGCCCGGGCTGACGCCCGAGGAGCTCGCGACCGAGATCGGGGCAAGCTTCCCGGTGGACCGGTACCCCTCGACCGCCCAGGCGCTACGGGGAGGCGCCTTCGCGATCAGGGCCGACGATCCGGAGGCTGACGTCGCGGAGCTGGCGATCCTCGACGACCTGTCCGCCGCCGCGGTCGTCGGCGCAGGAGGGCAGGACGAGGACGGGCAGGGCTGGTTGGTCGAGGTCTACACCGATGCACTGAGCGGGTCCGAGCGCGACCTCGCCATCTTGCTGCGGGTGCTCGTGGCCATCGCCCTGAGTCGACCCTGACCCCTGGATCGGCCGTCAGCGGGCGATCGCGGGGGCCTTCCACGCTCAAGCACCCGCCCCACGCACGCCGATAGTCAGGTGTCGGGAGGGATCGGATGCCGGTAGGCCATGACGCGCGCCCAGAGTCTGGGCGTCGCGAGCACGTCGCCACGCGCCTGGGCGCGCTGGCTGACATCGCGCGCGCTGCGTGGGCAGGCAGCCAGGTCGAGCTGCTGCGGCAGGCGGGGGAGTCGGCGCTGCAGGCGCTCGATGCGGCGTCGGCCTCGATCTCCCGCTGGGACCCCGATCTCGGGCAGGTACGCACCCTCCTCAACCTGGGGCAGCTCGGACCCGAGGAGCAGCCGGAGCCGGCGGACGAGGTCTACCGGGCCGACAGCTACGTCCACCTGCAGACGATGGTCCAGGACCTCACGGGATGGTCCACGAACGTCGATGTCGGAAGCCCCTCGGACGCCGACGTGCAGCTGCTGCGCGCCCTGGACAAGCACTGCAGCGTGGGAGCCCCCATCCCCCTCGAGGGACGGATCTGGGGCGAGCTGTTCCTCAGCCGGCGTGCCGACCAGCCATGCTTCGACGACACCGACGTGGATCTCGCACTCGTGGTGGCCGCGCAGATCGGTGCCGCACTGGCCACGGCGGACCACCTCGACACCGTCGACCGGATGGCGCGCACCGACCCGCTCACCGGGCTCGGCAACCGTCGCGCGGTCGACGAGGCGCTCGACGCCGCGATGGCGCGCCACCGCACCGAGCAGGTCGATGTGGCCCTGGTGGTCTGCGACCTCAACGGGCTCAAGCGGATCAACGACGAGCAGGGCCATGACGCCGGCGACCGCGCACTCGTCCGGTTCGCGGGCATGCTCTCGAACGTGGCCGCGGGCCTGGAGGGCGCGCTGGCAGCCCGGCTCGGTGGTGACGAGTTCTGCATCGTGGTCTCCGACATCGACGCCGACACGGTGGTCGAGGCAGCCGAGACGCTGTGCCGACGCGTGCTCCGGTCACCCTTGGAGGGGGTGTCCTGCGGCGTCGCCTGCACCGCGGACGACGTCGGCGACGTGGACTCGACCGGACGGCTCTTCCGCCTCGCCGACGCCGCGCAGTACCGGGCCAAGCGGAGCCGCGCCACCGTTCCCGTCGTGGCCGGACGTGGGCTGCCTCCCGGCGTCACCGGCTACGAGTCGACCAACGCCCCCAGTGCCGCAGGGGAGCGCCGGCTGTTCCGTGGTCGGGACCTGTCCGAGACCGCCCGACTCCTGCGCGCAGGGCTGGACCTGCTGGACGACTCGCGCGACCGCACCGTCGAGGACCGGTTGGTGCAGGTGGCCGAGCTGGTCTCCGAGCAGGTCCACCCACTGGCGTGGTGGCTGTCCGGGGTCGACCACGAGGCGGGCCTCGTGACCACCCTCCGCCACGCGATCCACCGGACCCCCTCCCGTCCCGGTGAGGAGCTCTCGTCCGGGATCGGCAACCAGTACCGCCTCGTGGACTACCCGCTCACCGCCCACGCGGTGCAGGGCCACGCGGTGGCCCTGCACTCCGGCGACCCCGACGTCGACCCGGCCGAGCTGGCCATGCTCGACGGCATGGGGGCCATGAGCCTGCTGATGGCAGGGGTGCGCGACCCCTCCGGAGCCGGCTGGCTGCTCGAGATCGTGGGGGACGCCATGAGCTCGCCCAGCGCCGACCTCGGCATGCCGTTGCGGGCGCTGATGACGGCCGCCGCACTCGAGGCAGCAGGTGCGCGGTCCGATGCCGGACGACTCGCCGCCCGCTAGCCTGGCGCGGTGCCCGACGTCGCCGACCTCCGGCGCCCGCTGTTGCCCGAGGCCCCTCACCCCGACGACCTCTGGACCAGCATCGAGGTGCTCACCTCGACTCCCTCGAGCAACGCCGAGCTGGTCCGGCGGGCGCGCGCCGGAGCACGTCACGGCGCGGTCCTCGTGGCCGAGGAGCAGACGGCCGGGCGCGGGCGGCGCGACCGTGGCTGGAGCGCTCCCGCTCACTCGTCGCTGATGGTGAGCGCCCTCGTGCGTCCGCGGGTGGATCCGAGCCAGTGGGGGTGGCTTCCGCTCCTCACCGCGGTGGCGGTTGCCGAGGTGGTCGCGTTCGCCGGTGTCGCGCGCCCCGAGGTCAAGTGGCCCAACGACGTCCTCGTCGGCGGACGCAAGATCGCCGGCGTGCTGTGCGAGGTCGTCCCCGAGGAGGGAACGGCCGTCACGGAACCGGCCGGGAGCCGCCGTCGTGGCCGGATTCGGTCTGAACGTCAGTCAGTCGGCTGCCGAGCTGCCGCACGCCGCGGCCACCTCGCTGCTGCTCGAGGGTGCGCGGACCGACCGCGCTGCCCTGCTGCGCCACGTCCTGCACCGGTTGTCGCACTGGTACCGCAGCTGGGAGAGCGGTGACCGCGCCAGCGTGCACGTGGCCTACCAGTCCTGCTCGTCGACCCTCGGGACCCGCGTCCGCGCGACGCTGCCTGGGGGGCGGACTCTGGAGGGCACCGCAGTGGCGCTGGCGGAAGGAGGCGGGCTCGTGGTGCGCGTCGGTGCCGACGAGATCGTGGTGGCTGCCGCGGACGTCGTGCACCTCCGATGAGTTCTGCCACCATGAGCCCATGGCCTATCCCGAGAAGCTGCTGACAGAGGGCGAGCAGATCGTCTACGACATGCGTCCCCACTGGCGGATCCTGTTCTTCCCGGCGGTCGTTCTTGTCCTGCTCGTGTTCGGCACGGTCCTGCTGCTCTCGTGGGTGCCGGCCGACTGGGGGTGGGCGACGTGGGCCGTGCTCGGACTGGCCGCCGTCGCGTTCGTCGCGTGGGTGCTGGTGCCCGTCGTGCGCTGGGCCACGTCGCAGTACGTCATCACCAACCGACGGGTGATCGTGCGCTCGGGGATCGTCGCGCGACAGG
Organism: uncultured Actinomycetota bacterium; assembly: GCA_963743915.1. Classification (GTDB taxonomy): domain Bacteria; phylum Actinomycetota; class Actinomycetes; order JAHEKZ01; family JAHEKZ01; genus JAHEKZ01. Next base: position 351,289 of record CAVURN010000001.1, read on the forward strand.
GGCGCGACATGCCACTGGCACGCGTCAACGACGTGCATTTCCGCTACGGCGTCATCGACCGGATCCTCGGCTGTGGCGACCTGATCGTCGAGTCTGCGGGGGAGACCGGACAGCTCCGCATCGGGGCAGTGCCGGACGTGGAGCTCATCCAGCGGGAGATCTTCCGGCTCCACGAGGAGGACGACCGGCGTCGGCGGAGTGAGGGTGACTGACCCCTTACCGAGCGCGCCTACGATCAGAGCGTGACACTCGTGCTGCTTGCTGAGGACGATGCAGCGATCAGCGAGCCACTCGCCCGCGCACTGCGCCGGCAGGGCTACGACGTCCATGTGGCCGACACGGGCGTGGCTGCCCTGCAGTCGGCGCGCGGGAGCGACCTGGTCGTGCTCGATCTCGGACTGCCCGGGATGGACGGCCTGGAGGTGTGCCGCACGCTTCGCGCTCAGGGGCTGTCCGTGCCGGTTCTCGTCCTGACCGCCCGCTCCGCGGAGATCGACACCGTGGTGGGCCTGGACGCCGGCGCCGACGACTACGTCAGCAAGCCGTTCCGCACCGCCGAGCTCATGGCGCGCATCCGGGCGCTGCTGCGCCGCGGGGCCAGCCAGCCCGAGACGCTCGACGGTCAGGACCTGCACATCGACCTGGTCGCGCGTCAGGTCTGGCAGGGCGAGCACGAGGTCGTGCTGTCCCAGCGCCAGTTCGACCTCCTCTCGTTCCTGGTGCGTCGTGCGGGAGCCGTGGTCACCCGCGAGGAGCTGATGCGGCAGGTCTGGCAGACGAGCTGGATCGGGTCTACCAAGACCGTGGACATGCATGTGTCGTGGCTGCGACGCGCCCTCGGCGACAACGTCGCGGCGCCTCGCTACATCAGCACCGTGCGCGGCGTCGGCTTCCGGTTCGAGGAGGGCTGAGGTGCGGCGGCGCCTTCTGCGCACGACGCTCGGCTCGACCCTTGCGCTGATCGCACTCATGACCGGGCTGATGCTGTGGGGGGACTGGATCGGCAACGACACGCGCTTCCAGCGGCAGATCGACGCGGAGCTGGACCGTGTGGTGTCGCAGCTCCACGAGGACTTCCATGACAGTGGGCAGGCCCTGACCGAGGAGCAGGTGGATCGCGTGCTGCCTGCAGGGCGGCGGGTCGAGATCGCCCTGGTGGCCGGCGGGCAGCTGGTCGCCGGAAAGACCCATGTCACCGGGCCATCGGCGGAACTCGTCGTCGAGGATCTCGGGACGATCCGGCTCATCGACACCTCGGGCGCCCTGGGCCGGACCCACCTGCTCGCGTCCACGGTGATCGTCGGCATCGGGCTCCTGTTCGCAGGCCTGGCGGCTTTGGTCCTGATCCGGATGTCCCGCCGGTTGACCCAGCCCTTCGAGGACCTGGTCGCACATGCCGAGCGCCTGCAGAGCGGCGACCTACGGCTGCTCGACCGGCACTACGGCATCGAGGAGTTCGACCGGCTGGTCGCGGCGATGAACGCGTCCGTGAGTCGCGTCCTGGCGCTCCTGGCCGAGGAGAGAAAGCTGACCATCGATGCCAGCCATCAGCTGAAGACACCTCTGACTGCACTGTCGCTGCGGCTCGAGGAGCTGAGTGAGCTGCGCGTGGAGCAGCACGAGCGCGCGGAGGTGCTCCTGGCCCTCGAGCAGGTCGAGCGGCTGTCCGCGGTCGTCGACGACCTTCTCGTGGAGCGACGGTCGGCCGATGCCCACCGCGGGCAGGTGCCACTCGAGGCCGTGGTCGACCAGCAGCAGTCCGAGTGGCAGCACGTCTTCGCGGTACGGGGTCGGGCGCTGCATGTGGACGGCACGTTGCGCGAGGCCTGCCCGGTGGATCCCGGCCCGGTGGGGCAGGTGATCGCCACCCTGCTCGAGAACAGCCTGCAGCACGGGGCAGGCGCCACCACCATCGCGCTGCGTGACCCGAACGGAACCGCGTGGGTCGAGGTGTCGGACGAAGGCCCGGGCGTGCCCGATGACATTGCTGCCACGGTGTTCGAGCGTGAGGTGAGTGGTGGGGGCGGCACGGGGCTCGGGCTGGCGGCAGCCCAGGACGCGGCGGTGTCAGTGGGTGGTCGCCTCGCTCTCGTGAGCCGACGTCCCGCTCGGTTCCGCCTGTTCCTGGACCTTCGGGAAGACCCAGCGGCGGTAGGACCAGAACCGGAACAAGGTGCCCAGAGCGAGCCCGATGAGGTTCGCCGAGATGTTGTCGGCGATCGCTGAGTCGAGGCCGAGCACGTAGCGCGACACGGCGAGCGGGAAGAGGGTCAGCGCCAACCCGATGCCGTTCAGGACGAAGTAGAGGGAGTACTCACGCCAGAATCCGCGACGCTGCCGCGACTTCCAGGTCCACTCGCGATTCACCTGGTACGCGAAGACTGTGGCCACGACGACCGAGAGGGTCTTGGCGGTGAGCGGTTTGTCCTCCAGGACTCCAGGATCGCCGACGTGGACCAGCAGGTTGAAGATGACGACGTCGATGACGAAGGCGCCGAGGCCCACCACGGAGAACCGGAGGAGCTCGCCGATCCCGCGCCGCAGCCGGGCGAGGAACGACTCGCGGGGCGCTTGCGCACGGGACACCATCATCAACCGAGGCTACCTGCGCGTGTCGTCAACGGTCGCTCACCGCGCGCGCGTCGGGAGGGCGCAGCACGGCGAACTGGTCGGTGACCTGGATCTCGCGGAGCCGGAAGCGGTACAGGGCCGCCGGACGGCCGCCGTGCGTTCCGGGAGGTGACACCTCTCCGGTCGCGACGATCTGCTCGCGCCTGAGCAGGATCCGTTTGAGATTCGTCGCGGAGACGTCGTGACCCAGCGCGGCGCGGTAGAGGGACTGCAGCTCTGACGCCGTGAACTCCTCAGGTGCGAGAGCGAACCCGAGATTGGTGTAGCTGAGCTTGGCTCTGAGCCGTGCGACCCCGCTGAGCGTGATCGAGTGGTGGTCGAAGGCCATGGGGGGCAGGTCCTCGACCGGATGCCAGGCGGTGTCCGGTGGCAGGTCGCGGTCGGCGTGCTCGGGATCGGTCGACGCCGGCACGAGCCCGAGGTAGGCGGTGGCCAGGACCCGGCGCCGCGGGTCGCGGTCCGGGTCGCTCCGCGTCTCCAGCTGCTCGAGGTGTGCGAGGTGCTGGACGTCCACCTTCGCCGCCAGGTGGTGCGCGACCGACTGCCCGAGCGTGCCGCCGTCGGGGTGCCCGGAGAGCAGAGGGCCTCCCGGGAGCGCCCACGCGCCCCGCGCGGGACCGCGCCCGTGCTGCCACAGCAGCACGTGCAAGGCCGCACGACGGACCTGCAGGACGACGGCGAGGACCTCGTGCTGGGGGAGCGCGGTGGCGGGTGGTGGTCGAGGCTGGACCGGCCACTGGGGCACCTCCGGAGCGCGTGGTAGCGTGGATTTCACCCGGTTATTGACTGCCAGGCAATAACCACGTTAGCAGGGCCCTCGACGTCTCGCCGGCCCCGCGCACGACGGAGGTGGTGGCGGTGGCCACCGAGCAGTTCGTGGTGGACCCGGCGTACGCCGAGGAGGTGCGACGCCTCGCCGCCGAGCGCGATGCCCTGATCCTCGCGCACAACTACCAGGTGCCCGAGATCCAAGAGGTCGCGCACCACGTGGGGGACTCGCTGCAGCTGGCCCGCCTCGCCGCCGCCAGTGACGCCTCCACGATCGTGCTCTGTGGCGTCCACTTCATGGCCGAGTCCGCCAAGCTGCTGGCACCGGACCGCACCGTCCTGATCCCCGACCCCGGCGCCGGCTGCTCGCTCGCCGACACCATCACTGCCGACCAGCTCCGCGAGTGGAAGGCGGAGCACCCGGGGGCGGTGGTCGTCTCGTACGTCAACACCTCCGCAGCGGTGAAGGCCGAGACCGACATCTGCTGCACGTCGTCCAACGCGGTCGACGTGGTGAACTCCATCCCTGCCGACCGGGAGATCCTCTTCCTGCCCGACCAGTTCCTCGGCGCCCACGTGCAGCGCGTCACGGGTCGCGCCAACATGCACATCTGGGCGGGCGAGTGCCACGTCCACGCCGCGATCAGCGGGGACCAGCTCGTCCAGCGCGTCCGCGAGGAGCCCGATGCCGAGCTGCTCATCCACCCCGAGTGCGGCTGCGCGACGTCCGCCCTCTACCTCGCGGGTGAGGGGATCGTCCCGGAGGACCACACGCACATCCTCTCCACCGGCGGCATGCTGACCATGGCCAAGCGCCTGGGCGACGCGCGCGTGCTGGTCGCGACCGAGACCGGCATGCTGCACCAGCTGCGCAAGGCGAACCCGGCAGGCGGACTTCCAGCCGGTCAACCCCAAGGCCGACTGCCGGTACATGAAGATGATCACTCCCGAGAAGCTGCTGCGCTCCCTGCGTGAGAACGTCTTCGAGGTCACCGTCGACCCGGAGATCGCTGCGCGCGCACGCCGGGCCGTCGAGCGGATGGTCGAGCTCGGCGGCGCCCCCGTCCCGGCGTGAGCGCACACGTGGAGGTGCCGGCGCGGGCCGACACCGCCCCAGCCGATGGCCGGCGTGCCGATCCGCTGCCGCGTCTGCCCGGAGTTCCGGGACGCGAGGAGACCGCCGAGGTCGTCGTGGTCGGCTCGGGTGCCGCCGGTGCCACCGCCGCCCTCGGGGCCGCGCGCGCAGGACGTGACGTGCTCGTGATCACCAAGTCGGTCCTCGGTGCGGGGTCCACGACGTGGGCGCAAGGTGGTCTCGCGGCGGTTCTCGACGCGACTGACGACTCCTGGGCCGAACACGTCGCCGACACCGAGGCGGCCGGAGCCGGCCTCTCGGACCGCGCGGTGGTCGAGCAGCTCGTCCGGCGTGCGCCCGAGGCGGTGCAGGCCCTCATCGACCTGGGTGCGGAGTTCGACCGCGACCTGGCCGGGCGGCTCGCCCTCGCGCGGGAAGGCGGTCACCACCGTCGGCGCATCGTCCACGCAGGCGGGGACGCCACCGGAGCCGAGGTGCAGCGGACCCTCGACGGGGCACTGCGCGAAGCAGGGGTCGTCGTGCGGGAACGCTGCACCGCCCTCGACGTCGTGCTCGACGGCGCCGGACGGGTTGCCGGGGCCGTCGTGGCGCACATCGACGAGTCCGGCCGCCTCGAGGACGTCGCGCTCGTCCGCACGACGGCGGTCGTGGTCGCGACCGGAGGAATGGGCCAGGCGTACGCCGTGACCACCAACCCTGCGCAGTCCACCGGTGACGGGCTCGCGCTCGCGTGGCGAGCCGGTGCGCAGGTGGCCGACGTCGAGTTCGTGCAGTTCCACCCCACGGCGTTCTGGCAACCCCATGCGGTCGGGCAGCAGCTGCTCGTCTCCGAGGCGGTCCGCGGCGAGGGGGCCACGCTGGTGGACGCGACCGGGCGGTCGGTGATGGCCGGGGTCCACCCCCTCGGAGACCTCGCACCGCGCGACGTCGTGGCGACCGCCATCGCCATGCGCCTGCGCCAGGCACCCGGCGGCGTCGACGACCACGTCTTCCTCGACGCGACCGGCATCGGTCCCTCGCTCGTCGACAGGTTCCCCACCATCGTCGAGCGGTGCCGGGCTGCGGGGATCGACCCGCTCCGCGAACCGATCCCGGTGGCACCTGCCGCGCACTTCGCCTGCGGCGGGATCCGGGCCGACGCTCGAGGGGACCACCACGGTCCCGGGACTCTTCGCCGTCGGTGAGGTGGCAGACACCGGCGTCCACGGTGCCAACCGACTGGCGTCGAACGGGGTGACGGAAGGGCTGGTCGCCGGGAGAGCCGTGGCCGAGCGGCTGAGCGAGGAGCTCCCGGTCAGCGGGGAGCCGCTGCCGGGCGAGGACGTGCTTCCCGCCGTCGCCGCCTCCGCGCGAGAGCCGCTCACGCGCGCGATGAGCCGGTGGGTGGGTCCGTTGCGCGACGCCGACGGTCTGCGCGACGCTGAGGGCGCGTGCGCGGAGGTCCCGCCGGTGGATGTGCTGGCCACGCTTGCGGACGTCGAGGCCACCAACCTGACAACGGTCTCGCGGCTCGTGGTGCGGGCGGCGGGGATCCGGGAGGAGAGCCGAGGCAGCCACCGACGGCTGGACCACCCGGAGACGTCCGACGCCTGGCGCGGGCGGATCGTGCAGCAGTGGGACGGGGCGGTGCACCGCCACTGGCTGGAGAGGGTGGACGCGACGTGAGTGGCGCAACCGAGGGGCACGAGCTGTCGGCGGCGACGCGTGAGATGGTCGAGAGCGCCGGGCTCGCGCCCGACCTGGTGGTGTCACGCGTCCAGCTGGCCCTCGACGAGGACCTCGCCTACGGTCCGGACGTCACCACCGCTGCGACCGTCCCCCCCGGTCAGTGGGTGGCGGCCACCATCGGTTCGCGCGCTGCCGGCGTCGTGGCCGGTATCCCGCTGGTGCTCGTCACCTTCGACCTGGTGATCGGCCCGACGAGCTGGCGGCTGCTCGCCCACCAGCCCGACGGCTCCGTGGTCTCACCCGGTGACGTCGTCGTCGCGCTCGAGGCTCCGACGGCTGCGCTGCTGACCGCCGAGCGGACGGCCCTGAACTTCCTGGGCCACCTGTCGGGGGTGGCGACGCTGACCCGACGCTGGGCCGATGCCCTGGGCCCGACGACGCGGGTGCGCGACACCCGAAAGACCATCCCTGGGCTGCGCGAGCTGGACAAGTACGCCGTCCGGTGCGGGGGCGGTCTGAACCACCGCATGGGCCTGGGCGACGCCGCGCTGGTCAAGGACAACCACGTGGTGGCCGCCGGCGGCGTCACGGAGGCAGTGACGCAGGTTCGCGCCGAGGCGCCCGACGTGCCGCTGGAGGTCGAGTGCGACTCCGCGGAACAGGTGACGGCGGCGGTGGACGCCGGCGTCGACCTGATCCTGCTCGACAACATGGGCGTCGACCAGATGCGCCGCTGCGTGGAGATCGGTCGGGCGTCCGGGCGCACCGTCGCGTTCGAGGCCAGCGGCGGCCTCCACCTGGCCGATGCGGCTGAGGTCGCGGCGACGGGGGTCGACTTCGCGGCGGTGGGTGCGTTGACGCACTCGGCGCCGGTCCTCGACCTCGGACTCGACGTGCTGGGCGTGGTGACCCCGTCGCTAGGCTCGCGCAATGACTGACAGCCGTGCGTCAGGCCCCGACGACTTCCCGGTGGTCGGAGTCGTGGGCGGGGGGCAGCTCGCCCGCATGATGCAGCAGCCCGCGATCGCCCTCGGGGTGCGCCTGCGGCTGTTGTCCGACACCCCGGCCGACAGCGCCGCTCAGGTGATCCCCGACACCGTGGTCGGCGACTACCGAGACCTCGAGACACTGCGGTCCTTCGTGCGCGGCTGTGACGTCGTCACCTTCGACCACGAACATGTGCCGACCGACCACTTGCGCACCCTGGAGCGGGACGGTGTCGCCGTCCGGCCAGGAGCCGAGGCGTTGGTGTTCGCACAGGACAAAGGGCTGATGCGGGAGCGGCTGGCCGAGCTCGCGGCACCCCTCCCCAGATGGCGTCGGGTCAGCGCGACCTCCGACGTCGCGACCTTCGTCACCGAGGTCACGGACTTCCCGGTGGTGCTCAAGGCCACCCGTGGCGGCTACGACGGCAAGGGCGTGTGGGTCGTCCACGACCTTGCGGCGGCCGACGAGATCCTGGCCCACGACCAGGTGCCGGGTTTCATCGTCGAGGAGATGGTTCCCTTCACCCGCGAGCTGTCGGCGATGGTGGCGCGCAGTCCCAGCGGTCAGGCGGTCGCCTACCCGGTGGTGCAGACGGTGCAGCGCGACGGCATCTGCCACGAGGTCTATGCGCCTGCACCGGGCATCGACCCCGAGCACGCCGTGGCGGCGCAGCAGGTCGCGTTGCGCATCGCGGGAGAGCTCGGCGTCGTCGGGATGCTCGCCGTCGAGATGTTCGACACGCCGGCCGGGGTGCTGGTCAACGAGCTGGCGATGCGGCCGCACAACTCCGGGCACTGGGGGATCGACGGCGCCGTCACGAGCCAGTTCGAGAACCACCTGCGGGCGGTCCTCGACCTTCCCCTCGGCGATCCCTCCGCGACGGCTCCGCTCACCGTCATGGTCAACCTGCTCGGGGGTGACCTGACCGACCTGTACCCGGCGTACCTGCACTGCATGGCGCGCGACCCCGCACTGAAGCTCCACCTGTACGGCAAGGTGGTCAAGCCCGGACGCAAGGTGGGGCACGTCACGGCCTGTGGCAGCACCCTCGACGAGCTGTTGGAGCGCACCCGCCATGCTGTGGCCTACCTGAGAGGGGACATCGATGAGTGACGCGGGGGCGGAGCGTCCGCAGGTCAGCGTCGTCATGGGCAGCGACTCGGACTGGCCGGTGATGGAGGCCGCAGCCGACGCCCTCGACGAGTTCGGCGTCCCCTACGAGGTCGACGTCGTCTCCGCGCACCGCACTCCGCGGGCGATGCTCGACTTCGGCGCCGGGGCGGCTGACCGCGGGATCAAGGTCGTCATCGCCGGTGCCGGAGGTGCGGCCCACCTGCCGGGCATGCTCGCCTCGGTGACTCCGTTGCCGGTCATCGGGGTTCCGGTGCCGCTCAGCCGGCTCGACGGCCTCGACTCGCTGCTGTCCATCGTGCAGATGCCGGCGGGCGTGCCCGTGGCCACGGTGGCGATCGGCAACGCACGCAATGCCGGCCTGCTCGCGGTGCGCATCCTGGCGACGGGTGACGCCGCCCTCCAGCAGGCGATGCACGAGTACCAGGAGCGGATCGCCGAGGAGTCGGCGGCCAAGGGCGAGACGCTGCGGCGGCGCCGCGAGGGCGGCGTCGGCTTCACGGGCTGACCGGCCCGAGCCGCACCCCGCCCCTCAGACGGTCCCGGTCAGACGACGAGCAAGGTCACGACCAGCACGAGCACCGACCCCACGATCTCGACCGCGCCGATCCGCGCGGGACGCCACCCGTGCTGGGGTACCGCGACCGCGCGGCCCAGCAGGAAGCCGAAGGGGACCAGCAGCCACGGGTCGAGGGCGCCGGCGACCAGCACGGCAGCGGCGTGAAACGCGATCGAAGCCTTGCGGTAGCGAGGGTCGTCCCGCTCCCGGATCGTCGACTTGACGTGCAGCACCGCGCCGCAGAACGCGAGCCAGCACACGATGAAGAGCACGGCAGCGACGGAGGCCTGATCCCCTTCTGCCACGCGGTAGGCCAGTGGTGCCATGAGGCTGGCCGCCGTGGCTGAGGCGAGACCGGCGACCCATGAGCGTTCGTCGCCGCGCAGTGCGTACCAGGCAGAGACCAGCTCGAACGGGACGAAGAGCCACACCGCGGCGAGCACCCACGGCTGGTTCCAGGCGACGATCGCGCCGGCGACCGCCAGCAGCGCGCCGTACGTCAAGGCGGGTGCGCGGAAGCGTCGTCCGCGATGGCGCAGACGTCGGGTTCGGTACCAGCGCAGCGCGAAGTAGGTGGCACCGTAGGCCGACAGCCAGGCAACCAGGAGGGCCGCTGACAGCCAGCCCGGCTCGGCTGCGAACGTCCCGAGCAGGAACGGCACGAGCAGCATCGCCCACGCGCCGTGCTCGGGCGGCACGAAGGTGCCCAGCCTGCGGTGCGCCACCGGTCAGGGCCGCCCCGTGGCACCGAGGTACCCGGTCCCCAGCACGGTCGGTCGTGGCGCCACGGGACTCCTTCGGCATCGTCGGTCGACCCCCTGGTCGTCTCCCCGGCAGGCTAGCGAACGCATGCTTGGATGACCGCCATGGATCCGGTCCCGGTGAGCGCGGCGCGCACCACCTTGAGTCAGATCATGACCTCGCTCGACGTCAACCTGCTCGGCACCGTGCATGGGGGTGTGGTGATGCGCCTGGTCGACTCGGTGGCGGGTGCCTCAGCCGGGCGGCACAGCCGGGGCCCTGCGGTCACGGTCTCCATGGACGAGATGGTCTTCCTGCAGCCGGTGCGCGTCGGGGATCTCATCCATGCCCACGCTCAGGTCAACTGGGCAGGGCGGACGTCGATGGAGGTCGGGGTCCGGGTGACGGCCGAGCGCTGGAACGAGACCGATCCCCCCATGCATGTGGCCTCGGCCTACCTCGTGTTCGTCGCCGTCGACGACGAGGGGCGTCCACGCGACGTCCCTGCCGTGCTCCCCGAGAGCGACGAGGACCGCCGGAGGTTCGCCGAGGCGCAGATCCGTCGGCAGCACCGTCTGGCGCGAAGGGACGAGATCGAACGGCTTCGCTCGGGAGAGGGCTGAGCGGTCAGCCGCAGACGTCGTCAGCGGCGGTACGGGACCCCAGCTCGCTGTCGGCCTTGGCGACCCTCACCGCCTGCGGCTCGGTGTACTCGGTTCCGACGATGACCTGGAAGGTGCCGCCGAGGCCGGCCACCTCTTCGAGCTCAGCACCGGGGAAGGCAGTCTCGAGCGTCTTGACGGAGGTGTTCCACTCAGGGTCGTAGCGGATCACGGTCGTGGTGACGTCGTCCCGCTCGTCGTTCCCCGGAGCGGCCGCGATGGTGTAGCCGGCGCGGTCCAGGTCATCGCTGGCATTCGTGGCCAGACCCTCGATGCTGCTCCCGTTGAGTACCTGCACGTCGATGTCGGCGGGCGCGACCTGGACGGTGGGACCCTTCTTCTGCTTGACCAGTGGTTGGTCGGCGGTGATGGCGTCGAAGACCTCCTGCGCCTTTTCGCGGTCCCACTCGACGGCGCTGCCCACCGGCGTCTGCAGGTTGACGTTCGACAGCGGCACCGTCAGGAACCGGATGTCCTTCGGGGACAGGGACTGCATCTCGCCGGCGAGGTCGAGGAGGGCGTCGCGTGACATGCCCTCGTCCATCTTCACGGAGGAGAGCGTGGCGTCCAGGAAGCTGTTGAGGGTGACGGGATTGAGCAGGACGCCGGCGCTGGTGGCCTCCTGGAACATCGAACCGAGGAAGCGCTGCTGCCGCTCCATGCGGCCGATGTCGGCGGTGGGGTCGATGTAGCGCGCTCGCACGTAGGCGAGCCCCATGATGCCGTCGACGTGAGACTTGCCGGCCGGCAGCTTCAGCCCACTGCGCCGGTCCTCGACCGCGGTGGGGACGCAGACATCCACGCCCCCCAAGGCGTCGACCATGTTGACCACGCCCCCGAACCCGACCTCGACGTAGTGGTCGATCGGGACGCCGGTCTCCTCGGTCACGGTCTCGATCAGAAGGGGTGCACCACCCAACGAGTAGGCCGCGTTGAGCTTGTTCTTCTGCGCGGGGTGCTTGTCACCGGAGTCATCGGTGTACGCGGGGATCGTGACGTAGGAGTCGCGGGGCAGGCTGACCACCGTGGCGCTCTTGCGGTCGCCTGCGACGTGCACCAGCATCATCGTGTCCGACCGCTGGCCCGAGGCGTTGGCAGCGGTCCCGGTGCTCAGCTGGTGCGCCTCGGCGGCGCTCAGACCCTCGCGACTGTCCGAGCCCACCACGAGGAACGTCAACGGACCGGAGCTGTCACCCGACAGCAGGCCGGACAGACCGAGGATGCGCCCGATCTTGGCGTCGTAGTACGTCGCCAGCACCCAGCTTCCGGTGCTGGTGATGAGCACCGCGGCGGCGACCACCGTGGTCAGCCAGGAGAGCCATCGACGGGCCCCGGTCCTGGGGGCCGCGCCGGCCGAGGACGCGCCGGACGTTCCACGGGGGGAGAGCTCCGGGGGAAGGGCGGCGCTCATCGGGGGAGGACCTCCGGTCACGGGGGTGGGCGGGTGGGACGGGCCTGGCGGCTCTCGAGGTTCGACGGGTGCGCCGGCGCGCCGGTTCCGTCGCCGACCGCTCCGAGGGTAGGCGAGGCCGACCGTCTGCTCCGAATCGGCACGCCGCGCAGTACGCTCGTCAGTCAGTCATGTCTGAATCCTCACCCGCCGCGGTCGCGCCCGTCGCGCCGGCCCACCAGCCCTCCGTGCGGCATCGCGTGCGGGCGGTCTGGAGGAGCCGGCGGATCCTGGGGATCTTGATCATCCGCGACCTCAAGGTGCGGTACAGCGGCACGGTGCTGGGGTTCCTCTGGACGCTGCTCGACCCGCTGCTGCTGACCCTCGTGTACTGGTTCGTCTTCGGCGTGATCGTGAGTCGCGGGGCACCCGACGAGCAGCCCTACCTGCTGTGGCTGCTCACCGGGATCCTCCCGTTCCAGTGGACCGCGCACGTGCTGACCGACTCCGGCCGGTTGCTGGGCAACGACGCCAAGCTGGTCACGGCGTCGAGCCTGCCGCGTGAGATCTGGGTGCTGCGGTCGGTCAGCTCGCGCTTCGTGGAGTTCCTGTTCACCCTGCCGATCACCGCGCTCGCGATGGTGCTGTTCGCCACGATCGGCGGCTACGACGTCTGGCCCTCCGCGTGGATCCTGCTGCTCCCGGTGGTCTTCCTCGTGCAGTTCGCGTTCAACGTCGGACTGGCCATGACGCTCGCCCCCATGTGCATGCTCTATCCGGACGTCCACCGCGTCGTCCGGGTCTTCGCGACGCTCTACCGGTACCTCTCACCGGTCATCTACGGGTTGGCCTTCCTGGAGCAGTCGCTGTCCACCTCTGAGATCGCATGGCCGTCGTGGATGCTCTTCGGTGACGAGACCTGGCCCAGCTGGCTCGTGACCGTGTACTCGCTCAACCCGATGGCCGGCATCCTGAACGCGTACCATGCGATCTTCTTCCCGGACACCGTCGACGACGTCATCCTGTGGCTCTCGGTGGCAGCGGTGTTCTCTCTGCTCACGCTGTGGATCGGCTGGCGGACGTTCCGGCGGCTCGAGGCACGGGTGCTGAAGGAGCTGTGATGTCCGACACGGAGCAGCTCCCCATTGCGATCGAGGCGCAGGGGCTCGGGATCCGGTTCCGCCGCAACCGCCTGCGGAACCGGCGGCTCGCCGACCTCATCCATCCGCAGCGTGGACGTGCGCGCAGTGAGTTCTGGGCGCTGCGCAACGTGTCGTTCAAGATCAGGCAGGGCGAGTCGGTGGGCATCGTGGGTGCCAACGGGCAGGGCAAGAGCACGCTGCTCAAGCTCGTGTCGGGCACGCTCATCCCGGACGAAGGCTGGGTCCGGCTGAACGGCGGCGTGGCGCCGCTGGTGAACATCTCCGGAGGGTTCAAGAGCGACCTCACGGTGCGGGACAACATCTCGATCGTCGCCGGCCTCCATGGCATGCTCCGCAAGGAGATCGACGAGAAGTTCGATGACGTCATCGAGTTCGCCGAGGTCGGCGACTTCGTCGACACACCGTTCCGTCACCTGTCGAGCGGCATGAAGACCCGGGTCGCGTTCTCTCTCATCACCTCCCTCGACCAGCCGACCGTCGTCATCGACGAGACTCTCTCGGTCGGTGACGGGTCCTTCAAACGCAAGGCGTACGAGCGCATCGACCAGATGCTCGTCGGGGGCAAGACGCTCTTCCTCGTCTCGCACAGCGAGCGGCAGCTGCAGCGCCTCTGCACCCGTGGCATCTACCTGCGGCGGGGTCGGGTCGTGGCCGACGGACCGATCGACGAGGTGCTGCAGAAGTACGCCGCCGACCGCGAGCTCGAGGGGCACCCGGGATGGCGCGGGGAGCGGAAGAAGGCCAGGCGTGAGCGACGGCAGCGGAGGCGGGAGACACGGCGTCTGGTGGCGGCGGGGCAGGCGCCCGACCCGGACGTCGACCTCGACGACGAGGACGGCCACGACCTGCCACCGCGACCGAGCCCGACGGGCACGCCCTGACCTTGGGGAGGGCTCGTCAGCCGGGGATGTCGCAGATGTCGTCGGTCGCCTGACGGACACCCTCGGTGTCCCGGGGCTCCTTGACCACGACCGGCGTGACGCCGGGCCAGTCGTCACCCACCACCACCTCGACCACCGTGCCGAGGCCCGCCCGCTTCACGCGGGTCGCTCCGGGTAGCGACGCGGCGACCGTCCGGGCTGCCTCCTGGCCGCTGACGTCGTAGCGGACGACGGAGGAGAGGAAGTCCTGCGACTCGGCGTCGCCGATCCCGACGACGACGTACCCCTGGGCCTCGAGCTCGGCGGCCGCCGAGGTGGCCACGCCGTCGACCCCCGTGCCGTTGAGGACCCGGACCGAGATCGACTCGGGGGCAGCGGTCAGCGGTTCTCCGTCGATCTCGGTGGGCTTCGGGGGATCGGGCGGGTAGGGATCGTCCTGGATGATCGCGTCCCACAGCGGGTCGGTCTTCTCGGTGTTCCACACCACCGTGTTGGGGTCGTTCGGGTTCACCACCCACGGGGTCGTCATGAAGGTGATGTCCTTGGGCGGGATGCCGCGTACCTCCTGCGCGAGCTCCCGGAGGCGGTTGAGGTTGGCCAGCTCCGGGTCCGTCGTCAGGGACTTGGTCGCGGCCTCGAGGAAGCGCACGAGCTTGATCGGGTTGAGCAGCGTGCCCGAGCTCCGTGCCTTCGTGATCAGGGACGAGATGAACGCCTGCTGGCGGTCGATCCGGTCGATGTCGCTTCCGGTGCCGATGGCCCGGACGCGGACGAAGGCCAGGGCCTGGTCGCCCGTGACGGTGCTGATGCCGGCCGGCAGGTTGAGGCCGCTCTTCGGCTCGACGACGTCGTACGGCAGGCAGACGTCGACCCCGCCGAGGGCGTCGACGATGTCGTTGAAGCCGGAGAAGTCGACGATCACGAAGTGGTCGATGAACACGCCGGTGTTCTGCTCGACGGTCTTGATCGTGCACCCTGGTCCGCCGGTGGAGAAGGCGGAGTTGAAGCGGTCGGTGTAGGGCGACGACATGCCGGTGTCGGTCTTGCAGGACGGGACGTCGACGATGGTGTCGCGAGGGATGCTGACGACCAGCGCGCTCTGCCGGTCGGCGGGCAGGTGCACCAGCAGCGTGGTGTCCGAGCGGGCCCCGATGTCCTGTCCGTACCCGCCACCCTGTCCGGTCCGGGTGTCCGAGCCCATCACCAGGATGTTGAGCGGCTCCTTCTCCTCCGGTTCGTGCGACGCCTGCTTGCTCGGACGGTCGGTTCCGAGGACGTCACTGGTCAACAGGTCCTTCTTGCCGATGTTCCCCTCGAACCGCTGGTAGAGGTAGAAGCCGGTGGCGGCACCCGCGACCAGCAGCAGGACGACGGTGACGGCGAGCCACTTGACGGTGCGCCGGATCCTCGGGTGGCCGTGCGGCGCCGGGTCGCTGGCGTCGGAGCCGCCCTCGGAGGGCGAGCGGTGGGACATCGAGTTCCTTGGGGTGCGGAGAGCCGTCAGGATACGGACAGGTCAGGTCAGGGTCCGAACCGCCTCGGGGACGGGCACCCCGTCGGGGACGGGAGCTGTGACAGCCGTCACGTGCTCGGCATTCCAGTGTTCGACGCAGCGGAGGGCATCGGGGTTCCGCACCCACACGACGCTGGCACCGACGGCGAGCGGTGCCAACCACTCGCGGACGACGGCGTCCAGGTCGGGGTCCGGCCCGAGTGCGGCGACCCGGTCGGTCGGTACCAGCCCGAGGGCGGACGCCTGCTGCTCGGCACGGCCCCCCCAGCCGCTCGACGGAACCTGCGGCCCGACCACCTGGTCGGGCATGGAGCGCGCCTCGACCGTGAAGTCGTGGACGAGCACCGGCAGGGGGTCCAGGAACGGCGCTGCCATGGGGGCGAGGGAGCAGGCGATGACCTCGTCGGCATCCGGGAGCGCTGCGAGCCCGTCCGGACCCACGACCGCCACGTCGGACGACCCGCCGGACCGCCCGTCGACGATCTCCGCGCCCACCGCGTCCGCGGCGAGCACCCAGACGGCGAGCAGCCAGTGACGAGGCAGGTGGAGGGACACACGGGCACGCGGCCCCACTCCGCAGGTCTGGGTGAGGACGTTCACCGTCTTGGCCACCCAGTTGACGAGTGTGGTCGTGGAGAGCTCGACCCGCTCGCCCGTGGCGTCGTCGTAGAAGGTCAGACGCGGGCTCGCAGGATCGTCGGACAACGCGCGGCGCAGATGCTCTTGGCACGAGGTCACGGCGTCTAGGGTAGGGACTCGTCTCCAGTCGGGCCCACGCCCGGCCGATGGTGTGCGGGGGAGCACGTCCGGCGTGGGCGGGCTCCCTCACACGCTCACCGACTTCCCCCGGAGAGGTTCGTCGTCGTGTCCTTCCCGCGCTTCACCCGACCAACCGGTGCTCTTCTGGCCGTCGTCCTCGTCGTGCCCACGGCGGTGCTGGCCCCCACGGTGGTGGTGAGTCGGCCGACGCCGCACCCGGTCTCCCCCGACGTGCAGCAGCTGCGCCTGCGTGGCGTGGACGGGTCGGTCGCCGAGGCCAGGTCCTCGGCGCCGGCGGTCCTGACGCGAGCCTGGAAGTCGCTGCCAGGCGAGTCGGCGGCCACGGCTCGGCGCGCCGCCGAACGCCCCCCCGTGGTCCTCAGCGAGCCGATGGCCACCGACGGGTACCGGATGCTCGGCGTCACGTGGCGTGGCGCCGCCCCCACCGCCACCGGTGCGGTCGTGGTGTCGGCACGGACCCGCACCGAGGGGCACTGGACCGACTGGTTCGCGCTGGACCCGATGGTGGACGCCGGTACCGAGGCGTCGCCGAACGGGCGCTTCGGCACCGTTCCCTACTGGGCCGGTGACTCCGACGGCATCCAGGTGCGGGTCGACGGGGTCGGCGACGCCCGACCGCGCGGGGTGCGCGTCGACCTCATCGAGCCCGGCACCTCCGACGCCGACGCCCTCGTCACCGACCCGTGGTCCGGGTCTGCGGCCATGGCGTCCACCAACCGCCCGCCGATCGTGACGCGCGCGGAGTGGGGGGCCAACGAGTCGCTCCGCGACAAGCGCCTGGAGAACAGCCCCACGGTCGAGGTGATGTTCGTGCACCACACCGCCGGCAGCAACAGCTACACCAGGAGCGAGAGCCCGGCCGTGGTGCGAGGGCTGTACAGCTACTACGTGAACACGCTGGACTACGCCGACCTCGGCTACAACTTCCTGGTCGACAAGTACGGGACGATCTACGAGGGGCGTGCCGGCAGCATCAGCAAGCCGGTGCGCTCGGCCGCGACCGGCGGCTTCAACACCAACACCATGGCGGTCGTGGCCATGGGCAACTTCATGACCGCCCCGGCGTCCGACGAGATGGTGCGCGCGATCGCGAAGATCCTGGCCTACCGGCTCTCGTCGTTCCACCGCGATCCGTTCGACCGGAAGGTGCTGCGGGCCGAGATCGGGTCGTCGCGGTACGACGCAGGCGAGCGCGCGAGGTTCCGGGTGGTCTCCGGTCATCGCGACGCCGGTTTCACCGCCTGCCCGGGGAACAACCTCTACCAGCAGCTGCCGACCATCAGGCGCCTCACCGCCAAGTACATGGGGTCGAGCCTGGTGGAGCCCTCCATCTCGGACCGCAACGTTCCGCTCGGCTCCTCGGTCGACGTCCGTGCGCAGGTCATGCAGGAGCAGGGGTGGGCCCTGACGGTCCGCGACCTGTGCAGCGGTGAGGTGGTGCGCAGGGTCAAGGGTCGGGCGTCGCCGACGAGCCCCATCCGGGCCACCTGGGACGGGTCGACCGATGCGGGGTCCAAGGCTCCACCGGGGCGCTACCGACTCACGCTCACGAGCAGCGGCGACGGCACCTCGGCCTGGCCCTGGGGGACGACCGTCCTCGTCGGTGCCGGTGGTCAGGCCGACCCACCGACCGTCGGCTCGCTGCCCAGCCCCGTGGGCGGGACCTACGTGCCGCTCCGTCCGCGCCCCCTGCTCTCCAGCACCGAAGGCGTCGGCATCCGGCGCCCCCTGCTGCTCGGCCCAGACCGCAGGCTCGACGTCCAGGTGCTCGGGCGGGCCGGGGTCCCGGCATCGGACGTCTCGGCCGTGGCGCTGTCGGTGCAGGCCAACTGTGCGAGCAGGGCGACGAGCATCTCGGTCGGCCCCGACTCGGTGCGGGGGACCGGCGCTCGCGTGCTCTCGCTGAAGCCGCACCGCGCGGTCCGGGGATTCACCCTGGTCCGGGTCGGTCCCTCCGGTGAGGTGACTTTCCGCAACCGGTCCGGCGCGGTCGCACTCGAGGCCGAGGTCGTCGGCTACGTCAGCACGTCAGGTGCGGGGGGTGCGCTCACTCCGCTTCGCCGTCAGGTTCTCGCCGCCGCAAGTCCGGTGTCGGTCAGTCCCACACCGGTCACTCTCGACGTCGCAGGGCAGGCGGGTGTTCCCGCCGACGCCCGCGCCGTGGTGCTCTCCGTGCGGCGCGGCGGCGCCTCCCCCGTCGAGGCGGTGTGGGCCTGGCCGAGCGGGTCGGACCGACCCGTCGCGCCGAGCTGGCGGCGAGCCAGCGGGTCCGGCTCGGTCGCGCAGGTGGTGGTGCCTCTCGGCGCCGACGGCAGGATGCGCGTCGCTGCCGACAGCGCCGGCGCCGTCTCCCTCGACGTCGCGGGGTACGTGGCAGCAGGCGACGACCGGGCCTTCCACCCGCTCGTCCCGCAGCGGCTCACCAAGGACGGCCTGCGGCTCGACCGGCGCGGGGCCACGACGGTGAGCGTCGCAGGCCGGGCTGGGGTGCCGAGATCCGCCACCTCGGTGGTCGTGGCGCTCTCCGGCTCCCGCAGCACCGGTCCGGCTCGGGTGCAGCTGTGGCCGCGGGGGGCGACGGCACCGAGCACGCCAGATCTCGTGGTTCCGCGCAAGGACTCGCGCGAGACGGTCTCGGTCGTGCGGCTGGGCAGGGGCGGCGACCTGCTGCTCAAGGCCCGGGACGCGCGGGTGCGCGCCGAGCTGCAGGTGCTCGGCTGGATCGGCTAGCGCGAATCCGCCCGCGCAGCCGCAAACCCCCAGGTCAGGGGTGAGCGCCTAAGGTGCTCCCGGTCCGCTGCCGAGACCCCCTGTGTGACGGGTGTGACGCAGGGGACGCCGGGTGCCAGGACGCGCCGCGTCGCCCCGACCCTGATGACCGTGCTGGTGCTGGCGGCGCTGGTCGCCGGCCTGGTGGGCCTGGTGGTGCCCCAGCCGGCACGGGCCACGTCCGCCGCCGAGGTCTACCCGGTGCCCGGGAGCGGCACCTACGAGCTGTCCGGACTGGGATTCGGGCACGGCATCGGGATGTCCCAGTTCGGCGCCGAAGGCATGGGTCGGCTCGGCAAGTCGTACCGCCAGATCCTGAAGTTCTACTACCCGGGCACCCGGTTCGCCGAGGTGGACCGTTCCCGGAAGATCAGGGTGGGGCTGTCCGGCCTCATGCACAGCACACCGCAGGGAACGGCCGTCGTCGTGCAGCCGCGGGAGGGGCTCCGTGCCAGCCACGCCGGCGAGGAGATCCTCCTGCCCGGCAAGGTCGGTGGCGAGAAGGTCAGGAGCTACCGGGTCGTGCGCCACGGCGACGACCTCGCCGTCTGGGCAGTGTCGTCGGCTGACCGCGTCAAGGTCGAAGGTCGCCTGGGCCGGACGGTGACCTGGAACACCGACCCCGCTCCCGGCCGGAGCCGCTTCACGGTGTCCCCGGCCTCGGGCGCCGACCGGACCTACCGGGGAGAGCTCGACGTCACGCTCGGCGCGTCGTCGGTCCTTGCCGTCAACCGGCTGCTCCTGCAGGACTACCTCCGGTCCGTGGTCTCCTCGGAGGTGCCCTCGTCCTGGACCGACGCGGCGCTGCGCGCACAGTCGGTGGCTGCGCGGAGCTATGCGCTGCTGGCGCAGGAGAACGCGCGCGCGGCGAATCGCGCGTACGACATCTGCGACACGACCTACTGCCAGGTGTACTCGCCCGTCGCCGGTGAGACGTCACCCGAGGTGGCCGCGGTGAAGGCGACGGCCGGGATCTACCTCAAGAGCGCAGGACAGCCGGTCTTCGCCATGTTCAGCTCGGCGAACGGCGGCTACTCCGTCTCGGGCAGTCGTGGCTACCTCGTCGCCCAACCGGATCCGTACGACGGGGTGGTCACCGGCTCCGCGAACTGGGGGCACAGCTGGACGACGTCGGTCACCGCCGGCGCGATCGAGCGCGCCTGGCCACAGATCGGCACGCTGCAGAAGCTGAAGGTGCTGGAGCGCGACGGCAACGGTGCCTGGGGTGGTCGGGTCGTCTCCGTCGGACTCGTCGGGAGCCGCAGCACCGTCTCGGTCTCCGCCGACAGCTTCCGGTGGGCGACCGGTCTGAAGAGCACCTGGTGGACGGTGACCAACGCTGACGGCTCCGCCGCGGCACCGGTGACGAACGTCCGCGTCAAGCCCGGGGACCGGTCCGCGCAGGTGCGCTGGCGCGCGCCGGCCACCGAGCGAAAAGTCCGTGGCTACCGGGTCACGGTGTCGGGCACCGGCGACTCGTACCGCGTCGACCGTGACACCCGTCGTGTCCGCGTCCGCGGGTTGACCAACGGCGAGGAGTACCGGGCTCGGGTTGCTCCCCTCTACCGCTCCGGTCCTGGCCCCAAGACCTCCTCGTCGGCGTTCGTCCCGACTTCGGACTACTCCTAGTCCGCTTCTCGTGCCGCTGAGCTGCCTCGGCGACCCGGCTCAGCATCACCGTCGGCGCCCTCACCTACGCTGACGTCGTGACCGACCGTGCGACCCTCGAGGCCATCCTGCTGGTCGGAGGCGAGGGCACGCGGCTGCGTCCGCTGACCCTCACCACCCCCAAGCCCTTGCTACCGGTCGCCGGTGTGCCGTTCCTGCTGCATCAGATCGCTGCGCTGCGCCGTGCCGGCGTGACGCACGTGGTGCTGGCCACGTCCTACCGCGCAGAGGTGTTCCACGGGACCCTCGGCGACGGCTCGTCCCTCGGCCTGTCGATCACGTACGTGCACGAGGACCACCCACTCGGCACCGGTGGAGCGATCCGCAACGCGTCGGTCGGCCTGCGGGGTGGTAGCGACGGTGCCGTCGTGGTGCTGAACGGCGACGTCCTGTCGGGTCACGACCTCGCGGGTCAGGTTGCCTTCCACCGACGAGTCGACGCCGACCTGACGCTGCATCTGGTCGAGGTCGACGACGCGCGGGCGTACGGATGCGTGCCCACCGATGCGGACGGTCGGGTGACCGCCTTCCTGGAGAAGATGCCGGAGCCCGTGACGCGATGGATCAACGCCGGCGCCTACGTCTTCCGCCGCTCGGTGATCGACGCGATTCCCGTCGACCAGGTGGTGTCGGTGGAGCGGGAGACCTTCCCGCAGCTCCTCGCCGAAGACCGTGACGTCCGTGCCTGGAAGCAGACGGCGTACTGGTGCGACGTGGGAACGCCCGAGGCCCTGATTCGCTGTTCGGCCGACGTCGTCGAGGGCGTCGCCCCGGGTGCCGTGCCGCCGTCCGTGCCTGCGCGGGTCGCCCCCGACGCCATTGTCGCGTCAGATGCGGTGATCGATGGCGGGTCGTCGGTCGCGTCCGGCGCGACTGTCGGTGCGAAGTGCGTCGTTCGACGCTCCATCGTCATGCCGGACGCCCTCATCGGCGCCGGTGCCCGGGTCGAGGCCAGCGTCGTCGGCGCGCGTGCGGAGGTGGGGGCGGGGGCGGTGCTCGTCGACGTGGTGCTCGCCGACGGTGCCACGGTGACGCCCGACGCCCGACCCGCGCCCGGGTCGCGGCTGAGCGGGTGAAGGCGTGGCCGTGACGTCGTCGAACTCCGGCGCTCCGCTGGTGACGAAGCGCGCCTCGGCCGAGCGTGAGTGGCGCAGCCCTCGTCCGGTCGACCTGCGCTCGGTCATGGCGCCCTTGCGACGCGGCGGACGCGACCCCGCCCTTCGCATCACGACGGACGGCGTCTGGTGGGCCACCTCGACCCCCGACGGCCCCGGGACGCTGCTGCTGCGCACCAGGGCCGTCGACGGCGCCGTGCGGGCGAGTGCCTGGGGATCGGGTGCGCGGTGGCTGCTCGACGGCCTCCCGATCCTGCTGGGGGAAGGGGACGACCAGGCGGGCTTCGTTCCGACGCATCCCGTGGTGGCCAAGGCGTGGGCCCGGTTCAAGGGATGGCGCCTGCTGCGGACACGACGCCCCTTCGACGCCGCCGTCGCCGCGGTCATCGAGCAGAAGGTGACCGGTCTCGAGGCCCGCACCGCCTGGCGCGTCCTGCTCCGGCGTTTCGGCGAGCCGGCCCCGGGCACCGCAGACGGTGCAGACGTCCCGCCCGATATCCGGGTTCCGCCGTCGCCGGCGGTCTGGCGCGAGATCCCCGACTGGGAGCTTCGCGCCGCGGGAGTGACACCGCAGCGCATCCGCACCCTCCGCGTCGTCGCGGCGGCGTCCGCTGCCATCGAACGCACCGCGGACGCGTCCGGCGCCAGTGCTGACTCCGTGCTTCGGGCCCTGCCCGGCGTCGGGGCCTGGACCTCTGCCGAGGTGCGGCAACGCGCGCACGGCGACGCCGACGCGGTCTCCTTCGGCGACTTCCATGTCGCCCGGGACGTCTGCTGGTGGCTGACCGGAACGCTCGGTGACGACGAGCAGATGCGCAGCCTTCTGCAGCCCTATGCCGGACACCGCTACCGGGTGCAGCGACTGATGGAGCTGTCCGGTGCCGGCGCTCCGCGCCGTGGACCTCGGTTCGCACCGCCGCAGCATCGACGCTGGTGACGTCGTCGCGCCGACAGCTGTCAGGGGGGTGCCAGGGGCCAGTGCGGCGTTGCCGGCCCCGTGGTCCCGAGCTCCCCTTGGGGCGAACGAAAGGTCACCGCGCCGTCGGCACCGGATGGGCCGACCGTGATCTGCCACGCATCGTCATGAGCTGCTCGGTGGTGAAAGCCGCAGAGCAGGAGTCCGTTGGCAAGGTCGGTGTGGCCGCCCGCATGCCAGGGATGGATGTGGTGCGCATGGGTCCAGGGAGCTCGGCATCCAGGAAAGCGACATCCGCGATCTCGGGCCCAGAGCGCTTTCCGCTGAGTGGGTGTGAACAGCCGCTGGGTGCGTCCCACGTCCAGAACGCGGCCGCTGCGTTCCTGGACGACGGTCACGACGGCTGAGTCGCAGAGGATGCGCGTGAAGGCAGGGTCCGGCAGGGGTGTGCCGTCGGGCAGCAGCGCAGGACGCCACGACGACACTGCGTCGGGACCGGACTGGGGGGCGTCGTGAATCGGCACGAACGACTCGGGAGTGCAGCTGACGAGGATCTGGGGTCGCAGGCCGCCGGAGACAGGCAGTCCCGGCTGCTGTGCCGACCGTTGCACTGCATCGATCAGCGCGTCGTAGCGTCGCTGTGCCGGCGTACGTGAGTCGTCCGAGGACACGGGCCCGCCGGTGGCGTCGAGAACGGCCTGCAGCAGCGCCCCGCCTTCCGCCTCGGCGAGGACCTCGAGCCGGTACATGCCATCGAGCAGGGGAGTGAGCGATGCTCGCCGGGCGGTGAGCTGGCGTTCGAAGTCACCGCGGCCGCGGTCGGGGTCGAGCACGTAGCGAAGGTGCCGGGCGGCTTGCCGCAGTCTGCGGGCATCCACCTGAGGAGCGAGGTCGAGCAGGAGCTCGACAGCCTGCTCGTGCAGGTGAGCCGGGATGTCACGCAGACTCGCGCTGATGATGCGGACCTGGTCGTAGCCGATGGATCCATTGGCAGCGGCCTCGGCCACCGGCTGCAGCGGCGCGTCGGCGTGGTACGTGGCGCGTGCTGTCCCGACGTGCCCGCCGGCGTCTGCTCCCGTCATGTTCAGCAGGTGACGGAGCCAGGCTGTCGTCGATCGAGCACCGTCGAGGACCTGTGCGTCTCCGCACGCGTCCGAAGCGGCCACCGTCGCGTCGAAAGCGACCTCGAGTGCGGTGACCGCCTGGCGAAGTGAGCGGAGACGGTCACGACGCTCGGCGGCGCTGAGCGATCGGGGATCGACCGCCCGCACACCCGAGACGGCGGCGTCGAGCGCCGAGATGTCGGGGGTGGGCTGCACGGAGACCTCCGTCAGAGCGGGCTTGCACTGGGCTGCCCCTGACTGGGGTTTTCGCCGTGTCGCCCTTGCTCCGTCTGTGCGGTCGGAGCTCGTTTCATCGATCTGGGCCCCACGATAGGTGGGGGGTCTGACAGGCTGGTGGGGTCAAATCCGTGCGTCTCACCCGTCCGTCATACTCGCCCCTGGAGGCACTGTGAAACTCCTTCTCACCTCCGGTGGTGTCACGAACCCGAGCATCCGTGCTGCGCTGGTCGAGCTGCTGGGCAAGCCGATCGCTGAGAGCAACGCTCTGTGCATCCCGACGGCTCAGTGGGGCCATCCCATGTGCGGTCCGACGTCGGTTCGCGACTTCGTGGCCGGCGATCCGCCCTCGTTCATGACGGGCCTGGGGTGGCTTTCCACCGGCGTCCTGGAGCTCACCGCACTGCCTAGCCTCACCGAGGAGCGCTGGGTGCCGTGGGTGCAGGAGGCCGACGTGCTGCTGGTGGACGGCGGTGACGCGATGTTCCTGTCGCACTGGATGCGGCAGTCCGGGCTGGCGAACCTGCTGCCGTCGCTGTCCGACACGGTCTGGGTGGGCGTCAGCGCGGGGAGCATGGTGATGACGCCTCGCATCGGCAAGGACTTCGTGGAATGGCAGCCTTCATCGGGCGACCGCACCCTTGGCCTCGTTGACTTCTCGATCTTCCCGCACGTGGGTCACGAGCTGATGCCGGAGAACACCATGGCCGAGGCAGAGCGATGGGCCGCCGACATCGAAGGCCCTGCCTACGCCGTGGACGACCAGACAGCGATCGTGGTGGTCGACGACCGGGTCGAGGTCGTCTCCGAAGGACAATGGAAGTTCTTCGCTGAGTAGGTGCCGGCGGCTACATCTCGCGTATCAGCGCATCGATGTCGCGCGGTGCCCGCTCCGACGGTGCCTGCGCAGGCTCCCCCACGGCGACCGCACCCATCGGCTGCCAGTCCTCAGGCAGATCCAGCTCGGTCCGGACGACATCCGGGCAGAACAGGGTCGACGAGATCCACGCCGACCCCAGTCCGCGCGTGGAGAGCGCGACGAGGAAGTTCTCGATGCCGGCGCCCATCGACAGCAGGAACATCGCGTGCTCGGCCTCAGACCGCCGTCGATCCGGGTAGTCGTGCCGACCGGTCTCGACCAGGCACGGAACCACGACGAGGGGCGCGCGCCGCAGGACGTCGCCGCGCCGCACCCGACGTTCGACCGAGGCGGGGTCGAGTCCGTCGGCGGCAAGGTCCGCTCGCCACTGCTCCGCCATCGCGTCGAGCAGCGCGGTTCTTCGCCCAGCGTCGGAGAGCACCACGAAGCGCCATGGCGTGGTGTGGTGCGGAGCGGGTGCGGTGACCGCGTCCTGCACAGCCGCCCGGACGAGCGCGCCGTCGACCGGAGCGTCCGCGAACTCCCGCACGGTGCGGCGGGACCGCAGAACCTCGAAGGTGCCGAGCGGGAACAGGTCCTCACCCCGTGGCCGGACGAGAGAGGTCGCCCCCGGACCGTCGTCGTCGGTGACCAGGTGTGAGAGCCCACGCACGACGGCGACGGGCGTTCCCGCTGCCTTGCCCATCACGAGCTGCGCGGCCCCGGCGATCTCATCGGCCACGGCGGGGAGCGTCGCACTGAGCCGGTGGCCGTTCCGGTCGAACGTGCCGCGCAGGTCGACGACAGCCTGGAGGCCGGCGGCCCCGATCGCGATGTCCGTCTGCCCGACCCTCCAGGGTCGGCCGGCGGTGTCGGTCACGAGGACGCCGACCGAGCAGCCGAGCCGCTTCCGCAACGCCCCCCGGAGCCGGACGGCCGACGCGTCGGGGTCGTCGGGGAGCAGGACGACGTTGCCGTCCTCGACGTTGCTGGCGTCGACGCCTGCGGCAGCGAGCACCAGCCCGTGCCTGGTCTCGACGATCGCCAGGTCGTCACGGCGCGCGACCACGCGGACGGTCTCGTCCTCGATCACCGACGCGCGCGACCCACTGGTGACGACCCGACCCTCGGCCTTGCTCACCGCCTTGCTGGACACCACCACGACGTCGCCGTCCTGCAGCCCTTCGTACGCCACCGCGATCAGCGTCGCGAGGTCGTCGCCGGGGCGGATCTCGCCGATGCCCTCCAGGGCGGTGACGTGGAAGCTGCCCACAGGATCAGCGCCGGACGTCGACGGCAAGGTCGAGGGCTGCGCCGGCGATCGCGGCGGCATCCTCGAGGGTCGTCATCAGCAGCGGACGCGACCGCTGCGCGACGCCGACCGGTGCCGGTGCGTGGGCGTCCTGCTCGGCGACCAGCCACCCGTCGAGCAGGCCGCCACCGATCCGGGCGCCGTAGTGGGCGGCCACGGCTGCCGCGCTCGTCTCGACACCGATGGCCGAGAGGCACGCGTCCGCCATGCCTCGTACGGGTGCGCCGCCGACGATGGGGGAGACGCCGACCACGGGGGCGGCGGTCATCCGCAGAGTCTCGGCGATCCCAGTGACCTGGAGCACGGCGCCGATGCTCACCACCGGGTTGGAGGGCGGCAGGAGCACCGCGTCGGCGTCGCGGATGGCCTCGATCACCCCGGGGGCGGGTTTGGCCTCGGGGGCGCCGAGGAAGACGAACTCCTGGGCCGCGCGAGCCGCGTGCTCGCGGACCCACCACTCCTGGAAGTGGAGGGCCTGGCGCGCGCCGTTCTCGTCGAGCACCACGACGTGGGTCTCGACCGGGTCGTCGCTCATGGGCAGGAGCCGCACCCCGGGCTGCCAGCGGGCGCACAACGCAGCCGTGACGTGGGACAGCGACCACCCGGCCCGGAGCATCTGGGTGCGGACGACGTGGGTGGCGAAGTCCCGGTCGCCGAGGGTGAACCACTCCGGCGGCACCTCGTAGGCGGCAAGCTCCTCGCGCAGGGTGAAGGTCTCGTCCGCGCGCCCCCAGCCCTGCTCCTCGTCGATCCCTCCGCCCAACGTGTACATGACCGTGTCGAGGTCGGGACAGACCCGGAGGCCGAACAGGGTGATGTCGTCCGCGGTGTTGCCGACCACCGTGACCTCGGCGTCCGCCCACTCGTCGGTGCGGGACGGGAGGTGGTGGAGCAGTCCGCGCAGGAACCGGGCCGCGCCGATACCCCCTGCCAGTGCGGTGATCTGCATGGCAGCATCCTGTCAGTGAGCACCTCTCGAGATCTGTCGGCCATGGCGACCCGTTGGCGCGAGCACCTGGAGGCCTGGGCGATCCCGCCGGACATCCTGGCGGCGGCGCCGGCCGACCCCTGGGCGCATCCGGTCAGCCGCTTCGCGGGTCGCGCGGACCGCGCCGTCGCGGAGGCCGACGGGATCTCGTTCGAACGGGCCGCGGAGGTGCTGCGCCCGTCACCGGGTTCGGTGCTCGACGTCGGTGCCGGTGCGGGTGCCGCCTCACTGCCGCTCCACCCTTGGGCGACCGCGGTGACGGCGGTGGACACCTCACCGGACATGCTCGCCGCGTTCCGTGAGCGGGCCGACGGGCTCGGTCTCGAGCACCGCGAGATCGAGGGGCGGTGGCCGGACGCCGCACCGGACACCGGCGTGCACGACGTCGTGGTCGCGCACCACGTCGTCTTCAACGTGCCCGACCTCGTGCCGTTCCTGCAGGGGCTCGACGCCCACGCCGCGCGTCGGGTCGTGCTGGAGCTTCCTCCCCACCACCCGCTGTCGTGGATGAACTTCCTGTGGGAGCAGTTCCACGACTTGGCTCGCCCCTCCGGCCCGACGGCGGGGGACGTGGTCGAGATCCTGAGCGAGCTCGGCTACCCCGACCTGCAGGCGGAGTACTGGATCCGTCACGACCCGTCCGCGGCTGGCGGCGGCGTCGACGAGACGCTCGAGGAGCGCGCCGCCCAGGTCACCCAGCGCCTGTGTCTGCCACCCGAGCGGGCGCCCGAGGTGGCTGCGGCGATCAAGGACGTCGACGCGGGGTACCACCGGGACGTCGTGACGATCAGCTGGACGCCGGGATCAGCACCTCGAAGCGACACCCTCCGCTGACGTTCGCGACACGTACCTCACCGTCGTGGGCGACGACGATGCCGCGGACGATTGCCAGACCAAGGCCGGCTCCACTCTCGCCCGGGGTTCGCGCCTGGTCGCCGCGGTACCCGGCTTCGAAGACGCGCGCGAGCTCAGCGTCCGGGATCCCGCCGCACGCGTCGGTCACCGTCACCGTCGCCGTGCCGTCCACGACGGACGCGGTGACCTGCACCGTGCCGTCGTCGGGCGTGTGCCGGATGGCGTTGCCGATCAGGTTGGCGATGGCGCGACGCAGCTCGCGCTCGTCCGCGGCAATGGTGTCGCCGGTTCCTGGCTCGGCTTCCGCCGCCAGACGCACCCCCCGGGCGGCGGCCAGGGGCGCAGCCGCGGCGACGACGTCGCCCACGACGTCGGTGAGCGAGATCTGCTCGCGGACAAGCCGCAGCGCACCGGCGTTGATCCGGGAGAGCTCGAAGAGGTCGTCCACCATCCCGGTGAGCCGGTCGACCTCGGTCCGCAGCTGGCGGTGGTACCGCTCAGGATCAGGTGCCACCCCGTCCTCGAGCGCCTCGGTCATCGCCCGCATCCCGGCCAGGGGCGTCCGAAGGTCGTGGGAGATCCAGGCCACCAGCTCACGGCGGGTCCGCTCGGCCTCGTCGGCGCGCGCCCGATCTTCGGCGAGCTCACGCGAGTGCCGCTCGAGCTGGTCTACGCGCCGGGCGAGCACCAGCCCGGTCACCACCGCGACGACGCCGGCCGCAGCGCAGATGACGAGCACCACGCCGAGGTCGTGTGAGGAGAGGAACATCCGCTGGGCCGTGGCGACCACACCGACCACGACCGCGACGACCGCGGTGACAGGTGCGAGCCACGCGAGCGTGCGTGCCGACCGTCGGCCCAGCAGATGCAGCACACCCAGCCCGATGGCCCCGACGACGGCGCTGCTCACCACGGCGGTCAGAGCCACGGCGAGCCAGGGGTTCACGTCGTCACCTCGCTCGGGTCCCACCGGTAGCCGACACCCCAGACCGTCATGAGCCGGCACGGGGCAGTGGTGTCGGGCTCGACCTTCTCGCGCAGTCGTCGGACGTGCACGGTGACCGTTGACTGGTCGCCGAACGACCAGCCCCAGACCTGCTCCATCAGCTCAGCGCGGGTGAACGCGCGACCGGTGTTGGCCAGCAGGAATGCGAGCAGGTCGAACTCCCTGCTGGTCAGGGGGAGCGGTTCCCCTGCGCGCATGGCGGTGTGCGCCGCGGTGTCGAGGACGAGGTCTCCGTCGCGGAGGACTCGGTGGTGAGGTGTCGCCGCAGGCGCAGCGGAGTCACGGGCAGCGCGGCGCAGAACCGACTGCACGCGCAGCACGAGCTCGCGCGGGCTGAACGGCTTGGTGACGTAGTCGTCGGCGCCGACCTCGAGCCCCAGGACGCGGTCGACCTCGTCGCCGAGGGCGGTCAGCATGATGACCGGCACATCGGACGTGGCTCGGAGGCGGCGGCACACCTCGAGCCCGTCCAGGTCCGGCAGCATCAGGTCGAGCACGACGAGGTCGGGGGCGGCCGCGGCGAAAGCGGACAGCGCCGACGACCCGTCCCCGGCGTGGACGGCGTGCAGACCCGCCCGTTCGAGGTAGGTGACCACCACCTCGGCCACCGTCGGGTCGTCGTCCACCACGAGAACCGTCGTCGTTCGCCCGACCTCGGTGCCTGCCTGGCCCGCGAGGTCGTCCTGCGGTGGCCTGCTCACGGCGTCAGGGTACGTCCGGGGCGCCGCGAGCAGGCCGGTCCGAAGGTCAGCCACCGGCCACCGGGCAGACGAAGTCAGCCGACGGAACGCGGGTGATGGTGATGTGTCCGGCGGCCTGCGCCGCCAGGACCGCCTCGTCCGAGGTGAGCAGGTACGGCGCTCTGTTCCACGTGACCAAGTGCACGGCCCATCGGCCACCGTGGTAGTTGTCCCCGGGGGCTACTGCGGTCACTGACAGCTGTCCGGGCACGCCACCGACGACGGGGTAGATGTCATCGACACCCCTGCCCGGCATGCTCGTCGGCGTCGCGACCGTGCGCACCGTCGTCCCGTCGTAGAAGAGCCGACCGAAGTTGGCTCCGGAAGGCGTGGTGCTGTCCGCGACGGCCGGAGTGGCACTGACGGCGAGTGGAGTGACGACGAATGCCGCGGTCATCAGTACCGCGGCGATGGGTCGAGCAGGGAATCTCATGGGAAGGCTCCTTCTGTTGACGCCGATTCGGACGAGATGAGCGCTACTGACGCTAGAAAGGCGCCGGCCGGGATCCGAGTGCAGTCCGATGACGGAGTCCTTACCGGTCGATGAACGTCGTCTTGTCCTAGGCTCGGCGCGTGTCCGACCCCTCCGGCGCCGGTTGGTCCCCGACCGGGGCCGAGATCTCCCGAGCCCTGCGTCGGGCGGCGCGCGGACAGACGCTCGACCTCGACGAGGCCGGTGCTCTCCTCGCGGCGCGCGGTGCGGCCCTCGACGATCTGCTGCACCTCGCGTCCGAGCTGCGCGACCGTGGCCTGGCCGACGCCGGACGCCCGGGCGTCATCACCTACTCGCGCAAGGTCTTCATCCCGCTCACCCGGCTCTGCCGCGACCGTTGCCACTACTGCACGTTCGTGGCGGCACCGGGTGACGTCCCGTCGCCGTACCTGTCACCCGACGAGGTGCTCAGCATCGCCCGGGACGGCGCCGCCCTCGCGTGCAAGGAGGCGCTGTTCACGCTGGGGGACCGGCCGGAGGACCGGTGGCCGCAGGCCCGTGACTGGCTCGCCTCGCACGGGTACGACAGCACGGTCGGCTACCTGCGGGCCATGGCGGTGCTCGTGCTCGAGGAGACCGGGCTGCTTCCCCACCTGAACCCTGGTGTGCTGTCGTGGGACGAGCTCCTGACGCTGAAGGCTGTGGCTCCGTCCATGGGCCTGATGCTCGAGACGACCAGCGTGCGCCTGTGGTCCGAGCCGGGGCAGCCCCATTTCGGCTCGCCGGACAAGGAGCCCGCCGTGCGGCTCCGCACGCTTGCCGACGCCGGCAGGCTCACCATCCCCTTCACCACCGGTCTCCTGGTCGGCATCGGCGAGACGGCCGCTGAGCGGGTGGAGACGCTGTGGGCGATCCGTGCGTCGCACCGGGCGCACCGGCACGTCCAGGAGGTGATCGTCCAGAACTTCCGCGCCAAGCCTCGCACGGCGATGGCGACGGCACCGGACGCCGACCCGGACGACTACCTCGCCACCGTCGCGGTCGCACGGGTGGTGCTCGGGCCAGGGATGCGACTGCAGGCGCCACCGAACCTGTCCGACCCCGAGTCGCTGCCCCGCCTCGTCGCAGCCGGCATCGACGACTGGGGCGGCGTCAGCCCACTGACGCCGGACCACATCAACCCGGAGCGTCCCTGGCCCCACCTGACGTCGCTCGCCGAGGCCACGGCGCGGGCGGGCTTCACCCTGCGCGAGCGCCTGACCGTGCATCCCTCGTATGTGCGGGCCGGTGAGCCGTGGGTCGAGCCCCGTGTGATCGGACACGTCGAGGCACTGCGTGAGCCGAGCGGGCTCGCCCGCGAGGGCGTCCGGCCCGCGCCCCGGCCGTGGCAGGAGCCGGACGAGGTGTGGAGCACGGGGCGGGTGGACCTGCACGCGGCCATCGACCGGGAGGGGCGTCGCTCGGCCGCCCGCAGCGACCTCCAGGAGGCGTTCGGCGACTGGGACGCGGTCCGGGCCGACGCGATCCGGATCGCTGCGCCGGTCGCGCGCGGGCGGAGCGCACCGGAACGACTGAGCCCCGAGGTCACGGAGGCCCTGCGGCTCTGCGAGCGCAGCCCCTCGCTCCTGCTCGACCCGGCACACGACGGCTCCGCGCTGGCGGTGCTCGGCGCCCGCGGCCGCGACCTGCAGGCCGTGGTCGCAGTGGCGGACGCGGTCCGTCGCGACACCGTGGGGGAGACCGTCACGTACGTGGTCAACCGCAACATCAACTTCACCAACATCTGCTACACGGGGTGCCGGTTCTGCGCCTTCGCGCAGCGCCGCTCGGACCCCGACGCGTACGCGCTGTCGGTCGAGGATGTCGTCGTCCGCGCCACGGAGGCGTGGGAGGTCGGGGCCACGGAGGTCTGCCTGCAGGGCGGCATCGACCCGCAGCTGCCCGCCACCCACTACCTCGACCTGGTCCGTGCACTGAAGGCAGCGCTGCCCGAGCTGCACGTCCACGCGTTCAGCCCGATGGAGGTGGCGACCGGGGCGGCGCGGCTCGGCGTGCCCGTGGCCGAGATGGTGGCCCTGCTCGCGGACGCCGGTCTCGACTCCCTGCCGGGAACCGCCGCCGAGATCCTCGACGACGATGTGCGATGGGTGCTGACGAAGGGCAAGCTGCCGACGAGCACCTGGGTCGACGTCGTGGAGGCCGCGCACCGCGCGGGACTCCGCACCAGCAGCACGATGATGTTCGGCCACGTCGATCGGCCCGACCACTGGCTGACCCACCTGCGGGTGCTGGCGCAGGTGCAGGACCGCACCGGCGGGTTCACCGAGTTCGTGCCGCTGCCGTTCGTCCACCGCTCGGCGCCGCTGTACCTG
The DNA here is from genome assembly GCA_963743915.1 of uncultured Actinomycetota bacterium. Lineage (GTDB taxonomy): Bacteria > Actinomycetota > Actinomycetes > JAHEKZ01 > JAHEKZ01 > JAHEKZ01. The sequence continues at coordinate 383,632 of CAVURN010000001.1, forward strand.
GCCGGCGTCGGTCGCCCCGGTCCGACCCGCGAGGAGACCCAGGCGGTGCACGCCGCGGCGCGGCTGCTGCTCCACGGGCGGATCGACCACGTGCAGACCTCCTGGGTCAAGCTCGGGGAGGCCGGGGTGGTGGCGATGCTCGGCTCGGGAGCCGACGACCTCGGCGGCACGCTGATGGAGGAGACGATCAGCCGGATGGCCGGCAGCGAGCACGGATCGGCCGCCGGGGTGAAGACCCTCGAGAGGTGGGCGGCGTCCGCCGGACGGCCGGTCCGGCAGCGGAGCACGACCTACGGCGAGGTGCCGGAAGAGCGTCGGGCGGCCGCCCGGCGGCACGACGGCCTGCTCTCCGCCTCCCTCGCCCTGTGATCTGCCCTGACGTGTCCTGACCCTGCCCTGACCTGCGACGATGCGCGTCGACCGGCGCCTGTCCACAGGCCGGGAAGGTCACGAAAGGCGGGTCAGTACCAGATCAGGGGTTGACAGGGGGGCAGCGACACCCCTGTAATTCCACGCATGTCGTTCGGCCGGCCATGGCCGGGCGGCTCGGTCAAAGCCAGCGAGCGTCGTCGATGACCGTCGGGGCGTGCAGGGTCGAGGAGGCATGGTGACCGAGGCAATCAACCTCATGGACACACAACTCGCAGGGTCCGGGTTCTCAGGACCTGGATTCGTCGGTTCCGAGCTCACCGCGCAGGAGTTCGACGACGAGCTCCTGGAGACGCAGGACGTCGAGCTCTCGTGGCAGGAGCGCGCGCTCTGCGCCCAGACCGACCCGGAGGCCTTCTTCCCGGAGAAGGGCGGGTCGACCCGGGAGGCCAAGAAGGTCTGCCTCGGGTGTGACGTTCGGGGTGAGTGCCTCGAGTACGCGCTCGCGCACGACGAGCGGTTCGGCATCTGGGGCGGGCTCTCCGAGCGCGAGCGCCGCCGACTGAAGAAGGAAGCCGTCTAGCTCACCGGCTCAGAGCCGGACGCCCGCGACCGGCTTCGGTCGACCGCCCCGTAGGGTGGGCCGCCGACCATGACCCAGGACGTCCCCTTCCGCGCGACGCCCGACGACCCCGGTGTCGTCGCGGTGCTCGTCAGCCACGACGGGGCCGCCTTCCTCCCCCGCACCCTCGCCGCTCTCGCGGCGCTCGACCCCGCGCCCGACGCGGTGGTGGCGGTCGACACCGGGTCGGAGGACGCCTCGCTCGCCCTGCTGCAGGGGACCACCGTGATCGACCAGGTCGTGCGCCTGCCGCGCGAGACCGGTTTCGCCGCGGCCGTCCACGCCGGGGCCGACAGCGCCCCGGACTCCGCCTGGCTCTGGGTGCTCCACGACGACAGCGCGCCCGAGCCGGGCTCGCTCGGGGTGCTGCTGCGCCACGCTGAGGAACAGCCCTCGGTCGCGGTGTGGGGCCCGAAGGTGCTCGGCTGGGACGAGCCCAGGCGGCTGCTCGAGGTCGGCGTCAGCATCACACGTTCCGGTCGTCGGTACACCGGCCTCGAGGCGGGCGAGCAGGACCAGGGTCAGTACGAGGGCCAACGCGAGGTGCTCGCCGTCGGCAGCGCAGGCGCGCTCGTCCGGCGGGAGGTCTGGAGCGACCTCGGCGGGTTCGACCGGGTGCTCCGCTACTTCCGCGAGGACGTCGACTTCGGGTGGCGCGTGAACCTCGCGGGTCATCGCGTCGTCGTCGCCACTGACGCGGTGGTGCACCACGCCGAGGCGATGGCTCGTGGACGCCGGGCGGGTGCGGCCGGTGACGCCCACTCCATCGACCGGGTCAGCGCGCTGTACACGCTGCTGGCGAACGGGCGGTCGACGACGCTGGTGTTCCGGTGGCTGTGGCTGCTCCTCCAGACCCTCGTCCGCGCCCTCGGTTTCGTGCTCGGCAAGGCGCCGCGTGAGGCGGCCGCCGAGACCGGCGCGATCGGCGCGGTGCTGCTGCGCCCCCGACGCGTGCTGCGGGCGCGACGGGCGCGACGACGCTGGCGGACGGTGGGCGCGCGGTCGCTGCGATCGCTGTTCCCGCCGCCGGGACAGCAGGTGCGGCACACGCTGGAGTCGGTGGCCAGCACCCTGACCGTCGAGGTCGACGTGTCACCGAGCGTCGAGAGCGGGCCGGTGGAGGAGGACCTCGACTCCTTCGTGTCGACCGGGTCCGGCCGCCTCCGGCGGCTCGTCCGCCGACCCGGCGTGCTGCTCTTCGCCGCTGTGGTGCTCGTCCAGCTGGTCGCCTGGCGCGGCCTGTTCCAGGGCGGCGTGCTGCACGGGGGCGCCCTGCTCCCTGTCCCCACCGGTGCCTCGGACCTGTGGCAGGCCTACACCGCCGCCTGGCACCCGGTCCAGCTGGGCAGCGACACCATGGCTCACCCGTCCACGGCGGTCCTGGCGCTGCTCGCCACCCTGCTGCTGGGCCACGGGACGTGGGTGGTCCCGACCCTGCTCGTGGTCGGCCCGGCCCTGGCCGGGGTGCTCGCCTACCAGGTCACTCGGTCGTTCGGGCTGTCGCAGCGCCTGCGGCTGTGGATCGGAGCCGCCTATGCGTTGAACCCGGTCCTGCTCGCGGCGACGGCACAAGGACGGTGGACCACGGTGCTCGTGGCGGTGCTGCTGCCGCTGCTCGCGGTGGCGGGGGCCAGGGCCCTGGGGGTCGCCGCGGCCGAGCCGTCGGGCCGGGCCGCCGCCGTTGCGGTCCTGCTGACCGCTGTCGTGGTCGCGCTCTCGCCGGCGCTGCTGGTCCCGCTCGCCGCCCTCCTCGTCCTGGCCGCGGCGCGAGCGCGCTCACGCCGGGCTCGACGCAACGCCCTGGCGGTGCTGCTCGCCCCGCTCCTGCTGCTGCTGCCGTGGTGGCCAGCGGTGTTCTCCGACCCGACGGTGCTGCTGCTCGAGCCGGGCGTCCCCATGACCAGCGACAGTGAGCCGGCGTGGCAGGTGCTCTTCCTCGACCCCGGCGGGTGGTGGTCCGCACCCTGGTGGTTCGGCGCCGTCTTCGTGGTCCTCCTCGTCGCTGCGGTGCTGCGCGCCCAGCAGGTGCGCGCGGTGCGGGTCGGTCTCGCCGTGACCGCACTGGCCCTCACGTGGTCACTCGTGCTCGAGGCGGTGACCGTGCAGCCGGACGTCGCGAGCGGACCCGTGCTGCCCTGGTCCGGGTCCACCCTGCTCGTGGCGCTGGCGGCCGGACTGGTCACCGCGGCGGTCGCCGCGAGGGGCAGCCGGGAGCGCGCACGGACCGCGGCCTTCAGCTGGCGGCAGCCGGCTCTCGCGATGGTGACGGCGCTGGCCCTGCTCAGCCCCGTGGTGTGGGGGGTCACCTGGCTGACCCGAGGTGCGGGTGACCCGATCGACCGAGGCACCGCCAACCCCTTGCCGGCCTTCGTCCGGGCGCAGTCGGCGCTTCCCGAGCAGATCCGCACCCTCGTGCTCCAGCCGGTCGACGGCCGGCTGGCCTACACGGTCCTGCGCAACCGCGACGCCCAGTGGGGTGACGTCGAGACGGCGCCCGCCGTCGCCGACCTGGACTCGTTCAGCACGGTGGTCTCCGACCTGGCCTCCGGACGCGGCAGCGCGCCGGTCGACGAGCTGGCCACCCACGCCGTCCAGTTCGTCCTCGCCATGGCCCCCGTCGACCCCGACCTCGAGGTGGCCCTCGACTCGGCGCCGGGCCTGCTGCGGATCGCGAACCCGGGGGAGTCCTCCCTGTGGCGCGTGCAGATCCCGACGGGACGGATCCGGGTGCTCGCCGACGAGGTGCGCACGGTGGTGGCCTCGGAGGTTCCGGGTGATCCGGCAGCAGCGCAGGCCGAGCTCCCGGTCGGGACCACCGACCGCATGCTCGAGCTGGCCGAGCTGGCCGACGACGGCTGGCAGGGGGTCGAGAGCACCGACGGCGTCGAGCGTGCCCTGTCGCCGCGCGCCACCGGTGAGCTCCAGCGGTTCACCGTCTCCGCCGACGCCGGCACCGTCACGCTCCAGGTCGAGGACGCGCCGCGCACCTGGATGCTCTGGGCGCAGCTGGTGCTGGTGCTGGTCGCCGTCGTGGTCGCCCTGCCCGGCCGGTCGCGCGTCGAGGAGGACGTCGTATGACGCGGGCTGTGCCGTTGTGGCGGCGGCCGGGGTTCCAGGCCGTCGGTGCCCTTCTCGTGCTGGTCGGCGCCGGCCTCGCGGCGACGAGTCTGGCCGCCGATCGCGGGGCACCCGAGCCGACCACCCCGGTGGTCGTCCCCGTCAGTGAGACCGTCGTCGCCTGTCCGGGTCTGCGGTCCCGCGAAGGATTCACCGAGTCGACGGTCGCGGCGGCCACGCCACCGGAGGTCCCCGGTGTCGACGCCGCGGCTCTGGGCAGCGGGGTGGTCCGGACCCTCTCGCCGCGCGAGTCGCAGGAGAAGACCCTGATCAGCCTCCGTGAGCCTGGGGACCGCGGCATCTACGTGGGGCGCAACGGGGAGCGCGACTCGGTCACCGGCGCCGCAACCGGCTCACTGGCCCCCGGTTTCTCCGTGACCCAGACCGAACGCACGGTGGACGGTCAGGGCCGGGGGCTCGCCGCCACGCAGTGCCAGCCGACGAGCACCGACTTCTGGTTCGTCGGTCCGGCCTCCGACGTCGGGCAGCGGGCGGTCCTGGTGCTCACCAACCCGGAAGCGGCGACGGCGATCGTCGACGTCACGCTGCACGGCCGGCGCGGACTCGTGGACGCCCCGGGTGCGCGCGGCGTCCAGGTCGAGCCACGCACGAGCGTCGAGCTGCGGCTCGACGAGGTCGCCCCCGGCGAGAAGGTGCTGGCGGTCCACGTGCAGGTGCGGGTGGGTCGGCTCTCGGCCGCGATCACCGAGACCGACGTCTTCGGCTTCGATCCGAAGGGCACCGACTGGTTCCCCGCGGCGCAGCCTCCGGACGTCACCCAGGTGGTCCCAGGGGTGCCGGGCGTGCGTGAGGGCCGCGCGTCCGACGTCCGGCTCGACCTGGTGGCCCCGGGCGAGGCGGCGGTGGTGACGCTGTCGATCGTCACCCCCGAGGGCTCGTTCGCCCCGCAGGGTGCCGACGTCGTCGACGTCCCCGCCGGCGGGGTGGCGTCGGTCGACCTGACCAAGGCGCTCCGCGGGGAGCCGGCAGCGATCGTCATCAGCTCCGACGCACCCGTCACGGCCGGGGCCCGTGTCGAGCTGAGGAACCCCGACATCTACGGTGACCTGCTCTTCCTCGCCGCCGCCGCTCCCCTGGACGCCCCGGCGGTCGTCCCGGACAACCGCACCAGCGAGGACCTCACCACCCGGCTCATCCTGTCCGCGCCGGAGGGCGCGACGTCCGCCTCCGTGACCGGCTTCGCGCAGGGCCGCGACTGGAACGCCGGACGGGTCGATCTCGCCGCGGGCACCACCGACGGCCTGGCCATCGACCCGCCCAAGAGCCAGGGCGGCCGACCGATCGAGTCGTTCGGTCTGATCGTGACGCCGCACGGGGACGAGCCGCTCTACGTCGTCCGGATGCTCGACGAGGAGGGTCCGCGTGGCCCGTTGGTCACCTCCTTCCCGCTGAGAACCGCGCGTCTGCAGGTCGAGGTGCCCGAGGCGTACCCCGACGTCGCCGCCGGGTAGCTCGCTACCAGCCGTCGGGGTCGAGGTCGTCAGGATCCGTGCCGGTGGCCTCGGCCACCTGCGCCGCGAGGGTCTGACGCACGAGCGTCCGCAGCGCCGACGGCTGGTCGGCCCACAGCAGCAGCGGCCGGGCGTACAGCACCACCACCAGGGCGACCGCGTTCGGCGCGTCGGCGGCCGCGCCCGCCCACTCGTGGGTGCCGAGGAGGGCGCCTGCGGCGACGTCGTCCGGCCCGGTCCGCGCGACCACCTCGGGCGGGGGCAGCTCACGGATCTCGACGGTGAACGGGGGGAGCGTCGGTGCCCGTGCCGTCAGCCGGTCGACGGCCCGGTCGACCTCGACGCCGAGCCGGTCACGCGGCACCAGCGCCCCCGGAAAGGCGCCGGCGGCCACGCGCAGCGGCCGTCCATGGCGATGACGCCGCAACCGTCGGTGCGGAGGACGGCGGTCGGTCATGGCGCCAGGGTAGGCGGCGACACGTCGGCCCTCGTGCGTCAAATGCCCCGATCCGTCGCGAGCTGCGGGTACCGTCGCGCAGCGTGAGCCCCATGAGGCGCTGCTCGCGCACCGCGTGCAACCGCGCCGCCGTCGCGACGCTCACGTACGTCTACGCGGACTCGACAGCGGTGCTCGGTCCCCTCGCGACCTACGCGGAGCCGCACTGCTACGACCTGTGCGAGGTCCACGGGGAGCGGCTCACCGCCCCTCGGGGCTGGGAGATCGTCCGGCTGGCTCCTGATCCGGCTCTGCTCGGCCCCAGCAGCGACGACCTCGAGGCGCTGGCCGACGCGGTCCGCGAGGCGGGTCGCCCGACCGGGCCGGAGCCCTCGACCCCGCCCCCCGCACCCGAGCACGGACGGCGGGGCCATCTCTGGGTGCTGCCGCCCCTGCAGGACACCGAGGTGTGAGGCTGTCCGTTTAGACCCTTTATTACCTTTGGGGATTTACGTCCTTTACGTCCCGTAATTCAAGGCCTCCGCGCCCTCGGGCCGATAGGTGGGGAGTCGGCTCGACCGGCGGCGGTCCTGCGGAGGGCCGCGACACCGAGGAGGAACCATGGCCCGCAGCGCCACCCCTGCCCTGAACGTCCCGCTCGGCTCGCTCACCCAGGCCGGCGCCCGCGCCGACGTGGTCTGCGCCGAGTGCAGCAGCGACCGGGTGACCCACCTGGCGATGACCCTCACCGACGGCACACCGGTGGAGTTCGTCTCGTGCCACCGGTGCGAGCACAAGACGTGGGTCGACGCCAGCGGCGTGCAGCACCGCGAGATGCCGGTGGCGACCGTCCTCGACAAGACGCGCAAGGAGCGCTGAACCCGCGCTCGATAGGCTCACCCGTCGTGACCCACGACCGCCACGACGAGCAGCTATCCGTCGACCCCGCCACGCTCGCCGCCATCGTCAAGGCCTACGACATCCGCGGGGTGGTGCCCGACCAGCTCGATGCCGGTCTCTGCCGCGCCGTGGGCAATGCGTTCGTCCAGGTGCTCGCTGCCGAGGGTGCGGTTCCCGGCGTCGTGGTCGGCTACGACATGCGACCGAGCTCGCCGGCGCTTGCGGAGGCGTTCGCTGCAGGCGCAGCAGCGGCCGGCGTCGACGTCACCGTCATCGGCCTGGCCAGCACCGACGAGCTCTACTGTGCCTCCGGCCTGCTGGGGCTCCCGGGAGCGATGTTCACCGCGAGCCACAACCCCGCGCAGTACAACGGGATCAAGCTCTGCCGTGCCCATGCCGCGCCGGTCGGGCAGGACACCGGACTGGGCCAGATCCGGGAGGCCGTGGCCGGCGGAACGTACGTCACCGCCGCTGCCCCCGGACGTGTGGTGCATCGCGACATGCTGACCGAGTACGTCGCCCACCTGCGGTCGCTGGTCGACCTCAGCGCGATCCGACCGCTGACGGTGGTGGTCGACGCAGGCAACGGCATGGCCGGCCTCACCGCTCCCGCGGTGTTCGAGGGCCTGCCGCTCACCGTCGTGCCGCTCTACTTCGAGCTCGACGGCACGTTCCCCAACCACGAGGCCAACCCGATCGAGCCCGAGAACCTGCGTGACCTGCAGGCGGCGGTGCGTGAGCACGGAGCCGATCTCGGGCTGGCGTTCGACGGTGACGCGGACCGCTGCTTCGTCGTCGACGAGAAGGGCGACGTGGTGTCACCCAGCGTGCTGACCGCGTTGATCGCCGATCGCGAGCTGGCCCGGGTCCCTGGCAGCACGGTGATCCACAACCTGATCACCAGTCGTGTGGTGCCCGAGGTCGTCGCCGAAGCAGGAGGTACCGCGGTGCGCACCCGGGTGGGCCACTCGTTCATCAAGGCCGTCATGGCCGAGACCGGAGCGGTGTTCGGCGGCGAGCACTCCGGCCACTTCTACTTCCGCGACTTCTGGCGCGCCGACTCCGGCATGCTCGCCGCCCTGCACGTGCTCGCGGCCAGAGGTGCAGGCGATGTACCACTCTCCGACCTGCTGGCGCGGTACGACCGCTATGTGGCGAGCGGGGAGATCAACTCGACCGTGACGGACCAGGCGGCGACCACGGCGGCGATCAAGGCGAGCTGGGGAGCGCGTCCGGGTGTGACGCTCGACGAGATGGACGGCCTGACGGTGGCTGCGGACTCCTGGTGGTTCAACGTGCGGCCCAGCAACACCGAGCCGCTGCTTCGGCTGAACGTCGAGGCGCGCGACGAGGCGACGTTGACGTCGGTGCGCGACGAGGTGCTCGCGCAGATCCGCGGGGCAGGGGTGGCGTGATGGACCAGCACCCTGCGCTCGACCCGGTGCTGCTGGAGATCCTGGTGTGCCCTGCCTGCCACGGAGCGTTGGCGGCCGAGCCGGACGCCCGCGATCCGCACACCCTGAGGTGCATGTCCACCGGCTGTGGGCTCGTCTACCCCGTGCGCGACGGCATCCCGGTGATGCTCGTCGACGAAGCGGTCGGCGGGTCTGCTCCCGGGAGCGGGGATCACGGTGACGACCACTGACCCAGTGGCCGCGCGGGTGTCGCTCGACGACGCCGCGGCCCTCACGGCTGCCGACCCCGAGGACATGCTCGGGGCCGTGGCGTCGGCCGGCTCCCAGGTCCGCCAGGCCCTGGTCGCCAGCGAGCGCTCCTCGATCGGCGGGCTGCAGGACCGCGGGCGGCCACGAGCGGTGGTCGTCACCGGCATGGGTGGCTCCGGCATCGCGGGCCACGTCCTGCAGGCGGCGGCGGGTCCGGAGTGCCCGGTCCCCGTCGAACGTGTCCGCGGCTGGACGCTGCCGGCCTGGGTCGGTGAGGACGACCTGGTGATCGCGGTGTCGAGCTCAGGACGCACGGCGGAGACGCTCGCCTGCACCCGGGCCGCGCTGGAGCGACGTGCCCGCACCGTGGTCGTCGCGGCCGAGGGCTCGCCGCTCGTCGAGCTGGCCGACGCCGCTCACGTGCCGTGGGTGCCGGTGCCGAACGGCAGGCCTCCGCGCGCGAACCTCTGGGCCCTGTCGGTGCCGCTGCTGGTCGCGGCGCACACGCTCGGCATCGTCGACGCCGACCCCGAGCACCTGCAGACGGTGGCCGGTCTCCTGGACGAGATCGCGGACGCCTGTGCGGCGAGCAGGCCCACTGCCGACAACCCGGCGAAGACGCTGGCGGCCGAGCTCGCCGGCAGCCTGCCGATGGTGTGGGGCAGCAGCGACCTCGCAGGCATCGCCGCCTACCGCCTGTTGTGCCAGCTCGCCGAGAACGCCAAGTACCCCTCGGTCAACGGCGTGCTTCCCGAGGCGCTGCACAACCAGGTCGTCACCTTCACGGCGCCGACCGCGTCCGGGCTGCCCATCCGCCTCGTCCTGCTGCGCGACACCGTCGAGCACCCTCGGGTGGCGGCGGCACGTGAGGAGGTCGAGAGGCTGGCGCAGCGAGTCGGGGGTGGCGGTCAGCCGGATCGAGGCGTCGGGCACGCACCCGCTCGAGCGAATGGCGACGCTCTGCGCGATCGGCGACTTCGCGAGCGTCTACCTCGCGCTGGCGATCGGTGTCGATCCCACGCCGATCGCTCCCATCGCGCTGCTCAAGCAGCGCCTGTTGGCCCGGGACGACGGGTGAGCGCCGAAGGCGGCACCAAGGCGATCGTCGCCGCGCTGCTCGCCAACCTCGGGATCGCGGTCACCAAGTTCGTCGCGTACCTCGTGTCGGGGTCATCGTCGATGCTCGCCGAGTCGGTGCACTCCCTGGCCGACTCCGGCAACCAGGTGCTGCTGCTCGTCGGCGGTCGTCGGGCCGCGCGGGCGGCGACGCCGCAGCATCCGTTCGGCTACGGGCGCGAGCGCTACGTCTACGCCTTCGTCGTCTCGATCGTGCTCTTCAGCGTGGGTGGCGTGTTCTCGGTGTACGAGGGCGTGCACAAGATTCAGCACCCCGAGGAGCTGACGAACATCGCCGTGCCGATCGTGGTCCTGCTCCTCGCGATCGTCATGGAGTCGTTCTCGCTCCGCACCGCGGTCGTCGAGTCGAACAAGGTGCGCGGAGGACAGTCGTGGGTGCAGTTCGTCCGCCGCGCCAAGGCTCCCGAGCTCCCCGTCGTCCTGCTCGAGGACCTCGCCGCGCTGCTCGGGCTCATGCTCGCGCTCGTGGGCGTCGGTCTCGCGGGCATCACCGGCGACGCGGTGTGGGACGGCATCGGCACGATCGCGATCGGCGTCCTGCTGGTGGTGATCGCGTTGATGCTCGGGGTCGAGACCAAGAGCCTGCTGCTCGGCGAGGGAGGCTCGCCTGCCGACGTGGCAGCGATCCACGCGGCGATCGTGGCCGGCGAGCGCGATCGAGCGGGTCATCCACATGAAGACGCTCTACCTGGGACCGGACGAGCTGCTGGTGGCCGCCAAGGTCGCGGTCGCCGAGGGGACCGATGCCGAGGACGTGGTCGCCGCGATCAACGCGGCGGAGGAGCGGATCCGGCGACGCGGTGCCCGTCGCACGGGTCGATCTACCTCGAGCCCGACCTCTACGACGCCGCGCGGGCATCCTGACCGCGCGCACGCCGGGCGGCCGATGACGTGCGGCGGCGCCCTCGGCGGTGGCCCGGTACTCTCGGGGACGTGACTGCTCCCCTGAACCCTGCCGACTACAAGGTTGCCGACCTCTCTCTCGCCGAGTTCGGTCGCAAGGAGATCCGGCTCGCCGAGCACGAGATGCCCGGCCTGATGGCGCTCCGCCGCGAGTACGCCGACGCGCAGCCGCTGGCCGGTGCGCGGATCACCGGCTCGCTGCACATGACGGTCCAGACCGCCGTGCTGATCGAGACGCTCACCGCGCTCGGCGCTGAGGTCCGCTGGGCCAGCTGCAACATCTTCTCCACGCAGGACCACGCAGCTGCGGCCGTCGTGGTCGGTCCCGACGGTCGGCCTGATGCGCCCAGCGGTGTTCCGGTCTACGCCTGGAAGGGCGAGACGCTGGAGGAGTACTGGTGGTGCACCGAGCAGGCCCTCACCTGGCCGGGAGACGGCCCCAACATGATCCTCGACGACGGCGGCGACGCCACGATGCTCGTGCACAAGGGTGTCGAGTACGAGAAGGCCGGAGTCGTCCCCGACCCGAGCACCGGGGGCAGCGAGGAGTTCCAGGTCTTCCTCACCCTGCTCACCCGCACGGTGGCCGAGTCGCCGCGGAAGTGGTCCGAGATCGCGTCGGGCATCAAGGGCGTCACCGAGGAGACCACCACAGGTGTGCACCGCCTCTACCAGATGCTCGAACGCGGTGAGCTGCTCTTCCCGGCGATCAACGTCAACGACGCGGTCACCAAGAGCAAGTTCGACAACAAGTACGGCTGTCGCCACTCACTGATCGACGGCATCAACCGCGCGACCGACACGCTCATCGGTGGCAAGACCGCGGTGGTCTTCGGCTACGGCGACGTGGGCAAGGGGTCGGCGGAGTCGTTGCGTGGGCAGGGTGCACGGGTCGTGGTCACCGAGATCGACCCGATCTGCGCGCTCCAGGCGGCGATGGACGGCTACCAGGTGGTCCGGCTCGAGGACGTCGTCGAGTCTGCTGACATCTTCATCACCGCCACCGGCAACAAGGACGTCATCACCGTCGCCGACATGCAGCGCATGAAGCACCAGGCGATCGTGGGCAACATCGGCCACTTCGACAACGAGATCGACATGGCGGGCCTGGCCGCCAGCCCCGGCGTCCGCCGCGAGAACATCAAGCCACAGGTCGACCTCTGGCACTTCTCTGACGGGCACGCCGTGCTGGTGCTCAGCGAGGGGCGGTTGCTCAACCTCGGCAACGCGACCGGCCACCCGAGCTTCGTGATGTCGAACTCGTTCGCCAACCAGACCATCGCGCAGATCGAGCTCTTCACGCACACCGCTGACTACCCGGTGGGCGTCTACACGCTCCCCAAGCACCTCGACGAGAAGGTCGCCCGGCTTCACCTGGACGCCCTCGGTGCCCGGCTGACCGAGCTCACCGATGAGCAGGCCGCCTACCTCGGGCTGCCGAAGGACGGTCCGTACAAGTCCGACCACTACCGCTACTGACCACCCGAGGGCGAGGTCGGCGATGAGGGTCGGGGTCCTCGGCACGGGGTCGGTGGGGGAGACGCTGGGAACGGCGCTGGTCGCTCGCGGACACGAGGTGCGGATGGGCTCGCGCGCGACCCCGCACGAGCGGGCCGACGCCTGGGCGGCGTCCGCTGGGTCGTCGGCGAGCACCGGCACCTTTGCCGAAGCGGCGGCCTTCGGCGACCTGGTCCTGAACTGCACCTCCGGCGTCCACTCGCTCGATGCCCTGCGGGCTGCGGGCGCGGAGGCGTTGGCAGGAAAGGTCCTGGTCGACGTGGCCAACCCGCTCGACTTCTCCGGCGGCTTTCCCCCTCGACTCTCGGTGGGCGGTGACGACAGCCTCGCCGAGCAGATCCAGCGGGCGTTCCCCGAGACCCGGGTGGTCAAGGCGCTGAACACCGTCACCGCCTCGGTGATGGTGGACCCGTCCTCGCTGGCGGAGCCGACCGACCTGTTCGTCGCCGGCGAGGACGTCGGGGCCAAGCGCGAGGTGATCACGTTGCTCGAGGAGCTGGGCTGGCGCCCGGAACGGGTCCGCGACCTCGGCGGGATCGCAGCGGCACGCGTGACCGAGGGCTACCTGATGCTCTGGCTGGCACTGATGGGCACGCTGGGATCGGCGGCGTTCAACGTCCGGGTCGTCACTGCCGATGGACAACCGTGACCGAAGTGCCCACGGCAGCCCCCGGCTGGTACCCCGATCCGGCGTCGCCGACGCTGCAGCGGTACTGGAACGGTGCGGAGTGGACCGAGTCCACCGCCCCTCTCGTCATGCAGCCCTTCGCCCCGGTGACGGCACCGTCCCCTGAACCCGCCGAGACGCCCGGGGTGTATGCGCCTCCTCAGGGACGGTGGGGACTGGGAGACGTCGGGTGGCTCGTCCTCGTGGTCGTGGGCACCCTGCTGCTCGGTGTCGTGGCGGGCGTCGTGGCACTCGGCCTCGACTCCGACGTGTTCACCCCCGACGGCAACCTCGATCTGGGGATCGCGACAGGAGCCTGGCTCGCCGTGGTGTCCCAGGGCATCGTGATGGCGGGTCTCGCGGGATGGCCCATGGTGGTGGCCGCCTGGAAAGGTCCCGGTTGGCGTCGCGCCTTCGGCTTCGTGGCCTCGGGTCGGGCGGTGTGGATGGGGATCGTCGGAGGCATCGCCACGTTCCTCACCCTGGTCATCCTCACCGCGATCGCGTCCGTGGTCTTCGGCCAGACGATCGACTCGGCGGCGGCCGACCTGGTGGTCGACATGGAGTCGCAGACCGTGGCCTATGCGATCTTCCTGGTCTTCATCGCCTTCGGCGCACCGTTCGTCGAGGAGATGGCATTCCGCGGCCTGCTGTGGGGTGCCATCGTCAAGCGCGGATGGTCCCCCTGGGTGGCGACCCTGGCCTCCGGTGTGGCGTTCGGCCTGTTCCACTTCGAGCCGCTCCGGCTGGTGCCGCTGATCGCTGCAGGCGTCGTGCTCGGGTTCGTCCGCCACAAGGCCGGTCTCGGCGCCGCGATGCTGGCCCACTGCGTCGTCAACTCGATCGGTGTGATCTCGCTGCTGGCGACTTGAGCGGTCAGGAGGGCGAGGCGAAACCGCCACTCGGAGGGGACTCCTCGGGCCTCGGGGCCCAGTCCGTCTGGCGTGCCGTCGGGGCGGCCGGGGCACCGGAGAGTGCTGCGACGTCCGCCCGTCGTCTCCGTTCCGCCAGCACCGCGTTCAGGTAGCCCTCGGACGTCACGCCGGGGGGAGGTGGGGGGGACACCCGCTGTTGCACCTCGGCGGACAGAGACGCCGCGAGCGTGCGGCGCGCATCCGCCCCGAGATCGGGCGCGCGCACGAGGAACTGTCGGACGGTCAGCGCGATCGCCTCGTCGAGCCGTCCGAGGTCGAGCGTGGCCGCCCACGGGGCGAGCTGCGGGTCGAGAGCCGGATGGAACGTGTTCCGGGCTGGCGCCCGTTCCCGGACCACGACCGTTCCTCCCAGGTAGTCACCGACCCTTTTGCCCTCCGGGGAGATCAGGCTCACCAGCACCGCGATCGCCCCGAACGTCAGGTAGATCTCGACGACTGCGACGAGCCCCCGGGCCAGGGCGTGGCGGAACCGAATGGCGCCTCCGTCGTCCCGTGTCGCCCGGAGGCCGAGGGCGAGCTTGCCCACGGTCCGGCCGCGGGTGAGCGTCTCCATCCCCACCGGGTAGCCGACCAGGATCGCGATCCCCGCGACGAAGAAGAAGACCACCATCAGGGTGTCGTCCACGCTGCCGCCGAGTGCGCCGACCAGGAAGATCAGCCCGAACAGGGCGGCCAGCTGCAGCGAGGCGTCGATCATGAAGGCGGCCGACCGGCTCGGCATCTTCGCCAAGCGGAGGTCGACGACGACTGCCTCGCCCGTGACCAGTCCGCTGGCGGCTCCCGGTGGCTGCTGCGCCATCGTTCCCCTTCGGTGACGGCTCGTGATCGTGCGCGCCCGGCTAGTCTGCCGCATCAATGGACCTCGACCGCTTCGTCGCAACCCACCGGGCCGACTGGGACCGGCTCAGGGTCCTGACGTCCCGCTCGCGGCTGACGGGCGAGGAGGTCGACGAGTTCGTCGACCTGTACACGGCGGCCTCGACCCAGCTGTCGGTCGTGCAGGCGGAGGCGCCCGATCCGACGGTCGTGGCACAGCTGTCGACGCTGGTGGCACGTGCCCGGGGCAAGGCCACCGGCACCCGTCGGTTCAGCACGCGTGACGTCTCGCACTACTTCCTCGTCACGTTCCCCCTCGTCGTCTACCGGGCGCGCTGGTGGGTGCTGGGCGTTGCCCTCGCCTTTCTGGCGGTCGCCACCTCGATCGGTGCCTGGGTGGCGTCCGACACCGGGGTGCAGAACGCGCTCGCCGCTCCGGCCGACGTGCAGCAGCTGGTGCAGCAGGACTTCGAGGACTACTACTCCTCGGCCCCGGCGGGGTCGTTCGCCGCACGGGTGTGGACCAACAACGCATGGGTCGCCGCGCTGTCACTCGCCTTCGGAGGCCTGCTCGGCCTGCCGGTGCTGTGGGTGCTGTGGCAGAACGCCGCCAACGTAGGGGTCACCGGCGGTTTCATGGTGGCGGGTGGCCGCGCCGACCTGTTCTTCGGCCTGATCCTGCCGCACGGCCTGCTCGAGCTGACGGCGGTGTTCGTCGCGGGAGCCCTCGGCCTGCGGTTGGGGTGGACCCTTGTGGCGCCGGGCCCACGGACCCGCAGCGCGGCCTTTGCCGAGGAGGGTCGCTCCACCTTGGCCGCCGTCGTCGGGCTGACCGTGGTGCTGCTGGTGTCCGGGGTGGTCGAGGCCTTCGTCACACCGTCCGGGCTGCCCACGTGGGCTCGGATCGGCGTCGGAGCCCTGGTGCTGGTCGGCTTCCTGGCGTACGTCGGCGTGCTGGGGCGCCGCGCGGAACGGGCCGGCCTCGAAGCCGACCTGGACGAGATCGATCGCGGAGCCGACCTCCCCACCTCGGCCTGACCGCCCGCGGGTGACAGCCGACCGCTCGCCCGGGGTGTCAGCGGGCCAGCATGCGCAGCGACGCGCGCGTCGCCGCGTCCGTGCCCTCGGGCACCGAGCCCCCTTCGACAGCGGGGAGCAACGCGCTGGCGAGCTCCTTGCCGCGTTCGACTCCCCACTGGTCGAAGGGGTCGATGCCCCATGCGAACCCGGCGACCGCCGTGGCGTGCTCGTAGAGGGCGATGAGCGCACCCACGCTGTGCGGCGTGAGGTCAGGAAGCCAGATCAGGGTGCTCGGCCGGTTGCCCGGCATCGCCTTGTGCGGCACGAGCGCGGGGTCGACGCCGGCGCGTCGCAGGTCGTCTGCGGGGCGTCCGAGCGCGAGCGCGGCCGCCTGTGCGAGCAAGTTGGCCTGGAGCAGGTTGCCGCGCTCGTCGCCCCCGACCGAGCGGACGCCGATGAGATCGACCGGGACCAGGTGCGTCCCCTGGTGCAGCAGCTGGAAGAACGCATGCTGCCCGTTGGTGCCTGGGGCCCCCCAGACCACTGGCGAGGTGGACCAGTCGAGCTGCTGACCGGACGCAGTGACCGACTTGCCGTTGCTCTCCATCTGCAGCTGCTGCAGGTGAGCGGGGAGCAGCGCAAGGTCCTGCGCGTAGGGGACGACCGCCTTCGACGCCGCCCCGAACAGCTCCGAGTACCAGGCGTCGAGCATGCCGAGCAGCACGACGGGGTTGCGCGAGGTGGGGGAGCTGGTCAGCGTGACGTCGACAGCGTGCATGCCGTCACGCAGGGCCTGCATGCCCGCGCGTCCGAGCGCGAGCTCGATGCCGATGCCGACCGGCGAGGACAGCGAGTAGCGACCACCCACCCAGTCCCAGAAGCCGAACAGGGCATCGGGGGAGACACCGAAGGCGGTGGCCTGGTCGACCGCAGTGGTGACGGCGCACAGGTGGTGCGCGAGGTCGTCCTCGGACATCGCGCTCAGCAGCCAGGAACGTGCAGCGCGCGCGTTGGCCAGCGTCTCGACCGTGGTGAACGTCTTGGAGATGACGACGACGAGGGTCGTGGCAGGGGAGAGGGACGGGAGAACCGCGTCGAGCTCGGCCGGGTCGACGTTGGCGACGAAGTGCACCCGGACGTCGCCGGTGTGGTGGACACGTGTAGCGGCTGCGACCATGCGAGGGCCCAGATCGGAACCGCCGATCCCGATGACGACCGCGTCGGTGATGCGCTCACCCGTGGCACCTCGATGCCGGCCGCTGAGCACGGCGTCCACGAAGTCGCTGACTCTGCCCTGGGTGGCGAGGACCTCGGGCATGACGTCGACACCGTCGACGAGAACCGGTTCGCCACCAGGTGTGCGCAGTGCGGTGTGCAGTGCCGGACGATGTTCGGTGACGTTGACGACCCGACCGCCCACCATGGCGGCCAGCTGCTCGGGCACGCGCAGCTCGTCGGCGAGCCGACCGAGCAGGTCCAGTGTCTGGGTGTCTCCGCGCATCCGCGAGAAGTCGACGGTCAGCGGACCGACCGGCAGCGTCATCGCGCGGACACGCTCCTCGTCGTCGAGGAGGTCGCGCAGGTGGCGAGCCGCGATGGCGGCGTGGTGCGACCGCAGAGCTGTGCCCGCGGCTGTGTCGAAGGGGGCGGTGACCACGCCGCGACCCTACCGGCGCCCTACGGCGCGAGCCGGTACACGTACCGGTGGTGGGTCGTGAAGCCGAGCTGGTGGTACAGCGCGCGGGCCGCCGCGTTGTCCTCCGCCACCTGCAGGTACACGTGGCGGACGTCGTGCCGTGCGGCGTAGTCGGCGAGCGCGGCGATCACCCGGCGTCCGAGCCCCTGGCGCCGCCACGCCTCAGTGACCTCGACCGCGGTGATGCCGAGCCACCCCGGCGTGATCGCCCCGCGCGAGATGGCGAGGGGAGTGCCGTCGTCGTCCCGGAGGGCGACGAAGACCGGGTGGTCGGCGCGCGTCATGATGCCCACGGCCGCCGTGGGCAAGGGCTGGTCGCCGTAGCGGAACGCCGCGAGCCAGGCCGGGTCGGGAACGCGCTCGACGGTCACGGTGACGCCACTGGTGCCTCCCCGTGGGCGAGGCCTGGCGGAGGGCAGCGAGGTCGACGACCTGGACCAGCACGGGTGGGCCGGCGACCCATCCGAGGCGCCCGAGCTCGGCGTCGAGCCCGGCCAGGAGTGGCAGCGCCACCTGGATCTTCGGTGGCAGCTGTCGCTCCCGATACCACTGGCTCACGTCGTGCAACGCCTCCGCGAGCGGTCGCCCGGGGTCACCGAGCGGCAGGACGCTGTTGGCGCGCCCGCTGTAGCCGGCGGCTGCGCGGAGCACCCACTCACCGACCGTTGCCCGCTCCAGCGGCTGCCATCCCTGGGCGGCGATCCGTTCGAGCTCGTCGACACCGATGGCGGACGCCGAGCGGAGCCGAGCAGGCGTGTCCGGGAGCACCTTCGCGGCGACGACGAGGGTCGGGTCGACCTCGACCAGGTCGCCCCGTCGGGTGCGGATGTGCCAGGCGCGGTCCGAGGCGTCCGCCACACTCTCGAGGACTCCCACCACATCGTGGAACGCGGGACCACCGGACGGACCTGCGCCACCGGACAGCCGGCGAACGGTCACGCGGCGACCCACGGCTGAGCCGGGCCACGCGGCGTCCGGCCAGGGAGGAAGGTCACCACGAGAGCCGGTGGACACGGCGGACCCCCTTGGCGGCGTGAGCGGTGGTGGTCGTGAATACTAGGCACGGCGCAGCGCGAGAAGGAGTGCCGCCCGAGGAGGAGATCGTGACCTACGTCATCGCCCAGCCCTGTGTCGACGTGCTCGACAAGGCGTGCGTGGACGAGTGCCCCGTCGACTGCATCTACGAGGGCGAGCGGATGCTCTACATCCACCCCGACGAGTGCGTCGACTGCGGAGCCTGCGAGCCGGTCTGCCCGGTCGAGGCGATCTTCTACGAGGACGACACCCCCGACCAGTGGAAGGACTTCTACAAGGCGAACGTCGAGTTCTTCGACGACCTCGGTTCGCCGGGCGGAGCTGCCAAGCTCGGCAAGATCGAGAAGGACCACCCCATCGTGGCCGCGCTTCCGCCCCAGGCAGTCGAGAGCTGAGCCTCTCCCCGCTCGCCGCCCGGTTCCCCGAGTTCCCGTGGGACCGGCTCGCGGACGCAAAGGCACGTGCCGCGTCCCACCCGGACGGGATCGTCGACCTGTCCGTGGGTACGCCCGTCGACCCCGTCCCCGGCGTGGTGCAGCAGGCGCTGGTCGACGCCGCGGACGCACCGGGTTACCCGACCGTCCATGGCACCGAGACGGTGCGCGCGGCGGCCGTCCGCTGGATGGAGCGTCGGCTCGGGGTGACCGGCGTGAGCGACGACGCGGTGCTCCCGGTGATCGGCACCAAGGAGCTCGTCGCGTCGCTGCCGATGCTGCTGGGGCTCGGACCGCGCAGCCGCGTGCAGGTGCCTGAGCTGGCATATCCCACGTACGACATCGGGGCGCGGGTCGTGGGCGCGGAGGTGCTGGCCTCGGACGCCACGACCGCCGTCGGACCGGGCCGCGTCGACCTGGTGTGGGTGAACTCCCCGAGCAACCCCACAGGACGCGTGCTGCCGGTCGAGCACCTGCGCAAGATGGTCACGTGGGCTCGCGAGCGCGGATCGGTGCTCGTCTCCGACGAGTGCTACGTCGAGCTCGGCTGGGACGCGCAGCCGGTGTCGGTCCTGCATCCGGACGTTTGCGGCGACTCGCACGACCGCATCCTGGCGCTGCACTCATTGTCGAAGCGGTCGAACCTGGCCGGCTACCGCGCCGGGTTCGCGGCCGGTGACCCTGCGTTGGTGCGCGACCTGCTCGAGGCCCGCAAGCACCTCGGACTCATGATGCCGACACCGGTGCAGGCGGCGATGGCTGCTGGGCTCGACGACGACGCGCACGTCGTCCAGCAGCGGGGGCGTTACTCCGTGCGCCGTCAGCTGCTGCTCGCGGCGCTCCGCGAGGCCGGGTTCACCATCGACCACTCGGAAGCAGGGTTGTACCTGTGGGTGACGCGCGACGAGCCCTGCATGGACACGCTCAGCTGGTTCGCCGAGCGGGGGATCCTGGTGGCCCCTGGTGACTTCTACGGCACTCGCGGCGCGAGGCACGTGCGGGTGGCGCTCACGGCGTCCGACGAACGGGTCGAGGCGGGCGCGCGACGGATCGCGGCCTAGCAGGTCTCAGCGCGAGGCGTCCGCGCCGGGCTTCTTGGCCTGCTCGGCTCGTCGTCGTGCGACCTTCGCCTCGAGCTTGGCGGTGCGCTTGGCGTCCCGCTTGGCGCTGCGCTTGTCCCACCACTGCAGGAAGGGTCCGATGAGAAACGTGTCCTCGGCCCCACCACCACCACCGAAGGACATCGGCGATCCACCTCTCGCTCGACGTGCAGTGTTCTCAGGGTCGCACGCCGGCTGTGGTGCTGACCAGTGGATGGACCCGTCGCGGGAAGTGTCGTCATGGCGCCACTTCCTGCGACAGCTCGACAGCGCGGGGTCGGCGAGGGGCGGTTCAGGTGACCTCGACGTGGATGTGGTCGAGGTGTCGTTGCACCGGGTCCTTCTGGTCGCCGAAGGGCGAGACGTAGTCGCGCCAACCTTCGGGCGATCGGCGGGCCGACCAGATCTGGTCGCGGTAGATGATGACGCCGACGTCGAGCTGGTCGGCGTTGGCGACGAGCCAGTGGGCCAGGGCCCATCCGTGGCGCCGGTTGTCGGCGTCCTGGTAGGGCCGGAAGAACACGTCGATCGCCCGTCCCTCTTCGTGCGTGGACGGATTGGGGCGCGTAACGCCTCCGGGAGCGAAGCCGCCGAGGCTCTGCGGCCCGTACGCACTCTCGATGGCGGTGCGCAGCCGCTGGGCACGCGGGGTGAGGCCGGTCGGCCCGAGCTTCTGCACCTTCTCGGCCTCGGCGCGCACGGTGCAGGTGAGGGAGGCACCGGCGCGTCCGGTCAGCGCCGCGGAGATGGCCTTGGCCTCGTCGGCGTGCTGCTGGTAGGCGTCGGGATAAGCACTGCGCTGCACGGCCTGCGCGGCGACCGTCACCGGGAGGCGCTGCCAGCGGTCCACGGCGACAAGCGCGGCGAAGAACCGGTCCGCGGCGTACGTGGGGTCGGTGACCTCCTCGAACGAGCCCCAACCCTGGGAGGGCCGCTGCTGGAAGAGTCCTGCGCTGTCGTGGTCGCCGTGCGAGATGTTGTACAGCTCGGACTCCTGCATCGCGGTGGCGAGCCCGACGGTCACTGCGCGTGCTGGCAGGTTGCGTCGATGCGCGACGGCCGCGATCGTCGCGGCGTTCGCGGCCTGTTCGTGGTCGAGTCCGACCTCGCCGTCGGGCCCGGTGACGACGCACGTCTCACGGCCCACCAGCGACCCGATCCCGCCCTGCCACCAGACCACCAGACCGGCGACGAGTGCCAGGGGAAGGGCCAACGCCAGGAGCGCGACCAGCAGGCCGCGCGAGCGTCGGGGGGCGGGGGAGGACATGGTCCCCCCAGTGTGCGACATGACGAAGGGTGCTCACGAACCCGCGCAGCCGGACGCGCCGCGCTTCCGCTCCTCGTGTGGCGGATCTCACCCTCAGTCGTTGACGTGCAGGTCCTCGTTCAGGCCGCCCCAGGACCCGCTCCTCGTGACCGCCTCGACGGCGCCGGTGACCGAGTTGCGGCGGAACAGCAGACCGCTCTGCCCGGACAGGTCACGCGCCTTGGCCACGCCACCGTCCGGGGTGGCGACCTTGGTGCCAGCCGTGACGTAGAGCCCGGCCTCGACGATGCAGTCGTCGCCCAGCGAGATTCCGACACCGGCGTTCGCGCCGATCAGGCAGCGCTCCCCGATCCGGATGACTTCCTGACCGCCGCCGGACAGCGTCCCCATGATCGACGCGCCACCTCCGACGTCCGAGCCGTCCCCGACGACTACGCCGGAGCTGATGCGGCCCTCGACCATGGAGGCGCCGAGGGTGCCGGCGTTGAAGTTGACGAAGCCCTCGTGCATGACGGTGGTGCCGTCGGCGAGGTGCGCGCCGAGCCGCACGCGGTCGGCGTCAGCGATGCGGACGCCGGTGGGCGTCACGTAGTCGACCATGCGGGGGAACTTGTCGACGCCGTGAATGGTCACCGGTCCTTCCTCCATCAGGCGCAACCGGGTGACCTCGAAGCCTTCGACAGGGCAGGGGCCGTAGTTGGTCCAGACGACGTTCGACAGCAGCCCGAAGACACCGTCGAGGTTGACCGTGCGCGGTTGCACGAGGCGAGCGGACAGCAGATGGAGGCGCAGGTAGGCGTCGTAGGCGTCGGCCGGTGGGACGTCGAGGTCGGCGACGTGGAGCGCGATGAACCTTGTCTGCACTCCGCGTCGCAGGTCGTGGCCGATGAGGTGGGTGATGACGGCACCGACCAGCTCATGGGCCTCGTCGACCGGCACGGTCACGATCCCCGGACCGGTGGCGCCGACACGACGCTGCACGGATGCGTCCCAGCCGAGGCCGAGACGGGGGTAGCGCACATCGAGCACGCGGCCGTCGGCTTCGGAGACGGTCGCGATCCCGATGCCGTAGGCCGCGCGAGTGGGTGAGTCTTCACCTGAGGAGGTCGTCACGTGGCTACGGTACCGAGGTGGCATCTCTCGATCTGGGACAGGACGTGGCGTCGCTGACGGCGTCGCTGGTGGACGTGTACTCCGAGAGCGGGCACGAGGCCGAGCTGGCCGACGTCGTCGAGCGAGCGCTGCTGACCCTCCCGCACCTGACCGTCCACCGTGACGGCGACGCCGTCGTGGCGCGCACCGAGCTGGGCCGAGCCGAGCGGGTGGTGCTCGCCGGGCACCTCGACACCGTCCCGCCGGCTGACAACTTCCCGTCTCGACGTGAGGGGGACGTCCTACGCGGGCTCGGCAGCGCCGACATGAAGGGCGGCCTGGCCGTGATGCTGCGACTCGCAGTCGCTGCCGTCGCCCCGGCGCGTGACGTGAGCTACGTCTTCTACGACGGCGAAGAGGTCGAAGCCGAGCGGAACGGACTGCTACGGCTCTCCCGCACCCACCCGGACTGGCTCGCGGCCGACTTCGCCGTCCTGCTCGAGCCGACCGACGCCATCGTCGAGGGTGGGTGCCAGGGCACGATGCGCGCCGAGGTGACCGTGCCCGGGGTGCGGGCCCACAGCGCCCGGTCGTGGATGGGTGTCAACGCGATCCACGAGGCCGCGCACGTGCTGGACCGGCTGCGCGCCTATGAGCCGCGACGACCCGTCGTCGATGGTCTGGAGTTCCGAGAGGGCCTCAACGCGGTCGGCATCGCTGGAGGCGTCGCCGGGAACGTGATCCCGGGCGAGTGCGTGGTCACCGTCAACTTCCGCTTCGCGCCGGACCGCTCGGAGCAAGAGGCCGAGCACCACCTGCGCGAGGTGTTCGAGGGATTCGAGCTACGGATCACCGACAGCGCCCCCGGGGCGCGTCCCGGGCTCGACCACCCTGCGGCTCGGGCGTTCGCGGCCGCGATCGGGGGGACTCCGCGCGCCAAGTACGGCTGGACGGACGTTGCGCGTTTCTCGGTGCTCGGTGTGCCGGCCGTCAACTACGGGCCGGGGGACCCCCACGTCGCCCACACTGCCGGGGAGTGGGTTTCGGTGCAGCAGCTCGCCGAGTGCGAGCAACGCCTGGCCCACTGGTTGCTGGGATGAACGAATCCCCACCGGTCCAGTCCTGACGGTCGGCATCGCCCTGGAGGCATGTCTGAGCCCCCGTCTGCGGTGCAGACGGGGGCTCAGCGGCCGCGATGGGTGCGGCGTGTCCTTCGATCTACGGGAGCGGTGTCACACCGCACCCGCAGGGGTGGGGCGGGGTCAGGCGCTCGCGTCGTCCTGCTGCTTCACGGCGGAGACGTCCAGGGTGATCTTGACCTTGTCGCTCACGAGGACGCCGCCGGCCTCGAGGGCCACGTTCCAGGTGAGGCCGAAGTCCTTACGGCTGATCACCGTCTCGCCAGAGAAGCCGATGCGCTCGTTGCCGAAGGGGTCGGTGGCCAGGCCCTCGAGCTCGACCTCGAGCTCGACCGGACGCGTGGTGCCGCGGATGGTGAGGTCGCCCGCCATCACGAAGTCGTCGCCGCCCTCGTGCTTGACGCCGGTGGAGCGGAAGGTCATGTCGGGGTGCGTCTCCACGTCGAGGAAGTCGGCGGACCGTACGTGGTTGTCGCGGTCCTCGCTGTTGGTGTTGATGCTGGCGGTGGAGATGGTGACCTCGGCGACCGAGGCGGCCGGGTTCGACCCGTCCAGGGTCAGGGAGCCGGAGAAGTCGGTGAACTGGCCGCGGACGGTGGCGACCATGGCGTGCTTGGCGGAGAAGCCGACGCGGCTGTGGCTGGGGTCGATGACCCAGGTGCCGGTGGTCTGCTCGAGGCCGGTGGCGAGGGAGGTGCTGGACATGGGGTCCTCCAGGACGATGGGGTTGGTTTCTTGATCATTCAGTTGTTGAACGCTAAGTAGTTGAGCGCGCAATTACTACTCTAACACGGCGGAGGCACCACCGCATTCCCAGGGTTCGGGACCGCGTTAGCGTGTCGCCATGACCGACCGTGAACCGTCTGACCCCGGCACCCCTCTCGACGACAAGGGCCGCCCGCTCGTCAGTGCCGACGGGTCCGGCCGCCCGCACGAGAAGCGCCGCGGGCCGGTGGTGCTTCGCCGGTCGCAGATGCAGCGCAGCACGACCGACCAGCGCCTGCTGGACTCGCGCGGTCCCACCGACTGGGTGCACGCCGACCCCTGGCGGGTACTCCGGATCCAGGCGGAGTTCGTCGAGGGCTTCGGCACCCTGGCCGAGCTGGGGCCGGCGATCAGCGTCTTCGGCTCGGCCCGGGTGCGGCGGGACACGCCCGACTACGAGCGGGCCAGAGCGGTCGGCGCCGGCCTGGCGCGGGCCGGATATGCCGTCATCACCGGTGGCGGTCCCGGCATCATGGAGGCGGTGAACCGGGGGGCGGTGGACGCCGGCGGCGTCTCGGTGGGTCTCGGGATCGAGCTGCCCTTCGAGCAGACGCTCAACCCGTTCGTCGACATCGGGGTGCACTTCCGGTACTTCTTCGCCCGCAAGACGATGTTCGTGAAGTACGCGCGCGGGTTCATCGTGCTTCCGGGCGGGTTCGGCACCATGGACGAGCTGTTCGAGGCCATGACGCTGGTGCAGACGCAGAAGGTCACGGCCTTCCCCATCATCCTCATCGGCTCGGACTACTGGAGCGGCCTGCTCACCTGGCTCCGGGAGACGATGGTGGCCGAGGGCAAGGCGTCCGAGCAGGACCTCCACCTGTTCCAGGTCGTCGACGACGTCGACGAGGCGGTCGAGCTGATCCGCCGCACCGAGGCGGACCGCAGCCCGCTGCGCCAGGAGGAGCTGGACGCCGTCATGGTCAAGGAGGAGGCCGAGCGGCGGGCGGCCAGCAACCCGCTGATGGGCATCTAGTCAGGCGGACAACCTGCCGATATCTGCCAGGTGGACCATCCGTCACCGGGCCGCCCCAACGGCGGTGCGCGCCGTCGGCCTGCGCGTCGAACGGCGGTGTCGAGACGCGTCCGACGGGTGGGGCGCGTCTCCCGCAACACAGTGCTCCGGCGGTTCTGGGTCTCGCAGATGGTCAGCGAGATCGGCGACTGGATCGGACTGCTCGGCGTCGCTGCCCTGCTGTACGAACGCACGGGGCAGGCCGTCATGGCAGCGGCCAGCCTCGCCGCGCTGTACCTGCCCTACCTGTTCAGCCCGTGGCTGGTCGGCTGGACGGCGAGGATCCCTCCCCGCACCCTGCTGATCGGCGCCGACGTGCTGCGGGCCGGACTGATCCTGCTCCTCCTGCTGCCCATGCCTGCCTGGGCGCTGCTCGCGGTCGCTTTCCTGGCGTCCATCCCGACCTCGGTCTACGAGGCCACCCGCGCCGCTGCCGTCCCGGAGTACGCCCCGGACGACGAGACCCGCGAGGACGCCCTGGTGCTCTTCCAGTCGACGCAGCAGGCCGCCAACATGATCGGCTTCCTGCTCGGCGGCGCAGCCCTGGCGCTGATGGGGTTCGGTGCCGCCATCGGCCTGAACGCCCTCTCCTTCCTGGTGTCCGGGCTCCTGCTGCTCGGCGTCCCCCGTCTCGCCCCCTTCGCTGATGGTGCCGAGACCGCACGAGGTCTGCTCCGCAGCGGTGTCGGTGCGCTGCGCCGGCAGACGACGCTGCGGCGGGCGGTGCTGCTCTCGGTCGTGAGCGCGAGCACGATCATGGCCGGCGAGGCGCTGGTGGTGGTCTACGGGACCGACATCGGCCACCCGGGTTTCGCCGGCCCGCTCGCGGCCATCACCGCGATGGTCGCGGCGACCCTCGGACTGATGCTTCCGCGCCACAGCGGCAGCCAGGACCTGATGCGCGTCGCTGCAGGCACCATGGTCGGCGGGTCGGTGATCGCCGTCCTCGGCTTCATGGTGGCCCCCAGCACCGTGGCGGGCATCGTCGCCTACATCGGTCTGGGCATCGTCAGTGCTCCCGGAGCGCTCACCTACGTCGTGGCGGTGCGCGAGATGCGAGCGGCGATCCGCGGACCCGTGTTCGCCCTGGTGCAGGTGGCGATGATGGGCGGACAGGCGGCTGTGGCGGTCCTGGCCGGTGACCTGGCCGACCGGACGTCGGTGGGAACCGCGGTGGCCCTCTGGCAGACCCCGACCGTCCTGCTCGGCGCCTGGATCCTCCTCGCCTCCGTCGCCCTGGCCGGCTGGCAGCGGGTGCGCACGTCAGGCGGCTCTGCGGCTACGCCAGACCCCGTCGCGCCACCGCCGGCTCCGACGTTCCCGCCACGGCCGACACCATCTCCAGCACCTGCCGCGTCTCCAGCGGCTGGTGCACCCGGAACACCTGGGCTCCCATCCACGCCGCGAGGGCAGTGACCGCCAACGTCCCGACCAGGCGTTCGCCGACCGGACGGTCGAGGGTCTCGCCGACGAAGTCCTTGTTCGACAGGGACACGAGGACGGGACGTCCCGTGGCCACCAACCGGTCGAGGTGGCGGGTGACGGCCAACGAGTGGCGGGTGTTCTTGCCGAAGTCGTGACCGGGGTCGATGAGGATCGACTCGGCACGCACGCCCGCGCTCTCCGCCCGGGCGGCCTCAGCCTCGAGAAAGTCGAGCACTGCTCCCACGACGTCGTGGTACTCCACCCGATGAGGTCGCGTGCGGGGGGCGGCGCCACCGGTGTGGGTGCAGACGAGACCGACGCCGTGGTGGGCGGCGACGTGGGCGAGCTCGGGGTCGTACCCGCCCCACGCGTCGTTGAGCAGGTCGGCGCCGACTCGACAGACGGCGTCGGCGACCTCGTGCCGCCAGGTGTCGACGCTGATGACGACGTCGGGGTGCCGGTCCCGCACCGCCGCCACGAAGTCGACGGTGCGATCGAGCTCCTCGCGGACGTCGACGTCGGCGCCGGGGCCGGCCTTCACCCCACCGATGTCCACGATCTCGGCTCCGGCGGCCACCGCGGCGTCGACGGCGGCCAGGGCTGCCGGGTCGTCGAAGGTGCTGCCCCGGTCGTAGAACGAGTCGGGCGTCCGGTTGACGATCGCCATCACGAGCCGGTGTTCCGGTCCGAAGACGCGATCGCGCAGGTGCAGCTGCTGCGGCTGGGCCACCGTCACTCCTCCCTGCGAGCCGGCCGTCGCGCGCCGACCGGGCGGGCCGACCGGTCGCCGGCGTGGCACCATCGTGTCGCACCGTGAGGAGGCGCTCGACATGTGGATTCCGCTGATGTGGCTGGTGGTGGTCACCGCGTTGGTGGCCGGCGTCGTGGTGCTGGCGCTCGGGCGCGGCGAGGGTCTGCCCGAGCAGGAGCCGGACGACGTCATCGTGAAGCTGCCCCAAGGACGCCCGATGGTCGCCTCCGACGTGGAGACCCTCCGGCTCCCACTGGCCATGCGCGGGTACCAGATGTCCGCGGTCGACGAGGTGCTCGACCGGCTGGCCGCCGAGATCGCGCTCCGGGATGCACAGATCCGGGATCTGCAGAGGTGACCGCTGACATCACCGTCGACGTCATCGTCGACGCCGAACCGCGGGTGGTGTGGGAGGCGGTGACGGACTGGCCCCGGCAGTCGGAGTGGATGCTGGGCACCGAGGTGCGGGCGACCGAGCAGGGTGGCGTCGGCGTCGGCGGCGGGATCGAGGCCTTCACCGGTGTCGGACGACTCGGCTTCCTCGACACGATGGTCATCACCGAGTGGGACCCCCCACATCGCTGCGTCGTCCGCCACACCGGCGCGTTCGTGCAGGGACTCGGCATCTTCGAGGTTCTCGCCCTGCCCCAGGGGCGATCGCGATTCGTCTGGGCCGAGCAGCTCGACCTCCCACTGGGGCGCCTGGGTCAGCTCGCCTGGCCGGTGGTGCGTCCCGGGTTCGCGTGGGGAGTGCGGCGCAGCCTCGAGGCTCTCGCCGCCGACGTGGAACGTGCGGGGCGCTGAACCGGCGAGCTCAGCCCGCCCCGTCTGCTCCTGCGACGGTACGGAATAATGGTGCGAACTGTGCCGCGCGGGTGACGTGCGGCCCGTGCCCGACCTGAAAGGGGTATGCCCATGGCGGCCATGAAGCCGCGTACCGGCGACGGTCCGCTCGAGGTGACCAAGGAAGGTCGCGGCATCGTGATGCGTGTTCCGCTCGAGGGCGGTGGCCGTCTTGTGGTCGAGCTCAACGCGGACGAGGCCAAGGACCTCGGCGACCAGCTCGTCGCCGTCGTCGGCTGATGTTCGGCCTGTCGGTCCGGTGGTCGCTGAAGGACGCCGGCCCTGACGCAGCGCAGCAGCTGCGCGACTACGTGGTGCAGACATCCCTGGCCCGTTTCTCGGGCATGGAGGGGCTGCACTTCAAGACCTGGCGGATGGTCGAGGGCGAGTGGTTCGAGGGAACCTACGTCTTCGCCACCGTGGAGGACCGCGACCATTTCCTCGCCGGCTTCATGCCCGGTGAGGCCAACGCTCCGGGATCCCTGCTGATCGGCTCGCCCCCGATCGCCTATGAGCCCTTCGAGGTCGTGGCGGTCGCCGAGGGCGCCGCCGGCTTCGCCACCGGCCCAGGACCGGGCTCAGCCTGAACCGACCCTCGTGGTCGCCCCGCTCTACTCGCCGTCGCCGGCGCTCGCCTTGCGGGCGACGAGCAGCCCGTCACCCACCGGCAGCAGCAGGGGCTGGATCCGCTCGTCCTCACGCGTGGCGTTGACCAGCAGCCGGACCGCCACGGTGGAGGGGTCGCGTTGCGCCGGGTCGGGCACCTTGCCGTCGGCCAGGGCGTGCTCGAAGGCGACGATGCCACCGGGGCGCAGCAGACGCAGACCCTCCTCCAGGTACCGGTCGTACTCGCGGACGTCGCCGTTGAAGAAGGCGAGGTCGTAGCCCCCGTCGGCCAGTCGGGAGAGCACCTCCAGCGGACGTCCCGTGATCAGTCGCACCCGCTGGGTCGGTATCCCGGCGTCGCCGAAGGACCGGCGCGCCGCTCTGGTGCTCTCGGCGTCCTCGTCGACCGTCGTGAGGATGCCGTCAGCGGTCATGCCCCCGAGCATCCAGAGACCCGACACCCCGGCACCGCTGCCGATCTCGGCGACCGTGCGGGCCCCGACGAGCTGGCACAGCCACCGAAGGACCGCACCGGTGGCCGGGGCGACCGTCGCGAGCCCGATCTCGTCGGCGCGGCTGCGGGCGGCTTCGAGGTGCTCGTCCTCGGCGCGGTACTCGTCGATGAAGAGTCGGGTGGCGCGGCTGGCCTCGTCGATGCTGATGGCGGCCTCCAGGCGTCCTCGGTCTGCGCTCGGTCGTGCGCGCCCGACCTTATCTGTGACCGCGCCAGGGCCGCAGTCGCCCACCACGTACGGTGGCCCGGTGAGCTCCGTCCCCCCGCAGCGGTACGTCTACCTGCCGCCTGCGCCGTCAGCCCCGTCGTCGACCCCGTCGTCGACCCCGTCGTCGACTGGGCGTCGCACCCCGCCCCTGGTGGTGGTCCTGGTGGCAGCGTTGGTGACCGGGCTCGTAGGAGGAGCCGTTGCCGCAGGGGTGGTGCTGTGGGCCGACGCGCGGTCCGACGAGATCCCGGGCGTCACGCTGCCGTTCGTGCCTGACGGTGGCCGCGAGCCGGCGCCGGGAAGCGTCACTGCGGTGGCGGACGCCGTCCTGCCGACGGTGGTGTCGCTGGAGGTGCGCGGATTCGAGCAGGCGTCGTCCGGCTCCGGGGTGGTCATCCGACCGGACGGGTACATCCTCACCAACAGCCACGTGGTCAGCGGTGCGCTGGACGGTGGCTCGATCACGGTCACCTTCAGCGACGGAGCCCGGGTGCCCGCACGGGTGGTGGGCCGCTCGCCGACGTACGACCTGGCGGTGGTGCGGGTGGAACGGCGGGACCTCCCGACGGCAGCGCTGGGCGACTCCGACGGCCTGCTGGTGGGGGACCCCGTCGTCGCGGTAGGGGCACCGCTGGGTCTGACCGGCACCGTCACCACGGGCATCGTCAGCGCACTGGACCGACCGGTCACGACGTCTGACGCGGGCGAGGCGTCCTACATCAGCGCCATCCAGACCGACGCGGCCATCAACCCCGGGAACTCCGGAGGTCCGCTCGTCGACGGGCAGGGGCGCGTGGTCGGCATCACCACCGCGATCGCGACCCTCGGGGGTGGACGCAGCGGGAGCATCGGTCTCGGTTTCGCGATTCCCGTCACCCAGGCCCGGCAGATCGCCGAGCAGCTCATCTCCGAGGGTCAGGCGGAGTACCCCGTGGTCGGGGTGGTCCTCGATCTCACCTATCGGGGACAGGGCGCCAGGGTGCAGAGCACGTCCGGGGCGCGAGCGCCGGTGACGCCGGGTGGTCCGGCGGACCTCGCGGGCATCGAGCCCGGCGACATCGTGACCGAGGTCCAGGGCAAGGCCGTGGGCACCTTCGAGGAGTTCGTGGTCCTGATCCGCAGCCTCACACCCGGCGACGAGGTGGACCTCACCGTCCGGCGGGACGGCGACACCTTCACGACCACGGTCACCTTGGGTGCCACGGTCGGCTGAGGCGCCGCTGCGGCGTACCCTGGCACGGTGCTGTCGGACATCGGCTTCTTCGAGATCGCCACGATCGCGGTCCTCGCGCTGCTGATCTTCGGCCCCGAGCGACTGCCGAAGCTGGCGTCGGACGCCGCGCGCATGCTCCGCGAGGTCCGCAAGATGGCCACGGGGGCACGTCAGGACCTCAAGGACTCGCTAGGGCCCGAGCTGTCGGACCTCAACATCAGCGAGCTCGACCCGCGCACCTTCGTCAAGCGCAACCTCCTCGATCCGATCGACGAAGAGGTGACCGACCTCAACCGTCAGATCAAGGGTGACGAGACGCCGCGACCGAAGTCAGCGGGTTTCGACGCCGACACCACCTGACGGCTAGCTCGTCGGAGACAGGGAGAGCGACTTGCCCAGCAGTCCGCGCTCACGGCGTCCGAGCTGACCGGCGATCTTCCGCAGCACCAGGGCGGCCGGCGCGTCGGGGTCGGCGAGCACCAGCGGGCGTCCGTTGTCGCCGCCCTCCCGCAGCCGCACGTCGATCGGGACCGCACCCAGCAGCGGGACCTCGGCACCGAGCGAGCGCGACAGGCCGGCCGCGACCTGCTCGCCGCCACCGGTGCCGAAGACGTCGATGTGCTCGCCGCAGTGCGGGCACGGCAGCCACGCCATGTTCTCGATGACACCGGCGACGCGCTGGTGGGTCTGCAGGGCGATGGTGCCCGCCCGCTCCGCGACCTCGGCCGCCGCCTGCTGCGGGGTGGTGACCACCAGGATCTCGGCGGAGGGGACCAGCTGCGCGACCGAGATCGCGATGTCACCGGTCCCGGGAGGCAGGTCCATGAGCAGGACGTCGAGGTCGCCCCACCAGACGTCGGCCAGGAACTGCTGCAGGGCGCGGTGCAGCATCGGGCCGCGCCAGACCACGGGGGTGTTGCCCGCGGTGAACATGCCGATCGAGATGACCTTCACGCCGTGCGACTGCGGCGGCATGATCATGTCCTCGACCTGAGTGGGCCGACCTTCGACCCCCAGCATGCGGGGCACGGAGTGCCCGTAGATGTCGGCGTCCACGACACCGACCGAGAGCCCTTCGGCGGCCATCGTGGCGGCCAGGTTGACCGTGACGGATGACTTGCCCACGCCGCCTTTGCCGGACGCCACCGCGAACACGCGGGTGAGGGAGTCCGCGCGGGCGAAGGGGATCTCGCGCTCCGCCTGACCGCCCCTCAGCCGCTGCGCCATGGCCTGGCGTTGCTCGTCGCTCATCACGTCGAGGGTCACGGCCACGTCGGAGACGCCCGGTACCTGACCGACGGCACGGGTGACGTCGGCGGTGATGCGGTCGCGCATCGGACAGCCCGCCACCGTGAGGTACACCTCGACCGCGACCCGGCCGGACGCGTCGGCGTCCACCGACTTGACCATTCCGAGGTCAGTGATCGGCTGGTGGATCTCCGGGTCCTTGACGGTGGCCAGAGCAGCGTGGACGGCAGCGAGGTCGACAGGCATGCATCGATGCTACGTGCGTCAGGAATCCTCCGGCGCGTCGACCTGGGTGACGCGCAGCACCTCGTCGAAGGTGGTCCTCCCGGCGGCGGCGTGCTCGAGCGCGGCCTGTCGGAGTGTGACGAACCCCTGGCGGTGCTCCACCAGTGTCTGCTCGGTGGGGTCGTGGGCGAAGGCACGCCTCAGCGAGGCGGTGATGGGGAGCACCTCGAAGGCGCCGATGCGTCCGCGGAACCCGGTGCTGGCGCACTCGAGACAACCCGCACCCCTGCGGGGAGCGGCGTGCGTGAGGGTGTCGAGGTCGACACCCAGCGCGGCGAGGACGTCGTCGCTCGGCGTGTACGGCTCGCTGCACGCCTCGCAGACCCGCCGGACCAGACGCTGCGCGACCACCAGGTTCAGGGAGGACGCCACCAGGAACGACGGGATCTCCATGTCGACCAGCCGGGTCAGTGCCTGCACCGCACCGTTGGTGTGCACGGTGCTCAGCACCAGGTGACCGGTCAGCGACGCGCGCAGTGCGAGCTCGGCGGTCTCGCGGTCGCGGATCTCACCGACGAGCACGACATCGGGGTCCTGGCGCAGCACGGCGCGCAGCCCGCGTGCGAACGTCATGCCCGTGCGGGTGTTCACGTTGACCTGCGTGATGCCGGGCAGCTGGATCTCGACCGGGTCCTCGAGCGTCACGACGTTCCGCTCGGGGGTGATCACCTCGTGGATGGCGGCGTAGAGGGAGTTGGTCTTGCCCGAGCCGGTCGGCCCGGTGATCAGGATGAGGCCCTGCGACACCTGCAGAGCCCTCCGCACCGCCTCGAGCTGCCCGGGCAGCAGGCCCAGCGTGGCGAGATCGGGGACGCGGTCGGTGGTGGTGAGCAGCCGGATCACGACCTTCTCGCCGTGCACGGCAGGCAAGGTGCTGACGCGGGCGTCCACCGTGTGGCCGTCGACGCTGATCCGCGTGCGTCCGTCCTGGGGCACCCGCCGCTCGGCGATGTCGAGCGACGAGATGATCTTCAGCCGGCCGATGACGCTCGGGCCGGCGCTGCGGGGCACCGTCATGACGTCGCGCAGCAGCCCGTCCACCCGGTAGCGGATCCGGATCCCCTCCCGCTGGGGCTCGACGTGGACGTCACTCGCACCGATCCGCACGGCGTCACCGAGCAGCGCGTCGAGCAGCCGGACGGTGGGTGTCTGGTCGGCGTCCTGGTCGTCGTCCCCGACGTCGTCGTGCTCGATGGCCAGCAGCTGGACGGCATCGGCGGCGTCCTCGCCGAGCGACCAGACGCGCCGGATCGCCAGCTGGATCTGCGTCGGGGTGGCGACCACGACGTGCAGCGACCGTTCCCGGGTGTGGACGCGCACGTCGTCCAGTGCCAGGACGTTCGTCGGGTCGGCAGAGGCGATCCGCAGCCCCGTGGCCTCGCGGGCGAGCACGATCAGCCCGAAACGCTCGGCCATCACCCGGGGGATGAGCTGGGCCATGGCCGGGTCGACCGGTTCGACGGACAGGTCGACGACGTCGAGAGCGAGCAGGTCTCCCAGTGCCTCGGCGACCTGCTCCTCGGTGCCCAGGCCTCGCTCCACCACGAGCTGGCCGAGCCGGGGCCGGGACCCACCCGTCGGAGACTGGTGCACCGCCTGCTCGGCGAGCAGCTCGTCCAGCTGGATCTGGTCGATCACGCCATGGGCCACGAGAACCTCGCCCAGGCGCCGGCGCATGGTGCGCTCGTGCTGCTTGGTGGGCGGAGGCGGCTCGGCGTGGGCGCGTCGACCCACCCGGGCAGAGGAGACCGGGGACTTCACCTTGAGTGTGTCGGCGCCGGGCGGGCTTGCCTGTAACGGCCACGGGTGAGGGCGTACGGTGGACGGAACACCGCGGGAGCCCGCCAAGGGCTGAGAGGGTGGCCGACCGAGCCACCGACCGCCTGAACCTGTCCGGGTCATGCCGGCGTAGGGAGTGTGCTTGATGGCCATGATCGACGACGCGACGTCCCGGTCCGGGACGGTGGAAGCGCCCCTCACCCTCACCTTCGAGCCTCCTCGACCCTTGGGGTGGTGGGACCAGACGGTCCTCTGGTTCAACCTCGGGGTCAGTCTGACCGGCCCGGTGACGGCGCTCTTCGTCTACTCGCCCCTGCTGGACGGCTCCACCATGTCGCTGCTGGCGGCGTTCACCGCGACCGTCCTCGGTGCGGTGCTGGGCGCGGGTCTGCTCGGTGCAGCATCGGTCCCGGGGGCCCGCACCGGCGCCCCCAGCATGGTGCTGCTGCGCGGCCTGTTCGGGCGTCGCGGGTCGATCGTCCCCACCGTGCTGAACATCGCGCAGAACATCGGCTGGGGGACCATCGAGATCATCGTGATCGCGGCCGCAGCGACCGCGCTGACGGGGGACGAGTGGCGTCCGCTGTGGGTGGTGCTGGCGGGCATCGGCGCCACGGTGATGGCGGTGCGTCCGCTGGGGTCGGTCCGTCTGTTGCGCAAGGTGATCGTCTGGCTGGTGCTCGCGGCCACCGCCTACTTCTTCGCCCAGCTGCTGCAGGAGCCGTTGCCGGGGCTCACCGAAGGCGGATGGACAGGGTTCGGGCTGGCCACCGACACGGTGATCGCGGTGTGCGTCTCGTACGCGCTGCTCATCGGTGACTACAGCCGTCACTCGAGGTCCCCGCGCGACTCGTTCCTGGGCGCGTGGGTGGGCTACGGCCTCGCGGCCATCGTGTACATCTCGCTCGGCATCATCGCCTACGCCACCGTGGTCGACCTCGACGGCGACGTGATCGCCGGGCTGCTCGCCGTCCCAGCCGGTGCCCTCGCACTGCTGATCCTCGCGGTGGACGAGGTCGACGAGGCGTTCGCGAACATCTACTCGACCACGATGTCGATGCACAACCTGGCGCCCGGACTCGACCGGCGGAGAGTGGCGGTGGTCGTCGGGGTCGTCGCCACGGGTCTGGCGCTCATGATCGACCTGACCGGGTACCAGTCGTTCCTCTACCTGATCGGATCGGTCTTCGTCCCGTTGGTGGCGGTGATGATCGTCGACTGGTTCGTCGTGTCGCGGGGCCAGTGGAACCTGTCGGAGTCCTCTCCGCTGCGTCCGGCGATGTTCGCGTCGTGGCTCGCCGGCTTCGTCGCCTACCAGCTCGTCAACCCGGGCTACGTCAACGGCTGGAACGACCTCTGGATCTGGGTGCGTGACCAGGTCGGGTTCGTTCCGCCCACCTGGCTCGCAGCGTCCTGGTTCGCGCTGCTCGTGGGCGGGCTGGCGACGGCACTGTTCGGATCCCTGGAGCGGTCCCTGGGACGCGTGCCGGACTAGGGCCTGCTCACCCTGCGGAGGGTTCCGGCTCCTCGCGTGCGGTGTCCGGTGACGAGCGGTCCTCGAGCGCCTCGAGCAGCTCGCGCAGCTGGTCGCGCACGAAGTCACGGGTCGCCACCTCGTTGACCGCCATGCGCAGGGAGGACACCTCACGCGTGAGGAAGTCGTCGTCGGCGATGATGCGGTCGATCCGAGCGCGGTCCTCCCAGTACTGGACACGGTCCCGGTCGGCCTGTCGGTTCTGCGCCAGCAGGATCAGGGGTGCGGCGTACGACGCCTGCATCGAGAGCACGAGGGTCAGGCCGATGAAGGGCCAGTCGTCGAACCGAAGGTCGGACGGTGCCAGGACGTTCCACAGCATCCAGGCGGCGATGAAGATCGTCATGTAGAGGATGAACCGCCACGAGCCGATGAAGCGGCTGATCCGCTCGGAGAGCTTCCCGAACGTCTCCGGGTCGTACGGCGACCTCACTCCGCGGCGCGGGCCGCGTGGCTGGTCGAGGCGGCTGCGCCTCAGCTCACGCGCCACGGGTCACCTCGCGGGACTCGTGGGTGTCCGCGCTCCGCCAGTCGTCGGGGAGCATGTGGTCGATCACGTCGTCGACGGTGACGGCGCCGAGGAGCCGGTCGTTGTCGTCGACCACCGGGATCGCCACGAGGTTGTAGCTGGCCAGGACGTTGGTGACCTCGGCGAGGGGGGCCTCAGGGCTCACCGGCTCGAGCTCGGAGTCGATGGCCTCGGTGACGAGCGCGCCAGGCGTCTCGCGCAGCAGCCGCTGGAAGTGGATGGCCCCGAGATAGCGTCCCGTGGGCGACTCCAACGGGGGTCGGCACACGTACACCTGCGCGGCCAACGCGGGAGGCAGGTCCGAGTTCCGGATGCGCGCCAACGCCTCGGCCACCGTGGCGTCCGGCGCGAGGATCACCGGCTCGGACGTCATCATGCCGCCGGCGGTGTACTCGTCGTACGCGAGCAGCATCCGGACGTCCTCCGCCTCATCAGGCTCCATCAGCTCGAGGAGGCGCACCCGCGTCGCCTCGGCGATCTCGATCAGGATGTCCGCGGCGTCGTCGGGGTCCATCTCCTCCAGGACGTCCGCGGCGCGTTCGTCGTCGAGAGCCGAGAGGATCTCTGCGGCGTCCGACTCGATCATCTCCCCGAGCACGTCGGCGAGCCGCTGGTCGTCCAGGGCTGCGATCACGTCGCCCTGGCGCTTGTCGCTGAGGGTCTGCAGGGCGTGGGCGACGTCGGCGGGTCGCAGCTTCTCGTAGCTCTCCAGCAGGCGAGTGGTCCCCTGGTCCTCGTCTCCGACCGCGAGCCCGGTGATCTCGTCCCAGTCTGCGACGAACTGCTCACCTCGGCGTCGGAGCGTCTTGCCCTTGCGCTGGACGTAGACCTTGGACACCTCCCAGTCACGCGTACGGAGCTGCTCCATGCCCACGTCGAGCAGGGTGACTCGCTCGCCACCGTCGCGGAGCGTGACCGCCGAGTCGAGCAGCTCGCCGACGACCAGCACCTCGCCTGTGCGCTGCTCGAAACGACGCAGGTTCAGCAAGCCGCTGACGACCACGCCGCCGGCGTCGACGGAGGTGACGCGCGTCATCGGCACGAAGATGCGGCGACGGGGTTGCACCTCCAGCACCAGCCCGATGATCCGTGGCGGACGGGGTGCGCTGCGCAGGGTGGCCACGACGTCCCGGATCTTGCCCAGCTGGTCGCCGCCGGGGTCGAACACGGGAACCCCCAGCAGACGGGCGATGAAGACTCGGGTGGGGGCGCTCACTCCTCGAGATTAGCGGCGGAGCGCCTGCTAACGTCCGAGCGACCTGACCGAAAGGGGAAGGTTCGTGTCCGATCGCGCGTCGCCCTCGCTTCCGTATGTGATCCTCGACGTGTTCACCGACCGTCCGTTTGCGGGGAACCCGCTGGCCGTCGTCATGGACGCTGACGAGCTCAGCGGCGGGCAGCTGCAGCGCATCGCACGAGAGTTCAACCTGTCCGAGACGGCCTTTCCCATGGCTCCCACCGACGAGGGCGCCGACTACCGCTTGCGGATCTTCACGCCTGCGGCCGAGATTCCCTTCGCCGGTCACCCGTCGGTCGGTTCGGCGTGGTGGCTCGCCCGTAGTGGACGCATCGGCACCGGTGTGGTCCGTCAGGAGTGCGGAGCCGGACTGCTGCCGGTGGAGGTCACCGACGAGGGAGCCACCCTCACGGGCGGGGCGGCGTCGGTGTCCGACCCGGTCGATGCCGACACCGCGCTGGGGGCGGTCGGGCTGGAGCGGACGGACCTCGTCGATGGAGAGGTCCGGATCGCCAGCACCGGCTTGCCGTTCGCGATCGCCTTCGTCACCCCCGACGCCGTCGCCCGGTGTGCCCCGGACATGGCAGTGCTGCGCAAGGAGTTCGCGCACCCGCGCCCGGCCACTGGTGTCTACGTCGTGGACTGGGACGCCGAGGTGCGGCACGCGAGGGTACGGATGTTCGCCGGTGACATGGGCAGCGCCGAGGACCCGGCCACCGGTTCTGCGGCGCTCGCCCTGGGCGCTCGGCTGGTTGCGCGCGGTGACTTCCCCGACGGCA
Organism: uncultured Actinomycetota bacterium; assembly: GCA_963743915.1. Classification (GTDB taxonomy): domain Bacteria; phylum Actinomycetota; class Actinomycetes; order JAHEKZ01; family JAHEKZ01; genus JAHEKZ01. The sequence goes on from CAVURN010000001.1 coordinate 421,702, forward strand.
CGCAGATCTTCACGGTCGAGCAGGGAGTCGACATGGGGCGTCCGTCCCGGCTGACCGTGACCTGCGACATCGCGCAGGGCGTGGTCGAGCGGCTCCAGGTGACCGGCGGTGCCGTCCTCGTTTCAGAGGGCCGGATCGCGATTCCCCCGGCCTGACGGTCAGCGACGCCTGCGCGTGGCACGTCCGGCATGGAAAGGGGTGCGGTCCAGGGTGGTCGCATCGGTCGGCAGTGGTTCGGCCCGGTGGGACGCGCTGGACATGGCCTCAGGCGTCTCGGCCGCCCGACCGGTGGGGCGGAGCAGCCACAGGGTGCTTTCGCGCCGCCACCTTTCCGGCTGAGCCTCGCCGTCGGGGGCGTTGAGCCGCTCGGGGTGCAGGGCCGCCACCGCCGCTCCCCACGCCTCGCTGTCCGGCTCGAGGCGCGCCACGCGGGCGGTGACGCGCAGCTGTCGGGCGCTGTTCTCCTTGCTGCGGAGGATCACCTCGACCTCGGCCCCGTCGGTGAGGCCGGGGTCGGTCTGCTCGATCCCTCCGGTCACGACCGCGAAGGCGTCGTCGTGCCACACGTGCCAGAGGGCGCGGGCCGGGCGCTCACCGACGACCACCCACACCAGGTCGGACTTGCCGGCCAGCTCGGCCGTCAGAGCCGAGAGCAGCGCCTCGTCCTGGCGCGCGGCATCGTCGGCTTCCATGCGCCGAAGCCTGCCACAGGACCCGGCACCGAGGGTTCGTCCTGCGACGCTAGGCTCCGGACGACCGCGCCGACCGCTCGACCGGCGGCGACCCAAGTCCCGTGCCGAAATCGGAGTCGTTGATGTCAGAGCGTGTCCTCCGTCCCCGACGGTCCAACCTGGCAGTCCCGGGCAGCAGCCCCAAGATGCTCGAGAAGGCCAAGGGGCTACCGGCCGACCAGGTCTTCCTCGACATCGAGGACGCCGTTGCCCCCCTGGCCAAGCCCGAGGCACGCAGGAACATCGTCGCGGCGCTGAACGAGGGTGGCTACGGCGACAAGGTGCGCACGGTGCGGGTCAACGACTGGACGACCGAGTGGACCTACCGGGACGTCGTCGAGGTGGTCGAGGGGGCGGGCGAGAACCTCGACTGCATCATGCTGCCGAAGGTGCAGACGCCGGAGCAGGTGGTGACCCTCGACACCCTGCTGACCCAGATCGAGAAGGCCAACGGCCTCGAAGTGGGAAGGCTCGGGATCGAGGCGCAGATCGAGAACGCGATCGGGCTCATCAACGTGGACGCGATCGCGGCCGCCAGTCCTCGCGTCGAGACGATCATCTTCGGCCCGGCCGACTTCATGGCGAGCATCAACATGCGCACCCTCGTCGTCGGCGAGCAGCCGGCCGGATACACCGAGGGCGACGCGTACCACTACATCCTGATGCGGATCCTGATGGCTGCCCGCGCCTACGACAAGCAGGCGATCGACGGGCCCTACTTGCAGATCCGCGACGTGGACGGCTACCGGCGGGTGGCCGACCGTGCCGCCGCTCTCGGCTTCGACGGCAAGTGGGTGCTGCACCCGGGGCAGGTGGAGGCGGCCAACGAGGTGTTCTCGCCGAAGCAGGACGACTTCGACCACGCCGAGCTCATCCTCGACGCGTACGCGTACTACACCTCCGAGGCCGGTGGGCAGCTGGGCGCCGTCATGCTGGGCACCGAGATGATCGACGAGGCGTCGCGCAAGATGGCGCTGGTGGTCAGCGGCAAGGGACGCGCCGCTGGCATGCAGCGGACGGTCTGGTTCGACCCCGAGGCCGACGACGCGCGTACGACGACCGCCCCGGAGCGCTGATGACCTTCTTCGCGCTGGACGGCAAGGTGGCTCTCGTCACCGGTGCGGGGAGCCCAGGGGGGATCGGGTTCGCGTGCGCGCGCACGCTCCGCGAGCTGGGTGCGACGGTGGCGGTGGCAGCGACGTCCGACCGCATCCACGACCGTGCCGCCGAGCTCGGAGCGAAAGGATTCGTCGCCGACCTCACCGATCCCGCACAGGTCGAACGTCTGGTCGCCGAGGTCGAGTCGAGCCTCGGTCCGATCGACCTGCTGGTCAACAACGCCGGAATGACCAGCGTCACCGACGAGGAGACGTGGCTGTCGATCACGGAGATGTCGCCGGAGCAGTGGCGCAGTGGGATCGTGCGCAACCTCGACACCGCCTTCCTGATGACACGTGCGGTGATGTCAGGCATGCGGGAACGTGGCTTCGGCCGCATCGTCAACGTGACCTCGACGTCGGGCACGACCTGCGCGATGCCGAACGAGGCGTCCTACGTCGCCGGCAAGGGCGGGATGCGCGGACTCACCCTGGCGTCGGCCGTCGAGACCGCCGCCTCCGGTGTCACGTGCAACGCGGTCGCCCCTGGCTGGATCCGGACGCCGTCGTCGCTCTCGCAGGAGCTGGAGTACGGCGAGCGGACACCGATGCAGCGAATGGGGGAGCCGGCCGAGATCGCAGCGGCCGTCGCCTTCTTCTGCTCACCCGCCGCGTCGTACGTCACCGGCCAGACGCTCGTCGTCGACGGCGGCAACTCGATCCGCGAGGCGAACCCCGCCTGAGCCCCTAGCGGGCTGCGTCCAGAGTCTCGCCGACACGCTCGAACCGCGGTGATGGCAACCCCTATAGTGCCGGAGCGGCCGATAGCGGACCGCCGCAAGTGAGCGGACACCGCATGGAACAGAGCGACAGGTCTTCGGGCATCAGTCTGGCCGACCTCCTAGCTACCTTCTCGCTGGCTACCGACCTCGGTCTCGGGCAGCCGATGTCCCACCTGCTGCGATCGTGGCAGATCTCCGTGCGAATGGCGGACCGGCTGGACGAGCCGGTCGACCCGGCGGCGTTGTTTCACGTCTCGATGCTTGCCTGGGTCGGCTGCGTCGCTGACGCGCCGGAGGTGACCGCGAACTTCGGTGACGACATCGAGTTCAGGGCCGACAGCTACGACATCGACCTCGGCGGCATGGCCGCCCTTGCCTTCTTTCTCGGGCACGCGGGCGCCGGTGGTTCGATAACCCAGCGGGCCCGCTCGAGCTTCTCGATAGTCGCCAGCGGAGGCCGTCGGGTCGCACAGGGGATCCAGAGCCACTGCCTGATCACGGCGGTCCTCGCCGAGGAGCTGGGTCTTGGCGAGGACATCGCGACCGCGCTCCGCCAGTTCTTTGCGCGGTGGGACGGCAAGGGGGTGCCGAAGAAGCTGGGAGGTGAGGCGATCGCGCTGCCGGTGCGCATCTTCCAGCTGGCCGACGTCGTCGAGGTCTTCGACCGGCGCAAGGGTGTCCCGGGTGCGGTCGCCGAGGCTCGGCGACGCCGCGGGACGCAGTTCGACCCCTCCCTCGTCGACCTGTTCTGTGGCTCGGCCGACGAGGTCCTGCACGACCTGCCGGACGTCTACGACTCCAGTGGACGCATCATCGCCGAGCCCTCGCTCACCCAGGAGCTCAACGAAGCAGAGCTGGACCACGCCCTGACGGCGTTGGCCGACTTCACGGACCTGAGGTGCCCCACCCGCGCCGGACACTCCCGTCGCGTGTCCGATCTCGCAGAGCGCGCGGCCGAGCAGCTCCGGCTGAGCCCCCCAGAGGTCGCGACGGTCCGCCGCGCGGGGCTGCTGCACGACATCGGGCTTCACGGCGTCCCGGCCATCATCCTGATGAAGGAGTCACCGCTCGACGCCAGCGAGCAGGAACGCCTCAGAGCGGGGTCGTACTACACCGAGCGGGTGCTGGCCCGTCATCCGGCGCTGACGCAGATCGGCGGGATCGCCAGTGTGGCGCACGAGCGCATGGACGGGTCCGGCTACCACCGAGGCCTGCAGGGGGCGGGGATCCCGGAGGCCGGCCGAGTCCTGGCGGCCGCCTGCGCGTTCGCCGACCTGACGGCCCCCCGCCAGGAGGGACCCGCCCGCGGCCCCGAGGCGGCCGCGGCCCAGCTTCGGGCCGCAGCGCAGGCCGGACGCTTCGACCCGGCCGCCACCGAAGCCGTGCTGTCCGTCGCTGGGGTCGGCGGTCGGCAGCCCGTGCAGCGACCGGCCGGACTCACCCCGCGCGAGGTGGAGGTCCTCCGGCTGATCGCCCGAGGGGCGTCCACGCGGGAGGTCGCCCGTGACCTCGGCATCAGCCAGAAGACGGCGGGCACGCACATCGAGCGGATCTACACCAAGACGGGGGCTCACACCCGCTCCACGGCCACGATCTTCGCCCTGAAGAACGGGCTGCTTGACCCTCTCGACTTGTAGGGAATTCTCCTGACGACGGGCGCTCCTTGAGCTTCTAGCGTGCGCTCAACATCCGCTCGTCAAGGAGGAAGTCATGTCCAACAAGGCCGTCGTGAGCTTGTCGACCGGACTCGAGGACGCCGAGAAGGTGACGGTCGCCCTGCTGGTAGCAGTCGGAGCCGCCGAGACGGGGCACGAGACCCTGATGTTCCTGTCCAAGGAGGCCGTCCGGCTCGCCCTTCCCGGGGTCGCTGCCGGGACCGCGTGCGACGGCTGCCCGCCACTGCCCGACCTGGTCAAGCGCTACCAGGCGGCCGGCGGCCGCTTCTACGTCTGCCCCATCTGCTTCAACGCCAAGGAGCTCGACGACGCCGAGTTCATCGAAGGTGCCGAGCTCAACGGCACGGTCCCCCTGTGGAACTGGATCGGCGACCAGCCGGCCACCACTTTCAGCTACTGACGAGGAGAAGCCATGAGCGACAACGGCATCAAGCTGCTCGACACAGTCGACCTCGAGGACCGGGTCAAGGCGATGTACGAGCTGGTGGCCCTCGAGCCCCAGCAGACGTTCCACTTCGAGACCGGCCGCGCGCTCGCCGAGCGGCTGGGCTACCCGGCTGCTGACCTCGACGCGATCCCGGGCGAGGCCATCGACTCGTTCGCCGGCGTCGGCTACTTCCTCGACCTCGCCGCGCTGCAGCCCGGCGAGACGGTGCTCGACCTCGGCAGCGGCAGCGGGACGGACAGCTTCCTGGCCGCCCGCGCCGTGGGCGAAGCCGGACGAGTCATCGGCGTGGACATGACGCCGGCGCAGCTGGCCAAGGCCGGTGGGCTGGCCGAGTCCGCAGGGTACGGCTGGGTGTCGTTCGTCGACGGCTACATCGAGCGGCCGCCGGTCGCGGACGAGTCCGTGGACTGCGTCATCTCCAACGGCGTGTTCAACCTCTCCCCCGACAAGCCGGCCGTGTTCCGCGGCGCAGCGTCGGCGCTCAGGCCGGGCGGGAGGCTCGCGATTGCCGACATCATCACCGAGGTCCGGCTCCCGGACGGCGTCACCTGCGACGCATCTCTGTGGGCGGCGTGCATCGGTGGCGCGGCCCAGCGTGACGAGTACCTCCAGATGTGCGAGGACGCCGGGCTCGGCATCGTGACCGTCCGCAGCAACGACTACCGGTTCATCTCCGACCAGGCTCTGGGCGCCAGCGAGAACTACGGCGTGTCGAGCATCAGCTTGCTGGCCCGTCGAAGCTGACAGGTGGTGCGATGCAGCCGAAGACCTTCGTCGAGTCCGCTCTCAGGAGGCGGCTACGGGACGGCGGCCGTCGGACTCGAGCGCCCTCATCCGGATCGTGGGCCCTCCGCACCCGATGCCGCATGTCATCCCTCGGCCCTGACTGCCGGTGTCAGAACTAGCGGCATGTCGCGGACGGTGAGCTCGTCGTACGTCTCCCGGCGCACGACGAGCCTCGCCGTGCCGTCGGCCACGAACACGACGGGCGGGCGCAACGCGCCGTTGTAGTTGCTGAGCAGGGTGTACGTGTACGCACCGGTCATCGGCATGGCGATGATGTCTCCCGGTCGTGGGTCTGCCAACGGAAGATCCGAGGCGAACAGGTCGCCTGACTCGCACTGCCGGCCGACCAGCTCGACCGGTGAACCTCCGGTGGGCCGGTCGGCCAGCGCGGCGTCGAACCGTGTTCCCACGTAGGTCGATGCCTCGAGGTTGTCGGCGATCCCACCGTCGACGGCGACGAACGTGGGCTCGCCTGCCTTGACCGTCACCACGCGGTACAAGGTCACGGCTGCTTGGGCCACGAGCGAGCGGCCGGGCTCGATCCAGAGCTCCGCGTACGGCGGCAGGTGGTCTGCCGCCGCGGTGCTGAGAGTGTCGAGGTACTCGTCGAGCGTCGGACCCTCGTCGGTGCGCGAGTAGCGCATCCCGAGCCCTCCGCCCACGTCGTACACGTCGAACGTCCCGAGGTGGGCGACGGCCTTCACCGCGTCCGCGAAGACGGGGAGCGACAGTATCTGTGACCCGATGTGCAGATGGAGGCCTCGCACGTCGAACCTGTCGCTGGCTCCCATGTGGGCCAGGGCGCGTTCCGCCTCGTCGAGCGACAGGCCGAACTTGGAGCCGTGGTGCCCGGTGGAGATCGCGGCCAGGGTCGGGGCGTCGACCCCGGGGATCACCCGGAGCAGCACCCGGTGCGGGTGTGAGCCGAGCCGCTCCAGGCGGGTGATGTCGTCCCAGCCGTCGACCACGATCGTGCCGACTCCGGCAGCGACAGCGCGCGCGAGCTCGTCGTCGGTCTTGGCGTTGCCGTGCAGCACGATGCGCTGAGGTGGCACTCCGGCGCCGAGGGCGGTGACCAGCTCGCCACCGCCGGCGACGTCGATGTGCAGGTCCTCGTCCGCCAGCACCCGGTAGACGGCGGTGCAGGGGAACGACTTGGAGGCGAAGGCCACGCTGGACCTCGGCCGTCGCCGTCGAAGGCCGTCACGGAAGGCGCGCGCGCGAGCGCGCAGGGCGTCCTCGTCGACCACCATGACCGGAGTCCCGAACTGCTCGGCGAGCGTCGAGAGCCGCAGCCCCTGGAGGGTGAGCGCACCGTCTGCGTCGACGTCGGTGCCGTCCGGAAAGAGGCTCAGCAGTCCGGCATCCACGGACGCGCGCCCCGTCACGAGGCCGCGCCGGCGACCGCGTCATCGGGCGACGGGCCCCCGAGGAGCCAGGCGAGGAGCTCCTCCGCGCGGTTCACCAGCTCCATGTGCCCCCCGGCCATCGCCACCACCTGTGCCCCCGGGACGTGCGTCGCCAGCCACCGGCCGTGCGCCTCGGGCACCAGGGTGTCGTCCACCCCGTACCAGACCATCGTGGGGACGGTGAGCTCCGAGAGGTCGAACCCCCAGTCCTTGACGAAGACGAGGTCGTCGTCGACCCAGCCGTCGACGCCGGTGCGGTACGACTCCTGGGTGCTGCGCCGGATCCGCTCGACGAACTCGGGCCGCGTGATGATCGCCCGGTCGGCCTCGGAGAGCTCGTACTCGTCGCCGAGGGGCTTGGACGGGTCGGTGTCCAGCCGCTCGAGGTCCCCAGCGGCCAGACGCTCCAGCTGTGGGCGCAGTGTCTCCTCGCCCTGGAGAGACCACTCGAACTCGTCGACGTTGCCCTGGGTCATGCCGGCCATCCACGCGTCGTGCTCGAGCCCAGCACTGCCCAAAGGCGCGACGCCGACCACGCACGCCGCCCGCGTCACCCGGTCGGCCAACAGGGTCGCCACGGCGAGCGCGTGCGGACCACCTCCTGACCCACCGTCGACGCAGAACTTCTCGACACCGAGGTGGTCGGCGATGGCAGCGACGTCGGACGCGGCATCAGCGACCACGCGCCCCGGCCGGCGCGTCGACAGCCCGTAGCCGGGTCGGTCGAAGCCGATCCGACGGACTCCGAGCCGTTCGTACAGGTCCGGCTTGTCCGGAGGTGGTCCGCCGTAGCGGCACCCCGGCGTCCCGTGCAGTGAGAAGCTGGGGAACCCGTCCTCCGGTCCGTACTCGGCCACTCCGAGAGTGAGACCGTCCGGCGTGCGTACCGAGTACTGCCGGGCTTCCGGATCGGGGGTGTCCGTGCCGCCGCTGACCCAGGGGTGTGCGCTCATGGCGGGAGCGTACCCAGCCACGGTGGTCGATTGGATACGCTCGAGGTTCGACGGCAGGCGTCCCCGCCGCCGTACGAGGAAAAGGAGCACGGCATGGGCCGTCTCGCCCAGACCGAGGGGCTGACCGACGTCCAGCAGGAGATCCTCGCGGCCGTCCGCGAGTTCGTGGACAACGAGATCATCCCGGTCGCCAACGAGCTCGAGCATGCCGACGAGTACCCCACCAAGATCGTCGAACAGATGCAGGAGATGGGCATCTTCGGGCTGATGATCCCCGAGGAGTACGGAGGCCTGGGTGAGTCGCTGCTCACCTACGCGCTCGGTCGTCGAGGAGATCGCCCGCGGATGGATGAGCGTCAGCGGCATCATCAACACCCATTTCATCGTCGCGTACATGCTTCTCCAGCACGGCACCGAGGAGCAGAAGCAGAGACATCTTCCGCGGATGGCCACCGGCGAGGTGCGCGGCGCCTTCTCGATGTCAGAACCTGGTTGCGGCTCGGACGTGTCGGCGATCACCTCGCGTGCGACGCGTCGCGACGACGGCACGTTCGTGCTGAACGGACAGAAGATGTGGTTGACCAACGGTGGATCGTCCACGCTGGTCGCGGTGCTCGTGAAGACTGACGAGGGTGCTGAGAGCGTCTACCGCAACATGACGACGTTCCTGATCGAGAAGGAGCCCGGCTTCGGCGAGGTCCTTCCCGGTCTCACCATCCCGGGCAAGATCGACAAGATGGGCTACAAGGGCGTCGACACCACCGAGCTGGTGATGGACGGCGTCGAGCTCTCCCTCGACCACGTGCTCGGCGGCCAGACCGGTCGCGGCTTCTACCAGATGATGGACGGCGTCGAGGTCGGACGCGTCAATGTCGCCGCCCGCGCGTGCGGCGTCGCCCAGCGAGCCTTCGAGCTCGGCATCGACTACGCCCAGCAACGCGAGACCTTCGGCAAACCGATCGCGCAGCACCAGGCGGTGCTCTTCCGACTCGCCGACATGGCCACGAAGGTGGAGTCGGCACACCAGATGATGGTGATGGCGGCGCGCAAGAAGGACTCCGGCGAGCGGAACGACCTCGAGGCCGGCATGGCCAAGTACCTCGCGAGCGAGTACTGCCACGAGGTGGTCGAGGACTCCTTCCGTATCCACGGGGGCTACGGCTACTCGAAGGAGTACGAGATCGAGCGCCTCTACCGCGAGGCGCCCATGCTCCTCATCGGAGAGGGCACGGCCGACATCCAGCGGATGATCATCGGTCGACGCCTGCTCGAGGACTACCAGCGGCGCGTCTGACGCGCCCGGGAAGAGGACCGATGGCTGAAGTGGAGCGCATGGTCGTGCGCGAGTGCGCGTCCTACGACGAGGCCCAGCGGGTGGTCGACTTTCTCTCCGACCGCGAGATCGAGGTCTCAGGGATCCAGATCGTCGGCAGCGACCTTCGCCTGGTCGAGACGGTCACCGGTCGCATGTCGTACGGACGCGCAGCCGCCGCCGGCATGGTCACCGGCGCGTGGTTCGGACTGCTCATCGGCATGCTGCTCGGGCTGTTCGCCAACCCCGACCAGGATCCCGGCTGGACGACGCTGCTGCTGCTCGGCCTGCTGTGGGGTGCGGCCTTCGGGATCGTGTACGGACTCATCGCGCACGCCGCGACCCGGGGGCGTCGCGACTTCAGCTCGCGCAGCAAGCTCGAGGCATCTCAGTACCAGGTGACGTGCCCGGTTCCGGTCTTCGGGCGGGTGCGCCAAGCACTCGCCGAGATGCCGACGTCCTGATGCGAAGCCCGCGGGAGGGATACTGATGCAGTTCGGTCGCTACTACGAGGAGTTCGAGGTCGGGGCGGTCTACAAGCACTGGCCGGGGAAGACGGTCACCGAGTACGACGACCACCTCTTCTGTCTGATCACCATGAACCACCACCCCCTGCACCTCGACGCGCACTACGCCGAGGAGACCACGGACTTCGGCAAGAACGTCGTGGTGGGCAACTACATCTACTCACTGCTGCTCGGGATGTCGGTGCCCGACGTCAGCGGCAAGGCCATCGCCAACCTCGAGATCGAGTCGCTGCGCCACGTGGCCCCGACCTTCCACGGAGACACCATCTACGGCGAGACCACGGTGCTGGACAAGGTGGAGTCGAAGTCCAAGGACGACCGCGGAATCGTCCATGTCGAGACCATCGGCTACAAGCAGGACGGCACCGTGGTCTGCATCTTCCGCCGCAAGGTGATGGTTCCCAAGCGTTCCTACGGCGACTCCCGCGGTGGCGAGCAGCCTGGACGCCCCGCGCCGGCGCCCCGGAGCTGAGGGGCGACAGCCATGTCCCTGCATGTCGTCGGAGCGCCGGTGGACTGCATCGGTGCCGACCCCGCGACGTTGACCCCGTTCGGCACAGAGCTGTCCCCGCGCGCACTGCGCGAGATCGGGGTGGTCGAGCGGGTAGGAGGAGTCGACCGCGGAGACCTTGACGTTCGGGTGATCGGGCGCGAACGCGATCCGCGGACCGGACTCGTCGGAGGTCACACCGTGCACGAGACCGTGTCCGGTGTCAGGGCGGGCGTCCGCGACCTGTTGGCGCCGGACGAGCGGGTCCTGCTTCTCGGTGGATGCTGCATCCCCCTGATGGGAGCGTTGGCGGGAGCCCGGGACGCCCGTGGCGACGTCGGGCTCGTCTATGTCGACGGTCACCTGGATCTCTATGACCACAGGACGTCGCCGACCGGCGAGGCCGCCGACATGCCGACCGCGGCCGTCCTGGGCATGGGGGAGGGCGGCTTGCTGGCGGCCCTCGACGCGCCGGTGGTGACTCCCGACCGCGTGGCCGTCCTCGGGGCGCACGACCCCGACGAGTGGCCGGCCGTGGGTCACCTCGTCGACGAGCTGCATCTGCACGTCGTCGAACCGCCCGCCATCACCGCCGACCCGCAGGCGGTCGCACGTGCTGCGTCGGACAAGGCGGGGTCGGGAGGGGCGTTCTGGCTCCACCTCGACGTGGATGTCTTCGACCAGGAGGCGTTCCCGGCGACGGACTACCTCATGCCGGACGGGCTCAGTGTGGAGTCCGGACACGAGCTGTTGCGGACGCTGGGAGCCGATGACCGGCTGATCGGGGTCAGCGTGGGCTGCTACAACCCTGAGAAGGACCCGGGCCGGCAGCACGGTCGCCGGCTCGTCGACCTGTTGGCGGCGGCCGTAGGCCGTGCCTGAGGGCACCGTCGTGGAACATCGTGACCCATCTGACCTGTGCAAACGTCGTCAGACCGGGTCCGCGTTCCGGAGGGTGGAACACTAGCCTTGTCCCTGTCCGGATGGCTGGACAGCGGCATGGGGGTCTTGGACCCTGGCAGCACGCGAGCCCCGCGCCGATGATCGCTCACCCCTGAAATGCACACACGCACGGAGGAACGGACGCCATGACGCCTGAGGAGATCTTGAAGGGTCTGTTCGATGAGACGTTGGTGGGGAATGCGCCGGCGGTGTTGGAGCTGACGAATGCGGGTCTGGGGTTGGGGATGGATCCGGAGACGTTGTTGTTCGAGGCGTTGATCCCGTCTTTGGAGGAGGTGGGGGCGCGGTTCGAGCGTGGTGATTTCTTCGTGCCGGAGATGTTGATCGCGGGTAAGGCGATGAGTGGGGCGTTGGACGTGTTGCGTCCGTTGTTGGCGGCCACGGGTGCGGAGACGGTGGGCAAGTTCTTGATGGGCACGGTGAAGGGGGATGTGCATGACATCGGGAAGAACTTGGTGAACATCATGTTGGAGGGGGCGGGGTTCGAGGTGATCGACCTGGGGGTGCAGGTGGCGCCGGAGAAGTTCGTGGAGGCGATCACCGAGCACCGCCCGGACATTGTGGGGTTCAGTGCGTTCTTGACCACGACGATGCCGATGTTCAAGGCGAACATCAACGCGTTGGAGAAGGCGGGGTTGCGGGATCAGGTGATCGTGATGGTCGGGGGTGCTCCGGTGACCCAGGAGTACGCCGACGCGGTCGGCGCTGACGGGTACGCCGCTGACGCCTCCACCGCGGTCCGCCGCGCCAAAGAGCTCCTCGGCCACCGCCGCTCCCTGGTTGCCGCCCCGTGACCCTGCAGTCGCTGCTCGAGTCCGGAGAGCGTCCTGTCGTCACCGGTGAGCTGGCCTCGGTCGACGGCGGCGGTCTGTCGAGGGTGCAGGCGCTGGTCGACGAGATGGCGCCGTTCGTCGATGCCATCAACGCCACTGACAACCCGGCCGCCCACGCACATGCCTCCAACGTGGCCATCGCGATCGCCATCGCGCAGTGCGGGGCCGAGCCCATCCTGCAGGTCGTGTGCCGCGACAAGAACCGGCTGGCGCAGCAGGCTGACATCGTCGGTGCGTCCATGTTCGGGGTGCGCAACATCTGCGCACTGACGGGCGACGACGTCACTGCGGGCGACGAGCCGGAGGCGCGACGCGTCTTCGACCTGGACGGGCCGCAGCTGGTCAAGGTCGCGAGCGGTCTGGGCAGAGGCACCTACATGTCCGGACGTGCGATCGAGCCGGCCCCGGACCTCTTCGTCGGCGCGGTGGAGAACCCGTTCGCGCCGCCGTTGCCGTACCGCGTCGAACGAGCTCTGATCAAGAGCGAGGCCGGTGCCCGGTTCCTGCAGCTGCAGATCGGCTACCACGTCGAGCGGCTCGAGGCGTTCGTCGCCGGCTGCGTGGACGCGGGCGTCACCAGCACCACGGCACTGCTGCCCACCATCTGTCTGGTCAAGCGCGCGGGCGCGCTGCGCTTCATGGACCGCGAAGTTCCCGGGATCAGCATCCCGGCCGCCACCATCGACCGTGTCGACGGCGCCGCGGACCAGGCCGAGGAGGCGTACCAGCTCGCGCTCGAGCAGGCGCAGCACGCGCTCTCCCTGCCGGGTGTCTCCGGCATCCACCTCGCCGACTTCCGTCACGACGGCAGCCTGGGCCGCCTGGTGACCGACCTGGGACTCGCCGACGAGCAGCGAGGACGACGGGACGCCTCGTGACCGACGAGCAGACCCCACCGGAGCGGGTGCGGATCCGTTTCACGCCCTCCGACAAAGAGGTCCGGGTGCCCGCGGGGGTCCCCGTGTTCGACGCCGCCAGCTGGAACGGCATCGCCATCGACTCGACCTGCGGCGGCCACGGCACGTGCAAGAAGTGCAAGGTGCAGATCCTCGAGGGGTCGGTTCCCGTCCAGAGCCTCGACCGCCGGGCCTTCTCCCAGGAACAGCTGGACGACGGCTGGCGCCTGGCCTGCGTGACCAGGGCGGGTGGCGACCTGCTGGTCGACGTCCCGCCGATGACCACCCGGCCGAAGGCAGCGACGTTCGGCGTCGGTCGCCAGGTGATCCTCCGGCCGGCCGTCCAGAAGAGGTACGTCGAGCTCAGCGAGCCCTCGCTCACCGATCAGCGCACCGACTCACAGCGCGTGTTCGACGAGCTCGACGACCTCGAGCTCACCGTGGACCTCGACGTCTATCGCACCCTCGGGAAGACGCTCCGCGAGGCGGACTACCGGGTCACTGCTGTGGTGGTCGACGACCGCCTGGTCGCCGTCGAGCCCGGCGACACCACCGCGCGCTCGTTCGGCCTCGCCTTCGACCTGGGCACGACGACGGTGGTCGCGAACCTCATGGACATCACCACCGGCACCCCGGTCGCGGTGACGTCCATGCTCAACAAGCAGCAGCCGTACGGCGCCGACGTCATCGCCCGCATCAGCGCGACCATGCTGGACGCCGATGCGTTGGGGCACCTCCAACAGCTCGCCCACGAGACGCTGGACACCCTCGCCAAGGAGGCGTGCGCCGAGGCAGGCGTCGACGCCCACGAGATCTACGAGGTGGCACTCGCCGGCAACGCCACGATGGTGCATCTGGCGCTGGGCATCGATCCCGAGCCGCTGGGCGTCGCACCCTTCATCCTCGCCGCACGACAGTTCGAGAACGTGATGGCGTCCGACCTCGGGGTCACCGCCCATCCCCGTGCACGGGCGACCGTCGTCCCATCCTTGGGAGCCTACGTCGGTGGCGACATCATCGCCGGTGCCCTCGCGTCCGGCATGGACCGCGACAAGCGCCTGCGGCTCTTCATCGACATCGGCACCAACTGCGAGATCGTCGTGGCCGACGGCGAACGAATCATGGCGACCGCCGCTCCTGCCGGGCCGGCGTTCGAGGCGGCTTCCATCCGGTGCGGCATGCGCGCCGCCCCCGGCGCCATCGAAGTGGTGAAGGTGACCGAGGACTCGCTCCACGTCGAGGTCATCGGTGACGAGCCCGCCGTGGGCCTGTGCGGGTCTGGGCTCGTGGACGCCGTGGCAGAGCTGGTGCGGGTCGGGGTGATCGACTCGTCGGGGCGGTTCGCCGACCGCGACACGGTCATGGCGTCGCACCCGCACCTGGCCGAGCGCATGACACAGATCGACGAGGAGAAGGTCTTCGTGCTCGCCGAACCGGCCACGCCGGATGCCGACCCGGTGGTCCTCAGCCAACGTGATGTGCGCGAGCTCCAGTTCGCAAAGGCGGCGATCGCCACCGGCTGGCACCTGCTGCTCGAGGACTTCGGCATCGATGAGCGGGACGTGCAGCAGGTGCTGCTCGCCGGGTCCTTCGGCACGTACCTGTCAGCGGCCAGCGCCGTGCGGATCGGCCTGGTGCCGAAGCTTCCTGTCCTGCGCATCGTCAGCGCCGGCAACGTGGCCGGTGAGGGCGCCAAGATGGTCCTGCTCTCCGCGGCCGAGCGGCACGGAGTCACCACCCTCCTGGGCGAGATCCAGTACGTCGAGCTGTCCGACCGCACGGACTTCCAGGACCGCTTCGTGGATCAGCTGGCCTTTCCCTCATGAGGACGGCGGCAGCGACCGTCGGTGTCGTGGCGTGCGGGGCGCTCGCCGTCGACATCTCCGAGATCGCCGCCCGACGTGAGTGGCCGGTCGACGTCCACCCGCTGCCGCCATTGCTGCACAACCATCCGGCGCGAATCCCCCCGGCCGTGGCGGCCAAGCTCGACGAAGTGCGTCAGCGGTACGAGCGGGTGGTCGTTGCCTACGCGGACTGTGGCACCTACGGAGGGCTCGACGAGGTGTGCCACGAGTACGGGATCGAGCGCCTCGCGGGTGACGACTGCTACGGCGTCTACGCCGGGACCGACCGCTACCGCGCACTGCTCGACGCTGAGCCGGGAACCTACGTCCTCACCGACTTCCTCGCCGCTTCGTTCGAGCGGACCGTGCTGGCCGAGCTGGGCCTCGATCAGCGCCCCGAGCTGCGCGACGACTACTTCCGTCACTACCGCCGGGTGGTGTGGCTGACGCAGCGCCGGACACCGCTGCTGCAGCAGGCGGCCGAACGCGCGGCGTCCGCGATCGGCCTGCCGCTCGAGGTGGTGGACGTCGGTCTGCTCGGTCTCGAGCGCTCTCTCGCCGCGCTCCTCGACGACGGATAGGTCGACGGGAGCACCTGGGTCAGGGGAGCAGCGAGGCAATGGCGTCGGCCGTGGCCTCGGGGTCGTCGACGGCGGGCGAGTGGCCGGCCTCGGGCAGCATCACGAGGCGAGCTCCGATTCGCTCGGCCATCGCCTGCTGCTCCGGGATCGGCCAGGCGTCGTCCTCGCCTCCCACCACTACCACCGACGGCGGGGCGACCGACGCCAGTGCGTCCACCCGGTCCTCGCCGTCGGTGAGCACCTCGATCATCGCGAGCAGGGACGCGGGGGCGTGAGCCAGGAACCGGGCGGTGAGGAAGGCGTCGATCTCGGCGGGTGCCTGCGGCGCACTCGCCGCCTCCTCAAGGGCGCGTTTGGCCCGCCAGACGGC
This sequence comes from uncultured Actinomycetota bacterium, assembly GCA_963743915.1. GTDB lineage: Bacteria > Actinomycetota > Actinomycetes > JAHEKZ01 > JAHEKZ01 > JAHEKZ01. The sequence continues at coordinate 437,400 of CAVURN010000001.1, forward strand.
GGCGAGCCCCTGCGTGCGAAGCACCTGGGCGAACATCCGCAGCACCCGCTGCTGGTCGTCGGGCAGGGCGGCCGGGCCCGAGGCGACGAGCACCAGGCCCTGGGCGGAGAGCGGGTCGGAGAGCACGGCGTCGCGGACGACCAGTCCGCCGAAGGAGTGGCCCACCAGGACCCGTGGCCCCGCCAGCTGGTGCGCCACCGACCAGACGTCCGCGGCGAATCCCCCCAGCGAGTACGCCGTGTCGTCCGGCCTGGTCGACTCGTACTGCCCCGCGAGGTCGAGCGCGACGGCGTGCACGCCGCGGGCGGCCAGGGGTGCGAGCACCGCGATGAAGTCCTCCTTGCTGCCGGTGAAACCCGGGACGAGCAGCGCGCTGCCACGCGACCCCTCGACGGCAGACCCGTTGTCGAGCACGGCGAACGTGCCGCGGTCGGTGGTCAGTGCGCGCGCCGTCACCCCGGTCGGCGGACGGAGGAAGGGTGGGATGCTCACGCCGGGCAGAATAGGCTGCGTCCGGACCGACTCCACCTCACCCCGTCAGAAGGAGGCCCCGTGACCCGCACGATCGCGGTGGCCAACCAGAAGGGTGGCGTCGCCAAGACGACGACGGTCGCGTCGGTGGGGATGGCGCTCGGGGAGCTGGGGCATCGGGTGCTCATGGTCGACCTCGACCCGCAGGCCTGCCTGACCTTCTCCCTGGGCGTCGACCCGGAGGGCCTCGAGCTCTCGCTGCACGACGTCTTCCGGGAGCGGGTGAGCGCTGCCCTGGCCCTCAGGAGCGTCGGCGAAGGCGTCGACCTTCTGCCGAGCACCATCGACCTCACCGGCAGTGAGGTCGCGCTGCACGACCAGCCCGGACGCGAGTACGTCCTGCGCAAGGCGTTGACCGGCTTCACCGGCGACTACGACTTCGTGCTGATCGACTGCTCACCGTCGCTCGGCGTGCTCACCGTCAATGCGCTCACCGCTGCGGACGAGGTGTTGATCCCGCTGCAGTGCGAGACGTTGTCGCACCGGGGGGTCGGCCAGCTGCTCGACACGATCGACGACGTGCGGCGGCTGACCAACCCCGACCTGGTGGTGCTCGGCGTCCTCCCCACCTTGTACGACGGACGCACCACGCACGCACGCGACGTGCTCGCCGACGTCTCGGCCCGGTTCGGCGTCACCGTGCTGGAGCCCCCGATCAGCAGGTCCATCCGGTTCGCCGAGGCTCCGGCATCCGGCCAGTCGATCCTGAGGACGGCGTCGACCAGTCCGGGGGCGCAGGCCTATCGCACGTTCGCGCGGCGGCTGGCCGGGCACGAGGTCGCCGCGTGAGCCGCCGCTCGCGGAGCACCGACTTCAGCCGGATCCGACCGGCGCGGTCGGCGTCCACCGAGCCCGAGCCGGCCGCTCCACCGGACCACGAGGGGCGCCGGGCGTTGTTCAGCGGTGGCGACGATCGTCCGGACGACAACGGGGCCACAGGCTCGGTGGTCGTCAGCTGTGGGAGCTGCGGGGCCGACACCGTGCTGTCGCCCACGGCTGCCCTGCGTCTGGCGGTTCCGTCGCTGCACCTGCCCTACCTCAAGCGCGGCCACGGGTCATGGATGCGGTGTCCCGCGTGCCGCACGCACGCCTGGGTGAGTGTGCAGATCCGTCTTCCCTGACCTCGCGCGGCGACCGGCGACGTGACCGGGCACGGCGCTACCAGTCGAAGCCCGGCGGGGTGGGGCTGCAGGCCTCGCGGGCGGCCCGCCGGTGCTCGGCGACCTGGTCGGCGTAGCGGTGGTCCTTGGCGACGTTGACGAGCTCGTCGGGGTCCTTTGCGTAGTCGTAGAGCTCCGCAGTCTCGCGGCCGTCGTACTCGACGTACAGGTATCGAGGCGTGCGCCAGCCGCAGTAGGCCGGGTGCCGGCCGCCGAGCGTCGCGTTGGTGATCTGCTCGATCACCACACCTGTCCGGTCCGTGGTGAGGGGGTCGCGGCCCTCCATGCGCCAGCGCAGCCCGGCAGCCTTGGCGAGCATCGCCGTCAGGTCGATCTGCGGGGTCACTCGCCGAGTGCGGGTGCCGGGGGCGATCACTCCGTCCCACCGGACGTACATGGGGACCTCGCTGGACCGGGTGTACGGCACGTCCTTGCCGATGATGCGGTGGGCCCCCAGCATGAACCCGTTGTCCGACAGGAACACCACGATCGTGTTCGACAGGTCGGACGCATCGAGCAGGCGCCCCACCCAGTCGTCGATGCTCATCAGCGTCTCGTGCTGCCGGGTGAGGATGGTCCGCATCGCCATCGGGTCGGTGTACGGCTTCTCGCGGACCCACGCGGGTTTGTCCGAGACATTCTTCTCGTTGAGGGCGCCGATCGCGGAGGCCGGCTCCAGGGGCCACGTGCCCTCGTCGCGGGGTGCGGGGAGGAAGGGTGCGTGCGGGCCGTTCGGGGCGAACATGACGAACCAGGGGGAGCCGGGGCGGGTGTCGTTGATGTGGTCCACGGCGAGCTGTCCGAGCACGTTGGTCGAGTAGTCCTCGGGCCTGCTGCCGTAGAGCTTCGGGTCGCCGGTGAGCCGGTAGTCGTAGTAGAGGCCCACCTTCTCTCCCTCGCCGGCAAAGACGCGGAACGTGTCCCAGCCGGGTGGGACGTATCCCGGCTCGGCGTTCTGCTGGAACCCGTTGAGGTACTTGCCGTACAGCCCGGTGTCGTACCCCACGGCGTCGAGGCGGGACGCGAGCGTGTCGGCCTCCGCCCCGGCGTGGAAGGCCGGCCATGCGCCCAGACCGTCAGCCTTGTTGGTCCACACCCCGGTCGTGTGGGAGTGGTCGCCGGTGAGCAACGAGGCACGGGACGGGCAGCACAGCGACGTCGGGATGATCCCGTTGCGAAAGGTGAGGCCACGACCCGCCAGCCGTTGCTGCACGTTGGGCATCGCGTCGAGCGTTCCCTTGGGCTGGTCGTCCGTGACGATCACCAAGATGTTCGGCAGTGGCCGGGCGGTGGCGGGGGCTGCGGGGACCAGGACCGCCGCCACGAGGGCGGCGACCGCCAGCGCCAGAAGGGTGCGGGTCGACACGTGCGGTCAGGAACCGCTGGAAGAGCTGGCCGCCTCACCGGACGAGCTCCCGCCACGGCGCCGGCGGCGCCGACGCCGTGGCGCGGCTGCCTCCCCGGATGCCGCGCCACCCGCCGCAGCGCCGTCGGTGGTGGCAGCCGGAGCCTTCTCCTTGACGCTGCCGTCGGGCGTCGCGCCACCCCTCGTGCGCTGGCGGTTGCGAGGTCGCTTGCCGGCGGGACGCTCCGCGCTGCGGTCACCGCGCGGTCGTGACCGCTCGCCTCCGCTGCGGCGCGCCTTCCCCGTCTCGCCGAGGTCCTCGAGCACCTCCGCCTCGAGACCGGCGAGGGTGCGCTGGCTCTTGGGGAGGGTGCCCTTGGTGCCCTCGGGGATGCCGAGGTCGGCGTAGAGGTGGGGCGAGGTGGAGTACGTCTCGACCGGGTCGTCGAACGGCAGCCCCAGCTGCTTGTTGATCAGGATCCAGCGGGGAAGGTCCTGCCAGTCGACCAACGTCAGCGCGACGCCCGTGGCGCCGGCGCGCGCGGTCCGCCCGATCCGGTGGACGTAGGTCTTCTCGTCGTCGGGGCAGCTGAAGTTGATGACGTGCGTGATGCCGTCGATGTCGATGCCGCGGGCAGCGACGTCGGTGGCGACGAGCACGTCCACCTTTCCGTTGCGGAACGCGCGCATGGCCTGCTCGCGTGCGCCTTGGCCGAGGTCGCCGTGGACGGAACCGACGGCGAAGCCGCGGCTGTTCAGGTCGTCGCTGATCTTCTGGGCCTGCCGTTTGGTGGGGCAGAAGATGATGGTGTGACCACGGCCCTCCGATTGCAGGACGCGGGCGACGATCTCGACCTTGTCCACGGGATGTGTGCGGTAGGCGAACTGGGTCACGCGCTTGACCAGCTGGCTGTTGTCCTCGTCGGGGTCGATGGCACGGATGTGCGTGGGCTGGCTCATGTAGCGGCGAGCGAGCGCGATCACGTCGCCCGGCATGGTCGCCGAGAACAGCATGGTCTGACGGTCGGCGGGGGTCAGCGCCACGATCCGCTCGACGTCGGGAAGGAAGCCCATGTCGAGCATCTCGTCCGCCTCGTCCAGGACCAGCGTCGTGACGGCGCCGAGGTGGAGGTGACGCTTCTCGACCAGGTCGAGGAGGCGTCCGGGCGTGCCGACGACGACGTCGACGCCGGCCTCGAGGGCCTCGACCTGCGGCTCGTACGACCGTCCCCCGTAGACGGTCAGGACGCGGGCTCCGCGCGTCTTGCTGGCGTGCCGGATCTCGTTCGCCACCTGGATGGCGAGCTCGCGCGTGGGAACGACGACCAGCGCCTGCGGCGTCGCGGGCGGCTCGTGGTCGGGGTGGACGGGGTCGTTCGGCGCGGAGAGGCGCTCGAGCAGCGGCAGCGCGAAGCCGAGCGTCTTGCCGGTGCCGGTCTTGGCCTGGCCGATGACGTCGTGGCCGTCGAGGGCCACGGGAAGGGTCAGCTCTTGGATGGGAAATGCCTCGGTGATGCCCAGGTGGGCCAGGTCGGCCACGGTTTCAGCCCGGATGCCGAGGTCGGCAAAAGTAGTCAGGGGGTCCGCCTTGTGCGTGTTGATGACGGACTTCACCCTACCGCGCAGGCCCCGGTTACCCTTCGGCCATGCCCGATCCCGCGTACCGCACCGCTGTCGTCGAGCTGCTCGGTGTCCTCGCGTACGGCGAGCTGTCCGCGTTCGAACGGCTCTGCGCGGACGCGGCCCTCGCCCCCACGCTCGACGACAAGGCCGAGATCGCGGCCATGGCCTGCGCCGAGTTCGGACACTTCCAGCTGCTCAGGGAGCGGTTGACCGCCCTCGGGGTCGAGGCCGAGCAGGCCATGCGTCCCTTCGTGGCGCCGCTGGACGCCTTCCACGCGTCGACCGCGCCCGCCGACTGGCTCGAGGGGCTGGTGAAGGCGTACGTCGGCGACGGCATCGCCGCCGACTTCTACCGGGAGATCTCGGTGCTGCTCGACGACGAGACGCGGACCCTCGTGCTCGCCGTCTTCGCCGACACCGGGCACTCGCAGTTCGTCGTCACCAAGGTCCGCGCCGCCATCGAGGCCGACCCGAGAGTGGCCGGACGCCTGGCCCTGTGGGGGCGGCGCCTGATGGGTGAGGCGCTCAGCCAGGCCCAGCGGGTGGCGGCCGAACGGGACTCCCTGGCGGCCTTGCTCGCCGGCGGCGCCGGCGACGGAGGAATGGACCTGGTGGCCCTTGGTCGCATGTTCACCCGGATCACCGAGGAGCACACCAAGCGGATGGCAGCGCTCGGCCTGTCGGCCTGAGTGCGCTGGGCCGGTCCGGCCCGAGAGTGGAGGGCGCTACATCGCGCCGAAGCCGACGCGGCGGGCCTCCTGCTCACCGATCTCCACGTAGGCGAGCTTCTCTGCGGGCACCAGCACCCGGCGGCCCTTGCTGTCGGCGAGGTCGAACAGGGCTCCGGTCTCGGAGGCGCAGTCGCGGACCAGGCCGGCGACCTCCTCGGGGGTGAGGTCGGTCTCGACCACCAGCTCCCGGGCGACACCCTTGACCCCGACCTTGACCTCCATGCCCAACCTCCACCACTCGGCTGCGGGCGCCGGTGCGCCAGCCTCGGCCAGGCTAACCGACGGGGTCCGGGTCGACGCGTGGGAACCCGGAGATGCCGCGCCAGGCGAGCGCACTGACCAGCTCCTCTGCCGCAGTCCGGTCCAGCGAGCCGTTCTGCATCCACCAGCGGGCCGAGACCTGCGCGGCACCGGTGAGCCCGGCAGCCAGCAGCAGCGCCGCTCCCTCGTCGAGCTGGGTGTCGGCGGCGATGGCGGAGGCCACGACGTCGGTGCACGCGTGGGTGACGGCGTCGAGTCGCTGGCGCACGGCCGGCTCACCGGTCAGGTCGGACTCGAAGACGAGCCGGAAGGTGCCTTGGGGGTCGGTCATGACCCCGAAGTAGGCGCTGATGGTGGCCTGCACCCGCTGATGGTTGTCCGTGGTGGACGCCAGCGCGTCCCGCACGACGGCCTCGAGCGCACCCGTGCCGAGATCCAGCAGCGCGAGGTAGAGGTCGAGCTTGCCGGGGAAGTGCTGGTAGAGGACCGGCTTGCTGATCCCTGCCTCGGCGGCGATGTCGTCCATGGCCGCTGCGTGGTACCCGGCCCGGACGAAGACCCGCTGGGCGGCGTCCAGCAGCTGCTTGCGGCGCTGCACCCGGGTGAGCCGCGGAGCCTGCGGGACTGCCATGGCCCCGGAGCCTACTCTTCGGTAAGGGTGACAGACCCGGGATTGAGCCACCGTGGACCGGTGCCGATGACAAGATGGGGATCGACCGACGACCCCCGCACCGTGCACGACCAGGGGAGGGTGAGGGCGTGACCAGTGAGGCGACGCTGCTCGACGCGCTCCGCGCGGTCCCTGGCGTGGCCGCGGCCGACATCGAGCCGGACGAGCGTCCGGACGGGGCGGGCACCCTGCGGCTCCAACTGGCACCGGGTGCCGACGAGATCGCCGTCGCCACCAGTGTGAACCGCGTGCTGCGTGAGCAGTTCGGCCTCGCGGTGGACGCCGGGCGCGTCCAGGTCGTCGAGGAGTCCCTCCCCGTCGTCCCCCCAGCGCCGTCGGTGGCCGAGAGCCAGCCCGACAGCCCGCCGGCGAGCCCCCTGACCGCCCCTCCGGCCGGTCAGGCCGCACCGGCCCCCGAGCCGGTGGCCGAGAGCACCTCGCGACCGTTGCTCACCGCCGTCCCCAGCTACTCCGACGCCACCCTGGAGGCGCCGGCCCAGCTCGAGACGGCCCGGCTCGAAACGGCTGAGCCGGACGACGAGCTGACCCCGCAGCTGGTCGAGTCGACCCGCCCGCCGCGCATCCTCATCCAGCGGATGCAGCTCGTGTCGGCAGGGCTGGGCGTGACCACCTCGGTGTCGCTCACCTGGCTCGGCGACTCGTTCGTGGGTGAGTCGTCAGCGGCGGCCACCCCGTCGAGCGTCCACCGGTCCGTCGCCGTCGCCACCCTTCGGGCTTTGGAGGAGGTCGTCGGCAGCGCTGCCCGCTTCGAGCTCGAGCAGCTCGAGATCAACCAGCTCGGGCCCGACCGGGCCGTCGTGGTGGTCGTCGCCATGCTCACCCGGGTGGGCTCGGAGCGGCTGACCGGCGTCTCCGTCGTCCGCGAGGACGTGCGTCAGGCGGTCATCCGGGCCACCCTGGACGCCCTCAACCGCCGCCTCGAGTCACTGCTGCACCCGGCGTGACCGCCCCGCACTTCTCGGGGGAGGAGCGCGAGGTGGGCGGCTGCACGCTCTTCGTGCGCGACTCGGCGCAGGCCACCGGGACTGGCCGTCCCACCGCGGTCATGGTGCACGGTCTGGGAGGTCAGTCCACCAACTGGACCGACCTGATGGCCGAGCTGACCGAGGTGGACGCCTGGGCCCTCGACCTGCCGGGATTCGGCTGGTCCCCGCCGCCGGTCGACGGCGACTACTCCCTCACGGCGGACGCCGAGCTGGTGGCTGCTCTCGTCGAGCAGCTCCACGGGGAGCGCGGGGGACCGGTCCACCTGTTCGGCAACTCGCTCGGCGGCGCGGTCGCGGTGCTCGCGGCTGCCGCGCGCCCCGACCTGGTGGCCAGCCTCACCTTGATCTCACCGGCGCTGCCCGACCTCCGCCCGCGACGGGACACGCTCGGCGTCCCCGCCGTGGCCGTCCCCGGCCTGGGCAAGCAGCTGTACCAGCGCATGGCTCGGGTGCCCGCCGAGCGGCAGGTGCAGGGCATGGTCGCCCTCAACTACGGAGATGCGGGCACCTTCTCCCCGCAGCGCCGCGCCGAGGCGATCGCCGAGGTCCACCGTCGGCTGGCCCTGCCCTATGCCGGTGAGGCGCTCTCCGGTGCGGCCCGGGGCCTCCTCCGGGCCTTCGTCGACCCGGGTCCTTCCGGGCTGTGGGCCGCGGCGTCGCGCGTCACCTGCCCGACGCTCGTGCTCTACGGCGGCCGTGACCGTCTCGTCGACCCTCGGCGCAGCCGCCGAGCGGCACGGGCGATGAGGCACGCCCGGATCGTGATGCTCCCCCGGGCCGGTCACGTCGCCCAGATGGAGGATCCGCGGCTGGTGGCCCGGTTCGTCCGACCGATGGTCGCCGCGGCGTGAGCGGTCCGTCGCTTCCGGACGCGCTTCTCGACGCGGTGCCGGACCTCCGAAGGGCCGCGTGGTTCCCGCTGCCGGGGCTGTCGGGGGGCGCCTGGCGGGCAGAGGTCGGGGACGGCCCCCCGTGCGTCGTCCGTGGTGCTGGACCGCTGGAGATCGCCGCGACCCGCCGTGCGGCGTCGCTGCGCGTGGGACCCGCGGTGCGGGGCTCCGCCGAGGGGTGGTTGGTGACCGAGCTCGTGGCCGGCCCGCACGTCGGCACGCTCGAGCTGAGCCGACCCGCGGTGCTCGACGACGTCGCTCACCTGCTGTACCGCTGGCACCGCACCGCGTTGGGGGCGCCCCGGCGGCCGTTGCACGTCGCGCGCGCCACCTATCGGGAGAGCGCGCTGGTCGCGAACCCGGGGCTGGTGGAGGCACTGGCGCCGTGGGAGGCCGCTGCCGGCCGTCACGAGACCGAGCTGCTGGAACGTCCGGCCGGGGAGGTGACCGGCCACCTCGATGTGGCCGCGAACCTGTTGCGGACGCCGCACGGCCTGCGGCTCATCGACTTCGAGTACGTCGCCGCCGCCGATCCGAACCGCGAGCTCGGCCAGCTGGTCTGGGAGGCCGAGCTCTCCGACGCGTCCGCCCGCCGGTTGACCGAGGCGTACTGGCGGCCCGTCGGCGACGCGGCCCGGCACCTGCTGGACGTGGGGGCGTGGGCTTTCGTCACCGGCGTCACCTGGACACTCTGGGGCGCCGGCAACCCGGGGCTGGCGCTGTGGACAAGGCGAAGCGCCGAACGTCTGAGGCGCCACTGGACGCGGGCCGCTCTGGACGACACGCCGTAGCCACCGGGCACTTTGAAGGAAATCACCCTCCACAGGGCCCTTCTCTGGTTGTCTGCGCGATGGGTCCGAGGCGGAGTGCGGACGGACCCCCAGCGGACGGCCCCCCTGCTCTGCGTCCCCCCTCGGAGCAGGGGGGTCTCTGCTGTCCGGCGCCCGCTGCCCGGCGACCCGGTGAGGGGACCAGCTGTCCACGATGCGGACGCTGTTCTCGGAATGCGGGCGGCTCCGGCACAGTTGGAGACAAGGTCGGCGCCGCCGCGTCGTCCTGACCCCGCACCCGATGGAGCTCGCCCGTGTCCAGCCTGCCCCCGCTCGTCGAGCCCGCTGACGCGCTGTCGGTCGACGAGGTCAAGCGCTACTCGCGCCACGTCATCATCCCCGAGGTGGCGATGGACGGTCAGAAGCGGCTGAAGAACGCGCGCGTCCTGGCGATCGGCGCTGGTGGCCTCGGTTCCCCGACGCTCCTCTATCTGGCGGCCGCCGGCGTCGGCACGATCGGCATCGTCGAGTTCGACGTGGTCGACGAGTCGAACCTGCAACGTCAGGTCATCCACGGCCAGAGTGACGTGGGTCGCTCGAAGGCAGAGTCGGCCCGCGACTCGATCAAGGAGATCAACCCCTTCGTGACCGTCCAGGTGCACGAGGAACGGCTGGACTCGAGCAACGTCCTGCAGATCTTCGGCCAGTACGACCTCATCGTCGACGGCACGGACAACTTCGCCACGCGCTACCTGGTCAACGATGCAGCCGTCCTGCTCGGCAAGCCCTACGTGTGGGGCTCGATCTACCGCTTCGACGGCCAGGCCAGCGTGTTCTGGGCCGAGCACGGCCCCTGCTACCGCTGCCTCTACCCCGAGCCCCCGCCGCCCGGCATGGTCCCCTCCTGCGCCGAGGGTGGCGTTCTCGGCGTGATGGCGGGCACCGTCGGGACCTTCCAGGCGAACGAGGCGATCAAGCTCATCACCGGCATCGGCGAGAGCCTGGTGGGCCAGCTGGTCATCTACGACGCCCTCGAGGCGCGCGTCCGCAAGGTGCGGATCCGCAAGGACCCGAGCTGCGCAGTCTGTGGCGAGAACCCGACGGTGACCGAGCTCATCGACTACGAGGCGTTCTGCGGCACCATCTCGCAGGAGGCGGCGGACGCCGCACGCGAGTCGACGATCAGCGTGCGCGACCTGCAGCAGATGCTGGCGGCCCGCGAGCGTGGTGAGACCGACTTCCTGCTGGTCGACGTCCGGGAGCCGGCGGAGCGCGAGATCGTGGCGATCGCGGGGTCTGAGCTGATCCCCAAGAACGAGTTCCTGCTGGGGAACGCCCTCGAGTCGCTGCCCCAGGACAAGCCGGTGGTTCTCTACTGCAAGGTGGGCGGTCGGTCGGCAGAGGTGCTCGCGGTCGTCAAGGGCGCGGGCTTCGCCAATGCCCAGCACGTCGGCGGCGGTGTCGTGGCGTGGGTCAACCAGATCGAGCCCGACAAGCCCACGTACTGAGTAGACCATCGACCTTGAGCGCTGGTTCATAATTCTGCGATGACGCTACGGATTGACTGCCTCACGATCGACTGCTCCGACCCTCAGCTGTTGGCCGACTTCTGGTCGGGGGCCCTGGGGTGGCGGGTGGTCTTCGCCGACGAGTACGAGATCGCCATCGCTGCGCCCGGTGACAACGGTGGGATCCCAGACCTGCTCTTCCTCCGGGTCCCCGATGCCAAACAGATCAAGAACCGGCTCCACCTTGACCTGCGTCCACACGACCGCGACGCCGAGGTGACCCGCCTTGAATCAATGGGTGCATCCCGTGTCGAGATTGGCCAGCAGGGAGACGAGTCGTGGGTCGTGATGGCTGACCCCGAGGGCAACGAGTTCTGCGTGCTGCGAGCGCAGGCGGAAGGAGTTGCCAAGTACGAGGGCGACGTCGGCTTCCCGAGCGGTAGCTAGAGGGCGCCCTGGCGCTGCAGGTAGGTGAAGCTCAGCCAGCCCGGAACCATGGGGAGCCAGAACGTGACCGCCCGGAACAGCAGCGCCGACTGCACGGCGGTGCTTCCGTCGAGGCCGGCCGCCGTCAGGCCCGCCGCCAGGGCCGCCTCGACGGCGCCGATGCCTCCCGGCGTCGGAGCGGCTGAGCCCACGGCGCCCGCCGCGAGGTACACGAAGCCGACCGTCGCGTAGGCGAGGTCACCCCCGTAGGCGAAGACGGCCGCGTACAGGGCTGCGGCGTAGGCGAGGTTCAGCAGCAGCGCCCCCCCGAGGCCCATCGCGATGCGCTGCGGCTGCCGGGCCGTCTCGAGCAGGCGGGGCCAGGTGGTCGACAGCACCGGTCGAACCCGCGAGACGACGCTCCGCCGGGCCGCCGGGATGGCGAGCAGCCCTGCCGCAGCCGCGACCGTGCCGGCGACGACCAGGAGCACGGTGGTGTCGGGGATGAGGTCGGGGCCGGCCTGCTTGCCGGTGAGGATGCCGAAGGCGATCACCAGGATGACGTACGACGCGAAGACGAAGACCTGGGTGGCGCCGACGCTGGCGATCGCCACGGCGGGGGAGGCCCCCGCCTGCTGCAGGTAGCGGCTGTTCGTCCCGATCTGGCCGACAGCGGCGGGCGCCATGAGCGAGACGAAGGTGGCCGCGAGCTGGGTCATCAGGGTCCGGAACCACCGGAGGGCGACGGGTGCCAGGCTCGTGATGATGACAGCGGCTGCCACGTACGTGACGGCAGAGAAGACGAGGGCGAGCGCCGCCCAGACGGGGTCGGCCTCCGTCACGATGGAGACCAGGTTCACCGAGGCCAGCTGGCCGAGCAGGATCGTGACCGCGACCGTGAAGGCGACGAAGGCCACGAGCGTCCGCGGCCGCATGCGCTCCAGCCGCACGGGCTCGGTGGGAGCCGAGGGGAACGCCGCCACCACCGCGTCACGCAGCTGCTGCAGCATCAGTCGGTTCTGCTTGACCGCCCGGCGGTTGACGCGGCTGAGCGCGATCGTCTGGAGCAGGGGCAGGGCCTCACCCAGACGCTGTGCGGTGAGCTCCTGCAGCGCCCCGCGGACGGCTCGGTCCGCTCCGACGATGAGCCCGGTGGTGACGAGCAGCTCACCGTCGTCGATGCGCAGGGTCATCAGGTCCGCCGCGATCTCACCGTTCTCCAGTCCGAGCAGCCACACCCGACCGTCGGCGTCCAGCGCGAGGTTGCCCGCGTGCAGCTCCTCGTGCGCGATGCCGGCACGGTGCAGGCGACGCACCTGCTCCCACAGGTCGGCGATGGTGGCGTCGTCGAGCTCGCTCGGATCCATCGTGTCGAAGGTGTGCAGCCCCGGCACGTGCTCGAAGGCCAGGACCGCGGCATCGGCGGTGACGGAGGCCGCCGCGATCAGGTCAGGAGTGCGGACCCCTTGCCGACGCGCCGCGAGCACCGGCAGGGCCGCCTGGTCCACCGCGCGTCGCACCGACCACGTGGGAGGACGCTCGACCACGCCCTGCACCCGGACCCGTCGGTAGAGCTGGAAGATCAGTCCGGCCGAGCGCCGGTCACGATCGATGACCCGGATGTCGAGACTGGCGCCCTCGAGCGTGCGGCCGGTGTAGAGCCGCTCCTCGTCGCTCTCGCCGACCCACTCCAGGTATGCCAAGGGCACCGCGACGGTGGCCAGCGCCTGGGCGACGTCGGCGCCGGAGGGGCGGGGATTGACGGTGCCCAGGGCATACCGGAAGGCGAGCCCGACGGCTCGCCCGCCGCAGGCGCTGACCGCGAGGGCCAACGGGGTGGCGGACCGGTCGAACAGCAGCAGGACGGTGAACCCGAGTGCGGAGCCCCAGACGGCAGCCGCGAGGCGGGGACGTCCGCGCAATCCGTCCACCGAGGCCAGGGCGACGACTGCCGCAAGCATCGGGAAGGCGATCGGGGTGCGGTTCCCGCGCGAGCTTCCGGTCGTCAGTGCGTCGAGCAGGGTCGGGGACAGCGCGTCCGGGCCCAGTACCGAGAACGCGTAGGCCAGGAGCCATGCGGCGACGCCCGCTCCCGCCGCGACTGCGATGGTGCGCCAGCGGCGCCGCCAGGCCAGGTCGGCGAGGATCAGCGGGGGAAGCAGGAGCAGGAGCAGGTTGCTGGCGAAGGCCAGGATCGTGAGGATCAGGTCCGGCAGCGTCGTGATCGCCGACGCCAGATCCTCCTCCAGCCCGGACGCCGTGCCGAGGGCAACATCTCCGAGCACGAGCAGCAGGACGGTGGCGGTCGACCACGCTCCGAGTCGCAGCGCGTCGTTGGGGCGCCGGATCCGTCGAGGCTGCTCCGGCTCGACGACGTGTGCCGGAGGGGTCGGGACCACCGCTGCGCCGTGGATTCCCACGCGCATGTCACCGTCGTCCACCACGCGGTGATCGTCCCACAGGGCCGGGGCGCCGCCCCGTGCGCCGACCCGTGTCCCACCGGAGCTGCCCGAGCCCTAGGGTGCCGAGAGTGGTCGCTGAGAGCCTGCCCACCCCTTACGCCGAGGAGGTCCTCGACCTTGTCGAGCGGATCCCTCCTGGACAGGTGATGGCCTACTCCGACGTCGCGACGGCACTGGGTCGGGGCGGCCCGCGTCAGGTGGGACAGGCGTTGGCGCGCTTCGGGTCCGGCGTCCCCTGGTGGCGCGTGCTCAGAGCGGACGGAAGCTGCGCACCCGCGCACGGCGACGAGCAGCGGAGCCGGCTCACGTCGGAGGGTGTCCCGTTCGTCGGTGACCGGGTCGACCTCGGTCGGGCTCGCTGGCGCCCCTGACCGGTCAGACGTGTCGGCATCAGGTGATGTGATGCTCCCGTGACCGAGACGTTCCGCCCCGACGAGCACCAGCAGCGCGTCGTCGACCTCGTGGCGACCGCAGGTCACGGCCCGCTGCTCGTCCTGGCCGGCCCCGGTACCGGGAAGACCACCACGCTCGTCGAGGCCATCGCCGCGCGGGTCGCCGCGGGCACGTCGCCCGAGCGGGTGCTCACCCTCACCTTCAGTCGCCGCGCGGCCGGTGAGCTGCGCGCCCGCCTGGCGCACCGGCTGCAGCGCACCGTGGGTGCACCGCTCGCCTGGACGTTCCACGGCTTCGGGTTCTCTCTCGTCGGCGAGCTGCTGGTGCCTGACGACCTCGGCCGCGCACTCCGCCTGCTCTCCGGCCCGGAGCAGGAGGTCGTGGTGCGTGAGCTGCTGGCCCACGACCGTGAGATCGGCCGGGTCGCGTGGCCGGACCACCTCGCGGCCGCGCTCCGCACGCGGGGCTTCACCGAGCAGGTGCGCACGTTCATGGCCACGGCGCGCTCGCTGGGCCTTGACGCCGAGAACGTCGCCTCACTCGCCGCCGACCGGGAGGACTGGCGTGCCGCCGCCGCGTTCATGGTCGAGTACCTCGACGTCATGGACAGCCGGGGGCTGCTCGACTACTCCGAGCTGATCGTCCGCGCGGTCGCCTACGCCGAGTCCGAGGTCGGACGCGCCCGGCTGCGCGAGCAGTACGACCTCGTGGTCGTCGACGAGTACCAGGACACCGACCCGGCGCAGGAGCGTCTGCTGCAGGCCATCGCGGGCGACGGTCGCGACCTGGTGGTCGTCGGCGACCCCGACCAGTCGATCTACGCCTTTCGTGGGGCGGACGTCCGGGGCATCACCGAGTTTCCCGTGCGGTTCCGCCGTCCCTCCGGGGCGCCCGCCCCGATCCTCACCCTGCGCACGTCCCGACGTTGTGCCGACGCCGTGCTGCAGGCGTCGCGCGGCGTCGCGGCCGTCCTCGGTCCCGCCGGCAGCCTGCCGGTCGAGACGCTCCGTCAGCACCGACGCCTCGTCGCCGTCGAGGGACAGCCCCGCGGCGAGGTCGAGGTGCGACTCGCGCCGACGGTCGAACGTGAGGCCGCCGTCATCGCCGAGACGCTGCGCCGAGAGCATCTGCACCACGCCACGCCCTGGGGTGAGATGGCGGTTCTCGTCCGGTCGGGAATGACCGAGATCCCGATGTTGCAGCGGGCCCTGGTCGCAGGGGGTGTCCCGGTCGAGGTGGCCGCCGACGAGCTGCCCCTGCGCGACCACCCGGTGCTCTCACCCCTGTTGACCGTGCTCGAGGTCGTCCTCGACGAGGCTGCGCTGACCCCCGACGTCGCCCAGCAGCTGCTGCTCTCCCCGCTCGGCGGCGCGAGCCCGTCCGAGCTGCGACGGCTCGGTCGGGCGCTGCGCGACCGGCGCCGCGCGGCGCCGGACACCGATCCGCCCCCCTCGCAGGTGCTGGTGCGTGACGCCCTCCTCGAGCCCGGGTCTGCTCGACGGCCTTGCGCAGCAGGCGATCCGGCACGCGAGCTCTCTCGCCTCACTCCTCGCCGCGGCCCGGGTAGCGGCGCGTCAGGGCAGCTCGGCGCACGAGCTGCTCTGGTCGATGTGGGACGACGCCCCGTGGGCCCACCGTCTCCTGCGAGACGCCGAGGGTGCGGGCCCCGAGGCGGAGGCCGCGCATCGCGCGCTCGACGCGGTGGTGGCGCTCTTCGACCTCGCGGCGCGCAGCCACGAGCGCAACCCGCGCGGCGACCTCGCCCTCTTCGCCGCCGACGTCCTGGCGCAGGAGGTTCCTGCGGGTCCGACGTTCGACGTCGGTGTCCCGGGCCGCGGCGTCCGGCTGATGACGGCGCATCGCAGCAAGGGCCTGGAATGGGACGTGGTCGTGGTCTGCGGGCTGCAGGCGGATCGTTGGCCCGACCTTCGCCACCGCGGCTCGGTGCTGCAGGCCGACCTGCTCGGCCCGGAGGGCGAACGCCTCCCCACCACTCCGGCCGAGGTGCGGCGGGAGGAGCGGCGCCTCTTCTACGTGGCCACGACCCGCGCGCGGCGACGGCTGCTCTGCACCGCCGTCGAGGCTCCTTCCGACGACGGCCTGCGCCCGTCCCCGTTCCTCGACGACCTCGGCATCCCCGTCGCCCGCGACGACGCCGGAACCGGTCGCCCGCTGACCCTGGCCGGCGTCACCGCCGAGCTGCGGTCGGTCGTCCTCGATGACCGGCAGAAACCGCAGCTCCGCGCCGCCGCCGCCACGAGGCTCGCCACGCTGGCCACCGCCCGAGGAGCCGACGGGCGGCGGCTCGCGCCGGCAGCGGATCCCGAACGGTGGTGGGGGCTGGCGGACGTCACCGACGCGGACGTCGGGCCGGCATCCGGACGCGCCCTGCGGCTGTCGGGTTCCCAGGTCGAGACGCTCCTGCGGTGCCCGCTGCAGTGGTACCTCGCTCGGCGGGTCGGGGCGGAGGCCACCCGCGGCACCGCCGCTGGGTTCGGCGGAGTGGTGCACGCCCTCGCCGACGCCGTGGCCAGGGGCGAGGTACCCCCCGACATCGACGCCCTCAGCGCCGCGCTCGACGCGGTGTGGGGGCAGCTGCAGTACCCGGCTGCGTGGGAGGCGCACCAGGAGCGACAGGCAGCAGTGGCAGCCCTTGCGCGGTTCGTGCAGTGGCACACGGCGGACCGCGGGCGGGAGTACGTCGCGTCCGAGCGCGAGTTCTCCACCACGTTCACGGTCGAGGGTCAGACCCTCGAGCTGCGCGGACGGGTCGACCGCCTCGAGCGAGACACCGACGGCAGTCTCGTCGTCGTCGATCTCAAGACGATGGCGAAGCCGCCGACCGCGAAGGCGGTTCAGGGGAACCTGCAGCTGGCCACCTATCGTGCGCTCGTCGAACGCGACGACGAGCTCCCCGGAACGGTAGGGGCAGCCGAGCTGGTCCAGCTGCGGGCCGGCGCGACCGGGGATGCCTCGGCCCCCAAGGTTCAGCGCCAGGAGGCCACCGAGGAGCTGTCTGCCGAGCTCGACGACGCCCTCGCGCAGGCGGTCCGCACCATCGCCGCCGGCGCCTTCCGGGCCACCCCGGGTGCTGCCTGCGGGTACTGCCCCTTCACCGCGAGCTGTCCGGCTCAGCCCTCCGGACAGGCGGTGGTCCCGTGACCGCGCCCGTCCTCACCCCGGGATCGCTCGTGCGCCTCTTCGACATCCCCTTCACCGACGAGCAGCTGGCCGCGATCACGGCGCCGCACGCCCCGGCGGTCGTCATCGCCGGCGCCGGGTCCGGCAAGACCGCCCTGATGGCCGCGCGGGTGGTGTGGCTCGTGGCGACCGAGGGCGTCACGCCGGATGCGGTCCTCGGGCTCACCTTCACCAACAAGGCCGCAGGCGAGCTGAGCACCCGGGTCCGCAGGGCGTTGCGTCTGCTGGCCGACGACGGCCACGCACTCGCCGACGGTGAACCCACGGTGAGCACCTACCACGCCTACGCCGCCGCGCTGCTCCGCGAGTACGGCGTCTTCGCCGGCCACGAGCCGGCGGCGCTCGTGCTCACCGACGCGCAGCGCGTGCAGCTCGCCGAGTCCGTGGTCCGCCGGGCCCCCGGTCCCTTCCCTGCCCTCCGCGGCAAGGTCACCAGCCTCACCGAGAAGGTCGTGGCACTCGACGCCGAGCTCAACGAGCACCTGGTCGATGCCGACACCCTGGCGGCATTCGACCGCGCCACGATCGCGGCGATCGACGAGGTCGAGCACCTCGAGGGGAAGGTCACGGCCGATCCGGCCAAGGCACGCGAGACGGCCCGCGCCCGGTTGGAGCTGCTGCCGCTGGTCGCCGACTTCCGCCGCGAGAAGCGACGGCGGGACCGGGTGGACTTCGGCGACCAGATGGCCGCGGCGGCCCTGCTCGCCGAGCAGGTGGCCGGCGTTGCGGAGTCCGAACGTGCGCGATTCGCCACGGTGCTGCTCGACGAGTACCAGGACACCTCGATGGCCCAGCAACGACTGCTCGTCGCGCTCTTCGGCGCAGGGCACCCGGTGATGGCCGTGGGTGACCCCTTCCAGTCCATCTACGGGTGGCGGGGTGCGTCGGTCCGCAACATCCTGAGCTTCCGGCACGACTTCGCCGATCCGGACCCGACCCCGGTCTTCTCGCTGGCCCAGAACAACCGTTCCGGGGAACGCATCCTCGACGTCGCCAACGCGGTGGCCGAGCCACTGCGTACCGACTTCCCGGACGTCGTGCCGCTGCGCCCTCGGGAAGCCCACCGGGGCCGGGGTGAGGTGGTCGCCGGTCTCTACCTGACGTGCCACGACGAGGTCCAAGCCGTGTGCGACGACATCGCCGCGCAGGTGCGGGAGGGGCGTCCGCCCGGTGACCTCGCCATCCTCTGCCGTGAGTCGAAGGCTTTCGGCGACTACATCGAGGCACTCGGGCAGCGGCACATCCCGGTCGAGGTGGTCGGTCTCGCCGGGCTGCTCGACGTGCCCGAGGTCATCGACGTCGTCTCGGTGCTCGAGGTGCTGCACGACCCCGGTGCCAACCCGAGCCTGCTGCGCCTGCTCACCGGTCCGCGCTGGCGGATCGGGGCGCACGACCTCGCGCTGCTGGGCGCGCGGGCCGCCGAGCTCGCCGCACCGCGCGCGTCCGCCGACGTCGTCCCGGAACGTCCCGACCTCGAGGGGCTGCTCCGGGATGCCGTTCAGGGCATCGACCCGGTCGAGGCGGTCTCACTGCTGGAGGCGCTCGAAGATCCAGGCGCGCGGCCGTACTCCGCGCAGGCCCGGGAGCGCTTCGCCGCGCTCGCGGCCGAGCTGCGCAGCCTGCGGCCGGGGACGCACGACGCCCCCGACCTCGTCCTCGCGCGGGTCATCGCCGTGACCGGCATCGACGTCGAGCTGGCGACCTCGGGCGCGGGCACGCGCAACCTCGAGGCGCTGCTCGAGCAGGCGCGCACGTTCTCCGCGTCCGGGGGCGGCAGCGGACTCGGTCCCTTCCTCGCGTACCTCGGCGTCGCGCGCCGGTACGGTGCGGCGTTCGACGTCCCGGCACCGGTCGGCACCGGCGGAGTCGCGCTGCTCACGGTGCACAAGGCCAAGGGGCTGGAGTGGCCGGTCGTCTACGTCCCGCAGGTGAGCGAAGGCGTGTTCCCCAACCGCCGCACCCGATCGACCCCTCTCACGTCTCCTTCCGTCCTGCCCTACCCGCTCCGCGGGGACGCGGCCGACTTCCCTGACGTCCGGACGTGGCAGGGAAACCAGGGCATCGCCGCGTTCAAGCAGGAGGTGTCCGACCGCGAACGGGCCGAGGACCGACGGCTCGCCTACGTCGCTCTCACGCGTGCGGCCGACCGCCTCGTCGTCACGGGGCACTGGTGGGGGCCGACGCAGTCCGAGCCGCGTGGTCTCAGTCCGTACCTCGAGGTGGTAGCCGACTTCTGTCGAACCGGCGGGGGCGTCTTGTCCCGGTGGGAGCCGGCGCCCGACGACGCCGCCACCAGCCCCGTCCTCGCCGTCGACCGCTCGGCCGACTGGCCGGCATCCGGCGACCCGGCCGCCGCAGCCGCCCGGCGTGAGGCGGCGGAGCTGGTGCGCGCGGCCATCGCCGGTGCGGTTGCCGACCCGGGCGACGAGCTCGACCCGTTCGCGCGGACCCGGGTCGAGGGATGGGATGCCGACCTCGAGGTGCTGCTCGCCGAGGCCGACCGACCCACAGCGTCCTCGACGGTGGTCCCGGCCGTGGTGTCGGCGTCGCGCGTCGTCGACCTGCTCCGCGACCCGGAGGTCGTCCGACGGTGGCGGCGTCCCCTGCCCCGGCGTCCCGCCGCCGCGGCCGCGCGCGGCACCCAGTTCCACGAGTGGGTCGAAGCGCGGTTCGGTCAGGTGCCCCTGCTCGATCTCGACGGGCTGGTGCCGGTCGAGGCTGACGGAGCGAGCGACGTCGACAACGACGCCGAGCTGCAGGCGCTGCAACGAGCCTTTGCCGCCGGCCCCTACGCGGACCGTGCCCCGTTGGCGGTCGAGGCACCGTTCCAGATGGTGCTCGACGACCAGCTGGTCGTCGGCCGGATCGACGCCGTCTACCGGGCGGACGACCCACACCTACCGACCGGGGTGCAGTACGAGGTCGTCGACTGGAAGACCGGGCGGCACGAGGCCGATCCCCTGCAGCTGGCGCTCTACCGGCTCGCCTGGGCGGAGCTGCAGGGGGTTCCGCTGGAGGCAGTCGCAGCGACCTTCTACTACGTCGCCACCGGTGAGGTCGTGCACCCGACCGACTTGCCGGACCGGGAGGCACTCGCGGTGTGGTGGAAGCGGTCGAAGGCCTACGCTCCATCGTCGTGACGCCTCAGCTGTCCTTCACCGGCCCTGAGCACGACCGCGCGGCCGACCGGCGAACCGATGACGAGTGGCTCCGCCGGGCATGGACGTCGAGCAGCTCGCGGGTGCTCACGGTCGTGGGTGGTGCCGCCGAGGTCTGGTCCGACGAGCTCGCCTGGCGCGACCCCGCCTCGTCACCGCAGGGCGAGCACTACCTGCTGGGCATCGACGACGACGGATGCGCGCGGTTCGCTGTGCGCCTGGACGACGTCCCTGCTGACGCCGAGGTGAGGGGACTGCGCCAACTGGCTTCGGTGCTGTCGGCGGACGAGGCCGGGTGGGCCTGTCACGCCGTGGCGCTCTCCCAGTGGCACGCCGCGCACGGCCACTGCTCTCGCTGCGGAGCGCGCACGGTGGTCACGGCCGGTGGGTCCGAGCGCCGCTGCCCCGAGGACGGTTCGGCCCACTTCCCCCGAGTCGACCCCGCCGTGATCATGCTCGTCACCGATGCGCAGGACCGCGCGCTGCTGGGTCGGCACGCCAGCTGGCCGGTCGGGCGCTTCTCGACCCTCGCCGGCTTCGTCGAACCGGGCGAGGCGGCAGAGCACGCGGTACGCCGCGAGGTGGCCGAGGAGTCCGGAGTCGTCGTGACCGACGTGCAGCTGCTCGTCACCCAGCCCTGGCCGTTCCCGTCCTCGTTGATGATCGGTGCCGCGGCGCGCGCGCCGGGGAGCGTCGAGCCGCGTCCGGACGGTGCTGAGCTGGTGGAGGCGCGGTGGTTCAGCCGCGACGAGCTGCACGACGCGGTCGCCAGCGGTGAGGTGCAGGTCTCGGGCGCCATCTCGATCTCGCGGTGGCTGATCGACCGCTGGTACGGGGGGACCCTCCCCGACGACGGAGCCGGGTGGCGCTGAGGAGCGGGGGTCAGCGGCTGCCGTCGAGGCGCGCGAGAACCGCCTCGAGCGGGGGGTTGACCAGGGCGCTGCCGTCGGCGAACTTCACCGTCGGCACCGTGCGCGCACCGTCGTTCATGGCGGCGATCCATGCACCGGCGTCGGGCTCCTGCTCGACGTCCACCTCGTCGTAGACCACGCCGTGGTCGCTGAGTCGCTGCTTGAGGCGGGTGCAGGGGCCGCACCACGGAGTGGTGTACAGGGTGAGGGCGGCCCGGGCGGGTGCGGTGTCGGTCACAGGTGCCAGGATGCCGGAATGACCGCCGCCACGCTCGACGAGGTGCTCGGCGACCTCGATCCCGAGCAGCACGCGGTGGCGACCGCACCCCGTGGCCCGGTGTGCGTGCTGGCCGGGGCCGGCACGGGCAAGACACGAGCCCTCACGCACCGCATCGCGGCACTCGCGATCTCGGGCCAGGTCGACCCGCGGCACGTCCTGGCGCTGACGTTCACGGCGCGTGCTGCCGGTGAGCTCCGCGGCCGTCTGCGGGCCCTGGGGGTCGACGGCGTCCAGGCTCGGACGTTCCACGCCGCCGCCCTGCGTCAGCTGCGGTTCTTCTGGCCCTCCGTCGTCGGCGGGACTCCGCCGGGCGTCGCCGCCTCCAAGGCGTCGCTGGTCGCCGAGGCCGCCGGCCGCTTGCGGGTTCGTGCCGACGCCACGTTGGTGCGTGACCTTGCGTCCGAGATCGAGTGGGCCAAGGTCAGCCAGATCACACCGGAGGCGTATGCGGCTCGGGCAGGTGCCGCGGCACGCGCTGCGCCGGGTGACCTCGACCTCGCGACCGTCGGACGCATCTACGGGGCCTACGACACTGTCAAGTCCGACCGCGGTGTCATCGACTTCGAGGACGTCCTGCTGCTGACGGCGGGGATGGTCGCCGACGATGCCGCGATGGCGACGACCGTCCGCGACCAGTACCGCTGTCTGCTGGTGGACGAGTACCAGGACGTCAGTCCGATCCAACAGCACCTTCTCGACCTCTGGCTCGCCGAGCGCGACGACCTGACCGTCGTCGGGGACGCCAACCAGACGATCTACTCCTTCGCCGGAGCGAGCCCGGACTTCCTGCTCGACTTCTCCCGACGGTTCCCGGGCGCCTCCGTGCTGCGTCTCGAACGGAGCTACCGCTCCACTCCGCAGGTCGTCGAGACCGCCAACCGACTCCTCACGTCGGCGCCCGGTGCCGCCGCCCGCCAGCGGGTGGTGCTCCGTGCCCAGCGTCCACCCGGACCGGAGCCGGAGTGGATCGCGGCAGCTGACGAGGCCGCCGAGGTGGGAGCAGTGGTTGAACGGATTCGACAGCTGGTGGCCTCGGGAGCGGACCCACGCGAGATCGCGGTGCTCTACCGGATCAACGCTCAGAGCGCCTCCTTCGAGGAGGCGCTCACCGAGGTGGGCGTCCGGTACACCGTGCGCGGAGGCGAGCGCTTCTTCGAGCGGCGCGAGGTACGGGACGCCCTCGCGCTGCTGCGTGGTGCCACCCGCGCGGAGGCCGAGGAGCAGGGCATCGAAGGAGGTCTCCCCGATCAGGTCGCGGCGATCCTGAGCACCATCGGGTACGGGCCCACGCCCCCGCCCGGTCCCAGTCAGGCGCGTGACCGCTGGGAGTCGTGGGCAGCGCTGGTGTCGGTGGCCCGCGAGCTGGTGGTGTCCCGGCCGCAGGCGACGCTCGTCGACCTGGCCGAGGAGCTGCAGCACCGGGCGACCACGCAGCATGCGCCGGCCGGCGACGGCGTGACCCTGGCGTCACTCCACTCGGCAAAGGGCCTGGAGTGGGACACCGTCTTCCTGGTGGGTCTCACCGACGGCATGATGCCGATCACCTACGCCTCCACGCCGGAGCAGGTGGCTGAGGAGCGAAGGCTGCTCTACGTCGGCATCACGCGTGCCCGCACGCGCCTGGTGTTCTCCTACGCCCGCACACGCAACGCCGGTGACCGGCGCACACGTCAGCCTTCGCCGTTCCTGCGCTCACTGGGCACGGGCTTCGCCGAGGAGGACCACGCGACACCGGCGCGCACTGCGCGGAGCAGAGCGCCGGCTGCGTGCCGAGGATGCGGTCGAGCCCTCACCACGCCGACCGAGCGCAAGTTGCGGCACTGTGCCCACTGCGAGGTCGACATCGACCTCGAGCTGTTCGAGTCGCTGCGCAAGTGGCGCAAGCAGACTGCGGAGGACGCCGCCGTCCCTGCCTTCGTGGTGTTCACCGACGCGACGCTCACGGCGGTGGCGATGGAGCACCCCACGTCCGAGAGCGCCCTGCGTCGCATCCCCGGCATCGGTCAGGTGAAGGTCGAACGCTACGGATCGGCTCTGCTCGACGTGGTGCGACGCCACGCTTCGCAGACTCCTGCGCGCGACACGCAGTAATTGGCTTGCCAGCCTCGCCGGCCTTCCCCTACCCTCCTCAGGAACGCCGACGCGTTGTTCGCCTGCTCACCGGAGCAGCGACGCCCGGCCCGTGCGAAAGGAGGTGGCTGAAAATGATCGAGACCATGAAGACGCGCTTCGTCCTCGTGCCGTCCGCTGCTGCCACCTCCGGGTGCGCGGCTGACGTGCGCCCGCAGGGCGCCAGCGCCGTCTTCGGCGGTTCTCACGCCTGGAGTCCACCTGTGTAGACACGCACTGGGCTGACTCCAGGCCACGGACCCGAAGACCTCGGATCCGTGGCCTTTTCGTTTGTCCCGACCACCACACCAGGAGGTGACCCGCAGTGACCGCCATGCCGATGACCTCGGACCTGCTCGACGCGGGGATGCACGCACTCCTCTCGCCCTCGGAGCCGCTGACCCCCACCTCCGTGTGGACGGTCCCGTGCCATGAAGGTGACCCCGAGCTCTGGTTCGCCGACACCCCCGCGGGGGTCGAGGCCGCCAAGCACCTCTGCCGCAGCTGCCCGCTGCAGGAGGCGTGCCTGGCCGGGGCAATGGAGCGCTCCGAGCCATGGGGCGTCTGGGGAGGCCAGCTCTTCGAGCAGGGGGTCGTGGTACCGCGCAAGCGGCCTCGCGGCCGGCCCCGCAAGAACGAAGTGGCTTGACCAGCATCAAGACAACGAACATCTCAACAAGGAGTCAGACAATGTTTGTGCACGAAGAACTCGCACGCGCTCATCATGAACGCTTCGTCCGCGACAGCCAGCAGCTGGCGCGCGCCCGCCGGCTCGTGGCGGCCCGCAAGGCCCGCCGTCGTGCCGAGCGTGCCGCGTGCGTCGCCCGTGAGGCGGCGCTCCAGGCTGCGCTGGCCCAGTCGAGCTTGATGTGAGCCCGACGACGTAGGGGAGGGACACCGGTTCCGGAGTCCCTCCCCTACGCATGTCCGGTGATCGGAGCACTGCAGTCACTTTCGGGGCACGAGCGAACGCCGAGAATGACTGGAACGCTTCGATCACGCGTCAGGCGGGACGGGCGAAACCCGGCAACCACTCTTCGGCCTCGCCCCGGAACCGTGCGGTGCTGCCGAGCTGGCAGAGCACCCCCATGACGCCCAGCGTCACCCGGTGGATGAGCAGGTACGAGGGCGGCAGGTTGAGCTTCATCCCGGTCGTCGCCTTCCGGAGGTCGGCGAGACGCAGCGCCTCCGCGCGCAGCCATGGCCGGTCGAACCGGAACTCGTCGTGGCGCAGCGGTTCGAGCAGCGGCACCAGGTAGCCCAGCAGCTCGTCGGCGTCGATGGTGACCGACGGCCGCACGAACCCTTCGGCCCGCAGTCCCTCGAGCACCCCTTCGGCGTCACCCTCCAGTGCGCGGCGGGCGAGCATGCCGATCGGTCGCGGAAGGCCGAGCGGCAAGCCGGTCGACCGCACCGAAGTCGAGGATCGCCAGCCGTCCGTCGTCCAGCAGCCGGAAGTTGCCGGGATGAGGGTCGGCGTGCAGCAGCCGCGCCCTGGCGGGCGCAGAGAACAGCAGCCGCGCCAGCAGGAGGCCGGAGCGGTTGCGCGCCTCGTCAGCGCCCTCGTCGATGATCGTGCGCAGCGGAGTGCCGTCCACCCACTCGGTGACGAGAACCTCGTCGCCGGCGTGGACGACGTCGGGGATGAGGAAGTCGACATCGTCGAGGAAGGCCTTGCGGAACGCCCGCTGGGAGCGCGCCTCGCGCCGGTAGTCCAGCTCCTCGTCCATGCGCCGCTGCAGCTCGTCGACGAGCGGTGCGACGTCCAGTCCGGGGGAGAGCGGCCCCATCATCCGCATCATCCGACCGATCTGGGTCAGGTCCGAGCGCAGCGCCTGACTGGCACCGGGGTACTGGATCTTGACCGCGACCCGCGACCGTCCCGCCACACCGCCCGGTGCACCTGACCGATGGACGCGGCGGCCGCGGGGTCGTCGTCGAACTCGAGGAACCGTTGGCGCCACCGCGGACCGATCTGTTCGGCCAGCACCGTGTGGACCCGGTCGGCGGGGAGCGCCGGTGCGGCCTCCTGCAGCTGCGCGAGCGAGGCACGGTAGGGGGCGGCGAGCTCCTCGGGGATCGCTGCCTCGAAGACCGACAGCGCCTGTCCCACCTTCATGGCGCCGCCCTTGAGCTCGCCCAGGACCCGGAACATCTGCTCGGCGGTCCGCTGCTGGACCTCGGCCACGACCAGCTCGGTCGGCTTGCCGCCGACGCGCTTGCCGACGCCCCAGGCCGTGCGCCCCGCGAAGCCCAGCGGCAGGGTCGCGAGCTTCGCCGTGCGGGTCACCGCACGTCGGGGAAGGTCGGGCACCCGTCCATTGTCCGTCACCCGGCGAGGTCCGGCCATGCGCACCCGCATTCGGGGTGCCGGGCCACCGGGAGAAGCCGCACGCTGCCCTCCGGCGCCGTCAGCTCCAGCTGGCCGGTCAGCGTGGTCGGCTCACCCCCCGTCATCCACTCGAGGACGTGCGAGGTGGCCAGGTGGGCCGTCATGCCGACGAGCGACGCGTCCGTGTCCGTTCGGGTGTGGGGGTCGAGCTGCCTCCACACCTGGGCCCAGCCGGGGTCACGGTCGCGACGGGCCAGGGTGACGCAGTGGTGACATGGAGTGGCGCCAGGGACGACCAGGGGTCCCACGC
Organism: uncultured Actinomycetota bacterium; assembly: GCA_963743915.1. Taxonomy (GTDB): domain Bacteria; phylum Actinomycetota; class Actinomycetes; order JAHEKZ01; family JAHEKZ01; genus JAHEKZ01. The sequence continues at coordinate 463,478 of CAVURN010000001.1, forward strand.
GTCCGATCCGCTCCTGGCAGGTGACGACGAGGTGGGGTGTCCCAGAAGCCACCAGGCGGCGACTGCGCGTCTCGACGTCGACGGCATCGGTGAGGACGTGCAGGCTCTGCTGGACGTAGCGCGGGGCCTGGCGAGTGACCCACGGCTGACGCAGGGCGGGGAGCTCAGATCGCTGCCGACCGACCTCCGTGGGGGCGAACCCGCCGACGCTGACATCGCTGGCCTCGACGCGCCGGGTGTCATGGGCATCGACCCGGGCGACGCCCGCGGCGGTGAGCGAGGTCCAGACGGTGGCCCCGAGCCGACTCAGTCCTTCCACCACCACGCGGGTCCGGGCGAGCTGGTCGAAGCGCGACGCCGGGTCGGCCCGGAAGCGCGGCAGAGTGCCGGCGACGCGGTGGTCGGGGAGCAGCCGCGCCAGACCCTCGGGGGTCAGGCCACGACCACCGGGCCAGCGTCGGCCGTCGATGAGGACACCGAAGTGCAGCAGTCGCTCGAGGACGATGTCGACCACCGACCCTGGGGCGTCCAGCGCCGCCACGAGCTGGTCGCGGTCGCGGGAGCCGTCGAGCAGGGGAAGCAGGTCCCGCGCGAGCTCGGGCAGCCCGGTGACGACAAGAGGCTGGGGGACCTCGATCCCGAACTGGATCGTGTCACGCGCGCGCCAGGCCCAGCGGAGACCGGGAAGGAGGAGTGGACGCACCGCGGCAGCGTGGCACGTCGACGGGCGTCAGGGAGCGATGTCCACAGCCGGTGCCAGGACGCGACGAGGCGCCCCCCAGGGAGAGGAGCGCCTCGTGGTGCAGTGTGCGGTGGCTAGGCCTTGCCGAGGATGCGGTTGAGCTTGGTGCCGCAGACCGGACAGATGCCCTTGGCCATGCGTCGGCCGTTGGTCTCGTGCACCTCGCCGGTGAACTCGCGCTTCTCCTTGCACTTCACGCAGTAGGCGTCGCCGGTGTAACTCTCGGCCATCGTGGTGTCCTCCTGCTCGGTCACGGGACGGGTGTCCCGACGGGGCCACGGAGGCCGTGGCAGAAAGACCCTACGCCAGGAGGGGGCGACGACGGCGCAGCCGCGCGGAACGCCCCGGCCACCCCTTTGTCCACAGGTTGTCCACAGACCCCCGCCGCTCTGGGAGCAGAACACGAAGCCCCCGGGTCGCGCAGTCCGTCGTTCGCCTTCCCCTTGCGAACGCCGGACCCGTTATCCCGGGGGCCTCGACGCGGGAGAACGTAGAGGCCCGAGGGGACCTCCGTCAACGTCGCGCGGCGCGCCGCTGTGGACGCGGCTGTGGACAGCCTGGGGATGCGCCCGCGTGTTGCTGTGGAGCACATCCGGGACGGCATGGGGATACCGCGCGGTCACCTGCGTCGGCACCGGCATGACCTGCACCGATGTCATCCCCCGGGTGTGGACGGAAAAAAGTTCGTGGGTGCGGAGCCGTACGGTGACCGCATGAGCGATCCAGACCATGACCGACCCGACGTCGAGGTGCGACGCAGCGCGCGCCGGCGCCGCACCGTGTCGGCGTACCGCGAGGGCACGCGCACGATCGTCCTGCTGCCCGCGCGCATGACCAAGGCGGAGGAAGCACAGTGGGTCGCCACGATGCTCGAACGCCTCGAGGCCCAGGAGCGTCGCAGCACGCCTTCTGACGAACAGCTGTGGGACCGGGCGCAGCGCCTGTCGGCCCGCTATCTGCAGGGTCGGGCACGCCCAAGCAGCGTGCGCTGGGTCACCAACCAACGCAGCCGCTGGGGCTCCTGCACGGTGCAGGACGCATCCATCCGGCTGTCCCACCGACTCCAGGGCATGCCGGAGTGGGTCGTGGACTACGTCCTGCTGCATGAGCTCGCTCACCTGCTCGAGCCGTCGCACGGCGCGAAGTTCTGGGCGCTCCTCACCGACTATCCCGACGTGGACAGGGCGCGTGGATTCCTCGACGGCTGGTCGCTCGCGCTGCAACAGGCAGGTGTCAGCGACTAGAGGTCGCGGCGCGCACCAGACGGCGCACGGCGTCATCGGTCTCGTGGGGCAGCGCCCCGACGGGGAACCACCGTACGTCGGCGGACTCCTCGCTGACCTGCGGCCGCGCGTCGTCCGGCGCGGTGGCGAGGAACTGCACGTCCAGGTGGTCGCGCGCATCGGGGGCACAGGGTGCGGGGTGCCGGTCGAGCCTCAGCGGCTCCTCGTGCACCAGGCGCAGCGTCTGGAGTCCGGACTCCTCCGTCGCTTCCCGCAGCGCGGCTGACGCGAGTGTGCGGTCACCGGGCTCGAGGTGACCACCGAACTGCAGCCAGAGCCCCACCTTGCGGTGCAGGCCCAGGAGCACGCATGTCCGGGACACGTTGATGACCAGTGCCGAGGCGGTCAGGTGGTCGGGGCGTCCGGATCGCGACCAGGCAGCGGGGCGCGACGCCACATAGGCGGTGACCGAGTCGCGGAGCGCAGCCTGCTCCGACGAGGCAGGATGCCAGTCGTGCAAGGTCGCGAGCGACGACTCCTGCAGTGTCACCCGGCGTCGTCGTCAGCAGCCGGTTCGGCCGGAGGGGGTGTGTCCTCGAGTGCGCTGAGGTCGAGAACCCCGGTCGAACGCGCGACAAAGGCCGCGGGGTCGTCGAGGTCGGACGCGTCGGGCAGTAAGTCCGGGTGGTCCCACACGGCGTCGCGGTCGGTCTGCGAGCGCTCGGTCGCGAGGTGGCGCCACAACGCGGCGGCGTCCCGGAGTCGGCGGGGCCGCAGCTGAAGGCCGACCAGCGTCTCGAAGGTCCGCTCCGCGGGTCCACCGGTCGCGCGGCGGCGGCGCATCGTCTCGCGCAGGGCGTCGAACGCAGGGAGCCGATCGGCGGCCGCCAGTGCGGTGACCTCGTCCACCCATCCCTCGATCAGCGCGAGCAGCACCTCGAGCCGGTCGAGAGCGGTCTGCTGCTCAGGTGTCGTCGGCGGCTCGAAGACGCCGGACGACATCAGCTCGGCGATCGCCTCGGGGCGGCTGGGGTCGATTCCGCCGAGGGCGCTCTCGATGGCGCCGACGTCGACGGCGATCCCTCGGGCGTAGTCGGCGACTGCCGCCTCGATGTGTCCCGCCAGCCAGGGCGCGTGGTGGAAGAGCCGGACATGTGCGCACTCCCGAAGGGCCAGGTAGAGGCGCACCTGGTCGTCGGGGATCTCGAGGCCCTCACCGAAGGCGGCGATGTTCCGGGGCACCAGCGCGACGGTTCCCGTGGACGCCAGAGGCACACCGACATCGGTGGACGACAGCACCTCCTGCGCGAGCGCGCCGAGCCCTTGTCCTACCTGCCCGCCGAACATCACGCCGGACATCTGGCTCATGACGCCCATGAGGGGTCCTGCCATGGCGCGCATCTCTTCGGGCATCTGCCCCGGCAGCGACTCGCTGGTCGCCGCGGACATCCGCTCGGCCAGCGGTGCGACAAGCGTCTTCCACCGGGGGAGGGTGTGCTCGATCCACTCGGCGCGGCTCCACGCCTCGACGCTGCTGGTTGCACTCGGGAGTGCGGTCGCGTCCTCGAGCCACAGGTCGGCGAGGGCGACGGCCTCGGTCACGGCCGCTCGTTCGGCGGGCGTGACCGACGGGTCGCCCTCAGCGGCGACCACCTGGCGCGCTGTGTCGCGCGCGAGGTCCCAGTGGACCGGCCCGGACGAGGTCGAGAGCAGCTGTCCGAAGCGCTGCAGGGCGGCACCGAGATCGGCGGTGCCCATGCCCCCGAGCATGGCCGAGAACGGATCGGCGGGCGTGCCCGAGTCATCGGGATCGCGGTCAGGGTCGGAGGGGCCGAAGCCGAACGGCAGATCGCTCACCATGCCACGGTAACCGGCAGCGCCCCCGAGGGCGTCCCGCGATCGCTGGTGGCGTAACGGGGTAGGTTCGGCGGCGTGGACCGCCTGATCCCCCCCGAGGTGGCGATCGCGGACGAGCCGTTGTCCGTGGACGCCGTCGTCAGGGCGGTGAGCCACCCGGCTGCCGGTGGGCTCGTCCTGTTCATCGGAACGGTCCGCGACCACGACCGCGAGCCCGAGCAAGGGGTGGCCTCCCTCGACTACTCGGCGCACCCCCAGGCACTGGCTGCTCTCGAACGGGTGGCCACCGAGGTGGCCGACCTGTTTCCCGGGGCCCGACTGGCTGCCCATCACAGGGTGGGCCATCTGACGGTGGGCGACCTCGCCGTGGTGGTGGCTGCCGCTTCGGCCCACCGCGACGAGGCGTTCCGCGCAGCCCGCCGGTTGATCGACGAGCTCAAGGCCGGCGTTCCCATCTGGAAGCACCAGACGTTCACTGACGGAACCGAGGAGTGGGTAGGACTGCCGTAACATGGCGGTGTCCGTCCGTCTGCTGGACGGGTCCAGTCCGAGGCGAGCGCGGGAAGGAGCCGGGCATGGACGCGATGCTCTGGTGGCTCATCCCCATCACCGCCACGCTGCTCGCGGTCGCGTGGGTCTCCTGGAACGGGCGCACGCGCCGTCCGGCCGATCCCCACGACACGTTGGCCGCCCACCGGCGATTCACCGAGGCGCTGGCCAGCCCCGCCCCTGAGGTCTCGCGCACGGCAGACGCAGAGCAGACGGACGACTCCGACCCCGCGGCTGAGCGCCGTCGTTCGGCCTGAGGGCGGGTGAGCCGCCGGGCGCGCACGATCGCGCTCTTCGTGACCTTCGCCCTGCTCGGGGCTGCGCTCGTCGCAGGGGTGCTGCTCCCCGTCCCGTACGTACGACTGTCGCCGGGTCCGGTCTACGACGCACTGAGCGAGGTGGAGGGCGAACCGGTGGTCTCGGTGACGGGAGCCGACACCTACCCCACCAGCGGGTCGATGGGCATCACGACCGTCTACGAGAAGGGGTCGCCGGGATCGCGGCTGAGCCTCTTCGAGGCCATGCGTGGCTGGATCGCCGGCTCGGACGACGTGCTGCCGCGAGACCTGCTGTTCCCGTCGGACGCGTTCCAGGGTGACGACGCCGGGGACCAGTTCGAGCAGCAGGGCCGGCTCGAGATGGAGGAGTCCGAGCAGAACGCGGTCGTGGCTGCCCTCGAGTACACCGATCAGCCGGTGACGTTCCAGGTGCTGGTCGACGCCACTCAACCCGACACGCCTGCCGACGGCGTCCTGCGCCACGGCGATGTGGTCGTCCAGGTCGACGGTGATCCCATCACCACCTACCGCGACGTGAAGCAGGCCATGGGAGATGTGGTCCCCGGGGACGAGGTCACCGTCGTCGTGCGACGCAAGGGGGAACGTCGCGAGCTCACCATGACGACGATCCCGAACCCTGACGACGAGCAGCGGGCCTATCTGGGCGTGTCTCTTGCCCTCGGCTTCCGCAGCCCCGTCGAGGTCGACGTGGCGTTGGCGAATGTCGGGGGACCCAGTGCCGGCCTGATGTTCAGCCTCGCCATCGTCGACACCCTCACGCCCGGGGCCCTCACCGGGGGTGCCTCGGTTGCGGGGACCGGGACCATCAGCCCGCGAGGTGACGTCGGTCCCATCGGTGGGATCGTGCAGAAGATGTACGGCGCCAGGGCCGACGGGGCCACGCTCTTCCTCGCGCCGCGGTCGAACTGCCGCGAGGTCGTCGGCAACGAGCCGGAGGGCCTCACCGTCGCTGCCGTGGGCACGCTGGACGACGCCGTCGGCGTGCTCGAGGGGGAGTCGGCGCCTCAGCCCTGCACGTGAGGGGCACCGGTGGTCGACACCGGCTCAGGCGTCACTGGTGAGCGTGTGCAGGAGCAGGTCCCCGAGCCCACTGACCAGCTCTTCGCCGACGACCACCGACTCTGGACTGTCGTGCTCGCGCAGGCGCAGGACGGTGCACCGCTCACCACTGCGCAGCACCGCCATGGTCACGCGCAGCTCGTGACGACGTGGATGGCCAGCCGCCTCGATCCGGGCCAGGCTCGGGTCGTGGGGAAGGTCGCCCGCCGCGCCGGGGGACACCATGACGCGCTCGGCGCTCACGGCCACCCCCTCCACGCTTGCGGGCCACGTCAAACCTCGGAGGAGCTCGTCGAGGTCGGCGTGGGGAGGCAGCTGCTCCTGCTCGATCGTGGTCCACGCCGCCGAGTCGACCTCGCTTCCGAGCTGGGCTCTCAGCGCGGGCTCTCGGGTGATGAGCAGCTGGGTGTCGGCGACGGCGAACAGCCGGGTCGGCTGGTCCCACCCGTCGGCGGACACGTAGACGTCCAGCTCGCGCACGGTCTGCTCCAGGCTGGTCACGCGGGCCATCGTCGCACGGGGCGTCGGTGGCCGAGGCGCGGCCGACCACCTGGCCCGGTTAGTGTGAACGGGTGAGCTTCGACGCCCCGCCACCACCGCCTGCAGCCCCAGCCCCTGCCGCTCGTCCTCGGCGGCGAAGCGCGCTGCTGTCCACGATCGCGGTCCTGGCGGCGCTGCTCGTGACGTTCGCACTCTTCGCCGGCTACTACACCGACTGGCTCTGGTACCGGACCGCGGGATTCCAGTCCGTCTACACCACGGCGCTATGGGTCCGGCTCGCCATGTTCGCGGTGTTCTTCGTGGTCGCGGCCGGAGCGATCATGCTCAACGGATACCTCGCGTACCGGTTCCGCCCCATCTTCCGTGCCATCTCCCTCGAGCAGCAGAGCCTCGACCGGTACCGGCTGGCCCTCGACCCGTTCCGTCGGGTGCTGCTCATCGGTCTGGCGCTGCTCATCGGGTTCTTCTTCGGTGCGGCCGCCCTGGCCGAGTGGCGAACCATGCTGGCGTGGTGGAACGGCACGCAGTTCGGCACCGTTGACGCAGAGTTCGGCATCGACGTGTCGTTCTACGTGTTCTCACTGCCATGGTGGCGGTTCCTGCTCGACTCGGTGATGGTGCTGGTCGTCCTCAGCGGCTTGGTGGCCGCCGCGATCCACTACCTCTACGGCGGGATCAGTCCCTCGTCGTCGACCGAGAGGACGACCCGCGCGGCGCGCATCCACCTGTCGATCATCATCGGCATCTTTGTCCTGCTGAAGGCTGTCGCCTACTGGCTCGACCGGTACGAGCTGGTCATCAAGCCGAACTCGCTGTTCACCGGCGCCAACTACACCGACGTCAACGCCCTGCTGCCTGCCAAGACGATTCTGACCGTCGTCGCACTGATCAGCGCAGCACTCTTCTTCGTCAATGTGTTCCGGCACACGTGGCGACTGGCGGTGCTCAGCCTCGGACTGATGGTTCTGAGCGCGGTCGCCATCGGCTTCGTGTACCCGCGCATCGTCCAGCAGCTGCAGGTGAACCCGACCGAGAACGTCAAGGAGGCCGAGTACATCCAACGCAACATCGACGCAACCCGCGAGGCTTACGCGCTCGATGACATCGAGGTCGACGAGTACATCCCGGTCGCTGATCCCGATGAGAAAGACTTCGGGAAGTCTCGGGGAACGCTGGAGAACGTTCGGCTGATGGACCCGAGCCGGCTCACCGACACCTTCGACCAGCTGCAGCAGGTACGCGGCTACTACACCTTCCAGGACCCACTCGACGTCGACCGGTACACCATCGACGGCAAAGAGGACGGGGTCATCGTGGCTCCGCGTGAGATCGACCTCGCGGGTGTTCCCCCGGAGCAGCGGAACTGGATCAACGACCACCTGACGTACACGCACGGGTACGGCTTGGTGGCGGCCTACGGCAACCGCGCCGAGACCAACGGCAACCCCGACTTCGCCGAGTTCGACCTTCCTCCCCAGGGTGTGCTCGACATCGAGCAGCCGCGGATCTACTTCGGGGAGAAAGTTCCGGACTACTCGATCGTCGGGGCCCCGGAGTCCGTCGAGCCTCGCGAGCTCGACTACCCGGACGACACGGCGGAGAACGGCCAACGGTCCTACACCTACACCGGCGAGGGCGGGGTCCCGATGGGCTCCTTCTTCAACCGGCTCGTCTACGCCTGGCGTTTCCAGGAGACGAACATCCTGCTGTCGGACGGCATCAACGCTGATTCCCAGATCATCTACATCCGCGACCCTCGCGAGCGCGTCGAGCGCGCGGCGCCGTGGCTGACCTTGGACGCCGACCCCTATGCCACGGTGGTCGACGGTCGGATCGTCTGGATCGTCGACGGCTACACGACGAGCGATGCGTACCCGTACTCGCAGCGTCAGGCTTTCGGAGAGGTCACGACGGATTCACTGACGACACAGGCCGGGACCACGGTCGTTCCGATCCGCGACGAGGTCAACTACCTGCGCAACTCCGTGAAGGCGACGGTCGACGCGTACGACGGCACTGTGACCCTCTACGCGTGGGACGAGAGCGACCCGCTGCTGCAGACATGGACGAAGGTGTTCCCCGGGACTGTCGAGCCACGCAGCGCCATCAGTGATGCGCTCATGGCACACCTGCGCTACCCAGAGGACCTTTTCAAGGTGCAGCGAGAGGTCTACGCGCGCTACCACGTCACGGACCCCCAGGTCTTCTACACCTCGCAGGACGCGTGGCAGGTGCCGAGCGACCCTACCGCCAGTGCGGGCCAGGTCGCGCAGCCGCCGTACTACCTGACCTTGCAGATGCCTGGGGACGACGTGGCCAGCTTCTCGCTGACCACGACGTTCGCGCCGGTCAACCGTGAGACGCTCGCAGCATTCATGGCAGTGAACAGCGATCCCGCCGATCCGAGCTACGGCAAGCTCCGAGTGCTCGCCCTGCCGAGGAACACCACCTTCCCCGGGCCGAGCCAGATGCAGAACAAGATCGAGTCCGACCAGAACGTGTCCGACGAGCTGCTCGCGCTGCGCCGCGGAGGCAGTGCGGAGGTCGAGCTCGGCAACCTGCTGACCCTGCCCGTGGCGGGCGGCCTGATGTACGTCGAACCGGTCTATGCACGGGCTACTGAGGGAGCGTCGTACCCGACGCTCCGCAAGGTCATCGTCTCGTTCGGCGACCAGGTGGCCATCACGGACAGCTACGCCGACTCGTTGGCGGTGTTCTTCGCCGACGTGAGCGACGGCGGTGGCGGCGGCGGCGGTGGTGGCGGCGGCAACGGTGGCGGCGGCGGTGGCGGCGGAGACGCCACCGCGCAGCAGCAGCTGGAGAACGCCCTGGCCGACGCAGCCGCGGCGTACGAAAGAGGGCAGGAGGCCCTCGCCACCGGCGACTTCGCTGCCTACGGCGAGGCCCAGCAGGACCTTGCCGCGGCGCTCGAGCGCGCACAGGCCGCGGCCGAGGAGCTCGGGCTGGCGGCACCGCCGGCCACGCCGGAGGGGACCGCACCAGAGGCGACGCCGAGCCCCTCACCCTCGGAGTCGATCACTCCCGCAAGCCAGAGCTGGCTGGGGACCCCCGGTTTGGCCGTGCCCGCTTTCACCCCGTAGTCTGTCGGAGCACCGACGCGGGGTGGAGCAGCTCGGTAGCTCGCTGGGCTCATAACCCAGAGGTCGCAGGTTCAAATCCTGCCCCCGCTACGCATGTGAAGTCCCGGGACATCGTGAACAGGTGTCCCGGGACTTCGCTTTGGGCGCGGCTGTTTTCCGCGGGACGGATCCGTTAGGACTGGTCGACCAATGACGGATTCCTCGACCTTCCCGGAGGTTAACGATGTCGGGACATCCGGCAACGTCGCTGCCCGTGGCTCGTGACAGCAACCGGCGCGCGTGGGAGCCTCCATCTCGTGGAACTCCAGCAGGGCAGATGGACGGCCGAGCTCGAGGGTGACTTCGTCGTCTTCCTGATCGGCGCGATGGTGCATGACCCCGCGCGGGCGACCGAGGCCAGTGGTCTGCTGATGGCGATGACCGAGATGCTCGACGAGCTCGAGGCTGACCCGGCCATAGGGCTGCTGGGCTACACCCGCCACGGCGAGCCCGGAAATGGCGTGCTCGTCCAGTACTGGCGCTCGTTCGACGCCCTCGAGAGCTACGCCCGCAACCCTGGCGCCCGCCACGCACCGGTCTGGCGCGCGTGGAACCGGCTGGCATCCGACGATCGCAACGGAGCCGGCATCTGGCACGAGACCTTCAAGGTCGCTGCCGGCAACTACGAAGCGATCTACCAGAACATGCCGGTGATCGGCCTGCAGAAGGCGGGCAGAGCGCTGACCGTGACCGAGGCCAAGGACTCCGCCAGAGCACGGATGACCACCTGATAGGCTGCTGACATCAGCTCGTTGAATTCTTGCCGCGAGTTGTCCGCACGTCGTAGCGCCTGACATCCGCTCCGTGCGTAGCCGCCTCGAGCCTTTCGGGTTTCCGGCTGTCGGTGAGATACCGCACAGATAGCGATATTGACTTGTCCTCCTTCTCTGATGTCGGCGTGTCCGCACGCCTGACGGGTGTCCTGTCCGAACTCGGCATCGACACCCCCACACCTATCCAGGCCGCCACGTTGCCCGACGCCCTTGCCGGGCGCGACGTGCTCGGCCGTGGCCGCACAGGTTCCGGCAAGACCTTTGCCTTCCTGCTTCCACTGGTCACCCGGCTGTCCGACGGCACGGCGGCTCGTCCGAAGGCACCCCGAGCACTCATCCTGGCGCCCACGCGAGAGCTGGTCAGTCAGATCGACCAGGCCCTCGCACCGCTGGCGCAAGCAGCCGGCCTGACGTCGCGCACGATCATCGGAGGCGTCGGCCAGAACCCGCAGGTGGCCGCGCTCCGCCGAGGTGTCGACATCCTCGTGGCGACCCCCGGGCGACTCGAGGACCTCATCGGGCAGGGGCACTGCAGCCTGGCCGCCATCGAGGTCACCGTCCTCGACGAGGCGGACCATATGGCCGACCTGGGGTTCCTGCCCGCGGTACGCCGGCTGCTCGCGCAGACCCCCCGCGGGGGACAGCGTCTCCTCTTCTCGGCCACGCTCGACCGGGCGATCGACTCGCTCGTGCGGCAGTTCCTGGTCGACCCGGTCACGCACGAGGCCGACTCCGCGCAGTCACCGGTCAGCGCGATGTCACACCACGTGCTGCATGTGGACCGCGAACACCGACTCCCCATCCTGGTCGACCTGACCAGTGCGCCCGGTCGCACCGTCGTGTTCACGCGCACCAAGCGCGGCGCCAAGACGCTGGCCCGCCAGTTCAACAACAGTGGCGTCCCCGCGGTCGAGCTCCACGGAAACCTTGCCCAGAACGCGCGCACCCGCAACCTCGACGCGTTTCACGATGGTCGAGCGTCGGTGCTGGTCGCGACCGACATCGCCGCCCGGGGAATTCACGTCGACGACGTGGCGCTGGTCGTTCACGCCGACCCTCCGGCTGAGCACAAGGCATACCTGCACCGCTCCGGGCGTACCGCTCGCGCGGGAAATGCCGGCACGGTCGTCACCATCATGACGAGTGATCAGGCGCATGACGTCCGCCTCCTCACCCGGGCGGCGGGCATCACACCGAAGACGACCCGGATCCAGGGTCCAGCCCACCCGGTACTGGTCGAGCTGGCTCCAGGCGAGCGGGTGCTCTCCGGCCCCGTCCAGGGCGTCGCGTCGGCGGACCCGGTGTCGCGCCAGGGGAACTCCGCGAATGGGCACCACCACAGCCGCCGACGGAGCCCGCAGCGCTCGGGTGGCTCGGCCGCGGGTTCCCCGAAGTCGCCGCGAGGGTCAGGGCAGAAGGTCGCACCCCGGACAGCCTCCCGCCGTGCCCCTGGGCGCCCCGGCTCCCAGAACGTCCGGAGTGCAGCGGCGTTCAGCTCCGGCCGCCGCTAGGACTCCCTGGACTCACGGCCGGAACCGCGTGGTGACGGCCCGCCACAGGACCTCACCGCGGTCGTGGCTGCCCAATCTCCGGGTGACGTACGCGGCGCCGTAGTGGGCGGCCGGTTCGGTCCACGCGGAGCAGCCGCCGGCACCTCCCATGCCCACCTCAAGGCGCCCATCTTCCTCGGCAATCTGGAAGCCGAGCGTCCAAGTGACGGTGCGGTCGAGCACCAGATCGCGCCCCGTGGCTGCGGGCTCGATGAAGGCACGCCAGAGGTCGTGGCCCAGGCGCGTGGCGACCCAGCCATCGGGCCTGCGCACGTCGTCGTAGAAGGACGCCAAGGCAAGAGCACTGGCGTGCAGCGTCACGGCCGGAAAGGGCGTGCGCCGGAATCGTTCAGAGTTCAACGTGTCCGGCTCGAGCAACCCGACCGGACGTCCGAGTGCCGGGCCCCATCTGGGATCGTCCAGGTAGCCAGGCTTCCACTCGCCCGTCGGCTCGACCAGCGTCGCCACCCGGGCCAGGTCGGGCGTCTCCAATCGGAGGTGCAGATCCCATCCGGCAGTCCCGGCGATGGCGGCGAATCGCTCATGCAAAGGTTCCCCCGTCGTGCGCCTGACCACCTCGTCCAGCAGGTGTCCGTACGTCAGGGCGTGCTCGGCGACACCGGCGCCGGGGGAGTGGACGGGCGCGGCCATCGTCAAGAGCTCGACGAGCGTGTCGCGGTCGTCGTACGCCACGTGCAGCGCTTCCTCCGGAAACGTCGGCAGACCAGCTTGGTGAGAAAGCAGGTGACGAACCGTCGTGCTCTCCTTCCCATGGGCTCCGTATGCCGGCCAGAACGAGGTCACGCGGGTGTCGAGATCGAGCGCACCCTCGGCGACGGCGTCCAGGACGGTCAGGGCGGCGAAGGGCTTGGCCACCGAGAAAGTCATGACCAAGGTGTCCGAGGTCCAGGGGGACGACCCGTCTCGGGTCCCGCCGGAGTGGTCGACCTCGACGACCCCGTTGTGCACGACCGCCACGCCGGCACCCGGTTCCTGGCCGGAAGCGACCAGCTGGTCGAGCGCCTCGCGGGGGTCGATGCTCACGGCGGACCACGCTACGCCCCTGCGCCGCGTGTCGGGGGTCCACGTCAGACGAGTCCGTCGAAGAGATCAGTCAGCATCGATGCGCCGAGCTCGTGCTCGGGCGCCGCTATCGCGTACCACTCCCGCCGGACTCGCCGTTCCCACTGCTCGCTGTTGGTCGGGTCGTCGGACATGACGTGCAGCTGGCTCTTGTGCTCGCGAAGGCCGGCGACGATGCGACTGGTGACTTCACGACAGTCGACGGTGATCCGGATCTCGTTGTCGGGAATGCCGCGCATGTGGTAAGTCTGCGTCGGGTCGAAGGTGTAGAGCCCGAGGTCAGCCCGCTGGCGGTTCCACCGTTCGAACACGGACTGGGGAACCGCTCCGTGCGCCAGACGCTGGAACCCAGAACCGTTCCTGGAGTGCAGACGAGCAAACGCCTCATCGGTCGCGGCACCGATCGCGATGTGGTCCGGATGCCCGAAGATGCCGTCGGGGCCGAAGGTCACGACGACAGCGGGGTCCTCCTCCTCGAGGACCCCCGCCACTGCCTCGACGAGCTCTTCGAAGGGAACATCCGCGACCTCGCCGTCGGGCAGGCCTAGCCACTCGTGACGATCCGGGACGCGACCGAGGGCTCGCCAGGCAGCTTCGTCCTCGGCCCGGCGGATGGACGCGAGGGTCTGTCGAGTCGCCGGGAACCCCTCGCGGATGTCCCCCTGCTCGCCGAACGTGGCGTGAACCAGAACGAACCGGAAGTCGGGATCATCGGCGTGCAGCGCGACGCTGCCGGCGGCTCCGTACGCATCATCGTCCGGATGCGCGAAGACGCAGGCAAGGGTGCGGTTGCTACCGGTCATGGATGCCGCTGAGGGTTTCGACAAGTGCGGTGACGTCGCTGCTGTCGTTGTAGTGATGCAGCGAGACACGGATCCCACCACCGCGAGAACTGACGACGACTCCGGCCTCGGCGAGGAGTCGCTGCACCTCGACGGCATCGTGTGTGGGGTGCCGAAGCGAGACGATGTGGCTGGTGGCGGCGGGGGAGTCCAGCGGGCGGAAGGGCGTCCAACCCAGACGCACGACGCGGCGAACGAGCTCTTGTGCCAGCTCATCGGCGTGCTCGGCGATCGCGGTCATCCCGATCCGGGTCAGGAGGGCGAGGGACTCCGAGAGGCTGATCGCCGACCCGTAAGCCATCGTCGACAGCTCAAACCGTCGGGCGTCGGGGGCCAGTGACAGCCGGTCAGGGTGGAAGTCGAAGGGGTCTGCCGCACCCTTCCAACCGACGAGGTGCGGCGTCTCTTCGACCAGCTTCTCGTTCACGGCCAGCAGGGCCACTCCGCCATGCGCGGACAACCATTTGTAGCCACTGCACACCACAGCGTCGACACCCCAGTCGCGCATACTCATAGGTGCCGCCCCCGCCAGCTGCGTGACATCCACGATCACCTTCGCGCCGACCTTGCGCGATCGTCGGACGATCGCGTGGACGTCGATGAGCGAACCGGTCGCGTACTGGACGGCACCGATACAGACCGTCGATGTGTCTTCCTGGATCGCTTCGATGAGCGCCTCGGTGATGTCCTGCGACGGCCGGTCCTCGACCCACCTGATCCGGGTGCCCATCCGCTGTTGGGCACCCAGCCAGGGGAAGGTGACACTCGGGAAGTCGGTACGGATCAGGACGACCGCACCAGGGCGCGACGCCTGGATGGCAGCCAGCTGCCCAAGTGCCTCGCTTGCACCGCCCACCACTGCGATCGATGCCGTCGGGGCGTCGAGGAAGGAGGCCGCTGACGCGCGCAGCTCGTCGAGGATCCTCGCCTCCTGCGCGTCGGAAAGAACCAGGTTGCCGAGTTGGGCGACATCGACGACGAAGCGGACCATTGCGTCGGTCGATGCCTGCGGAACAATGCCCAACGACGCCTGATTGAGGTAGAGGCAGCTCTGCAGGGCTGCGAACGTCTCGCGTGGCACCAGCGAGCTCAAGATCACGGGGCTCACCTCCGCGGTCAGCTGCACGTCCCGAGAAGCGGCAGCGGTCATTCGGTAGGGGTCATCGCACGCTGTCAGGGTGCATCCAGAAACGCGTTCACCTCCGTCAGGAACACCTGCCAGGCGGGTTCGTCGGCGAGGAGGATGTGGTTGTCGCTCTCCAGGGTGACGAAGCGACTGTTCGGGATGAGGGACGCCAGCAGCTTCCCCTCCGCGAAGGGAGGTCGCTGATCGTGGCGCGCGTGGAGCACCAGGGTCGGCGCGCGCACCTGGGGCGCTGTGTCGGTCACGTCGATGTGTCCGGACACGTCCATCAACCTGGCGGCATTCTCGGGAGTCGTCGTCAGCCGCTGCAGCTCGTTGAAGGCATCCCAGAGGTCACGCGACGCGGACGGCATGAACTGAGCGCTGAAGACCTGGCGGAAGACGGGAGTGTCGTGTCCCCAGCCCACGCGCGCAAGCTGGAGGTGCGTTCGGAATATCTCACGCTGCTCCTCTGTGTCAGCGGCCACGGCACGACCACGTGCAAAGGAGCCGTACAGGACAATGCGGCGAACGCGCTCCGGGTGCCTCGCCGCATAGGCAACGGCGACCGCCGCTCCTTGGGAGATGCCGAGCAGGTCGACGATCCCGTGTCCGGTGGCGTCGACGACTGCCTCGAGATCATGCACCCATGTCTCGAAGGTGGCGTTCTCCTCGGGGAGCTCCCAGTCGGACAGGCCGCATCCACGCTCGTCGTAGCGGACGAGCTGACGCCCCCGCGACAGGTCGGTGAGCCAGTGATGCCACACCGGGCTGTGCCAGTCGTGGTCCAGGTGCGTCAACCAGTTGGCGGCTTTGACCAATGGCGGGCCGTCCCCGGTGATGGCGTAGGCGATGCGCACGTCATCCGACGTGAGGCAGAAGTGGATGCGTTGGCGCATGCGCATCTCTTCCACCGGCACGACCGGCGCCTTCTCGCGGATGGCTGCGAGTACCGTGTCACGCATCCGTCGAGCCGCCACCCCCGGCTCGATGTCGAGCTCGCGTCGGAGTGCGGCCTCCATCCGTTCGAACTGCGCCAAGGCCGCGGCGCGATCTCCGTCGGCGACATGCTGCTCCATGAGCGAGAGGTAAGCGTCCTCGTCGGTCGGGTCCAGAGCGAGCAGGTCCTCCCACTGTCCGGCTTGTCGCAGCAGTCGGTCCCGGAGCAGCAGGAGCCGCTCGCGCAGCGGAGCGGCCCAGGGTGCGTAGAGGTCCTGCTGGAGCGGTTCGGCCGGCAGCTCGTCGACCACGGTCGATGCTTCGAGGGGATCGCCGGAGGCCAGGGCGTCTTCGGCGCGGTCTTCCCAATCCGACGCGTCGACCACGATCTCGCGCTCGGGGAAGAGGGACACCAGCTCGTCGCGAAGCACCACGGCGTCGGAGATGCCGATCGTGCGTCGCGCGTAGTGGGCAGCCTTGTGCAGGCGGGGCGCCGCATCCTCGATGGAGAGTTCGGGCCACAGGCGGTCGATCACCTGATCACGGTGCAGGCGGTGCTCCGGGGTGATGGCGAGGACCTTGACCAGCGAAGCCGCGTCCCGCCGCCGCCACTGCGCTCCGGAGACCGACCGTCCGTCCACCGTGACGCTCAGCGGTTCAAGTACACCAATTGTCACAATCACGTGGCCTCCCGACAGCCATGATCCTGGAAGCGGTCCGCCGATTCCAGGAAGGCGGAGGGTACGAAGGTCATCGTTCGCGCTGCTCCGGACGCCAGAGGTGCCTGGGGCTCCAGCCGAGCAGCTGCTGAGCGCCGGTGGAGTCCACAAGCGCGGCGAAAGGCCAGTGGTCGTACAGCTGAGGATTCCGGACAGGGACGTCCGGCGTGAGCCGGCGGGCCAACGTGATGCTGTCGTCGCGAGCGGAGCTGATGTCCGGTGCGCAGACCAGCAGGCGGTGGTGCCCCGTCAGATCAGCGGTGAGGGCGCAGAACACGGCATCGGCGAGGTCCCTCACGTCGATGAAGGCGCCGTACTCCCAGAAAGGTGACCATTCGAACTCGGGATTGGAGGCTCGCGCGTCGGTGATGAACGCGTAGGTGGAATCGTCGAAGACGCCGGGCGGGCGGAGGCACACGGTGGGGATGTCCGCAGTCCGTGTCAGCTGCTCGCACAGGTTCTCGCCGTCCAGCTTGGACTCCGCGTACGCGCCCCTCGGATGGGTGGGGTGCCGGTCGTCGATGGGGTAGTACTGGGGGAGCCCTTGACCGAGAAAGCAACCCAACACATCGACGCTGCTGAGGTGGACGACGCGGGCCCGACGAAGGCGTGCCGCAGCCAGGACGTGGCGGGTTCCGTCGACGTTCGTGGCGAAGACCTCATCGTGCGCGACACGAGTCACAGTGGACGGCACGACCGGTTCGGACTCCTCGGATTCCTCGACTGCCGCGAGGTGGACGATGGCGTCACATCCGGTAGCGCGTGCGCTGACGAGCTCAGCATCGAGGAGGTCGTCGCCCTCGAGCAGGTCGAGGCCGACCCAGTCGACATCGGCCTGCGTGAGGACGTGGACCACGGCTTGTCCGACGAGCCCCCGGTGACCGGTGACGAGGACCTTCACGAGCCCTGGCTCTCGGGCCGCCGGGCGGTCCTCGCGCGCCACTCCCGGTCGAGGACGGCGAACAGGAACTCGCTGCCCCAGGCGCCCTTGAAGAAGATGTTCTCGATGAAGTGTCCCTCGCGACGCATCCCCATCCGCTCGAGCAGGGCCGCCGCCGGGGCGTTGAGTGCGTCGGTGACGGCGACGACGCGGTGCAGGCCGAACGCGTCGAAGGCGTGGTCGAGGAGCCCCTCCAGCGCCTCGGTGGCGTAGCCCTGGCCTTGGTGAGCCGGCGCAAGCGTGAAACCCACCTCGGCCTGCCGTGGCTCGTCGGCGTCGACCTTCAACGCAAGGTCCCCCACGAGTCCACCCCCCAACCGCCTCTCGAGCGCGAACTGGAACCACTCGCCGGGCACCCCCGGCGTGGCTCCGCGCAGGGATGCGACGAAGTCGTGACCGCGCTCGAGCGTGAAGTCGCTCCAGCTCTGGTAGCGGGCGACGTCGGGGTCCGCGCGGTAGGCGACGAACGCCTCCACGTCAGCGGTGACGAATGAACGCGCCAGGAGCCGGCGGGTCTCGAAGTAGGTCGTGGGTTCGTCCGTCATGGAGCCAACGCTAGGACCAGAGGAACCGGGCGAGGTACCAACCGGCGACGGCGGCAGCCAGGCCGACGACGAGGCTCGAGGCGATGTTGATCCCTGCTTCGACGAAGGAGCCGTCTTCGGCCAACCGGACGGTCTCGAACCCGAACGTGCTGTAGGTCGTGAAGCCGCCGCAGAAGCCGGTCCCCGCGAGGGCGACGAGCTCGGGTGATCCGGGACCGAAGGCTGCCGCGCCGAGGACGACGCCGAGCAGCAGCGAGCCGGTCACGTTGATGGTCCAGGTCCCCAGGGGGAAGGCGCTCTCCCGTCGCGTCTGGATGGCCTGGTCGAGCAGCCACCGGCTGGGGGCCCCGACCGCCGCCCCCAGCATCACGAGGACCAGGGTCAAGCGCCCGACTCCGTACGTCCGACGTACTTGATGACATTGACCGGGTCCAAGATGACCAGTCCCTCCTGGATCAGCTCGTCCAGCTGAGGAAGGAAGGCTTCGATGCGGTCCGCAGCGTCGATGATGATGATGGCGACGGGAAGGTCCGAGCTCAGGCTGAGGATCCGCGTGGTGTGGACGCGAGACGATGCCCCGAACCCTTCGATGCCGCGCATGACGCTGGCACCGGCCAACCCGGCCTGGTGAGCGCGGTGCACGATCTCGGTGTACAGGGGGTGATGGTGCCACTGGTCCGTCTCGCCGATGAAGATGGTGAGCCGCATCGACTGGCCTTGGAGCTTCACAGTTCCTCCGTCATCTCGTGCGTGGGGTGATCCCGGCGGCGGTTCGGGCCAGGGCGATCCCAGTCCAGCTGGCTGCCAGAGCCACGATCAGGGTGCCGAACAGGTATCCGAGGGCGAGGAGTCCTTGGTCCTCCCTGAGGAGGGCATGGGTCTCAGCGGCGTAGGCGGAGAACGTGGTGAACCCACCGAGGACACCGATCCCGAGGAACGGGCGTGCGTATCGGCTGGGACGCCACACGTCCAGCAGGTACACCATCAGCGCACCCAGGATCAGACAGCCGGTCACGTTCTCGACGAACGTCGCCCAGGGAAAGCCTCCGGTGACCGGTGGCCACACCTCGTTGAGTGCCCACCGCGCCGCGCCGCCGATGGCTCCTCCGGCGCCGATGACCAGGGCCACGTCCCACCGACGGTGCCGAGCGACCGCACCCGTGGCCCTGTGGAGGACATCAGGTCCGTCGGTCAGGTCGGGATCGATCGGCAGCGGGTCGTGCCTCTCCGCGTCGTCGGTCACTTCGCGAGCCTATCCATCGGACGCGCGGCCGCCGGCGCCGTCGGCCGCTGCCCGCACTTGGGACAGATAACCCCAGGGGGGTATAGTACAGCTCAGGCTCCGGAAGGACGAGGACCATGGCCACCCAGACCGCTCCGCACGGCTACATCCACAAGAAGGACGAGTACCTCGCACGTCTGCGCCGCATCGAGGGGCAGGCCCGCGGGCTGCAGCGCATGGTGGAGGAGGAGAAGTACTGCATCGACATCCTCACCCAGGTGTCGGCGATCACCAAGGCTCTGCAGTCGGTCAGCCTCGGGCTGCTCGAGGAGCACATCGAGCACTGCGTGGTCGACGCCGCACGGTCCGGTGGTCCGGATGCTCAGCAGAAGCTGGATGAGGTCAACGCCGCCATCGCGCGGCTCGTGCGTTCCTGACGCAGGACCTACAGTGTGGACATGGTCCCCTACCTGATCGGCGCCCTCGTCACCGCCTTCCTGGTCTTCCTGGTGGTCGGTGCGCTGACCGGTCGGGTGAAGGCGCAGAGCTGCTGCAGCCTCACGAGTGACCCCGACACCGACCTCCGCATGCGCGGATCGGAATCGCCGTCGGAGGGCGACCTGCTCAGGTGATCGATGCGGCGTAGATGCTGGCGATCGTGGCATCCAGCATCTTGTTGAACTCGTCGTCGCTCTGCTGCGCCGACAGTCCCTCGGTCAGTGCTCGCGAGAAGCTTGCGACGACGCCGTGGTTGCGCGCGAGCCGCGCGTTGGCGTCCTCGCGGCTGTAGCCGCCGGAGAGGGCGACCACGCGCAGCACCTTGGCGTGCTCCACCAGCTCGGAGTAGAACCCGTCTGCCTCCGGCAGCGTGAGTTTCAGCATGATCTGCTGTTCGTCCGGCAGCGACCCGAGCTCGGAGAGGATCCCGGCCTTGAGCAACGCCTCGGCCTCCGCCTTCTCCGGGCTCTTGATGTCGACCTCTGGCTCGATGATCGGGATGAGTCCGGCGTCGAGGATGCGGCGCCCCACCTCGAACTGCTGGCTGACGACCGCGTCGACACCAGCACTGTTGGCCAGCTTGATGACCGAGCGCATCTTGGTCCCGAACACCTGGTGCGTCTTGGCCCTGTCGAGCAGCGCGTCGAGGTCGGGCATGGGCTTCATGACCTGGGCGCCGTCGGCTTCGTCCGCCAGCCCCTTGTCCACCTTGAGGAAGGGGACGACGCCCTTGTCCTGCCAGAGATACTCTGCCGACCCCTTGCCCTCGATCTGGCGGTCCATCGTCATCTCGAAGAGGATGGCGCCGATGATCCGGTCACCGTTGAAGGCAGGGCTGGTGACGATGCGCGAACGCATCTCGTGGATCCGGTCGAACATCTCCTGCTCGCCCGAGTAGGTGTCCTCGTCGAGGCCGTACAGCTTCAGCGCCTTGGGCGTGCTGCCGCCGCTCTGGTCGAGGGCCGCGATGAAGCCATTGCCACTCCGGATCTTGGAGCGCATGTCGTCGGTCACGAGGGATCCCTTCTCCTGGAGCGGACGTCCGCTGCCGCTGCCTTCCCCCATTCTGGTCGACCGCCAGGGGGGCGACGCAACCGGTCGCGCGGGGCTGGTGGGTGTGGGAGCGTGTTCCGCTGAGGACGAGATGATCCGGAGGATCCCGTGAACCAGGCATTCCGCAAACACCTCACTGCCGGCGAGGTGGACCTGATCGAGGCCACCAAGCCGGAGAACCTCCGGACTCTGGACGAGGACGACCTCGGGGACCTGCACGACCGGGTCCGGCGGGCCAGCCGGAAGTACCGCACGCTGCACCGTCGACAGGCGAGCGCGCAGGTCTCTGCGGACCGGTCGCGCGGCAAGGCGTCCGCGAAGAACCAGCGGTCCGCGGTCAAGGCCGAGGTCTTCGAGGACGCACTGGCTCGCGTGAGTCGCGCGCTCGCAAAGGTCGCCAAGGAGACGTCGGCCGAGCTGAAGGCGGAGCGGTTGGCGGCGGCACGGGGTGACAGCACCGGCCCGGTGGCGTCGTCGACATCGGACCAGACAACCTCTGGCGGACGCCGGCCGGCGAAGCGCAAGACCCCCGTCTCCCGCAAGAAGACCGCGTCCACCCGGGCCAAGGGCGCACGGCGACAGGCCCGTCGGGACGCCCGCTAGGCCCCTGCGTCCTCCGCGGACTCCGCAGCGCGGCGGGCCCGCACCTCTCGCTCCCGCACGGCATTGGGGTCGGTGCGCTGGTCGAACCGCCACAGGGACGGCAGCGCCACCGCCAGCAGCCCGCAGGCGGCGACGCAGGCCACCCCTCCGCTCACGATCGAGAAGCGCAGGGACGTCAGTGCGGCCACGCCGGAGGCGCGCACCTGGCCGAGGGTGGGGCCGACGGAGTAGCTGAGCAGCTCGACCCCGGCCATGCGTCCGCGCACCTCGTCGGGGATCGTCTGGTTCCACATGGCCGTACGGAAGATGCCCGACACCATGTCGCCGGCACCCGCGACCATGAGCCAGAGCAGTGCCCACCAGATGCTGTCCGCCAGCCCAAAGGCCGCTATGCCGGCTCCCCAGACCGCGGCCGCCAGCAGGATCGCCCGCCCCTGCTTGTGGATGTGGTTGGTCCACCCGCTGGTCAAGGTGGCGATCAACGACCCCACGAAGGGAGCGGTGTACAGGAGCCCGAGCGCCCACTCCGCGTCGAGGTCCTCGGCAACGAAGGGAAAGAGCGCCATCGGAAAGGCGAGCAGCATCGCTGCGGTGTCGACGAGATAGGTCCCGAGCAGGTCCTTGCGACTCCACGCGTAGCGGAGGCCCTCGCCGATGTGACGCAGACCCACCTCGGCAGCCTCGTTGATCGTGGGCACCGGGGCGAGCTTCCACAGCAGGACCAGGCTGATCGCGTAGGTCGAGACGTCGACCGCGTAGGCGAGCGACGCGTCGTAGCTGGCCACCAGGATGCCGCCCAGAGCGGGACCAGCGAGTGACGCGACCTGCCACCGGAGGGCCGACAAGGCACTGGCGGCGGTCAGCTGGTCATGGGGGACGACCCGTGGCGTGATGGCGTCCAACGATGGGCGCTGGAGGGAGTCGAAGGTCGCGAACAGGGCCGCCACCAGGTAGATGAGCCACAGCTGCGGTTCGGGGAAGAGCGCATTCACCAGCAGCAAGGTCGAGCACACCATCAGCGCCAGCTCGGTGACGAGCACCATGAGCCGGCGGTCCACGGCGTCCGACAGCGACCCGCCCCACAACCCGAAGACGATGAGAGGGACGAGCTCGCAGGCGCCAAGCAGACCAACTGCTACATACGAGTCGGTCAGGTCCTTCACCTGGAACGGCAGCGCCACGTAGGTGATGAAGCTGCCGAGGCTGGTGATGACGCCCGAGCCCATGATGAGGCGGAACTCACGCGACGTGCGCAGCGGTGTGATGTCGACATGCAGGCGCCGAAGCCGCTCACTCCACGCCATGCGGCAGAGAATGGCCGGAGCGGTCGAGCAGGGTCAACCGATTTCGGGGTCCACGAGGGGGAGGTCGAGAGCAGAGTCGAGCCGGAGGAGGCTGGCGTGCGACATCCGTCGCTGCGTCGCTGAGCCGCGCTGCTGGAGGAGCGCTTGGTGGCCGTGTATCTGCATGGGTCGGCGGTGCTCGGTGGGTTCCGATGGGATCGGAGCGACTTCGATGTGCTTGCCGTGCTGGAGGGGAGCCTGTCCGACGCCGAGGTCGAGGGGATCGTCGCAGGGCTGGCCGGCCTTCTTGGTACCCGGGCAACGGTCTCGAGATGAGCATCCTCACCCTTGCGAGGCGCGTGACCCACACCTTCCGGAACCGTTCTTCCAGCTGCACGTGGGAACGGAGGGCTGGGACCGCGGCTCAAGGTCGGTCGACGGACGCGCCCGCGACGGTGACCCCGACCTCGTCCTGCACCTGCTTGTCTGTCTGGCTGCCGGCGACGCGGTGATCGGCCAAGCTGCCGCCGCGGTGCTGGCAGCTCCGTCTGTCGACGCGGTGCGTGGCGCGGTGCTGGAGGAAATCAGATGGTCACTCGCCCACGATCCACCCCCGGAGTACGTGGCGCTGACGGCGGCCCGGGCTTGGTGCTACTTGACCACCGGCCGCGTGACGTCGAAGGGCGAAGCGGGTCGGTGGGCGATGGACCAGGTGGCACCGAGAAGCGACGCCGCTGCCGTGCTTGCGGCGGCCGTGGCGCGGCAGGCAGGGGCGCAGAGGGGTCCCACGCGCGAGCAGGCACAGGTCTTTGCGCGTGACGTGCTCGAACTGCTGGACGACGAGGGCGCCCTCGGCGAGCCCTAGATCTCAGGCGGTAGCGCCCACTACGGGCCGGGCCCACCCCGATGGTGTCTCGGTCCTGCGGGGGTTCGCTCGCGGTGCTCCCAGTCCATCGGCGGCACTATGTGCTGCCAGGGCTCGGTCCGGAACTGCCGTCCGGTGGGTGTTGTCCAGACCATGCAGCCGTCCAGCTGCATCTCTGTCTGCCAGCCGGGGGTGTGCTTGAGCCGGTGATGGCGGCGGCACAGGACGGCAAGATTGGCCGCCGTGGTGCGACCCTCGGGCCACGGGATGGAGTGATCAAGGTCTGTGCCAGAGGCGGCGCCGACAGCGCTTCGTCGACAACCGGGGAAGCGACACGTCATGTCGCGTGCCCGGACCGCTCGGTCGAGCGGTGTTGAGGGCCGGTACTGCGACTCTGCGACGTCGGTGAGGACGCCGCTGTCTGGGTCGCAGGTGAGTCGTCGCCAGCTCGAAGGGGGCAACCAACCCAAGAGCGGGCCGCATGCGGTGGGGACCTCCCCGGGGCTGTCCGGGCTCAGCAGGCCGCGCAAGGTTCCTGCAGTGACCGGTCCAACTCCCGACACCCATCCCGGCTCGTCCGACTCACCGGCAAGGACGTCTGCGGGGACCACGACCTGTACCGACACCTGCATCGGGGGAGCGCGTCCGACCAGCAGGTCGAACAGGGCATCGCTTCGGCGCTGATCCATTGTGCGGAGGTCTCCGGGCACCGACTCGTGCGCGACGGCGTTGACGGTGTCGAACACGTGCCGTGCCTGGATCGCCGGCATCAGGGCGGTCAGCTCGGCGACACCGTCGCCGAGCGGCGTGAAGGTCACGCGCCGGTCAGCGACCGCCTTCACTCGGCGACGCTCGGCCACCTCCGGCGCTGCTGCGATCACGCGACGCGACAACCATGCCCGCAGCTGCGTGACGGTGTGGGCGGTGCCGTACTCGACAGCGGCGGTCACCAGCGGCTCGATGGCGAGCATGCCGACCGTGTCCGGCTCGCACAACGGCGCCACACCACCAGCGATTTCGCTGACCTTTCGGGCATCGAGGCGTCCCTGTTGCCAGGCATCGGCCAGCAAAGGGTGAGCAGACGCATCCAGCGCCGTGGCGACGCGACGGGTCGCCGCCACGCGCGTGCTTGCCAGCAACACCCCTACCTCGTCAGCGACGAACTCCACCAGACGGCTCTCGTGTTGCGGTGCAGGCAACGACTGTGCGGCGCGCGCTGCGTCAAGTCGGTGATCCTCGGCCTCTGCCGCACGCACCATCGCCACCATCACCTGCGCCTGCATGGCCTGGACGCTGTTGCCCATGGCCTCGAGCCGGATGAGGGCCTCACGCAGTCCGTCGTCAGTGCACTCCGACACGTCTCCGTGGATCAGCAGGCGTGCCTGCTCGATGCGCGAATGCAGGTCGATGGCCACGACTGCACTGTGCCACCTGCCACTGACAAGAGGGCCACGGGAATCTGGCGGCCGGAGACGGCGTTGTGCCGCGGTCGTCGACGAGAGGAAGAGATGTCTGAAGATGCCCTCACCGCTGTCGAGGAGTTCGATCGTCAACTCGACCGGCTCGCGTCAGTTCTGCCGGTCGCGCTCGGAGTCGATCCCCACCACTTCACGCAGTCGCTCGCCCCGCTCAGGGCTGTAGCGGCGGAGGTGGCCCCACGTGGATCGTCGGGGGCGGGGTCGGCGTTCGTCCTCATCCCGGACGTTGCGGGCGTCGACTTCGACAGCCTGGTGCCGTTGCTGAGCCTCGAGGGATCCCGCCGGCCTGGGATCGTCGACCGCAACCACGGCCCCGAGGGACTGCGCCCTTACCGACCCCTGCCCGAGCTGAGCGTCCCGGAGGCCGTTCCCTACCTGCTCGTCGACGTCGAGAGGGGTGAGGAGTTCTGTGACATCCGCCCCGGTGACGCGGTGGCGGAGATCGTCCGACGTGGACGCTCACCGCTCACCATCTCCGAAGGGATCGTGCTGCATCTCGTGCGTCCCGATCTGCTGCAGAAGAACCGGTGCTACATGCTCGCCGGCTCACGGCGCGGCGACCGCCGGGTGCCCGCACTATGGATCTCACAGGGAGCGCCCAAGCTGGGCTGGTGCTGGGAGGGCAATCCGCACTCCTGGCTCGGCACCGCGTCCGCCGCGGAGCGGCGGGGTGCGACGTGACGGCGGGCCTGTGGATTTCGCATGTCGGAAGCGTCGGCCGGGCATGGTCACGGCATGAACTTCATAGACCTTCCCGAGGGCTGGGACACAGAGCCGATTCACACCGACGACCGCGTCGCCGACATCCTCGACCTGCTGATCAGCGAACGCGATCGTCGCGCGGGTGCCGTGCTCGTCGTTCTCTGTGACGAGCGAGGGTACTTCGTCGTCGCCAACGTCGTGGAGGACCTCAGACCGCCCATGGAGGCCGAGGCCAAGCGACACCTCGTCGGGGTCTTCGCGGCCGCGACCGAGCAGCTGGAGCAACGGGCGGGCCTCATGGTGGCGATCGCCCGTGCCGACGGGCTGAGCCTGACCCAGGACGATCGCGAGTGGGGACCGGTGGTTCGTGACGTCTGCGACGCTGCCGACATCGAGCTGCTCGGGGTGCACCTGGTGACACTGCACGGCACACGCCGGATCGCTGCGTGAGCTACGGGCGCGACAGGCCCAGGTCCCGGGTCTGCTTGCTGATCGACTTCCACTTCGCGCGTTCCTCCGCCATCAGGCGGGCGTTGCCGCGTCGTTCCTGGTAGGCCGCCTCGCGCAGCAGCTTGCGGTAGCTCTGCAGCCGGCGTTCGGGCAGCGTGCCGTCGTCGACCGCAGCAAGCACGGCACACCCCGGCTCGGAGTCGTGGGCGCAGTCACCGAACCGACAGTCGGCGGAGAGCTCCTCGATCTCGGGAAAGACCTGCTCGAGCCCATCGGTGCTGGCCAGCCCGATACTGCGGAGCCCCGGCGTGTCGATGACGAAGGCGCCGTTGGGCAGGGGAAGCAGCTCGCGGTGAGCGGTGGTGTGCCGACCCTTGCCGTCAGTGCGGGTACGGCTGGTCGCCATCATCTCGTGCCCGAGCAAGGCATTGAGCAGCGTCGACTTGCCGGCACCGGAGGGACCCAGGAGGGCCAGCGTCTCACCGGGCGCCGCCAGCGACGCCACGGAGTCGAGCCCCTCGCGGTCGAGTGCGCTCACCGTGACGACGTCGGCTCCCACCGCGGCCCGCTGGATGGCCGCCACCAGGTCATCGAGGTCGACAGCGAGGTCGGTCTTGGTGAGCACGACGACCGGTCGGGTGCCCGCCTCCCAGGCCAGGGCCAGCAGGCGCTCGATCCGGCCGGGTGCGGGGTAGGGCTCACAGGGTTCACAGATCGCCAGCACATCGACATTGGCCGCCAGGACCTGATGCTCGCTGCTGCCGGGGTAGACCGAGGCGCGCGTGATGGCGTTGTGACGTGGCAGCACCTCGGCCAGCCAGGTCTCTCCACCCTCCACACTGACCACCACCTGGTCGCCGACGCAGGGCATGGCGGCAGGTGACTGGTGGGCAGCTGCCGCCACCGCCGGGGACCACCGGGCGCGCACCGTCTGGCCCCCGACCAGCACGTCACACACCCCGCGGTCGACACGGCTGACCCGGGGTGTCGGGTCGGGGACAGGGGAATCAGACACGGCTCGACGGTAGGCGCCGGTGCGGAGGTACCGCCAGGGAATATTGCGGAATATTTGAGATATCAAGTACCTTGACCCGTGGTAAGAGCCTTCCGCCCCCCGATCGTGCAGGAGTCCCGATGCCCGCCGTCACCGTCGACAACGTCCTCGCCCTTCCACGCGTCTCGACGATCGACCCAGCCGTCGACCGGCCGCGCCCGGTGGTCAGCGTCACCTCGGCCCCCTCGGGGTTCGAAGGAGAGGGCTTTCCGGTGCGTCGGGCCTTCGCCGGCGTCGACCTGCGAGCCCTCGACCCGTTCATCCACATGGACCAGATGGGCGAGGTCGACTACGCACCGGGTGAGCCCAAGGGCACTCCGTGGCACCCGCACCGCGGTTTCGAGACGGTCACCTACATGATCGACGGGCTCATGCAGCACCAGGACTCGAACGGTGGCGGTGGCCTGATCAGCGACGGCGACACCCAGTGGATGACGGCGGGTGCCGGCATCCTGCACATCGAGGCGCCACCGGAGCACGTCGTCGTGTCCGGCGGGCTCTTCCACGGCCTGCAGCTGTGGGTGAACCTGCCTCGCTCGCTCAAGTACGCCCCGCCCCGCTACCAGGACATCACCTCCGCCAAGGTCGGCCTGCTCAGCTCCGACGACGGTGGCGGCCTGATCCGCCTGATCGCCGGCGAGCTCGACGGGCACGCCGGACCGGGCGTGACGTACACGCCCATCACGCTCCTTCACGCGACGATCGCCCCGGGGGCGCAGGTCACGCTGCCGTGGCGCGAGGACTTCAATGCGCTCGTGTACGGGCTGTCTGGCAAGGGCTCGGTCGGCGCCGAGCGGCGTCCCCTGCACTGGGGGCAGCTCGCCGTCTACGGCGAGGGCTCCTCGATCACGATCAGCGCCGACGAGCAGCAGGACGCCGGACACTCGGCGTTCGATGTGTACGTCCTCGGCGGACAGCCCATCCGTGAGCCCGTGGCCGCCTACGGTCCGTTCGTCATGAACACCAAGGACGAGCTGGTGCAGGCGTTCGAAGACTTCCAGGCTGGACGCCTCGGCACCATCCCGGCAGCTCCGGACGACCGAGTGCCTCACGGGGACGTCGAAGGCTCGACGCCCGACGCCTGACCGCGCAGGTTCGCCTTCGGCGCGGTCACCGCTTGCGGGTGTCCGTCACGGATCGGCGAATGACGTGCGTTCCTGGGCCGCTTCAGACCTCCAAAGCGCAAGTGATCCTCCATTCCGGCCATCTGCACCCATGAGGAGTCCCAGCCATGCATCCTCACGGGCGCTCGGCGCCGGGAGCGCCACCCTCAGACCCGGCGGCTGTGCCTCAGACCTTGGTGCGGTCCCAGCCCGGACGGGGGTCGCGGTTACCCGGCCCGCTTCCTGCTCGCGTGCGGTAGACCACGTAGGGGCGGAAGAGGTAGCCGAGGGGCGCGCTGAAGGCGTGCACCAGCCGGGTGAACGGCCAGACCAGGAACAGCGCCAGGCCCGAGAGCGCGTGCACCCGGAAGGCCAGGGGTGTGTCGGCCATCAGCTCACCCTGGGGCTGCAGCAGGAAGATCGAGCGGAACCACACCGACACGGTCTCCCGGTAGTTGTACCCGTCCCCCAGCACACCTGCACCGGTCATGGTGGCGACCATGCCGAGGCAGATCGCAGCGACGAGGAACACGTACATGGTCTTGTCGTTCTTCGTGGTGGCCGCGAACACGGGGCCGCTCGTGCGGCGGCGGTAGACCAGCAAGGCCACGCCGACCAGCGTCGCGATGCCGGCCAGGCCGCCCAACGCGACGGCGTTGACGTGGTACATGTCCTCGCTGATTCCCAAGGCGTGTCGTCCACTCCTCAGGGATCATCAGGCCGATCACGTGACCGCCGACGACAGCCAGCATCCCGAGGTGGAACAGCGGGCTGGCGATGCGCAGCAAGGAGCGTTCGTAGAGCTGGGACGAGCGGGTGGTCCAGCCGAACTTGTCGTAGCGGTAGCGCCACACCATGCCGACGACGAACACAGCGATCGTGACGTACGGCAGCACGTCCCAGAGCAGGATCTCGGTGGCCGTCATCGGCGGGCTCCCATGGTCAGGTCGGAGGAGCCGACGCCAAAGGGCGTCAGCGTCAGATCGATCGGACCGGCCATCCCCACGCTCTCGGTGGGCGGCCCGCTGTGCGCGAGACGCGCCATCAGCTCACGATCCTCCGGCGTCAGCTCGGAGGTCGTCGAGAGCACTGCCGACACGACGTCGGCGTAGGGAGATCCGGCGTTCTCGAGTGCCGCGTGCAGCAGCGCGATGACCCCCCGGTGCTCGGCCAGCAGGGCGTTGCCCAGCTCCGCGTCGCCGGAGGCAGCGAACTCGAGCACGACGGCGAGGTGGTCGGGCAGCTCGGACTCGTCGATGGTCAGGCCGACCTCGCGGTACACCTCTTTGAAGTGGAGGAGCGCCATCCCGCGGTTGCGGGTGTCACCGTGGGTCCAGTACGTAAGGTAGGGCGAGCACTTGCGCCGCATGTCGAATGTCTCGACGTAGTGCTGCTGCACCCGCATGAGCTCGGTCGAGGTGACGTAGTCGAGGAAGCGGCCCAGTCTGGTTGCCGGTCCGTGCGGGAGCGTGCCGAGCACGTCACCGATGACCGGGACGAGCTCGAGCGTCGACTCCTCCGGGTAACGGAGGAGCACGGAGCAGACCTGCTGGACGTACGAGCGGTCCTGTCCGTCCATCATCGGCCGTCCTCTCCACCGTCGCCCGGGAACAGCCCGGTTGGTGGCTCCCTTGCCGTCCCAGTTGAGCAGGTTGATCCGTCCCTGTTTGCTGGAGGTGTCGAGCACCCCCTCGGACGTCTGCCGCACCTTCAATGCGTGGAAGTTCTCGACGGCGACGGGAACGGGCACACCGGACGCCTCGCCGAAGGGGCCGGACCCGTACATGCCGGGTCCCTCGTCGTAGTCGAGCGAGCAGCCGATCTCCTCCAGCTGCTTGGCCTGCTCGGTGTGCGCGGCCGGGATGACGTACCTCTCCTCGTACTTGGCGATCGCGAGCAGGCGGTACATCTCCAGCACCGTCGCCTCGTCGAAGCCGACGGCCTCGGCGATGCTGGTGTCGACCTCGCGGCCGAGGTTGACGTCACGCATCGTCGAGCGCATGGCGGCGAGCCGTCGCAGCACGGTGTCGATGACGTCGGTGTCGCCGGCCGTGAAGAGCTCGGCCAGGTACTCCTTCGGGATGCGGAGCGAGTCGATGGCACCGAACAGGTTGCCGGCGTCCTCACCGTCGTTGCCGGTCTCGGTGAGCGCGTCGACCACAGGAGACAGCGGCGGGATGTACCAGACCATGGGCATCGTCCGGTACTCCGGGTGCAGCGGCAGCGCGATCTCGAACTCCTTCGCCAGCCGGTAGACCGGGGACTTCTGGGCCGCAGCGACCCAGTCCGGCGGGATGCCGTCCCGTTCGGCTGCCGCGATCACCTCGGGGTCGTGGGGGTCGAGGATCAGGTCGAGCTGGGCCCGGTACAGGTCCTTGTCGTCCTCGACGGCGGCGGCGTCCAGCACCCGGTCCGCGTCGTAGAGGAAGAGGCCGATGTAGCGGAGCCGACCGACGCAGGTCTCCGAGCACACCGTCGGCATGCCGACCTCGACCCGCGGGTAGCAGAACGTGCACTTCTCGGCCTTGCCGGTCTTGTGGTTGAAGTAGACCTTCTTGTACGGGCAGCCGGAGACGCACATCCGCCAGCCGCGGCAACGGTCCTGGTCGACCAGGACGATGCCGTCCTCGGCCCGCTTGTACATGGCACCGGAGGGACAGGAGGCCACGCACGACGGGTTTAGGCAGTGCTCGCAGATCCGCGGCAGGTAGAACATGAAGGCGCGCTCGAAGTCGAGGGCGACCTTCTCGGACACCTGGTCACGGATCTTCACCAGGACCGGGTCGTCGGCGATGACGTCAGGGCCCCCACCGAGATCGTCGTCCCAGTTGGCCGACCACTCGATCTTCATCGGCTTGCCGGTGATCAGCGACTTGGGTCGGGCCACCGGGGTGTGCTCGCCGAGGGGCGCAGAGATGAGGGTGTCGTACTCGTACGTCCACGGCTCGTAGTAGTCCGACAGGCTCGGGAGCTTGGGGTTGGAGAAGATCGAGGCGAGCTTCTTCCAGCGTCCGCCTCCCTTGAGGCGTAGCCCACCGCGCTTCGTCCGTTCCCACCCGCCGCGCCACCGCTCCTGGTCCTCGTGGGTTCGCGGGTAACCGAGGCCCGGCCGGGTCTCGACGTTGTTGAACCACACGTACTCGACGCCGGTGCGGTTCGTCCAGGCCTGCTTGCAGGTGACCGAGCAGGTGTGGCACCCGATGCACTTGTCGAGGTTCATCACCATGCCCATCTGGGCCATGACCTTCATCAGTACACGACCTCCTGTGAGCGCCTACGGATCACCGTGACTTCGTCCCGCTGGTTGCCCGTCGGTCCGAGGTAGTTGAAGAAGAACGACAGCTGCGCGTAGCCACCGACGAGGTGGCTCGGCTTCAGCATCAGCCGCGTGAGCGAGTTGTGGATGCCCCCGCGCAACCCCGAGGTCTCGGCGCGAGGGACGTCGACCACCCGATCCTTTGCGTGGTACATGAACACCGTCCCTTGAGGCATCCGGTGCGACACGATCGCCCGGGCCACGACGACGCCGTTGCGGTTGTACGCCTCGATCCACTCGTTGTCCTTGACACCGATCTGCTCGGCGTCCTCGACGCTCATCCAGATCTCCGGTCCGCCTCGCGAGAGCGAGAGCATGAAGAGGTTGTCCTGGTACTCGGAGTGGATGGACCACTTCGAGTGCGGCGTCAGGTAGCGGACCGTGACCTCCTTGCCGAGACCGCTGCTCTGGTCGCCGAAGATGCGGTGCATGTTGAGCGGCGGCCGGTAGATCGGCAGCTGCTCGCCGAGCTCGGTGAGCCAGTCGTGGTCCAGGAAGAAGTGCTGGCGACCGGTGAGCGTGTGCCACGGCTTCAAGCGGTCGACGTTGATGGCAAAGGCCGTGTAGCGGCGACCACCGTGCTCCGACCCGGACCACTCGGGGCTGGTGATCACCGGGACCGGACGAGCCTGCGTGTCCGGGAAGGTGATCCGCTTGCCCTCGTGGTCGAGTGCGAGGTCGGCCAGCTGTCGCCCGGTCCGCGCCTCCAGCTGACGGAACCCCTCGACCGCGACGCGGCCGTTGGTGGTCCCCGACAGCGCCAGGATCGTCTCGCAGACGTGGGTGTCCTTGACGAGAGACGGACGCCCGGCCGCGACGCCGTCCGGGATGACCCCGTTGGTGCGGGCCAGCGCCTCGACCTCGGGCACCGGCTTGATGTTCACGCCCTTGGTCAGGGTGCCGAGCTTGTCGACCAGTGGCCCGAGCGCCGACATCTTGGCGCCCACCTGCGTGTAGTCGCGCTGCACCACCACGAACTTCGGCATCGTCACGCCGGGAACCGCGTCCACCTCGCCGCTGCGCCAGTCCTGCACGATCCCGTGCGGCACGGCCATCTCGTCGGGGGTGTCGTGCAGCAGCGGCATCATCACGACGTCCTCGCGCTGCTCGAGATGACCGGCGGCGAGGTCGGACACCTTGCGACCCAGGGCGTTGAAGATGTCGTGGTCGGACTTGGTCTCCCACGGCGGGTTGATCGCCGGGGTGAAGGCGTGCACGAACGGGTGCATGTCGGTGCTCGACAGGTCGTGCTTCTCGTACCAGGTGGCTGCCGGCAGCAGCACGTCGCTGTACAGACCGGTGCCGGTCATCCGGAAGTCGATCGAGACCAGCAGGTCGAGCTTGCCTTCGTCGGACGTCTCGCGCCACGCCACGTCGCGAGGACGTTCGTCCGGTGCGACCTCCTCGGCGCGCACGGCATTGTCGGTGCCGAGCAGGTGACGCAGGAAGTACTCGTTGCCCTTGCTGGAGGAGCCGAGCAGGTTGGCCCGCCAGACGGTCAGCACGCGCGGCCAGTTCTCGGGGGCGTCGGGGTCGTCGATCGCGAACGAGACCTCACCCGAGCGCAGCTTGTCCACGACGTGGTCGGCCGGCTCGACCCCCGCCGCTCGTGCCTCGTCGACGAGATCGAGGGAGTTGCGGTTGAGCGAGGGGTAGGAAGGCATCCACCCGGCCCGCGCCGACTGCGCCAGCGTGTCGATCGCGGTCATGCCGTTCCAGCGACCGCTGCCGAGTGGCGAGGCGAGGGTGTCGGCCGGCAGCCCGTCGTACCGCCACTGACCGGTCTGCACGTACCAGAACGCCGTCCCGATCATCTGACGCGGCGGACGTTGCCAGTCGAGGCCGAAGGCGAGCTGGGCCCAACCGGTCACCGGACGGCACTTCTCCTGGCCGACGTAGTGCGCCCAGCCACCCCCGTTCACGCCTTGGCAGCCGGTCAGCGTGACCAGGGCCAGGAACGTGCGGTAGATCGTGTCGGAGTGGAACCAGTGGTTGGTACCGGCGCCCATGAGGATCATGGACCGCCCACCGGAGTCCTCGGCGTTCTGGGCGAACTCACGGCCGATCCGGATCGCCTGCTCGGCCGGGACGCCGGTGATCTCCTCCTGCCAGGCCGGTGTGTAGGGCTCGGGATCGTCGTAGCCCTGCGGCCATTCGCCTGGCAGGCCGTCACGGCCGACGCCGTACTGGGCGAGCATGAGGTCGAAGACAGTGGTGACCGTGTGCTCGCCGAGCTGCGCCGACGGGACGCCTCGGCGGATCACCCCGCCACCTTCGTTCTGCTCCTGGGCCATGTCGAAGCGGGGGAGCAGCACCTCGGCGGTTCCCGTGTTGTCCGCTCCGTGGAGCGAGAGGGCCGGCACGACACCCTCGAGGTCGAGGTTCCAGTGGCCCTTGCCGCTCTCGCTGAAGCGGTCGCCCAGCGATCCGTTGGGGACGTGCGGGCGTCCGGTCGCGGAGTCGACCATCACCGGCTTCCACGCCGCAGCCTCGGTTTCGATGCCGAGGTCCTCGGCGGTCACGAACTTGTCGGGCACCCAGGCGCCGTCCTTCTCGCGCAGCTTCACGAGATAGGGAAGATCGGTGTAGGTCTGCACGTACTCCACGAAGCGCGGCACCTGACGGTCGACGAAGAACTCCTTGAGCAGCACGTGCCCCATCGCCATGCCGAGCGCTCCGTCGGTCCCGGGATGCGGGGCGAGCCACTCGTCGGCGAACTTGGTGTTGTCGGCGTAGTCCGGGCTCACGACGACGACCTTCTGGCCGCGGTAGCGAGCCTCGGTCATGAAGTGGGCATCGGGTGTGCGGGTGACCGGGACGTTCGATCCCCACATGATCAGGTAGCTGGCGTTGAACCAGTCGGCTGACTCCGGCACGTCGGTCTGGTCGCCGAACACCTGGGGCGACGCGACCGGCAGGTCGGCGTACCAGTCGTAGAACGAGAGCATCGCGCCGCCGAGCAAGCTGATGAAGCGGGCACCCGCGGCGTGGGAAGCCATGGACATGGCGGGGATGGGGGAGAAGCCGAAGACCCGGTCGGGCCCGTACTTCTTGATGGTGTGGACGTGGGCCGCCCCCACGATCTCCGCGACCTCTTCCCAGTGGGCGCGCACGAGACCACCCTTGCCGCGCGCCTTCTGGAACCGACGTCGCTTGGCGGGGTCGTCGACGACCGCCGCCCAGGCGTCGACCGGGTCCGGATGCACCTTCTTGGCATCGCGGTACATCTCGAGCAGGACGCCCCGGACGTACGGGTAGCGGATCCGCGTCGGTGAGTAGGTGTACCAGCTGAAGGCCGCCCCACGGGGGCATCCGCGCGGCTCGTACTCAGGGGACTGTGCGCCGATCGACGGGTAGTCGGTCTGCTGGGTCTCCCACGTGATGATGCCGTCCTTGACGTACACCTTCCAGGAGCACGAACCGGTGCAGTTGACGCCGTGCGTCGACCGGACCACCTTGTCGTGGCTCCACC
Organism: uncultured Actinomycetota bacterium; assembly: GCA_963743915.1. GTDB lineage: Bacteria > Actinomycetota > Actinomycetes > JAHEKZ01 > JAHEKZ01 > JAHEKZ01. Next base: position 498,461 of record CAVURN010000001.1, read on the forward strand.
GGTCCCGGTAGAAGACGTCGCCCTCCCGACCGCCCTCGTGGGTGATGGTGCGCAGGTCCTCCGACACCTCGGAACGACGCAGCAGCCCTCCGGCGCGCAGCAGCAGGTCGGCGGCCGGGCCGTCGGTGCGAGCAGTCATGGGGTTTCCTTCGTCTCGTGGTCGGTGGTTCCTGTGAGATGGGCGACGCAGAGGCCGGGACGGGCGTCGACGTCGAAGCGGTCGACCGACAGCTGTGAACCGACGGCCGTCAGCGAGCCACGCAGCAGACCGAGGTGGATGTCGCAGACACCGGGGAAGGCGTCGCGGATGGCGGCGTAGGGGCAGGCACGCAGATAGATGCGGTCGCCGAGCGGCTCGGTGGTCGCGTCGAACCCCAGGTCGCTGAAGAGCTGGGTGACCTGCTCGACGGCCTCCTCGGCGGAGGGCGTGGGGTGCAGCCGTCCCTCGCTCACGAGGGCCTCGGCCCACAGCAGGCCCGCCTCGTCGACGGAGCGCTGGTCGGGCTGGCCGAGGATCGACAGCTCGTTGGCGAGGGCGGTCGCCAGCGTCTTGTAGGCGTCCTGGTGGACGGGCTCGCCCGGCGCGAGGGCGTAGAGGATGCGTGGTCGACCCCTGCCACCGCCCCGCTCGGTCTCACGCGTCACGACGCCGAGGTGCACCAGGAGCTCAAGGTGACCGCGGACGGTGTTCACGTGCAGCCCCACGTCCTCAGCGACTTCGGCCACCGACAGCGGACTGGACGCCTCGCGGATCGCACGCAGGACGGCCTTGCGTCCCTGGCGTGACTCACGGTCGTCGGGCACTGCCCCTCGCGTTCGCGCTGCTGTCGTTTCAATGGGCACGCCTCATCCTGGTCAGCCGCGGCGGTTGAGTCTCGGGACTTTGGTCCTGTGACGTCACATCGCGCCACCTTCTGATCTGAGTCTCCCGCATCTTGCCACGGCGCGGTCATGGTTTGACACGGGACTGGAGTACCTGAATCCATGGAGTGAGTGGGCCATAACGTGGATGGGTCAAGGTCATCGCAGAAGGGACCAGCCATGACGGAGCCGACAGTTGTGACGGCAGCAAGTGATCGAGAGAACTCGCACGCTGGGCGCATGCTGGCCTTGGCCACCATCGGATTTGCCCTGACCTTCTGGGCCTGGGCCCTGCTGGGCCCCCTGGGCACCGCACTGCGCGAAGACCTCGGCCTTACCGCGTTCCAACAGGCCGTGCTGGTTGCCGTCCCCGTCATTGTCGGATCCCTGGGGCGCATTCCGGTCGGTGCGTTGACCGACCGCTTCGGTGCCCGCGTCATGTTCACCATGATGTCCCTGCTGACCATTCTGCCAGTGCTCTACCTGGGCTTCGTCGCAGACAGCTACGCGGAGTACCTCGTCGGTGGGTTCTTCCTGGGGCTGGGAGGGACAACGTTCGCGATCGGGATCCCGCTGGTGAACTCCTGGTTCCCACCTGAGCGACGTGGCACCGCGCTGGGGGTCTTCGGCGTTGGAATGGGGGGCACCGCGATCTCGGCATTCACGACGGTGCAACTCACCAAGAGCATGGGGGACGGCTTTCCCTTCGCTCTGGTGGCGGTTCTGCTCGCCGGGTACTCGGTTCTCGCCTGGCTGCTGATCCGCGACCGCGCTGATCGGGTCATCGCGGCCGGTTCCATGGTCTCGCGGACCTGGAACACGCTGAGAATGCGGTCAACCATCGAGCTTGGGCTGCTGTACGCGGTCTCTTTCGGAGGGTTCGTTGCCTTCAGCGTGTATCTGCCCTCGTACCTCAAGACCGCCTACGGACTCACCCAGGGCGATGCGGCGCTCCGAACTGCTGGCTTCGTCGTGCTTGCCGTAGTCATGCGTCCGATCGGTGGCTGGCTGTCCGACCGCTCCCACCCAGTCAAGGTTCTGTCAGTGTCCTACGCACTGGCGACTGCACTGGCCGTGCTGGCCTCGCTCGAGCTCAACCTGCTGCCTCAGGGAACGGTGGCTCTCCTCGGACTCGCCGCGGTGCTCGGCCTGGGGACCGGTGGTGTCTTTGCGCTAGTGGCCCGGCTGGTACCAGTGCAGAGCGTGGGATCGGTGACCGGCGTGGTGGGGGCTGCAGGTGGGCTTGGGGGCTTCTTCCCACCGTTGGTCATGGGCGCCATCTATGGCGCAACGGGCGACTACTCCGCCGGATTCGTGATGCTCGCCGCCACGGCACTGGTGGCGTTGCTCTACACCTGGCTGGTGATCCGGAGGCGGCTGGCAATCTGACTCACGTCGACTGCGACGTCGGGGTGCCCCGCGGAACGGGGCTGGGCCGGCGAAAGTTGACCTGCGGCGTGCCGCGGTCCTGGAGGACAGTCCGGTAGACGTTCACCAGCATTGCCACAAACGTGAGCGCCCAGGCCGGAAATGCCACGGCGAACAACCAGAACCGGCCGATCCCCTCGACGATCGGCAGCGAGTTGGCCTGCCCGATGTAGATCCCGGCGACGGCGTACATGCCCAGCGGGAACACGATGCTCCACAGAGTGGCTTCGTAGCGCAGCGGCAGTCGATTCGACCCATGGCGCCACCAGCCAGCGGCTATCAGCGCGGGTATGAGCCACGTCGCGAAGGCCCAGAACATCACCGAAGCACCAGCAATGAGTCCCCTCGTCACGTCGACCATGGGCGCGCTGTCCATCTCGACTATCCGGGCGCCCGCGAGAACCGTGATGGCGCAGGCCCCCATCGCCACCCAATAGGGAGGCGTGAGTTCCTCAGGCCCGAAGGGATAGAGCATCATGCGGGCAGCAACAAACACTCCAGCCGCGCCGTAGAGGAAGACCCCTACGGACCAGGCAAAGACGGCGACGACAGCAAGTTCGCGGCGCCATGAGTCCATCACCGGTTCCAGGGTCGCCGCTGCGGTGGCCACCGATTGGCTCGCGACCACCCAGATGAACCATGTGCCGTTGGCCGTTGCCACGAGAGGGCGCTCGGATCGACTCAGCACCGCGCTCCACGGAATCACATAGCCCAGGCACAGCCAAAGGAGCACCGACAGTAGAAAGAGAATGGTCGTCGCCGCGTACCAGCCCTCGGTGCTCAGCCGCACACCGAGCACGTTGGTACCGGCAATCAGCGTGAAGAATCCGAAGGCGCGTCGCGGGTCCTGGAAGTCGTCGATCACCGCCGAGCGGAACCGGACGAAACGCCAGACATTCAGGACGAGGAGGAGTAAGTAGGCGCCGGCGGCGATTGCCATCAAGGCCAGCGACGCGCTGCGCAGATCGAGCAGGTGCAGCCCGACGGACACGATGCCGGTTCCCATGACCAGTGCGAAGTATCCCGGAGTGAGGCCTTTGACCGCCACATCGAGCCGTGACAACTGCGACGCTTGCATGCACGCAGGATAGTTCGACCGGTCGGTCAGGGGGTGAAGCGTCGGAGCCGCAGGGAGTTGCCCATCACGAACAGGCTCGAGCAGGCCATGGCCAACCCGGCGATGATCGGGTTGAGCAGGCCGGCGGCGGCCAGGGGTATGGCGGCCACGTTGTAGGCGAAGGCCCAGAACAGGTTGCCCTTGATCGTGCGCGAGCACGCGGCGCGAGAGGGAGATGGCGTCGGGGGCGGCGCGCAGGTCACCGCGCACCAGCGTGAGGTCGCTGGCCTCCATGGCGGCGTCGGTGCCGGTGCCCATGGCCAGACCGAGGTCGGCAGTCGCCAGCGCCGGAGCGTCGTTGACTCCGTCGCCCGACCATCGCGACGGTGCGGCCCTCGCGCCTGCAACGCGCCGGACGACGTCGACCTTGCCCTCGGGGAGCACCTCGGCGACGACCCGCTCGATGCCGACCTGCGGCGGCGACCGTGCGCGCGGTGGCCTGGCTGTCTCCGGTGAGCAGCACCGGTTCGAGCCCGAGGGATCGCAGCTCGCGCGACCGCCTCGGCGCTGGTCGGCTTGACCGTGTCGCTGACGATGACGAGGCCCCGGACCTCGACCGTCCCAGGCGACCGCCGCGACGGTCTGCCCGGCGTGCGCCGCCACCTGCAGGTCGGACTCGAGGACATCCGGCACGTGCAAAGCCCACTCGGGCAGCCAGCTCGGGCGACCGACGACCACGGCGTGTCCGTCGACGACGCCGACGACGCCAAGGCCTCCGTGGCTGGCGAAGTCGCTGACAGGGGGGAGCGCGCCGACGACGTCCTGCGCATGCCCGGCGATCGCGCGCGCCACCGGGTGCTCGGACGCGTGCTCGACGGCGCCCGCGATACGGAGCACCTCGTGGTCGTCGGTCCCGGGGACGGACGCGACGCCCGTCACGGCCATTCGGCCGGTGGTCACGGTGCCGGTCTTGTCGAGGACCACGGTGTCCACGCGTCGCGTGGACTCCAGCACCTCGGGACCGCGGATGATGATGCCGAGCTGGGCTCCGCGCCCGGTGCCGACCAGCAGGGCCGTCGGCGTCGCGAGACCGAGGGCGCACGGGCAGGCGATGATCAGCACCGCGACGGCGGCCGTGAAGGCCTCGGACGGTCGACCCGGTCGCGACGTACCAGCCCATCCAGGTAGGGCCGCGGCGATCGCGATGACCACCGGGACGAAGACCGCGGAGACCCGGTCGGCCAGGCGCTGGACCGGTGCCTTGCCTGCCTGGGCCTGGGAGACCAGCGCGGCCATCCGGGCGAGCTGGGTGTCGGCGCCGACTCGGGTCGCTCGCACCGTGAGGCGTCCGCCGACGTTCACCGTGGCGCCGACGACGGACTGGCGCCGGCCGACACCTCGACCGGAACACTCTCGCCGGTCAGCATCGAGGCGTCGACGGCGGACGAGCCCTCGATCACCTCGCCGTCGGTGGCGATGCGCTCCCCGGGTCGCACGACGAACACGTCGCCGACCACCAGCTGCTCGACCGGGATGCGCTTCTCCGCCCCGTCACGCAGGACAGAGACGTCCTTGGCGCCGAGCTGCAGCAGCGCCCGCATGGCAGCACCCGAGCGGTGCTTGGCGCGCCGCTCCAGGTAGCGGCCGGCGACGATGAACACGGTGACGACCGAGGCCACCTCGAGGTAGATCTCCTCGCCGCCGGACGCGGTGAGCGACAGCTCCATGGTCATTCCGGGCATGCCGGCATCACCGATGAACAGCGCGTAGAGCGACCAGACGTAGGCCGCCCCCACACCCATGCTGATCAGCGTGTCCATCGTCGTGGTGCCGTGTCGCAGGTTCAGCACGGCAGCACGGTGGAAGGGCCACGCACCCCACACCACGACGGGAGAGGCCAGGGTCAGGGCCAGCCACTGCCAGTTGGTGAACTGCAGTGCGGGCACCATCGACATGAGCAGCACCGGTAGCGACAGGGCTGTCGACACCATCAGCCGCCGGCGCCAGAGCTCGGTCTCGGCGTCGGGGGCGTCGTCGTCGGCGGACCCGTTCTCCGCCTCCTGCGGCGTCGGAAGCGCGGCCTGGTACCCGAGCCGCTCGACGACGTCCACCAGGTCGTCGGTGCTGACCTCAGAGCCGTCGAGACTGACGTGGGCGATCTCGGTGGCGTAGTTGACGGTCGCCGACACGCCGTCGAGCCGGTTGAGCTTCTTCTCGATCCGGGCAGCGCAGGACGCGCAGGTCATGCCTCCGATCGCGAGCTCGACCGAGTCGCTCATGGCGCCAGGGCGTAGCCGGCCTCGTCGACGGCGGTCGCGACGGCCTCGCGGGGGAGGGCATCGGTGCTGACGACGGTGAGGGCACCGGTGGCCAGGTCGACCTCGACCTGTTCCACGCCTCCGATCGCGGAGACCTCGTCGGTGACCGCCTGCACGCAATGGCCGCACGTCATGCCGGTCACGGTGTACGTCGACGTCGTCGACATGGGAGCCTCCTCGGTGTGCGGGCGGGCGCAGCCCACAGTCGTCAACGGAAGACTAGAGCCCGGTGTTCCCGACTACGCCCCGGCGGGCTTCTCCCAGGCGCGGACGACGTCCCGCAGGGAGATGATCCCCAGGACGTCGCTGCCGTCGACCACCACGAGGTGGCGGAACCCTCCGCGGCGCATGGCTTCGGTGGCCTCATCCAGGCTCCAGTTCGGGGAGCCGTAGGCGGAGTCGGTCGTGAGGTGGTCGCCGGCCGAGCTGCCGTCGGGGTCGAGGCCGGCCGCGACGGCGCGGACGACGTCGCGCTCGGTGAGGATCCCCGGACCTGAACCGTCGGGGTCGTGCACCACCACCGACCCGATGTTGTGATCGGCCATCAGCTTGCTGGCGGCGCGGAGGGAATGACCTGGACCGATCGTCACCACATCGGTCGTCATGGCATCGGAGATGATCATGGCGCACCCTCCTCGGGTCGAGACCCCCATCGTAGGTCGTCAGGCCGGCCCCGGGACCCGCCCTGGCAGACTGCGCGGGTGACTTCGCGGCTCCGCACCCCGACCGTGGTGCTGGCGTGGATCCCGGTCACGCTCTGGCTGGACCAGTTCGCGTCGCTGGGTCAGCAGCGACTGCTGGGTCTGGGCACCTGGGCGCTGCTGCTGTGGCTGCTGCGCGACGAGTCGCTTCCCGTCTGTCTGCAGACAGCAGTCGTGGTGGTCTTCGCCACCGCTGTGGAGTACACGTTCTCACCGTGGTTGGAGGTGTACACCTACCGTCTCGACAACGTCCCGGCCTTCGTGCCACCCGGGCACGGCCTCGTGTACCTGGCCGCCCTCTGCCTGGGCCGCACGGACTTCTTCCGAAGGCACGCCCGAGGACTGGTGACGCTCACGGTCGTGCTGGGCGGGCTCTATGCCGCCTGGGGCATGAGCCCGTGGGCTCCCCGCCAGGATGTCCTGGGACTCTTCTGGTATCTGTGCCTGCTCGGCTTCCTGGCCTGGGGCCGCTCGCGACTTCTCTACGTCGGTGCCTTCGTGGTGGTGACCTACCTCGAGCTGATCGGAACGTGGATCGGCACCTGGGCCTGGCAGCCGTACGACCCGACGGGGCTGGTCAGCATGGGCAACCCGCCGAGCGGTGCTGCCGGCGGGTACGGCTGGTTCGACCTCGCTGCCATCACCCTCGCGCCCGTGCTGGTGCGGTGGTGGTCACGCGCTCGAGGACTCCCCGAAGTGCTGGAGCAGCCCTCGGTGCAGCCGCCCGTTGGACGAGAGCGCGTTGCCACCGACCATCGGTGACCGACCGTCGAGTGCGGTGATCGCACCACCCGCCTCCTCGACGACCGGGATCAGCGCCGCCATGTCCCACCCGCTCAGCTCAGGCTCGACGGCCACGTCGACCGACCCCTCGGCCACCATCATGTGCGACCAGAAGTCGCCGTAGGCCCGTGACCGCCACGCGCGGCGGAGGAGGTCGTCGACGGCTCGACGTCGCCCGCCGACCTCCCACGCGGGGTCGTTCCACTCCGAGAACGACACCGAGGCGTCACCCAGCTCCGTGACGCCGGAGACGGCGATCCGTCGGGCCCCGTCACCGGCGTCCAGCCAGGCGCCGCCGCCGCGCGCCGCCCACCACCGTCGACCGAGCGCCGGAGCGCTCACCACACCCACGACGACATCGTCCGAGCGCTGACTCGGGGCGTTGACGGTGAGCGCGATGAGGGTGGCCCACACCGGTACCCCGCGGACGTAGTTCTTGGTTCCGTCGATCGGGTCGAGCACCCAGTGCCGGTCCGACTCACCAGAGACTCCGTACTCCTCGCCCATCACGGCATCTCCGGGGCGCGCGTCGGCGAGCTCGGCCCGCAGGCGGACCTCGGTGGCCTGGTCGGCGTCCGACACCGGCGTGAGGTCGGGCTTGGTCTCCACGCGAAGGTCGAGCGAGCCGAACCGCTCCAGCGTGAGGGCGTCCGCGACGTCGGCGAGGGCGAGCGCCAGCGCCAGGTCGTCGGCCCACGGCGAGCCGCTCCACGGTGCGTCGGTCACGGCGGCAGCCTAACCACGCAAAAGGTGTTCCCGGCCGGAGCACTCGGGCTAGCCTGCGCAAGGGCGCGTCCGACGCGCCGGGAGGGGCGTCGATGCCCGAGACGGTCTTCGGTCTGCCGTTGCACCCGCTGGTCGTGCACGGCGCCGTCGTGCTGGTCCCGGTCGCCGCCATCCTCACGATCCTCATCGCCGTGAGCCAGGACCGTCGGACCCGTTGGGGCTCGTTGACGTGGCTGCTGACGACGGCCGCACTGGGCGCGACGATCGTCGCCAAGCTCACCGGCGACGAGCTCGGGCAGACGCGTTATGGCGACGTGCTCCCGATCAAGACGGCTGAGCACGGCGGGCACGGGACGACCGCAGTCTGGTTCACCCTCGGGCTCTGGCTGGCGGTGACGGCACTGCTGCTCGTCGACCTCGACCGCCGTCGCCGGCAGGGGTACGGCAGCCCGGTGCTCGTCACGACTGTCGCGGTGGCCGCCATCATCGCGGCGATGGCAGCCACCGGCCAGGTGGTGCTGACGGGGTGGACGGGCGCGGAGAACCAGTGGGGAACCACCCAGGAGTTAGCGCCCGGTTAAGGAACCGCTGTGCCGACGCAGTGCTCCTTGCCCGGCGACCCGAAAGGTGGATGAATCCCTCCCATGCCGGAAACCCTTGGGGGCATCCCCGTCCACCCGCTCGTCGTGCACGCTGTCGTCGTCCTCATCCCGCTGGCTGCGCTCGGCGTCATGGCGATCTCGGTGGTCCCACGTTGGCGCGAACGGTTCGGCGTCCTGGTGGTGGCTGCGGCCGCCGTCTCCACGGCTCTGGTGCCCCTGGCGACCGAGAGCGGTGAGACTCTCGAGGAGACGGTGGGCGAGAGCGCTCAGCTCGAGCGGCACGCCGAGCTCGGCGAGGGGATGATCTGGGGGGCCATCCCCCTGCTGGTGATCGCGGTCGCCCTGTGGTGGCTCGGCAGGCAGGCAGGCAAGGACCAGCCGCCCCCGCGATGGCTGACCATCATCGTCCCCATTCTCGGCGTCGTCGTCGCGGCCGTCGCGCTGGTGCAGGTGGTGCTGATCGGGCACAGCGGAGCCAAGTCCGTCTGGGGTTAGCGCTCACCCAGAAGTGTCAGTGGTGGGTGGCAAAGTGCCGGTATGAGCGTGACGGCAGACACTGCGACGGAGGCCCCGACGGGTGAGCTTCTGCTCGGCGTGCGGGAGCTCATCGCGCTTCAGACCCCCGTCGCAAGCCAGAGCGAGGGCGCCCTGGAACAGCAGCTTCTCGACCTCGAGCGGGCGGCGAGCTCGTTGGCCGCTCAGCAGGCCCGCGTGATCGCGGAGCTGGACGCGAGGGCGCGTTCTGCTGATGAAGCTGAGCGTCTCGAGCCGAGATCGGTGTTCCCTGCCGGACGGTCGGAGTTCGTGGCCGACCACGTTGCGGTGGTGCTGTCGTGCACGAAGGCCGCGGCTGGTCGTCGTTACGACACCGCCGTCGAGGCGGTCCGGCTGCCCTCCTTGATGGCCGTGTGGTCGGCAGGGCGCATCGACGAGCGCAAGGTTGCGGTGATTGTCGACGGGTTGCGTGATGTCGACCCTGTGTTCTCCGATGCCCTTGCCACCGAGGCTGCTCGGCACGCGACCGAGCGAACTGCCCCACAACTGCGTGCTTGGCTCGCTCGTCGAGTGATCGCCGCGGACCCAGGTGGCGCCAAGCTGCGCCATGCTCGAGCCAGCTCCGGGCGTCGCGTCACTCTCACCCCGCTGGCTGATGGCATGGCGGAAGTCGCTGCCTTGTTGCCCGCCGTCCAGGCGCGCCAGCTCTACGACACTGTGAACGCCGTCGCGTACGACGCCGGGGCAGGTGATGCCCGCACCGCCGACCAGCGTCGTGCAGACGCGCTGATGGATCTCGTGTGCGGTCGCGCTGACCCTCCACGCATTCAGCTGCAGGTCACGGTGCCTTCGGACACTCTCCTCGGTGAGGCGGCCCAGCCCGGCTGGCTCGCTGGCGTTGGTCCGATCACGGCTGATGACGCACTGGCACTGGCTGGCGCCGATGAGGCAACGTGGCGCCGACTGCTGACCGATCCCGAGACGGGCACCCTCACCGACCTGTCCGAGACCACGTACCGGCCGTCACGCCGGCTCGATCGGGCGGTGCGTTCCCGCGACCAGATCTGTCGGTTCCCGGGGTGCCGTCGCCCCGCCGCCACCACCGCGTCGGGGACTGACGTCGACCACACCACACCGTGGCCGCGAGGGACCACCGCGGCGTCGAACCTGGCAGTGCTCTGTCGTCACCATCACCGTCTCAAGCACGCCCCGGGGTGGCGGGTGGAGCATCATCCGGGCGGCACCTTGACGTGGACCACCCCCGGCGGTCGGACCCTGACCACGAGTCCCTGGGTCTACACCGACGTCCAGGATCCCGACCCGCCTCCGGATCGCTGGCCATGACCGTCATGGAGTTCTCTCCTCCTGGGTGGCACCCGGATCCGAGCGGCTGCTGAGCAGCCGCCGTAGCGAGACCAGCCTCACCGGATCAACCCCGCTGGAGACCACGTACTCGTCGAGTGCGCAGTGCTCATCGTCGTGCGTGCATCCGCGAGGACACTCCGCCGCACCTTGCTCCAGGTCTGGAAAGGCGTGCAGGAACCGGCTGAGGTCGACGTGCGCGAGGCCGAACGAGCGGATTCCTGGTGTGTCCACGACCCAGCCCGACGGGGGGAGCGGGAACGCAACCGCCGACGTGGAGGTGTGGCGTCCGCGACCCGTCACGGCGTTGACGATGCCGGTGGCGCGGGACGCGTCGGGCACCAGTGCGTTGACCAACGTCGACTTGCCCACGCCGGAGTGCCCGAGCAGGACGGTGGTCCTTCCGTCGAGCAGGTGGTGGATCTCCTCGAGCGGCTCGTCGCGGCTGCGCAGCACCAGTGGCACGTCCAACGGTGCATACAGCTCCACGAGTTCGGTCGGATCGGCCAGGTCGGTCTTGGTCACGATGATGAGAGGCGCCAGGCCCCCGTCGAAGGCGGCGATCAGGGCTCGGTCGATGAGCCGGGGTCGAGGTTCGGGATCTGCGGCGGCCACCACGACCGCCAACTGGTCGGCGTTGGCCACCACCACGCGCTCGACCGGGTCCGTGTCGTCAGCCGATCGACGCAGCACGGTGCTTCGGGGGTGCCGACGGACGATGCGGGCCAGAGCGTCGTCGCCACCGGACACGTCACCGATCACGTCGACCCGGTCGCCGACGGCCAGCCCTTTGCGCCCGATCTCCCGCGCCTTGACGGCATAGACCTGGCAGGAAGGCTCGTCGAGCAGCACGGTGGTGAACCGACCGCGATCGACGGCCGTCACCATCGCCGGCACCGCCTGTCCGTGCTCAGGTCGGACCTTGCTGCGCGCCCGGGACTTGCCCTTGCCCGGCCGGACCCTGACATCGTCCTCGTCGAGGTCGCGGTGGCGGCGGGTCACGTGGTTCAGACTACGCATCCGGCCGCGGGCTAGGGTGCGACGCATGTGCGGCCGATACGCCTCCGCGAAGGACCCGGACGCGCTCGTCGAGGAGTTCGAGGTCGACGAGTCGCTGGTCGACAAACCGTTGAAGCCCGACTACAACGTCGCTCCGACCAAGCCGGTCTACGCCGTCGTCACACGGGGGCTCGGCGAGACACCCGAAGGCGAACCGCCGCCGGACGTCGAGCGACAGCTCCGTGTGGTGCGGTGGGGGTTGGTGCCGTCGTGGGCGAAGGACCCCTCGATCGGCTCTCGCATGATCAACGCCCGCTCCGAGACGGTGGCCGACAAGCCCGCCTTCCGACGCGCCTTCGTCAAGCGACGTTGTCTGCTGCCGGCCGACGGCTACTACGAGTGGTACACGCCCACCGGTGACGACGTGCCTCTCACCGCGAAGGGCAAACCGGTGAAGCAGCCGTTCTACATCCACCGGGAGGACGGCCACAGCCTGGCGATGGCGGGGCTGTACGAGTGGTGGCACGACAAGACGCGGGAACGTGACGACCCGGAGGCGTGGCTGCTCACCACGACCGTGATCACGACGTCCGCGACAGACGCGGTCGGCCGCATCCACGACCGGATGCCAGTCGTGGTCGCGGAGCCGGACTGGGAGCAGTGGCTCGATCCCCGGGTGGGGGAGCGGGAAGTGGTCGAGAGGCTCATGCAACCCGCGCACAGTGCACCCCTCGCCGCCTATCCGGTGTCGGTGCGCGTCAACAGCGTGCGCAACAACGGGCCCGAGCTCATCGAGCCGCTTCCGCGTGGACGAGGCGGTGCCGGGAACCGTGGACGGTGACGGGGCGTGGCCCCCCGCGCCGTGAGAGCGTCGACGTGACACAGCTCGTGACCGTCACCACGTCCGTCGGTCCCGCCCGCTGGCACCTGGACGCGGCACCCGGCCGGGTGCGTGCGGTGCTCGCCCTGGGGCACGGTGCCGGCGGAGGCGTCGACGCGCCCGACCTCCAGCTGCTGGCACGACGGCTGCCCGAGGTCGACGTGACAGTCGCCCGGTTCGAGCAGCCCTGGCGGGTCGCTGGACGCTCGGTCGCGGGCCCGCCCCGCCAGCTCGACGCTGCATGGAGCGAGGCCCTCCCGGCGCTGCGGGCGCACACTCCCGAGCCACCCCTGGTGGTCGGAGGAAGGAGCGCCGGTGCCCGCGTGGCCTGCCGTACGGCTGCCCCGTCGGGCGCTGGTGGCGTGCTGTCCCTCGCGTTCCCGCTCCATCCACCGGGGCGTCCGGAACGCACCCGGGCCGCTGAGCTGGTGACCGACTGTCCGCTCCTCGTCGTGCAGGGGACCCGGGACCCCTTCGGGAGCGCGGACGAGGTGAGGGCCGTAGTCGGCGGCGGGGAGGCCGAGGTGGAACCGATCACCGGGGCCGACCACTCACTGCGGGTGGCGCGAGCGGGGCCACTCACGCAGGGGGAGGCGGACGAGCTGATCTTCGTGGCTGCTCGCCGCTGGCTGGTGCGTCTGGTGAGTGGGACGCTCTCCTGACAGGGCCGGGGAATCATCAAGGGCGCCGAGGGCGTTGAGGTGAGCATGATCTGGGCACCCCCCTTTGCGTTACCGTTGCAGGCGATGACAGCGGAAGAGACCGTCGAAGAGCGTGCCGCCCGGTTCGAGCGTGACGCGTTGCCCTTCCTGGACCAGCTGTACGGCGCCGCGCTGCGCATGACGCGCAATGCCAGCGATGCCGAGGACCTCGTGCAGGAGACCTACGCGAAGGCGTTCGCCGCTTTCCACCAGTACAAGGACGGCACGAACCTCAAGGCTTGGCTGTACCGGATCCTGACGAACACGTTCATCAACTCGTACCGCAAGAAGCAGCGCGAACCGCAGCAGACCGGTACCGACGAGATCGAGGACTGGCAGATCGCCCGGGCCGAGTCGCACACCTCGAGCGGATTGCGGTCGGCGGAGATCGAAGCGCTCGACCGGCTGCCCGACTCCGACATCAAGGAGGCGCTGGCGAGCCTGTCGGAGGAGTTCCGCATGGCGGTCTACCTCGCCGACGTCGAGGGCTTCGCCTACAAGGAGATCGCGGAGATCATGGATACTCCGGTCGGAACCGTGATGTCCCGTCTGCACCGAGGGCGTCGGCAGCTGCGAGCGATGCTCGAGGACTATGCACGTGAGCGCGGTTTCGCCGCCGCCGGCACCTCTGGAGATGCGTCATGAGCAATGGCGACGCCCACGAGCTCGACTGCTCCGACGTCGTGGAGGCGGTGTACCTCTACCTCGACGGGGAGCTGGCGACCGAGGCGATCGAGGAGATCAAGCAGCATCTCGACGAGTGCTCGCCCTGCCTGCGCGAGTACGGCGTCGAGCAGGAGGTCAAGTCCCTCATCGCCAGGAGCTGCTGCGAGTCGGCCCCGGAGCAGCTGCGGGTAGCGATCCAGCAGCGGCTCGAGGTCGTCCGGACGCAGATGTCGTACACCGAGGTCACCACCTACCGACCCCTGACCGACTGAGCGGGTCCCCCCGTTCGGCGATCGTCAGGCGGTGGGGCGGTTGCCGTGGTTCGCGCTCTTCTTCTTGCGGTCGCGGCGCTTGCGGGCGCGCTTGCTCATGATCACTCCTGGTCGTCGGGGGCAGCCGCACAGCGGATGATCGCGGCGGCGACCCCATGATTCCACACGCGACGCTCAGGGACCCAGCCGACGGTTGACGGCGGCGAGCACGGCCCGCGCCACCGCATCGGTCTCGTCACCTCGCACCACCGCGCTGCCCGCCACTGACTGCGCACCGAGACGGGGCACCGAAAGCGTGAGCACGACCAGCGCGACGGCGTGTGATCCGGTCTCGACGACGGCGGCACTCTCGACCGCTGCCGGGATACCGAGCAGCTCGTCGAGCGCACTCATCGTGGCGGACGCCACCAGGCGCGGGCGGGCGCTGGCGGCAGCGGCTCCGCGCTCGATCCCCACGAAGGTGTCACCGTCGAGGGTCAGGCGGACCTCGACCTCGATCTCGGCGCCGGTGCTGCGCACGCCGATCTCGGTGATCTCGGGACGCGCCTGCGCCTCGATCTCCTCGAGCACCTGCACCGTCTCCTCGACGTCCTCGTCACCGGCAGGAGAGGGCTCGAGGACGCTGGTCGCTCCCGGATCGTCCTCGATCTGCACGACGCTGACGATGCGGTGGTCCAGGTCGATGTCGAACTGGGCCATCGCCAGCGACTGCACGTCGCGCACGACCTGCTTGGCGGGCTTTCCCGGCGCAGCCAGCACGTGGACCTCGGTGGGGTTCGCCTGGGCATCGGTGACGACGCTCACGGCGCGGACGCCGGGGATCTGCCGGATCGACTCTTCGAGGTCGGGAAGCAGGCGCAGGCTCGGCATGAAGGTCAGTCCTTCTCGGGTCAAGGTCATCGTCGGGATCACCGTGGGGGGTCGGGTGTCGGTCATGGGCAGCTCAAGGAAGGGTCCCACGGCGGGGGCCGTCAGGAAGCGGGCGGAGTCCGGCGACGAGCAGCCGCCGCGAGTGCAGGTCGACGGGCGGGACGGGCTCGTCGGAGTCGTCAGAGTCGCCGGAGTCGTCGGAGTCGTCAGCAGCCGGGGCTGCGGTCGCGGCGCGCCCGTCGGCGGTCTCCTGGTCGGGCAGCTCCGCCACGCCCCCGGTGAGCTCCCCCTCGAGGGCCACGAGGGTCGCGGGCAGCACCGCTCTGGCATGGTCCACCAGCCGGCGCACGGACTCTCGCTGCAGCCATCGGAGCCGTCGGGCCTGTTCGGGGGTCAGCGACCCCTCGGCGACCGCGGTGTCCAGCGCGCCGTCGAAGGTGGCGGAAGGGGTCGGGTCGGAGAGGTCGAGCAGGGCCGCGACAAGGTCGGCGTACGCCGCCAGGCCGTCCGGCTTCGGTGCTCAACGTTCCCCCTCCCCGGTCGTCGGTGCCGATGGTCGGTGCGCCCCCGCTCGACACCCCCGCCCCCCTGCCTGCAGCAGGCTACGGCGTGCGGGAAACTGCCCGGGGAGCACTCTCCGGACACATGCTCCGAACGTGTCCACAATGGTCAGGTAGTGCTACAGGTACTAGCCCGTTCGGGCTAATCAAGGGCACAATTCGGCCGCGAGTGACAGCCGTCCTTGACGGCCACACCCGTCACACCCTTCACTTCCGTAGCGGCGGTGCTCGGCCTGACGGACACCGCCGCAGACAACTGCAGAGGGCGGATCCGGGATCGGCAGCGGGTGAGGAGGCTCGGAGCGGGCGCGAGACGCCCTGCTCCCACAGCTTCAACGCGCACGAAATCCCGTTCACAGGGATCAACTTCGAAGCGGAGCGGATGCTGCGCGAGCCATTCAGCGGGGCTCGCGACATCACGTGCGAGGGGTGATTCCCACAACATGAGCAAGGTTGTTTCCGCGGTAGAGCGTTTCCTGTCCAGCGGCGCTGGTTGGTCGTGGCACTAGAGACTCGTCGGCTGCCGGTCCCGGATCCTCCCTCACTTCCCCCAGGAGTCGCTGGTATGCAGCAGCTGCGTCGCGCAGCGGTCGTGTACGTGGCCGTCGTCACGGCTGCCGCGGTCGCTGCGCTGGTTGCTGCCCTCATCGAGGTCACCGACAATCCCGATCACCTCGGGGTCGTGGCGGTGCTCGCTCCCATCTTCGTGCTGTCGGTCTACCTCAAGTCGCGGATGACGCAGGAGGTCGACCTCTCGGCCAACGTGCCCATGCTGATCGCCGCCTACCTGATCGGCGGATGGTCGGTCGCCTGTCTGGTCGGCGTCTCGGCGATCGTGCTCGACCGCCACCGCGCCTGGTCGCGGCTGCTCTTCAACAATGCCCAGTGGGTGCTGATGGGACTGGCCGGCGGGCTGGTCTACCAGGCCATGGGCGGGAAGCTCATGCAGGACCTCACCCCCACCGGCTTCACGGAGGATCTGCTGCCGCCGATCATCGTGTCGATCGGGGCCGTCATCGCCGTCAACGCCGCGCTGATGCTCGGGATCCTGGCCTTCCAGGAGCACATCCGTCCGGCGACGATCCTGCGCAGCATGGTGCTGACCACCGTCGGTCCCTACTTCGCGTACGGACTCCTCGGGCTGCTCATGGCCGTGCTCTGGTCCATCGGGAGCGGCTTTGCTGCTGTGCTCGTCCTGATCCCACTTCTCGTGGCTCGTTGGGCGTTCGAGCAGTACGCCGAGCAGCGCGTGGCGTACGAGGCCACCATCCGGTCGCTGGTGCAGGCGGTCGAGACCAAGGACCACTACACCCGTGGCCACAGTGAACGCGTCTCCCGCGCCTCGGTGCTCATCGCGCGCGTTCTCAGCATGCGCGAAGACCGGGTGGAGGCGCTGCGGTACGCGGGCATCCTGCATGACGTCGGTAAGCTCGGCGTGCCCACGCGGGTGCTGCAGAAGAGTGGACCGCTCAGCGACCAGGAGTTCGCCGCGATCCAGCTGCACCCGGTGCGCGGCACGGAGATGGTGCGCGGCATCGCCTTCCTGGAGGAGGCGTACACCGGCATCCTCCACCACCACGAGCGGCTCGACGGCCGGGGATACCCGAGT
This sequence comes from uncultured Actinomycetota bacterium, assembly GCA_963743915.1. Lineage (GTDB taxonomy): Bacteria > Actinomycetota > Actinomycetes > JAHEKZ01 > JAHEKZ01 > JAHEKZ01. Next base: position 515,351 of record CAVURN010000001.1, read on the forward strand.
GGTTTGTCGGGCGCGGACATCCCCGAGTTCGCCCGGATCATCGCGGTGGCGGACGCCTTCGACTCGATGACGTCCACCCGCTCGTACCGCGGTGCGCGGGACGTGCCGTCAGCGCTCGAGGAGCTGGAACGCTGCATCGGCACCCAGTTCGACGAACCGATGGTGCGGGCCCTGATCACCGCACTCGAGCGTGAGCCGTGGACCACTGTTGCAGCCGCCGAGCAGCGTGAGCTGGACGTCGAGCTCGTCGCCGGCAGCTACGACCACGACGACCCCACGGTCGAGCAGCCCACCGGTCACGACGCCGACGTGGCGGCGGAGGCTGCCCGCGCCGAGGCCCTCGAGCAGAAGCTTCTCCACGGTCGTGACGTCCTGGACCGGGGGGGCTGGTCATGAGGTCCACATGGGCGCAGGAGTTCTCCGGCGGCTCGGTGCTCGTCGTCGTGGGCGGCCTGCTGCTGGCGGTGGCGGGGGTGGCCTCCGCGGCCACCGGGGACATCGTGGATCCCACGATCGCCGTCGGCTTCGGCGCACTGATCGCCCTGGGTGAGCTGGTGCGCGTCAACCTTCCGGGAGACCGCTCCGCAGCACCACTCGGGGCAGCGGCGGCCCTGGCCTACGCCCTGCTCGGATCCTTCCGACAGCTCAGCGGCACGGTAGAGCAGACGGAGTACGGCGTCCTCCAGGTCGTCGCCGTCTGCACCATCGCCGTCATCGTGGGTGCCGTTCCGCACATGGCGGTCGGGCATCCGCCACGGCTGGAGTCGTTGGCGCGCCGCGTGCTCGTGGCCGGCCTGGCCGCGCTGCTGTTCCGACCCCTCTACACCAACGGCAAGCTGGAAGGGATCACTGACGGCGGCTGGCAGCTGCCCGCTCTCATGCTCGTCATCGTGCTGGTCTGCGGTGTGGCCGACGCGCTGCTCGCCGCGCTCGCGCGCGCCGGCCGCGAGAGCATGCCGTTCGGCGCGGCGGCGCGTGACGAGTTCCGCGCGCTGCTCGGGATCGGCTCGGCCATCGGCGCGACCGGTGTCCTCATCGCCCTGGCGGCAGGGGTGATGGGCTTCTGGGCGTTGCCGCTGTTCATGCTGCCGCTGCTGGCTGCCCAGTTCTCGTTCCGGCGGTACGCCAGCATCCGGGCGACCTACTTGCAGACCATCCGGGCGTTGTCGCGCGTGACCGAGGTCGGTGGGTACACCGAGAGCGGTCACGCGCAACGCGTGGCACGCCTGTCGGTCGCAGTCGGACGTGAGATGGGCTTGTCGGAGGCAGACCTCGTCGATCTCGAGTACGCGGCTCTCATGCATGACATCGGGCAGCTCTCGCTCACCGACCCGATCCCCGGAGGTGCGACCGTGATGGTCGCTCGCGACGAGCAGCGACGCATCGCCGAGCTCGGCGCCGAGGTGATCCGGCAGACCGGTGTCATGGATCGCGTCGCGCACATCGTGGAGCAGCAGGCCGAGCCGTTCCGGCGTCCTGGTCAACCCTTCGACGCAAGCGTCCCGGTCGCGAGCCGCATCATCCGCGTGGTGAACGCCTACGACGACCTGGTGGGTGGCTCCCTCGACACCGATCGACGGATCGCGGCGCTGGACCGGTTGCGGCTCGGAGTCGCCTACGAGTACGACCCGCACGTGGTCGATCTCGTCAGTCGCGCGGTCGAGCGCACCATGCTGGTCGACGCCTGACCTGCCCACAGTCCTTTGACAGAGTTCCTGCTGCTCGCTGCGGCGACGGCAGCGGCCGGGATGCTCAGCGCCGTCACCGGGTTCGGTGGCGCTGTCATCGTGACTCCCCTCTTCGTGGCGGTCCTGGGTGTCCGAGATGCCGTCGCAGTCCTGACCGTCGTCCAGCTCGCGAGCAACGTGAGCCGTGTCGCCTTCAACCGCCACGACGTGGACCGGTCGATCGTGCTCGCCTTCAGCGCTGGCGCCGTGCCCGCCGCGGTGGTCGGCTCGTTGCTCTTCGCCGTCGCCCCCGTGCCGGCCCTGGTGCGGGCCGTCGGCGTCTTCCTGCTGGTCGCCGTGGTGTGGCTGCGGCTGGCCCCGTCGATGCCTCGGCTCGGCGGTCCGGCGTTCGCGGGGCTCGGGGCCGCGTCCGGACTCGGTTCGGCGCTGGTGGGCAGCGTCGGCCCGTTCGTGGCCCCCTTCTTCCTCTCTCAGGGGTTGGTGCGCGGCGCGTACATCGGCACCGAGGCCGCGTCCGCTGTCGTCATGCACCTGGTCAAGCTGGTCGTCTACGGAGCCGTGGCCGTGCTGACGACGAGCGGTCTGCTGTACGGTCTGGCGCTCGCACCGGCGAGTGTGGCGGGATCGTGGATGGGACGTCGCGTGGTCGATCGCATGCCGGTCGCCGTCTTTCGCGCCGTGGTGGAGGTCGGCCTCGTGGTGGCGGGGCTGCTCCTGATCCTGCGCGGATGAGGCAGCGGAGGGTGCGTGGTTGGATGGAGCGTCGCGCGGGAGGGAGTGTCAGGTGACCGAGCAGATCCGGGCCGAGATGGTGGCCAACGTGATGTCCCTGCTCGTGTCCGACGGAGACCTGGTCGAGCCCGGTCAGGCCGTGGTGATCCTCGAGTCGATGAAGATGGAGATCCCGGTCCTGGCCGAACGCGGGGGGACGGTCGTCGCGGTCTCGGTCAGCGAAGGTGAGGTCGTCCAGGAGGGCGACGTCATCGTGGAGCTGAGCTGACCCCGAAGGACTAGCCCGCCCGGCCTAAAGGTCGGCCCCGGTGGGGTCGAAGCCTCCCTCGTGGAGACCTCTGAGTTCACAACCGACGCCCTCGGGAGCGCCGACGTCATGGATGTCGACCTCCCCGAGTCCGCTGCCGACCCCCTGCCCGCGCCGGCACAGACCCAGCAGACGGGGCCGCTGTCGGTCGAGCCCTACCTCCGTGCGCTGGTCGAGGTGGGTGGCTCGGACCTGCACTGCAAGACCGGGTCGCCGCCACGGGTCCGGATCGATGGTCGACTGCGCAAGCTGCAGGCCCCGACCCTCACCGCCACCGACACCGAGCACATGGTCGGTGAGGTGCTGCGGGACCGTCCCGACCTCTGGCAGGAGTTCCTGGCGACCAACGAGGCGGACTTTGCGCACTCGATCCCCGGCGTCGGCCGCTTCCGCGTCAACGCCTTCCGGGCGCGTGGCTCAGCGGGGCTGGTCTTCCGCCGCGTCTCCGTCGGGGCGATCGGGCTCGAGGACCTCGGACTGCCGCAGGTCGTGTCCGCGCTGTCCATGGAGCCGCGCGGCCTGGTGCTCGTGACGGGACCGACGGGCTCGGGCAAGACGACCACGCTCGCGGGCATGATCGACGAGATCAACAACAACCGCGAGGTGCATGTCGTCACGATCGAGGACCCCATCGAGGTCCTGCACTTCGACAAGCTCTCGATGATCAACCAGCGCGAGGTGAAGCTCGACACCTCCGGCTTCCACACCGCGCTGCGCGCCGCGATGCGGCAGGACCCCGACGTGATCCTCGTGGGTGAGATGCGTGACTCCGAGACCGTCAAGGCTGCGCTCGCCGCGGCCGAGACCGGTCACTTCGTGCTGTCGACTCTGCACACGACGGACGCGGCTGAGACCGTCAACCGCATCATCGACTTCTTCCCGCCGCACGAGCAGAAGCAGATCCGGATGACACTCTCGGAGTCGCTGCGGGGGATCCTCTGCCAGCGGCTGGTGCCCCGGTCGGACGGGTACGGCCGGTGCGTCACCATGGAGGTCCTCGTCAACACCGGCCGGATCGCCGACGCCATCGCCGACCCCGAGAAGACCGGCACGATCACCCAGCTGATCAGCGAGGGCTCGTACTACGGGATGCAGACCTTCGACCAGCACCTGGTCTCGCTCATCCGAGACGGCGTCATCACGCTGGAAGCGGCGATGCTGGCGTCGAGCAGCCCGCACGACCTCACCGTCGAGCTGCGTCGCCTGGGCCTGGTGGCCTGACCGAGGCACTCTGCCGCGGCACCGACCCACCGGCTGAAGCCTGTCCGTCCTCGCTCTGCGGGAACTCGCCGATCCGCCTAGCCTGACGCCATGGCGCTCGAGGTAGGACTTCAGGCGGCGTTGGTCCACACGGTCGCCGCTGACGACACCGCGGAGGCCGTCGGCAGCGGCGACGTACCTGTGCTGGCCACCCCGCGGCTGCTCGCCCTGGCCGAGGCGGCCTGCATCGCCGGCCTCGGCGACGGGGTGCTGGCAGCCACGAGCACCACGGTAGGCACCCGCGTCGAGCTCGAGCACCTGCTGGCACTTCGGGTCGGCGAGACCGTCCGGGTGGCTGCCCGCCTCGATCACCTCGACGGGCGGCTGCTCCGCTTCGAGGTGGTGGCCACCGACGACGGGGACCGCCTCGTGGGACGGGCGGTCATCACCCGGGTGCTGGTCGACCGCGAGCGTTTCCTGGCCCGGACACGCCACTGACCCGGTGCTCCGGAGAGCAGCCGGGTCAGTGGAGGGGGAGCGGGTGCCCGCATGGCGTCACGAGATCCCGAGGCGGCTCCACGCCAGGGCGTCCTCACGCCAGTCGTCGGAGGGTCCCGGAGGGGTCGCCGGGCGGTCCTGCCGGATCAGCCGGACGATGGCGAGGGTGACGCCGGCGAAGCTGGCGGCCATCAGCAGAAGCAGGAACAGGGAGCTGAGCGCGTTCATGGTGGTGTCCTCTCGAAGGTCAGGAGTCGTCGGCGAGGCCGAGGAACGTGTCGGTGGACGCGGGGCGCGACCGCCGGTGCGAGGTGCGGACCCGGCGTCGCCGGGCCGGCGGGGCGGTGGTGAGCAGGTGCAGGGCCACTGGGCTGGGGCTGAACTGGTACATGGCAGTAAGTTTGCGGGAAGTCAGTTCCTGCCAACAGTGGCACTCTTGACATGGTTCGTAAACTTCCTGCCATAATGGCCCCATGTTGCAGAACGTGGTCGCGCTCGCCCTGCCCGGAGTGGCGCCGTTCGAGCTGGGAGTCGTCTGCGAGGTCTTCGGGATCGACCGCAGCGACGTCGGACTGCCGGCCTTCGACTTCGCTGTGGTCTCCGAGGACGGCGCGCCGGTGCAGTCCTCCATCGGGTTCACCATTGCGCCGACGGACGGCCTCGAGCGGGCCGCACAGGCCGACCTGGTGTGTGTCCCGGCGTCCTCCACCGACCGCGAGGTGACGCCGGCGGTTCGTGAGCTGCTGCAGCAGACCGTGGCCCGTGGGGGACGAGTGCTCAGCGTCTGCAGCGGCGCGTTCACGTTGGGTGCTGCCGGGCTGCTCGACGACCGACCCTGCACCACGCACTGGTTCCACGTCGACGAGCTGCGTGAACGATTCCCGAAGGCACGTGTCGTCCCCGACGTCCTCTACGTCGACGACGACCTCGTCATCACCAGTGCAGGGACCGCCGCAGGCATCGACGCCTGCCTGCACCTGGTCCGCAAGGAGCTCGGAGCCGAGGCCGCCAACGGCATCGCCCGACGCATGGTGGTGCCGCCGCACCGGGAGGGTGGCCAGGCGCAGTACGTCCAGCGTCCGGTCGCGGCGTGTGAGTCCGAGGCCATGAGTCCAGTCGTGGACTGGATGCTCGAGAACCTTGACGCCGATCTCACCATCGACGACCTGGCCGCGAAGGCGCACATGTCACCGCGAACCTTCGCCCGCCGGTTCAAGGCAGAGACCGGCAGCACCCCGCACGCCTGGCTCACGGCGCAGCGCGTGCTGCACGCCGAGCAGCTGCTCGAACAGACCGACGACTCGATCGAGCGGGTGGCCGAGCTGGCCGGCTTCGGCTCGGCGACGCTGCTCCGTCACCACTTCGTGCGCGCCCGCGGCACGACACCTCAGTCGTACCGTCGCACCTTTCGTCAGAGTGCCTGAGGTGTCCGCGTAGCCTCCCGGTCATGCGGTTCTCCGTGTGGCCCGACCAGGCCCGACCCTGGAACGAGGTCGCGGCCATCGCAGACCACGCGGAGCGGTCCGGGTGGGACGGGATCTACGTCTACGACCACTTCATGCCCGGAGAACCGTCCGACGTGGTGAGGGATGGTCCGGTCCTCGAGGGCTGGACGGTGCTCACCGCCCTCGCCTGTCGCACCGAGCGGCTGCGTCTGGGAACCCTGGTGCTGGGCAACCTCTATCGGCACCCGGCGGTGGTGGCGAACATGGCGGCGACACTCGACCACATCAGCAACGGACGCCTCGTGCTCGGGCTGGGAGCGGGGTGGCAGCAGAACGAGCACGACGCGTACGGCATCGCACTGCCGCCGCCACCCCAGCGCCTCGACCAGCTCGACGAGGCCCTGGCCGTGATCTCATCCCTGCTGCACGAGCAGCGCACCACGTTTCACGGCCACTACTACGACGTCGAGGACGCGCCCTGCGACCCGAAGCCGCTCCAGCGCAGGCTGCCCATCCTGGTGGGCAGCAGCGGGGAGAGGCGCGGTATCCCGTTGGCCGCACGGTGGGCCGACGAGTGGAACGCGTGGTCGACACTCGAGACGTTCCGTCGGATGTCCGGGGTGCTGGACGCGTCGGCGGAGGCGGCGGGTCGCGACCCCGCGTCGATCGCGCGCTCGACCCAGGCCGAGGTGGTCCTCGCACCCGGCGACGCGTCCCCCGCGTTCGACACCGACCAGACCCTCGGGGGCAGCGTCGAGCTCGTGGTGGACACGCTGGGACGTTACGAGGAGGCAGGGCTCGATGAGTTCATCGTCCCCGACGACGCAGCAGTCCCGATCGAAGAGCGCCTGCAGCTGCTGGAGCAGTTCCGTTCTGAGGTCGTCACACGTCTCAGGCCGGGCTGACCGGGCAGCGCGAGACCAGCAGCAGGACGTGCGGCACCGGCTTCCAGTCCCGGTCCGGAACACGCTCGTACCCGAGTGCGCGGTAGAAGGATGCAGCTCGTTCGTTGGAGTCGATCACCGACAGCACGACGGCCGCGTACCCCTCGGTCGCGGCGGTGGCGCGCGCATGCGCCATGAGAGCGGTGCCGACGCCCGAGCGCTGGACGGTCGGATCCACCGCCAGCATCCGCACCTCGAGCTCGTCGGCCGATGCGATCTCGGCGTACGGCGTGCCGGGACGACAGAGGGTGATGGTGCCGACGACGACGTCGTCGCGGACCGCCACGAGCAGCTCAGCGTCGCTCGCGCGCCCGGCGGAGTCGGCCAGCGTCGCGCGGTACGGGTCGTCGTCGCCGTACTTCAGGGCCGGCAGGTACGCCGCCAGAGTGAGCGCCGTGATGCGGGACAGGTCCTCGGGCCGCGCCGCCCGGATCTCGACGGGGCGGATCTGCTCCACGGGGGCGGCGTCAGACGTTGGTGCGCAGGCGGTTGCGCCGCTTCAGGGCGCGCCGCTCGTCCTCGGACATGCCACCCCAGACCCCCGCGTCCTGGCCGGTCTCGAGCGCCCAGGCCAAGCAGGGCTCGATGACCTCGCAGCGACGGCAGACCGCTTTGGCCTCTTCGACCTGCAGCAACGCCGGTCCGGTGTTGCCGATCGGGAAGAAGAGCTCGGGGTCCTCGTCACGGCAGGCGGCACGGTGGCGCCAGTCCATGCGGATGCACACTCCTTGCAGATCACAGTGCGCCCACCGGTGTCCCGGCCCGCGCACATCCGCCTCGGTCCCTCGGGGGGTGGGGGCCGAACGGCTGATCTAGCCTTTCAGATGGTTGAACGGTCCACAAGACGAGCGAGGGCGCGACCTGGCTCCCTGCCCTGTCAGATGCGTCACATTGCCGCAGGTCAGACCGTGGGTGACCCGCGGTCACACGACCACGCGGAGCGCCTTCGGGACCGAGACCAGGGTGACCCGCTCGCGCTCGCCGAGGTAGTCACCGTCGACCTGGAAGGCGACCGGTTCGGCTGCGGTGACGGTGAGTCCGGCGACGTCATGGCGGTGGATGACGTTGCCCCCGCGGGGCGGCCGGGGCCGAGCGGAGAGCATGCGACCGGCGGTCAGCACGGTGCCGGGCAGCCGCACCCGGCGAAGGGCGAGCAGATCGAGGCCGAGGTCGAACGAGGCGCCGGGGAACGGATCGAGCGGGAGCCGACCGAGGTACGTCCACGGGGACGTGTTGCCGACCAGGACAAGCGCCACGGGTTCTTCAACCGGGTCCTCGAGGTCGGCGAGCTGAAGGGGTGCCGCCCGGCGTGCCTCCCGTCCGGCCATCGTGCGCAGGGCGGTGCGGACGTAGAGCGCGTGCGTGGAGCGGCGTCCCCCCTCGCGCTTCCGTTCGACCTGCGCGACGACGTCGGCGTCGAGGCCGAGGCCCGCGGTGAAGGTGAACCAGCGCTGGTCGGCACGACCGAGGCCGAGGGAGCGCTCGCGCCCCGCGCGCAGCGCCTCGAGCAGGTGCCCCGTGGCCTCGACATGGTCGTCGGGCATCCCGATGGCGCGCGCGAAGACGTTGGTGCTGCCACCCGGGACGACGGCCAGCGCCGGAGCACCGACGTCGACCCCATCGGCCAGCAGCCCGTTCACCGCCTCGTTCACCGTGCCGTCGCCGCCGAGGACGATGACCAGGTCGACGCCGGATCGAGCCGCGTCAAAGGCCAGCTCTGCCGCATGCCCACGGGCGCGCGTCTCGAGGACCTCGAGGTGCAGCTCGGACGAGAGCGCCTGACTGAGGACGTCGCGGGCACGGGGGCTGGTGGAGGTGGCATGGGGGTTCATCACCAGCCGGGCCCGCTGCATGAGCGTCAGCGTACGCCGACGGTTACGCTCGCCGCCGTGACGACTGACCCCGGCGAACCGGCTCTCGAGGCAGCCGCACCCCTGCCTGCCCCGGTGCGTCTGCTGTCGGTGCTCGTCGCCGTGCAGGCGGTGCTGATGGTGACGTACCTGGCGGTGGACGTGGTGTCGGCGATCCGCAGCTCCGGGGCGGAGTGGGGGGCCGTCTGGTTCGCGCTGGTGGTGCTCGGCCTCTGGAGCGTGGGCCTGCTCTGGGTGTCCCGTGGGGTGCTGGCCGGCAAGCGGTGGGCCTTCACGCCGATCCTGTTCACCCAGCTGATCTTCGGCGCCGTGGCCATCAGCGTCTTCGGTGCGGCGGACACCGTGGCCAAGATCGTGTGGGCGTTGGTGGTGGTGTATGCGGTGGTCGTCCTCCGGCTGCTCTTCAGCGGGGAGGTGCGGCAGCACCTGGTGTACTCGTCAGCCGACTGACCGGGGAGCCCCCGCGTCCTGAAGGTTGGGTGCAGTATCGGGCGCTCTGGCACCACTTTCTGCACCCAACCGCGGCCATTGCGTCGTCGGGGGTGTCCGAGTCAGACCGCCTCGGGGTCGCCGGTGTCGTCGAACTGCCCCCGGGCCAGGCGCTCGAGCGCCGGACCGGTGAGGCGGTTGACGGTCCAGTCGTCCATCGAGATCGCGCCGATCCGTTTGTAGAACTCGACGGCGTGGATTCCAGTCGAGCACCCACCAGTCGAGCCGGGGATAGCCGCGTTCGACACAGATCTGCGCGAGGTGCTGCAGGAGCGCCTTGCCGTAGCCGAGCCCGCGGTACTGCTCGCGCACGTAGAGGTCGTCGAGGTAGATCGAGTGCTTCGCGGTCCAGGTGAAGAAGTTGCGGAACCAGACCGCCATGCCGGCGATCTCCCATCCAGGCGCGTCCGTCGCGGCCCCGTCGTCGGGATGGTGCTCGAGGATGGTGGCCCACACCGCTGGGTCCTCGCAGAAGAGCGCCTCGGCGAAGAGCGCCTCCGTCGACTGCACCTCGTGCCGCGCCTTCTCGTACTCGGCGAGCTCGCACACCATCGCGAAGATCTCCGGCACGTCGTCGGGGACCGATGGGCGGATGCGAAAGCTCGTCATGCAGGTGAACCCTTCGTGGCGCGTCGGATGCGGACGTCGCCACTCACCGTATTGACCTTGAGGTCGAGCGGAGGCACATCCCCCGTGCCCGGCGTCGGAGAGATGTCGAGCTCCGAACGCGTCTCGCCGGACAGCGAGGAGACATCGAGGAGGGCGGGGACACCGGGAGCGATCCCCACCTCGACGTCGCCCGACACCGCCTGCACCGCAAGCGAGTGCGGCTCGGCACGGTGGATGACGACATCACCGGAGAGGCTGGTGATGGAGCTCTCGCCGGCAAGGGTGCCGAGGGCGATGTCACCAGATGCGGTCCGCACGGTTGCGCCGCCGACGACGCTGTCGGCAAAGACGTCCCCGGAGGCCAGGTGCACGCGCAGCTGGCCTCCGACGTGTCGGACCCGGACATCTCCCGACGCGCCCTTGACGACCACGTCGTCCGCGACGTCATCGAGTCGGGCGTCGCCGGAGCCGGAGGCGAACCGGAGACCGGCCACCCGGCCCCTGCTTCGCAGGTCGACCGCACCGCCGTCGATGTCGAGGGTCGTCTGCGCGGGGGTGTCGACGGTGATGTCGAGGCCCTTGCGTCGCTTCCAGCCGGAGATGCCGCGACGGCGCTCGGTGACGGTAATGCGCAAGGAGCCGTCGGACTCCTCGGAGCTCTCGATGGTGACCTGATCGGGGTCCTGCTCCCCGGTCACTCGCAGGCTGACCGCACCCGCCTGCTCGCGGACGCGGACGTCGCCGGCCCCGATGGAGATCTCGAGGGTGACTGCACCTGGCGCGGGGAAGGTCATGGCCTCCATGGGGTGCTCCTTCAGCCTTGGACGAAGCCGGTGATCCGGCGACCGGTGGACACCGGGCCCCTGCGGGGACCGGTGGTGGGGGAGAGGTGGTGCCGCGCGGCGGCGACGAGCCAGGCATTGGTTGAGACGCCCTCCGCGTCGGCCGCGGCCTCGATCGACGCCTTGAGCGCCTCGGGCATGCGGACCGTGAGTCGCGCGGTCTCCGATCCCTCGTCGACCGGCGTCGGCGCGTCGACCCCGGGCTCGGGGCGGTAGACGAGCACCGCGTCGCGTCCGGCGAGCTGCAGGTCGAGCCGACCCTCCGGCAGCTGACGAGACGCCTCGAGCGCCACCTCCCCGAGCAGGTCGAGCAGCTGGAGGTGGAGCGCCGGAGTGAGCGCCGTGGCCATGCGGTGGGCGAGGGCCTGGGCCTGCTCGTCGTCCCCGGCGACGGCCTCGAGGGCCTCGCGGATGGCGGTGACGTGCGGGGTGGTCTCCATCAGGACAGGTCGCTCCTCGGGGCGGCGCGGAAGAGGGTCTCGTCACGCCGCGACGCGCGGCGCCGATCTGCTCGGCGGGGCTGCCGGAGGGCGCTCTCGCGCTGTGCGGCGAGCTCGGAGCTGACGAACGGGTTCATGCCTGCCTCCTCGGCTCGACGTCGAAGCGACGCCTCAGTGGTGCCTTGATGATGCCTTGATGACGTCACTATGACGTCACACTGCCATCGTTGTCAAGAGGGCGACGGCGATTCGCGTCCGGAGACGCCGACGGCCCCCTCCACGGGGAGGGGGCCGTCGGGGCAGTGCAGGGTGTCAGGCGGGGTGTCAGGCCTTCTTGGTCTCCCAGAAGATCGTCGCGATCTCGTCGATCTTGCCGAGGAGCTGGTCGGCGACGGCCACGTCGTTGGTGCCCTTGGTGCCGGCGGCACCGGCCAGCTTGGTGGCGTCGTTGAACAGCTCGTGCAGCTGCGGGTACTTCTCGAAGTGCGGGGGCTTGAAGTAGTCGGTCCACAGCACCCAGAGGTGCTCCTTGACCATGGTGGAGCGCTGCTCCTTGATGGCGACCGCGCGGGCCTTGAAGTCGGCGTCGTCACTGCCGGCGTACTTCTGCATGCAGGCCTTCACCGACTCGGCCTCGATCTTGGCCTGGGCCGGGTCGTAGACGCCGCAGGGCAGGTCGCAGTGGGCACGGACCTCGGCGATGAGCCGCAGAGCCATGAGTCGGTCCTTTCGACGGGGGTGGGCTATGTCGGCGACACTACCCCCCATGTCGGACCCGCGCAGAAGGCCCTCGGAGCGCCGTTCCGGCCTCGGCCTGCTCGCTGGCCGGACGCGCCCTCGTGCGGGTGCAGGGGGCGTCCATGGAACCCACCTTGCGGTCGGGGGACGTGCTTCTGGTCCGTGCCGGGGCGCTGCCGAAGGCGGGGGACCTGGTGGTCGTGCGGCTTCCGGAGCGATCGGGCCTGGCGGTGAAGCGTGCCGTGCGGCAGGAGCCCGGCGGTTGGTGGGTCGAGCGCGACAACCCCCGCGAGGGCGTCGACTCGTGGTCCGTCGGCGCGATCCCCGACGGCGACGTGGTGGCGCGGGTCGAGCGGCGGCTGTGGCCGATCCGGCGTGCCTGAGTCCCCGTCCGGCTGTGGAACCATGGCCCAGTCCCTCACCCAGCGGAAGAGTGCGTGCCGTGACCGCGTCCGACCTGCCCGTCGATCCCGTCTTCGCCATGCACCGGGGCGGCAAGATCGAGATGCGCTCGACGGCGCGAGTGCGCGACCGCGAGGGGTTGGCGCTGGCGTACACACCAGGCGTGGCCCGGGTGAGCGAGGCCATCGCCGCTGATCCCGGTCTGGCCGACACCTACACGTGGCGGTCGCACGTCGTCGCCGTGGTGTCCGACGGCACGGCGGTGCTGGGGCTGGGAGACATCGGCCCCCTCGCCGCGCTGCCGGTGATGGAGGGCAAGGCGCTGCTGTTCAAGGACTTCGGCGGCGTGGACGCCGTGCCGCTGGTCCTTGACACGACCGACGTCGACGAGATCGTCGACACCGTCGCGCGGGTGGCGCCCAGCTTCGGTGGCATCAACCTGGAGGACATCAGCGCTCCGCGCTGCTTCGAGATCGAACGCAGGTTGCAGGAGCTGCTGGACATCCCGGTCTTCCACGACGACCAGCACGGCACCGCGATCGTCGTGCTGGCCGCGCTCGAGAACGCCGCACGGCTGATCGATCGTCCACTGTCCGATCTCCGCGTGGTCGTGTCCGGTGCCGGTGCGGCCGGTGTCGCAGTGACGAAGATCCTGCTCGAGGCGGGGATCGGGGACATCGCCGTCGGCGACAGCAAGGGAATCATCCATTCCGGTCGCACCGACCTCAACGAGATGAAGCGTCGTATCGCTGACGCCACCAACACCGCGGCACTCACAGGGTCGATCGAGAGTGCCATGCGCGGGGCCGACGTGTTCGTCGGCGTCTCGTCCGGAACCGTCTCCGAGGCGGCAGTGGCATCGATGGCCCAGTCGTCGATGGTCTTCGCCCTGGCCAACCCGGTTCCCGAGGTGGACCCGGTGGTGGCCGCCCAGTACGCGCGCGTCGTGGCGACCGGGCGGAGCGACTACCCGAACCAGATCAACAACGTGCTGGCCTTCCCCGGCATCTTCAAGGGTGCCCTCGAGAACAACGCCACCGAGATCACCAAGCGGATGAAGCTGGCCGCGGCTGACGCGTTGGCGAAGGTGGTGGGCGACGACGTCGCCGACGACCACGTGATCCCCAGCGTCTTCGACCAGCGCGTGGGTCCGTCGGTCGCCGAGGCGGTGGGCAAGGCGGCGCGGGAGGATGGCGTCATCCGGCGTCACCACTGAGGCGGGCTACGCGGCGTCGGTGATGTCGGCGACCTGGGCTTCGAGTGCTGCGAGGGCCGCATCGGCGTCGACGCCGATCGCGACGTCGTGCTCCCCGGCACCGAGCGTGACCCACCTCGCCAGCATCCGTTCGTCCGCGACCACCGGCAGCGCGGTGCGTGCGCCGAACGGGGTGATCGTGCCGCGTGGGTAGCCGGTCACAGCCAGCGCCTCGTCGGCGTCCGGCATCGACAACCGGTTGACACCGAGCAACGCCCGCAGCTTGGGCCAGCTGATCACCCGGTCACCGGGGACCAGCGCGAAGAGGTAGTCGCCCTCGCCTCGGCGCACCACCATGGTCTTGACCACGTCAGCGGGCTCGACGCCGCGGGCCGCCGCCGCCTCGATGAGGCTCCGCACGGGCTCGTGCCGGATCACGGTGTGCTCGAGACCCAGCCGTTCCACGGCCGCAATCGCCGGGGTGCCAGGGGCGTCGGGCATGGGGGAAGGCTAGTCCTGTCTCCGGGCCTTTCGGCCGCTGTGCGCCCGCACCGGGTGCCGGTACGGTCGCACTGTCTCTGCAGGGGGGCGGATCACGGGGGTCGACCATGCGCCGCACCGCTGCCGTTCTCTCGCTCGTCCTGGCCGTCGGGGCTGCCCTCCTTGCCGGAACGGGCACCGCTCATGCCGCCACTGCGACGTCGGAGTCGCTCTTGGACGGCCTCGCGGTGGAGAGCTGGGGGGCCTGCGAGATGCCGGATGGATGGGTCTTCGTCCATCACGACGGACGGACGTCCGCCGGCGTGGCGATCGGGATGCGTCTGTTCGAGGGCTCCGATGCCGACGCGACGGTGACGCGGACCTGGCCGCGCACCTCCCCGAGCGGTCGCGTGCCCGACCGGCACCACTGCGTGTCGGCGGACTTCGACCAGAACGGGTTGACCGACTTCTACGTGACCGCCGGTCGAGGCGGGAACAACGGCACCAAGGTGAACGGGCGAGGGAACGAGCTCTGGCTGCAGGTGTCGGAGGGGGTCTTCGAGAACCGGGCAGCGGCGTGGGGCGTCGAGGACGTCTGCGGGCGCAGTCACTACGCCGCCACCGCCGACTTCGACGGTGACGGGTGGGCCGACCTCTACGTGGGGAACGCCGTCCCCCGCGCCGTCACCCCCGACCCGTGCGACGCACAGCCTGGCAGCGAGCTGTCCCACCTCTACCTCAACGCGGGGGGCTCGGGGTTCGTGGACGCGACGAGTGACTGGGGTCCCGCCCACAACGGTGGGGTCCGTTGTGCGGTGGCCGGACAGTTCCTGGGCGATCCGGCCCCCGACCTCGTCGTGTGCCGTTCGGCGGGACTGCTCGTGCTCGAGAACGTCCCCGGCCAGGGGTTCGTCGACCGTCGGGCCTCCCTGGGCCTCCCCGCCACCGACTGGCGGCAGGCCACCGTGGGAGATGTCACCGGGGACGGAGTGCCGGACCTGGTCGCTGCGACCGGAACGGCCGTCCGGGTCTGGTCGTCGATGCGCGGGACACCCCGCGTCGTCCTGACGTCCACCGCGCTGCGGGGGGTGGCGGTGAATCCGGCAGGGGACATCTACGCGCTCCGGTCGGCGGCAGCCACGAATCCGCAGGACGTCGTCCTCGTGCGGAACGCGACGGGCTGGGCACCGGCTTGGGTGCCCAACGCCGGTGGGAAAGGCGACTTCGTGGTGTGGCTCGAACGGGCGGACGCCTGGTTGGTCGGCAACGGTCTCGACGACCACCTCGGTCCCATGCAGCTGGTGCAGGCGGAATAGCGACGGAGGGGCGCCCGGAGAGCGTCAGCGTGAAGCGGGCACCACGTCGGCGACGAGCCGAGCGAACGAGTCGACGTCGTCCTCGGTCGTGTCCCACGAGCACATCCACCGCACCTCGTGGCGCGCAGCGTCCCACTCGTAGAACGGGTACGCCTCCTGCAGCTTCGGGATTGCCTGCTCGGGAAGCCGGGCGAAGACGCCGTTGGCCTGCACCGGCTGGGTGATCTCGACGCCTGGGACCTGGACGACCGCGTCGTGCAGGCGTCGGGCCATGGCGTTCGCGTGCGCAGCGTTGTGACGCCAGAGGTCACCGTCGAACAGGGCAAGGAACTGCGCGGAGATGAAGCGCATCTTGCTCGCCAGCTGCATCTGCTGCTTGCGGATGTTCGGAGTGTGACGAGCGAGCTCCGGGCGGAAGAAGACGACCGCCTCCCCACCCATCAGGCCGTTCTTGGTGCCGCCGAACGACAGCACGTCAACGCCCACGTCAGCGGTCGTCTCCCGCAGCTCGACCCCCAGTGAGGCGGCCGCGTTGCAGATGCGGGCGCCGTCCATGTGCAGGTACATGTCGAGCTCGTGCGTGGTGTCGGCAATCGCTCGGAGCTCGTCCAGCGAGTACAGCGTGCCGAGCTCGGTGGACTGGGTGATCGAGACGACGGTGGGCTGCACGTGGTGGACATCTCCGCGTCCGACGAAGTTCTCGCGGATGAGCTCAGGAGTGAGCTTGCCGTCCTCCGTCGGTACGTCGACCAGCTTGCTGCCGAGGAACCGCTCGGGTGCCCCCGCCTCGTCCCAGTTGATGTGCGCAGTCTCGGTGCAGATCACGTTCTGCCACGGATGAAGCAGCGACTGCAGTGCGGTGACGTTCGCCCCGGTGCCGTTGAACACGAAGAAGACCTCGACCTGATCCCCCAGGAGCTCGCGAAACCTCGCCACGGCCTCCGCGGTGACGGGATCGTCGCCGTACGAGGTCACGTGGCCCGGCGTTCACCGCGGCGAGGCCGGCCAGCACGTCGGGGTGGACGCCGGCGTAGTTGTCGCTGGCAAAACCGCGGTGGCTCACGAGGGACCTCCGGAGTAGAGGCGGATGCGTTGCCCGTTCATCTTGGCCGCTGCGTCTGAGGACACGTGCACCAGGGCCTCGGCGATGTCCTCTGCGGGAACGAACGCACCCCAGTCCTTGTCCGGGTCCTTGGCCCGCATGGCGGGGGTGAGGATGGCCGGCACCACGACCACGTTGGCGGTGGCCGTCGTGCCCTTGAAGCCGTTGGCCAGCGCCAGGACGACGGCTTCGGCGGCCGCCTTGGCACTGGCGTACGCGGCGTTCTTCGACGTCGGTGCCTGGGCCTCCTTGGCCGAGATGATGGCCAGACGTCCGTGCGGCGAGGACGTCAGTGTCGCGGCGAACGACCGCGCCACGTGCACGGTGGTGCGCACGAGGAGGTCGTGCAGCCAGTCCCAGTCCTCGAGCGGCTGCTCCGGAAGTGGGGTGCCGCCTCGCCAGCCACCGACGAGGTGCCAGACGGCATCCACCGGTGCGGGCGCTGACAGCTCGGCGGCAAGTCCGTCGACAGCTGCGGGGTCGAGCAGGTCGACGACCTGTGTCGCCTCGACGCCGGAGGCCGCCGGACCGAGTGAGGCGACCAGGGTCGTCGAGGCGCTCCTGTGAGACGTCGACCAGCACGACCCGCGCGCCCTCGGCCAGTGCGGCCGAGACGACCGTGGGACCGAGTCCACCCGCCGCCCCGGTCACCAGGACCCGACGGCCGGCGAGCCGGCTCATGCCGCGTCCTCGATGCTGGTGCGCGCGATGACCGGGCCCAGCTTGGCGCCCAGCGACTGGTAGAACATGCTCAGCGGGAACTCGTCGGGATTGACCAGGTCCACCCACGCCTTGTGGTCGCCCTCGTCGCGCCCGGCGCGAGCGTCCGGCGTCCACTGCGACGCGAGGTTGGGCTGCACGTACCGGCTGACCAGGTCGTGAGCGGCGATCCAGTAGCGCACCTTCGAGGTGCTGATGCCGGTGCGGTAGAGGTCCTCGATCTCCAGGCGGAGGGCATCGACACCCTGAGGAAGCCGCTCCCAGTCGACGGTGAGCGTGTTGTTGCGCCACGTGATGATGCCGGCTCGGTGCAGGTGCCCGAAGAGGATCTGACCTGCGAGACCGTCGTAGTTGCGGACGCGGCTGCCGGTCAGCGGGAAGCGGAAGAGCCGGTCGAACAGGACGCCGTACTGGACGTACTCGGCGAACGGAAACTCCCTCGACAGCTCGCCGGCCTGGTGGAAGGCGGTGAGGTCGCAGCGAAGCTCCTCCAGGGAGTACATCCAGAAGGGCAGCCGCTGACGAATCATGAAGGGGTCGAAGGGGAGCTCGCCGTGGCTGTGAGCACGGTCGTGGATGAGGTCCCAGAGCTCGAACATGTCGCGGGTCATCGGCTCACTCGCGAGCAGCGCCGTGATGTGCGGAGGCAGGTCGAGCTGGGTGAGGGACACGGCTGCTGAGACGACCCGCTGGTAGCGCTCGGCCTCGCGGTCGCAGAAGATCCCGCCGAAGGTGTTGGCCGCCGGACCCACCACGCTCACCGTCTCGGGGAAGAACACCGCGCACTCGCTGTCGTAGCCGGCGGTGTTGTCGACGAGGTGGACCGGGACGAACTTGTCGTTCGGGAACTGCGCCGACTCCAGCTCGGCGATCCACGCCGGCCACGGCACCCGCACGATCAGCGCCTCGAAGCGGACGTCGAGGGAGCCGTTGGGCGTGTACATCGGGAAGACGGCGAGGTGCTCGATGGCGTCGGTGCGCTGCAGCTCGGGTCGGAAGAGCGCCAGGGAGGCGCCGAAGTGCGGCTTGCCACAACCTTCGTCGACCCACCGCGCCAGGTCCGACGTGACCTGCTGCAGGTACTCGGCCTGGTGGGGGAAGTGCGGTGCGAGGCCGTCGATGGAGGACGTCATCCGCTCGGCGATCGCCCGGACGCGCTCGGCCGGAACGGTCGCCAGGTCGACGGTCGCATCGGCGGCCTGCAGGGCGCGCAGCTCCTCGGTCGCTGCCTTGAGCGACGCCCAGTGCGGATCCGCTGCTGCTGCAGACTGTGGGTGGTCGACCTGGGCGGCGAATGCGGGCAGCGCCGTCCAGTAGGCGATGTTCTGCCACAGCTGCGCGTGGTCGAACGCGTCGATGCAGTCGTCGCCGAAAAGGTCGGAGTCGGAGGCGACGACGACGCGTCCCCGCCCGTACTCGGCCGCCGCCAGCAGCGGTGCGGATGCAGGAGCGGCGGACTCGGCCGAGGTGGCGAGCACGGACACGTCGTCGGCAGGGGACAGCACGCCCGCGCGGTAGAAGACCGCACGCTCGACGCCGCTCAGCAGCGGGTGCTGCGCGGTCAGGCGTGCTTCGACCCAGCTGGGCGCCTGGTGGTGGCGGGCGTAGTCCTGGACGGTCGCGTGCTCGACGGCGATGCCGAAGCCCGCCGCGATCTCGGCGAGGTTGGAGCCGTACTTGTCCTGCTCGGACTCGGCGAGGATCACCAGCCCGCCTCCGCTCTCGACGAAGGAGCGGATGGTCTCGAGCTCGCTCTCGTCGTAGCGGGCCGAGCCGACACCGGTGGTGGCCTCGAACTTGGGGGTGCTCGCGTGCGGAAGCACGAGCACCGCGACGTCACGGAGCACCTCGGCTGTGATCAGGCCCTCGACGAGCGGCTCGACGGCGAAGTCGCGCCGGCGGAGCAGCTCGGCCGCCTTGGCGTACGAGCTGTCATGGGGATGGGTCGGCTGCATCTGGGTCGCCAGCTCCGGTCGAATGGTCCAGGCCTGCTGGTGGGCCTCGTCGACCAGAATGCGCAACGCGGGGGGACGGACGACGGTCATGGCAGGCTCCTCGGCGAAAGGATGACGCTCGATGCGAATGGTCACCGGCAATTCTTCTGAGATCAGCGTATCTGACGGGAGATTCTCCCGTCACCCTGCTCAGATCCCAACGAGTTGATCTTGAGGTTGGGGGCAACCACGCCGGGCGAGTCTGCCCCCAGGCTCAAGATCAACTCACCATCGCTCGATGCGGGGCGCCCCCGGGCCGCCGCCGGGCCGCCGCCGGGCCAGCCGGTTCGGCTACTCGTCGTCGTCCTCGAGCCGCGCCAGCCAGGTGGCGAGCCGCTCGATCTGCGTCTCGAACTCGGGGTTCAGGTCGACGAAGACCTGCAGCTGGTCGGCGAGCCAGGCGAGGGTCACCTGCTCGTCGCCGCGTCGGCTGACCAGCTCCTCGAGACCACGGTCGGTGAAGTACATCCGCCGACCTCAGCGGGGAGCGAAGGCGGACTCGACCAGGGCGCGCTGCTCGCGCTCATGAGCCTGGGCCGAGCCAGTGGCCGGTGCCGAGCTCGCCGGACGGGTGATCGGGATGAGGGGCTGACCCAGCGCCTCGGCGAGGTTGAGTCCCATGAAGGGCCACGCCCCCTGGTTGGCGGGTTCCTCCTGCACCCAGCGCAGCTCCGCCTGCCCGTACCGGGCGATCGCGCTGAACACCTCGTTCGTCGGGAGCGGGTAGAGGCGTTCGACGCGGACGATGGCGGTGTCCGTGGCGCCGGTCTCCTCCCGGTGCTTGAGCAGGTCGTAGTAGACCTTCCCCGCGCAGAGCAGCACCCGCCGGACGCCGTCCGCCGGGATGGTGTCGGGGAACACGGGCTTGAAGTGTCCTGACGTGAACTCGGAGGTCGCGGAGGCCGACGCCTTCAGTCTCAGCATCGACTTGGGGGTGAAGACCACAAGCGGACGTCGCACCGGTGAGAGCGCCTGCCAGCGCAACAGGTGGAAGTAGTTCGCCGGTGTGGTCAGGTTCGCGATCGTCATGTTGTCCTGCGCGCACAGCTGGAGGAACCGCTCCAGCCGTGCTGACGAGTGGTCCGGACCCTGACCTTCGTGGCCGTGCGGGAGCAGCAGCACCAGACCGCTCTGCTGGCCCCACTTCTGCTCACCGGACGCCAGGAACTCGTCGATGATGGTCTGGGCACCGTTGGCGAAGTCGCCGAACTGTGCCTCCCACAGGACGAGCGCCTCCGGACGCGCCACGCTGTAGCCGTACTCGAAGCCCATCGCTGCGAACTCCGACAGCGGGGAGTCGTAGACGTAGAGCTTGGCGCCCTTCTCGTAGCACCGCTTGAGTGGCTTGTAGGCCCAGCCGGTGGCCTTGTCGATGATGACCATGTGGCGCTGGCCGAAGGTGCCGCGGCGGGAGTCCTGACCGGCGAGCCGGACCGAGATGCCGTCGGTGAGCAGCGACCCGATGGCGAGCGTCTCGCCCATGGCCCAGTCGATCGTGTCGTCCTGGACCATCTGAGCCCGGCGCTGCAGCTGCGGTGCGAGCCGGTGGTGGACGGTGAAGCCCTCGGGCAGCTGGAGCTGGCTCTGCACCACCCGGTCGACGGTCTCGGCGCTCACGGCGGTCGGGACGTCTCGCTCCGGGGTCTGCGGGGCCAGGGTGACCTCGCCGCGCTGCTCGACCTCGGTGATGGGCTCAGGGGTGTGCTCGGGATGCTCGGCGGCGTCCCGCGTCTCGCGGAACACCTTCTCCAGCTGCTCCTGGTAGTCGCGCAGCGCGGCCTCGGCCTCCTCGACGGAGATGTCGCCACGCCCGATGAGCGCCTCGGTGTAGAGCTTGCGGGCCGAGCGCTTGGAGTCGATGACCTTGTACATCAGCGGTTGCGTCAGCGACGGGTCGTCCGCCTCGTTGTGCCCGCGTCGTCGGTAGCAGATGAGGTCGATGACGACGTCCTTCTTGAAGGCCTTGCGGAACTCGAAGGCCTCCTGCGCGACGCGGACGACCGCCTCCGGGTCGTCGCCGTTGACGTGGAAGATCGGCGCCTGGACCGTTCGCGCGACGTCGGTCGCGTAGACGCTGGAGCGGGCGGCCGCCGGGGCGGTGGTGAACCCCACCTGGTTGTTCACGACCACGTGGATCGTGCCACCGGTGCGGTACCCGCGAAGCTGTGACAGCTCGAGCGTCTCCGCCACCACGCCCTGACCGGAGAACGCCGCATCACCGTGCAGCAGCACGGGAAGCACGGTGAATCCCGACTCGCCGAGCCCGATCACGTCCTGCTTGGCGCGGGCGAATCCCTCCAGCACCGGGCTGACGGCCTCGAGGTGGCTGGGGTTGGAGACGAGGGAGACCGCGATCGACGACCCGTCGGGCGCCTTGAAGGTCCCCTCGGCGCCGAGGTGGTACTTCACGTCGCCGGAGCCCTGGACCGCCTCGAGGTCCAGGTTGCCCTCGAACTCGCGGAAGATCTGTCCGTACGACTTTCCGACGATGTTGGCCAGGACGTTGAGCCGCCCGCGGTGCGGCATGCCGATCGCGACCTCGTGCAGCCCCTGCTGAGCCGCAGAGGTGAGGATCTCGTCGAGCAGGGGGATGACCGACTCGCTGCCCTCCAGGGAGAAGCGCTTCTGCCCGACGTACTTGGTCTGCAGGAAGGCTTCGAACGCCTCGGCGGCGTTGAGTCGACGCAGGATGTGCATCTGGTCCTGCGGGCTGGGCCGCTCGTGCGCGCGCTCGAACCGGGTCTGGATCCACGCGCGCTGCTCGGGGTCCTGGATGTGCATGTACTCGATGCCGAGGGTCCGCGCATAGGAGTCCCGCAGCACGCCGAGGACCTCGCGCAGGCTCATGAGCGGCTCGTCCGCCGAAACCGCCGGTCGCGAACTCACGGTCGAGGTCCCACAGGGTGAGCCCGTGGTTGACGACGTCGAGGTCGGGGTGGCGTCGCTGCCGGTACTCGAGCGGGTCGGTGTCGGCCATCAGGTGGCCGCGCACGCGGTAGGCGTGGATCAGCTCCTGGACGCGGGCGGTCTTGTTGACGTCGTCCTCGTGCGAGGCGCTGATGTCGTGGACCCAGCGGATGGGCTCGTACGGGATCCGCAGCGCGGTGAAGATCTCGTCGTAGAAGTCCTGCTCACCGAGGAGCAGCTCGCTCAGGCGGCGGAGGAACTCGCCCGACTGCGCCCCCTGGATGATCCGGTGGTCGTAGGTCGACGTCAGGGTCAGGATCTTGCTGACCGCCAGCCGGGCCAGCGTCTCGGGGGACGCCCCCTGGTACTCCGCCGGGTACTCGAGGGACCCGACGCCGAGGATCGCCCCCTGGCCCTGCATGAGGCGCGGCACCGAGTGGGACGTCCCGATGGTGCCCGGGTTGGTGAGACTGATCGTGGTGCCCACGAAGTCGTCGGCCGTGAGCTTTTGGGCCCGTGCTCGCCGGATGAGGTCCTCGTAGGCCGACCAGAACCCAGTGAAGTCCATCGTGTCGGCCGCCTTGACGGCCGGAACGAGGAGCTGGCGGGTTCCGTCCGGCTTGGTGAGGTCGATCGCGAGCCCGAGGTTGACGTGGTCGGGGCGCACGACCACGGGCTTGCCGTCCACCTCGGCGTAGCTCGCGTTCATCTCCGGGAGGCCCTGCAGGGCCTGCACGACCGCCCATGCGATCAGGTGGGTGAACGAGACCTTGCCGCCCCGGCTGCGCCGCAGGTGGTTGTTGATGACGGTGCGGTTGTCGATCAGCAGCTTGGCGGGGATTCTCCGGACGCTGGTGGCCGTCGGAACCGCCAGCGAGGCCTCCATGTTGGTGACGACCCGCGCGGCGGGGCCGCGCAGCACCTGGGCCTCGGCGTCCTCGGCCACCGTGGTCGGAGCAGTCGGCGCAGCGGGTGCCGGCGGCGGCACCGCGGGTACGGGCTGCACCGGGACCGGGGCGGGCTCGATGTGGACGGCGGCGGCGTCCGGCGGCGGCGTGGGCACGGCCGATGGCCCGCCTGCCTCGCCGGGCCGGTAGTCCTCGAAGAACCCGTGCCAGGCCGGGTCGACGGAGTCGGGGTCGGCCAGGTACTGCTGGTAGAGCTCATCCACCAGCCACTGGTTGGGTCCGAACTGCGCGGTCGTGGACTGCTGCTGGCTGGTCACCGTGCGCTGCTACCCCTTGAGTCGGCCCTCGAATCGGCGTGACGCCTGCCAGCGTATCCCCGATCCCAGGTGGGTACCGGACCGGATGTCCCTGGATTTGCGGGTCGAGGTACGGGGCCGCACCGTGGACCTGTGGCGACAGGTGGCGGGGACGGAGCGGTGGACGGGAGCGGGCTCGCACTGGTCACCGGTGGCAGCCGCGGCATCGGCCGAGCCGCGGCCGAGGGGCTGGCGCAGGCGGGGTTCACGGTCGTGCTGGTCGCGCGGGACCGTGACCGCCTCATGAGCGCCGTGCGGCAGCTCGTCTCCCGGGACCACGACGTCGTCGGCGTCCCGTGCGACGTCAGCGCACCCGAGCAGGTGGCGTCGTTGCAGCAGCACCTCGAGCGCCTGGGGCCGGTGGAGGTGGTGGTGAACAGCGCCGGGGTGATGTCCGAGCGGATGTCCAAGACGCTGCGAGCGTCCCCGCAGGAGTGGCGGCGCGTCCTCGACGTGAACCTGCTGGGGGCGGCGCACGTCATCTCCACCGTCGGGCCGGGGATGGTGGCGCGGCGGCGCGGTCGGATCGTGAACGTCTCGGCCTGCATGGGTCGGTTCACCGGGTCGGGTCTGTCGGGCGGTCTGGCCCCCTATCGCGTCAGCAAGGCCGCGCTCAACGCCCTGACCCGCAACTTCGCTGCGGAGACAGGTTGGGGGCGGCGCGGACTCCTCGTGGACGCCATGTGCCCGGGACACTGTCGCACCGACATGGGGGGCGCGGACGCGCCACGCAGCCCCGAAGAGGGCGCCGACACCATCGTGTGGCTCGCGACGCGGGAGGCCGCGGAGGCCGAGACCGGACGGATGTGGGAGGACCGTTCACCCGTCCCCTGGTAGCAGTCAGCGACCGGACTCGAGCCCCTCGAGGGTGGCGAGGACGAGGCCGCCGAGGGACGGCAGGTGGTACCCGCCCTCCTGCACGGCCACCGTGGGCAGGCCGAGCGCCGCCAGCCGCTCGCCTGCTCCGCGGTACCCGTCGACGGTGATCTGCAGCGGGCTCTCCGGGTCGTCGATCGCCGCATCCACGCCGAGGGAGACCACCAGGGCGGTCGCACCGTGGGTGTGGACGTCGGCCGCGAGCTCGGCCACCGCGTCGAGCCACGCGTCGTCCGGTGTGCCCTCGGGGAGCGGGAGGTTGCGGTTCGCGCCGGCGCCGTCATCTCGTCCGGTCTCGTCGGCGTGCCCCACGTAGTGCGGGAACCACCCTGCCCCCGGGTCGACGTGCACCGAGCCGTAGTAGACGTCGGCCCGGTCGTAGAAGATCGCCTGCGTGCCGTTGCCGTGGTGCGCATCGATGTCCACCACCGCCACGCGCTCGTGGCCGGCGCGGCGAAACGCCTCGGCTGCGGCCGCGGCGTTGTTCAGGTAGCACGAGCCGCCGTAGC
Source organism: uncultured Actinomycetota bacterium (assembly GCA_963743915.1). Lineage (GTDB taxonomy): Bacteria > Actinomycetota > Actinomycetes > JAHEKZ01 > JAHEKZ01 > JAHEKZ01. The sequence continues at coordinate 539,919 of CAVURN010000001.1, forward strand.
CCCGCCGGGTCGCGTGGTGGCCGGGAGGCCGGGTGAGGGCATAGGCCACCTGGTGCTCCCCCGACGTGACCAGGTCGACCGCCGTCAGGGCCGCGTCCACGGCACCGCGTGCTGCCTCCCAGGTGCCAGGCCCGATGAGAGTCATCGTGTCGTAGGCGAAGCGCCCCGCGCGTGCGTGCACCGCGACGGGTGAGCGCAGCGGCATGCCCGACAGCATCGCCTCGGTGGGAAAGACGTACGGCACCACGCGATCCTGGCCCGGGTCGACGGGGTATCCGGCGTCCTGCCATTCGGGCACGCAGGTGCGCAGCCAGTGGACGAGTGCGGCGTCGTGAACGACCTCCAGGACGGCGTCATCGTGCGCGGACGCCTCGGTGACGCCCGCGCCGGCCCCTTCGAGCGTCGCCCGGATGACCTCGGCCCGGGCCCGCACCTCGGTGCCTTCGATCGTGACGCCAACCCAGACCTCACCCTTCGGCTCGTGCAGCAGGCTGCTGTCGGACCAGACCACCGGAGTTCGTAGTGACATGCGTGGAATGATTCCACGGTGCCTCGCTTCCGTGACCTCGATGCCGCCATCGGCGTGCTGCCCACCGGACCGACCAACTCCATGCTCGACGTGCCTGGAGTCGGCGTCGGTCACGCCAGTGTGTGGCGTGACGAACCAGAGCCTCCGGAGGGTCGTGGCGTCGCCCGCACCGGAGTGACCGTCATCGATCCGGGCGGTGACTGCTTCGGCGCTCCCGTGCCGTTCGGGGCGGTGGCGCTGAACGGGGCCGGCGAGATGACCGGGTTCATCACGGCGGGGGAGTGGGGGCTGCTCGAGTCGCCGGTGTTCCTCACCTCCACCATGCAGCTCGGTCGCGTGTACGACGCGGCGTGCCGGCTGCTGATGGCCGAGAACGCCGAGGTCGGAGCCGAGGACGTGATGATCCCGGTCGTGGCCGAGTGCGACGACTCGTTCCTCAACGAGGCGCGCGCGATGCAGGTGCAGGAGTCGGACGTGGCAGCGGCGCTGGCGGCGGCGCGGGCCTCGATCGGGGCGTCGGAGCCCCCGGCCGAGGGCGCGGTCGGCAGCGGCACCGGAATGGCCTGCCTCGGCCACAAAGGAGGCATCGGGACGTCGTCCCGGGTGCTCCCCTCAGGGCACACGGTGGCGGTGCTGCTGATGTCGAACTTCGGTGACTTCGCTCGGCTCACGGTCGACGGGGTCCCGGTGGGTCGCCGGATCCCCAACCCGGCCGACGCCGCCCCGGACGTGGCAGCGGACCCTGGGCCGAAGGGGTCCTGCATCGTCGTCGTCGCCACGGATGCGCCGGTCGACCATGCGGGTTGCGAGCGGCTCGCCCGGCGCGCGGGTCTGGGGCTGGCGCGCACCGGCTCGACGGCGCACCACGGCAGCGGTGAGATCTTCATGGCGTTCGCCACCGGGCTGCGCGAGGCGCGAGGTGTGGCGCCGACGGCGGTGCCCTTGGTCGGGCGCGACCTCGACCCCCTCTTCGAGGCGGTCGTCGACGCCACCGAGGAGTCGGTGCTCAACTCGATGCTCATGGCGCCCACGGTGGTCGGGCGACGGGGGAACACGCTCTACGGAATCGACGCTGACGTCGTGCGCGACCTGCTGCAGCGTTAGCGACGTGCACGTCACACCTGGTGCGTGGAGGGCGTGACGCTGGGCGTACCGCTGCGCAGGACCTTCGGCGCTCGCCAGACGCCGATGGCCGCGGCGAGAAGACCGGGCACGGCGACGAGCTGGACCCAGTCTGCTGGCGTCTCCAGGAGCTGGATCAGGTCGTCGTCGTCACTCCGCCCGAAGAGCCACCACACGGTCGTGGCCACGACAAGACCGGACACCACCCCGCTCACCAGACGAGCGACCGTGGTGGTCACGTCAGCGAGCGACAGCAGCACTGCGCCCATGGCGCCGACGAGTCCGGTGACCACCCCCACGAGGAGCCCGATCGTTCCGAAGAAGAGCGCGACGACAGGCAGGGACTCGAGATCCTCGGCGTCCGGCCCGGCGAGGAACATCATGAGGAGTCCGTAGAGGGCCGCGCCGCCGGCGCCCCACGCGATCGCCTCGCCCAGCGCTCGCAGGCCGACTCGAACGTGCCGCATGCCCACCTCCGTCTGGGTTGTACCACGACCTCACCGCGCTGAGCGTGCGCTGCTAGCGTCCAGGCTCATGGTCCAGCCGCCCCTCGCCCCTCAGCACCCGCACGTCCACACCGAACACGGAGTCGAGCGCCCCGACCCGTTCGCATGGCTCAAGGACAAGTTCGGCGACGAGTCATTGGCCTACCTGCGCGCGGAGCGCGCGTACTACGACGCGGAGATGCGGCCGCTCGAGGTGAGCGTCAACGAGCTCACGGCCGAGATGGCGTCACGCGTCGCCCCCGTCGAGGAGTCGGCGCGCTGGCGTGAAGGGGAGCACGACTACTTCACCCGTACTCCCGAGGGGAGTGAGCACGGGCAGCTGTGGAGGGTCGGCGCTGACGGGGTCGAGGTGCTCCTGCTCGACCAGAACGACCTGCGGGGCGACTCGCCGTACGTCGAGGTCGGTGTCTCGTTGGTGAGCCCGGACGGACGCCTGCTGGCGTTCTCCGTGGACGTCACCGGCGACGAGGTGTACGAGCTGCGATTCCGCGACCTCACCACCGGTGCCGACCTGCCCGACCAGGTGGCGCACACGTACTACGGCGGCGCCTGGTCCCGGGACGGCTCCACCTTCTTTTACGTGGTCCACGACGACGTGTACCGCCCGTACCAGGTGTGGCGGCACCGCATCGGCACGCCGTCGTCCTCGGACACCCTGGTGTTCGAGGACCTCGACCAGCAGTACGACGTCGTCGTGTGGGCCGACCGCGCGGGCCACTACGTGGTCATCCACACCTCCAACCGCAACACGTCGGAGGTGTGGCTCGTCGATGCACACCGTCCTGACGCACCGGCGCGGGTGGTCAGCCCTCGACGACGGGGCACCGAGTACCGCGTCGCGCACGTGCCGGGCACCGACCACGACCTTGGCGATGGCGCCGGCCACCTGCTCGTGGTCACCAACCACGGTGCCGAGGAGTTCCGGCTGATGCGCGCCCCCATCGACTCCTCCGACCTGGACCAGTGGCACGAGGTGCTGCCGGAGTCGCCCGACACCCGGCTGCACGACGTGGATGTCTTCGCCCGGCATGTCGTGCTCTCGACCGTGCGCGGTGGACAGCAGCTGCTGCAGGTGCTGCCGCTGTCCGCGTTGGACGCCCGGACGTCGCTCGAGGAGGCTCTCGTCGTCGACGCCGGGATCCCCGGGGGACTGCTGACGCTGTGGCACAACGAGGAACCGGATGTCGGCGACGTCCTCATCGAGGTCGAGTCGTACGTCCAGCCAGCACAGTGGTGGCGGGTTGCGCTCGACAGCGGCGAGCGCACGCTGGTCAAGAGCACCGAGCTGCCCCACTACCGTCCCGACGACTACGTGCTCGAGACCCGATGGATCACCGCACGCGACGGCGAGCAGGTGCCCGTCAAGCTCGCCAGACATCACGACACTCCGCTCGATGGCACCGCACCGGTCCTCCTGTACGGGTACGGGGCCTATGAGAGCTCGTTCTGGCCGGGGTTCGACGTCGCGATCCCGAGCCTGCTCGACCGTGGCGTGGTGTTCGCCCACGCGCTCATCCGCGGAGGTGGCGACATGGGGCGTCGCTGGTACGTCGCCGGACGACTGCTCACCAAACGCAACTCGTTCACCGACTTCATCGACGCAGCCGACCAGCTCGAGGCGCAGGGTCTCGTGGACGGCTCCCGCATCGTTTCGCGCGGGCTCTCGGCAGGCGGGCTGCTGCAGGGTGCGGTCTACGCGCTCCGTCCGGATCGCTGGCGCGCCGTGGTGGCCGAGGTCCCGTTCGTCGACGTCGTCACGACGATGTTCGACCACGACGTCCCCCTCACGGTGGGCGAGCTCGACGAGTGGGGCGACCCGCGCAACAAGGACGAGTTCGACTACCTCGTCTCGTACAGCCCGTACGAGAACGTGCCGGAGCGCAACCGTCCGGAGCTGCTCGTCACGGGGGCGCTGCACGACCCGCGGGTGATGATCCACGAACCGGCCAAGTGGGTCGCCAGGATCCGCAGCACGGCGCAGCCCGGTGATACCCGCACCCTCTTCCGCGCCGAGCTCGGCGAGGGTGGCCACACCGGACCGACCGGTCGCTACGCCCACCTCGCGTACGAGGCGGAGGTCGCCGCCTTCATCCTGCACGCGGTAGGCAAACTGACTACCTGAGCCGCCGATCAGCCGGACAGTATGTGCACCGTGCTCGACGTGTTGGTCAACTCTTGTCGTGCCGGCTGCGGAGGCCCACCCTGGCCGCATGTTCGAGGAGGCCCAGCTGTACGCCCCGGTGACCCGCGAGGACGGCGAGGTCACGGTGCACCTGGCGGCCGACCACCCCGGAGTGGCCGACCCTGAGTACCGCGCCCGGCGCAATGCGATCGCCGAGGCCGCCTTGGACTGGACCCCGGGCCAGCCGCTCCCGGAGATCGCCTACACCGACGAGGAGCACCGCGTCTGGCAGCTGGTCGCCCGTGAGCTGCACGCCAAGCACCAGCACTTGGCGCCCCGCGAGGTCGTCGAGGCCGGAAAGCGCCTCGGGCTGCCCGCGGACCACATCCCGCAGCTGTCGGAGGTCAACGACCTGCTCGCACCGCACACCGGCTTCCGCTACCAGCCGGCGGCGGGCCTGGTCCCGCTCGCCGAGTTCTACGGATCGCTGGCCGACCGCCGGTTCTGGTCGACGCAGTACATCCGGCACGCCTCCCTGCCGCTCTACACCCCCGAGCCGGACGTCATCCACGAGGTCGTGGGCCATGCCACGACGCTCGCCAGCCCACGGCTCGCGGCGCTCTACGAGGCCGCCGGCGGCGCGGCGCGGCGCTGCGAGTCACCGGATGCGCTGGAGTTCGTGAGCAAGGTCTTCTGGTTCTCGCTCGAGTTCGGCGTGCTGCGGGAGAACGGACATCCCAAGGCGTACGGCGCCGGACTGCTGTCCAGCTACGGCGAGATCGAGGAGTTCCAGGGGGCCGAGCTCCGCCCCCTGGACATCCCCGCCATGGGCACCACCACCTATGACATCACGCACTACCAGCCCGTCCTGTTCTGCGGCGAGTCGCTCGAGCACGTCGAGGACGTCGTCGGAGGCTTCTTCGAGAGTGCCGACGACGAGCTGGTGCGCCGACTGGGGGCGTTGCAGCACACCGCCTGACCGTTTGGCAAAGGTGACGCACCGCTCTGTGCGCGGGAGGATGGCGGGCGTGACTGCCTCCCCCGCCACGTTCGCCGAGCTCGGTCTGCGACCTGAGCTGCTCGACGCGCTCACCGGGCTCGGCTACGAGGAGCCCACCCCCATCCAGCGCGAGGCGATCCCACCCCTTCTTGCGGGGCACGACCTGCTCGGCCAGGCGGCGACTGGCACCGGCAAGACCGCCGCCTTCGCGCTGCCCCTGCTCAACCGGCTTCCGGACGGACAGCGGGGAGACCGCCCGTCGGCACTTGTCCTGGTTCCGACGCGCGAGCTCTGCGTGCAGGTGTCCGAGGCCCTGCACCGCTACGGACGCGGCCGCGAGGCGCGCGTGCTGCCCATCTACGGCGGCCAGCCGATCGTCCGGCAGCTGCGCGAGCTCAAACGTGGCGTCGACGTCGTCGTCGCCACCCCGGGTCGCGCCTTCGACCACGTGAAGCGCGGCACGCTCGACCTGTCCGAGGTCGACGTCATCGTGCTCGACGAGGCGGACGAGATGCTCGACATGGGCTTCGCCGAGGACCTCGACGGCATCCTGTCCACGGCGCCTCACCCGCACCAGACCGTCCTGTTCTCCGCCACCATGCCGTCCAAGATCGGCAAGATCGCCCGCACCTACCTCAACGACCCGGTGCGGATCGAGATCGAACGCGAGTCCGTGCCGGCCGGCGAGACGCCACGCGTCCGGCAGTCCGCCTACATCGTGTCCAGGTCGCACAAACCTGCGGCGCTGGGGCGGATCCTCGACATCGAGTCGCCGACGGCGGCCCTGGTCTTCTGCCGCACGCGTGCCGAGGTGGAGTCGCTGGCCGAGTCGCTCAACGGACGCGGCTACCGGGCCGAGGCGCTGCACGGCGGCATGGACCAGCACCAGCGTGACCGGGTGATGAACCGGCTGCGCTCAGGAGCCGCCGACCTGATCGTCGCCACCGACGTGGCGGCGCGAGGACTCGATGTCGAGCAGCTCACGCACGTCGTCAACTACGACGTCCCTTCTGCGCCGGAGTCGTACGTGCACCGGATCGGTCGGGTGGGACGCGGCGGTCGCGAGGGTGTCGCCGTGACCTTGGCCGAGCCCCGTGAGCACCGCATGCTCAAGACGATCGAACGGGTGACCCGCAGCAAGATCACGGTCGAGAAGGTGCCGACCGTCGCCGACCTGCACGCACGTCGCCTCGAGGTCACCCGCGCTGCGCTGGAGGAGGTCCTCCTCGCAGGCGACCTCGACCACGTGGGCGTCGTCGTCGAGTCCCTGACCGACCAGTTCGACGTCGTCGAGGTGGCGATGGCGGCGGTCAAGCTGGCCCACGAGGCGGTGGCCGGTCCAGCCGACGACGAGGAGATCCCCGAGGCGTCGGCACCGAAGGATCACGCGCCCGGAAAGGGGGGCAAGGCGCACCGACCCGACGCAGCGGGCCGCGAGCGCAGGAAGACCGCCACCGGTCGCGGACCGGGCGACGGCGCCACCGCCCGCGTGTACGTGGCGGCGGGACGGGCGGCAGGCGTCCGACCACAGGACCTCGTGGGCGCGGTGGCCGGCGAGACGCGCCTGACCGGTCGCGACGTCGGGGCCATCGAGATCACCGACCGGTTCTCGCTGGTCGAGGTCCCCGCAGACGCCGTCGACGAGGTGGTCGACGCGCTTCGCGCCACCCGCATCAAGGGCCGCAAGGTGCAGGTGCGCCGTGACCGGGAGGGCGGACGTCCCGCGGGACGCGGTGCCCCCCGGCCCCGTGGCAGCCGGTCGAAGCCGTAGGGCAGACTCGGTCTGCAGGCCGGCGACGGCTGCTGAACCGATGTCTTCGGAGGAGTCATGACCCACCGCATTGCGCTGCCCGCCGAGGGCGTCACCCCCGTCCCGATCGCCGGGGAGGCCGTGACCGGCACCGAGAGCTCGCAGGTGAACTCCCCGTTCAGCGGCGGACGCGTCGGGGACGTTCCGTTCTTGGGGCAGGCTGAGGTCGACCGGGCGGTCGCCGCCGCCAAGAGCGCGCTGCACAACGAGCCGTTGCCGCCGTGGCGGCGCGCGGAGATTCTCGACAAGGCTGCTGCCCTGCTGCGTGAGCGGCAGGAGGAGTTCGCGCAGATCATCGCGCACGAGGCGGCCAAGCCGATCAAGACGGCGCGGGTCGAGGCGGACCGAGCGATCGGCACCTTCACCTTCGCCGCGGTCGAGGCGCGCAAGCTGGCCGGAGAGGTGGTCCCGATCCAGGCCGCCTCAGGCGGCGACACCAAGGTCGCGTACACGATGCGCGTCCCCATCGGCGTGGTCGGGGCGATCAGTCCCTTCAACTTCCCGCTCAACCTGGTGGCCCACAAGGTGGCACCGGCGATCGCGGCGGGCTGCCCGGTGGTGCTCAAGCCCGCCGGCCAGACGCCCTTCAGCGCCATCGCCCTCGCCTGGCTGCTGATCGAGGAGTGCGGCTTGCCGGCGTCCTACCTGTCGGTGGTCACCGGGCCCGGCTCGGTCGTCGGCAACGCGCTGGTCGACCATCCCGACGTGGCGCTCATCACGTTCACCGGCTCACCCGAGGTCGGCTGGGGGATCAAGGCACGTGCGCCGCGCAAGCACGTCGGTCTCGAGCTCGGGAACAACGCCCCCGTCATCATCGCCGAGGACGGCGACTGGCAGAAAGCGGCGGACAAGATTCGGGTAGCGGGCTTCTCGCACGCCGGCCAGTCGTGCATCTCGACGCAGCGGGTCTTCGTCCACGAGTCGGTGGTCGCCGACTTCACGGCGCGATTGAAGGCAGGCGTCGAGACGCTCGTGGTCGGTGACCCGCTCGACCCGGAGACCGACGTTTCCGCGCTCATCTCCGAGAGTGAGCGGGACCGGGTCAAGACCTGGGTGGACGAGGCCGTGGCGCAGGGCGGCGAGATCGTGACCGGGGGACGACTGGATGACAACGGGGTCCTGATGCCGACGATCATCGGCAACGCCAAGCCCGAGATGCAGGTGTGCATCAAGGAGGTGTTCGGCCCCGTCGTGGCGATCCAGTCGGTCGACTCGGTCGACGAAGGCCTCAAGCTCGCGAACGACACGGCGTATGGCCTTCAAGCGGCCATCTTCACCCGCGACCTGTCGACGGCATTCGAGGCCGTGCACACCCTCGACTTCGGTGGCGTGCTCGTCAACGAGGTGCCCACGTGGCGCGCCGACCAGATGCCCTACGGCGGCATCCGTGACTCCGGCAACACCCGCGAAGGTCCTGCCTACTCGGTCCGCGAGATGACCGAGACCCGTCTGGTGCTCATCGAGACGGCGCGCTGACCCCCACCCTCCGGTGAGCCAGCTCCACAGCGCGTGAACGGGGGCCGAGCACGGCCTGCAGCGACCTGAGCATGGCCGAGCAGGCCAGCTGGTCACTGCGCTGGACCACCGACGGACGTGGCCGCGAACCCAGTGCTTCGTGCGCCCACGGCGGGAGCAGGTCGGCGGCCGCGCGCACGAGCACCTCGTAGGCCGGCCACGCGCCTACAGGCAGCGCTCGCCCCGGGAAACGCAGGAAGCGCGCGACCGCCTGAGTCTCCAACCCGCCTCCGACCTCGGCGGTGAAGGACGCGATGGCTGCCTGCAGCTCGCGGACCGTCCGCGGTGGTTCCGGCACGCCCAGCGCACGTGCGAGTACGCCCATCTCGTCGACGTACCGGTCTGCGTCGACCGTGCCCGTGCCGTACCGCTGGTACGCGAGGAGCATCGACTCAGTGAGACCGACGTGCACCCACAGCAGCAGCCGGGGGTCCTGGGCCGAGTACGCACGACCGTCGGGCGCGATGCCGACGACCCGCTCGTGGACCCGGCGGACCATGGCCGCTGTCTGCTCGGCGAGCTCGGTGGTGCCGAACGTCGAGGTGGTCACGTACAGGTTGGTGCGCTGGAGCCGACCCAACGGGTCCTCGCGATAGCTGGAGTGCTGTTCGACTCCCGCCAGTGCGAGGGGGTGGCACGCCTGCAACATCAACGCTCGGACTCCCCCGACGAGGGTGGCCAGGCTGCCGTTGACCTCCCATGCCGCGCTGTCAGGGCCGAACCAGCCGGCGTCCCCGGGGCGTCCGATGGCTTTCACCCAGGGAGGCTCTCCGTCGGGGTCACCGGACAGGATGACGCGGAAGTTCCGTCGAACGGCGTCGGCGCCCGGCAGTGGCAGGATGCTCACCGCACCAGCATGCCGTCCGACCGCGGTCGGCGCAGGTCGAGGTGCCCGGAACGAGGAGGGGGCGCATGCACCCGAGCAACATCCGTGTGCAGGAGTCGCTGGCCGCGGCCGGGGTCGAGGCGCACGTGCGGCGACTGCCGGAGTCGACGCACACGGCTGCAGCGGCGGCCGAGGTCCTGGGGTGCTCCATCGGAGCCATCGCCAACAGTCTGGTGTTCATGGCCGACGACGCACCCATCCTGGTGATGGCCAGTGGGGCGGCGAAGGTCGACACGGCTCTGCTCGCCACGCTCATCGGCGTCCGCGAGGTCCGTCGGGCCAACGCCGACGAGGTGCGCGCGGCGACCGGGTTCCCGATCGGGGGCGTGGCCCCCGTCGGACACCCGAAGTCGCTGCGGACGTGGATCGACGTCGAGCTGGAGCAGTATCCGGAGATCTGGGCTGCCGGCGGCACGCCGGACAGCATCGTCGGGCTGACCTATGAGGGACTGCTGACGGCAACAGGCGGAACGCCTACGCGCGTCCGCTGATCCGCGGGGACGTCGAGTCCCCCGGCTGCCACGTGTCCGGCTCATCCGTCCGGCTGCGCCGCGATCGTGTCCAGGTCGCGCAGAGCGAAGCGGAGGTGCTCCCACTCCTCCTCGAGGATCACGTGCAGGCACGACAGCACCGTCTCCTCGTGCTCGGGGGCATGGGGATTTCTCCTCGGCTCGGCCAGCACCTCCGGTGTGACGGTGGCCAGGAAGTCGTCCACCATCTTCACGCGACCCGCCCGGACTTCGAGCACCTCGGCATAGGCAGGGATGACGGTCGTGAAGATCGACAGGTCGTGGCCGTCTTCCCCGAAGCCGGCATCTGCTTGACCGATGGGGTGGAACGGCTGCTCGATCTCCAGGATCGACCGGCCCAGCCATGCGTCCGTGGCGAGCACCAGGTGCCGCAACGTCTGCGCGAACGACCACTCGCCACCGACCGAGACGTCGACGGTGCCGGGAGGCATCGACGCGACCCGATCGAGTGTCGTCGTCCAGCTGCCCTGCAGGGTGACCCAGGCCTTTCGCAGGCCGTGCGGGTCCTCCGCGCGACGCTCCACCCGGCCGGGAAAGCGCCGGTTGAGCTCGGCCTCGACCAGGGGGACCACGTCGACGCCGTTGACCACCAAGCCCGCACCCTCGGAGAGCCACGGCGCGTCGATATCTGCCCCCGCCAGGTCGACGCCACGCATGACCACCCCCGACAGGTCCGCCGCGACGAACCGGGCTCCGCGCAGATTCACGTCCCTGAACTCCGACGCTTGCAGGTCGTCGGAGCGGCTGAAGGTCACCATCGGCTCGTCCTCTAGCTCTGGAGCGCGCTGATCACGTCGACCCCGACCTTGAGGAAGTCCTTCCGCTGGTCGCTCGTGGGGGGGTAGAAGATGAACTCGGTGAAACCGAGCGGCGCGAACCTCTCCACGAGCCGGGGAACTGCCGAGTGGTCGCTCCACGCGTCGAAGGCCTCGTCGAAGGCGAGCAGCGAGCGGGTGAGGCTCGTTGGATCGCGACCGATTTCGGCGAGGTAGTCGTCGAGCATCGCGCAGCGTTCGCTCATGCCGCGGTGGAACTCGTCGATGTCGGTGATGTCGATCCAGGCATTCCAGGTGTCGGCCGCCCGAGCCGCCATCTTGGCGATGCGCGGACCGTTGCCGGCCAGGGCGATCGGCAACCGAGGCTGCTGGACGCAGCCCGGCGCCATGGCCGCGTTGGTGTACTGGGTGAATGTCCCGCTGAAGTCGCTCGTGTCCTGACGCAGCAGACGGTCGATGACCGCGGTGCCCTCCTCCAACCGGTCGACGCGCTCCTTGGCCGACATCTCGTGCACGGTCCGGCCCGCCATGAGCTGGTCGTCCACCTGCCCACAGCCCAGCCCGAGCACGAACCGCCCGTTGCTCAGCTGGTCCACCGTCATGGCGAAGCGGGCCACCTGGACGGGGTCGCGCCAGGCGAGGTTGGTGACGAGCATCCCCAGCTCCAGGTCCTCGGTCTCCGAGGCCAGGGCACCGAGCGTGACCCACGGGTCCAGCAGCGGGGCGGGCCGGTCACGCCAGTCGCCCAGGGTGTCCCCGACCCACGCCGTGTCGAACGCGGTGTCCTCCATCCGCATGGCGAGGTCACGGCTGTGCTTGGTGTCGCGCGGGATGATGTACACGCCGAAGGAGAGGTCCGCCATGCCCGTGATCGTGCCACAGGGCTGGGCAGGCACACTCGAACCCATGCGGCTGCGCCACCTGATCGACCGGCGCTGACACGGGCCGACTGCGCCGGCTAGCGGGACAGCTCGGGCAGGTCGCGGAACGCGTCGAGCGACTCGGGGTTGGCGAGGGCCTCGCGGTTGCGCACCTCGCGTCCGTGGATCACGTCGGCCACGGCGAGCTCGGCCAGCTTGTTGCTTCGGGTGCGCGGAAGGTCGTCGACGGCCACGATCCGGGCCGGCACGTGGCGGGGCGAGCAGTTCTCCCGCAGCGTGCGCTTGATGGTGGTCACGAGGGAGTCGTCGAGCTCACGCCCGTCGGCCAGCCGGACGAACAGCACGATGCGCGTGTCGTCGTCCCACGCCTGCCCGACGGCCAGAGCCTCGACGACCTGGGGCAGCCGCTCGACCTGCCGGTAGATCTCGGCGGTGCCGATCCGGACGCCGCCGGCGTTCAGCGTCGCGTCGGAACGACCGTGGATCACCAGTCCGGCATGCGGCGTCCACGACGCGAAGTCACCGTGCGCCCACACGCCGGGGAAGCGGTCGAAGTACGCACCGTGGTACCGCTCGCCCGTGGGGTCGTTCCAGAAGCTGACCGGCATCGACGGAAAGGGCACCGTGCAGACCAGCTCGCCGTGCCTGCCTGGCTCACCCTTGAGCGAGGCGCCCGTCTCGTCGAAGACGTCGACGGCCATGCCGAGCACGGGTCCTTGGATCTCGCCGCGGTAGACCGGACGGGTGGGGTCACCGGCGACGAAGCAGCCACAGATGTCGGTGCCGCCCGAGATCGAGGCCAGGTGCACGTCGGACTTGATCGACCCGTACACGTACTCGAAGCCCTCGTCCACCAGCGGAGAGCCGGTCGACGCGATGGTGCGGAGCGTGCTGAGCCGGTGTGTGCGCAGCGGGTGGAGGTCTGCCTTGCGTGAGGCGTCCAGGTACTTGGCGGAGGTGCCGAACAGGGTGATGCCGAGCTCGTCGACGAGGTCCCACAGCCGTTCCGGGTGAGGGTGGAACGGTGACCCGTCGTAGAGAACCAGCGATGCGCCGCAGGCCAGTGCCGACATCAGCCAGTTCCACATCATCCAGCCGCACGTCGTGAAGTAGAAGACGACGTCGCCCGGCCCGACGTCGCAGTGCAGCCGCTGCTCGACCGCGTGCTTGAGGGTCAGGCCGGCGCCGCTGTGCACGATGCACTTGGGGGCCCCGGTGGTCCCTGAGCTGTAGAGGATGAATCCCGGTGCATCGACAGGGAGTCGCAACGGCGCGCTGGGTGCGGTCGACGCGCCACTGGCCAGAGCCTCGTCCCACCCCGTCGCCACAGGGATGCCGTCGAGCGAGGGGTTGGGTTCCAGCTCACCCACGACGACGGTCGCGCGGACCGAGGGAAGCCCGGCCACGACCTCGGCGAGCCGGTCGATGCGCGGTTGGTGCTTTCCGGCGTAGACGTAGCCGTCGGTGCCGACGAGCACCGTGGGCTCGACCTGCCCGAACCGGTCGAGCACCCCCGCGACCCCGAAGTCGGGTGACGTCGAGGTGAAGACAGCACCGACCAAGGACGTCCCGAGCATCGCCACCAAGACCTCGGGGGTGTTGGGCAGCCACGCAGCGACGCGGTCACCGGGCTGGACGCCGTGCGCCAGCAGGAAGCCGGCGAAGGCGTACGCCTGAGCCTCCAGCTCCGCCCACGTGAGGGTGCGTCGGACGTCGTCCTCCCGGACGAACGTGACGGCGGTCGTCGCGGAGTCCACCCCGGCGCGCTCGACGCCGTGCAGCAGGTTCTCGCCGTAGCAGACCCGGGCACCGGGAAAGAAGCGGGCGCTCTCCATGCCGTCGGCGCCCTCGGTACAGGCGGGGCCGTCGCCGCGGTCTCCGACGACCCAACGCGCGAACACGCTGTCCCAGAAGTCGCCGGGGTGGTCGACCGACCACCGGTGCACGGCTTCGGAGTCAGGGAGGGCGAGCCCGGTCGACTCCGCGACGGCGCGTCGGAAGGCGTCGAGCTGGGTGGCGGCGACGCGGTCAGGCGCCGGCGTCCAAAGAGGGGTGTCGGTCACGGCTCCATCTTGCCGTGAGGGTCACCGCAAGGGGCGCAACGGGATCAGAAGACTGCGGATGACCGGCGGGTCGGGGTACCGGACCTCCTGCACCGTCATGTGTCCGGTGGGGGTGTCGGTGCCGGAGTGCGGCGACTCCACCCCAGAGGTGGAGAGCCAGAAGTCGACCATCTCGTCGAAGGCGGTGGCCTGGTCCTCGTCGATCAGGTTGCGCACCCCCGAACGAGGGTCGACCCAGCCGATGGCCCGCCCCCGGTCGTCCAGCACGTCGATGCGGTCAGCCACAGGTGGCGTCATGGCGCACCCCTTCCGTCCCCCTGCTGAGCATTGCCCACTTCCCTTCGATGGTTGTCGGCGCGACACACCACCGAGTTGATCCCACGCCGGCCCGAGGGTTGCGCCGATCGGGTGACACGCCCGAAGGAGCAGGCGGTGCCAGGCCGATCTCCTGGCCAGACAACATCCCTGGAGGTCCTGTGGCCGCACGCAAGAACCCGGTCGTCATCGACGATGCCCCGGGGGACGTGGCGGACGTCCCGGTCCCCGAGCTCGACGACGTCATGACCGATGCGTCCGCCGTCGACGCCGAGCTGCCGTCGGACGAGGGCGATACCGGCGCCGACGCGAGCAGCGACACGCCCGCCGAAGGTCGGCGCAGGGGTCGGGTCGTGGTGCTGGCGATCGCCGCGGTGCTCGCCGCGTCCGGCGCGATCTGGGCAGCGGGCAGTCTCGGGGAGCCGGATCCGCAGGGCCTGCCCCCGGCCATCTCCGACCCGGCCGTCGTCGTGTCGGCACTCGACGCGGGCGGGATCTCCTGCACCGGTTCGGTCGTCAGCGGTGACGTTGCCACCTGCAACGCGACCGTGGCGGTCCGTGTGTTCGACTCCGAGGACGCGGCGGACGCCTGGGTCACCGACCTGCTCGACGACCCGCTGACGAGCTCGGCCTTCGGATGGGTCCAGCACGGCAACGTCGTGGTGTCGGCCCCGCTGAACGCCGCACCGGACGTCGCCGCGGCCCTCGGCCCCGCCGCGACCGTCCGCTGACGAGTCCGACCGTCCGACCGCGCACTCGACCGCTCCCGCCCGCTCGCGCCTCCCGGGTGTTGTCAGCAGCGCTGGGTACCGTCCCCATATGCGGCTGCTGCACACCTCCGACTGGCACCTGGGACGCGGCCTGCACGGTGTCGACCTGCACGTCGCCCAGCAGCACGTGCTCGACCAGATCGTGGCGCTGGTGGCCAGTCGCGGCGTCGATGCCGTCCTGATCTGCGGTGACGTGTTCGACCGGGCGGTGCCCCCGGTTTCCGCCGTCCAGCTCTGGGACCGGACGCTCCGCGCACTGTGCGAACAGGTGCCCGTCGTCGTCATCCCCGGCAACCACGACTCCGCGCCACGGCTGGGGGTCGGCGCCGACCTGTTCCGGAGCGGCGTCCACGTCGTGGCCGACGTCGACGCGGTGGGGACGCCGGTGACCCTCCACGACGACCACGGTGCCGTGCGCATCTACCCGGTGCCCTTTCTCGACCCCGACGTGGCCAGGCACGCGTTGGCGGGGGCGAGTGACACCCCGCTCCCGCGTTCGCACGAGGCGGCGATGGCGGCGGCGATGGCCCGCATCCGTTCCGACCATGCCCGACGCTCTCAGGACGTCCCGGCGCGCATCGTCGTGATGGCGCACGCCTTCGTCGTGGCCGGAGCGGCCGGCGCGCTCCCCGCGGGCGACGGGGCGGGGGGTGGTGAGCCCCAGCGCAGCGACAGCGAGCGCGACATCCGGGTCGGTGGCGTCGACAGCGTGCCTGTCGACGTGTTCGACGGCATCGACTACGTGGCCCTCGGCCACCTGCATGGCGCCCAGCGGGTCGAGGGGCCGCAGCGCAGCGGACGCGTCCGGTACAGCGGATCCCCCCTGCGCTACTCCTTCAGCGAGGCGGCGCAGCACAAGCAGGTGGCCATGGTCGATCTCTTGGCCGACGGCTCGGTCGAGGTCGAGACCGTCGAGCTCGAGCAACCCCAGGGGATGTCCGCCGTTGCCGGCTCGCTCGAGCGCTTGCTCACCGACCCCGGGCTCACCGAGGTCGAGCGGTGCTGGGTCCAGGTGACGGTCACCGACCCCGCCCGACCGCCCCAGATGGTCCCCCGCGTCAAGGAGCGCTTCCCGGACGCGCTGGTGGTGCGGCATGTCCCCGCCACGGGTCCGCTCGCGACCAGCAGCCATGTCGGCGTCCCGGCGTCCCCACTGGAAGTCGCCGAGTCGTTCGTGCGCTACGTGACCGGTGGCGACATCACCACCGTCGAGCTCGACGTGTTCCGTGACGCGTACGAGCAGGTGCTCGCGTCGGGCCGTGAGGCCTGATGCACCTGCACCGCCTCGAGCTCTGCGCGATCGGACCGTTCGCCGACACCTTCACGGTTGACTTCGACGCCCTCGGGGCATCCGGTCTCTTCCTGCTGGAGGGCCCGACGGGGGCCGGCAAGTCGACGCTGATCGACGCCGTCGTCTTTGCGCTGTACGGGCAGGTGGCGGGCAGTGAGTCGAGTGCTGAGCGACTTCACTCCGACGTCGCGCCACCTGACCGCACGCCCTACGTCGAGCTGGACTTCAGCACGTCCCAGGGGCTGTACCGCGTCCGTCGGACACCCAAGCACGAGCGGGCCAAGCGTCGCGGTGACGGCGTCGTCACGGAGAACGCCTCCGCACGGCTCTGGCGGCTGCTGGAGCCCACCGAGCCCGGCTACGCCGGTGAGCCGGTGGCCACCCGGGTCGAGGAGGTCGGCCGCGAGATCCGCGACGCCGTCGGTCTCAGTCGTGAGCAGCTGACCCAGACGGTCGTCCTTCCGCAAGGAGAGTTCGCCGCCTTCCTGCGTGCTGAGCCCGAGGGTCGCCGGCGCCTGCTGCAGCGACTGTTCGGCACCGAGGTCTACGACCGCGTGGTCCTCCGGCTCGAGGAGCAGCGCAAGCAGGCCAGGCATCAGCGGGCGGACGCCGAAGCGGCGGTCCTGGGGGCGGTGCGGGCCTTCACCGGAGCGTCCGGTGTCGAAGGGGAGGCCGAGACCGTGCTGGTCGACGCGGGGACCGACGAGGGAGCACTGGTCGCGGCCGTCGAGGATCACCTGGGATCGCTCCGGTCCGCACGCGACCAGGCGCAGGTGCAGCTGGAGGTCGCGGAGAAGGCAGTGGACGCCGCCCGCGAGGAGCTCCGCCAGCGGCAGCGTCACGAAGCGGCCCGCAGCAGGATCCTGTCGCTGCGTGGGCAGCTGGCTGCGCTGGACGGTCGGCGAGCCGAGCTGGAGACGGACGCGGAGCGGCTGCGTCTGGCCGAGCAGGTGCTTCCACTGCTGCCGATCCTCGACGGCCTGGTCGACGCCGAGCGTCGGCACGACGAGCTCGACGCCCAGCTGCGAGAAGTTCGCGCGACGCTGCCTGCACCCGTGACGCGGCAGAGTGAGCTCGATCTCGACGATCCGGCGACGTGGCCACCCGCGGAGCGTCGCCTCCGCGACCTCGTCGCCGAGCTCGGCGCATCCGCTGCCCTCGAGGCGAGCCTCGAGGCGAGAGCGGTCGAACAGAATGTGCGTCGCGCGCGGCTCGACGACACTCGTCGCCGACACCGGGAAGCCGACGAGGCACTGGTTCTCGCCCCGGAGCGGATCCAGAGCCTGCAGCACCAGCTGCAGGACGCCGCTGTCCGGCGCGAGCGTCTCGCCGGTGCGGACACTGAGCTCGCAGCCGCCGTCGAGGCGGTGGCGGCTGCTGAGCGGCTCGCCCGGCTGCGCGAGCAGCTGGAGGTCGCCGGTGCGGCGACCGAGCGGGCGCGACAGCAGGCACAGCGCGCCGCCGATGTCGCGCGCGAGCTGCACCGTCGGTTCCTCGACGGCATCGCCGGTCACCTCGCCCAGCAGCTCTCCGACGACGAGCCGTGCCTCGTCTGCGGGTCGTCGGTGCACCCGAGACCGGCAGCGCGCCGTCCGGGCGATGTCGACCGCGCGACCGTCGACGCCGCGACCGCGGAGGCTGCCGCGGCCGAGCAGGCCTTCCACCAGGCCGTGGTTCACGCCCGGGCACTCGAGGCGGAGATCGTGGACTGCCGGCGTGACGCGTCCGACGTCTCGGTGACGGACGCCCAGCTGCGGGTACGGAACGCCGAGCTCGCAGTCGCGGACCTGGCTCTGGCCGACGCGGACGTCACCCGGCTCCGCGACGAGCTGCGCGCGGCCGAGGCCGGGCTGGAGCAGCATCGCGCGGCCAGTGGTGCGCTGGGCGTCGAGGTGGGTCGGCTGCAGGCCGAGCTCGATGCCTTCACCGAACAGCTCGAACGCGACCGACGTGCCGTCGCAGCCGCGTGCTCCGGGCACGGGTCGGTGGCCGAACGGGTCGAGGCGCTGCTGGTGCAGGCCGACCTGCTCGCGGCTGCGTCCGCCGCAGCGCGAGCCGTCGAGACTGCCGCGACCGATGTGGGCACTCGTCTGCAGCAGTGGCAGGTGGCCGTCGCCTCGTCCCCGTTCCCCGACCGGGACGCGGTGCTGGTCGCCCGCCTCGACGAGCAGTCGCGAGGCGCGCTCGCCGAGACTCTCGAGGCAGCCCGTCGGAGGCGCACCGAGATCGAGACCGAGCTGGCGCTTCCGGAGCTGGCCGACGTCGACGTCGAAGTCGTGACGGATCCAGGCGTCGCCGAGCAGGCACTGATCGACGCCGAGGCCGACCACCAGGCGGCGCAGAAAGAGGTCACCGGGCTCACGCAGCGCATCGACGACGCCCTGCAGCGAGCGAACGAGGTCACCGACGCCCTCGCCGAGCGACGCCAGGTGCACGGGCGCACCACCCCCGTCGTCCGCATGGCCGATCTCGTCAGTGGGATCGGCGCGGACAACGCGCGGTCGATGAGCCTGCCCGCCTTCGTCCTGCGTGAGCGGTTCGCCGAGGTGGTGGCCACCGCCAACGAGAGGTTGGCGACGATGAGCGACGGTCGTTACGCGCTCGAGCACGCGGAGGACAAGCAGGGCGCGAAGCGGGCCGGGCTCGGCCTCCGGGTCCGCGACGCACACACCGAGGAGCCACGCGACCCGCGCAGTCTGTCAGGGGGCGAGACGTTCTACTGCTCGCTGGCGCTCGCCCTGGGGCTGGCCGACGTGGTCACCGCGGAGGCCGGGGGCGTCGATCTCGGCACCTTGTTCGTCGACGAGGGCTTCGGCTCGCTCGACGCCGACACCCTCGACCACGTGCTGGGGGTGCTGTCCGGTCTCACCGCCAGTGGAAGGGTGGTCGGCGTCGTCAGCCATGTGCCGGAGCTGAAGGAGCGGATCAGCGAGCGCGTCACCGTCCTGAAGAACCGGGACGGGTCGAGCCGCCTGGTCGTGTCTGCGTGAGCGCCGGCCGACAGACACCACCCCCACGGCTGCGCAGCAAGGTCTCGGCGCAGGAGCGCGCCCTCATCACCGATGCCGTGGGTCCGCTCGCCGACGACCGTCTGGTGCGCGCCGTGCGCGACGGCCGGGGGCGTGAGTTCCAGCGCTTGGAGTTCCTCGGCGACTCGGTGCTCGACCTGGTGCTCGCCGCCCATCGGTGGGTCGAACCGACATGCCGTGCGTGTCGCGACGCCCCGCAGGTGGCCAGTGACCGTCATCTCGCACAGGTCGCCAGAGCGGCGGGGCTCGGCGCCTGGCTCGAGTGGGACGCCTCCGACGACCGCATCGCCGATCTTGTCGAGACGTGCGTGGCCGCGACCTGGCTCACCGGTCGCTGGCCACGAGCGGTGGGGTTCGCGGCGAGAGTCGTGCACCCGTTCGGCGACGCCACTGGCCGGCTGCTCGCGGCCGGGGGACAGAGCCTGCCGCCGGGCCGTGAGGCGCGCAGGGTGGGGGCGGCCGTCCTCGAGCTCGCGGCCGCCTCGGGGTTGTTCGACGAGCTGGCGCTTGCCGACGAAGGTGAGTTGTCGCGTCGACGCGCACTGCTCCATGAGGCCGACCAGGTCGCCGCGCGGGTGAGGCAGCGGCAGCAGGTCGGCGGTGACGTGGAGACCGTGGTCAGTCGGGTCGAGGACGCGCTCGCGGCGCAGCTCGCCGACGTCGGAGCGGATGCCGCGCTCACCGCTGCGCGACCCTTGCTGGGGTTCGCGGGCGGCTAGGCTGCGCGCCGTGGCCGACTACGTGTACCCACCTGTCATCGCAGCGGTCTCGGGGGCGTTCAAGGCACTCGGCCTGGCGATCCGCGTCGAGGGCGGTCACCACGTGCCCACCAGCGGGCCGGCGGTGATGGCGTCCAACCACATCAGCCACCTCGACTTCATCTTCGTCGGGCTCGGCGCGCGTGGCTCACGGCGCTACGTGCGTTTCATGGCGAAGGAGTCGATCTTCGCCCACCGGGTCGCCGGGCCGCTGATGCGCGGCATGCACCACATCTCGGTGGACCGCGAGGCAGGACTGCAGAGCTTTCGCGACGCGATGGCTGCCCTGAAGGCGGGGGAGGTCGTCGGGCTCTTTCCCGAGGCCACTATCAGCCGGTCGTTCGAGCCCAAGGAGTTCAAGTCCGGCGCCGAGCGGCTTGCCAAGGCGACCAAGGCGCCACTGATCCCGGTCGCGGTGTGGGGCAGCCAACGCCTGTGGACGTACGACGAGCGGGCCACTCTCCGGCAGCGTGGCGTGCCGGTGAGCATCTACGTCGGAGAGCCGATCGATCCGACGCTGCGCGGCGAGGCGGCCAGCGACGAGCTGCGAGCCCGCGTGATCGAGCTGGTGCGCCGCGCCCAGGACGAGTACCCCGAGCCGGGCACCGGTCAGTGGTGGCAGCCGACCCGTCTCGGTGGCACGGCACCGCCCCCCGGCGACTTCGACGAGCGGCGCGCCCGACACCTGCAGGCCCGCCAACGCCAGGACCGCCACGGTCACGCCGCAGGACGCCTGGGATCGGGGCGGTCCAGCGGCGGTGGGGCTCAGGTCAGGCGGCCCCACCGATCGGGCCGGCGTGCGCAGCCTCGTCCTTGCTCACCTTGATGGCGAACAGCGTGATGAAGAAGGCGAGGATCATCAGGCCCGCCGACACCTGGAACGCCGCGGTCCAGCCGTCGACGGTCGCGGTCACCGTGGCGGCCTGGACCTGCTGCTCCGTGGGCTGGGCTCCGCCGGAGACGATCGCGGTCAGGGCGTCGTCGAGGTTGGTCGACAGCACCGTCACGAAGACGGTCGTCAACGCCGCCAGACCGATCGAGCCACCGATCTGCTGGCTGGTGTTGAGCACGCCCGACGCGATGCCGGCGTCCCCTTCGTCGATCTGCGACACGGCGGCCAGCGTCAGCGGCATGAAGGTGAAGCCCATGCCGAGCGCGAAGACCACCATCGGGCCGAGCAGTCCGGTGACGTAGGTGGAGTCGGGCTCGATCTGGGCGAGCCAGATCATGCCCACCGAGGCCAGAGCGGTACCGAGCAGGGCCAGAGGCTTGGCCCCGACCCGGGTGATCACCTGGGACGCGGTGCCGGCCGACAGGATGATGCAGACGCTGACCGGAAGGAAGGCGAAGCCGGCCTGGATCGGGCTGTAGCCCAGGATCTCCTGCACGAACTGCGTGAGGTAGAAGAACATTCCGAACATGCCCGCCCCGATGATGAGCATGACGCCGTAGGCGCCCGCCCGGTTGCGGTTCTCGAAGATGCGGAGCGGCATCAGGGCATGCCGGCTGCGGGCCTCGAGGATGAGGAACACGACGAGCAGGACCACTGACACGCCGATGAGCGCCAGGTTGGTGCTGTCGGTCCATGCAGCAGTGGCCGGCGAGTCGACGCCCGCGGTCGCGTTCTCGCCGATGTCGGTGGCGATGCGGGTGAGGCTGTAGACCAGCAGGGCCAGTCCGGCCGTGGCGGTGATCGCGCCGGGCAGGTCGAACTTGCCGGTGTGGCGCTCGGTCTCGTGCAGCGCCCGCGGGGCGACGAGCGCGATGAAGATGCCGATCGGGACGTTGACGAACATGACCCAACGCCAGTCGATCTCGGTGAGGAACCCACCGAGGATCAGGCCAACCGCTGCGCCCGCGCCCGACATGGCGGCATAGACGCCCATGGCCCGGTTGCGCTCCTTGCCCTCGGGGAACTCGGTGGCGATCAGCGACAGGGCGGTCGGTGCAGCGATGGCGGCGCCCAGGCCCTGGAGGGCGCGGAAGGCCAGCAGCGACCCTTCGCTCCAGGCGAAGCCCCCGCCGAGCGAGCCGATGGAGAAGAGCCAGATGCCGAAGATGAAGACCCGGCGGCGTCCGAGGATGTCACCGGCACGTCCGCCGAGCAGCAGGAACCCGCCGAAGGCGAGCGTGTAGGCGGTGAGTACCCACTGCAGGTTGGCCGGCGTGAAGCCGAGGTCCTCCTGGATGCTCGGCAGCGCGATGTTCACGATCGTCGCGTCGAGCACCACCATGAGCTGAGCGGTGCAGATGACCACCAGCGCGAGCGCCAAGTTCTGTGCCGGGGCGATGTGGTGCTCCTCGGCCCCTTCGGTGGTGGTGCGGTCGGGGGTGGACATGCAACTCCTTGGGTGGGTTGGGGGGAGCGGGTGGGCTAGGAGACGGTGTGGGGCGAACCAGACGTGAGCAGCGGCAGCCAGATCTCGTCGACCAGGCGCGTGAGGTACGCCTCGTCGACGGGGTGCGGGGTGAGCAGGTGCCGGAACACGAGCATGCCGGGGACGACGTCCACGAGGAACTGAATATCGGTCGCCTCTGACACCTCGCCCCGCCGCTGGGCGCGTCGGACGATCGCCAAGGCGAGGTCGCGTTTGTGGCTGATGATCTGGCTCTGGAACGCGCGCGCCATCTCCGGGTCGGTGGCGCAGGCCGACACCATGCCGCGAATCACGCAGAGCTGCTCCTCCGCCCCAGGGCCGTGGGTGCCGAGGAGCAGCGCCAGCAGGTCCCCGCGCAGGGTGCCGGTGTCGGTCGAGGTCTCGTCGGGGGCGTCGCCGAGCAGCCTGATCGCGTCGACGACGAGGTCTGCCTTGGACGGCCAGTGCCGGTAGAGCGTGGCCTTGCTGGCTCCGGCGCGCCGGGCGACGGCGTCCATCGTCATCCGGTCGTAGCCGACCTCCTGCAGCTCGGCCAGGGCGGCTCGAAGGATCTCGCCGTGCCGGCCCGCGTCGAGGCGCCGCAGTCGGGCGGCGACGGCTTGAGGCGTCATGGGCGGGGCTCCGGGATGTCAGCAACGAGAACGCAGCGAAACGAAACGGTATCGTTTCGCAGGGAAACTACTCCGGGGGACTGGCGACGTCAACCCCCGGCGTGAGGCGCGGCACTGGTTGGATGGCCCGCATGTCATCTCCCGAGCTGGTCTTCGTCGGCGGTCGCCTCTTCACCGGGCTCGGTGTCCGACCGAGCCCGGGCGCGGTGGCGGTGACCGGTGGTCGCATCAGTGCCATCGGCAGCGACGCCGACGTGCGCGCCTTGGCGGGATCGGCCACCGAGGTGGTCGACATCGGCGAGGGGCTGCTCTGTCCGGGCTTCCAGGACGCGCACGTCCACCCGGTCTACGGCGGCACCCAGATGTCGCAGTGCGACCTGCACCACGTCGTGACCTCCGACGAGAGCGTCGCGACTGTCGCCGCCTACGCGGCCGCTCACCCCGACCTGCCGTGGATCCTCGGCGGCGGGTGGTCGATGGAGGCCTTCCCCGGCGGCACCCCCACCAAGGAGCTGCTGGACGCGGTGGTGCCGGACCGACCGGTCTTCCTGCCCAACCGTGACGGGCACAGCGGCTGGGTCAACTCGCCGGCGCTGGCGGCGGCCGGCATCACCCGTGACACCCCAGATCCCGACGACGGAAGGATCGAACGGGACGACGCGGGGGAGCCGACTGGATGCCTGCACGAAGGCGCGATGGCGCTGGTGAGCCGGCTGGTCCCGCCCCCCACGGACGCCGACTACGACCGCGCGCTCGACCTCGCGCAGGAGTACCTGTTCTCGCTGGGCATCACCGGCTGGCAGGACGCGATCGTCGGTGAGGTCAACGGCCGTCCCGACAACCTGCAGGCGTACCTGCGCGGCGACGCCGACGGACGCCTGAAGGCGCGCGTCGTGGGTGCGCTCTGGTGGGACCGGTCCCGTGGGCTCGACCAGGTGGCCGAGCATGGTCGCACGCCGCGACGCAGGGGCCGGCAACCGGTTCCGCGCGACCAGCATCAAGATCATGCAGGACGGCGTCGCCGAGAACTTCACCGGAGCGATGATCTCCCCGTACCTCGACGGCTGCGGCTGCCAGACGGAGAACGCCGGGTTGTCGTTCGTGGACCCGGAGGTGCTGCGCGAGGCGGTGGTCGCGCTCGACGCCGAAGGCTTCCAGGTGCACTTCCACGTGATCGGCGACCGCGCGGCCCGCGAGGCGCTGGACAGCATCGAGGCAGCCCGGCGCGCCAACGGCATGAACGACCTGCGCCACCACCTGGCCCACATCCAGGTGATCCACCCGGACGACGTTCCACGGTTCGCCGCTCTCGGCGTCGGCGCGAACATGCAGCCCCTGTGGGCCTGTCACGAGCCGCAGATGGACGAGCTCACGATCCCCTTCCTCGGCGAGCCGCGGTGGCGGTGGCAGTACCCGTTCGGCGACCTCGAGCGGGCGGGTGCGCGGCTGGTCGGCGGCAGCGACTGGTCGGTGAGCAGTCCTGACGTGATGTGGGGCGCTCACGTGGCGGTCACCCGGATGCCACCACCGGACGGGGACGACCACTCGGGCAAGGAGCCCTTCCTGCCCGAGCAGGCGATCTCCCTCGAGTCCGCGCTCACCGCGTACACGCAGGGCTCGGCGTGGGTGAACCACCTCGACGACGTCACCGGGACGCTGGAGGTGGGCAAGTACGCCGACCTCGCGCTGCTCGAGCGCGACCCGTTCGCGGGTGACTCCGGCGGAGATCGGCACGACCCGCGTGGCCCAGACGTTCGTCGAGGGCGAGCGGGTCTTCGCGCGCTGAGCTGCCCGCTCGGTCAGGACGGGTGACCGTGCGGGACGGGTGACCGATCAGGTCAGCAGATCCGTGAGCCATCCGGGACCGACGACGGACGCACGTCCGTGTCCGACGTCGCCGACGCGTCGACGCAGCTCGCGGTCGCTGGTCACCACGACGATGTCGGTGTCCGCCGCGGCCAGTGCGGAGACAGCCGCGACCACCGCGTCGTCCCCCGACCCAGGTGCACGCACCGTCGTCACCCCCTTGGGCAGGGACGCCTCGCGGGCCTGACCCTCGACGACGACGTGCAGCGTCGTGACGACGCCGACCCGGTCGCCGACGTGGACCGTCGATGTGCGCAGCGGAGCGAGCTCGGCACCCCAGCGCTCTGCCGCGCCGCGCCGGTCCTTCCACCAGCCGTCAGGTCGTGAGCCCATGACGTTGGCGAGATCCACGACCACCGCGAGTGGGCCGAGCCTGACCCGCGGCCACGTGTGCCCGAAGCCGGGATGGAGCGGCAACGCGTCGACCCGCGTGACCGGCACCCACTCGAGGGCGGCCGACTCGTCGTTGGGCACGGTGTCGAGCGCGGTGACGGCGTCGCCGTACACCGTCGTGTAGCTCCAGCCGCCGTGGTCGTCGACGAAGGTGTGGCGCGTCCTCACCTGTGTCACGTCGAGGGCGGTCTCCTCGGAGGCCTCACGCAGCGCGGCCTGCTCGACCGTCTCGTGGCTGTCCCGCGCTCCGCCGGGCAACCCCCAGGTTCCGCCGTGGTGGCACCAGTCGGCGCGGTGCTGCAGGAGCAGGCGCAGAACCCCGTCGTCGTCGACGGAGTGGACGAGCAGGCCGGCCGCTCCGTGCCGGCCCCAGTGACGGTGGCCCTGGTCGCACTCGACCCAGCCGTTGCCGTCGCGTTCCACGCCTCCTGGCTATCACGCCCATGCTCGGCCCACCACCAAGGGCACCGCTCGGGGCTACTGGTGCAGGTCCCACCAGAGGGTGGCCGCGGCTACGGGTGCCTCGAGCTCCGGCCGACCGGTACGTGGCGATGGCCGGTTCGTCCCCAGCCTCGACCGGCACCCACATCCCGGAGCACCCGCGCTCGCGGGCGAGCTCGGCGAGGGCAGTGACCAGGGCGCGGCCGATGCCCTGACGGCGATCGGGCTCGTCGACGCCCAGCTCATACAGCAGCATCTCGGTCGGCTTGTCCGGGTGGGCGACCTCGATGCCCGAGACGAACCCGACGGCTCGCCCCTCGCGTTCGGCGAGCAGCAGGTGGTGTCCCTCCCGGGAGAGGAAGTCGTCGGTTGCCGTGGTCGTGGGGGGATGGTCGAAGAGGTGGCCGGCGGCCAGCACGACGGCGGTCTCACCGGTGCCGACGCGGACGATGCGCACGCCGGAAGGGTAGCCGGGTCTCGTTCTCTAGACTACAAAGAACCCTTTGCAAAGGTTCCTTTGTGGTCTACCCTGGGAGGCATGAGCCGACCCGACCCCACGTCGACGTACGAGGTGGACGACGCCCGCGCGCTCCGCGCCCTGGCCCACCCCCTGCGCGCACGGCTGCTCGGCGAGCTCCGCCTCCGCGGAACGGCGACCGCCTCCGAGCTCGGCCGCCGGCTGGGCGAGTCGAGCGGGGCCACGAGCTACCACCTGCGTCAGCTCGAACGCTTCGGCTTCGTGGCCGAGAGTGACGAGCAGCCGTCGCGCCGCGAGCGTGTCTGGCAGGCGTTGCACGCGTCGACGCGGCTGGACCCGTCGCGATTTACCGGCGAGGGCGTAGGTGAGCTCGACGACTTCACCGCGATGAGGCTGGGTCGTCTCGTCGAGCTGGCCGAGCGCTGGCCGGGTGAGCGGACGCAATGGTCGCCGGAGTGGGTGTCGGCCAGCGGGCTGAGCGACGCCGTGGCCCGCCTGTCGCCAGAAGCGGCTCGACAGCTGCACGACGGTCTCGGCGACCTGCTGGAGCGCCTGGAGCAGGAGTCGGCAGGCGCGGAGGACACCGCCTGGGTGACCGTTCACCTCCACTCGGTCCCTCGCCGCGACGACGAGGCCGCCTCATGACCTCGCTGTCCCGCCGTTTCGTGGCGCTCTCCGGCCTGCGCTGGTTCCCCATCGGGCTGATCGTCCCGGTGCTGGTGCTGGCGTTCACCGCGCGCGGCCTCGACCTGCCGACCATCGGACGCCTCATGGCGCTCTACGGGGTCGTCACGCTGGCGCTCGAGCTGCCCACCGGTGGGCTCTCCGACGTCGTCGGCCGACGCTCGGTGCTCGCCCTCGGCTCGGTGGCCAGCGGGGTGGGCGCAGCCGTCGTCGCTCTCTCGTCCGCGCCTGCCCGGCTTCGCCCTCGGCGTCGTCGCGATGGCGGTTGGCCGCGCCCTGGGGTCCGGTCCGCTCGAGTCCTGGTACGTCGACACCAGTCGCGCGCTCGACCCGGAGACGGACATCGGGCCGGGCATCGCTCACGCACAGGCGGCTGACGGCATCGGCCTCGGCGTCGGGTCACTCATCGGCGGAGCGTTGCCCGCGGCGGCTGCCACGCTGTGGCCGGCACTTCCGGACGCCGGTGGCGCTGCGCTCATCACGTTCTCGGTGCCGTTGCTGGTCGCCGCCCTGCTGTTCGGGGTCCACGCCGTGGCGGTCGTCCTCTTCGTGCACGAGTCCGAGCGTCCGCCTGTCGCCTGGCGACGGCTGACCGGGTCCGTCACCAGCACGGTGATGGAGGGGGCACGGCTCGTCAGGCACTCGTCGACGCTCCGCCGGCTGGTCGGCTACTCGGTGGTGCTCGGCGTCACGATGGGGGGCGTCGAGCTCGTCGCACCCGGTGCGTTCGCCTCGATGCTCGGTGGCGGGGAGAAGGGCAGCGCGGCCTACGGCGTCCTGGTCGGCGTCGGCTTCGGCGTCTCGGCCCTGGGTGCCGTGCTTGCACCGCGTGTGGCGCGTCGGCTGGGCACGTCGCAGCGGGCAACGCGTCTGGTGGCGCTGCTCGTCGTGCCGGCCGTCCTGTTGATCGGCGTTCCGTGGTTCGGTGCCGCAGCGTTGGCGTACACCGTCCTGTACCTGCTGCTGGGCGTGAACGGACCGCTGCTCGCCACTCTGCTGCACGACGAGGTGACAGCTGCCGCACGCAACACCGTGCTCTCGGTCGACTCGCTGGCGATCCAGGCAGGCGGCATCGCGTCCTCACTGCTCATGGGCTCGCTGGTCGGTGCGACGAGTGCTGCCGCCGGCTTCGCCGTGATGTCAGTGGTGGCTGCACTCGGCACCCTGATGCTGTGGCAGATGCACCAGTCACGTGCCGTGCCGGCCGTCGCCTCCGAGGAGGCGCCCGGCATCCCTGACTAGCCTTCGCTCCATGACGTCGATCGCCCTACGCACCGTGCAGGGCTTGCGGTACGTCCTCGCCTTGCGCGAGGGCGGCTCGCTGCCGGGTCTGGTCGAGGCCAACGACCTCGGCACCTACGTGGTGAAGTTCCGCGGTGCCGGACAGGGTCTGCGCACCCTGGTCGCGGAGGCCGTGGTCGGAGAGCTCGCGCGTGGCCTCGGGCTTCCGGTGCCGGAGCTCGTCGTCGTCGCCATGGACGCACACATGGCCAGCGCCGAGCCGGACGAGGAGGTGCAGGACCTGCTGCGCTCCAGCGGCGGGACGAACCTCGGGATCGACTACCTCCCCGGAGCGCTCGGCCTCGAGCTGTCGGCGGACGCCGGCTCTGTCGTCGACGCTGACCTGGCCGCCGACATCGTGTGGCTCGACGCCTGGACGATGAACGTCGACCGGACGTGGCGCAACCCCAACATGCTGGTCTGGCACGGGACGCCGTGGCTGATCGACCACGGAGCGGCGCTCTACTTCCACCACGACTGGGCGACGTCTTCGGCGACACTCGCCAAGCCGACCCCACTGATGTCCGAGCACGTGCTGCTGCCGATCGCGGGCGACCTGCATGCAGGCCCACGCGCGACTTGCTGCCCTCGTCACCGACGACGTCCTCGACCACGCGGTCTCGGCGCCGCCGGACGAGTGGCTGGCCGACGCGTCGCCGGACGTCGACGAGGCACGACTTCGGTACCGTCACGCACTGCAGCAGCGCCTGGCGTCCCCGGATGTCTGGCTCGAGCCCGTGGAGGTGGCACGTGCCGCACGTCTATGAGTGGTCGGTGCTGCGCGCTGTTCCCCGCGTGGAACGCTGCGAGTTCGTCAACGTCGGCGTGCTCGTCTACTGCCAGATGCTCGACGCCCTGCTCTGTCAGGTGGCCGAGGACCTGTCACGGGTTCATGCGCTCGACCCGGAGGCCGATGTCGATGCCATTCGACGACACCTCGAGGGCATCGACCGGGTGTGCCGCGGTGACGCAGCCGGCGGGGAAGCGGCGCTGCGTCCGCTCGGCGAACGCTTCCGCTGGCTCATCGCACCACGCAGCACCGTCGTTCAGACGTCACCGGTGCACACCGGCATGACCGACGACCCAGTCGCAGAGCTCGCCGACCTGGTGGCCCGGATGGTGGACCCGCCGCGCTAGTTCTCCAGTGTCCCTGGCGTTCAGGGCCCGCGAGGTCGGCTCACCAACCGTTGGTTGCGCGGACCCTGGAAGGTGACTGGTCCGTCGGCACCTTCGGGACCCACGTGGATCGTCCAGCCGCCCTCGTGGACCAGGCGGTGATGGAAGCGGCAGAGCAACAGTCCGTTGACCACGTCAGTGCTGCCGCCGTCGAGCCACGACAGGACGTGGTGGGCGTCGGTGAAGGAGGGAGGTCGGTCGCAGCCGGGGAAGCGACAGCCGGCGTCGCGGACGGCGAGGAAACGGCGCTGTGCAGGGGAGAAGAGACGGCTGGTCCGACCGAGCTCGACCGGGATCCCGTCCGGTGACAGCAGGACTCGCGTCACCCCGGCGTCGCAGGCGACGCGTCCGACGGAGACAGGATGCAGGAGCGCATCCGGACCAGGAACCTGCGGCAGGACACCCGCCGCACCAGGCTGCGCCGCCCATGTCACCTGCAGGTGTGGGCGCTCGGCGGCGATCTCGGGAAGGAGGCGGTGGTCGCAGGCCGCCCGGACGATCTCGACCAGCCCGTCGGCCCGACGCTGTGCCGCACCGCGAAGGTCCTCCGGCCCGTGGGGGACGAGGAAGGGCTCGAGTGCGGCGCTGAGCAGCGACGCCGACTCCGGGTCGAGGAGTCCCTCGACGGCGGTCATGCCGTCGAGCAGCGGGGAGAGGCTGAGATGCCGTCGCTCGTACTGCTGTTCGGCCTCGCGGAAGGTTCCGTCAGGATCGGTGACGAACCGCAGATGGCGCCCTGCGGTGCGGACGGCTGTGACGTCGCTCTGCGTGGCGAGACCCGTGAGCACCGCGGCCGTCGCGGGCTGGGCTCACTGCTTGCCGAGTGCGGAGCTGGGTGCGTTCCGGGAGCGTCGAGTGCGGAGCACTCGACTACGGGAGGCAGCACCCAGCTCCGCACTCGGCGGGCTTTGTGACCCACTCGAAAGAAGTTCGCCGGGGGCGACCCCGAGGGCTCCCCGCAGCCAGCTCTGGGTGCTGGCGGCGCCGTGCAGGATCTCGCCATCACCGGCAGCGTCGAACGACGCGACGGCACCGAGCATCACCGCGTCGACCGCGTCGCGCAGCTGCTGAAGTCCTGCGACCCACGCCGCCCGGTCGTCGGGGGTGGTGCCCAGGGGTTGGCCCATCCACGCGCGTACGTCGCCGAGAACCGCCATAAGCGGTTCGGGAAGTACGGGGGGTTGGAACACGGCTGGCGACCCTTCGACGAGAGACGGTGGATTCGCCGTGGGTCGATGGGTCTGTCGCTACGTGTCCGTCACGCTGATTCGAACGTATGTTCGAGTGTACGGGTGATGAAGCGCCGGGTCAACCGCTGGGGCCAACAAGTTCTTGAAATCGGTGCCGCGGACGGCGGTGTCTGGGGCTGCCAGCGCTTCGCCGATCGACGGCGCGCCGGGGTCAGGGTCCCCATAACTCCGCCGGCCGCAGCGGCGGGGCCCACTGCACGCGCACGCCGTCGAGTCTGCCGCGGGTGATGTCCGGGATCGGTGTGAGCCACAACGACTGCCACGCCCAGTGGTGCTCGGCGGCGAGGGCCACTGGGGGCCACGGGCCGTGCGGCATCCGTGCGACAAAACCGAATCGACCGTAGTAGCGCGGATCACCGAGCACGCAGACGCAGTCGGTCTCGCGGTCGCGAGCGGCCTCGAGCGCGAACCGGGTGACGGCACCACCGAATCCGCGGTTCTGATGGGCCGGCAGCACCGCCAACGGGGCCAAGATGCTGAACCGCACGTCGGGCACCCCTGGGGCATGCCCGCTGGTCAGCAGCACGTGCGCCACGACGCCGGCGTCGGTCTCCGCGACCACCGACTGACGAAGGGAGGCGTCGGCGGAGGCCAGCAGTTCGGACACGAGTCGCGGTTCGACGTCGGAGTCGAACGCCGCCCGGTGCACCTCGAGAATGGCGCCGAGGTCGGCGGAGAGGGCGTGACGAACGATCACGTGTCAGACCAGCAGCTCGCGCTCCACGACGCCGCGCAGCGCCGCCCGGAGCCGCCAGCGGTTCTCCAGCGAGGGCTGCAGCAGCACCTGGATGCCGAGCCCGTCGAACAGCCCCGCGAAACGGAGGGCGAAGTCGGCGGCGTCCACCTCGTCGCGGAACTCGCCCGCGCGCTGACCGTTGCGCACGATGGTCTCGATCATGCCGACCCAGCGCGTGTAGATCTCGTGGTTCCGCTCGCGCAGCTCGTCGCGGCGTCGCGCCTCGTTCCAGAACTCCAGCCAGATGCACCACTCGTCGGCGACGTCGGCGTCCGGGATCTGCAGGTCGATCAGCCGCAGCAGCTGCTCACGCGGGTCGGAGAGGGTGATGAGCTCGGCGCGGTGGCGGGCGTGCGAGCGCTCGGACGCGTGCTGGAGCGCGGCGTCGAGGACGTCGACCTTGGTGGGGAAGTAGTAGTGGACGGTGCCGGTGCTGGTGCCGGCCAGTGCGGCGATGTCCGAGACCCGGGCCGCCGCGTAGCCGCGCTCGACGACCACCGAGACGGCGGCATCCAGGATCGACCGTCGCTTGTCGTCCTCGACGGGGGCCACACTCATGCCGGCATCCTAACTGATGCGTCAGTCGAGCGCCATGGGCTACCGCAAAGCACCGTTCTACGTGCTGAAATGGATGAGCAACCTGTTTGACTCGCGCGTCAGATGGAGGGCATCATGGCGCGAGACCCCTGGAGGACCGATGCTGCGTGACCTGCCGACCGAGCTGGTGCCGCTCACCGACGAGCAGCAGGCGATCGTCGAGCTCACCCGCGCCTTCGCCGAGCGTGAGATCCGGCCGATCGCGCGCGAGGTCGACGAGGCCGACACCGAGACGCCCTGGGGCATCTGGCGCAAGGCGGCCGAGGTCGGCATCACCGGTTTCATGCTGCCCGAGGAGTACGGGGGCGGCGGCTTCACCGACGTCTTCAGCCAGTGCCTGGTGCAGGAGGAGCTCTGCGCCGGTGACCCCGGTATCGGCAACCTCGTGGCGTCCAACGGGTTCTTCTCGCACCCGGTGATGGAGCTCGGCACCGACGAGCAGAAGCAGCGGTGGCTGACACCCCTCGCAGGCACCGACACCCCCATGACCTCGCTGGCGGTCACCGAGCCCGACGTCGGCTCCGACTCTGCGGCGATGACGACGCGGGCGGTGAAGGTCGACGGCGGGTACCGGATCACCGGGCAGAAGACGTGGATCAGCAACGGCGGCGCGGCCGAGTTCTACGTGGTGTTCGCCAAGACCGACCCTGACCAGCGTGCCAAGGGTGTCACCGCCTTCATGCTGAAGAAGGGCGCAGAGGGTCTGTCGTTCGGCCAGCCCATGAAGAAGATGGGTCAGCGGGCGCTGGTGAACACCGAGGTGTTCCTCGACGACGTCTTCGTTCCCGACGAGGACCGGCTCGGTGACGAGGGCCAGGGCTTCTACGGGCTCATGCACACGTTCGACGCCTCACGCGCCATCCTCGGCGCCGCTGCGGTGGGCGCTGCGCGTGCAGCCACCGAGTACGCGCTCGACTACGCCAAGGAGCGCAAGCAGTTCGGCAAGCCGATCATCGAGCACCAGGCGGTCGCCTTCCGGCTCGCCGACATGGCCACGCGCGTCGAGCAGGCCCGGCTGATCGTCTGGCGCGCTGCCAAGCGGCTGGACGCCGGGCTGGACGCCGCCGCGCTCTGTGCGCAGGCCAAGCTCGCGGCGTCCGAGACCGCGATGTTCTGCACCTGGGCCGCGGTGCAGACTCTGGGCGGCTGGGGCTACTCGCGCGAGTTCCTGGTCGAGAAGTGGATGCGGGACGCCAAGCTCGAGGAGATCGAGGAAGGCACCTCCGACATCCAGCGCCTCATCATCTCCCGTCGCCTGGCCGCGACCCCCACGATCGGAGCCCTCGCATGAGCAGCACGAGCACCGTCGACCCGCAGCAGTTCGCCGGTCAGGTCGCCGTGGTCACCGGTGGTGGCAGCGGCATCGGCCTCGGGATCGCCCACCGGCTCGCGGCAGGTGGTGCGAGCCTGGCGCTCATCGGTCGCGACCCCGACAAGCTCGCGAACGCGGCCGCGCAGCTGCCGGGACGGGTCACGACACGCTCGCTCGACGTCCGCGACCACGACGCGGTCGACGAGGCCTTCACCTCGATCACCGACGAGCTGGGCGGTCTGCACCTGCTGGTGAACAACGCGGCCGGCAACTTCGTCGTCCCCGCCGAGGACATGAGCCCACGGGGGTTCAAGGCGGTCGTCGACATCGTGCTCAACGGCACCTTCTTCTGCTCACACGCCTTCGCGAACCGCGTCAAGGACCAGCCGCACGGCGGCGCGATCCTCAACGTCATCGCCACCTACGCGTGGACCGGACACCCCGGCGTGGTGCACAGCGCGGCGGCCAAGGCCGGCGTCCAGGCGATGACGCGCACGCTCGCCGTCGAGTGGGCCCGCTACAGCATCCGGGTCAACTGCATCGCGCCGGGGCCGACCGAGACCGAGGGCGCCGGAGCCGCGCTGTGGCCGACCGAGGAGGACCGACGGAGTCTCACGGCGTCGGTACCCCTCAAGCGCTTCACGACGCCCGAGGAGGTCGCCGTCTCCGCGGCCTTCCTGCTCTCCGACGACGCCGCGTACATCACCGGTGACACCCTCGTGGTGGACGGCGGACAGTGGCTGGGCAAGCAGGTGTACGGCTTCTCGGCGGCCCGGTCGTGGTGACGAGCCTCTCCGGGGTCACCGGGGGAGAGGTCGTCGTCGCGGCACTGGCGCTGCACGACGTCGGTGTGGTGTTCGGCATCCCGGGGACGCACAACCTCTCCGTCTTCGACGCCCTCACCCGCTACGGCGTCCGCACGGTGGCGACCACGCACGAGCAGGGTGCGGGCTACGCGGCTGACGGATACGCGCGCACGAGTGGACGTCCCGGCGTCGCTGTCGTGACCAGCGGTCCGGCCGTCTACAACGCCGCGACCGCCGTGGCGCAGGCGTACTCCGACTCGATCCCGGTGCTGCTCGTCAGCCCAGGCATGCCACGCGACCTGCCGGTGGGTGGTCCGGGCAGCGGCTACCTGCACGAGGCCAAAGACCAGCCAGGCGCGATGGAGCGCATCGCGGCGCGCGTGCTGCGCCCCACCACGCACCAGGAGATCGCCGATGCGGTGACCGACGCGTTCACGACCTTCGCAACCGGACGCCCGCGCCCGCTGCACCTCGAGGTGCCGCTCGACCTGCTCGACGAGGTCGGCGACGCGGAGCTGCGACGGGCGGCCGTCCCTGAGCGGGCGCGCGCCGACGAGGCTCAGGTCACCGCGGCTGCCCGATTGCTGGCGGAGGCGCGACGACCGATGGTGGTCGCCGGCGGCGGAGCGCGCGGGGCGTCCGAGCCGCTGACCCGCGTGGTCGAGCGTCTGAACGCACCGGTCGCGACCACCATCAACGGCAAGGGGGTGCTCGAAGAAGGCCATCCGCTCGCCCTCGGGGCGCGCCTGGGGACCACGGCCGTTGTCGCTGCCGCCGACGCCGCCGACGTGCTGCTCGTGGTCGGGGCCGAGCTCGGCAACTCGGACATGTGGCAGGGCATGCTGCGTCCGGCCGGTCACGTGGTGCGCGTCGACGTCGACCCGGACATGGCGGCGGTGAACCTGCAGGCCGACACCATGCTGGTGGGCGACGCAGCGGTGGTCCTGGGACAGCTCGCCGACGTGCTGGACGCTGATCGCGATGCTTCACCCGGTGCGACGACGCCCGCCTGGGTGTCCGAGCTGCGCCGCGAGGCGTCCACCGAGGCACGCCAGGCAGGGGCGAGATGGATGCCCTGGGTCGCGGCGATCGACGCAGGACGCGCACCGGACGCGGTGGTCGCCACCGACAACGCGATGTGCGTCTACTTCGGCGCGATCGGCAACCTCCCGATGGCCCGGCCGTCGAGCTTCCACTTCCCCACGGGTTTCGGCACGCTGGGCTTCACCGTCCCCGTCGCCATCGGCGCCGCGTTGGCGGCGCCGGACCGCCCGGTGATCGGCATCAGCGGGGACGGCGGACTGCTCTTCACCGCGACCGAGCTCGCCACGGCGGCCGCTGAGCATCTCCCCGTGGCGATCGTCGTGTTCGACAACAGCGGCTACGGAGAGATCCGCGCCGAGATGCTCGAACGCGCCGAGAAGCCGCTCGCGGTGGACGCCCCGCCGCGCGACCTCGTGCTGCTCGCGGAGGCTCTCGGTGCGCACGGCGTCCGGGTCGAGACGCCCGAGCAGCTGGTCGCCGAGCTCGGCGCCGCGCCCTCGCGACACGGTCCCACCGTGATCGTCGTCCCCGAGCCCG
This sequence comes from uncultured Actinomycetota bacterium, assembly GCA_963743915.1. Lineage (GTDB taxonomy): Bacteria > Actinomycetota > Actinomycetes > JAHEKZ01 > JAHEKZ01 > JAHEKZ01. The sequence goes on from CAVURN010000001.1 coordinate 575,412, forward strand.
CTCCACCGGAAGGATCTCCCCGTTGACCACCCGTGACCCCTATCTCGAGGTGACCTGGACCGATGAGGTCACCGGCGTCAAGGGCTACGTCGTCATCGACACCCTGAGCCGCGGCGTGGCCGGTGGTGGACTCCGCATGCGCGAAGGTGTGACCCTCGCCGAGGTCCGCGACCTGGCCCGCGCCATGACTCTGAAGGAGGCCGTCGTCCACACCGAGGGCGACAGGTACGTGCCTCTCGGTGGCGCCAAGGGTGGCATCGACTGTGACCCGTACGACCCCCGCGCGCGTGAGGTGCTGGCCCGCTTCGGCCGCGCCACCAAGCCGTTGATCCAGTCCCTGTTCGCCACCGGAGAGGACTTCGGCGTCCGCCAGGAGGTCATCGACGAGGTCTTCGCCGAAGAGGGCATCCGCTCGTCCGCGGAGTCGGCGTTGGCGCTGGTCGAGGACGGGGCGGATGCGGCGCACGAACGGCTCAAGGTCGCCTTCGCCCAGGACGTCGACGGCGTCGGGCTCGGCGAGCTCGTCGGTGGGTACGGCGTGGCCGAGACGGCCTTGGCGGCACTGGAGTTCCGTGGTCTGGTCCCGGCGCAGTCCACAGCCGTCGTGCAGGGATTCGGCTCGATGGGTGGCGCCACCGCGCGTTACCTCGCGCGGGCAGGAGTGCGCGTGGTCGGCGTCTCGGACAAGGAAGGGTTGGTCTACAACGCCGACCGACTCGACGTCGAGGCCTTGCTCGCCCATCGCGACGTGTTCGGCGTCGTGGACCGCACCCGCCTGCGTCCGGGAGATGCACAGCTTCCCGGTGAGGACTGGCTGGCGCTCGACGTCGACCTGCTCGTTCCGGCGGCGATGTCGTACGTGATCACCCGCGACGAGGTCGACCGCATCAAGGCCGGCGTCATCTGCGAGGCGTCCAACGTCGCGACGATGCCGGACGCCGAGGCGGCACTCCTGGCCCGTGGCGTCACGATCGTCCCGGACTTCGTGGCCAACGTGGGCACCAACGCCTGGTGGTGGTGGGTGGCGTTCGACGACATCGCACCGACCGCCGAGGCGGCCTTCGGCAAGATCTCCGGGGTGCTGCGCCCGCTGACGACCCAGCTGCTCGAGCGCGCCAGCCGTGAGGGGATCAGCCCGCGGGAGGCAGCGACCGAGATAGCCGACGAGAAGCGAGCCGCGGTCTCCGAGCGTTACCCGACGTCGGTGAAGTCCGAGGCGGTCGCCCGCTGATGTCCGAGTCCGAGGGCAGCCCGCGTCCGTCGCTCGACGCGCTGGAGGCTTTGTTCGCCCCGACCAGCGTGGCGGTCATCGGAGCCAGCGACGACATCCGCAAGTGGGGCAACTGGCTGGCCAAGGGCGCGCTCGCGGGCCCGGTCCCCGTGCACCTGGTGAATGCAAGGGCGGACACCGTCCTCGGCCGTCCCGCCGTCCCCTCGCTCGTCTCTGCAGGCCTGCGGACCGATCTCGCCGTCGTGGCGGTACCCGCCTCGGCGTTCGAGTCGGCGGTGGACGACGCGCTCGCGGCGGGCGCGCGAGCCATCGTCGGCATCAGTGCCGGACTGGGCGAGGCCGGAGCGGAGGGCAAGGCTCGCGAAGAGGCGGTGGTTGCGCGGGTACGTGCGGCGGGTGCGGTGCTGCTCGGCCCGAACTGCCTGGGGGTGTCCGATGCCGCAGCGGGACTCTCGCTCACGTCCAACCCGCTCCCGCCCGGCGACGTGGCCTTCATCTCGCAGAGCGGCAACCTGTCGCTCGAGCTCGCGCAGCTGCTCGAGGCGCACGACCTGGGCTTCTCGCGCTTCGCCAGCCTCGGCAACCAGGCCCACGTCGACGCCGCCGACCTGGTCGAGGCCACAGCGTCACACGCGGCGACGAAAGTGGTCGCGGTCTACTGCGAGGACTTCCGCGACGGACGCCGGTTCGCGCAGGCTGCCCTCGACGCACGGGCCGCCGGCAAGCCTGTCGTCCTGCTCACGGTCGGCGCCAGCGAGGCATCCGCCCGCCAGGCCTCCTCGCACACCGCATCGTTGGTCTCGTCCTCCGACGTGGTCGACGCCGCGTGCTCGGCCGGTGGCATCGTGCGGGTGCACACGCCGTCGCAGATGGCCGAGGCGGTGGCGTTGCTCCGGGAGAGTCCGCTGGCTCTCGGACGCCGGGTCGCGATCATCACCGACGGCGGCGGTCACGCGTCCATCGCCGCCGACGTCGCCCATCTGCGCGGGCTCGACGTCGTGCACTTCAGCGAGCAGCTGGCATCGACGGTCGCCGCCGAGCTGCCGCCCGCAGCCACCAGCGTCAACCCGATCGACGTCGCCGGCGGGGGCGAGCAGGACCTCTCGTGCTTCGGCCGGATCATCTCGTCGGTCCTCGCGAGCGGCGAGGTCGACGCGATGGTGGTGAGCGGCTACTTCGGCGGGTACGGCCAGTACGGCGAGGCGCTGGCCGATCTCGAGGTCGAGACGGCCGGCGCGATGGCCGACGCCGTGCAGTCCTCGGGCCGACCGCTGGTCGTCCACTCGATGTTCCCCTCCAGCGCTGCTGCCACGCGCCTGCGTTCGCGCGGAGTGCCGGTGTACCGGACCATCGAAGGTGCCTTGGACGCACTTGGGCAGACGGCCGGAACCGGCCCGACCGGGCTGGTCGAGCTGCCCGTGGGGGCGACGCCGCTGGCCGACTTCGGGTACTGGTCGGTGCGCGACCTGCTGAAGGGCTCCGGGGTCCGCTTTCCCGACGCGCACCTGATCGCGTCCACCGACGAGCTCGAGGCCGCCCTGCCTCAGATCACCTTCCCTGTCGTGCTCAAGGCGATGGGTCTGCTGCACAAGAGCGACGTCGGGGGAGTGCGCCTCGGCGTCACTGACGCCGAGCAGCTGCGGGCCGAGTACCGCACGATGGTCGAGCAGCTGAGCCCGCCGGCCGTGACGATCGAGCAGATGCTGGACACCTCGAGCGGTGTCGAGCTGATCGTCGGCGTGCGACGCGACGAGAGGTTCGGACCGGTGGCCATGGTGGGTATCGGCGGCGTCCTGACCGAGGTGCTCGACGACGTCGCGACGGCGCTGGCGCCGGTCGATGCCGCACGGGCAGGCGAGCTGCTGCTGTCCCTGCGGTCGGCAGCGCTCCTCACCGGGGTACGAGGTCGGTCGCCCGTCGACCTGGTCGCGCTCGCCGAGCAGGTGGCGCTGATCACCCGACTGGCCTGTGCGCATCCCGAGGTCGTCGATCTCGAGGTGAACCCGCTCCTCGCCACCGCCGAGGGTGCGGTGGCGCTCGACGCACGAGCGGTCGCCGTTCCGTAGACGTCGGCGGACGAGAGCCCGCACCACCACCACCACTGCCACCACCACCGAGGGGACCTCACTGTCATGGACTTCCGCTACACCCCGGACCAGCAGGCGCTGATCGCCCGCGTCCGCGAGCTCTACGAGTTCATCAAGCCGTACGAGCTCGAGTGCGAGTGGGACAACGGCCTGTCCGCCGACGCGCATGCGCGCATTCGGCAGGCCGTCCTGGACGCCGACCTGCAGGCGGTCAACATGCCGCGTGAGTGGGGCGGTGCCGGTCTCACCACGATGGAGCAGATCCTGTACCACGAGACGTTGGGACGGTTGACCAACGCGTTGTGGGACACCGTGTGGCGCCCGGCCAACGCACTCAAGGCCTGCACGCCGCAGCAGCGTGAGCGCTACCTGCTGCCCGGTATCCGGGGTGAGCGACGCGATGCCATCGCGGTCACCGAGGAGTACGCCGGCTCGGACCCGTTGGCGATGACCACCACGGCCAAGCGGGTCGGCGACACCTTCGTGATCAACGGGGAGAAGTGGTTCGTGACCGTCGGAGACGTCGCCGACTTCATCCTCACGCTCGCCTGGGTCGACGAGGAGCCGACGCTGTTCATCGTCGACGCTGATGCGCCGGGACTGTCGGTCAAGCGCGTGCCCAAGTACACCCACACCTTCGTGTACGAGCACCCCGAGTTCGTCTACGAGGACGTCGAGGTCGGGCCCGAGCAGATCCTCGGCGAGATCGGCCAGGGCTACGACCTGATCCGCGACTGGTTCGTCGAGGAGCGGCTGATGATCGGCGCACGCACGGTCGGGGCGGCGTCCCGCGCGATCGAGGAGTCGGTCGACTTCGCGACCAACCGCATCCAGGGCGGCGGCCCACTGGTCAACCACCAGCTGATCCAGGCGATGCTCGCCGACATGGTCGTCGACACCACGGGAGCGCGCACGCTGGTGTACCAGGTGGGGTGCGAGATCGACAGCGGCGAGCTGGACCGCAAGACGCTGCACGCCAAGGCGGCGGTCGTGAAGCTGGCGGCGTCCGAGGCGGCCGGTCGCGTGGTCGACCGCGCCGTGCAGATCCACGGCGGACGCGGGTACATGCGCGACTACCCGGTGGAGCGCCTCTACCGCGAGCTGCGGGTCGACCGGGTGTGGGAGGGCACCTCGGAGATCCAGCGGCTCATCATCGGCAACGAGATCGCCAAGCGCGGGGTGGGCGCCCTGCTCGCTTTCCCAGGCTCCGCCGCCTGAGGGTCGGGTCGGGTGGCGCCGCGCGGTCTCACGCCGCCGGAGTGCGCTGACGCAGGACGGGGAAGTGGGGGTCATCCAGAGGCAGACCGAGCTCGAGCGACAGACCGAGCGGTGTGAAGTCCGGCGAGCAGACCCACTCGCGCGGTGCGTGCACCATGTCGTCCCCCAGGAAGCGCAGGGAGAAGGCCCGCCGCCGGTGGGTTCCAGGAACGCCGTACGCGTGGTGCAGCGTCAGCATGTGGAAGAAGACGGCGTCGCCCGGCTGCATGGCCCATCCGCGGATGTCGTACGACGCGCGGTCGGCTTCGATGTCGGGCAGCTCCTCGAGCGAACCCTCCGGGAACCACTTGGCCTGCGCGTCCATGAAGGTGCGCGGCATCCGCCACCCCTCGCGGTGTGAGCCGGCGAGGAACTCCAGTGTCGACTCCGGGGCCACCGGGTCGACAGGTGCCCACAGGGAACAGTTCATCCATCCTTCGACGTCGTAGTACGGCTGGTCCTGGTGCCACGGTGTCGGCTGCTGCGTCCTAGGCTCCTTCACCAGCATGTGGTCGTGGTACAGGCGCACCTCGTCGGACCCCATCAGCGCCCCGGCGACGTCCGCCGCTCGCGACTCGAAGGCGACCTGCCGGTACTCGTCGATGCGTTGCCAGTTGCAGAAGTCCTCGACGAACCTCCCGGGGTCGTCGTCGCGGCTGGCCACCTTGAACAGGGGGCCGGGATCGGCGAGGTTGCGCTCGATGCCGCGTGCGATGGTCGCGACCTCGCCCGCGGTGAACAGCCCACGCACGACCGTCGCTCCGTCGCGACGGAACTGCTCGATCTGGTCGGTGGCGACGACGCCATCGGCGAGTGGACGAGGGGCAGGGGTGGGGGCCATACGAGCTCCAGCTAGAAGTCGATGCTGGCGGCGCGGTCGGCGTCCATCTCGGCGGTGATCGCCGCGATCTCGTCAGCAGTCAGGGGTCGCGAGCGTCCCGTCTCGGTGTCGCGCGGCACGACGACGGCCCCGCCCTCGGAGCAGAGCGTGCCGTCGCGCTTGTGCACGACCTCGCGGCTGCGGACGCTCGACGTGCCGAAGCCGAGCACTCGGCTGGACACGACGACCTCGCCGTCGTCCTGCGTGACCTCGTTGCGGAAGTCGATGTCGACGTGCGCGAGCACGAAGTCGAGAGCTTCGGGACCGAAGAGGCCGACCATCAGGGTGTCGCGCGCCTCTTCGAGGTAGTTGAGGTAGATCGCGTTGTTGACGTGCTGGTAGGCGTCCATGTCGGCCCACCGCACGCGCAAGGTCACCTGTCTCACGGCGCCGACCCTAGTGGTCCGGAACGTCGCTCAGGGTGCGGAGCTGGACGGCCATCGCCGCGATGTCGTCCGGGGTGACCCGGCAGCAGCCGCCGACGAGGCGCGCACCCTCGTTCACCCAGCGGTCGACGGGGAAGTGCGGTGACTCGTCCGTGGCGACCCACGTGCGGCTCACGGCGTCCCATCCCTCCCCGCTGTTCGGGTACACCACGACGGGGCGCCCGCCCACCCGGTGAGCGAGGGGCACCGCCTCGGTGGCGTCGCGCGGCGTCGAGCAGTTGACGCCGACGGCGACGACCTCTGCCACGTCGTCGACCATCGCGAGGACATCGGCCAGCGGTTCACCGGCGCGGGTACGGTCCCCGGTGATCGACACCGACACCCAGCAGTCGATCCCGGTGCCGTCGACCTCGGCGAGAACCGCCTCGAGCTCCGCCGCGCAGGGGATGGTCTCGAAGGCCAGCACGTCGGCGCCCGCGTCGGCCAGGACCTCGAGGCGTGGGTGGTGGAAGGCGCGCAGCTCGTCGACGGTGAGTCCGTAGCGGCCGTGGTACTCCGAGCCGTCGGCGAGCATGGCGCCGTAGGGGCCGGCGGACGCCGCCACCCACGTCGGTCGGTCGCTGACTTCGTCCGCCGCTTGCCGCGCGAGCGCCACGGAGCGACGCATCAAGGACGCTGTCGTCTCCCCGTCGATCCCGTGCGCGCCGAACCCGTCGAAGGTCGCCTGGTAGGACGCCGTGGTCGCCACGTCGGAGCCTGCCGCGAAGAAGGCCCGATGCGCCTCGACGATCGCGTCGGGTGCATCCACGAGCAGCTGCGCCGACCAGAGGTCGCCGGAGATGTCGTGACCGAGCAGCTCGAGCGTGGTGGAGAGCCCACCGTCGAGCAGCACGACCCGGTCCGCGACGGTCTGACGGAGGCTGCTCACCCCTTGACGATACGGAGCATGCGGTCAGTGTCGGTGCTCCGACCCCGCCTCCCACTCGGCGCGGGCCTGGTCGTAGATGCGTTGGAGCGTGGGGTCGGGGTGTCGACCTGCGTCACGCGCCGCCCGGTACGCGGCCGCCTCGCGGGCGCGGTCGGCAAGCCGATCCTCCACCTGGTGCGAGTGGTCGGGGTGGTCGGCCAGCACGAACGACGGGATCGCGTCGCGCAGCGTCGCGGCGGTCTCGACGGTGCCGGCGGCGCGTCCCGGTGTCCTCCGACTCCGTGGGGTGTAGGGCCACCAGACGTGCAGGGCGTCACCGGCGATGGTGACGGCGGCGTCCTCGGGGACCCGGTCGAGGATGAGGGCGGTCAGGTGGGGGGCGAGGACGTCGGACGCGAACCGGGTGTCGGCCGCGTGCACGGTGTGACGGTCGGCGAACGCGAGGGACTCAGTGCCCCAGCGGGTGCCGGGATCGTCGGCACCCCTGCCGCTCGTCGGCATGATGGCGAGCTCGGGCAGCCAGCTGCCACCGACCTTGGCCAGGCCGCCCACCCACCGGGTGACCCCCGGCGGTGGTTCGGGCAGGGTCGAGGTGAGGTCGGTGCGGCTCGAAGCCGGCGCCACCGCGTCAGCAACAGCATCGGCCACCTCGCGCGACAGTCCGACCACGAGGTCGGACAGCACGCCGTCGATCCCGGTCGCCGTGGCGAGCGCATCGGCGCCGAGCAGCTGGCCGTTCGGTCCCACCTCTCCGACGCCGAGGTCCGGTTCGGGCGCGTACTGACTCAGCACGGCGACGCTGGCGGCATCACCTCCGTCGGGACTGGCGCACCACAGCAGCGTGCGGCGTCGACCCCTTGACGTCCCCGAGGCGCCACGGGTGCAGCGTCGGCAGCGCGCCGACGGTTCTCAGCACCGCGCTGTGCGCCCAGAGATCGACCAGGCCGCCGGCCGACGACCACGCTCCCGCCCAGCACGGGCTGGCGTCCGGTGGCAGCATCTCGGTCCTTGGGTCCTCGGCGAAGGGCTCTCGGGTGAGTAGTCGTCATCGGCGCCCACCGGCTTGACGACGGCGGTACGGTCACCGCGTGTCCACCCCACCTTCGACGACCTTCGAGGCGCATCCGGTGGCACCAGGAGCCGGACTCGGCACCGTGCTCGGGATCTGGGCGCACCCGGACGACGAGGCCTACCTGTCCTCAGGACTCATGGCGCAGGCGGTCGCGGCCGGGTCCCGGGTGGTCTGCGTCACGGCGACGCGCGGCGAGGGGGGCTCGCTCGACCCGGTGCGATGGCCCTCGGAGACTCTTGGCGACGTCCGTGCCGACGAGCTGCAGACGCTGCCTCACCATGCTCGGCGTCACCGAGCACGTCTTCCTCGACCTGCCGGACGTCGACTGGCACACGCCGCTGCCCGAGCGCGGGGCGACGGCGGTGGCCGAGCTGATGCGGGACGTGGCGCCCGACACGGTGCTGACCTTCGGACCGGACGGCATCACCAACCACGAGGGCCACAAGTCGGTGAGCGCCTGGGCCACGGACGCCTTCGTCGCGCACGCGCCGGCCGGCGCGTCCCTGTACTACTCGGCCTACTCGCGAGAGTGGGGGGAGGCTTTCCTTCCGCACCTGCGGGAGCTGGGCGCCTTCCGGGACGGTGCTGAACCTCCGGTCGTCGACGACGACGAGCTCATCCTCGACCTGCAGCTCGACGCGGAGCTGCTCGCGCTCAAGGTGGCCGCCATCCGTCAGCACGAGAGCCAGATCGCCGGCCTCGAGGAGGCCTTCGGTGCGGACCGATGGTCGCAGGCGATGAGCCGGGAGTCGTTCCGTCTGGCCCACCGGCGGGACGTGGGGGGCCCGTCGTGAGCGGCTGGTTCGGCCTGCTGGGGTCGGGGGAGTTCCAGCCGTGGTCGGGCGAGGTGGACGAGTGGGTGCTGAGTCGGGTGACCGGCGACGGCCGGGTACTGGTACTGCCCACCGCCTCCGCCCCGGAGGGTGATGAGGTCTTCAGCCGCTGGGCGACCAGCGGGCTGGAGCACTTCGCCGCAGCGGGTGTGCCGGCGGAGCTGCTCGACGTGCGTGACCGCACGGATGCCGAGGACGTGGGGCTCGCCGACCGTGTGGTCGGTGCCTCGGTCGTGTACTTCTCGGGCGGCAACCCCGTGCACCTCGCGAACACGCTGGCTGAGACCGCACTCTGGCGAGCCGTGCCAGAGTGGTCTCGACCGTGGAATGGGCTACATCGGATGCAGCGCGGGAATGGCGTGCCTCGGGCGCAAGGCACCGGACAGCACCGTCGACCACCTCGGGCCCGAGCTGTGGCAGCAGGGTCTGGGGCTGTTCCCGAGGGCGTGGCTGGGACCGCACTGGGACGTCCTGGAGCACTTCTTGCCTGGCATCGTCGACCACCTGACCCAGACCGTCCCGGCCGACGACGAGCTGGTCGGCATCGACGAGCAGACGGCGATGGTGGGCGACGGGGAGCAGTGGCAGGTCGTCGGACGCGGGGGCGTCCACGTGCGGCACGGCCGGGAGTGGAGTCGGCACGGTGCGGGCGAGACGGTGTCGGTCAGCCTCAGCTCGTAGCCGGCGTCGATCAGCGCGCGGGAGCGGGAACCCGGCTCACCCGGCAGGTCTCGTGCTGCAGCAAGCCATAGGCGTTGCGCCGGACGAAGTCGTGCGGGTCGATCCAGACCAGGCAACGCGGGCAGATCGCGTCCGCGTCGACGTGCAGCGACGCGTCGCGCGGCCCGCCCGGTGGTGCAGCGTCGATGACGGCGGGCAGCAGGCTCTGGTTGACACCGTCGAGCGCCCGTCGTCCCATCGCCCCACGGTAGCCGCGTCGCGCACCCTGGGACGTCGCGCTTTGGTCACGTTTGGTGCCCCCGGCAGGATTCGAACCTGCGCACACGGCTCCGGAGGCCGATGCTCTATCCCCTGAGCTACGGGGGCGGGGACCGGAGGAATCTATCAGCGGACGGCGCTCTCGCCGTGGGCGCCCTGAGCCGGCGGAGACCGCCCAGGGCCGAAATTGCCGTGCCGCACGCGGCCCAGGGATGACACGCTCTTCCCCTCAGAGCGAGAGATGGGGTCGCGTGGACGTCGAGTGGCACGAGGTCGAGGGTCGCGGGCGGGTGGTGGGCCGCTACCAGGTCTATCGCTCCGACCCGCCGACCGCTGATCTCTTCGAGGTCGTCGGCCCCGTCGAGGACGCCGTCGAGGCGATCTTCGACCAGCTGGCAGGGTGGCTGGTGGCCACCGCCGACGACGCGCTGGCGGATGCCTTGATCCGCCGGGGAGCGGAGCAGAAGCGCCACTCCCATGTCATGTCGAAGGTTCTGACCGACGGCGAGGCGACGCCCGACTGGTCGCTGCCGTGGACACTCGAGGCGATCGACGCGTCCACCCGGTTCGGCCCGGAGGTCGTGCCACTGATCCGGCGCGCGTATCCCGCTGAGCACCCGGACGCCGAGGAAGGTTCCGACAGCGAGATCGTCGAGGACATCCACGCCCGGCTCGCCGGCGAACGACTGGGCCCGCACCTGGTCGGCAGCGCCGTGGCGCGGGACGGGGGGCGTCCGATCGGGCTGATCATCGTGAACCGGGTGCCGGGCGAGCCGCCCTTCGCAGGGCCGTGGATCAGCGACGTCTGCCGAGATCCCGACCCGCCGTACCGGGGGGTCGGCCGGGCCCTGCTCGAGTACGCCATTGGCCGCGTTCAGGAGGCGGGCGAGACAGGGCTCTCGCTGGCGGTCACCGTGGGCAACCCCGCGCAGCGCGTGTATGAGCGCCTCGGGTTCGTCATCGCGACGACGTCCCGCAAGGTGCACATCCCGGAGTAGGGCACCTGGGTGGCGGCTCGGGCGGGCGCGGCGCCGTCGGGTTACAGTCGCTCGGACCACCCGGTTCAAGGAGTCGTCCATGGGGTCCAACGCCCAGCGTCGCCGCGAGGCGCGTGAGCAGAAGGTGTCCGAGCTGCGGCAGCAGGAGCGGGCCCGCGAACGACGCTCGTCCACGTTGCTGTCGGCCGGGCTCGTCATCGTGGTGGTGCTGGCGTTCGGCGGCGTCTGGTGGGCCGTGCAGGCTGGAACCGAGGACCCGACGCCGGGGGCACTCGAGGACGTCGCTGCCTACGAGTACGAACCGAGCAAACACACCGACCAGCCCGTGGACTATGCAGAGAGTCCGCCGGTGGGCGGGGAGCACAACCCGTTCTGGCTCGCCTGCGACTTCTACGACGAGCCGGTGCCCGACGAGAAGGCCGTGCACTCCCTCGAGCACGGTGCGGTCTGGGTCACCTACGACCCGGGGCTGCCGGACGGTGAGATCGAGGCCCTGAAGGACCGTCTCGACAAGAACTACCTGCTCCTCTCGCCCTACGAGGGCCAGGAGGCCCCCGTCGTCGCCACGGCCTGGAACCACCAGCTCGCGCTGGACGGCGTCGACGACCCGCGGCTCGACGACTTCGTGAACGAGTTCCGCCAAGGACCGCAGACGCCGGAACCCGGCGCGTCCTGCGAGGACCCCCGGGCCTGACCGGCGCGCGAGCCGGCTTGCCGATGCCGGACCGTTACCGCAGTTTTCACTGAATGGTCGACCAGTGAACGCGGACGTGGCAGGCTGCCTCCATGTCTCTCGACTTCGCTGACATCAACCCAGCCGCTGCCAAGGCCGCCGACACCTCGTCGTCTGCCGATCTGCCGTCCCGAGCCCAGTACGTGGTGGTCGGGGGCGGGGTCATCGGCACCTCGATCGCCTACCACCTGGCCACCATGGGGGCCACCGACGTCGTGCTGCTGGAGCGCAAGCAGCTGACGTCCGGCACGACGTGGCACGCCGCGGGGGAGGTGGTCTCCGGAGGCGCGTCGGAGGACCCGCTGTGGATGGCGCGGTACTCCCGCGACCTGTACACCCGGCTCGAGGAGGAGACCGGCCTGTCGACCGGCTTCAAGCAGGTCGGCTACCTGCAGCTGGCCACGACCGAGCGGCGCGACGAGGCGTACCGGCGGGAGACCGCGTACATGCGCTCCACCGGCGTGGACAAGCAGATTCTCTCGCCGAAGGAGATTCTCGACATCGTCCCGATGATGAAGGTCGACGACGTCATCCACGGCTTCTGGACGCCGGACGAGGGTCGCGCCAACCCGGTCGACGTGACCATGTCGTTGGCCAAGGGTGCGAAGCAGAAAGGGGTCCGGATCTTCGAGGAGACCGAGGTCACCGGCTTCGACGTCTCCGACGGACGGATCCGCGGCGTCCAGACCGAGCGCGGCACCATCGAGTGCGAGAAGGTCGTGCTGGCCGCGGGCCTGTGGGGCCGCGAGCTTGCGGCGAAAGCAGGCGTCCTGGTGCCGCTGCAGGCGGCGGAGCACTATTACCTGCTCACGGAGCCGATCGAGGGCGTCACGCCGGAGAACGTCCCCGTGATCGAGGACCCGGAGGCGTACGGCTACTACCGGGAAGAGGGCGGCGGCCTGCTGGTCGGCATGTTCGAGCCGGTCGGGGCCGCCTGGTCGCTCGACGGCACGCCCAAGGACTCGGCCTTCGCGGTGCTGCCGCCGGACTGGGACCGGCTCGGTCCCTTCCTCGAGAAGGCGATGCAGCGCTTCCCGGCGCTCGAGGACGCCGGCATCCGCACGCTCTTCTGCGGCCCCGAGAGCTTCACCGACGACATCTCACCGATGCTCGGCGAGTCGCCGGAGGTCGAGGGGTTCTACCTCGCGTGCGGCCTGAACTCGGTCGGCATCCTCATGGGCGGTGGCCTCGGCCACGTCATGGCCCAGTGGATGATCGAGGACTACCCGCCGATCGACCTCACCGAGGTGGCGGTCGACCGCACGCACGAGTTCCAGGCGACGCGGCTGTTCCGCAAGGAGCGCACCGTCGAACGGCTCGGCTTCCTGCTCAACGACCTGTCGTGGCCCAACGCGATGCCGAAGCAGGGGCGCAACGTCCGCCGTGGCCCGTTCCACGATCAGCACGTCGCTGACGGCGCGTACCTGGTTGCCAGCAACGGCTGGGAGTACCCCGAGTTCTTCGCCGGCCCCGGCACAACCCCGACAGTCGAGTGGGGGTTCAAGCGCGGTTTGGCGTTCGAGCGCACCGGCGTCGAGCACCTCAACACCCGCGAGAACGTCGGCGCCATGGACATGACGATGATGTCGAACTACTTGGTGCAGGGCCCGCACGCGATGCAGGTGCTGAACCGGGTGTGCGCGAACAACATCGACACCGCCGTCGGCCGTGTCGTCTACACCCAGTGGCTGGACGAGCGCGGCGGGATCATCGCCGACGTGACGGTGACGCGCCAAGCCGACGACCAGTTCATGGTCATCAGCGCCGACAACGTGCACCGGCGACTCCCCGCCTGGATCCGCCGACACACCAGCGAGGGCGAGTTCCTGACGGTCACCGACGTCACCAGCGGCTTGGCGCTGCTGACCGTCCAGGGCCCGAAGTCGCGCGAGCTGCTGCAGCGCCTGTCGCCCAACGACTGGTCGAACGAGGCGTTCCCGTTCCTCACCGCGCAGAAGGTCGAGCTGGGCTACACCCCGCTGTGGGCGCTGCGCGTCACCTATGTCGGTGAGCTGGGCTGGGACCTGCTCATCCCGACCGAGTTCGGCGCCACCTTGTACGACCAGATCAAGGAGGCCGGCTCCGACCTGGGGTTCATGCCGACGGGTGTCGGCGCACTCTCGACGATGCGCATGGAGAAGTCGTACCGCGACATGGGCCACGACATCGACTCGACGGACACCCCGCTGGAGGCTGGTCTCGGATTCGCCGTGGCCTGGGACAAGCCCGGAGGGTTTGTCGGTCGCGAGGCCCTGCTCAAGCAGAAGGAGGCCGGGCCTTTGAAGAAGCGGTTGGTCAACGTGCTGCTCCAGTCGCCGGAGCACGACCTCATCGGCGCCGAGCCGATCTTCATGGACGGGGTTCCGCTCGGCTCGCTCCGCGTCGGTGCGTTCGGCTACACGCTGGGCGCGGCCTGCGGGATCGCCGACATCGAACGCGAGGAGGGCTTCACGGCCGCTGACATCAACGCCGGCAGCTTCGAGGTCGACATCGCCGGGACGCGGGTTCCGGTCAAGGCGTCTCTGAAGCCGCTCTTCGACGCGGAGCGCACCCGTCCGCTGTCGTAGGGCCCCGACACGGCCGAGCGCCGTGGCGGTGTCCCGAGCACGCTCCTGTCCGTGGTTCCATCGACGCATGCACCTTCGTCGCACCACCGTGTCGCTCGCCCTTGCCCTCGCGTGCACAGCGCTGGTCTCCTGCGGGTCGGACGCGCCGGCCGCGCCTTCGGCGTCCGACACCGACATCGACGGCGTCCAGACGTACACCGACCTGTCCCGGGAGCACACCACCGACGCCGTCGACTACCCGCAGAGCCCACCCGTCGGCGGGGACCACGACCCGCAGTGGGTCGACTGCACGGGGACGGTGTACCCCGAGCCGCTGCGTGACGAGAACGCCGTGCACGCCCTCGAGCACGGAGCGGTGTGGGTCACCTACGACGACAGTCTCTCGGCCGACGACGTGTCCGCACTCGCAGCGAAGGTGGACGGTGCGCCGTACACCTTCATGAGCCCGTACCCGGGGCAGTCGTCACCCGTGGTGCTGACGGCCTGGGGCGTCCAGCTCGGCGTCGACGACACGACGGACCCCCGCATCGACGAGTTCCTCACCGCGTACCGACAGGGCCCCCAGACACCCGAGCCGGGTGCCACCTGTGAGGCGGGGGAGATGTCGTGAAGCTGGTGACCACCGCCGTGGCGGCGGTGGCCGCCCTCGTGCTGGGCGCGGTGCTGGGGATCCTGCTCGGGGGAGAGACGGAGCCGGGCGACACGTCCCCGGAGGCCGGGTTCGCGCGGGACATGTCCGTGCACCACGCGCAGGCGGTCGAGCTGGCCTTCTTGGTGCGGGACCGCACGGACGACCCGGAGGTGCGAACGATGGCGTACGACATCATCAACACCCAGCGCGCCCAGCTCGGGATGTTCAGCGGGTGGCTGCAGCAGTGGGACCTCCCGCAGACCTCGGACGCGGCGCCGATGGCATGGACGGACGCGCCGCACGGCATGGACGGCATGGGCAGCATGGAGGTCGAGTCTTACGACGACATGCCGGGCATGGCGTCCGACGCGGACGTGGAGCGACTGCGTCAGGCTGAATGGTGTCGCGGCCGAGGTCGTCTTCCTCGAGCTGATGGTCGAGCACCACACCGGTGGCGTGGAGATGGCCGAGGCGGTGCTGCCGCTCACCGACCGCAGTGAGGTCGACTACCTGGCCCAGACGATCGTCGACGGGCAGTCCGCGGAGATCGCCACCATGGAGCAGATGCTCGCCGACCGCACCTGACCCCCTGCAGCGAGTGTGCCGCTGGCGGCCTTGACCTCACCCAGGGGGACACTCGGCGGGAGTCAGTGGCCGGTGAGGAGGGAGAGGGCCTTGTCCAGGACGCCGGCGTGGCGCCCGGTGCGCTCCTCGCGACGGTCCACCCAGTCGGCGAGCCGGAAGCCGGAGTTGATGCCGACGAAGCGCAGCGGCTCGGGCTCGAAGTCGCGCGACCGGTGTCCCACCCACGGCAGGGCGGTGAGGTCCGACTCGGTCCCGGTGATGAGGTCGGTGAGCGTGCGACCGGCGAGGTTGGTCAGCGTGACGCCGTCGCCGGCGTAGCCGCCCGCGGTCGCCAGCCCGGTGACCCGGTCGTGGTGCACCGACGCGAACCAGTCGCGGGGAACGCCCAGCACCCCTCCCCATCGATGGGTGACGGCGACGTCGGCGAGCGCGGGAAAGAGCTCGACCAGCGAGCGCCGCAGCGCGTCGTGGACGCCGCGCGGGTGCTCGTAGGACGGGTCGATGCTCGATCGCCAGTGGTAGGGCGCACCCCGTCCCCCCAGGGCGATCCGCCCGTCGGCGGTGCGCTGCGCATAGATGAGGAAGCGTCGGTCGTCGTTGAGGGTCTGGCGGTCCCGCCACCCGATTTCGTCCCACAGCGCGTCCGGCAGTGGCTCGGTGGCGATCATCAGCGAGTAGATGGGTACGAGGCGGCGGTGGTACTCGCGCAGTGAGGCGGTATATCCCTCCAGCGCCCGCACCACCACCTCGGCCCGGACGTCCCCGTGCTCGGTTCGGGCGACGCCGGGCTCGATCGCCGTGACGGCCGTGCCCTCATGGATGGTCACTCCAAGGCGTTCGACGACCTCGGCAAGCCCGCGCACCATGCGGGCGGGGTGGATGGCTGCGCAGTGCGGCGTGTAGAGGCCGCCGAAGACACCATCGGCGTTGATCTGGTCGCGAGCCTGACGGCGGTCCAGCAGCCGGAGGTCGTCCTCGGACTGGTCCCACGAGCGTGCGTGCTCGAGGTCACGCTGCAGCCGCTCCCACTGCAGCGGCGAGGTGGCGAGTCGGAGGTAGCCGCCCTTCGCGTAGTGGCCGTCGATGCCCTCGGCCCCCGCCACCTGCCCCACTTCGTCGACGGACGCGTTGGCGGCACGCTGCATGTCCAGAGCGGCGTCGCGTGAGGACTCCTGCGGCAACCTGCTCCAGACTCATGGGCAGCAGGCCGGACGCCCATCCGCCGTTGCGCCCGGAGGCGCCGAAGCCGGCGAAGGACTTCTCCAGGACGACGATGCGCAGCGACGGGTCGCGGCGGGCGAGGTAGTACGCCGTCCACAGTCCGGTGAAACCCGCACCCACGATGGCGACGTCCGCCGTGGTGTGACCGGCCAGTGCAGGCCGGAGGGTCGCCAGGTCCCCCTCGGGAAGGGTGTCGTGCCAGAACGAGGTCGAGCGCGGGTCGACGTCCATGATCTCCTCATGCTTTTCGTATCGCCATACGGTATAACGGAGGCCATGACCGACGTCAAGCGCGGCCGACCGGTGGCCCACGACCGGGACGAGCTGCTGCACGCCGCCCGCACGGTCGCGGTGGCCCGCGGCTTCGACGCGCTCCGGTTCGCCGACGTGTCCGCGGCCACCGGTGTCCCCGTCAGCTCGCTGCAGTACGCGTTCGGCACGCGGGACGCACTGGTCCGCGAGGTGCTGCGCTCCGCCGTTGCCGACGAGCTCGGCGCGGCTGAGGGAGGCGATCGACCGCGAGATCGATCCCTGGCGTCGCATCGAACGCTTCATCCGCCTCGGGATCTCGATCGAGGACGACCGGAGGCGCGAGGGCTGGTTGCTCTGGATCGAGTACTGGCGTGCGGCCTCGCGCGACCCGGACCTGCGAGCGGAGTCCTCGGAGATCTCACGTGCCTGGCGAGCACTGCTGACCCGTGCGGTCGAGGACGGCGTCCTGACGGGGCGGTTCACCATCGACGGCACACCGGAGGAGGTCGCGGCAGCGCTGGTCGCACTCGTCGACGGACTGTCCCTGCAGGTGGAGGTGGGCGACCGGCGCATGCGGTCGGCCCGGGCCATCAAGTCGCGCCACCCGACGCGGCGCGGCGCATCCTCGGGGTGGAGCACCGTTGACCGCGATCGTCCTCGCCCTGGTCTCGTCAGTGGCCTACGGGCTGACCGACTTCCTCGGTGGCCTCGCTGCGCGCCGCACGCACATCTTCCTGCTGGGGTCGCTGACCCAGCCGCTCGGCCTGGTCGTCCTGCTGCTCCTCGTGCCGTGGACCGGCGGCGAGCTGAGCCCGGAGGTCTGGTTCTGGGGCCTGGTGTCCGGAATCGGGGGAGCCCTCGCCTACGTGACGCTCTTCCGGGCGCTGGCCATCGGTCCGATGAGCGTGGCCTCGCCGGTCTCCGCCCTCGTCGCGGTGGTGCTGCCCGTCATCGCGGGGGTGGTGTTCGGTGAGCGCCTGCCGCTGCTGGGATGGATCGGGATCGCTGTGGGCATGGTCTCGGTGCTGATGGTCAGCCAGGTGCACGAGGACGCGCCGCATCCTGTCAGCCTCAGGGTCCTGCTCCTGTCCATCGCGGCGGGCGTCTTCATCTCGGTCTTCCTCGTGGCCCTGGAGCGCGCGCCGGAGGACAGCGGCCTCTGGCCACTGGTCGTCGTGCGCATCGTGACGTCGACCCTGCTGGTCGGTGCTGCGCTCGCCTCGCGGGTGCTGGCGCGCCCGCCCCGTGACGTCCTGTGGCTCGGTGCCACCTCCACCCTGCTCGACGTCGCGGCGACGGCCGCCTTCATGCTGGCCACGCGCGAGGGGCTGCTGACGGTGGTCGCGGTGATCACCGCGCTCTACCCGGCTGCCACCGTGATCATGGCGCGGGTGATGCTCAAGGAGCACCTGCAGGTCCTGCAGCGGGTCGGCCTGGGGCTGGCGGTGGCGTCGGTGACCGTCCTGGCGACCGTGGCGTAGCCGTGGTGGTGAAGGTGCGGTCCCATTCAGCCGATGAGGTCCTGTGACCCCGCACCCGGCCGTGCGCATCATGGTCGTCGACGACTCCGCGACGATCCGGGACCTGATCGCCCTCAACCTCAGCCTGGAGGGGTACGACGTCGTCACCGCCGAGGACGGCGAGGAGTGCCTGCGTCAGCTCGCCGACGTCCTGGAGGGGCGTGCCCCGCTCCCGCAGCTGCTGATGCTGGACGTCGTCATGCCCGGCCTGGACGGTGTCGAGCTGACCGCGCGACTGAAGGCGACACCGGCCGTGCAGCACATCCCGATCCTGATCGTGAGCGCGTCGGCACAACGGCGTGACTTCGAGCTGGCGCAGGGGCGGGCGCCGACGGGTACCTGACCAAGCCGTTCGACCCCGACGAGCTGCTGGCAGAGGTCGAGCGGCTGTTGGCCCTCGCCCCGACGCCCGAGCGTCGACGCCAGCCCCTGAGAGGATCGACGGCGTGGAGCTCCTCGCCGTCGTCCTGTCCCTGGTGCTGACCCTGGCCACCGTTCTGGTCGGCATGGCCAAGGTGCAGCACCTGCCGGCGTCCCAGCAGGTACGCGACGCACGCAGCGGTGTCCGTCCCGGGTGTGGCTGCTCTCCGGCTGGGTCGAGCTCGTCGCGGCTGCGTGCGTCGTCGTGGGGGTGTTCGCCGTGCATGCGCTCGCAGTGGCGGCAGCGGCACTGCTCGCGCTCGACTTCGCCACTCTGGCCCTGCGTCAGTTCACCCGACCGGGTCCCGGCGCGTCTGCCGTGCCTGCCCTTGTGCTGTCGGTGCTCGCCCTGAGCGTCGTCATCACGATCAGTGTTGCCGGACTGTGAGGGCCGCACGACCGAACCCGGCACCGCTCACTACCCTTGACCAATGACCCCTGCCGAGCTCTCCACCGCGTTGCTGTCGGCTCTCGACGCCGCGGCGGCTGCCGGTGACCTTCAGCTGCCGGCCGACGGACGCCCGAGCTCGGTCACGGTGGAGCGACCGCGATCGGCGGAGCACGGTGACTACGCGACGAACCTCGCCCTGCAGCTGGCCAAGACGGTCGGCCGGCCCCCGCGCGAGGTCGCCCAGGTGCTGGCCCCGCACATCGCGGCGCTGCCCGGCATCGCCGCTGTCGACATCGCCGGTCCTGGCTTCCTCAACCTCACCCTGGACGCGGCTGCGCAGGGTGAGCTCGCGCGGACGGTGGTGCACGCAGGTGCCGCGTTCGGGACCAACACGTCGATGTCCGGTCGACGCATCAACCTCGAGTTCGTGTCCGCGAACCCGACCGGGCCGATCCACATGGGCGGCACGCGGTGGGCGGCGGTCGGCGACTCGCTGGCCCGGGTGCTGGCGGCGAACGGTGCCGACGTCGAGCGCGAGTACTACTTCAACGACCACGGTGCGCAGATCGACCGTTTCGCCCGGTCGCTGCTCGCTCGTGCCCGTGGGCGCGAGGTCCCCGAGGACGGCTACGCCGGTCAGTACATCGACGACCTGGCGGAGCGGATCGCGCGCGAGCACCCCGAAGTCCTGACGCTCGACGACCACGATGCCCAGGAGCAGTTCCGCGCGCACGGCGTGGCGCTGATGTTCGACGAGATCAAGCAGAGCCTGTCCGACTTCGGGGTCGAGTTCGACGTGTACTTCCACGAGAACTCGCTCCACGAGTCCGGCGCGGTGCAGCACGCCGTCGACCGGCTGCGCGAGCTCGGACACATCTACGAGCAGGACGGCGCGGTCTGGCTCCGCACCACGACATTCGGTGACGACAAGGACCGCGTCGTCATCAAGAGTGACGGCAACGCCGCCTACATCTCCGGCGACCTCGCCTACTACCTCGACAAGCGCGAGCGTGGGTTCGACCAGGTCATCATCATGCTGGGAGCGGACCATCACGGCTATGTCGGTCGGATGATGGCGATGTGCCAGTGCTTCGGCGATGTCCCGCACGAGAACCTCGAGATCCTCATCGGTCAGATGGTCAACCTCATGCGCGAGGGTCAGCCGCTGCGCATGAGCAAACGTGCGGGCACGGTGGTGACGATGGAGGACCTCGTCGACGCCGTTGGTGTGGACGCGGCACGCTACGCACTCGCGCGCTCCAGTGCCGACTCCAGCATCGACATCGACCTCGACCTGCTCGCTCGGAAGACCAACGACAACCCGGTCTTCTACGTCCAGTACGCGCACGCACGCATCTCGTCGCTGCTCCGCAATGCCGCTGACCTCGGGTTGACCGTCGACCTCGACTCCTTCGACCCTTCCCTGCTCACGGACGAGCGTGAGGGCGACCTGCTGGGGGCGATCGGTGAGTTCCCGCGGGTCGTGGCGAGCGCGGGTGAGCTGCGCGAGCCGCACCGGGTCGCGCGGTACCTCGAGGGGCTGGCCACCGCGTACCACAAGTTCTACGACTCGTGCCGGGTGCTGCCCCGGGGTGACGAGGAGCCGGCGCCGATCCACAGCGCGCGACTGGTTCTCTGCTCCGCGACGCGTCAGGTCATCGCCAACGGACTCGCGCTGATCGGCGTCTCGGCACCGGAGCGGATGTAGTCGTCATGGCTGAGCCGGCACGGCGCGTGAAGGTGACTCCCACGATGATCCTGTGGATCGCGCTGGCCCTGCTGGCCGTCGTCCTGGTGCTCCAGAACTCGGCCGACACCACGATCCAGGTTCTCGGCTGGACCATCCAGGCGCCGCTCTTCGTGGTGCTTGTGGCCGCCATGCTGATCGGATGGGGACTCGGGATCCTCGGTACGCAGGCGTGGTCCTGGCGCAGGCGTCGGATCACGCGTCGTGAGGGTGACGCGACCGAGTCCTGAGGGACCGCACTACTCTCGTCGCTCCACCACACGAGGAGTCAGCGATGCGCGCGCACCCGGCCGGTCCTCGACACGGCGATCTCGTCAGCGATGCCCTGCCGGCGGCCCCGCCACCGGACCTGAACGCGATCGATGCGCTCGTATGGCCCACCGGTATGTCGCGGGCTCCCGCTGGAGAGCTTCGCCTGCATGACCGAGCGGTGACCGAGCTGACCGCCTCCCATGGCACCCCGCTGTTCCTGCTGGACGCCGAGGACTTCCGCCGGCGCGCGCAGGGCCTACGTCGACGCATTCACCGGATCCGACGTCTACTACGCGAGCAAGGCATTCACCAGCGTCGAGCTCGTCCGTTGGCTGGCGGAGGAGCGTGTCGGGCTCGACGTGGCCAGCGGTGGTGAGCTCGCCGTCGCTGAACGTGCGGGCTTCCCGATGGAGCGGGTGCTCTTCCACGGCAACAACAAGTCGGTCGACGAGCTCACCCGCGCGGTCAGTGGTGGCGTCGGGCGGATCGTCATCGACTCGACGGAGGAGATCCGCCGGCTGGCCAGGTGCGCCGAGGACGCGGGGATCCGCCAGCGCGTCCTGGTGCGGGTGACGGTCGGGGTCGAGGCGCACACCCACGAGTTCATCGCGACGGCGCACGAGGACCAGAAGTTCGGCTTCTCGCTCGCGTCGGGGGCCGCAGCGCGGGCGATCGAGCTGGTGCTGCTGCAGCCCTCGCTGGAGCTGGTAGGGATCCACTCGCACATCGGGTCCCAGATCTTCGACACCTCCGGCTTCGAGGTCGCCGCACACCGCGCGGTCGGACTCATCGCCGAATTGCGGGCGCGGCACGGCATCGAGCTCGCGGAGCTCAACCTCGGAGGAGGGCTCGGCATCGCCTACGTCAGCTCCGACGACCCGGCGGACGTCACCGCGGTGGCGGAGAGCCTGCGCAGCATCGTGGAGCGCGAGTGCAGGGCCCACGGCCTCGCCGTCCCCCGCCTGGCCGTGGAGCCGGGCCGTGCGCTGGTCGGCCCGAGCATGGTCACCCTCTACGAGGTGGGAACGGTCAAGGAGGTCGCGCTGGACGCCGGGGCGTCCCGCACCTACGTCAGCGTCGACGGCGGGATGAGCGACAACCCGCGTACCGCCCTCTACAACGCCGACTACACCGCGGCCGTCGCCGACCGGCACTCCGACGCCGCACCCATGCTCGGCCGGGTCGTGGGCAAGCACTGCGAGAGCGGAGACATCGTGGTGCGCGATGCCTGGCTGCCCGACGACGTGCGCGCCGGTGATCTGCTCGCGGTGGCGGCGACGGGGGCCTACTGCCGCAGCATGGCGTCGTCGTACAACCTGCTCGCCCGACCTCCGGTGGTGGCGGTGCTGCCCGACGGCACTGAGCAGGTGCTGATTCGGCGCGAGACCGAGGACGACCTGCTGGCGCTCGACCTGGGAGCGTCCCCGCGGCGCTAAGGTCCATGACGGACGGTGGGACTGATACTCGGAGGTCACATGCATCGCGCGATGGTCCTGCTGTGGATCGGCATCGGGCTGCCGTTCGTCCTGACCATCGTCGTGGGAGGGCCCGATGGCCTGGCGCCGCACCTGCTGTTCCACCTGGTCTACACCGCGCTGCTGATCGTGGGTCTCATCGGTGCGCTACTCCTCTGGACCGCGACCCCGGTGCGCGTGATGCGTGGCCTCGCGGTCGCTCTGGCCCTTGTATCCGTCGGCGCGATCGCAGGCAACGTCGGGGAGGCCGTTGCCGTCGCGCAGCACGGGGGGCTGGAGGCCGGGGACGCGGTCTACGACGTCGCCCTGCACGCCGACAGTGCGCGCATCACCCCTCTGGCGATCATGCTCTCTGTGTTCCTGCTGGCGGTGACGACGATCGTCGCCACCCGGCTCGACCGTCGCGGTGCCCTCGTCGTGACCCGCCCCTGACGCCGCCCCGGGCACTACCGTTGGCAGATGCGCATCTCTGTCGTCCTCGACTGCCTCGACCCGGACGCCCTGGTGCCCTTCTGGCAGGAGGCTCTCGCCTACCAGCTCGTCGACAGCCTCGACGGGTACCGGATCCTCGCGCCGCGGGACGGCGAACCACCGGGGCCGGTGCTGATCCTGCAGCCAGTGCCCGAGCCCAAGTCGGTGAAGAACCGCATGCACATCGACGTGCACGCGGACCACGCGGCCGACCACGTCCGGCGACTGGAGGAGCTCGGGGCGACCCGACTCGGAGCACCGGTCGCGGCCTTCGGTGTCACGTGGCAGACGCTGACCGATCCTGAGGGCCATGAGCTCTGCGTGGTCGCCCATGGGAGGCTTGACCTCGACGATCCTGCTGGTGCGGCCCCTGGTGAGGCCTAGTCGACAGGGCTGGCCAGGGGTGGAGCACGGGAGGTCCGATGGGCGCCAAGCCGCTCAAAGTCGCGTTGCTGGGCGCGGGTGTCGTCGGCTCCGAGGTCGCCCGACTGCTCGCCGAGCAGCACGACGACCTCACCGCGCGCGTAGGGGCGCCGTTGGAGCTGGTGGGCATCGGCGTCCGTCGGGTCGACGTCGATCGTGGCCGGTGGATCGACCCGGCGCTGGTCACTGACGACCTGGACGAGCTCGTGGCCGGCCGTGGCGCTGACATCGTCGTCGAGCTCATGGGCGGCATCGACCCGGCACGACGGCTGATCCTGGGAGCGTTCGCCTCCGGCGCGAGTGTGGTCACCGGGAACAAGGCCTTGCTCGCCCAGCACGGGGCCGAGCTGCACGAGGCGTGTGACGCTGCGGGGCTCGACCTCTACTTCGAGGCCAGCGTGGCCGGCGCGATCCCCCTGCTCCGGCCCCTGCGCGAGTCGCTCGTCGGTGACCGCGTCCAGCGCGTGCTCGGCATCGTCAACGGCACCACCAACTACATCCTGACGCGCATGGACGAGAGTGGCGCGTCCTACGACGACGCCCTGGCCGAGGCACAGGATCTCGGGTACGCCGAGAAGCCGGACCCGTCAGCTGACGTGGAGGGCCACGACGCGGCTGCCAAGGCCGCGATCATCGCCAGCCTCGCCTTCCACTCCCGGGTGACGCTGGACGACGTGTACTGCGAGGGCATCTCCACCATCACGGCCGACGACGTCGGCGGCAGCGAGGGAGTCGGGGCACGTGGTGAAGCTGCTCGCGGTCGCCGAGCGCTCCACCGACGGCCGGGGCATCAACGTGCGCGTCCATCCCGCGATGGTCCCGCGTCACCACCCCCTGGCGGCAGTGCGGGAGGCCTACAACGCCGTGTTCGTCGAGTCCGAGGCTGCCGGTCAGCTGATGTTCTACGGGCCCGGCGCCGGGGGCGCGCCGACGGCGAGTGCGGTGGTCGGCGACATCGTGGCGGTCGCGCGCAACCGGATCAGCGGAGGTCACGGACCGCGCGAGTCGGCATACGCGGCGCTACCGGTGCTGCCGATGGACACGTCCACCACGCGCTACTACATCAAGGTCGACCTGGCAGACAGAGCCGGAGTGCTGGCCGCAGTGGCCGCCACCTTCGCCGAGCACGACGTCAGCATCGAGACACTCCGGCAGGAGGGGCACGGCGACGAGGCGACGCTGGAGATCGTGACCCACGACGCCGCGGAGTCAGCCCTGGCCAAGACCTGCGACTCGCTGCGAGGACTCGACTCGGTGCAGCAGATCACGTCCGTCATGCGGGTGGTGGGAGAATGAGCGGGATGAGCACCCAGCCGATGTCCCGGACGCACCAGTGGCGCGGAGTCATCGACGAGTACCGCGACCGGCTGCCGGTCAGTGACGCGACTCCCGTCATCTCGCTCCGTGAGGGTGGCACGCCCCTGGTGCGCGCGAACGTGGTCTCCGAACGCACCGGCTGTGAGGTGTGGCTCAAGGTCGAGGGAGCCAACCCCACCGGCTCGTTCAAGGACCGTGGCATGACGATGGCCATCTCCAAGGCAGCCGAGGAGGGCGCGCGAGCTGTCATCTGCGCATCCACCGGCAACACCAGCGCCAGCGCGGCGGCCTACGCCGTGCGTGCCGGGATGGTCTGTGCCGTCCTCGTGCCGCAGGGCAAGATCGCGCTGGGCAAGCTGAGCCAGGCCCTGGCCCACGGTGCCCGGTTGCTGCAGGTCGACGGCAACTTCGACGACTGCCTGAACTTGGCCCGCGATCTCTCCGAGCAGTACCCGGTGGCCCTGGTCAACAGCGTCAACCCGGTGCGCATCGAGGGTCAGAAGACGGCTGCGTTCGAGATCGTCGACCAGCTCGGTGACGCCCCCGACATCCATGCGCTGCCGGTCGGCAACGCCGGCAACATCACGGCGTACTGGCGCGGCTACCGCGAGTACGCCGACGACGGCGTGAGCTCGGGTCGTCCCCGCATGTGGGGCTTCCAAGCGGCAGGTGCGGCGCCGATCGTGCGGGGGGAGGTCGTCGCGAAGCCGTCGACGGTCGCCACCGCCATCCGGATCGGCAACCCCGCATCGTGGCAGTACGCGCTGGAGGCGCGTGAGCAGTCCGGCGGTGTCATCGAGGCCGTGACGGACCGCGAGATCCTTGCGGCCTACCGTCTGCTCGCCTCGCAGGAGGGGGTCTTCGTGGAGCCGGCATCGGCCGCCGGTGTCGCGGGACTGCTGAAGAAGGCGGAGAGCGGCTCCCTCACACCCGGTCAGACCGTGGTCTGCACGGTCACCGGTCACGGGCTCAAGGACCCGGACTGGGCGATCGCCGGTGCACCACAGCCGGTGACGGTCGCGGCGGACCCGCACGCGGCCGCTGTGCTGCTGGGGCTGACCGACTAGTGGCGGCGCCCATGTTCCGGGCGGCGACGCTGCGCGTCCGCGTCCCCGCCACCAGCGCCAACCTCGGTCCGGGCTACGACTCGTTCGGCCTCGCTCTGTCGCTCCACGACGAGATCGTGGTGCGGGTCGGTGAGAACGGCCTCGACGTCGACGTCGCCGGCGAGGGGGCCGACAAGGTGCGCAGGGACGCGCGCAACCTCGTGGTCAAGGCGATGAACACCGCGTTCGACCGCATGGGAGGACGTCCACGAGGGCTCGAGGTGCGCTGCCTGAACCGCATCCCGCACGGACGCGGCCTCGGCTCCTCGGCAGCGGCGATCGTCGGAGGTCTGGTTGCGGCGCGCGCGCTGACCGTCGGGGGCGACGAGCGGTTCGACGACGAACGACTGCTGGCCGTGGCCACCGAGATGGAGGGTCACGCCGACAACGTGTCCGCGGCGGTGCACGGGGGGTTCACCGTCGCGTGGACGGACGGGGGAGAGGTGGGCGTCCTCGCCTCGGGCCCGCACCCGGACCTGCTGCCGGTGGCGTTCATCGCGGGAACCGAGCTGCGCACCGCCAAGGCGCGCAGGGTGCTGCCGGAGGTCGTGCCGCACGAGCGATGCGGCCCTCAACAGCGCGCGAGCCGGACTCCTCGCCCGCGCGGTCGTCGAGCGACCGGACCTGCTGATGGTGGCCACCGAGGACTTCCTGCACCAGGAGTACCGACGCCCGGTCATGCCGCGTTCGCTCGCCCTCGTCGACGAGCTGCGCGCCGCCGGGGTCCCTGCCGTGGTCTCCGGGGCCGGGCCGACCGTGCTGGCGCTGACCGACCGGGCGACGGCCGCAGACCTGGCCGCCCAGTCGCGGCGGGGGTGGCAGATCGAGGCGCTGGAGGCTGATCGCCAAGGGGTCCAGGTGCTGCCGCTGTAGCGCACCGCTACAGGATGCGGGGCGACACGCCGACATCACTCGGGAGACCCCCGGGAACACTCCGGTGCCGTCAGGTGTTACGGTGGCATCGCACCGGGTTCCCGAGTGTCTTCCCTTCAGGGCAATTCACTTCGATCCACACCGAACCCGTCCCGCCGGACGTTTCTGATCCCGGCGGCGCTCCACCCCTCCTGACCCGTGCACCGCACGTCCCAGGAGAACCCCCACCGGGCGCTCTTTTCGGCGCACCGGAACTTTTGGAAGGACATCGCGTGAGCGACACCACCGACACCCTCCCGCAGGACGCCACGTCGACTCCTCGTCGGTCGAGCGGACTGTCCGGGATGGTTCTCGCCGAGCTGCAGACCGTGGCCTCCGGGCTCGGCATCACCGGCACCACCCGGATGCGCAAGGGTGAGCTGATCGAGGCCATCAAGGCCGCCCAGGGCGGAGGCGGCTCGGCCGCCGGCTCCTCGGGCGCCGCACCGCGCCGCACCCGCAGCAAGGCGTCCGACGGCGCCCCCACCACCAAGGACGCCCCCTCCGCCAAGGGAGCAGAGTCTTCCAGCGGTGCCGCTGACGCCGCGACGGCGCCGGCCGACGGCGCCTCCGACGGGGCCTCCGCTCCCACGACGGACGCCCGCCAGACCCGCACCCAGGGTCGTGGCGACAGGTCCGACGGGCGCGAGAGCCGCAGCGACAACCGCGGCGCCAACGACCGCGAGCGACCGCAGCGCCAACGACCGCGCGCGACAACCGCAGCGCCAATGACCGCAGCGGCGACCGCGACGGCTACGAGGGCAGCCGCAGCAGCCGGCGTCGTCGTCGTGGGACGCGACCGCTACCGCGACCGTCCGAGCCGCGACCGCTACTCCGAGAGCGAGCCGACGGTCAGCCCCGACGACGTGCTGGTCCCCGTGGCCGGCATCGTCGACGTCCTCGACAACTACGCCTTCGTGCGCACCTCCGGCTACCTGCCCGGTCCGAACGACATCTACGTCTCACTGTCGCAGGTGCGTCGCTACGGGCTGCGCCGCGGCGACGCCGTCACCGGCGCCGTCCGCCAGCCGAAGGAGGGGGAGCGCCGCGAGAAGTTCAACGCGCTCGTGCGCCTCGACACCGTCAACGGCACCGAACCGGACGAGGCCAAGCAGCGCGCCGACTTCAACAAGCTGACGCCTCTCTACCCGCAGGACCGTCTGCGACTCGAGACCGAGTCCGGCATGCTCACCACCCGCGTCATCGACCTGGTGGCGCCGATCGGCAAGGGCCAGCGGGGACTCATCGTCTCGCCTCCGAAGGCCGGCAAGACCATGGTGCTGCAGGCGATCGCCAACGCGATCACGTCCAACAACCCCGAGGTGCACCTCATGGTCGTGCTCGTCGACGAGCGCCCCGAAGAGGTCACCGACATGCAGCGCACGGTCAAGGGCGAGGTCATCGCCTCCACCTTCGACCGTCCTGCCGACGACCACACGACGGTTGCCGAGCTCGCCATCGAGCGCGCCAAGCGGCTGGTCGAGCTCGGCCACGACGTCGTCGTCCTGCTCGACTCGATGACGCGGCTGGGCCGCGCCTACAACCTGTCGGCGCCGGCCTCGGGCCGGATCCTGTCCGGTGGCGTCGACTCGTCGGCCCTGTACCCGCCGAAGCGCTTCTTCGGCGCAGCGCGCAACATCGAGAACGGCGGCTCGCTGACGATCCTCGCCACGGCCCTGGTCGAGACCGGGTCGAAGATGGACGAGGTGATCTTCGAGGAGTTCAAGGGCACCGGAAACATGGAGCTCAAGCTCGACCGCAGGCTCGCGGACAAGCGGGTCTTCCCGGCGGTGGACGTCGACGCGTCCGGAACCCGCAAGGAGGAGCTGCTGCTCGGGGCCGACGAGCTGAAGATCGTGTGGAGCCTGCGTCGGGTGCTGCACGCCCTCGAGTCGCAGCAGGCGCTCGAGCTCCTGCTCTCCAAGCTCAAGGAGACCAAGAGCAACACCGAGTTCCTGCTCCAGGTGCAGAAGACCACCCCCGGCGCCATGCTCAGCGAGGACGCCGACTGACCGGAGTCCGTCCCCGTGACCGCCTCGGCAACGCAGAGGCACCTCGTCAGCGGTCCCCAAGCGCGACCACATCCCACAGCGACCTCGCGTCACGCCGTGTTTAGCCCATTCGGGTGATTGTCTGGACGGGTGAATTCGTGCGATCTATCGTGGCCAGATGCTGACGCGTAGCGCGCTTGCACTGACAGCAGCGTTGGTCGCTGTGTCGCTGAGCCCGAGTGCTGCAGAGGCGGCGTATGACGTGGGGCAGGACCAGGTCTCCGCGGGAGCCGGCGATGAATACGCATCATGGAATGCCGATCTGTACCCCGACTACCTGACCATGTTCGCGAGAAGTCAGCCGAATCTGGCGAACAACCGTTGCCTCGACAGCTATTTCGACTGGGACACGATAGACAGCACCCATTGGGATGCGCGCATCGCGCGGGTGTGCCGCGCTGACGCCTATCGCGATTCGAATGACGTGTTCCGGGAGAACGCTGCGTCATACGAGTACCTGCTTTCGGGGGCGCAACGAGGTGCCGGGTGCATCTTCTTTCAGAGCAGCCTGAGCTATTTGGATGGCCAGGGTAATTCGAGCTGTGTTCAGCTCAGCGGTACTCTGCAAAGCGCAAACCTTGGGGCAGAGTACATAGCAACCTCTGAGTATGCAGATCGATACTTCCATATGTGGGTTAGGCGTTCCAATGGGAACGCCGACGTCATTCCAGGTGGATCTCCGTCAGATCCCGCCGGTTAACGGTAAAGGGGGAATGTGGCGTGCACAAGGGCGTGGTCGTGGCGAGCGCGGCGGTCCTGCTTGTCGTTGCCTGCGGGACCGAAGACAGTCAGGTTTCCCCGGCTGTCGAAGACGCACACCTGCTTGCCCTGCAGGAATCGATCATGGGAACTCCCGCTCAGCGCAGTGCTGGCGAGTATCTCGGCAACTACGCACTCGACGCGCCAGTGCAGGAATGCATGGCTGAGAAGGGCTTGCCGTACGAGATCAAGTACATGGACACGTCAATCGGTACGGAGACCAGGAGTCTTGGGGACACGTGGACGGAGCCGCTCGACCTCACCCACATGCTGCATAACATGCAGGTGGTCGCAGCGAAGGCGCCAAAGGAGGAGCGGCTCTCTTCCCCCCCGGACAAGGACGACGTGAAGGCCACTCCTGAATATGCCGATGCATTGCGGATATGCGATGATGAAGAGGGCAGTTGGAGTGACGCCTCAAGCCCTCCCAAATCTATGCGCCTGGCAGTGCGACTCGACATGGCACTACAAGACATTGAACGGGACTTTGGTGGTAATGGTCCGTACAACGACTGCATGGCGGACGCTGGCTTTGACGTCTACCAGAACGACCTTGATGGTGTGAACGGCCTGGAGTGGCTACTTATCGACCGTGCACCGCCACCCGCCGACCGCCCAGCGCCAGGTGAAGCGGGAGGACCACGGTGGGCTGACTTTTTGGTGTTTGCCAACCAGGCGCTGGCGTCAGATCGTGCCTGCAGATCCGACAAGCACGCTGAGGCGATGAGCCGAGTCGGGGAGCTTCTCGATGACTTCGAACAGGAGAACGCCACCGAGATCGCCCGGATTCAAGCGGAATGGCAGGCCCTCGTGCAGGAAGCCCAGGAGAAGGGTTGGGTAGACCAGACCCAGCGTTACTCGTGAAGTTGAGGGCGGTGGCGCTGTCGCGGCTTTGGAGTGCGTCGGCGCCGATGGCATAATCTTCTGCGGTCCCGGTTCACGGCCTCGCTCGAGACCGACCCGGAACCCCGAACGAGGAGACCCGATGAAGCCCGACATCCACCCCACCTACGTGCCGACGCAGGTCACCTGTACCTGCGGCACCACGTTCGTGACCCGCAGCACCGCGGCCAACGGCGTGATCCACGCCGAGACCTGCTCCAACTGCCACCCCTTCTACACGGGCAAGCAGCGCATCCTCGACACCGGCGGCCGGGTCGCCCGCTTCGAGAAGCGGTACGGCAAGAAGGACAGCTAGCGTCACGCACGGCGCCGCGGGCTTCACGGCCTGCGGCGCCGTCGTCGTGTGTACCCGCATCTCACCGCACACCGGAGGATCGGATGTTCGAGCAGGTCGACGTCCTCGTCGCTGAGTACGCCGACCTCGAGCGTCAGCTCGCCGATCCGGGCGTCCACGCCGACACCGGCCGCGCGCGGACGCTCGGGCGGCGCTACGCCGAGCTCGGACCCATCGTGAGCACGTACCAACGGTGGAAGCAGCTGGGCGGGGACGTCGAGGCCGCCCGGGAGCTGGCGGCCGAGGACGCCGGGTTCGCCGAGGAAGTCACCCGCATGGACGCCGAGCGCGATGCACTCGCCGACCGGCTCACCGAGCTGCTGCTGCCACGTGACCCTGACGACGACAAGGACGTGATCCTCGAGGTCAAGGCCGGCGAGGGTGGCGACGAGTCGGCGCTGTTCGCCGGTGACCTGCTGCGGATGTACCTGCGCTTCGCCGAACGCCAGGGGTGGAAGGCGGAGGTGCTGGACGCGCAGGAGTCCGACCTCGGTGGCTACAAGGACGTGTCGGTGGCGATCAAGAGCAAGGGGACACCCGCTCCGGGCGACGGCGTGTGGTCCCAGCTGAAGTACGAGGGTGGGGTGCACCGGGTCCAGCGAGTGCCGGTGACGGAGAGCCAGGGCCGCATCCACACCAGTGCGGCCGGCGTCCTCGTCATGCCCGAGGCCGAGGACGTCGAGGTGGAGGTCGACCCGAACGACCTGCGGATCGACGTGTACCGCAGCAGCGGACCGGGCGGTCAGAGCGTCAACACCACCGACTCCGCGGTCCGGATCACCCATGTGCCGACCGGCATCGTCGTCAGCTGCCAGAACGAGAAGTCGCAGCTGCAGAACCGCGAGCAGGCACTGCGCATCCTCCGGGCCCGGCTGCTCGCGGCCAAGCAGGAGGCCGCCGACCGCGAGGCGTCCGCCGCCCGACGGTCGCAGGTGCGCACCGTCGACCGCTCCGAGCGCATCCGCACCTACAACTTCGCCGAGAACCGGATCTCCGACCACCGGGTGGGCTTCAAGGCGTACAACCTCGACCAGGTGCTCGACGGCGACCTCACCGCGGTCATCACCGCCTGCAAGGCCGCCGACCGCGCGGCCGAGCTGGCCGGAGACACCGCATGACCACGCTCGACGACGGCGCGCGGCCGGGCGTCGACGCGCCTCCGCCCGCAGGGCGGACGCTCGGACAGGCCCTGGCCGAGGCCGAACGGCGTCTCGCCGCCGCTGCCGTCCCGAGTCCTCGCACCGACGCCGAGCTGCTCGCCGGACACCTGCTGGATGTCGGCCGCGGGGGCCTCTGGACCCATCGCGACGATCCGGTGCCGCCCGCCTTCGACGACCTCGTCGCCCGACGGGCCGAGCGCATCCCGCTGCAGCACCTCACCGGACGGGCGTACTTCCGCACGGTCACCCTGGCGGTCGGCCCCGGTGTGTTCTCCCCGCGTCCGGAGACCGAGGTCGTCGTGGGCCATGCTCTCGACGTGCTCGCCGAGCACGGTCCGCAGCCGCTCGTGGCTGACCTCTGCGCCGGCTCGGGTGCGATCGCGGCGGCGGTCGTCACCGAGGCACCGCACGCCGAGGTGCATGCCGTCGAGCGCGACCCCGGCGCGCACCCGTGGCTGAGCCACAACGCAGCGGTGCACGGCTTCACCGCGCACATGCAGGACATCGAGGGGTGTCTGCCTCACCTCGACGGCCTGGTCGACGTGGTGGTGGCCAACCCCCCGTACATCCCGGTCGACTGTGTCCCGCGTGACCCGGAGGTCGCGAGGTTCGACCCTGCGATGGCGTTGTACTCCGGCACGGACGGGCTGGACCACATGCGCCTCGTCGAGGAGGCTGCGGCGCGACTGCTGCGACCAGGGGGACACGTTGTGGTGGAGCACGGCGACCTGCAGGGCCGGTCGGCGCCGGCCGTCTTCGCCGGGACCGGTCGCTGGCGGGACGTCCACGACCACACCGACCTCAACGGACGCGACCGCTACCTGACAGCGCGACGGGCAGCGGCGGACGCGTCGTGACCCGCTTCGACTGCCGGCGGGAGGACGAGCGCAAGCGGGGGATCGAGCGCGCCATCGGCGCTGCCGGCCGCCACCAGCTGGTGGTCTTTCCGACCGAGACCTCGTACGCCGTCGCCTGCGACGCGTTCTCGGCGGTCGCCGTCGAACGGCTCAACACCGCCAAGGGCAGGCTCGGGACCGACGCCCTGCCCGTGATGGTCGGCTCGGTGAAGGCGGCGCGCGCCCTGGTCGGCGTCCTGCACCCGACGGGTGAGGCGTTGGTCGAGGGGTTCTGGCCCGGGCCGCTGACGGCGGTGTGCGCGCAGCAGCCCACCTTGCACTGGGACATCGGCGGTGACGGCACCCTGGTGGCCGTTCGCATGCCGCTGCACCCGGTTGCGCTCGAGGTGCTGCAGGGTGTCGGACCGATGGCGGTCGTCACGGCGAACCGCGTCGGTGAACCCGCCCCGGTCACCTGTGACGAGGCGGAGGAGCAGCTCGACGCGGCGGTGTCGGTGTATCTCGACGGCGGTGCCCGTCCGGTGGGTGCGGCATCGACGGTGGTCGACCTCACGGAGCGTGAGCCGCGCCTGCTGCGCGGGGGAGCGGTGTCGGTCGACGAGCTGCGCTCCGTGGCTCCCGACCTCCGGCTGCCCGACGAGCCCGTCGACGAGCGGGAAGCAGCACCGTCTGGTCCCCCGTCATGAGCGGTGTCATGGGTGCCGGAAGGTTCGGCGTCCTCGCGGTCTGCACGGGGAACATCGGGCGCTCGCCGATGATGGAGCGGCTGCTGCGCCACGACCTGGCGGCGGCCGGACTCGACCAGCTCGTCGACGTGTCGGGTGCCGGCACCTGGGCGCAGGACGGCGAGCCGATGGAGCCGTACGCCGAGCAGACGCTCCGCGAGCGCGGCATCGATGCGGACGCCTTTGCGGCACGGCGGCTGCAGGCCCCCCTGGTCACCGGTGCCGGGCTCGTGGTGACCGCGACGCGCGAGCACAGATCCGCAGTCGTGCAGCTCGTCCCCGCTGCTGTCCGCCGCACGTTCACGCTGCTCGAGCTCGCCCGGATCGTCGATCGGCTCCCACCCCTGCCGGCGGTCCGCGACGCTGATCCGCTCATCCGGATGCGCGAGGCGGTCGGCTGGGCCGCCCAGAACCGCGTCCCCCCGACGCACGAGTCCGCTGACGACCTGGACGACCCGTTGGGAGCGCCGCTGGACACCTACCGGGAGCGTGCCGACGAGATCCAGGTCGCCTGCTCGCGGGTCGTCACCCTGCTCCGTGGCGGCTAGCGCTCCCTCTCGTCCTCGGTCACCTGGTCCAACGCCTCCGTGGCGCCGGCACCGGCTCGGCACGCAGGAGCGGGTCTGTGACGTTCTCGGCCACGACGCGCTTGGCCCTCCTGATCTCGCCGAGCCGCCCACCGAACGGGCGCCCTGGGGGTGGCTGCAGGGGGGTGGGGCTCGCGAGGTCCTCGGCCAGCGCCCAGCCGCTTCCCAGCCTCAGCAGGGACGCGTGCTTGGTCCGGTAGTAGTCGCGTGAGATCGGGA
Organism: uncultured Actinomycetota bacterium; assembly: GCA_963743915.1. Classification (GTDB taxonomy): domain Bacteria; phylum Actinomycetota; class Actinomycetes; order JAHEKZ01; family JAHEKZ01; genus JAHEKZ01. The sequence goes on from CAVURN010000001.1 coordinate 609,641, forward strand.
CGGCAACTCCCCAGGAGCCACCGGCCGCGGCGACCAGGTGCGGATGGAAGCGGGTCGAGATCCAGCGCTGGTCCGGGCCGGCGGGCAATCCCCTACGCCACAGCTCGGAGAAGGGCTGGAACTCCAGCTGAGGCAGGTGGGGCTCCAGGAGCGACCGGACGGCGGCGTCGTCGGGCGGCAGGCATTCGAGCAACGTCACGGGCTCCTGGTCCACGCCCCACGCACGCAGCGTCCGGACGGTGAACTCGGCGATCTCCTCCAGCGGGACCTCCAGCAGGTCTGACTGGAGGCAGAGCACGCTCCGTGGTTCCAGGGCCTGGTCGTAGACATGAGCCCCGAGGTCGAGAAACGCGTCGTCCCCGGAGCAGGTCGCGTGCGCGACCCGCCCACTGATGGCGGCCAAGGACTCCTCGTCGCGGACGTCGACCACGTCGAACCCGGCCAGGAGCTCGCCCAGCGGACCGTCACTCCCCTCGACCAGCGGCATCAGCCCGGCGCCGGTCATGGCGGTGCGGGCGCCGAAGCTCTCACCCGCCTCGCGCACGGCACCGAGCAGTGTGAGGTGGTTCGGCCAGATGCGGTTGAGGTAACCGCCGCCGATGACGTGGGCGAGGTCCGCGCGCGCGAGCTGCTCGACCCCTGTCACCTCGCGCGGCAGCAGTCCCGGCTCCCGGACGACTCGGCGGCCGTGGTCGATGGTCTGCTGTGGTCCGCCTCGCGGCGCGTTCCAGCAGGCGTGGAACAAGGTGTCCACGCAGCGCAGGCCAGGGTGGATCCCGCCCAGCAGGATGGCGCTCTGACCGGGCCTGGGCGTGTCGAGCCACACCTCGGCCGTCGGTGCCACCCGGGCGAGGTGACGCAGCCACCCTGCAGCGATCAGCTCGTCGCCGTAGTTGGGGTGGCCGGCGACCCCGATGAGGTAGATGACGAGCGGCTCGGCGGGACTGGGCTCACCACGACGGGGCTCACCACGACGGGGCTCTTGACGGCGGGGCACACGCGACTCCGAAGGTCTGGGACCCGGCGAGTGTATGCGCGCCGACGTCGACCGCCGGGCGGTCATGGCCGGGCGGCGGCCGCAGCCGGCTCCGTGGAACGGTGCGCTGCCGGAGGGCTGTGCCGCTGGCTAGAGTGTCGCCACCGACGCCTGAGCAGGCAGGAGCTGCACATGACCTCGACGCCGTACTGGGGACCCGACTTCTCCGCACTGCAGCAGAGCGACCCGGAGATCGCGGGCGTCCTGCTCGACGAGCTCAACCGGCTCCGTGGGGGCCTGCAGCTGATCGCCAGCGAGAACTTCACCTCGCCGGCGGTGCTGGCCGCCACCGGCTCGACCCTGTCCAACAAGTACGCCGAGGGGTACCCGCACAAGCGGTACTACGGCGGTTGCGCCGATGTCGACGTCGCCGAGGACATCGGCATCGCCCGCGCCAAGGAGCTCTTCGGCGCCGATCACGCCAACTTGCAGCCGCACTCGGGGGCGTCCGCGAACCTCGCGGTGTATGCGGCCCTGCTCAAGCCCGGTGACACCGTGCTGGCCATGGACCTCAAGCACGGCGGCCACCTGACCCACGGTTCGCCGGTGAACTTCTCCGGTCAGTGGTTCACCAACGTGTCGTACGGCGTCTCGGCCGATACCGAGCTCATCGACTACGACCACGTGCGCGACCAGGCACGCGAGCACCGTCCCAAGATGATCATCGCTGGGGCGACCGCGTACTCGCGGCTCATCGACTTCGCCACCTTCCGCGAGATCGCGGACGAGGTGGGCGCCTACCTGATGGTGGACGCCGCGCACTTCATCGGGCTGGTGGCCGGCAAGGCCATCCCGTCGCCGGTGCCCTATGCCGACGTGGTGTCGTTCACGACGCACAAGGTGCTCCGCGGGCCCCGCGGAGGCATGATCCTGTGCCGCGACGAGCTCGCCACCAAGATCGACAAGGCGGTCTTCCCCTTCCTGCAGGGCGGCCCCCTGATGCACGTCGTCGCGGCCAAGGCCGTGGCGCTGAAGGAGGCCGCGCAACCCGCCTACCAGCAGTACGCCCAGCAGGTGATCGCCAACGCCCAGGCGCTCTCGGCCGGGCTCGAGAAGGACGGCATGCGCACCGTGTCCGGGGGAACCGACACCCATCTCGCGCTCATCGACCTCCGAGGTGTCGGGGTGACCGGCCGCGACGCCGAGGTGCGCTGCGACGCCGCCAAGATCACCCTCAACAAGAACGCGATTCCCTTCGACCCGGCCAAGCCGATGATCGGTTCGGGGGTGCGCGTCGGCACACCGTCGGTCACCACGCAGGGCATGGGCGAGGCGGAGATGGGCGAGGTGGCGACGCTGATCGGCCGCGCGGTCCGCGCTGACGTCGAGACCGAGGCCGGGCGCGCCGAGGCACGGGAGGTCGCCGAGTCGGTCTCCGCCCTGGTGTCGAAGTTCCCCGCCTACCCCGACCCGACCCACTAGCCGGTCGGGGAGCGCCGGTGCGCGCCTATCTGTTGGTCCTGCTCGCCTCGGCGGCGATCACGTACCTCACCGTTCCGGTCGTGCGGTGGTACGCGGTGCGGTGGAAGGTCATGGCCGAGATCCGCGACCGCGACGTGCACGACACCCCGATCCCGCGGCTCGGTGGCGTGGCCATGTACCTCGGTTTCCTGGGCGGGATGCTCGTGGCCAGCCAGCTCGGGTTCGTGTCCGTGGTCTTCACCGAGTCGCGGGACGCCTGGGCGGTCATCACCGGGGGCACGCTGATCTTCCTGGTCGGGGTGGTCGACGACATCTGGGGCCTGGACGCCCTCACCAAGGCAGCCGGCCAGATCATCGCGGCGGGCGTGATGGTGCTCCAGGGCGTCCAGCTGCTCTGGCTGCCCTTCAACGGGGTCACCGTGCTGGACTACAACACCAGCGTCGTGCTGACCGTCCTGCTGATCGTCGTCACGGTCAACGCGATCAACTTCGTCGACGGCCTCGACGGCCTGGCTGCCGGCATCATCGGGATCGGCTCCCTCGCCTTCTTCGCCTTCGCCTACCTGCTGTCGTTCGACCGGGGGATCGACCGGGCCACGACCGCAGCCCTGGTCTCCTGCGTGCTGGCCGGAATCTGTGCCGGCTTCCTGCCGCACAACTTCAACCCCGCGCGCATCTTCATGGGCGACTCCGGGTCGATGCTGGCCGGACTGCTGCTCTCAGCCTCGGTGATCACGCTCACCGGCAAGATCGACCCGTACTCCGTCGACGCCTCGCTGCTCCCGGCGCTGATGCCGCTCGTCCTGCCGTTCGCCGTGCTGGCCGTCCCTCTGATCGACCTCCTGCTGGCGGTGGTGCGGCGCACGCGCGCAGGTCGCTCCCCGTTCGCGCCGGACAAGCAGCACCTGCACCACCGGCTGCTGGAGATCGGCCACTCGCAGCGCCAGGCGGTGCTCGTCATGTACCTGTGGGCAGGAGCGCTGGCGCTCGGCGCCGCGGTGGCCGCCCACGTCAACGTCCGCGCCGGGCTGGTCACCGCGGGGGTGATGGCCGCACTCGCGGTGCTGGCCACGCGCAACCCGCGCAAGGCCTCGGCATGACGCCTCGCACGGGGCTCCCGTCGTATCCGCGTCGCTCCCGTGAGCTGCCCGGGCTCTACTTCCGGTGGGCTGCGCTCCCGACCGTGGTCGCCACGGGGGTCGCGGCGGTCGCGGCGCTGCTCGCCCAGGGCGGGTGCGGAGGCCCTGGGGATCGTCGTCGGAGGACTGGTGGTGCTGATCTTCTTCGGCATCGACCTGCTGGCCATGCGGGTCAGCGCCGGGTGGGAGCCGACCTCGACGTTCCTGCTGGTCATGGTGGAGTACCTGGCCAAGATCATCGCGCTGGCGGTGCTCTTCGCCGCCGTGCGCGGGCAGGACGCCCTGCCCGGCCGGTCGGTCGGCATCGGCATCGGCGTCGCGGCGACGGTCTTCCTCGCCGCTCTGGTGGCGGCCTACCTGAAGATCCCCACCTTCGTGGTCGAACCGGACGAGGAAGGGCCCGGTGGAGGGGGTGCGGCGGGGTGATCAGAGTCACCCCGCGACCCCCCGACCTCGATTGGTACCGGCGATCGAACCGGCTGCTAGGGTCCGGGAACCGATGGGTCAGGACGAACGTCCGCATCAGTCGCGGCACAGCTCCGCGGACGACGCAGGCGCCTGGGACATCGTCGCCTACTTGCTCTCCGGGATGTTGCTCTGGGGTGGCGCCGGGTGGCTGCTCGACCGCTGGCTGGGCCTCGAGGTCTTCCTGCCGGTCGGGCTGCTGGTCGGCACCGGGCTGGCGCTCTTCATCGTGTACCTGCGATACGGGCGCGCCCCCGACCCACCCGACGCTCAGCCCGGGGGACCCGACGGCTCGAGCCGCTGAGAGGAGTCTTCGTTGAGCCTGATGGTGCTCGCCGAAGAAGGAGAGGGGTACTCCCCTCCCGGGGCTGAAGACTTCAAGCTCCCTGCCGTCTTCGACATCGGCTCGGTGGAGATCACCAAGCCGTACCTGATGGCCATGCTCTCGATGCTGGTCCTGGTGGCCTTCTTCTACTTCGCCTCACGCAAGGCTGCACTGGTGCCCAGCCGGCTGCAGTTCGCCGGCGAGGGCATCTACGGCTTCGTCCGGCGTGACCTGGGCCGCGACATCCTGGGCAGCGAGAGCTTCCTGAAGTTCCTGCCGCTGATCTTCTCGCTCTTCATCTTCGTGGCCCTGAACAACGTCTTCGGGATCGTCCCGTTGATCCAGTTCCCGACCATGTCGCTCATCGGGTTCCCGATCGCGCTCACCCTCATCGTCTGGGTCACGTACCTCTTCGTCGGCATCCGCAAGAAGGGGCCGATCGGCTACTTCAAGCAGGAGATGTTCCCTCCCGGCGTCCCGTGGTGGGTCTACTTCGTGCTCTCCCCGATCGAGCTGGCCAAGGTCGTGCTCGTGCAGCCGCTGACCATGGCGCTGCGGCTCTTCGCCAACATGTTCGCCGGCCACCTGCTCCTCCTGGTGTTCATCCTCGGCGGCGAGTACATGCTGCTCCACGGTGAAGGGCTCGTGCCGGTGCTCTCGATCGGTGCCTTCGCCATGGGCATCGTCATGACGTTCTTCGAGCTGCTGGTGCAGCTCCTGCAGGCCTATGTCTTCGCACTACTCACGGCGCTGTACCTCGCAGCGTCGCTGAGCGAGGAGCACTAGTCGGACGGCGCACCCCGCGCTCGCCATCGAAAGGAACAGGTAATGGAAGGCACGCTCAACGCGGTCGGCTACGGCCTCGCCGCGATCGGCCCCGGTATCGGCGTCGGTCTCATCTTCGCTGCATACATCCAGGGTGTCGCTCGCCAGCCCGAGGCTCGCTCGGTCCTCCAGCCGATCGCCTTCCTGGGCTTCGCCCTCGCCGAGGCGCTGGCCCTGTTCGGTCTGGTTCTCGCGTTCGTCCTCTGATCGACTCGCCCGAACGGATAGCTCATGAACACGCTGCTGGTTGCGCGCCTCGCCGCGGAGGGTGAAGAGGTCAACCCGTTGGTCCCGCACCTCGCGGAGGTCATCGTCGGGCTGATCGCCTTCGGCATCCTCTACTTCTTCGTCGCCAAGTTCGTCGTGCCGCGCTTCGAGAAGGCGTTCGCCGAGCGCACCGAGGCGATCGAGGGTGGCCTGGCCAAGGCCGAGGAGGCCCAGGCCCAGGCAGCCGCCGCCCTGGAGCAGTACCAGGCGCAGCTGGCCGACGCCCGTGGTGAGGCGGGGCAGATCCGTGAGGAGGCCCGCACCCAGGGTGCGGCGATCCTCGCCGAGATGCGGACGCAGGCGCAGGCGGAAGCCGACCGGCTGGTGGCCAACGCACAGGCGCAGATCGAGGCGGAGCGCGCCGCGGCGGTGTCGTCGCTGCACGCCGAGGTGGGCACCCTCGCCAGCCAGCTGGCCGAGAAGATCGTCGGTGAGTCCCTCGCCGACGACGAGCGCCAGCAGCGGGTCATCGACCGCTTCCTCGCCGACCTCGAGGCGCAGGACGCCGCTCAGGATTCAGCAGGGCGGACCTGATGCAGGGAGCCAGCCGCGAGTCGCTGTCCTCCGCCTCCGAGCGGCTGGACACGCTTCTCGCATCCCCGGCCACCGAGGCCGGTGACGTCGCGGAGCGGGCTACCCACTGGGTCGGTCGGTTCCTGCCGTCCCTGGCCCAGCGGGTCGAGTCGGTGCTGCCCGTGGCCGGTCCGCTCGGTGTCGGCGACGCACTCTTCTCGGTGGCGGCGCTGCTCGACGAGCAGCCGTCGTTGCGCGCCGCTCTCACCGACCCGGCGCGCAGCGGTGAGGACAAGGCCGCCCTTGCGGCGTCCCTGCTGAGCGGCAAGGTCGCGGAACAGGTGGTCGACCTCGTCTCCGGGATGGTGCGGTCGCGCTGGTCGACGCCGCGCGACCTGGCCGAGGGAACCGCACGGCTCGGCGTCGAGGCCGTACTGGTCTCGGCGCAGCGGCACGACCGGCTCGACGAGGTGCAGGACGAGCTCTTCCGGTTCGCCCGTACGGTGGCGTCGCAGCCGGAGCTGCGTCTGGCGCTCACCGACCGGGGCCTGCCCGTCGAGCGCAAGTCGGACCTGCTCACCGAGCTGCTCAAGGAGAAGACCACCGTCGAGGCGGCTCGCCTGATCGTCCATGCGGTCACCGAGCCACGCGGGCACTCCCTGGAGTCCAACCTCGAGGCACTGGCCGACGCTGCCGCCGCCCGCCGACAGCGTCAGGTGGCCACGGTCGCCGCCGCGGTGCCGCTGACCGAGCACCAGCGTGACCGGCTCGCCGCAGCACTGTCGGCGCAGCTCGGCCACGACGTCCAGCTCAACGTGGTGATCGACCCCGACGTCGTCGGCGGGCTGCGTGTCAGCCTCGGCGACGAGGTGATCGACGGCACGTTGGCCACCCGACTTGACGACGCGCAGCGGCGCATCGCCGACTAGTTCGACCAACAGCGGGCAGCCGCCCGCGCAGAACCGAGGAGAGCAGGACATGGCGGAACTCACCATCCGGCCCGAGGAGATCAAGGACGCGCTGTCGCGCTTCGTCTCGTCGTACACCCCGGAGACTGCCTCCCGCACCGAGGTCGGTCGGGTGCTCGAGTGCGGTGACGGCATCGCGCGCGTCGAGGGCCTGCCCTCGACCATGACCAACGAGATCCTCGAGTTCGAGGGCGGGCTCCGGGGGGTGGCTCTCAACCTCGACCTGCGTGAGATCGGCGCCGTGCTCCTCGGCGAGTTCAGCCACATCGAAGAGGGTCAGGACGTCCGCCGCACCGGTGACATCCTCTCCGCGCCGGTGGGCGACGCCTTCCTCGGCCGCGTCGTGGACGCGCTCGGTAACCCGATCGACGGGCTGGGCCCGGTCGAGGCGGAGACCAGGCGTGCCCTCGAGCTGCAGGCGCCGAGCGTCGTGCAGCGTCAGCCGGTCAAGGAGCCGCTGCAGACGGGCCTGAAGTCGGTCGACGCGATGACGCCGATCGGCCGCGGCCAGCGCCAGCTGATCATCGGCGACCGCCAGACCGGCAAGACGGCCGTGGCGATCGACACGATCATCAACCAGCGCGAGAACTGGGCGTCGGGAGACCCCAAGCAGCAGGTGCGCTGCATCTACGTCGCCGTCGGCCAGAAGGGCTCGACGATCGCCTCGGTGCGCGGCGCGCTCGAAGAGGCGGGCGCGCTCGAGTACACGACGATCGTCGCGGCGCCGGCGTCCGACCCTGCCGGGTTCAAGTACATCGCCCCCTACACCGGCTCGGCCATCGGTCAGCACTGGATGTACCAGGGCAAGCACGTCCTGATCGTCTTCGACGACCTCTCCAAGCAGGCTGAGGCGTACCGCACGGTCTCCCTGCTGCTGCGCCGCCCGCCCGGTCGTGAGGCCTACCCCGGCGACGTCTTCTACCTGCACTCGCGGCTGCTGGAGCGGTGCGCCAAGCTCTCCGACGAGCTCGGCGGCGGGTCGATGACGGGCCTGCCGATCATCGAGACCAAGGGCAACGACGTGTCGGCGTACATCCCGACCAACGTCATCTCCATCACCGACGGTCAGATCTTCCTCGAGACCGACCTGTTCAACTCCGGCGTCCGCCCGGCCATCAACGTCGGCATCTCGGTCTCCCGTGTCGGTGGATCCGCACAGGTCAAGGCGATGCGCTCGGTCGCCGGCAACCTGCGCCTCAGCCTGGCCCAGTACCGCGAGCTCGAGGCGTTCGCCGCCTTCGGTTCCGACCTCGACAAGGCCTCCAAGGCGTCCCTCGAGCGTGGTGCGCGACTCGTCGAGCTGCTCAAGCAGCCGCAGTACCAGCCGCAGTCGATCGAGCGACAGGTCGTGTCCATCTGGGCCGGCACCACTGGAAAGCTCGACGAGGTGCCGGTCGAGGACATCAAGCGCTTCGACGCGGAGTTTCTCGACTACGTCGGTGCGAGCCACGGCGGCATCTTCGACGTCATCCGCGAGACGAAGGTGCTCGGCGACGACACAGTGTCCGAGCTCGAGCGGGCCATCGACGCCTTCAAGGCGCAGTTCACGACCAGCTCGGGGGAGCTGCTGGTGAAGGACGTCCGGGTCGAGGCGCTCGAGGAGCAGGAGATCGACCCGACCCAGATCACCCGGAAGGTCAAGTGACGGTGCTCTCAACCGGGGTAGAGGTCATCTGACATGGGTGCGCAGCTACGAGTCGTCCGTCGGCGGATTCGCACCGTCCAGGCGACCAAGAAGATCACCAAGGCGATGGAGCTCATCGCCGCCTCGCGCATCGTCAAGGCCCAGAACCGGCTCAACGCTACGCGTCCCTACGCGATCGAGCTGAGCCGCGCCCTCACCGCGGCGGCGTCCAACGCGACGTCGATCGACGAGCACCCCCTGCTGGCCGTCCAGCGCAGGCAGGAGCGCGCGGCCATGGTGGTCATCACGGCCGACCGCGGGCTGGCCGGCGCCTACTCGGCCAACGCGATCCGCGAGGCACAGGCGCTCAACAACCTCCTCGAGGAGGAGGGCTACCAGACCGTCCCCTACGTCGTCGGACGGAAGGGGGAGGCGTGGTTCCGCTTCCGCGGGCGTGAGGTGGCCCGGTCATGGACCGGCATCTCCGACCAACCCTCGTACGACGACGCCACCGAGATCGCTGACGTCGTGCTCGAGCGGTTCCTCACCCCGACCGAGGAGGGCGGTGCGGACCAGATCCACATCGTCTACACCGGGTTCAAGAACATGGTGTCGCAGGAGGTGCGGGTCCGACGGATCCTGCCACTCGAGGTGGTCGAGGAGAAGGAGGAGGCCGGAGCCGCGCTGGCGCCGCTCTACGACTTCGAGCCCTCGCCGGAGGCCGTGCTCGACGCACTGCTGCCACGCTACGTGCGTACCGTCATCTACACCGCGCTGCTCGAGTCAGCAGCGTCCGAGCACGCCTCGCGTCGTCGGGCCATGAAGGCAGCCACCGACAACGCCGACGAGCTCATCAAGACCTTGACCCGCCAGGCCAACCAGGCTCGTCAGGCGGAGATCACCCAGGAGATCAGCGAGATCGTCGGCGGGTCCGACGCGCTGGCTTCGGCTAATGCGGGAAGTGAGTGAGAGAGATGACAGTCACATCGACCACCCAGGACGCTGTGTCAACCACCGGCGTGGGGCGCATCGCCCGCGTCACCGGCCCGGTTGTCGACGTGGAGTTCCCGCCGGACGCCATGCCGGCCATCTACAACGCGCTGAGCGTCGAGGTGTCATTCGGCACCGGCGAGGGCGCCGGCGAGAGCCGCACCCTGACCCTCGAGGTCGAGCAGCACCTCGGCGACAACATGGTGCGGGCGATCTCGCTGCAGCCGACCGACGGCCTGGTCCGTGGTGCGGCCGTCACCGACTCGGGTGCACCGATCTCGGTGCCGGTCGGCGACGTGACCAAGGGCCACGTGTGGAACGCGCTCGGCGAGTCGCTCGACGTGCCCACGTCGTCCCTCGAGATCACCGAGCGCTGGCCGATCCACCGTCAGGCACCGCCCTTCGACCAGCTGGAGTCGAAGACGCAGATGTTCGAGACCGGCATCAAGGTCGTCGACCTGATGACCCCGTACGTGCAGGGCGGCAAGATCGGGCTCTTCGGTGGTGCAGGTGTCGGCAAGACCGTCCTGATCCAGGAGATGATCTACCGCGTCGCCGAGAACTTCGGTGGGGTGTCGGTGTTCGCTGGTGTCGGCGAGCGCACCCGTGAGGGCAACGACCTGTTCGGTGAGATGACCGAGTCGGGCGTCATCGAGAAGACCGCCCTGGTCTTCGGTCAGATGGACGAGCCGCCGGGCACCCGCCTGCGCGTCGCGCTGTCGGCCCTGACCATGGCCGAGTACTTCCGCGACGTCCAGAAGCAGGACGTGCTGCTGTTCGTCGACAACATCTTCCGCTTCACGCAGGCCGGTTCAGAGGTCTCCACGCTGCTCGGCCGCATGCCGTCCGCGGTGGGCTACCAGCCGACGCTGGCTGACGAGATGGGCCAGCTGCAGGAGCGCATCACCTCCACGCGTGGCCACTCCATCACCTCGATGCAGGCGATCTACGTGCCCGCCGACGACATCACCGACCCGGCGCCGCACACCACGTTCGCCCACCTCGACGCCACCACGGTGCTGTCGCGTCCGATCTCCGAGCTCGGCATCTACCCGGCGGTGGACCCGCTGGACTCCACGTCGCGGATCCTCGACCCGACCTACATCGGTGAGGAGCACTACCGGATCGCGCGTCGCGTCCAGCAGATCCTGCAGCGCTACAAGGACCTGCAGGACATCATCGCGATCCTCGGCATCGACGAGCTCTCCGAGGAGGACAAGATCCTCGTCGGCCGCGCTCGCCGGATCCAACGGTTCCTGTCGCAGAACATGTACGTCGCAGAGGCCTTCACCGGGCAGCCGGGGTCGACGGTCCCGCTGTCGGAGACGCTCGCGTCGTTCGACGCGATCGCCGACGGCGAGTACGACAACATCCCCGAGCAGGCGTTCTTCATGTGCGGTGGCATCGAGGACGTCGAGCGCAAGGCGGCCGAGCTCGCCTAGCGGCGGCCCGAGCCCGAAGGAGAGAACCTCAAGTGGCACTTGCAGTCCAGCTGGTGGCGGCCGACCGCTCGGTGTGGTCGGGCGAGGCCACGATCGTCATCGCCCGCACCGTCGACGGCGATCTCGGCGTGCTGCCGGGCCACGAGCCGATGCTGGCCGAGCTGGCCAGCGGCGTCGTGCTCGTGCGGACGACCGACGGCGAGGTCGTCGCCGCGGCCGTCCACGGCGGGTTCATCTCCGTCGAGAACGACACGGTGTCCCTGCTCGCCGAGGTCGCTGAGCTCGCCCACGAGATCGACGTCGAGCGGGCGCGGGCCGCGCTCGAGCGAGCGGCGAACGGGGGGACAGCCGACGAGGAGTCACTGGTCGAGGCCCAGAAGCGGGCCGAGACCCGGCTGCGTGCCGCCGAGGCCCGCATCTGACGCAGTGCGGCTGCACGGCACACCTTTGGGGTAGCTCACCTGGGCCATGACCCGGACTGGTTTCCCCAAAGGTGTGTGGAACAGGGTGTTTCGCTTCCCGACGGCCCCCTCGCCAGGGTGCGCGCGGCTTGGCTAGCATCCGGTCATGGCGATGATCACCAACCTCACGTCCGAACCCTCCGCCCTGGTCGTGACCTGGGACGACGGCGTCACCACCACGTACCCGTGGGTATGGCTCCGCGACCATGCCCACGACGAGGAGACGTTCCACCCGGTCACGATGCAGCGGAACATCCACACGGCATCGATCGACCCGGACATCTCCGCCTCGGAGGTGACGATCGCCGACGGGGACGTGACCATCACCTGGCGGGCGGGTGACAGCTCGTCGCTTCCTGTCCATTTCCTCGCGCAGTACCGCACGCCGGGCACCGCGTCGGTGTCGCTCGACATCGAGCCGGTGCTGTGGGACGCGTCGACGATCGGCGAGGGACCGCGTACCGCCTACGACGCGATCATGAGCTCCGAGGAGGGCATGCTCGAGTGGCTGACCAACCTCATGACCTATGGTTTCGGGCTGGCGGTCGGGGTGCCGGCCACCGGTGAGGCGACCAAGGAGCTGCTCGAGAAGATCGCCTACATCCGTCGCTCGATCTTCGGCGGCTTCTGGGAGTTCGAGGCGGACATGAGCAAGGCCGACACGGCCTACACCAACATCGAGCTGCTCTCCCACACCGACTCCACCTACTGCAACGACGCTCCGGTCCAGCTGCTGCACTGCCTCTACTTCGAGGGAACCGGCGGCGAGTCGACCATCGCCGACAGCTTCCGCGTGGCAGAAGAGCTCAAGAAGGAGAACCCTCGGCACTACGAGGTCCTCTCCACGGTCCTGGTGCCTGGCCAGTACATCGGCGACGGCGCGCACCTCATGGCGATGCGTCCGTTGCTGCGCCACGACCACGAAGGCCGGCTCGTCCAGGTGTCGTTCAACAACGCCGACCGGGCGCCGTTCCTGCTGCCCGCCGACGAGATGATCGAGTTCTACGACGCGCTGCGCGCGTTCGACCGGCTCTCCAACGAGCACCGCCTCCAGTGGCGTCACCAGCTGAAGCCGGGCGAGGCGATGATCTTCGACAACTGGCGGGTCATGCACGGTCGGGCGTCGTACTCCGGTGGTCGCAAGCTGTGCGGTGCCTACCTCAACCACGAGGACGTCGAGAGCCGGATCCGGATGGCCCGGGCCGCGCTCAAGGCCGGCGCCGCAGTCTGATCCGCCTCATCGGTCGCCGCCGGGCTTCCACAGCACGTCCCCGCTGCCGCCGTGCGCCGGCAGGTTGGCGACCCGGCTCAGGATGAAGAGCAGGTCGCTGAGCCGGTTCAGGTAGGTCGCGGTCAGCAGACTCATGTCGTCGTGCTCCGCCAGGGCCGCCCAGGTGCTGCGCTCGGCCCGCCGGACGACGGTGCGCGCCACGTGCAGCTGGGACGCCGCCACGGTCCCCCCGGGCAGCACGAAGGAGCGGAGTGCGTCGAGCTGCTCGTTGTAGGTGTCGCACGCGGCCTCGAGCCGGTCGACGTACTGCTGCTCGACCCGGAGGGGAGGGAACTCGGGAGCCTCGACGACCGGCGTGCAGAGGTCTGCGCCGACATCGAACAGGTCGTTCTGGATCCGCGTGAGCAGAGCGAGGAGCTCGTCGGGGATCCCGCCCGACGCCACCACGACGCCGATGGCGCAGTTCGCCTCGTCCACGTCCGCGTACGCGACCAGTCTCAGGTCGTTCTTGCTGACCCGGCTCATGTCGCCCAGCGCGGTCGTGCCGTCATCGCCGGTACGGGTGTAGATGCGGGTGAGGTTGACCATGACGGCCAGCCTACGGGCACCGCCTACCATGGTCGCGTGGAGACCGTCCCGACGCAGCGCCCCCAGCGCTTCCGCGTCATCGGAGGTGGTCGGCTCGACGGCGAGGTCCGGGTGACCGGGGCCAAGAACTCGGTTCTGAAGCTCATGGCCGCTTCGCTGCTCGCCACCGGCACGAGCACGCTCACCGAGGTCCCCGACATCCTCGACGTCGCCATCATGTCCGAGCTGCTCCGCCGTCTGGGGTGCGACGTGCAGCACGACCACGACGCGGCGAGCGTCACGATCACCGTGCCCGAGCAGCTCCACCATCGAGCCGACTACGACCTCGTACGCCGCATGCGCGCGTCCATCGCCGTGCTCGGTCCGCTGCTGGCGCGCACCGGCGAGGCGGATGTGGCGCTGCCGGGCGGTGACGCCATCGGTTCCCGCCCACTCGACCTGCACATCTCCGGACTCGTCAAGCTCGGAGCCACGATCGAGAACGAGCACGGCTTCATCATCGCCAAGGCCAAGCAGCTGACGGGTGCGACGATCTGGCTCGACTTCCCGAGCGTCGGCGCCACCGAGAACCTGCTCATGGCGGCCGTGCTCGCCGACGGGCGCACCGAGATCGACAACGCCGCGCGCGAGCCGGAGATCGTGGACCTGTGCCACATGCTGCAGGAGATGGGGGCGTCCATCTCGGGCGCGGGCAGCTCGACGCTGGTGATCGACGGGGTGGATGCGCTGCGTCCGGTCAACCACAAGACCGTCTCGGACCGGATCGTCGCCGGCACCTGGGCGATGGCTGCCGCGATGACGCGCGGAGACGTCACCGTGCACAACGCCGACCCCGGACACCTCGAGATCGCGCTCGACAAGCTCGTCACGGTCGGGGCCACCGTCGACCGGACGGCCGACGGCTTCCGCGTCATGATGGACCGCCAGCCCACGGCTGTTGACGCGGTGACCCTTCCGTACCCGGGTTTTCCGACCGACCTGCTCCCGCTCGCACTCGCGCTGAACGCGGTGGCGCAGGGCACGGCGATGGTCACCGAGAACGTCTACGAGTCACGGTTCTCCTTCGTCAACGAGCTCGCGCGCCTGGGGGCAGACATCCGCACCGACGGACACCACGCCGTCGTCCGTGGTCGGCCCGCGCTGTCCGGCGCGCCGGTGACGACCCCGGACATCCGGGCCGGTGCCGGACTCGTGGTGGCGGGGCTGGTCGCGGAGGGTGAGACCCTGGTCAGCGCCATCCATCACATCGACCGCGGATACCCCCGCTTCGACGAGCAGCTTCGCTCACTGGGCGCCGACGTGGTGCGCGAGGACGACCCGGACAGCGGCTTCGGCTGAGCGCAGCACGGGTCAGGGGGCGCCGGCGACGATCGCCTCGGCCTCGACGCGGTCCGCCGGCCAGACCATGACGCGGGGACCGTCGTTGGTCATCGCGACGGTGGCCCTGATGCCCGCGTCGTCCAGCCGTTGCCTGATCAGCTCAGCCTCGATGTAGGTACCCGGAGCCGCGACCGCGTCGAGCAGTCCGTACTCGTCGGGGTCGCCCGGGAGCGGCGGCCGCTCGACGACCGATCCGCCTGAGCCGAACGCCCACCGGAGGAGCAGCATGAGGACGCCGATGGCCAGCAGGGCGACCAGCGGCCCGTAGACGTAGGAGTAGCTGCCCCAGGACGGCATGGTCCGATTCTGCGCCCCGGGACGGCCGGGCGCCAGCGCACGGGAGCCCGCGGGCTAGCCTGCTCCCGGTCGAGGGAGAGGAGACCCGGTGAGCGACGGACGAGCAGGTGCGGTCGGGGTGGTGGGCGCGGGCCTGATGGGCTCGGGGATCGCCCAGGTCGCCGCACAGGCCGGCTACGAGGTGCACCTGTACGACGTGAACCAGCAGGCGCTGGACCGCGGCCGGGACGGCATCGCCTCGTCGCTGGCCAGGCTCGCCGACAAGGGACGCGTCGCCGACCCCGAGTCGGTGCTGGCGCGCATCCGCACGACCACCGATCTCGGCGCCATGGCCGACACCGCGATCTGCGTCGAGGCCGTCTACGAGAAGCTCGAGGTCAAGCAGGACGTCTTCCGCGCGCTGGACGCGGTGACGACGGCGAGTACGGTGCTGGCCACGAACACGTCGGCGCTGCCCATCACGCAGCTGGCCGCGGTGACCGGTCGGCCGGACCGCGTCGTGGGAACGCACTTCTTCTCACCGGTGCCGATGATGGAGCTCTGTGAGCTCGTGCGTGGCTACCACACGTCGGACCAGACCTTGGCCATCGCGCGCGACTTCGCCGAGAACGCCGGAAAGACCTGCGTGGTCGTCAACCGGGACGTGGCGGGTTTCGTCACCACGCGCCTGATCGCCGCTCTGGTCGTGGAGGCTGCTCGGCTCGTCGAGTCCGGAGTCGCCACGGCCGAGGACGTCGACACCGCCTGCCGCCTCGGTTTCGGGCACGCCATGGGGCCGCTGGAGACGATGGATCTCGTGGGCATCGATGTCATGGTCGACGCGGCCGACAACATCGCTGCCGAGACACCGGGTGACACGTTCGCCGTCCCTGGCCTCCTGCGCCGGATGGTGGCGGCGGGTGCCCTCGGGCGGAAGACGGCCCAAGGCTTCTACCCCTACTGACACCGCGAAGTTCGGCCGCGCCGCGGCGTGTCTGCTCGGCAGTCCTCACCAGCACCGCTAAGTTGCGGCCACTCGGAGTCCGTCGACGACTTCCCTCCCCGTGCCTCTCGCGTGGGGCGCCGACCGGCCCGGGTGCGGAGGGTTTGATGCACCCCTATGACGTGTCGCTGCCGTCCCGCGTGGACGCCACGACCTCCGGAGACGTCCGCTATGCCCTGCAGGTGGCACTCGACGCCGTCCATGAGGGCGATCTGCTCGTCGACGCTGCTGCCGTGATGAGCCTGGACGTGGCCGGTCTCGGTGTCCTGGTGGCGGCGCACCGCAAGGCGCGCCACCGGGGCATCCGACTGGTCATCTGCAACCCGCAGCCGCGTGTGCTGCGGATCCTCGCGGTGACCCGGCTGCACCGGGTGCTGATCCTCGACCGGACGCAGTCGTTCGCCGGTTGACCGTCTGAGCGGGACGGCGTCCCGCTAGGCTGGCGCTGTTCCACCGGGACCTCTTGGAGGCTTGGATGGCCGGCCCATCATCGGACACGCCCTCGGACGCGTCGTCGCGTCCGCACACGGAGCGACCTCCACGCGACCGCCCCTGGGTGATGCGTACCTACGCAGGACACTCGTCCGCCCGCGCGTCCAACGAGCTGTTCCGCACGAACCTGACCAAGGGTCAGACCGGACTGTCGATCGCCTTCGACCTGCCGACCCAGACGGGATACGACCCCGACCACGACCTCGCACGTGGCGAGGTGGGCAAGGTCGGGGTCCCCGTCACCCACCTCGGCGACATGCGTGCGCTGCTCGACGGCATCCCGCTCGGCGACATGAACACCTCGATGACCATCAACGCGACGGCGATGTGGCTCCTTGCGCTCTACATCTCGCTGGCCGAGGAGCAAGGAGTCGACCCGGCAGATCTGCAGGGGACGACGCAGAACGACATCATCAAGGAGTACCTGTCGCGGGGGACCTACATCTTCCCTCCTGCGCCCTCACTCCGGCTGATCACCGACATGATCGCCTACACCGTCGCCCACGTCCCGAAGTGGAACCCGACGAACATCTGCAGCTACCACCTGCAGGAAGCCGGAGCGACACCCGTCCAGGAGCTCGCTTTCTCGCTGAGCACGGCGGTCGCCGTCCTCGACGCAGTGCGCGACGCCGGGCAGGTTCCGCCCGAGCGGTTCGGGGACGTCGTCCAGCGCATCTCGTTCTTCGTGAACGCCGGCGTCCGGTTCGTCGAGGAGATGTGCAAGGTACGTGCGTTCTCACAGCTGTGGGACGAGATCACGCGGGAGCGGTACGGCATCACCGATGCCAGGCAGCGGAGGTTCCGCTACGGCGTGCAGGTGAACTCGCTCGGCCTGACCGAGGCGCAGCCTGAGAACAACGTCGGTCGCATCATGCTCGAGATGCTCGCCGTCACGCTGTCCAAGGACGCCAGGGCGCGCGCTATCCAGCTGCCCGCGTGGAACGAGGCGCTGGGACTTCCCCGTCCCTGGGACCAGCAGTGGTCGCTGCGGTTGCAGCAGGTCCTGGCCTTCGAGTCCGACCTGCTCGAGTACCCCGATCTCTTCGAGGGATCCGTCGTCGTCGAGACCAAGGTTGCCGAGCTGGTGTCCGGCGCGCGCTCGGAGATGGCCCGGATCGAGGAGATGGGCGGCGCGCTGGCCGCCGTCGAGTCGGGATACATGAAGGCCGCCCTCGTGCAGTCGCACGCCGAACGCCGTCGAGGCATCGAGTCCGGGGAGGACGTCGTCGTCGGGGTGAACCGGTTCACCTCGACCGAGCCCAACCCGCTGCTGGTGGACCTGGACGAGGCGATCATGACGGTCGCCGCCGACGTGCAGGAGAAGGCTGAGCGGGCTCTCGGGCAGTGGCGCGCGGAGCGGGACGAGGACGCCGTCACCAAGGCGTTGGACGCCTTGAGCGCCGACGCGGCCAGCGGCGCCAACCTCATGCCGGCCAGCCTTGCCTGCGCGCGGTCCGGCGTCACGACGGGGGAGTGGGCCGACACCCTGCGGGAGGTGTTCGGTGAGTACCGAGCACCCACGGGCGTGACCGCGTCCGGCGGCTCGTCCGGTACCGGGTCCGCGGTGCGCGATGCGGTGAGCCGGACCGCCGCCGACCTCGGCGGACGGCTGCGCTTCCTGGTCGGCAAGCCCGGGCTCGACGGCCACTCCAACGGCGCCGAGCAGATCGCGGTGCGGGCGCGGGACGCCGGTTTCGAGGTGGTCTACCAGGGCATCCGACTGACCCCTGAGCAGATCGTGGCGGCGGCGGTCGAGGAGGACGTCCACGTCGTGGGTCTGTCGGTGCTGTCGGGCTCGCACATGGAGCTCGTTCCGGGGGTGCTCGACCGGATGCGCTCTGCGGGACTCGAGGACGTCCCGGTCGTCGTGGGGGGGATCATCCCCGAGTCGGACGCCGCCGAGCTGC
This sequence comes from uncultured Actinomycetota bacterium, assembly GCA_963743915.1. Lineage (GTDB taxonomy): Bacteria > Actinomycetota > Actinomycetes > JAHEKZ01 > JAHEKZ01 > JAHEKZ01. The sequence goes on from CAVURN010000001.1 coordinate 627,995, forward strand.
TGGCGCAGGGCGCCGCGGCCGTCTTCACGCCGAAGGACTACACGATCGACGACATCATGCTTCGCATCGTCGACGAGATCCGGCGCGCCCACGACCTGCCCCTGCCGGCATCGGAGGGTGTCCCGGGGTCGTAGTACCAGCGGACAATGGTGGACTGCACTCGCCGACGGCCAACCTGACGGTGTCCGAACGACACCACAGGAGGCAGAGATGATGAACACGAGGAACACCGCCATCCGGATCGGCGCCGTCGCGCTTGCCGGTACCGCGCTGCTCGCCACCGCCGGCCCAGCCCTGGCCAACGACGCCGACGTCATCCGCCGCGGGGCCTGCTCCGGCTCGAGTGACTGGAAGCTGAAGGCCAGCCCGGAGAACGGCCGGATCGAGGTCGAGGGCGAGGTCGACAGCAACCGCACCGGCCAGACCTGGAAGTGGCGGATGCTCCACAACGGCACGGTGTCCGCGAGTGGCACGGCGACCACGACCGGTCCCAGCGGCTCCTTCGACGTCCGTCGTCTCATGGTGAACCTTGCCGGCACCGACCAGATCGGCTGGCGGGCGCGCAACCCCGCCACCGGCGAGGTCTGCCGCGGTAACCTCAGCTTCTGATCGGCCACAGCTCGGAGGAAGCCTGCGTGCCGTCCCTCACGCCCACGACTGCACGACCGGTCACCGCACCGGGGTCACGCCCCTGGTGGCAGCGACCGGTCGTGCAGTTCGTCGCGGTCGGGGTGGTGGTGGCGGTCGTGCTGGCACTGGTCACCGCGTGGTTCGGCGAGCGCATCGCCCGGGACCAGGCCGTGGATGACGCGCGCACGACCACCCGGCTGCTCGCCGACACCGTCATCGAGCCGGCGCTGTCGTCCGGTCTGCTGGACACCGAGGCCAGCGACCTCGACAAGTTCGACCGGATCGTGCGCAGTCGGGTGCTCGGGTCCGAGATCGTGCGGATCAAGATCTGGGACGCCGACGGCCGCGTCGTGTACTCCGACGAGCCGCGTCTGATCGGCAGTGTGTTCCCGTTGGACGGCGAGCAGCTCGACGTCCTCGAGAGGGGTGGCTCGAACGCGGAGGTGTCCGACCTCGCTCGGTCGGAGAACACCTTCGACCAGCAGCTCGGTCGGGTCCTCGAGGTGTACACCGAGGTGACCGCGCCGAGCGGTGACCGGCTGCTGTTCGAGCTGTACCAGAGCGACGACGACCTGCAGCAGCGGACTGACGAGCTCTACCGCCTCTTCCGGCCACTCACGGTGGGTGGCCTCCTGGTCTTCCTCCTGCTCACCGTTCCCCTCGTCTGGCTGGTCAGCCGACGCGCCGACCGTGCTGCGGCCGACCGGGAGCGGCTGCTCGTCATGGCCGCGGAGGCGTCGGACGCCGAGCGGCGCAGGGTGGCGCGCGACCTGCACGACGGGGTGGTGCAGGATCTCGCCGGCACGTCGTTCGCGCTCGCCGGCCTCGCCCGCGAGGCGAGGGAGCCGCGGCTCGGCGCGGAGCTGGAGCGCCTCGCCTCGGCGGTGCGCGGCAGCCTGCTCGGCCTGCGGTCGCTCCTCGTCGAGATCTACCCGCCGCAGCTGGACGCCGAGGGGCTCGGTGCGGCGCTGCAGGACCTCGTGGCGCCGGCGCGACAGGCCGGCATCGACGTCGAGCTGCAGGTGGAGGGCGCCGAACGGCTGTCGGACCACACCACCGCGCTCATCTGGCGTACGGCGCAGGAGTGTGTGCGCAACGCCGTCCGTCACGCCGAGCCGAGTCGGCTGCAGGTCAGCGTGGCCGTCACCGAGCGTCCACCGCGTGCCTCGCTGTCGGTGGCTGACGACGGACGTGGGTTCGACGCCGATGCGGTGGCGTCGCACGACCGCTTCGGCCTGCGCGGCCTGCGCGACCTCGCGCGCGAGGCGGGGGGCACCCTGACGGTCACCTCGCGGCCGGGGGGCGGCACGGTGGTGACCCTGGAGGTGCCGGTCCAGTGATCCGGGTTCTGGTGGTGGACGACCACTCGATGGTGCGCGCCGGGCTGCAGCAGCTGCTGGGCAGCGCGTCGGACATCGAGGTGCTCGGGCTCGCGGGGAACGGCGCCGAGGCGGTGCAGCTCGCCGAGCAGCTGCGACCCGACGTCGTCCTCATGGACCTGCAGATGCCGGTCAAGGACGGCGTCGCCGCCACCGCGGAGATCCGTGCCCTGCTGCCCGAGGCACAGGTGGTGATCCTCACCTCCTTCTCCGACCGTGACCGGATCGTCGGAGCCATCGACGCCGGTGCCGTCGGGTACCTGCTCAAGGACGCGTCACCGGACGAGCTGCTCGCCGGCGTGCGGGCGGCGTCCCGCGGGGAGTCGCCGCTGCACCCGCGGGCCGCCCGTGAGCTGCTCTCCGCGCGGACCGACGCGGCGTCCAAGCCGGTCGTGGAGCTGACGGCGCGCGAGACCGAGGTGCTGGGGCTGGTACGTCAGGGATTGTCGAACAAGCAGATCGCCCGACGCCTCGGGATCACCGAGCGCACGGTGAAGGCGCACCTGACGTCGTGCTTCCAGCGGATCGGCGTGCTGGACCGGACGCAGGCCGCCGTGTGGGCCGAGCGCCACGGGGTCGGCTGACGTTTCCGCCCGATCGCTACGCCAGACCGCCACGGTCACGCCGCAGGACGGGGCATCGTGGCGCCCTGGCGTAGAAATCAGGTGCCGGGCGGAGGGACGTCGTAGGCGGATCCCCCGGCGACCGGCGGGTCGACGGGAGGTGCCGACGGCGCTGCCGGCGGGGGCGTGGGAGCCGGGGGTGGTGTCGGAGCCGGCGGCGGGGCAGCGGGCGCCTCATCCTCGGCTCCGGGGAATCCGTCGGTGCCGTTCTCGGTGACGAACTGGTCGACGGCCTGCAGCGCGGTGTCGACGTCGGCGCGAGAACCGCCGGAGCGCTGCTCGGCGTAGAACGCCGCGCCCAGGGCGGCGAGCAGCTTGCCGGCCTCACGCTTGGCCTGCGCCTCGTCGAGCTTGGCCTGCCCGGTCTCGACGCCCTTCTTGGCCTCGTCGAGCGCCTGCTGCGCGACCTGCTTTGCCTTGTCCAGGAATCCAGCCATGGGTCCACCCTACGACGACGTGCCCCGCGGTTCGGCTGCTGCCAACCCTGACAGCTCACACCTCGCCGCGTCGTTGCCACCGAAAGGTGGTCAGAGCCAGGACGAGGCCGATCAGACACCACGCGACGAGCACAGCGGCGGCCATCGCCAGCTCCCAGCTGCCCGCGACCTCCAGCGCCTGCGCCGAGTCGGGGAGAAACACGCTGCGCATGCCCTGGGTCAGCCACTTGAGGGGGAAGAACGAGGCGAACGTCTGCATCCAGTCGGGCAGCTGGGAGAAGTTGATGAAGACACCCGACGTGAACTGCAGGACGAGCACGATCGGGGTGACCACCGCCGATGCGCCCTTGCCGGTGCGGGGGATCGACGAGAAGGCGATGCCCAGCAGCGTGCACGAGACCAGACCGAGGACCGACAACCAGGTGAAGCTCCACCAGTCGGTGGCGCTCGTCGGGATCTGGACATCGAAGAACAGCACTCCGACGACGAGCAGTGCGGTCACCTGGGCCACGTAGGCGACCACGACCAGTCCGATCTTGCCGACGAAGTAGGCGGCAGGGGGCATCGGTAGCCCACGAAGGCGCTTCAGCGTGCCGTCCTCGCGTTCCTGCGGGATGGCGATCGCCAGGTTCTGGAACGCGGTGTAGAACACACCACTGGCGATCATGCCGGCGACGAAGTACTGCGAGAAGGTGATGCCGGTGTCGCCCAGCTCCTGCCCCGAGAAGACCGAGCCGAAGATGAACAGCAGCAGCACGGGCAAGGAGAACGTGAAGACGGCGGACTCGCGGTCGCGGAAGAACTGCTTGAGCTCGATACCGACGCGCGACCGGCCGATCTGCCACGCCGAAGGGTGACGACGTGAATCGGCGTGGACGGACGCGGTGCCGTCAGTCATCGGGATCAGCTCCTCGGTGGCCGATCAGCTCCAGGTAGATGTCCTCGAGGGTCGGCTTGTGCACTTCGAGGCCAGGCACCTCGCCTCCGAACCGCGCGGCAAGCTGCTGCACCACACGGGTCGGCTCATCCGTCTTTTCCTCCCGGACCGATCCGTCCACCAGCCAGCGGACGCGGGCCAGCCCGAGCTGGCGGCCGCCGATCCGATCGGGACGGTCGAAGGCGGCCACCCGGCCATCGGCGATGACCGCGACCTTGTCGGCCAGCCGCTCGGCCTCCTCCAGGTAGTGCGTCGTCAACAGGATCGTCGTGCCGCGCGCGGAGAGCGCATCGATGAGGTCCCAGAACTGTCGCCGCGCCTCGGGGTCGAATCCGGTGGTGGGTTCGTCGAGGAAGAGCAGCTCGGGTCGGCCGACGATCCCGAGGGCCACGTCGAGGCGCCGCCGCTGGCCACCGGAGAGCTTGTCGACACGCGAGTCTCGCTTCTCCTGCAGCCCCACCTGGTCCAGGACCACGTCGAGCGGCTCCGGGGAGGCGAAGTAGCCCGGAGAAGTGGCGTACCGACTCCTCGACCGTGAGGTCGGGAAGGTCGCGCGCGGTCTGCAGCACGATGCCGATCCGGCTCCGCCATGCGGAGGTCGCCTCCTCGGGGTCGAGGTCGAGCACGCGCACCGCGCCGGCGTCCCGGTGCCGGTAGCCCTCGAGGATCTCGGTGAACGTGGTCTTGCCCGCCCCGTTGGGGCCGAGCAGGGCGACGCACTCGCCCTCTGCCACCTCGAGGGTGACATCGGCGACCGCCTCGACGTCGCCGTACCTCTTGCGCACACCCTCCGCGACGATCGGCGTGGTCATCAGAACAGCTTCAGCGAGGGGTCGGTGCGTCCACGAAGCGCGTCGTAGTCGAGCGTGACGCACTCGATGCCGCGATCCTGGGCCAGGACCTTGGCCTGAGGCTTGATCTCCTGCGCCGCGAACACGCCGCGCACCGGCCGCAGCAGGGGATCGCGGTTGAGCAGTTCCAGGTAGCGAGTCAGCTGCTCGACACCGTCGATGTCTCCCCGACGCTTGATCTCGATCGCCACTGCGCCCCCCTCGGCGTCCCGGGCCAGGATGTCGACCGGACCGATGGCCGTGGCGTACTCGCGCCGGACCAGCGTCCAGCCCGGACCGAGGGACTCGATGTGCCGGGCGAGGAGCTCCTGCAGGTGAGCCTCGACACCGTCCTTCTGCAGACCGGGGTCGACGCCCAGCTGGTGCGTCAGTGTCGTGCAGGACCTCCTCCACCGAGATCAGCAGCCGATCACCGGTCTTGGTGTGGCTGACCGTCCACGTGCCGACGCCGGCCTCGTCCACCTCGATCACGGTTCGGCAGGGCGGGCTCATCCAGTTGAGCGGCTTGTACGCGCGGTCGTCCGCGTGGATCGAGACCGAGCCGTCGGACTTGACCAGGATGAGGCGGGTCGCCATGGGCAGATGCGCGCTCAAGCGTCCGGTGTAGTCCACCGAGCAACGGGCGATGACGAGGCGCATGATCTCCGAACCTACCGACCCCGAGACCCTCGTGCGGCCTCAGCCCAACGAGTCGAGGACCTCCCGCGGTGCGTCTGCGAGCACACCGCTCAGTAGCGCGCGATGACGTCACGCCACGCCTGCTGGGACGGCTCGTCGAGCAGACGGAACTCTCCGCCGATCGGCGAGTCGAAGTACAGGACGAAGCTGGCGCCTTCCTCGGACAGGTACTGGCCCATCTCCCGCAGCCAGTCCGCGCGCAGGGCGCCGGTGGTGTCCTCGGGTGCCAGGAGCGACGCGGTCTCAGCGATGCCCCAGCCGAGGCCGAGGTCTCGCGACTTGGCGATCGCCGTTCCGTACAGGTCGTCCGGGTCCGCGTACGGACGCGCGTCCGACGCCTTGCTGTAGCAGTCCCATCCCATCGCCTCGACGACGTCCTCCCCTGGGAAGAAGTCCGAGAAGGACCTTCCCGACCGGTGCTCCAGCGTCCAGCACATGAGCACGACGGTGTTGTGCAGCCGCGGGTTGTCGGCCGCGTCAGCCAGTGTCGCCACATGCCGGTACGCCGCCCGCCAGGCCTCGGCGGTGAACTCGCCACGCTCCACGTCGTCCTCGGGCTCGTGGAAGAACGTCCACCAGACGTCGCGGTCCCGAGGTGCAGCGGCGAACCACCGCCTCAGGACGACGTCGTCAGCCCCCGACAGGATCTCAGCGGGATCGGCCTTGAAGGAGACGACCAGTGCGCTGTCCACGGCGTCGGTCACGGAGTCCCAGGCGGCGGGGAAGGCCGGGGTGAAAGACGCGTACCGCCTCCAAGCCTCCGTAGCGCTCGTCCGAGCGCTGTGCTGCCGCCGCCCAGGACTGCGAACCGGCATAGACGCTGACGCCGAACTTCGTGGTGTCCCGTTCAGCTGGAGCCGGTCCCAGCAGCGTGAGAGCCAGCGCCACCCCCACCGTGAACAGTGCGAACAGCCACCAGCCCTGACGCGTGGTCACCCGCTAGAGGGGACAGAAGGCAATGCGGGCGCGGTACTCGCGGGCGAATCGCTGTCCGTCGCTCCCGACCCACAGGCCGGCGGACGTCACCAGGAAGTCCTTGCCGCCCACGCCGCGGGTCTTGGTGGGGTTCCAGGGCAGCGCCGTCCCCTGCGTCGGATGAATGGCCCCGATCCCGGGTCGCGACACCGCCCCGGCTCCGGCCGAGTCACGGCCCAGGGGGTTGTCCAACCACCGCTGGTGGCCCTGGACGTAGACCGCTGCCCCGGTCACGGCCACGGCGTGAAGGGTGTCGCCCCCGGTGTAGTTGATCCAGGTCGGACGGCTCGGGCTCGCCACGGAGGTCTCGAACCGCGCCGCCGCGTCGCAGAGGTCGCGACCGACGCCTCCTGACCGGGGGACGTAGCCCGTCGACACGAACACGAAGTAGGAGCCGTCCGGGGAGAAGTCCACGTCGCGCAGGTAGGCGGGCAGGCTGCTGGCTGCGCAGAGGTTCTCCAGCGGCTGGTAGTACCAGGGGTTCAGGGTCGCCTCGGACGGCCCGAGGTCCAGCATGAAGGCCTGCCAGCGCCTGAGCACCGGCCACCGACGTGAAGTTGCCGAGGGCCACCAGGCGAGTCCCCGCGGGGTTCACCGCGAACTTGTAGACCTTGGTCGGCCCGGAGTTGTCCGCGACCCGACCGGTGATCGACAGATCGAGGTAGCCGGTGTCGGCCCCGGTCGCCGGATCGAGGGCAAGGAGCTTGCCCGGGAACTTGCCTGCGATGAAGAGTCGACCGTCCACCAGGCGGATCTCGGTGATGTTGCCGCTCTTGATCTTCGGCTGGAAGGTCTGGTCCACCTCACCGGTGGAGGCATCGAGCTTGACCAGCTTCCTGGCCGTCACCCCGTTGACGGTCGTGAAGTCGCCGCCGACGTAGAGCGAGGATCCTGCGGCCTCGATCGCCCAGACCGTTCCGTTGAACTCCGGTGTGAACGAGGTGAGAGCTCCGGTCGTGGCGCTGAAGGACATGAGGTTGTGGCGGACGTAGGTGGTCGTGCGCGACGAGTCCGAGACCGACCGGAACTTCCCGCCCGCGTACACCGTGCCGCCGAGCTGCTCCAGGGCATGGACGGCCGGCTTGCCCACCGCCGCGTCGGACTCGACGTTGGGCGTGAAGTTGGCCGGGTTGTCGCTGACCACCGTGCCCTGGGCGATCGACGCACCAGCACCCCCAGAGGGCAGCACCATGGCCGCGACCACGCAGATGAGCAGACCGATCTTCGCCGAGCTCTTTGCCATCAGTTTCCCCCATAAACAGGTATCGATCGGGCCGCGCCGCCCCCGGCGCCGTCCACGGGCTTCCCCCGGTCTATCACTGCCCGCGGCCCTCGGCCACACCTGACGCACGCCCATGCCCCAACTGTCACCGACCTGTCACCCGCCCGATCTGCCGGAATCAGGACCGAGCGGTCACCCGCGGGTAGAAGTGACGCCTCTGAGGTGCCCAGTCCACTCGTCCCTCGGCGTCGACCATCTTGGCGCTCACGCGCACGGCACCGTGCAGGTGGAGGCAGTCACGGGAGGCCCGCCAGATGGCGACCTCCCTCGCGCTCGAGGCACTCATCCGGACCCTGCCGCAGGTGGTCAGCGGTCGTCCGCGCTCGCCCCACTTGTCGACCCGGTAGAGGGCCCACTCGCTGTCGGGCACCGCCACCATGCGCAGCTCGGGTCCACGATTCCTGAGATTTCGATCCACAAAGACCGTCAAGGCGCTCCCGAGGACGATCCGGTCGACCTTGACGGTCACCCGGAAGCGATCGGCCCGCCGGTCGTTGCGCACCTTGACCCGCTGGATGTCGCTGGCTGACGTCGTCTCGTTCACCTTGTCCTGGAACACCGACGTGGCGGCTGTGGCCGCTCCCGTCGGCAGAAGTGTCATGCTCGCAGCCAGTACCGCCAGCCCTGTGGCGCGGACAGTCTTCATGAAGCGCTCCCTTCTCGGTTCCGGCCCACCTCTCTCCACTCCGGAGCGGGATAAACCCCGGCCTTCGAACCAACCGCCCGGAAGTGGGAGGATGAGCGGCTGTCGGCCCCAGTGAGCACAGGAGATCGAGATGGCGCGCGAGTTCACCAAGGTGGGGGTCGTCGGCCTCGGCACGATGGGGGCGGGAATCACCGAGGTGTTCGCACGCAGCGGCCTCGAGGTGGTCGCGGTGGAGCGTGACGAAGCCGGCCTCGCAGCAGGCGTCGGCCACGTCGAGTCGTCCACCTCGCGCGCGGTGAAGCGCAGCAAGCTCTCCGAGGAGGAGAAGCAGGCGATCTTCGACCGCATCACCTTCTCGACGTCCCTGGATGACCTCGCGGACTGCCACCTGGTCATCGAGGCGGTCCCCGAGAAGCTCGAGCTCAAGCAGCACATCTTCACCGAGCTTGACCGCATCACTGCCCCGGACGCCATCCTGGCCACGAACACCTCGTCCCTGTCGGTCACGGAGATCTCGGTGGCGACGCACCGACCCGCGCAGGTCGTCGGCATGCACTTCTTCAACCCCGCGCCGGTGCTGAAGCTCGTCGAGGTCATCCGCACGGTCGTCACGGACGTCCAGGTGATCGAGGACGTGAAGGCGCTCAGCGAGCGTCTCGGCAAGGTTCCGGTCGTCGTGGGGGACAAGGCGGGTTTCATCGCGAACGCCCTGCTCTTCGGCTACCTCAACCACGCGGTATCGATGTACGAGCAGCGGTACGCGTCACGTGAGGACATCGACGCCGCCATGAAGCTCGGCTGCGGGCTCCCGATGGGTCCGCTCGCCCTGCTCGACCTGATCGGGCTCGACACCGCCTACGAGATCCTCGACACGATGTACAAGCAGACGCGCGACCGACTTCATGCGCCGAGCCCCATCATCAAGCAGATGGTCACGGCCGGTGTGAAGGGCCGCAAGACCGGTCGGGGCTTCTACACCTACGAGGCCCCTGACTCACCGGTCGTCGTCGCCGACGCCCAGACCCCCGTCCCCAATGGGGACGACTCGCACACGCGACCGGTCCAGAGGGTCGGGATCGTGGGTTCCGGGACCATGGCAGTCGGCATCGCCGAGGTGTTCGCCAAAGCCGGGTACGACGTCGTCCTGCGCGCCCGGGGCACCGAGCAGATCGACAAGGCACGTGTAGCCATCGGACGGTCCCTTGAGAAGGCAGTCGTACGCGGCAAGTTGACCGAGGAAGAGCGGGACGCCGCGCTCGGCCGGTTCTCGGGCAGCACGTCGTTCGACGACTTCGCCGACTGTGACCTCTTCGTCGAAGCCACGGTCGAGGAGCTCTCGGTCAAGCAGGCGATCTTCGCCACCCTGGACGAGCTCGCCAAGCCCGGCGCCATCCTCGCGACCACCACGTCCAGCCTGCCGGTGGTCGACATCGCGTCCGCCACGTCGCGCATGGGGGACGTTGTCGGCATGCACTTCTTCAACCCCGCCCCCGTCATGAAGCTGGTCGAGGTGGTGCACACCATCAACACCGACCCACAGGTCGTCGACACCGTTCGGGTGGTCTGCGAGCGCCTGGGCAAGCACCCGGTCACGTGCAGCGACCGCGCCGGCTTCATCGTCAACGCCCTGCTCTTCCCGTACCTCAACGACTCGGTGAAGATGCTCGAGGCGCACTACGCGACGGCCGAGGACATCGACAACGCCATGAAGGTGGGGTGCGGCTACCCGATGGGGCCCTTCGAGCTGCTCGACGTCGTCGGCCTCGATGTCGCGCTCGCGATCCAGCGCGAGCTCTACCTCGAGTTCCGCGAGCCTGGGTTTGCACCCGCACCGCTCTTGGAGCACCTCGTCACGGCGGGCTACCTGGGCCGCAAGTCCACCCGCGGGTTCCGCGTCTACGCCTGACGCGACGACGCCCGCCACCGTCATGAGCAAGCGGAGACCCAAGCGGCGTCCGGCGGCACCCGTGACGACCGAGACGGTGGTCGAGTGGCGAGGTGAGCCGTGGGTCGTGCGACCCATTCGCGGGTCGTCGTCGACCAAGGCGTACCGCTGTCCTGGGTGCAACCAGGAGATCCGCCCCGCGACGCCGCACACCGTGGTGTGGCCCCAGACGGCGATCGGAGGTGAGGGCGTCGACCTGCGCCGTCACTGGCACTCGGCCTGCTGGAACGCTCGCGATCGGCGGAGCCCCCGTTGAGCCAGGAGATCCGGTCGAACACTGTCCTCCCCGCCCAGCGTGAGGCGGTCACCCTTCGCACAGATGACGGGCTGGACCTCGTGGGGGAGTGGGCGCGACCACTGACGCGTCCAGCGCAAGCCACCCTCGTCACCTTCCATCCGCTTCCGACTGCCGGTGGCTTCATGGAGTCGCACGTGATCCGCAAGGCGTCCTACCGCCTTCCGGCACTCGCGGGAATCTCGGTGCTGCGGTTCAACACGCGGGGAACCGAGTCGCCACAGGGGCGCAGCGACGGTGCCTTCGATGAGGCGAGAGGCGAGCGCTTCGACGTGGACGCTGCTCTCGAGGCGGGACGCCGCGAGGCGTCGCCGCCGCTCGTGGTGCTCGGCTGGTCGTTCGGCACGGATCTGGTGCTCAAGTACGGACGCCAGAACGGCGTGGACCGCGTCGTCCTGCTGTCGCCACCCTTGCGGTACACCAGCGATGCCGAGCTCGCGGTCTGGGCGGGCGCCGGCGTCCCGATGACGGTGCTCGTGCCCGAGCTCGACGACTTCCTCCGTCCGGACGAGGCGAGGCATCGGTTCGCGGTCATCCCCGATGCGACCGTGGTCGGGGTCGACGGGGCCAAGCACCTGTGGGTGGGCGAGAGGTACGTCCAGCGTGTCCTCGACGCCGTGGCCTCGGTCGCATTGGGCACTTCCGTGACGCTTCCGAGAGAATGGGAGGGCGCCGGAGAGGAGGGGCAGTGAACCGCAGGATCGCGATCGTCGTGCCCTTCCTCGCCCTCGCGGCACTGGTGCTGACCTGGGGACGCGAGCTGAACGGCCCCGTCCTGGCGATCGACCTCCTGCTCCTGGCGTCGACCATCGTGGCTGCCGTCTATCACGCCGAGGTGGTCGCACACCGGGTCGGCGAACCGTTCGGCACCTTGATCCTCGCGGTGGCGGTGACGGTCATCGAGGTCGCGTTGATCGTGGCCGTCATGGTGTCGTCGGGATCGGAGCCGTCGTCGCTGGCGCGCGACACGGTGTTCTCGGCCGTGATGATCACGGTCAACGGGATCGTCGGTCTGTCCCTGCTGATCGCGGCCTTCCGGCACCGGATGCCGAGCTTCAGTGCTGAGGGATCGGGTGCCGCCCTCGCCACGGTCGCTGCTCTCGCGACTTTCACCTTGGTGTTCCCCTCGTACACCACCAGCTCTGCCGGGCCCACCCTCAGCGGCGCGCAGCTGACCTTTGTGTCGCTCGCTGCCATCACGCTCTACGGACTCTTCGTGTTCGTCCAAGCCATCCGCCACCGGGAGTTCTTCGTGCCCGGTGAGGGGGTCACCAGTGAGCGGGACGATCTCGGTGCGCGGCCCGAGCAGCGCGCTGCCCTCTTCAGTCTCGGCCTGCTGCTGGTCTCCTTGGTCGGTGTGGTGGGGCTCGCCAAGACCGCGTCCCCGAACATCCAGGCGGGAATCGAGTCGGTCGGGCTCCCGGCCAGCTTCGTGGGTGTCGTCATCGCCTTCCTCATCCTGCTCCCCGAGGGTGCCGCCGCCGTGCGCGCGGCATGGGTCAACCGGGTTCAGTCGAGCATGAACCTGGCGCTCGGTTCGGCGATGGCCAGCATCGGGCTCACGATCCCGGTCATCGCGGTCGTGTCGCAGATCATCGACACCCCGCTGCTGCTCGGGCTCGCTCCTGTGCAGGTGGTGCTCTTCGCCCTCAGCATGTTCGTCGCCGCCTTGACGATCACGCCCGGACGGTCGACGGTGATGCAGGGCGGTGTCCATCTGGTGCTCTTTTCCGGGTTCGTGGTCCTGTCGGTGAGTCCCTAGGAGGTACGGCGTGACGCCACTGGTGCTGCTGCACGCGTTCCCGCTGTCGCGGGTGATGTACGACCCGGTGGTACGGCTGATCTCGTGCCGCACGGTCGTGCCTGACCTGCCTGGCTTCGGCTCGGAGCCGTTGGCCATGGGCGAGCCGAGCCTCGACGTCTATGCCGACCACGTCGTGGGTGTGATGGACAGGCTCGGCATCGAACGCGGTGTCATCGCGGGCACCTCGATGGGTGGTTACGCCGCGATGGCGATGTGGCGACGCCACCCCGAGCGGGTGGCCGGGCTCGGGCTGATCGACACGAAGGCCTCAGCGGATGCGCCTGAGGCCGCGGCGGGTCGCCGTCAGATGGCGTCCGTGATGGAGGAGCAAAGCACCACCGGACCACTCATCGAGAGCGTGCTGCCGAAGCTGCTGGGCGAGACGACGGTGGCCTCCCGCCCCGACGTCGCCGCGAACGTGCGTGACTGGGTCAGCACCTGTGACCCACGCGCCGCCGCCTGGGCTCAGCGTGCGATGGCAGCGCGCCCTGATTCCTTCGACACGTTGCGGGGCGTCGATGTCCCATCACTCGTGGTCGTCGGCGACGAGGACGTGCTCGCGCCCCGCGGAGACGCCGAGGCCATGGCAGAGGCGCTACCGGATGTCGCGCTCGTCGCCGTCCCCGAGGCGGGGCACCTCACGCCGGTCGAGTCTCCCGCAGATGTGGTGTCGGCGTTGGAGCGTCTCTGCGTGCGCGCGGACGGGTGAGCCAGGCACCGAGGAGCACCAGCACCGCGCCGACCGGCTCGTTCCAGGTCAGTGCCTCGCCGAGCACGACGATGCCGAGGGTGGTCGAGACCAGCGGGATGAGGTAGGTGACGGTGGACGCCGTGGTCGCCCCGGCCAGGGCGACGACGCGATAGAGGAGCACGTACGCCAGCCCGGTGCCGAGGACGCCGAGACCGAGCATGGCCATCACCACGTCCAGCGCGACATCGGTGGGTGCATCGCCCTGGGGGACCACCACCAGGGACAGCGCCCCCGTCGCCACGATCAGCTGAGCCGCCGGATACTGCGCAGGGCTGCGGACGTCTCGACGACCGGCGAGGTGCTTTCCGGTGTAGGTGACGGCGAAGCCGTAGCACGCGGTCGCAGCGAGACTTGCGGCTGTTCCCAGGAGGAAGCCTGAGTCGATCGACTGTGCACCGAGCGACCACGGTCCCAGCACCACCACGACCCCGACGAACCCCAGCAGCAGCCCGCCCACGACGCTGCGGGTCGGCCGGGTGCCGGGGACCAGGACCAAGGCCATGAGGACCGTCCACAGCGGCGTCGTCGCGTTCCAGATGCCGGCGAGGATGCTCGAGATGTGGGTCTGGGCCCAGGCGAAGAGCAGGAAGGGGATGGCATTGAAGGTGAGTCCGACGATCACGAGGTGGCGCCACGTCGTCCAGCCCCGTGGAAGGCCGGTACGCCTGAGCCCGAGGGTCACCAACAGCGCGAGTGCCCCCAGCGAGACACGCGAGAACGCCACCTGCGCCGGGGTGAGGCGGTCGAGCCCGACCTCGATGAAGAGGAATGAGGATCCCCATACGACGGTGAGCACGAGATAGGGGGCGATCCAGCCTCGACGAGTCACCCGTGCATCGTGTCAAACGGGTCCGACATCGGACTGGCGGTGAACGGACGCGGCGTCCGGCGCCCCGCTACTTCTCGCGGAAGCGGTTGATGGCGTCGAGGTGCATGGCGCGCAGCTCCTGGTCGCGGACTCCGAGCCCCTCCTCTGGGGCGAGGCAGAGCACGCCGACCTTGCCCTGGTGCATGTTGCGGTGGACCTCGTAGGCAGCCTGGCCGGTCTCTGCCAGGGGGTAGGCCTTCGACAGCGTCGGGTGCACCTTGCCGCGCTGGATGAGCCGGTTCGCCTCCCAGGCCTCGCGGTAGTTGGCGAAGTGCGAACCGACGATTCGCTTGAGGTTCATCCAGAGGTAACGGTTGTCGTACTCGTGCAGGAACCCCGAGGTGGAGGCGCAGGTGACGATGGTCCCTCCCTTGCGGGCCACGTAGACACTCGCGCCGAACGTCTCGCGTCCCGGGTGCTCGAACACGATGTCGACGTCGTCACCGCCGGTGAGCTCGCGGATCCGCGAGCCGAGACGCTTCCACTCGGACGGATCCTGGGTGCTCGGGTCCTTCCAGAACCGGTACGCCTCGGCGTTGCGGTCGATGATCAGCTCAGCGCCCATGCTCCGGACGATCTCGGCCTTCTCCGGCGACGACACGACGCAGATGGGGGTGGCGCCGCCGTTGAGCGCCATCTGCGTGGCGTAGGAACCGAGACCGCCGCTGGCGCCCCAGATCAGGACGATGTCGCCCTGCTTCATGCCGGCACCGTTCCGGCTGACCAGCTGGCGGTACGCCGTGCTGTTGACGAGCCCGGGCGACGCGGCCTCCTCCCACGTGAGGTGGTCGGGCTTGTCGAGCAGCTGGTTGCTCTTGACCAGGGCGAGCTGCGCGAGACCGCCGAAGTTGGTCTCGAAGCCCCAGATGCGCTGCTCCGGGTCGAGCATCGTGTCGTCGTGGCCAAGGGGACTCTCGAGCTCGACGGACAGGCAGTGCGCCACCACCTCGTCCCCGGGCTTCCAGGCGTGGACACCGGGGCCGGTGCGGAGCACGACGCCGGCGAGGTCGGATCCCAGGACGTGGTAGGGCAGGTCGTGGCGCTTGGCGAGGGGCGACGTCCGCCCGTAGCGGCGCAGGAACCCGAAGGTCGAGACCGGCTCGAAGATGCTCGACCAGACGGTGTTGTAGTTGATGGACGACGCCATCACGGCGACCAGCGCCTCGCCGGGACCGACCTCCGGCAGCGGGACGTCCTCGATCCGCAGGGCCTTGCGTGGGTCGCGGTCCCGCGTGGGCATCCCGTCAAACATCGTCTCGTCCTCCTGACGGAGGACGGCCGCGGTGTAGTGGTCGGGCACCGCGAGCGCGGCGAAGTCGTCCGACGACGCCTCGCCGGAGGTGATGGCGTCGGCGATCTGTTGCATGGACTGCACGTCGGCCTCCGAGGGCGGATGGTCGCAGGGTTGGACTCTAGTGCGTGGGCGCGGGCGGTTGCACGAGTTCGAGCAGGACGCCACCGACGTCCTTGGGGTGGACGAAGTTGATCCGGGCGCCTGCCGTGCCACGACGCGGGGCGTCGTAGAGCAGCCGCAGTCCACGGCTCCGCAGGATCTCGCTGACCGCGTCGATGTCGTCCACGCGGCAGGCCACCTGCTGCAGGCCCGGTCCGTTGCGGTCGAGGAACTTCCCGATCGGCGAGTCCGGAGTCAGGGGTGCGAGCAGCTGGACGAAGGAACCAGAGTCGCCGACAGCCATCATCGCCTCGCGGACGCCCTGGTCGGGATTGGACTCCTCGTGGACCAATGCCATGCCCAGCACGTCGCGGTAGAAGGCGATCGCGGCGTCGAGGTCCGCGACGGCGACGCCGACATGGTCGAGGGCGGTGAAGAGATGTGCGAGGTCGGCAGCATCGGTGCTGGACATGGTCAGATCCCCTCTCGGTGGAGTCGAGGTCCGCAGGACATGGTGGCATCGGAGGCGCCCGGATCGGCAGCCGGGGGTCGAGGAAGGCGGGTCCCGGCCAGTACGCTGGCAGGTGATCACCCGTACCTCGGATGGGAGGGTCAGTCCATGACCTCGAATGTCATCGTTGCCGGCGCCCGCACCCCCATGGGGCGGCTCCTCGGCTCCCTCAAGGACTTCAGCGCCGCCGACCTCGGCGCGGTTGCCATCAAGGGGGCGCTCGAGCGCGCGGGCGTCACCGGCGACCAGGTGCAGTACGTCATCATGGGCCAGGTGCTGCAGGCCGGCGCGGGGCAGCTGCCGGTGCGGAAGGCGTCCGTCGGCGCAGGCATCCCGATGACGGTGCCGTCGATCCTCATCAACAAGGTCTGTCTGAGCGGTCTCGACGCCATCGCACTGGCCGACCAGCTGATCCGTGCGGGCGAGGTCGAGATCGTGGTGGCCGGTGGCATGGAGTCGATGACCAACGCTCCCCACGTGCTGCCGAAGTCACGCGAGGGCGTCAAGTACGGCAACACGCAGCTGGTGGACGCCATGGCCTTCGACGGCCTCACCGACGCTTTCGACGGGCAGCCGATGGGCGCGTCCACCGAGGGGTACAACGAGCGCTACTCACTCACCCGCGAGGAGCAGGACGCCTTCGCGGCACGTTCGCACCAGCGGGCGGCGGAGGCGCAGAAGAACGGGCTGTTCGCCGAGGAGATCGTGCCCGTCGAGGTCCCGCAGCGGCGCGGTGACCCCCTCGTGTTCAGTGAGGACGAGGGCATTCGCGCCGACACCACCGTGGAGTCGCTGGGCAAGCTGCGTCCGGCGTTCCGCAAGGATGGCACGATCACCGCGGGATCGGCCTCGCAGATCTCCGACGGTGCAGCAGCCGTCGTCGTGATGAGCAAGGCGAAGGCCGAGGAGCTCGGCCTTCCGTGGCTCGCCGAGATCGGTGCGCACGGGATCGTGGCAGGGCCCGACACCTCCCTGCACGAGCAGCCGTCCAACGCGATCCAGAAGGCGCTCGACCGCGAGGGTCTCACTGCGGCCGACCTCGACCTCGTCGAGATCAACGAGGCGTTCGCCGCCGTGGGCATCGTCTCCGCGCGCAAGCTGGGGCTGGCGGACGAGCAGGTGAACCCGAACGGTGGTGCCATTGCACTGGGTCACCCGATCGGCATGAGCGGTGCGCGTCTGGCGCTGACCCTCGCGCTCGAGCTCAAGCGGCGGGGTGGTGGCATCGGTGCGGCCGCTCTCTGTGGTGGCGGTGGCCAGGGTGACGCTCTGATCCTGCGGGTGCCGGCCTGACCCGGGCGGCTCCGAGCGACCTCGCGTCACTGGTCGACCGAGCACGCAACGGCGACCCACGGGCCGTCGCGCGACTCATCTCGCTCATCGAGGACCAGTCGCCGCTGCTGCCCCAGCTCGCGGCGATGCTGTCGCCGCTCGCCGGACGCGCGCACGTGGTGGGACTGACCGGCGCGCCCGGCGTCGGGAAGTCCACGACCACCTCGGCTCTCGTCACCGCCTACCGGACGCAGGGCCGACGCGTCGGCGTCCTGGCGGTCGATCCGTCCTCGCCCTTCACCGGCGGGGCACTGCTCGGCGACCGGGTGCGGATGCAGGAGCACGCGACCGACCCGGGCGTGTTCATCCGGTCGATGGCAACGCGTGGCCACCTCGGCGGTCTCGCGGCGGCAGCTCCGCAGGCGGTCCGGGTGCTGGACGCGGCGGGGTGCGACGTCGTGCTGGTCGAGACCGTGGGCGTGGGGCAGTCCGAGGTCGAGGTGGCCGGGCTCGCCGACACCACGGTCGTGCTGTTGGCGCCGGGGATGGGAGATGCCGTGCAGGCGGCGAAAGCCGGCATTCTGGAGATCGGCAACGTGTACTGCGTGAACAAGGCGGACCGCGACGGAGCCGACCTGGCGGTCCGCGAACTTCGCACCATGCTGGCCATCGGGCGGAACGTCGAGGGCGCGGAGGCGCCGGTGTGGCGTCCGCCGATCGTCAAGACGGTGGCCTCACGCGGAGAGGGCATCGACGACCTGGTGCAGGCGATCGCCGAGCACAGCGCGTACCTCGTCGACCACGGCGTCCTGGAACGGCGTCGGCGCGAGCGCGCGAGAGCCGAGATCGAGGCCCTGGTGGTGGCAGCGGTGCGAGCGCGACTGTCCGACGGCGAGGCGGCCCGCCGCCTCGAGGCTCTCGCCGGCGACGTCGTCTCGGGCGCGACCGACCCTTACACGGCAGCCGCTGCCCTCCTCCCCTGAAAGGGTGCGGTGTGACACCGCTCCCGTTCTATGAAGGTTTGGCCGGACTCATGAAGCAATGCGGCGACCTCTAGCCCCCGTCAGAATCACCTTGACCGGGGGTGGCTGCCGGCCGGCGTGAGCTGCTCGCGTTCTTGCGATGCTCGCGAGGACGCCTGCCGGATCATCGCGAATGTCGACGGGGGTGATCCGGAGGACGACGATGCTGAGCTCCGCGAACCGTCGGTGTCGTGACCAAGTGGTGTCGTAGCCGTGCTCGTCATCAAAGTGGTGCTTGCGGGAGTCGACCTCGAGCGCAATGCCGAGGTCCTCGTAGTACCCATCGGGTTCGGCGATGAACTCGCCCTGCGGGGTTGTCAGTGTCGGATTCCACACCGGCTCGGGGAGATCGCTGGCGCGCACGATGTCGCGCAGCCCAGCCTCCGGCACCGATCGGACGCCGGCAGCGGCGTCGCCGACGACGTCCCGCATGACCGCGGTCCACTGACGTTGCCCCTGGCGGATCTCCGCACGAAGGTCGTCGATGTCGAGGAGCTTCCGCTGCACCGCCTCGAGGGTGAACGCGCGTACCTGGCGACGATCGGCTGTGCGGCGGCCGGCGTCGAAGACGGCACGGGAAAGGGGCGCGACAGCGAAGCCACCGACGGACACCGGCTCAGGCATCCTCTGGGTGCGCTCGACCGTGAGGAAGGAAGCCGACCTGAGCTGACGTTCCCGGTGGATCAGCACCTGGAGAGGAAGGTCCTGCGGAGCACACGGAAGGTTGTACAGGCCGTAGAGATGGAGGGCTCCCAGGCCGGTGTGCAATGCGCCTGGTCCACCGTACTGCGTGGCTGCGTGCGCCCGTTCGAGGAAGGTCGGCGTCCCACGGTGGACGAGGTAGGTCGCCGGGAGAAGGCGTTGCCAGCGTCCGCCCGTGCGCGTCCATCGGCTGATGCTGGACGACGACATCCCCAGCGACACGAGCTGGCCGTGCGTGATGACACCGCTCTGCGAGCGGGCGAGGTCGTCGATGGCGTGAAGATCGAAGGATCGTGACTGCGGCATGCGCAGAGGTTGTCGCGTGTCGCACGCGGCCACCCGGGTTTTCTCCGCGCTGTGGACAGAGCGCCGTGCCATGAGGGTGGATGAGTACGGCGATCCCTGCAATCAACGGGAGCGGTGTCACAGGGCACCCGCAAGAGGGGTCAGGACCAGGCGGCGGGGTCCTGGGTGAAGGTGGTGACGGTCTCCGGCAGCTCGCCACTGGCGATCTCGGCGAGCGTCACATGTTCCAGGACGCCGCGGAGCGCGGCCCGCGTCGCGATCCAGACCTCCCGAAGGTGCTCGGCGGCACCTGCGTAGTCGGCGTTCTCCGGTCGGTCGCCGCGGACGTCGGCCAGGGGACCGTCGAGGGCCCGGACGACGTCGGCCACGGTGATGTCGGAAGCCGGCCGCGCGAGTCGATAGCCGCCATCGGCACCTCGCTGGCTGGCGATGATGCCGGCCTGCCGGAGCTGCCGAAGAATGCCCTCGAGGAACCTCCCGGGGATGGCCTGCTCGGAGGCGAGGTGGTCGCCCTTGATCAGCGAGCCGGCCTCGCCGCCCTCGCGAGTGATGACCAGCAGCGCCCTCATGGCGTAGTCGACTTTGGCAGACACGTGCACCCGGTCATTGTGTCCCGTCCTCGTCCTGGGGAGCGAGGAGGGCGTCCTCTCGGGCTAGCCTGCTGAGGACAGCGTGCTGAGACCGACGGGAGGAGGCCGATGGACGCGGACGAGATCGCCGACGGTCGTCACCGTTTCGAGAGCCGTTGGGCGGAGCCGCCGCCACCTCGTCAGACGCTGTCCGGTGCGCCGTTGCAGCCGATCTACGCGCCGGACGACGTCGGTCAGTCCGACGTCCCCGGGTTCGAGCGGATCGGGTGGCCGGGGGAGTACCCGTTCACCCGGGGGATCTACACCAGCGGCTACCTCGGAAAGCCGTGGACCATCCGGCAGTTCGCCGGCTTCGCCGCGGCCGACGACACGAACGCCCGCTTCCACGGGCTGCTCGCCGCAGGCAGCGACGGACTGAGCGTCGCCTTCGACATGCCCACGCTCATGGGACTCGACTCCGACCACCCGCGAGCCCAGGGCGAGGTCGGGCACTGTGGCGTCGCCATCGACTCCGCGCAGGACATGGACGCGCTGTTCACCGGGATCCCGCTCGACGCCGTGAGCACGTCGATGACGATCAGCGGTCCCGCTGTCCCACTGTTCTGCTGCTATGTCGTGGCCGCCGAACGCGCAGGCGCTGACGTGGCGTCGATGTCAGGCACGCTGCAGACGGACATCTTCAAGGAGTACATCGCGCAGAAGGAGTGGCTCTACCCCCCCGCGCCGCACCTGCGCCTGATCGGCGACCTGCTGGAGTGGACCCAGCAGCACCTGCCGCGCTACCACCCGATCAGCATCAGCGGGTACCACATCCGCGAGGCAGGGGCCACGGCCGCGCAAGAGCTGGCCTTCACCCTCGCCGACGGCTTCGGCTACGTCGAGCTCGGCATCGAGCGGGGTCTCGACGTGGACGCGTTCGCGTCGCGGCTGAGTTTCTTCTTCGACGCGCACATCGACTTCTTCGAGGAGGTCGCCAAGTTCCGCGCGGCCCGTCGCATCTGGGCACGCTGGATGCGCGACCGCTACGGAGCGACGACCGACCGAGCCCAGTGGCTGCGGTTCCACACGCAGACGGCCGGGGTGTCCCTCACGGCGCAGCAGCCGCAGAACAACGTGGTCCGCACCGCCATCGAGGCACTGGCCGCGGTGCTCGGCGGCACCAACTCGTTGCACACCAACGCTCTCGACGAGGTGCTCGCGCTGCCGACCGAGGCCGCCGCCGAGGTGGCACTGCGTACTCAGCAGGTGCTCCTGGAGGAGACGGGAGTCGCGTCCGTGATCGACCCGCTCGGGGGTTCGTGGTACGTCGAGGCGTCCACCGACCGGGTCGAGCAGGAGGCGGAGGAGCTCCTCGCGGAGATCCTTGCGCTCGGGGACGGCCGGTCCATGACGTCCGGCATCGTCGCCGGGATCGACGACGGCTGGTTCACCGGCCGTATCGCCGACGCCGCCGACGAGCAGCAGCGCGCCCTCGAGGAGGGGCGCCGGCACGTCGTCGGCGTCACCGCCCACACGAGCACGGTGGCCGAGCCGCTGGAGGTGCTCCGCATCGACCGCGCCGTCGAGACGGCCCAGGTCGAGCGGCTTGCTGCGCGACGGTCGAACCGTGACGCGGACGCCGTGGCGAGCACGCTCGCCGCCCTGACCGTCGCCGCCCGCGCCGACGCCAACCTCGTGCCGCCGATGCTGGACGCGGCTCGAGCCGAAGCCACCGTCGGCGAGATCTGTGACGCCCTGCGTGAGGTGTTCGGCTCCTATACCGAGCCCCCCCGCTTCTGAGCCGTCCGCCACAATGGCGGCATGACGGTGACACCATCCTGGCACTCCCGCCGGCTTCAACCCCTACGGCGCGGTCGACCTCGCGGCGCTGGCCCAGGCCCGCGAGGCTCGCGAGAAGGCTGAGGCGGTGCGCGCCCAGCGTCAGCAGGCTCAGCAGGGCGCAGACGGCGCCGCGGCACCGTCGGCGGCGACGGTTCTCGACGTGTCCGACGCCACCTTCCAGGCCGACGTGCTCGAACGGTCGATGACGCGTCCCGGTCGTCATCGACTTCTGGGCCGAGTGGTGCGGACCCTGCAAGCAGCTGTCGCCGGTGCTCGAGCGGCTCGCCGCAGCAGACGCCGGCGCCTGGGTGCTGGCCAAGGTCGATGTCGACGCCAACCCTCAGCTGTCGGCGGCCGCGCAGGTGCAGAGCATCCCCACCGTCATGGTCGTCTGGCAGGGTCAGGTGATCCCGGGCTTCATCGGGGCGCTCCCGGAGGCCCAGGTGCGGGACTTCCTCGACCAGGTGATCGCCCTGACAGGGAACGCAGGTGGCCCCGGCAGCCCGGCAGCCGAGGCCGCCGCACCGGAGGACCCCGAGCTGCTCGCCGCGGACGAGGCGCTGGCCGGGACGACCTCGAGGCGGCCGAGGCCGCCTACCGCGCAGATCCTGGCGACCCGTCCCGACCACCCGGACGCCCGCCAGGGACTGGCCAGCCTCACCCTGCTGCAAGCGCACCGCAGGGGCTCGACCTCGCCGGCGCGCGAGCCGCGGCCGAGGGCACCGACGATGTCGCCGCGCACACGGTCGCCGCCGACCTCGAGCTGCTGGACGGACAGGTGACCGAGAGCTTCGATCGGCTGATCGCCCTGGTCGGACGGACCGCGGGCGCCGAACGCGAGCAGGCCAAGGAGCACCTGCTGGAGCTGCTCGAGCTGGTGGGCAACGACGACCCGGCCGTGCTGGCGGCGCGTCGCTCCCTGGCGAACGCCCTCTTCTGACCTCCCGCTCCCTCCCGGCGGCCCCCGAGCAGGCGCTCTGCGCCCCGGTCGTCGATCGCAGGTGCAGTCTGATTTGTCTCCTTAATCCGGTTGCCGCGGGATTTTCCCCCGCCCGGAGCAGTCAGGGTCCGCCCTCGAGGTGCCGAAGACCGTCTGGACAGGTCTCGTCCCTCAAGGAGACGCAATGGTGTCCGGACTCGTCCGGCCGATCGGGCTGCTGGCGCTGGTCATGGCGGCCGTCGTCGGCCTTGCCGTGCCGCTGGCTCCGATGCCGGACGCCGACGCCGCCGGCTCCCGCTACGAGGTCAGCAACTGGACCGACCCCGACGGCCACACCCACCGGATCCGCTGGAACCCCTGCCAGACCATCACCTTCGCGGTGAACCCGAAGCTGGCCGGCCGCAGTGCGGCGGCCCGAGCCTCGGCGGTCGAGGACGTACAGCAGGCCTTCCGGCGGGTGGGCAAACGCGTGGGGATCGACTTCGCCTACGCCGGCCGCACCGACGAGATCCCGCGCGACGGTGCCAGCCAGTCGTGGTCCTCGCGTCAGAAGGCCGCGGAGATCGTCGTCGCGTGGGTGGACCAGGCCCGTGCAGCCACCCGCTCCAACCTGATCGGCAAGTCGGGTGGGCGCTACCCGTCGGGCGTCGGCGGCTGGATGATGCGCTGGACTCAGCCGACCAGTACCAGGCGGCCATCGGTCGCGGCTTCGTGGTGCTCAACGCCGACCACAACCGTCTCTACGCGCGCGGGCTTCGGTTCGGGGACGACGCGTGGCGCTCTGCTCCTGCACGAGATCGGACACGTGATGGGGCTCGGCCACGTGGGCACGACCCGCGAGCTGATGTACCCGACGATGCTCGAGCGCGGGAGCAGCAACTACAAGCGTGGTGACCGCACCGGTCTGGCCAAGGTCGGTCGGTCCCTCGGGTGCATCAAGGGCGCCAACGACTTCTGGCCGCAGATCTGAGCGGTACTCGGCACTAGCCGCGGGCGACCGCGGTGGACATCAGCCCCAGCGGCGGAGACCCGAGCGCTGAGCAAGGCGTCGTGGAAGCGGCGCAGCGAGAACTCCGACCCCCACTGCCTTCCGTCGCCTGCGCACGGACGTCGAGGATCGAGCCACTTGCCCCATGTGTAGATGCCGTAGGTCGGGTCGAACGTCCCACGCCGCGCCTCGGATCGGGCGGTGGCCTCGGGCATGAAGGCGTCCGTCATGAACTTGCGCGTCGCCGCATCGACGTCGAGCGCGCCGGTGTGCAGGCCGATGGCGCACGCCAGCCGCGTGACGCGCACGAGCGCCTCGAGTGCGACGCCGATGCGGAAGCGCGGGTCGTCGGCGTGGAAACCCTCCTCGAGCATCAGCTCCTCGCCGTAGTGCGCCCACCCCTCGGCGAAACCCGACCCGATCAGCGTGCGCCGGACAGGGCTCTGGACGCGGCGGAGGGCCCGGCCGTGGGCGAAGTGTCCCGGCGCCACCTCGTGGGCGGTGATCGCGGCGAGCGCGGTGCTGCTGAACATCGACAGCCACTCCGCCTGCTCGGCCTCCGGCCATGTCGGCTCCGGCGGCGTGATGTCGTAGTGCGAGGGAGCGTCGGACTCGTCGGGGCCGGCCCAGGCGAGCATCGCGGTGGCCCAGCGCCGCGACGGTGGAGCGAGGCCGACCCGGCACTGCGCCGTCGAGGTGGGTGAGCCAGCCGCGCTCGCGGCAGAAGGCGATGACGTCCTCCGTCGTGACGCGGCCGCGACCTGGACCACCTCGTCGGCGGAGGGGTGGTCCGCGAGCAGTTCGGTCACCACCTCGACCACCGGCCGGTCGCCGGACGCAGCTGCGCGCAGCCCTCGCGCAGCATCTCGTGCAGCCGGATCCGCTCGCGCTCCGCGCGTTCGCTCAAGCGCGGCGAGGTCGACGGCGAGCGGCGTCGTCGGCCGCCATGAGACGGGTAGAGTGCGTGCGCGCCGATGGCGGTCGTCGGGCGAGCCGTCGCTGGCGAGCTGCTGCAGGTGCGCCGACGAGCCTGGCGTGGGCGGTCAGTGCTGCCGGTGTCCCGGCGTCGTCGTCGGGCAGGCCGTCGGCCAGTCCCGTCACGGCCGGCAGCAGCGCGGTCGCGACCGGAGCGGGCACCGCGTCGAGGGAGCGGCATCGCCATGTCGACGGCGTCCGGCCACAGCGCCAGGTGCGCCCGCCGGGCCCTGTCCCGGTCGCTCTCGGGGGCGTACGGCGCGGTCGTAGCAGGCGAGGTCGAGGTTCTCCAGGTGGATCAGCGGGTTGCGGCGGTGCAGCTGCGAGCTCGCCGTAGCCGGACGCGCGCGGCACGCCTCGAACGCCGCCAGGTGCGCCTCGTCGTGCGGGTCGTCGAGCGGAGGGCCACCGAGCCGGCCCAGTGCACTGGCTCACGCCCTCGGGCGAGAGGTCCTGGATCTGGCCGTCGTACTCGTGGCGTCCGACCTCCTCGCGGAGGGCGGGAACGGTGCAGGTCGAGCACGCGCGCGCAGGTCGGGGGTGGGGGAGTCCATGGCGGGGAGCGTACGTCACGTGCGGGACGACGGTCGGGAGCGTCCGGGACGGCGTGTTCCGGTTCGCCGGCCGGACGACCGGACGTCCCGCATGGCACTGCGACTGGGTTCACACTGCCGCCGCTGCGATGATTGGATCCAATGTGTCTGGCAGACTGACCCACGAGTCAGTGACACGCCCTGTCCGCTCATCGGCGGGGCAGCTCGCGCACCGTACGGCCCGACCTCACGGCGGGCACGGGGTCGGTACCAGGAGGTGCGTTCGTCGCCGTGAAGATCGTCGTGTGCGTCAAGCAGGTGCCCGATTCCTGGGCGGAGAAGAAGCTCGACCCGGCCGACAACACCCTCGACCGTGAGGCGGCCGACGCCGTCGTCAACGAGCTCGACGAGTACGCGATCGAGGAGGCGCTGCAGCTCCAGGAGCGCCTCGGCGGTGCCGACGCCGTGCACCGTGACCGTCCTGACGGTCGGGCCCGGAGAAGGCGATCGAGAGCGTGCGCAAGGGTCTGCAGATGGGCGCCGACGACGGTGTCCACGTCGTCGACGACGCCCTGCACGGCAGTGACGCCATTGGCCACCTCAGCGGTGCTGGCCGCGGCGGTCGACCGGCTCGCCCCCGACCTCGTCCTCCTGGGCTCGGAGAGCACCGACGCCCGCATGTCGGTCGTGCCGGCGATGGTCGCCGAGCGCACCGGACGCCCCCAGCTCACCTTCGCGGGCAAGGTCGAGGTCGACGGCGAGCACCGTCACGCGTCCAGCGGGTCAGACCGACGACGGGTACGACGTCGTCGAGGCGTACGCTGCCCGCGCTGCGTCAGCGTCGTCGAGAAGATCAACGAGCCGCGCTACCCGTCGTTCAAGGGGATCATGGCCGCCAAGAAGAAGCCGGTCGAGACGCTCTCGCTCGCCGACCTCGGGGTCGACGCCGGCACGCGTCGGGCTGACCGGCTCCTGGAGCGCGGTGCAGGACTTCGCCAGCCCGCCCGCCGCGCGCGGCCGGCACCGTCGTCACCGACGAGGGAGACGGCGGCACCAAGCTCGCCGACTTCCTCGCCGCCCAGAAGTTCATCTGACCCTCAGCACGCGTCCGGGAGGACCACCATGGCTGAAGTACTCGTGCTCGTCGAGCACGCCGGCGGTGACGTCAAGAAGGTCACCTTCGAGCTGCTGACCCTCGCCCGCTCCCTCGGCGAGCCGGCCGCGGTCGCGATCGGTGACGTCTCCGACGACACCGTCGCCAGCGCTGGCGCGCCGGCGGCGCCGAGACCGTCTACGTGGCGACCGGCGCCGACTTCGCCGACCACGTGGTCGCCCCGAAGGTCGCGGCGCTGCAGGCGGCGCTGGCGGCGTCCGGTGCCGCGGTGTCCTGGTGCCGGCCACCGCCGAGGGCAAGGAGATCGCCGGACGGCTCGCGGTCCGCACCGGCTCGGGCGTCATCACCGACGCCGTCGGCGTCGAGCGACGGCTTCGTCGCCGAGCAGTCGGTCTTCGGTGGCTCGACGCATCGTGCACTCGACCGTCACGACCGGCACTCCGATCATCGCGGTGCGGCCCAACAGCACCGCGCCCGAGCCAGTCGCGGTGCCGCCGGCAGACGGGTCGACCTGCGACGTCACCGTCGCCGACGCCGACAAGGCAGCGCGGTCACCGAGCGGGTCGCGCAGGAGCGGGCCGGACGTCCGGAGCTGACCGAGGCGGCGATCGTCGTCTCCGGCGGGCGTGGCGTCGGGTCGCCCGAGGGCTTCGCCGTCGATCGAGGCGCTCGCCGACAGCCTCGGTGCCGCTGTCGGCGCCTCGCGCGCCGCCACCGACGCCGGCTGGTACCCGCACCAGTTCCAGGTCGGGCAGACCGGCAAGACCGTCTCGCCGCAGCTGTACATGGCCAACGGCATCTCCGGGGCGATCCAGCACCGCGCCGGCATGCAGACCTCGAAGACGATCGTCGCGGTCAACAAGGACCCGGAGGCGCCGATCTTCGACCTCGTCGACTTCGGCGTCGTCGGCGACCTGCACACCGTGCTGCCGCAGCTGACCGAGGAGGTCAGCAAGCGGAAGGGCTGACCCGGGCAGCGGCACCAGGCTGACCTAGACTCGTCGCGATGGCCTACCTGGATCACGCGGCGACGACGCCGATGCTCCCGGCTGCGATCGCGGCCGTCACCAAGGAGCTCGGCGAGGTCGGCAACCCCTCGTCGCTGCACGCCGCCGGGCGACGTGCCCGTCGAGTGGTCGAGGAGAGCCGCGAGACGATCGCCGCCGCGTTCGGCGCCCGCCCCAGCGAGGTCGTCTTCACCGCGGGTGGCACCGAGGCCGACAACCTGGCGGTCAAGGGTCTCTACTGGAGTCCGCCAGCAGGACCGCCGTCGGCCGCGCATCCTGGCCAGCTGCGGTCGAGCACCACGCCGTGCTCGACCCGGTGCAGTGGCTCGCCGACGCACCAGGGCGCCGAGGTCATCTGGCTCGACCGTCGACGCGGTCGGGCGGGTCGACCCGCAGCAGCTCGCACGACGAGATCGCCCGCGACCCCGACTCGGTCGCCCTGGTCACGCGTGATGTGGGCCAACAACGAGGTCGGCACCGTGCAGCCGGTCACCGAGTGCGTCGCGGCGGCCGCGAGCGTTCGGGGTCCCGGTCCACTCCGACGCGGTGCAGGCCGCCGGTCACCTCGCCGCTCGACTTCGCGGCGTCGGGTCTGGACGCCCTGACGGTCAGCGGGCACAAGCTCGGCGGCCCGCTCGGCGTCGGTGCGCTGCTGCTCGCGCCGCTCCGCGTCACCGGTGCCGCTGCTCCACGGCGGCGGCCAGGAGCGCGACGTCCGCTCCGGCACGCTCGACACCCCCGCGATCGCCGGCTTCGCCGCCGCGGCGGCCGAGTCGACCGAGGACCGTGCCGAGCGCGTCCGAGGCGGTGGCCGCGCTGCGGGACGACCTGGTGGCGCGGGTGCTCGCGGCAGTTCCCGACGCGGTGCTCAACGGCGACCCGCGCTCGACGATCCCGCGCACCGGCTGCCCGGCAACGCGCACCTCTCGTTCCCCGGCTGCGAGGGTGACTCGCTGCTCATGCTGCTCGACGCCCGCGGGGTGCACTGCTCCACCGGCTCGGCCTGCTCGGCGGGCGTCGCCGAGCCCAGCCACGTGCTGCTCGCCATGGGAGCCACCGAGGCGGAGGCGCGCTCGTCGCTGCGGTTCTCGCTCGGGCCACACCTCGACCGAGGCCGACGTCGACGAGCTGGTCGACGCGATCGGGCCCGTGGTCGAGCGCGCGCGCGCAGCGCGCGCGTCGGCGCCGGCGGAGCGCTGACAGGGCGGATGCGTGCGGGTCCTCGCGGCGCTCTCCGGTGGCGTCGACTCCGCGGTCGCTGCGGCTCGCGCACGGATGCCGGCCACGACGTCACCGGCGTGCACCTGGCGCTGAGCAGCAACCCGCAGACGTTCCGCTCCGGGGCCCGCGGCTGCTGCAGCCTCGAGGACTCCCGGGACGCCCGTCGCGTCGCCGACGTGCTCGGCATCCCGTACTACGTCTGGGACCTCGCCGAGCAGTTCCGCGCCGACGTCGTCGACGACTTCGTCGCCGAGTACGCGGCCGGACGTACGCCGAACCCGTGCCTGCGCTGCAACGAGCGGATCAAGTTCGCCGCCGTGCTCGACCGGGCCGTCGCGCTCGGCTTCGACGCCGTGTGCACCGGTCACTACGCCCGGGTCGGTCGAGGGTGCCCGATGGCGCCGAGCTGCACCGCGCCGTCGACGCAGCCAAGGACCAGTCCTACGTCCTGGCGGTGCTCGAGCAGCGAGCAGCTGGACCGGTCGCTCTTCCCGCTGGGCGACTCGCTGGAAGTCCGAGGTGCGACGGGAGGCGGCGGAGCGGGGGCTGCTGGTCGCCGACAAGCCGGACAGCCACGACATCTGCTTCATCGCCGACGGCGACACCCAGGGCTTCCTGGCCGAGCGGCTCGGGGAGCGACCCGGGGTCATCCTCGACGAGCCACGGCAACGTGCTCGGCGAGCACGACGGTGCCTACGCCTTCACCGTCGGCCAGCGTCGCGGGCTCGGGCTCGACCGTCGCCACGCCTGACCGGTCCCCGCGCTACGTGCTCTCGATCGAGCCCACGACACAGACCGTCGTCGTGGGGTCGCGTCAGGCGCTCGCCATCGACCAGATCGTCGCCCGGCCCGTGCGCTGGTGCGGCCCCGAGCTCCCGGACCCTGCCGACGTGAGCGTGCAGTTCCGTGCTCACGGTGAGGCTCTGCCCGCCACGGTGAGCCGGCAGGGGGACGGCGTCCGTGCCCTGCTGGCGACAGCCGGCCGAGGGGGTGGCGCCTGGACAGACGCTCGTGCTCTACGACGGCACGCGGGTCCGCGGGTCGGCGGCCATCGACGCGACGGCATGACCGCTGGCCGTGGCGGCGTCCGTCGCGTGCCGACCGCAGTGGCCACGGGCATCGGATCGGTGCCGGGCGAGGCCGCCCAGGGAGGCTGCGCGCGTGGGTGGTGGACGCCCTGCCCGAGCTCCCGCACCTGCCCGAGCTGCCGGCCCGGGGTCCCTGGGCGTCGATCACCGGGCGCGCGGCCGGGCTGCTCGTCGACCTGCCCGCTCGAGCTCGAGCTCGAGCGCTGGCGCACGGCATCGGCACCGGGACGTGACGTTCGGCGGTCGCGCTCGTTGCTGGCGGAGGACCTCGACGCCTTCGAGGAGGTGCTCCAGGGCTTCACCGGACCGGTGAAGGTGCAGGTCGTGCGGACCGGTGACGCTGGCGGCGACCGCCGAGCTGCGGGGTGGCGACGCGCTGACGAGCGACCCGGCCGCACTGCGGGACGTCGCGGCCTCCTTGGCCGAAGGGGTCGGCCAGCACCTGGACGACCTGGTCAAGCGGCTCCCCGGGGTCGCGATCGTGCTGCAGCTGGACGAGCCCGGCGCTGCCCGCCGCCACGGCGGGGGCGATCCCCCGGCCGAGCGGTTGGGGGGTCCACGCGCCGGTGCCGGGCGAGGTGGCCACCTCCGCGCTGAGCGTCGTCGTCCAGGCGGCCGAGGCGGCCGGCGCGCCGCACGGTCGTGCACTGCTGCGCCAGTGACCCCGACTGGTCGTGCTGGCCCGGAGCGGCGCGGACACCCTGAGCCTCGACGTGGAGCGCACTGGACCTGGCCGCACACGCGACCGAGCTGGGGCAGTGGGTCGACACCGGCCGCTCGCTGTGGGCCGGCGTGGATGCCGTCGACATGGACGGGCGCCCGCCGCCGACTTCGTGACCTGCGGGGGGTGCTGGGCCTGGCGGCGGATCCGTTCGCGTCGGCGGTCGCGGTGACGCCGCGATGCGGCCAGCCCGGCAGCACCGTTCCTGTCGTCGCTGCCGCCTACGCTGCGACCAGGGACCTGGCGCGCTGGCTCCAGGACGGCGCTGACGGTCCTGGGCGCTGACGGGAGGGTCGATGAGTCCACGTGGCAAGGGGGTGCCAGAGGCGACGACGCCGGCGGAGGAGCACGCCGCGCTCGTCGTCGAGGTCGAGGAGCACCGCCGCCGCTACTACGAGCTCGATGCCCCGACGGTCTCCGACGACGAGTACGACCGCCTCGAGCGCCGACTGCGGCGACTCGAGCAGGAGCATCCCGAGCTCGCCTCCGCGACGTCGCCGACCGCCACCGTCGGCGGTGCGCGTGTCGGAGATGTTCGAACCGGTCGAGCACCTCGAGCGCATGTACTCGCTCGACAACGCGTTCGCCCTCGACGAGCTGCAGGCGTGGGCCGCCCGGGTCGAGAACGGCCTGGGTCATTTCCCGCCGATGCTCTGCGAGCTGAAGGTCGACGGGCTCGCCGTCGACCTCGTCTACCGGGAGGGCCGACTGCACCTCGCTCGCCACCCGTGGGGACGGCCGCACCGGTGAGGACGTCACCTACAACGTCCAGTTCATGACCGGGATCCCACGTCAGCTCACGCCGTCCGATCCGGCCCTGCCCGTCCCCGCGCTGCTCGAGGTGCGCGGTGAGGTGTACTTCCCCGTCAGCACGTTCGACGCGATCAACGCGCACGTGATGGAGCAGGGTCGGTCGCCGTTCGCCAATCCGCGCAACGCAGCGGCGGGCACCTTGCGCCAGCGCGTGGACCGACGTCTCGATGAGCTCGCCGACGCGCGCGCTCGGCGCGAGGCCACCTCCCGGTCGGGACGGTCGGTCGACCGTGCCGACCAGCGGCTGAAGCGCCTCACGGCCGATGTCGACCGTGCGACCGAGCAGCTCGGCGGGCTTGCGACTGGTAGTGCACGGGATCGGAGCCCGCAGCGGGTATCGAGCCCACCACCCAGTCCGACTCGTACCTGGCCATGGCGGCGTGGGGACTGCCGGTCTCCGACCGCACGCGCGTACACCGAACACTGGACGAGGTCACCGAGTTCATCGCGTACTACGACGAGCACCGCCACGACGTCGAGCACGAGATCGACGGCGTGGTCGTCAAGGTCGACGCGATCGCCGACCAGCGAGACCTCGGCGCCACCTCACGCGCCCCCCGCTGGGCGATCGCCTACAAGTACCCGGCAGAGGTCGTCACCACGACGCTCGAGGACATCCGGGTCAATGTGGGGCGCACCGGGTCGGGTGACTCCGTACGGGGTGATGACGCCGGTGAGGGTCGCCGGCTCCACCGTGCAGATGGCGACGTTGCACAATGCGTCCGAGGTCGAGCGCAAGGGCGTGCTCATCGGCGACACCGTCTTCCTGCGCAAGGCCGGCGACGTCATCCCCGAGATCATCGGTCCCGTCGTCGAGCGGCGCACCGGCGACGAACGGGCCTTCGTCATGCCGACCGTCTGCCCCGAGTGCAGCACACCGCTGGCTCGGGAGAAGGAGGCTGACGCCGACATCCGGTGCCCGAACGCCCGAGTCATGTCCCGCGCAGCTGCGGGAACGGCTGTTCCACGTGGCTGGTCGCGGAGCCTTCGACATCGAAGGGCTCGGGTACAAGGCGGCGATCGCCCTGCTGGACTGCGGACTGGTCATCGACGAAGGTGACCTCTTCGCGCTCGACGCCGACGACCCTGCAGCGTTGCCCCTTCTTCACGCGCGCGGCTGCCGACGGCGACGGCGTCGAGCTGACGGTGAACGCCGAGGCGTCTGCTGCGAGCAGCTGGCAGCGGCCCGAGACCGGCCGCTCTGGCGGGTGCTGGTCGCACTGTCCATCCGGCACGTCGGCCCGACGGCGGCGCAGGCGCTGGCGACGCACTTCCGGAGTCTGACCGCGATCGCCGACGCCGATGCCGAGACCCTCGCCGCGATCGAAGGGGTCGGACCGATCATCGCCGCTGCTCTCATCGACTGGTTCGCCGTCGACTGGCACCGTTCCATCGTCGATCGATGGCGTGCGGCAGGGGTCCGGATGCAGGACGACGCGCCGGAGTCCTCCGGTCCGCAGACCCTGCTGGGTGTGACGGTCGTCGTCACCGGATCGCTGCAGTCGATGACGCGCGAGGAGGCGCAGGAGGCCGTCGCCGCCGCGGGCGGCAAGGCGACCGGCTCGGTGTCGCGCAAGACCTCCTTCCTGGTCGCGGGGGACAGCGCCGGGTCCAAGCGGGCCAAGGCCGAGAGTCTGGGAGTGCCGGTGCTCGACGAGGACGCCTTCGTCCGTCTGCTGGCCGAAGGCCCGGAGGCTGTCACCTGATCGGCCGAACTGTGCCGTGGATCAGTCACACAGGGTGAGCTACTGGCTACCCTGGACCGGGCTCCGGGGTGAGCGCTTCCGTCCGAACGGGCCGAGCGCGAAAGGGAGCCGGAGGGTGGTGAGGCATGGCCGACGTCGACGTGCTCGCCGACGACGCCGTTGAACCGGACCGGCCCTCACTCCTCAGGCCCAGCATGTTCGCCGCCGGTTGGTGGCTGTCCGTCGTCGGTGGTCTGGCCCTGGTCGCGTACGCCGCGACCCAGGCCGTCGCGGGGGTGTCCGCGGCCGAGCCGGCCTTCTGGATGATCGCCGGCCTGCTCATCCTGTTCGAGCTCAGCCCGGTCATCGTGGGCAGCGGCTACGACAGCCAGGGGGTCGCGACGAGCGACGCCTTCGCCTTCGCGATCCTGTACCTCTACGGCCCATGGCCGGCGATCACGCTGATCGCGCTGTCCACGCTGGTCTCCGAGCTGGTCAAGCGCAAGGCGCTCTGGAAGATCCCCTTCAACATCGGGCAGTTCACGCTGAGCATCGGGTCCGCCGCCCTCGTGATGACGTTGGGCCTCGCTGCCCGGGGTGAGTCGCTCCCGACGCTCGCCGACCCGTTGACGCAGCCTCACCGCCGGTCGACCTGACATGGATCGTGGCCGGCTGGCTGTCCTTCTTCTTCGTCAACAACACCCTGTTCTCGATGCTCGCCGATCCCGGTCGCACGTTCGCCGACGACTTCTTCGACGACTTCGTCTACTACTTCTTCTCGACCATGGCCGTCCTGGCGGTGTCGCCGCTGGTCTTCTTCGTGTCCGTCGAGCCGGTGTTCCTGCCGCTCCTCACCCTGCCGCTCTACGCCGTCCGTAAGACCGCCTCCATCTCGCGGGAGAAGGAGCACCAGGCGCTGCACGACTCGTTGACCGGGCTGCCGAACCGCAAGATGATCCTGGCCGAGCTGGGGGACCGGCTCGAGTCGGCGCGACGCAGACAGACGCACCTCGGCTTCTGCCTGCTCGACCTCGACCGGTTCAAGGAGGTCAACGACACCCTCGGTCACCAGGTGGGGGACCGGCTGCTCGCCGTGGTGGCCCAGCGGATCCAGGGCGCCTTGCGCCCCAATGACATCGTCGCCCGGCTCGGTGGTGACGAGTTCGCCGTGCTGCTCGATCCGGTCCGGGACCCGGAGGCGGCGGTCGAGGTGGCGCACCGCATCCGCGAGGCCCTGACCCGGCCCTTCCACGTCGAGGGAATGCTGTTCGAGCTGGAGGCGAGTATCGGGGTCACGGTCTTCCCCGACCACGGTGAGGACGTCGACCCGATCGTGCGTCGCGCCGACGTCGCCATGTACCTCGCCAAGGAGGAGCGCACCGGCGTCGAGCTGTACGTCGCCGACCGCGACCACAACTCGGCCAGCCGGCTGGCACTCCTCGGTGGACTGCGCAGCGCGCTCGAGAACGGCGAGCTGCAGGTGCACTACCAGCCGAAGGTGTCGCTGTCCTCAGGTGCCGTCGTCGGCGTGGAGGCGCTGCTCCGCTGGCACCACCCCCAGCGTGGGCTCGTGATGCCGGACGAGTTCATTCCGATGGCGGAGCACTCGGGACTCATGGCACCACTGACCGAGCACGTCATCGACCAGTCGCTGGCGCAGGTCTCGCGCTGGCGGGGGGCGGGGCTCGACGTGCCCGTGGCGGTCAACGTCTCGATGCGCGACCTGCACGGCCCCGACCTCCTCGGCGTCGTCGCCGGGGCGCTCGAGCGGCACGACCTGCCTGCCTCCATGCTCGTGCTCGAGCTGACCGAGCGGGTGCTGACCCGCAGCTCCCACGAGGTCACGACGACTCTGAACGCACTACGGCGACTCGGGGTCTCCGCCTCGCTGGACGACTTCGGAACCGGCTACTCCTCGATGGTGCTGCTGAAGAAGCTGCCGGTGTCGGAGATCAAGATCGACCGGTCGTTCGTCTCACGACTGACCGCTGATCCGGGCGACGTGACCATCGTGCGTTCGATCGTCGAGCTCGCCCATGGACTCGGCATGACGGCGGTCGCCGAGGGGGTGGAGTCCGAACAGGTCTGGGACCTTCTGCAGCGACTCGACTGCGATGCGGTCCAGGGCTGGTACGTGAGTCGTCCCATGGAGGCCGACAGCGCGACGGCCTGGTTGCTCCGCCACCCCTCGCAGCAGCGGGCGCTGCGCCTCCTGCGCGGTGGTGCGGCCCAGGCCAGCGGGTCGGCCTGAGCCGGACGCGGCAAGGCCCGCCGAGTCCTGCCCAGCAGCCTCCGTAGGATGACGGCGACCTGTTCCCCGATGCCGGGAGACCCATGCCTGCGCTCGACCGTGACGACGTGGCGCACCTGGCGCGCCTGGCGCGTCTGTCGCTCACCGACGAGGAGCTCGACCACTTCGGCGGTCAGCTCGACGTGATCCTCGGTGCCGTCGCTCGGGTGGCGGAGGTCGCCGCTGATGACGTGCCGCCGACCACGCATGCGGTACCCGTCCTCAACGTGACGCGGCCGGATGTCGTGACGCCGTCGCTGTCGCGCGAGGAGGCCCTCGCTGCAGCACCGGCCGCCGAGGACGACCGATTCCGGGTGCCGCGCATCCTCGACGAGGAGGAGCAGTGACCGACCTCACCGCCCTCGGGGCGGGCGAGCTGGCCTCTGTCGTCGAGCGGGGCGAGGCGAGCGCACGCGAGGTGGCTGAGGCGCACCTGGACCGCATCGAGGCGACTGACAACTCCGTATCCGCGTTCCTCCACGTCGACCGGGCGCGCGTCCTGAACGATGCCGACGCGGTCGACGCCGAACGTGCAGCCGGCGCACCAGGCAGTGCCCTCCGCGGCGTGCCCCTGGCGCTCAAGGACGTCTTCACCATGCGGGGCGCGCCGACGACCTGCGGCTCGCGCATCCTGGAGGGATGGCGGCCGCCGTACGACGCCACGGTGACGCGACGACTGCGCGACGCAGGTGTGGTCGTGCTCGGCAAGACGAACATGGACGAGTTCGCCATGGGCTCGTCGACGGAGAACTCGGCGTACGGCGTCACCCGCAACCCGTGGGACCTGACCCGGATCCCCGGTGGTTCCTCCGGTGGGTCGAGCGCCGCCGTCGCGGCGCGGCAGGCACCGCTGGCGATCGGGACCGACACCGGTGGCTCGATCCGTCAGCCGGCTGCGGTCACCGGCATCGTCGGCGTCAAGCCGACCTACGGGGCGGTGTCACGGTACGGGCTCGTCGCCTTCTCGTCCTCCCTCGACCAGGGTGGCCCGTTCGCGCGGTCGGTGCTCGACGCCGCACTGCTGCACGAGGTGATGGCCGGACATGACCCCCGGGACGCCACCTCCATCGACGCACCGGTGCCTCCCGTCGTGGCGGCCGCCAAGGGTGAGCTCGGCGGCGTCCAGGGTCTGCGGGTCGGGATCGTCAAGCAGCTGCAGGGCGAGGGCTACCAGCCCGGCGTCCAGGCGCGCTTCGACGAGGTCGTGGCACTGGTGACCTCCCTCGGCGCCGAGGTCGTCGAGGTGTCATGCCCCTCGTTCGACTACGCGCTTCCTGCCTACTACCTGATCGCCCCGAGCGAGTGCTCGAGCAACCTCGCACGCTTCGACGGCATGCGCTACGGGCTGCGCGTCGGTGACGACGGCCAGAACGGTGTCGAGCAGGTCATGGCGCAGACGCGCGCTGCTGGGTTCGGCCCCGAGGTCAAGCGGCGCATCATGCTGGGCACCTATGCGCTCTCGGCCGGCTACTACGACGCGTACTACGGTCAGGCGCAGAAGGTCCGCACCCTGATCCGCCGCGACTTCGAGGCCGCCTACGCCGACGTCGACCTGCTGCTGTCGCCGACGACGCCGACTGTCGCGTTCCCGATCGGCGAGCGTGCCGACGACCCGATTGCCATGTACAAGGCCGACCTCGCCACCCTGCCGTCCAGTCTCTACGGCGGTCCCGCGATGAGTCTCCCCGCCGGTCTGGGTGACGACGACCTGCCGGTCGGCGTCCAGCTGATGGCTCCGGTACAACGCGACGAGCTCGTCTACCGCGCAGGGGCTGACCTCGAGGCTGCCTTGGAGGAGCGGTGGGGCGGTCCCCTCTGGGCGAAGGGGCCGGACCTCGTCTCGGCTCCTCAGGCGAGCGGACGGGGTGCCGCATGAACCAGCAGGCTGCCGAGCTGATGCCGTTCGACGAGGCGATCGCCAGGTTCGACCCGGTCATGGGGCTGGAGGTCCACGTCGAGCTCAACACGCTCACCAAGATGTTCTGCGGCTGCCCCACCGCGTTCGGCGCGCCGCCGAACACCCAGGTCTGCCCGGTGTGTCTCGGCCTGCCGGGTGCCCTTCCGGTGGTCAACGCCCAGGCGGTGGAGTCGGCGATCCGGATCGGTCTCGCGCTGGGGTGCTCGATCGCCGACTGGTCGCGCTTCGCCAGGAAGAACTACTTCTACCCCGACATGCCGAAGGACTTCCAGACCTCGCAGTACGACGAGCCGATCGCGTACGACGGTGCGCTCGACATCAGTGTGGACACCGACGATGGTCCACGCACGGTGACGGTGGGCATCGAACGGGCTCACATGGAGGAGGACACCGGCAAGATCTCGCACGTCGGCGGCGCGACCGGTCGCATCCACGGTGCGGACTACTCACTGATCGACTACAACCGTGCCGGCGTCCCGCTGATCGAGATCGTCACCAAGCCCATCGAGGTCGAGCCCGCTCTCGCGCCGGCGGTGGCGCGCGCCTACGTCACCGAGCTTCGCGAGCTGATCGTGGCGCTCGGCGTCTCGGACGCCCACATGCACCAGGGATCCATGCGTGTCGACTCCAACGTCTCGCTGAAGCCCCGAGGTTCGACGACGCTCGGTACCCGCACCGAGACCAAGAACGTCAACTCGATCCGTTCGGTCGAGCGGGCCGTGCGCTTCGAGATCCAGCGGCAGGCGGCGGTCCTCGCCGGCGGCGGCACCGTCGTGCAGGAGACCCGGCATTTCCACGAGAACGACGGCACCACCACCTCCGGACGGGTCAAGGAGGAGGCCGAGGACTACCGGTACTTCCCCGAGCCCGACCTGACACCGGTCGCGCCGGACTCGGCTTGGATCGAGCAGCTGCGCACCACGCTGCCCGAGCCTCCCCTGAAGCGACGGGCGCGGATCCGCGAGGAGTGGGGGATCTCGGAGCACGAGATGCAGTCGGTGATCAACGCCGGTGCGCTCGACCTCGTGGAACGGACGGTGGAGCTGGGCTCCGACTCCGCCACGGCGCGCAAGTGGTGGACCGGTGAGATCGCGCGCGTGTCGAACGAGCGTGGCGTCGACGTGGCCGAGCTGCCGATCACACCGGCGGACGTTCACCGCATCATCACGTTGACCACCGAGGGGACGCTCAACGACAAGCTGGCCCGCCAAGTGATCGACGGTGTGCTGGCCGATGAGGGCACGCCGGACGAGGTCGTCGCGTCGCGCGGGCTCGCGGTGGTCTCCGACGACGGTGCACTGATCGCCGCCGTCGACGCTGCACTTGCCGCAACAGCCGGAGGTCGCCGACAAGATCCGCGGCGGCAAGGTGCAGGCGGCCGGCGCGATCGTCGGCGCGGTGATGAAGGCGACCGGTGGCAAGGCGGACGCCGGTCGCGTCCGTGAGCTGATCCTCGAACGCGTCGGTGTCACCGAGGGCTGAGCCGCCCGTCGGAGCGCTCAGGGTGCGCGGGGGTTGCTGGTGAGCTGTTGGCCGTGGGGGCCACGCAACAGGACTGGGCCGTTGCTGCCGCGCATGATGTCGATGACAGTGATGTTCCAGCCGCCTTCGTGGACTTGTCGGTGGTGGTGGCGGCAGAGCAGGAGGGCGTTTGCCAGATCGGTGGGTCCGCCGTCGAGCCAGGAGACGATGTGGTGGGCGTCGGTGTGGGCGGGGGGCCGGTCGCAGCCGGGGAAGCGGCAGCCGCGGTCGCGCAGGGCGAGCAGTCGGCGCTGCTGGGGGCTGAAGAGGCGCCTGGTGTGGCCGAGGTCGGTCACGGTCCCGTGGGGGTCGAGCAGCAGGGGGGTCAGCTGGGCGTCGCAGGCGATCCGGGCCACACCCGTCGGGTGGAGGAACGCCGGAGCACCGGGCGCCTGAGGTAGCCGGCCGGGTGGCAGGGCTCCCGGGGAGCTGGTCGGGTCGACGAGCACGTGCAGGTGGGGGCGTTCCCCACCGGCCACGGGTAGCAGGCGGTGGTCGGCGGCGGTCTGCACGATCTGGACCAGTCCGTCGGCGCGGCGCTGGGCGGCGCTGCGGGTGTCGTCGGGTCCAGCCGGGACCAGGAACGGTTCGAGGGCGGCGGTGAGCAGGGCGGCGGACTCGGCGTCGAGCAGCCCGTCCAGGGCGGTCATCCCGTCCATCAGCGGGGCCAGGGTCAGGTAGCGCCGCTCGAACTGCTGCTGACCGTGGGCGAGGGCGCCGTCGGGGTCGACCACCGCCCGCAGGTGTTTACCCGCGGTGCGGACGTCGCCGACCGGTGCCTGCCGGGCCAGCCCGGTCAGCAGCTCGACGCCCTGCTGCTGGTGCTCTGCCGGTAGGTGCCGCACCCCACGTTCGACCGCCCGAAGGTGCTCATAGGTCAGCCCACCGTCACGGACCTCTGCGACCGGTCCGGCCAGCACCCCGCGGGACCCTCGGGCGAGCCGGACCCGCTCAGCTGCCTCGGCACCGGTCAGCCGTGTCGCACCGCGCAGCCACGCCGCGGTGGATGCGGCGCCGTGCAGCGCCTGCCCGTCACCGGCGGCGTCGAACACCTCCACCGCCGTCAACGACGCCGCAGCGACCGCGTCGGCCAGCTGCTGCAAACCCGCCACCCACCCCGCCCGACCCTCCGCCCCGGCATCCCGTAACTGCTCGCGGGCGTCGTCACCGGACCAGGCCCGCACCTGCCCGAGCACCGCCAACAGCGGTGCCGGCAGAGCATCCGGGGTGAACACGGTGGCAACCTTCCGAAGAGCGACCAGGACCGGCAGCGCACCCTCACCTGGACTCGCCCGGTCTCCTCTGCGGGAGACCACCACCTGCATCAACCACTCGCTGCCAACTACACCTGAATCTAGAGCAACGGTCCGACAACAACCGTGCCGTCAGGTCGCAATTCTGGGCGGGCGAACCGCTGGTGCGACGGCGAACCGCCACTACGACAGCAGGAGTGTGTCGAGCCCTCGCACCAGGCCCACGATGCCGGGTACCGCTCGTGCCGCGAGCAGCGTCCCTGCGACGTAGGGAGCTGGCGAGTCCTCGGCGTCATGGCGAATGGTCAGTCGCTCGTGATCGGCGGCGAACACGACCTCCGTCGACACGATGAAGCTGGGCAACCGGACGGAGTGCACCTGAGTGCCGCTGACGTCCGCCCCGCGTGCCTCAGCCAGGCCCTGGACGTCTGCCAACGGCACGACCAGGGACGAGGTCGAGATCTCGCCGAGCCGGTCGGCGAGCTCACGAGCAGTTCCGCTCGGGGCGTCGGGCTTCGACTCTGACGCGTAGTCGATGATCTCGCGGCGAGGAAGAAACCGCGCCGCCAGCAACGCGGCCGCTTGAGCCATCGCCGCCGTGACACTGAAGTTCCCGGCGGCCACCACGCCGACGCCGGAGCTCCGGGCGCTTTCGTCGATGGCTGCGTAGTCATCGGCGGACAACCCACTGCTGCCGATCACGACGTGCACGCCCGCATCGATGGCTGCCGTCACATGGCTCATGACTGCGCTGGCGGAGGTGTAGTCGATCAGTACCGAGGCGTCTCCCAGTGCCTCGGTGACGCTGCCGGCGACGGTCACCCCGATCGGTCCGGTTCCCCACGCCTCGCCCAGGTCCCGTCCCCCGGCCGAGCGAGAGACAGCCCCCCGGAGCGCGAGGTCGCTGGAGGCCAGGACGGCCTCTGCAACGGCGCGCCCCGTCCACCCGGTTGCCCCCGCCACGCAGATCGCGCTCATGACGCTCCTTCTCAGCCGATCGACACCGTCACCACGCGGTCGTCGCCGGGCCGGGGTGCGCCGCGTCCGTCGGTGTTGCTCGTCGTGAGCCACAGCCGCCCATCGGGGCCGACGGCGACGGTGCGGATGCGCCCCAGCGTGTCCTGGAGCGCGCCGACGGGTTCGTGGGCCCGGTCACCGGTGACCTGGATCTGCCAGAGACGCTCTCCGCGCAGGGCACTCATGTAGAGCACCCCGCGTCCGTCGTCCGAGGTGCCGGTGGACACCCAGGCCAGGCCACTCGGCGATGCCTGGTCCGTGGGCCAGGTGACCTGGGGGTCGACGAGGCCGGGCTGGTTGCCGACGCCCTCGACCCGTGGCCACCCGTAGTTGCGACCCGGCTCGATGAGGTTCAGCTCGTCGAAGGCCGACGAGCCGAACTCGCTGGCCCAGAGGCGCCCGCCGTCGTCGAAGGCGAGGCCCTGGACGTTTCGGTGTCCGTAGCTCCACACGGGGGACCGTGGGAAGGGGTTGTCCGTCGGGATCGAGCCGTCGGGCGCCAGGCGGAGGATCTTGCCGGCCAACGAGTCCAGGTTCTGCGCGTTCTCCGGAACGCCAGCATCACCGGTCGTGGCGTAGAGCATGCCGTCCGGTCCGAACAGCAGACGTCCGCCGTCGTGGTACGACGCCCGGGGGATGCCGGTCAGCACCTCACGGGCGTCGCGTAGCTGGCCCCTGACCAGACGCATGACCAGGATGCGGTTGTCGGACGCCGCGGTGAGGTACGCGTAGATGCTCCGGTCCTCGCTGAACGTGGGGGACACGGCAAGTCCGAGCAGACCTCCCTCGCCGTCAGGGGTGACGCCGGGCACCTCGCCGACGCTCGTGGGCGCAGCATCGACGCCGACCTGCAGCACCCGTCCTGTCGTGCGCTCGGCCACGAGGGCGCTGCCGTCGGGAAGGAAGGTGAGCCCCCAGGGCACGGACAGTCCGGTCGCGACGTCGACGGGTCGTCCCAGCTGCGGGAGGCCGACCCCGGCTCCGTCCGTGGCCTCACCCGAGGAGACGCTCGGAAGCGGCTCAACCGGTGGTGGGGTGGCGGCACCCACGATGTCGGCGTCGGGGACCCAGGGGAGGACCCGCCACTGCGTGGCGATGACCGCGAGCGCGGCGACGACCAGCACAGCGGCGACGACGGCGAGGGCGCGCGCCGGGCGGCGCGACGATGGGCTCTCGTTCGACATCCGGCCATCATGCCGCCACGGCCTGGCCTTGGCCTGATGTGGCGGGGCTACGGTGACGCCCATGCCTGCGACCACTCCGCCGAGCCCTCGATCGGTCTGGCTGCCGTTCGACGACTGGGCGGAGAACCTGCGGCCACCCGCCGGGCTCACCGTCGAGGTCTGGCGGAGCGGGATGCCACTGCCTTCCACCGCCGATCGCGTCCGGTTCTACGTACCTGAGTACATGGGGCCGGCGAGCACCCTCGAGGTGATGGCGTCCCTGCCGTCCCTCGAGGTGGTCCAGACCCTGACCGCTGGGTACGACGACGTCATGTCGCACCTGCCTGACGGGGTGGCGTTGTGCAACGCGGCCGGTGTGCATGACGCCAGCACGGCGGAGCTCGCCGATCGGGCTGGCCATCGCCGGCCTGCGGGGATTCGCGGGGTTCGTGCGGTCTCAGGACCAGGGCATCTGGCTGCATGCGCGGCACGACGCCCTGGCCGACCGGCGGGTGCTCCTGATGGGTGCGGGTGCGGTGGGCTCGGCGATCGCCGAGCGGATGCGTCCGTTCGAGGTGCAGCTCGAGGTGGTCGGCACCCGGGCGCGCCCCGGCGTGCACGGGATCGACGAGCTGGATCATCTGCTGCCGACCGCCGAGGTCGTCGTGCTCGCTGTTCCGTACGGTGCCGCGACCCACCATCTGGTGGACGCGGAGTTCCTCGCGAATCTTCCCGACGGAGCCTTGGTCGTCAATGTGTCCCGTGGTGCTGTGGTCGACACCGAGGCGCTTCTTGCGGAGCTGCAGACCGGACGCCTGCGAGCCGCGCTCGACGTCACTGACCCCGAACCGTTACCACCCGATCACCCCCTGTGGCGTGCACGCAACGTGGTCATCACCCCGCACGTCGGCGGTGACACGTCGGCGTTCCTCCCACGAGCCTGGCGCTTGCTGCAGGCGCAGCTCACCCGGTACGCCGCGGGCGAGCCGCTGACCAATCTGGTGCGACCGGGCCTTGTCGCGGGGTCTGCACACCCACAAGACTGATCGACGCCAGTCACGCGAGGAGGTCGTTGAGATGGGCACACGCATGCTCGCCGTCGGAACGCGCAAGGGGTTGTTCCTCGGCCGCTCGACCGATGGGGTCTCGTGGGACTGGGAGGGGCCCCACCACGCGATGGCGGCGGTCGCCGCCGTGGCCATCGACACCCGCCGGCAGCACCCGCGGCTCCTGGCGGGTGGTCGCAACGAGCACTGGGGTCCCGCCGTGTTCACCTCCGACGACCTCGGTGCGACGTGGTCGGAGGAGCCCGGAGGGTCCATCGCCTTCCCCTCCGACACCGGGGCCGAGGTCGAGCAGGTCTGGCAGCTCCAGCCCGGGCCGGCCAGCCGGCCGGACGAGGTCTGGGCCGGCGTGGAGCCGTCGGCGCTCTTCCGATCAGGGGACGGCGGCCGCACCTTCTCCCTCGTGCGCGGGCTCTGGGACCACCCGCACCGCAAGGACTGGAGGCCCGGGGCAGGCGGGCAGTGCCTGCACACCGTGCTGCCCCATCCTCAGGACGCCGACCGGGTCATGGTCGCGATGTCCACGGGGGGTGTCTACGTCACCGACGACGGTGGGGACTCGTGGGGACCGTCGAACCGAGGGGTGGGCGCGCCCTTCATGCCCGAACCGGCGCCGGAGTACGGCCAGTGCGTGCACAAGGTCGTTCGGGATGCCGTCGACCCGGACCTGCTGGTCCTGCAGAACCACGGCGGGGTGTTCCGCAGCACCGACGGGGGCGCGAGCTGGAGCAGCGCGACGGGAGGCCTGCCGGCCGACTTCGGTTTCGGTGTCGCGCACACGGCGTCCGAAGGAGGCAGCTGGTTCCTCTTCCCGCTCTCGGCGGACCTCAACCGGTTCCCGGTCGGCGGCCGAGCCGGCGTGTACCGCAGCGACGACGCCGGTCGCAGCTGGACGGACTCGTCGGTGGGGCTGCCGACGTCCGGCTTCCACACCATCGTGCTGAGGGACGCGCTCACCTGTGACGACGCCGACCCGGCGGGCGTGTACTTCGGCACCCGGTCCGGCGAGGTCTGGGGAAGTGCGGACGGCGGGAGGCGCTGGGACCAGCTCGTGTCGCACCTGCCGGACGTCCTCTGCGTCCGCGCGGCACTGGTCCCGTGACGGAGCGGCTGTGACGGTGAAGGTGACCGTCGAGCTGCCCGCGGTGCTGGCCGAGAGTGCCGGTGGACGTCGCTCGCTCGAGGTACAGCTCGACGGCGAGAAGCCGACGCTCGGAGACCTGCTCGACCTGGTGGGGCAGGTCCATCCGGTGCTGGTGCGCCGGCTTCGCGGCGAGACCGGCCAGCTGCGGCGATACGTCAACGTCTTCACGGACGGACGGGACGTGCGTGACGCCGCCGGTACCGAGACGGTGCTGACGCCTGACACCGTCGTGCTCGTGCTGCCGTCGGTGGCCGGTGGCTGAGCCGTCCTCTGCTGCCCGTCCCGCCCGCGTCCGTACCTACCACGCACGCCGCGGCCGGCTGAGCACCGCTCATCACGAGGCGCTGCAGACTCTCGCCGGACGCTGGTCCCTCGACCCGGAGGGTGCGCCGCTCGACGCCGTCGAGGTCTT
This sequence comes from uncultured Actinomycetota bacterium, assembly GCA_963743915.1. Lineage (GTDB taxonomy): Bacteria > Actinomycetota > Actinomycetes > JAHEKZ01 > JAHEKZ01 > JAHEKZ01. Next base: position 672,580 of record CAVURN010000001.1, read on the forward strand.
CGGCCGTGACGCACCCCTCGTGCTCGAGATCGGCTGCGGGATGGGGGACAGCACCCGCGTCCAGGCCGCACGCGAGCCGGAGACCGACATCGTGGCGGTCGACGTCCACACCCGGGGTGTCGCCACGCTGCTGCGGGCCATCGACCGCGACGCGCTCACCAACGTGCGGGTGGTGCTCGGGGACGCCGTGGCACTCGTCGAGCAGCGCATCGCGCCCGGGGCCTTGTCCGGCGTCCGGATCTACTTCCCGGATCCCTGGCCCAAGGCGCGGCACGCCAAACGACGCCTGGTGCAGGGCCCGTTCGTGGCTCTCCTGGTCGACCGGCTCGCGCCCGGGGGGTTCGTCCACCTGGTGACCGACTGGCCGGAGTACGCCGAGCAGATGCTGGCCGTGGTCGATGCAGAGCCCGGCCTGGAGAACCCGTTCGGCGGGTTCGCCCAGCGGATGCACGACCGGCCCGTGACCAAGTACGAACGCCGCGCACGACGCCTCGGACACCCGGTCCACGAGGTCTGGGCCACCCGTAGGCTTCCGGCATGAGCGAGACGCCCGACCTCAAGCCGCGCAGCCGCGATGTCACTGACGGCATGGAGCGCGCCCCGAACCGCGCGATGCTCCGCGCCGTCGGCCTGACCGACGACGACTGGGAGAAGCCGCAGATCGGCATCGCCTCGAGCTGGAACGAGATCACCCCCTGCAACCTGTCGCTGAAGCGCCTGGCCGTGAAGGCGAAGGAGGGCGTCTTCGCCGCAGGGGGCTTCCCCCTCGAGTTCGGCACCATCTCGGTCTCCGACGGCATCTCGATGGGCCACGAGGGGATGCGTGCCTCCCTGGTGAGCCGTGAGGTGATCGCGGACTCGGTCGAGACCGTGATGCACGCCGAGCGGCTCGACGGGTCGGTCACCTTCGCCGGGTGTGACAAGTCACTGCCCGGCATGCTCATGGCCGCGGCCCGCCTGGATCTGGCGAACGTGTTCGTCTATGCGGGATCGATCCTCCCGGGCAGGATCGGCGACCACGACGTCACCATCCAGGACGCCTTCGAGGGCGTCGGTGCGTGTGCGCTGGGTCGCATCACGCGCGGCGAGCTCGACGAGATCGAGCGTCAGGCGTGCCCGGGCGAGGGCGCCTGTGGAGGCATGTTCACGGCGAACACGATGGCGAGCGTCGGCGAGGCGCTCGGCATGTCCCTCCCGGGCAGCGCTGCGCCCGCCGCCGTGGACAAGCGGCGCGACGAGTACGCGTTCCGCTCCGGTCAGGCGGTGGTCGAGCTGCTCCGTCGGGGGATCACCGCGCGCGACATCCTGACCAGGCAGGCGTTCGAGAACGCCATCGCCGTCGTCATGGCGCTCGGCGGCTCGACCAACGCCGTCCTGCACCTGCTCGCGATCGCGCGCGAGGCCGAGGTCGACCTCACCATCGACGACTTCAACCGGGTCGGTGACCGGACGCCGCACCTCGCCGACGTCAAACCGTTCGGGCGGTACGTCATGAACGACATCGACGGGATCGGCGGAGTCCCTGTCGTGATGCGCGAGCTGCTCGATGCCGGGCTCCTCCACGGTGACGTCCTCACGGTCACCGGCGCTACGTTGGCCGAGAACCTCGAGGAGCTCTCTCCACGGAAGCCCGACGGCGCCGTGCTGCACCCGGTGGCCGACCCGATCCACCCGACGGGCGGGCTGCTGGTGCTCAAGGGATCGTTCGCCCCGGAGGGTGCCGTCATCAAGGCGGCCAGCATCGACGCGCCGGTGTTCGAGGGCACCGCGAAGGTCTTCGACGACGAGAAGGACGCGATGGCCGCGGTCACCGAAGGTCGGATCGTGGCTGGCGACGTCGTCGTCATCCGCTACGAGGGCCCCAAGGGTGGGCCGGGGATGCGCGAGATGCTCGCCGTCACCGCGGCGATCAAGGGCGCGGGTCTCGGCAAGGACGTCATGCTCGTCACCGACGGTCGGTTCTCCGGCGCCACTGCCGGCTTCTGCATCGGTCACGTGGCTCCCGAAGCACCCGACGGCGGTCCGATCGCCTTCGTCCGCGAGGGGGACCGGATTCGGCTCGACATGACGTCGCGCACCCTCGACCTGCTGGTGGACGCCGCTGAGCTCGACACGCGCCGGGCCGGGTGGAAGCCGAACCAGCCGCGCTACACCAAGGGAGTCCTCGGCAAGTACGCGCGGCTGGTGGGCTCCGCGGCCGAGGGTGCCGTCTGCGGTTAGGGCTTTCTTCTACGCCAGGGCGCCACGATGCCCCGTCCTGCGGCGTGCCCATGGCGCCCTGGCGTAGGAATGCGGCGGAACGTCCGGATGCTGAGACCCGATGGGTCACGGCTTGACCAATCGCGCGCCAGCCTCCACCCTGTGGACATGCAGCAGATCGTCGTAGTTCGGTGGCGCGCGGCCCGAGCCTCCTAGGCAGACCGCACCGCACGAGCTGCGCGCACCCCTCACCCGCCAGGGAGAGGGGTTTTTTGTTGGACGAGAATGGACGAGCACGGGCGAGCAGGGAGAGCCGAGATGAGTGAGTCGACCACCGCGGGCGCGGCACAGCTGAGCGGTGCCGAGGCGCTGGTCAGGGCGCTGGAGGACGTGGGCGCCGACACCGTCTTCGGCATACCGGGCGGCGCGATCCTGCCGGCCTACGACCCGCTCTTCGACTCGTCGGTCCGTCACATCCTGGTCCGCCACGAGCAGGGGGCCGGGCACGCCGCCGAGGGCTATGCGATGGCCACCGGGCGGGTGGGCGTCTGCATGGCCACCAGCGGACCCGGCGCCACCAACCTGGTGACCCCGATCGCCAACGCGTACATGGACTCCACGCCCCTCGTGGCCATCACCGGTCAGGTGCCGAGCGCCGCCATCGGGACCGACGCGTTCCAGGAGGCCGACATCCGTGGCATCACCATGCCGATCACCAAGCACAACTTCCTGGTCACCGACCCGGCGCTGATCGCGCAGACGGTCGCCGAGGCCTTCCACATCGCCGGCACCGGTCGCAAGGGGCCGGTCCTGGTCGACATCTCCAAGGACGCCCTGCAGTCCACAACCAGCTACCAGTGGCCGCCCACGATCGAGCTGCCCGGCTACCGGCCGATCACCAAGCCGCACGCCAAGCAGATCCGCGAGACCGCTCGTCTCATGGTCGACGCGCGGCGTCCGGTGCTCTACGTCGGCGGGGGCGTGCTGGCTGCCGGGGCGTCGCCGGACCTGCTCCGGCTCGCGGAGCTGACCGGCATCCCCGTGGTCACCACCCTCATGGCGCGAGGGGCCTTCCCGGACGGGCATGCGCTGCACATGGGCATGCCCGGGATGCACGGGTCCGTGGCCGCGGTGGGTGCACTGCAGAAGTCGGACCTGATCCTGGCGCTCGGGGCACGCTTCGACGACCGGGTGACCGGACGTCTTGACACCTTCGCCCCCGACGCGATCATCGTGCACGCCGACATCGACCCCGCCGAGATCTCGAAGAACCGGGTCGCGGACATCCCCATCGTGGGCGATGCCAAGGAGGTGATCGCCGACCTCATCGGCGCGGTCCGCGCCGAGCAGGAGGCCGGACGTGTCGGCGACTACGCGGCCTGGCGCGACACACTCGAGCGGATGCGTGCGACCTACCCGCTCGGCTACACACCACCGGACGACGGCTCGCTGGCCCCGCAGTACGTGATCGAGCGGCTGGGCGCGATCGCCGGACCGGACGCCATCTACACGGCCGGCGTCGGGCAGCACCAGATGTGGGCGGCACAGTTCGTCAGCTACACGCAGCCGGGCAGCTGGCTGAACTCCGGTGGCCTGGGAACCATGGGGTTTGCGATCCCCGCGGCCATGGGGGCCAAGGTCGGTCGTCCGGACGCCACCGTCTGGGCGATCGACGGTGACGGGTGCTTCCAGATGACCAACCAGGAGCTCGCCACCTGCGCGATCAACGACATCCCCATCAAGGTCGCGGTCATCAACAACAGCAGCCTCGGCATGGTCCGTCAGTGGCAGACGCTCTTCTACGAGTCGCGCTACTCCAACACCGACCTGCACTCGGTGCGCATCCCCGACTTCGTCACGCTCGCCCAGGCGTACGGCTGCGAAGGCCTGCGCTGCGAGCGGGCCGAGGACGTCGACGCCACCATCGAGAAGGCGATGGCCGTCGACGACCGACCGGTCGTGGTCGACTTCGTGGTGCACAAGGACGCCATGGTGTGGCCCATGGTGGCGGCCGGCACCAGCAACGACGACATCAAGATCGCGCGCGACATGGCGCCCAAGTGGGACAAGGACGACCTGTGATGACACGTCACACGCTCTCCGTCCTGGTCGAGGACCAGCCCGGTGTCCTCGCTCGCATCGCGTCGCTCTTCTCGCGGCGGGGCTTCAACATCGAGTCGCTCGCGGTCGGCCCCACCGAGCACAGCGGAATGTCGCGCATGACGATCGTGGTCAACGTCGACGACCTGCCGCTCGAGCAGGTGACCAAGCAGCTGAACAAGCTGGTGAACGTGCTGAAGATCGTCGAGCTCGATCCCTCGTCCGCCGTGCAGCGCGAGCTGCTGCTGGTCAAGGTCAGGGCGGACGCAGACACCCGCTCGCAGGTGCTCGAGACCGTCCAGCTCTTCCGCGCCAAGGTGGTCGACGTGGCTCCGGACGCCGTCGTCATCGAGGCCACCGGCAACGCCGACAAGCTGGAGGCGCTGCTTCGCGTGCTCGAGCCGTTCGGCGTCAAGGAGCTGGTGCAGTCGGGCATGGTCGCGGTCGGACGCGGGCCGCGCTCGATCACCGACCGCACGCTGCGTTCGGCCGAACGCAGCGCCTAGAGGCCGGACCTGACCCCCAACCCCTGAAATCCCGGGCGCTCGGTAGGTTGCCGGTGCCTGATCCCCGTGAAAGGACCCGCCGTGGCCGAGCTGTTCTACGAAGACGACGCCGACCTGTCGATCATCGCCGACCGGAAGGTGGCGGTGATCGGCTACGGCAGCCAGGGGCATGCCCACGCCCAGAACCTGCGGGACTCCGGCGTCGACGTCCGGGTGGGCCTGCGTGAGGGGTCGCCGAGCCGGGCCAAGGCCGAGGCCGACGGTCTTCGCGTCGTCACGCCGGCCCAGGCCGCGGCCGAGGCTGACGTGATCATGATCCTGGCGCCCGACCACGTCCAGCGGTCGCTGTACGCCGACGAGATCGCACCGCAGCTGTCCGCGGGCAAGGCGCTCTTCTTCGGTCATGGGTTCAACATCCGCTTCGGGTACATCAAACCGCCGGCGGACGTCGACGTCTGCATGGTGGCCCCCAAGGGCCCTGGCCACCTGGTCCGGCGCGAGTACAGCGCCGGTCGCGGTGTCCCGGTGATCGTCGCCGTCGAGCAGGACCCGACGGGAGGCGCGTGGGCCCTCGCCCTCGCGTACGCCAAGGCGATCGGCGGCCTGCGCGCCGGGGGCATCAAGACCACTTTCACCGAGGAGACCGAGACCGACCTCTTCGGGGAGCAGGCGGTGCTCTGCGGCGGCGCCTCGCAGCTCGTGCAGTACGGGTTCGAGACCCTCATCGAGGCCGGCTACCAGCCCGAGGTGGCCTACTTCGAGTGCCTGCACGAGCTGAAGCTCATCGTCGACCTCATGTACGAGGGGGGCATCGCCAAGCAGCGCTGGTCGGTGTCCGACACCGCTGAGTACGGCGACTACGTCTCCGGTCCGCGGGTGATCGACCCGCACGTGAAGGAGAACATGAAGGCGGTGCTCGCCGACATCCAGTCGGGTGCCTTCGCCGCACGGTTCATCGCCGACCAGGACGCCGGCGCGCCCGAGTTCAAGGCGCTGCGCGCCAAGGGCGAGCGGCACCCGATCGAGACGGTCGGTCGCGAGCTGCGCGCGATGATGCCGTGGATCGAGTCCGGGGACGACGACTACACCGAGGGCACCGCCGCCCGCTGACCCAAGGGTTGGTGCGTAGCCGGTGGAGGTCTGAGCGCGTCAGGCGCGGGCGTTGGATCGACGCTCACGCTTTCCGGTGTGCGGAGCGCGTGGAATCGTGAGTTTCGCTCCAATCGACGGTGCGGGGACGTGGGAACGCGCCGTGCAGGACGTCCACCGGGGACGCATGGGGGCGGGACTGGGGGCGCAGGGTCTGGGACAGCAGGGTCTGTGACCGTCGGTAGGGTAGGTGCGCCTTGCCTCGCGAGGCATCGACCCCCAGCAACCCACACTCTCGAAGGTCCCTTCGTGTCCTCATCTGCCAAGCCTGTCGTCCTGATCGCCGAAGAGCTCTCCCCGGCGACGCTCGACGCCCTCGGGCCGGACTTCGACATCCGCCACTGCGACGGAGGCGACCGCAGCGAGCTGCTGACGGCCATCGTGGACGCCGACGCGATCCTGGTCCGCAGCGCGACCCAGGTGGACGCCGAGGCGCTCGGGGTCGCCCGGCAGTCTGAAGGTGGTGGCGCGCGCGGGCGTGGGTCTGGACAACGTGGACGTCCCCGCCGCCACGCAGGCAGGGGTCATGGTCGTGAACGCGCCGACGTCGAACATCGTCAGTGCCGCCGAGCTGGCGGTCGCGCTGCTGCTCGCTGCCGCGCGGAACATCGCGCCGGCGAACGCCGCGTTGAAGAACGGCGAGTGGAAGCGGTCGCAGTACGCAGGGGTCGAGGTCTACGAGAAGACGGTGGGGGTCGTCGGCCTCGGCCGGATCGGGGTCCTGGCCGCGCAGCGTCTGATGGCCTTCGGCACCAGGATCGTCGCCTACGACCCCTACGTGCAGCCGGCCCGCGCCGCACAGCTCGGTATCACGCTGGTCGACCTCGACACGTTGCTCGCCGAGAGCGACTTCATCACCATCCACCTGCCCAAGACGGCCGAGACGGTCGGGCTGATCGGCGAGGCCGAGCTCCGCAAGGTCAAGCCGAGCGTGGTCATCGTGAACGCGGCGCGCGGTGGCATCGTCGACGAGCAGGCTCTGGCCGACGCGGTGGCTGACGGTCGTGTCCACGCCGCCGGAGTCGACGTGTTCGCCCAGGAACCGTGCACCGACTCCCCGCTGTTCGCGCACGAGCGAGTCGTGGTCACCCCGCACCTCGGCGCGAGCACCGAGGAGGCGCAGGAGAAGGCGGGCATCGCGGTGGCCAGGTCGGTCCGGCTGGCGCTGGCCGGCGAGCTGGTCCCCGACGCGGTCAACGTCGAGGGCGGCGTCATCGCCGAGGACGTCCGTGCCTTCATCCCGCTCGCCGAGAAGCTGGGCCGGGTCTTCACCGGCCTGGCAGGGGGAGCGCCGGAGGCGCTCACCGTCGAGGTCCGTGGCGAGATCGCCGACCTTGACGTCAAGGTGATCGAGCTCGCTGCACTGAAGGGCGTGTTCGCCGGCGTCGTCGAGGAGCAGGTGTCCTACGTCAACGCTCCGGTCCTGGCGGCCGAGCGCGGTGTGGACGTGACGCTCGTGACCGACCCGCTGAGCCCCGACCATCGCAACCTCGTCACGGTGAGGGGCGCGCTCTCCGACGGTCGGCAGCTCACGGTCAGCGGAACGCTCACCGGTCCGAAGGACATCGAGAAGCTGGTCGAGATCGACGGCTACGACGTCGACCTGCAGCCGGCTGCGCACCTGGCGTTCTTCCGCTACCACGACCGCCCCGGCGTGGTCGGCGAGCTCGGACGCATCCTCGGCGAGCACGGCGTGAACATCGCGGGCATGCAGGTGAGCCGCGACCAGATCGGTGGTCATGCGCTCATCGCGATGACCGTCGACTCGCCGATCGCAGCGACCGCCCTCGCGGAGATCGTCGAGGCGATCGGTGCGCACGAGGGTCGGGCGCTCGACCTCGACCTGGACCAGCTGCCGGCCGGCGACGCCTGATCTCGAAACGCGAGACAGCCTCACCAGCACCTGAGACAGAGCCGTACCCTGGACGCATGTCACGCACTGTCCGCCTCGCCGTCATTCCCGGCGACGGCATCGGCCCCGAGGTGGTGGCCGAGGGCCTGAAGGTCCTGGACGCCGTCGCCGCCGGCCATGACGTCACTTTCGCCCGCACCGAGTACGACCTCGGCGCGCAGCGCTGGCACCGCACCGGTGAGACGCTGCCGGACTCCGTGCTCGACGAGGTCCGGGCGCATGACGCGATCCTGCTGGGCGCGGTCGGCGACCCGAGCGTGCCGAGCGGCGTGCTGGAGCGAGGTCTGCTGCTGCGACTTCGGTTCGCGCTCGACCACCACGTGAACCTGCGGCCGGTGCGGCTCTACCCGGGTGTCAGCACACCGCTCGCGGGCAGGTCACCGGCCGACATCGACATGGTGGTCGTCCGGGAGGGCACCGAGGGCCCCTACGCGGGGTCGGGCGGCTTCCTGCGGCGGGGCACGCCGCACGAGGTCGCGACCGAGGAGTCCCTCAACACCGCCTATGGCGTCGAACGGGTCGTCCGGGACGCCTTTGCCCGCGCGATGAGGCGTCCGCGACGACAGGTGACCCTGGTCCACAAGAACAACGTGCTCACCCACGCGGGAGACCTGTGGACGCGCACCTTCGAGGCCGTGGCCGCGGAGTTCCCGGAGGTGGGCACCGAGTACCTGCACGTGGACGCGGCGTCGATGTTCTTCGTCACCGACCCCGCGCGGTTCGACGTGGTGGTCACCGACAACCTCTTCGGCGACATCATCACCGACATCGGAGCCGCGATCGCGGGTGGGATCGGCCGGGCGGCGTCCGGCAACCTCGACGTCAGCGGCGCCAACCCGAGCATGTTCGAGCCGGTGCACGGTTCGGCCCCGGACATCGCCGGCCAGCAGAAGGCCGACCCCACCGCCACCGTGCTCTCGGTCGCGATGCTCCTCGACCATCTCGGCCTCGACAAGGCGGCCGTCGCCGTCGAGCAGGCCGTCTCCGACGATCTCGCCGCGCGGGGGGACCGCGTACGCTCGACCGCACAGATCGGCGACGACCTCGCCGAAGCGGTCGCCTCGTAAGGACCTCCGACGACCCGCTCACGCAGACTGCGCCCACAGCAGCCGGAAAGGTACGTTGCGCCCCATGTCATCGCTCTCGATCGCGCGCAAGCCGACCTCCCAGCCGCTGCCGGACGCGCAGCGTGAGGCCATCCTCGCCAGCCCGGGGTTCGGCCGGCACTTCACCGACCACATGGTGACCATCGAGTGGACCGAGGGCCGCGGGTGGCACGACGCGCAGCTGGTGCCCTACGGCCCGCTCGAGCTCGACCCGGCCACCATGGCCCTGCACTACGGGCAGGAGATCTTCGAGGGCCTGAAGGCGTACCGCAGGACCGACGGCTCGATCGCCACGTTCCGGCCCGAGATGAACGCGCGCAGGTTCCAGCGGTCGGCGCGCCGCCTCGCCATGCCCGAGCTTCCCGAGGAGCTCTTCCTGGACGCGCTGGAGGCGCTCGTCGAGCAGGACCAGGCGTGGGTGCCCGACCACGGTGAGATGAGCCTCTACCTGCGGCCCTTCATGTTCTCGACCGAGGTCGGTCTCGGCGTGAAACCCGCCTCGTCGTACCTGTTCCTGCTGATCGCGTCTCCTGCCGGCGCCTACTTCCACGGCGGCATCAAGCCGGTGTCGGTGTGGCTGTCGACCGAGTACGTGCGTGCTGCACCAGGAGGTACCGGTGAGGCCAAGTGCGCCGGCAACTACGCCGCCAGCCTGATCGCGCAGGCCCAGGCCGCCGCCGAGGGATGCGACCAGGTCGTCTGGCTCGACGCCGCCGAGCACCGGTGGGTCGAGGAGATGGGCGGCATGAACCTCTACTTCGTGCACGGGTCGGGGGACGACGCCCGGCTGCTCACCCCCGAGCTCACCGGCGCCCTTCTTCCGGGGGTCACCCGGGACTCGATCCTGCAGGTGGCCGGCGACCTCGGGCTCGCCGCGTCCGAGGGTCGGATCAGCATCGACGAGTGGCGGGACGGCAACGCCGACGGATCGATCACCGAGGTGTTCGCCTGTGGCACGGCTGCGGTCATCACGCCCGTGGGCTCGGTCCGCTCGGCCGCGGGCGGCTGGACGGTCGGCAGCGGCGAGCCCGGCCCGGTCACGATGCGCCTCCGCGAGCACCTGCTCGACCTCCAGCACGGTCGCCGCGACGACCCGCACGGCTGGATGCACCCACTCGTGCCGGCCTGAGCCCGCGGAGGACCCGTGACTCGCCCCGACGACGGCTTTCACGTCTACGACACGACGCTGCGCGACGGCGCCCAGCGTGAGGGCATCTCGTACTCGGTGGCCGACAAGCTCGCGGTCGCGCGGCTGCTCGACGAGCTCGGCGTCGGCTTCATCGAGGGCGGCTGGCCGGGAGCGATGCCGAAGGACACCGAGTTCTTCGCGCGCGCGACGAACGAGCTCGACCTGCGCAGCGCCGATCTGGTGGCCTTCGGCGCGACCCGCCGGGCGGGCTCCGTGGCGGCGGACGACGCCCAGGTCCGCGCGCTTCTCGACGCGAGCACACCGGTCGTCACGCTGGTCGCCAAGTCCGACGTCCGCCACGTCACGGAGGCGTTGCGGACCACCCTCGACGAGAACCTCGCGATGGTGAGCGAGACGGTCGAGCTGCTCGTCGGCGAGGGGCGCCGGGTGTTCCTCGACCTCGAGCACTTCTTCGACGGCTACCGCAACGACCGCGACTACGGCCTGCGCGTGCTCGACGCCGCCCGGGACGCGGGAGCGGATGTCGCGGTGCTGTGCGACACCAACGGCGGCATGCTCCCGCTCGGTGTCCACCGCGTCGTCAGCGAGGTGCTGCGAGCGCTCCGGTGGTGGTATTCGGCTGGGCATCCACTGCCAGGACGACACCGCGTGCGCCGTGGCGAACACGCTGGCGGCCGTCGAGGCCGGTGCGACGCATGCGCAGTGCACCGCGAACGGCTACGGCGAACGGACGGGCAACGCCGACCTGTTCGCGGTCGTGGGCAACCTCGAGACCAAGCTCGGCATGAAGGTGCTGCCGCCAGGTCGCCTCACCGAGCTGGTGCGCGTCTCGCACGCCCTCGCCGAGATCGCCAACATCGCCCCCGACACCCACCAGGCCTACGTCGGGGTGTCGGCGTTCGCCCACAAGGCGGGACTGCACGCCAGCGCGATCAAGGTCTCTCCTGATCTCTACAACCACCTCGACCCCGCAGTGGTGGGCAACGACATGCGGGTGCTGGTCACCGAGATGGCCGGCCGGGCGTCGATCGAGCTGAAGGGCAAGGAGCTCGGCTACGACCTGGCCTCCGACCGCGAGACGCTGCGGCGAGGTCGTCGACCGCGTCAAGGAGCTCGAGGCGAGCGGCTACTCCTTCGAGGCGGCCGACGCCTCCTTCGAGCTGCTGCTGAGGGAGGTCACCGAGGGGAGCCGCCACCGCTACTTCACCGTCGAGTCGTGGCGCACGATCGTCGAGCAGCGCGCCGAGGGGGAGATCGTCAGCGAGGCCACGGTCAAGGTGCACGCGAAGGGCCAGCGCATCATCGCCACCGGTGAGGGGAACGGTCCGGTCAACGCCCTCGACAACGCCCTCCGCCAGGGCCTCGGCCAGATCTTCCCCGAGCTCGCGCCGCTCGAGCTCGTCGACTACAAGGTCCGCATCCTCGAGGGCAGTGAGGGGACCGGTGCCATCACCCGGGTGCTGGTCGAGTCGAGTGACGGAAACGGCACGTGGGACACCATCGGTGTGCACGAGAACGTGATCGGTGCCTCGTGGATGGCGCTGGAGGACGCGATCACCTACGGCCTGCTGCGCGCCGGACGTGAGACCGACCCGTCGGCCGGTCGGGGCCGCGGGTAGCCTCCGGCTGTGCTCATCGCGCGATTCACGATCGCTGACCAGATCGCCTACGGTCGGGTCGACGGCGACCCGGACGATGCTGCGTCGCTCCGCGTGACGGCCATCGACGGTCACCCGTTCGCCCCGTTCGAGCCGACGAGTGCGGTGTTCCCGCTGTCCGACGTGCGGCTGCTGCCGCCGGTCCTGCCCAGCAAGGTGGTCGGCATCGGCAAGAACTACGCCGACCACGCGCGTGAGATGGGCGGGGAGCCACCGGCGACGCCGGTGATGTTCCTCAAGCCCTCCACCAGCGTCGTGGGTCCGGGCGAGACCGTGGTGCTCCCGCCGCAGTCGTCGCAGGTCGAGTTCGAGGGTGAGATCGCGGTCGTGATCGGACGCCTGTGCCGCGACGTCCCGACCGAGCGTGCCGCAGACGTGATCCTGGGCTACACGTGCGCGGACGACGTGACCGCCCGCGACCTGCAGCGCGCCGACGGCCAGTGGGCCCGGGCCAAGGGGTTCGACACGTTCTGCCCGCTCGGTCCGTGGATCGCGACCGATGTCGACACCGCAGCGCTGGCGGTACGCACGACCGTGAACGGTGAGGTCCGCCAGGCGGGCCTGGTCGGCGACCTGGTCCATCCGGTCGCGGAGCTGGTGGCCTTCGTCTCCTCCGCGATGACCCTGCTTCCCGGTGACGTGATCCTGACCGGCACCCCCGCCGGTGTCGGCCCGCTTGCCGACGGCGACGAGGTGACCGTGACCGTGACCGGGGTCGGCGACCTCGTCCACCGGGTCACCAGTTCGATCGACTAGCGCTGCCCACTAGCCTGCGGACATGACCGCCTCCTCGCCCGTCCGCGTCCGTTTCTGTCCCTCACCCACGGGCAACCCGCACGTGGGCATGGCGCGCACCGCACTCTTCAACTGGGCGTTCGCCCGCCATCACGGCGGCACGTTCGTGTTCCGCATCGAGGACACCGACTCTCAACGTGACACCGAGGAGTCGTACACGCAGCTCCTGGCATCTCTCCGTTGGCTCGGCCTCGACTGGGACGAGGGACCAGGGGTGGGCGGCCCGGTCGGCCCCTACCGGCAGTCCGAGCGCCTCGATCGCTACCGGGAGGTGGCCGAGCAGCTGCTCGCTGCAGGTGCCGTATACCACTGCTACTGCACGCCCGAGGAGCTCGAGCAGCGCCGGGAGCAGGCTCGCGCGGAAGGTCGTCCGCCCGGCTACGACGGGCACTGTCGCGAGCTGACCACCGACCAGGTCGCCCGGTTCGGCGACGAGGGCCGCCCGTCGGTCATCCGCTTCCGGATGCCTGAGACGGCGTTCACCTGGAACGACCTGGTGCGCGGTGAGGTGACGTTCCCCGCCGGCGAGATCGGCGACTACGTCATGGTGCGCGCCAACGGCGAGCCGCTGTACACGCTGGTCAACCCGGTGGACGACGCGCTCATGCAGATCACCCACGTCCTCCGCGGCGAGGACCTGCTGTCGTCGACCCCTCGCCAGCTGGCGCTGTGGGCGGTCATGCGCGACCTCGGCATCGCCCAGGGACCGGCGCCCGAGTACGGGCACCTGCCGTACGTGATGGGAGAGGGCAACAAGAAGCTCTCCAAGCGCGACCCCGAGTCGAGCCTGCTGAAGTACGTCACCGAGGGGTACCTGCCGGAGGGAATGACCAACTACCTGGCGCTGCTCGGATGGTCCCTCGCGGAGGATCGTGACCGCTTCTCGCTGCAGGAGATGGCCGACGCCTTCGAGATCGAGCGGGTCAACGCGAACCCTGCACGCTTCGACCTGAAGAAGTGCACGGCTCTCAACGCCGACTGGATCCGCACCCTGGGTGCCGACGAGTTCGCGAGCCGGCTCATCGGCTACCTCAAGACCGAGCGGACCGACGCCTTGGCTGACATCGACGAGCCGACGGTGCGCGGCTCCGCGCCGCTGGTGCAGGAGCGGTGCGAGACGCTCGGTCAGGCTGCGGACATGCTGATGTTCCTGCTGGTGTCCGAGGACGCGTTCACCGTTGACCGTGACGATGCCGACAAGGTGCTCACCGACGAGGCGCGTCCGGTGCTGGGCGCCGCGGTGGAGTCCCTGCGGAACGTGTCGGAGTGGAACACCGTCAGCATCGAGAGTGCCCTGCGCGAGGGACTGGTGGACGGATTGGGGCTCAAGCCTCGGCTGGCGTTCGCGCCGGTGCGGGTCGCGGTGAGCGGGCGCCGGGTGTCGCCGCCGCTCTTCGAGTCACTGGAGATCCTGGGGCGGGACCGCACCCTGGCGCGACTGGAGGCGGCTCGGGCGCGCGGGTGACCACGCCACGCGACCGGGGATTTGGGGGCCCCTCACCGGTTGGGTATCCTCGACCACTGCCGGAACTTCCCGGCACCCATGGGGTATGGGGTAATTGGCAGCCCGACGGATTCTGGCTCCGTTAGTCTAGGTTCGAGTCCTGGTACCCCAGCGCTGTGGAACAGTCTCCGCCCGGGTACTGTTTCCCGGCAATCAGCGTGCTTCCCTCGCGGGCGCGGCGCTGAGAGCGCGGCCCCGTTGTGTAGCGGCCTAGCACGCCGCCCTCTCAAGGCGGTAGCGCGGGTTCGAATCCCGTCGGGGCTACGACTCGGCAAGGCCCAGGCCGTCATGGCCTGGGCCTTGCTCGTTCAGCGGGCCCGTCAGCCCCGACGAGCCGCCAGCAACGTCACGCGCACCTCGGTCCGGTACTTCTTCGCCAGTCCCTCAGAGGACTCGCCGAGTCGATGGCCGTCGAGGACCGGTTCTCGCCCGAGGGCAGGACGCGGCCGTCGTGGCTGGCGATGTCGAGCACCCGGGCGCCGCGGAGGACCTCACGGTTCTCGTGGACGATCGCGGTGCCGCAGATTCAGCCGCCGGACGAAGGCGGACGTGGCGCTGCTCTCGAGGAACTCGGGATGCTCGTCGAAGAACATGTCGCCCACGGTTACACACGGCGTCGGGTGCTCTCGCGTGGCGGCAGCTCGCCTCGCGCTCAGCCGTTGGTGCGGAGCAGCTCGGTCAGCGCGTTGGCAGCGTGGACCACGGCAGGGGCGTGCATGCGTCCGGGCTGTCGGGTCAGGCGCTCCAGCGGGCCGGAGACAGAGACGGCCGCGATCACCTTGCCGCCCGGTCCTCGAACGGGCGCCGAGACGCTGGCAACCCCTGCCTCGCGCTCACCGACGCTCTGGGCCCACCCCCGACGCCGGACCGCGGCCAGCATCGTCGCGGTGAAGCGGGCCCCCTTGAGTCCGCGGTGCAGCCGGTCCGGCTCCTCCCACGCCAGCAGCACCTGGGCGGCGGATCCGGCCGCCATCGACAGCACGGTGCCCACCGGGACGGTGTCGCGAAGCCCGGAGAGCCGTTCGGCCGCGGCCACGCACATCCGTTGCTCACCCTGACGCCGGTAGAGCTGCGTGCTCTCGCCGGTGCTGTCGCGCAGGTTGTTCAGGATGCCTCCTGCGGCGGCGAGCAGCCGGTCCTCGCCTGCCGCTGCGGCGAGCTCGCCGAGTCTGGCGCCGAGCACGAACCGTCCCTGCAGGTCCCGCGCCACCAACCGGTGGTGCTCGAGGGCGACCGCGAGGCGGTAGGCGGTGGGGCGGGCCAGCCCGGTCGCGGCCACCAGGCCGGCCAGGTTCTGGGGCCCGGCTTCCAGGGCGCCGAGCACGAGGGCGGCCTTGTCCAGGACGCCGACTCCGCTAGAGTTGTCCATACCCCGATACTGCCGTTTCGCCATCTGAGACGCAAGGTCCCGACCGCAACTCTCACGAGGCTTTGGACGAACACCTCTCGACCCTGGAGGAGAACCGATGGCAGCCACCCGCGACGAACCCGTGACTCGGGTGCGCACGCTGGCCGAGAAGGTGTGGGACGCGCACGTCGTCCGCCGTGCCGAGGGTGAGCCCGACCTCCTCTTCATCGACCTGCACCTCGTCCACGAGGTCACGAGTCCCCAGGCGTTCGACGGACTGCGCGCCGCCGGACGCCCGGTGCACCGACCCGACCTGACCCTCGCGACCGAGGACCACAACGTGCCGACCCTGGACATCGATCGTCCGATCGCCGATCCGGTCTCTCGCGCGCAGGTCGAGGCGTTGCGCAAGAACTGCGCCGAGTTCGGTGTCCCGCTCTACCCGCTGGGCTCGCAGGAGCAAGGCATCGTCCACGTGGTGGGGCCCCAGCTGGGCCTCACCCAGCCTGGCCTGACGATCGTCTGCGGGGACAGCCACACCTCGACCCACGGCGCCTTCGGTGCCCTGGCCTTCGGCATCGGCACGAGCGAGGTCGAGCACGTGCTGGCCACGCAGACGCTCCCGCTCACGCCGTTCAAGACCATGGCGATCACGGTGGACGGCGAGCTGCCGTCGGACGTCACGGCCAAGGACCTGATCCTCGCGATCATCGCCGAGATCGGCACAGGCGGCGGCCAGGGCTACGTCCTCGAGTACCGGGGGAGCGCCATCGAGAAGCTCTCGATGGAGGCTCGGATGACGATCTGCAACATGTCGATCGAGGCGGGAGCGCGCGCCGGGATGGTCGCTCCGGACGCCACGACCTTCGCCTATCTCGAGGGCCGGCCGCACGCCCCCTCGGGTGAGGACTGGGAGGCGGCCGTCCAGTGGTGGTCGAGCCTGGCCACGGACCCGGGGGCTTCGTTCGACCGTGAGGTCGTCATCGACGCCGGCAGCCTGCGCCCCTTCGTCACCTGGGGCACCAACCCGGGGCAGGGCGCACCGCTGTCCTCGTCGGTCCCCGACCCCGCGACCATCACCGACCCCGTGGCGCGTTCGGCCGCCGAGCGTGCGCTGGAGTACATGGACCTCGAGCCGGGGACCCCCCTCTCGGAGATCAGCGTGGACACGGTGTTCCTCGGCTCGTGCACGAACGGCCGGATCGAGGACCTGCGCGCCGGTGCGGAGGTGCTCGCCGGTCGCCGGGTCGCCGAGGGGGTCCGCATGCTCGTGGTCCCCGGCTCGGTCCGGGTGCGCCTGCAGGCGGAGGCCGAGGGTCTCGACGAGGTGTTCCGGGCGGCGGGGGCTGAGTGGCGGCACGCCGGCTGCTCGATGTGCCTGGGCATGAACCCCGACCAGCTGGCCCCGGGGGAGCGCAGCGCCTCGACCTCCAACCGCAACTTCGAGGGTCGTCAGGGCAAAGGCGGCCGGACGCATCTGGTGTCCCCCCAGGTCGCGGCTGCCACAGCGGTCACGGGGCATCTCTCGAGCCCTGCCGACCTGGTCGACGCCCGGCCCCTCGACTAGCCCCCCAGAACGGAGCATCGTCATGGAGAAGTTCGAGTCGCACACCGGACGCGTCCTGCCGTTGCGTCGGAGCAACGTCGACACCGACCAGATCATCCCGGCGGTCTACCTCAAGCGGATCACCCGTGACGGTTTCGAGGACGGGCTGTTCGCCGCCTGGCGCAAGGACCCGGAGTTCGTGCTCAACCAGCCTCAGTACTCCGGCGCGACGATCCTGGTGGCCGGTCCGGAGTTCGGGACGGGCTCCTCACGTGAGCATGCGGTGTGGGCGCTGCAGAACTACGGGTTCCGGGTGGTGATCTCGCCCCGCTTCGCCGACATCTTCCGCGGGAACAGCCTCAAGGGCGGACTGCTCACGGTGCAGCTCGACGAGTCGGTCGTCGAGCGCCTCTGGACGCTCGCCGAGTCCGACCCCGGTACCGAGGTCACCGTCGATCTGCGGGCAAGGGAAGTGCGCTTCGCCGCTGAGGTCGTGCCGTTCGAGATTGACGAGTACGCACGCTGGCGCCTGCTGGAGGGCCTCGACGACGTGGGGCTGACGTTGCGGCACACCGAGACGATCGCGAAGTACGAGGCAAGCCGCCCGAGCTGGATGCCCACCACCGCCTCCGGACGGTCGTCATGAGCCTCGCCTGAGGACCGTGACGGAGTCGACAGGGTCGTCACCGTGTGATGAATCTCCTTGCGACGCAAGGAATCTCTCGGCGTGTGAGGATTGTGTCTCGTCCTGACTTTGCCTAACGTGCGGGGGGTCGGCACTCCGTCCGGCACCACAGGCTTTCAAAGGGGAAGTAGTGAACAAGGCTCAGCTCATCGACGAACTCTCCGGTCACTTCGACGGCAACCGCCGTGCCGCGCAGAACGCCCTCGAGGCGGTGATCGGCACGATCACCCGTCAGGTCGCCAAGGGCGAGGCGGTGGCCATCACCGGGTTCGGCAAGTTCGAGCGTCGGATCCGACCGGCCGGCACAGCCCGCAACCCGCAGACCGGCGCAGTCGTCAAGACCAAGAAGAAGTCGGTTCCCAAGTTCACCGCGGGTGCCGAGTTCAAGGCGATCGTGAACGGCGAGAAGAAGGCGGCTCCGGCCAAGAAGGCTCCGGCCAAGAAGACGACGGCCAAGAAGACGGCCAAGAAGGCTCCCGCGAAGAAGGCTCCGGCCAAGCGGACGACGGCCAAGAAGACCGCCAAGAAGACCGCGCGCAAGCGCTGACACGCGGCAGCGGGACCCCGGGCTCACGCGAGAGCCCGGGGTCCTCGTGCGTGTGGGAGTCGTACGCGCGGTCAGGCTCACGACTCCGGCAGGGGGAAGGTCGTGAGCGTCAGAGTGGTGACGACCTCGCCGTCCACCACCATCCGCACCCGCTGACCAGGGCGCAGCGTCCGCAGGCGACCGGTCAGCCACGCGTCCGCGGTGAAGGGCAGGACGACGCCGTCGTCACCGATCACCGAGCCGTTCCCCGTGTCCGTCTCGAACGTGTGCACCGTGGCCTGGCGCGTGCGTGCTGTCTCGGTCATGGGAGGTCAGGCTAGTCGCCGCCGCCCGGACCACCGGGGAGGACGACAGTCCCGTCGGCGAGGAGTGCCAGGGTCCGTGGCCCCACGCCCAGGGCAGCTGCGTGACGGAGATCCTCGAGATCGTCGACGTCGCAGCGCGCTCCAGCGGTGGCGTCGATCGAGCGTGCGCCACCCGCTTCGTGGGCCTTTGCCGAGTCAGGTCCGAAGACCGGACGGAGCTCGTCCCGTGAGCGGCCGGTCAGGACGGTCGTCCCCGTGCCGTGGCGGTCGACCACCATGGCACGCACGAAGCCCTCGGCGCCCTCGAGGATCTCGCGGAGTGCTTGCGGCGTCAGGGCGGGCAGGTCACCCATGACGACCGCAACCGGACCGAACGGCAGCTGCGCCATCGCCCAGTCGATCAGCTCGTTGAGCCCAGAGGGCGACGGGCGGTGCTCAGGCTCGACGAGCACGTGGGCGGAGGTGCCGAGCCCGGCAGTCACCGAAGGCGACGAGAGCACCGTCACCTGGGAGACCGTCGGACAGGCGAGCACGGCGTCGACGGTGTCGGAGGCCATGGCGGAGGCCAGCTCGCGACGCACCTCACGGTCGAGCGCAAGCCGGCTCTTGGCACGGACTCCTCCCTTGACCGGGACCAGCACCTGCCACATGCCCCGAGGCTGCCACACACGGCAGAAGCCTCAGGTCTGCCGGGCGTGCCGCTCTCCCCGCCGCCGGGCGCCGCGGGACACTGGACCGTCCCGGCCGCCGCAGCGGTCGGATGCGGCACGCGAGCGGCGAGACGAGGGACGAGCGCTGGAGCCCAAGGCCGGATCGACGGGAGCGGCGTACACGACCGCGCGGCTGATCCTGCGGCCACTGATGCGGGTGGTGTCACGGCACCAGTGGCAAGGGGCCGAGCACCTCCCCGCAGGGGGATTCATCGTCGTGGCCAACCACCTGTCGCACGCGGACCCGTTGCCGGTGGCGGACTTCCTCGACGCGAACGGACGTGTCCCACGGTTCCTGGGCAAGGCGGAGCTGTTCGACGTCCCGGTGCTCGGGCCGCTGCTGCGCTCCGCCGGTCAGATCCCGGTCCACCGCGAGACGCAGAAGGCAGGTGCCGCTCTGGCCTCGGCAGTGGAGGCGGTGAGGCGTGGGGAGTGCGTGGTCGTGTACCCGGAAGGCACGCTGACGCGGGACGACTCCCTGTGGCCGATGACCGGCAAGACCGGCGCGGCCCGCATCTGGTGGGAGACCGGCTGCCCGGTCGTCCCCGTGGCCCAGTGGGGGTCGCACGAGCTGCTGGCTCCCTACGGTCGGGTTCCGCACGTGTGGAAGCGGCCGGTGATCCAGGTGCGGGCAGGCCCCCCGGTGCCGCTCAGCCGGGACGAAGGGAGTGCGGGATCGCCCGACTTCCCGGCCCTCACGGCGCAGATCATGGCAGCGCTCACCGACGTGCTGGCCGAGATCCGCGGGGTCGCACCGCCCGACGAGCCGTTGGACCCGCGCACCTCCGGTCTCCCGCGGACCGGTGACCCGCGCAAGAATCGTGGTGACCGCCGGGCGCCGCGTCCGGGGCACACCGGAGAGGCGGAGGTCTGATGCAGGTCGCCGTGATGGGCCTGGGGTCGTGGGGCACCGCCTTCGCCCTGGTCCTCGCCGACGCCGGGCACCCCGTGCACATCTGGGGTCGCAACGCGAGGACGGTCGCCGAGGTCACCGCCACCCGGCGCAACGAGGCGTTTCACCCAGGTCTGGTGCTGCCGCCGGAGGTGGTCGCCGTGAGCGACCCTGGTGAGGCGTTGAGGGGCGCCGAGCTGGTGGTGCTTGCGGTTCCTGCGCAGTCCCTGCGCGAGAACCTCAAGGACTGGGGCCACCTGGTGCCCGACGGTGTCGTCGTGCTCAGCCTGCTGAAGGGACTCGAGCTCGGGTCGCACGCCCGGATGAGCGAGGTCGTGGCCGCCGAGCTCGGGTGGCCGGATCGGCAGATCGCCGTGCTCAGCGGGCCGAACCTGGCGCGCGAGGTCGTGCAGCGTCAACCCACCGCGAGCGTCGTCGCCTGCACGGAGGAGTCCGTCGCAGCGCAGGTGCAGGGCTGGATCCGCACCGCGAGCTTCCGCCCCTACACCAACACCGATGTCGTCGGCGTCGAGCTCGGTGGCGTCGTCAAGAACGTGATCGCCCTGGCGACCGGCATGGCCGAGGGGATGGGCTTCGGTGACAACAGCAAGGCCGCGATCATGACGCGCGGCCTCGCCGAGATGACCCGGCTCGGCGTGGCGATCGGTGCCAACCCGCTCACCTTCATGGGGTTGGCCGGTGTCGGCGACCTCATCGCGACCTGCTCGTCCCCGTTGTCCCGCAACCGGACGTTCGGCGACAACCTCGGGCACGGCATGACGATGGCGGAGGTCTCCGCGATCACCGCTCAGACCGCCGAGGGGGTCACCTCCTGCGCGCCCGTGCTCGAGATGGCGCGCGAGAACGGCGTCGACATGCCCATCACGGAGCACGTGTTCGGTGTGGTCACGCAGGGGTGGGCACCGCGGGACATGGTCGCCTCACTGATGAGCCGCGTGGCCAAGCCGGAGTGGACCTCCTGACCCGCAGCCGCACCCAGGGAGCGCCGTAGGGTGACGTCGTGACCGATGACGCGCCCCGCCGCACCCGAGTCGCCGTCGTCTTCGGTGGACGCAGCACCGAGCACCAGATCTCGTGCGTGTCCGCCGGCAGCGTGCTCCGGGCGCTCGACCCGGAGGAGTTCGAGGTCGTACCCGTCGGCATCACGCCGGAAGGTCGCTGGGTGCTCACGGACGCCGACCCGGCGCGTCTCGCGATCACCGACGGGCGCCTGCCGTCGGTGGACGAGGAAGGCGCTCCTCTGGTGTGGACGGCCGACCCCTCCCGTGAGCTGAGCATCCACGAGCCGGGTCATGTGCCGGAGGTGCTCGGAGAGGTCGACGTCGTCTTCCCCCTGTTGCACGGACCGTACGGCGAGGACGGCACGGTTCAGGGCCTGCTCGAGCTCGCTGGCGTCCCGTACGTCGGGTCGGGCGTCCTGGCGAGCGCGGCAGCGATGGACAAGGCGGTGACCAAGACGCTGGTCGCGGCCGCGGGGATCCAGCAGTCGCCGTACGTCGTGATCACCGACCGCGACTGGACCTTCGACCGTGAGGAGTCCCTGGACCGGGCGCGATCACTCACCCTGCCGCTCTTCGTCAAACCGGCCCGGGCGGGGTCGAGCGTCGGCATCACCCGGGTCACGTCGTGGGATGCGCTCGCGGACGCGGTCGAGGCCGCGCGCGTGAACGACCCCAAGGTGGTGGTGGAGCAGGGGGTGACGGGGCGCGAGATCGAGTGCGGGGTGCTGAGCCGGCTGGATGGACGCGGACCGGAGGCCAGTGTCTGTGCGGAGATCCGGGTCCGCGGCGACCACGACTTCTACGACTTCGAGGCGAAGTACCTCGACGACGTCACCGAGCTCGACGTGCCGGCCGACCTGCCGTCCTCGGTGAGTGACCGGGTTCGGTCGGCGGCGTGTGCGGCGTTCGACGCCGTCGGCTGCGAGGACTATGCCCGCGTCGACTTCTTCGTCACCGACGACGGACAGGTGGTCCTGAACGAGATCAACACGATCCCGGGGTTCACCCACATCTCGCTCTTCCCGCGGATGTGGCAGGCGAGCGGGCTGGAGTATCCCGATCTGGTGGCGCGGCTGGTGCGGACGGCGCTGGCGAAGCGTCGCGGCCTCCGCTGAGCCTTCAGTCGAGTCTCCGGGGCACCGCCGCCTGCACGGCGTCGGCGAGGTCGGTGAGCGCTCCCGCCTCGGGCGCGTGGTCATCAGGAACGCTGACCTCGACGAAGACGACGCGGCCGTAGGTGGTGAACAGGTACCCGGCTGTCAGCTGCTCAGGGAACCAGTCGACCCCGTCGACGGTCACCAGCTCGGACGTCGGCTCCAGCGCCTCGGGCTCCGGCACCCCGCACCTCAGCACGATCGCCGGGTCGCCCCACGCGGCCGTGAGGTCGGAGTCGGGCGCGGTGTCCCGCGCCTCCTGGCCGTCCACGACCTCCGGCAGCTGGTCGGCGAGCGCGCCACAGACGTCACGCGCGGAAGGTGCGGGTTCGGGCGGGGAGACGTCGACCGGGGCCGAGCACGACGAGACCGTCAGGACCAGGCCCGCGAGCAGGCCGGTGGTGACCACACGTCGGGCGAGGCGCACCCCTCAGAGGTTGATGACCGGGCAGGTGAGGGTGCGGGTGATGCCGGGGACGCCCTGCACCTGCGCCACCACGAACCGCCCGAGCTCGTCATCGCTGTTCGCCTCGGCGCGCACGATGACGTCGTAGGCGCCGATGAGGTTCTCGGCCAGGGTGACGCCGGAGATCTTCGAGATCTGGTCGGCCACCTCGGCGGCACGTCCCACCTCGGTCTGGATCAAGATGTATGCCGTGACCATCACACGCCTCCCGTCTGCAGGCCCTGACCGTACCGGGTGCAGGGCACCCAGAGCGACCCCCGAGGCCGGCTCGTGACCAGTGACGAGACGATCGCCGACCGGGGGGAGTTCGGCGTGATCGACGCCCTGGCCCGGCGGCTGCCGCAGGGTGCGGACGTGAGGGTGCCCCCCGGCGACGACGCCGCCGTGGTGACCGTCGACGCCTGCCCCGTGGTGGTCACGACCGACGTCCTCGTCGACACCGTGCACTTCCGCACCGACTGGTCAGGACCGGAGGACGTCGGCCGCCGTGCCGCAGCGGCCAGTCTCGCTGACGTGGTGGCCATGGGTGCGCGTCCGGTCGCCCTCGTGGTCGCCCTGACGGCGCCCCGCACCACGGAGAGCGCATGGGTGCTGCGGCTCGCCGATGGGCTGAGGGATGAGGCAGCCCTGGTCGGCGCCTCGGTCGTCGGTGGTGATCTGTCGTCGGGTCCGCTGCAGGTCACGGTGAGCGCGCTCGGACGGCTCGAAGGTCGCGATCCCGTGCTGCGCAGCGGGGCGCAGGTGGGCGATCAGGTGGTCCTCAGCGGCCGCCTGGGCTGGGCCGAGGCGGGCCTGGCGGTGCTGAGCCGCGGGTTCCGGTCGCCCCGGGTGCTCGTCGAGGCCTACCGACGTCCGGACGTGCCGTACGCGGCCGCGCTCGAGGCGTCCGAGTCAGGGGTGCTGCACAGCCTCTGCGACGTGAGCGACGGCTTGCTCGCCGACCTCGGCCACGTGGCCAGGAGCAGTGGGGTGGTGATCGACGTCGAGAGCGCGCAGCTGGAGGTGGGGGAGCCGATCACCACCGTGGCGGCGGCCTACGGGACCGATCCGATGCCCTGGGTGCTGGGTGGGGGAGCGGACCATGCCTTCGTGGGCACGGTGTCCGCGGACGACGACGTTCCGCAGGGGTTCGCCCGGATCGGACGGGTGGTCGAGGGGGCCGAGCCTGTCGTGACCGTCGACGGAGCGGTGTGGACCGGGTCGACCGGGTACACGCACTTCGGGTAGTGGGAGACCCCTAGCGGGAGACCTTGCCGGCCTTGATGCAGGAGGTGCAGACGGTCAGCTTGGTGGGGGTTCCACCCACCACGGTGCGGACGGTCTGGACGTTCGGGTTCCAGCGCCGACGGGTCCGTCGGTGCGAGTGGGAGATGCTGTTGCCGAAGCCCGGGCCCTTGCCACAGACATCGCACTTGGCGGCCACGGTGACTCCTTCTGCAGGGACGGGCGGCACGGGCGCCGCACGACCACGCGGCCCGGACGAGCCGACGTGGAATCGGGGGTGCGGTCGCGGCCGGAGCATCGGCCGACGACAGCCCCACGAGGGTACCCGATCGCCAGGATGCGCCCAAACCGGTCGGTCCTCGCCGATGGCTAGGCTCGGCGGGCAGTGACGGGTGACGAGGCGGAAGGACCGCAGGTGGTGCAGGGGATGTCCGCGGCGGGGCAGGCGCGCGCTCGCGTCCCGCGACTGACCGTGGACCACCTCGTCCGGTGGGCCCGGTCGACCATCCTCGAGGACGCCCGTGCCGACATCGATGCGCTGAACGTCTTCCCGGTTCCCGACGGAGACACCGGCACCAACCTCGCCCTGACCTGGCAGGCCGCGCGGGAGTCCCTGGACTCGGCCCTGTCCGCTGCGAACTCCCACGCCGTGCCGGCCGATCCCCCGCTGCCCGCGCTGGTGTCGACGTGGGCGCGTGGGGCCCTGATGGGCGCGCGGGGAAACTCCGGCGTGATCTCGGCGCAGCTCCTGCGGGGCTGGGCGCTGACCGTCGCGAGTGCTGCTGACCCGGACCGGACCGACGGCGTCGACGCGGCCGTGCTGGCGGATGCGCTCGACGACGCCGTCGCCCTGGCCTACAGCGCGGTCATGCACCCGGTTGAGGGCACGATCCTGACCGTCGCCTCCGAGGCGGCGCGGGCCGCACGAGCCACCGTCGACGCCGCAGCCGGGAAGGTCGGGGAGCCGGGTGAGCCCGACGTCGCCGCGGTGCTGGAAGCCGCCGTCAAGGCCGCGGACGCAGCGTTGGTGCGTACCCCCGAGCAGCTGGACGTGCTCGCGCGCGCCGGTGTCCTCGATGCCGGCGGGCAGGGCCTTGTCCTGGTCCTGGGCGCCCTGCGGGCCGTCGTCGACCCGACCGCCCCCCAAGAAGAGGCTCTTCTGGCCCGTTGGGGTCTCGGACAGGGGGCCGGAGCCTTCGTGCACGCTCCGCGACCGACCGGTGGCGCCCTGCCGGACGGCGCCTTCGAAGTGATGTACCTGCTCGACGCCGACGACGCCGCAGTTCCCGACCTGCGCGTCCGGCTCGACCACATCGGGGCCTCGGTGGTGGTCGTCGGAGGCGGCGGGCTCTGGAACGTCCACGTGCACACCGACGACGCAGGGCCCGCGGTCGAGGCGGGCGTGGCTGTCGGCCACGTGTCGCGGATCCGCATCACGCCCCTGGTCACCGAGTCCGGCGAAGCGGACTCCGCGGGGGAGCAGGAGACCGGCGGACGCGGGCGTCCGGTGCGGGTGGTCGTCGCGGTGGCGCCGGGCCCCCCGCTGGCTGCCCTGTTCGAGTCGGTGGGGGCGCGCGTGGTCCGCGGTGCCCCAGGGGACCGGCCGACGCCCGGCAGTCTGGTCGCGGCCGCCGAAGGGGCGGCCGAGGTGCTGCTGCTCCCGAACGACGATGCCCACCGCGGGGTCGCCGAGACCGCGGCTTCCGAGCTGCGCGGCCGAGGGGTCACGGCGGCGGTGCTTCCGACCCGCGCAGCGGTGCAGGGTCTGGCCGCGCTCGCCGTGCACGAGGCAGGGCTGCCTTTCACCGACGACGTCGTCGCGATGTCGGCGGCGGCGGGAGCCACACGTCACGGTGCGGTGACGCGTGCCGAGCGAGAGGCGATCACCTCGGCAGGCATCTGCCAGCCGGGCGACGTCCTCGGGCTGGTCGAAGGCGACATCGCGGTCATCGGCTCCGATCCGGCGGCCACGGTGTGCAGCGTGGTGGACCGCATGCTGTCGGCCGGCGGTGAGCTGGTGACCCTGGTCTGCGGCGACGACCCGTGGCCCGGGCACGAGCTGGCCGAGGCGGTCCGTCAGCACCTGCACCGCACCCGGCTCGACGTGGAGATCGTGGTCTATGAGGGCGGACAACCCCTCTACCCCTTGCTGGTAGGGGTGGAGTGAGCGCGCGCGCGGAGTCCCGTTCCGCCGGCGCCGAGTGGCTGGACCGACCGCTGCGGACGGTGCTCGGCGGCGCCACGGCGAAAGTCCTCGCGGCGCTCGAGGTCCACACCGTCGGCGACCTGCTGGACCACCTTCCGCGGCGGTACGGCGAGCACGGTCAGCTGACCGACATCGCCCGGCTGCAGGTCGGTGAGCAGGTGACGGTACTGGCGGAGATCGCGTCCGTCTCGTCCCGCCGCATGCGTCAGCGCAAAGGAACGATCACAGAGGTGGTGGTGACGGACGGTCGACAGCGGCTGTCGTTGACCTTCTTCAACCAGCCGTGGCGCGAGCGCCAGCTGCAGGTCGGCATGCGGGGGCTGTTCGCGGGGACGGTGGGGGTCCACGCCGGCAAGCGCCAGCTGACGCAGCCGGACCTTCAGATCTTCGGTCAGTCCGACGAGGGCCCCGGGCTGTCGCCCGGAGCGGACGACGTCGACCCGCTGGACGAGCTCGCCGTCGACCTGACCGGTCTCGAGGAGTTCACCGAGCGCCTGATCCCGATCTACCCCGCCAGCGCCAAGCTCCCGACCTGGCGGATCCAGAAGGCGGTCGACGTACTGCTTCACACCATGCCCGAGCTGCCCGACCCGATACCGGCGGACGTCGTCGAGCGCGAGCACCTGATGTCGCGGACGGAGGCGTACCGCACCATCCATCGGCCACGGACCCTCGACGAGGTCGCAGCAGCGCGCCGCAGGCTCGCGTACGACGAGGCCCTCGTCCTGCAGACCGTGCTCGCACGCAGGCGCGCCGCGCTGGCGTCCCTCGCCTCGACGCCGCGCGTGGCGTCGCCCGACGGTCTGCTCGCGGCGTTCGACGAGCGACTGCCCTTTGCGCTGACGGAGGGCCAACGTGAGGTCTCCGCCGCGATCCTGACCGACCTCGCGAGGCCGCACCCCATGCATCGCCTCGTGCAGGGCGAGGTCGGTTCGGGCAAGACGGTCGTGGCGCTCCGGGCGATGATGGCGGTGGTCGACTCAGGGGGCCAGGCCGCGCTGCTGGCACCCACCGAGGTGCTCGCCCAGCAGCACTACCGCACCCTCACGACCATGCTCGGCCCCCTGGCCGAGGCGGGCATGCTCGGCGCTCCACCGGAGGCGACCCGCGTGCGCCTGCTCACCGGGAGCCTTCCCACCGCCGCACGGCGTCAGGCGCTGCTGGACGCCGCCTCCGGGGAGGCCGGGGTGGTCGTCGGCACGCACGCGCTGCTGCAGGAGCACGTCGACTTCTTCGACCTGGGGCTGGTCGTCGTGGACGAGCAGCACCGGTTCGGCGTCGAGCAGCGCGAGGCTCTCCGCGCGAAGGCAGAGGCGCCCCCACACGTGCTCGTGATGACGGCCACACCGATCCCGCGGACAGTGGCGATGACGGTCTTCGGCGACCTCGACGTGTCCACCCTCACCGAGCTCCCTCAGGGCCGGCAGACGATCACCACGCACGTGGTCCCCGTCGCCGAGCGGCCGCGGTACCTCGAGCGCACGTGGGCGCGGGTCACCGAGGAGGTCGCACAGGGCCGCCAGGCCTACGTCGTCTGTCCTCGAATCGGCGACGACCTCGACGCGGCGGGGGAGCCCGGTCCGGAGGGGGCCGCCGATGACGGTCCCGAGGATGCGGCATCCGGGGCGCCCTCGCCGCCGCTGACGTCCGTGCTCGCCCTTGCCCGCACTTTGCAGCAGGGCCCGCTCGGGGAGTGCCGGGTCGAGGTGCTGCACGGACAGCTGGCCTCGGACGTCAAGGACCGCGTCATGTCGGCCTTCACCGACGGCGAGATCGATGTCCTGGTGGCGACGACCGTGATCGAGGTCGGCGTCGACGTCCCCAACGCCACCGTCATGGTCATCATGGACGCCGACCGCTTCGGGGTCTCCCAGCTGCACCAGATCCGTGGTCGGGTCGGCCGCGGCGAGCATCCGGGGCTCTGCCTGCTGGTGACCGAGCAGCCGGAGGGAGCCCCGGGGCGGGAGCGGCTGCTCGCGGTGGAGAGCACCCTCGACGGGTTCGCGCTCGCCCGGATCGACCTCGAGCAGCGCCGTGAGGGCGACGTTCTGGGCACGGCTCAGTCGGGGCGCCGCTCGAGCCTGAAGGTGCTGCGCGCGATCTCCGACGAGGACATCATCGCGAGCGCCCGGGGTGACGCGGTGGCGATCGTCGAGCGCTCGGTCGACCTCGTCGACCATCCTGACCTCCGGGCGGCGGTGCTGCGCCAGGAGTCCGACGAGCAGTCCGAGTACCTGGAGAAGGCGTGAACTGCCGGGAGCGCGGATGACCCGCGTGATCGGGGGCGTCGCCCGCGGTCGTCGGCTCCGGGTTCCCACCGATGGCACCCGGCCGACCTCGGACCGCGCACGGGAGGCGGTCTTCTCGAGCCTGGAGTCACTGCGCGGACCCGCGTGGGCGGAGTCCACGGTCCTCGACCTCTACGCCGGGTCGGGGGCGCTCGGACTCGAGGCGCTCTCGCGCGGCGCCGACCGCGTGGACCTCGTCGAGTCGGACCGTCGCGCCGTGCGCGTGATCGAGGCGAACGTGGCCGTCGTCGCCCCAGTCCCCGGTACCGCCCACGTGCACGCCTCCACGGCGGAGCGATGGGTGCTGCGACCACCCTCCGATGTCCGCTTCGATGTCGTGTTCTGCGACCCGCCGTACGCACTCGCGAGCGAGTCCGTCCGATCGCTGCTCGCGACGTTGCTGGACCTCGGCGCGCTCGCCCCCGGGGCGATAGTGGTGGTCGAGCGTCCTCAGCGGGAGGCGTGGAGCTGGCCACCGGGGCTGCGGCAGGTCAAGGAGCGACGCTACGGCGAGGCGCGCATCTGGATGGCTCAGGTCTGAGGCTGCGAGCCGCGCACGAACGCCTCTCGTAACCAGTCCGCAACCTGGACATCGAGGTCGCTCAGCTCGCGCACCTCCAGGTGGTGCATCCACGTGGTCGGGGAGGGGTGTGCGATCTCCTTCCAGCGAGGCGACGGGGTCGGAGCGGACAATGGCACTGACAGAACCATCTCGGCGCGGGGGTGGCTCAGGTACTGGCCCGGTCGCCACAGGGAGGCCACGGTTCGTGTCCGGGCTCCGGGCATCGCGTGCCGGAAGGCCACCTGGCTGCGGGTCACGACCACGTCGATGACGCCGAACGAGTCCAGCGTCGATGCCACCCACTGCACCGCCTCCGCGCCGAACGGCACACCCTCAAAGAACTCCTCGGCCTCCGCGAGCGTGCTCATCGGAGCATTGTGGGGTCTTCCACGGTCGGTCCCAAGGGTTGGCCCAGTGATAGCGTCGCCGCGTGCTGAGCGTCGTGTGTCCCGGCTCGTTCGACCCGGTGACCAACGGCCACGTCGACATCATCGAGCGGGCCTCTGGCCTGGCCGACCAGGTGTACGTCGCGGTCATGGTCAACCAGAGCAAGCGTGGCCTCTTTCCCGTCGAACAGCGGATCGACCTGCTGCGCCAGTCGCTGGCCCACCTGTCCAACGTCTCGATCGAGACGTTCTCCGGCCTGCTCGTCGACTACTGCCAGTCACGCGGGGCGCGCGCGATCGTCAAGGGCCTGCGAGCGGTCGGCGACTTCGACTACGAGCTTCAGATGGCCCAGATGAACCACCGGCTCACGGGGGTCGACACGCTCTTCGTGGCGACCAACCCGCTCTACTCGTTCCTCTCCTCCAGCCTCATCAAGGAGGTCGTCGCCTTCGGCGGCGACGTCGCCGGTCTGGTGCCCGAGCCGGTGCTGCAGCCGCTGGTGGGGGCCCTGACCGGGGCCAGCACCGAGGGACCGTCGGCGCCTGACGGTTCGGGTGGCCCCTAGCCTGTCTCCAGGCCTGCCGCGGCACCCGCGGCAACACCAGACACACCAGATAGACCAGATAGACCAGACAGACCAGACAAGGAGGGCGCGTGGAGATCCACGATCGGCTCGACGAGCTCGCGGCCACGATCGAGAGCGCCCGGTCCATGCCGATGTCCGCGTCCTGCGTGGTCAACCGGCACGAGACGCTGGAGGCGATCGACGAGATCCGCCGGCTGCTGCCGGCGAACCTCACGAAGGCTGACGCGCTGCTGGCAGATGCCGACGGCGTCCTCGAGCTGGCGCGGCAGCAGAGCGAGGAGATCGTCGCTGCCGGGCACCAGGAGAAGATGCGGCTCGTCTCGGAGTCGGAGGTGCAGGCCCAGGCCGAGCGCGAGGCCGGTCGCATCATCGCGGCCGCCGAGTCCGAGGCGCAGCGGATGCAGCGCGAGATCGACGACTACATCGACGCCAAGCTGGCGAACTTCGAGATCGTCCTCACCAAGACGCTCGAGGCGGTGGCTCGGGGCAGGGACAAGATCCAAGGCCGTCGCGCGGTCGAGGAGCTGGCGCACATCGACCTGCCGTCGCTGGACGAGGAGCAGGAGCAGCAGGAGTCCGGGTCGGCGACAGACGGCGGCACAGCTCGCGGGTGATCCCCGGGACGGGAGCCAGCACCCGGGCGTCCGGCTGCATTTGGGGGGTGAGGGCCGTGCCGTTACGCTGGTCGACGGTCTCGTCCGCGAGCCCGACGTCCTGACTGCCGGTCCTTCGGGGTGCGGTCTGCCCCTCGGGGCATCCCGGCCTCGCCAGGAGAACACTCGTGTCCCGCCTCGATCCGCGTGACCCGCTGGTGCTGCCCGCCCATGAGGTGGTGAAGCGCCCCGGTCACCTCATCCGGGTGGACCGCACGGTGCCGGCACCGTCAGGGCTCGGTCTGGACGTGGTCAGCGTCCCCGAAGGCGCACCGGTCGAGCTCGAGCTCCGGCTCGAGTCGGTGGTCGAGGGGGTGCTGGTGTCCGGCACCTGCCGGGCACAGGCGCAGGGTGAGTGCGTCCGCTGCCTCGAACCGATCACGGTCGGTATCGAGCTGGAGGTGCAGGAGCTCTTTGCCTACCCCGACTCCGCCTCGGCGGAGGCGGAGGAGATCGCGCAGCTGGAGGACGAGCTCGTCGACTTCCGGCCGGTGCTGCGGGACGCCGTGGTGCTCGCCCTTCCGCTGCAACCGGTGTGCCGGGACGACTGTCCCGGGCTCTGTCCCGTCTGCGGGGTCCGCCTCGCCGACGATCCGGAGCACCACCACGACCAGGTCGACCCCCGATGGGCCGCCCTGGGGGGACTGCTGCCGCAGGACCTGTCAGCAACGGACGCGACGCCGAGCGCGTCCGACGAGTAGAAGGGCATCGCCGTGGCCGTCCCGAAGCGGAAGACCTCGCGTTCCAACACCCGCTCGCGTCGGGCGAACTGGAAGGCCAGTCGTCCCACGATCGTCACCTGCGACCGTTGCCGTGAGCCCAAGCTGCCGCACGTCGCGTGTCCGACCTGCGGCACGTACAACAAGCGGCAGGTCACGGCCGTCTGAGCCGTCCGTCCCGTCACGTGGAGCCCACCCCTGTGCCCGCTCCGGGCATGAGCCCGCCTCGGCGTGACGCTGCACTGCGCGCGCCCGGCGTGCCGTCCTGGCAGGTCGTGCTCGACCTCGCGTTGACCCCTCGGATGCTCGAGCAGGCCCTCACCCACCGTTCCTACGCCTACGAGAACGGCGGACTGCCCACCAACGAGCGTCTGGAGTTCCTCGGGGACGCCGTGCTCGGCCTCGTCGTCACCGAGACGCTGTACCGCGTCCACCCTGACCTTCCCGA
Source organism: uncultured Actinomycetota bacterium (assembly GCA_963743915.1). Classification (GTDB taxonomy): domain Bacteria; phylum Actinomycetota; class Actinomycetes; order JAHEKZ01; family JAHEKZ01; genus JAHEKZ01. Next base: position 704,407 of record CAVURN010000001.1, read on the forward strand.
GGGGCAGCTGGCCAAGCTCCGCTCGGCCGTGGTGAACATGAGGGCGCTCGCCGGGGTCGCCCGCCGACTGGGCCTCGGGGAGCACCTCCACCTCGGCAAGGGCGAGGAGGCCACCGGTGGCCGGGACAAGGCGTCGATCCTGGCCGACGGTGTGGAGGCGCTGATCGGCGCCGTGTACCTCGACCTCGGGACGGAGGTGGCCACCACCTTCGTGCACCGGCTGGTCGACCCCCTGCTGGAACAGGCGCAGCACCTGGGCGCAGGTCTGGACTGGAAGACCAGCCTGCAGGAGCTCACGGCGACGCTCGACCTCGGCGTGCCCGAGTACCGCATCACCGAGTCCGGCCCTGACCACGCCAAGGCCTTCGTCGCGACCGTCGTGCTCAAGGACGGGTCGCACGGCAGCGGGCAGGGACATTCCAAGAAGGAGGCCGAGCAGGAGGCGGCGGCCGCCACCTGGGAGCTCTTGGCCGGCCGCTCCGCGGAGGCGCTGCCCGCTCCCGACACCGGTGCCTGAGCTCCCAGAGGTCGAGACCGTCCGGCGTGGCCTGGTGGCCCACCTCGAGGGCCGTCTCATCGATCAGGCGTGGGTGCACCACCCGCGTGCGGCGCGCCGGCACGATCTCGGGCCGGCCCATCTGGAGCAGTGGCTGCGCGGGCGACGCATCACTGCCGTCGACCGGCGGGGCAAGTACCTGTGGTGCGTGCTCGACGCCGCTCCCGCATCCGTCGGCAGCGACGTCCTGGTCGCCCATCTCGGCATGAGCGGGCAGTTCCGTGTCACCGACGAGCGGTTGGAGGCGCACCCGCACCTGCGCCTCGACCTGCACCTCGACGACGGGCGCTGGCTCTCGTTCCTGGACCAGCGCACGTTCGGGGGAGTGGCCGGTGACGTCCTGGCGCTCGATGCCGAGGGGGTCCGAGCCGTTCCGACGCGCCTGGCGCACCTGGGTGCCGACCCCTTCGAGCCTGTCTTCGACGCGAGAGCGGCAGCCGGACGGATCCGCCGTCGACACACCGAGGTGAAGCGGGCGCTGCTCGACCAGACCCTCGTGTCCGGCATCGGCAACATCTACGCCGACGAGTCCCTGTGGCGGGCCCGGGTGCATCCCCGCCGGGTCACCGACCGGCTCAGCCGCGCCGTCCTGACCAGCCTGCTCGACGCAGCCCGTGACGTCATGGCCGAGGCGCTCGAGAAAGGTGGCACGTCGTTCGATGCGCTCTACGTCGACGTCAACGGCTCCAGCGGCTACTTCGAACGCTCTCTCGACGTCTACGGCCGCGAGGACGCCCCCTGCCATCGCTGTGGGACGCCGGTGCGCCGCTTGAGCTTCATGAACCGGTCTTCGTACGTGTGCCCGCGCTGTCAGCGTGGTCCTCGCGCCACGACGGGCGCCCCGGGCTAGGTCTCCGGGGCGGCGCTACGCCGTCCGGGTGAGCCGGCCCGCGGGCGACCGTGACCTCTTCTTGACCTGCTCGTAGCCGGGATGTCACTCTGGACGACGCCTCCCCCCGCCGATCCGGCGACCAGAGTGAGGCTGCCCGTGCCACCAGCACGGAGTGCAGTTCCACAGGACCGGCGCAGCACCTGCACCGGAGAGACGAAGGGCCCGCAGTCATGGCGAAGGCGATCCTCGGCCACGTGGGGGGCGTCGACCCCCGGATGCTCGCAGAGATCGCAGTCCTCCGTCGACGGGTGCGCGAGCTGCAGGCCGAGGTCGAGCGCCTCGCCGCCGAGAACGCGGCTCTGCTCAGCGTGGGCGCCATGCCCGAGGAGATCATCTCCCTCGATGCCCCCCACGCCGAGCGTTCCACTCCCGCCCTCGCCTGACGGCCCTCCACCGAAGCCGTGTCAGTGCCCGGCTCTTGACCACCCGTCGCTAGGCTGCCTCGCAGCACTGCCGGCTCGCATCGCCTAGCGGAGGACCTCCCCCGGTGTACCTGAAGACGCTCACCCTGCGCGGGTTCAAGTCGTTCGCGTCCGCCACCACCCTGCGTTTCGAGCCCGGCATCACCTGCGTCGTCGGCCCCAACGGGTCCGGCAAGTCCAACGTCGTCGATGCGCTCTCGTGGGTCATGGGCGAGCAGGGCGCCAAGAGCCTGCGCGGCGGCAAGATGGAGGACGTCATCTTCGCCGGCACGTCCGGGCGTCCACCGCTCGGGCGGGCCGAGGTGGTGCTCACCATCGACAACGCCGACGGTGCCCTCCCGATCGAGTACACCGAGGTCACGATCTCGCGGACCATGTTCCGCAACGGAGGCTCCGAGTACGCGATCAACGGCGAGGCGTGCCGGCTGCTCGACGTGCAGGAGCTGCTCTCCGACTCCGGTATCGGGCGCGAGATGCACGTGATCGTCGGACAGGGCCAGCTCGACTCGGTGCTGTCCGCGACCCCGGAGGACCGTCGCGGTTTCATCGAGGAAGCCGCCGGCGTCCTCAAGCACCGCAAGCGCAAGGAGAAGGCCCTTCGCAAGCTCGATGCGATGGAGGCCAACCTCGTCCGGCTCACCGACCTCACCGTGGAGCTGCGACGACAGCTGAAGCCGTTGGGTCGACAGGCCGAGGTGGCGCGCAGGGCCAGCGTCATCCAGGCCGAGGTGCGCGACGCCCGGTTGCGACTGCTCGCCGACGACCTCGCCGCCTTCCGCGTCGCCCTCGAGCAGGAGGTCGCCGACGAGAACGCGCTGCTGAAGCTGCGCTCGGAGGCTGAGGCCGCCCTGGCCACCTCGCAGCAGCGCGAGCTCGAGCTCGAGACAGCCGTGGCAGGCACGCTGCCCGCGCTCACCGACGCCCAGGAGACCTGGTTCCGCCTCGCTGGGCTCCGCGACCGCTTCAGGGGTCTCGCGTCGCTGGCCACCGAGCGGGTGCGGTTCGCCGCCGAGGTGCCCACCCAGCACGTCTCGGGCCGCGAGCCGGAGGACATGGAGCGCGAGGCCGAGGAGATCCGGCAGCAGGAGCGCGAGCTGGAGGGGACGGTCGCGCGCGACCGGGCAGGACTGACGCAGGCGGAGCAGCAGCGGCTGGAGGCGGAGAGCGCGCTGTCAGCCGAGGAGTCCCACATCGCCGGCCAGCTGCGGGCGATCGCGGATCGACGCGAGGGCATGGCCCAGCTGGCGGGGAAGGTCGCGGCCGCGCGCACCAGCGTCGAGTCGGCAGCGGCCGAGCGGGAGCGGCTCACCGCCTCGCTGGTCGAGGCCCGCCAGCGAGCCTCAGTGGCCCACGAGGAGTTCGCGGCGTTGGAGACCCAGATCGCCGGTCTCGATGACGGTGAGGTCGACCTCGACGGCGAGTTCGAGGCGGCGTCGGCCGCCCACGCCCAGGCGCAGGAGAAGGTGGCAGCGCTGCGCGAGGAGGAGCGGACCGCCGAGCAGGAACGCGCTGCGCTGACGGCGCGCAAGGAGGCGCTGCAGCTCGGGCTCGACCGCAGGGACGGCTCGGCGGCGCTGCTGGCGGCCAGCGAGCCGGTCTCCGGCCTGCTCGGCTCGGTCGCTGCGATCCTCACCATCGAGCCGGGCTCCGAGGCGGCCCTGGCGGCGGCCCTCGGGATGGCTGCCGACGCGGTGGCCATGGAGTCCTTGGCCAGCGCGATCGACGCGCTCGAGCTGCTCAAGCGCGAGGACGCCGGACGCGCCGCCCTGTTCATCGGGTCGAGCCTGGTCGGTGGCGGCAGCGAGCACGGCTCGACCGGCTGGCCGACGTTGCCCGCGCACGCCGCGTACGCGGTCGACCTGGTGCAGGCGCCCGCCGAGGTGCGTCCGGCGTTGCGCCGCCTCCTGGAACGGGTCGCTGTGGTCGACACCCTCGAGCAGGCCCGCCTCCTGGTCGAGGCCCAAGGCCGTGGCGACGCCGGTGTCGTGGCAGTGACGCGGGACGGCGACCTGCTGGGCGCGACCTTCGTGCAGGGCGGCTCGTCCCACGCTCCGAGCCTGCTCGAGGTGCAGGCAGCGGTCGACGAGGCCGCCGAGCAGCTGGTCGCGACCACCCACCGCTGCGAGCGGCTCCGCTTCGCACTCACGCAGGCGACCGCCGCCGAGCAGCAGGCCCACGAGCGCGTCGAGGCGGTGCTGGCCCGGCTGCACGAGTCGGACGCCCGACTGTCCGCGGTCGCCGAGCAGCTCGGCCACCTCGGATCCGCAGCCCGGGCCGCCGCAGCCGAGGCGACGCGTCTCGAGACGGCGATCGCCGCGGCCACCGACCGCCACGACGATGCCCTGCGCTCGCTGGACGAGCTGCAGACCCGGCTCGCCACAGCCGAGGCCGCCCCGGACGTCGATGAGCCCGACACCGCCCTGCGGGACTCGCTGGCCGAACGACTCGTCGCGGCACGGGAGACCGAGACCGAGGCACGGCTCGCCGTCCGCACCGGGGAGGAGCGGGCCCGGGCCCTCCACGGTCGCGCCGACCAGCTCGAGCGAGCCGCCGCGGCCGAGCGGACGGCGCGCGAGGAGGCCCGTCGGCTCGCCGAGCGCGCAGCACGCGAGGCAGAGGTGGCCCGCGCCGTGCTGCGCGGCTGCGAGATCGTCGCAGGGCGTCTCGACCGTTCGCTGCGTGACGCCGCTGCTGCGCGCACCGCGGCCGAGCACGGCCGCACCGTGCTCGAGGCTGAGCTGCTCGACGTCCGGGCCAAGTCCCGGACGATCGCCGAGGAGCTCGAGCAGCTGACCGACTCGGTGCACCGCGACGAGGTCGCCCGCACCGAGCAGCGGCTCCGCATCGAGCAGGTCGAGGCGCGGGCGATGGAGGAGTTCGGCACCGACGCTGACACGCTGGTCGCCGAGTACGGACCCGAGCAGCTCGTGCCGCCACCGCCGCTCGCACCGGAGGAGGTGGAGCCGGAACCTCCCCGCCAGCCGGTGCCCTTCGTGCGCGTCGAGCAGGAGAAGCGGCTGAAGCTGGCCGAGCGCAACCTTGCCCTTCTGGGCAAGGTGAACCCACTTGCGCTCGAGGAGTTCTCGGCCATGGAGGAACGTCACCAGTTCCTCACCGAGCAGCTCGAGGACCTCAAGAAGACCAAGCGTGACCTGCTCGAGATCGTGCGCGAGGTCGACGAACGCGTCGAGCAGGTGTTCACCGAGGCGTACCAGGACGTCGCGCGCGAGTTCGTCGAGGTGTTCGCCCGGCTGTTCCCCGGTGGCGAGGGCAAGCTGGTGCTCACCGACCCGTCCGACATGCTCGCCACCGGCGTCGACATCGAGGCTCGCCCTCCGGGCAAGAAGGTCAAGCGGCTGTCGCTGCTCTCCGGCGGCGAGCGCTCACTGACGGCGGTCGCCTTCCTGGTGGCGCTGTTCAAGGCGCGGCCGAGCCCGTTCTACGTCCTCGACGAGGTCGAGGCCGCCCTCGACGACACCAACCTCGGTCGCCTCCTCGACATCTACGAAGAGCTGCGCGAAAACAGCCAGCTGATCGTCATCACGCACCAGAAGCGCACGATGGAGGTCGCGGATGCGCTCTACGGCGTCTCGATGCGCGGTGACGGTGTGAGTGCGGTCATCAGCCAACGGCTCCGCGAGGCCGAGTCTGCCTAGTCGTCGGGGCGCGTCGGTCGTGACGGCATGACTCAGCGGTCGCTCGTCACCTTCGTGTCCGTGGGCCTCGCGGTCTTCGCGGGATTCGTGCTGCAGGCGATGGCACTGGTCGCCGTGGGACGGGACGCGCCTCCCGTCCCGTTGCTCCTGCTGCTGACCCCGGTGCCGGCGGTGGCGGCGACCCTCGTCTTCGGGGTGCTGACCCGGTTCGAGGGAGGTCGCCAGGGTCTCGCGCTCACCGCGGTGTTCCTCGGCAGCCTTGCCGCCACGGTCGTCTTCCCGTTTCTCGGCCTGGTCGGGTTGTTCCTCACCATGGCCGCCGCCGGCGGCACCGCGGTGCTGGCGCGTCGTCTGCTCGTGCCTCCTCCCGGGGCGTGACCCGCCCCCTGCTCTGACATGCTCATCGGGTGGATCCGATCACCCTTGTCATCGTCGTTGCCGTCGCCCTGGTGTTGCTCGTCGTCGGCCTGCTGGCGTTCCGTACCGGGACACGAACCCGCACACGGGCTGGTGAGCGGCCGACCACCACCCACGTTCCCGGCGTCGGGGACGACGCGTCCGAGCCGCGGGACACCCCTACCCGCACCATCGCGACCGTCGAGCTGCCCGAGTCCGCTGGTGAAGGTGGTGTCGGCCTGCTGGAGCGCCCGACACCGGCGGCCGGACGCATGGCGCGCCTGCGCGAGCGGCTCGCCGGGTCGGGTGGTCTCGGAAGGGGGATTCTCGCCCTGCTGACCCGCTCGGACGTCGACGAGCAGACGTGGGAGGAGATCGAGGACACGTTGATCGGTGCGGATCTCGGTGTCTCTGTCGCCGCCGAGGTCGTCGAGCGGCTGCGCACGGCCGTCCGGGTGGAGCCCGACACCGGCGCCCGCGAGCTGCTCCGCCGCGAGCTGCTCACACTCGTCGACCCGGCGCTGGACCGTTCCCTCACGGTGGAGACACCCGGGCGGCCGGCGGTCGTGCTCGTCGTGGGTGTGAACGGCACCGGCAAGACGACCACGACCGGCAAGCTCGCCCGCGTCCTCGTCGCCGAGGACCGTGACGTCGTGCTCGGTGCCGCCGACACGTTCCGAGCGGCCGCGGCCGACCAGCTGCAGACGTGGGGAGACCGGGTCGGCGTGCCCGTGATCCGCGGTCCCGAGGGTGGTGACCCGGCGAGCGTGGCGTTCGACGCGGTCAGTGCTGCTGTCGAGACCGAGGCCGACGTGCTGCTGGTGGACACCGCAGGGCGGTTGCACACCAAGACCGGACTCATGGACGAGCTCGGCAAGGTCAAGCGGGTGATCGAGAAGAAGCTCCCGGTCGACGAGGTCCTGCTCGTGCTCGACGCGACGACCGGCCAGAACGGGATGACGCAGGCGAAGGTCTTCGGTGAGGTGGTGGACGTCACCGGTGTCGTGCTCACCAAGCTCGACGGCACCGCCAAGGGCGGGATCGTCATCTCGGTGCAACGCGAGCTCGGCGTCCCCGTCAAGCTCGTCGGACTCGGTGAGGGCGCGGACGATCTCGCCCCCTTCGATCCGGAGGTCTTCGTCGACGCGCTGCTCGGCTGAGCCGCATCCACGGTCGAGCCGCGCGGCTCAGGCTGTGCGCGGATCTCGAGCCAGAGCTTCAGCACAGCCTTCAGTAGTCCCTGCACCCGTTGGCCGGCACCCAGACGACGACAGCACGCTCGCAACAGTGAAGTCACATGGTTCCCGCCGAGCCACACGAACATCCGTCGCGGGCGCGCTCGAACCGTGTCGGCGAAGAGGGCCGTGACCGTCCTCCCGGGGCAGATCCAAGACCTCGGTGGAAGAGAGCGAGCCGGGCGGCTCACGGCCCGCGGGGAATGCTCTCCATCTGCTGGCCGCGTGGTCCGCGGAAGAGCACGCCCGCGTCGGTGCCCGCTGCCGTCACCGTGATCGTCCAGCCACCTTCATGGACCAACCGGTGGTGGAACCGGCAGAGCAGCAGCCCGTTGGCGACATCGGTGGCGCCACCGTCGAGCCAGGAGTGCACATGGTGCGCGTCGGTGAAGGACGGCGGTCGGTGACAACCGGGGAAACGGCAGCCGCCGTCCCGTAGCGCCAGCAGACGTCGTTGGCTCGGGGAGAAGAGCCGACTGCTGCGTCCGAGCTCGACCGGCAGTCCACCGGGGGCGAGCAGGACACGGCTCACCTGGGCGTCGCAAGCGATCCGACCGACTCCCACCGGATGGAGCAGAGCGGTGCCGCCGGGCGCCTGCGGAAGGAGACCTGCACCCGGGAAGAGCGTGCGGGACGAGGGCGCCGCATCATCTTGAGTACTTGTCGTCGGGGTGGTCATCAGTACCTGCAGGTGCGGACGCTCCGAGGCGATCTCGGGAAGCCGCCGGTGGTCGCAGGCGGAGCGGACGATCTCGACGAGTCCGTCGGCCCGCCGCTGCGCGGCACTGCGAAGGTCCTCGGGGCCACCGGGGACGAGGAACGGCTCAAGAGCTGCAGAGACGAGAGCTGCCGACTCGGGATCGAGCAGACCGTCGACAGCGGTCATCCCGTCGAGCAGCGGGGAGAGCGTGAGGTACCGACGCTCGAACTGACGCTCAGACTCACGCAGCGTGCCCTCCGGGTCGGTGACGAGGCGCAGGTGACGTCCCGCGGCGCGGATGGCGGTGACGTCGCTCTGCGCGGCAAGGTCGGTCAAGAGGGCACTGGCCTCCGCCTGGTGCTCGGGCGGCAAATGGCGAACGGCACGCTCCACGGCGCGAAGGTGGTCGTAGGTCAGCTCGCCGTCGCGCATGCGCCCCACCGCGTTGCCCAGCGGGCCGCGTCCACCGCGAGCGAGCCGGACCCGCTCGGACGCCTCGCCGGGGGCGACACCGCAGCGCTCCACGCAGCCAGCCCTGGGTGCTCGCCGCGCCGTGCAACAGCTCGCCATCTCCGGCAGCGTCGAAGGTCGCGAGCACGTCGAGCATGGCGGCGTCGACGGCGTCACGCAGCTGCTGGAGGCCGGCCATCCACGCAGCCCGGTCGTCGGGGGTGGCGCCCAGCGGTTCCCCACCTCGCGTCCACGCGCGGACCTCGCCCAGCACCGCGGTGAGCGGCTGGGGGAGCGACGGCGGACGGAACACGGCGAGACCCTTCGGCAAGGAGGCGGTGGATTCGCCGTGGGTCGATGCGCTGTCGCTGAGTGGTCCGCCAGGGGATTCGAACGTATGTTCGATTGTAGAGGGCCCCGGGAGGTGGGTCAACCCCTTGGGGGAAAGAAGTTACCCTCGTCGGGACACCCCTCCAGCTCGAAGGTTGCCTGTGTTCACCACGCTCCAGGACCGCTTGACCGCGACGTTCAAGAATCTGCGCGGCAAGGGCCGGCTCTCCGACGCCGACATCGACGCCACGCTGCGCGAGATCCGCGTCGCGCTGCTCGAGGCGGACGTCGCTCTGCCCGTGGTGAAGGAGTTCGTGGCGGCCGTCCGCGAGCGCGCCAAGGGCGAGGAGGTCTCGCAGGCGCTGAACCCCGCGCAGCAGATCGTGAAGATCGTCAATGACGAGCTCATCACGATCCTCGGCGGCGAGACGCGTCGCATCCGGTTCGCCAAGACCCCGCCGACCGTGATCATGCTGGCCGGACTCCAGGGCGCCGGGAAGACGACGCTCGCCGGGAAGCTCGCCCTCTGGCTGAAGGGGCAGGGCCACCAGCCCCTGCTCGTCGCGGCCGACCTGCAGCGCCCCAACGCCGTGCAGCAGCTGCAGGTGGTCGGCGACCGCGCAGATGTGTCGGTGTTCGCCCCCGAGCCGGGCAGCGGCGTGGGCGACCCGGTGCGCGTGGCGCGCGACTCCCTGGCGTTCGCCCGCGAGAAGCTCTACGACGTCGTGGTCGTCGACACCGCCGGCCGACTCGGTGTCGACGCCGAGATGATGCAGCAGGCGAGCGACATCCGCGACGCCGTGCAGCCCGACGAGGTGCTCTTCGTCCTCGACGCCATGGTCGGCCAGGACGCGCTGACCACCGCCCAGGCCTTCCTCGACGGTGTGGGCTTCGACGGGGTCGTGCTGACCAAGCTCGACGGCGACGCCCGAGGGGGAGCCGCGTTGTCCGTGCGAGGTGTCACGGGCAAGCCGATCCTCTTCGCCAGCAACGGCGAGAAGCTCGAGGACTTCGACGCGTTCCATCCGGAGCGCATGGCGTCGCGCATCCTCGACATGGGTGACCTGCTGACCCTGATCGAGCAGGCCGAGAAGGTCTTCGAGCGCGAGCAGGCCGAGGAGATGGCGGCCAAGCTCGCCACCGGCAAGGAGTTCACGCTCGAGGACTTCCTCGCGCAGCTGCAGGCCGTCCAGAAGATGGGGTCGATCGGCAAGCTGCTCGGCATGCTCCCCGGCATGGGCGAGCACAAGGAGGCCATCGCCAACCTCGACGAGCGGGAGTTCGACCGGCTCCGCGCCATCATCCAGTCCATGACCCCGGCCGAGCGCGCGGACGTGAAGGTGCTGAACGCCTCGCGTCGGCTGCGCATCGCCCAGGGCTCGGGGACGCAGGTGAGCGACGTCAACCAGCTGGTGACGCGGTTCCTCGAGGCGCGCAAGATGATGGGGCAGATGGCCAAGGGCGGCGGTCTGCCGGGGATGCCTGGCGGCGGGCTGGGCGGCGCCATGGGTGGTTTCGGCGGAGGCGCCGGGGGCAGCGCCGGCAAGGGCCGGAAGGCGAAGAAGGGCAAGAAGGCGAAGGGGCGGGTCAGCGGCAACCCGGCGAAGCGGGCCCAGCAGACGGCCCAGCAGGCGGCGGGGCAGGACGCGTCCGAGACGGTCGGTCAGCCCGGGTCGCTCGACGAGCTGCCGCCGGAGTTCACCGACCTGCTCAAGGGTTCCTGAGCCCGGCCCGGTTTGGGGAGCGGCCGCCCGGCTCTGGCAGACTTGCGGGCTGTACCCGACGGACCAGCGGCCCTCTCTCCGCTGACATCCGACGAGTCCCCTTGCATCGCCTGAGGCAACCCCACGCCATCGGGACGCCGCAAGACCCTCGAAGAACCAGGAGCTCCTGCCACCGTGGCTGTCAAGATCAAGCTCAAGCGCATCGGCAAGATGCGTGAACCGCACTACCGCATCGTCGTCGCCGACGCCCGCACCAAGCGTGGTGGGCGCGCGATCGAGGAGATCGGCCAGTACCACCCGCTGGAGAACCCCTCGCGGATCCAGGTCGACTCCGACCGGGCGCAGTACTGGCTCGGTGTGGGCGCCCAGCCGACCGAGGCGGTCGCGGCGATCCTGCGCGTGACCGGTGACTGGCAGGCCTTCAAGGGCGAGCCCGCCCCGGCGCCGATGCTGGTCGCCGAGCCGAAGGCGGACAAGAAGTCCGTCTTCGACGCCGCCGCCAAGGAGGCCGCCGGCCTCGACGAGAAGGCCGCGACCACCCCCAAGGCGAAGAAGAAGCCCGCTGCCAAGGCCGCTCCGGCAGAGACGCCGGCGGCTGAGACCGCAGAGCCGGAGCCCGCAGCGGCCGAGGCGCCTGCGGAGACTCCCGCGGATGGCTGAAGCGGCCGAGTCCACCGCCGAGGCTGACGCCGAGTCGTCCAGCGCGACGACCGAGGCACCCGCCGAGACGGCGAGCGACGACAGCCCGACCGCCTGATGATCGAGCAGGCGCTCGACCACCTGGTCCGTGGCATCGTCGACCACCCCGACGAGGTCCGCGTCCGGCTCCGTGACCAGCGTCGCGGCGGAAACATGTACGAGGTCAGGGTGCACCCCGACGACCTCGGACGGGTCATCGGCCGGGGTGGACGCACGGCGTCCTCGGTGCGCACGGTCGTCGACGCGATCGCGGGCAAGCGGGTGCGCGTCGACTTCATGGACTCCACCGGCGGCCGCTGAGCGCCGAGGCTTCCGATGACCGCACCCCTCCTGGTCGTGGTCGGCCGGGTGGGTCGCGCCCACGGTGTACGCGGAGACGTGGCGGTCGAGGTCCGCACCGACGATCCGGAGCGCCGCTTCGTGCCGGGGGCTCGGCTCCTGACCTCGTCCGCGAGCGCGTCGGCACCCTCTGTCGTGACCGTCGAGCACGCCCGGTGGCACAGCGGCCGGTTGCTGCTGCATCTCGTCGGAGTGGAGGACCGCACCTCGGCCGAGTCCCTGAGAGGCCTGCTCCTGCAGGTCGAGGTCGACCCGGACGAGACGCCGGCCGACCCCGAGGAGTTCTACGACCATCAGCTGGTCGGGCTCGCCGTGGTGGATCCTGAGGGGACGTCGATCGGCTCGGTGGTCGACGTCGTCCACGGCGCCCAGGACCTCCTGGTCATCGAGCACGGGGCAACGGGCACCGGTGCGCAGCGGTCGCTGGTCCCGTTCGTCCGCATGCTCGTGCCCGAGGTCGACCTCGATGCCGGCCGTCTGGTCGTCGACCTGCCGGACGGTCTGCTCGACCTGCCGGCGGAGTGAGGGGCGAGAACGTGCGCATCGACGTCGTCACGATCTTCCCCGCCTACTTCGACGCCCTCGAGCTGTCGCTGCTCGGAAAGGCCCGACGTTCCGGTGCGCTCGAGGTGGTCGTCCACGACCTCCGTGACCACACGTACGACCGGCACCGCACCGTCGACGACACGCCGTACGGCGGGGGGCCAGGAATGGTCATGCGGCCCGAACCGTGGGGCGCCGCGCTCGACGCCGTGCGGGCTGAGCACGCGGCGTCACCCGACCCCCTCCTGGTGGTGCCGACCCCGGCGGGGCAGCTGTTCACGCAGCGCATGGCGCGAGCAGTGGGCGACCGAGCCGGGCCTGGTCATCGCGTGCGGACGGTACGAGGGGATCGACGCCCGCGTGGTCGAGGACGCGGCCGGCACGTACCGCGTCGTCGAGGTGTCGCTGGGTGACTACGTGCTGAACGGGGGAGAGGTGGCGGCCCTCGCGATGGTCGAGGCCGTGGGCCGCCTGATTCCGGGGGTCGTGGGCAACGCGGAGTCGCTGACCGACGAGTCGCACGCGGACGGGCTGCTCGAGGCGCCCGCCTACACCAAGCCGGACCAGTGGCGCGGCCACGACGTGCCGGAGGTGCTGCTCTCCGGGCACCACCAGGCAGATCGCCCGTTGGCGCCGGGAGCAGTCGGTACGCCGCACCGCCCGGGTCCGCCCCGACCTGATCGAGGCCCTGGACCCCCGAGCGACGTCCCCAGGAGGACCGGGAGGTGCTGGCAGCGTGCGGGTGGATCGTCGAGCGTGGTCGATTTCGGCAGGTCGACGGCCCTGTGGCAGACTGAGGGGCCGTTCGGTGCGGCCGTTCCTGCCACAGGGGGCACTCGCACCGCACGCACCCCCCGCACATCCGTCCACCCCTCGGCTGACCTGTGGCAGCTGCCAGGAGACCTGATGCACACGCTCGACTCGCTCGACGCTGCCTCGCTCAAGAGTGACATCCCCGACTTCCGTCCCGGTGACACGCTGAAGGTCCACGTGCGTGTCATCGAGGGCAACAAGAGCCGGGTGCAGATCTTCCAGGGTGTGGTCATCCGGCGCTCCGGTGGCGGGGTCCGCGAGACGTTCACCGTCCGCAAGGTCAGCTACGGCGTCGGCGTCGAGCGCACCTTCCCGGTGCACTCACCGGTGATCGAGCAGATCGAGGTCATCACGCGCGGTGCGGTCCGGCGCGCCAAGCTGTACTACCTGCGCGACCGCCGCGGCAAGGCCGCGAAGATCAAGGAGCGCCGCGAGACCTCGGCCGCTCAGTGAGTGATGCCGGATCGGTCGCTGACGAGACGCGACCTCGGCACCGTGCACCCGAGGAACCCAGGGCCCCGCGTGCCGGCCGGTTCTTCCAGCGAGGCAAGTCGCCCGACGACGTTCCTGCTCGCCCGGCGTCGGACCTCTCCCAAGAAGCGCACCTCGTTCTGGCGCGAGCTGCCCATCCTGCTGGTCATCGCCCTCGGTCTCGCCCTCGTCCTGAAGACCTTCTTCATCCAGGCCTTCTACATCCCCTCGGGGTCGATGGAGGACACCCTCCAGATCGGCGACCGCGTGATGGTGAACAAGCTCGCCTACACGCTCGGAGACATCGAGCGCGGCGACGTCATCGTCTTCAACGGCGTCGACTCCTGGTCGCCGGAGATCCAGGTGGCCGACACGGGCAACCCGCTGACGCAGGCGCTGCGCAGTGTCGCAGGCGCCTTCGGCTTCGCCTCTCCCAACGAGAAGGACTACATCAAGCGGGTCATCGGACTTCCGGGTGACCACGTGGTGTGCTGCGACAGCAAGGGTCGCGTGACGGTCAACGGGATCCCGCTGGACGAGCCGTACCTGTTCCCCAAGGACAAGCCCTCGGCGAGCGAGTTCGACGTGGTCGTCCCGGCGGACCGCCTCTGGGTGATGGGGGACCACCGCGCAGCATCGTCGGACTCCCGCGCCCACACCGGCGACCCCGGCGGGGGAGCGATCCCCATCGACAGCGTCGTCGGACGAGCCTTCGTGATCATCTGGCCGTTCAGCGACACCGGATGGCTGGCGCGCCCGGACACCATCGACAACGACGCGATCGACGCGGCACAGCAGACCGAGGCCGAGAAGCGCGAGCAGGGCGGCTCGCGCAAGTAGGTCCCCCACCCGCCTCGCCACGCGGCTCGCGTGACGGAGTGCACGCCTGCGGCCTCGTAGGGTGACGACCATGTCGCAGTCCGCACGCCGGATCCCCTGGATCGTCGAGCTCGTCCTTGTCGTGGTGGTCGCCCTGCTCGTGGCCGCCTTCGTGCGGGCGTTCGTGGCTCAGGCGTTCTACATCCCCTCCGGGTCCATGGAGGACACCCTGCAGAAGGACGACTGGATCGTCGTCAGCAAGGTGGGTCGGTACATCGGGTCTCCCCAGCGGGGCGACATCGTGGTGTTCCGCGACCCGGGTGGGTGGCTGCCAACGGTCGAGAGCTCGGTCGGCACCGTGCGACGGGTCATGGAGTTCGTCGGTGTCGCCCCGGACAGCGCCGAGGGGGACCTCGTCAAGCGCGTCATCGGGGTCGGCGGGGACACGGTGTCGTGCTGTGACTCGCAGGGACGCTTGACGGTCAACGACGTGGCCATCGACGAGCCCTACCTGTATCCCGGCGACGAGCCGGGCGACGCGCCCCCCGGATGTCCCGATTCCTTCGAGGTCACGGTGCCGTCCGACTACCTGTGGGTCATGGGGGACCACCGGTCGGTCTCGGAGGACTCGCGCTGCCAACGCGGCCTCAAGCGGTTCGTCCCCGAGGACAACCTGCAGGGCCGTGCCGTGGTCGTGGTGTGGCCGCTCAGCCGCGTCGGTGTCCTCTCCCGGCCCGACGTCTTTGACGCCGTCCCCTGACATCGCCTGGTTAGGGTGGTCCCGTGTCACCGGTGAGACGTTCCTCCGCGCGCGTCGTCCTGGTCGACGCCGACGACCGGGTCCTGCTGCTGCGCGGCGGTGACCCGGCCCGCCCGGGGCCCGCGGTGTGGCACACGCCGGGGGGTGGGATCGATCCAGGAGAGGCGCCCGAGGCCGCGGCGCGCCGCGAGCTCGCCGAGGAGGTCGGCCTCCGCCTGGAGGCGGTCGGTCCCCTGGTGTGGACCCGTCGCTTCGAGTTCCTCTTCGACGGCGTGCAGTACGACCAGGACGAGGTCTTCTACTTCGTGCGGGTGGAGGGGCACGACGTCGACGAGTCCGGGCACACCCCGCTCGAGCGTCGCTACCTCTCCGGGCACCGGTGGTTCACGGTCGACGAGCTGAACACCCTCGACGAGCTGGTCGCCCCGCCGGACCTGGCTGATCGGCTGCGTGAGCTCCTGGAGCAGGGGCCGCCGGCCTCGCCGGTGGCGGTCGGACCAGCGGTCTTCCCATGACGGCGCCATCGGTCACGCCGGTGGCCGCAGCTCCTCGTACGCGGCCCAGTCTCCGGCGCGAGAAGGCGTTGCTGCGCGAGGCGGGCCTGCTGCTCGCCGGCTGCGACGAGGTCGGACGCGGCGCGCTGGCCGGACCCGTCACCGTCGGCGTGGTGGTGGTGGACGCCGACGTGCGTCGCATGCCGGCGGGTCTGAACGACAGCAAGCTGCTGTCACCGGCCCGCCGCGAGCAGCTGGTCCCCAAGATCCACCGCTGGTGCCGGGCGAGCGCCGTGGGGCATGCCACGCCGCAGGAGATCGACGCCTTCGGCCTCACCCGGGCTCTGCGTCTGGCGGGGATGCGCGCTCTGGCGGAGCTGCGGACGTCGGACATCGGTCCCGATGTCCTCCTCCTCGACGGATCGCACGACTGGCTCAGCGCTCGGGAGCCGGCTGACGTCCAGCCCGGTCTGTGGGTGGACGAGGCAACGCCGGAGCCGCCCTGGCCGGAGGTCGTCACGCCCCCGGTCGTCACGCAGGTGAAGGCCGACCTGACGTGTGCCTCGGTCGCGGCGGCCAGTGTCCTGGCCAAGACCACGCGGGACGCGCTGATGCGTGACCTGGCGGCCGCGCACCCGGAGTTCGGCTGGGACGAGAACAAGGGCTACGCCTCCGACCAGCATCGGGCAGCGCTGCGGCGGCACGGCCCGTGCACCCACCACCGGCGCACCTGGCGGCTGACGGAGCCGGTCGCGGAAGGCGAGGGGCGGACCGGTGAGCACTGAGGATCTCGAACGGTACGAGGCCGAGCTCGAGCTCGCGCTCTACCGGGAGTACCGCGACGTCGTCTCGTTGTTCCGCTTCGTCGTCGAGACCGACCGACGCTTCTACCTGGCCAACTCGGTCGACGTCCAGGTGCATCCGGTGACGGGATCGGATGCCTACGTCGAGGTGCACCTGAAGGACGCCTGGGTGTGGGACCTGTACCGCCCTGCGCGCTTCGTGCGCGAGGTGCGGGTGCTGACCTTCAAGGACGTCAACGTCGAGGAGATCGTCCCGACAGACTTCGACCCAGGGTCGATGCCCACCCCCTGACGTCTGTCCACACCACGCTCGCATCGCATTTCTCCACACCCACGCGAGCGCGGAGGCGCCTCCGTGGGGACGACGCAGCAGAGTCACCGACCGGAGGTGACCTGACATGCGCGCCAAAGACGTCACAGGTCGGCTGGGCGAAGAGCTGGCCGCCCGCCACCTGATCGGACAGGGTCTCGTCGTGCTCGACCGCAACTGGCGGTGTGACGTCGGCGAGGTCGACATCGTGGCCCAGGACGGCGACGACCTGGTGATCTGCGAGGTGAAGACGCGACGCAGCCGACGCTTCGGCAGCCCGCTCGAGGCGATCACCCCGGAGAAGGCAGCCCGGCTCCGCCGTCTCGCGGCCTGTTGGGTGCAGGCGCACGACGTGCGACCCACGCACATCAGGATCGACCTGGTGGGGATCGTGCTCGGTGCGCTGAGCAACCCACCGGAGGCCGCCGAGGTCGAGCACGTGCGCGGAGCGATCGGTTGAGCACCGCCACCGCTCATGCTGTGACGCTCACCGGCGTGCACGGTCAGATGGTCAGGGTCGAGATCGATGCCAGCCCCGGAGTTCCCGGCATGGCGGTGGTCGGGTTGCCGGACACCGCGGTGCGCGAGGCACGCGACCGGGTCCGAGCGGCGATCGGCAACAGCGGAGCGGCCTGGAAGGCGTGCAAGGTCACCATCAGCCTCTCGCCGGCGTCGGTGCGCAAGCGCGGCAGCGGGTTCGACCTGGCGCTCGCCTGCGGCTGCCTGGCGGCTTTCGGATCCCTTCCCCCGGAGGCGCTCGACCAGTGGGTGCTGCTCGCCGAGCTGGGCCTCGACGGTGTCGCCCGGCCGGTGCGAGGAATGCTGCCGATGGCGCTTGCGGCAGTCTCGGCCGGACACCGTCGCCTGCTGGTGGCCGAGGGCAACGGCGGTGAGGCGGCGCTCGTCCCCGGCGCTGAGGTGGCTGTGGTGGCCGATCTCCGTGAGGCCGTGGGGTTGCTGCGCGGAGACGCCGCTCCGCGATGGGCCGAGGGGCTGTGCCCGGATGTCGTGCCGGACGAGGGTCCCGACCTCGGCGACGTCAACGGCCAGTCGACACCGAGGCTCGCGGTCGAGGTGGCGGCAGCGGGCGGTCACCACCTGCTGCTGCACGGAGCGCCGGGAGCGGGCAAGAGCCTGCTCGCCGAGCGGCTGCCGGGACTGCTGCCGCCGTTGACCGAGCATCAGGTGCTCGAGGTCACCGCGATCCACTCGGTCGCCGGCACTCTGGGTGCCGAGGCACCGCTGGTGGTGCGACCGCCGTTCCAGGCGCCCCACCACACCGCGACGGCAGCGGCCCTGGTCGGTGGCGGTGCGGGGGTCGCGCGGCCCGGGGCGGTCAGCCTGGCCCACCGCGGTGTGTTGTTCCTGGACGAGACCCCCGAGTTCGCGCGCTCGGTGCTCGACACGCTGCGCCAGCCGATGGAGCGGGGTGAGGTGGAGCTGGCCCGCGGAGACGCCACGGTCACGTACCCGTCGCGCTTCCAGCTGGTGATGGCGGCCAATCCGTGCCCCTGCGGCCGCGGTGGTGGCGCCACGGCGCGTGCGCTCGAGTGCGCATGCACCCCGGACCAGCGTCGCCGCTACGGAGCCAGGCTGAGTGGTCCGCTTCTGGACCGGGTCGATCTCCAGGTCCCAGTCCTCCCGGTGACCCGGGCGGAGCTGGTCGACGGCCGCGGGGGCGAGTCCAGCCGGGCCGTGCGTGAGCGGGTGCTGCAGGCGCGCGAACGGGCCGCTCGACGACTGTCCGGGACACCCTGGACCATCAACGCCGAGGTGCCTGGTCCGGCGCTGCGCTCGACCTTCCGGGTGGCTCCGGAGGCGATGGCCGTCGTGCTCGACGAGGTGGGGCGGGGGCGCCTGTCGGGTCGAGGCGTCGACCGCGTGCTCCGGGTGGCCTGGACGCTCGCCGATCTCTCCGGTGTCGGGCAGCCGGGGCCGGCGGAGGTCGGTGGCGCCGTCGCCCTCCGGGGAGGTGGCCTGCCATGGGCGGCGTGACGGACGACGGGGCGACGGGCGACGAGGAGCGCGCAGCCCGGATGCGACTGGCGCGGCTGGCCGAGCCCGGCGACGAGCGGCTGGGGGCAGCCGTCCGCGCCACCTCCGCCCGCGAGGTGCTGGACCGGATCGAGTGCGACGACCGCACGCTGCCGGGCGTGGCCCACTACCGGGCCCGGTTGACCCAGGACCCCGCGGCCGACCACGACCGACTCGCCGAGATCGGTGGTCGGTTCCTGGTGCCCGGCGACGGCGAGTGGCCGACCCAGCTGATGGCCCTCGAGGCCGCGGCACCGTGGGGGTTGTTCGTCCTGGGGGCCGACCTCCGCCTCGCCGCGGTGCGCTCGGTCGCCGTGGTCGGTGCCCGGGCCGCCACGCAGTACGGGCTGCATGTCGCCAGCGAGCTGGCCACCGACCTGGCCCTGCGGGGGTGGACGGTCGTGTCCGGTGGGGCGTACGGGATCGATGCAGCCGCCCACCGCGGCGCCCTCGCCGCAGGGGGAGCGACCATCGCCGCCCTCGCGTTCGGCGTCGACACCTGCTACCCGCGCGGTCACGCCACGCTCTTCGCGCGCATCCCCGACGAGGGGGGTGTCCTGGTCTCCGAGCTGCCGCCGGGCACCACACCGACCAAGCCTCGCTTTCTGCAGCGCAACCGGATCATCGCCGCGCTGACGCGCGGCACCGTCGTCGTCGAGGCCGCTCACCGTTCAGGGGCACTGAGCACCGCGGCCCGCTGCCGACGGCTCGGTCGACCGGTGCTCTCCGTCCCTGGGCCGGTCACGTCCGCGATGTCCGCGGGCTGTCACCAGCTGCTCCGTGCCGACGAACCGGCCCGCCTGGTGACCGACGCCGCCGAGGTCATCGAGGAGGTCGGTCTGATCGGCGAGCTCGCCGAGCCGGTCGTGCCGGTGCGACGGCTCCGTGACTCCCTCGACCCGCTCTCACTCCGTGTGCTCGAGGCGTTCCCCGCCGAGAGCCCCCGGGATGCGCCTGAGCTGGCGGTCGCAGCGGGCGTCGACCTCGACCGTACCCGCGGGATCCTGCTGCGGCTGGTGGCGGCGGGACTGGTCCGAGAGGATGCCGACGGCTTCGTCCGCGTCCCGGGCGCCGCGGACGCGGTGATGCCCACCCGCCCCTGAACCGGTCGTCCGGCCCCGGCGCGCCAACCTTGCATCCAGCGGCGTCAGCACGCACGGTGGAGCGGTGTCTGCCGTCCCGAGCGCCGTGCCACCCGAGCAGCCGCCGGGCGAGCGCACGAACGCGCTGCCGGAGTCGCTCGCGGAGGCTCTCGTCGCCTACGAACGTCACCTCCGCTCCGAACGTGGGTTGTCGGAACGGTCGGTGCGGGCCTATCGCACCGACCTGGCCTCGCTGCTGACGCACGTCCACCGCCGTGGCCGCACTCGCGTCGACCAGCTCGATCTGGCCGACCTGCGCAGCTGGCTGGCCCTGCAGCAGACGTCGGGCAGGGCCCGGACGACAGTGGCGCGCAAGGCGTCCGCAGCGCGAGGGTTCACCCGTTGGTCGGTACGCGCCGGGTGGGCCACCCAGGACGCGGGTGCGCGCCTGGCGCGCCCACGAGCACATCGGACACTGCCGCACGTGCTGGGTGAGTCCCAGGCCTCGGGACTGCTCGCGCAGGCGGCCGCGCGGGTCGAGGTCGATCCCGACCCGGTCGCGGCCCGTGACGTCGCCATCCTCGAGCTGCTGTACGCGACGGGGATCCGCGTGGGGGAGCTCTGCGGCCTCGACCTCGCCGACCTCGACCCGGACCGGCGCACCGTCCGGGTCTTCGGCAAGGGGGCCAAGGAGCGCACCGTGCCCTACGGGCTGCCCGCCCAGCAGTCGCTCGACCGGTGGCTGGCGGGCCCTCGCGGGGAGCTCGTCGGGGCGCGGAGCGGTGCGGCACTGTTCCTCGGGAGGAGGGGGCGTCGCATCGACCCGCGGACGGTTCGTACCCTGGTCCACGAGCACCTGGCAAGGGTTGAGGACGCACCCGATCTCGGCCCGCACGGTCTGCGGCACACCGCGGCCACGCACCTGCTCGAGGGCGGCGCGGATCTGCGCTCCGTCCAAGAGCTGCTGGGTCACGCTACGCTCGCGACCACCCAGATCTACACCCACGTCTCCGTCGACCGACTGAAGAGGGCGTATGACCAAGCGCACCCCCGCGCCTGAGCCGAAGGGCTCCACGGCGTCGTCCGGCCGCGCTGCCGCCTCGAGGTCGACCGCCAAGAAGTCCATGGCGCCGCAGGCTGCGGCGAAGAAGTCGGTGGCCAAGAAGACCTCCGCGCCCAAGGCGCCCGCGAAGAAGGCGCCGGTGAAGAAGTCCGTGGCGAAGAAGACGGCCGCGAAGAAGACGGCCACCCGGAAGGCCACCAAGGCGACCGGTCCCGCGTCGACCCCGGTGATCGAGGAGTACGACGAGGCGGCTGCCGCGCAGCAGGCCCTGCAGCAGCTCTGGCGAGACTTCAAGGACACCGGGGAGCAGAGTCTGCGGGAGCGCCTGATCCTGCACTACTCCCCGCTCGTGAAGTACGTCGCGGGACGGGTCGGTGTCGGCCTTCCCCCCAACATCGAGCAGGCGGACCTCGTCTCCTACGGGATCTTCGGTCTGATCGACGCGATCGAGAAGTTCGACCTCGAGCGCGCGATCAAGTTCGAGACCTACGCGATCAGCCGCATCCGCGGCGCCATCATCGACGAGCTGCGGGCCATCGACTGGATCCCGCGATCGGTCCGGTACAAGGCGCGAGAGGTCGAGAAGGCGTACGCCGCGCTCGAGGGGAAGCTGCACCGCACCCCGACCGAGCCCGAGGTGGCCGAGGAGCTCGGCATCACGCTCGAGGAGCTGCACCAGATCTTCAGCCGGGTGTCGTTCGTCAACGTGGTCGCCCTCGACGAGCTGCTGAACGTCGGGGGTGACAAGGGCGACAAGCTGAGCCTGGTCGACACCCTCGAGGACACCAAGGCCGAGGACCCGGTCGCGGCCTTCGAGTCCGAGGAGACGAAGTACCTGCTGGCCAAGGCGATCAACCAGCTCCCGGAGCGCGAGAAGATCGTCGTCACCCTCTACTACTACGAGGGACTCACCCTGGCCGAGATCGGGCAGGTGCTCGGCGTCACCGAGAGCCGGATCTGCCAGATGCACACCAAGGCGGTCCTGCAGCTCCGGGGCCGGCTCGCCGACCCGGTCGAGTAGCCGGCCTTCACGGGTCGGGCAGCAGCACGACCGAGCGCGACCGCAGCAGCGAGAGCGGGTCGAGGTAGCCGCCGTCGTCACGGGCTCCCCAGTGCAGGCAGCCGTCGGTACAGTGCGGGGGAGCCGAGACCACCCCGATGACCTGTCCGCCCGACACCCGCTCGCCGACCGCGACCTGGGGGTGGACGGGCAGGTAGGTGGTCCGCAGTTGGTCCCGGTGGAGCACGACCACGACCGGACGTCCGGCGACGGCGCCGGCCACGGTGACGCGGCCGGGCAGCGTTGCGCGGACCCTCTCGCCGGGCTCGGCGTCGAGGTCGACGCCTCGGTGCCCGGGGCCGTACCACGTCGTGGTCTCGTAGGGTCGGACGACCGAGGCCGGGGTGACCGGCCACTGGGCCAGGCCCAGGTCGGGCGGGCCGCTGGTGGGGGGCGCGGTCACGGCCGAGGTGAGGGCCGCCGCCACCGAGAGTGTCGCCGTGATGAGGTCCATGGCGACAGGCTGCGGCACCGGGCGACCTCGGGCAGTCCCGACAGCAGATCCTGGGGACCACCGGGCCGCGAGCCGGGTGTGGACGACCGGTGTCCGATTTGGGGCGCCGTCGCACACCCCCGTACACTGCCCGCAGCACCCTTCGGGGTGACTTCGCATGTCCTTCCCGCCCGGGTTCCGCCCGGGGGTTGGCCACTCGGTCCGGTTCAGGGCTCGTCCCGGTCCCGGCAGGCCGCGACGGACATCAGGGCCCAGCGGCACCCGCTGCCGGGCGACAACCGAGGACCGTGCCTCGTGGCGCGGGTGAGGAGAACTTCGGCCATGGCCGTCGTCACCATGAAGCAGCTGCTCGAGAGCGGCGTCCACTTCGGGCACCAGACCCGTCGCTGGAACCCGAAGATGAAGCGTTTCATCTTCACCGAGCGCAACGGCATCTACATCATCGACCTGCAGCAGTCCCTGGCGTTCATCGACCGGGCCTACGAGTTCATCAAGGAGACCGTCGCGCACGGCGGCAGCGTGATGTTCGTCGGCACCAAGAAGCAGGGCCAGGAGGCGATCGCCGAGCAGGCCACTCGCGTGGGCATGCCCTACGTCAACCAGCGGTGGCTCGGCGGCATGCTGACCAACTTCCAGACCGTCCACAAGCGGCTCCAGCGTCTCAAGGAGCTCGAGGAGATCAACTTCGACGACGTCGCCGCCTCGGGCGGGACCAAGAAGGAGCTGCTCGTCCTCCGGCGGGAGAAGGACAAGCTCGAGCGCACGCTCGGCGGCATCCGCGACATGGCCAAGGTTCCCAGCGCTCTGTGGATCGTCGACACCAACAAGGAGTCGATCGCGGTCGACGAGGCCAAGAAGCTCGGCATCCCGGTCGTCGCGATCCTGGACAGCAACTGCGACCCCGACGACGTCGACTTCCCGATCCCGGGCAACGACGACGCGATCCGTTCCGTTGCCCTGCTCACCAGGGTGATCGCCGACGCCGTCGCCGACGGCCTGGTCGCGCGGGCCGGCGCCGCCGCCGGTGACAGCAAGCCCGAGGCCGCCGAGCCCGGTGCTGCCGAGCCGCTGGCGGAGTGGGAGCGTGAGCTGCTCTCCGGCGACGCCGCTGCCGAGACCGCACCGGCCGAGACCGCTGCCGAGACCGCACCGGCCGAGACCGCTGCCGAGCCGCCCGGCGGACCGCTGCCGAGCCGCTCCGGCGGACACCGCTGCTGGGGCCGCTCCGGAGACCACGACCGGCGATCCTGCCTGACCGCCCTTCCCCCCGAGAGGATCACCATGGCGAACTTCACCGCCGCCGACGTCAAGCGGCTCCGCGAGTCCACCGGCGCGGGGATGATGGACAGCAAGAAGGCTCTCGAGGAGGCTGACGGCGACTTCGACCAGGCGGTCGAGCTGCTGCGGATCAAGGGGGCCAAGAGCCTCGGCAAGCGCGCCGAGCGCACCGCGGCCAACGGACTCGTGGCGGCTGTCGACGACGCCCTCGTCGAGCTGAACTGCGAGACCGACTTCGTCGCCAAGAACGACCAGTTCCAGGCGCTCGGCCAGCAGGTCGCGCAGGCGGCGGCGACCAGCCGGGCGGCGTCGGCCGAGGCGTTGGCCGCCACGACCCTCCCGGACGGCCAGACGGTCCAGCAGGCCATCGACGCGCTGGCCGCCGTCATCGGCGAGAAGCTGGTGCTCGGCCGGGTGGCGGTGTTCGACGGCCCCACCGTCGTCTACCTGCACCGGCGGGCGAGCGACCTGCCGCCGTCCGTGGGTGTGATGGTCGGGTACACCGGAGGCGACGAGGCTGCGGCCCGAGGGGCTGCCATGCAGGTGGCGGCCATGCGTCCCCAGTACCTCACGCGCGACGAGGTCCCCGCCGACGTGGTGGAGAACGAGCGTCGGATCGCCGAGGCCACGGCCCGTGAGGAGGGCAAGCCCGAGCAGGCCCTGTCCAAGATCGTCGAGGGTCGGGTCACCGGCTTCTTCAAGCAGGTCGTGCTGCTCGACCAGCCGAGCGTCCAGGACCAGAAGCGCAGCGTGCAGCAGGTGCTGGCCGACTCCGGGGTGACCCTCACCCGGTTTGCCCGTTTCGAGGTCGGCGAAGCCTGAGGCACACTCTGTGTCACCCGGGGCAGGGGGTCACCCGGGGCGGGGGTCACCCGGGGCAGGATCTCACCGGCACCCGTCGACGAAGGAGCACCGATGAGCGAGCCAGGCGCGGAGCGGTCGTACCAACGGGTGCTCCTGAAGCTCTCGGGTGAGGCCTTCGCCGGAGACGGCGGACTCGGTGTCGACCCCGACGTGGTCGCCACCATCGCCCAGCAGATCGCCGACGTGGTCGCCGCCGGGGCGCAGGTCGCCGTCGTCATCGGCGGTGGCAACTACTTCCGCGGGGCCGAGCTCTCCCAGCGCGGGATGGACCGCTCCCGCGCGGACTACATGGGCATGCTCGGCACCGTCATGAACTGTCTGGCGCTCCAGGACTTCCTGGAGAAGCGCGGTGTCGAGACCCGGGTGCAGACCGCCATCACGATGGGCCAGGTCGCCGAGCCGTACGTCCCGCGTCGGGCCATCCGCCATCTGGAGAAGGGCCGGGTCGTGATCTTCGGGGCCGGCCTCGGCGCACCCTACTTCTCGACCGACACGACCGCCGCCCAGCGCGCACTGGAGATCTCCGCTGAGGTCGTGCTGATGGCCAAGAGTGTCGACGGCGTCTACGACGACGACCCGAAGACGAACCCCGCCGCCGTCCGCTTCGACCGCGTCAGCTTCGACGAGGCCCTCGCGCGCGAGCTGAAGGTGGCCGATGCCACGGCCTTCAGCCTGTGCCGCGACAACGACCTGCCGATCATCGTGTTCAACCTGCTGGAGGAGGGCAACATCGCCCGGGCCATCCGGGGTGAGAAGATCGGCACGCTCGTCGCGCAGGAGGCCTGAGCGTCGTGCGTGGTGACCGTGGAGCACAGCCGAGCAACGAGAGTGGGAGCCGATGATCGCCGACACGCTGCGTGAGGCCGAGGAGAAGATGGGCAAGGCCGTGGCCGTCGCCAAGGAGGACTTCGCCTCGATCCGCACCGGCCGGGCCAACCCGGCGATGTTCAACAAGATCCTCGCCGACTACTACGGCAGCCCGACCCCGGTGAACCAGCTGGCGTCGTTCCACTCACCCGAGCCGTCGCTGATGGTGGTGACGCCCTACGACAAGGGTGCGCTTGCGGCGATCGAGCGGGCCATCCGCGACTCCGACCTCGGCGTCAACCCGGTCGACGACGGAACGGTCATCCGGATCGCGTTCCCCGCCCTGACCGAGGAGCGCCGCAAGGAGTTCATCAAGGTCGCCAAGCACAAGGCAGAGGACGCCAGGGTCTCGGTGCGGAACGTCCGGCGTCACGCCAAGGACCACCTCGACCGGCTGCAGAAGGACGGTGAGGTGGGCGAGGACGACGTGCGTCGGGCCGAGAAGCAGCTCGACGACCTCACGCACCGGTACACCACCCAGGTCGACGACCTGCTCAAGCACAAGGAAGCCGAGCTTCTCGAGGTCTGATGGCGGAGGCACCCGGCGCCGCACCAACGGGCGAGTCGTCGTCAGCCGTGGGAAGGGCCCGCTCAGGTGGCGACGCCCCTCGCCGGGCGGGCCGCAACGTCCCCGTCGCGACCGCGGTCGGCGTGACACTCGCGGCGTTGGTGCTCGTCAGTCTGTACACGGTGGTGGAGGCCTTCGTCGTCCTGGTGACGCTGGCCGTGGTGATCGGTGTCTACGAGGTGTGCCACGTGCTGGCGAGCAGGGACATCGTCGTCCCTGTCGTTCCCCTCATGGTGGGCGGTGCCGCGATGGTGGTGGCCGCCTACGCCGACGGGACGGATGCCCTGTCGGTGACCCTCGCGCTGACCGTCCTCACGGTGGCGGCGGCGAGGATCACCTCACCGCTGGAGCTGCCACCCGAACGCCTGGTCCCCGATCTGATGGTGAGCGCCTTCGTGGCGGTGTACGTCCCGCTGCTGGCCGCATCAGCGGTGCTGATGGCGGCGTCGGACGACGGACCTGATCGCGTCGTCGTCTTCATCCTGGCCGTGGTGCTCAGCGACACCGGTGGGTTCGCCGCCGGCGTCCGCTTCGGCAAGCACCCTCTCGCCCCTTCGGTCAGCCCCAAGAAGTCCTGGGAGGGACTGGCGGGCTCGGTGGTGGCAGCGACGGTCGGGTCGGCCGTCGCGGTGCCGCTGCTGCTCGGAGCGCAGTGGTGGCAAGGCGCGCTGGTGGGCCTCGTCGCCGTCGCGACCGCGACTGCGGGAGACCTGGCGGAGTCGCTGCTGAAGCGAGACCTCGGCGTCAAGGACATGGGGCGACTGCTGCCGGAGCACGGCGGGATCATGGACCGCCTCGACTCGCTGCTGCCCACCGCACCGGTCATGGCGCTGGTGCTGGCCGCCATCCTCGGCTGATGCGACCCGTGGCGACGCTCGGGCCAGGCCTGCCCACCGAGGCGACGGTGATCGCCGATAATGCGCGGGTGACCTTGGCCGCGAAGGACCCCGACGAGCGTCGCCGACGGATCCTCGCCGCGGCGATCGCGGTGCTGCGCGACCGGGGTTTCACCGGCACCCGGGTCGCCGACATCGCGACCACCGCAGGCACCAGCCCGGCGCTGGTCCTCTACCACTTCAGCAGTCTGGCGGACGTGCTGGTGGCCGCCCTCGAGTCGGTCGAGGACGACTACTACGAGGGGCTCGGGGACGGGGCGGACCTGGACCCGCGTGACCGTCTCGTCCAGCTGGCCCAGACGTCGGCGGAGGGTGGTCCGGCCTTCGGTGACTGGCGGCTCTGGATCGAGGTGTGGGTGCGTTCCCTGCACGACGACCGGATCGACGCCCTCCGACGCGCGTCGGACCGACGGTGGCGCGACGAGATCACCGCGACGGTTCGGGCAGGGGTGGACCAAGGGCTCTTCGCGTCCGCCGACCCCGACCGGACCGGGCTGCGGATCGCCTGTCTGATGGATGGTCTCGCGGTGCAGACCGTCCTCGGAGGCTCTGACCTCACGCCCGGCTCCATGGCGCGGGAATGGTTGAGGGGCGTCGCTCATGAGCTCAGCACCGACCCGGACGCCCTGCTGACTCGGGCGGGTCCGCATGGTGCCTGAGCCCGGCGAGCTGACGCTCGACGCCCCCCGCGGCACGAAGCCCCCTCGACACCTGGCCGACCTGTCGGTCGACGCCCGACGTGAGTGGCTGGTCGAGCTCGGTCAGCCCGCCTACCGAGCGGACCAGCTCTCCCGCCACTACTTCGAGCGTCATGTGGTCGACCCGGCGGCGATGACCGACCTGCCGGCGGTCGAGCGCGCCGAGCTGGTGCAGCAGGTGTTGCCGCCGCTCCTGACCCCGGTCCGCTCGCTCACCTGCGACCGGGGAGCCACGGTCAAGAACGTCGTCCGGCTGTTCGACGGGGCCGTGGTCGAGAGCGTGCTCATGCGCTACCCCGACCGCGTCACCGTGTGCGTCTCCTCGCAGGCCGGCTGCGGCATGAACTGCCCGTTCTGCGCTACGGGCCAGGCCGGGCTCACGCGCAACCTGTCGACGGCGGAGATCGTCGAGCAGGTGGTGGCGGGTGCTCGGCTGCTCGACTCCGGCGACGTGCCCGGCGGCGCGGGTCGGGTGTCGAACGTGGTCTTCATGGGCATGGGGGAGCCGCTGGCGAACTACCGAGCGGTGCTCGACGCCGTGCGGCGCCTGACCGACCCTCCGCCTGCTGGTCTCGGGATCTCGGCCCGTGCGGTCACCGTGTCGACGGTGGGGCTCGTCCCCGCGATGGAGCGGCTGACGGGCGAGGGCATCCCGGTGACGCTGGCGTTGTCGCTCCACGCACCCGACGACGAGCTCCGCGACACGCTCGTCCCGCTGAACACCCGCTGGCCGGTGGCGAAGGTGCTGGACGCTGCGTGGGGCTACGCCGAGGCCACCGGGCGACGGGTGTCGATCGAGTACGCGCTGATCCGCGACGTCAACGACCAGCCGTGGCGTGGTCACCTGCTCGGTGCGCTGCTGAAGGGTCACCTGGTGCACGTCAACGTCATTCCGCTCAACCCGACACCCGGCTCGCAGTGGACGGCCTCCACCCCGGAGGCCGAGCGCGAGTTCGTCAGCAGGATCGAGGCGCACGGCGTCCCGGTGACCGTGCGCGACACGCGCGGTCGGGAGATCGACGGCGCGTGCGGACAGCTGGCCGCCACCCTGGAGGAGAATCCGTGAGCGCGCACGACACCGCAGGTGACCACGCGTCCAGCGCGGGGCCGCGACAGGTGGCCGCCACGTTGCTGCGCATCGTCGTCGCCGTCGGCGGGCTGCTGCTGGTGTACTTCGAGATGCCGTTGGGCGCCGACGACGACCTCGTGCTCGGGCTGGTCGCGGTGGCGGTGGGGGTGCTCGCGTTCGGCGTGGTCTTCGTCCGACAGGTGCGGCGCATCCGCAGCGCGGAGTACCCGATGCTGCGTGCCGTCGAGTCCACCGCTCTGGTCGGGTGCCTCTTCGTCGTCGTCGTGGCGTCGATCCACTACACCCTGTGGTTCGCGGACCACACCAGCTACAGCGAGGACCTGAGCCGGCTCGACGCGTTGTACTTCACCGTCACCACGCTCGCCACGGTCGGGTTCGGGGACATCACCCCGACGAGCACCTTGACGCGGACGGTCACCACCGTGCTGATCGTCCTCGGGGTCGCCCTGCTCGGCGCGGGCGTGCGGGTCCTGATCGGAGTGGCGTCGCAGGTGAACGAGGAGCGCCGCGGACGCGCGAGTCCGCCGGCCTGACCCGCCTGCCGGTGGGTGCGCCGGGGGGCGACTTCGTGGATTGGATACAATCTCCACCTGCCGATCGGGAGGTCGAGATGGAACCCGGTGCCTTGGACGGGGTCGTGGTCGCCGACTTCAGCAGGGTGCTCGCCGGTCCCTACGCCACCATGCTGCTGGCCGACCTCGGTGCCGAGGTGGTCAAGGTGGAGCGACCCGGGTCCGGCGACGACACCCGCGCCTGGGGGCCGCCCTGGCGCGGGGAGCAGTCCACGTACTTCGCGTCGGTCAACCGCAACAAGGAGTCGGTGGTCCTCGACCTGGCGGACGCCGAAGGGCGCGCGCAGGCCTTCGCGCTGGCCGCGCGCGCCGACGTGCTCGTCGAGAACTTCAAGCCGGGTGCGTTCGACCGCCTAGGTCTCGGGTACGACGCCCTGCAGGCGGCGAACCCAGGGCTGGTCTACTGCTCCATCACTGGCTTCGGCACCACCGGTGGAGCCGACCTGCCCGGCTACGACCTGCTCGTGCAGGCGGTCGGCGGCCTGATGAGCATCACGGGGGCATCACCCGAGGAGCCGGTGAAGGTCGGGGTGGCCCTGGTCGACGTCATCACCGGCCTGCACGCCACGGTCGGGATCCTGGCAGCACTCCACGAGCGGGCCCGCAGCGGTGTCGGCCAGCGGGTCGAGGTGAACCTGCTCTCGTCGCTGCTGTCCGGCATGGTCAACCAGTCCGCGGGATACGTGGCGGCCGGGTTCGTGCCGACGATCATGGGCAACCGTCACCCCTCGATCGCACCGTACGAGTCCTACCCCACGGCAGACACCCCGATGGTGATCGCCGTCGGCAACGACCGGCAGTTCCGCGCGTGCGCGGAGGTGCTCGGGGCGCCGGAGTGGGCCGACGACCCGCGGTTCGCCACCAACCCGGACCGCGTGCAGCATCGCGACGAGCTCTTCCGGCTGATGTGCGGGCGCCTCGCCGGTGCCGGGGCCGACCACTGGTTCGCGGCGCTCAGCGCCGTCGGGGTGCCCGCAGGGCCGATCAACGACATGGCCGGTGCCTTTCGGCTCGCCGAGTCCCTGGGTCTCGACCCGGTGGCGACATCGGGGGGAGAGCCCACGGTGGCCAACCCCATCCGGCTCGGCCGGACACCGGTGCAGTACCGGTCCGCACCCCCGGAGCTGGGGTCGACCGAACTGCCGACGAGCGAGCGGACCGACGCGTGAACCGCCCCTCGTTCCGCCGTCCTCCGACCGCCCAGGAGGCGGTGCTCGACGAGCTGCGCAGCGCCATCGTCACCGGTGACCTCAAGCCTGGCGAGCAGGTGCTGCAGGACGCCCTCGCCGAACGGTTCGGAGTCTCACGCGTCCCGCTGCGGGAGGCGCTGAAGATCCTCGAGGGTGAAGGACAGGTCGTCTACCGACCGCACCGCGGCTACTTCGTGGCCGAGCTCGACCTGGACGACCTCCGCGAGGTCTACCGCATCAGGGACCTGCTGGAGTCCGAGGCAGTGGCGGTCGCCGTCGCGAGGGTGACGTCCGCCGACGTCGACGCCCTCCAGAGGGCGCTGGAGGACGTCGAGGACGCGGCGGCTGACGGAGACCTGGTCCGGATGACCGAGGCCAATCGCCGGTTCCACTTCAGGCTCATCGAGTGCGCGGGGATGCCTCGGTTGTCCAGGCTCGTCCGCATCCTCTGGGACGCGACGGATGTCTACCGCTCGCTGTACTACGCCGATGACGCCGCTCGGCACGCCGTGCACGACGAGCACCGCGCGGTGCTGGCGGCGGTGCGGGCAGGACGCGCCGACGAGGCGGTCGACCTGCTCCGCCGCCATCGCCAGCGGGCGGTGGCGGCTCTCGAGCGAGCCCTCGGCGCTGCTCAGCGGTAGGCGGGGATGCCGGTGACGGCCTGGCCGACGACGAGCGTGTGGATCTCCTCGGTCCCCTCGTAGGTGAGCACCGACTCGAGGTTGTTGGCGTGGCGGAGCACCGGGTACTCGAGCGTGATCCCGTTGCCACCCAGGATGGTGCGCGACTCGCGGGCGATCGCCATCGCCTCGCGCACGTTGTTGAGCTTGCCCACCGACACCATCTCGGGGCGGATCTGGCCGGCGTCCTTCAGTCGTCCCAGGTGCAGGGCGAGCAGGAAGGCCTTGTCGAGCTCGACGGTCATGTCCGCAAGCTTCTTCTGGGTCAGCTGGAAGCCGGCGATGGGTCGGTCGAACTGCTCCCGGTTGATCGAGTAGTCGATCGCCGTCTCGAGACAGTCCCGCGCTGCTCCGACCACGCCGAAGACGATCCCGAAGCGCGCCTCGGACAGGCACGAGAGCGGTCCCTTGAGCCCGGTCACCTCCGGCAGGACCGCGTCCGCGGGGAGCCGGACATCCTCGAGCACCAGCTCGCTGGTGATGGACGCGCGCAGGCTCAGCTTGCTCTTGATGACGGGCGCCGAGAAGCCGGCGGTGTCAGTGGGGACGACGAACCCGCGGATCCCCTCGTCGGTCTGGGCCCAGACCACGGCAACGTCCGCGACGGCCCCGTTGGTGATCCACATCTTGGTGCCGTTCAGCACCCAGTCGGTGCCGTCCCGCTTGGCGACCGTGCGCATCCCTGAGGGGTTGGAACCGAAGTCCGGCTCGGTCAGGCCGAAACAGCCGATCGCCTCGCCAGTGGCCATGCGCGGCAGCCACTGCTGCTTCTGCTCCTCCGACCCCCACCTCCACATGGCGAACATGGCCAGCGACCCCTGCACGCTCACGAGCGAACGGATCCCGGAGTCGACCGCCTCGAGCTCGAGGCAGGCCAGCCCGTAGGCGACGGCGCTGGTGCCGGCGCACCCGTAGCCCTCGAGGTGCATGCCGAGCACGCCCAGGTCACCGAGCTCTCGGGCCAGGTCACGGGCGGGGATCGTGCCGGCCTCGAACCAGTCGGCGATGTGCGGACGCAGCCGGTCCTGCCCGAACTGACGGACGGTGTCGCGGATCGCCCGTTCCTCCTCGGAGAGCAGGGTGTCGGTGGCGATCAGGTCGAGGGGACGGACGGGCCTCTTCATGGACTGGGACATGGGAACTACCCTTCCGCGGAGATTGGATCCAATATACCACCGTCGCCGGGCGGCCTCGAGGGGCCGGACGGCTACTCGGCGATGACGAAGAGCTTGCGGACCGTCTCCAGGATGTCCCAGCGGCCCGACCACCCCTTGGGCAGCGTGAGCACGTCGCCGGCGGCCAGCTCGACCGACGAGCCGTCGGCGTTGGTGAGCCGGGCGCGGCCGGAGAGGATCTGCACCGTCTCGTGGTCGGGCCGGTTCTCGATGGTCCAGCCGCCGGGGGTGCACTCCCACAGACCCACCTGGACGCCGTTGCCCTCGTAGAACACCCGGCCGGCCGTCTGCGGCTCACCGCTGTCGGCGCCGACCCGCGGGCCCCAGTCCTCGAGCTCACCACTGAGCTCGTCCGTTCCGTTGGCCACCAGCAGCGGAGAAGTCATGGGCACGTCCCTTCGGTCAGCAGTGTGTCGCGAGCCTACGCAGGGGGAGTGGCCCCTGGGGCGGGGGCTTCCTCGTGGGCCAGCAGGACGCCGTCCGAGGCCTCCCAGCTCAGCGCGACCCGGTCTCCAGGCGCCACGCCGGCCGTCCCGGCGACCGTCACGAGCACCGGCGCCTCGTGGCCCGCGACGTCGACGGCGATGGTGGACGCACCGCCGAGGAACTGGACGTCGGTCACCGTGCCGGACAGCCCACCGGCCCCGGAGCCGTCGGCCACGGCGAGTCGGACGTTCTCGGGCCGCACCATCAGATGGGCGACCGCGTGCTCAGCGACATCGCCCTGTCCTGCGAGGACGCCGAGACCCGGCACCTCGAGACCTGCAGGCACACGGCGGCCGAGGAAGAGGTTGCTCTCTCCGATGAAGTCGGCCACGAACACGTTGCCCGGTTGCCGGTAGAGCGTGACCGGTTCGGCCACCTGCTGGACGCGGCCGTGGTGCATGACCGCGATGCGGTCGGCCATCGACATCGCCTCCTCCTGGTCGTGGGTGACCACCGCGAAGGTGATGCCGACCTCGTGCTGAAGGCGCTTGAGCTCGCGCTGCATCTCGGCCCGCACCTTCTTGTCTAGGGCGGACAGCGGCTCGTCGAGCAGCAGCATGCGCGGTCGCTTCACGATGGCGCGAGCAAGAGCCACCCGCTGCCGCTGACCGCCGGACAGCTGCTGGGGACGCCGGCGCGTCTGCTCGGTCAGTCCCACTGTCTCGAGCACCTCGCCGACCCGCCGCCGCACCTCGTCCTTGCCGAGTCCCTCGCGCTCGAGGCCGTACGCCACGTTGCGCTCCACCGACATGTGGGGGAAGAGGGCATACGACTGGAACATCAGGTTGACCGGCCGACGGTGCGGGGGCAGACGCAGCAGGTCCTCACCGAGCAGGGTCACAGAGCCGGCATCGGGTTCCTCGAAGCCCGCGAGGATCCGCAGCAGCGTCGTCTTGCCGCACCCGGAGGGACCCAGCAGTGCGAAGAACTCGTTGGAGGCGATGTCGATGCTGACGCCGTCCAGCGCCACCACGTCGCCGAAGGACCGGCGCACCTCAGAGACCCTCAGCAGCGAGCTGGCGATGCCTGCCCCGGGATCGTCGACGTTCGGGGTCTCGACTGTCATGGGCGCTGCCACCTCGTGCAGGTCGGGTTCATACGGCATCGGTGATGCGACTGGACCGCTGTGCGAGGAGCACGGCGGTGAAGCTGACCGCGACCAGGATGGTCGCCAGGGCGTTGATCTCAGGCGTGACGCCGAACCGGACCATGGAGTAGATGACCATGGGCAGGGTCGGTGTGGTGGTCCCGTTGGTGAAGAAGGCGATGACGAACTCGTCGAGCGAGAGGGTGAAGGCGAGCAGTGCTCCCGCGACGATCCCCGGGGCGAGGGTGGGAACGGTGATGCGCCAGAACGTGCCGACCGCCGTCGACCCGAGGTCGCGCGAGGCCTCCTCCAGTGAGGGATCGAGGTGCCCGAGCCGCGCCTTCACCACAGCGGCGACGAACGCGGTCGAGAACACGACATGGGCGAGCAGCACCGAGTGCAGGCCCAGGCTCATCGAGATCATCGAGTAGAAGGCAAGAAGGCCGATCGCCAGCACGATGTCCGGCATGATCGCCGGTGCCAGCGCGGCGGCCTCCAGCGTGCGTGACCGGGTGTGCCGCTCGAGCCCGATCGCGAGCAGGGTCCCGAGGGCGGTCGCCAGCACCGTGGAGCCAACGGCCACGATCAAGGTGTTGACGACGCCTTCGAGCACGACCTCGTTGCCGGCCAGCTCGCCGTACCAGCGCAGGCTGAAGCCCTGCCAGCTGAAGGGCGTCTTGGACGCGTTGAACGACATGACCATGAGCACGAGGATCGGCAGGTAGAGAAAGGCGTACGTCACCCAGAAGGGCACCCACAAGGCCCGCCTTCCGCGGCGGCTACGCACGGCGACCCCCCTCGTTCACGCGCCGGGTCACCCATGCCTGGATCAGGAAGAGCCCGATCAGAAAGGCGATGACGGACAGCGCGAGCACCGAGCCGAAGGGCCAGTCGCGCGCCTTCAGGTACTGGTCGCGGATCAGGTTCCCCACCATCACCGTCTTGCCGCCCCCGAGCAGCTCGGGGATGACGAAGTTCCCCAGGCTCGGGACGAACACGAAGATGCAGCCGGTGAGCACGCCGGGAAGGGTGAGCGGCAACGTGATGTCGCGAAAGACCCGAACGGTGCCGGCCCCGAGGTTGGAGGCTGCCTCACGCAGCTCCGGGTCGAGCCGCTCGATCGAGGAGTACAGCGGAAGGATCATCAGCGGCAGGTACGCGTAGAGCAGCCCGGCGATGACGGCGGGCTGCGTGTACAGCAGCGTCAGGGGCCGGTCCACCACGCCGAGCCCGGTGAGGGTCTGGTTCACCGGTCCCTCGGAGTTGAGCAGGACGATCCACGCGTACGTCCGGATCAGGAAGTTCGTCCAGAACGGCAGCACCACGGCGATGAGGGCAACGGTCCGCCACCGCCGGGGGAGCGAGGCGATCACGTACGCGGTCGGATAGCCGAGCAGCAGGGCGAGCAGAGTCGTGATGCCGGCGATCACCAGCGAGTCCAGCAGCACGTTCACGAAGATCGGGTCGAGGGCGCGCGTGAAGTTCCGCAGGGTCGGCTCGTACACGATGCCGCCGAACCGGCCACGCTGCATGAACGCGTAGAAGACGATCGTCCCGAGCGGCACCAGCAGGAAGATCCCGAGATACAGCAGCCCCGGCCCGAGATAGACCAGCCGAGGCAGCAGGGCGCGGCTCCTCGCGGAGCCGCGTCCTGCTGGGGGCGCGGAGATCACCATGATCGGGTAGCCGTGCCGCCGACCGACGGCACCGTCAGACGACCGTCAGCCGGCGGTGACGGAGGTCGCGATCTCGGTGTACATCGGGGCGGCGTCCCCGAGGTCGACCAAGGCTTCCTGCTCGAGCAGCTCGGCAGGAGTCATGCCGAGGTTCGGGTAGGCCTTGACCAGCTCGGGGTCGATCATCTCCATGGCCGCCTGGTTCGGCACCTTGTAGAGGATGTTCTCGACCACCCAGGACTGCACGTCAGGGTCGAGGATGTAGTTGATGAAGGCGTGCGCCGCCTCCTTGTTCTCCGAGGACTTCAGGATGACCATCGTGTCGGTCCACAGGTCGCTGCCCTCGTCGGGGACGACGAACTTGATCCGGTCGTCCTCGGCGATGCCGTAGTTGCACCAGCCGTCCCAGGCCTCGACGAGCGATGCCTCACCCGACACCAGGCGCGAGTAGAACGTGGTGTCGTCGTAGGCGAGCAGCGTCGGCTTGGTCTCGAGCAGCTGCTGCTCGACCTGCGCCATCTCGTCGGCGTCCGTGGTGTTCACCGAGTAGCCGAGGGCCTTCTGCGCGGGAAGCATGAGCCACCGCTCGGTGGACATCATCGTGGTCTTGCCCTCGACGTTCGGCTTCGGGTCGAGCAGGTCGTTCCAGCTGGTGGGGTCGTACCCGGTGAGGTCCTCGCGGTAGCAGAGCCCGGTGGTGCCCCACGAGTACGGGACGGAGATGGTGTTGCCCGGGTCGTACGCCAGCTCGGAGGCCTCCGGGTACAGGTTCTCCAGGTTCGGGATCAGCGCGGGGTCGATCGGCTCGAGCAGCCCCTGCTCTCCAAGCGCCTGCGCGAACTGGCCCGAGACGAACGCCACATCGATGCCGGGGTCGTCGGTCGCCGTCAGCTTGCCGACGATCTCCTCGTTGGTCGCGTGGTACGTCACCTCGACAGGTGCGCCGACCTCCTTCTCGAAGCGCTTGGGAAGGTCGTCGGGCATGTACGCCTCCCAGTTCGACACCACCAGTGACTGCTGGGTCAGGTCGGCGTTCGGGTCGAGGCTGCTGCCGGCGTCGGCCTCCTCGTCGTCACCGCCGCCGCACGCGGCGAGCACGAGGGCGGAGGTCAGCGAGAAAGTGGCGATCGCCAGCGCGCGGGGGCGGTGCGACATGGAGGGACTCCATTCCCGGCGTCCGTGACGCCGATGGGCTCTCGAATTGCCCTTTCTTACATCAGGAGTCAGAACTCGACAAGGGGTTGCGCCGCGTGGCGCTCAGGTGTTGTGTTCTCTCTCTGAAGTCGCATTCAAATTGTTACGCAGTCCTGGTGGCGACCCGGCACCCCGCGCCGCCGCGCCGGCTGCCTCCGGAGGTGAGAGTGGCGTCCCCCACACGACGACGGAGTGAGCGGCGGGCGGAGCTCCAGGCCGCGGCGCAGCGCGCCATGGCGGCCCACGGGGCGAACGTGCAGCTCAACCAGGTCGCTCGAGAGGCGGGTCTGACATCGGGGGCCGTCCTCTACCACTATCCGGACCTGCAGGAGCTGCTGCTCGACGCACAGCGGTCGGGTATGGAGCGCTTCTACGACGCGCGTGTCCGGGCGATCGAGGGGATCGCCGACCCGGTGGACCGACTGGTCGTCACCATCGCGTCCGGACTTCCGCACGACGTCGACGACCCTGATGTGCGGCTGCTGTGCGAGCTCGGCGGAGCGGCCGCGCGCAACCCGGTGTACGGCGCGCTGCTCACGACCCTGTTCGACCGGCAGGTCGCGATGTACCAGGTGATCCTCGAGGCGGGCTCGGCGACCGGCGCCTTCCGGCTGTCACCGGACGCCGTGACCATCGGCCGCAACCTGGTCGCGCTCGAGGACGCCTACGGATACCGCATGATGGCGCGTCACCCCAGCATCGACCGCAGGACGGCGATCGAGCTGATCATGACGTACGCCAGGATGGCCACCGGCCATGCCCTCACCAGCCCCGACCCAGAACTGGAGTCCTGATGTCAGATCGGCCCATGACGGTGCTCTTCATGCCGGAGTCGGCCTACGGGCCGACCGGGAACTGCATCGGGATCGGTGACCTCCTGCTCCGCCGCGGCCACCGAGTCGTCTTCGCCGCCGAGGCGTCGTGGAAGGGCAAGCTGGAGCCGCTGGGATTCGTCGAGGATCTCGTCCACCTCGCCCCGCCGCCGCCCGAGGACGCCGGGGAGCAGGACGCCGGCGCCTTCTGGAAGGAGTTCATCCGCGACACCTCGCCGGAGTTCCGGAAGCCGACGGTGCAGCAGCTCGAGTCGTTCATCGCGCCCACGTACCAGGCCCTCATCGACGGAGCGAAGTACTGCGAACCGCACCTCCGCGAGATCATCGCCCGCCAGCGTCCCGACGTCATCGTCGAGGACAACGTGGTCGCCTTCCCCGCCCTGCTCACCTCCGGAGCGCCCTTCGTCCGGATGGTCAGCTGCAACCCGCTGGAGATCAAGGGTCCAGGCGTGGCCCCCACCTTCTCGGGACTGGCTGCGGACGACGACAGCGAGTGGGCGGCCTTCCGTGCGGAGTACGACCGCACCCACCGACCCATGTGGGAGGACTTCAACGAGTTCGTCGTCGCATCGGGCGCGCCTCCACTTCCTGAGCTCGAGTTCATGCCGGTGTCAGAGCACGCGAACCTGTACCTCTTCCCGCAGGAGGCCGACTACACCGACCGGCGACCGCTGGACTCCACCTGGCACCGGATCGACTCGAGCGTGCGCTCCACCGACGAACCGTTCGAGCTGCCGAGCGAGCTCGCCGACCGTCCGGACGGCTCGGCCCTGGTCTACCTCTCGCTCGGCTCACTGGGCAGCGCTGACGTCGAGCTGATGAAGCGCCTGGTCGACGTGCTGGGGCACACCCCGCACCGGTACATCGTGAGCAAGGGACCCCAACACACCGAGTACGAGCTCGCCGACAACATGTGGGGTGCGGAGTTCCTGCCCCAGACGTCGCTGATCCCGCTGGTCGACCTTGTCATCACCCACGGCGGCAACAACACCACCACCGAGTCCCTGCACTTCGGCAAGCCGATGGTGCTGCTCCCGCTCTTCTGGGACCAGTACGACAATGCGCAGCGCATCGACGAGCTCGGCTTCGGACGCCGGCTCCGCACCTACGAGTTCACCGGCGCCGAGCTGGTCGGTGCCGTCGACGGGCTGCTGAACGACACCGGTCTGCGGGAGCGGATGGAGGCGATGGGGGCAGCCATCCGCGCACGCCAGGGCAAGGAGAAGGCGGCCGACCTGATCGAGCAGGTCGCGCGGCAGCACCGCGACGGTGGATGACCTGACGCGGCAGGTCGCGGCCACGGAGACGGGCCGGCTGCTGCCCACCCGTCTCGAGGCGGAGGCGGCACGGCTGCCCGCCGCGTTCGCCCTCGCCGGCGCCGCCTCCCTGCCCGGCACAGAGGCGTCGTTGGTGGTGCTCCGTGACGAGAACGGTCTGCTCTTCGCAGGTCCGGTGCTCCGGTCCGCCGACGACGGGCTTCGTCGCGCGCGTCCCGGTGACGGGGCCGCCCATGCCCTGGCCGCCGTACTGGCAGGGGCAGGTTCACTCGACGGCAGAGGATTCACCACGACGGTGCTGGTGCCGGACGGCTCGGTGCAGGCATCGGGCATCGTCGATGCCGAGCGTCCCATGCTGGTGGACCAGACCCACGAGTCGGTCGTCGTCGCGGAGCGCGCAGTGGTCAAGTGGGCGGTGCATGCCGAGTCGACCCCGGCGTCGGTGCTCGTGCCGCACCTGTCCGAGGCCGGGTTCGCGGCGATGCCGGGGCCGTGGGGGTTCGTGACCTGGCAGGACCCCTCCGACCCGCACGCCGAGCCCGGGGTGCTGGTCGCGTCGGTGATGGACTACCTGCCCGAGGCGTCCGACGGCTGGACGTGGGCCGTGCAGGACGTGGGCCGATGGGCGACCGGCGCCGTGGACCTGAGGGTGGCGCTGGAGCCGATGGAGGCGCTCGGCGTCCTCGTGGCCGACCTGCACGTGGCTCTCGCAACACCGACGTCGGTCATCCCGGAGCCGACGACGACGGCGGACGCGGTCGAGCTGTCCCGGTGGCGCTCGCTGGCCGAGGCGCTCCTGTCGGAGGCGGTCGAGGGCGTCGACGGTCCGGAAGGCGAGCGGCTCGCGGCCCTGCGGGACCGGGTCGCGACCACTCTGGCGACCCTCGACGCCGCGGCGGGCACGGTGACCATGCCGGTGCACGGGGACCTGCACGTCGGACAGGTGCTGCGGTGGCGCGGCGGCTACGCCGTGGGCGACTTCGACGGCAACCCGGTGCTGCCCGTGCCCGAGCGGCTTCGACCGCAGCCGGCAGCGCGCGACGTCGCCGGCATGCTCCAGTCCCTGGACCACGTCGGCCGGGTCGTGGTGCGGCGGGTCGACGGTGCTGACGCCGCCCTGGTCGAGCAGTGGATCACCGACGCGCAGGAGCACTTCCTGTCCGCGTACCGGCGACGCCTCGCGGAGGCGGACGCATCGCGGCTGCTCGACGAGCGACTGCTGCTGCCGTTCCGCGTCGAGCAGGAGTGTCGGGAGTTCCTCTACGCTGTCCGGCACCTGCCACGCTGGCGCTACGTGCCGGACCAGGCGCTGCAGGCGCTCTTCCCCAAGGGATGAGCGACCGGTCGTTGACGCTGACCGACGAACGACTGGACCCTCTGCCTCCGGGAGCGACGTGGACGCCCACCTCTTCACCGCCGACCTCGAGGCGCGACCCTCGGCCCTCGGCGACCTGCAGCGGGTGCTCGTCACCGACGACCCGTGGGCCGAGGTCCCCGAAGAGGTCGGCCAGGTGCTCTTCCTGGGGATGGGCTCGTCGACCTTCGCCGCCTCGGTGGCGGCGGCGCGGCTGCGGGCCCTGGGGGTCGACGCGGTGGCCGAGCTGGCATCGTCCGAGCTGCTGCCACCCCCTGATCCCGAGCAGCTCGTCGTGGCCATCTCGGCGTCGGGCGGATCACGCGAGACGAGCGACGCGGTGGCCCAGTACGCGGGTCAGTCGCCCGTGATGCTGCTGACGAACACCGCGGGGTCCGCGCTCTCCGCTGCCGCTGACCACACCGTGCTCCTGCACGCAGGGAAGGAGCGGGGCGGCGTCTCGTGCCGTTCGTACACGCACACCCAGGTGCTGCTGCTGGCCCTCGAATCCCGGCTCACCGGCGCCGATCGTGACCTGCTGGCGCTGCTCGGCAAGGTGATCGAGGCGTCCGACGACCTGCTGTCACGACGGGACCAGTGGCTGCCGCCGACGGTCGAGCGACTCGCGGGTCCGGACCTCACGGCGGTGGTGGCACCCTTCCGACGGCTCGGGAACGCGCAGCAGAGCGCCCTGATGCTGCGCGAGGGCCCGCGTCGCGCGGCGATCGCCAGCGAGGCGGGGGAGTGGAGCCACGTCGACGTCTACCTCACCAAGACGCTCGACTACCGGATGCTGCTGCTGCCGGGCAGCCGCTACGAGGACCAGCTCCTGCAGTGGACGCAGGAAAGAGGTTCGACGGTGGTCTCGGCCGGCGCAGACATCCCGGGCGCGACGGCGTCCGTCCGCTACCTGCACGACGACGACGAGGACGTCCGCGTGCTGACCGAGCTGCTGGTCGCCGAGCTCGTCGCTGCCGAGCTCTGGCGCGAAAGCGCGTAACGGATCTCGCTGGCGTCGGTGTGGACGCCCAGAGTGGAGGATCTCTTGCGGTTTTCGCGGGTCATCTGGCCGAGAACCGCAGGCAATTCACCAGTCTGGGATTCGACGCGGCGCGCTGTCAGGACGTGGGACGCCGCCAGCCCTTGACGTAGTCGGGAACCGGGTAGGGCTCGACGAGGTCGGGTGCGGGGATCGGCTCGCCGAACGACTCCCGCAAGGGAACGACGCCCGCCCAGATGGGACGCGAGATGTCGTCCTCCTCGTCGTCCGGGGGACCGTCCGCCACCTTCACCGAGATCTCGTCGAGCGGCAGCGCAAGGACGAGCGTCGCGGCCAGCTCCTTCTTGTTCGGGTGCCGGGCCTCGCTCCAACGACCGGGGAGCAGGTGCTCGGTGATCACCTCGAGAGCATGGTCCTTGTCGTCGCCCTCGAGGACCGAGCTCACGCCGAGCACCATGACGCCGCGGTAGTGCATCGAGGACTCGAACGTGGAGCGGGCCAGAACCATCCCGTCCAGGAGCGTCACGGTGAGGCAGGTGCGCTGACCTGCGGCCAGACCACGGAAGAGTCGGCTGCCCGTGGAGCCGTGGAACAGCACCCGGTCACCGTCACGGGCGTAACCCGACGGGCACCACGTACGGCTGGCCCTCGTCGTCGACGACGGCCAGGTGCGCGACGAAACCTGCGTCGAGGATCGCATAGGCCGTCGCGCGGTCGTTGACCGTCTTCTCGGCGAGCCGTCGGATGGTGGTGCGTTCGGTGCTGCCCGGAGCCGGAAGGGCGTCGGTGGCGGTGCTCTCCGTCATGGTGTTCCCGTCGTGGATGGGCCAACGGCACACCTTCGGGGTAACCCGTCCGGGTCATGACCCGGAGGAATCACCCCGAAGGTGTGCCGTGGGTGGTGCTAGAGGATCGACCAGGCCTCGGTGAGGACCGAGCGGAGCGTCGACTCGATCTGGTCGAACTCCTTCTGACCGACGATGAGCGGCGGGGCAAGCTGGATCACCGGGTCTCCCCGGTCGTCGGCCCGGCAGTAGAGCCCCGCGTCGAAGAGCGCCTTGGACAGGAAGCCGCGGAGCAGACGCTCGGCCTCGTCGTCGTTGAACGTCTCCTTGGTCGTCTTGTCCTTGACCATCTCGATGCCGTAGAAGAAGCCGTCACCACGGACGTCACCGACGATCGGCAGGTCCTTCAGCTTCTCCAGCGTCGCCCGGAAGGCACCCTCGTGCGAGCGCACGTGCTCGTTGATGCCCTCGCGCTCGAAGATGTCGAGGTTGGCCAGCGCCACGGCGGCGGCGACGGGGTGCCCACCCCACGTGTAGCCGTGCGCGAAGTAGTTCTGCCCGTGCTTGAACGGCTCGAAGAGCCGCTCGCTCACGATCATCGCGCCGAGGGGGGCGTACCCGGACGTGAGCCCCTTCGCCGACGTGATGATGTCCGGCGTCACCCCGTACCGCTTGGTGGCGAAGTAGTCGCCGATCCGGCCGTACGCGCAGATGGTCTCGTCCGAGACGTAGAGCACGTCGTACTCGTCGCAGATCTCGCGAACCCGCTCGAGGTACCCGGGCGGCGGTGGGAAGCAGCCACCGGAGTTCTGCACCGGCTCGAGAAAGACAGCAGCCACCGTGTCCGGACCCTCGAACTCGATCGCCTCCGCGATCCGGTCCGCGGCCCAGCGGCCGAACGCCTCGATGTCGTCGCCGTGCTCGGGAGCGCGGTAGAAGTTGGTGTTGGGCACCTTCACCGCGCTCGGGACGAGAGGCTCGAAGTACTTCTTGGCGTCCGGGATGCCCGTGATGGACAGGGCGCCCTGCGGCGTGCCGTGGTAGGCGATGGAGCGGCTGATCACCTTGTGCTTCATGGGCTTGCCGGTCATCTTGAAGTACTGCTTGGCCAGCTTCCAGGCACTCTCCACCGCCTCGCCACCACCGGAGGTGAAGAAGACGCGGTTGAGGTCACCGGGGGCGAGCTCGGCCAGCCGGTCAGCCAGCTCGATCGCC
This sequence comes from uncultured Actinomycetota bacterium, assembly GCA_963743915.1. GTDB lineage: Bacteria > Actinomycetota > Actinomycetes > JAHEKZ01 > JAHEKZ01 > JAHEKZ01. The sequence goes on from CAVURN010000001.1 coordinate 747,300, forward strand.
GGCGGGTGCGCGTACGACCACAACGGGAAGAAGGCGAGCTCGGACGCCTGCTTGGCCATGACCTCGGCGAGCTCGGTGCGACCGTGCCCCACCTGGACCACGAAGAGTCCGGCCAGACCGTCGAGGTACTTGTTGCCCTGGTCGTCCCAGATGTAGGCGCCATCACCCCTCGTGATGACGGGGACGTGGCCGCCTTCCTCGTACGTGGAGTGGCGGGTGAAGTGCATCCACAGGTGCTCGCGGGCGCTCTCGGCCAGACGGTCGTCGCCGGGCTCGTTGACGTACTGCGGTGATGTGCTCATCGGGTTCCCCAGGAATAGATCTGTTTACGGAGCTTGAGGTAGACGAAGCTCTCGGTGTGCCGGACACCGGGGATCGCCCGGATCCGGCGGTTGATGATGTCGAGCAGGTGGTCGTCGTCCTCGCAGACCACCTCGACGAGGATGTCGAACGATCCCGCGGTGATGACCACGTAGTCGACCTCGGGCATGGTCTCGAGAGCTGCCGCGACCTCCTCCATGTCGCCCTCGACCCGGATCCCGATCATCGCGGCGCGCGGGAAGCCCACCGAGAGCGGATCGGTGACCGCGACGATCTGCATGACGCCGGTCTCGAGAAGGCGCTGCACCCGCTGGCGCACCGCCGCCTCGGACAGACCGACCGCCTTGCCGATCGCGGAGTAGGGTCGCCGGCCGTCCTCCTGGAGCTGTTCGATGATCGCCTTCGACACGTCGTCGAGGGCGATGGCACCGGCAGCACCGTTGGCGGTGCTGCGCTCGGAGGTGCGGGCCCGACTGACCATGACGCGCATCCTGTCGTCCCGAGCCGGGTATGGCAAGTGATTCCGTGGGCGAATGCGGCGAATTCCACGAAATCGGTACTCAGACGGGGCCAACTCTGTTGTTTCCCGCTGTCGCGGGATAGTGTGACGTCACCGCACCAGCGACATCCGCAGCCGAGGAGAGCCCGTGAGCGACCGCGTCATCCGCAACTTCATCAACGGCGAGTCGGTGGACTCCGCCGACGGCCAGATGATGGACCTCATCAACCCCACCACCGGCGAGGTCTTCGCCCAGGCCGCCAACAGCTCGGCCGAGGACGTCGACCGCGCCTTCAAGGCCGCCTCCGCCGCGTACGAGACCTGGCGGGACAGCACCCCCTCGGAGCGCTCGCTCGCGCTGCTGAAGATCGCCGACGCGATCGAGGCGAACGCCGACGAGCTCGTGGCGCTGGAGAGCGAGAACACCGGCAAGCCGGTGGCCCTCACCGCCAGCGAAGAGATCCCCCCGATGGTGGACCAGCTCCGCTTCTTCGCCGGAGCCGCCCGGAACCTCGAGGGCCGGGCCGCCGGCGAGTACATGGCGGGTCACACCTCGATGATCCGTCGTGAGCCCGTGGGCGTCGTGGGCCAGGTGTCGCCCTGGAACTACCCGATGATGATGGCGGTCTGGAAGTACGCGCCCGCCATCGCCGCCGGGTGCACCACGGTCCTCAAGCCGTCGGACACGACGCCGGCCACGACCGTCCGGATGGCCGAGATCGCCGCCGAGTTCCTGCCGCCCGGCGTCCTCAACGTCGTCACCGGCGACCGCGACACCGGCCGGGCGCTCGTCGACCACCCGACCCCGCGCCTGATCTCGATCACCGGCTCGACGCGGGCCGGCATGCAGATCGCCGAGGCGGCGAGCAAGGACCTCAAGCGCCTTCACCTCGAGCTCGGGGGCAAGGCTCCGGTCGTCGTCTTCGACGACGCCGACATCGCCGCGGCGGCCGAGGCGATCGCCGTGGCCGGCTACTTCAACGCCGGCCAGGACTGCACGGCGGCCACCCGAGTGCTTGCCGCTCCAGGCGTCTACGACGACTTCGTCGCCGCGCTCACCGAGCAGGCCCTCAACACCGCCACGACGTTCGAGAACGGCCCGGGCGATGAGGACGCGCTGGTTCCCCCGGTCAACAACGTCAACCAGTTCGACCGGGTGCTGGGCTTCTTCGACCGGCTCCCCGACCACGCGCGCGTCACGGCCGGCGGCGAGAAGATCGGTGACCGCGGCTACTACGTCAAGCCGAGCGTCATCGCCGACGTCAAGCAGAACGACGAGGTGATCCAGAGCGAGATCTTCGGTCCGGTCATCACGGTGCAGAAGTTCGGGGACGAGGCAGAGGCGCTGCGGTACGCCAACGGCGTCGAGTACGGGCTGGCCTCGAGCGTGTGGACCAAGGACTTCGGTCGCGCGATGAGAATGGCCAAGAACCTCGACTTCGGGTGCGTGTGGATCAACACCCACATCCCGCTGGTCGCCGAGATGCCGCACGGCGGGTTCAAGCACTCCGGCTACGGCAAGGACCTGTCCATGTACGGGTTCGACGACTACACCCGCGTCAAGCACGTCATGGCCAACATCGACAGCTGAGCGCTCACGTCGACGGCGGGTCCCCGGACGGGGACCCGCCGTCGACGTCTGTCGGCCGACCTCAGCCGGCCGACCGGATGGCGTCGAGGGCTGCGGCCGCCACCTGGAGTGACAGGCAGGTCGCGACGTCGTCGAGGTCGACGCCGAGCACCTCCTCGACCTGTCTGAGGCGGTCGTAGAAGGCGGGGCGCGACAACCCGCAGGCTGCCGCAGCCGAGGACTTGTTGCGTCCGGCGTCGAGGTAGCAGCGAAGCGCGGTGAGCAGATCCCCGCCGCGCGCCCCGCCGGGCGCTGCGCCCGAAGTCCCGCCCGGAGCCGCGCCGGCAGCGCTGCCCCGCGCGACGTCGTGGGCCAGAAGGGGACCGAGCTCGCGCTCCACGTACGTCTGAAGCCGCTCGTCGTCGCGCAGCAGGTGCAGCAGCCCGGCCAGTCCCACGTCCGCCAGACGGTGGAAGGGACGGTCCGCGCGGTCGCCCACCACGTCGGCCACCTGTGCCGCCTCCAGGAAGGACCGTCTGACCTCGAGCACATCGGCGACCGTCGAACCGGCCGCGACCACCACCGGTTCGGCCGAGCCCCGACGAATGCGGTTCGACACCGACTCCAGCGCGCGCTCGGCGTCCGAGGGCGTGGAGGCGGCGAGCAGCAGGCCCACCGTGGCGTCGTCGAGCACGCCCACGAGGCCGAGCACCCGCACGCCGCGCAGCGAGTCGGCGGTGACGTCGGCCAGCCGACGGAGTCGCGCCTGGTCGGCGAGGGCGGCATGGGTACGTCGCGCGGGCCGCACGACGACCCCGACGAGGTGTCGCCGCTCCAAGGGGACGCCGACGCCTTTCGCCCGCAGGTGCAGGTCGTGCGAGGGAGCGGTCTGGTCGACGATCGCCATGAGCAGGCTCCGGTGGGTCTGCCGCTCGAGCGACACCTGCTCGTGCTCCAACAGGCGCCCCAGGGCCAGAGCGCCGGCCGCGCGCTCGGCCAGCACGAGATCACGACTGGACGCCGGGGAGTCCAGGACGATCACCAACCGTCCCCAGTCGGTTCCCCGAGCCCCGACGGTCGCGACCACCCATCCCTGCTCGGCGTCAAAGGTGGTGCGGCCGGCCGGCCTGACGCGACGGGACCGCGACTCCCAGCGGTCCAGGAGCTGGTCGGCCGAGGCGCCGGCCGGGTCGAAGGCGAGAACCTGGTGGCCCAGGCTCTCGAGCACGACGGGCGCCTTCGCCATGCGGGCGGTCTGGCGGACGATCGCTTCGGGGTCCGCACCTTCGATGGAGAGCTCGGTGAAGGTCCGGTGCACCTGGTCGGAATGGCGCAGCTCGCTCAGCTGGGCGTCCACGATGATGGCGTGCACCGCCTCGGTGACCTGCACGAACGGCGTCTCGCGTCGGAGCTCCACCACCGGCAGGCCGAGGCGCTCGGCAGCCTGGGTGAGGGCGGCGGGCAGGTGCTCGTCGTAGCGCCTGCCGAGCTCGACGACGAGTCCGGAGGTACCCGCTTCGGCGAGGTTCCCGACGAAGGTCGCCAGGTCACGTGGGTCGTCGGGGAAGGCCACCCCTGTCGAGAGCAGCAGCTCGCCACCCCTCAGGAGGTGGGTGACATCCGGCAGCTCGGCCACATGGGTCCACCGCACCTGACGCCCCAGCCCGCGCGCACCGGCGACCACGCGGGGCCGCCCGCCCCGGACGGCCTCGAGGTCGAGCACCTGAGCGACTGTCGGAAACACAGGGGCACCGTGCCAGGACGCTGACAGTGTGTAAACCCGACAGCGCCCGCGACGCCGCTCAGCGCGAGGGCTGGGTCCCGATCAGGGGGTTACTGGTGCTGAATCGTGGTTCGGGACGGCCCACTGATCACGATTCCGTCGCAGATCTGCCGGGTTGCGACGGAATCGCTTGTCCTGGTGGCGATTCTCTGTCAGGATCAGCGCCCGCAGGGAGCCCCCGTCTCACCCGCCGCCGTGAGAAGCGGCCCCGGTCGGGCACGGGTACGGTGGCCCTCGGCTGGCTGAGGGGCCAGCGACCGCAGGGGACGCGCCACCCGGGCGCAGGCGAGGAGGATGTGCCATGACCATCGCCAGCCACTTCATCGGGGGACGTGGGGTCGAGAGCGCGAACGGTGACACCGACGACGTCATCGACCCGAGCAACGGCGAGGTCGTCCAGCAGGTCACGCTGGCCACCCCCGACGACGTCGACGCGGCTGTCGCGGCAGCTGCCGCAGCCTTCCCGGAGTGGTCGACTGCCACGCCGGGGGCTCGGTCGGACGCGCTCGCCGCATTCGCCCGAGTCCTGGCTGACCGGGCCGACGACTTCGCAGCCGTCGAGAGCCGACAGGCCGGCAAGCCGATCAGGCTGGCGACCGAGTTCGACGTACCGGGCACGGTCGACAACACCGCCTTCTTCTCCGGTGCCGCCCGCAACCTCGAGGGCAAGGCCGCCGGCGAGTACAGCGCCGACCACACCTCGATGGTCCGCCGAGAGCCGATCGGCGTCGTCGGATCGATCGCTCCCTGGAACTACCCGCTTCAGATGGCGGCCTGGAAGGTGCTCCCCGCGATCGCCGCGGGAAACACGATCGTCCTCAAGCCGGCCGAGATGACGCCCCTGACGTCGGTCATGTTCGCCGAGGCCGCGCACGACGCCGGGATCCCAGCAGGGGTCGTCAACGTCATCACCGGGCGCGGCTCGGTCGCCGGACAGCACCTGATCGAGCACCCCGGGGTCTCGATGGTCTCGTTCACCGGTTCCACTCCGGTGGGGCAGCGGGTGATGCGGACTGCCTCGGAGACCGTCAAGCGGGTGCACCTCGAGCTCGGCGGCAAGGCACCCTTCGTCGTCTTCGACGACGCGGACCTCGATGCGGCTGTGCAGGGAGCGGTGGCCGGCTCTCTCATCAACACGGGTCAGGACTGCACGGCAGCCACGCGCGCCTACGTCCAGCGCCCGTTGTACGACGCGTTCGTGCAGGGTGTCGCGGACGTGATGGCCGGGGTCGTGCTCGGCCCGACCGCGGACCCGGGCACCGACCAGGGGCCGCTCATCTCGGCCAAGCAGCAGCAGAGCGTGGCTGGCTACGTCGAGCGGGCGCGCGGCTACGGCGCCAAGGTGGTCCGCGGCGGTCAGATCCCTGGTGGCGCCCTCGCGAAGGGCTCCTACTACGAGCCCACGCTGGTGGTGGACGCTGCGCAGGACTCCGAGATCGTCCAGCAGGAGCTCTTCGGCCCCGTCCTGGTCGTCCTGCCCTTCGACGACGACGACGAGGGGCTCCGCCTCGCCAACGACACCCCGTACGGCTTGGCGGCATCGGTGTGGACCCGGGACGTGTTCCGCTCCCTGCGTGCGACGACCGAGATCCGGTCAGGCTGTGTCTGGGTGAACGACCACATCCCGATCATCAGCGAGATGCCGCACGGCGGCTACAAGCAGTCCGGATTCGGCAAGGACATGAGCCAGTACTCGCTCGACGAGTACACGAACGTCAAGCACGTCATGTACGACCGCACCGCGGCCGTGCGCAAGGACTGGCACCGGACCATCTTCAGCGGCCGGTGACCGGCGGATCGAGGGGATTCGCATCATTCCCAACCATCGCGGAGGACACTCAGCATGACTGACCTGAACCCATTTTCGAGCCCGGTCGCGGGCCTGCGGCGCCCCACCGGCCTGTCGCGGCGAGGCTTCCTCCGCGGGGTCGGTGCCACCGGCGCCGCAGCTGCGGGTGCCGGCCTGCTGGCCGCGTGCGGAAGCGACGACGGCGGCGGCGACGGCGGCAGCTCGGGGGGGAACGACGACCCGATCCTGAACTTCGCCAACTGGCCGCTGTACATCGACCAGCTCAAGGGGGACCAGAAGGCCCCCGGAACCACGATGGCCGGATTCGAGGACGAGACCGGCATCACCGTGAACTACACCGAGCCGGTGAACGACAACGAGGAGTACTTCGCCAAGATCCGCCCGATCCTCGCGGCGGACAAGGACGTCGGTGTCGACTCGTTCGTGCTCACCGACTGGATGGCTTCCAAGCTCATCAATCTCGGGTGGCTGCAGAAGTTCGACAAGGCCAACATCCCGAACTTCGACAACCTCGTGCCGAAGCAGCAGTCGCCGGAGTTCGACCCGAACCGCGACTACTCGATCCCGTGGCAGTCCGGCAGCACCGCGATCGCGTACGACTCCAGCCAGATCGACGAGGTCACGTCCATCAGTGACCTGCTCACCAACCCCGAGCTCAACGGCTCCATCACGGTGCTGAAGGAGATGCGGGACACGATGGGCCTGATCCTGCTCGACCAGGGAGCAGACCCGGCCGACTTCACCGACGACGAGTGGGCCTCGGCCATCGCGGCGCTGCAGGCGGCCAAGGACTCCGGCCAGATCCGGCAGTTCACCGGGAACAACTACGCGCAGCTGCTCGCCAAGGGCGACATCAAGGCCTGCATCGCGTGGGCCGGTGACGTGATCCAGCTGCAGTTCGACAACCCGAACATCAAGTACTACATCCCCGAGGCCGGCGCCATGCTGTGGTCGGACAACATGCTCATCCCGATCAACGCTCAGCACAAGGAGAACGCTGAGAAGTGGATGAACTACTACTACGACCCGAAGGTGGCGGCGACGCTCTCCGCTCTGGGTGAACTACATCTCGCCCGTGGCCGGTGCGCAGGAAGAGGTGCGGAAGATCGACCCCGAGCTCGCCGACAACCCGCTCATCTTCCCGACCGAGGAGGACTACTCGAAGCTGCACATCTTCCGCGGCCTGACCGACGAGGAGGAGACCAAGTACGCCTCCGAGTTCCAGGACATCGCGGTCTAGTCCCACGGGCTTTCCTTTCGGGGGCACCCTTGCCACACTGAGCCATCGCACCAGGTGGCAGGGGTGCACCCGAGGCCCAGAACCGACCCGACGACCCACCCCGACGAGCCGACGAAGCAGGACCGATGAGCGAACAGATGACAGCCCCGGCACCAGGCCCCGCCGCGTCCGGTGGCGGCGCGGACCTTCACATCGTCGACGTCACGAAGCAGTTCGGCAGCTTCAAGGCGGTCGACGACCTGACGCTCACCATCCCGGCGGGCTCCTTCTTCGCCCTGCTCGGCCCCTCCGGCTGTGGCAAGACGACCACCCTGCGCATGGTGGCGGGTCTCGAGCAGCCGACCGCCGGCCGGATCGTGATCGGCAGCGAGGACGTCACCCACCGCAAGCCGTACAAGCGCCCCGTCAACACCGTGTTCCAGTCCTACGCGCTCTTTCCCCATCTGGACATCTTCGAGAACGTCGCCTTCGGACTGCGCCGCTCGGGCAAGAAGAAGGACATCCGCTCCGAGGTCGAGGCGATTCTCGAGCTGGTCGAGCTCACCACCTATGCGCGCCGCAAGCCGACCCAGCTCTCCGGCGGGCAGCAGCAGCGCGTGGCGGTGGCCCGAGCCCTCATCAACAAGCCCGAGGTGCTGCTGCTCGATGAGCCGCTCGGGGCGCTCGACCTCAAGCTCCGTCGCCAGATGCAGATCGAGCTCAAGCGCATCCAGACCGACGTCGGCATCACCTTCGTGCACGTCACGCACGACCAGGAAGAGGCCATGACCATGGCCGACACCATCGCGGTCATGAACGCCGGACGGATCGAGCAGATGGGTGCCCCCATCGACCTCTACGAGAACCCGGTCACCACCTTCGTCGCGAACTTCCTCGGCCAGTCCAACCTGTTGGAGGGTCGACTGACCGGCAAGAGCGGCGGCGACGCGCTGCTCGAGGTCCACGGCCAGCGGATGGCTCTGCCCACGGCTCGCGTGCACTCCGACCGGGACGACGTGTGGGTCGGGGTACGCCCGGAGAAGATGCAGATCAGCCGCGCCGGCACCGCCGTGAACGGGGAGAACGCGGTGACCGGGGTGGTCACCGACGCCAGCTACATCGGCGTCTCCACCCAGTACCTCGTCCAGCTCCCCTGGGGCCAGGAGGTCGGCGTCTTCTCCCAGAACCTCTCGACCGAAGGTCCCCTCAGCAACGGGGACGAGGTGGTCCTCCACTGGAACCCGGCTCACACCTTCGCCCTCGATGCGACCCAGGACGCGGAGGCTGGCGCCGAGAAGGTCGAGGGAGACGAGTGAGCGCGGCTCCAGCGCCGGGAGCGGCAGCGTCCGCACCCCTCGACGACGTCGCGCGTCCGGTCGGAGCACACTCCTGGACGCCGTATGCGCTGCTGACGCCGGGCATGCTCTGGCTCGCGGTGTTCTTCCTCGTGCCCGACCGTGATGCTCGTGTACATGTCGCTGTCGACGGGCACGGCCTTCACCGGTGACGGCACCTTCAGCTTCAACTGGCAGTTCTCGAACTACACCGACGCCGTCAGCGAGTACGTCATCGACGAGCCGATCTTCCAGAAGTCGTTGATCTACGCGTTGATCGCCACCGTGCTCTGCCTGGCCATCGCGTACCCGCTCGCCTACACCATCGCCTTCAAGGCGGGACGCTGGAGGAACTTCCTGCTGGTCCTGGTGATCGCGCCGTTCTTCACCAGCTTCCTGCTCAGGACCAACGCGTGGCAGACCATCCTGTCGGACAACGGGGTGGTCGTCGGCGTGATGAAGGACCTAGGGATCCTGAGCTTCCTGAACACGGTCATCAACACGCCTGACTCCTGGCCGAGCTGGACGCAGATCTTCCCCGAGGGCATCACCGCCGACGACCGGGTGCTGTCCACGCCGCTGGCGGTCATCCTGGGCATCACCTACAACTTCCTGCCGTTCATGACCCTGCCGCTGTACGCCAGCCTCGAGCGGATCGACGTCCGGCTGATCGAGGCGGCGACCGACCTCTACTCGTCGGCGTGGACGGCGTTCCGCAAGGTCACCTTCCCGTTGTCGCTGCCCGGTGTCGTGGCGGGCACGCTGTTGACGTTCATCCCTGCCGCCGGTGACCCGGTCAACGCGTTCCTGCTCGGGTCGAGCAACGACCAGCTCATGGGCAACGCGATCGACTCGCAGTTCAAGTCGACGGGCAACTATCCGCTCGCCGCAGCGCTGTCGGCGATGCTGATGGTGGTGATCGTCGCCATGGTCGCCCTGTACGTGCGCCGTGCCGGCACCGAGGAGCTGGTCTGATGTCCACCGTGACGATCGAGGAGCGACGCGCCCGCGCGCTCGCCGAACTGCCGCCCTACCGCGAGCCGGGTGTGGGCACCCGCTTCGTCCGGTGGTTGCGCGCCCATCTGATCCAGTTCCTGGCCGCGTTGGCGCTGCTCTACATGTTCGTCCCGGTGCTGCTCGTCGTGGCGTTCTCGTTCAACGACCCCGCCGGCAAGTACAACTACACCTGGAACCAGTTCTCGACCGCGGCATGGACCGACGTGTGGCAGGACGCCCAGATCACCGACTCGGTCACGCTGAGCATCGAGATCGCGCTGCTCAGCACCGCTGTCGCCACGATGCTCGGCACCCTCATCGCCTTCGCCATCGGCCGTCACCGGTTCCGCGGCCGCGGCGGCACCAACCTGCTCATCTTCATGCCGATGGCGACCCCCGAGGTCGTCATGGGCTCCTCGCTGCTCACGCTCTTCGTCGCCGCGGGTCGTGAGGGTGAGCTCGGATTCGCGCACGATCACCATCGCGCACATCATGTTCTGCATCAGCTTCGTGGTCGTCACCGTGAAGGCCCGGATCGCCGGTCTCGACCCGCGTCTCGAACAGGCCGCCATGGACCTCTATGCGGATGAGAAGACCACCTTCCGCAAGGTCACCTTCCCGCTCGTGCTCCCGGGCATCGTGGCGGCTGCGCTGCTCGCCTTCTCGTTGTCGTTCGACGACTTCGTGATCACCAACTTCACCAGTGGCCAGACCCTGACCTTCCCCATGTACGTCTGGGGTGCGGCCGGTCGAGGCATCCCGCCTGAGGCGAACGTGGTCGGGGCCATCATGTTCGGCATCGCCCTGGTGATCGTCATCATCCCCGAGCTGGTCAAGCGGTTCCGCAAGCGCTGAGCGGTCTCGCAGGTGGCCGGGGTCACGTCGCTGACCTCGCGGTGGTGCTCCATACTCGTGGCGAGGTGAGAGCGTGTCCGGAGTCCTGTCGAACGTCCCCGTCAGTGCGGCGAGCATCCGCGCGTCCCTGAAGGACGCGCAGCCGGCGTCCTTCTGGCTCGATGACCCAGACGGCGCCCGAGCCGCGTCCGACGCTGGCCGAGCACCTGCGCTGCGACCTGCTGGTGGTGGGTGGCGGCTTCACCGGGCTCTGGACCGCGCTGCTGGCCAAGGAGGAGGACCCGTCGCTCGACGTGGTCCTCGTGGAGGGCGAGCGGATCGGCTGGGCCGCCACGGGACGCAACGGCGGCTTCGTGTCCTCCAGCCTGACCCACGGTCTGCCCAACGGCGTCGACCGGTTCGCCGACGAGATGCCGACCCTGCTGCGCCTGGGCGACGAGAACCTCGATGCGATCGAGGAGACCATCGCCCGGTACGGGATCGACGCGCAGTGGGAGCACAACGGTGAGCTGACCGCCGCCTACGAGCAGTGGCAGGTCGACGAGCTCGGCCACTACGTGGAGCAGGGCAAGGAGTACGGCGTCGACATCGAGCTCTGGGACGCCCAGCGCATGCAGGAGGAGGTGCACTCACCGACCTACCTGGGCGGACTGCACGAGCCGCACGGCACGGCACTGGTGAACCCGGCCCGACTCGCGTGGGGACTGGCCGACGGCTGCGGAGAGCCTCGGGGTCCGGATCTTCGAGCGGAGCAAGGTCACCGGTCTGGCCGAGGAGGGCGGCCAGATGGTCGCGTCCACCGGCTACGGCCAGGTGCAGGCACCGAAGGTCGCGCTCGCGACCAACATCTTCCCCAACCTGGTGCGCCGAGCCCGGTCCTACGTGATCCCGGTGTGGGACTACGTGCTGATGACCGAGCCGCTGTCGCCCGCAGCAGATGGACTCCATCGGCTGGCGGCACCGGCAGGGGATCGGCGACGGCGGCAACCAGTTCCACTACTACCGGCTCAGCAGCGACAACCGCATCCTCTGGGGCGGTTACGACGCGATCTACCACTTCGGCAACGGTCTGGGCGAGGAGCTCGCCCAGCGCCCGGAGTCGTTCGTCCGGCTGGCGGAGCACTTCTTCACCACCTTCCCCCAGCTCGAGGGGGTGCGGTTCAGCCACACCTGGGGCGGTGCCATCGACACCTCCACGCGGTTCTGTGCCCTGTGGGGCCAGGCGTACGGCGGCAGGGTCTCCTACGTGCTCGGGTACACCGGGCTCGGGCGTGGGCGCGACCCGGTTCGGGGCGCAGGTCATGCTCGACCACCTGCACGGACGCCGCACGGAGCGGACCGAGCTGCAGATGGTCCGCAAGAAGCCGGTCCCCTTCCCGCCGGAGCCGGTGAAGTCGGCCGGCATCCAGCTCACCCGGTGGTCGATCGCCCGGGCGGACCGCCAGGAGGGGAAGCGGAACCTCTGGCTCCGGAGTCTGGACCGTCTGGGACTCGGCTTCGACTCCTGATCACAAGATGTAAGGCGAACGTCGATCTGCCTGACACTGTGTCACTTGAACGGGCGCGGCACCGGTGGACCAGAGTGGAGCCCGGTGCCGAGATGCGGCGCGTTGGCAGGAGGCACAATGACCAAGCACGTGACCCACTGGATCGACGGCAAGCTCCACGGCGGCGTCGCCGAGCGCCAGGGTGACATCTTCGACCCGGCCACCGGACAGGTCAGCGGTCACGTCGACTTCGCCGACGTGGCCATCGTGGACGAGGCCGTGGCCGCGGCGAAGGCCGGCGTTCGCGCGAGTGGCGCCACGCGTCGCTCACCAAGCGGAGCCAGGTCCTGTTCAAGTTCCGTGAGCTGCTCGACGCCCGCAAGGGAGAGATCGCCGAGCTCATCACCGCCGAGCACGGCAAGGTGCTCTCGGACGCGCTGGGTGAGGTCACGCGCGGCCAGGAGGTCGTCGAGTTCGCCTGTGGGATCCCGCACCTGCTCAAGGGCGGCTTCTCCGAGAGCGTCTCGACCCGGGTCGACGTCTACTCGATCCGTCAGCCGCTCGGCGTCGTCGGCATCATCTCGCCGTTCAACTTCCCGGCCATGGTGCCCGATGTGGTTCTTCCCCATCGCCATCGCCGCGGGCAACGCGGTCATCGTCAAGCCGAGCGAGAAGGACCCGTCGGCCGCCAACTTCATCGCCGAGCTCTGGGCCGAGGCGGGGCTGCCCGCGGGTGTCTTCAACGTGGTGCACGGTGACAAGGTCGCCGTCGACCGGCTGCTCGAGCACCCCGACGTCAAGGCCGTCTCGTTCGTCGGCTCCACGCCCATCGCCCGGTACGTCTACGAGACCGGGACCAAGAACGGCAAGCGGGTGCAGGCCCTCGGCGGGGCCAAGAACCACATGCTCGTGCTGCCGGACGCCGATCTCGACCTGGCGGCCGACCAGGCCATCAACGCAGGGTTCGGGTCGGCCGGCGAGCGCTGCATGGCCATCTCCGCGCTGATCGCGGTCGACAGCATCGCCGACGACCTGATCGCGAAGATCACCGAGCGCATGGGGACCCTGCGCACCGGTGACGGTCGCCGCGGCTGCGACATGGGGCCGTTGGTCACCGCGCAGCACCGCGACAAGGTCGCCGGCTATGTCGCCGCCGGGGTCGAGGAGGGCGCATCGCTGGTGGTCGACGGCCGCGAGGTGCAGCCGGACGGTGAGGCCGGATGGCTTCTGGCTCGGCCCCACGCTGTTCGACAACGTCACGCCCGACATGAGCATCTACACCGACGAGATCTTCGGACCGGTGCTGTCGGTGGTGCGCGTGCACTCCTACGACGAGGGCCTCAAGCTCATCAACGACCACCCGTACGGCAACGGGACCGCGATCTTCACCAACGACGGTGGCGCCGCGCGCCGCTTCCAGAACGAGGTCGAGGTCGGCATGGTCGGCATCAACGTGCCGATCCCGGTGCCGATGGCCTACTACTCGTTCGGGGGCTGGAAGAACTCCCTCTTCGGCGACACCCACGCGCACGGCATGGAGGGCGTGCACTTCTACACCCGCGGCAAGGTCGTCACCAGCCGCTGGCTCGACCCGAGCCACGGCGGCATCAACCTCGGCTTCCCGCAGAACGCCTGAGCCGGCGTCCCGCAGAACGCCGAGCTGCTCACCTCGCTCACCCGCTTGGGTGATCGACCCGCGAGCGCTCAAGGTCGATGCTTACTGACTGTGAGCACCGGGGGAGCACGCGACGTCATTCGGGTCATCACCGACTTCCGGAGAGCGTTGGGCGAGGTGGCGCCGCAGGACTGTCCTGAGGCTGCCGCCGAGTTCCTCTGTGAGCTCTTCGAGGGCTCGGCGACGGCGCTCAACCTGATGGACTACGGCCAGACCCGGTTCCAGACCGTGACGAACGTGGGTCGGCTGACGCGGGACGAACGCCGCGTGCCGCTGGGTGAGTACTACGGGTTCGCCGACTTCCCCATGACGACGCAGGCGCTGGCGAAGGGTGCGGCCTACCGGTCCTCCCTGCTCGACCCCAACTGTCCTCCGGAGTACCGCACGCTGTTGAGCGCGCAGCGTCGCACCGATTGCATGGGGGCCCCGATCCGCCTCTCCGGCCGTCCGGTGGGGGAGTTCTGGGTCTCCCGTGACTCCGGTCGGCCCTTCACCGAAGTCGACGAGGACTTGGCGGTCGCCTGCGGCGCCACGCTCGCCCGCTACTTCCGGCCGAGCTGGGCTCACGCCGGCTGAGTCGTTCCCGGTCGGTAGGGTTCGCGCATGACGCGCTACGGCCCCATGTTCGGCCCTGACATCACCTTCCTCGGCGTGCCCGCCTGTGACCTCGACGAGCCGGACACGTACGCGGACGCCGACGTGGTGATCGTGGGTGCGCCGTTCGACGGTGGCACCAGCCACCGCCCTGGCACGCGGTTCGGTCCCATGGCCATGCGCTCCACCGACTACCTACCGCACGACGGCGTCCGCCCGCACATGGCGATGCGGGTCGAGGCCTTGACCGAGGACCTCCGCGTGGTCGACGCGGGTGACCTCGAGGTCTACTCGGGCGACGTCGTGCGCAGCTGTCAGATCATCGAGGACGCGGTGGCCACCATCGCTGAGTCCGGCAAGATCCCGCTCGTGCTCGGCGGCGACCACACCGTCACCTGGCCGGACGTCACCGGGGTCGCCCGCGCCGCCGGCTACGGCCGGGTGTCGGTGATCCACTTCGACGCCCATGCCGACACCGGCGACATCGAGTTCGGCTCGCTCTACGGACACGGCCAGCCCATGCGCAGGCTCATCGAGTCGGGTGCTGCGCGCGGCGACCGCTTCCTGCAGCTGGGGCTGCGCGGCTACTGGCCCGGCCCGGACATCCTCGACTGGATGGCCGACCAGAACATGCGTTCGTTCCACATGAGCGAGATCGTCGCCAAAGGCCTCGACGCGGTGCTGGACGAGGCCTTCACCATCGCCACCGACGACTGCGACGGGATCTTCCTGTCGGTCGACATCGACGTCTGCGACCCCGGGCACGCCCCCGGTACCGGCACCCCGGAACCGGGGGGACTGACCGCCCGCCAGCTGCTCGACGCCGTCTCGCGCATCTGCTACGAGCTGCCCGTGCTCGGCGTCGACGTGGTGGAGGTCTCCCCGCCCTACGACCACGCCGAGATCACCGCCTTCCTGGGCAACCGGGTGGTGCTCGAGGCCCTCTCCGGCATCGCACGACGCCGCAAGGACGGCGGCCAGGTGCGCTGGGACCGGGCCACCCCGCTGCTCGACGGGCGTGGCTCCGGGTCCGTCTGAGACCCTCTCTGACCTGGGCAATATCACTCTCCGTAACATCGCCTGACACTGTGTGTTCACCCGTATGGCGGTCTAACGATGTCGCTCTCCGGCACGAAGTAATCACTGTGGGGGTGACGTTGTGCACTTCCCGCTCGTCGCGACTGAAATGGGAAGGGGAGCGATGAAGAACATCAAGTCAGAGATGGTGGTCCGAGGCAGCGCTGCTGCGGTGGGCCTCATGGTGCTCGTGTCCGTTGTCGGGGCCGGCACCAAGTGGATGAACAACTAAAGGAGGCGATCACATGATGGACGAGCTCAAGGCTCGCGTGATCGTCTCCGTGCTGGGCAGCGCCGCCACGGTGGTGACCCTGGCATCTGTGGTCGGAGCCGGAAAGAAGTGGGCCGCTAACGACACCAGAAGGGGGAGCCGTCGATCGTTCGGCGGCTCCCCTTCTTCGTCGTCCCGAGTGGGCGCTTTCGGCCTACATCTGGGCCGTCATCGTCGACGGGGCTGCTGCTCCTGGTCGTGTCACTCTTCCTGGCACCGCTGTCCGAGGCCTTCGGGGTCGACGCATGGGGCGGATACCCCTCCCAGGGACTCGTGCTGACCCTGCTCGTGGGCACGGTGATCATCGGGGAGCTGCGCCCCGTCCCGGTGCCGCGCGGCGGCGACACCGCCGACATGATCACCATCTCCACCACGTTCACCCTCACGCTGGCCATCGTGGGTCCGGTGAGCGTCGCCCTGCTCGCCCAGGCGGTCGCTGTGCTCATCGACGACGCGATCTCCCGTCGGTCCCCGGTCAAGATCGCCTTCAACGTCGCGCAGTACACGATCACGGTGATGGCCGCCCATACCGCGTACTCCCTCGTCGTCGGCGAGCCGGTCTTCGGGCCCTACAACTACTTCGACCACAACGCGCTGGAGCTCGCAGGTGCCTGGTCGCCGCCTTCGTCTTCCTGCTGGTGAACCAGGCACTGGTCTCCACCGTGGTCTCGCTCGCCTCCGAGCAGCGCGTCCGTACCGTCTTCGTGCAGGACCTGCGCTTCCAGGCGATGACCGCCGGCGTCCTCTCGATCCTCGCCCCCGTGGCAGCGCTCGTGGTGCAGGCGCAGCCGCTGATGCTCCCGATGCTGATCGCGCCGGTCGCTGCGGTCTACAACAGCGCGCAGGCTCGCCGTCGCGATGGGTCGTCAGGCGAGCCACGACGCGCTGACCGGCCTGGCCAACCGCGAGCTGTTCCGCGAGCGGGCGGTCAAGGCACTCGAGGACTCGCAGCGGACCGACCAGCCCCTGGCGATCATGATGATCGACCTCGACCACTTCAAGGAGATCAACGACACCCTCGGCCACCAGGTGGGCGACGAGCTGATCTGCGAGGTCGCTCACCGGCTGGAGGAGGCACGGCCAGCGGGTGCCACGGTGGCCCGCCTCGGTGGCGACGAGTTCGCGGTGCTCCTGCCGGACATCCCCGACCTCTCGGTCGCTGAGGACGTGGCCACGTACCTGCTGTCGGTCCTCGGCAAGTCGTTCTCGGTGGGCGGTGTCCGGCTGGTGGTGCAGGCGAGCCTCGGCATCGCCCTTGCTCCTGACCATGGCGACGACGTCCACACGCTCATGCGCCGCTCCGACATCGCGCTCTACGAGGCGAAACGCGAGCGCGCACGCTTCTGTGCCTACACCTCCGAGGACGAGGACACCCACACCCCGCAACGTCTCACGATCCTCACCGACCTGCGGTCGGCGGTGGAGGAGGACGAGCTCTTCCTCGTCTACCAGCCGAAGATCGATGTCGCGAGCGGCGAGGTCGCCGGTGTCGAGGCGCTGGTGCGCTGGAACCACCCCACCCGCGGCATCCAGTACCCCGACACGTTCATCCCGCTGGCCGAGAACACCGGTCTCATCACACCGATCACGTGGTTCGTGGTGGAGCGCGCCCTCCGTCAGGTGCGGACATGGCAGGAGAACGGGATCGACCTGTCGGTCGCGGTCAACCTCTCGGTGCGCCACCTCACCGACATGAGTCTGCCGGACCGGATCGCGGTCGCCCTCGAGCGCTGGGGGGTGGCACCGTCCAAGCTGGTGGTCGAGGTCACCGAGAACAGCATCATGACGGACCCGAAGCGTGCGACGGTCGTGCTGCAGCAGCTGCGCAGGATCGGCGTCGAGATCGCGATCGACGACTACGGCACCGGCCATGCGTCCCTGAACTACCTCAAGCGCTTCGACATCGACGAGCTCAAGGTGGACAAGTCGTTCATCATGAACCTGGACCCCGACTCGAGCGACGCGATCATCGTCGCCTCCACCATCGAGCTCGGCCACAACCTCGGGCTGCGGATCGTCGCCGAAGGGGTCGAGGACGCCGCGACGCTCGAGTGGCTCGGCGGCCTCGGGTGCGACATCGCGCAGGGCTTCCACATCGGGCGACCGATGACTCCGGAGGCCATCGTCGAGGTCGTGCGTGAGCGCGGCGGGGACCACCGGTCCGCTGGTCCGCTGCGTCTGGTCGGGAGCAGCTGATGCTCGTCCTCGTCCTGTGCGTCTTGTCGCTCGCGTCGCCCGTGCTGTTCGGCGGGCAGATGTCGCGGCTCGCCTTCGTCCGGTTCCGTGGCTGGTGGATCCTGGTCGCGGCGCTGCTCGCGCAGATCGTCATCATCGAGGTGGTTCCCGACGCGAACCGCACGCTGCTGGAGAGCGTGCACATGGCGACGTACGTCGCGGCGGGCGCCTTCGTCGCCATGAACTGGCGGGTGCCGGGACTCCTGGTCATCGCGCTGGGGGGCGCCTCGAACGGCATCACGATCGCCCTCAACGGCGGGCAGCTGCCGGCGTCGCGACCCGCTCTGGAGATGGCGGGCATCGAGGTGGCCAACGGTGACTTCATCAACTCCGGTGTGCTGAAGGACCCCGTGCTGCCGCTTGCTGGGTGACTACTTCGTGTGGCCTGAACCCTTTCCGTTCGCCAACGTGTTCAGCGTCGGGGATGTGCTGATCGTCCTCGGTACGCTCTACGGCGCTCACAAGATCACCGGGTCGCGTCTGGTCAAGCGCCCGTGGCGGCTGCCCGACGACGTCGAGGCGATGCTGCGGGGAGGCCGCGGGGACGCCGAGGTGCCGGCTGGGGCGGCAGAGGGGCAGTCCGGTCGTCTGCGGATGCGGTGCCGGTAGCCGCGGCTCCGGAGTCCCTCGCCGAGCGTCTCGCCCGACGTCGGGGCCCTAACCAGCGAAGAGCACGACACAGGTTAGGATCGGTGGCGCCGCGAGCCCGATGCCCGGAGGATGCCACCCCGAAGGGCTCGGGTCCATGGACACCGCGGCGTCCGCCGACGGAAGGACTTCTCTCATGCGCATCCTGCTGGTCGGAGCAGGGGGTGTCGGCTCGGCGGTCGTGCCGATCGCTGCTCGCCGTGACTTCTTCGAGACCGTGGTGGTGGCCGACTACGACCGTGACCGCGCCGAACGTGCCGTCGCGCAGGTGGACGACCCGCGCTTCGTCGCTGCCGAGGTGGACGCGTCGAACGCCGAGGCAGTGGTCGGTCTGGTCCGTGAACATGCGATCACCCACGTCCTCAACGCCGTGGATCCACGGTTCGTGCTCCCCATCTTCAACGGGGCGTTGGCGGCTGGTGCTGACTACCTGGACATGGCGATGTCGCTGTCGTTCCCCCATCAGGACGAGCCGTACGCCAAGACCGGCGTCAAGCTCGGCGACGAGCAGTTCGCGGTGGCCGGTGAGTGGGAGAAGGCCGGTCGGCTGGCACTGGTGGGCGTAGGCGTCGAGCCCGGCCTCTCCGACGTGTTCGCCCGCTACGCAGCCGACGAGCTCTTCAGCGAGATCGACGAGGCCGGTGTCAGGGACGGATCGAATCTCGAGGTCGACGGGTACACGTTCGCTCCCTCGTTCTCGATCTGGACCACCATCGAGGAGTGCCTGAACCCGCCGGTGATCTGGGAGAAGGACAGAGGGCTGGTTCACGACGCCTCCCTTCTCCGAGCCGGAGGTGTTCGACTTCCCGGAGGGCATCGGACCGGTCGAGTGCGTGAACGTCGAGCACGAGGAGGTCCTGCTCATCCCGCGGTGGGTCGACTGCCGGCGCGCGACCTTCAAGTACGGCCTGGGTGAGGAGTTCATCGACGTCCTGAAGGTGATCCACAAGCTCGGCATGGACCGGACGCAGAAGGTCGCGGTGGGGGACGTCGGAGGTCAGCCCCCGCGACGTCATCGCCGCGCTGCTTCCCGACCCCGCCACGCTCGGCGACCGCATGACGGGCAAGACGTGCGCCGGCACGTGGGTGACCGGTACCGGCAAGGACGGCAAGCCCACGTCAGGTGTACCTGTACCACGTGGTCGACAACGAGTGGACGATGCGCGAGTACGGCTCGCAGGCCGTCGTGTGGCAGACGGCGATCAACCCCGTCGTCGCCCTCGAGCTGCTGGCCGACGGGTCATGGTCGGGAACCGGCGTCCTGGGACCGGAGGCCTTTCCGCCGAAGCCTTTCCTGGACAAGCTCGTCGCCTACGGGTCACCGTGGGGCATGCGCGAGGAGACGCCACGCCAGCATGAGACGCCACCTGGTCGTGGCGGCCGCTGGGGTCTTCGGGCTGTCGGTGGTTGGCTGCATGGATCAAGGTCCGATGGATCAGCTGCGCGAAACGATGAGCACCCTGTCCGTTCCCGAGGCCCTGGAACCCTGGCGGGTCCAGCCCTGGAAGGGGGTCGACGGATGGGAGTCGCTCGAGATGCGGGACGGACGTGACGCGCTCATCTGGGAGGGTCCCCGAGGCATCGACAACGAAGACGCCTGGATAGCAAGTGGCTGGCGGCTCGAGCCCGTTGTGTCCGAGGGTGATCCCGTCGACCAGGCCTGTGCGGTGCTCGTCGAGCTCGTCGAGGCGAATGTCGCGGCTCGCGACACGATGACCGGCGAACCCGTCAAGTGTCAGGACGAGAAGTGGCCCATCAAGCGGTCGTACTCGCTGGAATGGTCGACCACGCAGGACGGACGATCGCTCGAAGCGGACGCCACACTGAGGGAGACGGGGCGCGCTGACGTCTTCACCTTCACCGTGACCGTCGGCGAGTGACCAGCCGACCTCCGGGCCCGAGCGGCTGGCGTACCCGTCAACGACTGAGCGTTGCCATGACGGGACCGAGGACCGTGGCGATGATGCGCGCGTGACGCAGCTGCAGGCGGGACCACGGCGCCCGGTCTCGCCGGGAGCACTCGAGCAGCCCGACGACGCTGCCGGCAGCGAGGACCGGGATGCCGATCATCGTGGCCATGCCCTCGGTCGTCATCCACGCCACCTCCGCCGGATCGGCATCGGGGTCGTCACGGTCGACGGTCATGATCTCGAGGGTCTCGAGGCACCGCGCCGTCTGCGGATAGTCCGCCAAGGGGTACCGCATCCCGTCGGGCATCCACACCCGCCGGGACATTCCCTGCGCGTACTGGCGGGTCGGGTCGACCGAGGAGATCTCGGCCAGGTCGCACTGCAGGTGGGCGCTGATGGCATCGGCCATCCGGGCAAGGCTGTCGAGGTCGTTGCAGTGCACGAGGTCGGCGAGCAGGCGTTCGAGTGCGCTCGTGTCCTGCCCCGGGGCGCGTGAGCCCAGCGCCAACGTGCGGCGGTAGGAGCTCTGGCAGGTGAGCACAGCGGACTCGCTCGCGGCGGCGAACTCCGGGGTGGGCATCCCGATCACCCAGCCCTGTGCCTCTGCGACGTCGAGGTCGGCGAGCACGTAGAGGCCGTCGAGGTTCTCCACGCCCTCGGCGCACACCTCCGCCCCGACGCGGGCGGCATACCGCACCACAGCCTCGACGAGGGCTGCCTTGGCGGCCTGTGACTCGATGCCGGTGACGAGCGAACGGTCGAGCTTGAGAAGGTCGGGGGACAGGGTCATGACCCGCTGAAGTCCGGCGTAGCCCTCTCCGACGTCGTCCACGGCGATGCGGGCACCGCGGTCCCGCAGGGCACGGAGGACCACCTGGAATCCGTCGCCGTCCTCGACGACCTCCTTCTCGGTGATCTCGAACTGCACACCGGTCAGGTCGAACGGAAGGACGTCGTGGAACTCCGGGGCGGACAGCACCGAGGGACTGACGTTGACCGAGAGGACCGATCCGTCGGGTCGGCTCTCGCCGACTCGCATCGCCAGGTCGACCGCCCGGGCCTCGAACATCGGCCCGAGACCGCACCGGTGCGCCATCGCGAACCAGGTGTCGGGGGAGTGCGAAGGCAGATCGGCCCCGAAGCGGGACAGTGCCTCGTAGCCGACGACCCGCCCGGACGAGAGGCCCAGGATCGGCTGGACGACGATCGACGGAGCCCCGCTGTGCAGCGCCCGGGTGACGAGGGCGCGGCACTCATCCACATCGGGCAGGGGATCCGGCGCAGCCGTGGACGCCGGCTCGGCCGCGATCGCTGCCCCGGTGCTGGTCATGGTCTGCCGTCACCTCGTCGGTGCGGTTGGTGGAACCCCGTCTAGGAGATGTCGGCAGCCGGAGGCCTCGGGTGTAGGCCCTGCCGCCGCTTCACGAGAGGGAGGCGAACGCCTTGTCGAGCACGCCCAGGGCCTCCTCGAGCAGCTCCTCGGGCATGGTCAGGGGAGGCAGGAAGCGGAGCACGTTCCCGTAGGTGCCGGCGGTCAGGACCAGGACGCCCTCCGCGTGGCACTGCTTGACCACCGACGCGATCTCCGCGGTCGCGGGCTCGAGGGTGCCGGGCTTCACGAGCTCGACGGCCACCATCGCCCCGCGACCTCGAACGTCCCCGATCACCGGGTACTGCGCCTGCATCTGAGCGAGACGGGGGAGCATGATCTCGCCGATGCGACGAGCCCTGCCCACCAGGTCGTGCTGCTCGATGGCGGCCATGGCGCCGAGGGCCGCCGCGCAGGCGACCGGGTTGCCCCCGTAGGTGCCACCGAGCCCGCCGGTGTGCACGGCGTCCATGATCTCGGCGCGTCCCGTGACGGCGGCGAGCGGCATGCCGCCGGCGATGCCCTTGGCGGTGGTGATGATGTCAGGGACGACGTCCTCGTCCTCGCAGGCGAACAGGTCGCCGGTCCTCGCGAACCCGGTCTGCACCTCGTCCGCGATGAAGACGATGCCGTTCGTCTTCGCGAACTCCGCGAGGCCGGGCAGGAACCCTTCGCCCGGGACGATGAATCCGCCCTCGCCCGCGATCGGCTCGATCAGGATCGCTGCCACCTGGTCGGCGCCGATCTCCTTCTCGATCTTGCTGATC
The DNA here is from genome assembly GCA_963743915.1 of uncultured Actinomycetota bacterium. Lineage (GTDB taxonomy): Bacteria > Actinomycetota > Actinomycetes > JAHEKZ01 > JAHEKZ01 > JAHEKZ01. The sequence continues at coordinate 769,720 of CAVURN010000001.1, forward strand.
ACCTGCTCGAGCGCCTCACGTCCGGCGTTGGCGGCGCCGCCGGGCCACCGGAAGGGGTAGGAGAGGGGCATGCGGTAGATCTCGCCCGCGAAAGGACCGAAGTTGTACTTGTAAGGCATCGACTTGGCGGTGAGCGCCATGGTCAGGTTGGTGCGCCCGTGGTAGGCGTGCTCGAAGACCACGACCGCCTGGCGCCCGGTGGCGTAGCGGGCGATCTTGACGGCGTTCTCGACCGCCTCGGCCCCGGAGTTGAAGAGGGCGGTCTTCTTGGCGTGGTCACCGGGGGTGAGACGGTTCAGCTGCTCGGCAACCGCGACGTAGCCCTCGTAGGGCGTGACCATGAAGCAGGTGTGGGTGAAGGCGGCGGCCTGCTCCTGGATGCCGGAGACCACCTCAGGGGCGGCGTTGCCCACGTTGACCACGGCGATGCCGGCGCCGAGGTCGATCAGGCTGTTGTCGTCGACGTCGACGAGCACACCGCCACCGGCAGCCTTGACGAAGACGGGCAGGACGGTGCCGATCCCGTCGGAGACGGCGGCCTGCTTGCGGGCGAGCAGCTCGACCGACCTGGGGCCGGGGATCGCGGTGACCACGCGACGCTCCTGGGGCAGGGAGGGGCCGCCGGGCAGGGATCCAGTCATGGCAGGTCTCGCTTTCAGGGGGCGGTAACTCTGGCCACTGTACGTCCGCGGTCCCGCGAGCGTCCCCTGGCCGTCTCGCACAACTTCCTCGCTACCATGTGCCGCAGTGTCCATGAAGGGCCACAAAGTGTCCATGACGGGTCCAGGAGCGCCGGGAGGTCGCATGGTGGCGCCGACGGTCCGGACCCTGCTCGACCTGCCCGCGCTCGCCCTCGGGCTGCGGGCGGGGGCCGGGGAGATCGACCGACCGGTCCGGTGGGTCGCGGTGAGCGAGCTCGAGGATCCCACCACGTACCTCGAGGGCGGGGAGCTGCTGCTCACCACCGGGCTGCGGCTCGTCGACGCCGACTGGCCCCACTACGTGGACCGGCTTGCGCATGCCGGTGTCAGCGGCCTCGGGCTCGGGGTCGGCCTCACTCACCAGCGGATGCCCAAGGCGCTCGTCACGGCCGCCGAGAGCGTCCACCTTCCGTTGCTCGAGGTTCCCGAACCCACCCCGTTCATGGCGGTCAGCCGCGCAGTGTCCGACCTGCTGGCGGCGGCGGAGTACGAGGCCGTCACCCGCACCGTCGAGGCGCAACGTGACCTCACCCGTGCTGCCCTCGCACCGGAGGGCGACGCGGCCGTCGTCGCGCGACTCGCGGCCGCGCTGGGCGCTCACGTGCTGCTGCTCGACGCAGCAGGTCGGCTGCTGCACGCCGCCCCACGCGAGGCGGCCAGTTGGGTCCAGGCGGTGGCGCCCGAGGTCGAGCGCCTGCGGCTGCGGGGGCCGCGCACCTCGGCCTCCTTCTCGCTTGACGACCGGCACATCGTCATGCAGCCGTTGGCTCCGGCGGGCCGGGTGCGGGGGTTCCTCGTGGTGGCGGGACCGCAGGCGTTCGCAACGGCCGACCTCGCGCTGGTCAACGTCGGGACGGCGCTGATCTCCCTGGCCATGGAGCGCTCAGTGGGCACCGACACCGCACGACGAGAGCTGCGGTCGGCGTTGCTGGCGCTCCTGGCCGACGGGATCCCCGTCGAGCGGCTGCCGGTGGCGGGAGTGGGCTGGGACGAGCTGCTGGCCGGTCCGGTCAGAGTCCTGGTCGCGGACGGCGCCCCGTCCGACCTGCTCGCCCTGCTGGAGGAGGTCGAGGAGAGCGACCCGGTCAGGGGATGGCGCGGCGCGGCGCTGCACCACGGCCGCGTGGTGGTGCTGCAGCCGGATCCACGCGGGCAAGCGGCGCCCACCCCTCCGACCCCGCCGGCACCGGCCGGGCCGATCAGCTGGGGGATCAGCGACGTCGTTCCCGTGGCGCAGCTCGGTGACGGCCTGCGTCAGGCGGGACGCGCGCTGGCTGCGGCCGGTCCGGGCGGGGTCCGGTCCTTCGGCGACCTCGCCCGTGACGGCCTGGTCGGGCTCGTCGACGCGGAGGCCGCTCGCGGGTTCGCCGACGCGCTGCTGGGCCCGCTGGAGTCCCGCGAGCGCGGCGACCTGGTCGCGTCCGTCCGGGCCTGGCTGGCGCACCACGGACAGTGGGACGCTGCTGCGTCCACGCTCGGGGTGCACCGACACACCCTGCGCTACCGGATGAAGCGGGTCGAGGAGCTGCTCGGCAGGTCACTCGACGACCCCGACCTGCGCGCCGAGCTCTGGGTCGCACTCGCGGTCCGGGACCGGGACGCGGCGGTCCCCGGGGCGAAACCTGCCGGGATGTCCAACTAGGTCACCCATCTTCGCCAATGCGGAGAGCGAACGAGCCAGGTGTCGCGCCTACCGTCGTGGCATGCAGACCTCACCTTTCTGGCTCGCCGGTCGCCCCACCTACGGCGAGGAGGAGCTGTCCGTCCGACGCCCCGACGGCAGCCTGGTCGCGACCGTGAGCGTGCCCACTCCCGCCCAGGTGGAGGAGGCGCTGTCGGCCCTCGCGGCCGCCCGGGCGGAGTCGGCGGCGCTGACCCTCGGCCAGCGGGCCGATGCGCTGACGCACGTGGCGGCCCGGCTGACCGAGCGGGCCGACGAGATCGCCGCACTGATCACCGCTGAGAACGGCAAGCCCATCAAGTGGGCCCGGATCGAGGTGACCCGAGCGGCGAGCGTGTTCCGGTGGGCGGCGGAGGAGGCGCGTCGGTGGAGCGGTGAGGTGCAGCGTCTCGACACCGATCCCGCCGCGGCCGGTCGGCTGGCGCTGGTGCGTCGCGTCCCCAAGGGGCCCGTGCTCGGCATCGCGCCGTTCAACTTCCCTTTGAACCTGGTCGCGCACAAGGTCGCGCCCGCCCTTGCAGTAGGGGCTCCGATTCTGCTGAAGCCCGCGCCCGCCACCCCGCTGTCGGCACTGGTCCTCGGCGAGATCCTGTCCGAGACCGACCTGCCGGCCGGAATGTGGTCGGTGCTGCCCGTCCCGAACGACCGGATGGCCACGCTCGTGGCCGACCCGCGGCTGCCGATCATCTCCTTCACCGGGTCGGCGCCCGTCGGCTACGCCATCCGCAGCTCGGTGCCGCACAAGCACGTCGTGCTCGAGCTCGGGGGCAACGCGGCGGCGGTGGTGCTGGGCGACTACAGCGAGGCGGCCGACCTGGCGTGGGCCGCCCAGCGGATCGCGATGTTCGCCAACTACCAGGCCGGCCAGTCGTGCATCTCGGTCCAGCGGCTGCTCGTCGACCGACCGCTGTACGACGAGGTTGTCGCCCGCGTCGTCGACGAGGTGGAGAAGCTGGTCACCGGCGACGTCGATGACCCCGCCACGGACGTCGGCCCCCTCGTCGACGAGCCAGCCGCAGTCCGGGTGGAGTCCTGGATCGACGAAGCGGTGTCCGCCGGGGCCAAGCTGCTGACGGGGGGCGTCCGGAGGGGTGCCGAGCTGAGCCCGGCGGTGCTGGTCGACGTGCCGACCGACGCCAAGCTGTGGTGCGAGGAGGTCTTCGGCCCGGCGGTCGTCATCGCTCCGGTCGACGGCGTCGACGGCGCGGTCGCGGCCGTCAACGACTCACGCTTCGGCCTGCAGACCGGCGTGTTCACCAAGGACCTGCAGACCGCCTTCCGGCTCTTCTCCGAGCTCGAGGTCGGCGGCGTCATCATCGGTGACGTGCCCAGCTACCGGGCCGACCAGATGCCCTACGGCGGCGTGAAGGAGTCAGGTGTCGGACGCGAGGGCGTGGCATACGCCATGACCGACTTCACCGAGGAGCGGGTGATGGTCATGACGGGTCTGCCGCTCTAGCGAGCCCGTCACGTCGGGGGCGTGTACGCCTCCGGCCGGTGCACCATCTCGGCCAGGCTGCGCATCACCTGCTCGAACAGAGGCTCGCCGTCGCGCATGGCCCATGACAGGTGGCCGAACGCCTCCATCGCGACGCACCCGAAGATGCGCACCCATCCCTCCAGAAAGCGGACGACGGCTCCCATCGGCATGTCCGGCACGAGGGTCGAGGTGAGCCAGGTCCAGTAGGGGTCGAGCTCCACCCGGAGGTTCTCCGGCAAGCCCTCACGCGTCTCGACGGGGAAGGGTGCGGCCTCCCACATGGCGATGAAGGCGGTCGCAAACAAGTTGCCGAACCGGTCGCTGGCCTGTTGGCACGCGTTGGTGGGCTCCTGGCCCAGCGCCGTCGGGGTGATGCCGAACAGCAGGCCGAACTCGTGCGGGTGTCCGATGGCCCACCGTCGGAAGGCTCGGCTGAGCGCCAGCATGCGGGCGAAGGGATCGACGGCGTCACGGGCGTCGGCCTCCATGGTGTCGCACAGCTCGCCGAAGAGGTCGACGGTGACCGCCTCGACAAGGTCCTCCAGGCTCGGGAAGTAGCGGTAGAGGGCCGGCGCGGTCAGGCCGACGTCGCGGGCGATGGCCCGCAGCTGGATCCCGCTGGGCCCCTGGGCCACCAGGTGGCTGCGGGCGGCGGCCTTGATCTCGTCGAGGGTCTGCTCGCGGAGCCGCTCCCGCCGGGTGGCGGCCAGGACCGGCCCGGCCTCGGTGCTGCTCATGGGGACTCCCGGAGGTTGTCGCGTTTCCGTGAACGGGGTTGACAAGAGTTTACATCGTTTGCATAGTGGACGCACCCAAAGTAAACGGCGTTCACGAGGGTGATCATGCGTCACCACTCTAGCGCCGGCGCCGCCTGGAAGGGACCCGCCATGATCTTCGAACGACTCGGACACCTGATGTACCGCCGTCGGCGCTGGGTGCTCGCGCTCACCGGTCTCTTCCTCGTCGTCGGCGTGAGCTGGGGCACCGGTGTCTTCGGAGCCCTCGACGACGGGGGCTTCGAGGACCCCGCCGCGGAGTCGAGCCGGGCAGCCGCCACCATCGCGGACGAGTTCTCGGGCACCTCAGGCGACGTGGTGGTCGTCTACCGCAGTGACACGTTGACCGTGGACGACCCCGCCTTCGCCCAGCCGGTCTCGACGGCGCTGGACCGGTTGCCGGCGGCGGACGTGGAGTCCGTGACGTCGTACTGGTCGACCGGCCGTGGGCCCGCGTTCGTGTCGGACGACGGTCGCACGACGTTCGCCGTCCTGGCACTGGTCGGTGACACCGACGCCGAGCGTGAGGAGTCCTATCGCGCGATCGCCGACGACCTGCAGGTCGACGGTGTCGAGACGCTCAGAGGCGGACAGGTGCCGACCTTCGTGGACATCAACACGCAGATCGAGGAGGACCTCGCCACCGCCGAGATGCTCTCGTTCCCGCTGCTCCTGGTGCTGCTCGTGATCGTGTTCGGCAGTCTCGCGGCGGCGAGCCTTCCCCTCGCGGTCGGGGGCATCGCGATCCTCGGCGCGTTCACGGTCCTGAACGTCGCCACCCAGTTCGGCGACGTCAGTGTGTTCGCCATCAACATCGTGACGATGCTGGGCCTCGGCCTGGCCATCGACTACGCGCTCTTCGTCGTCAGCAGGTTCCGGGAGGAGCTGCAGCACGGGCTGGGCGTGGAAGACGCGGTGGTGCGCACCATGGCCACTGCGGGGCGCACCGTGGCGTTCTCGGGGCTGACCGTCGCGGTGTCCCTCGGCGCGCTCCTGCTCTTCCCCATGAACTTCCTGCAGTCCATGGGGCTCGGCGGCATCGCGGCCGTCGTCGTGGCGATGGTCGCAGCGCTCACGACGCTGCCGGCGCTGCTCTCGGTCATGGGCCACCGGGTGGATGCGCTCCGGGTGCCGTGGCGCCGCGGACACGCGACGGTGTCAGACCCCGACTCCGGCGCATGGTCTCGAATCGCCCGGGTCGTGATGCGCCGCCCGGTCGTGGTGACGGCTCTCACCGTGACGGTCCTCGCGGTGCTGGGGGCGCCCTTCTTCCAGGTCGCGTTCGGCGGCGTCGACGCCCGCGTGCTGCCCGCCACTGCGGAGAGCCGCGTGGCGTCCGAGGTGCTGCAGCAGGAGTTCCCGAGCGCGGCCGCTGAGCCCGTGGACGTCCTGCTCACCGGTGTCGACGAGCGTGAGCTGTCGCAGGCGACCAATGCGTTGGCCGCGATCGACAACGTCTCGTCCGCAGACGTGACGGCGGTCGCCGGCGACGACGCGGTGGTCTCGCTGTCGTACTCGGGCCCACCCACGTCCGACGACGCCCAGCAGATCGTCACCGACGTGCGTGCTCTCGTCGGATCCGGTGTCGTTGCCGTCGCCGACGACGCGGAGGTGACGGGGGAGTCCGCCCGCCTGGTCGACCTGCTGGACGGGATCGGCGACCGCCTGCCGTGGGCCCTGGGGTACATCCTCGTCGTGACCTTCGTGCTGCTCTTCCTGGCGTTCGGATCGATCGTCCTGCCACTCAAGGCGATCGCGATGAACGTGCTGTCGCTGTCGGCGACTTTCGGCGTCCTGGTGTGGGGGTTCCAGGAGGGAAACCTGGAGGGGCTGCTCGGATTCACCTCCACCGGCACGCTCGAGGCGACCCAGCCGGTGCTGATGTTCGCGATGGCCTTCGGCCTCTCGATGGACTACGAGGTGTTCCTGCTCAGCCGCATCCGCGAGGAGTGGGACCGCACCGGGGACAACGAGCTGGCGATCAGCCGAGGTCTGCAGCGCACCGGCCGCATCATCACCAGCGCCGCGCTGCTCTTCGTGGTCGTCGTGGGCGCCTTCGCGACCAGCGGCATCAGCTTCATCCAGATGATCGGCGTCGGACTGGCGATCGCCGTCGTCATCGACGCCACGATCGTGCGGGCGCTCCTCGTTCCCGCCACGATGCGGCTCCTGGGTCGTGCGAACTGGTGGGCCCCCCGGCCGCTCGTCCGGGTCTGGGAGCGCTTCGGCGTCCGTGAGGGTGACGACCGACCGGTCGTGCCCGCCCCGGTCGAGGTGCCGGACGCGGACCGGGAGCGCGCGTCGACCTTGGTCTGACCTGCGACACTTCCCCCGTGCGCACCGTCACCCTGCTCGGTTCGACCGGCTCGATCGGCACCCAGGCGGTCGACGTGGTGGTGCGCAACCGGGACCGCTTTCGGGTGGTGGCCCTGGCGGCCGGAGGAGGTCGTCCTGAGCTGCTCGCCTCCCAGGCAGCGGCGCTCGACGTCGACGTCGTCGGCGTCGCGGACCCCTCGGCGGCGGACGAGGTGGGTGCGCTGCTGAGGGCAGCGGATGCACGCGCCCGTGTGGTCGTCGGCGAGGATGCCGCGACCCGGCTCGCCGAGACGCCCTGCGACGTGGTGGTCAACGGGCTCGACGGTGCTGTGGGTCTGCGACCGACCTTGGCGGCGTTGGCCGCCGGGAGGCGCCTGGCGCTGGCCAACAAGGAGTCGCTCATCATCGGCGGGCCGCTCGTCACCGAGGCAGCCGCTCCGGGTCAGATCGTGCCTGTCGACTCCGAGCACTCGGCCCTTGCGCAGTGCTTGCGCGGTGGCGCGCGGGCCGAGGTGCGGCGTCTCGTCCTCACGGCCAGCGGAGGACCGTTCCGCGGCCGGTCGCGAGCCGAGCTGGAGCGCGTGACGCCGCAAGAGGCCCTCGCGCACCCGACCTGGGACATGGGACCGCTGGTCACCGTCAACTCGGCGACCCTCGTCAACAAGGGACTCGAGGTGATCGAGGCGCACCTGCTCTTCGACCTGCCGTTCGACCGGGTCGACGTGGTCGTGCACCCGCAGTCGGTCGTCCACTCGATGGTGGAGTTCGTCGACGGGTCGACGATGGCCCAGGCGAGCCCTCCGGACATGCGCCTGCCCATCGCCCTCGGCATGGCGTGGCCCGACCGCGTCCCGGACGCCGCACCGGGGCTGGACTGGAGCCAGGCCGCGTCGTGGGAGTTCCAGCCCCTGGACACGGACGCCTTCCCGGCGGTCGACCTGGCGCGTCGAGCGGGTGCGATGGGCGGGGCCGCACCGGCGGTCTTCAACGCGGCCAACGAGGCAGCGGTCGCCTCCTTCCTGGCCGGACGCTCCTCGTTCCTCGCCATCGTGGACACCGTCGAGCAGGTCCTGGCCGAGCACCTCGGCGCGCGCGAGCCGGGGACGCAGGACACCGCGGCGTCGCTTACCGTTGAGCACGTGCTCGGCGCCGACGCCTGGGCACGGCGCCGAGCCGGCGAGCTGATCGGGACGACGACGGAGGGACCATGAGCGGAGCGGGGCTGGTGGGACTCCTCGTCTTCGTCGTCGGCATCCTCGGCTCGATCGCCCTGCACGAGGTCGGTCACCTCGTCCCCGCCAAGAAGTTCGGCGTCCGGGTGACGCAGTACATGGTCGGGTTCGGCCCCACGATGTGGTCCCGGGTACGAGGCGAGACCGAGTACGGCGCGAAGTGGATCCCGCTTGGTGGCTACATCCGGATGGTGGGCATGTTCCCGCCGCGGATGAACCGCGAGGGTGACCTGGTGCTCGCCGCGTCGAGCACCGGTCCGTTCCAGTCGATGATCGAGGACGCCCGGCGGACGTCTGCGGAGGAGATCCAGGCGGGCGAGGAGCACCGGGCCTTCTACCAGCTGAGCGTCCCCAAGAAACTGGTCGTGATGCTCGGCGGGCCCACGATGAACCTGCTCATCGCGGCGGTCCTCTACGCGATCGCTCTCGCCGGTGTGGGGGTGCCGTCCCTCACGATGACGCTCGACGAAGTGGCCCCCTGCGTGCCGAGCACTCTCGAGTCCGAGTGCACCCCGTCCGACCCGGAGAGTCCCGCCGCCGCCGCTGGCCTCGAGCCCGGTGACGTCGTGGTGGCGCTGGACGGCGTCCGCTACGAGGACTGGACCGATCTCGTCGAGGTCGTCAGGGGGCAGGCGGGCGAGAACGTGGTGGTGACCGTCGAGCGGGACGGACAGCAGATCGATCTTCCGCTGACCGTCGGCAGCACGGAGGTGCCCGACCTCGACGACCCCTCCCGGACCGTGACCGCCGGGTACGTCGGGGTGGTTCCGTCGGTCGAGCAGCAGCGGTCCGAGCTGTCAGCCGTGCCTGAACAGATGTGGCAGTTCGTCACGCTCTCCACGAAGGCGGTGCTGTCCATCCCCTCCAAGATGGTGGGCGTCTGGCAGGCGGCGTTCAGCGACGAGGAGCGCGACCGGACCGGGCCGGTCAGTGTCGTGGGCGTCGGGCGGTTCAGCGTCACGGTCGCCGAGGACCAGTCCACCGTGGGCTGGAAGACCGCGAACCTGCTGATGATCCTGGCCTCGCTCAACATGGCGTTGTTCCTGTTCAACCTGATCCCGCTCCTGCCCCTGGACGGCGGTCATGTCGCAGGCGCCCTCTACGAGGGAGCCCGACGTCAGATCGCCCGGATCCGCGGTCGGCCGGACCCGGGGCCGGTCGACGTCGCCCGAATGCTGCCGGTGGCCTACACCGTGGCGGTGGCGTTGATCGCGATGTCGGTGCTGCTCATCTACGCGGACATCGTCAACCCCATCCGCCTCACCGAGTGACCCCTTCCGCTACGCCAGACCGCCACGGTCACGCCGCAGGACGGGGCATCGTGGCGCCCCGGCGTTGATTTCGGGGCGGACGCCAGACGCGGCTTGCGCGCGGAGCGGCAATACTGGCCCCATGAGCACAGGCTCCACCAGCATCGGGCTGGGCATCCCCGCGCCCCCTCCCCGGCCACTCGCCGAGCGTCGGCCGACCCGGCAGATCCTCCTGAACCACCCCACGCATCCCGTTGCCGTGGGCAGTGAGGCGCCCGTCTCCGTCCAGTCGATGACCACGACCGTCACGGCGGATGTCAACGCCACCCTCCAGCAGATCGCCGAGCTCACCGCCTCCGGCTGCGAGGTGGTGCGGGTCGCCTGCCCCAGTCAGGACGACGCCGACGCCCTGGCGACGATCGCCCGCAAGTCGCAGATCCCGGTGATCGCGGACATCCACTTCCAGCCGCGCTACGTCTTCGCCGCGATCGACGCAGGATGTGCGGGGGTGCGCGTCAACCCCGGCAACATCAAGCAGTTCGACGACAGGGTGGGGGAGATCGCCAAGGCTGCCGGCGACGCCCGGGTGCCCATTCGGATCGGCGTGAACGCCGGATCGTTGGATCCGCGGCTGCTCGCCAAGCACGGCAAGGCGACGCCGGAGGCGCTCGTCGAGTCGGCGCTGTGGGAGTGCTCGTTGTTCGAGGAGCACGGGTTCCGCGACATCAAGATCTCCGTCAAGCACCACGATCCGGTGGTGATGGTCTCCGCCTACCGTCAGCTGGCGGAGCAGTGCGACTACCCGTTGCACCTCGGCGTCACCGAGGCGGGACCGGCGTTTCAGGGCACGGTGAAGTCCGCTGTCGCCTTCGGGGCCCTGCTCGCCGAGGGCATCGGGGACACGATTCGCGTCTCGCTGAGCGCACCGCCCGTCGAGGAGGTCAAGGTCGGCATCGCCATCCTCGAGTCGCTGGGGCTCCGGCAGCGCGGTCTCGAGATCGTCTCGTGCCCCAGCTGCGGACGCGCCCAGGTCGACGTCTACACGCTGGCCGAGCAGGTGACCGCGGGGCTCGAGGGGCTGAACGTGCCGCTGCGAGTGGCGGTCATGGGCTGCGTGGTCAACGGTCCCGGCGAGGCGCGCGAGGCAGACCTGGGCGTGGCGTCGGGCAACGGCAAGGGCCAGATCTTCGTGAAGGGCGAGGTCATCAAGACGGTGGCCGAGGCAGAGATCGTGGAGACCCTGATCGAGGAGGCCCTGCGGCTCGCCGACGCGATGGGCGTCGACCCCGAGAGCGGCGAAGCCGCACCAGAGGTGGTCGTCGGATGAGCAGCCGGTGACGACGCAGGCGGAGCAGACCGATCGCGGAGCCGCCGCGCCGTCCCTCCGCGTCCTCGGCGCCGGTGACCTTCCTGCGGCTCTGGACCACCTGTCCCGTGACCCCGTCGCGAACGTCTTCGTGATGTCGCGGATCGAGGCAGCGCTGCAGCAGCCATGGCGGCTCGGAGGCGAGCTGTGGGGATTCGGACGGGGACGCAGCTGGTCCGGGCTCTGCTACTCCGGTGCCAACCTGGTGCCCGACGCCGGGTCCGACGATTCCGCGCTGGCGGCGTTCGCCGACCGCGCCCGGCGGCGTGGTCGGCGCTGCTCGTCGATCGTCGGCCCGCGCCACCAGGTGCTGACCCTGTGGAGCGACCTGGTCGACGTGTGGGGTCCGGGGCGCGAGGTGCGCGACGACCAGCCCCTGATGGCCATCGAACAAGACCCCCGGGTCGAGCCCGATCCTCTCGTCCGACCGGTGCGCGACGACGAGCTGGACGTGCTCCTGCCCGCGTGCATCGAGATGTTCACCGAGGAGGTGGGCGTCTCGCCGATCGGCGCCGGTGACGCAGCGCTGTACCGGGCGCGCGTCCGCGAGCTCGTGGTCGGCGGCCGCGCACTGGCCCGGATCGACAAGGGTCGGGTGGTCTTCAAGGCCGAGCTCGGCTCGGTCTCGTCGCGGGTGTGCCAGGTGCAGGGGGTCTGGGTGCACCCGGACCTGCGCGGTCAGGGACTCGCCGCGGCCGGGATGGCCACCGTCGTCGACCACGCCCGGCGGCGTTTCGTGCCCAGCGTGAGCCTCTACGTCAACGGGTACAACGTGCCCGCTCGACGCACCTACGAGCGCGTCGGGTTCGAGCGGGTCGGCACCTTCGCCACCGTGCTGTTCTAGCTGGGCTGTTGCCTCGCATCGTCCAGTTCACTCGGTTGTCGACTGCGGGCGTAGCGTGCTCGGAGTGATGATCAGCCTTCGCGAGATAACAGACAGCAACACCGACGAGGTTCAGGCGCTCCGGACGCTACCGGCTCAAGGGCGGTTCGTGTCCTCGGTGGTCGACTCGCTGGCTGAGGCGGTCGAGGTCCCCCAGGCGAACCCATGGGCCAGGGCCGTATACGCCGACGAGCGGCCCGTCGGGTTCGTCATGTTGGCCTGGGACGTCGACCGTCAAGCTGCCGGCATCATCGGCCCGTGGTTTCTGTGGAAGTTGCTCATCGACCATCGTCACCAAGGCCTCGGATACGGCAGAGAGGTCGTGCGACAGGTCGCGGAAATCGTTCGAAGCCAAGGTGCTACGGAGCTGGTCACGAGCTACGGGCTGGGCGAGGGCAGTCCAGCAGGCTTCTACGAACTGCTCGGTTTCGTGCCAACGGGAGCCGTCCACGCGGACGAGGTCCTGGCGAGCCTGCCGCTGGATGGAGCAGCCGGAGAGCACTGATCAAGGGCTCAGCGCGCTGCGTAGCGGATCGTCGCGAAGGGCCAGTCGGCGGCGAGCCAGTCGCTGACCACGCGCCACAGGTGGGCATCGAGGTCGGCGTGGGTCGCCCGGACCCAGGAGCGGACTTCGGCGTCGACCTGGGGATCCTTGCTTGGGTAGATGTAGACGCAGCCGATGACGTCGTCGTCGGCGGTGCTGCGCACGGTGTAGGTGAAGCCAAGGCGACGGTCGAAGTGGTCGGCGTGCATCGCGAGGTCTCCCGCGTTCTCCGCCAGAGACATGGGATGCGGCCATGACGACTGCTCGAAGCCAGGTGTGGCCTGGATGTGCTCCATCGACGAGCTCCACGCGGCGTAGTCCGCGTCGTTGTGCTGCACACCCAGGGGCTCGAGCCACAGGCTCGTGGTCCGCGGCGGCGGGGGAGGGGTGAATGCGTCCGGGACGAAGGGTCGACCGTGCGCAGGACGCGGATCGGGGCGTTCGTCGATATCGGGTGTCTCACCATCGGCCATGGATGGGAGAGTAGGGGCTCGCGCCCCTGATCTGTCGAGGAGTTTCCTGTGCTGCTGCGGATGTCGACGCTGTTCCTGCGCACGCTGCGTGAGGATCCGGCCGACGCAGAGGTGCCGAGCCACCGGTTGCTCGTGCGGGCCGGCTACGTGCGACGGGCAGCCCCCGGGATCTACTCGTGGCTGCCGCTGGGGTACCTGGTGCTGCGCAACATCGAGCGCATCGTCCGCGAGGAGATGGACGCCATCGGCGCCCAGGAGGTGCACTTCCCGGCCCTCCTGCCGCGTGAGCCCTACGAGGCCAGCAACCGCTGGACCGACTACGGCGACAACATCTTCCGGCTCAAGGACCGCAAGGAGGCCGACTACCTGCTGGGCCCCACCCACGAGGAGATGTTCACCCTGCTGGTGAAGGACCTCTACTCGTCCTACAAGGACCTCCCGGTCTGGCTGTACCAGATCCAGACCAAGTACCGCGACGAGCCGCGTCCGCGCGCCGGGATCCTCCGGGGACGCGAGTTCGTGATGAAGGACTCGTACTCGTTCGACGTCACGGACGAGTCGTTCGCGCGCTCCTACCAGGCTCACCGCGACGCATACGTCCGCATCTTCGACCGCTTCGGGTTCGACTACGTCATCGTCGAGGCGATGACCGGAGCGATGGGAGGGTCGGCCAGCGAGGAGTTCCTCGCCACCGCCGAGAACGGCGAGGACACCTACGTCCGCTGCACGACGTGCGACTACGCGGCGAACGTCGAGGCCGTCCAGGTCCGTCCCACCGCGCCGATCCCGTTCGACGGCCTTCCCGCCGCACACGTCGAGGACACACCCGACACGCCCACGATCGACACGCTCGTCACGCACCTGAACGCCGCGTTCCCGCGCGGCGACCGTCCGTGGCAGGCCTCGGACACCCTCAAGAACGTCGTCGTCATGCTCGCGCACCCCGACGGTCGACGCGAGCCGCTCGCCATCGGCATCCCGGGTGATCGCGAGGTGGACGAGAAGCGGCTGCAGGCCCAGGTCGAGCCTGCTGAGCTGACGGCCTTCACCGAGGCGGACTTCGCGGCGAACCCCGCGCTGCGCAAGGGGTACATCGGGCCAGGTGCGTTGGGCCTCGAGAACGCGTCCGGCATCCGGTTCCTCGTCGACCCCCGCGTGGTCGACGGCACGGCGTGGGTCACCGGTGCGGACGAGGACGGACGCCACGTGCTCGACCTCGTGGCCGGTCGCGACTTTGTCGCCGACGGGGTGATCGAGGCAGCCGAGGTGCGGGCCGGCGACCTTTGCCCGCGCGACGGTGGAGCACTCGAGACCGCCCGCGGCATCGAGATGGGGCACATCTTCCAGCTCGGACGGCGGTTCGCCGAGGCGCTGGACCTCCGCGTCCTCGACGAGAACGGCAAGCTCGTCACCGTGACGATGGGCTCCTACGGCGTCGGCATCTCGCGGGCTGTGGCGGCCATCGTCGAGAACAGCCACGACGACATCGGCATCATCTGGCCGCGCGAGGTGGCGCCGGCCGACGTCCACCTGGTCGCGACGGGCAAGGATCCGGCGGCGTTCGCCTTCGCGGAGCAGCTCGCTGCGGAGCTTCAGGATCAGGGCGTGCGGGTGCTGTACGACGACCGGACCGGTGTCTCGCCGGGCGTGAAGTTCAAGGACGCCGAGCTCCTGGGGATGCCGACGATCGTGGTGGTCGGCAAGAACCTCGCCGACGGCGTGATCGAGGTGCGGGACCGCCGTTCCGGTACCCGGCGCGACGTGCCGGTGGCCGATGCCGCGAGCGCACTGCTCGCCGAGTGCGCAGCTGGGTGACACCAAAGCCCGCCGAGTGCGGTGCTGATGGACGTCCTGGGGCGCCGAGTGTGACGTCGGCAGGCAGTTTCGCCCGCCGACGTCACACTCGACACCACAAACCGTCCCTCAGGGGAATGCTGGGCGTGCTCTCACGTCCCCGCGCCGTCGAGTGAAGCGATACTCACGCCTTTCGGCGTCCGGAGCCCGTGGAATGGTGAGTATCGTTTCAATGGACAGCTGAGGCCGGCTGCGCAGGAAGCCGGGTGCGCAGGGCCCGACGCAGCGGAGTAGCAGCCAGCCACGCATGCGGCGGACTGTGTCTCAGGTGTCGAGGCCGGGCAGTGGTGCCACGCTGCCGTCCCAGGCCTGGGCGCGCACCGTGCTCTCGCGGAGCCACCCGGCTCCGGTGAGTCGGGTCCTGCGGTCGTCGGAACCGGCGAGGGCGACATAGGCCGGCCAGCAGGCTGCCTCCAGAGCCGCGGCCGTCTCAGCCGCGGCGTCGGGGTCGGCGGGCATGGCGATGTCATAGGCAGGGGCCGAGGCCTCCGGTACGCCGCCCAGTGCCACGACGGCGTCGATGCACCACGTGCGGCGCTGTCGGTGCACGACCAGAGCCGACGCCGCCCCCTCGGCGAGGTCGTTCGTCGCCCCCACCAGCCCGTACCCATAGATCGCCGCGTGCTCGGCACCGAGCACCTGCTGCCACAGCGTGAGGTCGTCACTCATCGCGTGCCGCGGACCAGTGCAGCGAGGGCCGCGTCGGACGCGGCGAGTGAGGCGAGCAGCGGACTGATCGCCGGAGACGCCTGGCGCAGGGCGGCCGTGTGGCTGTCGACCGCGGCATCGGTCGCCTCGAGGAGGTCGACCAGGTCGGCGGGCCCCGCCGTCGACGGAGAGGAGGAAACGGAGGGAGACGGCGTCGACTCGCCGAGCGCCGTTCGCAGCACCTCCAGGTGGACTCCGACGACGCCGGTCGCCTCGACTGTGACCGCCCGCTGGGGATCAGTGGGCAGAGCAGCCACGACGTCGCTCAGCTGCTCCTCCACGACCAGTGCGTTCTCCAGCGCCACGCGGTCCGGGTCCGGCGGTGGCGGCGACGTCTCCTCGGTGCACCCTGCGACGATCAGCAGCAGGCCGGCCGGCACCCCCGTCCCCGCCAGGCGCAGCAAGGCGCGGCGAGGGAGCGGAGTGGACATGGTGGCCAGCATTCCACGCCGATCGGGCCGCTCAGTCGCGCGGGATAGGGTGATCGGACAACCAGGCACCACACAACAGGAGAAGTCGCGGAGGTCGCCATGTCCGCTGTCGCCGACCGCGTCGAGCGCACGCTCATCCCGGTGGTCGCCGCCGAGGGGTTCGACCTCGAAGCCGTCGACGTCCAGCCGGCCGGACGCCGCCGGCTCGTGCGGGTGCTCGTCGACTGCGACGGTGGCGTGACGCTCGACCACATCGCGAAGCTCACACCCGTCCTGTCGCAGGCTCTCGACGACGCGGACGCCATGGGGGAGCAGCCCTACGTGCTCGAGGTCTCGTCGCCGGGCGTCGACCGCCCCCTCACCCTGCCGCGCCACTGGCGTCGCAACGCAGGGCGTCTGGTCACCCTCACCCTGCACGAAGGCGCACCCGTCAGCGGCCGGATCGGCGACAGCGACGACCGTTCGGTGACGGTCCTGCCCACAGATGCGTCGGGGGCGCCGATCACCCTGGCCTACGACGCCATCGCATCTGCCCACATCGAGGTGGAGTTCGGCCACCCGACGTCGACCGCGGTCGACGGCCCTGGGGATGACGTGTGATGGACATCGACATGAGTGCGCTGCGCTCCCTGGTCAACGAGCGCGAGATCCCGCTCGACGTGGTGGTCGAGGCCATCGAGCGCGCGCTCGAGACCGCCTACCACCACACGCCAGGCGCACACCCGCACGCGCGCGTCGCGCTGGACCGCACCAGTGGCCACGTCACCGTCTTCGCGGCCGAGACCGACGATGAGGGCACCGTGCTGCGCGAGTGGGACGACACCCCCGAGGGGTTCGGGCGGGTGGCCGCGACCACGGCGCGTCAGGTGATCCTGCAGCGTCTGCGCGACGCCGAGGACGAAGCGACCTTCGGCGCGTGGTCGGGGCGTGAGGGCGACCTGGTGTCCGGAGTCATCCAGCAGGGGCCCGACCCGCAGACCGTGCTGGTGGACCTCGGGCCGCTCGAGGCTCAGCTGCCCGCGGCAGAGCAGGTGCCGGGGGAGACGTACGCGCACGGCGAACGGCTGCGCTGCTTCGTCGTCGGTGTCCGCAAGGGTGCGCGGGGGCCGATCGTCACGGTGTCGCGCACCCACCCCTCGTTGGTGAAGCGCCTCTTCGAGCTCGAGGTGCCGGAGATCGCCGACGGCTCGGTCGAGATCGCGGCCATCGCCCGCGAGGCCGGCCACCGCACCAAGATCGCGGTGCGTTCGCACCGGTCTGGGCTCGGGGCCAAGGGCGCCTGCATCGGCCCGATGGGCGCACGCGTGCGGGCCGTGATGGCCGACCTGCACGGCGAGAAGATCGACATCGTCGACTGGTCCGCCGACCCCGCCGAGTTCGTGGGCCATGCACTGTCACCGGCGCGGGTCACCTCGGTCACCGTGGTCGACGCCGACACCAGGGCGGCCCGCGTGGTGGTCCCCGACTATCAGCTCTCCCTCGCCATCGGTCGCGAGGGTCAGAACGCGCGGCTCGCCGCCCGGCTCACCGGCTGGCGCATCGACATCGTGCCGGACACCGCGTCGGACGAACCTGCGGACGGCGCGTCTGAGGGGACCGCGGACGCGGCGGCGGCAGACCCCCGGGGCGGGGCGTCGGCCGAGTCGTCGGCCGGGTCGACCCAGTGACGCGGTAGACTGCTCCGTGGCTGACCGTCCGTCAGGCTCGACACCCGTCCGCACGTGCGTCGGTTGTCGGCTGCGGGCGCCTCAGTCCGACCTGGTGCGGGTGGTGGCCCGGCCGGGTCAGGAGGGTTCCCCCACGGGGTGGATCGCCTGGCTCGACCTGTCCCGCCGGCACCCAGGGCGAGGCGCGTATCTGCACCCCTCCCTGACCTGTCTGGACCTCGCCGAACGGCGTCGAGCGCTGCCCCGGGCCTTGCGGCTCAGCGGTGGCCTCGACCTCGACCGGCTCCGGCTCCAGATGACCAGCGTCTCCGGCGACGGGGGCCGACCGAAAGCAGGACGAGATGGCGACGAGCACGCGATGAGCGCGCAGCAATGAGCATGTCGACCCCCTAGCGGTCCGGCCCAGCCCGGACCTGATGACAGGAGAGCAGTGGCAAAGGTCCGGGTGTACGAGCTCGCCAAGGAGCTCGGAGTCGAGAGCAAGGTCGTCCTGGCCAAGCTCCAGGACATGGGTGAGTTCGTCCGGTCGGCATCGTCGACCGTCGAGCCGCCCGTGGTCCGCAAGCTGAAAGAAGTCTTCCCCGCGCAGGCGCCGGCACCGGCGAAGAAGACCACCAAGAAGGCAGCCGCCAAGAAGGCTGCTCCCGCCGAGCCCGAGGCTCCGGCGGTCGACGGCGCAGCGCCGCCGGTGGTCGAGGCTCCGCCCGCACCCCCGGCGCCCCCGGCGGCCCCACCTGCCGCCGAGGAGGCAGCACCTGCCGCTCCCGCGGCAGAGGCCGCGCCCCCGCGTCCTGCGGGTCCGCGTCCGGGCAACAACCCCTTCACCAGCAAGGACGCCGGTGTGCCGCGTCCTGCGGGTCCGCGTCCGGGCAACAACCCCTTCACCAGCAAGGACGCCGGCATGCCCCGTCCGGTGCCGCGTCCGGGTGGTGCCCGTCCCCACCCCGGCATGATGCCGACCCGTCCGGGCCCCGGCCCGGCCCGGCCCGGCGCCCCTGGCCGCGCCGGTCGCCCCGGTGCTCCGGCCGGCCGTCCGGGCGCCCCCGCCGGTCGTCCCGGTGGTGGCGGCGCGGGCGGCGGCTACGCGGGACGCCCCGGCGGTGGACCGGGTGGTCCTGGCGGCTACGCAGGACGCCCCGGCGGCGGCGGCCGCCCGGGTGGTCGCGGGCAGACTGCCGGAGCCTTCGGCCGCGGTGGCGGCAAGCAGCGCGGACGCAAGTCGCGCAAGCAGCGGCGTCAGGAGCTCGACAACCTGCAGGCCCCGACCATCGGCGGCGTCCAGGTACCCCGCGGCCAGGGGGAGACGATCCGTCTGCCGCGCGGCGCGTCGCTCACCGACTTCGCGGAGCGGATCAACGCAAACCCGGCCTCGCTGGTGCAGGTGCTGTTCACCCTCGGTGAGATGGCCACAGCCACCCAGTCGCTGGACGAGGACACCTTCGCGCTGCTCGCGGCCGAGCTCGGCTACGACGTGCAGATCGTCAGCCCCGAGGACGAGGACCGCGAGCTGCTCGAGTCGTTCGACATCGACCTCGACGCCGAGGTGGCAGACCAGGACGAGGACGCACTGCAGCCGCGACCACCGGTCGTGACCGTGATGGGTCACGTCGACCACGGAAAGACCAAGCTGCTCGACGCGATCCGGTCCACCGACGTCGTGTCGGACGAAGCCGGCGGCATCACGCAGCACATCGGCGCCTATCAGGTCCACGTGCCGCACGACGGCCAGGACCGCGCGATCACCTTCATCGACACCCCTGGTCACGAGGCGTTCACCGCCATGCGTGCCCGCGGGGCGAAGGTCACCGACATCGCGGTGCTGGTCGTGGCCGCCGACGACGGCGTCATGCCGCAGACGATCGAGGCGCTCAACCACGCGACTGCGGCTGACGTGCCGATCGTCGTCGCCGTGAACAAGGTCGACAAGGAGGACGCGAACCCGGCCAAGGTCCGCCAGCAGCTCACCGAGTTCGGGCTGGTCGCCGAGGAGTACGGCGGCGACACGATGTTCGTCGACGTCTCCGCCAAGAGCCGCCTGCACATCGACAAGCTGCTCGAGGCGGTGCTGCTCACCGCGGACGCCGCACTCGACCTGCGGGCCAACCCCGACACCGAGGCGCGCGGCATCGCGATCGAGGCCCACCTCGACCGCGGTCGTGGTCCGGTGGCGACCGTCCTGGTCCAGCGCGGCACGCTCGAGGTGGGCGACGCGATCGTGGCCGGTGAGGCCTTCGGCCGGGTCCGCGCCATGGTCGACGAGCACGGCGAGGCGATCGAGCTGGCCGGACCCTCGCGTCCGGTGCAGGTGCTCGGTCTCACGGCGGTCCCGCGTGCCGGCGACAAGTTCCTCGTCGCGTCCGATGACCGCACGGCGCGTCAGATCGCCGAGAAGCGTCAGGCGGCTGAGCGCAACGCCCAGCTCGCCAAGACCCGCAAGAAGGTCAGTCTCGAGGACCTCCAGAAGATCCTCGAGCAGGGTGCGATCGAGACGCTCAACCTCATCCTCAAGGGTGACGTGTCCGGTTCGGTCGAGGCGCTCGAGGACGCGCTGCTGAAGGTCGACGTCGGTGAGGACGTCGACCTGCGGATCATCCACCGCGGGGTCGGCTCGATCACCGAGCACGACGTCACGCTGGCCTCGGCGTCCGAAGCGATCATCATCGGCTTCAACGTGCGGCCTGAGGGTCGTGCCCGCGAGCTGAGCGAGCGCGAGGGCGTCGACATCCGGTACTACTCGGTCATCTACCAGGCGATCGACGACATCGAGAACGCGCTCAAGGGCATGCTCAAGCCGGAGTTCGAAGAGGTGGAGCTCGGTACCGCCGAGGTGCGCGAGGTGTTCCGTTCCAGCAAGTTCGGCACCATCGCCGGATCGCTGGTCCGTTCCGGAGAGATCAAGCGCGGCACCAAGGCGCGCGTCGTCCGCGACGGTGCGGTCGTCGCGGAGAACGTCGAGATCACCGGGCTCCGACGCTTCAAGGACGACGTCACCGAGGTCCGCGAAGGTTTCGAGTGCGGTATCAACCTCGGCACGTTCAACGACGTCAAGGTCGACGACGTCATCGAGACCTACGAGATGCGCGAGAAGCCCCGAAGCTGATCGTGGACGGTGGGGGCACACGCGCCCCCACCGTCTCCTCGTTCCAAGGAGCACCCATGACTGACACCGATGCCCGGGCGCGCAGGCTCTCCGAGCGCATCCAGGTGATCGTCGCCGAGACCATCGAGCGCCGGATCAAGGACCCGAGGATGGGGTTCGTCACCATCACCGACGTCCGCGTCACCGGCGATCTCCGCGAGGCCACTGTCTTCTACACCGTGCTCGGCGACCCGACCGAGCAGGAGGACTCGGCAGCTGCGCTCGAGAGCGCCAAGGGGATGCTCCGCACCGAGGTCGGTCGGCAGACCGGCATCAAGCACACGCCGTCGCTGGCCTTCGTCGCCGACGCGATCCCCGAGACCGCACGTCACCTTGACGACCTGCTGCGTCAGGCGCAGGCCGACGACCAGCGGGTGCACCAGCAGGCTGTCGCCGCCACCTACGCGGGCGACGCCGACCCGTACCGTCACGATGAGGACGACGAACAGGGGAACCCGGAAGAGCTGCTCGGGTGAGCCCGATCGCCACCAGCGCGTGGGACCGGGTGGTCGACGCGGTCAACGGTGCCGCCCGTCTGCTGCTGCTCGGACACGTCAGCCCGGACGGCGACGCACTCGGCTCCGCGCTCGCCGTCGGCCTGGCCATCGAGGCGATGCCGGGTGAGCGCCACGTCGAGGTCTCGTTCGGCGACGATCCCTTCGTGGTGCCGGACAACCTGGCATGGATGCCGGGACAGCACCTGCTGGTTCCGCCCCACGAGGTGCACCCGAATCCGGACGTCGTGCTCACGTTCGACGCGAGCAGCATCGACCGACTCGGTCTGTTGCGCCAGGTGGCCGAGTCTGCGCCGCTGCTGGTCGCCGTCGACCACCACCGCAGCTACGACGACTTCGCCACGTTGCCACTCGTCGACGTCTCCGCTCCCGCGACGGCGGTCCTCGCCGACGAGCTGGTGACGCGGCTCGGCGTCCCGCTCGACCGGGACATCGCCACCTGCATCTACACCGGACTCATCACCGACACCGGGTCCTTCCGCTATGCCGGCACCACCCCCGCCACCCACGCGCTCGCGGCGCGACTGCTGGAGACGGGCATCGCCTTCGACAAGATCGCTCGCGAGGTGTTCGACACCGTCCCCTTCGGCTACCTCGGCCTGCTCGGCACCGCGCTCGGGCGCTGCCGCCTGCTGCCGGACGCCGCGCGTGGACTCGGCGTGGTGTGGACCGTCGTCCTCGCCAAGGACCGCGCCGAGCACGACCTTGCCTTCGACCTGGTCGAGCCGATCATCGACGTCGTGCGCAAGGCCTCCGAGGCGGAGATCGCCCTGGTGGTCAAGGAGGACGACATCGGCGACCTCCGCGTCTCCATGCGCTCCAAGGGCGCTGCTGATGTCAGTGTCGCCGCCTCCGCGTTGGGCGGTGGCGGTCATCACTACGCCGCCGGGTACACCGCGACCGGTCGCGAGGTGGACACGGTGGTCGCCGAGGTGCTCGCGGCCCTCGACGATGACTGATCCCGTCGAGGACGGGCTCGTCGTCGTCGACAAGCCGTCGGGCTGGACGTCCCACGATGTCGTCGCGCGCGTGCGACGCCTCGCCGGCACCCGCAAGGTGGGGCACGCCGGAACGCTCGACCCGATGGCGACGGGCGTGCTGGTGCTCGGCGTGGGCCGGGCGACCCGGCTGCTCGGCTACCTGACCGCGCACGACAAGGTGTACGACGCCACCATCCGCCTCGGCCAGAGCACGGTGACCGATGATGCGGAAGGCGACCCTGTCGGGGGAAGCTCCGCGTCCGGCGTCGCTGATGCGTCGGTCCGCGCGGCGGTCGACACCCTGGTCGGTGACATCGAGCAGGTGCCGTCATCGGTCAGCGCGGTGAAGGTGGACGGGAAGCGTTCGTACGCCCGGGTGCGGGCGGGCGAGCAGGTCGAGCTGTCCGCCCGCCGCGTCCGGATCGACCGGTTCGAGGTGCGGGAGACGCGGCGTCCCGAGGCCGACCTTCTCGACCTCGACGTGACGGTCGTGTGCTCCAGCGGCACCTACGTGAGGGCGCTCGCGCGTGACCTGGGGGAAGCCCTCGGGGTGGGGGGCCATCTCACCGCCCTGCGGCGGACGCGGAGCGGCGCCATCGATCTCTCCGTGGCGCGCACGCTCGACCAGCTCGCTGAGTCGTTCAGCGTCGTCCCACTGGCGGACGCCGTGCGCGCTGCATTCCCCGTCCGCGTGGTGCGCGGCGATGACGCCACCGCTGTGCGACACGGTCGACCGCTGCCACTGGTGGATGAGGACGGGCCCACTGGCGTGTTCGCCGACGACGGCACCGTCCTCGCCCTCATGGAGCCGCGCGGCGACCAGCTGCGGGTGGCGGTCGGCTTCACCGGCTGAGGCCGGGCGAGGGTCTCCTGCTGACGTGCCGGCCCCGGCGCACGGGCATCTGGCAAGGTGTGGCCCATGCGCTACGACAGTCTCGCGGAGCTGCCTGCGGCCGGCCCGCGCTCCGTCGTGTGCATCGGCGTCTTCGACGGCGTCCACCGTGGTCACCGAGCGATCCTCCGCCAGGCGCGCGTCCTCGCTGACTCCTCCGGCGCCCGCGTCGTGGCCGTCACCTTCGATCCGCACCCCAGCGCAGTGGTCCGCCCGGACACCCGGCCGCTGATGCTCTCGACCGTCGCCCACCGGGTAGACCTGCTGCACCAGGTGGGTGCGGACGACGTCCTCGTGCTGCCCTTCACCGCCGACGTCGCGTCGTGGACCCCGGTGGAGTTCGTCGAGCGGGTCCTGATCGAGGGTCTGCGTGCCGAAGCGGTGGTGGTCGGCGAGGGATTCCGGTTCGGCCACCGCGCCGCCGGTGACGTCGCGCTGCTGCAGAAGCTCGGCGCCGAGCGCGACTTCACGGTCAGCCCCCTGGCGCTGGAGCACGTCAGGGTCGTCGACCACGGTGATCCCGGTGACGTGGCCTGGTCGTCCACCTACGTGCGTCAGTGCGTCCTGGAGGGTGACGTGGCCGAGGCGGCTCACGCCCTGGCACGGTTTCACCGCGTCGAGGGAACGGTGGTGCACGGCGACCACCGGGGACGGGATCTGGGCTACCCGACGGCGAACCTCGCGACGGTCGACCACACCGCGGTCCCCGCGGACGGCGTCTACGCCGGATGGCTGGTACGCCATGCCGACGGCGACGAGCGCCTGCCCGCAGCGATCTCGATCGGGACGAACCCGACGTTCGACGGTGAGGAGCGCCGAGTCGAGGCCTACGTGCTCGACCGTGACGACCTCGACCTCTACGGCGAGCACGTCGCGCTCGACTTCGTGGAGCGACTTCGACCGACGCTGAAGTTCGACGGCATCGATCCGTTGGTCACCCAGATGGCACAGGACGTCGCGCGCGCCCGTCAGCTGCTCAGCTGAACCGCTTCTGCGACGGTCAGTGGAGGCGACGGACCCACGCCGCGCCCACGCGCCCACGGTCGCGCACCCACTCCCACCGCGCTCCCGCGGCGATCAGCAGGGCGCCGGCGATCGCGAAGGACACCCACTGCGGCAGGAAGCGGCCGAGCTCGACGAGCTGGATCGCCACCACGACGACGGTGAGGGCCAGGCCGGGGAAGAAGAGCCCCGACCAACGGCGCCATCCGCCGACGACGGCAGCAACGACGCCGATGGCGAGCAGCACGACCATCCGTACCTGGTACGCCGTACCTGGGTCCTCGCCGTACCACCAGCGGTTCGTGGTGTCGTCGAGCAGCGCAAGCGTCGACGGCAGCACGGCGAGCGAGAGCACGGGGCCGATGGTCTGCCAGGTCGGCGTCGACCTCGGACGCCGAAGCCACCACCAGCCGACCGCCGCCGCCAGCGTCGGCACCCCGAGTGCGAGGCCGTAGACCTCCGGCCGTGTCGCGGCTGCGAGCTCACGGGTGCCGAGCTCCACCAGCGCTGCTGCCACCCCCAGCGCGCCACCCAGCCACACGATCCACGCCGCGAGTTGCCGAAGGATCACGAGGCCGAACAGACCCGACCGCCAGCACACCCAACGCGATCGCGACCTGGTGCACGTACGCCTCAGGAGTCGGCTGCGGAGCGTACGTGGAGCCGTAGCCGGTCGTGGCGTCCACGAGGTCGTTAGCCGACGTCGACAGCCACGTGAGCAGGGCCGCCGCGACCGGCACCAGGGGGAGCGCGTCCGTCGCCAGCGCACTGCCGTAGGCCGGCGGCGGGCGGTCGTCGGTGGACGTGCCAGACGCCACCTCGGGGCGTTTGCCGATCCTGGTCGACAGCCGCGGCACCAGTAGTACGGACGCGACCAGCAGGGTCACGAACGCCCCGCCTGCCACCACCCCGCGCCAGGCCGGCCATGCGGCGTCCGCCCACGACCCTGCGTCGAAGTAGTCCTCCATCGGGTCGACCCACGGTGCGACGAGCAGCCCGACCGCAGCGCCGAGGGCGCCGCTGCCCACCGCGGCAACCGTTCCCTTGAGCCACGGTGCTCGCGCGCCGAGGAGTGAGGGAACGAGGCCGAGCAGTCCCGTGGCCAGCAGCACCAGGGCGGCCGCCCACCGAGCGCTGGGCGTCGAAGTGGCCGACGTCCAGCTGACGACGAGGGAGAGCGACCACACCGACAGCGTGGCGGTCGCGACAGGGACCTGGTGCGGTGTGAGCCGCAGCAGCGAGACGCTTATGGTGACGGACGCGACGGCAAGGGTGGCGGCCGCCACCACCGCGTCGAAGTCGGACACCGTGACGTCCTGCGTCCACTGCTGCACCGCTTCCGCCAGTGCCGCCGCCGCGACGACGAGGAACCAGGCCCCTACCCAGGGCCAGCTGCGCAGCCGGACGCGGTCAGCTGCCAGCACCAGCCCGACACCGGAGCTGAGGCAGACCAGCGCGACCCACCAGGACCAGGGTTCGGAGAGGGGCAGGGCATCGTCAGCGGGAGCGGTGGCCAGCATCGTCACGACGACGACTGCCCCGACGATCCCGGCCAGCTCGCCGACCCCGGCAGCGCGGGGGCGGATCCAGACCGCCGCGGCGCAGAGACCGGCGGCGATCGTCGTGGCGAGCAGCATGGACGGGGTCTCGCCGATCAGCTCCGGCCCGAGGGTGCGGGTCCCCACGGCCGCGATGAGGACCAGCAGGGCGCCGACGACCCCCAGGGCGGTGGCCGTGCCGCGCAACCGGGCCGCCAGCCGCGCCGTCGCCGCGAGGCACCCCGCACCCAGGGCGAGCAGCACGCTGATCTGGCCCAAGGGGCCGAGCAGGTCCCAGGTGAAGGCCAGGAACGCGATCCCAGCGGCGACCAGCAGGAAGGCGCCCACTCCGAGGAGCAAGGCCCCTGCCGACGCCGGACGCCGCTGCCCGCCCCCAGCCGGGACGCCGGTGGTCGGGAACCCGGGGGCCACCGCACCCGTGCCGACAGGAGCTGGAGCCGCGCCGGGCACGTCCTCTGCCAGCATCCGCTCGTGCAGCCAGGTGAGGCGCTGACCGGCCCAGGCGTGCCAGGTGCCCAGCTGCAGGGTCTCGCGGACGTACGGAGTCGCCATCGCCAGGCCGCAGGTCCCACACACGGTGACCGGCCCCGCGTCGGGGGCCGGCGGGTCGATCGGAGCCCCGCACCGCGGGCAGGGGAGCGTCATGGGCCATGATCATCGCAGGTGGACGCCGGTGCCCAGGGTCTTGATGCCCTGGCCCGCGCGGCGCCGATTCGGGGGATCGGCTCGCCCGCTGATAGCCTGACCAGGCCGTTCGATCGGCCGCGGACCTTCAAGTGCCCGGGTGGACATGCCCCGGTGCGCCGCGCAACGACCTCGAGAGGGCCCTACGTGTCGCTGGATGCAGCAACCAAGAAGAACATTGCCGACGAGTACGCCACGACCCCCGGTGACACCGGATCCCCCGAGGTGCAGGTCGCTCTGCTGTCGCGTCGGATCGCCGACCTGACCGAGCACCTCAAGGAGCACAAGCACGACCACCACAGCCGCCGCGGACTGCTGCTGCTCGTCGGCCAGCGCCGTCGGCTGCTCAACTACCTGGCCAAGACCGACATCGAGCGGTACCGCCGGCTCATCGAGCGGCTCGGGCTCCGGCGCTAGCCGCAGCCTTCCGCTCACACCACCCGTCCGCACCACGCGGAGGGATGACAACAAAAGAGATCAGCCCTTGAGCGGTCTGCCCGCCCGTGGCGGCACTCACGGTGTCGGTCCTCGGTAGTGGCGCCCCGGGTGCGCGTCTAAAGGACGCTCCCGAGAGCCTCGATCGATGACCGCCTCCTCGCCCCCACGTCGCTGGGCCGCACTCGAGGGCTCACGTCACAGAGGAGGACCCGTGGAGGGTCTGGAAGTTCGTTCGAGCGAAGCCGTCATCGACAATGGGTCGTTCGGACATCGCGTCATCAAGTTCGAGACCGGGCGGCTCGCCCGTCAGGCGGCCGGTTCGGCCGTCGCCTATCTCGACGACACCACCATGGTGCTGTCCGCGACCACCGCGTCCAAGCACCCCAAGGAGCACCTCGACTTCTTCCCCCTGACGGTGGACGTCGAGGAGCGCATGTACTCGGTGGGCCGCATCCCCGGGTCGTTCTTCCGTCGTGAGGGACGCCCCAGCGAGGACGCGATCCTCACCTGCCGGCTGATCGACCGGCCGCTGCGTCCGTCCTTCACCAAGGGCCTGCGCAACGAGATCCAGATCGTCGAGACGATCATGTCGCTCGACCCCGAGCACCTGTACGACGTCGTGGCCATCAACGCCGCTTCGATGTCGACGCTGCTCGCGGGCCTGCCGTTCAGCGGCCCGATCGGCGGCGTCCGCGTCGCGCTGATCGACGGCCAGTGGGTGGCGTTCCCGACCCACAGCGAGCTCGAGCGAGCGGTCTTCGACATGGTCGTGGCCGGCCGCGTCGTCGCCGACGACGTCGCCATCATGATGGTCGAGGCGGAGGCCACCGAGGCGACCGTCGAGCTGGTCGCCGGGGGCGCCACTGCGCCCACCGAGGAGGTCGTCGCCCAGGGACTCGAGGCGGCCAAGCCCTTCATCCGTCAGCTGTGCGAGGCGCAGTCGGAGGTCGCCGCGCAGGCCGCCAAGCCGACGCGTGACTTCCCGCTCTACCTCGACTACCAGGACGACGTCCTGGCCGCTGTCGAGGACGCCGCCTCCGCTGAGCTGAGCTCTGCTCTCACCATCGCGGGCAAGCAGGAGCGCGAGACCGAGACGTCACGGATCGCCGACGTCGTCGCGGAGAAGCTCGCCGGCACGTTCGAGGGCCGCGAGAAGGAGATCGGCGCCGCCTTCCGTGCGTTGACCAAGAAGCTGGTGCGTCAGCGGATCCTGCGCGACCAGGTGCGCATCGACGGCCGGGGCCCGTCCGACATCCGTCGCCTCTCCGCAGAGGTCGGCGTGGTGCCGCTCACCCACGGGTCGGCGCTCTTCGAGCGCGGCGAGACCCAGATCCTGGGTGTCACGACGCTGAACATGCTCCGCATGGAGCAGCAGCTCGACACGCTCAACCCGCAGAACCGCAAGCGGTACATGCACAACTACAACTTCCCGCCCTACTCGACCGGTGAGACGGGTCGCGTCGGGTCGCCGAAGCGCCGCGAGATCGGTCACGGTGCTCTCGCCGAGCGCGCCCTGCTTCCGGTGCTGCCGTCGCGGGACGAGTTCCCCTACGCCATCCGCCAGGTGTCCGAGGCGCTTGGTTCCAACGGCTCCACCTCGATGGGCTCGGTCTGCGCGTCGACGATGTCGCTGCTGCACGCCGGTGTTCCGCTGAGGGCACCCGTCTCGGGCATCGCCATGGGCCTGGTCAGCGACGAGGTCGACGGCAAGACGGAGTACGTCGCCCTGACCGACATCCTCGGCGCCGAGGACGCCTTCGGCGACATGGACTTCAAGGTCGCCGGCACCGAGGAGTTCGTCACCGCGCTGCAGCTCGACACCAAGCTCGACGGCATTCCCGCGTCGGTCCTGGCGTCCGCACTCACGCAGGCGCGCGCTGCCCGGCTGACGCTGCTCGAGGTCATGGCCGAGGCCATCGAAGGTCCGGACGAGATGGCCCCGAACGCACCGCGGGTCATCACCGTCAAGATCCCGGTCGACAAGATCGGTGAGGTGATCGGGCCGAAGGGCAAGATGATCAACTCGATCCAGGACGAGACCGGCGCCGACATCTCCATCGACGACGACGGCACCATCTTCATCGGTGCCGTCGACGGCCCGTCCGCCGAGGCCGCACGGTCGATGGTCAACGCGATCGCCAACCCGACGATGCCCGAGGTCGGCGAGCGCTACCTCGGAACGGTGGTGAAGACGACCACGTTCGGCGCCTTCATCTCGCTGCTGCCCGGCAAGGACGGCCTGCTGCACATCTCCGAGATCAAGAAGATGGTCAACAAGCCGCGCATCGACTCCGTCGACGACGTGCTCTCGGTCGGCCAGAAGGTCCGCGTCGAGATCAAGGAGGTCGACGACCGCGGCAAGCTGTCGCTGACCGCCGTCAAGGACGAGGACGAGGCTGCCGACGAGGCCGGGGCGACGGTCGA
This sequence comes from uncultured Actinomycetota bacterium, assembly GCA_963743915.1. Classification (GTDB taxonomy): domain Bacteria; phylum Actinomycetota; class Actinomycetes; order JAHEKZ01; family JAHEKZ01; genus JAHEKZ01. The sequence goes on from CAVURN010000001.1 coordinate 798,715, forward strand.
CGCCTGACGTGAGCACCCGGGCCGACACCCGCACGCTGCACCGCGGGCAGGACGGAAGCGTCGTCAAGCGCACCGTCCTGCCCAGCGGGCTGCGGATCGTCACCGAGGCGGTCCCGACCGTCCGCTCGGTGTCGTTCGGCGTGTGGGTCGGCGTCGGCTCTCGCGACGAGTCGGTACGACAGGCAGGTGCCAGCCACTACCTCGAGCACCTGCTCTTCAAGGGCACCCGTCAGCGCAGCGCCCTCGAGATCTCCGCGGCGATCGACCGGCTCGGCGGTGAGATCAACGCCTTCACCGCCAAGGAGTTCACCTGCTTCTACGCGCGGGTGCTCGACGCCGACCTGCCCACCGCCGTCGACGTCGTCGTCGACATGGTGCTCGGCTCGACGATCACCGGCCCGGACTACGAGTCCGAGCGTGGCGTGATCCTCGAGGAGATCGCCATGCACGACGACGACCCCGGCGACGTGGTGCACGACGCGTTCGCGCAGACCGTCTTCGGCAACACCCCGCTGGGTCGTCCCATCCTCGGCACGGTCGACTCCATCGAGGGGCTGAGTCGCGACACCGTGCGCCGCTACTACAAGCGGTGGTACCGGCCGGAGCACATGGTGGTGGCGGCTGCGGGCAACGTTGACCACGGCGCGCTGGTCCGGCTCGTCAAGCGCGCCTTCGCCCTTGCGGGCGCAAATGGCGGCGAAGCCCCTCCGGCCAGCCCCGCGCGTCGGGTGCAGCCGGCACCCGTGGCCGGTGGCGAGTCGGTAGTGATGTCACGCACCACCGAGCAGGTCAACCTGGTGCTCGGGGTCCCCGGTGTCGACCGCAACGACCCACGGCGGTTCGCGCTCGGAGTCCTGAACAACGCGCTCGGCGGCGGCATGTCCAGCCGCCTCTTCCAGGAGGTGCGCGAGAAGCGTGGCCTCGCCTACTCGGTGTACTCGTACCACTCCCAGTACTCCGACGCCGGGCTGTTCGGCGTCTACGCGGGCTGCCTGCCGAAGAAGGTCGACGACGTTCTTGACCTCTGCCGGGCCGAGCTGCAGCGAGTCTGCTTCCGCGGCATCACCGCCGAGGAGCTCGACCGCGGCAAGGGTCAGCTGCGAGGGTCGCTGGTGCTGGGGCTCGAGGACACCGGGTCGCGCATGACGCGGATCGGCAAGAGCGAATTGGTGTACGGGGAGATGCTCTCCCTCGACGACATCTTGTCCCGCATCGCGGACGTCACCCTCGACGACGTCGCCGCGGTGGCGTCCGACCTGCTGGCGGTCGAGCCGGCGCTGGCCGTGATCGGCCCGTTCGACGACGACAAGGACTTCTCCGGGGCGGTCGCGTCGTGAAGGTGGCCGTCATCGGTGCAGCCGGCCGCATGGGCACCGAGACCTGCCGTGCCGTCGGGGCCGCTGACGACCTCGAGCTCGTCGCCCGCATCGACCGCGACGGCTCACTGCAGGACGCCGCTGACGCCGGCGCCGAGGTGGTCGTCGACTTCACGGTGCCGGATGCCGTGATGCAGAACATCGAGCAGGCGCTCGTTCTCGGGATCCACGTCGTGGTGGGCACCAGCGGGTTCGACGACGAGCGTCTCGCGCAGGTGCGTTCACTGGTCGATGCAGCGCCGGGGCTCGGCGTCGTCGTCGCCCCCAACTTCGCGCTCGGCGCGGTGCTGCTCATGCGCTTCGCGCGCGAGGCGGCCGCGCACTTCACCTCGGTCGAGGTCGTCGAGACACACCACCCCGACAAGGTGGACGCCCCCAGCGGCACCGCGATCCACACCGCACGGGTGATCGCGCAAGCGCGTGCCGACGCCGGCGTCGCGCAGGCGCCCGACGCCACAGAGCGCTCGCTCGACGGCGCTCGTGGTGCCGTGGTCGACGGCGTCCCCGTGCACTCGGTGCGACTGCGTGGTGCAGTCGCGCACGAAGAGGTCGTGCTCGGCAATGCCGGAGAGATCCTGACCCTGCGTCACGACTCGCTGGACCGTGCAGGGTTCATGCCAGGCGTGCTGCTCGCGGTCCGCGAGGTCGCGTCCCGACCGGGGCTCACCGTCGGGCTGGAGCCACTGCTCGGCCTGCCGCCGGTGGAATGAGCGCCCGCACCCTCTCCTGGGTCCTGGCTGCCGCCTGCGGCTTCTACCTGCTCTTCATCGCGCAGCGTGCATGGGTGCTCCTCTCCAGCGGCGAACCCGTTGCGGCAGCCCTGGGTGTCGCCCTGCTCGTGCTGCCGGTCATCGGTGTGTGGGTCGTGGTCCGCGAGCTGCAGTTCGGACGCCGCACCGCGGAGCTCGGCCGTGAGATGGCCGAGCTGAACCGGCTGCCCGAGGACGACCTGCCACGCCGCCCCTCCGGCCGCGTCGAGCGCGAGGCCGCTGATGTCCGCTTTGCCGAGCGGCAGCGTGAGGTCGAGCAGTCTCCGGACGACTGGACCGCCTGGTACCGCCTGGCCATCGCCTACGACGACGCCGGAGACCGGCGCCGTGCCCGCGAAGCGATGCGCACCGCCATCGCGCGGCACGACACAGCGGGCTGAATCGGAGCAGAATCTCTTTCGTCCCGGTCAACCGGATCGATGCCGAGGGCGAGTGAGTGCCGTGACGAGTTCATGGGGGATGGCAGCGAGCGACGACTGGGCGACCAGCACGGAGCTCGAAACCGCCCTGTCCCTTCCTGACGTCGAGTCCTTCGACGGGTTCTACGCCAGGGAGTACCGCCTGCTCGTGGCCTTCGCCCACGCGTTGACGGGCTCTCAGGGTTCACGCAGAGGACGTGGCGCAGGAAGCGATGCTGGCTGCGTACCGTCGCTGGGACGAAGTGGGTCGTCTCGACGCACCACACGCCTGGGTCCGTCGGGTCTGCGCCAACCTGGCGGTCTCCTTCGTCCGGCGGCGCATCGTGGAGGCGCGTGGGCTGCTCCGGTTGCGTCGCCGACGCAGCGAGGTGGCGACCCTGGACGACGACGATGCGACCTTCTGGGCGGAAGTCAGACGCCTGCCGAAGCGCCAGGCACAGTGCATCGTGCTGTGCTACGTCTACGGCTGCTCGCTGGCCGAGATCGCGCAGGTCCTCGACTGCACGGATGGCACGGTCAAGACGCACCTCTCTCGAGCGCGGTCGAAGCTGGCGACGCGTCTGGGCGCACAGGTTGATGAAGGGACCGAGTCATGAACCTCGACACCCGCGCTCGGCGCGCTGCGGATGGAGTGCGCGCCTCGGCCCGAGGGGTTGACCCGATGGCACAGATCACCGAGCTCAAGCACGAAGACAGGACTCGACGCAGGAACACCAGCGCTCTGGCGGTTGTCGGTGTCGCCGTGCTGGTCGCCGGGGCCGGATGGTTGACGGCGTCGCAGCTTCGCGCCAGCGACGATCCCGCACCCACCGACCCCCTGTCGACGCCGAGCGCATCCACCTCATTCGTGAGACTCGAGCCAGGCCGGACCGTGGGGACCCGCCTGGAGGTCCCGCTCGTGGCGAAGGCCCCGGAGTCTTGGACGGTCTGGAAGGACGGCGCCTTCGTCTGGCTGGATGTTGACGGCTCCGAGTCCACCATGACCCACGTCGCCATCAGCGGCCCGGTCGTGGAGGTGTTCGACACCGAACGGCAGACCGGTGTTCCCGATCCCGTCGGACGGGTACGCGGACTGGCTCCGCGCAGAACCCCACGCTCGACGTGATCGACGACCGGATGGTCGTGGTCGATGGCGAGCGCTTCCCGCAGTTGACGATCGGGATGGCTGACGATGCACGGGGAGCCCAGTTCCGTCTTGGGAGAACGTCTCACCGCCCCGTTCCGAGCGAAGAGTGGCCCGATTACAACCGGGAAGAGGTGGTCACGGAGACGGTGATCGAGGTGAGGGGCAAGACGATGGTGGTCTCTGCAGTTGCAGACCCCTTCGACTCGGCTGGGGAGGATCAGCTGGACGAGGCTCTCGCCCTCGTGCTGTCCACGATGAAGCTGCCGGACTAGTCGCGTGGGTCACCCAGGGTCCCCGCGTCGCGCCACCAGCGTTCGAGAGCCAGCGCCGCCATCTCGAAGGCGGCGCCCCGTCCGAGGAAGTCCGGGCTCCGACGGTGCACCGGGGTCGCCACAGGTCCGATGTCCCGCAGGGTGATCACCACGACGTCACCACCGACGTCGTGCTGGTCCCCGTCCGACCGAGGCGAGCGTGGTGCGGTTGAGATGTCCGTGACCAGCCGCCACGGGTAGACCGCCATCGTGCGGATCGTGGCAATCCGCACCCCGGCGTCGTTGACGTAGACGCCGACGGCGAAGAAGCGGGTGACCAGGATCGCGAGCCCCGCCGCGATCAGTCCGAACGACAGGGTGAACACCAGGCGAGGAACCACCGGACCCGAGGCCAGCAGCGCACTGAAGGCGGTGAGCGCCGGAAGGGTCGTGACCACGATCCCGAGCAGGGCGATCGCCACGCGCAGCGGCCCTGGGCGGTAGGGGCGGATCCACGTGACCTGGCGGTACTGCGAACCGACCGGACCGCGCGGGCGGTCCGGCCAGAACTTCCAGCCGGTGAACCAGTGGCTCATCGCTCCATCCTCGCCGGTCCCGTCAACCGACCAGCGCGCGGACGCCTGCGGCGACGGCTGCCGCTCCGACGACGACCACGAGGAAGGGTGCGCGCAGCAGCAGGGCGACGGCGGCAAAGGCGATGCCGACGAGGCGGGCGTCGAGCACGAGACCGTCCGTCGCCACCCGACGACCTGGACGGTCGTCAGACGCCGAGAGCAGGGCCACCGGCATCAGGACCGCCACCCGATGGACCCGCGGCCGTTCCAGGTAGCCGCTCCGGAACCGCGTATCCGAGCAGCTTCAGCCCATAGGCGCCGACCGCCAGCGCGGCGATCGCCAGCCAGTTCGCCAGATTCTCGCTCACGGGGCCTCCGTCGCAGGAGGTTGCGGCTCCGGCCAGGCGACGACGAGGGCGACGGATGCAGCGGCGATCACCGGGAGGCCGGGTGGCAGGAGCGGGGTCAGCAGCAGCGTCAGGATCACGGCGCCGGAGCGCCACGCGTCTCGCCTGCGAGGTCGTCAGCTGGGGCCAGATCAACGCGAGAAACGCGGCACCGACAGCGGCGTCCAGGCCGATCACTTTCGGGTCTGCAATCTGGTCGACGGCGAACGCGCCGGCCACCGTCGCGAGGTTCCAGCAGCTGAGACACGACCAGGCCGGTCGTCCAGAACCCCAGACGCGACATCGCCGGGTCGCGCTGGGCCAGTGCCACGGCTGTCGACTCGTCGATGGTCAGCTGCGCGGCGGCCGCCCGTCGCCAGCCGGTCGCCTGCAGGATCGAGCGCAGCCGCAGCCCGTAGAAGGTGTTGCGGGTTCCCAACGCCAGTGCCGCCAGCACGCCGGAGGCGGGCGATCCACCCGCGCCGATCACGCTCACGAGCGCGAACTGGGAGGCGCCGGTGAAGACCAGCAGGCTCAATACCACCGCCTGGAGGACGCTGAGCCCGTTGGCGACCGCGAGTGCGCCGAAGCCGAGGCCGTAGCTGCCCACCACGACCCCGACCTCCCAGGACGTGGAGGTGACCTCGCGCCGCTCCGTCACGTGGCGGGCACCAGCGCCGTCGCGAGCCGGACCTGCCGCAGCTCGATCTCGTCGGCGTCCGGGTCGGAGGCACCGGCCAGGGTCCGGTATGCGCCGTCAGCGGCCCAGCCGGCTCCTTCGAGGAAGGTCCGCAGCTCGTCGTCCACGCTGGGCACCCAGGCAACGGCCTCGCGCTCACCCGCGTCGATGGCGGTCTGCATCGTCGCGGTCAGCAAGCGGGACCCGTGTCCGCGGCGACGGCGGTCGGGGTCCACCGTCAGCAGCAGCAGCTCGACGGTGGTGGAGGCGTCCAGGTCCGGGTCGGACGCGGGGGCGACGGCTGCCGCGCCCACGACGACCTCTTCGCCGGATCCGGTCTCGACGGCGACCCACGTGGTGTGACGGACGCTCGGTGGCGCAGTGACGGCGCGCTCCCACCCCCGTTCGACGACGGCGAGCTCGGGCGGCGGCGGGAGGCCGAGGTCCTGGCTCGCACGTTGCCAGCTGCGATGCTGGACCGAGGCGAAGCCCGCGGCATCGATCAGTCGGGCGGCCCGGACGAAGACGTCGGCCATGAGTCCATCCTCGCAGGCAGCGTGCTCCGCGCCGCCCGGCCCCTTAGGGTCTGCGCGTGCGCATCGTCGTGGTCGGACTCGGTGTGATGGGTCTGTCGGCTGCCCGTGAGCTGGCCGTCCGTGGCCACGAGGTGGTCGGTCTGGACCGCACGGAGGTCGGGAACAGGTGGGCGTCGTCCTCCGGCGCCACGCGCATCTACCGCCTGGCGCACGCCGAGCGTCCGATGGTGCGGCTTGCCCGCCGGAACCACGAGCTCTGGGAGGCGCTGGAGCGCGACGCCGGGCGTCCGCTGCGGCTGCAGCGCGGGCTGGTGTGGCGCGGCGGTTTGACCGAGCAGGTGGCGGCGTCCTTGGCGGCCGAGTCGGTCGAGCACGAGGTTCTCGACGAGCGGCGGCAGGTCGAGCTGTTCCCCGAGCTCCGGTGGTCTGACGACGCGGCCGCAGTGTGGCAGCCCGATGCGGGCGTCGTGCTGGCCGACGTGGCCCTGCGATCCACCGCAGCCCTGTGCGAACGTGCGGGCGGACGGATCCAGACCGGGACGACGGTGCTCGAGATCGTGCAGCGGGCCTCCGGCGTGCGGGTGGTCGCGGACGCACAGGGGGAAAGGACCACGTTCGACGCCGACCGCGTCGTGCTCACCGCCGGACCGTGGGCCGGATCGATGCTCAAGGCCCTCGGTGTCGACGTCTCGCTGGTGCCGTTCCTCGAGCAGATCACCTATGTGCGCGGCGGCGTGGACGTCCCGTGGGAGTCACGACCGTGTCTGGTCGACATCCCGGCGGAGGCCGGGTCGTTCGGCTTCTACGCCATGCCCACACCGGGGATCGGCTTCAAGGTCGGCATCGACGACCCCATCGGGCGGTTCGACCCCGAGCAGCACGACCGGGCGCCGGTGGCCGAACGGGAACGTGAGGCCGTCGAGCGCGTCCGGCTGGAGCTGCCCGCGTTCGACGCCACGCCGATCCGGTCCGAGGTGTGCGCGTGGACCGAGTCCGACGACGATCTCTTCGTGCTCGACCGGGTCGGGGACGTCGTGTTCGGCTGTGGCGACAGCGGGCAGGGCTTCAAGTTCCTGCCGATGTTCGGCCAGGTGCTCTCCGACCTGGTGGAAGGCCATCCCGTGTCGGCGGATGTGGCAGCCCTGGGCCGGGGCAGGTTCACCGCGGACGAACCCCACATCTGACGATCGATTGGCGCGAAATCGTCCACCTAGGCGCGAAGCGGTAGGCGGTTTCGCGTCACTCGACGCCATCGGAGGCGCCGTCGGTGCCGGTGGCTAGGGTGGGGCCGCCCGACCAGCCCGCCCGCCGGAGGACGACCGTGAGCAACGACCTCGAGATGCAGTTCCGCAGCGACGTCACCGTCGAGCTGGTGCGGGCGGCAGCACGGGACGCCGATGTGCTCTTCGCCGCGCGCGTCTCCACGCTCGGTGAGCAGTCTCTCGACGAGGTCGACGGCGACGCCGAGCGCTCCTCCGGGCTGATCCGGTACCTGATGCGCGACCGTCACGGGTCGCCGTTCGAGCACAACTCCATGACCTTCTACGTCCAGGCCCCGATCTTCGTGTTCCGAGAGTTCATGCGGCACCGCATCGCGTCGTACAACGAGGAGTCAGGTCGTTACCGCGAGCTGCGTCCGGTGTTCTACGTGCCCGGGCGCGAGCGCAAGCTGGTGCAAGAGGGAAAGCCCGGGCACTACGTCTTCGTCGACGGCACCGACGAGCAGCACGCCACTGTCGTGGAGCAGACCAAGGCCGCCTGCACCGTCGCCTACCAGGCGTACCAGCGGATGCTCGATGCCGGTGTGGCGCGCGAGGTGGCGCGGGGCGTCCTGCCGGTGGCCACCTACTCGTCGATGTACGTGACCATGAACGCCCGGTCGTTGATGAACTTCCTCTCCCTCCGCACCAAGCGGGAGACCTCCTCGTACCCGTCCTACCCCCAGCGCGAGATCGAGATGGTCGCTGAGCAGATGGAGGCGCTGTGGGCCGACCTCATGCCGGTCACCCACGCGGCCTTCGAAGCCGCGGGACGGGTGTCACCCTGACGGCGCCCCCCTTTCGGGTGGGTGTAACGCCTCGACCTTCGGCAGCGATCATCGGACGACCCCGTCACCGACCGACCCCCCGAGCGGGTGGTGACGGGGTCCTTCACATCCGGACCCAGCCCGGTCCCTTGTGGGTCCTTCAGACGCCCCGGCCCGCTAGCCTGACCCCATGACCACTGGAGCCCTCCGTCGTGCCCCGCTGGGCCGGGTCGTCACGGCGATGGTCACCCCCTTCCGCGATGACGACCTCTCGGTCGACCTCGACGCCGTGCAGCGGCTGGCCACCCACCTCGTCGACCAGGGCAACGACGGACTCGTCGTCAACGGGACGACGGGGGAGTCGCCCACCACCACCGACCACGAGCAGCAGATGGTGGTGCAGGCGGTGGTCGAGGCGGTGGGTGACCGTGCCCTGGTCATCGCGGGCGCGTCGAGCAACGACACCGTCCACGCCGTCGAGCGGGCCCGCCTGGCACAGAAGGGCGGCGCTCACGCGCTGCTCGTCGTCTCGCCCTACTACAACCGTCCACCCCAGGCGGGGGTGCTGAAACACCTGACCACCGTGGCAGACGCCACGGAGCTGCCGGTGATGCTCTACGACATCCCCGGTCGCACGGGGGTCGCGATCGACGTCGAGACCATGGTGCGCGCGGCGACCCACGAGAAGATCGTGGCGGTCAAGGACGCCAAGGGAGACCTGGCAGCCGCGTCCTGGGTGATGGCACGCACCGAGCTGGCCTGGTACTCGGGCGAGGACGTGCTCAACCTTCCGCTGATGAGCATCGGCGCGTCCGGCGTGGTGAGCGTCGTCGGTCATCTTGTGGCGGGGCGGCTCAGCGAGATGCTCGACGCGTTCGTCTCCGGTGACGTCGAGACCGCGACCCGGCTGCACCTGGGGCTGCTCCCCGTCTACACCGGCATCTTCCGCACGCAGGGCGTGATGACCGTGAAGGCCGCGCTCAGCCAGCTCGGGGTGATCGGAGCGGCGGTCCGCCCTCCGCTGGTCGAGCTCACCCAGGACGAGTTCGCCCGCCTGACCCTCGACCTCGCCGACGGAGCGGTGGAAGGCTTCGGGCCGTGACCCGCCGATGAGCCACCCGCATCCCGAGCTCGGAACGCCGCCGCCGCTGCCTGAAGGCGGTCTCCGCATCGTGCCGCTCGGCGGACTCGGAGAGATCGGCCGCAACATGGCGGTCTTCGAGTTCGGCAGCTCGCTGCTGATCGTCGACTGCGGCGTGCTGTTCCCCGAGGACGACCAGCCGGGGGTCGACCTCATCCTCCCGGACTTCGACTACATCAGGGACCGGCTCGACGACGTCGTCGGCGTCGTGCTCACCCACGGGCACGAGGACCACATCGGCGCCGTGCCGTACCTGCTGCGCGAGCGTGCGGACATCCCGTTGCTCGGTTCGCAGCTGACACTGGCCCTGCTGGAGGCCAAGCTCCGTGAGCACCGCATCAAGCCGGTGACCCAGGAGGTCGCCGAAGGCGACCGCACCTCACTCGGCGTCTTCGACCTCGAGTTCATCGCGGTCAACCACTCCATCCCCGACGCCCTCGCCGTGGCCATTCGGACGCCGGCGGGCCAGCTCGTCATCCACACCGGCGACTTCAAGATGGATCAGCTCCCACTGGACGGACGCGTCACCGACCTGCGGGCACTGGCTCGGCTCGGCGAAGAGGGCGTCGACCTGCTGATGGTCGACTCGACCAACGCCGAGGTGCCGGGGTTCGTCGCACCGGAGCGCGACATCGTCCCCGTGCTCGACCGGGTGATCGCCGGCTCCAAGAAGCGCGTGATCGTCGCCTCGTTCGCGTCGCACATCCACCGGGTCCAGCAGATCATCGACGTCGCTCGGGCGAACGGGCGCAAGGTCGCGTTCGTCGGCCGTTCGATGGTGCGCAACATGGGGATCGCCCGCGACCTCGGGTACCTGACCATCCCCGGTGACACCGTCGTCGACGTCAAAGAGCTCGACGAACACCCCGACGACCACGCGGTCCTGATCTGCACCGGCTCACAGGGCGAGCCGATGGCGGTCCTCTCGCGGATCGCCGGCCGTGACCACAGCATCGTGCTCGGCGAGGGCGACACCGTGATCCTGGCGTCGTCACTCATCCCGGGGAACGAGAACGCGGTGTACCGCGTCATCAACGGTCTGATGCGCTGGGGTGCGACCGTCGTGCACAAGGGCAACGCCATGGTCCACGTGTCAGGGCATGCCGCCGCCGGCGAGCTGCTCTACGTCTACAACCTGGTCCGGCCCACCAACGTGATGCCCGTGCACGGCGAGATCAGACACCTCAGGGCCAACGCCGACCTCGCGCTCGCCTCCGGTGTTGAGGCCCGCAACGTCGTGCTCGCCGAGGACGGCGTCGTGGTGGACCTCGTCGAGGGCCACGCACGGGTCGTCGGTGCGGTCCCGTGCGGGTACGTCTACGTCGACGGCGCCTCGGTCGGTGACATCAGTGAGACGTCGCTCAAGGACCGTCGCATCCTCGGGTCCGAGGGCTTCATCTCGGTCCATGTCGTCGTCGACTCGGCCAACGGCAAGGTCATCGGCGGACCGGTGGTCTCCGCGCGCGGGTTCCACGAGGACGACGCGGTGTTCGACGAGGTGCTCCCCGAGATCACCGCCGCGATCGAGGACGCCGGCTCGCGCGGAGTGGGGGACGCTCATCAGCTGCAGCAAGTGGTGCGGCGGACCGTGGGCCGGTGGGTCAGCGCCCGCCACCGTCGCAAGCCGATGATCATCCCGGTCGTCATCGAGGTCTGACCCCACTACCGGTGATCGGACTGTTTCAGTCACTTCTCTGAGCCCAGGGGACGTCCGGAGTGACGGAGATGCTCCGATCACCGGGGGTTGGACTGCGGCGGACCGCGGAGGCCGGGGGTGCCGCTACCGGGGCGCGACACACCGCATCACTGACCGGGAATGCCCGCGCACCGTCGGTAGCCTCGGCCCATGGCCTCGTCTTCCCCGCGGGGCGCGACCCGTTCGCGCCCGGCCGGCTCCGCCCGCACGAGCAGTTCGCGCGCGCGGTCGTCCAGCAGCCGTTCGACGTCTCGGTCGCGCTCCTCCTCGCAACGTTCACCGGGAACCCTGACCCGCCTGGTCCGGGCGGTGTGGCTGGCCCTCCGGGGACTCTGGCTCGCCGTCGCCCACCTGTTGGGCGCGGCGGCTCGCCGGATCGGGCGCGGCGCCCGCGACATCGACCCCGACCAGCGGCGGGACGGCATCGGCCTGCTGCTGCTCGCCGTGGCGCTGGTGGCCGCCGCCTCGCAGTGGTGGTCGCTGGACGGGCCGGTCGACACCTTCTCCGACGCGGTGATCATCGGCAGCGCCGGACGTCTCGCCTGGGCGGTGCCCCTGCTGCTGCTCGCGTTGTCGTGGTGGGTGCTGCGCCATCCGGCAGGTCATGCCCCCACAGGACGCCTCGTCATCGGCTGGGCAGCCACGGTCGGCGGCACGCTGGGGATCGCCCACGCACTCGCCGGGACCCCACAGCCGGTCGAGGGGGCGACCGCCATGCGCGAGGGCGGAGGGTTCGTCGGCTTCCTGGTCGCGGCGCCGCTGGTCTCGGGGGTCACCGCCTGGATCGCCGTGCCCGTCATGGCGCTGCTCGTGGTGTTCGGCGTGCTCGTGCTCACCTCCACCCCCGTCCACCAGGTGCCCGAGCGGCTGGCCGTGCTGCGCGACCGACTGCTGCTGCGCCCACCGGCACCGGAGGTCATCGACCTCGTCGAGGACGACAGCCACGACTACCGCGCGCCCGCACCCGTGCGCCGCGGGTGGTGGGCCCGTCGCCGTGCGGCGCTGCACGTCCACGCACCGACCGGGCCCGAGGCTTTCGAGACCCCGCTGATCGCAGGCGAGGTCACGGACGACGACGAGCTCGAAGAGATCGACGGGGCCGACGAGCACGATTCCGTGGCCGTGGTCCCCGAGGCAGAACCGGCCGCGGTGGTCAACACGTCGTCGTCGACCCCGGACCCCTCCACCTTGCCGACTCGGGTGGAACAGCTGCTCCTCGGCGGTGACATCACCTACACGCTGCCGGACCCGTCCCTTCTGCGCACGGGGACGCCGCACAAGGCGCGCAGCAAGGCGAACGACACCGTCGTGAATGCACTGACCGAGGTGCTCGACCAGTTCGGCATCGATGCGCGGGTCACCGGCTTCATGCGCGGGCCCACCGTGACGCGCTACGAGGTCGAGCTCGGGTCGGGTGTCAAGGTCGAGCGGGTCACGGCGTTGAGCAAGAACATCGCCTACGCCGTGGCCAGCGCCGACGTGCGGATCCTGTCGCCGATCCCCGGCAAGTCGGCGATCGGGATCGAGATCCCCAACACCGACCGCGAGGTCGTCAGCCTCGGCGACGTCATGCGTTCGACCGCGGCACGGAGCGACCACCACCCGATGGTGGTCGGTCTGGGCAAGGACGTCGAGGGCGGCTACGTCTGTGCCAACCTCGCCAAGATGCCGCACGTCCTCGTTGCGGGCGCTACCGGCGCGGGCAAGAGCGGGTGCATGAACGCACTCATCACCAGTGTCCTGATGCGGGCCACGCCGGACGAGGTGCGCATGGTGCTCGTCGACCCCAAGCGCGTGGAGCTCACGGTCTACGAAGGCATCCCGCACCTGATCACTCCGATCATCACCAGTCCCAAGAAGGCGGCAGACGCGCTGCAGTGGGTCGTGCGCGAGATGGAGATGCGCTACGACGACCTGGCGGCCTACGGCTTCCGGCACGTCGACGACTTCAACAAGGCGGTGCGCAGCGGAGCGGTGAAGCCACCACCCGGCAGCGAACGCGCCCTGCAGCCGTACCCGTACCTGCTCGTCGTGGTCGACGAGCTTGCCGACCTGATGATGGTGGCACCGCGTGACGTCGAGGACTCGATCGTGCGCATCACGCAGCTCGCGCGTGCAGCGGGGATCCATCTCGTGCTCGCGACGCAGCGGCCGAGCGTCGACGTCGTGACCGGGCTCATCAAGGCGAACGTCCCGAGTCGGCTCGCGTTCGCGACGTCTTCGTTGGCCGACAGCAGGGTCATCCTCGACCAGCCCGGTGCGGAGAAGCTCGTCGGGCAAGGTGACGCGTTGTTCCTTCCGATGGGGGCGAGCAAGCCGATGCGCGTCCAGGGCTCGTGGGTCACCGAGCAGGAGGTCGCCGCCGTCGTGGCGCACGTCAAGTCACAGCTGCAGCCGACCTACCGGGACGACGTGACGGCGGCTCCGGTCCGCAAGGAGATCGACGAGGACATCGGCGACGACCTCGACCTGCTGCTCAGCGCCACCGAGCTCGTGGTGTCGTCGCAGTTCGGCTCCACCTCGATGCTGCAACGCAAGCTGCGGGTGGGGTTCGCCAAGGCCGGACGCCTCATGGACCTCATGGAGAGCCGGGGCATCGTGGGCCCCTCGGAGGGCTCGAAGGCGCGGGACGTGCTGGTCAAGCCGGACGAGCTCGCCGCCGTCCTCACCACCCTCCGGGGCGAGTGACCCTCAGGAATTTCCGGCTTTTGTCGACATACCCCCTACGGACGTAGACTGGGTGTTTCCAGACGACGGTCGTCTACCGGCCCGCTCACGAGGGGAGGACGTCGGTGTCAATCGGTGCTGAAGTGACCGCGGCGCGCCACGAAGCCTCCCTGTCGTTGGCCGAGGTCAGCGAGCGGACGCGGGTCCGGTCCTCGGTGATCGAGGCGATCGAGGCCGACGACTTCTCGCACTGCGGTGGGGACGTCTACGCGCGCGGGCACCTTCGCGCCATCGCCACCGCGGTCGGCGTCGACGGACAGCCGTGGGTCGACGAGTACGACCGCACGTACGGCACGCCCGCGCCGAGCGCCACCGAGGTGTTCGAGGCCGAGTCGGTCGCACCGCGTCGCCGGACCGGCACGAACTGGAGCGCCTTGATGGCGGCCGCCCTCGTCCTGGTGGTCGGGCTGGTGGTCGTCCAGCTCACGACCGGTGGCGACGACCCGGCGCGCACCCCGACGACGGTGGCCGAACCGGCACCGAGCCCCACCGCCGAACCGTCCGGTGAGGGCGAGCCGAGCGACGATCCGACGCAGGTCGCTCAGCTGCCCCCCGACGAGGTCACCCTGCGCATGACGGCGCTCCCGAACCGGCTCAGCTGGGTCAGCGTCACAGGCTCGGACGACACCGTCCTCTTCGAGGGCAACATCGGTGACGGGCAGTCGAAGACCTTCCGGGACGACAAGAGGATCAGTGTGGTCACCGGATGCGCATCGTCCGTCGAGCTGACGGTCAACGGTCAGGACGTCGGCAGTCCCGGCGACACCTGCGGCCCGGTGACCGTGCGTTTCACCCCCGATGACCCGGCTGGGGCTGCAGGCTGACGTGACACCTCGGGTGTCCTTGGTGACCTTGGGCTGCGCCCGCAACGAAGTCGACTCCGAAGAGCTCGCCGCGCGCCTCGAAGGTGCCGGTCTCGCGCTGGTCGACGAGCCATCCGATGCCGACGTCGTGGTGGTCAACACCTGCGGATTCGTGGCGTCGGCCAAGAAGGACTCGATCGACACCATGCTCGCGGCCGCCGACCTCAAGGCGACCGGCGGACCGCAGGCGGTGGTGGCAGTGGGGTGCCTGGCCGAGCGCTACGGCGGCGAGCTGGCCGACGAGCTGACCGAGGTCGATGCCGTCCTCGGATTCGACGACTACCCGCAGATCGCGGCCCGCGTGCGCTCCGTCCTGGCGGGCGAGCGTCCGACACCGCCAGTGCCGCAGGACCGGCGACTGCTGCTTCCGCTCGCCCCCGCGGACCGCACTGACGTCAGTACGCGCCGGGGTCCCGCGTCCGGCCCCCGGCTCGAGCGGCGCCGTCTCGACCGCAGCCCCGTCGCCCCGTTGAAGATCGCCTCGGGGTGCGACCGCCGCTGCTCGTTCTGCGCGATTCCCAGCTTTCGGGGGGCCTTCGTCTCCCGGAACCCGGATGACGTGGTGGCCGAGGGACAGTGGTTGGCCGAGCGCGGCGTCAGCGAGCTCTTCCTCGTCAGCGAGAACTCGACGTCGTACGGCAAGGACCTCGGCGACCTCCGAGCGCTCGAGGCCATGCTGCCCCGGCTGACCGCGATCGACGGGGTGGAGCGGGTCCGCGTCAGCTACCTGCAGCCGGCCGAGGTCCGCCCCGGCCTGATCGAGACGATGACCGGCACCGACGGTGTCGCGGCCTACTTCGACCTGTCTTTCCAGCACGCCAGCGGTCCGCTGTTGCGGCGCATGCGCCGGTTCGGCGACGCGCCTGCCTTCCTCGACCTCATCGGCACCATCCGGGAGCGCGCACCGCACGCGGGCATCCGGTCCAACGTGATCGTGGGTTTTCCGGGGGAGACCGACGCCGACGTCGCCGTGCTCACCGACTTTCTCACCGAGGCCCGGCTCGACGTCGTGGGCGTGTTCGGGTACTCCGACGAGGACGGCACCGAGGCGGAGGAGTTGTCCGGACATCTTCCCGAGGACGAGGTCGAAGCGCGTCGTCGCCACGTGCAGGACGTCGTCGAGCTCCTCGTCGACCAGCGCGCGGCCGATCGGGTCGGTGAGCAGGTCCGCGTGCTCGTCGAGGAGCAGGTGGACGGCGCGGCCGTGGGTCGCGCGGAGCACCAGGGTCCGGAGGTCGACGGCGTGGTCACCCTGCCCGGGTGTGACGCGGTGGCAGGTGCCTGGGTGGACGCGCGCGTCGTGGCGTCCGACGGTGTCGACCTGGTGGCGCGTACGACGTGAGCACCGAACCGGTCCCGACCGAGGCCCCCTCGTCCTGGAACCTGCCCAACGCGTTGACCATGGGCCGGCTGCTCCTGGTGCCCGTCTTCGTGGTGGTCGGCTGGGTCGGGTACTCCCGGCCCGATGCCGGCTGGCAGGCGTGGGCCGCCCTGGTGTTCCTGGTGGCGGCGGTCACCGACTTCATCGACGGTGAGCTCGCACGACGGACCGGCCAGGTCACCTCGGTCGGCAAGATCCTCGATCCCATCGCCGACAAGGCGCTGACCGGCTCGGCGCTCGTGCTGCTCTCGTGGTTCGACATGCTGCCGTGGTGGGTGACGGTCGTCGTCCTCGGCCGCGAGATCGGCGTGACACTGCTGCGCTTCTGGGTGATCCGGCACGGCGTGATGGCAGCCAGCCGCGGCGGCAAGCTCAAGACCGCCCTGCAGATCCTGGCGATCACGCTGTTCCTGCTGCCGCTGGCGTCCGGAGGGCGCGCAGTCGCCGAGTGGGTCATGGCGGCTGCCGTGGTGGTCACTCTCGTGACCGGTGTCGACTACGTTGTGCGCGCCCTCGCACTGCGCAAGCAGGGGAGAGCTCATGAGTGAGAACGCAGCCCGCGCGGTGGCGGCCCTCACCCGCGTCGGGGGGTCGGTGGCGGTTGCCGAGTCGCTCACCGGGGGCCTGGTGCTGGCGGCGCTGACCGAAGGGCCAGGTGCGTCGGCGTCGGTCCGCGGAGGCACAGTGGTCTACGCGACCGACACCAAGCACACCGTCCTGGGCGTCGATGCGGGACTGCTGGACGAGTGTGGGCCGGTCGACCCTGACGTTGCTGCCGCCATGGCCCGGCGCGTGCGGGCGCTGTTCGACGCCGAGATCGGTCTGGCGACCACCGGCGTGGCCGGGCCCGAGCCCCAGGACGGCCATCCGGTGGGCGAGGTCTACGTGGCGCTTGCCGACGCCAGCGGTGTCCGCGTCGAGTCGCTCCGCTTGGACGGTGAGCGGATCGCCATCCAGAGGGCCACGGTCGAGGCTGTCGTGCAGCTGCTGCTGGACCGCCTGGGGGCGTGACAGCCGCATTCCGCCTGGAGGTGGCCTCCCTGGCCCTCGGCAGGGAAGCCCCCGATGCTCGGCAGGGTTACACTGGAGAACCCAGCAGGGAGCCAGGGGAGACCGAAGCGGAGGACCGCCGATGATCGTGCTGCGTCAGCACCTCGGCGACGAGCTGCGCCGCCAGCGGCAGAGCCAGGGACGCACGCTGCGTCAGGTCTCCGCCGCCGCTCGGGTCTCGCTCGGGTACCTCTCGGAGATCGAGCGCGGCCAGAAGGAGGCCAGCAGCGAGCTGCTGGCCTCGATCTGCGGTGCCCTCGAGCTCCCGCTCAGCCAGCTGCTGCGCCACGTCAGCGACGACATCGCGCTCGCCGAGCTGGCCACGGCCCCGCCGGTGGCTCCCCGCGACCGCTCCGACGACGACGGCTCCGGTGATGCCGACCGTTCCGGTGCCGGCGTGCCCGCCGCCGTCTGACGTGCGGACCACTACTGCTCCACCGACGGTCGCACGCGCGCGGGCGGGCAATGCCATGGACCGCGCCCGGTCGCAGATCCTCGCCGCCGCCGGCAGCCTGGTCGCCGAGGCCGGACTGCGCGGAGTCACGATGGCCGCGCTCGCCCGACGCGCCCGGGTGGCCAAGGCGACCGTCTACAACCATTTCCGTGACCGCGACGAGGTGCTGCGCGCGCTGATGCGCGGCGAACGCGATGCCCTGCTGGCGCACTGCGCCGAGCATCCACGAGGGGAGCGCCTCGAGGCGGCTGCCCGATGGATCGCCGAGCACCCCGTGCTCGCCGGCCTGCGCTCTCACGACCCCGCGGTGGTGATCGGTCTGGCGAACGCGGCCGTCCACGATCCGCAGGTCGCCGAGCAGGTGGCGGCCTGGGCCGGGCCCTCTCGGGACACCGACGCCAGCACCCGGTGGCTGGTCTCCTTCGCCGTCACGTCGCGGTGACAGCCGAGCCGCACTGACGTCCACCAGCTCCGCACTCGATGGGTCTGGGCGTCCACCAGCTCCGCACTCGGCGGGCCTTGGGTCAGCGGGGAGATCGGAGGCGCAGGCCGCGTGGGGTGGTGGCGAATCCCGCATCCGCCAGCAGGTCTCGCCACGGGGTGCCGTGCACCGGCTCGCCGTCGACCTTCTCGAGCATGACCGCCGGACGCCGGCCGCTGCGCACAGCCTCGACCACGGCGGAGACGGCCGCGGCGGCCCGTGGGTCGGACGCCGGCACCCAGCTGAGCAGGGACCGGCCCCCGCGTTCGAGGTACAGCACCAGGCCCTGCCCGTCCACGACCACGCTCGCGCCGACGGCCCGGCCAGGGCGGTGCGTGCCGGAGGCTGCGGGCCAGGGGAGCGCCGCGCCGAAGGGGTTGGCCGGGTCGGTGGCGGCCAGCACCAGGGCCGCACCGGTGTCGTCGACGGCACGCAGGCGGTCCACCGCATCACCGGCCGCGAACTGGGCCGCCCCCAGGCCCTCGACGAAGTAGCCGCGCCGGACTCGGCCCGCCTCCTCCATCGTGGCGAGTACCCGGTACACGGCCGCGAACCCTCCGGGCACGCCCTCCTCGGCCACCGCACCACGGGTGACGACGCCGTGCCGTGACAGCAGTGCCTCTGCCGTGGCGTGCCCGCGCAGCGTAGGCGACTCCCGGAACTCGGGCAGGCGGGTCCAGCGGCCCGGCATCAAGGTCTGGCTCCGTGGGGCGATCGCGCGTCCGCCCAACCCGGGTCGAGGACGGTTCGGGTACCGACCCGACGGTGGCCTGACACGTCGCGACGTCGGCCGACCGGACGCCGCGACCCGGGCCCGCACCGCCGCCAGCGTGTCGTTCGTCAGCATCCCCGCCCAGACGAGGTCCCAAAGACCGGTGTCCACGGCGTCGGCTCCGAGCCCCGATCCCTCCAGCGCCTGCTCGACCTGGCGGGTGAGCAGAGCCGTTCCGTCCTGCAGCAGGTCGAGCAGCGCCGAGTGCGCGGGTGTGGGATCGGTGAGGGGCGT
Organism: uncultured Actinomycetota bacterium; assembly: GCA_963743915.1. Classification (GTDB taxonomy): domain Bacteria; phylum Actinomycetota; class Actinomycetes; order JAHEKZ01; family JAHEKZ01; genus JAHEKZ01. The sequence continues at coordinate 817,658 of CAVURN010000001.1, forward strand.
CGGGTCTGGGAGCAATGCAGATGCCCGGTCGACCGGCACGAACCCCAGCCACCCGTCCCCCCGGGGGAGAGCACCGGCCCCGTACCAGAGCACCTCACCGGACGCGGTCAGCTCGTCGAGCAGCTCAGGCCGGTAGTCGACCACCCGGGAGGGCAGGATGCTGCGCTCCCACTCCGAGGCGGGAGCGGCACGGCCGGCCAGCTGGTCGAGGACGCTCAGCACCCCGTCGACGCCGCGCAGCGAACGCGTGACCTCCTGCCACTGAGGCAGGAACCCGCAGAGCCGCTCGGCGGGAACCGGCTCGACGCTGCGCTGGACCAGCGCCAGGCTGGCCCGGCGGATCTGACGCAGGACGTCGCTGTCGCACCACTCGCTGCCGACGCGTCCAGGGCGGAAGGCGCCCCGCACGAGCCGTCCTTGCGCCGCGAGCCGCTCGAGGGTGCCGGTGACGACGGCGGGCCCGAGCCCGAGGGCCGCCGCAGCCTCGGCGGTGTCGAACGGACCGTGGGTGCGGGCGAACCTGCTGAGGAGGTCGCCGAGCGGGTCGGCGACCGCCTCGGCGAAGGCACCGGAGACGCCGGCAGGGAGCGGGATCCCCAGGGCGTCCCGTAGCCGACCGAGGTCCTCGACGGCCACCCAGCGCTCGCCGGGAGGCAGGCGGAGGCGGACGGCCCGACGTTGCTCGGCCAGCTGCTCGGCCCAGCCCACCTCGCCCCCGCGTTCGAGCAGGTCGGCGTCGGAGAGGGGTCCGAGGACGCGGAGAGCGTCGGCGACGGACTCGGCGTCCCGCAGCCGGCGCTCGTCGGTGAGCCAGCGGACGCGACGTTCGACGGCGGTGATGGCTTCTGGCTCGAGCAGCTCACGCAGCTCGGCCTGGCCGAGCAGCTCGGCGAGCAGCGTGGTGTCGACGGTGAGGGCCGCGGCGCGCCGCTCGGCCAGGGGTGCGTCCCCCTCGTAGAGAAAGGCGCCCACGTACGAGAAGAGCAACGAGCCGGCGAACGGTGACGGCCGGGGCGTCTCGACGTCGACGACCCGGACGCGTCCGGAGGCGAGGTCGGACTGCAGCGCCTGCAGCCCGGGAACGTCGAAGACGTCCTGCAGGCACTCACGCATCGTCTCCAGGACGATGGGGAACGTCGGATGACCGCTCGCCACCCCGAGCAGCTGCGCCGACCGCTGACGCTGCTGCCAGAGCGGCGTGCGCCGGTCGGGCCGACGTCGGGGAAGCAGCAGCGCCCGGGCGGCGCACTCGCGGAATCGTGCCGCGAAGAGCGCCGACCCCCACACAGCGTCGGTGACCAGCCGCTCCACGTCGTCGGGGTCGATCAGCAGGTGCTCGACGACGTCGGGCACTGCGTCGTCGCCGAGGTCTGGCATGCGGAGCACGATCCCGTCGTCGGACGGCATCACCTGCACGTCCATGTCGAGCGTGTCGCGCAGCCGGGCGGCGACGACCATCGCCCACGGGGTGTTGACGCGGCCTCCGAAGACGGAGTGCACGACGAGACGCCAGTCGCCGATCTCGTCGCGGAAGCGTTCGACGACGACGGTGCGGTCGTCCGGGACGTGCCCGGTGGCGGCCGCCTGTTCGGCGAGGTAGGCGACGGCGTTGTCGGCAGCCCGCGGATCGAGGCCGTCGGCGGCCAACAGGGCACGCGCGTCGTCCTCGGACCGACCGCGCAGCTGACGCAGCGCGGCACCGACGGCGATCCCGAGCTCGCGCGGGCGTCCGATCGCGTCGCCGTGCCAGAAGGGGAGCTTGCCGGCCCGCCCCGGCGCCGGCACGACGAGGACACGGTCGTGGGTGATGTCCACGATCTGCCAGGAGGTGGAGCCCAGCGCGAACACGTCGCCGATGCGCGACTCGTAGACCATCTCCTCGTCCAGCTCACCGACCCGGCGTCCGGGGCCTTCGCCGTCCGCGAGGAAGACCCCGTAGAGGCCACGGTCGGGGATGGTTCCCCCGTTGATGACCGCCACCCGGTGCGTTCCCGGGCGCGCGGACAGGGTGGAGGTCTCGCGGTCCCAGACCAGTCGGGGCTTGAGCTCGGCGAAGGCGTCGGACGGGTAGCGCCCGGCGAGCATGTCGAGCACCGCCTCGAGGGCGGAGTCGGGGAGCGTCCGGAAGGGGTCGGCGCGGCGGACGAGCCTGGCGAGGTCAGCAACCCGCCAGTCATCCATCGCGACCATGGCGACGATCTGCTGCGCCAGCACGTCGAGCGGGTTGCGCGGCACCGCCAGCGCCTCGATCTCACCGGACCGCATGCGCTGCACCGTGACCGCCGTGGGGACGAGGTCGCCTCGGTGCTTCGGGAACACGACGCCGCGGGAGACGCCGTCGACGTGGTGCCCCGCACGTCCGATCCGCTGCAGCCCACTGGCGACCGACGGCGGCGCCTCCACCTGCACGACGAGATCGACCGCACCCATGTCGATGCCGAGCTCGAGGCTGCTGGTGGCCACGACCGCAGGGAGCAGCCCGCCCTTGAGGTCCTCCTCGATCTGGAGCCGCTGCTCGCGGGAGACCGACCCGTGATGGGCACGGGCGATCACGTGCGTCTCCGCCACCGGCAGGGTCGCGCCGGCCTGCGCCATGACCTGGGCCGGCGCGTCGGCCGAGGGAGGGAGCCGAGCTCACGTCGCGCCGCCTCCTCGTTGAGCCGGGCTGCGAGCCGCTCCGTCAGGCGTCGCGAGTTGGCGAACACGATCGTCGACCGGTGCTCGGCGACGAGGTCGACGATGTGCGACTCGACGTGCGGCCAGATCGACGGGGCGCTCGCGGGCGGACCTTCACCCAGGTCGGTGTCGGCCGCATCACCGAGTGCGCCGAGGTCCTCGACGGGGACCACGACCGAGAGGTCGAGCTCCTTGTGCGAGGGCGGCTGCACGACGGTGACGTCCTGCGCCCCGCCGAGGAAGGAGGCCACGACGTCGGTGGGTCGCACCGTCGCCGACAGCCCGATCCGCTGCGCAGGGCGGTCGAGCAGGGCGTCCAGGCGCTCGAGCGAGAGCGCGAGGTGGGCCCCGCGCTTGGTGCCTGCGACGGCATGAACCTCGTCCACGATCACGGTCGCGACCGTGCGCAGGGTGTCCCGCGCCCTCGAGGTCAGCAGCAGGTAGAGCGACTCGGGCGTGGTGATGAGGATGTCGCCGGGGTGACGAAGCTGGCGCTGCCGCTCACCGGCAGGGGTGTCGCCCGAGCGCAGGGCCACGGAGATGTCCGGCGCGCGCTGGCCGGCTGCGTCATAGGCGTTGCGGATGCCCGTGAGCGGCGCCCGCAGGTTGCGCTCGACGTCGACGGCGAGCGCCTTGAGAGGGGAGACGTACAGCACCTGGGTGCCCGTCCCGGTCGTTGACGCCGCGAGCCGGTCGAGGGCCCACAGGAACGCCGCGAGCGTCTTTCCCGATCCCGTCGGTGCCACCACCAGCGTGTGGCGGCCGCTGCTGATCGCCTGCCACGCGGCATCCTGGGCAGGAGTGGGGGAGGCGAAGACCGTCTCGAACCACTGCCGGGTCTGCGGCGAGAACGAGGCGAGGGGTGCGGGCACCCACCCATCTTGGTCGGTGCCACCGACGCCGTCACCGGCGTGGCCCCTTGTGCCCAGCGCCCCGGCACGGATGAATGGCCCGATGACCTCACCACACGCCGTCCGGCGGGCCCGGACCGCCTCCCTGACCCTGCTCGCCGTCGTCGCGATGGTGGTGCTCTCGGGCTGCTTCAAGCTCGACATGGAGCTCGAGCTCGCCTCCGACGACACGGTCGACGGCTCGATCATCGTGGCGGCGCAGCGCAGCTTCGCCGAGCTCGCCGGTGGCGAGGACGCGCTGCGCGAGAGTCTCTCCCAGGACGGCAGCGGACTGGTCGGTGGGCAGCCGGAGTCCGGCTCGGTGGAGACCAAGGACTACGAGGACGACGACTGGATCGGCGTCGAGTACGTGGTCGAGGACGTGCCGCTGGACGAGTTCGGCGGGACCGACTCCGGGGACCTGTCCATCACGCGGGAGGGTGACGAGTTCGTCGTCGCGGGCACCATGGACCTGTCCGGCGGGGTCTCCGACGATCCCGCCGCGAACGCGATGCTGGACGAGGCCGAGATCGAGATCTCGATCACCTTCCCCGGTGAGATCGTCAGCAGCAACGGCGAGGAGGACGGCAACACGGTGACGTGGACCCCGGTTGCCGGCGAGACGCTCGAGGTCAACGCTGTGGGCAAGGCCGAGGGAGGACCTCCCTGGGCGCTCATCGGGGCGGCGCTCGCCGTCCTCGCGCTGGTGGTCGTCGGTGTGGTGCTCTTCGTGGTCGTCCGCGGACGGCAGTCCGCCCCGGCGGTTGCTCAACCCCTGGGTGACGGGAGCATCGTTCCCGGGGACGGCGCGGCGGTGCCACCCGGTGACGTCGCACCCCCGTCCGCCGGCGAGCCACCTGCCGCGCCGCCGGCCCCTCCCACTCCTCCCTCTGCCTGAGCGGGCCTTAGAGTCGGAGCCGTGCGGCTGAGCGACTTCTGGGAGCGGATGGAGCACCACCTCGGTGCGGCGTACGCCCGCAGCTACGCACGCGACCACGTCCTGGCTGACCTCGAGGGACGCACCGTCGAACAGGCGCTGACCGACGGTGAGGACGCGACGCGCGTCTGGCGTGCCGTGGTCGCGGCGCTCGAGCTCCCGGCGAAGTTCCGGTGAACGGCGCCACCGAGGCGCACCTACCCGACCCGCTGCAGCGCCGCACGGTCCGCGTCCTGGCCGGGGCGCAGGTGCTGAGCGGGGTCGGCGTCGGGGCGGGGATCGCCGCAGGCAGTCTGCTCGTCGCGGAGATCACCGGGTCGGAGGGGCTGGCCGGACTGGCCCAGACCGCCGGCGTGGTGGGTGCGGCCGTGGCCGCTGGGCCGCTTGCGTGGCTCTCCTCCCGCTCCGGACGCCGGGTCGGGCTGGCCACCGGGTTCTGGATAGCCGCCACCGGTGCGGCCGTCGTCGTCGCGGCAGCCGTCATCGAGCTGCTGCCACTGGTGCTGGTCGGCACCTTCGCGGTCGGCATCGCCTCCGCCGTCGGACTACAGGCACGGTATGCGGCCGGAGACCTGGCGGAACCGCAGCACCTCGCGCGAGACCTCTCGCTGGTGGTCTGGTCCACGACCGTCGGAGCCGTGCTCGGACCCAACCTGATGGAGCCGGCTTCCCGCCTCGCCGACTCCATGGGCCTGCCGCCGTTGAGCGGGCCCTACCTGCTCACCGCGGCAGCGGTGACGCTGGCGGCCCTGCTCATCACCGGTGGGCTGCGCCCCGACCCATTGCTGGAGAGCCGCGCAAGGGCGCACGCAGAGGCCGAGGCGACGGGGGGCGAGCCGCCGCGTCCGCACGCCGGCCTGGTGGCCGAGCTGGCGCACGGCGTACGAGTCATCCGACAGGCGCCGGGGGCGTCGTTGGCCGTGGCCTCGATCGCGGTCGGGCACATGGTGATGGTCATGGTGATGGTCATGACGCCCGTGCACATGCAGCACGTCGACGTCACTTTGCAGGTCGTCGGGCTGGTCATCAGCGTGCACATCCTCGGGATGTTCGCGTTCTCACCCCTCGTCGGCTGGCTGGCCGACCGGTGGGGGAGCCTGCCGGTCATCGCCCTCGGGGTGGCGGTGCAGGCACTCGCCTGCCTGATTGCCGGAACCGCACCTGGGGACGCCGTGGGACAGCTCGGGATCGGCTTGTTCCTGCTGGGCCTCGGCTGGTCGGGCACCCTCGTCGGCGGCTCGGCCCTGCTGACGGTCTCGGTGCCGGAGGAGTCGCGCCCCGCGGCGCAGGGGGTGGGGGACACCCTGATGAACGTGGCCGCCGCCGCCGGTGGGGCCCTGGCCGGAGTGATCGTGGCTGGGGCGTCCTACGGCTGGCTGACGGCGGTCGCCGCACTCTGCCTGGTGCCGCTCGCACTGGCCCTGGCGATCGGGCGGCCACCGCGGCGTGTCGCCGATGACGTTCGAACACCTGTTCGGTAACGTTCCCGTCTGACGCCCCAGTTGTCCACCGGTGGGCCCAGCCCGATGGTGCTTGTCAGTGGCCCGCCGTAGCGTCGCTCGCGACATCGCACGACCGCCGCCCACGGCACCGATGAAGGGAACCCCATGGCAGACCGCGACAAGGCCCTGGACACCGCTCTCGCCCAGATCGAGCGGCAGTTCGGCAAGGGCTCGGTGATGCGTCTCGGCGACGAGACCCGCGCCCCGGTCGAGGTGATCCCCACCGGTGCGATCTCCCTCGACCTCGCTCTCGGCATCGGCGGTCTGCCGCGTGGCCGGGTGGTCGAGATCTACGGTCCTGAGTCCTCCGGAAAGACGACCGTGGCGCTGCACGCGGTGGCCAACGCCCAGGCGCTGGGTGGCATCGCCGCCTTCATCGACGCCGAGCACGCGCTCGATCCCGAGTACGCCAAGAAGCTCGGTGTCGACACCGACGCCCTCCTGGTCTCCCAGCCCGACACCGGTGAGCAGGCACTCGAGATCGCCGACATGCTCATCCGCTCCGGTGCGATCGACCTCATCGTGGTCGACTCCGTCGCCGCCCTGGTCCCGCGAGCGGAGATCGAGGGCGAGATGGGAGACAGCCACGTCGGCCTTCAGGCACGCCTGATGAGCCAGGCGCTCCGCAAGATGACCGGGGCGCTGAGCCAGACCAGTACGACCTGCATCTTCATCAACCAGCTGCGCGAGAAGATCGGTGTCTTCTTCGGCTCTCCGGAGACCACCACCGGTGGCAAGGCGCTGAAGTTCTACGCGTCGGTGCGCATGGACGTGCGCCGGATCGAGACCTTGAAGGACGGTACCGAGCCGGTCGGCAACCGCACCCGTATCAAGGTCGTGAAGAACAAGATGGCGCCGCCCTTCAAGCAGGCCGAGTTCGACATCCTCTACGGCCACGGCATCTCCCGCGAGGGGTCGCTGCTCGACCTCGGGGTGGAGCACGGCATCGTCCGCAAGTCCGGCGCCTGGTACACGTACGAGGGTGACCAGCTCGGTCAGGGCAAGGAGAACTCCCGCAACTTCCTGCGCGACAACCCCGACCTGGCCAACGAGATCGAGAAGAAGATCAAGGAGAAGCTCGGGATCGGCGCGCAGCTCGACGTCGAGGCGAGCCCCGAGATCGATCTCACCGAGCCGGCCCCGGCCGACCTCTGACGGTGGCTCGCGGCTCGGCGACCCGAGGGCGCCACGCCCCGGAGCGCAGCGAGGCGTCGCAGGCACTCAGCGACCCCGAGGGCCGTGACGCCGACGCCGACCCCGTCGAGGTGGCCAAGGCGATCCTGCTGCGTCAGCTGACCACCAGCGCCAAGAGCCGGCACCAGCTCTCCGAGGCACTGGCCCGCAAAGGCGTCCCGCCCGAGGCGGCTGACGAGGCGCTCGACCGGTTCGTGGACCTCGGCTACATCGATGACGACGCTTTCGCGCGCAGCTGGGTCGAGTCCCGGCGACGTTCACGGGGGCTGGCGGCGTCCCTGCTCAGGCGTGAGCTTCGCCAGAAGGGGATCGCGCCGGAGACCATCGACGCCGTCATGGCCGACCAGGTCGATGACGAGGGGGAGCGTGCCGCGGCGTCCGCACTCGTCGACAAGAAGCTGCGGTCGCTTCAGGGCGTCGACCCCGACACAGCCACCCGCCGACTGGTGTCCATGCTGGCCCGCAAGGGGTACCGCCCCGGGCTCGCCTACGCGGTCGTCCGCGAGGCACTCGCCCGTCAGTGACTCAGGGGCAGCTGGGGGACGCCTGACGGCTCGAAGCCGAAGACCTGGCCGTAGAACGACAGCTCACCCTCCAGCGCAGCGATGTTCGACTCCGCCTTGCGGAAGCCGTGCTGCTCGCCTGCGAAGAGCAGGTACGCGTGGGGAATGCCGCTGCCCTCGAGCGCGTCGTTCACCGCCTGCGGCTGCGACGGCGGGACGACCTTGTCGTCGTCGCCCTGGAGCAGCAGGATCGGCGTGCGGAGCTGGTCGAGGTGGGTCAGCGGCGATCGCTCGACGTAGAGGTCGCGCGCCTCCGGCAGCGGGCCGATCAGGCCGTCGAGGTAACGAGACTCGAAGTCGTGGGTGTCCTCAGCGAACGGCAGCAGGTCGGTCACGGGGAAGTACGCCGCACCGGCGGCGAACGCGTCGGTCTGCACGAGTGCGGCGACCGTGGTCCAGCCTCCGGCCGAGCCACCGCGGATCCCGAGCCGTGCCAGGTCGGCCTCACCGGCGTCGGCCAGTGACCGCGCTGCCGTCACCGAGTCGTCGACGTCGATGACACCCCACTGTCCTTTCAGGCGATCCCGGTAGACGCGGCCGTAGCCGGTGGACCCGCCGTAGTTGACGTCGATGATCCCGATGCCCCGGCTGGCGAAGTACGCGTACTCCATCGACAGGTGCGGGGCGGCGTGGGCGGTCGGTCCACCGTGCACCGAGACGACGTACGGCGGCAGCTGGCCCTCGGGAGCCGTGACGTCGGGGTTGGTGGGCGGGTAGATGAAGGCGTGGATCTCGTGCCCGTCCGGACGGACGAACGTTCGCGCCTCCGGGCGCGGCAGGTACGCACCGTCGGGGAGCTCGCTCACCGACGGTCGGACGATGTCGACCTCGGCAGGCAGTGCCGACACGTCGACGACGGCGACGGAGTTCGGGACGGTACCGGATGAGACGACCGAGACGACCGAGGTGCCCGCGGCGGTGAGGTACGGGCCCCATCCGAGATCGGGGTGCACCGAACTCAGCTCACCGCTCGCCGGGTCGAGCACGGACAGGCTTTCGTGTCCCTTGCCGTGCGTGACGGCGAGTCGTCCGTCGGAGAGCACTGCGTAGGACGTGTAGCCGAGCTGCCACATCGGGCCCGCGAACTCCTCGTCGCGCGCAGCCAGCGGTACGAGCGATCCGTCCGACAGCGAGCACCGGTACAGGTTCCACCAGCCGCTGCGGTCCGAGACGAGGTACAGGTGTCCGTCGTCCGCCCACTCCGGTTGCAGCACCGACTCGGTGGACGACCCGGCGAGCACCCGCTCGGCGGCAGGAAGCGTGCCGCTGAGCTCGATGACGGCCGCCACCGTCCCGTCCCACGGCATCTGCGGGTGCTCCCAGGCGATGTAGGAGACGCGCGCGCCGTCGGGGGAGACGCGGGGGTGGGCGTAGAAGTGGTGCTGGTCGTTGAGCACGACGACCGCGTCGTCATCCTGTGCCGCGGAGCCGTCGAGCGGCACCTGCACCAGGCATCGGCTCACCACGTCGCCGGTGTGCGTCTCGCGGACCGCGATGACCGTCGCGCCAGGACCGGGGACTGGCTCGCCGTACATGTGCGTGACCGCATCGGTGGGGGCGGGCGTGAGGGGTGAAGGCGTTTTCTGGTCGTCGCGCAGCAGGTACAGACGCTGGTCCTCCCAGAAGCTGAACACGGTGCCGCCACCCTCGGGGGCGTCCACCCGGCCCCAGCACCGAGCGCCGTACTCGATGATCCTGCTGCGGACGTTCCACTCCGGGGAGAGGACCTCGGCGACCTCGCCGGAGGGCGTCCGCCGCATCAGAGCGGAGCGTCCCTCGCTCTCCGGACGCCCCTCGAGCCACCACACCTCGATACCGTCAGGGGCCCCCACCGCCGCTGGGAACTCCAGGTCGATGGAGCCACGGGCGACGTCCGCTGCGGAGATGGGGGAGGGCCAGGCCCCGTAGGGCAGTGTCTGCAGGCTCATGAGGCGACTCTAGTCACGGGCAACTTACTGACTGACCATTCAGTGAACTGCTACCCTGGGGCCTGACGAGGGAGGCTCCCCCATGCCCGTATCTGAGCGTCACACGCTCCCAGGACGCGACTACCGCGACCCCGAGATCTTCGACCTCGAGAGGCGGCAGATCTTCTGGCGCAAGTGGTTCTGCGTCGGGCGCGCCGAGCAGGCGCCGCAGACCGGCGACTGGTTCACAGCCGACGTCACCGGCGAGAGCGTCATCGTCGTGCGTGGCGACGACGGCGGCCTGCGCGCGTTCTACAACGTGTGCCGGCACCGCGGTGCCCGGCTCCGCGAAGAGGAGCGTGGCCACGACAAGGGCTCGATCATGTGCCCCTACCACGCCTGGTGCTACGACATGCGGGGCGACCTCGTGGCGACGCCCAAGGTTGCCGAGGACGAGGTCGACCGGTCGAAGCTGTCGCTGTGGCCGGTCCACCTGGACGAGTGGCAGGGCTTCGTCTTCGTCTCGCTCGCCAAGGAGCGCCCGGCGCCGGTGCGTGAGCAGCTGGGTGAGGGTTGGGACGACCTGCTCGACTTCGAGAGGTTCGAGATCGACCAGCTCCGGATCGGCGCCGCCACCGAGTGGATGGTCGAGGCGAACTGGAAGATCATCATCGAGAACTACAACGAGTGCCTGCACTGTCCGACGGTGCACCCCGAGCTGGTCGACGTCATCCCGGCCTACCGCAAGGGCTGGGTCTTCGAGGACGGCCGCAACGACGGCGGCGTGACCTTGGCGTCCGGATCGACGTACGCCCCAGGCGTCTCGACGCTGCCGCTCCTCCCGACGATGAACGAGGTGGACGCGACGTCGGTGTACGGCGGCACCATCTTCCCCAACGTGATGATCGACATCTCGGGGACGGCGATCATCGTCACGCTGCTGCTGCCGGTCAGCGCTACGCGCACGCGGCAGCTCGCCTGGTACCTCTTCCACCCGGACGCCATCGCCGCTCCCGACTTCGACCCGAGCGGTCTGGTGCAGTTCGGTGAGCTGGTCGGGGGGCAGGACAACGACGTCTGCGAGCGGGTCCAGCGGGGCGTCAGCTCGCAGGCCTTCGTCCACGGCGTCTACCCCGCCAAGGATGAGTACGTCTACGCGTTCAACCAGCGCTACCTGCGCGAGCGCGACGGCGGCTGACGCTCCGGACCCGGCGCCAGAGGCTGGCCGGATCGGAGGATCCCTTGCGCTTCTCGGGTCGTGAACAGCCCAGAACCGCAGACAATCCTCCAATCGCGGCCCTCTGACGCCGTCGATCGCCGGATGTCGCTGGCGGCCCGTCAGCCGCTGCGTGCCCCGTGTCCGGCGGTCTCGGCTGCCGTCCGCCCCGGCAGGTCGCGGGGGTCGACCGGCCCCTGGCGCGGGTGCAGGAAGATGCCGGCGCGCGGCTTCGGCTCGATGTAGGTGCTCTTCGGAGGCATCACCTCGCCGCGCTCGGCCACCTCGATGAGCTCCTCGTGCGTCGGCGCGGTGAGCAGGAAGAGCGCGCCGTCGGGGTGGGTGGCGGCGACCTCGTGCACGTCCGCCAGCTCGGAGACGTACGACACCCGCTCATGTCCGGCGTACGTGCTCAGCAGTGGCTTGAGCACCAGCTCGTCGAGCAGCGTCACATCGAGTCCGGCGGCACCGTGCGCACGCTCCTGGAGCCGGGGTCGGACGCGGTACCAGCGGTCTCCGAGGTGCAGGCCGAAGACGCCGTGAGCTGTGGCGGGGCCGTCGGCGTCCTCCACGTCACCCAGCTGGCGAAGACCGTTGAGCAACGCCGGGGAGTCGATCGGGCCGGCCACGAGCCGATGGAACGCCAGCAGGTGCGTCTGGCTCTGGGGGTAGAGCACCGAGAGCACGGTGCCACCGCGAGGGCTGCCGTGGTCGTGCCACCGCTCGACGGTCGCGGCCACCCGGTGGTGGCCGTCGGCGACGTAGTGCCGCACGCCGCCGAGACGTTCGGCGATCAGCGCGATGTCGCCGTCCGAGAGTCGCCAGACCTGCTGCTCGACGCCGGTCAGGTCGGTGACGGTCAGGATCGGCGCACTCGCGCTGACGGAGTCGATGACGGCGGCCACGACGTCGTCGTCGCGGTGCATGAGGGCCACCAGCTCCGAGCGCGTCGGCACCGCCTCGAAGTGCCGGGCGAGGGCCTGCACCTTCTCCGGGTTGGTGTTCTCGTGGCCGAGCACCCGCCCGTCGACGAACCCGCTGACGTCCAGGTCGGCGACGATCCCGGTGTGCTCCTCGCCGTTCTGGCTGATCCGGTAGAGGTACAACGCCGGCTGCCAGAGGTCGCCGTAGGCACCGGATCTGAGCAGACGTTCCAGGCCCTCGGCGTTGGCCGCCCCGATCTCCTCGAAGGAGGCACCCGGCATGTCCAGCGCGGACCGCGTCACGTTCAGGTAGCTGAGCGGGTTCTCCAGCAGGAGGTTCGCCCGCTGCGCCGGGCTGAGAGCGTCGTGCATCGGGCACACGACGTTGGTGGCCTGCTCCTGCCGGACGATGCGCGCCGGAAAGGGGCGGATCAGGCTCATCCTCCGCCACCGCCCAGAGCGTCCGGGTTCACGACGTGCACCGGCGAGCCCGCGACGAACGCCGCCACCACGTCCACGACACCTTCGGCAACGGCCAGCTGAGCCTGCTCGGTCGAGGCACCAACGTGATGGGTGCCGACCACTGCAGGGTGTGCGGCGATGGCCGACGTCCACGCCGCGTTCCCGGTCCCCGGTTCGTCGGGGAAGACGTCGAGCCCGGCGCGGATCGCCCCTGCCTCGAGGCGCTCGAGGAGTGCGTCGGCATCGACCACGTCCGCCCGTGAGGTGTTGATGAGCACCGCGCCGGGTCGCATCGCGCCCAGCGTCTCGGCGTCCACGATGCCGGCGGTGTCGGGCCCGGCAGGGATGTGCAGCGACAGCCAGTCCACGGACGCAGCGAGCTCGGGCTGTGAGTCGAGCAGGGCGATGCCGAGGTCGGCGATGCGCGCCTCGGACTCGGCGGAACGCCCCGGGCGTCGCAGCGCCAGGACGTTCATTCCGAACGCACGGGCACGGGAAGCCACCCCGAGTCCGATGCTGCCGAGACCGACGATGCCGAGGTCGGTGCCCTTGAGGCCGCGCGCACCCTTGCTCATGCCCTTCTTGTCCCACTGTCCGGCGCGCAGCGCGATCACGCCGTCGGGGATCTTGCGGTCGATGGCGAGCATGAGCCCGAAGGCCAGCTCGGCGACGGCGTCCGCGTTGCGCCCGGGGACGTTGGTGACGACGACGCCGGACGCGGTGGCGGCGGCGACGTCGATGGTGTTGGTGCCGGCGCCGGCACGGACGACGAGGGTGAGCTCCTTTCCGGCGGCCAGGGTCTCAGCGGTGACCTTCGTGCTGCGCACGATGAGGGCCTCGGCATCCCCGATGGCGGACGGGAGACTGTCGCCGGTGAGGTCGGGGTCGACCGTGCAGGTGTGACCAGCGGACTCCAGCGCGGCGACCGCGAAGGGCTCGAGGGCGTCGGCGACCAGGATGCGCATGGCGGACCTCAGGCTTCGTCGGTCGGGCGGCGGCGCCGCTCGAGAACGATCAGCGTGGCAGCAGCGTACGGGCTGCGGCGAGCCGATGGTCCACGATGTGGGACGTGTGTTCCGCGAGCCCCTTCTCCCACGAACGACGCATTCACCCACTGTGCGGGAACAGGCACCGCACTCATGGGCGCGTGCGGGTGAGTGCGTCGTTCTTGGGATTCCGTACCCTGGACGCGTCATGAGCAACCTCGCCGAGCCGGTCGCGCCTCCCACACCCCGGACCTATGAGGTCCGCACCTACGGGTGCCAGATGAACGCTCACGACTCCGAGCGGCTGGCCGGCTCGCTGGAAGCCGCGGGGTACGTCCGGGTTGCCGAGGGCGGCACTCCTGACGTGGTGGTCTTCAACACCTGCGCCGTCCGCGAGAACGCCGACAACCGCCTCTACGGCAACCTCGGGCACCTCGCGCCGGTGAAGGTGTCCCACCCGGGGATGCAGATCGCCGTCGGCGGCTGCCTCGCGCAGAAGGATCGAGGCACGATCCTGGAGCGCGCGCCCTGGGTCGACGTGGTGTTCGGCACGCACAACGTGGGGGCGCTGCCGGCGCTCCTCGAACGCGCCCGCGTCCAGGAGGAGGCGCAGGTCGAGATCCTCGAGTCGCTCGAGGTCTTCCCCTCGACGCTGCCGACCCGGCGCGAGTCGGTCTACGCGGCGTGGGTCTCGATCAGTGTGGGGTGCAACAACACGTGCACCTTCTGCATCGTGCCGTCTCTCCGCGGGGTCGAGAAGGACCGTCGCCCCGGCGACATCCTCAGCGAGGTGCGCGCCCTGGTCGACGAGGGCGTCCTCGAGGTCACGCTGCTGGGCCAGAACGTGAACTCCTACGGCGTCGAGTTCGGCGACCGGCACGCCTTCGGCAAGCTGCTGAGGGCCTGTGGGGACGTGGGGGGCCTGGAGCGCGTGCGCTTCACCTCCCCGCACCCGCGCGACTTCACCGATGACGTGATCGCTGCCATGGCCGAGACGCCGAACGTGATGCCGCAGCTGCACATGCCCCTGCAGTCGGGGTCGGACGCCGTGCTGCGTGCGATGCGACGCTCCTACCGACGCGACAAGTACCTCGGCATCATCGACCGGGTGCGCGCCGCGATCCCGGAGGCCGCGATCACCACTGACATCATCGTCGGCTTCCCCGGGGAGACCGAGGCCGACTTCGAGCAGACGCTCGACGTGGTCCGCGAGGCGCGGTTCGCCGGCGCCTTCACCTTCCAGTACTCGCAGCGGCCCGGGACGCCGGCAGCGACGATGGACGACCAGGTGCCGGCGGACGTGGTCAAGGAGCGCTACCAGCGGCTCACCGCCCTGGTCGACGAGGTCGCCTGGGACGAGGCCAAACGCCAGGTGGGGCGCACGCTCGAGGTCCTGGTGGCCGAGGGGGAGGGTCGCAAGGACGACGCGACGGGGAGGCTGAGCGGCCGAGCCCCCGACAACCGGTTGGTGCACTTCGCGGTGACCGGAGGGGACGTGCCGCGTCCGGGCGACGTGGCGACCGTCGAGGTCACCTACGCCGCGCCCCACCATCTGGTGGCCGACGGACCCCTCCTCGGCGTCCGGCGTACCCCTGCCGGCGACGCCTGGGAGGGCCGACGGCTCGACACCGACTCGTGCGGCGCCGACGGCGCCGGTGCCACCGTCGGGCTGGGATTGCCCACGGTGCCGGTGGCCCGCTGAATGCTGGTCGCCGCTGCGGTGCTCCCGCACCCTCCGCTCCTTGTCCCGGCGGTCGCCGCGGGCGCAGCTGCTCAGCTCGACGAGCTGCGAGCGGCCTGCCACAAGGCGGTGGAAGCGGTGCTGTCGGCCGAGGTCGACGGTGTGCTGGTGGTCGGTGCCGGACCGCGGCGCGCGACGTTCGGGCCTGGCGCCCGCGGCACCCTCAGCGGGTTCGGCGTCCCCATGGATGTCGGGGTGCCGGGAGCCCCGCCGTCCGGCGAGCCCGTCCTGCCGCTGTCGGCAACGATCGGCTGCTGGCTGCTCGCCGACCTCGTCGTGCCGGCACCGACCAGGGTCGAGGTCGTGCCAGAGGACGCCGCGCCGCACGATGCGGTTGCCCTCGGCGCCGAGCTGGTGGCCCCAGCCGGTCGGTGGGCTCTCGTGGTCATGGGGGACGGGTCGTCGGCGTTGACCGCCAAGGCTCCCGGCTACGTCGTGGAGGGCGCGGCCGGCTGGCAGGCAGAGGTCGAACGCATGCTGGCGACCGCTGACGTCGAGGGGCTGGCCGCGCTGTCACCGACGGAGGCGTCCCGCTTCCACGCCGCTGGCCGCGCTCCGTGGCAGGTGCTCGCCGGTGCCGCAGCCGACGGCACGTGGCAGAGCACGCTGCTGGCTGCCGAGGCTCCGTACGGCGTCGGCTACGTGGTCGCGACGTGGCTGCGTGGCACCGCATGACGCGGTGTGTCGCCGTCGTCGGCCCCACTGCCGCCGGCAAGTCCGACTGTGCACTGGACCTGGCCGAGACCCTCGGCGGTGAGGTGGTCAACGCCGACTCGATGCAGCTCTACCGGGGCATGGACATCGGGACGGCGAAGCTCCCGGTCGCCGAGCGACGCGGGGTGCCCCACCATCTGCTCGACATCTGGCCCGTGACGCGGACGGCGACGCTCGCGGAGTACCAGACGCTGGCGCTGGAGGTGGTGGACGACATCGCTGGACGCGGTGGCGTGCCGATCCTGGTCGGTGGCTCGGGCATGTACGTCCACGCGGTGGTGGACCGCTGGGACATCCCCGGCACCGACGAGCGCGTGCGTGAGCGGTTGGACGCCGAGCTCGCGGAGGTCGGACCCGAGGCGTTGCACGCGCGCCTGGCCGAGCGCGACCCGATCGCCGCGGCCGCGATCCTGCCGACGAACGGACGCCGCATCGTGCGCGCACTGGAGGTGGTCGAGATGCGGGGGTCGTTCTCCGCGACCCTGCCACGGTTCGAGCCCAACCCCGACTGGCAGCTGATCGGCTTGCGAGTCACCAGGGACGAGCTCGACGAACGCATCGCGCGTCGGGTCTCCCACATGTGGGACGCCGGGCTGGTCGACGAGGTCCGCGGACTCGAGCGCGAGGGACTGCGCGAGGGCCGCACGGCGTCCCGCGCGCTCGGCTACGCCCAGGTGCTCGACGTCCTCGCGGGGGAGTGCAGCGAGGACGAGGCCCGCGAGGAGACGGTGCGCGCCACCCGTCGGTTCGCGCGTCGGCAGGAGTCGTGGTTCGGTCGCGACCCCCGCATCGAGTGGCGTCCGGCGTAGGCTCCGGTGCCGTGAGCGCGACGGGACCGGCTTTCCTCAAGGGCCACGGCACCGAGAACGACTTCGTCGTGATCCTCGACCCCGACGGCACCCACGGACTCACCTCGAGCCAGGTCAGCGACCTGTGCGACCGTCGTCGTGGGCTCGGCGCCGACGGCGTCCTGCGTGCTGCGCCCGGTGAGTCCGGCTGGTTCATGGACTACCGCAACGCCGACGGCAGTGTCTCGGAGATGTGCGGGAACGGGGCGAGGCTCTTCGCGCTGGCGCTGCGGGACGCGGGCCTGGTGACCGAGGCGACCTTCGCCGATCGAGACGCGTGGCGGCGTCCGCACCGCCACCGTGGAGGACAGCGCGGTGACGGTGTCGATGGGACGCGCCACCTCGGTGGACGTCGTGGCGGAGGTCCGCACGGAGCGCGGAACCTGGTCGGCGACGCCGGTGTGGGTGCCGAACCCGCACGCCGTGACCTGGGTGGACGCTCTGGACGACGCGGGATCGCTCACCGAGCCGCCCGCCGTGACGCCCGCCGACGTCTATCCCCAGGGCGTCAACGTCGAGTTCGTCGTCGGTCTGTCCGACCACCACATCGCGCTCCGGGTGCACGAGCGAGGCGTCGGCGAGACCCGATCGTGCGGCACCGGCGCCGTTGCCGCGGCCTGGGCCTGGCGCCGACGGACGGGTCGCCCCGACGCGTCCATCGAGGTGGACGTCCCCGGCGGGACGGTCCACGTCACCGAGCACGCCGACGGCGAGCTCGACCTGCGAGGCCCTGCAGTGATCGTCGGACGCGGAACCATCGACGCCCGCTGGTGGAAGGAGCACGCGTGACCGGCATGAGTGCGCGCGAGACCGCCGTCGCCGCCAAGGGGCCGATCGGCAGCCTCGGGGGCGCCTGGATGACCTCGGACGCCGAGGAGCAGGCCACCGTCGACGCCGGGCTCGAAGGCTGGCAGCTGTACTTCCTGGCCCGGCACGGGGTCCTCGGCGACGTGGATGCCGACGTCGTGCTCGCGTCCGCGTACGTGTTTCCCGCCGACCACCTGCGCCGCCAGTGGGACGCTGCGCGACGGGTGATGACGCCCGATGCGGCGGTGGGCCGCTACCTCGACCTGCTGCACGACTGGGGCGCACAGCACCTGTCCGGCTTCGCCGGCGCTGCACGGCTCGCTGAGCTCGGCCAGCGGGTCATCGACGGGTCCGACGTCGTGGCGCTGCCACTCTTCGCCGGCTGGCGCGCCCTGCCGGTGCCCTCGTCAGCGCCGGAGCGCTGCGCCCACGTCTGCCAGGTGCTGCGCGAGCACCGCGGGGCATGCCACGGCGTCGCGCTGGCGGCGCTGGGGATGCCCCCGCTGACCGCCATCCTCACGAACATCGGAGGCGAGGCGAACGCCCTCGACTACGGCTGGGAGCCCCCGTTCCCGGAGCCGACCGACGCCGAGCGAGAGCTCCGGGTCCGGGTCGAGGAGCTGACCGACGACGTGGCGGCTCCGGCCTACGCCGCGCTCGATGACGCTGAGCAGGCTGAGCTGGTGAGCCTGCTGGACGCCGCCTCCACCCACGCCTTTGGCTGAGCCACCCACGCCTGCCCGCCTGCCGGTGATCGGAGCAGAATCGTCATCTGGAGCCATCGATCAGCCCGCGAAAGTGACTGAGATGCTCCGATCACCGCGGCGGGCTTGGCGAAGGGGAAACCGACTTGCTGGGACATGAGATCCTGGGAACCGATGGATCCCACCCCGGTCGGCGCCGCCGACTCCTCTGACACCGCGTCCGCGGACCCCGTGCCCCTGCACAGGGCCGGCGTGCCGGACACCGGCACCCTCGACCTCGAGGACCGCTCCGCGCTGCGCCGCGTCGGGGGCTTGTCCACCGAGCTGCAGGACGTCTCCGAGGTCGAGTACCGGCAGGTGCGGCTCGAGCGGGTCGTCCTGGTGGGCGTCTGGACGCAGGGGACCGTGACCGACGCCGAGAACTCGCTGCGCGAGCTGGCCGCGCTGGCCGAGACCGCGGGTGCCGACGTCCTGGACGGGGTGATCCAGCGCCGCGACAAGCCGGACGCCGCCACCTACATCGGGTCCGGCAAGGCGCGTGAGCTGCGGGACATCGTGATCGAGCACCAGGCCGACACCGTGATCTGCGACGGGGAGCTGACTCCCGGCCAGCTGATCCAGCTCGAGGACGTCGTCAAGGTCAAGGTGGTCGACCGCACCTGGCTGATCCTGGACATCTTCGCCCAGCACGCCAAGAGCCGTGAGGGCAAGGCGCAGGTGTCACTGGCGCAGATGCAGTACCTGCTGCCGCGCCTCCGCGGCTGGGGTGAGTCACTGTCACGACAGGCCGGTGGGCGCGCCGGTGGTGCCACCGGTGGGGTCGGCACACGTGGTCCCGGTGAGACCAAGATCGAGACCGACCGGCGTCGGATCCGGGACAAGGTGGCCAAGCTCCGCCGCGAGCTACGGGTCATGGAGACGTCCCGTGCCACCAAGCGTGGACGTCGACGCGCCAACCGCGTTCCGGCGGTGGCGCTCGCGGGCTACACCAACGCGGGCAAGTCGAGCCTGATGAACCGGCTCACCGGCGCCGGTGTGCTCGTCGACAACTCGCTCTTCGCCACGCTCGACCCGACCGTGCGCAAGGCGTTCACCGACGACGGTCGGCTGTACACGATCGCCGACACCGTCGGGTTCGTCCGCCACCTGCCCCACCAGCTGGTCGAGGCGTTCCGCTCCACGCTGGAGGAGGTCACCGAGGCGGACGTCGTGCTGCACGTGGTCGACGCCTCGGACGCCGACCCGGAGCGCCAGCTGCTGTCGGTGCGCGAGGTCCTCGACGAGATCGGGGCCGCGAACCTCCCGGAGATCGTCCTCATCAACAAGGCCGACCTCGCCGACGCGATTACGATCGCTCGGCTGCGCCGGCTCGAACCGGGCGCGGTGGTCGTCTCAGCCCGCACCGGCCAGGGCATCGACGAGCTGCGCGCGCGGATCGAGGGCGCGCTCCCGCACCCCCCGGTGAACGTCGAGGTCCTGGTGCCCTACGACCGCGGCGACCTCGTGTCACGTCTGCACTCCGAGGGCGAGGTGCTGGGCGAGGAGCACCGCCCGGACGGCACCCTCGTGACGGCGCGCGTCCACCCCGACCTGGCGGCTGCCCTGCAGCCCATGCGCGTCTGACCGCCGTCAGAGGCCACGGACGGCGTTGAAGGCGTCCTGGTAGCGGGTCTCCTCCTCCTCGTCGAGGGCGCGGAAGATGTGGCCCTGCGCCAGGAACTCCTCGCTCGGGAAGATCAGCTCGTTGTCGGCGAGCTCCGGATCGGTCTTGGCCAGCACCTCCTGTGCGCCGTCCACCGGGGTGATGAAGTTGACCCATGCCGCCACCTGGGCCGCGACCTCGGGCCGGTAGTAGTAGTCGATCCACTTCTCGGCGTTGGACTGGTGCAGCGCGCCGACGGGCACCAGCAGGTTGTCCGACCAGAGCACGAACCCGGACTCCGGGATCACCAGGGTGAGGTCGGGGTTGTCGATCTGCAGCTGGTTGATGTCGCCGGAGTAGGTCATGGACGCTGCGAGGTCGCCCTTGGACAGCGCCTGCCCGTAGTTGGCGTCGGCGAACTGTCGGATGTGCCCGCTGTCCGCGGCGTCCTGCAGCAGGCCGAGCGCGGCGTCGAACTGCTCGTCGGTGAAGTCGGAAGGGTCGGCGCCCTGGTCGAGCATGATCAGGCCGACGGTGTCGCGCATCTCGGTGAACACCGCCACCTTGCCCGCCAGATCAGGTCGGGTGAGCATCTCGGTGATGGACGCGATGGGGCTGTCGATCACCGACCCGTTGTAGGCGACGGAGGTGAAACCGGACTGCCAGGGCATCGACAGGCTCCGGTCCGGGTCGAACTCCGGTGACGCCAGCGACGGGATGAGGTTCTTGGCGTTCGGGATGGCGCTGCGGTCCAGCTCGTTGACGAAGCCCAGGCGGATGAGCCGAGCGGCCATCCAGTCGGTCAACACCATGAGGTCCCGTCCGATGCCCTCGCCCGACACCAGCTGCGGCCGCACCTTGGCGAAGAACTCGTTGTTGCCGGTGATGTCCTCGGTGTAGGTGACGTCGATGCCGGTCTCGTCCTCGAAGGCGGCGACGGTGGGGAAGGGATCGGGTCCCTTGCGGTCGGTGTCGATGTACAACGCCCAGTTCGAGACGCTCAGGGTGTTGTCGACCTCGGACATGTCCTCGGGAGCCGGCGCCGGCTCCTTCTGGCCGCAGCCGGCCAGCAGGGCCGAGGCTCCGGCGACGCCGCCGAGGAACGCGCGTCGGCCCAGGCGGGGGGAGTGAAGAGACGAGGACATGGAACTCCTTTCGATGACCGGTATTGAATCAGATTCAAGAATGCGATTCAATACCGGATGAGGGGAGGCGTGATGGACACGTTGCTGCGGGGCGGCAGGGTCTGGTCCGGTCGGGTCGACGGCTCCCGGCCTCGAGCGGGTGCCCTGCTGGTGCGGGGCGGTCGCATCGTGTGGATGGGGTCGGACGCCGACGCCGCTGACCTCGCGTACGACGAGGTGATCGACCTCGGCGGCCGACTGGTCACGCCGGGGATCGTCGACGCCCACAACCACGTCCGGCTCGGCACCGGCTCGGACGCGGTTCAGCTCGCGGGCGCCACCAGCCTCGCGGAGATCCATCGGCGGATCGACACCTGGCTGCACGCCCATCCCGGCACCCCCTGGGTGCACGGTGAAGGCTTCGACTACGCGGCGCTCCCGGACGCGCGGCACCCGCGGGCCGCGGACCTCGGTGACGCCGGCGGTGGCCGACCGGTGATGCTGCTCGACTACTCGGTGCACGCTGCCTGGCTGAACCGGCCGGCGTTGGAGGCGTTCGGCATCGGCGAAGGGTCGGGTGACGTGCCCTGGGGGACGGTCGAGCGGGACGCGTCGGGGCGTCCGACCGGCTACGTCGCGGACTTCGCCGTCAAGGGGATCTCCGACGCGGGGCAGAAGGCGCTGCAGCAGGTCTCGCCGGCCTACTCGCTGGAGGCGCAGTACGGGCGAGTGGTGGCCGGGCTGCAGATGGCCGCCCGGTACGGGATCACCACCGTGGTCGAGCCCCAGAATGCCGTCGACGACCTCGCCTTGTTCGCCCGGGCGCGCGAGGAAGGACGCGCCCCCGTGCGGGTGGTGGCCGCGCTCTTCCATCCGGCCGGCACGACGGCGTCCGAGCTGGACGCGTTCGAGGAGGCGCGCCGTCGCCACGACGACGACTGGCTCAGGGTGGGCGCGGTCAAGCTCTACATCGACGACATCGTCGAGCCTCACACCGCAGCGATGTTCGAGCCGTACGCCAACCGACCTGACACCCGCGGACACACCTACTACGACCCGGCCGAGTTCGCCGACGTCGTCACCGAGCTCGATACGCGAGGCTTTCCCTGCTTCGTGCACGCCACCGGCGACCGCGGCATCAGCACCGTCCTGGACGCCTTCGCGGAGGCACGTCGACACAACGACAGCGACCTGCGTCACCAGGTGGTCCATGTCGAGTGCGTCACCGAGCGTGACCTGGACCGCTTCACCGCGCTCGGCGTCGTGGCCTGCATGCAACCGCGTCACTGCGCACCCGAGATCGTGCAGCAGTGGCGTGCCAACGTCGGCGAGCAGCGGTGGCGCTACGCGTGGCCGATGCGGAGCCTCGCAGAGCGCGGGGCCACGCTGGCGTTCTCCAGCGACTGGAACGTGGCCGAGATGGATCCACTCGTCGGCCTGTACACCGCGCTCACCCGCTCCGACCTGTCGGGCGCGCAGACCTGGGTGCCCGAGGAGCGGGTCGACCTGGCCACCGCGCTCCATGCCTACACCTGGGGCAGCGCCTACTCGGTGCACGCCGAGCGTGACCGGGGCCACCTGTCGGTGGGGGCCAGCGCAGACCTCGCGGTGTTCTCTCGCGACCTGTTCGCGCTCGAGCCGGCCGAGCTGCTCGAGACGCAGGTCGACCTGACGATGGTCGGTGGCGAGATCGTCCACCGTACGGTGTGAGCGTGAGCATCCAGGGCGACGACAGCGCCGACCGGCCCGACCAGCGTCGGCGGGTGCTGCTGGCGGCGGTGGACGCGTTCGCCGAGCGCGGCGCGGACGGCGTCCGGCTGAAGGACATCTCCGACCGGGTCGGCGATGAGCCCGGGGCACATCCTCTACTACTTCGGCCGCAAGGACCGGGTGCTGCTCGAGACGCTCCGCTGGAGCGAGACCGAGCTCGCCGAGCAGCGACGCGCTGAGCTCTCCCGGTTCCGCTCCCCGTGGCGAGCGGTCCAGCGGTTCGTCGACCTCTACCTGCCGGTGGCGTCGGACGACCCCCGCTGGAACCTCTGGGCGCAGGTCAGTGCCCGGCCGCCGGGCGACGCTCCCGGCCAGGCGCAGATCGCGGCGCTGGAGCAGGGCTGGGTCGACGACCTCGCCGACTGGGTGGCGAGAGGCGTCGACCGCCGTGACTTCGCCGCGGTGGACGCCGGTGCGTTCGCGCTGCGCTGGGTGCTGCTCATGAACGGGGTCGCCGAGCAGGTGCGGCTGCAGGTGCCGAGCCATGATGCGTCGTGGGCGCGGGGCTACTCGCTCGCCGGGATGGCCACCGAGCTCGGCGTCGACCGCTGATGCGGCGTCTGTGGACGCCGCACCCTCCGCCGAGCGGCCCCCTACGCTGAAGCGGTGTCCGACACCCCCTCCGTGAACGCCCTGCTCGAGGCGGCCGTCGCCGCCATCGGCGGGACCCCGCGCGAGGGCCAGCAGCAGATGGCCGAGGCGGTGGCGGACGCGCTCGAGACCGGTGAGCACCTGCTGGTCCAGGCGGGCACCGGCACCGGCAAGTCGCTCGCCTACCTCGTCCCGGTGCTCGCCCACCACGACCGCGCCACGGTGGCCACGGCCACCATCGCGCTGCAGCGCCAGCTGGTCGACCGCGACCTGCCTCGGCTGGTCGAGGCGCTCGCCCCGCTGCTCGGACGGCGTCCGACCTTCGCGATGCTCAAGGGACGCAGCAACTACCTCTGTCTGCACCGGCTGCGGTCGGGGGAGCAGGCGCCGGACGAGGAGGACGCGCTCTTCACGCCTTCGCCCACCTCCAAGGCGGGTCGCGACGTCCTGCGGATCCGTGAGTGGGCCGAGTCCACCGAGACCGGCGACCGGGACGAGGTCGTCCCCGCACCCGACGACCGAGCGTGGCGGAGCCTGTCGGTGACGCCTCACGAGTGTCTCGGTGCTCAGCGGTGCCCGTTCGCCGACGAGTGCTGGACCGAGGTCGCTCGCGAGCGCGCCCGCGACGCCGACGTCGTCGTCACCAACCACGCGATGCTCGCGATCGACTCGCTCTCCGACGCCCGGCTGCTGCCCGAGTCCGACGTCGTCGTGGTCGACGAGGCGCACGAGCTGGCCGACCGCGCGACGGGAGCCGTCACCGACGAGCTCACCGCTGCCATGGTGGAGCGCGCCGCACGTCGCGGCCGGAAGTTCGCCGGCGAGGACCCCACCGAGCGGCTGCTGGACGCGGCGGCCGCCCTCGAGGGAGTGCTGGCCGAGGCACCGGAGGGACGGCTCACCGAGGTCACCGGGCGGCTCTTCGACGTGCTCGTCGCGGTGCGCGACGCCGGGCACGATTCGCTGAGCGCGATCGGCACCGCCAAGGGCGGCGACGACGACCTCGCCACCCGCGTCCGCGCGCGCGCCGCGGTCGAAGAGGTGCACGAGGTCGCCGGGCGCCTGGTGGTGGCCGGCGAGCAGGACGTCGTCTGGCTCAGCAAGCCCGAGCGGCGTCCGCCGACCCTCTACCGCGCGCCGCTCTTCGTCGGCGGCCTGCTGCGCGGGGGGCTCTTCGAGGAGCGCCGGGTGATCCTGACCTCGGCCACCCTCGAGCTCGGCGGCGGGTTCGAACCGCTGGCGCGCGGCGTCGGCCTGACCGGCGAAGGCGCGCCGGCATGGCGGGGGCTCGACGTCGGGTCGCCCTTCGACTACGGCAGGCAGGCGATCCTCTACATGGCGGCGCACCTGCCCCAGCCCGGCCGCGACGGGCTCGCCGAGGAGACGCTCACCGAGCTCGCCGAGCTGGTCGAGGCGGCAGGCGGACGCACGCTCGGGCTGTTCTCGTCGATGCGAGCGGCACAGCAGGCCGCCGAGGCCATGCGCGAACGGCTCGACCTGCCGATCCTCTGCCAAGGGGAGGACGCCACTCCTGAGCTGGTGCGGGCCTTCGCCGCCGACGCCCGCACCTGCCTGTTCGGAACGCTCTCGCTGTGGCAGGGGGTGGACGTGCCGGGGTCCGCGTTGCAGCTGGTGGTCATCGACCGGCTGCCGTTCCCCCGTCCGGACGACCCGTTGGCCTCGGCCCGGGCGAGGTACGTCGAGACGCACGGGGGCAACGGGTTCATGGCGGTCTCCGCGACGCAGGCGGCGCTGCGGCTGGCGCAGGGCTCGGGGCGGCTGATCCGCTCCGCTGACGACCGCGGCGTCGTGGCCGTGCTCGACTCGCGGCTCGCCCGCGCCCGGTACGCCGACTTCATCCGGGCGTCGCTGCCCCCGATGTGGCCCACGACCGACGGCGCCCTCGTGCGGGCGTCCCTCGCCAAGATCGATGCCACAGCACCCCCGGTGCTCCCCGTCCCCGAGCGCGTCCTGGGTGCTGCCTCCGCCGCGACGTCGGAAGCCAGCGACACCGGCAGCCGCCAGGGACGCCGCTGGACCGATGAGGAGGACGCCCAGCTCTCCGCCGGGTTCGCCGAGGGCACGCCCCGCGGCGCTGCTGGCCGACGAGCTGGGACGGACGCGATCGGCGATCGGCGGTCGGCTGAAGGCGCAGGGACTGGTGGCGCGGGTGGTCTGGCGCGACGGCGTCGCCGTGCCCAGCACCGACAAGGCCCTGGCGTACGCGCTGACCGAGGTGCCTCCGCCGCTGCGCACCTCCGTCGATGGCGGTCGCCGAGGCGCTCGAGGCCGACGACTGGGGTGTCGAGCCGGAGGGTGCGGCGCTCCGCGTGACCACCGACCCCGCCGGTGAGGAGCTCGACGCCCTGGTGGCGGTGGAATCGGCCGACCCGCTGCTGATGGGTCAGGCGTCCAGCCGGATCCTGGTGGCCGAGCTCGACGTGTGCCCGCCGGGCACGGACGCCGTCGTCGCGCCGCGACCCCGCTGATGGCCACGCGACGATCCGGCCGGGCATGGCGACGGGCCCGACGTGACGCGTCTCACGTGCCCTCGGCGTCAAGACCGGTCCGGGCGCGGTCGAGAACGTCGCTGACCGGATCTGTTGACCGGCCCACCCAACCTGCAAGGACCCCCTCTTCCATGACGTACGAAACCCTGGAGCACGACGTGCTCGAGACCCCCGCTGACACCGACCGTCGCCCCGGCCGCACCCGGGCCGATCGCCTTCGCCGACGAGTACGCCGACCCGGCGCGCTACGACCTCGAGTACGGCGCGCCCGGCCTCGACGTGCCGTTCTACCTGGCGCTCGCCGAGCAGACCGGTGGTCCGGTGCTCGATGTCGCCACCGGCACCGGACGCGTCGCCCTCGCCCTGGCCGAGGCTGGCCACGAGGTCACCGCGGTCGACATCGCTCCTGCCATGGTGGCGTTCGCCGCGGCCAAGGACGAGAACGACACCGTCGCCTGGCTCGAGCAGGATGCCCGTGAGCTGAAGGTGCGCGGCCGCTTCGGCCTGGCCGTCATCGCGGGCAACGCGCTGCAGCAGTTCCTGAGCAACGCCGACCGCGCCGAGGTGCTCAAGGCGGTCTACCGGCACCTCACCCCGGGCGGCACGCTCGCCCTCGCGATCCGCTTCCCGCACGCCGCCGAGCTCGCCCGACAGGTCGAGACGCCGGTGATCTGGCACTCGTACACCGACGCAGCCGGCAGCCAGGTCGTGGTGTCCGGAACGCAGCGCTACGACGCCGCCACCCAGGTGATGACGCACGAGACGTACCGGCAGTTCGCCGTCGACGGCACGCCCGCCGCGACGCCGACCGCCACCGCCGTCCGCTACTCGTACCCGCAGGAGCTGGTCGCGGCACTGACCGCGGCTCGCTACGAGGTCGAGGGTCGTCTACGCCGACTTCGCCGGCACGCCCCTGACGGCCGAGACGGCCGCAACCGCGTCCGCGCTCGTGGTGGTGGCGCGCAAGCCGGAGACCACCAAGCGCTGAGGCTCCCAGACCGAAACGCATCGAGTGGCGCGAGACGGGGCACCTGACAGCACGTCAGTCACCAGTTTCGCGCCACTCGGCGTTGGCCTCCGGCGTAGACGCCGCGCTGACGCGTCAGACGCTGCGGAGCACCGCCGTCACCTTCCCGACGACGACGGCGTCGTCGCCGAGGATCGGCTCGTAGTCGGCGTTGTGCGGCATGAGCCACACGTGGCCGTCCCGCTTCTTGAAGGTCTTGACGGTGGCCTCGCCGTCGAGCATCGCCGCGACGATGTCGCCGTTCTCGGCCGTCGGCTGCTGGCGCACGACCACCCAGTCGCCGTCGCAGATCGCGGCGTCGACCATCGAGTCGCCGACCACCTTGAGCAGGAAGAGCTGGCCGTCGCCGACCAGCTGCTTGGGGAGCGGGAAGACGTCCTCGACGGCCTGCTCGGCGAGGATCGGCCCACCGGCGGCGATCCGGCCCACCACCGGCACGTAGGCGGCGGCCGGGGCGGCGTTGCCGCTGTCGGTGAGGTCGACCGGGCGTCTCCGCGGCGTCCGGCAGCCGGACCTCGATCGCCCGGGGACGGTTGGGGTCGCGCCGGATGTAGCCCTTGCGCTCCAGCGACGCCAGCTGGTGCTTGACGCTGCTCGGGCTGGTCAGGCCCACGGCGTCGCCGATCTCGCGCATGCTCGGCGGGTAGCCGCGCTCGGTCGACCGAGCGGTGGATGTGCTCGAGCACGAGTCGCTGCCGCTGGGTGAGGCCGTCGTCGGCGACAGGGCCGTCGGGCATCTCGTGGACTCCGCTCATGGGCTCATCTCCTGCGGTCGGCGGGGTGGCTGCGGCGTGCTCGGCGATCGGGTGGGTCCGGGTTGTCAGACCCGGCGTGCACGGTGGACCCATGCCCTCCGTGACAGTGGTGACGCTAGCGCGAATCGAACGCCTGTTTCAAACACCTGTTCGATTTTGTGCGCGTGTGTCGTGACTTTCGCGGAGTCATGGTGTACACATCGTACAGACGTTCGATCGAACACCCGTTCGACCCTTCCCCCGGAGGTCCCCATGAGCAGCACCACCGCCGCCATCCGCCATCGACGCCACCGGCCTGACCGCCGGCGGCGTCCGGCTGACCCGTCGGGGCCGGCTCGCCCTGGTGGCTCCTCGGTCGCGGCGACTGGCGCTTCGCGCTCCTCTCCCTCGGTCCAGGTGGCCGTCCCAGGCCGGCGACGACCGCGCGGACGCCAGCGCGGCCGGCACCGCGTGGGTGGTGCAGCCGGGGGAGACGCTCTGGGTGATCGCCGAGCGGGTCGACCCGCAGACCGATCCCCGCGAGACGGTGGCCCGCATCGTGCGCGATGAACGACCTGCCCAGCTCGTCGGTCGTGCGCCGGCCAGGAGCTCGTCGTTCCCGCCTGACCTGCGGTGATGGGGGAGTGCTGGGCGAGGCGACACGCCGACGCGAGAAAGTTGCCGCCCAACCCTTGCCAGGGTCGGGTGCCGAAGCGTACGGTACCCCTACATCTAGTAGTTACATCCCTGTAAGTCCTCCACAGATTGTGGTCTGGTGTCCCCAGGTTTTCCCGGGTTCTCCCCAGGAAATCCCCAGGATCCGTCCCCAGACCGCCCGCGAGGCGGTCCGACCAGGGATCGGCGGCACGGTCCTGCGGAGGGCCGGCGGAGAGGAGGGCGTCAGCCATGTACTGCCCCTTCTGCCGGGCCACCGAGACCCGGGTGGTCGACTCCCGCACCGCGGACGACGGGGCCGCGATCCGGCGTCGGCGCCAGTGCGCGGAGTGCGGCCGACGGTTCACCACCGCCGAGAACGCCACCCTGGTCGTGGTCAAGCGGAGCGGGGCCACCGAGCCCTTCAGCCGGCCCAAGGTGATGGTCGGCGTCCGCAAGGCCTGCCAGGGCCGTCCGGTCACCGAGGACGACCTCGCCCTGCTCGCGCAGCGCGTCGAGGAGACGGTCCGGGCCACCGGCGCCGCCGAGATCGACTCGCCACGAGGTGGGCCTGGCCATCCTCGGCCCGCTCCGCGAGCTCGACGAGGTCGCCTACCTGCGCTTCGCCTCGGTCTACCGGAGCTTTGAGTCCCTCGAGGACTTCGAGGCCGAGATCACCCTGCTCCGCGCCGAGCACGAGCCGGTCGGCGTCGAGCCACCGGCCGCCCCCAGCCCGTAAACAGCCAAGAACCCATCCAACCCGACACCGTACCCCGTTCGTTCACTGTCCACCAGGAGGGGCAGCACCGATGACCGAAGCCGCAAGCGACGTATCCCAGGACTCCACCGACCGACCGGAGGTGATCCGTCACGGCATGAGCATGGAGCGGATCTACACCACCCCCGGCGTGCACCCCTACGACGAGGTGACCTGGGAGCGTCGTGACGTCGTCCAGAACAACTGGAAGACCGGCGACGTCGTCTTCGAGCAGCGCGGCGTCGAGTTCCCCGACTTCTGGTCGGTGATCTCCTCCACGATCGTCACCACCAAGTACTTCCGCGGCGCTGTCGGCACCGACGTCCGCGAGTGGTCGCTGCGGCAGCTGATCGACCGCGTCGTGCTCACCTACCGCCGCGCCGGCGAGGAGCACGGCTACTTCGCGACGCCCGAGGACGCCGAGATCTTCGAGCACGAGCTCACCTACGCGCTCCTGCACCAGATCTTCAGCTTCAACTCCCCGGTGTGGTTCAACGTCGGGACGCCGGCGCCGCAGCAGGTCAGCGCCTGCTTCATCCTCGCCGTCGACGACTCGATGGACTCGATCCTGAACTGGTACCGCGAAGAGGGGATGATCTTCAAGGGTGGCTCGGGGGCCGGCCTGAACCTCTCCCGCATCCGCTCCAGCAAGGAGCTGCTGTCCTCCGGCGGCACCGCATCCGGCCCGGTCTCCTTCATGCGCGGGGCGGACGCGTCCGCCGGCACCATCAAGTCCGGTGGCGCCACGCGGCGCGCGGCCAAGATGGTCGTCCTCGACGTCGACCACCCCGACATCGAGGAGTTCATCGAGACCAAGGCGCGCGAGGAGGACAAGATCCGCGCGCTCCGCGACGCCGGCTTCGACATGGACCTCGGCGGCAAGGACATCGCCAGCGTCCAGTACCAGAACGCCAACAACTCGGTCCGGGTCAGCGACGAGTTCATGCGAGCGGTCGAGGAGGGCGACGAGTTCGGGCTCCGCGCACGCGCCGACGGCTCGGTGATCGAGACCGTCGACGCCAAGGGGCTCTTCGACAAGATCGCGCAGGCGGCCTGGGAGTGCGCCGACCCCGGCATCCAGTACGACGACACGATCAACGACTGGCACACCTGCCCCGACTCGGGCCGGATCACCGCGTCGAACCCGTGCAGCGAGTACATGCACCTCGACAACTCGTCCTGCAACCTCGCCTCGCTCAACCTGATGAAGTTCCTGCACGAGGACGACACCTTCGACGCGTCGACGTTCTCCAAGGTCGTCGAGCTCGTCATCACCGCGATGGACATCTCCATCTGCTTCGCCGACTTCCCGACCGAGGCGATCGGCGACACCACGCGCAAGTT
Organism: uncultured Actinomycetota bacterium; assembly: GCA_963743915.1. Classification (GTDB taxonomy): domain Bacteria; phylum Actinomycetota; class Actinomycetes; order JAHEKZ01; family JAHEKZ01; genus JAHEKZ01. The sequence goes on from CAVURN010000001.1 coordinate 847,881, forward strand.
CCGCCAGCTCGGGATCGGCTACGCCAACCTCGGCGCGCTGCTGATGGCGTCCGGCCTGCCCTACGACTCCGACGCCGGGCGGGCGCTCGCCGCGTCCATCACCTCGCTGATGACCGGCACCGCCTACAAGCGCTCGGCCGAGCTCGCCGCGGTCGTCGGGCCCTACGAGGGCTACGCCCGCAACGCCGAGGCGCACAAGCGGGTCATGCGCAAGCACGCTGCGGCCAACGACGCGGTGCGCACGTTCTCCTCGCTCGACAAGGACGTCCACGCCCACGCCACGAAGGTCTGGTCCGACGTCATCGCGCTGGGCGAGAAGAACGGCTACCGCAACAGCCAGGCGTCGGTGCTCGCGCCGACCGGCACCATCGGGCTGATGATGGACTGCGACACCACCGGCATCGAGCCCGACCTCGCCCTGGTGAAGTTCAAGAAGATGGTCGGCGGCGGCTCGCTGCAGATCGTCAACAACACCGTGCCGCGTGCGCTGCGCAAGCTCGGCTACACCGAGGAGACGATCGAGGCGATCGTCGAGCACATCGCCCAGCACGGCAACGTGGTGGACGCCCCAGGCCTGCGGCCCGAGCACGAGTCGGTGTTCGACTGCGCCATGGGCGCTCGCACCATCGGACCGATGGGTCACGTGCGGATGATGGCCGCCGCCCAGCCGTTCCTGTCCGGTGCGATCTCCAAGACCGTGAACATGCCGGAGACGGCCACGGTCGAGGAGATCGAGGAGGTCTACTTCCAGGGGTGGAAGCTCGGCCTGAAGGCGCTGGCCATCTACCGCGACAACTGCAAGGTCGGCCAGCCGCTGTCCGACGCCAAGGGCACCAGCCGCGACAACGGGGTCAGGGCGCAGGCGACGCCGCGAGACGGTCATCGAGTACCGGCCGACCCGCAAGCGGCTCCCGAAGAGCCGGCCGGCGTCCACCACGTCGTTCACCGTCGGCGGTGCCGAGGGCTACATGACCGCCTCGCGCTACCCCGATGACGGTCTCGGCGAGATCTTCCTCAAGATGTCCAAGCAGGGGTCGACCCTCGCGGGGATGATGGACGCCTTCTCGATCGCGATCTCGATCGGCCTGCAGTACGGCGTCCCGCTCGAGACCTACGTGAAGAAGTTCGTGAACATGCGCTTCGACCCGGCCGGTCTCACCGACGACGCCGACGTCCGGATGGCGCAGTCGATCATGGACTACATCTTCCGCAGGCTCGCCCTCGACTACCTGCCGTACGACAGCAGGGCGGGGCTCGGCATCTACACCGCCGAGGAGCGCACCCGGTACGTCGAGACCGGCTCCTACGAGCAGGCCGAGGCGATCGAGTCCGGTGACGACGCCGAGGCGGTCGCTGCCGAGCTCGAGACGCTGGCGCAGTCCGCACCGGTCACCGAGGCTCCGACGGCCGACGCCGAGGCTCCGCCCGCTGCGGCCACGGTGACGTCGGCGCACTCGTCGACCGAGCTGCTCGAGGCCATGCAGGGCACGGCGTCCGACGCGCCGATGTGCTTCACCTGCGGCACCAAGATGCGGCCGGCCGGCTCGTGCTTCGTCTGCGAAGGATGCGGAGCCACCAGCGGCTGCAGCTGAGCCGCCTTCCAACGGAGCGTTGCCCGCCGATGCAGGCAACGCTCCGTTCGGCGTTGTCCCAGTAGGCTGGCGGGCGTGATCGACGCCGCCCACCCTCCGACCGACAAGGTGGATCGGCAGGCACAGCGGCCCGTGGTCGCGGCACTCCGTCACCACGAGGGAGCCTGACATGCCCAAGTCGGTCATCATCACCTGCGCACCCACGGGCGGCATCCACACGCCGACGATGTCGCCGCACCTTCCGGTGACGCCGGACGAGATCGCGGTCGCCGCGATCGAGGCGGCTCGTGCGGGGGCCGCGATCATCCACCTGCACGCCCGCAACCCGGAGACGGGTCAGCCTGACCCCCGTCCGGAGCTGTTCGGTGAGTTCATGCCGAAGATCGCCGCTGACTGTGACGCCGTGCTCAACGTGTCGACCGGTGGTGGGCTCGGCATGTCGCGTGAGCAGCGGCTGCGGGCGGCGGTCGCGACCTCGCCGGAGATGGCGTCGCTCAATGTCGGCTCGATCAACTTCGGCATCTTCCCGCTGCTGCAGAAGTACTCGGAGTGGAAGCACGAGTGGGAGCCGGAGTTCCTCGAGATGACGCGCGACTTCGTCTTCAAGAACACGTTCGCCGATCTCGAGTACGTCGTGAAGGAGCTGGGCCAGGGCCACGGAACCAAGTTCGAGTTCGAGTGCTACGACCTGGGCCACCTCTACAACCTCGCCTGGTTGATCGACCAGGGGTGGCTGGAGCCACCGTTCTTCGTGCAGATGGTGTTCGGGATCCTCGGGGGCGTCGGTGCAGACCTCGACAACCTGATGCACATGCACACGATCGCCGACAAGCTCTTCGGTGACTCCTACGAGTGGTCGGTCCTCGCGGCCGGACGCCATCAGATGGGCTTCGCCACCGAGGCCGCGATGCTCGGTGGCAACCTGCGGGTCGGCATGGAGGACAGTCTCTACATCGGACCTGGTGAGCTGACGCCGTCCAACGCCCACCAGGTGCGGAAGATCCGCGGCATCATCGAGTCCCTGGGGTACCAGGTCGCCACGCCGGCGGAGGCGCGTGAACGTCTCGGGCTCAAGGGCGCCGACCACGTCACCTTCTGAGAGCGCGGAGTGGGCGGACCCCTCGACCGTCTCGCACGTGGCCGCCCTCGGCGACTGGTTGACCACGGAGCGCGACCGGCTGCTCACGGCGGCCGTGACTTCTCCCGGAGAGCGTCCGATTCGTGACGCCGATCATGCCCAGATGGCTGCGGAAGGGCCCCCCAGCGTCTAGCCTCGCGTCGTTCAACCCCCTACAGGAGGTATCGATGCGCAAGCTCGTGCTCGCGGCCATCACCGCGCTGCTCGCCCCCCTTGTCCTGCTGCCAGGAACGGCACAGGCCATCCAGTTCGGAACACCCGACGGAGACGGTCACCCGTACGTCGGTCTGGTGGTCCTCTACGACGACGGCATCCCCCAGTGGCGCTGCACCGGCGCCCTGATCTCACCCACCGTCTTTCTCACCGCGGGTCACTGCACCGAGGCACCGGCCGACGAGGCGCGGATCTGGTTCTCGTCCGGCCCCATCGACGCGGACAGCGGCTACCCGCTACACCGGGTACGACGCCGCCGGCACGCCCGTCCCTGAGCCTCGCTACGCCGGGCTCACGCTGCCTGCGACCTATGACATCGGCGTCGTCACCCTCGACGCGCCTGTTGTGATGGATGACTACGCCCAGCTGCCGACGGCCGGGTTGCTCGACAAGCTGGCCAGCAAGCGCGGCCAGCAAGAGGTCACCATGACGGTGGTGGGCTACGGCCTGCAGAGCGTGAAGCCGGTGGAGTCCTCGATCCGCGAGCGGATGGTCGCGACCACCAAGGTCGTCCAGCTCAAGAATGCGCTGACCGACGGCTACAACGTCCGACTCTCCTCCAACCCGGGCAACTGGTCCGGCGGCACCTGCTTCGGCGACTCCGGCGGACCGGTTCTGTACAACGACACCGACATCGTCGTCGCGGTGAACTCGTTCGTGCTGAACTCCAACTGCAAGGGGTCCGGCTACGGGTACCGGGTCGACACCGCGGCATCACTGGCGTTCGTTGACCAGTACATGAGCTGACACGCTCACCGCACCTCTCCGAGGGTGGGCCTTCGTCCCACGACGGGCTCACCCTCGGAGGGTCGCGTCAGGCAGCGAGGACTCCGTCGATCTGGCCCATCGCCGCTCGGAGTCCTTCCTCCATGCCCATGGCGATCAGCTGCTCCATCGCGGCGAGCGACGGGAAGGTCGAGGTCATCGTCATGGTGACCCCACCGGTCCGGTCGGTGATCTCCATGCGCATGTGGGTCGTCGGCATGCCGTCGGCCGGTTCGCCGGAGTCGTCGGCGAAGCCGTCCTGCAGCACCAGCAGGCGCGGCGGAGCGGCCTCCAGGATCTTCCACCAGCCGTGGAACTTCTCCCCGTCGGGGCTGGTCATGTAGTAGTTGACCGCACCACCGGGTGAGAGGTCATGGTCGACGACGGTGGCCGGGTACGTGGGCGGTCCCCACCAGCGCTCGAGCTGGCGCGGGTCGTTCCACAGCTGCCAGGCGCGCTCTGCCGGCACGTCGTACTCGGCGACGACAGTCATGGTCAGGCGCTCGGGGTCTTTGGTCATGCTCGTGACACTCACGGATCTCTCCTCTGTTCGTCCTCAGCCAGCAGCTCCTGCATACGGTCGACGCGTCCGCGCCAGACCTGCTCGAGCGTCTCGAGCAGGCGCTGCGCCCGCTGGATCGCCTCCATCTGTCCCACCACCCGTGTCTCGCGTCCCTGCCTCCGCTTGGTGACCAGTCCTGCCTGCTCGAGGACGGCCACGTGCTTCTGGACTGCGGTCAGGCTGACGGGGTACCGACGGGCGAGCGTCGAGACCGACAGCTCGGTGTCGAGGGCCGTCCGGACGATGTCGCGCCGGGTGGGGTCGGCCAGCGCATGGAAGAGCCGGTCGACGTCTGTGTCAGCGATCACATCTACAACCATTTGGTTGTAGATTACCCGGGAACCCGACAGTGTCAAGGAATCCGAATTCACCACGGTTGTCCCGTGTTCGGCTGGACCCAGAGCCCGACAGGCCGCAGGATGGGCGGGGCAATCACAGGGGGAGTGGCGTCGGCGCCTGGCGGGGCGGCACGCCGGGGGTGGCGAGGAGAGTCGCGTGGACGCTGTGCGACGCACGGTGTCGGTGGCTGCCGTCGGGCTTCTGGTCACGATGCTGATCCCGGTGGGATCGGCCCACGGGTCGCTGGCCCACGACTCGGTCGTGCAGGCCGACCCGGCGGACTTCACCCCCAACGTCGAGTCCGGCAGCTCGTACGCGACGACCACCGTGCTCGCCCTGGCGCAGGGTGACGACACCATCTACGCCGGCGGCTTCTTCCACACCGTCACCGACGCCGACGGCAGCACCACCTACCGGCGCGACAACCTGATGGCGTTCAGTGCCACCACCGGTCAGATGCGGCCGTTTGCGCCGAACGTGAACGGCAAGGTCTGGGCGGTCGAGGAGCACGACGGAGCCCTCTTCGTCGGCGGGGAGTTCACGTCGGTGGACGGCGTGCCGCGTCCGGGCCTGGTCAAGCTCGACGCCACCACGGGCAGGGTGATCACCCAGTTCCGTCCGCGGTTCTCGGAAGGGGACGTGACCCAGGTGCGCATGGTCGGCCGTCGGTTGGTGGTCGGCGGCACCTTTCCGGGAAAGCTGCGCGCGCTCGATCCCCGAACCGGTGCCGACACCGGATTCATCCGGCTGGCCATCACCGGGAGCGTTGCGGACAACGCGGGGCTCACCAACGTCTACCGGTTCGACGTGAGTCCTGCGGGGACCCGTCTGCTTGCCATCGGCAACTTCACCTCCGTCGGGGGCGTGCCGCGTCGACAGGCGTTCATGCTCGACCTCAGCGGACGCAAGGCGCGCGTCGACAGCTGGTTCTACCGCGGCCTGAACAACAAGTGCCGAGGACCGAGGACGCCGGCCTTCCTCCGCGACGTCGACTTCTCGCCCGATGGCAAGTACTTCGTCGTGGTGGCAGCGGGTTACGTTCCCCGGACGCGAGGACTGGGGCGGGACATCTGTGACGCCGCCGCGCGGTTCGAGACCCGCATTGCCAAGCCCTACCGACCGACGTGGATCAACTACACCGGAGGGGACACGCTGCACTCGGTGGCCGTGACGGGACGAGCCGTGTACGTGCAGGGCCATCAGCGCTGGCTCGACAACCCGCTCGGCCGCGGCGAACCGGGGCCCGGAGCGGTGTCGCGCCCGGGCATCGGAGCGATCCAGCCGCGCGGCGGGAAGGCTCTGGCGTGGAACCCCGGCAAGACGCGTGGTGTCGGAGGCAAGGACTTCCTGGTCACCCACGCCGGACTCTGGGTCGGCAGCGACGGCACTCGGTTCGCCGGCGAGTATCGCGCAAGGATCGCTTTCCTGCCCCTGTAGGTCTCTGGGCTCTGGCCCTGTTCTGCTGGTCGCTCTAGCGTGGTGGGGTCGACGATCCCTTCCGCGGGGAGGTTCAGATGCTCGATCGAATCAAGCGCCTCTTGGGCCGCGCACATGACAGCGAGACGTGCCCAGACTGCGGAGCAGGCGGCCAACAGACCTACTGCTCGGTGTGCGGGTACGACCTCATCAACCAGACGCGGGCCGCGAAGCGTCAACCTCCGTCCACCTGAACGTCGAGGCGACGGCCTCTGACGGTGGCGCGGGAGCGCCGCCGCAGCGTCGCGTGGTGGTCGTCGCGCTCAGGCGCCGAGCACCTCGTCGAGCTTCTCGTACCCTTCGCGGATCCCCTGCTCCATGCCGCTGGCGACGAAGGCGTCCCGCGCCTCGAACGAGTCGACCAACGACGTGGCCACGAGTCGGCAGCGTCCGCCGTCGAGCTCCTCGAGGGTGAGCCGTTCCAGCGAGACGCTGTCGGGGAATCCTTCGTAGGTGAACGTCTGCACGATGGTGTCGGGCTCGCGCACCTCGTGGAAGCTGCCGTAGAACGCGTACTCCTCGTCGCCCCGCGAGTGCAGGTAGCGGTACGCACCACCGGTGCGGCACTCGTAGTGGTCGACGGTCATGGTCAGGTCACGCGGGCCGAGCCACCTGCTGAGCAGGTCGGGGTCGGTGTGAGCGCGGAAGACCTTCTCGGGCGGGGCGTCGAACTCGCGGACGATGCGCACCAGCGGCACCTTCTCGTCGAGGATGATCTCGGTCTGATTCATCAGCTGTCTCCTGTTGTCGGGGTCGTGGGGGAGTCGGGCATCTCCTGCAGCAGCGTGTCGAGCCGTCGGTACCGCTCCTCCGCCTGCTGTCGATAACGCTCGATCCACTTGGTCATGAGGTCGAACACCTCCGCCTCGAGGTGGACCGGACGCCGCTGGGCGTCCCGACTGCGCGTCACCAGTCCGGCATCCTCGAGCACCTTCAGGTGCTTGGAGACCGCTTGCAGAGAGACGTCGTACGGCGCCGCCAGCGCGGTCACCGTCGCGTCGGCAACCGACAACCGCGCCACCAGGTCGCGGCGCGTGGGATCGGCGAGGGCGGAGAAGACGCGGGACAGCGAGTCGGCCACCAGTACCTCCTGTTCAACCAGTCGGTTGAGCACAAGGTAGAGGCTTCTTGCTCCTTGGTCAACCGCCTGGTTGAGCACTCCGGATGACCCGTACGGCGAAGCAGCCCGGCCCGGCGTTGTGGACGTGAACGAATGCGGTCAGGGGATCGGCAAACTGCCGGTGGAGGGCGTCGGCGAGCGCGACCCCGTCGACGATCTCGGCCCGGCGCATCATCGCGTCACCGTCGTAGCCACGGACCGACAGCACTCGTCGCCGTTGCTGCTCGGGGATGGCGTGGCCCGCGTAGACCGGGCACGGTTCGGCGTGAACGTAGACCGGGCTGGCACCGCGGTACGGGCTGTCCGTGACGAAGGGGTCGTAGCTGACCAGATGGACCCGTTCGCCAGGTTCGGCGTCGCGCAGACAACGGCGACAGGGAGTCGAGCAGCGCTCGGTCACGAGGACCGGGTCGGAGCCGGTCACGTCGATGTCCGCCGCCCCGGTCAGGAGGTAGCCCGTGGTCGTCATGGTCGTGGTCGCCATGGCATCAGCGTGCCGTTCCTGGAACCAGGGGGCTGGCGGGAATCGGACGCGGCACCCAGTACGTGGAGGGCCGCAGCCGCCTCCGCGCGTCCGTTGAGGTCAGTCACGCTCGCGGCGCGAGTGCGGTGAGGACGCGCTCGGCGTGGTCGAGGGCCGCTGCGGCGTCGATGTCGTCCGACACCGTCTCCGGGTCCCAGTTCAGGTCGAGGAACACCTCCGTGACACCAGCCGACGCCAGGACGACCAGGTCGCGGCGGATCTCGTCGCTCGTCCCCTGGAGCGGCGCTCGATCCGGAGACGACCCGGGTATCCAACCGCACCACGCCGCGGGTGACGAATCGAAGTGCGTCGGGATCGCGTCCTCGCTTCAGCTGCGGCATCCCGCACGACGTCGATCGACCGGCCGATCGCGGTGAGGTCGGTGCGGCTGCTGCTGATCCATCCATCGGCGATCCGACCGATCCGACGCAGCGCCGTCTCGACGGTGCCACCCATGAGCAGGGGCGGGTGGGGTCGCTGAACCGGCTTGGGGTCGACTCGGCTGCGGGGCAGCTCGATAGTAGGCGCCGCTGAACTCCACCTCGGGCTGCGTCCAGATCGCCTTGAGGCAGGCGACGAACTCCTCCGCCCGCGCCCCACGTCCCTCCATCGGCACGCCGACCGCCTCGAATTCCTGAGGGGCCCAGCCCAGCCCCAGGCCGACGTCGAGGCGACCGGCGGACACGATGTCCACGGTCGTGAGCGCCTTCGACAGCACCAACGGTGAGTAGAAGGGAAGGTTGACGACGGCGAGTCCCAGACGGATCCGTGAGGTGAAGCCTGCCACGTAGGCAAGTGCGGTGACCGGGTCCACCACGCCGTGGTAGACCGAGCCCCAATCCTCGTCGACCGGGTGGAGCAACCTCTGGAAGGACCACAGCGACGTGTATCCGAGCTCCTCGGCACGCTCGGCCACGTGGCGCATGTTCTCCGGGGTCGCCCACGCGCCGGAGACGGGCAGCCCGAGTCCCAGCCGAGGGGTGGTCATCGCTACTCGTCCAGCTGTCGGCCCGCGAAGTACATCAGCGGATCGCTGAGCAGCTCCAGACCGATGCCGTCCGGATCCCTGAAGTACAGGGACTCCGGAATGCCTCGGTCCGGACCGACGTACTCGATGCCGGCCTCGTCGAGGCGCGCACGCAGCCGCTCCCACCTGTCGCGCGGAACCGAGATCGCGATGTGCTGCACCGCGCCGATCGACTCGACGCCTTGTTCGAGCCCCAGTCCCGGGAAGTCGAAGAAGCCCAGGAGCGTCTGGTTGCCGACGTCGAAGAAGAAGTGTGAGGACCCCGGGTAGTCGCGGTTCTCGACGAGCTCGACCAGCGGGAAGCCCAGGAGCTCCTGGTAGAACCGGATCGTGCGCTCGACGTCCGAGCAGATCAGTGCTGCGTGGTGGATCCCCCGACCGGGTGTCTGTGGTCGGTCGGCGACCACTCTCTGGTAGCGCCTTCGCAGGTCGGCGCGACGTTCCTCGAGCTCGACCAGCTCGGCATCGGTCGGCATGGCGCCTCCAGGGGCCGCGTTCGTAGCTCGGACTGTAGTGCCGGGACCGCCCGGCGGGGGAGTGGCTAGTCCTCGTGCCCTCGTCGCAGACGCTTGACCTCCGAACGTCGCTTCTTGGCGGAGAGGCGGCGCTCCACCGCGTTCCTCGACGGCTTGGTCGGACGGCGCGGCCGCGCAGGAGGCGCCGTCGCCGCACGCAAGGTGTCGGCCAGCCGCTGCTCCGCGGCCCGACGGTTGAGGTACTGCGACCGTTCCGTGGAGGCCGTGATCCGCAGCACGCCGTCCACCAGTCGGTCCCCGAGACGCTCCACCGCGCGCCGACGCCAGACTTCGGGAAGAGAGGGAGAACGGGCGACGTCGAAGATCAGCTCGACGCGCGAATCAGTTGTATTCACCGACTGGCCGCCAGGGCCGGACGATCTCGAGAACTTCCAGCGCAGCTCGTGGGCGGGAATCACCACCGACCCACGGACCGGAATGTCGTCTGGCACGAGTCGATCATCGGTCCCCTCTCCTGCCCCTCGTCAAGGATCGGAGGATTCTGCACCGAAATAGGCCTGCTGGAGGCGCGAAAGCGCGTGGAATCCTCCGATCCTCCGGAATGCTGGGCGGGTGGCTCCCGACGTCGTGCTGATCGGTCCGCTGGCCGTCGGCAAGACGACCGTCGGCGCGGCACTCGCCGCCCGGCTGGGTCACCCCCAGGTCTCGATGGACGACGTCCGCTGGGACTTCTACGACGAGCTCGACTACGACGCCGTCGAGGCGGAACGGCGGTTTACCGCGGGCAGGACGATCCCCGACAAGCTGGCGTACGGACGACCGTTCGAGGTGCACGCCGTCGAGCGCCTCATGGAGGAGACCAGCCGCGGTGTCGTCGACTTCGGGGCGAGCAACTCGGTCTTCGATGACGAGCAGATGTTGGCCCGAGTCGAGTCGGCTCTGCTGCCTGTGACGGTGGTCCTGCTGATGCCCTACCCCGACGCCGAGGCGTCCATCGAGCTGCTGGTGGACCGCTTGACGCAGATCGTGGCCGCGAAGGGTGAACCGATCTCCCGGACCCTGCTGCAGCTGAACGAGTACTTCGTGCGACACCCGGCCAACCGACGGCTGGCCGATGTCGTCGTCCACACCGGTGAGCGGACGCCGGACGAACTGAGCGATGACATCGTCCACCGCCTCCGCTGAGCGCTGGGGTCGGGTAATCCGCGAGCACCGAACGCGCGGGGCGTGGCACAGTTCGGACATGACGACGACTCCCGACTTCTCCGGTGACAATCTTCCCGAGTACGTGCGACTCAACCGAGCCAGCTGGGACGAGCGTGCCGCAGCTCACGCGGCATCTCCCGACTACGGCGTGCAGCAGTTCATCGACGACCCCAGTTACTTGTCCGGCGTCGTACGCTTCGACCTGCCCCGGTTGGGTTCGGTGGACGGGCTGCGAGGCGTCCACCTGCAGTGCCACATCGGCACCGACACGCTGTCCCTGGCCCGCCTGGGCGCCCACATGACCGGACTGGACTTCTCGGCCGAGTCGTTGGCCGAGGCCCGCAAGCTCAGCGCCGCTGCTGGTCCCGAGGTCACGTACGTCGAGGGGAACGTGTACTCCGCAGCCAGTCTGCTCGGGTACGGCGCGTTCGACTTCGTCTTCACCGGGATCGGCGCCATCTGCTGGCTGCCCAGCATCGCCGAGTGGGCGCAGGTCGTGTCCGACCTGCTGCGTCCAGGAGGGCGGCTCTTCATCCGTGAGGGCCATCCGATGCTGTGGGCGCTCGACGAGGCGCAGACCGATCGGGTGGTGGTCGACTACGCGTACTTCGAGATGGAGGAACCCCTCGTGGCCGACGAGGAGGGCACCTATGTCGCCACCGAAGTCGAGTTCCGCCACAACCTCACCCACAACTGGAACCACGGACTCGGCGAGACCGTGACGGCATTGCTGGCCGTCGGCATGCAGGTCACCGCCTTGACTGAGCACGACTCGGTGCCTTGGGAGGCGCTACCGGGCCAGATGGTCGTGGACGATCTCGGGGAGTGGCGCCTCAGAGAGCGACCGGAACGCCTCGCGTGCAGCTACACGCTGCAGGCCGTCAAGCTCTGACGACCGGTTCAGCCGACCACGCGCGCAAGCACGAATCCGTCGTAGCCCTTGCTGCCGACGGTCTGGATCGCCGTCGCCTGGACACGAGGCTCGTCCCGGACGGCCGCGTACAGCGCGCGGGTCCCTTCGGTCGTCGGATCCGTACGCTCGGGGTCGACCACCGCCCCGCCCCGGACGGTGTTGTCGACCACGATCAGGGAACCGGGCCGACTCAGGTCCAGAGCGGCGCGGAAGTAGTCGGGATTGTGCTCCTTGTCAGCGTCGATGAAGGCGAAGTCGAAGGGGCCCGAGAGCGTGGGCAGGGTGTCGAGCGCCGGCCCGATCCTGATGTCGACCAGCTGTCCGACACCGGCGTCGTCGAGGTTCTGGCGCGCGACGAGCGCGTGCTCGTTCGAGTACTCGCAGGTCACCAGCTCGCCGTCGTCGGGGAGCGCGCGGGCCAGCCAGATGGTGCTGTAGCCGCCGAGCGTGCCGATCTCGAGAATGCGTCGCGCGCCGACCGTCTGCGCGAGGAGCATCAGCAGCTTGCCCTGCGGTGGTGACACGGCGATCTCGGGGAGACCGGCCTGGACGCTGGCAGTGAGCGTGGCGTCCAGCATCGGATCGGACACCCCGACGTGCTCGCCCAGGTAGGCGTCCACCCGGCTCCAGAGTGACTCGTCCACGACAGCCTCCAAAATCCGGTGGGATGGCTGAGTGTATGTCGCTACCGTCAGCGGGTGCCCACCGTCGCCTTCACACCCGAGCACATCGAGCCAGCGGCGCAGCTGCTGGCCCGACGTCACGCCGACCACCGCAGGTCCGAGCCGCTGCTCGACCCGGCATACGAGAGCCCGGAGGTCTGCGCCACCGACCTCGAGGTGCTGCTGAAGACGCCGGACGCCTCCGGCGCGATCGTGCTGGAGCGCGAAGGACCGGTCGCGTTCGTGCTCGGTGCGCCGCGGGAGCCGTCGTGGGGCGACCACATGTGGGTCACGGCTGCCGGTCACGCGACGCAGGATGCCGAGGCGCTGCGGGACGCGTATGCCTGTGCCGCCCAACGGTGGTACGACGAGGGCCGTACTTCCCACTACGCCCTGGCGCCCGTGCACGACGCCGGCGCGCTCGAGGCCTGGTACCGACTGGGTTTCGGGCAGATGCATGCGCACGCGATCCGGGAGAGCGCGCCGATGACCCCGGTCGTCACCAACGGGGTCCTGCGCCGGCCGACCCGCGACGACATCGACCAGATCGTCGAGCTCGAGTTCGTCCTCCCCGACCACCAGGCGCGCAGCCCGGTGTTCTCGGCCGGACCCTCGTGGACTGCCGAGGAGCTGCGGGCCGACTGGGAGGAGGACATCGATGACCCGAAGTACCGCCACTTCGTCATCGAGCGGGACGGCGCCCTCGTGGCGTTGGCCACCGCATGCGCGGCGACGGTCTCGAGCATGCACAGCGGCATCGTGGGCGCCCCGGACGGTGGCTTCCTGGGCCATGCCGCCGTGCGACCGGAAGCCCGCGGCCATGGCTACGGTCGCGCCTTGGGGGAGGCGGTCATCGGCTGGTCTCACGACCAGGGGTTCGCGAGCGTCGTCAACGACTGGCGGGTCACGAACCTGCTCGCCTCCCGCAGCTGGCCGCGTCTTGGGTGGCGCACCACCTTCCTTCGCCTGCACCGGACCATCGGCCCTGCCGGTTGATCGAAGCCCTCGCGACCGGTAGGACGGACGCATGACGACGATGCACGCGGCCGTGTTCCGCGGAGCCGACCAGCCCATCGAGGTCCGTGAGGTCACCCTGGCACCACCCGGCCCGCACGAGGTCGAGGTCGCGATCGCTGCGGCCGGCGTGTGTCACAGCGACCTGCACATGGTGAAGGGGGAGTGGGAGCACCGCACTCCGGTCGTGCTCGGCCATGAGGGGTCGGGCGTCATCACCGCCCTCGGTGACGGTGTCCAGGACCTCGCGGTCGGCGACCACGTGGTGCTGTCGTGGGTGCCGTCGTGCGGGGAATGCCGCTACTGCCGCGCGGGGCGTCCCGCGCAGTGCCTGCCCTCCATGCAGGTGATCGCCGCCGGCGGCACCCTGTTCGACGGAACGCCGCGCCTCTCGGTCGACGGCGAACCCTGCTTCCACTACCTCGGCGTCTCCTCGTACGCCGAGCGCGCGGTGGTCCCGGCGTCCGGTGCGATCAAGGTGCGGGCCGATGCCCCGCTGGACGTGATCGCCATCGTCGGCTGCGCGGTCGCGACCGGCGTCGGGGCGGTCCGCAACACGGCGCAGGTCTGGCAGGACGCGACCGTCGCCGTCATCGGCTGCGGCGGGGTCGGACTCTCCTGCGTCCAGGGTGCGCGGCTCGCAGGCGCCAGTCGGATCGTTGCGGTCGACCTGGTGCCCGAGAAGCTCGAGCTCGCGCGCAGGCTGGGAGCCACCGACACCGTCGACGGTCGCAGCGGGCAAGTCGTCGCGCAGCTGCGGTCACTGGTGCCGGAGGGACTCGACTTCGTCTTCGACGCGATCGGTGCCATCACGACCACCGAGCAGGCGATCGGTGCTCTGGGACTCGGTGGCGCCGCGGTGGTGGTCGGCCTTCCCCCGGCCGGCGCGGAAGCACGCTTCCAACCGCTCGCACTCGCCGAGGCCGACCAACGCATCCTCGGCTCCAACTACGGCTCGTGCGTCCCCCACCGGGACATCCCCGACCTGGTGGAGAGTTACATGGCCGGCGAGCTCGATCTCGAGGCGATGATCTCGGCCCGTCGTCCGTTGGACGAGGCCTCAGCGGCACTTGACGACCTCGCCACCGGATCTGCCCTGCGTCAGCTGCTGCTGCCCAACCCTGACCTCGTCAACGTCCCCTGACGGTCAAGTCGGCCAGCAGCGTGGACGTTGCGGCGGCCACGGCGTCGACCGCCTGGTCGAACGCCTCCCGGTTGTGCGCAGCCGGCGCCCGGAAGCCGGAGATCTTGCGCACGTACTGCAGGGCGGCGGCGCGGACGTCCTCGTCGGTGACGGTGTCGGCGAAGGGAGGGCGGAGCGTCTTGATGCTGCGGCACATGCCGCCACGCTAGCCGCTTCCCGGCACCACGACGCCCGGACGTCAGCGAATCGTAAGGACGTCCGACGACGCTCTTCGGTGGCTCCGACCCGCCGGCTCAGGTCTACTGGAGTCCCCGAGCTCTGGAGCGGCGATGGACGGCACCGACACCCTTGACTCGCGCGAGACCGCACCGACAAGGCGCCCAGCAGGTCGGTGGTGGGCACTGCCCGTGGTCGCGCTCGTGGTGGCGCTCGGGGTATGGGTGACCGGCGGCCTGCTCACCGACGACGAGCAGGTGGCGAGGGTTCTCACCGGACTATGGTTCGGCGCCTCCGGTCTCGTCGCAGCGGTGGTCGCGTGGCGCCACCGGTGGTTGGCCGCGCCGGTGATGGCGGGCTACCTGCTGGTCGCGGTCGGTCTGGGTGGTTTTCTCGCCTACACCAGCACCGTCGACCAGGTCGTCGACGAGGATGTCGTGGTCGCGGAGCCGGCGCCGACAACCTCGAAGGGAAGCGCCGGACAGCAGCAGGACGAGGCGGAGCAGGAGAACGTGCTGCTGGCCCGCGGGGACTTCGAGGCGCAGGCGCACCCCACGGCGGGTACCGCGTCGGTCATCCAGACGCCGAAGGGGTCAGTGCTCACGCTGACCGAGTTCGAGACCGATCCCGGCCCCGACCTACGGGTCTACCTGGTGGCCGCTGGTGCTTCCGGGGTCGAGGGAGGAACCGATCTCGGGGCGATGAAGGGCAACCAGGGAAACCAGCAGTACGAAGTGCCGGACGCCGCGGCACGGGGGGATCTGTCAGGAACCAAGGTCGTGATCTGGTGCCGGGCTTTCAGCGTGGCCTTCGGTACTGCGCGTCTGTCCTGAGAGCCGTCTGCGCTCAGTCGACCCGGACGGTGCCGTGAGGGGTCGCGAAGTGCGCTGCGACCAGGCCCACCTCGTCGCTGGTGGGGGTGAGCCACTCGACCTCGACGTCGTCGAGCGGGTCGTCGTCGCCCCCGCCGAGCCAGCCGCACACCGTGTCACGGTCGCCGGCGATCTCGAGCTTGACGATCCGGATCTCGGTGCCGTTGCCGTGACCGGGGCGCTCCTCCGGCTCGCTGTCCCACTGGATGAAGTACGGCAGTGAGGGATCCTCGAGCAGCTCGTTCAGCCCGATCTGATGCCAGCGCAGGTCGAAGCCGTCGGGGCGCCGGCGGTGGCCCTCGACCGAGCCGCGTCCGAGGCGGCTCTCGACGGTGGCCATCTCCGGAACCTCGACGACCCAGCCCAGCCAGCCGCCGCCGTCAACGGCGCGCTGCTTGACCGCGCGTCCGAAGGGTGCGTTGTCCGCCGCGGGGTGGTCGAGTGCCGCCACGACCTCGAGGTACGAGCCACCAGCCAGCGGGAGCACGAAGTTGCGGGTGCCGAACCGGGGGTGCATCCCTCCGTCGGTGAAGCCAGCACCCAGGCGGGAGCCGATTCGCTGGACGACGTCCGCGAGGTGATCGGTCGGCGCCGCGTAAGACAGGTGATCCAGCCGCATACTCCGAATCTTGCCCAACCCCGATTCCCACCCCGCAACCGGGGTCGGAGGTCTGGTCGCAGGCGCTGCGCGCGGGTCACAGTGTGACCACGTTCTGTGTCACACAGGTGCACATCGCGTAGCGCTAGTGCAAGGGTGTCGCCGACACCGAGTACTCGGAGGCCACCGTGGACGATCTCGATCGCTCCGCGTACCCGGAACCACCGCTGCTGCTCCGAGGCCTCGACCCCGCCCAGGCGTGGAAGCTGCTCTCACGCTCATCGAGTCAGATGCCCGCGGTGCCGTACATCGACGTGCCGGACGAGGGTCTGACGCTGTACGTCGGCCCGCAGGCCAAGTCCCTGCTCGGCATGGCCCCGGACGACATCGCCAACCTGGAGCCGGGACCAGATCGTCGACCACCTGCACCCGGACGACCGTGAGCGTGCCCTCCGGGAGACGGCACGGCTGATGGCGGCCGGTGGCGGGTCGCAGGAGTGGCGTTTCATCCGGCCGGACACCGGGGAGACGCTCTGGATCGAGGAGCGCCTGGCAGCGCGGAGGTCGACGGTCGACCGGTGTCGCCCGGTCTTCTCGTCGACATCACACCGCAGAAGCAGCAGGAGGAGGAGATAGCCAGCTACGTGAAGGCGCTCGAACGCGTCAACCTGATCTCCAAGACCTTCACCGAGCTGGTCGTCGGCAGCGGTGATGTCACGGCGATCCTCGACCTGCTCGCTGAGCTCGTCGACTGCTCCGTGGTCCTGACGGACGCGACGGGCAACTCCACCGCGCGGGCAGGTCGCCCGGAACCGAGCGACCACGAGGTGAGGCTCGAGCGCGAGGTGCGGCTCCGGGGCGAGGGCTGGGGCCGGCTGATGGTGACGTTCGATCGTCCCATCGAGACGGCTGACGAGATCGCCGTGGACCGTGCTGCGACCGCCGTGGCCCTCGCCCTGTTGCTTGAGCGTGAGGCACACCTCGTGGAGGAGGCCGCCCGCGCAGCGCTCGTCAACGACGTGGTGATGGAGCGCATCACGAGCGGTCGAGAGTTCCGACGTCGAGCACGAGCGCTCGGGGTCGACCTGGGACGTCGCCCGCTCCGCGTGCTGGTGGCCGAACCAGTCGCAACTGGCGGCCGGCAGGACAGCAGACGCGCGCGCAGCCAACGGCGACTCCGCGAACAGCTCGAACGGGACCTCGTCGCCTGTGGCTGCACCGCACTGGTCGGATCGGAGGGGGACCGTGTGGTGGGCGTGGCGGCCGTCCGTGGCGACCTGAGCCGGTCCGAGCTCGACGCCGTCGTGACGGCGCCTGCGGCGCGGATCGGCATCAGCGAGCTGGTCCACGGTGATGACCTGTTGCGCGCGTACCAGCATGCCGTCGATGCGGTGGAGCATGCGGCGCGCCGGCTGCCGGACGGCGGATCCGGCACCGTGGTCCACTTCGACGACCTCGGGCTCTCCCATCTGCTGTCGCGGCTCGCCGACGGCCCCGAACTGGCCCGGTTCGTGGAGAGCGAGCTGGGCAGCCTGGTGCAGCACGACCGCACCCACGGCGCGAACCTGCTGGCCACGCTCTCGGCCTACCTGGCCGAGAACGCGTCCAAGACGGCGACGGCCAAGCGGCTCGGCGTCGAGCGCCGGACCGTGTACTACCGGCTGGACCGCATCGGCGCCCTGCTCGGCCGCAATCTCGACGACCCGGAGGCTCGACTCCGTCTCGATGTCGCGCTGCGGGGCTGGGAGGTCGTGCAGCACCTCGGAGGAGACGACTAGCGAGCCCGTGCGGCCACCTCGTCAGAGCCGGGTGGCGTCACCCCGTCGGTAGCGAAGCGCGAAGTAGACATGACCCGCCACCGCCAGGGTGAGGGCGAACGCGGTCCAGTCGTGCACCCAGGTGGCGTCCGTGCGGGTCTGGGTCGGCGCCGACCACAGCCAGCCGACCATGATCGTTCCCGTGCCGATGAGGACGACGAGTGCCCCCATCGTCAGCGCCGCGTTCAGCTTCTGTCCGGCGTTGAAGCGATGGACGGGGATGCGTCCGCTCCTGCGGTCGCGGGCCCGCAGCCACTCGACGTCTTGGTCGGTCCACGCCTCGAGCCGCACGACGTCGGCGCGGAAACGGGTCGAGAGCAGCCCGAGTGCGAGAGGGACGGGGGCCAGCAGCCCTGCAGCCAGGTGCACGGTGCGCAGCAGGTCTCGGCGCCCGACCGCCACAGAGAGCGGGTCCACCCACATCACCACTGCCGTCGCGATGCCGACCCCCACCAACGCGGCGAACGAGGCGTGGACCACCACCTCGGCCCGGGAGAAGCGGCGCTCAGGCGATCGGGTCGTCGCTGCGGCCGTTGGACGCCCCGACGTAGGCATCGACGTCATATCCGCGCTCCTCCCAGTAGCCCGGGTCCACCGCGTCCACGAGCTCGATGCGGCTCAACCACTTGAGTGACTTGTACCCGTACATCGGAACAACGACCAGTCGGACCGGGCCCCCGTGCGCCTGCGTGACCACGTCCCCGTCGAGGTGGGTCGCGACGAGCACCTCGTCGTCGAGCGCCTGCTCCAGCGTCAGGGACTCGGTGTAGACGCCGTCGTGCGAGTGGAATGTGACCGCTCGGGCGCTGTCATCGATTCCGGCTTCGGCAAGCAGGTCGCGCAGCTGCACGCCCTCCCACATCACGTCGTCCACCCTCCATCCCGTGACGCACTGGAAGTCGCGCGTCCACTGGGTGCGCGGCAGGGCGCGCAGGTCGTCCCAGGAGAACGTCATGGGCCGGTCGACCAGGCCGTCGAGGCGCAGCGTGTAGTCGGCCGTGGTCAGGACGGGCTGCTCCGCGGTCACCGAGTAGTAGCGCCACCCACCTTCGCCCGGTACCAGGTCGGTGAGACCCGTGGGGTCCGCCCGGCGCACGGGGGCGAGCACGGCGTCGATGCCTTGCTGCAGCGGTCGGCCGAGCACGACGCCGAGGGCTCCGAGGGCCGCGACGGACAGCACGATGCGGCGTCCGACCGGTCGGGTCGCCGGCGCTGGGTCGGGGCTCTCACTCACGTGTCCAGCATGAGCCGCCAGTGCCCGCCCGGCCACTCCGACATCCTTACGAGTCGATGATGTCCACAGCCGGCTCGGTGCCGGTTCGTCCACAGATGGGAGGCCGGACGCCCCAGGACGAGGTCCGGCTGCGGCACGGTCTCGCCCCATGAGCCTTCCGACGCCGGCCGGCGACCCGGCCCCAGCCCCCGCCCTCAGCAGCGATCCCTGCTGCACCGGTCCCCACGCTCCGCGCCAGCGGCCCTGGCGAGGTCCTGCAGGTGGTCCCGTACCTGCTCGGGTTCCGTCCCGAGGAGAGCGTGGTCCTGATCGCCCTGCGGGGCCGCCGCATCGCGGTCTCTGCCCGGTACGACCTCGAGGCACCCCCGGAGATGGCCGTCCCCTGGATGGTCGCCGCGGCCCGGGAGGGGGCGACCTCCGTCCTCGTCGCCGTGTACAGCGCCCTCCTGGACGGCCCGCCGCTCGCCCACCGGGAGCACGCGGACCGGCTCGCCGAGCTGGCGGCCGAACGTGAGCTGACCGTCACCGATCGCCTCGCGGTGGGGGCGGACCGCTGGTGGTCCTACGACTGCTCCAACCCGCACTGCTGTCCGCCCGAGGGCACCCCTGTCGACCCGACCGGTGCGGTGGCCGTCGGTGCGGTGGCCGAGGGTCTGGTGTCCCTGCCTCGGCGCTCCGATCTCGAGGCCGAGCTCGCACCGCTTCCCGTCCGGGTCGCCGAGGTGTCCGGTGCGCTCGACCGGGCGGACGAGGACACGCCGGTCGACCTGAGCCCCGAGGACCTTCGCGCCCGCGACTGGGCGACGGTGCGTCGGTTCGTCCGGGAGAGCGAGCGACGCCAGGGGCCGATTCCCGCGGAGGAGGCCGCAGCGGTGCTCTGGGCGCTGCTCGACCTGCACGTGCGGGACGCGACGCTCGGCTACCTCGTCGACCGCCCCAAGCCCGAGGTGACCGGTGCCTGGCGCGAGCTGGTCAACGTCGCACCCCCGTTGTGGCGCGCACCGGTCGCCACGCTGTACGCCTTCTGGTGCTATGCCGCCGGACAGGGCGCTCGCACGAACGTGGGGATCGAGGTCGCCCTCGCGGCCGATCCGGACTACTCCATGGCCCATCTGCTCGACCAGCTGGTCGCGTCCGGCGTCAACCCGCTCCGGTTCATCCCCGACCTCGCCAAGGAGTGCCGACCCATCGCCCGGCGGATCGAACGGAGACGACCACCGGGCGGACGGGGAAAGGCTCGACGCGGGAGGGCAGACGGGTGATGCCCGCTGGCGGTAGCGTTCGCCCGTGGCCGAGCAGTGGACGCTTCTCACCAACCACGGTCGGGTCCTCCTCATCCTGGCGAGCGACCCGGACGTGCGGCTCCGCGACGTCGCGGCGTCCGTCGGCATCACCGAGCGGTCGGTGCAGATGATCGTGGCCGACCTCGAGGACGCCGGCTACATCACGCGCGAGCGGCGCGGTCGACGCAACCACTACGTGGTGCACTCCGACATGAGCTTTCGCCACCCCCACGAGGCCGAGCACCGGGTGGGCGAGCTGATCGAGGTGTTCGGTGGCCTCAATGGCTCGCGCGGGGGCCTGGGCCGGTAGCACCTCCGTGCTCGGCCCGGCACGAAGGGTGACGTCGCTGGTCCGTCCGGGGTCGCACCCTGTGGATCATCGGCCCCCGGCCCCCAGCAGCCCCTAACCTCCCGGCCAGACCCGCGCATCCAGGGGAGGTGCTCATGCGTTCGGCCATCGTCACCGCTGTCGGGGGAGTCGCCATCCTGACACTCGCCGCCGGCGTCCTGGCCCTCACCGGCGGAGCGTCAGCGGCCGAGCCGTGCGAGGGGGCGGACTGTGAGGTGGTCCCCGATCCCGACGAGGCTGCGTACGTGGGCAGCGGGGGGCTGCTTCTTCCCGCCGACTCCTTCACCGGGAGCGCGCAGGACCGGGCAGATGCCGCCACCTGCGAGGGGTGCCGCTGGGCCCTGGTGCCCATGTGCCGTGGCCCGGGGCAGGGGGGCGGGGTCGCCTGCGGGCCCGCTGCCACGTCCTGCCCGCCGGGGGAGTTCCGTCGCATCGTGCTGCTCCTGCGGCCGGGGGACGCCGACTGGCGCGAGGTCGGGCTGGTCTGCCTGGTCGGTGGCGCCCCGACGACGGTCGACGACCTGGCTGACCGGCTCTCGGACGTGGTGGTGGAGCGGGTCCCTGCACTCCACCCGACGTTCCAGCCGCAGGGCGGCACGGTCATCGGGCTTCCGGCCGTCTTCGCCACCAACCAGCCCCGCGGTCTGGGCGAGCGCACCTTCTCGCTGGTGGGGTTCACCATCGTGATGGACGGTCGTGCCACGTGGACGTGGGACTTCGGCGACGGCACGACGCTTCGTGAGCGACGAGCCGGGAGGCCCGTGGCCGAACGTCGACGTGGCACATGCCTACGACCGAGCGGGCGAGTACTCCGTCACCGCCGAGGCAGCCTGGGAGGCCTGGTTCACCGTCGACGGCTTGGGCCCCTGGCCGGTCGAGGGCGACCCCGTGGTGCAGGTGGCTGATCCCCTGGGCATCCGCGTGGCGCAGGCGCGGGCCGAGCTGGTGGTCGGGCCGTAGCGTGCTCCCAGGTGGCGCCGGGGCCGGGAGCATCGCCAGGGGGGCCGGATTGGGGTAGCGTCCGGCCAGCCGACCGATCGTCGGACCGTCCGGCCCGGCGACGCTGCCGAGGAGGTTTGCATGGGGACGATCGTCGTGGGCTACGTGCCGAGCCCGGAGGGCGAGGCGGCGCTCGACCGTGCGGTCGACGAGGCCAGGCTCCGCGGCAGCAGCCTGCTCGTGGTCAACTCCCAGCGGGGTGGCCGCACCGCCGACTACCACGAGCTGGCCCTCACCGACGAGCAGGTCGAGGCCATCCATGCCCGCCTGCACGACGCCGGTGTGGAGCACGACGTCCGTGGCCTGGTGCGAGGCAACGACCCGGCCGACGACCTGGTGGGCATCGCCGACGAGGTGGGCGCCGAGATGATCGTGATCGGCCTGAGGCGGCGGACGCCGGTCGGCAAGCTGATCATGGGGAGCAACGCGCAGCGGATCCTGCTGGACGCCAGCTGTCCGGTCCTCGCGGTCAAGAAGGCCGACTGACCCGCACGTCCAGGCGTCACGGCGGGGGAAGAGCAGGCGGACCACCAGCGTTGACTACAATGTCATCTGCTGCACCACACGACGTCCGGCCCTCGGGGCCGCATCGCAACCCCGGCAGCAGCGGAAACCTGTACCCCACGTCCTGCGTCCCCGCTTGACGGCTGTCCGCACCGGCAAGGAGGCACCCGCTCCTATGAGCGCTGCTCGCTCGACCACCGCCAAGAAGGCCCCGGCCAAGAAGGCGGCCCCGAAGTCCAAGACCACGGCGAAGCCCTCTGCCAAGAGTGCCGCCACGGCTGCCAAGAAGCCCGGCAAGGCGGCCGTGAAGAAGGCGACGGCCAAGCCGGCGACCAAGAACGCCACCGCAAAGGCGACCGCCAAGAAGACGGCTGCGAAGAAGCCCGCCAAGGCAGCCGTGAAGAAGGCTCCGGCCAAGGCCGCGTGAAGAAGGCCCCCGCCAAGGCGCCAGTCAAGCAGTCCGCCGCGAAGAAGGACGAGCCGGCGAAGAAGACGTCCTCCAAGAAGACCGCCGGCAAGGCAGCTGCCACGACAGCCGCCCCGGCGAAGGGTGCCGGAGCCGGCGAGGCACTGGTCGAGATCCCTGTCGCCGATGACGGTCTGCCGGTCAGTGACGAGGAGATCGCCGAGGAGCTGGCGAAGGAGCCGGAGGAGCAGGGTTTCGTCATCTCGCACCGCGACGAGTCCGACGAGCCCGTCCAGCAGGTGACCGTCGCCGGCGCCACGGCCGACCCGGTCAAGGACTACCTCAAGCAGATCGGAAAGGTCGCCCTGCTCAACGCCGAGCAGGAGGTCGAGCTTGCCAAGCGCATCGAGGCCGGACTGTTCGCGGAAGAGAAGCTGAACGGCACCAAGAAGCTGTCGGCGAAGATGCACCGTGAGCTCGAGTGGATCGCCGAGGACGGTCGTCGCGCCAAGGACCACCTGCTCGAGGCGAACCTTCGCCTGGTCGTCTCGCTGGCCAAGCGCTACACCGGACGCGGCATGCTCTTCCTCGACCTCATCCAGGAGGGCAACCTCGGCCTGATCCGCGCCGTCGAGAAGTTCGACTACACCAAGGGCTACAAGTTCTCGACGTACGCGACCTGGTGGATCCGTCAGGCGATCACGCGCGCCATGGCCGACCAGGCCCGCACCATTCGTATCCCGGTGCACATGGTCGAGGTCATCAACAAGCTCGCCCGTGTCCAGCGCCAGATGCTGCAGGACCTCGGCCGCGAGCCGACGCCCGAGGAGCTCGCCAAGGAGCTCGACATGACGCCGGAGAAGGTCGTCGAGGTGCAGAAGTACGGCCGCGAGCCGATCTCGCTGCATACGCCTCTCGGCGAGGACGGTGACAGTGAGTTCGGTGACCTCATCGAGGACTCCGAGGCTGTCGTTCCCGCGGACGCCGTGTCCTTCACGCTGCTTCAGGAGCAGCTGCACGCGGTGCTCGACACGCTGTCGGACCGTGAGGCAGGCGTGGTGTCGATGCGGTTCGGGCTCACCGACGGACAGCCGAAGACGCTCGACGAGATCGGCAAGGTCTACGGCGTGACTCGTGAGCGCATCCGTCAGATAGAGAGCAAGACGATGAGCAAGCTCCGTCACCCGAGCCGCTCTCAGGTTCTGCGCGACTATCTGGACTAAGGAAATTCAGAGAAGACTGTAGAAACCTAGACAGAATATGGGCTTTCGACGTTCTCTGGGTTGTGACTTGACGGGCACAGCGCTCTCAGTCATCTCCTGGGGTCAGGAGTCCATGTCGACGACGACAGTGCCGAGCGCGTCTTGGACCTGTGGTCCAAGAGCGAGGCAGCTTCATGGACAGAGGGAGTGAGCCTGCCCACCGAGGAGGGCGGAGCGGTGTACGCCGAGGGCGGCGTGCCCTTGTGATCACCAACCGCTATGAGCAAGATCCCAAGGTGCGCGAGGCGTGCATCGCGCACCACGGCACAACCTGCACCGTGTGTGGGTTCGACTTCGAAGCCGCCTACGGGGAGCGGGAGCCGGATTCATCGAGGTGCACCACCTGGTCCCGCTGTCCGAGCTGGACGGCACCACCGAGGTCGACCCGGTCACCAACATGCGACCGCTCTGCAGCAACTGCCACTCGATGATCCATCGCGGCGACCTGATCAGCCCCGACGAGCTCAAGAAGCTCCTGCTCTGACCATCCGGACGGTGATCGCTCACTCCGCTGCACCTGCCAGCCCCACGTCGGTCTGGGCCACGTCCAGGGGCACCACCACGAGCACCCCGCTGAACGTGTCTGTCCCCACCAGATACGTGGTTCCGCTGTCGTGCACCATGACCCCAGTATCGCCACGGTGACTGACACCATCGGTAGACCCCGCTGAGCCAGAGGACGTAGGACCCGATACACCGCCCCAGATTCGCGGTAGCGAGGTCAACTCCCGTAAATCGGACGCCGTCCGATTTACGGCGACTTGGGTTACCTGCTCGGCGGTACTGCGAGCGCTAGCGACTGTCGATAGTTGCTGGAGAACGGGGGTTCTCACATGGACGTTCCTTGGCGAACGCTTGTCTGGGTACTGAGGGCTGGTCACTCGGCGATGCTGCTCCTGCACGATGACGGTCGCGTTCGCTGGGGCAATCGGGCCGCTCGACGGCTGTTCGCAGACGCCCGGCTCCGCACAGGTGCCTTCTCCGATCTGTTCAGCGACTCAGTCGCAGCGACCGCGTTCCTCAATGCGGTGCGGGCCGCCCCGATCGGCTACAGCGCAGGATGGCGCACTTTGCACCGCCATCGTGATGGATGGGTTCAGGAGTTCTTCGTAGAGGCCAGCCGCATCGATGACCCCGAAGGCACCGGCATCCTGGTCACGGTGACCTCCCCTCCAGTGGAGATGCTCGAAACCGACTCGCTGACCGGCTGCCGAACTCGCCGCGCCCTGGATCGCGATCTCGCCGCGGTCAACGGGGTCGGCTGCCTGGCGTTCGCAGACCTTGACGGCATGAAATCCGTCAATGAGACCTACGGACACGTCGCAGGCGACATGGTCCTGATCCATGTCGCTGACCGGCTGCGTCGCAGCCTTGCCGGTGAAGGAGCGGTCTATCGGATCGGTGGTGATGAGTTCGCCATCGTGCTGAACACGCCCGATGTGAAAGTTGCGAACAATCAGGTGCGGGCAGCCCTTCACGAGATGTCCCAGCCGGTGGAGGTCCAGCCTGGGATAGAGAAGGTCATCACAGCAGGGGTGGGAATCGTTTCCCTGGAGTCAAAGTCACGCATCGAAGCCATGCGTGAGGCAGACATCGCGCTGTATCACGGCAAGGCCCATGGGCCCAACACCGTGGTGGTCGGGAGTGATCTGCCGGAATGGGCCCGTGACCGCAGGTCGCTTGTCCTGACTGCGGCGAATCTGGCCGAGGAGCGCGATCGCCTCGCCGAACTGGCCCGAACCGACCCGCTCACCGAGCTGGCCAACCGTCTGGCGCTCAACGAGGATTCGTTCCGCTTGTTCACCACAAGCCGACGCAACGGCCGACCGTACTCGGTGCTCTTCGTCGACATTGACCTCTTCCACCACTACAACAAGAACCACGGCGATGCAGCAGGCGACAAGGCGCTCATCGAGGTGGGCAGGATCATGCAGTCGGTCTGTCGATCGGAAGATCGTGTCTTCCGCAAAGGCGGCGAGGAGTTCATCGTGCTGCTTCCTGAGACTAGCCTCGCCGAGGCCGCCGCAATCGCAGAGCGTCTACGTCTTGCGGTGTTCGAGCGACAGATTCCGCATGAGAAGCGCCCAGACGGCGCGGAGATTCTCACGGTGGTCGTAGGCGTCGCCGAGAGCGAAGAAGCCGACCAGAAACCAGAGCAAGTGTGGGAGCGGGCTGCTGCCCCACTGATGGCGGTCAAGCGCGACCCAGCCGCCCCGAGGAACTGCGTCCGAGTTCACGGCGTTCAGGGGTAGCAGTGGGATCAGAGCACATGTGGGCGTATGAGTGTCCCGTCCATTGCCGAAGGGGATGTCACTCCGCGTATCGAGGCTGTGGTGGACCCACCTACGGGCTCGTGTTCGACAAGATCCCGGGTCAAGGCGTGGTCAGTTACACAGTCTGCAAAGCGCACTACGGTCCAGGCATCGTCCGAGTGACCCCCGTTGAACCGTGGTACGACAACAAGCGCATCTATG
The DNA here is from genome assembly GCA_963743915.1 of uncultured Actinomycetota bacterium. Classification (GTDB taxonomy): domain Bacteria; phylum Actinomycetota; class Actinomycetes; order JAHEKZ01; family JAHEKZ01; genus JAHEKZ01. The sequence continues at coordinate 874,065 of CAVURN010000001.1, forward strand.
ACCGGCCCGGACCGAAGACGTGCGAATGCTCGAACCCGGACGAGTTCGCCCGAGGCCGTTACTGATGGCCGAGATCGACGACGAGGCCTGCCCCATCCATTGCTCCGGAGGGATCATTAAATGCCGCCGCCCACCCGTCGCCACAGGCATCGGACCCGGCATTGGTTCAGGCTCCGCTTCTCGCTCTCTATGTGCCAACCACGTGAAGGGATGGTTACGCGCCATTCGACGAGGACGGGACTATCGAACGATCTGGGGGTGGCTTTCGTGGCCAGGCTGGCAGGCAAGCGATGAGACGTGGGTTGTCTGGGGGATCATCCATTGCGACACCTGCTGCTGCGACCGGTCCAACCTTCCGCTGCTTCGCGGCCCGATCGTGCCATGGGAACGACCCGGCACTCCGTACGAGGGCGTGCGGCAGGGAAAGATTGAGGTTGGCGTGCTCGGGGACAGGCCTGACGGTAGGCGCGGACTATGCGAGCCGGGAAGAGTGCCCTATCCACCGCCGGTGGGGTGAATGGGGGCGCGTTGGCGCCGCAACGAAAGGGGGGGTGATGCACCGAGAGATGAAGCGCCCCGAGTCCTTCTCCGAGATTGCCGACGATTGGTCGGCGATCTGTTGGCATATCTCAGGTGTACCTGCCTATCGCCATCCGGTGGGAACGAACTCCGCTACTAAGGAAGAGGAAGCCAGGAAGGCAGGGCGTTCTCCTACCATTGCCATCTCAGGCAGACCGTGACGACCGTACTCACCCACCGACCAGGGGAGATGTCATGAACGACGTGAGCTTGGCGGCGTTGATCTCCGCATGCGGAACCGTGGGGGCCTTCATGCTCGTGTACCACCTCGGTAAGCGGGTCGGACGCCGAGAAGAACGAACTGAACGCCACTTGCGCATGGCGAGAGAGGACAAACTCCAACGACTGCGCGAACTTACCTGGCACCAGGAGCGCGCCTGGCACCAGGAACACGGCCGCTCGTCAACCCCCGATACACCGTGGCGCGACTGAGCAGCCACTGCTCAGTCCAGGATTCTGCACCGCACAGCGCTCGTGACCTGCACGTTTGCCGAGCACGGTCGTACAGCGCTCGGGCGTTTCGAGTGCGCGACTATCTGGACTAAGGTCCGGCGCGGCCAGTACCACGCCGTCACGATTGGCTGTCAGCAGGTTGCGCCCATCCATCTGCCAGGAACGGCTGCTGGGGATACAGCTGGTCGCAGCGTTAGGAGAAGATGGAGACGCGACGCACCTCGTCGGGGGCCGGGTGAGTGAGCGAGTCTGCAGATCCGCCCTCTGCGTACTCCACGCGGTACTCAGCCGCTCTCAGGCCGTCGAGCATGCCTTCGATCATGGTGTTCGTGTCGACCTTCGTCACCTCGACGTCCTTGCCGCTGAAGCTCAACGATTGGGGGAGCCCGTTCTCGATCACGGTCATGACCGCAGTGGTTCCCTCGTACGCCTCCTGCGGCAGGGAACCCCCGAAGTCAGTTCCCAAGAGCCTGAGGGCAAGGCCGCTGGGGAGGCTCCCGTGGATCGTCGTGGTCGAGCCGGTCTGCTCAGCTGCGATCGGCTCGAACTCCGCCAGACCAGCGATCCACTGCTCCTCAAGGTTGGACTCGACCTTCTCGGTGGTGTCGGTGATGTCAGCGGTGATGTCGGACCACTTGGTCGGTGGCCCCGCGATTCTCTGCCATCGTGCGTAGTAGCGACCCTCGACATGGAGGTACTCGATCAACGTGTCGCCCGCTGGATCGTCGGCACGAGAGGAAGCGTGAAAGGCACCGGTCGCCGGCATCCAGAGGATCTCCGCGAGCATCGGGATCGGGAGGTCCCACGACCCTTGGTCGTTGTGCATCGTGACATCGACCGCCTCCAGGTGGTTCATGGCCGCCATGGCATCGGCCAGCTGACGTTCAGCAGCTGCACTGTCGAGCTGGACCGTCTCGCCCTCCGGGGGCGTGGTGGCACTCGACGGCACTGCGGTCGGCGATGCTGGTGTCGACTGGGTCCCTGCGTCCACTGAGGCTGCGATGTCAGTCGGGCTCGTGGGTGACTCAGCCTCCCCGCACCCTGCGGTCAGGCCAGCTGTCAGGACCGCCATGGCAGCGACGGAGCGCAAGCGTCCGGGCATGGTCATGGTCACCCCCGTCGCTGTCGAGGGGCCCAGGGTACGCGCGAGGTGCCGTGAGTTGGAGCGGAATCGCGCACTCGAAGAGCAGGATTGGCGCATGGTGACTGCAGCGGTCCGCCGCGTCGACTTCGGGCACTTCGTCCGTCCGGTCCGGGAGACGGGTACGGGGGCTCCACGTGTCGAGGCCCTGCTGGGGTACGTGGTCGAGCATTCCGGTGGCGTTCTCCTCTTCGACACGGGGATGGGGAGCCGTGCCGATGTCGACGCGCACTACCGCCCGACACGAACGGGTCTACCGCAAGCCTTGCGAACAGTCGGGTACCGGCTCGATGAGATCACCGAAGTAGCCAACTGTCACCTTCACTTCGATCACTGCGGCGGCAACCCAGTGCTCGCCGGGCGACCGTTCTTCGCCCAGGCCACCGAGCTGGAGGTGGCCAGGCACGCGGAGGGCTACACAATCGAAGGACTCGTGGACCCAACGGGGTGCCGTTGGCAGGAGCTGGACGGCGAGACAGAGATCTTGCCCGGCGTCACGCTCATCCCGACACCCGGGCACACGGATGGCCACCAGTCGCTCGTGGTCCGCGGCCGCGATGGAGTCGTCATCGTCGCGGGACAGAGCCACGAGAGTGCGAGTGGGTTCGCGAGTGATGTCCTCGCCCTGAGGGCACACCGCGACGGCGTCAGCGAGCCCTTGCCGGTTGCTCCTGAGTGGATGTCGGTGCTCCTGGCGATGGATCCCGCATACGTCGTATTCGCGCACGACCACTCAATCTGGAGGCCCTGACCGAATCCGCTCGCCGGGGCGGTTGAAGATGCTGATCAGCTCTACGGGTCCGGCTCCCGTGCTGCCGAACCAGTGCGGCACCTGGGTGTCGAACTCAGCGGCCTCACCGACCGCCAGGACGCGGTCTTCCTCGGCCACGATGAGGCGCAGTGCTCCGGACAGCACAAAGAGCCACTCGTTGCCCTCGTGGCTTCGCCGACGAGGTTCGGACAGGCTGGAAGGGATGACGATCTTCCAGGCCTGGACCGCGTTCGGTTCTGTGGTCAGCGGAATCACCGTTCGCTCCTTCACGCGGCGGGGGCGCATCCAGATGCGCGGATCGCCGCTGTCGGGAGCACCCACAAGGTCGTCCAGCGGGATGCGATACGTCCATGCAAGGGGAAGAAGGAGCTCGAGACTGGGTCGTCGCTGACCGGTCTCGAGACGTGACAGCGTGCTCTTGGAGATGCCGGTCGCCTCGGACGCCTCGACGAGCGTCAGACCGCGAGTCTTCCGGATACCGCGGAGCCGGCGACCGACGCCGGTGAGGGAAGCATCGATCTGGCTAGCCTGATCCATGGGGTCATTCCATCGGTTCGTTCCCAGGAATGGCAACAAACGTTGTTCACTGGCTGGGTCCCCAGCACGCTGGGCTCATGGATGAATACGACGTCGTAGTGATCGGCGGAGGGGCCGCAGGGCTCTCGGCCGCGCTGGTGCTCTCCCGGGCACGCCGGGCGGTGGCCGTCGTGGACGGCGGAGCGCCGAGAAACGCCCCTGCAGCTCACATGCACGGGTACCTCTCCCGCGACGGCCTCCCACCCAAGGACCTCCTGGAGATCGGTCGCCGGGAGGTGCAGACGTACGGCGGAACTCTCCTCGACGACTCCATCGCTGACGCAGCGATCCGACCCACGGGCCATGGGACACCCGCCTTCGAGCTGGCCAGAAGCGATGGGCCCACCCTGAGGGCGAGGCGGGTCCTGGTGGCCACCGGCCTTCGCGACGTCATCCCCGAGATCAAGGGAGCCCCCGAGCGGTGGGGACGAGACTTTCTCCACTGTCCGTACTGCCACGGGTACGAAGTCCGCGACCAGCCGTTGGCCGTCATCGGAGGCTCGGCAGAGGCAGTGCAGCATGCCTTGCTCATCCGCCAATGGTCCTCCGACGTCGTGCTCCTGACCCATGGAGAGGAGCTCACCTCGGAGTCAGAGCGACTGCTCGCCGCCAGAGGCGTCCCTGTTGTGCGTGGACCAGTAGATCGGCTCGTCGTGCAGGACGACCAGTTGGCCGCGGTTGAGCTTGCCGGCGGTCGCCAGGTGCCGGTGAAGGCAGCGTTCGTCCGCCCCAGCTTCGTGCCGAACGATGCCCTCCTCTCCGGTCACTGGGCTGCGAACGAGACGGCGCCGGTTGGGTCGTCACGGACCCGGTGGGTCGCACCTCGGTCGCAGGCGTGTGGGCGGCGGGGAACGTGGTCGACCCACGTGCCCAGGTGATCACTGCGGCTGGTCAAGGATCGGCAGCCGCCATCGCACTGAACGCAGACCTCATCGAAGAGGACATCGCAAGAGCAGTCGCTGCCCGCGCCTAGCTCTCCGTCAGCAATCGCAGTCGACCAATCGCAAGAGTTGGGAGAAACCACCATGCACAGCAATGCCCCGGCGGGCCCGTTGCCACCGCCCTCCAAGCACCAGATGGCCATGATGATCTGGCTCGCAGTGTTCCCCACGCTGCTGGCCTTGAACCTCACCGTGGGCAAGGTCATCGACGATCTGCCCATGACGGCGCGAACGTTCGTTCTCGCCACCATCGCGGTACCGATCGTCATCTATGGTCTGATGCCGCAGCTGCACCGTCTTCGGGCGCGACTCGTAGCGGCACGGACCTCTCCCTCGCGCGCGAGGGCTGCCTAAGATTTCGCCGTGCGCTCCTGATTACGCGGCGTGACATTTGTGGTCCGTGCGGTGGAGTGAACCGTGGTTTTCCGGACGTTGGTCTCGCGTGATGTCACTCTCTGTGTTGGCGGGACGAGGTCCTGCTCTCGGGGCAGGGAATCGACGATCGGCCAACGACCAGGAGAATTCATGAAGCGCTTCGCCATCTACACCGTGGCTGCGGCCACCGCACTGACCGGAACCGTGTTGCTCGGAACCGGTGCGCAGGCCACGACCGACCACTGCGACTCGACGCTCTACCCGAACAAGGTGGAGCTCGACAACGGTGGCACCTCAGTCGACACCGGACTTGCTGAGGGCACGGAGGTCTGCATCAAGGCCGGCACGAAGACGGTCGTCGTGTTCGTCGACGGCGACGGGTTCATCACCCAGAGCACCATCAAGAACAAGCCCGGCAACGCCTTCCTCGGCATCAGCTACTACGCCTACGGGGACGAGGAGTGCGAGAACACCGACTCGTACTCCGGCGACTGCGATGACCCTTCCTGAATCGCGACGACTGCCGGCTCCCTCAGCCTCGGGGGAGCCGGCAATCGCATGTCTGTGCCTGCCGCTGAAGGATTGCCGTGGCGTGGGGACGGTGCCAGGGTGACCCGGTGACCGAAGACATCCCTCGCTGGGAACAACGCATCCGGGCTCCGCAGCTGCTCTCCTTCAGCCTGCTCGGCCCTCCCGTGTCCTGGGCCACCGACCGCTCCGATCGCGGAGTGCTGCTCTCGACACTGGGCGGTCGGGCGGAGGTCTTCGCCTTCGATGCGTCGTCGGTCCCGGCGTCCCTGACGAAGATCACCGACCGGCCCCAGGGCACCATGGGAGCAGCCATCTCTCCCGACGGCTCGGCGGTGTTCTGGTTCGACGACAGTGCCGGAGACGAGGTGGGGCGTTGGCGGCGTCACGATCTGCGCGACGGTGCTGAGGTCACGCTGCTCCCGGAGCAGCCGGCGACGTACGGCGCGGGAATCCACCCCTTGCCCGAGGGAGGCGCCGTTCTCGGACGCCTGCTCGACGAGGGATTCGAGATTAGCCGTCGTGGACGCCACCGGATCGGGTCGGGTGGCCTACAGCCTCGGGGAGCCTGCCTTCCTGGTCGACGCCACCTCTGACGCCTCGCTGGCGTTGGTGGGCTTCGCCCCTGGCGGTGACTGGCTCCATCTGGGGGCTCGTGTCGTCCGGCTCTCCGACGGTGCGGTGATCGCGGAGCTGGCACGTGAGGGCAAGAACCTGGAGGCAGTCGGCTTCCACCCCAAAGACCCTTCGCGCGTGCTGCTGGGCCACGAGCCCGACAGCCGCGTGGTGCCGATGATCTGGGACACGACCACCGGGGCCTGCGGTGACGTGTCAACGGGGCTGGACGGCGACGTGTCGGCTCACTGGTCCCCGGATGGCACCGCTCTGCTCCTCACGGCGCTTCGCAATGCCCGGCACACCCTCCACCGGCTGGACCTCGAGTCCGGCCAGGTGACCGCAGTACCCCTCCCGACGGGATCAGTCTCGGTGGCCTCCGCCCGGCCCGACGGCTCGGTGCAGGCTCTGATGTCCAGCGCGGATCGTCCGACCTCGCTCATCCGCATCGACGAGCGACGGCGCGGTCACCGACCTCGTCTCCCTCCCGGGGGCGGCGCCACCCGAGAGCGTGGCCGCCGAGGACGTCTTCGCCGAAGGGCCGGACGGGCAGGTCCACGGCCTGCTGTACCGGCCGCGCGAGGGCGACTGCCCCGTACCCGACCGTGTTCGCGATCCACGGCGGCCCGACGGCGCAGGACTTCGACTCCTGGAACGACACCATTGCCGCCTACGTCGACCTGGGATACGCGGTCGTGCGGGTCAACTACCGGGGCTCGACCGGCTACGGGGCTGCCTGGCGTGACGCTCTGCACCGTCGCGTGGGCTTCATCGAGCTCGAGGACATCAGCGCGGTCCGCGAGGCCCTCGAGTCCGAGGGGATCGTCGACCCTGGCCGGGTGAGCATCGCCGGCGGTTCGTGGGGTGGGTACCTGACGCTGATGGCACTCGGACTGCAGCCGGAACGCTGGCGCTCAGGAGTGGCGCTGGTGCCCCTTGCCGACTGGTTCACCGCCACCGAGGACTCGCCCCCCTTCATGAAGGCGTACGACCGGTCGCTGTTCGGGGCGGGCATCGAGGAGATCCCCGACGTCTACCGTGACTCGTCACCGCTCACATACGCGGACAGGGTCACCGCACCCGTCTTCGTCACGGCCGGCGAGAACGACCCACGCTGCCCGGTCGACAGGTCGACCTGTACGTCGAGGCCCTGCGTAAGCGTGGTCACGACGTCCGCTACGACCGCCTCGAGACGGGTCATGCGATGCCGGACCTCGACATGAAGGTCACCGAGATCCGCCGCGTGCTGGAGTTCCTGACGGAGACGAACCCGAGCTCGACGGCATGAGTGACGTCTATGTGCACATCGGTCTGCCCAAGACCGGTACGACCTCGATCCAGCTGGCCCTGAAGGAGAGCGCTCCGGCGCTGGCTGCACACGGTGTCGAGCTCAGCGGGGGCAGGCACCGGGTGCAGCGACTGGCGGTCTACGACCTGCTCGGCAGGCGGATCGAGGGTGATGAGGTGCACGACGTCGCGGGTGCTTGGAAGCACCTCGTCGAGCAGATCGACGCGTCAGCGGCACCGACGGCGATCCTCTCCGAGGAGCTCTTGACGGTGAGCCGACCTCGGCAGATCCGGAGCCTCGTCAAGTCCCTCTCGGCTCATCGAGTCTTCGTGGTCATCGGTGTGCGCGACTTCGGACGGTCGATCCCGTCGGCGTGGCAGCAAGAGGTGGTCAAGGGGCACAGCTTCACGTGGAGCGAGTTCGCTGCCGCGATTCGCGATCCTGTCGGAGGGCCCGGCGACCGCCGGTGTGTCCTTCCGCCTGCGGTTCGACCTGTTGCGCATCCTCGACACCTGGGAGCGCGTCATACCCCGCGAGCGGATCCGGCTGGTGACGGTCCCCCCGCCGGGCAGCCCCTCAGACCTCCTGCTCGACCGGTTCGGGGAGGTGCTCGGTGTTCCTCACGGAACCCTGCGGGGGCAGGTCCAGAAACGCAACGAGGCGCTCGGGGCCGTCGAGGTCGAGGTTCTGCGGCGGCTCAACACGATCCTGAAGTCCGAGCTGAGCCCCGCTCAGCACATCGCGGTCGTCCAAGGTGCGCTCCGCACCGGACTTGCCGGACGCGAAGGGTCACGACGCCTGACGCTGCCTCAGGAGGAGCTGCCCTGGGTCGAGGAGTGGACCAAGGACCTGGTCGCCGAGCTGTCGGCACGTGCTTACCGGGTGCACGGGGACCTGACAGACCTGGAGCCGGTCCTCGGGAGCCCTGGGGAGCGATCCCTCGACGACGTCACGGAGGCCGAGCTCCTCGAACCCACCGAGGCGGCGCTGCGCGCGCTGTCCTTCTCCTATGCGTCCCTGTGGAAGCGGCACCAGCGACTCAAGGGGCGCCAGGAGGGCGACGCATCGGTGGCGACACGGCTGACCAGCTCGGCCCGAGCGGCCTCGTTCGGCGTCCGGATGTCTGCGTTGGACCAGGCCGACCGGAATCGTTTCCTCGGCTGGCTGTCGCGCGTCTACCTGCGCGTCACGTCGCGTCGCTGACCAGCATCCGCTGGGACGGACAAGAGTTCGGTCAGACCGTCGCCGAGACCGTCCAGGCACGCGCTCGGGTGGTGAACGGCCCCCTGCCCATCGACGAGAGGCACCGTTCACGCAGCTCGAGTCGGGCTTCGGGGGACAGCTGGGCCACGAAGTGCCCGGCCGGTCCGACGCCGAGAGTGAAGGGCTCCCACCATTCCTCGAACGATTCGTGGTGCACCTCCACCGTCAACGCGGTCGATCGAGCGACACGCAGACCCGAGCGTTCGAAGAGGAGCTCGAGCGATCCCTCGGCGACCCCTGCGAGCGTCGACTCGTCGTCGATGTCCACGCACATGTGCCGAGCGCTGTTCCAGAAGGGCTCGAGGGGGCCAGTCGATCCGCCACAGTCCCAGACGTTCGCTGCCACCTGCCCACCCGGACGCGTCACCCGCGCCATCTCGGACAGACCGACGACCGGGTCGGCCATGAAGTGGATCACCAGCTGCGCCAGTGCCAGGTCGAAGGACGCGGTCGCGAAGGGCAGCTCTTCGGCGGGAGCCAGCTGCGAGTCAACTCCCGGGTACTGGCGGTGGATCGCATCGATGAAGGATGCGGAGGGATCCACCGCGGCGACCGAGGGCTCTCCGAGGAGAGCCACGAGCGTCGACGTGAGGGCACCGGGACCGCACCCCACGTCCAGCACACGCTGACCGGGGCTGACGCCGACGAACGCGATGAACTCGTGAGCCAAGGGCTCGGAGAATCGCCCCATGAAGCGCGTGTAGGCCTCGGCACTGACATCGAACACACCGACATGCTCGCCCCTACTGGCAGTGACGTCCAGCGTGCAGCGGCTAGGGTCTGGCCGTGCTCGACTGGTACCAGCAGAACATCGGCGACAGTGGCCGCTCGGCTGCGCTCTTCGCCCTGATCGGGTTCCTGGTGACGTACGGCGTCACCAGATGGATCACTCTGCGGATTCGGGGCCGCAAGTCCTCGTCGGGGTCCGATGCTGGTGCGGTCAAGGACGTCTACATCGGTGGTGTGCACATCCATCATCAGGTGTGGGGGATTCTCCTGGTGCTCGTCGTCGGCCTCCTGGAGCTCCGGTTCCGGCCAGACGCTCCGTGGGTTGAGGTCCTGGCGCTGCTCTTCGGGGTGGGCGCAGCGTTGGCGCTCGACGAGTTCGCCCTCTGGCTCCACGTGGAGGACGTCTACTGGAGCGAAGAGGGACGCAAGTCGATCGACGCCGTCATGGTGGCTGTCGTGGTGGGCCTGGCGCTCCTGGCAGGAACCTCTCCGATCGGCGTGGACTCCAGCACCATCGACTCCGAAGGCTGGGTCGCCGCGGCCGTGATCATCCTGGTCCACATCGGATACACGGTGGTCTGTCTGTTGAAGGGGAAGATCGCCACCGGGTTGATCGGCCTGCCCGTCCCCACGCTGTCCTTCATAGGATCGATCCGTCTGGCCAAGCCGACGTCGTACTGGGCCAAGCGCTACTACTCCGAGGCCAAGATGGCGAGGTCGCTCGCCCGCTTCGATGAGCAGCACCAGGCCCGCATCGAGAGGCTGCGCGACGTCGTCTCTGGTGGTTCCGGCCGCGCCACCGATTGACGGTGGATGTCGAGGCCAGCGGGCCTCACGGACGCGAGACATGTGACGCCAGGGTCGGGCATGCTTCGTCGATGCCACTGCAACTGTCTGACCGAGTCCTGCCCGACGAACAACGACGTACCGTCGACGAGCTGCGTGACGACCTGGACCTGACGGCCGGCGACACACGGGCCAAGGTGTCGGCGTTCTGGACGATGCTCACGCTCTCCGCTGTGATCGCTGCGGCCGGGGTCCTGACGGACTCGACGGCGACCGTGATCGGCGCCATGATCATCGCGCCGCTGTCGACGCCGATCATGGGGATCGCTCTCGGGATCGCCCGGCGAGACCAGAGAACGACGCGTCACGCGACGCGCTACGCGCTCCTGGGTGGTGGGCTGGTGATTCTCATCGGAGTCGCGTTCTCGTTCGCCTTGCCCGGCTCGTTCGACCTCCTCGGCAACTCCCAGATCGCCGGGCGCACGTCGCCGGGGCTGCTCGACCTCGTGGCTGCCGTCGCCACCGGGTTCGCCGGGGCGGTCGCGCTGGCACGGCGCGACGTCGCCGCCGTCCTCCCCGGCGTCGCGATCGCGATCTCGTTGGTCCCTCCGCTGGCGGTGGTCGGTGTGTGCCTCGGTCAGGGGGCGATCGCGTTGGCCGTCGGGGCTCTCATCCTGTTCGCCTCGAACCTGCTCGCCCTCGTGCTGGCCGGGACCCTGGTGTTCACCGCCGTCGGGTATGCCACCGAGGGTGAGCCCTCGGCAGGAGGTGCTCGGCGGCGGGCCTACCTCGCGATCGGCGTCATGCTCACGGTGGTGCTGGTCCCACTCGTGGCCAACACCGTGAGCACCCTTCTGGTCACGGTCTGGACGGGTCGGGTGCAGACGATCGCGGATGACTGGGCATCGTCAGTTCCGGGCGCGACCGTCAGGGACGTGACCTTCACCTCGACCGACTTCTACGTGGAGGTGCAGACACCGGAGGACGTGCCTCCCGTCGAGGATCTCCTGTCAGAGCTCGAGGGTCAGGTGCCCAACGGCTTCGGCGTCGTGGTCAGCACGTCCGTCGGCCGGGAGATCGACGTGGGCACGATCGGCGCAGACTCGTAGAACCTCGCGACTCCGTTGATCAGGTCAGCGAGTCGCCGGTCGAGGGACTCGGCCTGTGGGTCCCGGTGAGCACGTTGTACCGGTCCATGAGGTCGTCGAACTCCATGTAGACGTCCTGCAGGTGCCGGGCGCCGCTCTGGGGGTCGAAGGCCATGCGACCGTGCAGGACCCGGTGCGAGTGGACTGTGAGCAGATCACCTGTCTCAGACCTGAACGCGACCTTGTACGTGGGACTGTCGAGCATCCTGCCCAGCGTGCGGTACGCGTCGTAGAACGGCTCGACGTCGTCGAACGGCACCTGCAGTGGCAGGGCGAGCTGGTTGGAGAACCGGAACGTGCGCACCCGCCCCGACGTGTCCAGCTGGACGAGCGGAGCAGTGGCCCGGGTGTCCTCGTCGTCGCTGAAGAGCTGGAACGTCACCGGAACTCGGCACAGCGTGTCGAACGCGTCCGGGTCCTGCCTGCGCAGGTCCGCCAGGACGGACCAGCCGTCGACCACCGTGCTCTCGCCACCCTGTGAGTCGTTCACCAGGAAGTGGAGGAGCTGGATGCTGGGCGGCCAGTGGTAGCTCGGAAGGTCGGTGTGCGGCTTCAGCTCCAGCGCCGTGTGAGCCACGTTGTAGCCCTGGGGGTCATGGCGGACGTTGTGCACGCGTTCGAAGGCGGTCTCGCGCACGTGACCGATGGTCTCGGCAAAGCGCTCCACCTCACGGTCCGACGACGGGGTGTGGGTGACGACGGCGACGCCGTACTGGCGCAGGGCGGTCAGGTAGGCCAGCTGGACGGCAGGCTCTCCCACGACTCCCGCGTGGTCGAACCGGGGGATCTCGGCCAGGTCCGACCGCCAGTGGACCACTGGCGGCTCGGGCTCGCGGGCCCCGTTGGAGTAGTCGTGGGCCATGAGCCATTCGACGCTGTACGTCGAGGCATGCCCGTCGCTCCAGTCCACCTGCACCGCCTGCCCGTCGGGAACCAGCAGCGCGTCGACGGCGGAGAGCTCCTGCGGAATGTCGGCGGTGTAGATCCGCCGTTCACCGGTCTGCAGGACCCGGCACTCACCGCACCAGCAGTTGTCCCGCAGCCAGACAAAGTGGAAGCGCGACTGCCGACCATCGGTGGCCAACGTCAGATGGCGCTCGGCGAGCGACAGGGTCGCGGTCGGGTGGGACGTCTGCTGGGTCATGCACGGCTCCTCGTCGTCCAGGCAAGTGTCGTCCCGCTCCCAGGCTCTGACAAGGAACTTGCGGGGATCTGGGCATTCCGCATCCCACCCGGTCGCATCGGGGCTAGATTCACCCGAAAGCGCGACGAGGGGTGATGCACGTGAACCGACTCGTGGTCCTCGGCGCTGCCGCCGTGACCGTGACGGGCCTGGCCAGCGCCCTCACACCGGCCCAGGCCGTTGCCCCCACCATTCCCGATCCGGTCATCGCTGCGGTGGGTGACATCGCGTGCAAGAACCCTCCTGGCAACAACAGGAAGGTCTGCCAGTACGACGACGTGGCGGCGCTGATCGAGCGACGAGGCTACGACCGGTTTCTCGCGCTTGGAGACATCCAGTACGAGAGCGGCGGCTACCGGGACTTCCGGCAGAACTACGACGTGTACTTCGGTGACCTCCTGAGCATCACCGAGCCGGTCCCCGGCAACCACGAGTACGGCACCGAGGGAGCCGCCGGCTACTACCGGTACTTCGGTGACCGCTCTCGTGGTGCCGACGGCTACTACTCCTACGACCTCGGTGCGTGGCATGTCATCGCGCTCAACTCCGCGATCTGCCCTGCGGGAACGGGGTGCGGACCTGGAGACCCGCAGTACGAGTGGCTCAAGGACGACCTGGCCGCAAACCCTGCGCCGTGCACGTTGGCGTACTGGCACCATCCGCGCTTCGACTGGCTGAAGTACCAGAAGGCCGACTGGACTGATGACTACGAGTTCCAGAAGTCGGCGCCGTTCTGGACGCTGCTCTACGACAACGGGGCGGACGTCGTCCTGAGTGGTCACAACCACAACTACAGCCGCTGGCTTCCGATGGACGCCGAGGGTCGGTTCGACCCACGACGCGGCATGGTCCAGTTCGTGTCAGGGGCCGGTGGACGGAACCTGAACGCGTTCGGTGGGCCGCAGACCCGCCCGGCGACCTTCGCCACTGGTCAATCGGCCGAGTTCGGGATCCTCGAGCTCACGTTGCACGACACCAGCTACGACTACCGCTTCCGGTCCACGCTGGGTGCTCGAAGCGCCTACATCGACCAGGGGTCGAACATCCGCTGCCACTGACGCGCCTGAGGAAGGTCGTCCCCTCGCGGCGCGTGATGCTGGCGGCCCCAGGCCGGGGCGACTAGCGTGAGCGCACGCGCAACACCCGGACGTGAGAGGACACCATGAGCGGCGACCAGCCCATGAGCCAGCCCGCACCCCCTGCGGACATCAACTCCAAGAAGATCCTGTGCGGTGTGCTGGGAATTCTGTTGGGCGGGTTCGGTGTGCACCGCTTCCTGCTCGAGGACGTGTCGGGCGGCATCATCCGGATCGTCATCACCGTCGTCACCTGCGGAATCGGGTCGATCATCGGCCTGATCGAGGGAATCATCTACCTCACCAAGTCGGACCAGGAGTTCTACCAGACGTACATGGTCGAGAAGAAGGCCTGGTTCTAGTCCGACGCTGACGCGACCGCGGGCGGGGCCGTTGTACGCTCCGCCGCATGAATCTCGTCGAGTGTGTTCCGAACTTCTCCGAGGGGCGGCGACCTGAGGTCGTCGACGCCATCGTCGACGCCATCTCGACCGTCGTCGGTGTCACCGTCCTCGACGTCTCCTCCGATGCCAGCCACAACCGGTCCGTGGTCACCTTCGTGGCCCATCCGGACATCGCGGGAGAGGCGGCCTTCCAGGGGATCGCGAAGGCCGCCGAGCTGATCGATCTCACGGTCCACGAAGGGGAGCACCCGCGGATCGGCGCCACGGACGTCTGTCCCTTTGTTCCGCTCGGTGACACGACCATGGAGCAGTGCGTCGAGCTCGCCCGGCACCTTGGGCAGCGGGTCGGTGACGAGCTCGACATCCCCGTCTTCCTCTACGAGCGGGCGGCGACGCGTCCGGACCGCCAGAACCTGGTCGACGTGCGACGTGGCGAGTTCGAACGCGCCAGCAGCGAGATCGGGACAGACCCCGACCGGACGCCAGACTTCGGCCCGAACGCGATCCACCCGACCGCCGGGGCCACGATCATCGGTGCCCGCCCCTTCCTGGTGGCCTACAACGTCTACCTGGGCGGTGTCGAGAACGTCGAGGTGGCCAAGGCGGTGGCCAAGGCGGTGCGGGGCTCCAGCGGTGGCCTCCGGTACGTCAAGGGGCTGGGTCTGGAGGTGGACGGGCAGGCGCAGGTCTCCATGAACCTGGTCGACACCGACCGGACGCCGCTGCACCGCGCCTACGACATGGTGCGCATGGAGGCGGAGGCGCGAGGTGTCACCCCGACCAAGAGCGAGCTGGTCGGCCTGGTGCCCGAGCGGGTGCTGTTCGACGCCGCCGCGCACCACATCCGGCTTCCCGACTTCTCCACCGACATGGTCCTGGAAACCCAGGTGCGGGCTGCGACGACGACGGCACCGTCGCTCGGTGAGTTCGTCGCGAGCGTCGCTGGTGACGCACCGGTCCCCGGCGGCGGAAGTGTGAGCGCGCTGGCCGGGCAGCTCGCTGCGGCGCTGGCGCAGATGGTCGCGGGACTGACGGTGGGCCGCAAGAAGTACGTCGACGTGGAACCTGAGATGCGGGAGCTGGCACGGCAGGCACAGGCATTGGCCGACCGCCTTGGTCGGCTCGTCGAGGACGACGCTGACGCGTACGCACTGGTGAGTGACGCCTACCGGCTGCCGAAGGACGACGACGCGGCCGCCGCCGCTCGCGAGACCGCCATCCAGACAGCCCTGCGCACGGCCGCCGACGTGCCGTTGGAGACCGCTCGCGCGTGCCGAGACGTGGCGCAACTCGCGGCCATCTGCGCGGCCAAGGGCAACCAGAACGCCGTCACCGACGCAGGCGTGGCGGCCCTTCTCGCCGAGGCCGGCTGTCGAGGGGCGGCCTACAACGTGCGCATAAACGTCGCGTCGATGTCGGACCGCTCCGCCGGGGAGGCGCTCTCAGCCGAGGTGGCCGGCCTGGTCGAGGCGACTCACGCCGCGGCCGTCGAGGCGACGACCCGGGTCGAGGCCGCGCTGGGCTGAGGGCCTGGACTCGATGGTCAGCCACGGCGCCAAGGCGCGCTGACGGCGCGTGCGGCGACGAGGGCGAGGATGACGGCGGCGACGGCCCAGACCATGCGTGCGGGGTCGATCGCGGGTTGCCAGCTCACCTTGCCGTGGTCGATGACGTAGGCGCCGGCGGGCTTGGCCATCATGCCGAACCCGCCCCCTTCCCCTTCCGGCCCGCCTTCGTCCTGACCGGTGCCGGCTCCGCCACCTCCGGCGACGCGTGCCGCCGGGATGACAGTGATCCCGTCCTGCTCGACCGCAGGGCCGTAGACGGTCGTCACGGACAAGGTGTCGCGGGCTTTGCTCAGCAGCTCTTCGACCTTCACGAGTGGGCCTCCGTCCTGCATGCCGATGCTCCTCCGTCCAGTCAACCGCCGGGACGCAGCGCGGACAAGGCCACTGGTCCCCTCTGCCATGATCGACGACATGGCACACGAGACTCCCGCCGCACAGAGCCGACAACGTCGCCCTTGGGTGCCCTTGGGGGTCGCTCTGCTCATCCTCGGCCTGCTGGGGGGCGCGGCCGGCGGCGTGGCGCTCGCTGCTCAGGTGGGCGGTGACCTGGTGCGGGCCTTCAGCGCCGACCCCCAGGTCACACCCGTGCAGCTGGACCTCGACCTCAACGAGGGGACGTACATCGTCTACGAGTACACGGGCTCCGCCCGGTCGTCCGGTCCGATCACGACAGAGAGCTTCCGCGGCCTCACGGTCGCGGTCGGCGACGTGACGGTGACCGCGCCCGACGGGTCGGACGTGCCGCTCTCCGTCCCGCGCTTCGACGAGACGCTCACCCGTGGTTCGTCGACCTACACCGGAGCCGTGAGCTTCGAGGCCGAGGACGAAGGCGTGTACCGGATCAGTGTCACGACACCGGACACGAGGATTCTCGTGGCACCGAGTCTGACGTCGATGTTCACCGGCTCGATCGTCTGGATCGCGCTGCTGTGCCTGAGCGGGATCGTGTTCGCCGTCGGGGTCGTGCTCCTCGTGGTCGGTCTCGTCCGGAAGGCGCCGACGCCCGTCACGGCCGTGCAGTCGCCAGCAGTCGCGACCCCGGCCGGCTGGTACGCCGATCCGCACGGCCTCGCAGCGCTCCGGTGGTGGGACGGGCAAGCATGGACCGACCACGTGCACTAGTCGTTCGGCCTCACTCGAGATCGATCAGCTCGCCCTCCCAGGCCTCGATCCCCTCACGGATGGCGAACACGGCGATGACGAACCCTGCGGCCGGGTCCAGCCAAGAGGCACCGGTGAGCGCGTAGAGCCCGAGTCCGGCGAGGGTCGACAGGCTGAGCACGATGCAGATCTCGGTCTGGCGGGCATCGGTGAGGATGAGCCGGTCGTCGCCGAGAGCGTGCCCCACGCGCCGTTTGGCCACTGCCAGCACCGGCATCACCACGAGCGAGACGCCCAGGATCGCCAGGCCGAAGGGCGAGCTCTCCGGTTCGGCGCCGGAGACGAGCGCACGGCCACCCTCGATGACGACGTAGCCGGCGAGCACGAAGAAGCTGATCGCCACTCCGCGCAGAGCGCGCTGTTCCTTCACCGGGTCTGCGGCGCCGTGCCGGAGGCGCGCCGAGAGGCGCAGGCCGACCAGGACGGCGGAGACCGACTCGATCGCCGAGTCGAGACCGAAGCCGACGAGGGAGACGAGCCCGGCGGCCAGGCCGATGCTGACCGCCAGGACACCCTCGGCCACGTTGTACGCGACGGTGAACTGCGCAAGCCGCAGACCCCACCGCGTCAGCCGGGTGACCTCGTCGTCGGGTGGCACGGCGTCCGGTTGGGGCTCAGGCGTGGTGCTGGATGAGCGGCCCGCGCCTACGGCTGGGGAGTCCAGCGGAGGTAGGGCTTGACCTCTTCGACCTCACCGAACTTGGCCTTGGCGTCCTCGGTCGACATCGCCGGAGAGACGATCACCCGCTGGCCCGGTGTCCAGTCCGCGGGGGTGGAGACCGGCTGGGCATCGGTGAGCTGCAGGGCGTCGACCACTCGCAGGATCTCGTCGAAGTTGCGGCCGACCGACTTGGGGTACGTCAGCGTCAGACGGACCTTGTTGCTCGGGTCGATGATGAAGACCGAGCGCACGGTCGAGGTGTCGCCCTCACCGGGGTGGATCATGTCGTAGAGCTCAGAGACCTTGCGGTCGGGATCGGCGATGATCGGGAAGTTGAGGGGGATGCCGCCGACGTCCTTGATGTCGGGCGCCCAGCCCTTGTGGTCCTCGACCGAGTCGACCGACACGGCGATCGTCTTGACTCCGCGCTTGCCGAACTCGTCGCTGAGTCCCGCGGTGCGACCGAGCTCGGTGGTGCACACCGGAGTGAAGTCAGCCGGGTGGCTGAAGAGGACGGCCCAGGAGCCGTTCTTCCACTCGTGGAAGTCGATCTGGCCCTCGGTGGTGTCGGCGGTGAAGTTCGGAGCCTCGTCGCCCAGGTGGATGCTCATGGTGCCTCCTCGCACGCGTGTGGACGGGACACGTCCATTCTTCCCCCAGGGGGTCGCCGGCCCCGCGGCGGGGGGACCGTCGTGGCATCACGGCGAGCGGCCCATGTCTCGGTAGGGTCGGCGGGTCCGTCAGGGACCACGACATCGCGCAGCGAGGGGCGTCACGCATGGAGGAAACCGTCTTCGTCACGGTGCTGCTCGTCCGGTTCTTCCTGCCCTTCACCATCCTGCGATATCCGCTGCCCGGCGTGGTCGCCTGCCTGGTGGTCGACGGGATCGACCAGTCGATCTTCCAGGCCTTCGGCTTCGACCCGCCCTTCTACCAGTCCTACGACAAGGCGATGGATGTCTTCTACCTCGGAGTCGCGTACATCTCGACGATGCGCAACTGGGTGAGCCTTCAGGCCTTCGAGGTCTCGCGCTTCCTGTTCTTCTACCGCCAGGTCGGTGTGGTCGCCTTCGAGCTGACCCAGGTGCGCACGCTGCTGCTGATCTTCCCGAACACCTTCGAGTACTTCTTCATCGCCTACGAGGGGATTCGGGCGCGATGGAACTCGGTCCGGTTCCAGATGAAGTTCTGGGTGGTGGTTGCCGCCCTGATCTGGATCTTCATCAAGCTGCCCCAGGAGTACTGGATCCACGTCGCCCAGCTGGACTTCACCGACACCGTCAAGGAGGTGTCCTGGTTCCTCCCGCTGATCGTGGTCGGCAGCCTGATCCTGCTGGCCATCCTCTGGTTCGTGGTCCGTCCCCGCCTCGACCCCGCCGATCACGGGTGGCAGATCAAGGCGCCGCCGTTGCCGGAGGGAATCGACGACGCCGGAGAGCGAGCCTCCTTCATGGCGCAGTACGGCCGGGTCTGGTCGGTCGCGTCGCTGGAGAAGGTCTTTCTCATCGGCTTGCTCTTCATCATCTTCAGCCAGGTGCTGCCCAACGTGGACGTGAGCAACCTTGCCCTGTTCCTCTGGGTCGCGGTCTTCGTGCTTCTCAACGCGATTCTCAGTCTCTGGGTGGCGCGCAAGGGATGGAGCACCGAGTCGGTGCTCAGCACCTTCGTCGCACGACTCGTGGTCAACGGCGTGATCCTCTTCGTCATCGACCTGTTCTTCTTCGAGCGGCTGGTGCTGGGCGCGGCGCTCTTCTTCCTGCATGCTGTTCAGCGTCCTGATCACGCTGTACGACCGCTATCGTCCGGTCCATGAGTTCCGCTTCCACTCAGGACGGGTAGCGGACGCGACATGACCCGTCCCGTCATCGGCATCTCCGCCTACCGCGAGCAGGCGCGCTGGGGGGTCTGGGACCAGCCCGCCGTGCTGATTCCGGCGACCTACGTCGACCAGGTGGCGGCTGCCGGTGGACTGCCCGTCGTGCTGCCGCCGTCGACCGGCCCGGACCCCCAGGTGCTCGAGCTGCTGGACGGGCTGGTGCTGGCAGGTGGCGCCGACCTCAACCCGGAGCGCTACGGCCAGGCACCCCACGCCGAGACCGCTGGATGGCGGGACGACCGTGACGCCGGAGAGCTCGCCCTCGTCGACGGTGCGCTGGAGCGCGACCTCCCCGTGCTCGGGATCTGTCGCGGGCTGCAGATCATGACGGTGCACGCCGGGGGACGCCTCGAGCAGCACCTGCCCGACGTCGTAGGCCACGAGGGGCATCGCCCCGAACCCGGGGTCTTCGGCATCCATGACGTCACGCTTGCGTCAGGCTCACGGGTGCACGCCGTCCTGGGTGACCAGGTCAGCGTCAAGAGCTATCACCACCAAGGAGTTGGCGACGCCGGATCGCTCCACGTCACCGGCCATGCCCCCGACGGCTCGATCGAGGTGGTCGAGGTGCCGGGCAAGCGGTTCGCCGTGGGCGTCCTGTGGCATCCCGAGGCAGGGGAGGACCCTCGGCTGTTCGAGGCTCTTGTGGCTGCCGCTTCCACAGCGAGGGGGAGTCGATGAGTCACGACGATCGAAACCTGTTGCGCACCTTCACCGCCGTGGATCGACGGGCCGACCTACTGGTCGGGGTCCTGTCGTCAGGCGACTGACGGGCACCGCACACGATCCTCCATTGGAGGATCGGCTGCGTTCCGGAAACGTCAGGATCCCAACCGCAGGGAATCCGCCGATCCGGGTCACAGAGGGGTGACGTAGGCCCCGGAGATCCCGCCGTCGACCAGGAAGTTCGACGCCGTCATGAAGGAGGCGTCGTCACTGGCGAGGAACGCCACCGCGGCCGCGATCTCCTCCGGCTCACCGAAGCGGCCCATCGGCACGTGCACCAGGCGACGCTGGGCGCGCTCGGGATCCTTGGCGAACAGCTCGATGAGCAGGGGGGTGGCCACCGGGCCGGGGGAGACGGCGTTCACGCGGATGCCCTCGCGCGCGAACTGGACGCCGAGCTCACGGGTCATGGCGAGCACGCCGCCCTTGCTGGCGGTGTAGGAGATCTGCGAGGTCGCTGCACCCATGGTAGCGACGAACGACGCGGTGTTGATGATCGATCCCTTGCCCTGACGCTGCATGTAGGGGATCACGGCCTTGCAGCCGAGGTAGACCGACGTGAGGTTGACCTCCTGGACGCAGACGCCACGCTTCCAGGTCGGTCTCGAGGATCGAGTCGTCCTGAGGGGGTGAGATCCCGGCGTTGTGGAAGGCGATGTCGACGCTTCCGAAGGCGTCGACTGTCTCCGCATACATCCGCTGGTTGTCGTCCGGGCTCGTCACATCGGCATGGATGTACTTGCCGCTCACTGCTGCAGCCGCGGCCTCGCCGGCCTCGTCGTTCATGTCGACGATGACGACGGTGGCACCCTCCGAGGCCATCCGCTTGGCGGTGGCGAGTCCGATCCCGCTCCCCCCACCGGTGATGACGGCCACCCGGCCCTGGAGTCGATCCACCCTGATCACCCTTCCGAAGTGATGAAGACGTTCTTGACGTCGGTGAAGGCGTCAAGGGCATCCGGCCCGAGCTCACGGCCGAGCCCGGACTGCTTGAAGCCGCCGAACGGCGTCCAGTAGCGCACCGACGAGTGCGAGTTGACCGAGATGGCGCCGGTGTCGACGGCGCGCGACACCCGGATGGCCCGCGCGACGTCGCGCGTCCAGATCGAGCCGGAGAGCCCGAAGTCGGAGTCGTTGGCGAGGCGGATCGCGTCGGCTTCGTCCTCGAACGGGACGACGACGACCACCGGGCCGAAGATCTCCTCGCGGAAGGTGCGGTCCGACGCGCTCACCGGCGCCAGGACGGTCGGTGCGAACCAGAAGCCAGGGCCGTCCGGTGCGGATCCCCGGAAGGCGACCGGTGCCTCCTCCGGGACGTAGGAGGAGACGGTCTCCCACTGACCTCGGCTGATCAGCGGTCCCATCTCGGCGGTGTCGAGTGACGGGTCCTCGACCCGGACACCCTTGACCGCCGGCTCGAGCAGTTCCATGAAGCGGTCGTAGACGGTGCGCTCCACGAGGATCCGCGAGCGGGCGCAGCAGTCCTGCCCTGCGTTGTCGAAGACTCCGTAGGGCGCGGTGGCCGCAGCCTTGTCGAGGTCGGCATCGGCGAAGACGACGTTGGCGCTCTTGCCGCCGAGCTCGAGCGTGACCCGCTTGACGTGGTCTGCCGCTCCTCGCATGACGCGCTTGCCGACATCCGTCGAGCCGGTGAACACCAGCTTGCGCACGGCTGGGTGGGTAACGAAACGTTCTCCGACGATGGATCCCTTGCCGGGGATCACGGTGAAGACGCCCTCGGGCAGCCCTGCCTCGAGGGCCAGCTCGCCGATCCGCATCGCCGTCAGGGGAGTGAGCTCCGCGGGTTTGAGCACGACCGTGTTGCCGGCAGCCAGCGCGGGTGCGAAACCCCAGCCGGCGATCGGCATGGGGAAGTTCCAGGGCACGATGACGCCGACGACGCCGAGTGGCTCCTTGAACGTGACGTCCAGCCCGTTCGGCACCGGGATCTGGCGACCGAAGAGCCGCTCAGGTGCGGCCGAGTAGTAGTTCAGGACGTCCCGGACGTTGCCCGCCTCCCAGCGGGCGTTGCTGATGGTGTGGCCGGCGTTGACCACCTCGAGCCGCGCCAGCTCCTCGACGTGGGCGTCCACGACCGCGGCGAACTGTCGCAGCAGGCGCGCCCGGTCCCCGGGCGCGACGTGGCGCCAGCTCTCGAAGGCCCGGGCTGCCCGTTCGATCGCCGCGTCGGTCGCGGCGACGTCGGCGAGCTCCACGGTGCGGACGAGGGACTCGTCGGCCGGATTGATGACGTCGTGCGTAGCAGTCACGGGACTTCCCAGCTCAGAATCGCTCGAAGTTACGCCGCAGCTCCCAGTCGGTCACCGTCGAGGTGTACGACGCCAGCTCGATCCGGGCCATGTTGGCGTAGTGGTCGACCACATCATCGCCGAACGCCTCACGTGCGAACGCGGAGCCCTCCCACAGCTCCAAGGCGGCGTCCATCGTGTGGGGAACCTTGGGCAGGTCGGAGATGTAGGCGTTGCCCTCCAGCGCCGGCTCGAGCTCGAGACCCCTCTCCATGCCGTCGATGCCGCTTGCGACCAGTGCCGCGGTGGCCAGGTAGGGGTTGATGTCCCCGCCGGGCACCCGGTTCTCCATCCGAAGGCCGTGCCCGTGGCCGACCAGGCGTACCGCGCACGTGCGGTTGTCGCGACCCCAGGCGACCGTCGTGGGCGCGAACGAGCCAGGGACGAACCGCTTGTAGGAGTTGATGTTCGGGGCGGACAGCAGCGTCAGCTCTCGCATGTGGGCCAGCGTGCCGGCCACGAAGCTCCGTCCCAACGGTGACAGCTGGGCATGGTCGTCGGCGTCGGCCATGACGGCCTCGCCGTCCCGATGCCCCTTCCCGTTGCCCCGCACCGAGATGTGGATGTGGCACGAGTTGCCCTCGCGTTCGTTGAACTTGGCCATGAAGGTCAGGGCCATGCCCTCCAACGAGGCGATCTCCTTGGCGGCCTCCTTGTAGATCACGTGGTTGTCACACGAGGTCAGGGCGTCGGCGTAGCGAAAGGCGATCTCATGCTGCCCCAGGTTGCACTCGCCCTTGGCCGACTCGACGTACAGCCCGGCACCTTCCATCGCCAGGCGGATCCGGCGCAGCAGCGGTTCGACCCGTGCCGTGCCCAGCAGCGAGTAGTCGACGTTGTACTGGTTGGCCGGGATCAGATTCCGGTACCCCTTGTCCCACGCCTCCTCGTAGGTGTCGCGGAAGACGATGAACTCCAGCTCGGTGCCGATGTACGCGGTCAGTCCCATGTCCGCGAGCCGGGCCAGCTGGCGTCGCAGGATCTGACGTGGGGACGCGACCACGTCGGTGCCGTCCTCCCACTGCAGGTCGGCCAGGAGCAGCGCGGCGCCCGGCTGCCAGGGCATCCACCGCAGCGTGTCGAAGTCGGGGGCCATGACGAAGTCGCCGTAGCCGCGCTCCCACGAGGACATCGAGTATCCCTCGACGGTGTTCATGTCGACGTCGACCGCGAGCAGGTAGTTGCACCCCTCGGTGCCGTGGTGGGACACCTCGTTGAGGAAGAACCGCGCCGAGAGCCGTTTGCCCTGCAGCCGTCCTTGCATGTCCGTGATGGCGAGGACCACGGTGTCGATCTCCCCGCTGTCGACTGCGTTCCTCAGCTGCTCCAACGTCATCAGACCTTCGAGCTGCGACATGCGTCCTCCTGCTCGTGCGACCCCGTCGGACGGACGCTAGTGCCCCACGGGGGTCGGGGCAATGGTCCTAGGTCTAGCGTGACCGCGTGGAGGAGGCAGGGTGACCGGTCCCGCATCGGAGGTCGAGCGCAACCGCGATCTGTGGTCGCTCGTCAACGCTCAGCACACCGACCACGATGCCTTCCGGCAGTGGTCGGCCGAGGACATCCGTTGGGGCCTCTTCGGCATCCCCGAGGCGACGATCGGTGTCCTCGGCGACGTCACGGGACTGGACGTCCTCGAGCTGGGGTGCGGTACGGCGTTCTTCTCGTCCTGGCTCATGCGGGCTGGTGCCCGCCCGGTCGCCGTGGATGTGACCCCGGCGCAGCTGGACACGGCGCGACGCTGCCAGAAGCAGTTCGGTCTGCAGTTCCCCCTGATCGAGGCCGACGCCGCGGACGTCCCCCTGCCGTCCGCGCGCTTCGACCTGGTCGTCAGCGAGCACGGCGCTGGGGTGTGGTGTCGCCCGGAAGGATGGGTGGCCGAGGCCGCCCGGCTGCTCCGTCCGCGGGGGCGGCTGGTCTTCCTCGTCAACAGCATGGTGTCGACGCTGTGCGTGCCCGCCGAGGGCGGACCGGCAGGGGACCGGCTGCTGAGAGGTCAGCGGGGACTGTCGCCGGTCGAGTGGCCGGGGGGAGGCGTCGAGCACCACCTCTCCCACGGTGAGTGGATCGCGGTCCTGCGGCGCCACGGGTTCACGGTCGACGCGCTCCACGAGCTCTACCCGCCGGACGACGCGGCGTCCCCGGAGTACTACGACATCGTCACGGCCGACTGGGCGCGCAAGTGGCCCGCGGAGGAGCTCTGGGTCGCCACCCTGGCCTAGAAGTTGTCGACGTGGGGGTGGGGGTGGTCGGAGGCCCGACGCTGGAACGAGAGGATCTTGGGGTTCTGGATCACGCCTTCCCGGATCTCGATCGCCAGCCGGATGCTGGGGTCCTGGTCCCACGCCTCCGGCCCCGACATCACCGTCCGCAGGTAGGGGATGAGCGCCTCGCTGATCGTCCAGGTGGCCGAGTTCCAGAGATAGGCGGGGCTGTGGTCCACGCCGTAGTAGGTGACCCCGTCCCCGACCACGAAGGTGGGCTGCTCGAAGGTGGTGGGTCGAGCGAACGCGAAGCCCATGCCCAGGTCGCACGAGACGTCGACGATGAGTGAGCCAGGGGGGAAGTGGGCGATCTCGCTGTGGTCGACGAACATCGACGGGCTGTCGGTGTCCTGCAGGACGCAGTTGACCACGATGTCGTGCCCCGCCAGGAACTGCGCGGTCGGCGTCCGCTCCTCGTCGAGGATCACCTCGGAACGGCTGGGATCGTCCTCGAGCCTCTCCAGGTGACCCATCACGAGACCAGGGATGGGGGACGCGACCGCCGTCAGGTCACGCATCGTCAGCACCGTGATGTCGTGGATCCCCAGCGACTGCAGGGCGGTGATGGCTCCCCGCGCAGTGTTCCCGAACCCGATCACCGCGGCCGTCATGTGCCGGCCGTAGTGCCCTGTGGTCCCGGACAGGACCAGCGCGTGCAGCACCGAGCAGTAGCCGGCGAGCTCGTTGTTCAGGTGGAAGACGTGCACCATGAAGCTCCCACCAGGTGTCCAGTGGTTCATGGCCTCCCACGCGATCAGGGTGAGCCGCTTGTCGATCGCCAGCTGGGTGAGGGGCGTGTCCTGGACCGCGTGCGGCCACCCCCACAGCACCTGGTCGTCGCGCAGCGACTTGATGTCGGCCAACGTGGGCTTGGGGAGCAGGACGACGTCGGATGCGGCGATGATCTCGTCGTGGGTCAGCATCCCGGCCACGAGCGGCGCGAGGTGGCTGTCACTGACGCCGTAGCGCTCGCCGTACCCGTGCTCGAGGAAGAGGGACGCGCGCAGGTCGTCGTCGATGCGCTCGATGTGAGCAGGATGCAGCGGAAGGCGTCGCTCGTTCTCCTTGGTCGAGGTGCCCAGCACTCCGAGCTTGAGCAGATCCATTGCCGCCTACTTTCTCGTGTGTGTCTCCTGCGTACCGGTGCCCGGGCATGCCTGGCAAGGGGCCAATGCCCGGGCAATCTCGCGAGGCGCGAGCAGGCTCGGCCTCAGGGGGCAGCAGCTCCCACGGGAGCGAGACCGGCGTCGGCCAGGAGTGCGGTGACCAACGCATCGTGGTCGCCGCGGACGAGGTCGCCGATGGGATCCTGCGTGTACTCCACGAGGTCGTCGATCGGCAGCGACAAGGCGGCCCGCATGGCAAGCAGACGGCGTCGCTCGGGGTCGTGGGCCTCCCGGTAGACCAGCCCGGCGGCGCGCAGTCGACGGATCTGCGCGACCCGTACGGGGAGGTAGAGGACGACGACGATGGCGGCCGGGACGGCGAAGGTGAGGAGGCCGAGGGCGAGGGCCAGCCGATGGATGGCGGTGTCCCCGGTCAGGGCCAGCTCGACGATGTTGCCACCGCTGGCGGTGCCCGCCGCCTCCAAGGCGCCGGCGAGCTCGTCGCCGACGAGAGGGGTTCCGGCGAGGACCTCGGCGGCCGAGCCGAACCCGCTCTGCACTGACGACCCGGCGCCCTGGACGGCGTCCGTCACGGACCGAAGATCGTCGACCAGCAGGTACACGCGACGTCCGAGCCAGGCGAGCAACGCCAGCGACGCCACCACGAGGACATCGCGCGCAATGGTCGTCCGTCGTTGGCGCTTCTCCGACGGGTACAGCGTCATGGACCCCACCTCCGGCCCCCTTTCTACGCCAGATCGGGAGTCCTGAACGGCGGATCAGGCTGCGGGTACCCTCATCCGGATGACGATCCGCATGGTGAGTGCCTGCGCGGTGACGGTCGCGACGATGGCGGTGACCGGATGCACGGACGCATCGCGGGACGTGGTCGAAGACGCGACGGTGCGCGTCATGCAGTTCAACATCGAGTACGGGGGCACTGTTGTCGACTTCGCCAGCGTGCCCGCTGCGATCGAGGCGGCCGACGCCGACGTCGTGGCCGTCCAGGAGGCTTACGGCCACACCTGCCGGATCGCCCGGGCCCTCGACTGGCAGTACTGCGACCCTCGCACCCAGACGCTGTCGCGGTTGCCTCTGATCACGCCTCCGGACCCGGCCGCTCCCGAGGTTCTCGTCGCCGTCGAGCCCGGCCGGGTCCTTGCGGTCATCAATGTCCACCTGCCCTCGGCACCGTACGGTCCGAACAAGGCGGCCGCCGGCGCCTCCGCAGAAGAGCTGGTAGCCGCCGAGGACGGGCGCCTCGACGCCTTCGCGCCGGCGCTTGAGGCGGTGGGGCGCCTCCAGGCAGCGGGTCTGCCCGTCATCGTGACGGGCGACTTCAACGCGCCCTCTCACCGCGACTGGACCGAGGCCACCGCTGGGCTGCGGGACCACGTCCGGCCCGTCGAGTGGCCCGTGTCCCTCGCTGCTGAGGAGGCCGGCCTGGTGGACGTGTACCGGACGGTCCACCCCGATCCGGTCGCTGACGAGGGGTTGACCTGGCCCGCCGCCCGTCCGAAGGCGGGGAGCTACAACCCCGGTCTCGTGGGCCGGCCCGCCGACCGAATCGACATGACCTTCGCCTCCGCCGACATCGCTGTGCAGAGCTCGGAGATCCTCGGCGAGCAGGGCGCCGACGTCACCGACATCGTGGTCGAACCGTGGCCCACCGACCATCGGTCGGTGGTCTCCGAGCTGCGCGTACCGCTGGGCGATCCCGGGCCCTACATCTCCCCCGTCCGGCGTCTCGTCGAACAGGGCGAGGAGATCGAGCTGCTGGTGTCGGGGAAGCCATCGGGGCAGGAGGTCGTGGTGCGGGGCGACGGGGTCCGGTTCTCCCTTCCGCTTGCGGACGACGTCCACACGCTCACTCTGGACACGGCGCTGCTGGAAGCGGGGACGTACACCTTCACGATGGTCGGGGCAGATGGTGCCCCGGTCGCCACCAACCAGCTCTGGGTGAAGTCGCCGGGCACGGCGACCGAGCTTCGCGCAGGGAAGGAGACTTACGGCGTAGGTGAACCCGTGGATGTGACGTGGGCCGACGCCCCCGGCAACAAATGGGACTGGATCGGCGTGTACCGGCGCGACGCCGATCCGAACACCGCCTGGTACAAGAACTGGCTCTACACCGGCGCGACGATCGCAGGTGAGGGGACCATCGACGGTCGAACCGAAGGCGGTCCGTGGCCGCTGCCTCCCGGGGAGTACGACATCGTGCTCCTCGCTGATGACAGCTATGCCGAACTCGCCCGCGCACCCTTCACGGTGACCAAGGCGCTCCTAGGCCCGCGAGGATTGTCCGCCGCGTACGGTGGACGGATTCCACGCTCTGGGTGCCGTCGCGTCCGTGGCCGTTGCATTCTCGCTGACCATCGGGCTGACGCCGTCGCCGGCGGCGTCGACGAGTGCGCGGAGCGCAGAGGCCCGCGTCGCGACCTCGTCGCTGCGGCCGAACATGACCGCCAAGCTCATCCCCTTCGGGTACCGACGCAAGATGCAGATGGCGCGGTACTCCCAGCGGCACTACGGAGAGCGCCGATTCCGGCTGCGCGACCCGAAGGTGATCGTGGAGCACTACACCGACGGGCCGTCGATGATCAGCGCCTGGTGGACGATGGCGAACAACACCAAGAACCTCGGCGAGTCGCCCGGCGTGTGCGCGCACTTCATCGTCGACGAGCGCGGACGCATCATCCGCGTGGTTCCCCTGGGGCTTCGCTGCCGGCACACGATCGGTCTCAACCAGACCGCCATCGGGATCGAGCACGTGGGGACGTCGGACCGCGACGTCATGACCCGGCAGCCGCAGCGTCGAGCCTCCTACCGGCTGACCCTCTGGTTGATGGCGAAGTACGGCATCAACGTCGGCAACGTGATCGGTCACGGCGAGAGCCTGCGGAGCCCCCTCCGTCACGAGGGCTATCCGTCGTGGCGCTGCCTGACCCACACCGACTTCTCACGGCGCACCATGGACGACTACCGGGAGCGGTTGCGTCACCTGGCGCGGGCCAACGACCTGCGGGTGGGACCGCGGCCGGCGTGGGTGAGCCCCGGCTGCTGAGCTGGTGGGGGAGTGCGGATGGCCGTGGTTCGGGTCGGTCAGACCTCGGTGAGACGGGCGGTCTCGTCCTGGATCTCGACGGCGAGCTTCTTCAGGCTCGGCTCGAACTGCTTGGCGTGGTGGGCGCAGAAGTGCAGCTCGCCGGTGATCAGTCGCACCCGGACGTAGGCCTGTGCGCCGCAGCGGTCGCAGCGGTCGGCAGCGGTGATCGCGGTGTCGGGGGCCAGAGTGGTGGTCACGTTGCCTCCTGAAGGTCGGACCGGGCGGTGGCCCGGCCGTCGGTCGCTGCCGGAGGTCTCCGGCACCGCGCGTGCTGTCGTCAGTACTTCCTCCAACATCCCACCACAGTCCGACACTTCCCGCTCCGGACGACGATGGGGTTCGCCGTTGGCGTACACCATTGCCAAGCGTCGTGTGATCTGGGTCACGACACGCCGATCGTGACCCAAATGGGCCCCTGCGGTGCGCCGACATCACCCGATCGGACCCGGGGGATAGCCTCGGGGGAGTCCCTTGTCGCTCCGCCCGAAGGAGACCGCGCCCGCGTGCCAGCACCCCGAGCCACCTCCCGCACCGGACGCACCCCTGCCGGGAACGCGGTCGCCGGTGAGAAGGCCAAGACCGGCACGGCGCGAGCCAGGTCCACACCCAAGAAGGGCGCCGGCTACACCGCCAAGCACCTGTCGGTCCTCGAGGGCCTCGAAGCGGTCCGGAAACGCCCCGGCATGTACATCGGCTCCACCGACTCCCGGGGTCTGGCGCACTGCCTGTGGGAGATCATCGACAACTCCGTCGACGAGGCCCTGGCCGGTCACTGCCACCGGATCGACGTGACCCTCTACGACGATGGTTCGGTCGAGGTGGCCGACGATGGCCGCGGCATCCCTGTCGATATCGAGCCCAAGACGAAGCTCAGCGGGGTCGAGGTGGTGATGACCCGGCTGCACGCCGGCGGAAAGTTCGGTGGCGGCTCGTACACCGCGTCCGGCGGACTGCATGGGGTCGGGGCGTCGGTCGTCAACGCGCTGTCCGCGCGTCTCGACGTCGAGGTCGACCGCGACGGGAAGATCCACCTGATGTCGTTCCGGCGTGGCATCCCGGGCGACTTCACCGGAGATGCTGTCGATTCGGACTTCAGCAAGCGTTCGGGGCTCCGCGTCGTCGGCAAGGCGCCGAAGCGGAAGACCGGCACCCGCGTCCGGTACTGGGCTGACCGCGAGATCTTCCCGCCGGACGCCGAGATGGATCTCGAGGCGCTCACGGCGCGGATGCGCCAGACCGCCTTTCTGGTCCCAGGGCTGACCCTCGTGCTGCACGACCACCGCGAGGGGCGGGGCACGGAGGAGTCGTTCCACTTCGACGGTGGCATCAGCGAGTACGTCGAGTACCTGAGTCAGGACGAACCGGTCGCGGACGTCGTCCGACTGCAGGGAGTGGGCCACTTCCATGAGACGGTGCCCGTGCTCGATGCCAAGGGCCACATGACCCCGCAGGAGGTCGAACGCGAGCTCACCGTCGACATCGCGCTCCGCTGGGGCACCGGCTACGAGACCATCGTCCGCAGCTTCGTCAACATCATCGCCACACCCAAGGGCGGCACGCACCTGTCCGGCTTCGAGCGGGGGCTGGTCCGCACCGTCAACGAGCAGCTGCGTGCCACCAAGCTGCTCAAGGCGAACGACGACCCGGTCGTGAAGGATGACGTGCTCGAGGGCCTGACCGCCGTGGTCACGGTGCGCCTCCCCGAGCCTCAGTTCGAGGGCCAGACCAAGGAAGTGCTGGGGACGTCGGCTGCGACCCGGATCGTGTCCCATGTGGTGCACCGTGAGCTCACCAAGGCACTCACCTCCACCCGGCGCGCCGACAAGGCGCGCGCACGCGCGGTGCTGGAGAAGGTGGTCGGCGCAGCGCGCGCCCGAATCGCGGCGCGACAGTCGAAGGAGCTCCAGCGCCGCAAGAACGCCCTGGAGACCTCGTCGCTGCCGGCCAAGCTCGCGGACTGCCGCAGCGGGGACGTCGAGCGCACCGAGCTCTTCATCGTCGAGGGCGACAGCGCCCTCGGCACGGCCAAGCTGGCTCGATCGAGCGAGTTCCAGGCGCTGCTGCCCATCCGCGGCAAGATCCTCAACGTCCAGAAGGCGTCGGTCGGCGACATGCTCAAGAACACCGAGTGTGCGGCGCTGATCCAGGTTCTGGGCGCCGGGTCGGGTCGGACGTTCGACCTCGACGCGGTCCGCTACGGCAAGGTCATCATCATGACCGACGCCGACGTCGACGGCGCGCACATCCGCACGCTGCTGCTGACCCTGTTCCACCGCTACATGCGCCCCTTGCTGGCCGACGGCCGGGTCTTTGCCGCGGTCCCTCCCTTGCACCGGGTCGAGGTCGTCACGGGTGGGGGCCGGAAGAACGAGGTGCTCTACGCGTACACGGACGCGGAGATGAAGTCCCTCCTCGCCGACCTCGAGCGCAAGGGGAAGCGGATCAAGCAGCCGGTGCAGCGCTACAAGGGACTCGGCGAGATGGATGCGGAGCAGCTGCGCGAGACCACCATGGATCCGCGACGCAGGACGTTGCGGCGGATCACGCTCGCCGACGCCGAGCACGGCTCGGAGGTCTTCGAGCTGCTCATGGGCAACGAGGTCGCGCCCCGACGGGAGTTCATCGTGGACGGAGCCGCAGCCCTCGACCGTTCCCGGATCGACGCCTGAACCACTAGGGTCTCGGCCATGTGCTGCATCGTGGCGTTGATGGGGCTGATCGGCCCCCGGGTGGCGTTCCTGTTCGCGTGGATCTTCACGAACGAGGTCGACCAGGCGTTCGACTCATTCTGGATGAAGCTCCTCGGACTCATCTTCCTGCCGTGGACGGCGCTCTTCTGGGCCATCGCGTACGCCCCGGTGCAGGAGGTGTCGGGCTTCGGCATCTTCCTGGTGCTGCTCGGGCTCGTGATGGACATCGCGTCCTACACGTCGGGCGTGTACAGCCGCCGCGACTGAGCGTCACAGCGTGCCGTCAGGTGTCTGGCTCGTGCACGCTGACCAGGTCGAGGCGCCCGGTGTCCACGTCGAAGATCGCGCCGCCGATGGCCAGGTTGCGCGGCAGCAAGGGGTACGCCCGGATGCGGGTCAGGTCATGCCGGAGTGAGGCCACCTGATCGTCGGTTGTGCGGAACTCCAGGCTGCGGGTGTCCACGCCGTGCTCGTCACGGATCTTCGCGTGGATCTCGGCCTCGGTGAACCCGGCCATCGCGCACTTGGTGTGGGGCATCACGAGCACGCGGTCGACCTCGAGCAGGTACGCCCCGAGCACGAGCGTGCGGAGGACGTCCTCGGTGACTCGCCCCCCAGCGTTGCGGAGCACCTTGGCGTCGCCAGGGCCTATTCCCAGGATGTCGAACGGGTTGATCCGCGAGTCCATGCACGTGAGCACGGCAAGTCCCCGCGCAGCGCGAGCCGGCAGGCCCGAGTTCTCGAAGCTGTCGGCGAAGGCTTCGTTCGCTGTCAGGAGGTCGTCGAAGCTTCCTGGCGCGTTCACACGGGTTCCTTTCCGGGGAGCCACTTGATGCCGCAGCCCATGCTGGGACGGTGCGGTTCTGGGACTGCACTGCCCGCGGCGACCAGGGTGATCGCGTCCCGCAGCTCCTGACCGGTGACCGGCTCGTCGTTGCCCGGTGTGGCGGCGTCGAAGGCTCCGCGGTACGCCAGGCGGCGGTCGGGACCGTAGACGAAGAAGTCGGGTGTGCAGACGGCTCCGAACGCCTTGGCGACCGACTGCTCGGTGTCCACGAGATAGGGAAAGGACCACTGGGCACGAGCGGCCTGCTCGGCCAGGTGCACTGCACCGTCGTCCGGATAGCGGTCGACGTCGTTGCTGCAGATGGCGACGAGATCGAGGGTGGGTCCGGGCGAGAACGTCCCCAGCTGGTCCTCGATGTGTCGGACGTAGGGACAGTGGTTGCAGGCGAAGAACACGACGAGCACTGGAGCGGTGAAGTCGGCGAGCGAGTGGACGGTGCCGTGGACGTCGGGTAGCGCGAACGCAGGGCAAGGCGTGCCCAAGGGCACCAGCGATGACGTCAGAGCCATGACCCCATCCTGCCGCAGGACTAGGAGAGGGGCACGACGTAGGACTCGACCCGGGAGATGAGCTCGTCACGAAAGGTCAGGACGGTGCAGAAGGCGAAGCGCACGGTTCCGCCGGAGGCGAGAGATCCCCGGCCTTCCCCGATCGCCACCGCAGTGTCGCCGTCTTGGACGACGCGATCGACGTCGAGCGTCGGCCTGCCCACGAAGGCCGCGTTCTCGATCTCTCCATCGAAGGCCTCCTTGCCGCGCAGAGAGGTGTGTCCCGGGATGTCCCACGCGACGTCCTCGGTGAGGCACCTCAGGATCTGGTCATGGTCACCGTGGCGGAATCCGTCGAAGTACTCCGCGACGATCGACTGACGACTGGTCATCCCTTCGCAACCTCCGCCTGATCGGTGATGGTGGTCTGGAACCAGCTCGAGCCGACAGCTGCCTTGCCACACGACTCGGGTCGGTGCGGTCCACTGCGCTGCTCAACCTCGACGGAGAAAGTGGCACTGCCTGTGCTGACCGACCAAAGTCCCTCCTGGCCGGGGTGCACGGACAGCGCGCGGGGGTGAGGCGCGCCGAGGTGCTGCAGCACCGCCAGCTCGGCAGCCTGTGCTGCAGCCGGCAACGACGAGCGGCCGCGGCAGGAGGCGAGGGTGCGCTGGGCCGCGTCCGGGCCGCCGTAGAGGAAGCCGTCCGGCAGGGACAGGTAGGTCGGGGCGAACCGGTGACCGCTCAGGTGGGAGGTCTCCCAGACCGCGGACCGGGCGTCCCGGCGCGCGGCGAGCTCGGCAGCGAGCGGACGCCCGAGCAGCGCGCAGCAGCGGTCTCGGCGGGCGTTGGTGCACACGAGGACGGCGGCCCCCACGGACGGGTCATGGGCTCCCGGGAGGGTCTCCGGGGGAGTGGTCGACTGCAGACACGCCTCCAGGTCGAAGCGGGTCAGCTCGTCGAGATCGGTGACCCAGCGGCTGGAAAGCCAGGTCGCGCCGGGGTCGGTGCGCGCCACGAGCAGGGTGCGGCGTGCCGGGTGCCGGTCGGCGTGGTGCTCGGTGGCCCGGATCAGGCCGACCCGCACGACCCCCGGTGCGGTCAGAGCGGCCAGGCGTGCGGAGACGGCGGACTCGAGATGGCTGTCGTGGACGGCGTCGCGACCCCACGGCCCGGGCTGCTCGAGCAGGACCCACACGCGGGCGTGAGGCGCGGTCCCGCCGAGGGGCTCCCCGGCGGCCCGGCTCAGCGCCGAGCAGGGCCTGCCGACGGGGTCCGCGGTGTCCGACACCTGCTACGCCTCGAGCCGACCGGGGCCGACGGCGGTGATCGGCTGACTGGCACGTTCTCCGCTGCCGTCGCGACGGCCCTCGGCGGACGGCAGGTCCACGGGGACGCCGGCGCCTGCGCAGGCGAGCGGAGGAGCTGTCCCGGCCCACGCCAGGATCAGGGTGTCCTCGCCCTTGAGGAAGCGGTGGCACCGGACGCCGCCGGTTCCGCGCCCCTTGGCCGGGTACTCCGCGTAGTCAGTGACCTTCACGCTGCCGGCCTCGGTGCCCGGCAGGGCGGCCGAGCTGCCGGAGATCGTGACGACAGCGGCATCCCCGTGGCGATCCACCACGCCGAAGAAGACGGCGGTGGCGTCGTCGGCCAGCCGGATCCCGGCCATGCCGCCGGCCGCCCGGCCCTGGGGACGGACAGCGGACGCGGCGTAGCGCAGCAGCTGACCGTCGGAGCTGACGAACACCAGGTCGGCGTCGTCGGGGGCGAGTCCGCAGCCCACGACCTCGTCGCCGTCCTTGAGGCCGATGACCTCCCATCGGTCCTTGTTGCTGGGCGGCTCGACGAGCAACCGCTTGACCACGCCGTCCCGCGTGCCCAGCGCGAGGGGCGCCGGCGCGGACCTCAGGGGCACCAGGCCGAGCACCCGCTCGGCCCTTCCGAGGTCGAGGAACTCCGAGACGGGGGCGCCACCGGCCAGGGTCGGGCCAGCGGCCGTCGACGGCAGGGTCGGCAGGTCGAGGACCGCGAGCCGGACCACGTCACCCCGGGACGTGACCACGCCGACCTCACCGCGCGCCGTCGTCTCCACCTCGGAGACGATGACGTCGTGCTTGGCCCGCGACCCGCTTGCCGGCAGTGGCTGGTCGTCGACGGTGCGGGCGAGAAGTCCGGTCGCCGACAGCAGGACGCGGCACGGGTCGTCCGAGACCTCCAGCGGCGCAGAGCGGGCCGGCTGTCCAGCTGACTCCAGCAGGACGGTCCGTCGGGGTGTGCCGAACTGCTTGGCCACCTCGGCAAGCTCGGAGGAGACCAGCTTCTGCAGCAGCTTCTCGTCCTCGAGCAGCGCAGTGAGCGACTCGATGGTGGCGGACAGCTCATCACGTTCGGTCTCCAGCTCGATGCGGGAGAACTTGGTCAGTCGGCGCAGGGGCATGTCGAGGATGTAGGTGGCCTGGACGTCGGACAGGTCGAAGACCGCGATCAGACGCTGCTTGGCCGCAGCGGCGTCGTCGCTGGACCGGATCAGCTCGATGACCTCGTCGATGTCGATGATCGCGATGAGCAGACCCTCGACGAGGTGGAGGCGGTCAGTCGCCTTGCGTCTGCGGAACTCGGTGCGGCGTCGCACCACCTCGAGCCGGTGGTCGAGGTACTCGCGCAGCAGCTCGAGCAGTCCGAGCGTGCGGGGCTGACCGTCCACCAGCGCCACGTTGTTGATGCCGAACGAGTCCTCCAGGGGCGTGAGGCGGTACAGCTCATCGAGCACGGCGTCGGGATTGAACCCGTTCTTGACCTCGATGACCAGGCGAAGACCCTGCTCGTGGTCGGTGAGGTCGACCAGCCCCGAGATCCCCTGCAGCTTCTTGGCGCGCACGAGGTCGGAGATCTTCTCGACGACCCGCTCCGGTCCGATTCCCATCGGCAGCTCGGTGACCACGATCCCCTTGCGTCGCGGGGTCACGTTCTCGATACGGGCCGTGGCCCTGACCCGGAACGAGCCGCGCCCGGTGGCGTAGGCGTCGCGGATGCCGTCGAGTCCCACGATGCTGCCCCCGGTCGGCAGGTCCGGCCCGGGGATGAACCTCATCAGCGCGTCGAGGTCGGTCTTGGGGTGCGCGAGCAGATGCCGTGCCGCTGAGATCACCTCCACGAGGTTGTGCGGCGGCATGTTCGTGGCCATGCCGACGGCGATTCCGGTCGCGCCGTTGACGAGCAGGTTCGGGTAGGCGGCAGGGAGCACCCGGGGCTCGGTGAGCTGGCCGTCGTAGTTCGGCGAGAAGTCCACGACGTCCTCGTCGATGGACCCGGTCATCAGGAGGGCGGCCCGGTCGAGCCGGCACTCGGTGTAGCGCATCGCTGCCGGCCCCGAGTCGAGGCTGCCGAAGTTGCCGTGACCATCGACCAGCGGGAGCCGCATCGAGAAGGGCTGGGCCATGCGCACCAGCGCGTCGTAGATCGCGGTGTCCCCGTGGGGGTGCAGCTTGCCCATCACCTCGCCCACCACCCGCGCGGACTTCACGTGACCGCGATCCGGACGCAGCCCCATGTCGTCCATCTGGAACAAGATCCTGCGGTGCACCGGCTTCAGGCCGTCTCGGGCGTCAGGGAGAGCGCGCGAGTAGATGACGGAGTACGCGTACTCCAGGAAGCTGCCCTGCATCTCGTCGGCGACGTCGACGTCGACGATCGTCTCGCGGGGCGGCTCGGCGGACGCGGGGGGAGACTTGCGGCGGGCCATGCGGCGGGGAGCTCCGGCAGGTTGGGGGTGGACGGGCAGACCCAGTCTCCCCGACGGCGTGGACACCGAGGAGGCG
This sequence comes from uncultured Actinomycetota bacterium, assembly GCA_963743915.1. Taxonomy (GTDB): domain Bacteria; phylum Actinomycetota; class Actinomycetes; order JAHEKZ01; family JAHEKZ01; genus JAHEKZ01. The sequence goes on from CAVURN010000001.1 coordinate 910,542, forward strand.
ACCCGCCCGCGAGCGGCGGCTCAGTCGTCGGCCTCCGGCGTCGGGGTGGTGGTCAGCAGGTAGCCGAGCATTGCGATGAGGGCCAGCTGCCCCAGAGTGGTGAGCGCGATCCAGGACCACAGCGGCAGGTCGGTGACGAGGTCGTAGTCCAGGATGGCCCTGCCGAAGACCAGGAACAGCCCGATCACGGCGACCTGAACGGCCGTTCCCACTCCCCACACCCACCGACGATCGATGACCACGAGGAGCGCCGCCCCAGAGGCGTACACCACGGCCAGCTGCAGGTAGGCACCGAAGGTGTTCTCGCTGGCCCCGACCTCGGCCGCACGGATGGCGAAGAACATCCACAGGTAGATCACCGTCATCACGCCGCAGACTGCACCGGCAGTCAGCCGGACCCGTCGTCGAGCGAGACGCATGCAGGTGGGTCGTGGAGCGAACCGTCATGCGGATCGCCTCCCTCCTCCGGCTTCAGGCTGCTCGTCGGGACCGCGCCGGGTCAGAGGACAAGGACCTGCCACCTGCGAGCAGTAGCGTGGGGTCGTGGCAGCAGAGACCGGCGCCCCGGCCGCAGATGCCGCGTACCCGCAAGCCTGGGAGGCCGACGTCGTGCTCCGCGACGGCGGCACCTGTCACCTGCGGCCGATCCGTCCCGAGGACGCAGCTGGGCTGGCCGCCTTCCACGCCAGGCTCTCGCCCGAGACCATCTACTTCCGGTTCTTCGCGCCCTATCCCGAGCTGACGCCCCGCGACGTCCAACGTTTCACCGGTGTCGACCACCGGGACCGGGTGGCGTTGGTGGCGACGATCGGCGACGCCATCATCGGTGTCGTCAGGTACGAGCGGCTCAACGCGTCCGACGCAGAGGTGGCCTTCGTCATCCAGGACGAGCACCAGGGACGAGGGCTGGGAACGATCTTTCTCGAGCACATCGCACAGGCGGCGCGTGAGCGCGGGATCCGACGGTTCGTCGCCGAGGTGCTGCCCGAGAACGTGCGGATGCTCGAGGTCTTCAAGCACGCCGGCTACCGCCCGGAGACCTCGCGGGACGAGGGCTTCGTCACCCTGACCTTCGACATCACGCCCACCGCAACCTCGCTGGCGGTGACCCATGCCCGCGAGCAGCGTGCTGAGGCCTCGTCGGTCCGGCGTCTCGTGCGCCCGGCGTCCGTCGCCGTCGTGGGCGCCAGCCGCGACGAACGGTCGCTGGGCTACGCCCTCGTGCGACACGTCGTCGACGGTGGCTTCTGCGGACGGGTCGTCGGTGTGAATCCGGCCGCGGGGGACGCCGTAGCGGGTGTTCCCTGCTACCCCTCGCTCGAGGCCGTCCCCGAGCCGGTCGACCTCGCCATCGTCGCCACGCCGGCCGAGGCGGTCGGGAAGGTCGTGCGGGACGCTGCTGCCGCCGGCGTGCACGGGCTGGTCGTGGTGTCGTCCGGGTTCGGGGAGAGCGGACCCACGGGCTTCACGGCTCAACGGACGTTGGTGCGCACCGCTCGGGCGCACGGGTTGCGGGTGATCGGTCCGAACGCACTGGGGTTCATCAACACCGACCCGGAGGTCAGCCTCAACGCGTCGCTCTCGCCCCACGTCCCTGGACGCGGTCCGGTCGGCTTCTTCGCGCAGTCCGGAGCACCTGGAGTCGCCCTCCTGGAGGCCGCCACGCGACGCGGCATCGGCATCTCCACCTTCGTGTCCGCCGGCAACCGTGCCGACATCAGCGGCAACGACCTGCTGCAGTACTGGGAGGACGACGAGGCGACGTCCCTGGTGATGCTCTACCTGGAGTCGATCGGCAACCCTCGCAAGTTCAGTCGCATCGCCCGTCGACTCGGGTCGCACAAGCCGATCGTTGCGGTCAAGACCGGCCGCAGCACCCAGGGTGTGCCGCTCGGGCACTCCGTCCGCGGCACGCGTCTGCCCGCGGAGGCCGTCGAGCAGATGTTCGTGCAGTCCGGTGTGATCCGCACCGACACGGTGTCGGAGATGTACGACGTGGCCCAGCTGCTCTGTTCGCAGCCGCTGCCGCAGGGCAACCGCGTCCTGGGCATCAGCAACTCCGACGCCATGACCCTGATGGCGGCCGACGCAGTGAGCGCCGCCGGCATGACCTGGGTGGACCCGCCGTTGACCTTCGGCCCCGACTCGACCGCCGAGGAGTTCGAGCAGGCGCTCGCGGCCGCTTCCGACGACCCCGCGGTCGACGCGATCCTGGCGATGTTCGTCCCGGGCCTGCACGACACCGGCGTCGACGTCGTCGGGGCGGTGCAGCGCGTGGCTGCCCGCGCCACCACACCGATCCTTGGGGTGATCTTCGCGGTCGAGGGCATCCACCCCTTGCTGAAGGACCTCACGCGCGGCCTCCCTCAGGTCGGCAGCGTGCCGACCTACCCGGCGGTCGAGGACGCCGTCCGAGCGCTCGCCGCGGTGCAACGACATGTCGTCTGGCGCCAGCACGCGACGGACACCCCTGACGATCCGGGTGGGCTCGATGTCGAACGTGCCCGCACGCTGGTGACGGACTGGCTGCGCCACGAGACGGGGGATCGCACACTGACCGATGTCGAGGCGACCGAGCTGCTGCGCTGCTACGGAATCGAGCTGTGGCCGCGGCAGACTGCGCGAACGGCGGACGAGGCGCTGGCGGCCGCGCACGACCTCGGCTACCCGGTGGTGCTCAAGACCGTCGACTCCTACCTCCGGCTGCGCAGCGACCTGGGTGGCGTGTTCTTCGACATCACCGACGATGCGGACCTGCGCCACCAGTTCGCGGCGCGCCTGGCCGACCTCGGACCGCTCGAGTACGACCGCCTCGTGGTGCAGCACCAGGCCCGGCCCGGGACGTCGGTGGTGCTCGAGACGACCGAGGACCCGCTCTTCGGACCGGTCGTGTCGTTCGGTCTGAGCGGCGTCGCCTATGACGTCATGGAGGACCGGGCCCACGCCGTCCCGCCGCTCAGTGGGCACGACATCGAAATGCTTCTGGACGCCCCCCGCGCCGCCGGCCTGCTGCGCGCGGGTCGTGCCGGACACGGGATCGACCGTGACGCCCTGCACGAGCTCGTCGCCCGGACCTCTCGGCTCGCTGACGACTTCCCGGAGCTGGCGTCCCTGGTGCTGCGTCCGGTGGTCGTCTCGGAGGACGGTGCTGCTGTGCTCGGCGCGCGGGTCACGCTCCGTCGACCTGTCGGCCGCACGGACCTGCCGGTTCGGCGTCTGCTGGGATGAAGGAGCGCAGGACGGCCTGGTGTCTTCGCCCGGTGTCACAATGGGCTCATGACCGACCTCCCCGTCACCTCACCCGGCGACCTCCGCGCAGCCGTCGAGCGTTGCGGGTACTACCCCGAGGTGGTGCTCCACTCGCTGGCCGTGGCGGTGGCGGATGAGCCCATCACCTCGTTCCTGGTCCACCACGAGGCCACGTTCGACCGCGACGAGCTTCGCCGGCACCTGACGGTGGTGCTGCTCACGCCCACCCGGCTCGTGATCGGGCACACCGACGACTACCCGGCCGAGGACGCTGGTGGCCAGCCGCACGCGGCCACGAGCACGGAGGCGGTGCGCATCGACCGGTTGACGTCCGTGGTGGTCAGCCACATCGTCGACAACCCGGTCGGGCACGAGTCGGGCAACCTGCCGCGTGAGGTGGTCGTCACGGTCGGCTGGGGGGCGGTGAGCCGTCTCGACCTCGAGCCTGCCACCTGTGGCGACCCCGACTGCGAGGCCGACCACGGCTACACCGGCACGTCCACCGTCGACGACTTCTCCGTGCGGGTGTCCCAGACCGCCGACGGCGTCGAGGGTGTGGTGCAGGCCGTGGAGTTCGCGCGCTCCCTGTCACGCGCGACGACGCGCTGACCTCTAGTCGGGCTTACGTGATCCGAAGAGGATCTCGTCCCAGCTCGGTACTGACGCCTTCTTCTTACGCTTGGTCGGGGGGCTGTCCGGCACTGTCTCACGCCCTCGCTGGAGCATCTCGATGGCCTCCTGGGTGCCGGTCTTCTCGGGCACCGGGGGCGCCTCGTCGCTCTCGTCGTCGGCAGCCACCTCGTCGTCGATCAGCTCGTCGTCGGCCGTGCTCACCGAGCGCAGCTGGGTCACCACCCCGGTGGACTCCTCTTCCAGCAGCCATCGCGCCTCGTCGTCGTCGGCCGTCACGGTGCGACGCGTCGGGTCGTACACCCAGTTCGCCGAGCGCTCGCCGTCCCCCGAGAGGTAGTCCAGGCGGACCTCCCAGCCGCCGTCCTCGCGACGCCACGCATCCCACTGCATCCCGTCCCGGGGGACGCCGCGCTGCTCGAGGCGTTGGCCGACCAGTTCTCCGAGCAGCATCACCGCTCCGTGGTCGTCACGGCGGATGCTCACCTTCGCCGCCTCCTGGGCGATGTACTCGCGCTCGTGGAGGATCGGACCCGCGAACCGCTCGACCCGCTCCATCGAGATGCCGGCCTCGTCCGCCACTTCCTGCAGGCTCTGTCCGCTGCGGATGCGGGCCTGGATCTCACGGGGACTGAGGCGGCTCTCCAGATCCAGGGGCATCTGGGTCGGGGCGTCGGGCTCGGTGCGCAGAAGCGTGCGCAACCGGTTGTCGACCGGCAGATGGTCCTTCTCGCCGCCGGGACGCTCGAGGATCAGCCGAGCACCGTCATCGGTGACGCCCACCAGTCGAAGGTCTGTCATGGCGGCAAGAATGTCACACCACGGATCATGCCGGGGGCGAGGTGTCAGACGTCTCGTCGGGCCCGCCGTACGCCTGCGCCATGCTGCGGAGTCCACCCAGGGCCGCCACGGTGGCCACCATTCCGGCGGTGATCGCCACCCAGAACCCGGCGCTCAAGGAGATCTCGTCGACGAGCCATCCGCTCGACGGTGACCCGAGCGCGAAACCCACAGCGATCGCGGTGGACGTCCAGGTGAGCGACTGCGTCAGCGCCGAAGCCGGGACGAGCCGGGCCGCGAGACCGAATCCGGCGATGAGCGCTGGAGACACACCGGCACCGGCGAAGAGCAGGACCGCGGCGATCCCCGGCAGTGCGTGCACGAACAGCAGGGGAAGGAGCAGCACGGCGGTCGCTGCGGAACCGACGAGCAGCTGCACGTGCAGGCCGGGCAGTCGTTGCAGGCCGCCGATCACGAGTCCGGAGACCATCGAGCTGACCGACCAGATGGCGAGGACCACACCCGCGGCGGCGATCTCACCACCTTCGCGGGCGGTGGCGATGACCGTCACCTCCACACCGGCGAAGACGACACCGAGCATCACCATCACGAGGACGACCGACGGCATGCCGGGGTAGCGAAGCGCCAGACGTTCACCGTGCCGCGCGTCCGGACGCGGCGGCGGCTCGGTGGACCCCTGTGCGAGGAACGCCACGGTGCCGGTCGCACCGATCACGGCCGTGAGCGCCAGTGCTTGTGCGGCTCCGACCGTCGCCGCGACGCCCGCGGCCAGCGGCGGCCCGATGATGAACACGAACTCGTCCACCACCGACTCCCACGAGTAGGCGGTGCGCAGCAGCGGGGACTGGGCAAGCAGGTAGGACCAACGGGCACGGACCGCTGCCCCCACCACTGGCAGCGCGGCACCGGAGACCGCCGCGGCGACGAAGAACGTCCAGAGCGGCGCGTCGGTCGCCGCCAGTGCCAGGATCGCCGCCACTCCCACCACGTGGATGCCGATCTGCGGTCCGATCACCCGGCGCTGGCCGTAGCGGTCGATGAGCATGGCGACGGCCGGAGCTGCGAAGGCCCCCACCAGGATCCAGGTGGCGTCCACGGCTCCGGCGAGGAAGTACGAGTCGGTGATGTCGACCATCAGCAGCAGCAGCGCCAGCCCACCCATGGCCAGCGGGAGCCGGGCGAAGAACCCGGCCAACGAGAAGGGCCAGGCATGCGGGGTGCGCAGAAGCTGCACGTACGGGCTGGCCACGGCGTCACGCTACGGCGTGGCTTCCGCACCCGAGCCGGGGGCACACCTGAACGGCGCCTGCCGGCTCCGGCTGTCAGGATGAGTGCCCATGGCCCCCGTCGACGCGCTCCTGCTGGTCTCGTTCGGCGGCCCGGAAGGGCCCGACGACGTGGTGCCGTTCCTGAAGAACGTCACGCGAGGTCGTGACATCCCCGAGGAGCGGCTGCGCGAGGTGGGTCAGCACTACTTCCACTTCGGGGGAGTCAGCCCGATCAACGCGCAGAACCGCGCACTGCTCGCCTCCCTGCGCGCCGAGCTGCCTCGCCACGGCCTGGACCTGCCGGTCTACTGGGGAAACCGCAACTGGACGCCCTACCTGTCCGAGGCGCTCCAGCAGATGCGTGATGACGGGGTGCGCCGGGCACTCGCGTTCTTCACCTCCGCCTACTCGTCGTACAGCGGCTGTCGTCAGTACCGCGAGAACCTGGCGGCGGCGCGTTCCGCGGTCGGCGAGGGTGCGCCCCAGATCGAGCGCATCGGTCCCTACTTCAACCACGCGGGGTTCGTGGAGCCCTTCGTGGACGGCACCGTGGATGCCGTGGCTGCACTGAACCCGGACCAGCAGTCGGATGCTCGGCTGGTCTTCACCACGCACTCCATCCCGCTGTCGATGGCCGAGTCGAGCGGCGTCCCGGGCGGCGCCTACGTCCGGCAGCACCTCGACGTGGCCTCGGTGGTCGCCGCCCGCGTGTCCCAGCGCCTGGGGCGGTCGCTCGAGTGGGATCTCGTGTACCAGTCGCGCAGTGGAGCTCCGCACGTCCCGTGGCTCGAGCCGGACATCGACGGGCACCTGCGCACGGTCGCCGCACGAGGCTGCACCGCCGCGGTCGTGGTGCCGATCGGGTTCGTCTCCGACCACGTCGAGGTGCTCTGGGACCTCGACACCCAGGCCCGTGCGACGGCCGATGAGGTGGGGCTTCCGATGGTGCGCGTCCCGACTCCGGGGACGGACCCGCGCCTGGTCTCCATGGTCGCCGAGCTGGCACTCGAGCACATCGAGGAGCGCCCGTACGGGGAGCGGCCGCGGCTCGGCAACCTGCCCGCGAGTCCGGACCGGTGTGCTCTCGGCTGCTGCCCCAACCCCCGGGCCTCGCTGCCGGCGGTCGGGGGCGCGGAGACCGGTCAAGGCGATCGATCGCCGTGAGTGTGCCCTCGCCCGACGCCGACGAGCTCCGGGAGCTCTGTGCCCGCACGGCTGAGGCGGCGGGTCGCTGGCTGGTGGCCTGGCGTGCCGGGCGCACGAGCCTCTCGACGAGCACCAAGTCGAGCCCCACCGATGTGGTCACCGAGGCGGACCGGGAGGTGGAAGGACTCATCCGCGAGCGGCTGATGAAGGCTCACCCCGGAGCCGCTTGGTGGGGCGAGGAGTCCGGTCGCAGCTCGGGATCGGACAGCGCAGGAGCACTGGAGTGGGTGGTCGACCCCATCGACGGCACGGTGAACTTCCTCTACGACCTGCCGGGGTGGTCGGTGAGCATCGGCGCCGTGGTCCGCGGTCAGGTCGTGGCGGGCGCGGTGGCGATCCCCACGCTCGACGAGCTGTACTCGACGTCCCTGGGGGGCGGTGCGTGGCTCGAGACCTCACGGGTGCCGCGACGACGTCTTGCCGCGTCGACCTGCGACGACCTGACCCAGGCGCTGGTCGCCACGGGCTTCGCCTACGACCCGCAGCTTCGTGCGGTGCAGGGACGAGCCGTCGGTCTGATGCTCGGTCGGGTGCGGGACATCCGTCGTGCGGGGGCGGCCTCCGTCGACTTCTGCTCGGTGGCGGCGGGGCGGGTAGATGCCTACGTCGAGCGGGGACTGCAGCCGTGGGACCGCGCCGCCGGTGCCCTCATCGCGCGGGAGGCCGGTGCCGTCGTCGACGAGCACCCGGACGGCTCCGTCGTGGCGTGCGCACCGGGGCTGCGAGCCGCGCTGACCGAGCTGCTCGACGACGTCGGCGCCTGGGACTGACCGGTCCTCAAGGCCAGTGGACGGGCGCGTCCGGTGCCTAGTCCAGCCGCCGAAGGGACGCGCGGTAGCGGTGACCGTTGGCCACGTAGGTGGCGACGGAGTCACTGAAGGCGTTCTCGGGCACGCTCGACGGCCGGATGGTGGCAGGCACCCCCAGGGCCATCGCGCGTCCCGGCACCTCGGTGCCCCCGGAGACCACCGCACCGGCCCCGACCAGCGCACCGGTCCTGACCAGGGCACGGTGGAGGACGATGGAGCCCGATCCGATCAGGCAGCCGTCCTCGACCACGCACCCCTCGAGGTGGGCCAGGTGCCCCACGACGCAGTCGGCGCCGATCGAGGTGGAGAGCTCGGCGGTGGCGTGCACGACGGCGCCGTCCTGAACCGAGGTTCGCGCGCCTACCGTGATGGTGCCGTAGTCACCCCGCAGCACCGCGCTGGGCCAGACTGTGGCCTCCGCCTCGATCGTCACATCGCCGATGACCACAGCGTCCGGGTGTACGAAGGCGTTCGGGTGGATCGAGGGCGTCCGTTCGCCCAGGGCGTACACGGCCATGGATTTCCCCTCTTCTTTCCTGTATTTCACCTGGTAGACGCGCCGAGAAAGGCCACGGTGCGGCGCTCAGGGGCAGGCTAGGGCACAATCTCACCCCGAACGGTGTGGCACCGGTCGGGAGTGGGCACAAAACACCTGTCCGATGTGTTAGAACCCACGCCAGCACCCGGCACCGGAACGACCCGCTCGGGCCACCGAGCAATCCGGATCCTCGAAGGAGGGGTCCCGCACCCATGGCGACCGACTACGACACTCCCCGCAAGACCGACGACGAGCTCTCCGAGGACAGCCTCGAAGAGCTGAAGGCTCGTCGCGCCGATCTTGCTGCGTCGACCGTCGACGTCGACGAGACCGAGCTCGCGGAGTCGCACGAGCTGCCCGGTGCAGATCTCTCCGGAGAAGAGCTCACCGTCCGCGTCGTCCCCAAGCAGGAGGACGAGTTCACCTGCTCCCGCTGCTTCCTGGTGCACCACCGCAGCCAGCTGGCCAAGAAGGTCAGCGGCCAGCCGGTGTGCCGGGACTGCGCCTGAGCCCTCCACGCGTGCGCGGTCACTGAACGGCGCCACCCCGACGCCTGGTCCTGCGGGCTGGCGTCCATGGGTGTGCCCATGCCTGCAATCAATGAAGGCGGTGTCACACCGCACCCGCTGGGGGTGGGGGGTCAGCCCGCGACCGATGCGCGGGGGCGGGAGGCTCGCTGGGTCGCCCAGTTCTTGGCGACCGCCACGGTCGCGGCACTGACTGCCGCGAAGATCAGCACCTCGGGCAGCGGGCTGTCGTCCTTGCCCGGCTCCGAGCCGCGGACGAACCGCCACGCCGCGCTCACCGCCTTCTGGGCCACCAACCCCGCCGCCAGCGCCGCCACCGTGACCACGACCTGCGACGGACCGGACTCCTTGGACGCGCCCATCCCGTTCCTTCCCTTAGCCTCCGTTACCCCTGTGGGTCCCGGCTAGATCCTGTCACGCCCCGGCGCTGCCGGAGAGGGCTGCAGCGCGTCGGCCAGCTGCTGCGGCCGCCGGGTGGAGACGTACCAGGACGGCGTGGGGTCACGGGGGTCGACCACCTCGAGGGCGATCGCCGTCCGGACCCACCCGCGCAGAGCCGTGTAGGCCCGCGGATCCGCCTCGGGGCCGCGCCGTCGCCGAGCGGCGTCGGCGTCGAGCACCTCGACCCGGCCGATGCAGGAGTGCGGCAGGTGGGCCGGACCGACCCACAGCCCGGTGCGGTCGACCCGCACGACGGTCGACACCTGCACCAGTCCGGCGCTCGCCAGGCCGAAGGCGAGGACTCCCACCGCCGTCCCCACCGGCATCCCGAGCGCGTGACCGTAGGCGATGCCCAGCGTGGCCGCCCAGAAGACGGCCGCGACCCACGTCCACCACGGGACGGTGAGCCGCTCACGGAAGACCGTGCCGGCGGCGTCCGCGGACGAGGTCGAGGGCGCGCTCACCACTCCAGGGTGGCACCGGTGTGAGGGTCCCGCGCGAGTAGGGTCGCCTCTCGTGAGCGAGCAGCCCGCGCCGCGTCGGCGTCCGATCGAACCTCCGGCGCACGCGACGCCTCCCGAGAGACATGCCGACGCCCCGCCACCCGGCACGCTGCTCGGCAGCCACTACCGCCAGTGCTTCGGATGCGGGCCGGACCACCCCACGGGACTGCACCTGTCGCTGACGGCCGGCCAGGGCTGCACCATCCACGCCGAGCTGCAGGTCACCGAGCACCACCAAGGAGCTCCCGGACTGGCCCACGGCGGGCTGCTCGCCGCCGCGTTCGACGAGGCCCTGGGGGCGGTCACCTGGCTGCTGCGGGTGCCCGTGGTGACCGTGCACCTCGAGACCGACTACCGGCAGCCGGTGCCCGTGGGGTCGACGCTGCTGCTCGACGCCGAGTGCTATGCCGTGGCCGGCCGGAAGATCTACTCCCGCGCCGTAGGCCGGCTGGCCGAGCCCGACGGCTCGCCGGGTGCCGTCGCCGTCCAGGCTCGTTCGGTGTTCGTGTCGGTGCCCCTCGAGCACTTTCGCGAGCACGGACGCGCCTCCGACATCGACAGCTTCGTGGCCAGCCACGACGAGACCGAGGTGCTGCACGCCTTCGAGGTCAACCCGTGACGGGCCGCGACCCGGTCGACGTGCTGGTGGTGCGGCTCGACCCGGAGCTGCCGCTTCCCACCTACGCCCACCCTGGCGACGCCGGACTCGACCTCTGCACCGCCGAGGACCTCCAGGTGCCCCCACACGGGCGGGTGCTTGCGCCTACCGGCCTGGCGATCGCGCTGCCCGACGGCTGGGCCGCGTTCGTGCACCCACGCAGCGGCTTGGCGGTCCGCGAGGGCCTGACGGTGGCCAACGCCCCGGGAACCGTGGATGCTGGTTACCGAGGGGAGATCAAGGTGGCGCTGGTCAACCTCGACCCCGTCACCGCCGTGACCGTCCGCCGGGGGGAACGGATCGCCCAGCTCGTCGTCCAGCGGGTGGGGCACGTCCAGCTGCACGAGGTCGACCGCCTGCCCGGTTCCGCCCGCGGCGACGGGGGATTCGGCTCCACCGGACGCGCCACTTCCGCCTGACCGGCCAACCGAAAGAGGTCCAGTGTCCCTGTTACGTCGCAAGCAGCAGACGCCCGAGGAGCAGGCTTTCCAGCATGCCCTCGGCGAACCGTTCGACCGCGAGGAGGACGCCGCCGCCGACGACGACCCGGAGAGCGGAGGGGACGTCGTCGCCCGCGCCGACACCCACGACGACGGGCGACTGAGGCTCGACTTCGGCGCGCTGCAGGTCCCGGCCGTGGACGGCATGCAGGTGCGGGCCGACCTCGACGATGAGCAGGTCGTGGCGGTGAGCGTCATGATCGATGGCACGGTCCTGCAGCTGCAGGCCTTCGCCGCACCCCGGTCCGAGGCGGTGTGGGACGAGGTGCGCCAGGACATCGCTGAGGGGATCCGGGGCAACCAGGGTAAGGCCAGGGAGGCCGAAGGACCGTTCGGACGCGAGCTGCACGCCGAGATCCCGGTGATCGACCCGGCCGGTGCCACCGTGCTGCAGCCGGCACGTTTCGTCGGGATTGACGGTGACCGCTGGTTCCTGCGCGGCGTCGTCACTGGACCCGGCGCGACCGATCCGGCGCGCGCGGCAGCGGTCGAGGAGATCTTCGCCGACGTGGTGGTGGTCCGGGGGTCTCACGCGGCGCCGCCCCGTGACCCGCTCCCGCTGCGCCTGCCGCCCGACGCGCAGCCGTCGGACGCTCCGCCCTCCGACGGTGCCGAGTAGCCTGGAGCAGTGAGGACAGCCGCGGACTCTGACGGTGCTTCCGCACCTCGTGGCGCCACCCCTCGTCCGGCGTCCGCAGGCTGGTGGGCGCGCATGGTCGAACGGCTTGCCCCCAGTGCGCAGACGCTGGAGGCGGATGAGCTGATCAGCGCGTCCGCGACCCTGGGCTGCACCACCATCGCGCGTGCGCCGCTGGCCGTGCCCGTGCGCGTGGCCGGGACCATCCGAACGCTCACCTTGCGTTCGCGCGCCCAGGTTCCCGCGCTCGAGGTCGACCTCTATGACGGAAGCGACACCCTCACCCTGGTCTTCCTGGGACGCCGGGCGATCCGCGGGATCACGCCCGGTCGACGTCTGGTCGCGCGCGGCCGGGTGACCCGCCGCGGCTCCAGCCTGGTGATGTACAACCCCACCTACGAGCTGCTGCCGGCCGCATGAGCGGCCCGCACGCCTCCGCGTCAGACGACGCGGAGCACCCGGACGAACCGGCGCAACCGCCCAGGCCCTCCGCGTCCATCGCCGGGGTCGACATCGCCGCGGCCATCGGCGGGCGCCGCGGTCTGGTCGACAGCGGGCTGCCCAGCCTCGTGTTCGTGGGGGTCTACACCCTGGGTGGTCAGGAGCTCCAGCCCGCGGTCATCGCCGCACTCGTCGTCGCAGCAGTGCTGACGGCCTGGCGTCTGGTGCGACGTCAGCCCCTGACGCAGGCGTTCGCAGGCTTCGCCGGCGTGGCGATCGCCTCCTTCATCGCGTCCCGCACCGGGGAGGCGCGCAACTACTTCGTCACCGGGCTGCTCACCAACGGCGGGTACCTGTTGGCGTGCCTGGTGTCCATCGCCGTGCGCTGGCCGTTGGTCGGGGTCGTGCTGGGGCCGCTCCTGGGCGAGGGGATGACCTGGCGTCGGCATCGCGAGCGGTTCGTCGTGTACCAGCGGATGACCTGGGTGTTCGCCGGGCTGTTCGCGATCCGGCTGGCGGTCCAGGGCTACCTCTACTGGCAGGACGACGTGCTCTGGCTGGGCATCGCCCGGTTCGCGATGGGGCTGCCGCTCTACCTCGGGGCGGTCGGGCTGGCCTACTGGATGATCCGCCGGGCGCCGCCCCCGCACGGGGACCGCGGCGCGGCCGAGGCGACCGACGAGCCCTAGTCGCGCGGTGTGTGGTCGTGCGGGCTGAAGACCTGCTGCACCTTCGACTCGGAGTCGTCGGAGGTGACGAAGAGGAGCTCGTCCCCTGCCTCGAGCGGGTCGTCGGGACTCGGGGTGATGACCTTGCGGTCGCGGACGATCGTCACCAGCGTGGTGTCCGGTGGCATCACCACGTCCCCGACTCGGACCCCGACCACGGGGGACCCTTCGGGCAGCGTCAGCTCGACGAGGTTGGCGTCGCCCTGCTCGAACTCCATCAGGCGCACGACGTCACCGACGCTGACGGCCTCCTCGACCAGCGCCGACAGCAGCCGAGGTGTCGAGACCGCGACGTCCACGCCCCAGCCCTCGTTGAACAGCCACTCGTTCTTCGGGTGGTTCACCCTGGCCACGACCCGCGGGACGCCGTACTCGGTCTTGGCGAGCAGTGAGATGACCAGGTTCACCTTGTCGTCGCCGGTGGCGGCGATGACGACCTGACACGCCTGCAGGTCAGCCTCGTCGAGCGCGGAGATCTCGCAAGCGTCGGCCTGCAGCCAGCGCGCCGCTGCGAGGTCGCTCCGATAGGTGGTGACCTCGGGGTCGATGAGAAGCACCTCGTGGTCGTTGCCGAGCAGCTCGGCGGCGATGGAGCGCCCCACCTTGCCCGCTCCGGCGATGGCAACCCTCATCAGGAGCCCTCCGGTCCCCGGCTGACGGCTGCGGTCGCGCGGTCGAGATCAGCCGATTCGAGAAGGGTGTGGACGATGTCCCCCTCCTGCACCACCGAGCTGACGGTCGTGAGCTGTCCCTGGCCGAACCGGGTGATGTAGCCGACCTTGACGCCGCACTCGGTCTCGAGCTGGGTGTACGTGCGTCCGATCCACGAGGGCGCGACGGGCAGCTCGGCCAGCATGACCTGGCCGCTGGGGTCGCGGTAGTCCTCGTGGACCCCACCGGGGAGCAGACGTCGCAGGATGCGGTCGGCGGTCCACCGGACGGTCGCGACCGTGGGAATGCCGAGCCGCTGGTAGATCTCGGCACGACGGGGGTCGTAGATGCGCGCCACGACGGTGTCGACGCCGAAGCTCTCCCGGGCGACGCGGGCGGAGACGATGTTGGAGTTGTCACCACTGCTGACGGCGACGAAGGCGTCGGTGTGCTCGACACCGGCCTCGAGCAGCGTGTCCCAGTCGAAGCCCACCCCTGTCACGGTGGAGCCACGGAATGAGGTTCCGAGGCGCCGGAAGGAGTCCGGCTCCTGATCGACGACCACGACTTCGTGGCCGGCGTCGTCGAGCTCGATCGCCACCATCGACCCGACACGGCCGCACCCCATGATCACCACATGCACGGACCCACGGTAGCGGTCCCGGCGGGGCGGACGCGGTGGGCGTAGCATCAGCGCCCGTGGCCTCCCTCACGTCGCTGTTCAAGCGCGCGCTCGTGGGGCGCCCCCAGTCGAGTGCGAAGCTGAGCGAGACGCTGCTGCCGAAGCGCATCGCGCTGCCGGTCTTCGCCAGTGACGCACTCTCGTCGAACGCGTACGCCACACAGGAGATCCTGCTCGTCTTGTCGCTCGGGGGCCTGGCCTACATCCACTTTGCGCCGTGGGTGGCGGCAGGGGTGGTGCTCGTCTTCTTCGTCGTGGTCGCGTCGTACCGGCAGAACGTGCACGCCTACCCGTCCGGTGGCGGCGACTACGAGAACGTCAGCGTCAACCTCGGTGCCAACGCTGGCGTCGTGGTGGCCAGCGCCCTTCTCGTCGACTACGTCATGACGGTGGCTGTCTCCATCGCGGCGGCCGTCGACAACATCGCATCGGCGTTCGAACCCGTCGAGCAGCACGTCGTCCTGATCGCGGTGGTGCTCATCGGCGTCATCACGTTCCTGAACCTGCGCGGCGTCCGCGAGTCAGGGACGGCCTTCGCGATCCCCACGTACTTCTTCATGGCGTCGATCTTCCTGATGGTGGGCTGGGCGGTCATACGCCTCGCCTCAGGCGCGGAGCTTCAGGCCGAGAGCGCCGACTGGCAGGTCGTCGCTGAGGGCAGCTTCAGCGGGCTCGCCCTCGCCTACCTGGTTGCCCGCTCTTTCACCTCCGGGACCACTGCGCTGACCGGTGTCGAGGCGATCAGCAACGGCGTCCCGGCGTTCAAGCAGCCCAAGTCGAGGAATGCCGCCACGACGCTGCTCCTGCTCGGCGTCATCTCGATGACGATGTTCGCGTCCATCACGTGGCTCGCGCTCGAGACCGATGTGCGCGTCGCCGAGAACAGCGAAGACCTCATCGGAATGCCGGAGGGCGCGACGCAGAAGACGGTGATCGCGCAGGTGGCCAACGCTGTCTTCAGCAATGCTCCCGTGTTGGCCCTGATCGTCTCGTCCGCCACCGCCCTGATCCTTGTGCTCGCGGCAAACACCGCGTTCAACGGGTTCCCGGTCCTGGGGTCGATCCTGGCGCGTGACGGCTACCTGCCGCGGCAGCTGCACACGCGCGGTGATCGACTCGCGTTCAGCAACGGCATCATCGCGCTCGCTGGTGCGGCGATCGTGCTGGTGATCGTCTTCGACGCCGACGTCTCCAAGCTGATCCAGCTCTACATCGTCGGGGTCTTCGTGTCGTTCACCATGAGTCAGATCGGCATGGTGAGGCATTGGAACCGCTTCCTGTCAGTCGAGCGAGACCCGGCCATCCGCGCGCGAATGCGCCGCTCCCGGGTCGTCAACTTCGTGGGCTTCGTGCTCACGGGGTCCGTTCTCATCGTCGTGGTGCTCACGAAGTTCACTCGTGGTGCCTACCTCGCGGTGATCGCGATGGTGGTGCTCTTCGCCATCATGAAGGCGATCCAGCGGCACTACGCGAATGTCGCGGTCGAGCTCGCCGCCGACACCAGCGAGCAGATGCTGCCGTCCCGCATCCACGCCGTCGTCCTCGTCTCCAAGCTGCACAAGCC
This sequence comes from uncultured Actinomycetota bacterium, assembly GCA_963743915.1. Taxonomy (GTDB): domain Bacteria; phylum Actinomycetota; class Actinomycetes; order JAHEKZ01; family JAHEKZ01; genus JAHEKZ01. The sequence goes on from CAVURN010000001.1 coordinate 926,375, forward strand.
GGCGCTCCGCGCGCTTGCCTACGCACGGGCATCGAGACCGGCGACCCTCGAGGCCGTGACGGTCGGTGTCGACCCGGAGGAGACGGAGGCGCTGCTCGCGGACTGGGAGAGGCGAAACGTCCCTGTGCCGCTTCGGGTGCTCGACTCGCCCTACCGCGAGATCACCCGCCCCGTTGTGGACTACGTCAAGGCGAAGCGGCGTGACAGCCCCCGCGACATCGTCGACGTGTACGTGCCCGAGTACGTGGTGGGTCGCTGGTGGGAGGCGCTGCTGCACAACCAGAGCGCCCTGCGACTGAAGACGCGAC
>CAVURN010000002.1:0-792787 GCA_963743915.1 uncultured Actinomycetota bacterium
TTCGGTTCACACCGGGTGTCGTCGTCGTCTCCGTCCCCTACCAGCTCCGCTCGTCGCAGCTGGTGGCTGACCGCCCCGAGAGCTTCGGCGCGGGTGCCGTCCGACGCGGTGAGCCGACGGCGGAGGAGGCGGAGCGCACGGTGGCCGAGGAGATGGAGTCCTGACCGGTCCGGCACCGCTCGTGGTGGGTGACCGGCTCACGGTCACCGTCGGGCCGGTGGCCCATGGCGGCCACTGCGTGGCCCGCCACGAGGGGCAGGTGCTGTTCGTGCGGCACGTGCTTCCCGACGAGGTCGTCGAGGTGGAGGTCACCGAGGTCGGGCCCAAGGGACGCTACCTGCGGGGCGAGGCGCGCCGCGTGGTGACGGCATCCCCGGCGCGAGTCACGCCTCCTTGCGCGTACGCCGGCGCCTGTGGCGGGTGCGACTTCCAGCACGTTGCGCTCAGCGAGCAGCGGAGGCTCAAGGCGACCGTCGTGACCGAGCAGCTGACGCGGCTCGGCCGGGTCGACTGGGCGGGGGTCTCGTGGTCCGGCGTGGTCGAAGCCGGTCCCCCTGCCGGAACAGCCCGTACCACGACTCGACGACGGCCTCCACTGGCGCACGCGCGTCCGGTTCGCGATCGACCCCGACGGGCGAGCAGGGTTCCGCCGTCACCGATCACATGACGTCGTCGCCGTCGACGACTGTCTGATCGCGCACCCGCTGGTGGACGTGCCGGAGATCACCGGCACGTCCTGGCCGGGCGTCGAGCAGGTGGCCGTCACGGTCTCGACGGCCACGGGGGAGCGGGTGGTCGACGTGGGTGCGCGGCAGGGGAGCGAGCACCTGGAGGTGGCTGCTGCGGGGCGCCGGTGGCAGGTGTCGTCCGGTGGCTTCTGGCAGGTCCACCCGGGTGCGGCGGACATCCTGGTCGACGCGGTCCTGGCGATGGCCGACCCACGACCAGGTGAGCACCTCGTCGACCTCTACGCCGGTGTCGGGCTGTTCGGCGGCGCATGGGGCAGCCGGGTGACCGGTCCGGTGGACGCCGTGGAAGGTCACCGGGCTGCCGCGGCGGATGCGCTGACCAACCTCGCCGACCTGCCGGAGGTGCGGGTCCACGCGGTCCCGGTGGAGAGGTTCGTACGGTCCTCGCCGAACCTGCGTCCGGACGTCGTCGTGCTCGACCCCCCACGGGTGGGCGCCAAGCGTGCAGTGGTCGAGCCGGTGGCGGCCTGGGGGGCCAGGGCGGTGGTCTACGTCGCGTGCGACCCGGCGTCCCTCGGACGCGACGTCGCTCTCTTCGCCGAGCAGGGGTACCGGCTGGGCGCGCTGCGCGCGTTCGACCTGTTCCCGATGACGCACCACGTCGAGTGCGTGGCGCTGCTCGTGCGCGTCTGATATCTTGATATCAAGATAAATTCCATCCGGCAGGATGACGCAGGACGAGCCGAGGAGACCCCCGTGACCGAGACCCGCCCTCACCCGAACTCGCTGGGCTCCCTCGACCACCTGGTCGTGGACGACGAGCAGTACGAGATCTTCCGGGTGGATGCCGTCGCCGGCAGCGCCCGACTGCCCTTCAGCCTCAAGGTGCTGCTCGAGAACCTGCTGCGCACCGAGGACAGCGTCAACGTCACCGCCGACCAGATCCGGTCACTGGGGGACTGGGACCCGAGCGCCGAGCCGGACACCGAGATCCAGTTCACGCCGGGACGGGTGATCATGCAGGACTTCACCGGAGTCCCTGCGGTCGTCGACCTCGCCACCATGCGCGAGGCGGTGCGCGACCTGGGAGGGGACCCGGCCGTCATCAACCCGCTGGCCCCCGCCGAGCTGGTGATCGACCACTCGGTGATCGCGGACGTCTTCGGTCGCGCGGACGCGTTCGCCCGCAACGTCGCCCTCGAGTACGAGCGCAACCGCGAGCGCTACCAGTTCCTGCGGTGGGGCCAGACCGCCTTCGACGAGTTCAAGGTCGTCCCGCCGGGCACCGGCATCGTGCACCAGGTCAACATCGAGCACCTGGCCCGGGTGGTCATGACCCGCGACGGCCGGGCGTACCCCGACACCGTCGTCGGAACCGACTCGCACACCACGATGGTCAACGGGCTCGGCGTCGTGGGCTGGGGGGTCGGCGGCATCGAGGCCGAGGCGGCCATGCTCGGGCAGCCGGTGTCGATGCTCATCCCGCGGGTGGTGGGGTTCAAGCTCTTCGGCCGCCCCATCGACGGCGTGACCGCCACCGACCTGGTGCTGACCATCACCGAGCAGCTGAGGGCCCACGGCGTCGTCGGCAAGCTCGTCGAGTTCTACGGCCCCGGCGTCGCGGAGGTCCCGCTGGCCAACCGCGCGACCATCGGCAACATGAGTCCGGAGTACGGGTCGACCATCGCCGTGTTCCCGATCGACGACGAGACCCTCCGCTACCTGACCTTCACCGGACGCGACCCCCGGCAGGTGGCGCTCGTCGAGGCCTACGCCAAGACCCAGGGGCTCTGGCACGACGCCGACCACGAGCCGTCCTACTCGGAGTACCTCGAGCTCGACCTGGGCACCGTGGTGCCGTCGATCGCCGGTCCCAAGAGGCCGCAGGACCGCATCGCCCTCGTCGACGCCAAGCGGGCCTTCCGGGCAGCGGTCAACGACTTCGTGTCCGACGAGGGCTCGACATCGGTGGCCAACGCCGTCGACGAGTCGGTGGCCGAGTCGTTCCCGGCGTCCGACGTCCCCGCGGTGCACGGAAACGGGGAGGAGCCGTCGGCGGAGCCGGCCCTGGCCGAGCGACGAGCGCGTCACCGAGTGACGGTGACCCTCGACGACGGCACGTCGTTCGAGATCGACCACGGAGCCGTGGCCATCGCCGCCATCACCTCGTGCACCAACACCTCGAACCCGTCGGTCATGGTCGCGGCGGCCCTGGTGGCCAAGAAGGCGGTCGAGCGTGGGCTGGCACGCAAGCCCTGGGTCAAGACGACGCTGGCCCCAGGGTCGAAGGTGGTCATGGACTACTACGACCGAGCAGGCCTGACCCCCTACCTGGACAAGCTCGGGTTCAATCTCGTCGGGTACGGCTGCACCACCTGCATCGGCAACTCCGGACCGCTCATCCCCGAGGTGGCGGCCGCGGTCAACGAGCACGACCTGGCGGTGACGGCGGTGCTCTCGGGCAACCGCAACTTCGAGGGCCGGATCAATCCGGACGTGAAGATGAACTACCTGGCGTCGCCGCCGCTCGTCGTCGCCTATGCGCTGGCGGGGACGATGGACCTGGACCTCACCACCGAGCCACTGGGACACGATCCGGCGGGGGCTCCTGTGTACTTGTCAGACCTCTGGCCCTCGGCGCACGAGATCCAGCAGGTGATCGACGCCGCGATCGCCAGCGAGACCTTCACCCGCGAGTACGCCGATGTCTTCTCGGGGGACGAGCACTGGCGGGGCTTGCCGACACCCACCGGCGACACGTTCGCGTGGGACCCTGCGTCGACCTACGTGCGCAAGCCTCCGTACTTCGAGGGGATGAAGCGCGCGCCCTCGCCGGTGACCGATGTGGAGGGTGCGCGCGTGCTGGCGGTGCTCGGCGACTCGGTGACCACCGACCACATCTCCCCGGCAGGCGCGATCAAGGCCGACAGCCCGGCCGGCCGGTACCTCAGCGAGCAGGGCGTCCAGCCGCGCGACTTCAACTCCTACGGCTCACGCCGCGGCAACCACGAGGTGATGATCCGCGGGACCTTCGCAAACATCCGGTTGCGCAACCGGATGGCCGGAGGCGTGGAGGGCGGATTCACCCGAGACCTGCTGCAGGAAGCCACCCCTGTGGTGCCGATCTACGACGCCGCGGTGTCGTACCGCGCCGCCGGGGTGCCCCTGGTGGTGCTGGCGGGCAAGGAGTACGGATCGGGGTCGTCCCGCGACTGGGCGGCCAAGGGCACGGCGCTGCTCGGGGTGCGCGCCGTGATCGCCGAGTCCTACGAGCGCATCCACCGCAGCAACCTGATCGGCATGGGCGTCCTGCCCCTGCAGTTCCCCGAGGGGACGAGCGCGGAGTCGCTGGGCCTGACCGGCGAGGAGTCCTTCACCATCAGCGGTGTCACGACGCTCGACACCGGCGTCACCCCAGACCACCTGCAGGTGACGGCGACCCGTCCCGACGGATCGGTCGTGGCCTTCGAGCCGCGGCTGCGGATCGACACCCCCGGCGAGGCCGACTACTACCGCCACGGCGGGATCCTGCCCTACGTGCTGCGCAGCCTCATCACCCGCGGCTGAGATACTGCCTGCCATGGCGTGGGCAGCAGCACTCAAGGTGCTGGTCAAGTGGGGACCGGTGGTGTTCGCCGCGGGCAAGAAGGCGTTGCCCTACCTGAAGGACAATCCGGCGGCGCAGCAGTTCGTGGCCTCCATGGCCGAGCAGACAGCGGCGCTCCCGCAGAAGCTGAGCGCCGAGGGACGCGTGCGCCGCAAGATCGCCGCCGTGCAGGTCTCCCTGGCCGAGGCGGCTGCCGTGGGTGTGGACCCGCTGGCCTACGCGCGCTGGCGGGAGGACCTCGACGAGATGTCTCGGACGGTGACGTTGGCGCGCGCCGCCAGCCGGCCCCAGCGACGGATCCTGCTCAAGCGCTGCGAGCGACGGCTCGACCACCTGGTGGCCGAGATCCTGCCCCAGCTCACCCGTCGCCGCCCCGGGGAGCCGCCGACCGCGCCACCTCAGCTGCCGGCCTGAACCGGGTCGGGTGTCCGACGGGCATGGGACGCTCGAGCCATGGAGCTGAGCACCGAACGACTGCTGCTGCGTGGGTGGCGGGACGCGGACCGGGCACCGTTCGCGGCGCTCAACGCCGACCCGCAGGTGATGGAGCACTTCCCGGCACCACTCTCCCGTGCCGAGTCCGACGCCTTCCTCGACCAGCGCGTCCTTCCGCACCTCGCCGAGCACGGGTACGGGCTCTGGGCGGTCGAGCGCCGAAATGACGGTGCCTTCCTCGGAACTGCCGGCCTGATGTGGCAGACCTTCCCGGCCTCCTTCACCCCCGCCCTCGAGGTGGGCTGGCGGCTCGCCGTCCATGCCTGGGGGCACGGGTACGCGACCGAGGCCGGGAACGCCAGCCTGCAGCACGCTTTCGACAGGATCGGGGTGGACGAGGTGGTCTCCATGACCTCGGTGTCCAACACCCCGTCACGCGCCGTGATGGAGCGTCTCGGCATGACGCGCGATCCTGACGACGACTTCGACCACCCCCGCGTCCCCGACGGCAGCCCGCTGCGCCGCCACGTGCTGTACCGGCTCTCCCGCCGGCAGTGGTCGGCCACGGTCGCACGGGCATGAGCGCCGCACCGCGTCCGCCCGCCGGGTGGCCGCCATCGGTCCCCGCCCCGGGGACGCCGGGGTGGGAGCGGCGGGCCGTCAGCTACCTGCTCGACGTCGCGCCGGGCCAGTACCGCGCAGAGCCGGTCTACACGCGGTTCCCGGCGGTCCTGGCGTGGCGGGTCGAGGCACTCGTCGAGGCCCAGCTCGACGCCGCACGCGCCTCCTACGCCCGTGCACGCGCCGAGCTGGGCGACGTGGTCACCCCGGAGGCGGTCGGTGAGGCCCTCGCGGCGCTCGAGCGTGAGGGGGCACACCTGCTGGCGCTCCGGCGCGAGGTCGACCTGCTCGGCCGCGCCCTGCGCGGTGAGGCGTTCGTCCCCCGCCTGTGACCGGTGCAGGGGCCCTCTGGGCGTCGTCGCTGTGCGCGCCGGCACGAGTGATCGCCCGTAGACTGGCTGGCGCGTCCGACCCGCCCGGGGTCGGCACCGGCCGGAGAGGAGCACCGGTGTCGCTGCTCTCCCAGATCACCGGCCCGGCCGACGTCAAGGCGCTCAGCGCCGACGAGCTCGCACCACTCGCACACGAGATCCGTGACTTCCTGATCGCGAACGTCTCCCGCACCGGTGGCCACCTCGGGCCGAACCTGGGCGTGGTCGAGCTGACGATCGCGCTGCACCGCGTCTTCGAGAGCCCACGCGACGTCCTGCTCTGGGACACCGGGCACCAGTCGTACGTCCACAAGCTGCTGACCGGCCGACAGGAGTTCGACACCCTGCGCCAGCGTGGCGGGCTGTCCGGCTATCCCTCGCGTGCGGAGTCCGAGCACGACGTGATCGAGAACTCTCACGCGTCCACGGCCCTGTCGTACGCCGACGGCATCGCCAAGGGCTTCGCGCTGACGGGCGGACGCGACCGGTCGGTGGTCGCCGTCGTCGGCGACGGTGCTCTCACCGGGGGGATGGCGTGGGAGGCCCTGAACAACCTCGCCGCCGCCAAGGACCGTCCCGTCGTGATCGTGGTCAACGACAACGAGCGTTCCTACGCGCCGACCATCGGCGGCCTCGCGCACCACCTGTCCACCTTGCGGACCACCCGGGGCTACGAGCGGTTCCTGCAGTGGGGGCGTGGCGTGCTGGGCCGCACGCCGGTGGTCGGGCAGCCGCTCTTCGACACCCTGCACGGGATGAAGAAGGGGCTGAAGGACATGGTGGCCCCGCAGGGTCTCTTCGAGGACCTGGGACTGAAGTACATCGGTCCGGTCGACGGGCACGACCACGACGAGCTCGAGCACGCGCTGCGCCGGGCCAAGGCGTTCGGCGGGCCGGTGATCGTGCACGCCCTCACTCACAAGGGTCTGGGCTTCGCTCCCGCCGAGAACGACGACGCCGACCGGTTCCACGGTGTCGGGATCATCGACCCGGAGACGGGGCGCGCGTTGGCCGACTCCGGACCGACGTGGACGGGCGTCTTCGCCGACGAGGTGGTCGCCGTCGGACGTGAGCGCCCCGACGTCGTCGCCATCACGGCCGCGATGATGCAGCCCGTGGGTCTGGGTCCCTTCGCCGCGGAGTTCCCGGACCGGGTGTACGACGTCGGCATCGCCGAGCAGCACGCGACGACGTCCGCGGCAGGTCTGGCTTTCGCCGGCCTGCACCCGGTGGTGGCGGTGTATGCCACCTTCCTCAACCGGGCGTACGACCAGGTGCTGCTCGATGTCGCGCTGCACCGCGCCCCGGTGACCTTCGTCCTCGACCGAGCCGGCGTCACCGGTGACGACGGTCCGTCCCACAACGGCATGTGGGACCTGTCGGTGTTCGCGACCGTCCCCGGACTTCGGATCGCCGCTCCCCGCGACGGCGACCAGCTGCGCGCCCTCCTCCGGGAGGCTGTCGGCGTCGACGACGGACCCACGCTCGTGCGCTTTCCCAAGGGGGCTCTGCCGGATGTGGTCCCTGCTGTCGACACCGCGGGACCGGTGGACGTGCTGCACCGTGCCGGTGCACCCGATGTGCTCGTCATCGCGGTCGGGGCCATGGCCGCCTGCGGACTCCAGGTCGCCCGTCGTCTTGGGGACCAGGGGATCGGTGTCACCGTGGTCGATCCGCGGTGGGTACTTCCGGTGGATCCTGCTCTGGTCGACCTTGCCGCGGGGTTCCGCCTCGTCGTCACGATCGAGGACAACCTGCGCGCGGGCGGTGTCGGTGCGGCCGTCCTCACCGCGCTCCAGGACGCCCAGGTGTCGACGCCGGTCAGCATCATCGGCCTGCCGCAGCGCTTCCTCGAGCACGCCAAGCGCGGGGACGTGCTGGCCGAGACCGGGTTGACCGCTCAGCAGATCGCGCGCGACGTCGTCGAGCGCGTCAGTGGACTCACCCCCTCGACCTACCCGAACGGCTCGGTGTCGGTCACGGCGGACGAACCCACCCCCCGCGACTGAAAGCTCAGCGGCCGCGCATCCAGGGGTCGATCCGTGCCGGTGGATCCTGCAGCGCGTGCAGCGCAGATCGCCCGACCGAGCCGACCATCACGACCTCCTCGGGGGTGATCAGCACGGCGCGGGCGAACCCTCGCTCAGCAGGCTCCGTGGCCAGCGCCGCCGCAGCGGCGAAGGCCGGGTCGATCCGTCCGAGGTCGAGCCAGCCGCGCGTCCGCATGGGAACGGCCGCGGTCCGCCACCCCACCGGGTCCTCGGCGCAGAGGGTGGCCCGGTAGGCGGAGGACGCCATGAGGGTGACCACGTCGAGGTCACCGAAGGGCCGCAGGGGGGCGGATGGATCGCGCACCACCCGCTGCGCCGCGCCCCGGCCGGTCTGCTCGAGCATCCGGGCCGCGGCGGGCCACCAGGAGGTGGTGTCGATGTCGGAGGCGGCCAGCACGGACGGCGGCACGACGACGACCTCGTCCGGGTCGTCGAGCAGGCCGAGCATTCCGAGTCCCACGTCGAGCGTCTCGCCCGCCACGCGGTGTCGCACCCAGCGGGGACCGGGGTGGAGCGGGTGGTCCTGCGGCAGCCCCACGGGACGAGCCAGGTCCTGCGGATCGACCGGGCGGGAGAGGGCACCCCGCAGGCGCAGCCAGGTCCGCAGCCGGCGGCGGGCGCGGTCGGAGTCAGCAGGCACGTCACCCACGGCCCGGGCCACCTCGTCCCAGCCGATGTGGAGGGTGCGGTGGTCGCCCGAGAAACGGACCGCGCTGTCGGAGGGCATCAGGTCGAGGCCGTCCAGCACAGAGACCGCCAGGACGCACTGCCGCAGCACCGCGTGATCGGTGGGTGGAGGCGCACCGGGGTCCATCTGCTGACCGTAGACGCCGTACCCGGTCTCGCGCTGCCCGAGGCGTCCGCACCACCCCTCTGCCACATCGGTCACCACGCGTGGTGGGTCGCTCACCGCGTGCGTGCGCGCAGTTGCCCGGCCGGCCCCGGCGGCGCAGGGTGGACGCATGACGTCCGGCAGCGAGCTGCTCGAGCTCGGTGACGTCTCGGCGCGCCGAGGCCCTGCCGTGCCGCGCCCGGTGGGCCTGCTGTTGTCTCTCGCCCTGGTGGGGGCGGTCCTGACGGCGGGACTGGTCGAGCTGGCGCCGTGGCTGCAGGGTCCGCCCGACACGGGGCTGAGGGTCCTGGTCCAGGGAGAGGACGGCCTGACGTGGGTGGACGTCGACTCCGGTCGGCGGGAGGAGCTGCCCCTCGGCGAGAGCGCGGTCGACCGGGTGGTGACCGTGGTCGGTACCGGGGTCGTCGTGCAGCGCCCGCAGCGCGAGCCGGTCGCGGACGCGGTGGTCGGCTACGCGTCCTCCGGGTCGGTCCACCAGGTGGGGGAGGCGGACCGGGTGCTGCCGGCGTCCGCAGGCTCGCTCTGGCTCGTGGTGGACGGCTCCCGGGGGGTCGACGGCGGAGTCGTGCTGGCCAGTGCCTACGGCGAGTGGCGCTCGCGGGTGTTCCTGGTCCCTCCCAGGCTGCAGGTCGTGGGGGCGGCCGACGACCTGTTCGTCGCGCTCACCGGGCGGTACCGCAGCCGTCAGCTCGTGCTGTGGGATCCCCAGGCGGCGGAGCGAGCCGCGTCGCTGGGCTGGGTGGTGGGCGTACGCCAGGTCACCGGCGGACACGCACTGGTGACGACGGGGTGCCTGACGAGTGGGTGCACGACGGCGACGGTGTCCCTCAGCGACGGCACGACGACCGAGGTGCGACCGCCCGTCGGCTGGTCCGAGGCCGGCGAGCCGGGACTGGTGGGCGACCAGGGTCAGGTGGCCATGGTGGTGGTCGACGAGAGCGGACGCGCCGCGCTTGCGGTCGGCCCCCCGGGCGACCTGCGCGTGGTGGACGTGGCGCTGCCGGCCTCCGCCCACCGCATCCTGGACGCGGGTGAGGGCTGGTTGGTGCTGCCCGCGGCCGACGCGGACGTGCTGCTGTGGCGTTCCGGGCTGCCGGTCGACCGGCTGCCGCACGTCGAGCTGGCCGCCGGTGAGCAGGTGCTCGGCGTCTCCGCGGCGGCCTGAGGAGCGCGGGCGCGGGCTCGAGCCCGAGGTCAGTCCGTGGCCGAGGGCGGGCCGCTGTGGAACGTGCGGTGGCGCACCGCGGTACTGGTGCCCGTCCGGTCGAGGTAGGGCGTGATGCCGCCGAGCCAGAACGGCCAGCCGGCGCCGAGCACCATGCAGAGGTCGATGTCAGCAGCGGCACCGACCACCCCCTCGTCGAGCATGATGCCGATCTCCTCGGCCAGCGCCCGGAGCACCCGCTGTCGCACCGCGTCGGCGTCGGGCACTCCCGCGGGCGCCGACGGCACGAGCGCGGCGACCTCAGGATCGATGTGCGGTGCCCCGCGCTCGGCGTCGTAGACGCTCCGGCGTCCGGAGGCGGCCAACGCCTCCAGGGTGGCGGACGTCGCGAACCGCTCCGGGAAGGCGCGGTGCATGGACGCCACGACGTGGGCAGCGACCCCCGTCCCCACCAGCTCGAGCAGCGCGAAGGGAGACATCGGGAGGGCGAGCCCGTCGAGGCTGGCATCCACCACCTCGAGGGGCGCGCCGTCGTCCACACACGCCATGACCTCGGCCAGCAGCCTGATGAGCACGCGGTTGACCACGAAGCCGGGGGAGTCCTGCACCAGCACCGCCGACTTCTTCAGAGCCTTGACGAAGGCGAAGCCGGTGGCGAGCGCACGGTCGTCGGTGCGCTGGGCGTGCACCACCTCGACGAGCGGCATCACGGCGACCGGGTTGAAGAAGTGCAGGCCGACCACGCGCTCGGGGTGGCGCAGGTGCGCCGCCATGGCTGACACGGGGAGGGACGAGGTGTTGGTGGCCAGGATGCAGTCGTCGCGGACGACCGTTTCGAGATCGGTGAAGACCTGCTGCTTGACCGCGAGGTCCTCGACGACCGCCTCGATCACGAGGTCGGCGTCGGTGAGGTTCTCCAGTGCCGTGCTCAGGGTGACCAGCTGTCGCATCCGGGCGGCGGTCTCCGGACGCAGCTTCCTCTTCTGCTCGCGGTCGTCGATCTCCGCGGCAATGGCCTGTCGCGCGCGGTCGACCGCGCCCTGGTCGATGTCGACGAGATGCACGGGGACGCCGGTCCGCTCGGCGGTCACGAGAGCCAGCTGTCGCGCCATCAGCCCGGCACCGACGAGGCCGACCGAGGTGAGGGGTCCGGCGTCGACCTCGGGGACGCCGACCGGACGCTTGGCGCGCTTCTGCACGAGGTCGAAGGCGTAGAGCGAGGCGGACAGCTCAGGACTGAGCGTGAGGTCGGCGAGTGCCTCGTCCTCGGCGGCGAAGCTCTCGGCCTGCGAGGCGGTGCGGGCACCCTCGAGCAGCTGCAGGGCCCGCCGTGGCGCCGGGGGGACGTTCTTGGTGCGGGTCGCGACCAGCTCGCCGCCGCGGGCGAGCGCGGCGTCCCACTCGGGGCCGGTCGGTGCGGGGCGGTCGACCGTCCGTGCACCGCTGACGACCTCGGCGGCCCAGGCCAACGACTGCTCGAGGAAGTCGGCACCGTCGAGCAGGGCATCCGCGACCCCGAGCTCGACTGCCTGCTTCGGCTTGAGCATGGTGTTGAAGGTGAGCGGGTTCTGGAGGATGACGGTCACCGCGTTCTCCGGGCCGGCGATCCGCGGCAGCAGAGTCGCACCACCCCATCCCGGGACGAGTCCGAGGAAGACCTCGGGCAGTGCGAGCGCGGGCGCCGCGCTCGAGACGGTGCGGTACGTGCAGTGGAGAGCGACCTCGAGCCCACCTCCCATGGCTGCGCCGTTGATGAAGGCGAAGCTCGGGACCGGCAGCGTGCCGAGCTTGCCGAACACCCGGTGGCCGAGGCGTCCGATCTCGAGCACCTGGGCATGCTCGGTCAGCTGTCGGAAGACGCCGAGGTCCGCGCCCACGCTGAACACGAACGGCTTGCCGGTGAGGCAGACCGCCACGAGGTCGTCGCGAGCAGCGACCTCGTCGAGGGCGGCTTCCAGGGACGCGAGGGACGCGGGGCCGAAGGTGTTGGGACGTCGGTGGTCCCGCCCGTTGTCGAGGGTGAGCAGCGCCGCGCGTCCGGGACCCGGGCCGCCCGCCCGTCCCGGCAGATCGACGTAGTGGATGCGGGTGTGCGTGACGATCTCGTCGGGGAACGGCGGCAGGAGGCTGGTGCTCATGCGCCACTCCCGCTCGCGTGGTGCGGGTTCTCCCAGATGACGGTGCCGCCCTGACCGAGGCCGACGCACATCGTCGTGATGCCGTAACGCACGTCGGGCCGGTCGGCGAACTGGCGGGCGAGCTGCACCATCAACCGGATGCCGGACGACGCGAGCGGGTGGCCGAAGGCGATCGCGCCGCCGTACGGATTGACGCGCGGGTCGTCGTCAGCGATCCCGAAGTGGTCGAGGAAGGCCAGCACCTGGACGGCAAAGGCCTCGTTGATCTCGATCAGCCCGATGTCGTCGATGGTCAGGCCCGAGCGGGCGAGCGCGCGTTCGGTCGAAGGGATGGGACCGACTCCCATGAGGGCCGGGTCGACTCCGGCGAAGGCGTAGCCGACCAGGCGCATCCGCTGGGTGAGCCCGAGCTCGTCGGCGACCGCCGCGGAGGTGATGAGGGCTCCGGTGGCTCCGTCGTTCAGCCCGGCGGCGTTGCCGGCGGTGACGCGCCCGTGCGGTCGGAACGGTGTCCGTAGATCGGCCAGGATCTCGAGGGTGGTGCTGGGCCGGGGAGGTTCGTCGGACGTCGACAGGTCCCAGCCGCCGTCCTCGGCGCGCACCGCCACCGGTACCAGATCCGGCTGGATGTGGCCGGTGGCGTAGGCCTCGGCGACCTTCTGCTGGCTGGCGGCGGCGTAGGCGTCTGCGCGTTGGCGGGTGAGATGCGGAAAGCGGTCGTGCAGGTTCTCCGCGGTCTTGCCCATGACGAGCGCGTCAGGGTCGACGATCCGCTCGGAGACGAAGCGCGGGTTGGGGTCGATGCCCTCACCCATCGGGTGCCGTCCCATGTGCTCGACGCCGCCGGCCAGGCCGACGTCGATGGCTCCTGCGGCGATCCCCGCACTGAGGGTGGTGACGGCCGTCATGGCGCCGGCACACATCCGGTCGATCGAGTAGCCAGGGACGCTCATCGGCAGTCCCGCCAGCAGTGGGGCGCTGCGGCCGAGGGTGAGGCCCTGGTCCCCGATCTGGTTGGTGGCGGCTATCGCCACCTCGTCGATCCGCTCCGGAGGCAACGAAGGATTGCGTCGGAGCAGCTCGCGGATCACCCGGACGACGAGGTCGTCGGAGCGGGTCGTGGCGTACCGGCTGCCCGCCTTGCCGAACGGCGTCCGGAGCCCGTCGACATAGACGACGTCACGGGTCGGCTGTGCCACCTGGTTGCCTCCTGGTCGCGATGCTCGCTCTACGGGCCGCTGACACTGGCAGCGGACGACACTCCGAGCCTACGTCCCGCTGTCGGCGCCGCCGCGGAGGCCGCCGACTGTGGTGGTTCCTCACAGGTGCTTGGTCGCCTCGCGTAGTGAGAGCGGACTCATCCGGTCGCGATGGGCGGCGACGAAGGCCCGCACCCACTCCGGGTCCGTGTGCGCGTACGCCCGCAGGGCCCACCCGATGCCCTTGCGCACGAAGAAGTCGGGATCGTCGAGCGTGAGGAGCACGACGTCCTCGAGCAGCCCGACGTCGGTGTCGGCCTTGGCGCCCACCTGGCAGACGAGCGCGGCGCGCCGTCGCCAGAGGTCGTCGTCGACAGCCCACTGCCGCATCAGCGCACCCACGCCCTCGGGCTCGAGCGCCAGCAGCTCGCCCAGCGCATGTGTCGCAAGGTCGTCGACGACGTCCCACCAGTGCCCGGTCACGACCAGGTGGTCGTACAGCGGCAGCAGGGTGAGGTCGCGCCAGACGCGATGACGCGGAGCTTGAAGGACGGCGAGCGCTGCGTACCAGTCCTCGCGGTGCCCAGCCCCGTCCCACAGTGCCAGGACCGTCGTGGTCAGGTCGCGCTGGTCAGCGATCGGATGCGCGCCGAGGGCAGAGCGCACGATCCGGCGCACCGCCGGCATCGGGACGCCGTAGAAGGGAAGGCGCGACTTCATGTACCGCTGCTGCTGCACCGCTCGTTCGGCATCGCCTGCGTCCGCAAGCTCACGTCGGATCTTGTCCACGACAGCGGTGCCCACGCCACCATTGTCCTCGCGGGAACGGCGAGCGACCACGAGCGCACGTGCAGGCCGGTGGTCAGTCGGGGTCGAGTCCCGTCTCGCGTTGGACGCGGGCGAGGGCCTTGGCGATCGGGTGGGCGGTGAGCGCCACCTGCCAGGGGCGCGCGCCGTGCTCGGCCAGCCGCGCTGCGACCCCCTCGTCCGACACGTCCGTCGGAGGTTCCCACGCGACGCGGCGGACGGTGTCCGGCGCGAGCAGGTTCTCGGTGGGAAGGTGGTGCTCGTCGGCGATGGCCGCGACAGCGGGACGCAGGACCGCCAGCCGCGCCGCCGCGGGTGGGTTCTTGTCCCCCCACGATCGCGCCGGAGGCGGGGCGTCGGACGGCAGCGTGGGCGGGGGGAGCTCACCGTCGGGCAGCTCCAGTGCTCGCGTGATCGCCGTCAACCAACGCTCCGCGAGCCGCCGGTTGGCGCGTCCACCGAAGACGGGCAGCGCGACGAGCGCCTCCCGGGTGGTGGGCTGGCTGGTCGCAGCTTCCACGATCGCGCTGTCCGGCAGGATCCGTCCCGGCGCGGTGTCGCGCTGCCGGGCGAGCGCGTCGCGGGCGAGCCAGAGCTCGCGGACGATCGCCAGCTGGCGAGGCTTGCGCACGCGGTGCATGCCGGACGTGCGCCGCCAGGGGTCGACCCTGGGCGGCGCGGGGGGTGCGGCGACGATCGCGGCGAACTCCTGATGAGCCCACTCGTCCTTTCCGGACGCCGCGAGCTCGGCGGCGAGCGCGTCGCGCAGCTCCACCAGCACCTCGACGTCGAGTGCGGCGTAGCGCAGCCAGTCGGCCGGCAGGGGGCGGGTGGACCAGTCGACCGCCGCGTGGCCCTTCTCCAGGCTCAGCCCGAGCACGCTCTCGACCATCGCCCCGAGGCCCACGCGGGGGTGACCGAGCAGCCGTCCGGCCAGCTCGGTGTCGAACAGCCGGGTGGGGTGGAGGCCGACCTCGGCCAGGCAGGGGAGGTCCTGGGTGGCGGCGTGCAGCACCCATTCGTCGGAGGCGAGCGCCGGCGCCAGGCCTCCGAGGTCGGTGAAGGCCGCCGGGTCGACGAGCAGCGTGCCCGTACCCTCGCGTCGGAGCTGGACCAGGTACGCGCGCTGGCCGTAGCGGTAGCCGCTCGCGCGCTCGGCGTCGACGGCGATGGGTCCGGTGCCGGCCCCGAGGGCTCGGGCAGCCTCACCCAGGTCTTCCGCCGTGGTGATGACAGGGGGCAGACCGTCGCGGGGCTCCAGCAGCGGAGTGACGGTGCGCTCGGTCACGCGGCAAAGGTACGCGGCCTGCCGTCCGGCCGCTGACGCAGGATCAGCTGATGACGCCGGCGCGGAGCGCCACGGCCACCATCTCGGCGCGGTCGCCGGTGCCGAGCTTGCGGGCGATGCGCGCCAGGTGGCTCTTGACGGTGAGCGCCGACAGGTTGAGCTCGGCGCCGATGTCCCGGTTCGACCGACCGGACGCCACGAGCTGGAGGACCTCGATCTCACGGGCGGAGAGCCCCTCAGGTCCCGCCGTCCCGCGGCCCCGGGTCCCGGGAGCGGGCCGAGGGCTGTCCGGGCTGCTGCCCGTCACCACGAAACCCTTGACCCCGGCCGCCAGGGCAGCCCGGACCGAGTAGGGATCGTCGCCCGGGGACAGCGCGACGCAGCGCGACCATCCCGCCTGGCGGAGCTCGTGCAGCAGGTGCAGACCGGAGCCGTCGGGCAGGGCGAGGTCCAGGACGCAGAGGTCACGGGGTCCGTCGGCGATCGCGCGGGCGCGTGCCTCGGCGACCGACGCCGCCTCGGCGACCGACGCGGCGCCCAGGATGTGCAGGCGGCGTACGACTGCCTCACGGACGGCGGGGTTGCCGATCACCGCGAGCGCGGTGAAGCGCGCCGTGCGGAACGCGTTGGGATGGCCGCCGCGTTCGACGAGTGTGGTCACCCGTCCCTCCCTCATGCCGGTCATGCGTTGCCGATCGTCCGATGGCAGTGGCCACGCAGGCGTGGGACTGCTCACTGGTGGTTTCATCGGACAGCGACCCCCGTCGCTGTAGCGAATAGCCGGCGGCAGATCCGGCGGGAGCTCACCCACCGTGACCGACGACCCTCAGCAGCGGGTCAGGCCTACGCCCGGAAGGTGACGGATGTCCGGGTGCGAGGTGACGCTCAGTGGTCGCCCGATGGCTCTTCGTGGTACTCGGGCGCGGCACGGCGTAAAGGTGCCACCAGATGCGGTTCAGCCACCTACAGTGGCCGCTGTGGGGACGCCGGGCGAAGCGCGCCCACCCCACGTCATGAGAGGTGGGAACCGATGCGGGGTCTGCGCGTGGGCACGGGGGCAGCGCTGGCAGTGGCCATCACGGCCGGGATGGCGATGGCGGCGTCGGCCCCTGCGACCGGATCCGAGCTCTTGGCGAGCTGGCAGATGGAGGAGACCTCGGGCTCGGTCATGGTCGACTCGTCCAGCAATGGCTTCGACGGGGTGATCGGTCAGGACGTCGTCCTCGGTGAGGCGACTCCTGAGGGCAACAAGGCCTACCGCTTCAAGGGGGACTGGTGGGTGGTCAACGACCAGCGGCTCATCCAGATCCCGGACGACCCACGCCTCGACCCCGGTGCCGGGACCTTCAAGGTCTCGCTGCGCGTCAAGACCGGTGCCCTCGACCCGAACATCACCCAGAAGGGCCAGGCCAACACGGTGGGCGGTTACTGGAAGTTCGTGGTGAAGAAGGGCTGGCCCCGCTGCCACTTCCGCGACGCGACCGGCAAGACGCTGGCCATCGGGTTCGTCAACAGCACGAACCCCGACACCAAGGTGTCCGACGGCGAGTGGCACACGATCTCGTGCGCGCGAACCGCCACCGGGGTCCAGGTGACGATCGACGCGCTCTCGAAGTTCAAGCGCGGCAGCATCGGGCCGATTGACAACCACTTCCCGATGGTCATCGGTGGCAAGCTTGCCTGCGACTACGTGACGGTCACCTGCGACTACTACGCCGGGGCGATCGACTGGGTCACGCTCGAGCGTCCCTGACCGCACACGCCTTCAGCGCCGGGGCAGTGGCACGACGCCGGCGGGAAGCGGCGGCAGCCCGGCGGCGGTGCACAGCAGGTCGCCCCAGGCCAACAGGTGCCCGCCGAGCTCGTCGTCCTCCGGCGTCCATGACGCCCTGATCTCGATCTCGGCGGACGCGGGACGGTCGGCCATGGCGCCGAAGCTCTCCGACGCCACCCGGGTCACCGTGCCGCTGGCTGCCGCGACGGTGAGGGAATGCGCGCCGAGGCACTCCATCAGCCACGACCACCCGACCTCGGTGACCAGCGGGTCGGCTGCCATCTCGGGGTCGAGGGCTGCCCGCGCGAAGGTCACTACCCGGAACTCGCCCTCCCACGACTCGTGACCGTCAGGGTTGTGCAGGACGACGAAACGTCCAGAGCTGAGCTCGTCACCGCCCTGGACGACGTCAGCGGTGAGCGCGACCGAGTAGGGCGCGAGTCGTTGGGGGGCGGGTGCCTCGTCGCACGAGACCTCGGGGCGTAGCCGAACTGCGCGCAGAGACTCCAGCGCGCGGCTGAAGGTCTCCGGTGGGGAGTCCGGGACGGTCACCGGATCAGGGTACGTCGTGCGCGCGGCGCTCCCGGTCGCGACGCGCGCGGCAGGACCGCCTAGCCTGCCGAGATGGCCGTCGCCCTTGCCCTGCTCTCGAGCGTGCTGTGGGGGACAGCGGACTTCTTCGGAGGGCTCTACACCCGCCGGCTGGCTGCGGTCGTGGTCGTGCTCGTCTCGCAGGCGATTGCGCTCGCGCTGATCGTGCCGACCGTGCTGCTGCTCGGGAGCACCGACGACCCCTCCGGCTACTTCTGGTGGGGAGTGGCGGCGGGCATCGTCGGCCCGGTGGGTCTGGTGTCGTTCTACTGGGCGCTCTCGATCGGGACGATGGGGGTGGTCTCCCCGATCGCGGCCACCGGGATCGTCGTCCCGGTGCTGTGGGGTCTGGTGGACGGCGAGCGGCCGTCTGCCCTCCAGTACGCGGGCATCGTGGTCGGCTTCTGCGGCGTCGTGCTGGCCGGCGGACCGGACACCCCCCACGCCGACCACGAGGCACGACGCGCGCACGTCCTGTCGATCGTGCTGGCGCTCGTGGCCGCGTTGGGGTTCGGCGGGGCGTTCGTCTGCCTCGACGGCGGTGGCGCGTACAGCGTCGGCATGACCTTGTTGGTGCAGCGCTCCACCAGCGTGCTGCTCATGGTGCTGCCGGTGGTGCTCTTCACCCGGCTGGCCGGACTGCGCTGGCGCGACCTGCCGGGGCTGGCCGGGGTCGGTGCCGGGGACGCCGCCGCCAACGGCGCGTTCGCGTGGTCGTCGACCCTGGGGTTGCTCAGCGTCACGTCGGTGCTGGGGTCGCTCTACCCGGTGGCCACCCTGGTGCTCGCTCGCGGAGTGCTGGGGGAGCGGCTCACCCGCCTGCAGCTCTACGGCGTCGTGCTGGCGCTGTGCGGCATCGCGCTGCTGGCGGCCGGGTGAGCGTCACGGGTCGTCCCGTGACACGATGCACCGTGCCTGACGCCCTGCGGACCTCATCGTTCCTCCGTGCCTGCCGGCGGGAGACGGTCCCGCACACCCCGGTGTGGTTCATGCGCCAGGCGGGCCGTTCTCTGCCGGAGTACCGCGCCGTGCGCGAGGGCACGACCATGCTCGAGGCCTGCACACGCCCCGACCTGGTCACGGAGATCACCCTCCAGCCCGTGCGTCGCTACGGGGTGGATGCCGCCATCTTCTTCAGCGACATCGTGCTGCCGCTCAAGGCCATCGGGGTCGATCTGGACATCGTCCCCGGCGTCGGGCCGGTGGTGGCCGAGCCGATCCGCGGGACAGATCAGGTGCGGGCCATCGGGGAGCTCACGCCGGACGACGTCCCGTACGTCACCGAGGCTGTGGGCCAGCTGACCGCGGAGCTCGGCGGCACGCCCCTGATCGGATTCGCCGGCGCTCCCTTCACCCTGGCCTCCTACCTCGTCGAGGGGGGTCCCTCGAAGAACCACGAGCACACCAAGGCGCTCATGTACAGCGACGAGGACCTCTGGCATGCACTCATGGCCAAGCTCGCCGACGTCTCGGCTGCCTACCTGCACGTGCAGGTCGCCGCCGGTGCGTCGGCCGTGCAGCTCTTCGACTCATGGGTGGGGGCGCTCTCGGCCACCGACTACCGCCGGTACGTCCTGCCGCACTCGCAGCGCATCCTGGGCTCGCTCGCCGGCACGGGTGTCCCGCGGATCCACTTCGGGGTGAACACCGGGGAGCTGCTGCCCCTGATGCGGGAGGCCGGCGCAGATGTCGTGGGGGTCGACTTCCGCCTGCCGCTCGACGAGGCGGCACGCCGCGTCGGACCCGATGTGGCACTGCAGGGCAACCTCGACCCGGCGGTGGTCTTCGCCTCGCCGGACGCGGTCCGCCGCCAGGTGGACGCCGTGCTCGACGCTGCTCGGACGCTGCCCGGCCACGTGTTCAACCTCGGTCACGGCGTGCTGCCGAGCAGTGACCCCGAGGTCCTGGCAGCGATCGTGCGCCAGGTGCACGAGCGCACCGCGCGCTGATCGGTCAGCCGACGGGAGCGGCGTCGCGGTCCCTGTCCTCGGTCGGCGGCTGCGGGGTGGACGGCTCGACCCGCTGCCGGCGGTGGCGCCACGCTGCGGCGATCGGACCGAGCACGAGCGCCGCCACGACGAGGAACGGCAGCAGGACGCCCAGGACGGTCAGCGCGACCACGACGACGTCGACGAGCGCATCCCACCCTCGCTGGAGGCCCGGGACGAACCCGTCCTCGTCGGCCGGGGGCGACTCGACGGCGGCAGGTGCCAGCAGGGTGACCGACAGGGTGGCCATGGCGGTCTGGTCGGCGAGCGAGCGCTGCGTCGCGAGCAACGCCTCGAGGTCCGCCTCGCGCTGAGCGAGCTCGCTCTCGATACGCACCACGTCGCCGAGCGTCTGGGCCTGCGAGAGCAGGGCGCGGATCCGCTCGACGCTGGCGCGGGCGCTCTCGACGCGGCTGTCGACGTCCACGACCTGCTCCGTCACGTCCCTGGCGTCAGAGGTCACGCGCACGAGCTCCCCGGCGTCCTGCATGCGGTCGATCGCGGTCTCGAGCTTGGTGGTGGGCACGCGCACGACGATGGTCGCACGGCTGCGCTCGGGGTCGTCAGGACTGCTGGAGACGTCCTGGCCCGACACGTAGCCGCCGAGCGAGAGCGCCACGGACTGCACGGTGTCGACCGCACCGGCGACGTTCTCGCTGCGCAACGTGATGTCGGCGACGGCGATGACCGATCGCTCGACGGTGACGCCGCTGAGCGTTCCACCGCCCGACGTCTCCTCCTCGCGCGCGGTGCCGGTACCGTCCTGCGACGTCGTGTCCTGCAACGCATCAGGTGCGGGTGCCGCACCGGTGGCTTGGACACTGTCACCACCTGCTGACGACGTGGAGTCTGCTCCACCGCTGCAGCCCGTCAGCAGGACGGCGGCTCCGAGCAGACCGACGATGGACGCGGCTGTGGTGCGTGAACCCCTCATGTCCCCTCCCAGGGTTGGTGTCCTGGCGCGTTGGACGGCCGTGCACCGCACGGGGTTCCGTGCTCACCCGATTGCTCTGCGAGAGTTGCCCCGTGCATGCGCCACGGGTCGTCGTCGTCGGGGGAGGTGTCGCCGGTGTCGCCGCTGCGCGACGGGCGTCCGACAGCGGAGCGGACGTCGTGCTCGTCGAACGGTCTGAGGTGCTCGGGGGCAAGCTGCGCACGCACGAGGTGGACGGCCTCACGCTCGAGGCAGGAGCGGAGTCGCTGCTGACACGCAGGCCCGAGGCGCTGCTGGCGGTGGAGGCCGCCGGGCTCGGCGACAGACTCGTGAGTCCGAGCGCGAGCGGAGCGGGTGTGTGGACCGACGCGCTCCACCCCCTGCCGAAGGAGCAGCTGCTGGGCATCCCGTGCGACGTGAGCGATCCGGACCTCCGGGGCCTGCTGGGTGATGCTGCCGTCGACCGGCTGGCGCGCGAACCGCAGCTGCGGGAGCTGCCCTCTGACATCACGGTGGGTGGGCTGGTCATGCAGCAGCTGGGACGTGCCGTGGTCGATCTCCTGGTCGAGCCGCTGCTCGGCGGCGTGTACGCGGGTCGGGCTGACGACATCTCCTTGGACGCCGCGCTCCCAGGCCTGCTCGACCGGGTGCGCACCAGCGGGTCCCTGGTGCAGGCGGCGGCGGATCTGCGCGCTGCCTCGGCGTCCGACCGGCCCGCCTTCGCCTCCCTGAGGGGCGGTCTCGGTGCTCTGCCCGAGGCGCTCCTGCACGGGACACCGGTGCAGGTCCGACGCAACACGTCGGCTGTCGCGCTCACGCCCGAGGATGAGGGCTGGCGGGTCACGACCGCGGACGGTGCGGTGCTCGACGCTGACGCGGTGATCCTGGCACTCCCCGGCTACGCCGTTGCCCCACTTCTGGCCGAGCATGCACCACGAGCCAGCAGCATGGCCGCAGACCTCGGGTACGCGTCGGTCGCCCTGGTGACCGCCGTTTTCGACGGCACTGCAGTGCGGGGCGAGCTGTCGGGAACCGGCTTCCTCGTGCCGCCGGTCACCGGACGGCTCACGAAGGCAGCGACGTTCGTGAGCCGCAAGTGGCAGTGGGTGCGTGAGGCGGCACCGGACCGCGAGGTGCTGCGGTTCTCCGTCGGTCGCGCCGGGGACGAACGCGCTCTTGAGGGCACCGACGACGACCTGGCCGACGCCGTGATCGCCGAGGTGTCGCCGTTGCTCGCACTCACCGCCCCGCCGAGGGCGACGAGGGTGACCCGTTGGCCACGCTCGCTGCCGCAGTACCGAGTGGGCCATCGCGCGGTCGTGAGCCAGGCTCGGGCCTCCCTCCCGGCCGGCCTCGCCGTGTGCGGTGCCGCCTGGGACGGCGTCGGCATCCCCGCCTGCATCGCCTCAGGGTGGGAGGCGGCCGACCACCTGCTGCAGCCCTCGGGCAGCCGGGGGACAATGGCCCCGTGAGCGACACGGTGAGCGACACGCAGACCCCAGACCCTTCCTCCAGCGCACCCGGGCCCGCAGGCCGCACCATCAGCGGCAAGCAGGCCCGCGACCTCAACGACGCCATCCGCTACACGGCATGGTCGGTCTTCCGGGCGACCGGGCCCCAGGTGGCGGACCGCAGCGCCACGGCGTCCGAGGTGGACAGCCTGTTCGAACAGCTCGGTGGCAAGGACGTCGTGGTGCGCGGTGTGTACGACCTGCAGGGAATGCGCGCGGACGCCGACTTCATGGTGTGGTGGCACGCCGAGAGCAGTGACGACCTGCAGGACGCCTACTCGGCGTTCCGGCAGACCGCGCTGGGAGCGTCGTGCGAACCCGTGTGGTCGCAGATGGCCCTGCACCGACCCGCGGAGTTCAACAAGAGCCACATCCCGGCGTTCCTCGCCGACGAGGAGCCCCGTCGGTACGTGTGCGTCTACCCCTTCGTCCGTTCGTACGAGTGGTACCTGCTGCCCGACGAGGAGCGTCGGGCGATGCTGGTCGAGCACGGGCAGATGGGGCGCGACTACCCGGATGTGCGCGCCAACACCGTTGCCTCGTTCGCCCTGGGGGACTACGAGTGGCTGCTGGCGTTCGAGGCCGACGAGCTCTATCGGATCGTCGACCTCATGCGGCACCTGCGGAGCTCGACGGCTCGCCGGCACGTGCGGGAAGAGATCCCCTTCTACACCGGGAGACGACGCCCCGTGCAGGAGATCGTGGCGTCGCTGCCCTGAGGGGCACTAGCCTGCAGGTGCACGCCAAGCCGCGCAGGAGGCTGTCATGTCTCACCCGGTCATCGTCGTGGGTACCTACGACAACCGTCATCGTGCCGAGCTGGACTACGAGCACATCGCCAAGAACCGCGAGGAGCTCTGGAGCGAGCGCATCTACGCCATCGCCCTCGTCGAGCGCACCTCGACCGGCAAGGTCAAGGTGGTCAACCACCTCGAGCCGGACGCTGACGTCGGTGGGATCGCGGGAACCGTCGTCGGCGGACTTCTCGGTCTGCTCTACCCGCCGATCATCCTCGTCACCGCGGCTGCCGGAGGCGGGGTGGCCAGGGCGGCGGCTCACCTGTGGCACGGGGTCTCACGCAAGGACATCGCCGAGCTCGGGTCTGCCATCGACGCCGGCGAGGGTGCGGTGCTCGTCATCGCGGCCAAGCTGCCCGCCGACGTGGACGCGGTGCTGCCGCAGGCCACGCAGGTGGCGCACCGCACGATGCAGCACAAGCACGAGGACATCGAGGCGTTGATCGCCGAGCTGAGGCCGGCGGAGGTCGCGGAGACCTGAGGGTCGGGGCGGCTCGCTACTCTGCCGACTCGAGCGTCAGGCTGATCGAGTTGATGCACCACCGCTGGTCGGTGGGCACGTCGTACCCCTCACCCTCGAAGACGTGTCCGAGGTGCGAGCCGCAGTTCGCACAGCGAGCCTCGGTGCGCGCCATCCCGAGGGAGTTGTCCGGCACGAGCTCGACGGCGTCCCCCTGGGCGGGGGCGTAGAACGACGGCCAACCGCAGTGGCTGGCGAACTTGGTCTCGGAGCGGAAGAGCTCCTCCCCGCACGCCCGGCAGCGGTACACCCCGACCGTCTCGGTGTCGGTGTACTCGCCGGTGAAGGCGGGTTCGGTGCCGGCCTCTCTCAGCACCGCGTACTCGGCGGGCGAGAGCTCCTGACGCCACTGGTCCTCGGTCTTGTCCACGGGGTAGCCCATGCCGCCACCGTAGACAGCCCTGACCGGCTTGGCCACTGCCGGCTCCTTACGAGGTCCTGAAGTCTGCGCCCTCTTGGAGCACCCGCCGCGGTACCGTCGACTGGTGCCCAGCCCACGGCAGGACGTCACCGTCGGGGACCGGACGGTCTCGGTCTCGAATCCGCAGAAGCTGTACTTCCCCGACCTCGGCGAACGCGGCCGCAAGATCGACGTGGTGAGCTACTACGCCGCGCTGGCAGACGTCGCACTGAGTCCGCTGCGAGGACGCCCCACGTACCTGCAGCGCTACCCCGACGGCATCACGGGCGAGGAGGTGTACCAGAAACGCCTGCCGCCGAAGGCGCCCGGCGATCTGGGGCGAGTGACCATCAGTTTTCCTGGCGGACGGAAGGCCGAGGTGCTGCGTCCCGAGCACCCAGCCGACCTCGTCTGGGCGGCGCAGTACGGCACGATCACCTTCCACCCGTGGCCCGCTCTGGCATCGGACCTCGCGCATCCGGACCTGATGCGCATCGACCTCGATCCACAGGAGGGGACCGACTTCGGCGACGCGGTGTGGGTGGCCCTGGAGCTGCTACGGCCGGTGCTCGACGAGCTCGGCGTCGTCGGCTTCCCGAAGACCTCCGGTGGACGGGGCATCCACGTCGACGTACCGCTGACCGAGGGCTGGACCTTCGCCCAGGTTCGTCGGGCGGTCCTCGCGATCGCTCGTGAGCTCGAACGACGTGCACCCGACCGGGTCACGTCGGCCTGGTGGAAGGAGGAGCGCGGGGAGCGCGTCTTCGTCGACTTCAACCAGATGCTGCCCGACAAGACGATCGCTGCCGCGTACACCGTGCGTGCCAAGCCCGGAGCCACCGTCTCCGCGCCCGTCACGTGGGACGAGCTGCCCGCGGTGCACACGAGGGACTTCACGATTCACACGGTGCCGGACCGGGTCGAACGGGTCGGCGACCTGCAGGCGTCGATGTCCGACGCCGCGGCCGGGCTCGAGCGCGCACTCGAGTGGGTCGAACGTGACGAGAGCAACGGTCAAGGCGAGACGAACTACCCGCCCAACTATCCGAAGATGCCGGGCGAACCTCCTCGGGTGCAGCCGAGCAAGAAGGTGGCCGAGCACTGGGACGATGCGTAGCCGTTGCCCGGTATGACGGCAAGCACAGCGTTGCTTCAGCCGGCAAGCGGTGGTGCGATCCGAGCGACAGCCTCGGTCCTGCTGTGAACGCCAAGACGCGCGTAGATGTGTTCGAGATGCTTGCGCACCGTGCCCTCCGAGATTCCGACGTCCCGGGCAACCTGCCGGTTGGTGTGACCGGCAGCGACCCGACGCAGCAGCTCGAGCTGCCGAGGCGTCAGTGCGGGGACGGTGCGCAGCTCCGCCTCGACCCGGTCGTGGATGTCGACCAGGTGGGGTCGCAGCAGGGTCAGCAACAGCCGGTCGCGCTCGCTGAAGGGGATGTCCGTCGCCTTGCGGGCGAGCATCAGCCGCCGCTGGACTCCGCCCTGAGAGGGCAGGCCCACCAGAAGCTCGTACCAGAACCCCATCTGGCGCATGTACTCAGCCATCTTCAATCGCGCGAAGTCCCGTTCGCTGTAGAAGTCCTGCCACATGGAGACGGGGTTCTCTCCGTTGTGCAGCGTGGAGCTGCTGCAAGACTCACACTCCCAGAAGGCGTTCCAGAAGACCGCGTCGGTCACCTCGTCGTCGCTCGGCATGTCCGTCAGCAGCACCTCCTGGCTGAAGGTGATCTGCTGACGGTGGACGTCCAGGACCAAGAAGCTGACGCTGTCGCACGGTATGACCTCAGCCACACCTCGCATGACCTGGCCGAGGATCTCGGGTCCAGCGGCTGTGACGGCGGTGGGTGACACGACGTCCAGGAGACGGCGTAGATCCTTCTCGCTGATGCTGCTGGCATCCGGCACCGGAGCACCTCCTCGCTCTCCTGGGGAGAGTACGGCGTCATCCGGTTCCTGGACATACGTCGTTCTCCGTAGTCACGCCAGGGGTTCCGGGGCGCTACGCGAAAGGTCGTATGGACTCGAGCACCTTGGGCCGCAATCGTTTGCGAACACCCACCCGAACCACGAATCGGAGGAACCAGTGTCCAGAATCTGGCAGTTGGCAGTCATCGGACTCGCGGCTGTGACCGCAGCACTCTTCGGCGGCGGGCCGGCCTTCGCCGCTCGCGCCCCGCTGGACCCGGAAGGCACCGCCGGCCCGCCACCCATTGTCATCGAGCGAGCAGCGAACGCGGCCTCTACGTCGCTGTGGACCTTGGCGATCGTGGCGGTCGTCGCAGCCGCCCTCACAGCACTCGTGTTCGTCGCCCTTGCCGCGCTGGCCCGACGCCGTCATTCGCGGGGTATCGCACTGGCAACCTGATCGACAGGTTCACGTCCGGCAGCGGTGGCCGCCCATCGCGGCGCCACCCCCGAGCAGCTGATGGCGGACCCGATGTTCTGGCACCACCGCGAAGCGCGAACTGGACTGGTCGGCTACTTCCGACTCACCGTGTTGGCTGCCGAGGGCTTTGAGAACGACAGTTCCGCACCCGGACCACCGTCGCCGCGGCGCACGACGTGCGCGACGGAGCGGCAGCGGACACAGTCATCAAACTCGACCCCGCCGACGGAGGGTCGTCCTCGAAGAGGGCGGCGGCACGCGGGCGGTTGGCCGCCCCCGTGCGGGCGGTGGTGGTGCTCTCGGAGCCGCTCGGGGGCGTGCTCGAACGGTAAGTCGAACCGGTCGGCGTTGTCCATCGACTTGGGGGCTAGGGGGAAGGGACCCTGGCCCCGCGGCACGGGAGGGGACCCAGGGTTGCCTCGCGGCACCGCCCCCCAGGCAGAGCGGACGCCGGTGACGTCCGTCGACCCGGCTCCCCGAGTTCAGCAAGCTTACGTTCCGGCGGACTGTCCGGGACGCCCCGGAGCGAGACTCACCCGATCAGCCCGCTCGCGTCACGTTGCGTGGTGGACCCGGATGTCGCCGCTAACCGATCGTGTCTGCACAGTGACCGTGGGTGCCTCTTTGCCTGGGTGTCACCCTCTCGCATTGCAGTTCTGTGAACGGACTCGCGATTTCCCTTCCACCAGGGGCCGGGCGCGACGAAGATGGCGGCAACGATGGATGGGGGTCCGGAATGGTGCCGACGCGCTTGCTGACGGTCGCAGTGGGAATGGTCACGATCGTGGCTGCGATGCAGGGGGTGAGCGCTGCGGCCACGGATGCCACGCCCGTGATGCGAATCGCGACCCTGGCGGTCGGCGACTGGCCGATGAACGAGACGTCCGGGCAGACCATGGTCGATGTCTCCGGCAACGGTTTGGACGGCTACATCGGCAGCTCGGTGCTCATCAACGTGCCGACTGACGATGGCACGGGGTACCGCTTCCAAGGGCCCTTGAATGTGCAGAACCGTGAGCGGCTGGTGCTGGTCGACGACACCCCGATGCTGGACCCGGGAACCGAGACCTACTCGGTCTCCGTCCGTTTCCGGACGTTCGGCTCCCGTCCGAACATCCTGCAGAAGGGGCAGTCGGAGGACACCGGTGGCTACTGGAAGCTCGTGATCCACACCGGGTGGCCGCGCTGCCACTACCGGGACGAGAACTACAACACCAAAGCCATCGGTTTCATGAAGTCACCCGACCCGAACGCGAAGGTCAACGACGGCGACTGGCACACGCTGCGCTGCCAACGCAACCTCGATTCGGTGTGCGTCTACCTCGACGAGGGAACACCCACTGCCATGAGCAGGTGCATCCGTGGTGCCATCGGTCGGATCGACAACAAGTGGCCGTTGTCGATCGGCGGCAAGATGCGGTGCGATCCGCTCCGAGCGTCCACGACGTGCGACTACTTCAACGGCGACATCGACTGGGTGCGGATCGACAGACCCTGAGCCGCAGCCCCGACGATCGCTGGCGCCCCGCTGATGTGACGCTGCGTGTCCGCAGGGGCACAGTGAGTGCGTCTCAGACCTCCTGTCGCGGTGGTGTGTTGCAGTTGTGTGAATGACGCGTGTTGACCCTTCCGCGCACGTCGGTGCGTGGCGAGGATGATCACAACAGCGTCACGTGGAGATGGGGGATCTGAGAATGGTGCGAGCACGCTTGCTGACGGTCGCGGTCGGCATGGTGACGATTGCAGCGGCGATGCAGGGGGTGGGGGCAGCAGCCACGGATGCGACGCCTGTCATGCGGAAGGCGACCCTGGTGGTCGGCAGCTGGCAGATGAACGAGACGTCCGGGCAGACCATGGTGGACTCCTCCGGCAACGGCCTGAACGGGTACATCGGCCGCTCGGTACGCATCAACTGGCCGACGCCCACGGGCAAGGGATACCACTTCGAGGGCCCGTTGAACGTGCAGAACCGGGAGCGTCTGGCGCTGGTCGACGACACCCCGATGCTGGACCCGGGAACCGGCACCTACTCGGTGTCCGTCCGGTTCAAGACGAACGGTTCGCGTCCGAACATCCTGCAGAAGGGTCAGTCGGAGGACAGCGGCGGCTACTGGAAGCTGGTGGTCCACACCGGGTGGCCGCGGTGCCACTACCGGGACGAGAACCACAACACCAAGGCGATCGGCTTCTACAAGTCGCCCAACCCCAACGCCAAGGTGGACGACGGTGACTGGCACACGCTGCGCTGTGTCAGGAACCTCACCAACGTCTGCGTCTACCTCGACGAGGGCACGCCTTCTGCGATGAGCCGGTGCATCAAGGGCAGCATCGGACGGATCGACAACAAGTGGCCGTTGTCCATCGGCGGCAAGCTGCGGTGCGACCCCGCAAGGGCATCCACGACGTGCGACTACTTCAACGGTGACATCGACTGGGTGCGCATCGAGAAACCCTGAGGTTGATGGGTGTGGTCGCCAAGACGACCACACCCATCAACATCGTCGTCAGAGACGGACGTCGCTGCGGGTGGTGTTCCGTCCGGTGACGGTCGACGCGATCATGACGAGCACAGCGGCGACCGCGATGGAGACGATCCAACGAATCCAGTCGACACCGGCAGTCTCGTCGCCACCGAAGGCGTCATAGATCACCCAGCCCAGTAGCACACCGCCGATACCGCACAGCAGCGTCAGCCAGATCGGAATGTTGTCCTTGTCGCCCGGTGCGATGAACTTCCCGAGAAGTCCGATGATGAGTCCAGCGATCAGCAGAACGACGATCTCCATGATGAGGTCCTTCGACGTGTAGTGGTCCAGCCCTGTGCTGTCCGCAGTCGTCTTCTACCCAGAGCCACGCCGTCCATGCGTCAGGGGACCCGCAATCCGGCCTGCACGGAGAGCAACAAGACCGTCACTCAACGATTAGAGGCTTTCCGTGCATCCAACGGGCCTGTGAGGGGGAAAGAACGGGAGAACCATCCCTTCCCATGATCGGAGATCTGCTCATGCGCCTCATCCGAACTGCGACTGCCGCCACCGCCAGCGTGGCCCTGGCCGCTGGGTTTGCGGTTGCCGCCGCCCCCAGTGCCAGCGCCGGGGAGCTGGGGGACAAGTCCCTCGGCTCGATCCTGCTGGCTGACGGTGACACGTTCGACAGCAACCCCTGGGACTACGACATCGTGACCCAGGCGGCGGTGGCCGTCCTCGACGCGAAGCCGAAGTCCGACGTCGGTCTGCTGCTCGACGGCAGCGTTCCGTTGACCGCCTTCCTGCCGACGGACCGGGCGTTCGACAAGCTCGTCATCGACCTGACCGGCTCCTCGGCCGGCAGCGAGAGCGCCACGTTCGACGTCGTGGCGGGTCTGGGGATCGACACGGTGGAGGCCGTGCTGCTCTACCACGTGGTTCCCGGCGCGACCATCGACTCGTCCGCCGCCGTTGCGGCCGACGGTGCCAAGCTCGCCACCGCAGCCGATGGTGCCACCTTCACCGTCGACGTGGTGCAGAAGTCGGACGGTGGCTTCGGCGTCCGCCTCATCGACAACGAGCCTGACGTCCGCAACCCCTGGCTCGTGCTGGACCGCCTCGACATCAACGAGGGCAACAAGCAGATCGCGCACCGCATCGGCCGGGTGCTGATCCCGGCTGACCTGTAACCGCCACGGCGGAGGAGGGGGGAGTCGCCCAGGCGACTCCCCCCTCACGCATGTCTCGTCCAGCGCGTCCAGCAACCCGCTCGACCGCTCGAGGTCGACCTTGCGGGCGAAGTAGTCGCCCGACGACACGAATGGCGTCCGCGTCCTTCTCCGTGAGGATCTCCGGATGCGGCTGTCCCTCGACCCATCGGATGAACCGTCGACGCTCGGCGACGATGCGGAGGCGCTCGGAGTCGTGCAGCAGCAGGGTCGGCAGCAGTGCCTCGTCCGGGACCGAGCATCGGCTGAGGTAGCGGCGGACGCGTGTCTGCTCCTCGTACTGCTCGAGCAGGTGCTCGACGGCGGAGCGGGACAGGTTGGCCCACATGTCGCCGATGTGCAGGCGCAGGTCCTGGTCGAACGGTGGTCGACGTGGGAACGGGACGGAGCGGCGGTCGCCGGGGATCCGGCGACGATGCAGATACCGCTGACGGCAGCGCGCCTGCCACGGGATGACGTCGTCGGCCGGGTCGTCCGGCACCGGGAAGAAGCGGAGCATCGCATCTGCCTCGACACCCGCCAGATGAGACTCGGTCGTGCGGAGTGACTGTGCGGGGTAGTCCTGCCCGGAGATGAGCAGGAGCCACTCCAGGTCGGGAATCTGTCCTACCGCATCCCCCATGACCCGGAACATCGCCTCGGCCAGGTTCATGCGGCCCCAGTCGCAGGGTTGTGGATCCCGGACCAGCCGCACCCGGTCCGACGGTGTCAGGCCCGGGGAGCCGCTCCGTGGGTCGTGGTGCACCAGTGCAACGGTCCGTTCGCCCTCGAGCACGCGGTCGACGAGACGTCGGATCAAGGGAGGGTCCCGGTGGGACAGGATGCCTACGACGATGCTGCCCCCGGTCATGAACGCACATCTTATGCTCATCCCATGACCGGACCTCAGGAGAGCAACGACCATCGGGTGCGCGTCGCCTTCCTGGCGGCGACCGGTCGCAGCGGCAGCACACTGCTCGCCCGAGTTCTCGGGAGTCTTCCGGGCACATGTTCGGTCGGTGAGCTCACGTGGATCTGGACGTACGGCCTGAAGCTCAACCGCCCGTGTGGATGCGGAGCCGACTTCGCCGACTGCCCCTTTTGGTCGGGCGTCGGTCAGCGCGCCTACGGAGGCTGGGAGAACGTCGACGCGGAGGAGGCCATCGGGCTGCGCCGGGCGCTGACGAGCAACCGCCGAGTGCCGGAGCTGTTCACCAGACCCACGCCGGGGACCTCCGATCTGCTCGACAGGTACACGTCCCTGTTGTCACCGCTGTACCACGCGATCCGTGATGAGAGCGGTGCCGACGTCATCATCGACAACTCCAAGCAGGCGGGGGTCGCCCTGATCGCCCGACGCACCCCCGGTGTCGATCTGGAGCTCGTGCACCTGGTGCGACGCAGCCACGGTGTCGCGCACTCGTGGACCAAGCACGTCTCGCGGTCCGACAACCCCGGCAAGGAGATGCGGCGTCGGGGCCCGGGACGCACCGCGGTGCGATGGACCGCTGACAACGCGCTCTTCGAGCTGCTCGGACGGACGGGGACCCCGATGACGACGATCCGCTACGAGGACTTCGTCGCCGACCCGCAGCCCAGCACCCGACGACTCGCCGAGTTTCTGCGGATCGAGCCGGCGTCGGTGGACGCCCTCTTCCCCGAACCGAACGCCGTCGAGCTGGCGTCCGACCACAGCGTGTGGGGGAACCCCATGCGTCTGCGCAGCGGGCCGGAGGTGCTGAAGGCGGACGAGGGATGGCGGCAGGCGATGCCCGACCGTGACCGACGCAGCGTGACGCTGCTCAGCTGGCCCGCCCTCGCCAGGTATGGCTACCTGCGCCAGCACTGACCGGCGGTCAGGTCACTTGCGTCGTCGCCGTGCGGCGGCCACCATCGCGTGGATCTCGAGCGGCTGCTGCCAGCGCCACAGGCCGAGGGCGAACACGATTCCGGCCGCCACCCCGGCCGCCAGCAAGGTGGCGATGTTCTCGCCACCGATCGCTCCGCACACGGCGACCACAGCCCCCACGCCGAGGCACAGCGCCATCGCATGTCGGGTCGCCGTCCCCACCGGCTGCAGGTGCAGGAAGCTGTGCACCTGCCAGAGCGGGAGCAGGTTGTTGATCAGGATTCCCACCGTCCACCCGATGGCGGCACCCGTCACGCCGTACCGCGGGATGAGGATCAGGTCGAGCCCCACGGTGACGACGAGCGCCAACCCGGTGTTCATCAGGCTGAGCCCGCTCCGCCCCCCCATCAGCAGCACCGAGTCGACCGGTCCGCACGCGGTCGCCACCAGCATGGCGAGGCACAGGATCACGACTGCGGCGGCTGCCTCGTCGTAACCCTCACCGAAGACGTCCAGCAGCAGGGGCGCGAACACCACCGCGACCAGGTAGATCGGCCACGAGACGAGGATCAGCCAGGCGGTGGTCGTCTGGTACATCGTCCGCGCCCGGTCCTTGGCTCCCAGCGCCAGGAACTCACTGATGCGGGGGGCCATCACCTGCTGGATCGCCTGGACGAACATCAGGCCGAGGATCGGGAAGCGGGTGGCGGCGGTGTAGAGCGCGGCGTCGGCGGGGCCACGGAGCGCGCCCACGAGAATGATGTCGACGCGCTGCAGCGCGACCGAGAACGCCCTGGACACCGCCCGCGGCGCCGAGAACTTCCAGAACTCCGAGCTCAGCCGTCCTTCGGAGGGCTCAGCCTCGCCGCGCGCGGTGAGGTTCGCCACGACCTTGCGCGTGCGATCCAGCGTCCACAGCACGAGGACGACCAGAGCCGCGACGTACGGCGCTGCCCACGCGAGCGTGAGCCACAGGACCGATGTCGTCGCCATCAGGGCGACCGCGCACACCACCACCTGCGTGCTGCCGCGTCCGATCTTCTCGATCACGACGAGGGGCATGATCGCCCCGAACCCGCGGCTGGCCGCGAGCCCGAGCAGATAGACCGTCGCCACCGGGAGGACGACGCTCAGCACGAGTATCGCGTCGCTGAAGACGGAGGCGAGGGAGTCGGAGTCACCCGTCGCCAGCTCGCCGAGCGGCCCGGAGGTCAGGGCGAGCAGGACGGCGAGCAGGATGCTGAACGCGAGCGGTGGTCCCAGGGAGACCTTCAAGGTGGCGCGAACGTCGTCCGGTCGTCGCTGGGCGATGGACCGGGGAAGGAACCGGACGAGCCCGGTGTCGGCGCCGAGGGTGCTGATGGTGAGGACGATGGTGAAGAGCGCGGTCGCCTGGAAGAACACACCCGCGTCGCCCTTGTCGAGGGTGCGGGTGATCAGGACCGGAAGGGCGAGGTTGAGGGCAGCCGCCACGAAGCTGCCGGCGAGGTTCAGTCCGCTCTGGTGTGCCAGCTGTCGGAGGTCCCGGTCACGCTCGGTCTGCTTCGGGTCCGCCAGGTCGTCGCGATCGGTGGTCATGCACGCTGCCAGAACTGGTCGTCACCCCGTGAGGCAGCATCTGCCTGCTCCTCCTGGGCCGAACGTCGGATCTGGTCGTTGCGCCAGAGCAGCGCGATGGAGCAGAAGGTGATCGCGAGCGGCATCGTGAGGGCGGAGTAGAACATTCCGTAGAAGAGCTCCATGGCGACCACGGTGGTACCGGCGATCCCCAGGGGCGAGAGGTCCCGCATGTACGCAAGGAGGCTGCGACCCAGGAAGGCGATGTAGAGCGCCAGACCCATGAAGCCCTGAGCGATCAGGAGCAGGGTGAACTGACCGGTGGAGCCGATGTCACGACCGCCGCAGCGAGGGCATTCCTCCGTGGGACCGATGGCGATGGACGCCTCGCTGCCTTGGGTGTCACGCGTGGACCCGAATCCGAGGATCGGTGACTGCAAGGCGGTGCCGAGCGATGTCTCCGCGAGGGAGCTGCGCACCGAGTTGCTGTGTCCGGCCTGGAGCCGTTCGGTCACGAGGGTCTTCAGCGGCGAGAGGAGGAAGACCACACTGGCAAGGATCAGCACGGCACTGGTGGCGACGAGCACCATGGTGCGACCCCGGAGAGCGAGCCGGGTCGCCACGATCGCCAGGGCGAGCCCCAGCCCCAGCCACATGCCCCGGTTCAGCGAGTACACGATGGGCATGGCGGCCAGCACCATCAGGGTGGCCAGCATGAACCGACGTCGGCGGCTGCCCAGGACGCCCCACGCGACCACGAGCCAGATGATCAGCAGGGACGTGTTGTTGCCCCACGCGTTGGTGAACTTGAACGGAGCCGCGGGTCGAGGGGTCGGGTCGCCCAGGACCGGTTGTACTTGAGCCAGCCGGGTCGCCGAGCCGTCGGACAGGAAGTCCGGCAGGAGACCCGCGAGGGGTGAGGTGAACTGGAGGTTGGGCAGCACGAGCGCCAGCAGCGCGAGCCCGATGGACGCCGCACCCAGCGTCGCGAGCCAGCCGATGACCCGGGAGCGAGGCAGCAGCCGTTCACTGGCGTTGCCGATGTAGAGCAGGAACACACTCAGGGCGAGGTAGTTCGCGAAGCGGAACCCGAAGGCGATGTAGCGGCCCACGCCCTCCGAGGAGGACGTGCCCGCGGCGTCGACGTCGAGCGCGAAGCCGCTGAACAGCACCAGGATGAGGAACAGGATCCAGATTCCGAAGCCGGGCGGGTAGCGGACGTTCCCCTTCTTCTTCAGGGCCCACGCGAGCGGCACCGCTGCCACGATGAAGACCAGCTGGGTCAGACCAAGGGCCCACCAGAGCGGCCAGCCGACGATCGCCAGGGCGACCGGCAGCCACTCCGGTGGGGTGCCACGGCGACGAGCAGGGCCGCCCTCCGGGTCTTCCAGCGACAGACTGAGTGAGTCGTGGTCAGGGGTCGGGGGGACCGAGGGAAGAGGGACCACGAGCCGGCCGTCGACGTCGGTGGCCAGCACGTCACGCGGCGCGTCGTCCTCGACCCGCCGTCCCAGACTGTAGTTCTCAGTGGTAGCCATACCGCCTCATCAGCGGACCGCACAGCAGCGCCGTGATCCGCTGGCGCGAGGGCGGCATCTCGTGACGCCACTTCTCGTCCAACCGCAACGGCATCGGACCGGTGCGGAAGCGCACCCGCCCGCCGGTGGGCGCGTGGCTCACACCCGTGCGCACTCCGTCAGCACCGATGAAGTCGAGGGCACCGTCGTTCGCGGAGCGCCCGGTCAGCGCCAGCACGTCCTCCATCGACGCGCGTGGGTCGCTGACCATGTCCTCGTACCGCAGCACCGTGAGCGGAACACCCTGCTTGGCCAGTCGACCGATCATCAGGTTCACGGTGACCCACCGGCGTGCAATCTGCCGCATGGGTCGCTTCTTGAGGTGGTCGCGGGGGCCGGCACCTTCGGGCAGCGCGACCTCCCGGCTCCAGGAGTTGAGCACGCCGCGGGGGTCGCGGACGATGTGCACCACCCGAAGGGTGATGGCCGGGTCGGACGCCAGCAGGTACGCGGTGGAGGGGCGCTTGGTCGAGTCCACGACCACCTCGGCACCGGACGTGGCGGCCACGGCCGCGTACACCCGTCGGGTCAGCTCGAGGTAGCGCTCGACCTTGGCCCGGTGCCCGGGGAGCAGCCGCCGGGCCCAGAACAGCGGCAGCGCACCGGTGGTGTCGACGTCGTTCTGCAGACGCACCACCTCGGTCGCGTCGACGGAGTCCCACCCGCCGAAGGCGCGGTCGCCGACCTCGATCCAGAACGGGCAGGCCGAGAATGGCTCGCCGCATGCGCACAGCTGGTCACGCAGGACGCCCCCCTGCCACATGTAGAAGAGCTCACCCACGTCGCAGTGCCCGGGCAGCTGCCCCAGCAGCAGGTCGAGCAGGGTCGAGCCGCTCCGAGGCATCCCGCCGACGAACAGCACCTCGACCGGAGCAGCCTCTCGGGAGTCGTGGCCCTCGCCGCGGGGTGTCTCGGTCTCAGTCATCGTTCACACCTCGGGCGCAGAGCCGTGGTCCCGGCCACCGGAGGCGGCACAGGCGAGCGGGCGGTCACTTGGATCGGGCGGGGGTGTCCGTCGAGCGGGCCGCCTTGGGTGGCGGCTCGGTCTCTCCGGACGTCTTGCCGAAGTTCTGCAGTGCTTTGCTGAGCGGACGCTCAGCGACCTTAGGGTCCGCCTGTTCGGTGAAGCCGTCCTCCGACAGCGGTGTGTTGCGCTCGAGCAGATGCTGGCGACGCATGTCGACCGACACGGCGAAGACCGTGCGGGCCCGCGCCGTCTTGAGGCTCCGCAGGGTCTCGCCGACAGCGGACCGGGTGGCCTGCCCCAGGTGGACGAGCACCAGGACCACGTCGACGTGCCGGCACAGCATCGGCAGGTCGACGGTGGGGTCGTCGCTGGGAAGCCCGAGCACCACGAAGTCGTTGTCGGCGCGCAGCGCGTTGATCTGTGCCTGCAACCGCTCGGCGTTGATCTCACCGTCGTAGACCAGCTCGGCATCGCGGTAGTTGAGGGTCCGCAGCACCCCACCGGAGGCCTGGGGTCCCACGCCTCGCAGGTTCTTCTCGTTGCTGATGTAGCTGGTGACGGCACCGCTGCGAGCCGCGGCCACCCCGAGCGCCCGGGAGATGCCGCCGGCGATGGAGGACGAGTTGGGGGCGACGACGAGCACCACCTCGGCCGCCTCGGGACCGTTGGCGCGCAGCGAGTGGTAGAGGGCCCGGACGTCGTAGTGGCGACTGTCCCGCCCGGCCCCGGCCCCCAGGACCACCTTGAGGTCGGCGAGCGGCGTCAGGCCGAAGATCCGGTCGATGTCAGCGCTGGCGTGGATCCGCTGGTCGACGCTCTCGCGCCACAGCGCGAGAGCGAGACCGATCAGCAGTCCGAGGAAGAGGGCGCTGGGAAGGACCAGCATCGGGTTCGGGTCGCGCGGCTTGGCCGGCTTCTGCGCCTCGTTGATGATGACGCCCGGCGACGCGATCGTGCCCCGGAGCGTCGCCAGGTCGGCGTTCAGTGTCTCGATCTGGGTCTTCAGCTCATCGCGCCTCTTGACCAGTGCGTCCCGGGCGTCGCCCGTGGCCGACCACCAGCTGCTCTTCGACCCGGCCGAGGTCAGCAGTGGTCGCGTCGATCTGATCGGTGATCTCGACGATCTGTTCGGCGATGGCACTGGTCGGCTGAGTCGCCACGGTAGGTGATGTACGCCTTGGCGAACGCATCTGCTCCCGCTTGTGCCTTCGCCGCGCTGGAGCCGGCGTACTCGATCTGGAGAATGGTGGTGTTCGGGGGCACGGTGACGGTGACCCGACGGGCCAGGGCGACGGGCTCCACGTCGCTCTCCACCAGCTCGGCGGTGACGAGCGTCCGCTGCGCCAGCTTGGCCACTGGCTCGGACTTGACGATCTGCGCCTCGGTGTCGAGGTTGATGCTGTCCGTGGTCCGGCTGCCCTCGGCGACGGACGCGGTCGAGGTGGGCAGGACCTGCACCTTGGCGGACGACACGTAGGTCTTCGGCGCCACCTGCAGGAAGGCGAGCCCCGCCGCGAAGCAGACGATCAGCGCGACCAGGACGACCAACCAGC
This sequence comes from uncultured Actinomycetota bacterium, assembly GCA_963743915.1. Lineage (GTDB taxonomy): Bacteria > Actinomycetota > Actinomycetes > JAHEKZ01 > JAHEKZ01 > JAHEKZ01. The sequence goes on from CAVURN010000002.1 coordinate 37,305, forward strand.
GCCGACGGACCACCGCCACGTAGTCCCCGAGCACCCGTCCGTGGACAGCCTTGTACTCCATCGTCCAGCCCCTCCCGGCCCTTTCGGGCGTCCGGCCATGAGATCGGCCCGGGTTTTCGCTCAGGCCCCCTGTGTCAGTCGAGGGTACCTCCCGCGCCCCCATGACCGGAGGACGCGGCACCACCACGTTCCGACGTCCGTCAGGTTAGGGGGGCGCCCCCACCCGAGGTGGGCTGGTCGGAGGGCGTTGGGCTGAACGGGCGACCCTCACCAGCCGGTGCGAAGCGTGGTCCCCAGCGCGTCGACGAAGGCGTCGGCAGCCTCGAGATCGATGCAGAGCGGCGGTTTGATCTTGAGCACGTTCATGAAGTCTCCCGTGGGTTGGACGATCACTCCCAGCTCTCGCATCCGCTCCCCGATGGCCAGCGCCTCCTCGGTGGCGGGCTCGAGGGTCTCGCGGTCACGCACGAGCTCGATCCCTCGATAGAGGCCCAGCCCGTGCACCGTCCCGATGAGCGGATGCTCCTCCGCGAGGGCCATGACGCGGTCGGCGATGTGCTGGCCCACCACCTTCGCGTTCTGCTGCAGGCCCTCCTGCTCGAGCGCGTCGAGCGTGGCGAGGGCCGCAGCGCAGCCGAGAGGTGAGCCACCCATCGAGCTGAAGAAGGATCCCTCGCTCCGCAGCTGCTCGGCGATCTCTCGGGTGGTGACGACAGCTCCCACCGGTACCCCGTTCCCGGTGCACTTGGCCATCGTGACGATGTCAGGCACGACGCCCTGCTGCTCGAAGCCCCAGAAGTGCTCCCCGAGACGCCCGTACCCGACCTGCACCTCGTCGGCGACGGTGAGGCCGCCCGCGGCTCGGACCGAGGTGTACACCTGCTGCAGGTACCCGTCGGGGAGCAGGACGCCTCCGGCGTTCCCGTAGACCGGCTCGGCGATGTAGCCACCGATCCGTCCACCACCGTCGACGACCTCACCGATCGCGCGGTCGACGTCCGCTGCGTACGCGGCTGCCGCGCCGTCCCCCGAGAACGGACCCCGGTACGGGTTGGGGGACTCGACCACGTGCACCCACGGGGGACGGTCGGACGCCCCGTGCGGGTTGTCGGCCAGTGACGTGGAGATCTCGTCGGTGCCCGTGGTCCATCCGTGGTAGGCGCTGCGGACCGCCAGCACGTCGCGGCTGCCGGTGGCTGCCCGGATCAGCCGCAGCGCCACCTCGTTGGCCTCGCTGCCGGTGCTGACGAGGAACACGCTGTCGAGGGGGTCGGGCAGCAGCGCCGCGAGGCGCTCGGCGAACTCCACCATCGACGCGTAGTGAAAGCGGGAGTTGGTGTTGATGAGCCGCAGCTGTCGACTCACCGCAGCCTCGACCCGGGGGTGGCTGTGGCCGACGATCGTCACGTTGTTGACCATGTCGAGGTAGCGACGGCCGTCGGTGTCGAACATGTGGTGCCGGCGTCCCCGCTCGATGCGCGGGGGGTGGTCGTAGTAGTGCTCCTGTGCCCGTGCGAGGACCCGGTCACGACGGTTCAGCAGTCCGGCGGCGTCGTCGCCGGTCCTCTCGTCGGTCGGAAGGCCCAGCCAGGACGCCGGGTCGGCTGTCGCGTGGTGCCAGCCGGACGCGCGGGGAGACAGGAACGTCGGGGTGTGGTCGGGGTCGGCCACCAGGCAGACGCGCACCTGCGGCAGGTCACCCGTCACGGTGCCGAGTGGATCGCCGACCGACACCGAGGCGGCCCTGGTCGCCGAGGCGAGCGGGCCGATCACCGCGCGCCAGGTGTCGTCGACCACCACGGAGACGGTCGACCCGTCGGCCCCGTCGGTCCATGAGGCGGTCCCCGAGCACGGTGCGGTGATCATTGTCCCCGCCGGCGCGAAGATCTCGACACCGGCGCTGACGCCGCCGTCACCCCGCTCGGCCAGCCTGCCCTCGTGGTGCCGTCCGATGCCCCATCCCTCCACCAGCTGGCCCCGGATCCCCGCGACGAGGTCCCACTCCTCGGGGTCGATGGTGTCGGCCGTCACGGCCTGGTCGACGACCGGCAGGTGGGCGGGGACCGCCACCATCGGCGCTGCGGCCGGGGGGAGCGAGGGCAGGCGGGGCGCCGGCAGACCGACGGCCTCGGCCAGGACGCCGTGCGCGGCACGCCACGGCACCGCACGTACCGAGCGCCAGATGAGCCAGTCGTCGGTGACCGAGCCCTGCACGTACTCATCGTCCGGCTCGAGCCGTGCCTGGTGCTCGCTGCTCGCCACGTTCGACGCCGCCCGTGCCACCACCAGTGGCCACAGCGCGGCGATCTCGGCCTCGGTCAGTGGCAGCACGGCGTGGTAGCCGCGCAGCACGTCAGCGGTGACCGACAGTGCATCGTCCGGGTCGTGCCCGACGAGGGAGACGGTGGCCACCGCCACGTCACCGGCGATCCAGGTGCGCAGCATGTCGCCGAAGTCGATGAGCGCGTCGGGCCACGGCTGCCCGGCCTCGTTGCGCCGCGCGACCACGTTCACGTCCGTCACGTCGGAGTGGCAGACCCCGATGCGCAGCCCATCGGCGAGGGTGTCGATCGCCCGCTGTGCGCGGCCCATGGCGCGCTCCACCTCGGCGCGTCCGTCCGGGTCGGGGATGGAGGGGGCGAACGCGTCGACGACGTGCCCGGCCCTCCGGACGTCCCACTGCAGCACCCGGTCGAGCCCCGGGTGGTCGAAGTCGGCGAGTGCCACGGCGGCAGAGGCCGCGAGCCAGCCTTGTCGACGCAGCACCGGAGGCGCGAGGTAGTCGAAGTCGGCCAGCGGCTGGCCGTCGAGGTAGGTCACGAGCCGGACGTCGTGGTCGGTGCCGTCCCGGGAGACCGACCCGATGAGGTTGCCCCCCTTGTCAGGCAGGGGAACGGGGACACGGAACGGGACGTCGCGCTCCGACAGGTAGAGCATCGCCGCGTTCTGCGCCTGCAGCCCTTCATGGCTGAAGCCGGGGTTGGAGATCTTGAGGATGAACCGACCCGAGGCGGCGTCCACCATGACGTTCTGGTCCTGGTGGCTGCCGAGGGATCGGAGCGGACCGCTCAGTCCGTAGCGCTCACCGAGCAGGGCTGCCACCTCGTCCAGGCTGAAGGCCGGGCTCGGGATCTCCATGCCCGCGAACGGGTTGCTCAACTGATGACCTCGTCGGTGCCACCGATGACGTGCAGCACCGGGACGCTGACCTGCGCCCTCAGCTTGCTCGCCCAGTCGCGGCGCAGCAGGTCGCTGACGAGGTGCGGCTCGGTGACCACCCAGATCTCGTCGGAGCCCTCGGTGCTCACCGCGGCCGCCGTCGCCGGAACGGGGTGCCGCGGCGTCAGACCGCCGGTCGCCTCGACGCCCTGTGCCGCAAGCAGCTCGAGCGACTCGCGCAGGGCCTGGCGGGCCAGGAGAGCATCGGCCGCTGCGTCCTCGTCGGCGAGGTCACGCCGCAACTCGTCGAGGTCGACCCGTGCCACGTCGTCGACCAGCTGATCGACGCGGGACTGGTCGGACGTCTCGGGGACGAGCACGTGGACGGCAAGCTCGCCCTCGTGCCACTCCACGATGCGGGTGACGTCGTGCTCGGTCAGGGCGTTCTCGGTCAGGACCAGGAGTCGGCTCACCACTCCATCTTGGCCTACCGCACGGTTCCTTCGCGCAGCACCTCGCTGACGTCGTAGGAGACCGGTCGGTCGAACTGCTCGAAGGTGCAGGACTCGGGTGTGCGGTCCGGCCGCCAGCGCACGAAACGCGGATTGTGCCGGAACCGGTCGCCCTGCAGCTGGTCGTACGCCACCTCGGCCACGAGCACCGGGCGCAGAGCCACGAACGACATGTCCTTCTTCGCGTTCCACCGGTTGATGCTGCCCGGGCGACGGACGCCGGCGGCATCGGCACGAGCCGGCTCCCAGGGGTGCTCGGCGAGGTCGGTGACGAGGGGAGCGAGCTCGTCGACCATGGCCCGCCGGACGGCCGCGGTGAAGGACCCGACCACGCCGATGTGGTGCAGCTGCCCCTGGTCGTCATGGACGCCGAGGAGCAGCGACCCGACTCCTTCGCCCGAGGAGTGCACGCGGTAGCCCGCAACCACGCAATCTGCGGTCCGCAGGTGCTTGACCTTCGTCAGAGCGCGTTTGCCCGGCTGGTAGGGCTCGTCGAGCGGCTTGGCGACGACGCCGTCGAGCCCCGCGCCCTCGAACGACTCGAACCACCGTCGTGCCTCGGCCGGGTCGTCAGTGGCAGGAGTGAGGAAGAAGGGGGACTGCCACCCTGCGGCCACCCGCTCGAGACGACGGCGCCGCTCGGCGAACGGCTCCGCCGTGTGGACGCCATCGGCGTCCTCGAGCAGGTCGAAGGCGAGGAACCACGCAGGCGTCTGCTCCGCCAGCATCTGGACCCGTGAGGCTGCCGGGTGGATGCGCTGGCTCAGCACCTCGAAGTCGAGCGCGGCGCCGCGGGCGACCACCAGCTCACCGTCGAGCACGAGCGGGGACGAGAGGTGAGCACGGACGGCCTCCACCACCTCGGGGAAGTAGCGCGTCAGCGACTCCGAGCGTCCCGAGATCTCGACGTCGTCGCCGACGAACAGCAGGCAGCGGAAGCCGTCCCACTTGGGCTCGTAGAGGTACTCGCGCCCCTGGGTCGGCTCCGGGATCGTGCCGGCTGCCTTGGCGAGCATGGGAGCGACCGGCGCGGTCAGCTGGGTGGACGTCATGAGCGGTCGCGAAGGTAGTGGAGGAAGAGGGTGCCCTCGTGGTCGAGGACACCGTGCAGGGTGAGCGGCCGGTGCTCGGGCGGCGCGGAGGAGATCATGCGGGGCGAGTCCCCGCCCACGAGTCCTGGCGTGACGGTCACGGCGAGTTCGTCGAGCAGGTCGACGGCGGTCAGCGCGCCGAGCAGGTGGGGTCCGCCCTCGGTGAGGACTCGACGGAGGCCACGCTCGCCCAGGGCTTCGCGCGCCGCGGTCAGGTCGACGTCCTCGTCACCGCAGATGAGCACCTCGCTGACGTCGCGGAGGGCGGTGAGAGTGTCATCGGGGAGTCCCGCGCGGGTGATCACGAGCGTGGGGGTGGCGCCGCCGAAGACGCCGGCTGACGGGTCGAGGTCACCGCTGCGGGTCACCAGAGCCAGCCGGGGCGCGGGCGTCTGACCGGCGGCTGTCCGCAGGTGCGCGAACTCTGGCCGGACACGGGCGGGACCATAGCCCTCGGTCCGTGCCGTCCCTGCCCCGACGACGATCACGTCGGCGAGGGCGCGCTGCAGACCGAAGAGCTGCCAGTCGATCGCGTTCGAGATGCCTTCGGAGCGACCGTCGAGAGTCACCGCACCGTCGACGGACGTGACCATGTTCGCCCGTACCGCACCGTGCGAGGGATAGGCGTAGTGGGCGGCGAGGGCGTCGACGTCCAGGTCCTCCTGCACGGGGCCCGGAACCAGGCGTCTCATCCCTAGATCGTGGCAGAAGCAGCCGCGGACCGACGGCCTACCCTGTGACCTCGTGTCCTTCGTCCGGCTCGTCGACCGCGTCCCCGAGGTCACCTCGTCCGAGCTGGTCGCGACGCTTGTCCCGCCGCCGCTGTTCGCCGAGGTCTCCTTCGCGAGCTACCTGCCGGATCCGACGCAGCCGACGCAGACCGCCGCAGTGGCTGCTCTCCGGGCTTTCGCGGCGCGGATGTCGAGGGACCCCGAGCCACCCCGTTGGTGGCGGCGCGCACCGGCGCCGCCGGAGGGACGCAGCGGGATCTACCTCGACGGCGGGTTCGGGGTGGGCAAGACCCACCTGCTGGCCTCGCTGTGGCACGAGGCTCCCGGGCCGAAGGTGTTCGGCACCTTCGTCGAGCTGACCAACCTGGTGGGGGCGCTCGGGTTCGCGGACGCGGTCGACGTGCTGACGCAGCAACGCTTGGTCTGCATCGACGAGTTCGAGCTGGACGACCCCGGCGACACGATGGTGATGTCGACGTTGCTCCAGCGCCTCACCGACCGCGGCGTGATGCTCGCGGCCACCTCGAACACGTTGCCGGACCGGCTCGGTGAGGAGCGCTTCGCGGCGGCCGACTTCCTGCGGGAGATCCAGGCGCTGGCGGCGCACTTCGACGTGGTGCGCATCGACGGCGACGACTATCGGCACCGCGGAGCGCCAGAGGCTCCCGCGCCCGCCACGGGCGTCCAGCTGGAGCACGCCGCGGCCGCGGCGGAGATGGCTGCGGTCGACGACTTCGACGACCTGCTCGAGCACCTGGCGTCGCTGCACCCGAGTCGCTACGGAGCCCTGGTCGACGGCGTGGACACCGTCGTCTGGCGCGGGGTGCGTCCCCTGCACGACCAGGCGGTGGCCCTGCGCTTCGTCGTGCTCGTGGACCGGCTCTACGACCGGAATGTCGCGGTGGTGGCAGGCGGCGCCCCGCTCGACACGGTGTTCAGCCCCGAGATGCTGTCCGGGGGCTATCGCAAGAAGTACTTCCGCGCGCTGTCGCGCCTCGTCGCGCTGGCTGAACGCTGGCCGGGGTGAGCGACGCAGCCTCCGGCCCCAATCGGGCCCAAAGCGCGTCGGTGAACACCTCCGAGGTGCTGAGCGTGCCGCTGCTGGGCAGCCCGGCCGCGGCGGCCGCATCTTCGACGCGGTCGGCGAGCACCCCCGGCGCGACCATGAGCGGCACCACGACGCTGTCGCGCGGGGCACGACCGACCGACCCGGGGGAGTGCACCACCGTGACCGGTCCAGGCCTATGACCTGCCCAGCATCCGGCGAAGTCCTCGAACGGGGTCCGAGCCCCGGTGCGGGACGACCCAGCGGTGACCAGGAGCACCCGGCTCGCCGGTGTGCCCCCGGCTGCCGCGACCAGGTCGTCGAGGACGCCCCCGAGCCACGGTCCGACCCCCAGGAACCCGCGGGGGTCGAGTCGGACGTGGGTGGGCGCCTGAGCCAGCAGCCGGGGCAGGTCGACCCGTGCATGCAGGCCGGGCGAGAGGAAGAGCCCCAGGACGGGGACGGTGCTTGCTGGTGACGATCGGGCGAGCCACTGGTGCAGTGAGGGCTGGTCGTGCTCGAGGTATGCCACCTCGGTGGGGGCTCCCCGGTCGGTCAGCTGCGCGCTGAGGCTGCACATGGCGCGGGCGTGCCGGGGGTCGGGGGAGCCGTGGGCGACGAGCAGATGTCGCCTCATGGCGACCGGTCAGGGGATCGCATGCGCAACCACGTCACCGACGACGATGACGGCGGGACTGGCGACCTGCCGAGCGGCTGCCAGCTCGGCGATCGTGCCCAGTGTGCCGACCGTCGTGCGCTGCTGCGGGGTGGTGCCACGCTCGACGACTGCTGCCGGCTCGTGCGGCGGCCGGCCGTTCGCCACCAGCTGGGCGGCGATCTCGGGCAGTCGGCCGACCCCCATCAGGAAGAGCAGGGTGCCGTCGAGGGCGGCGAGGGCGGCGAAGTCGAGCGGGCCCTCGTGTCCCGAGACCACCGTGAAGCGGCTCGTCACGCCGCGGGCGGTCACCGGGATGCCGGCGGCCGCCGGCACGGCCAGGGCGCTCGTGACCCCGGGGACCACCTCGAGGTCGACGCCGGCCTCCCGGCACGCCTTCGCCTCCTCACTGCCGCGGCCCAGCACGTAAGGATCCCCACCCTTGAGGCGCACGACGCGCTTGCCGGCGGCTGCCCGTTCGACGAGGAGGCGGTTGATCTCGTCCTGGCTCAGCGTGTGCGCGCTCGGCGCCTTGCCCGCGTCCACCACCTCGACGTCGTCGTCGAGCTCGTCCACCAGCGCACGCGGGGCGAGCCGGTCCACGACGACCACGTCGGCCTGGGCGAGCAGCCGGCGACCGCGTGTCGTGATGAGAGCCGGGTCGCCGGGACCGCCCCCCACGAGGGCGACGTGTCCGCGTCCCGCCCTTCGGCGACGCAGCGGCAGGCTGCCGGTGTCCAGAGCCACTGCGACGGCGTCGCGGAGCCGAGCGGCCCGACGTGGGTCACCCGCGGCGTTGACGGCGACCACGACGTCATCGGTCCTGGCGACAGCGGGCGTCCAGGCACTGGACGCCGCGCGGTCGTCGGCGCGGACGCACCAGAGACGCCGCGACTGGGCGGCGGCGGCCACCTGGTCGTCCACGTGTGCGTCACCGGTGGCGGTGTGCACGAGCCACACGGCGTCCAGGTCGGCCTCGACGTACTCGCGCAGGTGCAGCGTGATGTCGCCGGTCTCGGCCGATTCGTGCACCTCCTCGCACGCGAAGGGCGCCACCACGGTGACGTCAGCTCCGGCGTCCAGAAGGCCGCGCATGCGCCGGGCCGCGACCGGACCACCACCGACCACGAGCGCACGTCGGCCGGCCATGTCGAGCAGCAGCGGGTACCCGTTCATGCGTGGATCCCGCACTCGACCTTGTCGGCCCCCGACCACCGTCCTGCGCGCTCGCTCTCACCGGTCCGCACCGGTCGGGTGCACGGTGCGCAGCCGATCGAGGCGTAGCCGAGCTGGCGGAGCGGGTTGACGAGGACGCCGTGGCGCGCTGCGTACGCGTCAACCTCTGCCTGTGTCCAGCGGGCGATCGGGTTCACCTTGACCATGCGGCGTGCACCGTCCCAGTGGACCACCGGGGTGCCGACGCGTGCAGCGGTCTCGTCGCCGCGGATCCCGGTGACCCACGCCCGGTAGGGAGCGAGGGCTCGCGCGAGCGGCTGCACCTTGCGCAGCTCGCAGCAGCGGTCGGGGTCGGTGTCCCAGAGCCGGGGGCCGTGGTCGAGCTCCTGCTGCGCGACCGACCGGGTCGGCCGGACGTCGAGCACCTCGATGTCGAGCGTGGCGGCGAGTGCGTCACGGGTGCCGAGCGTCTCGGGGAAGTGCAGCCCGGTGTCGAGGAAGAGGACGGCCAGGCCGGGGCGGGCCCGGGACGCGAGATGGGCGACCACGCCGTCGGCCATCGACGAGGCGACGACCAGACGGTCGCCGAAGGTCAGTGCTGCCCAGGTCAGGACGTCGATCGCGCGTGCCTCGGACAGCAGGGAGCCGGCCTCGTCGGCGAGCAGCTCGAGCTCGGCCGCGCCGAGCCTGCGGGCGTCGGCCACGGCGACGCCATAGCGAGCCCGGAGAGCCTCGACCGGCACGGGGGTCATGACACCACCCCGAGGAACGTCACGGCGAAGACGCGCAGGCAGCTGCGGCACTGCCAGGCGTCGGACCGAGCCGCGTCCGGCAGGAGATCCAGGTCACTGCAGTACGGGCAGTGGTGGGGTGCCATCCGCGCGCCGCTCATGACAGGTCGCTCTCGTCGGCGCGGCGGGCCCAGCTCGCGAAGGACTCTCCGGCGTCCCGCTGCTCGGTGTAGCGGCGGGCCACACGCTCGACGAACAGCGGCAGCTCCCTGCTGGTCACCTTCAGCCCGCGGGGCTTGCGTCCGAACGCTGCGTCGGGTCCGAGCGCGCCACCGAGGTGGACCTGGAAGCCCTCGACCGGATTCCCCTCGGCGTCACGGACGATCGACCCCTTGAGCCCGACGTCGGCGACCTGGATGCGGGCGCAGGAGTTGGGGCAGCCGTTGACGTGGATGGACAGCGGTGCGTCGAATCCGGGGAGCCGGGTCTCCAGCTCGTCGACGAGGTGGGCCGCGCTGGCCTTGGTCTCGACGATGGCGAGCTTGCAGAACTCGATCCCGGTGCACGCCATCGTGCCGCGCCGGAACTCGCTCGGACCCGGGTCGAGCCCGAGAGCCGCCAGCCCTCGACACAGCGCGGTGACGTGGCCCTCGTCGACGTCGAGCACCAGCAACTTCTGCTGAGCGGTGAGTCGCAGCCGGTCGCTGCCGGCAGCCTCGACGAGGTCGGCGACCGCCGTCAGCGTCTTGCCGCTCACCCGTCCCACGGTCGGGGCCACGCCCACGTAGTAGCGACCGTCCCGCTGCAGGTGGACGCCGACGTGGTCGCGCCGCAGCGGGGGCGACTCGGGCGCGGGGCCATCGGTGAGCCGACGGTGCAGGTACTCGGTCTCGAGTATCTCGCGGACCCGCGCGACGCCCCAGTCGGCCACCAGGAACTTCAGGCGGGCGCGGTGCCGGAGTCGCCGGTACCCGTAGTCGCGGAACAGCTGCACGATGCCGTGCCAGACGGACGGAACCTCGTCCAGGGTGACGAAGGCCCCGAGGCGTTGCGCGTACATCGGGTTGGTGGACAGGCCGCCCCCGACGAACACGTCGAAGCCCGGGCCGAGCTCGGGATGGCGCACACCGACGAAGGACAGGTCGTTGACCTCGTGGGCGACGTCGTGCTGCGGGGAGCCCGACACCGCCGACTTGAACTTCCGAGGGAGGTTGGACAACGAGGGGTCGGTGACGAACCGTCGGACGATCTCGTCGATCGCCGGTGTGGCGTCGATGATCTCGTCGGCCGCGACACCGGCGACGGGGGAGCCCAGGACCACCCTCGGGGTGTCGCCGCACGCCTCGGCGGTCGTGAGCCCCACCGCCTCCAGCTCACGCCAGATCTGAGGGACGTCCTCGATCCGCACCCAGTGCAGCTGGATGTTCTGACGGTCGGTGATGTCGGCACTGTCGCGGGCGTAGGTGGTGGAGATGTGGGCGACCGTGCGCAGCTGCGCGAGGTCGAGGCGTCCTCCGTCACTGCGGATGCGGAGCATGAAGTACTCGTCGGACAGCTCATGTGGCTCGAGCGTGGCGGTTCGCCCGCCCTCGATGCCGGGTCGGCGCTGGGTGTAGAGCCCCCACCACCGGAAGCGCCCGTTCAGGTCCGCCGGATCGATCGAGGCGAAGCCCGCTCTGCTGTAGATCTCCTCGATCCTGGTCCGGACGTTGAGGCCGTCGTCGTCGGCCTTCGTGCGCTCGTTGGCGTTGAGCGGCTCGCGAAAGCCCAGGGCCCACTGGCCCTCGCCTCTCTGTGGGGCAACGCGGGTGGTGGGCGTGTCAGTGGACGTGACGGTGCTGCGCGCGGCTTGTGCTGCGTCGGTGCTCATGGTGGTCCTCGGAGGCGAGGGGTGCCGCGACGGGCGTCACACCGGTCAGGGGGTGCGGCGCTCGCGACTCCCCGGACTGGACGTGGGGGTGGGGTCAGCGCGAGCACATGCGACAGCGGCTGCCGGCGACGCGCATCAGATCGACGTGGCGACGGGCCACGAGCGCGAGTGAGGGTGCCGACATGCGGACGACTATGGCACGCCCGTCTCACATGTTGCAGCGACGTCTCATCATTCGGAATGAGCGTGTCGCGCAGCGCCCTCTGGTCACCCCGCAAGGGGGATGTCTTCTCGGGCGAGCACCGCGATCATGGAGGCCGGCGGACGACCGGACGCCACAGCTGAAGGGGGAGGGCATGAGCGCAGGGGTGGGGCGCCGCAGCGCCGACTCGGAGGTGCTGGGCCGGCGTGCCCGTGAGGCCTTGCCGCGTCGTCGGCTCGCCGAGCACGTGGTCGCGCCGGAGCGCCCGAGCCCGGTGGAGCTCCTGCACTCCAGCGATGCGGGACGAGAGGTCGACCTGTTGCCTCTGAAGTACGAGCGCATGTCGGTCTCCGCGTTCGCGTTCTACCGCGGGTTCGCCGCCATGCATGCCTACGACCTGGGCCAGGGCCCCAGGTCCGGGGTCCAGGCCCAGCTGTGCGGGGACATGCACCTGTCCAACTTCGGGGTGTACGCCTCGCCGGAGCGCAGGCTGCTGTTCGACGTCAACGACTTCGACGAGACGCACCCCGGTCCGTTCGAGTGGGACGTCAAGCGCCTCGTCACCTCGTTCGCGGTGCTCGGGCGCACGCGAGGCTTCTCCGCTGCGACCACCGGGGGCGCGGTGCTCGCTGCGGCAAACGCCTACCGCACGCGGATGCAGCTGCTGGCCTCGATGAACCACCTGTCGGTCTGGTACGACCGGATCGACGAGGACCTACTGCGCGAGATGGCGGCTTCGATGGCCGGCAACCGTGGTCGCAAGAACGTCGAAGCCAACCTGGCCAAGGCGCGCGGCAAGACGCACGCGCGGGCCGCCGCCAAACTGACCGAGATCGTCGACGGACGTCGTCGCTTCCGGTCCGATCCACCGCTGCTCGTCCCGGTCGAGGGCACGGCCGCCGAGGTTGCAGCGCTCCAAGAGGTCGTGCAGAAGTATCGAAGCAGCCTCAGTGCCGATCGCGGGCAGCTGCTCCAGCGGTACCGCGTCGTCGACATCGCGCGGAAGGTCGTGGGCGTCGGCAGTGTCGGTACCCGGTGCTGGGTGCTGCTGCTCGAGGGTCGCGACCCGGAGGACCTGCTGGTGCTGCAGGCCAAGGAGACCGGCCCTTCGGTCCTCGAGCCGTACACGCAGCGCAGCCCGTTCCGCCACAACGGACGGCGGGTGGTCGAGGGCCAGCGGCTCATGCAGGCGGCGAGCGACATCTTCCTCGGGTGGGCCAACGGGCTCGACACGACGCGTCAGTTCTACGTGCGGCAGCTGCACGACATGAAAGGCGGTGTCGACACCGAGCAGATCATGCCGACCGGGCTGATGCCCTACGCCTCGTTGTGCGGGATGGCGCTGGCGCACGCGCACGCGCGCGGCGGGGACGCGACAGCGATCGCGACCTATCTCGGCAGCAGTGACCGTGCGGACCGGTCCTTCGCCGAGTACGCGGAGGCGTACGCCGACCAGAACGAGCTCGACTTCGCCGCGTTCATGGCGAGTCGGAACGCCTCGTAAGCCGTGACCCCAGCCGCCAACGACACGACCAGCGCCAGCAGGGGCCAGCGCTCCAGCGGCGGGTAGACCAGCCAGTGCGTCAGGTACACCGCGAGCGACGCGGAGGCCAGGCGGGTCAGCACCGGCACGCTGACCCGTGGGACGTGCAGCGCCGAGACCCAGGTCAGCAGGACGAGCCCGGCGATCACGACGACCTCGCGCGCGGCGTCCTGCCAGAAGCCGGTCACTGACACCACGATCACTGCCGTCACGAGCCACCGCTGCGGGTTGCTGCCGGCTCGGGAGGCCCACCACCCGAGGGCGAAGAACCAGAAGTAGTACAGGGCAGGCGCCGGCGTCGGACGAGGATCGGCGAGCCCCGGAACGAGGTCGAACCTGACGAGAAGGGCGACGGCGACGACGACGCCGCCGACGAGGAAGGGCCATCGGCGCTCCGCGCGCTCGAACGCGGGAACCGCGAACAGGGCCGCAGTGACGAGCAGGTACAGCACGACGGCCTCGATGAACCAGAAGTGCCAGGTCGGGCCCCACTCGTCCGGCCCCAGCACGGTGCCGAGCAGCGCGACGTTCTGCCATCCGTAGGCCCCGGTGACCAGGGCGGCCACCGCGATCCAGATCGCGCTGGGGACGGCGATCCTCGCCGCGCCGCGCAGGACGCGCGACGTCCGACGTCCGAGCGGGGTCGAGGAGGAACCGGGCCATCGCGAAGCCCGCGAGCCCGAGCAGCACGTGAGCGCCCCCCAGCAGGTCGAACACACCGATGTGCGTGCCGACGATGGCCACGATGGCGACTGCCCGCAGGAGCACACCGGTCTCGAGCTGAGCGGTCCACCGCCGCCGCGGGCTGTGCCCGCTCGGCGAGCGTCGACGGAGCCAAGGTGTGCCAGTCATCGGGCAGTGCTCCGAGCAGCGCCTCGAGGCGCACGGACACCTCGACGTAGGACAGGGAGTCGCCGCCGAGCTGCACGAAGGAGCTGTCGAGACCGGCATCCGGACGTCCCAGCAGCTGGGCATAGAGGGCCCGGATGTCGTCAGCCGAGGCGAGAGCGGGCCGGCCGGTGTCTGCGGCTTCGCCCGCAGACTGGTCGCAGCCGCTGCAGGCCGTCGCGCGGTCGAGCTTGCCACTGGCAAGTCGGGGCAGGGCTGCGACGACGCGGGCGCGAATGACGTGCAGCGGAAGTGCTGACGCCCGGGCCGTCAGGTCCGCGAGGTGGTCAGGGTCCATGCGACCCTCGGCCACCACGCACAGGCCCCGCTCGGTGCCGGAGACACAGCAGGCCACACCTTGCTCGGCGAGCTGCCGCTCGACCTGGTCCAGGTCGATCCGGAGGCCGAAAACCTTGGTGATGCGCGACCGCCGGCCGACGACCGTGAGGGAGCCGTCGGGGTCCTGACGCGCGAGGTCACCGGTGCAGAGGGCGTCCACACTGCGCCCTCGCGCGAGGTCGGCAGGGGAGGTGGCGTAGCCCAGCATCACGTTGGGCCCTCGATAGACCATCTCGCCGACCCCCTGCTCGTCGACGGACTCGAGGCTGATCTCGCCACCGGGGACCGGTCGACCGATCGACTCCGGACGGGTCAGTGCCTGGTCCGGGTCGAGCGTGGTGATCCGTGCCGTGGCCTCGGTCTGCCCGTACATGACGTGCAGCGCGAAACCTCGGGTGCGGCCCAGCTGAGCGAATCGGCGGACCTGGTCAGGCGCGAGGCGTCCCCCTGCCGCGGTCACGTGGCGCAGCGCCGGCAGCCGCATGCGCGAGAACCCGACGCGGTCCAGCATCTCGAAGGTGTACGGAACCCCGGCGAGCGTGGTGACCGCGTGCGCGGCCATGGCGTCCCAGAACGGGGCATCGACCACGGACCGCTCGGTGAGCAGCACCGATGCTCCGGCGAGAAGGTGGCTGTGCAGGACCGACAACCCGTAGGAGTAGGACAGCGGCAGCGACGTCACGGCCCGGTCGGTTGCGCTGATGCCCAGAGCATCGGCTATCTGCTCGGCGTTGGCCTGCACGTTGTCTGACGCCAACCGCACCAGCTTCGGGGAGCCGGTCGATCCCGAAGTGGTCATCAGGACAGCCAGATCTGGGTGGAGGGCGTGGGCACTCCGCGAGCGTCGCTGCACGACGGTCCAGGAGCCATTGCGCCGCAGGGCCACGACGTCGGGGTCGTAGTGGTCCAGCAGAGCGCGTGACTGCTCGGAGTCCGTAGGTGCCAGCAGGACGACGTGACCTGCCGCCAGGGCCGCCAGGTACGTGACGACGCCGTCGATGCTTCGCTCCAAGGCGATCTGGACCAGTCGGCGCCGGCCGGCCCCCAGGCGCACGGCGTCGGCGTCGACCCGGGCGGCGAGCTCGGCGTAGGTGAGGGTCTCCCCGGTGGATGCCTCGATGAGGGCGGTGCTCTCCCCGTGCCGCGCCAGGTCGGCGACGAACGACAGGCGGGTCGGAGCCACCGTCGGAGCAGACATGCGAGCGAGCCTAGCGGAGAAAGTTAGGTATGCCTAACCTCACTTCGAAGCGGCTTGCCCCTCGTGGGTGACGCACGTAGCGTCCCGCCAGGGACGACGGGAAACCGAGACGAGCACGTTGAGGGAGCACCCATGGCAGACGATCCGGTCACGACGAACCCCGATCTGTACCGGGTGGTGTTCGAGAACGAGCGGGTGCGGGTGCTCGAGTACCAGGACGTTCCGGGGAACCGGACCGAGCGCCACTCCCACCCGGACAGCGTGATGCTGACGGTGAGCGACTTCGACCGGCGACTGTACGACGGGGACAGGTCCGTGGACGTCTCCAAGCGCGCTCACGAGGTCAACTGGCTGCCGGCTCAAGCCCATGCCGGTGAGAACATCGGCGACCGCCCGACCCACGCCTTCTTCATCGAGCTCAAGGAGCCACGACCGGCGGTCGCCCCGGCAGGTTCCCCGGGGGACGCGATTGGCTCACCGCTGGGGCCGGCCTCGTAGGCACCGCCCGGACAGCGGAAGCGAAGCATGCACGTCAGCTCAGCTCGTCGATGATCCGGGCGATCCGTGCCGCCCGGGTCTCGGGCCGCTTGGCGCTCACCACGGACCACAGCACCTGTTTTTTTCGCCCGTTGCCGAGCGCGTCGTAGCCCCGCTGCGCTGGGGGATGGCGGTCGAAGGCGTCCTGCAGGTCGCTCGGCACCTCGAGGGCCTCGACGGGGTCCAGGATCGTCCACGAACCGTCCGCCTTGGCCGCCGCGATGACCCGCAGCCCCGCCTCGTGCATGAGCCCCGCCGCCGCGAGCCGTTCGACGCGAGCCTTGTTCGTGGCCGCCCAGGTGCCTCCCTTCTTCCGGGGAGCGACGTAGAGCATCGTGCGCTGGTCGTCGAGCTTTCGGGTCGTGGAATCGATCCAGCCGAAGCAGAGCAGCTCCTCGACGACGTCCTCATAGGGCAGGTTCGCCTTGCCGCTCGCCTGGGTGAAGCCCACCAGCCACACCCCTGGCGAGGTGTCATGGTGGGCCGCCAGCCAGGCACGCCACTCCTGACGGCTGAGGGGATGGATCTGGTCGGCGTCGTCGAGTCGAGACATGACGTCATGGTGCCCGCCCGAGCCGGTCAACGTCTCCCTCGTCGTTTCTCGGCCTCGATGGCGTCGAGATGGCGGTCGACCTCGTCCTCGTCGTATCCCTGCTGGCGACGCGACGACGAGTTGAAGAGCACGGTGCGGACCTCCTCCGCGGTCTTCTGTTCGACGGTGGACAGGAATGCCTCGACCTCTCCGACGTCGTAGCCGTGCCTGACGAGCGAGAAGCGGGACGGTGGTGCACCGGCCTGCAGGCGCGCCAGCGTCTGCTCCGGCGTCTCGGTGCCGGCGGAAGGCTTGCGCCGCGACCAGAGAGCCATCGTCGTCACCGGTCCTCACGCGTGTCTCGTGATCCGGCCCATCCTTGCGCGCCTTTGGTCGGTGTCGGTCTCAGCGGGTGATCGTAAGGTGCCACAGACCGAGGATGGCACTCAGGAAGACGAGGATCAGAAAGCCGAGGATCAGGAAGACCCCGACCCGGATTCCGACGAGGATCTCGTTCGACCGTGCCATCTGCTGCTCGAGGCGTTGCTGACGATCGCGGACCTCCGGTGTGGTGCTGGGCCCCACACCAGGGCCGGAGTCGGCGACGACCGACTCGAACGTGGGTAGGCCGCAGCCTCGGCAGATCTCCAGTGCACCCCGCTGCTCGACCCCGAAGCGCATCCGTTGCACGAGTCCGTGGTGGCACGTCTCTGTGGGCACGAAGGCACTCTGGCACAAGTGCGCGTCCCTGGGCGGGAACGATCCTTCAGTGGTCCACGGTGGCTGTCCGAGGTGGCGCCGAGGCCACGGCGGCATGCTGGTGCCACCTGTCGAGTTCATCGCGACGCTGACTCGAAGCCGGCCCTGTCGAGAATGTCGCGGCAGCTCGACAACTTGTCGCCGGTCTCTTGACGGTGGGGCGCATCCGATGATGACGCACTAACCACTTTGACCGCTCATACAGGTTAGGGTGTGGGTGCCCCGGGGGAAGGGTTCACAAGAGCAGCCCCGATCGCCACGGGGGTGCGGGCGGGGCTGCTCCCTCCTTCGGACGAGTTGCGCCACGGCCGAACCGGATACTCAGTCCTCGGTGTGGAGCACCCGGGTGAGCCAGTCCTCGCGTGTCTCGTCACCTTCGAGGCAGAACGTGGTGAAGGCGTACTCACGGGCGTCAGCCCACGCCTGGGTGAAGTCGAGACCGAGCGACCGGAAGCGGGTGAGCAGAGTGGCCGCGTCCGACGGGTTGCTCTGTGCCCAGGTCGCCTCTCCGCTCAATCGCTGTTCCGCCCGGAGGCTGGCCTCGTCGCCGTACCGATCCGCGAGTGACGCGCGCCAGGTCGCCGCCGATTCGCAGCGCGCGATGAAGCCACGCAGCTGGCCGTGAGCCATCGTGATCCCGTCCCCGAAGTGATCCCTACACCTTTCATCGGTCGTGCTGACCGGCCGGCGGTAGCGCTGTTCGATCTAGCCCGCAGGGACTAGTCGGGGGTGGCGCGAACGCAAGGGGAGGCGCGGGCTACAGGACAAAGGAGCGGTCCCCGACCACGACGGGGGATACGTGGCCGAGAACCGCTGCGACTCACGCTAGTGAGCGTGGGGGCGTCGTGTCATGTGAATGGCGGATCAGGACGTGCGCCGCCAGGATCGCCATCGGCGAGCCGTGGGGTCGCGTGCGCAAGGTGGGACGAGCGACCCCACCGCACCCCCGCTACCGCGCCCCCGGGGTTACGTGCCTCCATCGCTTGCCGAACCAAACATGGAGCAGTTTCGGGTCGGCACGTCGTCCGCACGAAGTGCGGTGCCGGTCGCCCAGGATGGCGCCGAGGACCGCGACCTGCGGTTGGCGATGTGCGGACGCTGCCTTTGGCTGCCTCTGCGGGTGCAGGCTCAGTGCGAGGAACCGTGGGGCCCGGGATGGAGGTGCCGGGCCCCACGGCCTTCCCCCCTGGCGTCCCCCCGGGTCTGTCACTCCATCGCTGTCGGGCGCAATTTCGTAACACCCCGGGTTGGCGCTCGGGACTCCGTGAGGCCCCGCCTGGGTGCTCGGGGGAACAGGGAAGGCGAGGTCCCACGGGTCCTTGTGCGAGCCCTGTCCGCAGCGGGCGGCGATAAACGGGGTACTGGGCCCGGCGGGGGCCGGGCTCCGCAAGACCAGGAAGGTTTGGACGCCCCGCGCGGCGGAAGAACAGCTTGGAAGGAGCTGGGTCCGGAGCGGGGCGCGTCCCCAAGGCGGCGGGCACGACCAGTGAGAGCGGGCCTGTTTAGGGCACCGACCTGCACAAACGTGGTGGGCGATACTGGGACTTGAACCAGTGACCTCTTCCGTGTCAGGGAAGCGCGCTAGCCAGACTGCGCCAATCGCCCTCGGTACTGCGAGGTGGAGACGGGATTTGAACCCGTGTAGACGGCTTTGCAGGCCGTTGCCTCGCCTCTCGGCCACTCCACCGGAGCAGGCCGCCCAGCTGGACTGGGCGAGACCCTCCGAGCGGACGACGGGATTCGAACCCGCGACCCTCACCTTGGCAAGGTGATGCGCTACCAGCTGCGCTACGTCCGCGACTCCAGCCCTCGCGAGGACCGGCCCGGTAACGATAGCCGATCGCGACAGAGCACCTCAAAAGGGGCCGCGACCTGCGAGGACGCGCTGGCGTGGTGGTTGTGGAACGGCTCCGCCACGGGGGCGGCGGGGAGGGGATAGCGTGACGGCCGTGCAGAACGGCGGACCCGTGGTGGTCACTGGTGATGCGTTGACGCTCGACGAGGTCGTCGATGTCGCGCGCGGACGGCGTGGCGCGTCTCTCGACGCGTCCGTGGCGGCACGCATGGCGCCGACCCGTGAGGTGGTCGAACAGGCCGTGGCCGAGAACCGGGTCATGTACGGCATCACCACGGGTTTCGGCGCCCTGGCCAACACGCGGATTGCACCAGGTGACCTGGCCGCGATGCAGCTCGCGCTGGTGCGCTCCCACGCAGCCGGCGTCGGCGACCCGGTCAACGACGACGTCGTCAGGGCGCTGCTGCTGCTGAGGGCGCGCACCTTGGCTGCCGGCATCAGCGGAGTCCGGGTCGAGCTGCCGGAGCGGCTGCTGCTCCTCCTCGGACGTGGGCTGCTGCCCGTCGTTCCGGAGAAGGGTTCGGTGGGAGCCTCCGGTGACCTCGCTCAGCTGGCCCACCTCGCCCTGCCTCTGGTGGGGGAGGGCCGACTGCGACGTGTCGGCGATGCCGACCCGTGGGGCCGGCCCGCTGCCGAGGTGCTGGCGGAGGAGGGGATCGAGCCGCTCGTGCTCCAGCCCAAGGAAGGGCTGAGCCTGATCAACGGCACCGAGCCGATGCAGGCCCGGCTGGCCCTGTCGGTCGACCAGGCGCGTCTGCTCGCCAAGGTCGCCGACCTGGCCTGCGCCATGTCCCTCGACGGTCTGCTCGGCACCGACCGCGCGTTCGATCCCAGGGTGATCGACATCCGCCCGCACGACGGCCAGCTGCGCGTCGCCGACAACTTGCGCCGGCTGCTCAGTGGTTCGGGCCTGCTGGCCAGCCACCGTCATGACCTCGAGCACGCCGTCCAGGACTCCTACTCGCTGCGCTGCGCACCCCAGGTGCACGGAGCGGTGCGTGACGTCCTGGCGCACGTCACGTCGGTGCTCGGTGTCGAGCTCGGCTCCGTCGTCGACAACCCGGTCATCGTCGCCACCCCCGACGGCAGCGACTACGAGGTGATGTCGACCGGCAACTTCCACGGTGAACCACTGGCGTTCGCCGGGGACATGCTGGCGATCGCGCTGTCGGAGTTCGCCTCGATCAGCGAACGCCGCACCGACCGGATGCTCGACCCCGCCTTCTCGCGCGGCCTGCCTCCGTTCCTGGCGCCGAACGCAGGCACCAACAGCGGCTACATGCTCGCCCAGTACACCGCCGCGTCCTTGGTGAGCGAGAACAAGGTGCTCGCCCATCCGAGCAGCGTCGACACCATTCCGACCTCCGGCAACCAGGAGGACCACGTGTCGATGGGATGGACGTCGATGCGCAAGCTGCGCGACGTCGTCCGCAACGTGCGCAGCGTCCTGGCGGTCGAGATGGTGTGCGCTGCGCAGGCCATCGACCTGCGTGCAGAGACCGCCGCGCCGAGTCCCGCCGTGGGTGCCGCCCACCGTCTGCTGCGTCAGCACGTGCCCGCCATGAACGTCGACCGGGAGGTGGCGCCGCAGATCTCCGCAGTCGACGCGCTGCTGCCCGAGCTCGTCGCTGCAGCCGAGGACGTGGTGGGGCCGCTTGGCTGAGCCGTTGGCCCGCTTCGGAGACCTGCTCGCCACCGGCCTCCTCGACGTCACGCACGACCCGGCAGTCCTCGACACGGGTGGCTGGTGGGCGGTGGTGCTCACGTACGAGGGCGAGCTGACGGCTGCTCGTTTCGAGCAGGTGGACAGAGGAACCCTGCCGACCGCCGAGTGGCGCGGTCTGGCGCGTGACGCCTGGACGTCATCGATGTCGCGCGAGCAGTACGTGGCCGCGGTAGAGGCGACTCGCGAAGCGATCGCGGCCGGCACGGTGTACCAGACCAACATCTGCCGCGTGCTGTCCGCCGAACGCGCAGGGCGTGACCTGCTGGGGCTCGCCGGACTGCTCGAGCGTGAACATCCCGCTCCGCACAGCGGCGTCGTCCTGCTGCCCGAGGACGGTGTCGAGGTGGCGTCAGCGTCCCCCGAGCTCTTTCTGCGCCGCGACGGCCGGCGCATCGAGTCGTCCCCGATCAAGGGCACGGGCCGCTCCAGCGAGGACCTGCTCGACAAGGACACCGCAGAGAACGTGATGATCGTGGACCTCGTCCGCAACGACCTCGGGCGTGTGGCGCGTTCGGGCAGCGTCACCGTGCCCTCGCTGCTCAGGCACGAGGAGCACCCCGGTCTGGTACACCTCGTCTCCACGGTCGCCGCCGACCTGCGGGACGACGTGGGCTGGACCGAGATCCTCGCGGCGACGTTCCCCCCGGGGTCGGTGACGGGAGCACCCAAGCACACGGCGTGTCAGCTGATCGACGCCTTGGAGACCGCGCCCCGTGGCCCGTACTGCGGTGCGGTGGGGTGGGTCGATGCCGACGCCGGACGCGCCGAGCTCGCCGTCGGCATCCGGACGTTCTGGGCCGATGCAGACCGGGTGCTCTTCGGTACGGGTGCGGGGATCACCTGGGGCTCGGACCCGGACCGCGAGTGGGACGAGACCGAGCTCAAGGCCGAGCGGCTGCTCACTGTCGCCGCCCACGGCGCACCTTTGGGGTAACTTCTCCGGGTCATAGGGCCGACGAGTTTCCCCGAAGGTGCGTGGTCGCGATGAAGGTGTGGGTCAACGGGGTCATCAGCGAGCCGGACGCCGCGCGCATCTCACCGTTCGACCACGGCTTCACGGTGGGCGACGGCGTCTTCGAGACGTGCAAGGTGACCGACGGCGTCCCCTTCGCGCTCAGCCGTCACCTCCGTCGGCTGGACCGCTCCGCGTCCGGCCTCGGCCTGCCGGCTCCTGACCACGAGGTCATCCGCACCGGCGTCAAGGAGCTGCTCGGCGTCGAGCCGGCAGCCGGACGGCTCCGCATCACCGTCACCGGCGGCCCGGGGCCCCTCGGCTCCGACCGCGGGGACGACGGGACGACGGTGACCCTCGCAGTGTCACCGGAGAGTGCGTGGGAGGACGCGACCAGCGTCGCGGTCGTGCCGTGGGTGCGGAACGAGCGCTCCGCGGTCGCCGGACTGAAGACCACGTCGTACGCGGAGAACGTCGTGGCCCTCGACCGGGCGCACGCACTGCACTCCAGCGAGGCGATCTTCGCCAACACGGCGGGGCAGCTCTGCGAGGGCACGGGAAGCAACATCTTCGTCGTGCTGGGTGGCCGGCTGGTGACCCCGACGCTCGCCAGCGGCTGCCTTGCCGGCATCACCCGAGAGCTCGTCCTGGAGTGGACCGATGCCGACGAGCTGCGACGCCCCGCTCGAGAGCCTGCGCTCGGCCGACGAGGCGTTTCTCACCTCGTCCACCCGTGACGTGCAGCCGATCCGCCAGGTGGTGTGGGGGGACGGCGACGTGCAGTCGCTGCCGGTCGGATCGATCAGCACGGCTGCTCGCGCAACGTTTGCCGAGCGCGCCGCGTCCACCCCCGACCCCTGACCCCTCCGCCGTGGGCGAGACCCCCACCCCGGCGACCCGCATCACGAGGGGATCAGGCCCTCCACCCGCGCCCCGATGTCGTCGGGCATCTCCTCGGCCCGGAAGACCGTCGCACCCACCGTCACGCTCGGCGCGGTGGTGATTCCCATGGCCCATGCGTCCGCCTGCTCGGCGCGCAGAGCGGCATGCATTTCGGGAGCGTCGAAGTACTCCGCCACCCAGTCGCCGAGCCACTCGCCGTCCCGTCCTGCAGTGGCGACCAGGTGCTGCAGCCCGAGCTCGCGCAGCGTCCGCAGGTCGCGCTGCAGGTGGAAGAGGTAGCTCCACGGAGCGTCGTAGTCGAGCGGCACCAGCTCGTCGCCCGCGTTGCGCAGGACGGCCCAGGCCCGCACCGCCAGGATGCAGCGGGCGGTGACCATGCTCAGCTCGTCGGCGGGGTCGGGCAGGAGCCGGAGCGCGATCTCGTGATGGCCGCGGAACCGCCAGGGACGGCCGCCGTTGGCGTGACCGTCGACGTCCAGGTACGGAAGGAAGAGGCCGGTGGCGAGCGACGCCGGATCGACCCACACGCTGAGCGCGGCAGGACGTCGTTGGGCGAGGAGCGAGTCGAGGTCAGGGCGATCGTCTCCGGGTCCGTTCCACGACTCCGCCATGGTGTCCACCTCCCGCTGCTGGGGTTAGTGTGCCTCGCAGAGGCGCTGTCGACACGGGTTTTCGGCAGCGGACTCGACCCAGCGGCGACGTCAGGAGTCGGACATGGAAGGTGCACGGACCGTTCGCGCTCCGCGCGGCAGCGAGATGTCGTGCTCGACGTGGGGCGCGGAGGCTGCCCTGCGGATGCTGCACAACAACCTCGACCCGGAGGTCGCTGAGCGACCCGACGACCTTGTCGTGTACGGCGGCAATGGACGTGCCGCGCGCAGCTGGCCAGCCTTCGACGCCATCGTGCGCAGCCTGCGGGAGATGGCGCCCGACGACACCCTGCTGGTGCAGAGCGGCAAGCCGGTCGGTGTCCTGCGCACGCATGAGCGCGCGCCCCGTGTGCTGATCGCGAACTCGCTGCTCGTGCCCAAGTGGGCGACTCCCGAGTACTTCCGCGAGCTCGAGGACCTTGGCCTCATCATGTACGGCCAGATGACCGCCGGCTCGTGGATCTACATCGGCACGCAGGGCATCCTGCAGGGCACCTTCGCCACCTTCGCCGAGGTGGCGAACCAGCACTTCCCGAGCCACAGCGGCACCGCCACGCTCGCGGGAACGATCACCCTCACCGGCGGTCTCGGGGGCATGGGGGGTGCGCAGCCGCTCGCCGTCACCGGCAACGGAGGTGTTGCACTGTGCGTCGAGGTGGATCCCTGGCGCGTCCAGCGGCGCATCGATCACCGCTACCTCGACGAGCAGGCGGACGACCTCGACGACGCGATCGCACGGTGCGAGGCGGCCAAACGCGATCGGCGTCCACTGTCGGTGGGGCTCGTGGCCAACTGCGCCGACGTGCTGCCCGAGCTCGTGCGCCGTGGCTGGACGCCGGACATCGTCACCGACCAGACGTCGGCGCACGACGCGCTCAACGGCTACGTGCCGAACGGCATGACGTTGGAGGAGGCCCTCGAGCTGCGTCGGCTCAAGCCGGTCGAGTACGTCGAGCGTTCGTCGGCTGCGATGGCCGTGCACTGCCAAGCCATGCTCGACTTCCAGACCGCCGGCGCCGTGGTGTTCGACTACGGGAACGGGCTGCGCGGCCAGGCGAAGGACGCGGGCGTCGCCAACGCCTTCGACTACCCGGGCTTCGTCGTCGCCTACATCCGCCCACTGTTCGCCCGAGGCGCCGGACCGTTCCGGTGGGCGTGCCTCTCCGGGAGCGACGCTGACCTCGCTGCCACCGACGACGCGGTCGCGCGCGCCTTCCCCGACGACGACGGGCTGCAGCGCTGGCTCCGCTTCGCACAGGAGCGGGTGCACTACCAGGGGCTGCCGTCGCGCATCTGCTGGCTCGGCTACGGCGAGCGTCATCAGGCGGGTCTGGCGTTCAACGACCTCGTCGCCTCGGGGGCGGTCTCGGCACCGGTCGTGATCGGTCGCGACCACCTCGACGCCGGCAGCGTCGCCTCACCGGAACGTGAGACCGAGGGCATGCGGGACGGCTCGGACGCGATCGCCGACTGGCCGATCCTCAACGCGCTCGTGAACACCGCGTCGGGTGCTTCGTGGGTGTCGGTGCACCACGGCGGGGGCGTAGGGATCGGCAAGTCGATCCATGCGGGCGTTGTGGTCGTCGCCGACGGGACGCCGGACGGCGCGTGGCGGCTCGAGCGGGTCCTCACCAACGACCCGGGGATGGGCGTGATCCGGCACGCCGACGCCGGTTACGACATCGGGCTCGACACCGCGCGGCGGATCGGCGTCCGGATGCCGATGGAGGACGGCACCCACGCACCCGACTGGCAACGCTGAGTCCCAGCCCTCACCACAACGTGTAGGAATCGTGGGCCTATGACCCCACAGATCCCACACGTTGTCGTCAGGCGGTCCAGATCACGTCGGGCGACAGGTCGACGACTCGGGGAGCACCCAGCAATCCCATGGCCATCGCCAGCTCGCTCCACAGCGTCTCGACGACCCACGTGACGCCCGCGGACCCACCGACGGTCAGGCCCCAGATGGCCGGACGCCCCACGAGCACCGCCGTGGCCCCGAGCGCCAGGGCCTTCGCCACGTCCGTGCCGCGGCGGATGCCGCCGTCGACCAGCACCGGCACCGCTCCGTCGACCGCCTTCACCACGCCGGGAAGCGCCTGCGCGGTGGGGACGACGGTGTCGAGGTTCCGCGCACCGTGGTTGCTCACCATCACTCCGCTCGCCCCGGCGTCCACGCAGTGCCGCGCGTCGTCGGCGCGTATCACTCCCTTGGTGAGGACCGGCACGGGCGAGACGTCCACCAGCCACTCGAGCGTGTCCCACGTCAGGCTCGGGTCGAGGTGCAGGTTGTAGATGCGCTCGTGGGGCCGGGGGTTCGTCGGCAGCGTCACCGAGTGCGGTGCGCCTTCCAGGGGCGGCGGCTGCATGCCGTCGACGGTGTGCCCGCCCAGCCGCCGGTCCCGGTCGCGGGCGCCCAGCACAGGGGTGTCGACCGTGAGCACCAGTGCCTCGGCGCCCGCCTCCACCGCCTGCATCACCAGTCGCTCGGTGAAGCCCAGGTCCGCCTGCACGTAGAGCTGGAACCACCACGGCGAGTCGGACGCCGCACCGAGCTCGGCGAGCGTGCTCGACCCGAGAGTGCTCATCACGGTCAGGGCGTCGGCTGCAGCGGCACCCCGACGCGAAGCCACCTCTCCTTCCGGGTGGTAGTTGCGGTGCGCGGCGGTCGGGGCGAGCAGCAGCGGGTGTGCAAGCCGACGCCCGAGCAGCTCGACGGTGGTGTCCACGCGTGCGACGTCGACCAGCACCCGTGGCGCGAGGCGGAGGTCACGCCACGCCTGCTCGTTCCAACCGAGGGACGTCTCATCGGCCGCCCCGCCGGCGACGTAGTTCCAGATCGGCTCCGGCAGTCGTTCGCGTGCGTATGCCTCGAGGTCACGGACGCTGACCGCGTCGACAGGCACGGTCGACTCCACACGAGGCTCCACGGGGGGAGCGTAGACGGGCGTCCGCGTGGGAGCATCGCCCCCGTGGAAGCGCCCCGCGGAGGACCTGCTCGTCCGGAACATCGGCCGGCTGCTGCCGATGCGCACCGACGCCCACGAGGTGCTCCGCGACGCGGCGGTGGTCGTCCGCGACGGCGTCGTCACCTGGGTCGGTCCGGAGTCGCAGCTCGACGACGCAGACCGTGACCTCGCCACCCTGGACGCCGACGGGAGGGTGGTCGTCCCCGGCTTCGTCGACCCGCACACCCACCTGGTCTGGGCGGGCACGCGCCGCGAGGAGTTCGTCGCCCGGTTGGCGGGGACGCCCTACGACGGCGGCGGGATTCGCACCACGGTGGACGCGACGCGCGCCGCGTCCGACGAGCAGCTGTTCGAGCTCGCCGCCGCGCGGGGCCGACGGATGATCGGCCTGGGCACCACGACCGTCGAGATCAAGACCGGCTACGGCCTCAGCCCTGAGCACGAGCTGCGCTCGCTGGACGTGGCGGCCCGGCTGGGACGCGAGCTGCCGTGGCAGGTCGAGGCCACCTACCTCGGTGCTCACGTGGTTCCCGCGGGGCGCGAGCGGGAGGAGTACGTCCGCGAGGTCATCGCCACCATCCCCGAGGCGGCAGCCCATGGCGCGCGTTGGGTCGACGTGTTCTGTGACGAAGGGGTCTTCACGATCGAGGAGACGCGGCGGATCCTGGTCGCAGCCCACGAGCACGGGCTGGGGACGCGGCTCCACGCGGAGGAGATCGCCCACACCGGCGCGGCGGACCTCGCCGCCGAGCTCGGGTGCGCCAGCGCTGACCACCTCGAGCACGTCACACCGCAGGGAGCCGCAGCCATGGCGTCCGCCGGTGTCGTGGGGGTGCTGCTGCCGACCGTCACACTCTCGCTGCGCACCTTCGCGTTCAGCCAGTACGCCGTGCTCCGCGACGCCGGTGTGTCGCTCGCGCTGTCGACGGACTGCAACCCGGGTACGTCGTGGTGCGAGTCCATGCCGTACGTGGTGCAGCTCGCCTGCCTCGTGTACGGGATGCCTGTGCCGGACGCGCTATGGGCCGCCACCCGAGGGGGAGCAGCCGCCCTTCGACGCGACGACGTCGGACGCGTGGACGTCGGGCACCCAGGTGACCTGGCCGTCCTCGATGTCGAGCACGAGGCTGACCTGGTCGCGCACCTTGGCACCGCGGGCTGCGCCGCCACGGTGCTCGGGGGCCAGATCTGGGCACCGCCCGCTGGCTAGGGTGACGTGATGAGCGCTGCCGACGAAGGGCGGGACGAGGCCTCCGACCCGCCGGGCCCGGACTGGCTGTACCGGTGGCGCATGCGGCTCATCGGCCAGAGCCGGGCACGACAGCTGGCCTGGCGGATCTTCATCACCGTCCTGGGTGGGGCGATCACGCTCGCTGGGATCGGCATGCTGGCCCTCCCGGGGCCGGGATGGGCCGTCATCTTCCTCGGCCTGGCCGTCCTCGCCTCCGAGTACGTCTGGGCTCGACGCCTCCTGCGCTACACCAAGGACCGGGCGCAAGGTGCCGCCTCGACGGTGCTGGCGAAGGAGAACCGCGCCCTCGCTCTGAGCCTGCTGCTTGTCGTACTGCTGCTCGTGGCTGCGCTCGTCTCGTGGTACGTCTACCGCTACGGATGGACCCTCGATGGCGCCCTCGGGTGGTTCGGGCTCAACTGACGCGCTGCGCTAGGCTGCTGCGGCACCCAGAGACCTCGTCGGTCGCGGGTCCAGGGCGGTTAGCTCAGTTGGTTAGAGCGCTTCGTTCACACCGAAGAGGTCGGCGGTTCGAGTCCGCCATCGCCCACCACGAGGCGCGCAGTTGAGAATGGAGCATGCACTCCGTCCGCGAGCTCTCCACCCCGGATTCCGGTGATCTTGGAGCACTTGCCGACCTCTTCGACCTGTACCGGATCCACTACGGCCAGGCGGCTGAGCCCGGCCGATCAGCGCCTTGGCTGGCAGACCAGCTCCAGACGGGACGGTTGAAGATTTTCGTGGCCGAGCGGAACTCGGCGATGGTGGGCTTCGCGACCGCGGCTCCGATTCCTGCGTCGCTGCGGCTCGGCCACTGGTGGCAGATCCGTGACCTGTTCGTCGCGCCGGAGCAGCGTCGCCTCGGCATCGCTCTCTCCCTGCTGGACGCCATCCGCACAGCAGCCGAGGCGTCGGGAGCATTGCGACTGGGTCTGCAGACCGAAGTGGACAACGCATCGGCCTTGGCGCTCTACCGCGAGGCCGGGTACACGTCCGTCATGGGCTATCGGGGTCTGACGCTTCCCTTGGACGGTGCTGCTGTCAGCTCGGGGTGATGACCCGGACCACGGAGTTGAAGGTGTCGGCGATGATGAGACGACCTTGGTCGTCGACCGTCAGGCCGCGTGGGTTGTAGAAGCGGGCCGCCGAGGCAGGACCGCCGTCGCCGCTGAACCCGCTGGGCCCGCCCGCCACGGTGGAGATGATGCCGGTCGACAGGTCCAGCTTGCGGATCCGGTGGTTGCCCGAGTCGGCGACGTACAGCGTGCCGTCCCCGTCGAGGGCCACTCCACGAGGCTTGCGGAGCAGCGCCGCGGTGCCCTGCCCGCCGTCGCCGCCGAAGCCCGCCGCGCCGCGTCCGGCCACCGTGGTGATCACACCGGTCTGCGCATCGACGCGACGGACGCGGTTGTTGCCGGAGTCCGCGATGTAGATGTTTCCGACCGAGTCGATCGCGATGCGCTGGGGTGAGTTCAGTCGAGCAGCCAAGGCCGAGCCACCGTCCCCGCTGTACCCGACCACACCGGTGCCCGCGACCGTCGTCACGATGCCGGTCGTGAGGTCGAGCCTGCGCACTCTGTTGCTGAGGTCGGCGACGAAGAGCGCGCCGCCGAAGAGTGCGACGGACTTGGGGTTCTTCAGCTGCGACCTCGTCCCCAGCACGCCATCGGCGCCGATTCCGGCCGCCCCGGTTCCCAGGACGGTCGTGATGATCCCCGTGGTCGCGTCGATGCGGCGGACGCGGTGGTGCGCCGAGTCGGCAAGGTAGATCGTCCCGTCATCGGCGACCGTGACGTCGTGCGGCCACTTCAGCCGCGCCTGGGTGGCCAGGATGTTGTCTCCGTTGTAGGCCGTCCCACCGGTCCCGGCCACCGTGGTGATGATCCCGGTGACCGCGTCGATCCGGCGGATCCGCTGGTTGTAGGTGTCCGCCACGTAGAGGGAGCCGTCCGGACCCATGGCGGTGTCGCGCGGCAGGTTGACGTTGGCGCTCAGCGCCGAACCACCGTCACCGGAGAACGTCTGCGCGCCGGTTCCGGCCACCCGGCTGACCGTGTCGGTCGGCACCACGGCGTCGGCGTGTACCAGCGGCAGCACACCCACTGTCAGCGCGACCACCGCCAGCAGCAGGGTGCGCGCAGCGCCGGCCCTGATGGCAGGGGCGGTGCGGGTGGTCGGCAGCATCGCTGTTCCCTTCGTCGTACGTCGTTCCACGATGGGGGGTGGGCTTACTCCGTCGCAAGCGGATCGACAGAAGTAACAGGGCCACTACTCTCTGTGCGATGGACGTCGACGCCTTCGACCGCTATCTCCAGAGCCGCAGTGACGCCGATCTCTTCGCAGGCGTGGTCCGTCTCGAGCAGGACCAGCCGGACGGCACCGCGGTGACGCTGCTGGAGAAGGGTTACGGACTCGCCAGCCGCGCTTGGCAGATTCCGTGCACGCCGGACATCCGCTTCGACACCGCCTCGATCACCAAGCTGTTCACCGCGGTGGCAGTGCTGCAGCAGGTCGAAGCAGGAGCGTTCGGGCTCGACACCTCGGTGACGGACTACCTCGGTCTCACCGGGACGCAGATCTCCGCGGACGTGACGCCCTACCACCTGCTCACCCACAGCTCCGGGATCGCCGACGACGCGGACGAGGAGGCGGGCGAGGAGTACGAGGACCTCTTTCGCGACCGCCCCAACTACGCGGTCCGGGTGACCAGGGACTTCCTGCCCAGCTTCGTGCACAAGAAGCCGAACTTCCCGCCCGGTCAGGGATGCCGCTACTGCAACGTCAGCTACGTGCTGCTCGGGCTGATGGTCGAGGTCGCGACGGGACGCTCCTACCGCGAGTACGTGACCGACCGGGTGTTCGTCCCGGCGGGCATGAAGGACGCGCTCTTCGCCTCCATGGACGTCGTCACCCCGCGGATCGCGGAAGGAGCGGAGCCGCTGCACGACGACGACGGAGCGACCGTCGGGTGGCGCCGGAACATCTACTCCTACCCTCCGATCGGCTCTCCCGACGGCGGCGCGCATGTGACGGCAGGGGACCTCGTGGCCTTCCACGACGCGCTGCGCTCCGAGCGGTTGCTGTCCGCCGAGATGACCGAGGCCATGCTCCGGCCTCACGTCCGCAAGGCTCCGCGAGGAACCGGTACCCACCACGCCGGCTTCGGGCTCGAGTTCGCCACGGATGCCAAGGGCGAAGTGACGGCCTACTGGAAGGAGGGGATGAACGTGGGGGTGAGCGGCATCCTGAGCCACTACCCGTCCTCGGGCATCACCATGGTCATCCTCAGCACCCTCCAGGACGGGGCCTGGGAGCCACGGGCAGATCTCGAAGCGCTGCTCGGGGTGGACTGACCCGCTGCTCGGCGCGTCCGCGCGGCGGTGGTTGTGCCGACCCGACTCACCCCGCAAGGTGGGTGCATGCAACCTCGTGGGATCGCCGCTGCTGCCGTTGCCGCTGCCTTGGTGCTGGGGGTGACCTCCGTCGCTCCCGGCGCCGCTGACGTCGCCAACCCGCCCGCGCAACGGTCGAGCCCCGCCGCAACCGCCACCGAGCGCGCGCCGCTGCGCGCCTTCGACGTGCGATGGCGTCGCGTGGTCTCCGGTCTCTCCGCCCCGACCGAGGTCACCTCGGCCCCGGACGGCCGCAAGCGGCTCTTCGTCGTCGAGAAGGGGGGCACCGTCCGGATCGTGCGGAAGGGCAACGTCGTCGGACGCCCCTACCTCTCGATCGGCGGGCGGATCGACGCGTCCGGCGAGGGCGGGCTGCTGTCGGTCGCGTTCAGCCCCACCTTCCGGAGGGACGGACTTCTCTTCCTCACGTACGTGAGTGATGGCGACGGGGACCTGGTGGTCGGCCGGATGAAGGCCCGCCGGCCGGGCGCCACGCACGTCCGCGCGCAGACCCTCAAAACGGTGCTCCGGGTCAACCACCCGGTGAACGACAACCACTACGGGGGCCAGCTCGCGTTCGACTCCCAGCGCCGCCTCTACGTCGGCGTCGGCGACGGAGGTGGCGGAGGTGACCCGTTCAACGCGGCCGGTGACCGCTCGGACCTGCGCGGCAAGATCCTGCGCGTCGACCCGTTCTCGTCGTGCGCCGACCGGCGCTACTGCGTACCGAGCGACAACCCGTTCGTGGGCCGGAAGGGCAAGGACGAGATCTGGCTGATGGGTCTGCGGAACCCGTGGCGCTTCAGCATCGACCCCCGCACCCAGAAGCTGTGGATCGGTGACGTCGGCCAAGACGCCTGGGAGGAGGTCGACGTGGTCGGCCCGAACCCACGCCGCATCCACCTCGGCTGGTCGTGCAAGGAGGGTCGCGCGACGTACAACGCGACCCGTTGTCGGCCCCTCTGTCGACTACCTCGGGCCCGCGGCCGTCGTGCCCCACCCGCAGGGGGAGTCCATCACCGGCGGCTACGTGTACCGCGGCGAGCGTTACCGCGCCCGGATCGGCGGTGCGTACGTCTTTGCCGACTTCGTCACCCGGCGGGTGTGGCTCTACCGGGAGGGCACCGGCAAGGTGCTGCAGGACGCACGGTTGGGCACCGGAGGAGGACCCACCTCCTTCGGGCGCGACGACCGCGGCGAGATCTATGCGGTCACCTACGACGGCGTCCTGTGGCGGATGCACGTCAGGAGGGGCTGACGGCAGACAACTGACGCGAGAGGACCGCGTCCTCCTCGATACGATCGACGAGGCAGCCACCCGCAACGACCCGAGGAGTCCCCGTGTCCGACCTTCGCATCACCGTTGCCGGCAACGCGCAACAGGTGGCGTCGGGCACCACCGCGGCTGATCTGTTCGTCGACGACCGTACGGTGGTCGTGGCCCGCGTCAACGGAGAGCTGCGTGACCTCGACCGTCCGCTGGCCGACGGTGACGTGGTCGAGCCGGTGACGCTCGACTCCGAGGACGGCCTGGCCGTGCTGCGCCACTCGTGCGCGCACGTGCTCGCACAGGCGGTCCAGGACACCTTTGCCGACGCCAAGCTCGGCATCGGACCGCCGATCCAGGACGGCTTCTACTACGACTTCGACGTCGACACGCCCTTCCACCCCGACGACCTCAAGCGCCTCGAGAAGCGCATGCAGCAGATCATCAAGTCCGGCCAGCGCTTCGGACGCCGGGTGGTCACCGAGGAGCAGGCACGCGCCGAGCTCGTCGACGAGCCGTACAAGCTCGAGCTCATCGGTCTCAAGGGCGGCGGTCCCGTCGACGCCGACGTGATGGAGGTCGGTGGCGCAGAGCTGACGATCTACGAGAACGTCGACGCCAGGAGCGGTGAGCGCCAGTGGCAGGACCTCTGTCGCGGCCCTCACCTGCCGTCGACGCGTCAGATCCCGGCGTTCAAGCTGATGCGCACCGCTGCCGCCTACTGGCGAGGGAGCGAGAAGAACCCGCAGCTGCAGCGCATCTACGGCACCGCGTGGCCGAGCAAGGACGCGCCAGGCGAGCTACCTGAACTTCCTGGAGGAGGCCGAGAAGCGCGACCACCGCCGACTCGGCACCGAGCTCGACCTCTTCAGCTTCCCGGAGGAGATCGGCTCGGGGCTCGCGGTCTTCCACCCCAAGGGTGGCGTCGTGCGCAAGGTGATGGAGGACTACTCGCGCGTCCGCCACGAGCAGGCGGGCTACGAGTTCGTCTACTCGCCGCACATCACCAAGCAGGCGCTCTTCGAGACCTCCGGGCACCTCGACTGGTACGCCGACGGCATGTACCCGCCGATGCACCTCGACGCCGACTACGACGACGACGGGAACGTCCGGCGACCGGGGCAGAACTACTACCTCAAGCCGATGAACTGCCCGTTCCACAACCTGATCTTCCGGTCCCGCGGTCGCTCGTACCGCGAGCTGCCGCTGCGGCTCTTCGAGTTCGGGTCGGTCTACCGGTACGAGAAGTCCGGGGTGGTGCACGGCCTCACCCGGGTCCGGGGGATGACGCAGGACGACGCGCACATCTACTGCACGAAGGAGCAGATGCCGGCAGAGCTCGACAGCCTGCTCACCTTCGTGCTCGACCTGCTGCGCGACTACGGCCTCGACGACTTCTACCTCGAGCTCTCCACGCGCGACCCCGAGAAGTTCGTCGGCACCGACGCCGAGTGGGCGGAAGCCACGGAGACGCTTCGGCTGGCCGCGGAGAAGCAGGATCTCGACCTGCGTCATGGACGAGGGCGGCGCCGCCTTCTACGGACCGAAGATCTCGGTTCAGGCCAAGGATGCGATCGGACGCACCTGGCAGATGTCGACGATCCAGGTCGACTTCCAGCTGCCGCAGCGCTTCGAGCTGGAGTACCAGGCCGCCGACGGGACCCGGCAGCAGCCGGTGATGATCCACCGCGCGCTCTTCGGGTCGATCGAGCGCTTCTTCGGGGTGCTGCTCGAGCACTACGCCGGCGCCTTCCCTGCCTGGCTCGCGCCGGTCCAGGTCGTCGGCATCCCGATCTCCGACGCCCACGTCGACTACCTTGCCGAGGTCGTCGCCGCAGCTGCGCGCGCAGGGGATCCGCGTCGAGGTCGACGCGTCCGACGACCGGATGCAGAAGAAGATCCGGACCGCGCAGAAGCAGAAGGTGCCCTACATGCTGATCGCCGGCGACGAGGACGTCGGCCAGGGTGCAGTCTCGTTCCGCTTCCGTGACGGCAGCCAGGAGAACGGGATCCCGGTCGCGGACGCGGTCGCGCGCATCGTCGCCGACGTCGCGGCCCGACGGTAGGACGATCGCGGTGGCGTCGGACGACATGGCATCAGGCTCTGGACTCCGGACCGCCTCGCCTACATCCAGGGCGAGAACCGCCCCGACTCCGACGAGGCGGGGGACGACCTGCCCCTTCTGCCGGGCACCGAGCGACCCTGAGGAGTCGTCGCTCGTGGTGCACCGCGGGGAGCACGCCTACGTCGTCCTCAACCTCTACCCGTACAACCCCGGGCACGCACTGGTCTGCACCTACCGTCACGTGGCCGCCTACGTCGACCTGTCCGCTGCCGAGCGCCACGAGGTGGCCGACCTGACCCGTCAGACGGTCCTGGCGCTGCAGGCGGCGTCCGCGCCGCACGGCTTCAACCTCGGCATGAACCAGGGCTCCGTGGGAGGCGCGGGGATCGCCGCGCACCTGCACCAGCACGTGGTCCCGCGCTGGGGTGGCGACACCAACTTCATGCCGGTGGTGGCTCAGACCAAGGTGATGCCGCAGTCACTTCCCGACACCCGCGACGCCCTCCGCGCGGCCTGGCCGAGCGACCAGCCGTCCGGGTAGACCACGTGCGGCATGACGTCACCGCTGCGACTCGGCCTGCACCTTTGTCGCCACCTGTGGAGGCATCGGTTCGTGCCGCACGTACCGACGGGTGAAGGTGCCGGTGCCGTGCGACATCGAGCGCAGGTCGATGGCGTAGCGCACGATCTCCATCTGCGGCACCTCGGCCCGGACGAGGGTGCGACCGCCACCGCCGACCGGTTCGGTGCCGACCACGTGGCCCCGGCGCGACGAGAGGTCACCCATGACGGCACCCACGTAGTCGTCGTCGACCAGCACCGCGACCTCGTCGTACGGCTCGAGGAGCGACACCTGCGTGTGCTCGGCCGCGTCGCGAAGGGCGAGGCCACCGGCCATCTGGAACGCCATGTCCGACGAGTCGACCGAGTGGGCCTTGCCGTCGACCAGGGTCACCCGGATGTCGACGACGGGGTAGCCGGCTGACACGCCTTTCTCCATCTGTGCCCGGACACCCTTCTCGACGCTCGGGATGAACTGCCGCGGGACGCTTCCCCCCACCACCTTGTCGACGAACTCGAAACCAGTGCCCTGCGGCAGCGGTTCCACCTCGATGTCGCACACGGCGAACTGGCCGTGTCCGCCGGACTGCTTGACGTGGCGTCCGTGGCCCTTGGACGAGGCGGCGAACGACTCGCGCAGCGAGACGCGCAACGGGACGGTGTCGACCGAGACCCCGTAGCGGTTGGCCAGTCGGTCGAGGAGCACGTCGATGTGTGCCTCGCCCATGGTCCAGAGCACCACCTGCCCGGTCTCGGCGCTGTGGTCGAGGCGGATCGTCGGGTCCTCGGCGACGAGCCGACCGAGCCCCTGGGAGAGCTTGTCCTCGTCGGCCTTGCTGCGGGCCACGATGGCGATCGGCAGGAGGGGCTCGGGCATCTGCCACGGCTCCATGAGCAGCGGGGTCTCCTTGTCCGACAACGTGTCACCGGTCTCGGCCCTGGTCAGCTTGGCGACGGCGCAGACGTCACCGGCGATGGCCTTGGTGAGGGTGCGCTGGACCTTGCCCAGCGGGGACGAGATCGCCCCGACCTTCTCGTCGACGTCGTGGTCCTCGTGGCCCGCGGTCCTCCATGCCGTGCCCCGAGACGTGGAGCACGGTGTCGGGTCGGAGCGTCCCGCTGAACACCCGGACCAGGCTGATGCGTCCGACGTAGGGGTCGCTGACGGTCTTGACCACCTCCGCGACCAGTGGGCCGTTGACGTCAGGAGACAGTGGCCCCCGTGGGTCGCCGCCGGGAGTGGTCACCGGCGGGACGGTGTGCTCCAGCGGGCTCGGGAAACCGCGCGTCATGACCTCGAGCAGCTCCGGCAGCCCCATGCCGGTGGAGGCCGCCACCGGGACCACCGGGTAGAACGACCCCCGTGCGACCGCCTTCTCCAGGTCGGTGATCAAGGTCTCGAGGTCGATGTCCTCGCCACCGAGGTAGCGGTCCATCAAGGTCTCGTCCTCGCTCTCGGCGATGATCGCCTCGATGAGCGCGGCGCGGGCCGGCTCGATCAGCTCGACGTGCTGCGGCTCCGGCTCCCGTTCGACCCTGGTCCCGGACGAGTAGTCGTCGACGCGCTGCGACAGCAGCGCGATGAGTCCGGCCACCGAGTCGTCGTCGGCGAGCATGGGCAGGTACAACGGCATGACCCCGTCGCCGAAGGCCGTCTGCGCTGAGGTCAGTGCCTCGTCGTAGTCGGCGCGCGGGGCGTCCAGCTTGGTGACGACCACCGCCCGAGGCATGCCGACGGCACCGCACTCCTCCCAGAGCTGGCGGGTGGTGCCGTCGACGCCGTCCGTCGCGGCGATCACGAAGAGCGCCGCGTCGGCGGCCCGGAGTCCGGCCCGCAGGTCGCCGACGAAGTCGGCGTAGCCGGGGGTGTCGAGCAGGTTGACCTTGACGCCGTCGTGGACCAGCGGTGCCAGGCTGAGGGAGACACTGCGCTGCTGGCGGTGCTCGGCCTCGTCGAAGTCGGACACCGTGGTGCCGTCCTCGACGCGGCCCGCGCGGGTGATGGTTCCGGTGGCGGCCAGCAACGCCTCGACCAGTGTGGTCTTGCCTGCTCCGCTGTGACCCACGAGGACCACGTTGCGGATCTCGGCCGGGTTGCTGACCGCTGGTGCAGCGCCGCCGCCGACGCCACCTCCCTTGTCTGCCATGGCGTGCTCCTTCGCTCGGGGAGCGGCTCGTCCACGCCTGGTGTGGCCCTGACGTGGGCCCTGGTGTGGACTCAGCCGCTTCGGCACCCCACCTTGGTCGCCCCGGGACCTGGGGGCAAGGGACCAACGGACCGACCCCTGCCGTGGCCGCTCCGGTCGCTACCCTCGCCTGAAGAGCGGCGCCGGACCTGCGGCACCCTCGGAGCGGACGGGAGCGGCGGCGTGGGCGGGTTCACCGACTCCGGGCGCGTGGTCGCGGGTCGGGTGTTCACCCCCGTGGCGCGGGTGCTGCTCCGGCTCGGGGTCAGTCCGGACGCCGTGACCGTGGTCGGGACGGTCGGGACCGCCGTCGCGGCCCTGTACTTCTTCCCGCGCGGCGACCTGCTCGTCGGGCACCCTGGTGATCTGCCTCTTCGTCTTCTCCGACTCGCTCGACGGCACGATGGCGCGACTCGCCGGTCGACCCTCGACCTGGGGCGCCTTCCTCGACTCGACGCTCGACCGCGTCGCCGACGCGGCGATCTTCTGCGGCCTCGCCCTGTGGTACGCGGGCGACGGCGACGACCTGACGATGGCGGCGGTGACTCTGGCGGCGCTGGTCGGGGGACTCCTCGTGTCCTACGCCCGGGCACGCGCGGAGGGGCTGGGCGCGGACGCGAGCACCGGAATCGCCGAGCGGACCGAGCGACTCGTGCTGACCCTGGCCGCGGCTGGACTGAGCGGCATCTTCGATGCGCCATGGATCCTGGCAGGCCGGGACTGATCATCGTGGCTGCTCTGGCCTGGGTGACCGTGCTCCAGCGGATCTGGGCGGTTCGCAGCCAGCTCCTCGTCCGAGGCTGACGCGGTGCGCGCACAGCTGTCGTCGGCCGCCTACCGCACGGGATGGACGCTGTCCCAACGCCTTCCCGAGGCCTGGGTGGCCCGCGCGTTCGACTACGGCGCCGAGCGCACCTGGCGCGGGCAAGGGCGTGGTGTGCGGCAGCTGCGGGCGAACCTGCGCCGGGTGCACCCCGAGCTGGACGCCGAGGCGCTCGATGCGCTCACCCGTGCCGGACTCCACTCGTACCTGCGCTACTGGCGTGAGGCATTCCGGCTGCCCCGCTGGTCACCGGAGGAGATCGACCGACGGATCGTCAGCTCGGGAGAGGACCGCCTCTTCGGGCCGCTCGACCAACGACGCGGCGTGGTCGCCGTCCTCGGGCACTTCGGCAACTGGGACCACGGTGGCGTGTGGGTGACCACGCGCGGCTACGGCCTGACCACCGTCGCGGAGCGACTCCAGCCTGAGTCGCTCTACGACCGCTTCGTCGCGTACCGCGAGTCGCTGGGCATGGAGGTGCTGCCGCTGTCCGGCGGACCGGAGGTGACGCCGGTCCTGCAGGCGCGGCTCCGCGCCGGTGGATTGGTGGCGCTCCTGGCCGACCGGGACCTGAGCGGCACCGGGCTGGAGGTGGAGGTGCTCGGCGAGCCGGCGCGGCTCCCGGTCGGGCCGGCGCTGCTGGCCGAACGCACCGAGTCGGTGCTGCTGCCGGTGATCTCGAGCTACGAAGGGGCGCGGACCCGCCTGGACTTCCTGCCGCCGCTGACCAGCGGACGCCGTGGGCCTCCGCGACCGCGTCCACGACCTGACCCGGCAGTGGGCCGACGTGATCGGAGTCGCCGCTCGGCAGCACGCCGTCGACTGGCACATGCTGCAGCCGGTGTGGACCGCCGACGTCCCGCAGCGCGAGCGGGTCCGGTGAGACACATGGAGCAGGCCATTGACGTGAGGCGGGTCCCATGAGGGTCGGGATCGTCTGCCCCTACGACTGGACGGTGCCGAGCGGCGTCGCGATCCATGTGCACGAGCTCGCGGAGGCGCTCCGGACCCTGGGGCTCGAGGTCGCGGTGCTGGCGCCGGGCGAGGAGTCCGAGGCGGTGCCCGACTTCGTGACGCTGGCCGGTCGCGCGGTCCCGGTGCCGTACAACGGGTCGGTGGCGCGGGTGCTGTTCGGTCCGCGTTCGGCCTCACGGGTCAGGCGGTGGATCCGGGAGGGCGACTTCGACGTGCTGCACGTGCACTCGCCGGTCACCCCGAGCCTGTCCATGCTCGCGTGCTGGTCGGCCCTCGGGCCCGATCGTCGCCACGTTCCACGCGGCGATCGACGGGCGGTCCAAGGCGCTCCGCGGCGGATCGTGGATCCTGCGCGCGACGCTCGAGAAGGTCCGGGCGCGGATCGCGGTGAGCGAGGAGGCGCGTCGAACCGTCGTCCAGCACCTCGGAGGCGACGCGGTCCTGGTGCCGAACGGGGTCGACGTGGCGCGCTTCGCCGGTGCGTCGGTGCGGACGGAGTGGACCGGACCGGCGACGTTGGCCTTCCTCGGCCGGGTCGACGAGCCACGGAAGGGCCTGCGAGGTGCTCCTTGCCGCCCTGCCCGGCATCGCCGAGGAGCATCCCGCCGTGCGCCTGTTGGTGGCGGGACCGGGGGAGACCGATGCCCTCGACGCGCTCCCCCGGACATCCGCCGGCGGGTGACGCTGCTCGGTCGGGTCTCGGAGCAGGAGAAGGCCGAGCTGCTGCGCTCGGTGTCGCTCTACGTCGCCCCGCACATCGGCGGCGAGTCGTTCGGGATCGTCCTCCTCGAGGCGATGTCGGCATCCACCGCGGTCCTGGCGAGCGACCTGGTCGCGTTCCGTGACGTCCTCGACGGCGGCCGCTGCGGTGAGCTGTTCACGACCGGCGACGCGGAGGCGCTCGTCCGCGGCGCGTGCGGGCTGCTCGCCGACGCCCCACGCCGCGACGAGCTGGCGGCCGTCGGGCACGAGCGGGCCCTGGGCTACGACTGGTCCCGGGTCGCCCGCCAGGTGGTGGCGGTGTACGAGACGGTCACCGCAGGCGGCGAGAGGGTGCGCGAGGACGACCGCCAGGGACCGGGCCTGTTCGCCGGACGACTGCGCCCCTACCGCGAGGTCGGTGAGCACGCCATGACCGCCGAGATCCTCGCCCTGGTCGTTGCCCTCCTCCTGGTGCTGACGCTCCTCTACGTGCGCGGGCTGGCCGGTCGCCTGGACCGCCTCCACCTGCGGGTGGACGCGGCGAGCGCCGCGCTCGAGACCAAGCTGGTGCAGCGGGCGGGGCTGGCCCGTGAGCTGGCGCTGAGTGGCTGGCTCGACCCGGCGAGCGCGGTGCTGCTGCTGGACGCTGCCCAGACCGCCGAGGCGGGAGTGCGGGGGACGGAGGGCATGGCGCGTGACGCCGCGCAGAGCGACCTCACCGCCGCTCTCCGTGCGGTCCTTGTCGACCCGGAGACGATCGTCGACCTGCAGGCGGACCCCGACGCCCGGGACCTGCTGGTCGAGCTCGCCGACGCGAGCCAGGGAGTCGTGCTCGCCCGCCGGTTCGCCAACGACGCCGTGCAGGCGGCAGTGGCGGTGCGCCGCCGGTGGCTGGTGCGGTCGCTGCACCTCGCGGGCCGGGCACCGTGGCCGGTCTCCCGCGAGATGGACGACGCGCCGCCGGAGTCGTTGGCCGAGATCACCCTGCGCGCCGCCTAGCCTGGTGGCATGAGTCCTTCCCGAGGTGCGGTGGCCCGCGACGTCCTGCCCAAGGGCATGGTGGTCGGCCTCGCCGCCTCTGTGCTGCTGTCCAGTGCCGTCCTGACGGCGTGCAGCGCCGAGGACGCCGAGCCGGTGGCGGTCACCTCTCCGACGCCCTCGGCGTCGCCGACCTCGACGCCTGAGCCGCCCACCACGTTGCTGTCCGGCCGACCGGGCAAGGACCACCGGGTGCTCGCGGTCAAGATCGACAACACCGTGAACAGCCACCCGCAGAGCGGTCTGATGGCTGCGGACGTCATCTACGTCGAAGAGGTCGAGTGGGGCCTGACCAGGTTCATGGCGGTCTTCTCCTCCCGCTACCCCAAGCAGGTCGGGCCGATCCGGAGCGCCCGCGAGACCGACATCGAGCTGCTGGCGCAGTACGGCAAGGTCGCGTTCTCGGCGTCCGGTGGGCAGCCGGCCGTGCTCAACGCGGTCAATGCGGCGCCGTTGTACCCCGTCACGAACATCGGGGGGACGCCCGGGTACACCCGAACCGAGCGCCCAGCCCCGTGGGACCTGTTCGCGCAGCCGAAGCAGCTGCTCAAGAGCGCTCCGAAGGCAGCCAAGGCCAAGGACATCGGCTTCCGCTTCGACGAAGTGGTGCCGAAGGGCGGAAAGCGCAGCAAGGGCTTCACGGTCACGTGGCCGTACTCCGAGGCGCGGTTCGCCTGGTCACCGAAGGAGGATCGGTGGCTGCTGTGGTCCGACGGCAGCGCCGCCATGAGCACGGAGGGCCCCCAGCTCGGCGGGACCACCGTGATCGTCCAGAGCGTCGACGCCTATCCGTCCGACCTCGGGGACCGCTACGGAGGCGTCACCCCGTTCACCGACACGGTCGGCAAGGGGAAGGCGTGGCTCTTCCGGGACGGGCGGAAATGGCCCATCACCTGGTCCCGGCCCAAGGCCGAGTCGGGCACGATCTGGCGGTTCCGCGGGGAGCGCATCCCGTTCGACCCGGGTCAGGTGTGGGTGCTGCTGCTCGACAACGACCGCAAGCCCGTGATCCGGTAGGCGTCGGACGGCCCCGTCCCCGTACCATGGGGGGACATCCGTGGGCGTCGCCCACTGTCGTCCCGTCCCGTGAGGTTCCCCGTGCCCGCCAGCGAGAACTCAGCCAGCGAGAACTCGGCCAACGAGAGCTCAGCCACCACCCCCCAGCTCGGCACGTCGCGCGTCAAGCGCGGCATGGCCGAGATGCTCAAGGGCGGAGTGATCATGGACGTGGTCACGCCCGACCAGGCCAAGATCGCCGAGGACGCCGGCGCCGTCGCCGTCATGGCCCTCGAGCGGGTGCCCGCGGACATCCGCAAGGACGGCGGTGTCGCGCGCATGTCCGACCCGGACATGATCGACGGCATCATCGAGGCCGTCTCCATCCCCGTCATGGCGAAGGCCCGCATCGGTCACTTCGTCGAGGCGCAGGTGCTGCAGGCACTGGGTGTCGACTACGTCGACGAGTCCGAGGTGCTGACCCCTGCGGACGAGAAGCTGCACATCGACAAGTGGCAGTTCACAGTGCCGTTCGTGTGCGGTGCGACCAACCTGGGTGAGGCGCTGCGGCGGATCGCCGAAGGTGCGGCGATGATCCGCTCCAAGGGCGAGGCCGGAACCGGCAACGTCGTCGAGGCCACCCGCCACATGCGCCAGATGCTGGGAGACATCCGCCGGGTCCAGGGCCTCGGCGAGGAGGAGCTCTTCAACACCGCCAAGGAGCTCGGTGCCCCGTACGAGCTGGTGCGCGAGGTGCACGACTCCGGCAGGCTTCCCGTCGTGATGTTCACCGCCGGCGGTCTCGCCACCCCGGCGGACGCGGCGATGATGATGCAGCTCGGTGCCGAAGGCGTGTTCGTCGGCTCAGGCATCTTCAAGTCGGGCGACCCGGCCAAGCGCGCCAACGCGATCGTCCAGGCCACGCTGCACTACGACAACCCCGACGTCATCGCCAAGGTGTCCCGGGGCCTCGGCGAGGCGATGGTCGGCATCAACATCGACACGCTGCCCGAGTCCGAGCGGTACGCCGGCCGGGGATGGTGACGTCCACCTCGGCGCACCCCTCCTCCGACCCCTCCGACTCCCCGGTGATCGGGGTGCTCGGTCTGCAGGGCGACGTCCGTGAGCACGAGGTGGTGCTGACCGACTGCGGGGCGACCACGCGGCGGGTGCGCACGGTCGAGGACCTCGCGCAGGTCGAGGCACTGGTGATTCCCGGTGGCGAGTCGACGACGATGAGCAAGCTCGCGGTCGACTTCGGGCTGATCGAGCCGCTGCGCAAGGCTCGCGAGTCGGGGATGCCCATGTACGGGTCGTGCGCCGGCATGATCATGCTCGCCGACCGGCTCGAGGACGGACGTCCGGACCAGCAGACCATCGGTGGCATCGACATGGTCGTGCGCCGGAACGCCTTCGGCCGACAGGTCGACTCGTTCGAGGCAGACCTGGCGATGCCCGCCCTCGAAGGGGATCCCGTCCACGCGGTGTTCATCCGGGCCCCCTGGGTGGAGCAGGTCGGGCAACAGGTCGAGGTGCTCGGCCGCGTCGAGGCCGGGCCGGCCGCCGGTAGGATCGTCGCGGTTCGACAGGGCCCGCTCGTGGCCACGTCCTTCCACCCTGAGCTCACCGGCGACCATCGAGTGCACGAGTACTTCGTGAGGATCGTCCGCTCCCGGCGCTGACCACGCACGACCGAATGAGGAGCCCCGCATGTCCGGCCACTCCAAATGGGCCACGACCAAGCACAAGAAGGCCGTGATCGACGCCCGGCGCGGCAAGCTCTTCGCCAAGCTCATCAAGAACATCGAGGTCGCGGCGCGCACCGGCGGTGGTGACCCGGCGGGCAACCCGACTCTCTACGACGCGATCCAGAAGGCGAAGAAGAGCTCGGTCCCCAACGACAACATCGACCGCGCGGTCAAGCGCGGCTCGGGTGCAGAGGCGGGCGGCGCGGACTATCAGACGATCATGTACGAGGGCTACGGGCCCAACGGGGTCGCCGTGCTGATCGAGTGCCTGACGGACAACCGCAACCGCGCGGCGTCCGACGTGCGCGTCGCGATGACACGCAACGGGGGGTCGATGGCCGACCCCGGCTCGGTGTCGTACCTGTTCGCGCGCAAGGGCATCGTGCTGGTGCCGCGGGCGGACCTGGCAGAGGACGACGTGCTGACGGCCGTGCTGGACGCCGGCGCGGAGGAGGTCAACGACCTCGGCGAGACCTTCGAGGTGGTCAGCGAACCCACCGACCTGGTCGCGGTGCGGACCGCGTTGCAGGACGCAGGGATCGACTATGAGTCCGCAGAGGCGTCGTTCGTCCCCAGCGTCACGGTGCCGCTCGACGAGACCGGTGCCAGCAAGCTGTTCCGGCTGATCGAGGCGCTCGAGGACTCCGACGACGTGCAGAACGTGTGGGCCAACTTCGACGTCTCCGACGAAGTCATGGAGAAGGTGGGCTAGCTTCCGCGAGGTCAGGGAGCTGAGCGCCAGCCGCGGGAGCAGTGCTGGCCGAGCTGCTGTCCGTCCGGGCCGCCAAAGGTGAGGGTGCCGTTGGCCCCCGCGATGGGGGCGACGGGGGTGATGGTCCAACCGCCTTCGTGGACCTGGCGGTGGTGGTGGCGGCAGAGCAAGAGCCCGTTGGCCAGGTCGGACTGACCTCCGTGTGCCCACGGAATGAGGTGGTGGGCGTCGGTGTGCACCGACGGCCGGCCGCAGCCGGGGAACCGGCAGCCGTCGTCGCGGGTCGCGAGGGCCCGGCGTTGCGCCGGCGTGAAGACACGCACCGCCCGTCCGAGGTCGAGCGGGATGCCGGCCGGATCGAGCAGCAGCCGTTGGACCGTGGCGTCGCACGCGAGGCGGCTCGTGCTGGCCGGGGTGAGCCAGACCGGCATGTTCGCGGCGCCTGAGATCTTGGCGGGCTCTGTCTGCTCACCGGTGAGAGTCGCAAGGTCCACCTCGACCTGCAGCGCAGCAGTGGATCCGGACAGCGTCGGCAGCTCACCGGAACGAACGGCAACGGCGACGAGCTCGGCAAGTCCGTCGGCGCGTCGCTGGTCGGACGTCCGGGTGTCGTCGGGGCCGGTGGGCACCAGGAAGGGTGCGAGCGCGGCCGACAGGCTCGCCGCTGACTCTGCGTCGAGGACGCCGTCGATCGAGTGCATGCCGTCCAGCATCGGCGCGAGGCTGAGCCACCGCCGCCCGTAGTCCTCCTCGGCGTGCCGCGCCGACCCGTCGGGATCGACCACGTGACGCA
Organism: uncultured Actinomycetota bacterium; assembly: GCA_963743915.1. GTDB lineage: Bacteria > Actinomycetota > Actinomycetes > JAHEKZ01 > JAHEKZ01 > JAHEKZ01. The sequence goes on from CAVURN010000002.1 coordinate 81,821, forward strand.
GGTGTCGGCCCGCGCTGCGCAGCTCGTCGACGGTGAGACGGGTGCCCAGCTCGGTCAGAGCCCCGACGCCCTCGGGGCGGGTGGAGGGTGGAAGTGCGCGGGCGGTGCGATGGATGGTGCGCAGGTGCTCATACGAGAGGTGACCGTCGGACGACTCCGCCGTACCACCCGCGTGGTCTCGAGGGTCTGCCACCAGCGCTGCGACCGGTCCGGCCAACAGGTCGCCAGCGGTGCGAGCGATCCGTACCCGCTCGGACGCCTCGCCCGCTGCCAGGCCAAGCGCCCCGCGGAGCCATGCCTGCGACGATGCAGCAGCGTGCAGCACCTCACCGTCTCCACGCGCGTCGAAGTCGGCCAGCACCGCGGTGAACGCTGCCTCGGCGGCGTCGACCACCAGCCGTAGCCCGGCCAGCCAGGCGGCTCGCTCCTCGGGGGTTCTGGGCGCGCCGTCCGATGCCCCGGACGCACGCTCAGCCAACAGGCGAGCGCCCGCAAGGACGTCAGCGACCTGCGGCGGCAGTGCGGGGGTGGGGAGCACGAGGGCCAGAACCTTCCACGACGACAGCGGGTGTGCTGCCCTGACCAGGGGACCGGTGCCGGGGTCGCGTCGTGGGTGCAGCTGAGTGTCTCAGTGAGTCGGTTCCGGCATGTGCTCTATTCGAACACATGTTCGATAGTACGGGGTTCGCGGTCACCGGTCAAGCCTTGTGGGCAACAGATCTGAGGGAATCTGCAGCCGTCGAGAGGGCGCGGGTGGCGGCGTCGCGGGCGTGTCGACATCGCGGCTCACGCGCACGGCCGGGTAGCGTTCGGTCGAACACCTGTTCGCCCTGGCTGGAGCGTCCGAAGGAGACCCGCGTGCGTGTGCTCGGCGTCGACCCCGGCCTGACCCGGTGCGGGCTCGGGGTGGTCGACGGCGCACCAGGGCGTCGACTCACCCTCGTCGAGGTCTCCGTGGCTCGTTCCGACGCGGACGAGCCGCTCGAGCAGCGACTGCTCACCATCGAGTGCGCGGTGGACGAGGTGCTCGACCGGGTCGCCCCCGATGCGGTGGCCGTCGAGCGGGTCTTCAGCCAGCACAACGTCCGGACGGTCATGGGCGTCGCGCAGGTCAGCGGGGTCGTGCTCGCTGCGGCGGCCCGTCGGGGGTTGCCAGTGGCCCTGCACACGCCCAGCGAGGTGAAGGCGGCCGTCACCGGGCACGGACGGGCAGAGAAGGCGCAGGTGGGGGCGATGGTGGCGCGGCTGCTCGGCCTCGACGACGCACCGAAGCCGGCGGACGCCGCGGACGCCCTGGCGCTGGCGATCTGTCATGTCTGGCGCGGATCGGCGCAGACCCGGCTCGTCGAGGCGGTGGCGGCTCACACGGCGTCTGCGCGTGCGGGGACGCGATGATCGCGTCGGTGCGTGGGACCGTGCTCGAGGTGACGGCGGAACGAGCCGTGATCGAGGTGGGAGGGCTCGGTCTGGCCGTGCAGTGCGCGCCGAACACGCTCGTCGGGCTCCGGCGGGGTGAGCCTGCGACCGTGCACACCGCGCTGGTGGTGCGGGAGGACTCCCTGACACTGTTCGGCTTCGCTGACGCCGACGAGCGCGCGGTCTTCGAGATCCTGCAGACGGTGAGCGGTGTGGGCCCCCGGTTGGCGCAGGCGATGCTGGGAGCACTGCGTCCGGACGCCCTGCGGCAGATCGTCGCGCGCGAGGACGTCACCGCACTGACGCAGGTGCCGGGCATCGGCAAGAAGGGCGCCCAGCGGCTCGTCCTCGAGCTCAAGGACAAGCTCGGGGCACCGGGCGGGGATGTCGGCGTCGCGACGACCGCGGGTGCGGCCGGTGCAGGGGCCGGCGCGACCGGGTGGCGTCCGCAGGTGCACGCGGCTCTGGTGGGTCTCGGCTGGCCGCCCCGCGAGGCGGAGGCGGCGCTGAGCGTGGTCGCCGACGAGTACGGACCTGAGGCCGACGAGATGGACGTGGGCGTCCTGCTCCGGACCGCCCTGCGCGCCATGAGCGGGTCGGTCAGCTCACCGAGCGGTCGGTGACGCGGATGAGCGGCGACCGTCCGTCCGGTGACGACAGCCCGGTCATCGACCCCAACGCCCAGCAGGACGAGGGCGCGATCGAGGCCGCCCTGCGGCCCAAGCACCTCGAGGAGTTCGTGGGTCAGCAGCGGGTGCGCGAGCAGCTCGGGCTGGTGCTGTCCGCGGCGCACGGACGCGGGGCGGCGCCCGACCACGTGCTGCTCTCCGGTCCGCCCGGTCTCGGCAAGACCACCTTGGCCATGATCATCGCTGCCGAGCTCGGACAGCCGCTCCGCATCTCGAGCGGCCCGGCGATCCAGCATGCCGGCGACCTCGCCGCGGTGCTGTCGTCGCTGGCTGAGGGCGAGGTCTTCTTCCTCGACGAGATCCACCGGATGGCCAGGCCGGCCGAGGAGATGCTGTACCTCGCCATGGAGGACTTCCGGGTGGACGTGGTCATCGGCAAGGGTCCCGGCGCCACGGCGATCCCGCTCGAGCTGCCGCCGTTCACCCTGGTCGGGGCAACGACCCGAGCCGGCCTGCTGCCCGGTCCGCTGCGCGACCGCTTCGGGTTCACCGCGCACCTCGACTTCTACGAGGTCGACGAGCTCACGTCGATCCTGGTGCGTTCCGCTGAGCTGCTCTCGGTGCCGCTCGAGTCTGAGGGCGCCACCGAGATCGCAAGCCGCTCCCGCGGCACGCCGCGCGTCGCGAACCGGTTGCTGCGTCGGGTCCGTGACTTCGCCGAGGTCCGCGGCTCGGGCGTCGTCGACCTGGCCACGGCCCGCGCGGCGCTGGCGATCTACGACGTCGACGCGATCGGACTGGACCGGCTCGACCGATCGGTGCTCGAGGCGCTGGTGCGCAAGTTCGGGGGAGGTCCGGTCGGGCTCAGCACCCTGGCCGTCGCGGTCGGCGAGGAGCGCGAGACGGTCGAGGAGGTCGCCGAGCCCTACCTGGTCCGGGCCGGGCTCCTCGCCCGGACGCCACGCGGCCGGGTGGCCACACCCGCGGCGTGGGAGCATCTCGGGATGAACCCGCCTTCACCCACCACCGCAGGCGCGATGACCTCGCTGTTCGACGTCGGCGCCTGCGGACGAGGAGCCGACGGCATGAGCGACGTCCTCTACCTGTTGGTGCTGGTCGCCCCCCTGGTCGGCATCTGGCTGTTGCTGATCCGGCCGGCCCAGCGACGTTCTCAGGAGGCCGCCGCGCTGGCGGCGGCCGTCCAGGTCGGGCAGGAGGTCGTCACCACCAGCGGCCTCTTCGGGCGGATCACTGCGCTCGACGAGAGCACGGTGCAGCTGCTGGTGGCGCCGGGGGTCGAGCTGCGCTTCGACCGCCGGGCGATCGGCCGGGTCGTCGGCGGCCAGATGCCCGAGGGCGACGTCCCACCGGCCTAGGCTTCCTGGAGGACACGCTCACCCTGTGCGGTTCGGCCGGGGCGCGTCAGGGATACTTCCGGGGCTGTCGCTGCACAGCGCCCGGAGCACGCCGGGCGTCCGGCGGGGGCGATGAAGCGGAGGACTCGACGTGGCAACACCCACGAGCACACGACCGGGCCGGGCCCTGCTCGTGCTGCTGGTCATCGCGGTGGCGATGGGCGGCTGGATGCTGTGGAAGGGCGTGAACACCCCGCGGCTGGGCCTGGACCTGCAGGGGGGGACCACGGTGACGCTGGTCCCGTCGCCGGCGCCGGGGGAGACCGGGACGATCACCGACGAGGCGATCGACCAGGCGGTCCAGATCATCGCCGCCCGCGTCAACGGCTTCGGTGTCGCTGAGGCCGAGGTCTCGGCGCAGGGTCGCGGTGAGAACGCCGTCATCGTGGTCTCGGTGCCCGGCGCGACGGAGAGCGACCTGGTCGACCAGCTCGGACAGACGGCCCGCCTGGGCTTCCGACCCGTGCTCGACGCCCAGCCGGCCGGCGCCGTGCCCACGCCGTCGCCGAGTCCGACGAAGGACAAGAAGAACAACCAGGGGGCGAACGGCTCGCTCGTGCCGAGACTCATGCCGGGAACCGCGACAGATGCCTCGGCCGCAAGCGACACGCGCGCCGGGAAGAACGACCCGAGCCCGTCACCGACCCCGACGCAGACGACCGACCCAGCAGCAGCTCCGACCGCAGACGGACAGCCGCCGGCCGAGCTGCAGCAGCGGTACCTCGAGCTCGACTGCACTGACCCCGAGAGCCAGCAGGTGGGTGCGGAGTTCGCGGACGACCAGTACGCGATCGCCTGTGACCGGAACGGGGCCGAGAAGTTTCTGCTCGGCCCGGTGGCAGTTCCGGGGTCGGACGTCGAGAGCGCGCAGGCCGGGCTGGACTCGCAGAACGCGTCCGGGTGGATCGTGCAGCTCGACTTCAACGGGGAGGGCACCAAGACCTTCGGTGCGATCACCGCCGAGATGGCCACGCAGCCACCGGACAGCCCGGGCAACCGGTTCGCGATCGTCCTGGACGGGGTGGTCATCTCCGCACCAGGTGTCAACGAGGCGATCCCCGGGGGGCAGGCGCAGATCTCCGGTCGGTTCACCCAGGCTGAGGCGACCGATCTGGCCAACGTTCTGAAGTACGGAGCGCTGCCGCTCACCTTCGAGATCGGTGAGCGCAACACGGTGTCGCCAACGCTCGGCGAGGAGCAGCTCCAGGCGGGCCTGATCGCGGGAGGCCTCGGCCTGATCCTGGTCGTTGTCTACCTGCTGCTGTACTACCGCGCGCTCGCGTTGGTCGCCGTGGCCAGCCTCGTCATCGCCGGCGCGCTCACCTACGCGACCGTCGTGATCCTCGGCGAGACGATCGGGTTCGCGCTGACGTTGGCGGGGGTGGCGGGTCTGATCGTGGCGATCGGAATCACCGCCGACTCGTTCATCGTCTATTTCGAACGCATCCGCGACGAGGTGCGCGACGGCAGGTCGGTCCGGGCGGCGCTCGAGGCCGGCTGGATCCGCGCGCGGCGGACCATCGTCGCCGCCGACTTCATCTCGCTGATCGCAGCGGTGGTGCTGTACGTGCTGTCGGTGGGGAGTGTGCGGGGGTTCGCCTTCACGCTCGGCCTGACGACGGTCATCGACCTCCTGGTCGTCTTCCTCTTCACCAAGCCGGTCGTGACGCTGCTGGCGCGTACCCGCTTCTTCAGCGGCGGCAGCAAGTGGTCGGGGCTCTCCATCGAACGTCTCGGGGGTCGGGCTCCGACGCCTACGGCGCAGCGACCCGGACGTCGCACGGCGAAGGAGGCCTGACATGAGCCGGCTGCACGATCTCACCTCGGGTCTCTATCGCGGCGACGTCTCGTTCGACTTCGTCGGTCGCGCTCGCACCTGGTACGTGCTCTCGGCGGTGCTGCTGCTGCTGTCCATCGGCGCCATCGCCGTGAACGGGCTGAAGTTCGGGGTCGAGTTCTCGGGTGGCTCGGTCTTCACGGTGCAGAGCGAGACCTGCGACGTCGAGGTGGCGCGTGACGCGGCAGCGGAGCAGGTCCCTGAAGGCGTGCCGATCGTCACCGAGCTGACCGGTTCGAGCGGACGGGCTCTGCGTGTCCAGACCGTGGACATGACGCCGACCGAGACGGCGGCGGTGAGCCAGTCGCTGGCCGATGCCTGTGACGTGCCCCTCGACGAGATCTCCACGCAGGTGATCGGCCCGTCATGGGGTGAGCAGATCACCAACAAGGCCCTCGCCGGGCTTGCGGTCTTCCTGGTGCTGATCGTCATCTACCTCTCGATCACCTTCGAGTGGCGGATGGCGGTCGCCGCGATCGTGGCGCTCTTCCACGACGTCTTCATCACGGTGGGCATCTACGCGCTCGTCGGCTTCGAGGTCACCCCGGCCACCGTGATCGGCGTTCTCACGATCCTCGGGTACTCGCTGTACGACACCGTGGTCGTCTTCGACAAGGTGAAGGAGAACACCCGCGGGCTGCAGGCCACCAGCAGGATGACCTACAGCGAGGCGGCCAACCTGGCGGTCAACCAGACGCTGATCCGGTCGATCAACACCTCGATCGTGGGACTGCTGCCTGTCGCCGCGCTGCTCTTCGTCGGTGCGTACGTGCTGGGTGCCGGCACGCTGAAGGACCTCGCGCTCGCCCTCTTCGTGGGGATCGCGGTCGGCACCTACTCGTCGATCTTCGTGGCGACGCCGGTGCTCGCGCAGCTGAAGGAGCGCGAGCCGTCGATGCAGGCGCTCGCCAAGCGGGTGCAGGCCCGCCGAAGCGGTGGACGCGACGCCGTCGCCACGGCGACCGCCACCGTCGGTGGGTCATCAGCGACGGGGGCCGACGGGTCGTCGGCGACCGTCCGGGCACCGAAGCAGGGTCCACGGAACCAGCCGAAGCGCAAACCCAAACGCAAGCGCTAGGCGTACTCGCTCCGGGCGCACGGAGGGTACGACGCACCCCACTTGATTACTATTGAGTCATCCAGTGGAGGGACGGTGCAGCGGTGGACGACGAGACCGGCTCTGCGACGGTGAGTCCTGAGCCTGTCGGCGCGCCCACGGCCACCACCACGGCCCGCCGTGTCGCCTCCTCCGTCCCCCTCCACCCCGCCTCCGCACCAGACCCGGATGCGAGCGGCACTGGCCCGCCTGGGGGGCGGCGGACGCGTGCAGTACCCCGAGCTCGAGCCGATCGTGCGCTCGGTGCGCTCGGTGCACCCCAAGGCCGACGTCAAGGTGATCGAGCGTGCCTACGAGGTCGCCGAACGCAAGCATCGGGGGCAGCTGCGTCGCAGTGGCGAGCCCTACATCACCCACCCGCTGGCGGTGACGCAGATCCTGGCGGACCTCGGCATGACGCCCCCGACCCTGTGCGCCGGACTGCTCCACGACACCATCGAGGACACCGACTACTCGCTGGAGCAGCTTCGCGGAGAGTTCGGGGACGAGATCGCCCTGCTGGTCGACGGCGTCACCAAGCTGGACAAGGTCAAGTACGGCCAAGCGGCGCAGGCCGAGACCACGCGCAAGATGGTGGTCGCGATGGCGCGCGACATCCGGGTGCTGGTCATCAAGCTCTGCGACCGGCTGCACAACATGCGGACCCTCCGCTACCTCCCGCCGGAGAAGCAGCAGTCGAAGGCACGCGAGACGCTCGAGATCTACGCGCCACTCGCGCACCGGCTCGGCATGAACGCGATCAAGTGGGAGCTGGAGGACCTCTCCTTCGGCACGCTCTACCCCAAGCGGTACGAGGAGATCGTGAGTCTGGTCGAGCGTCGCGCGCCCAGTCGCGACCAGTTCCTCGACGACGTGATCCACGACGTCGACCAGGCGCTGCACGAGGCGCGCATCGACGCCCAGGTCACCGGTCGGCCGAAGCACTACTACAGCGTCTACCAGAAGATGATCGTCAGGGGCCGTGACTTCGCGGACATCTATGACCTGGTCGGGCTTCGTGTGCTGGTCGACTCGGTGCGCGACTGCTATGCGGCTCTGGGTGTCATCCACGCGCGCTGGAACCCTGTTCCGGGGCGCTTCAAGGACTACATCGCGATGCCCAAGTTCAACATGTACCAGTCGCTGCACACGACGGTGATCGGGCCCGAGGGCAAGCCGGTCGAGCTGCAGATCCGTACGCACGCGATGCACCGCCGTGCCGAGTACGGCGTGGCTGCGCACTGGAAGTACAAGGAGAGCCCAGGAGCCACGACGACGCAGGACGACATGGCGTGGCTGCGACAGCTGCTCGACTGGCAGCAGGAGACGTCCGACCCTGGGGAGTTCCTCGAGTCGCTGCGGTTCGAGATCAGCGGCAGCGAGGTGTTCGTCTTCACCCCCAAGGGTGACGTGGTCGCGCTGGTCACCGGTGCCACGCCGGTCGACTTCGCGTACGCGGTGCACACCGAGGTGGGACACCGGACCGTGGGAGCGCGGGTGAACGGGCGACTGGTGCCCCTCGACTCGGTGCTCGAGAACGGCGACGTCGTCGAGGTGATCACCTCCAAGTCCGAGGGATCGGGCCCGAGCCAGGACTGGCTCGGCTTCGTCAAGTCACCGCGTGCTCGGAACAAGATCCGCGCCTGGTTCTCCAAGGAGAGGCGCGACGAGGCCGTCGAGCACGGCAAGGACGCGCTCACCCGCGCCATGCGCAAGCAGGGGCTGCCGATGCAGCGGGTCCTCAGCGGCCCCGCGCTGCTGTCGGTCTCAGCCGACCTGCGGCTGAAGGACATCTCGTCGCTGTACGCGGCGATCGGGGAGGGGCACGTCAGTGCTCAGACAGTCGTGCGCCGGCTGGTCGACGCCCTCGGCGGTGAGGAGGGTGCGTCGGAGGACATCGCCGAGGCCGCCTCGCCCACGCGACCTGCGCGCCTGCGGACCGGGGAGGACCCGGGTGTCGTGGTCAAGGGCGTCGACGACGTGTGGGTCAAGCTGGCCCGTTGCTGCACCCCCGTGCCCGGGGACACGATCGTCGGGTTCGTCACCCGTGCGAGCGGCGTGTCGGTCCACCGGTCGAACTGCGTCAACGTCGCTGCGCTCGCCGAGGACCGGTTCGTCGACGTGCAGTGGGCACCGACCGCGTCGAGCGTGTTCCTGGTCTCGATCCAGGTCGAGGCGCTCGACCGCGCCCGGCTGCTCTCCGACGTGACGCGGGTGCTGTCCGACCAGCACGTCAACATCCTGAGCGCCTCCGTCACCACCAGTCGTGACCGGGTGGCCCTGTCCCGCTTCACCTTCGAGATGGGGGACACCCGTCACCTGGGGCATGTCCTCGGCGCCGTCCGCGGCATCGAGGGTGTGTACGACGTCTACCGGCTGACCAACGCCTGAGGCGTCAGCCGCCGAACTCCTCCAACGTCGCCTGCGCCTGCTCCAGCCACTCCCGACGAGCCGTCAGCGCAGCCTGCACCTCGTCCTCGGTGCGGGAGTCACCCGAGGCCCGAGCGGCGGCCAGCTGCTTCTCGAGCTTGGCGATCGAGGCAGTCAGCTGGTCGGCGGTTGCTGATGCCCGCGCGCGCGCCTCCGGATTCGTGCGCTTCCATCGCGTCTCCTCGGCCTGCCGGACCGCCTGCTCCACCTGCTGCAGGCGGCGTTCGACGGCTGGACGGTCGGCGCGGGGGACGTGGCCGATCTGCGCCCAGCGGTCCTGGATGGAGCGCAGCGAGCTGCGAGCGGCGTCGAGGTCCTTCACGGGCAGCAGACGCTCGGCCTCCTCGGCGAGCTGCTGCTTGGCCTGCAGGTTCTGCTGCTGCTCCGCGTCCCGTTCGGAGAAGACCTCTGACCGCGCTGTGAAGAAGGTGTCCTGTGCAGCCTTGAACCGCGCCCACAGCTCGTTCTCCGCCTCGCGGGTGGCAGGCCCGGCGGCTTTCCACCGCTGCATCAGTCCTCGGAAGGCGTTCGCCGTGGGCCCCCAGTCCTTGCTGGACGCCAGAGCCTCCGCCTCCTTGACGATCTTCTCCTTGACCGCGACCGCCTCGGCGCGTTGGCTGTCCCGCTGCGCGAACCAGGCGCGGCGTCGCTTCTCGAAGGTGCTGCGCGCGTGGCTCAGGCGCTTCCAGAGCTCCTGCTCGGTGGCCCGGTCCGTGTGCGGTGCCGTGCGCCACTCCTCGACCAGGGCTCGGAAGCGGTCCCCCGTGGCCTTCCACTGCGTGCTCTCGGAGAGCTTCTCGGCCTCGGCGACGAGTGCCTCGCGACGCGCCTTCGCCTCGGCCTTGGCGTGCTCGCGCTCCGCCTTGCGGGCCGCGCGCCGCTCGTCCACGACGGCGACGAGTGCGTCGAGCCGGGCCGAGAGCGCCTTGAGGTCGCCGACGCACGAGGGAGGGTCGACCTGCTCGCGGAGCTTCCCGATCGCCGCCATGGCCTCGTCCGGCGGCAGGCCGGCGTCGGTGAGCCGGTGGGCGAGCAGGTCGATCTCGACCGAGAGCGTCGCGTACTTGCGCTCGTAGAACCGCAGCCCCTCGGCGGGGGACCCGGCAAGCCACTGCCCGACCAGGGCCTCGCCGTCGGCGGTCCGCACGTACACCGCTCCGTTCTCGTCGGCGCGACCCCACGGCTGCGGGGCCGGCGCGGCGCTGCGTCCGGGCGGCGGGGTCGGACGCGGGACAGCTCCCGGGGCCGAGGGTGGCCGCGGAGTCGGCTCGCTCATGCGGGCTCCTGGATACGAGCGGCGGTGATGGTCAACGGCGTGGCCGGGGGACCGTCGCCGGCGGTGGGGGAGCTGGGGTCCACGCCGTCCTTGGCGATGGACTCGACGACCTCGAGACCGCTGGTCACGCGTCCGACGATGGTGTAGTCGGGCGGCAGGGTGGTGTCGCGGTACACGAGGAAGAACTGGCTGCCCGCCTCACCACCTTGGGGCTCGGCCATGGCGACGCTGCCCTTGGGGTAGTTGCCCTTGGTGTCCTTGGGGAGGTTCTCGTCGGCCGTCGTGTACCCCGGACCGCCCGAACCGGTGCCGGACCGGTCGCCGCACTGCAGCACGTAGATGCCCTCGGTGGTGAGTCGGTGGCACGACGTCCCGTCGAAGTACCCCTCACCCGCCAGGAAGGCCAGTGAGTTGGAGTTCTTGGGCGCCTGCCGGGTGTCGAGGGCGATGGTGATCGGACCCTGGTCGGTGTCGAGGACCAGGTCGGCCGAGGTGCCCTTCGGGAGCGCGTCCCCGGCGGCGTCGTAGGTGAACGTGTCCTGGCCCGCCGCGGGGGTCGTGGGCTCGTCGTCGGACGTGCTCTGCCACAGGAACCAGCCACCGACGGCGACAACGGCGACTCCGGCCACGCTCGCGATGACCACCTGCCGGCGCCGGCGGCGCTCCGCCTTGGTGTGCTGCCGGGCGAGGTACGCCTCGTGCCGCGCCCGCGCCTTCGCCCTGCGCTGCTGCTGGGTGGGGGACACCGCTCTCCTGCCTTCGGCCAGACCGGGCTTGCCCCGGTCGACGCACCAGTGTAGGTACCGAGGCCGCAGGTGGGTGCCAGGGTGACCGATAGGCTCTGCACGTTCCCCGCTGTCCGTCTCCGTGTCGTCCGTCACGTGTGCCCGCACGTGGTGCACCCGGTCGCACACCGCCCTGCCCGAGGAGGAGCTGCTCGTGCTGGTCGCCGGCTTTCCCTCGGCCGCCTTCGGCACCAACGTGTACGTGGTGGCCCCGGCCTCCGGCGAGGAGTGTGTGGTCGTCGACCCGGGCATCGAGGTGGTGCCGGGGCTGGACGCCCTGCTGGACGAGCATCGGCTCCGCCCGGTCGCCGTGCTGCTCACGCACGGACATCTGGACCACACGTTCTCGGTCGTCCCGGTCGCCGGCTCGCGCGGGATCCCCGCATACATCCATCCCGCGGACCGCGAGCTGCTGGCAGACCCGATGAAGGGCCTGAGCCGGGAGACCGCCGAGATGTTCGGGGGACGGCTGCAGTGGCAGGAGCCCGACGACGTCGCCGAGCTCACCGACCGTGGGCAGCTCCGTCTGGCAGGGCTCGAGATCAGCGTCGACCACGCTCCTGGCCACACCCCTGGCTCGGTGATGTTCCGGGTGCCGGGTGCACCGGAGGGGTTGTCAGGGCTCGACGACGTGCCGGGGCAGACGGTTCTCAGCGGTGACGTGCTCTTCGCGGGGTCGATCGGACGCACTGATCTGCCAGGGGGATCTCTGCCGCAGATGCTGACGTCACTGAGCGAGAAGGTGCTGCCGCTCGACGACGCCACCCTCGTGCTGCCCGGGCATGGCGGAGCGACCACCATCGGTCGGGAGAGGAACTCCAACCCCTACCTGCTGGAGGCCGCCCGCGGCCGGGCAGCGGCACCGGCGAGAGGGCTGTAGACGTGGCCAAGATGGCCCCCCTGTCGGGCTTCCCGGAGCTCCTGCCCGAGCAGCGGATCGTCGAGCAGCAGCTGCTCGACACCGTGCGCCGGATCTTCGAGCTGCACGGCTTCAGCTCCCTCGAGACCCGGTCGGTGGAACCCCTCGAGCAGATGCTGCGCAAGGGCGAGATCGACAAGGAGGTCTACGTCCTCCGCCGGCTGCATGCCGAGGGTGACGAGCAGCCACGCCACCAGCTGGGGCTGCACTTCGACCTGACTGTGCCGCTCGCGAGATACGTGCTGCAGCACGCCGGTCAGCTGGAGTTCCCGTTCCGCCGCTACCAGATCCAGAAGGCCTGGCGGGGGGAGCGACCGCAGGAGGGGCGCTACCGGGAGTTCACGCAAGCCGACATCGACGTGGTCGGACGCGAGACCCTCGCGTTCCACCACGAGGTCGAGGTCGCACTCGTGATGGCCGAGGTGTTCGCTGCCCTGCCCATCCCGCGGGCGACGGTGCGGGTGAACAACCGCAAGCTCGCCGAGGGCTTCTTCCTGGGGCTTGGTGCCGGCGACAGCGCAGCCGCGCTCCGCGCGATCGACAAGCTCGACAAGATCCCCGCGAAGGCCGTGTCCGACCTGCTGGTGCAGGACGCGGGGCTGACCCCCGCCGCCGCGAGCCAGTGCTTGCAGCTGGCGGCCATCACGAGCGAGGACGTGAGCTTCGCGTCCCGCGTCCGGGAGCTGGGCGTCAGCCACCCGTTGCTCGACGAGGGGATCGACGAGCTGGTGGCCGTGGTCGGCAGCGCCCACGCCAGTCGGCCCGGCGCCGTCGTCGCGGATCTGCGGATCGCCCGCGGACTCGACTACTACACCGGCACGGTCTACGAGACCACCCTCGAGGGCTACGAGAGTCTCGGTTCCATCTGCTCCGGTGGCCGCTACGACGCACTGGCCAGCGACGGCCGCACGTCGTACCCAGGCGTCGGCATCTCGCTCGGCGTCTCCCGCCTGCTCGTCCCGCTACTGGCCGACGGTCGGATCACCGCCTCGCGGTCGGTCCCGACCTGCGTCCTGGTCGCGGTGGCCGACGAGGCGCACCGAGGAGTGTCCGACCGGGTGGCCGACGCCCTGCGGGCCCGCGGCATCAGCACGGAGGTGGCGCCGGCGGCTGCCAAGTTCGGCAAGCAGATCAGGCATGCGGACCGCCGGGGGATCCCCTTCGTCTGGTTCCCTGACCCAACCGGCTCGGGCTCGGTGAAGGACATCCGCAGCGGCGACCAGGTCGACGCCGACCCGGACACCTGGATGCCGCCCCCCGAGGACCTGCAGCCGGCTGTTCGTGCAGCCGGCGCGCCCGACGACCCCGACCCCCGCATCCGAGGAGCCACGTTCGTGATCCGCACCCGTGAAGCAGGCACCCTGCGCAGCCACGACGCGCAGGCCGAGGTCATCCTTGCCGGCTGGGTGGCCCGGCGGCGCGACCACGGCGGTGTGGCCTTCGTCGATCTGCGCGACGCGTCCGGCTCGGTGCAGGTGGTGATCCGTGACGTCGTGGTCGCCGACCAGCTGCGTCCGGAGTACTGCGTCAAGATCGTCGGCGAGGTGGCAGCGAGGCCGGAGGGCAACGAGAACCCCGACCTCGCCACCGGCGACATCGAGGTTCTCGCCACCGAGGTCGAGATCCTGAGCACGAGCGACCCGCTGCCGTTCCCCATCGACGAGCACCTGACCGTCGGCGAGGACTCCCGTCTGCGTCACCGCTACCTCGACCTCAGGCGCGAAGGTCCGGGCCGCGCACTCCGGCTGCGGGCCGCAGCCACCAAGGTGATCCGCTCCGTCATGGATGCCGAGGGCTTCCTCGAGATCGAGACTCCCTACCTCACCCGCTCGACACCGGAGGGCGCGCGCGACTTCCTGGTGCCGGTGCGGCTCCAGCCGGGCCACTGGTATGCCCTGCCGCAGTCACCCCAGCTGTTCAAGCAGCTGCTGATGGTCGCGGGCATGGAGCGCTACTACCAGGTTGTGCGGTGCTTCCGCGACGAGGACTTCCGGGCCGACCGGCAGCCGGAGTTCACCCAGCTCGACCTCGAGATGTCCTTCGTCGACCAGGACGACGTCATGACGGTCGCAGAGGCGGTGGTGTCCTCCCTCTGGCGTGAGATCCATGGATACGAGATCTCCCTCCCGCTGCCCCGCATGACGTACGCCGAAGCCATGCAGCGCTTCGGCAGCGACAAGCCGGACGTGCGGTTCGGCAACGAGCTGGTCGATGTCACCGAGTACTTCAAGGACACCTCCTTCCGGGTGTTCCAGGCCGAGCACGTCGGCGCCGTCGTCATGCCCGGAGGTGCCTCGCAGACCCGCAAGGAGCTCGATGCGTGGCAGGACTGGGCCAAGGCGCGGGGGGCGCGGGGGTTGGCGTACGTCCTGGTGGGTGCCGACGGCGAGCTGGGCGGCCCGGTGGCGAAGAACCTTGCTGACGGTGAGCGGCTGGGGCTCGCCGAGGCCGTCGGGGCTGCTCCGGGCGACGCGGTCTTCTTCGCAGCCGGCGACCGGCGGGCCGCGCTCGAGCTGCTGGGGGCGGCGCGGCTGGAGATCGGGCGTCGGTGTGAGCTGGTCGACGAGTCTGCATGGGCGTTCCTGTGGGTGGTCGACGCGCCGATGTTCGAGCCCGACGGCGAAGGTGGCTGGACCGCCGTCCACCACCCGTTCACGGCGCCGAACGCCGACTGGCAGGACGCCTTCGACGCCGATCCCGGACGTGCCCTCGCCTACGCGTACGACATGGTCCTCAACGGCAGTGAGATCGGCGGTGGGTCGATCCGTATCCATCGCACCGACGTGCAGCAGCGAGTCTTCGACGTGATCGGTCTGGAGCGGGACGAGGCCGACGCCAAGTTCGGGTTCCTGCTCGACGCCCTCCGCTACGGTCCACCACCGCATGGCGGGATCGCGTTCGGCCTCGACCGCCTCGTGGCGCTGCTCGCCGGGGCCAGCTCGATCCGCGAGGTGATCGCGTTCCCCAAGACCGCATCCGGCGGCGACCCGCTCACGGGGGCGCCTTCGCCGATCACGCCCGCCCAGCGTGCGGAGGCAGGCGTCGACGCCACACCCGACCCCGACGAGGCGGCCCCTGTGGCGAACAAGCCGGGCGGTGAGGCCCTGCTCGATCAACCTGGCCCCGACCAGCGTCGGGGATGAGCCCGCATAGGGTCGCACCATGTCCTCTGGCCCCGACCTCTTCGAGTCGGCTGCCGACGACCGGGGTGGTGGCCCCCTGGCCGCCCGGATGCGTCCGCAGTCGGTCGACGAGCTGGTCGGGCAGGAGCACCTGCTGTCCGCCGGGTCGCCGCTCCGCCGGCTGGTCGAGGGTGACGCCCGGTCCGTCTCGCTGATCCTCTACGGACCTCCGGGCACGGGGAAGACCACACTGGCCCATCTGGTGAGCCGGGCCACGGGTCGCAGGTTCGCCGAGCTGTCGGCAGTGACCGCGGGAGTGAAGGACGTGCGTGCGGTCGTCGACGACGCTCGTCGCCGCCTCGGCATGGGCGAGGCGGAGACCGTGCTGTTCGTCGACGAGGTGCACCGGTTCTCCAAGACCCAGCAGGACGCACTCCTTCCCGCGGTCGAGAACGGCTGGGTGGTGCTCATCGCTGCCACGACGGAGAACCCGCACTTCGCGATCGTCGCGCCCCTGCTGTCGCGGTCGCTGCTCGTGACGCTGAGGCCGCTCGACGCCGCCGCGCTCGAGACGTTGGTGCGGCGCGCCGTCACCGACGAGCGCGGTCTGGCCGGGGAGGTCGAGGTCACTGACGAGGCAGTCGAGGCGATCGTGCGTCTCGGCGGTGGGGACGCCCGCAAGTCACTCACGATCCTGGACGCCGCGGCCGCCGGTTCGGACGGAGTCATCGGCGCGGACGAGGTGGCGCGCGCCGTCGACCGGGCAGCGGTGCGGTACGACCGTGACGGCGACCAGCACTACGACGTGACGAGCGCCTTCATCAAGAGCATCCGCGGCAGCGACGTCGACGCCGCACTCCACTACCTGGCGCGGATGATCGAAGCCGGCGAGGACCCACGATTCATCGCGCGGCGACTGGTGATCCATGCTTCCGAAGACATCGGGATGGCGGATCCGACAGCGCTGCAGACCGCGGTGGCGGCACTGCATGCCTCTGCCTTCGTGGGGCTGCCCGAGGCTCGGATCCCGCTGGCCCAGGCGGTCATCCACCTGTCGACCGCACCGAAGTCGAACGCCGTGATCGTGGCGATCGACGCGGCGATCGATGACGTCCGACGGGGACGGATCGGGGCGGTGCCTGCGCCTCTGCGGGACGCGCACTATCCGGGCGCGAAGACGCTCGGGGCGGGGCAGGGATACGCGTACCCCCACGACGACCCGCGCGGGGTGGTGCGCCAGCAGTACGCACCCGAACCGGTCGTCGGTCGGCGGTACTACAGGCCGTCGCGCCACGGAGCCGAGGGCGCATTGTCCGAGCGGCTGGACAAGCTCCGTGCCCTCATCGACGGTCCGGGCGACGACGACCCCGACGGCCGGGCCCGCAGCGGGGACTGACTCCGCACGCCCCGCGCGACCCGCCGGAAATGCGGTCGGGAGCCCACCGTCTCCTTCGGTAGGCTCGACGGTGTTCTGCGCCGCCACCCCAGATCTGCCCCGAGGAGTCGTTGTCCATGGAGTCTGCTGAGATCCGGAGCAGGTTCCTGCGCTTCTTCGAGGCGCGCGGCCACACCGTCGTGCCGTCGGCACCGCTGCCGCTGGCCGATCCCACGCTGCTTCTCGTCAACGCCGGCATGGTTCCGTTCAAGCCGTACTTCCTCGGAGAGCAGACCCCGCCGTACCCGCGCGCTGCCAGCGTGCAGAAGGTCGTGCGAACCCTCGACATCGACGAGGTGGGCAGGACCACCCGGCACGCCTCGTTCTTCCAGATGGCGGGCAACTTCTCCTTCGGTGACTACTTCAAGGAAGGGGCGATCCCGTTCGCCTGGGAGCTGCTGACCAACAGCACCGGAGACGGCGGGTTCGGGTTCGACGAGAGCCGGCTCTGGGTGACGGTGTACGAGGACGACGACGAGGCGGCAGAGATCTGGCACCGCGACGTCGGTGTCCCGCTCGACCGGATCCAACGGCGCGGGTTGAACGACAACTACTGGCACATGGGGGTACCCGGTCCCGGTGGCCCGTGCTCGGAGATCTACTTCGACCGAGGCCGCGCGCACGGACGCGACGGTGGACCGGTGGTCGACGAGGAGCGGTTCCTCGAGGTGTGGAACCTGGTCTTCATGCAGTTCGCGCTCACTGAGGTGCGCCGGAAGGACGACTTCGACGTCGCCGGTGAGCTGCCGAACAAGAACATCGACACCGGGATGGGCCTGGAGCGGATGGCCGCCGTCCTGCAGGGCGTCGACAACATCTACGAGATCGACACGACACGGCGGATCATCGACCGCGCGGTCGAGCTCACCGGACAGCGCTACGGGTCGGACGAGACCGACGACGTGCGGCTCCGGGTGATCGCTGACCACGCGCGTACTGCCCTGATGCTGATCGGCGACCAGGTGGTGCCCGGGAACGAGGGTCGCGGCTACGTCCTGCGACGGATCATGCGACGGGTGATCCGCAGCATGCGGCTGCTGGGGTCGCACGACCCCACCATGCGTGAGCTGGTGTCGGCTGCGATCGAGGCGATGGGTCCTCAGTACCCCGAGCTCGAGCTCGAACGGGCCCGGATCATCGCGGTCGCGGAGGCGGAGGAGGCTGCGTTCGCGCAGACGCTGCGCACCGGCACGCAGATCTTCGACGTCGCGGCGGGCGAGGCGCAGGCGTCCGGCGCCAGGTCCTTGGGCGGCGACACCGCGTTCAAGCTCCACGACACCTACGGGTTCCCGATCGACCTGACCCTGGAGATGGCGGCCGAGCAGGGCCTGCAGGTCGATGAGGAAGGCTTCCGTCGGCTCATGGGCGAGCAGCGCCAGCGGGCGAAGGCGGACGCCAAGGCGAAGAAGAGCGGTCACGTCGATGTCGCGTCGTACCGCGCCGTCGCCGATGTCGCTGGGCGGTCGGAGTTCACCGGCTACACCGAGACCGAGAGCGAGGCGGTCCTCAAGGGGATCCTCCGCGACGGCGAGGTGGTGCCTGAGGCCGTGCCAGGTGACGCGGTCGAGGTAGTCCTCGACCGCACGCCGTTCTACGCGGAGGGAGGCGGGCAGCTCGCCGACGGGGGCGTGATCCGGCTGGCCAACGGGGCGGTCATCG
Source organism: uncultured Actinomycetota bacterium (assembly GCA_963743915.1). Classification (GTDB taxonomy): domain Bacteria; phylum Actinomycetota; class Actinomycetes; order JAHEKZ01; family JAHEKZ01; genus JAHEKZ01. The sequence continues at coordinate 99,840 of CAVURN010000002.1, forward strand.
AGGTCGAGGACGTCCAGCAACCGGTCGAGGGCCTCATCGTGCACCGGGGGCGGGTGCTGCAAGGCGCAGCCGAGACCGGGTTGTCCGCGGTCGGCACCATCGACATCGAACGACGGCGTGCCATCAGCCGTGCCCACACGGCCACACACATGGTGCACAAGGCGATGCGAGAGCTGGTCGGCGAGACGGCGACCCAGGCAGGCTCGGAGAACGCGCCCGGCCGTTTCCGGTTCGACTTCCCGAATGCGGGGGCCGTGCCGACCACCGTCCTGGCCGACGTCGAGCAGAAGGTGAACGAGGTGCTCATCGACGACCTGTCGGTCACGGCTGAGGTCATGCCGATCGACCAGGCGCGGGCGGCCGGCGCGATGGCGCTGTTCGGTGAGAAGTACGGCGAGTCGGTCCGGGTGGTGAGTGTCGGTGACTGGGCACGTGAGCTGTGCGGTGGCACGCACGCGCACCGCACCGGCCAGCTCGGCGTGGTCAAGCTCCTGGGCGAGTCGTCGATCGGCGCGGGCGTCCGACGGATCGAGGCGCTGGTCGGCATCGACGCGTACCAGTTCCTGGCGCGCGAGCACACGCTCGTGAACCTGCTCACCGAGCAGCTGAAGGTCCCGGCGGACCAGCTGCCGGACCGGGTGGCTGCGGTCGTGTCCCGCCTGCGCGAGGCGGAGAAGGAGATCGAGCGCGCCCGTCGGACCCAGCTGGCGGCCGAGATGGCCGACGTGACGGCCGCCGCCGAGCGGGTCGGCGACGTCGACTTCTTCGGGTTCCGGGCCCCTGATGGCCTCGACGGCGGTGCGCTGCGCGAGCTGGCGCTCAGCACGCGCGGCCGAGCGGGCCAAGGCACGCCCGCCGTCGTGCTCGTCCTGGCCGTCGACGGTGACAAGGTGGCGGCCGTGGCCACCGTCAACGACGCGGCCCAGCAGGCGGGGCTCGCCGCACGCGAGGTGCTCGGCGCCGCGCTGCCGGCCATCGAGGGCCGAGGCGGTGGCAAGGCGGACGTCGCACAAGGGGGCGGCAGCAGGGTCGAGGGCATCGACGATGCGGTGGCCGCGGCGCGCGCGCTCCTTGCAGCGCGTCGGTGACCCGATGAGCGGCGGCGCCCGGCAACGCGGGGTCTGGCTCGCGGTCGACCCTGGCGAGGTGCGCATCGGAGTGGCGGCCTGTGACCCCGAGCAGGTGCTCGCCTCGCCTGTGGTGACCGTGGCCCCTGGTGATGCCGTCGAGGCAGTGGTCTCACTGGTCGCCGATCGTGACGCGGCTGGCGTGGTGGTGGGGCTGGCCCTCTCGCTGTCCGGTGGTGAGGGAGCCGCCGCCGCGGCCGGGCGCCGCTGGGCCGGTCGGCTCGCTTCCCGGATCTCCGAGCCGGTCTACCTGGTCGACGAGCGGCTCACCACGGTCAGTGCGAGCGCCAGCCTGCGCAGCGCCGGTCGCAGCGGGCGGAACGCCCGCGCTGTCGTCGACCAGGCTGCTGCGGCGGCGCTGCTGCAGGGCGTCCTGGACGCCGCGGCGTCCCGCGGCACCGACGTCGGAGCCGTGCTGGCCACCGGGCTCGGCGAGCGGGTGCCCGCGGGGGAGGTCTCGTGACCGCGTCGACCGTGCATCCGCCGACCCGCAGACCACCCCGCCGCAACCCCGGTCACACGGCGGTCGTGGTGATGGTGCTGCTCGCGCTGCTCGTCGGCGGTGCCTGGTTCGGCGTGCGCATCCTCGGGGATGCCCTCGGGGTGCTGGGGGGCGAGGACTACCCCGGACCTGGTAGTGGTGAGGTCGTGGTCGAGGTGTCTCCGGGCGACAGCACGTCAGCGATCGGCGAGACGCTCGAGGCGGCGGACGTCGTGGCGAGCAGCCAGGCGTTCGTCGACGTCGCGGCAGGCGACGAGCGGGCGCTCGGCATCCAGCCCGGCTCCTACACGATGCTGAAGCAGATGTCCGCGGAGGGCGCCCTGGAACGGCTCCTGGATCCCGCCTCCCGCGTCCAGACCGAGGTCGTGGTCCCGGAGGGGCTGCGCCTCAGCCAGGTCGTCGACCGGCTCGTCGCGGCGAGCGGCTTGCCGCCTGCCGACTTCGAGCGCGCCCTGCAGAGTCCTCGGGGCCTGGGCCTGCCGGAGTACGCGGACGGAGATGCGGAGGGCTTCCTGTTCCCCGCCACCTACACATTCGAACCTGACACCACGGCGCGCTCGATGCTCCGGCAGATGGTGCAACGGTTCGACCAGGCAGCGGCCGACGTCGGTCTGGTCGAGGGTGCGGCCGCGGCCGGGTACACCCCTCGCGAGGCGCTGACCATCGCCAGCCTGGTCCAGGCGGAGGTGGTCGAGCCGGACTTCGGCAAGGCATCCCGCGTGGTCGCCAACCGCCTGGCGGTCGGGATGAAGCTGCAGTTCGACTCGACGGTGAACTACGCCCTGGGTGAGGACGACCTGACGCTCGAGGACGATCAGCTCGCGACCGACTCGCCGTACAACACCTACCTGTACGCGGGGTTGCCGCCGGGTCCCATCAACTCACCGGGGGAGGCGGCGATGCGCGCGGCGATCGCACCGCCTCCCGGTGACTGGGTCTACTTCATCGCGGTGTCGCCCGACAGCGACGCCACGCGGTTCACCGCCGACTACGACGAGTTCCTGCAGTGGAAGCGGGAGTTCTACGCGCAGGACCCACCGTGATGCGGGCGGCGGTCCTCGGGCATCCGATCGCCCACTCGCTGTCCCCCGTGCTCCACCGCCGCGCCTACGACGAGCTCGGGCTCGACTGGGACTACCAGGCCGTCGACCTCACGGCCGACCAGCTTCCCGGATTCCTCGACTCGCTCGACGCCACCTGGGTCGGCCTCTCGCTCACCATGCCGTTGAAGGAGGCGGTGCTGCCCCTGCTCGACGACGTCGAGCCCTGGGCGGCGGTCACTGCTGCGGTCAACACGGTGCTGCTCGCCGACGGTCGTCGGCAGGGCATCAACACCGACGTCACCGGGCTCCGCGGCATCCTGCGGGACAGCGGGGCGGTCAGCGCACCTCGTGCCCTTGTCATCGGCGCCGGCGCGACCGCCCGCTCAGCGGTCGCCGCGCTCGCCGCCGAAGGTGCCGGCTCGGTGGCGGTCAGCGCGCGCCGGTCTGATGCGGTCGAGGACCTGCGCAGCCATCTGTCCGCGCTGTCCGACGTGCTCGGGCGCCCGCGTCCGACGATCGACGCCGAGGTCTGGCCGCCCCGGCTCCACACGTGGGACGTGGTGATCAGCACGGTGCCCGCCCGGGCCTTCGACGACAGCGCGGAGCTTCCCAGCAAGCCCTCCGGCGTCCTGCTCGACGTCATCTACGACCCCTGGCCCACGCCGCTGGCCATCGGCTGGGAGCGTGCGGGTGGCCACGTCGTCGGCGGACTCGAGCTGCTGGTCCGGCAGGCGGTCGAGCAGGTCGCGCTGATGACCGGGCGGCGCCCCACTGCCGGGCTCATGCGCGCCGCGGGGGAGTCCGTCCTGCGGTCCCGGAGATTCGCTCAAGAGGAGCAGTGACCCGGCCGAAGCACCTTCAGAAGGTCCGGTGGGTGCTCTGGTGGGCCCCGGCGGACGACGCGGTTCGACCACTCGAGGTGCACCATGTCAGACCCCTACGTCTCCGCCGTGAGCGGGGCTGCCGGACGTTCGACCCAGCTCGACCAGGTGCTGGGGACCCTGCTGCGTCAGGCACCGGACGTCGAGGCGGCTGCCGTGGTCTCGTTCGACGGCCTGCCCATGGCCTCGGCGTTGCCCGCCGGGATGGACGAGGACCGAGTGGCCGCCATGTCGGCTGCCCTGCTCAGCCTCGGTGAACGTGCCGCCCAGGGCCTCGGTCGCGGCGACCTCTCGCAGGTCTACGTCGAGGGCGACTCGGGGACCGTCTTCCTGGTGAGCGCCGACGACGAGGCGGTTCTCGTCGCCGTGGCCCGGGCGGGGGCGAAGGTCGGCCTGATGCTCTTCGAGGTCAAGCAGGCCGCCGAGGCGGTCGCCACCGTGCTGCGGATCGAGGCGGACCCGCTTCCCCCGCTGGTGGTCGCCCCCACGGCCCCGCCGGTGCAGCAGCCCGTCCAGGAGCAGGTGCAGCAGCAGCCCACCCAGCAGGCCACGTGCCGCAGCCCGTCCAGGAGCAGGTGCAGGAGCAGCCGGTCCCCGTGGCCCAGACGGCGCACGACACCGACCCGCGATCGAACGGTCACGTGGCACCCGTGCCTCAGCCGACCCCCGCGCTCGAGCCGGACCCGCTCGGGGACCCGGTGCTGGAGTCCTCCTGGGACGCCGACCGGGCGCGGGACCGCCGTCCGGCGACCGTCGCCCCCGACGGGAGTGCCTGGTCCTAGCCCGGGCTCCGGTGCCCGACCCCCTGACCCCCGCCCGCACCTGTACCCGAGGAACGTGAACTGACGTGAAGCTCGAAGGTTCGCTCGACGCCTTCAGTCTTCCGGACGTCTTCCAGCTGCTCAGCCTGACGAAGAAGTCCGGGGGACTTCACCTGACCAACGGTCAGGTCTCAGGCGTGGTGTATTTCGCCGGAGGCGCCGTGACCGGCGCCTCGTCCGACGCTTCCCGCCAGGCGCTGGCACGGCGCCTGGTCGGCCTGGGGGCAGCCGACGACGCGGCCCTACGGCGCGCCGTGGAGCGTGCGGCCGCGGACGGTGCCGGTGTGACGCGGGCACTCGTCGAGGCCGGCGCCGTCGATCCCTCCGTCGTCCAGCGTCTGGCGCTCCAGCAGGTGGTCGATGCGGTGTTCGACCTGCTCCGGTGGCCGAACGGGGACTTCTCCTTCGCCATGGGCGAGGAGAACCCCGACGAGGTCGGCCTCTCGGTGCCCGCCGACCAGGTCGTCGGTGAGGCGGCCGCGCGTCGGGAGAGCTGGGAGTCGCTGTCCCGGCTGATCCCGAGCCCGGACGTGGTGCTCACCATGCCCGTGGTCGTGCCCGAAGGCACCACCGTCGCCCAGGACGAGTGGGCGCTGCTCTCCCTCGTCGACGGGGTGCGTCCCGTGGGTGAGCTCGTGGACGTCTCCGGGGCGGGACAGTTCGCAGTCGTCTCGACGCTCGGGGCGCTCCTGCAGCGGGGGCTGCTGGCGATCCGGGACGAGGAGTCCCCCGACCACATCGCGCTGGTCCGGCGGCGGCAGCAGCTGCTCGCCCCGCTGGAAGGCGGAGCCGAGGCGCCACCTGAGCCGGCCATGCCCGCCGCGGTGCCCTCCACCGATCCTGCCCCCCTCCCTTCAGGCCCGGTCGGCACCGTCGGCCTGCCCGCCTCACCTACCGCAGCCGCGGCCGCACCCCCGGCCGCCCCGGCGACCGCGCCGCTGGCCCCGGCAGCGTCCGCCGATCCCGGCGTCCTCCCGGGTGCGCACGACCCCGCGGGCGTCGTGCCGCCCCGTCCTGAGCCGTTCCTGCCCAGACGCGAGGTCGACCACCCGGAGCCGGCCCGCGCGCCGTCCTTCGGAGCGCCCTCGGCAGGAGGGGCTCCTGTCTCGCCGCCGCTCACCGCACCGGCGGGTGCCACCGGCACCGTGGGCACGGCCACCGCAGCCCAGCCGGTGGCCGAGAGCGCCATCGAACGTGATCCGACCGTCAACCGCAGCCTGATGCTGCGTCTCATCGCCGGTGTGCGGGGGCTCTAGATGGCAACGAAGCAGCGACGCAGGCACGGTGGACAGGCCGTCAAGGTCGTCATCACCGGGCCGTTCGCGGCCGGAAAGACCACCCTGATCCGGACGATCAGCGAGATCACCGTGCTCTCGACCGAGCGTGGTATCTCCGACCACACCCGGAGCCGCAAGAACGAGACCACGGTCGCGATGGACTTCGGCCGGATCACCATCGACCGCGAGCTCGTGCTGTACCTGTTCGGAACGCCCGGGCAGGAGCGGTTCGACTTCATGTGGGAGATCCTCGGCGAGGGCATGCTCGGCTACGTGCTGCTGCTCGACGCCAACCGGCCCGAGTCGCTCGCGGAGGCCGTCGGGATCCTCGACGCCTTCCGGCGGATGGCCCGCGTTCCCTTCGTCGTGGCCCTGAACCGGACCGAGGGTGTCGACGAGGTCGAGGAGGCCCGGATCCGTCAGGCGCTCTCGCTGGACGCGGCCGTGCCCCTGGTCCCGTGCGACGCCACCGACAAGGAGTCGGTCAAGGCAGTGCTGCTGGCCCTGCTGTACGCCGTGCTCGACGAGGTCGAGACCGCCAAGGCCGGGGTCTAGTCCGAGCCGGTCATGCTGTGGACCAGGCGGCGTGTCCGCGAGCCGCGAGGACGACACCGGGCCGCGGCGACGACAGCCGTCCCGCCGGTCCCGGTCTCTCCCGTCCCGGTCCCAGCCGGCCGCCGTGCCAGCCGCCGCCCCGTCCTTGCGCCGCACGTTCCCGCGTCGACCCCGGTCGAGCCTGGAAGCGGCGTCCACCTCGGCTTCGCCGACGGCTCGGCGCTGGAGCTGGGGTCGGGGGACCCGCGGGTCGGCGCGTTCCGCGCCGTCGCCCGGACCCTGCGCGGCTGAGGCTGCGCGGCTGATGCTGCGCGGTTGACCCCGCGGCTCAAGGGAGCCGCGACGGCGCCGATCTAGACAACGACGTCGGCACCTCCGGGGCGCACCCGCCTCGGTCGCAGCCGTGCGGGGAGGACACGCGCGTGAAGCAGCTGGGCGACATCCTGTTGCAGGACGGTCTGGTCACCGAGGACCAGCTCTTTGCTGCGTTCCAGGAGCACAAGGAGCAGGGCAAGGCGCTGGGCCGGGTGCTCGTCGACCGTGGGTTCCTCACCGAGTCCCAGCTCGTCGCGGCCCTGGCCCAGCAGATCGGGCTCGAGTTCGTCGACCTGGCGGACTACCCGGTCGACGGCAGCATGATCGCCCGGGTGTCAGGGGCGATCTGCCGGAAGCACTCGGCGTTGCCGCTGCGGGCCGACGACGAGGGCAAGCTCATGCTCGCCATGGCCGACCCTGCGAACGTGTTCGCCATCGACGACATCCGTTCCCTGACCGGGATGGACATCCGGCCGGTCGTGGCGACGCGCGCCGACGTGATCGCGGCCATCGACCGGTACTACCGGGCGGACTCGGAGATCGACGACCTCACCGCGGCGATGGACAACGCCGACGACGACGAGGACCTGTCCAACCTCAAGGAGGTCGTCGAGGACGCCCCCATCGTCAGGTTCGTGAACCTGCTGATCACGCAGGCGATCCAGGACCGCGCGTCCGACATCCACCTCGAACCGGGGGAGCACGCGCTGGTCGTGCGCTACCGGATCGACGGTGTCCTGAAAGACGTCATGAAGTCTCCGAAGAACATCCAGTCGGGCGTGATCAGCCGGCTGAAGATCATGTCGGACATCAACATCGCCGAGCGCCGGGTTCCGCAGGACGGTCGGCTCTCGGTGACGCACCAGGGCAAGAAGATCGACCTCCGCGTGGCGACGTTGCCCACGGTCTGGGGCGAGAAGGTCGTCATGCGCATCCTGGACAACTCGACGGCGCGGATGGAGCTGTCCGACCTCGGCTTCTCCGCCCTCAACTACGACATCTACTCGAAGAGCTTCATCAAGCCCTACGGGATGATCCTGGTGACCGGTCCCACCGGCTCCGGTAAGTCCACGACGCTCTATGCGACGCTGAACCAGATCGCGCGGCCCGAGGTCAACGTGATCACGGTGGAGGACCCGGTGGAGTACCGGCTCCCGGGCATCAACCAGGTGCAGACCAACGTCAAGGCAGGGCTGACGTTCGCGGCCGCCCTCCGGTCCATCCTGCGCTGTGACCCCGACATCGTGCTGATCGGTGAGATCCGCGACCACGAGACGGCGCAGATCGCCGTCGAGGCGGCCCTGACCGGCCACCTGGTGCTCTCCACGCTGCACACCAACGACGCCCCCTCGGCGGTCACCCGCCTGACCGAGATGGGTCTGGAACCGTTCCTCGTGGGCTCTGCCCTGGACTGCGTGCTCGCCCAGCGCCTGGCCCGCAGGCTCTGCAGCAAGTGCAAGGAGCCGTACGAGCCCTCGGCGGAGGCGCTGCTGACCGCCGGCTTCCCCTGGGAGGAAGGCACACCGCTGCCCACGCTGTACCGCGCCGCTGGCTGCTCGGCCTGCTCCAAGACCGGGTACCGGGGTCGACTGGCCCTGCACGAGGTCATGGCGGTCTCCGAGACCATCGAGCGGCACGCCGTCGAGCACGCCTCAGCCACGGTCATCGCGCAGACAGCGAGGGACGAGGGCATGCGCACACTCCGCGATGACGGGATGCTGAAGGCCGCCGACGGGATCACCACGATCGACGAGATCCTCCGCGTCGTCGTCTGAACCAGCCACCGTTCGACCCGGTCGGACTAGTTCTCCTTGAGTCGGCTCAAGGGGTGACCCCCACAGGCCGATGGTCGCTACAGGAGCACCACTGACGAGGTGGTGCACGTGGTGCGACGGCGCCCAAGGAGGCAACACTCGTGGAGACCACGAACTTCAGCGGCCCACCGCAGGGCGACGACGACGCGTCGGACGCCGGACGCGGCGAGGACCTCAACTTCTTCGCGCCGGCACCCGCGCCGACCACCGTCGCCGAACCGGCGGCTGAGCCTGCGCCTGAGCCCGAGTACCGCGCGGAGGCGGAGGCACCCGTCGAGTTCCAGCCCGAGCCGGTCTCCGAGCAGTCCGCCGAGCCTGCTCCGACCTTCGACCCCGGCGCTCTGGACGCCCCGAGTCTGCTCGCGCCGGAGGAGGTCGTGCCTGACGCCGGGTCCGGTCTGCCGATGTCGTTGGCGATCGCCGCAGAAGAGGCCGCCACGGTCGACGTCGAGAGCGCACCCGAACCCGCCGTCCTTCGACTACCAGGCCTTCATGGACCAGCCGGCCGATGCCGAGGCGGCTCCTGACCCCGTCGAGACGGTGTCCGAAGCCGCACCGGTGGAGGAGGCAGCCGTCGACTACTCCGACCCGCAGCCGGCCCCCGTGGACTACGCGACCCCCGAGACGATGGTCGAGCTCGCCGACTCAGAGGCCGAGGAGGCCGCGTACTCGCGCGTGACCACCGAGCCCACGCTGGGCGGCGAGGACATCGTCCTGGTCGACCTGCTGCTGCACATGCTGGAGATGGGCGCCTCCGACCTGCACATCACAGCGGGAGCACGCCCGGCGATCCGCGTCAACGGCGAGCTCTTCCAGATGGACGACTTCCCCGTCCTGACACCGCCGGTCATCCAGCGGGTCATGTACGCGGCGATCACGCAGCGCCAGCGGGAGATCTTCGAGGAGCAGCTCGAGCTCGACTTCGCCTACTCGGTCCCGGGGCGTGCGCGGTTCCGCGTCAACATGTACCGGCAGCGGGACTCGGTGGGTGCCGCTTTCCGCATCATCCCCTTCGAGATCAAGAAGCTCGAAGACCTGGGTGTCCCGCAGACGGTCGCCAACTTCGCCGCCCTGCCGCGTGGGTTCGTCCTCGTCACCGGTCCGACCGGTTCGGGCAAGTCCACCACCCTGGCGTCGCTGCTCGACCTCGCGAACCGCACGCGCAAAGAGCACATCATGACGTGTGAGGACCCGATCGAGTTCCTCCACCGCCACCAGCAGTGCCTCGTGAACCAGCGTGAGGTGGGGGAGGACACCCACTCGTTCCAGAACGCGCTGAAGCACGTGCTGCGGCAGGACCCCGACATCATCCTGGTCGGTGAGATGCGTGACCTCGAGACCATCGGGGTCGCGCTGACCGCTGCAGAGACCGGTCACCTCGTCTACGCCACCCTGCACACGCAGGACGCGGCACAGACCATCGACCGTGTCATCGACGTCTTTCCTCCGCACCAGCAGCAGCAGGTTCGCGCGCAGCTCGCGCAGGCGATCCAGGGCGTGGTCTGCCAGACCCTGGCCCGGACGGCGGACGGCAAGGGCCGCGTGGTCGCCTGTGAGGTCATGGTGGCCACCCCGGCCATCCGGAACCTGATCCGTGAGGGAAAGACGCACCAGATCTACTCGGCCATGCAGGCCGGCGCCAAGCACGGGATGCAGACCATGGACCAGCACCTGGCTGACCTGGTGAACAAGGGCCGGATCACGCACGAGACCGGCATCGAGAAGTGCCACCACATCGAAGACTTCAACCGGCTCACCGGCCGCGCCTGACGGGAGCGTCACACATGGGAACCTCGACCTTCCAGTACCAGGTCCGCGACAAGACCGGGAAGATCGTCTCCGGCACGATCGAGGCGGAGTCACAGGCCGCGGTCGCGCAGAAGCTGACCAGCATGGGCTACGCCACGGTCAGCATCTCGCAGGCCAGTGCCGGCATGAAGACCGAGCTGAAGATCCCCGGCTTCGGCGGCAAGGTCAAGCTGAAGGACCTCGCGGTGATGTCGCGGCAGTTCGCCACGATGATCAACTCAGGTCTCTCCCTGCTCCGCGCCCTGAACATCCTGGCCGAGCAGACGCCGAACAAGAAGCTCGCCGAGGTCCTGGCCGCCGTGCGCAACGACGTCGAGACCGGCAACCCGCTGTCGGGGGCGATGGCGCAGCACCCGGACATCTTCCCGCCCCTGATGGTCAACATGATCCGGGCCGGAGAGGTCGGCGGCTTCCTCGACGGCGTCCTGCTGCAGATCGCCGCCAACTACGAGGCCGAGGTCAGGCTCAAGGGCAAGATCAAGAGCGCGATGACCTACCCGGTCGTCGTCTTCGTCATGGCCATCCTGGCCGCCATCGGGATGCTCATCTTCATCGTCCCGACCTTCGCCAAGATGTTCGAGGGACTCGGCGCCGAGCTTCCGGTGCCGACGCAGATCCTGGTCAACCTGAGCAACTTCATGAAGCAGGCGGCGCCGGTCCTGGTCGTGGCCTTCATCGGCCTGGTGTTCGCCTGGCGGAAGGTCAAGCGCACCGAGCGCGTCCGCAACATCGTGGATCCGCTCAAGCTCAAGCTCCCGGTGTTCGGCACGCTCTTCCAGAAGATCGCGCTGAGCCGGTTCACCCGCAACTTCGGCACCATGCTGCACGCCGGTGTGCCGATCCTGCAGGCCCTCGACATCGTGGCCGACACCTCCGGCAACGTGGTCGTCGCCCGAGCCGTGCGCGACGTCCAGGAGAGCGTGCGCAGCGGTGAGTCGCTGACCGGGCCGCTGAGCCAGCACGCGGTCTTCCCGCCGATGGTGGTGCAGATGATGGCCGTCGGTGAGGACACCGGTGCGCTCGACGACATGCTGCACAAGATCTCGGAGTTCTACGACCAGGACGTCGAGGCGACGACCGAGTCGCTCACGTCGCTGATCGAGCCGCTGATGATCGCCTTCCTCGGCGGCATGGTGGGAAGCATGATCATCGCCCTGTACATGCCCATCTTCAAGGTGTTCGACCTCATCCAGTAGGTCGAAATCCACCCGGTCCAGTCCTAAAGACGGTGTCCGCGTGGGTCGAAGTAGTACCCGTACAGAGCCAACCGGCCAGAAAAGGCACACCTGCCGCAAGGCAGGGTCGCAAAGCCAGGGGACCCTCCCAGCATTACCGGGGTCAGCCCAGCTGCCTCGGCTGATTCCTCTCTCCGGAGGGGATCACCCAAGGGCGAGCGCCGCACGGCTCACCGAACAGTGGGAAAGGGAACACAGATGCTCGCTCGCATCCGCAAGGCCCAGGAGGAGCACGAGGGTGGCTTCACCCTCATCGAGCTCCTGGTCGTCATCATCATCATCGGTATCCTCGCGGCCATCGCGATCCCGGTCTTCCTGAACCAGCGCCAGAAGGGCTACGACGCCGCCGCCAAGAGCGACGTCAAGAACATCGCGACGCTGCAGGAGACCTACTTCACCGACAACAACAACTACGCAGCCAGCGTTGCGGCGCTGAACGCGCCGGCTCTCGCCGGTGAAGACCTCGCCGAACACCTCGGGTCACACCACTGCGCCTGAGCGCGACGGTGCAACTCGTTCACGGTCCAGGTCGACTCCGACTCGGGCAACAGCTTCTGCTGGGACAGCTCCGGCGTTGCCGGTGCGGGTGTCTACTCCTGCTGACCTGAGCACGAAGCGGTGCAAGCTGCCGCACTCACGACGAGGGGCCCGTACTCCGGTACGGGCCCCTCGTTCGTCGTCGAGCCTGCGCTTCGTTCACCCGATCGGGCGTACCGGGTGCACAGCGTCCGGTATCCGAAACACAGAGAGCACACATTGTCATGCGTCTCGACCGGTCGGGACCGAGCCACCACGGAGGGGGAGATGCACCGAAGACAACGAGCCGGCCCTTGCCGCCGGCCCCACCACAACTGCATCAAGTGTCGTGAGCATCCCGAGAGCGGGTTCACGTTGATCGAGCTGCTGGTCGTCATCATCATCATCGGCATCCTGGCGGCCATCGCGATCCCGGTCTTCCTGAGCCAACGGGCCAAGGCCCACGAGGGTGCGGCCAAGACCGACATCAGAACCTGGCCACGCAGCAGGAGCTCTACCTGACCGAGAACCAGACGTACGGCGCCATCGCGACCCTGAGTCGCCGACGGGATGGACATCCGGGTCGGTCCGAGGACATCACGCTGTCGGTGGTGCGCTTCGACACCGCGAACGTCCTTCTGCCTGTCGGCGTCGCACGCCGCTCCGGGGACGACGTTCTACTACGACAGCGCGGCTGGCGGACTGCAGCCCTCGGGATCGGCCGGCTGCCCGGTGACGGTCGCCGGGGCAGCCGGTGACTCCATCACCGGCTGACGATGACGCACGCGTGAGCCGGGGCCGACGATCCGTCGACCCCGGCTCACGCTCAAGACCGGTCCCTTCCTGCCGATAGGCCAGTAGGGCAGCCGTACCCCCAGGAGGCATTGTGATCGCCAGGATCCGACGTGGTCTGCAGCACGACAGCGGGTTCTCGCTGATCGAGCTGATCGTGGCACTGAGCATCGCCATGGTGATCTTCTCGGCGATGGCCGCTGCAGCGATCGCCGGAGTCCGGGCCTCGGTGGTGGCGCGGCAGAACCAGCAGGCGGTCGACGTCCTCAACGAGGTCGTCGAGGCCGGTCGCGGTGTCGACGTACGCCAATCTGGCGATGGTGACCACCGACCTCGGCGGGGACCCCGCGATCTCCGGCGAGCCCGACACCGAAGTACACCGTGCCGAACGGCGTCGGTGCCGAGGACGTCTGGGCACAGGCGACCGGGTCGATCAGCCCGCATATCACGACCGAGACCGGGTCGAACGGCCTGGATTACACCGTGGCCCGGTACGTGACCGTGCCGGCGGGAGTGACCTCGGACACCGCCGGCCAGCCGATGCAGAAGCGCTACACGGTGGTGGCCACCTGGACGTCGTACGGGCAGACCCACGAGCGTGTCGTCTCCACCCTGGTCACCGAGACGCAGCGTGGCCTTCCGCTGCCGCGATACTCGGTGGCCGCGACGTCACCGCAGACTCAGACCAAGAACCCGAGCACGGTACTCACCTGGGGCTTCCAGGTCATCAACCGCGGTGCGCGCGACACCTTCAACATCTCGGCCTCGACGGGTACGTGGGACTACTACGTCGATGCCAACTGCAACGGGGGCCTCGATGCCGGTGAGACCACGGCACTCACCAACACCGACTCCGCGACGGGGAACACGGCGCCCGACACCGGCCAGATCGAGCCGAACAACTACCCGCCGTACTGCGTGCTGGCCACCCGGACCATCCCCAGCACCGAGCTCGGCACCTCTTCGGTCGTCTTCACGCTGACCTCGTCCGCACAGCCCACCGCTTCCGGGGCCGTCGTCACGACACCGATCCTTCACGGTCAACGTGACGACCGGCGCGGTCGGCGGTGGCTCGAGCAGCGGCGGCAGCACCTCGCCTGACGCCTGCGTTCCGAGTGCCAGCCTTGCCGTGCAGGGCTCGGGCACCACGCTCACCGCGTTCGGCCTGAAGAACGGTGCGGACCACTGGCGCCACGACAACCCAGCTGGTGAACCTCTTCGACCAGGCCACCTGTGCTCCGCAGTCCCAGGACTACAACTTCTCGACCGACGTCGCTGACGGGGCCACTGTCGGCCGTGCGCTGCAGGGCGGAGGCAGTGCGACCTCCGCGGTGGCGAGGCAGATGGGGGAGTGGCGCTGGAACCCGCCGGCGGACCGCACCTTCAACGGAACCGCCTCCGCATCGCTCACCGTCAAGTGCCTGTCCTCCACGGGCAGTGCCACGATCAACGTCGCGCTGGGCACCTTCACGCAGAAGACGTCGACGTGGGCGAGCAAGGCGACCGGCACCAAGACCGTCACGTGTGCCACCACGACCAGCTGGACGACGGTCGAGGTGCCGCTGCCCATCAGCACCGCCTTCGTCGTCAAGAACAAGGTCACCGGTCAGCCGCAGTACCTGTCGATGCGGGTGTGGTCCGCAGCTGGCAGCGCGAACCTGCGGATGAACTACGAGTCGCCCACCAACAAGTCCTTCCTCACCGCGTCGATGGGATGACGATGAGCCGCTTGCATGCAGCCCGGCAGACGCTGGTTGACCGGACGTCGCCCCAGGGTCGGGTGGACGCGGGCTTCACCCTGCCCGAGATGCTCGTCTCCATGATCATCATGGGCGATCTTCGGCACCCTGGCGGTCTTCGCTTGATCTCGGTCAACGAGACCTTCCGGGTGACCGACGACGAGGCGACGGGCCTGGCAGACACACGGACCGTGGTCGAGCGGCTGGGACGTGACATCCGGGCGGCCCGCGGCGTGGACGCAGGGGCCACCGAGAGCACTCTGGTGCTGTGGGTGGACTACAACTCGGACTACATCCGCAGCCCGAGCGCCCAGCCGGACGAGATCGTGACGTGGTCGCTGGTGAGCCAGGGTTCGGGAAGCACGCAGTACAACACGCTGCGTTCGACTGCGGGTGGTACCGCGGTGGTGCAGGCCCGCACCCTCGTCTCCGACCTCGCGTTCTGCTACCAGAGCGAGCACGACCGCGCCCTGCTTCACGACTCCGCTGTCGGTCGCGGACGCGGAGGACACCCGACTCGTCACGGTCGACCTCGACGTACGACTCGCTGGTCGTCCTCTGGCGGGGACGAGCGAACCACGTCGTTCTCCGAGCGGATCAGGAATGTGAGCTGACATGAACCGACGAAGTGCCTGCTGCGGCGACTCCGGGCCGAGGACGAGGGCATCGGTCTCATCCTGGTCATCGGACTGAGCGCGGTCATGGCGATCCTGATCACGGTCATGACGACCGTGGCCATCCGTTCCCTGAACTCGAGCAGCGACCACGTCCGGTTCGAGCAGTCGCTGGCAGCGGCCGAGGCCGGGATCGACCGCGAGCTGGCCAACATCCAGACCGCCCGCAACCAGGTGCCACCGGTCGCCTACACCGGTACCGCCGGGTGCGTGCCCTCGGCGGCGCCGGCCGGGACGTTCTCGTCCGAGGCGAGCGAGAAGGCATGGGCGCGCACGGCGCTCGAGGCGCTCCCGACCTCGTGCACCGAGAGCAACGGAGAGGGCGAGTTCGTGGCCTTCAAGGATCCGGCGCGCCAGGTGGTGTACTCCCTGGGCTGGTCACCGGAGCGCTCGGCGGCGAATGCCAAGAGCCGGCTGCTGAAGGCCGAGTACATCTTCGCTCCCTTCCGGCCGGGTCAGGCGATCCTCACCGGCTGGTGACCTCGACTTCTCCGGGTCGGTCGCGGTGAACGCGATCGCGGGGCTGCCGGCAGACATCCACACGAACTCCAACGTCATCGGGATCAACAACAGCGTGAGCGCGACCGGTTCCCTCACTGCGTCGGGAACCCTCTCCGGCTGCTCGAGCGGCGTCGTCGGCGGCTGCACCGCGGGTCAGCCGCAGGAGCGGGTGCCGGTGGCGAACCCGCGCGCGGTCTACCAGGACTACGCGCTGACGACCTCCGCAGTGGTTCGACCTCTGCCCCGACGGCACCGTGCGGTCACCGTCGGCCGACACCGCTGCCACCACCGACGGGCCCTGCACCGGCAGCCTGATCGCCAACAGCCCCTACAACAACTGGGTCTACACGGCGGGGAACGCCACGACACCGGGCAAGTGGGTGGTCGACAATGCAGCCACCCAGTACCCGGGTGTGTACTACGTGTACGGCGCCAACGCCCAGCTGGGAGACAACGGCAACTCCAATGACAGCGTGACCCTCACCGTCCTCGCCGAGTCGACGACGCCCGTCGGGTTACACGAATGCCGCCACGTGCAACAAGTACGGCGGCGACATCACCTGGAAGCTGTTCAACGTCCAGAACTACCTGCGCGGGACCCTCTTCATCGCGGAGGGCTCGTTCTACGGCAGTGCCAACTCGATCGGCGTCGGCCGGTGTCATGCTCGCCGGCGACAAGATCGACCTCAACACCTCGAGCGGTACGGTCACCGGATCCGTGATCGCCAACAACACCTGCGCGGCGGCGGGAGCGAACGAGATCCAGGGCATGACGGTGACCTACGACCAGTCGGTCGAGGCCCCCGTCTACAGCGTGGTGAACACCACGCTGTGGCTGGAGTACGTGGGCTGACGGCGCGCCGTCCGGCGTGCGCACCACTGCGATGAGTTAGATCGTCTCCGTGG
Organism: uncultured Actinomycetota bacterium; assembly: GCA_963743915.1. Taxonomy (GTDB): domain Bacteria; phylum Actinomycetota; class Actinomycetes; order JAHEKZ01; family JAHEKZ01; genus JAHEKZ01. Next base: position 116,347 of record CAVURN010000002.1, read on the forward strand.
AGATCTACTTCGGGGTGCTGCTCGCCGTCGTCGGCCTGCTCATCGGGTCGTTCCTCAACGTCGTCATCGCCCGCGTGCCGGCCGGGGAATCGGTGGTCAGCCCGCGCTCCCGCTGCCCTCGCTGCGGCACCGAGATCGCTGCGCGGGACAACATCCCGGTGGTGTCCTGGCTGCTGCTGCGCGGGCGGTGCCGCTCGTGCGCGGAACCGATCTCGGTGCGCTACCCCTTGGTCGAGCTGGGCCACGCCGCCCTGTGGCTCGTCATGCTCGCGACGATCGGGTGGACCTGGGAGCTGCCTGCCTACCTCTACCTGGCCTCGGTGGGGCTGGCTCTGGCGGTCATCGACCTGGACACCAAGCGGCTGCCCGACCCCCTGACCCTGCCGAGCTACGTGGTGGTCGGCCTGCTGCTGCTCCTTCCTGCGGTGGCCGACGGGGACTGGTCCGCCTACCTGCGGGCGTGGCTGGCGGCCGCCGCCCTGTTCGCCTTCTACTTCCTGCTCCTGGTCGTCTACCCCGGTGGGATGGGGTTCGGGGACGTGAAGCTGGCCGGCGTGCTGGGGCTGGCCCTCGGCTGGCTCGGGTGGGGAGTGCTCCTCGTGGGCGGCTTCCTGGGCTTCTTCCTCGGTGCCGTCGTCGGCGGCGCGCCTGATGCTCGTCCGGCGGGCGGGTCGGAAGTCGAAGATCCCGTTCGGCCCCTTCATGCTGCTCGGCACCCTGATCGGCGTCGCTGTGGGGCGAGCCGCTGTGGGACGCCTACGTCTCCGCCATGGGTCTGTAGCACTCCCGGCCGACAAGAAATGTGAGTTAGCGCTCAAGGGCGGGGCCCGTCGCGCCGATCATCCGGCAGACATAGTCCAAAAGGACTCACCCACCTGGCGCAATGTCGCCGTCGGTGCGAAGGGGACAGACGTGGCCGCACGAACCGCCATCGGCCTGGACATCGGCACGTCCGGCGTCCGGGCAGCCGAGCTCACGTTCGGCAAGTCAGGCATCACGCTCGACAAGTTCGGTCAGGTCGCGCTCCCTGAGGGCGCGGTCCGTGACGGCGAGGTCGTCCGACCGGCCGCCGTGGCCGAGGCGATCCGCCAGCTGTGGACGCACACCAAGTTCTCCGGCAAGGACGTCGTCGTCGGCGTCGCCAACCAGAAGGTGATCGTCCGCCAGCTCGACCTGCCGTGGCAGACGATGGACGAGCTGCGCAAGACGCTCCCGTACGCGCTGCCCGACGGCACCATCCCGATGTCCGTGGACCAGGCGATCCTCGACTTCTACCCGCTCGACGAGCTCGCCTCGGACGACGGCACGCGGATGCTCCGCGGCCTGCTCGTGGCGGCGCAGCGCGACATGGTCGAGAAGCAGCTCGAGGCCGTGCACGCCGCCGGCCTCAAGCCGGTCATGGTCGACCTCACCGCCTTCGCCGTGCTGCGGTCGCTGGCCGAGAGCGACGACCTGGGCATGGGCAGCACCATGGAGGCCCTGGTCGACGTCGGTGCCCGCGTCACCAACATCATCGTCCACGAGGGTGGCATCCCGCGGTTCGTCCGCATCCTGCTGATGGGCGGCGCCGACGTCACCGACGCCCTCGCCGAGCGCACCGGCTCGGAGAACACCGAGGCCGAGGCCATGAAGCACGAGATGGGCATGACCACGGACACCGGGGACGCGCGCGCGCAGGCTGCGGGTCGCGTCATGGAAGCAGCCGGCCAGGCGTTCATCGACCAGGTCCGTACCTCCCTGGACTACTACACCGCGTCCCCCGGCTCGCGTCCGATCGACCGGATCGTCCTGACGGGCGGAGGGTCGCGTCTCGTCGGCCTCGCCGAGCGGCTGCAGAACTCCACGCGGATCGAGGTCCAGCGCGGCACCGCCTTCGGCGAGCTCGCGATCGGCAAGACCGGCCTCAGCCGCGAACAGATGGAATTCGTCGAGCCCCTGGCCGCCGTGCCGGTCGGCCTCGCCCTGGGAGCTGCCTCATGACCACCTTGACCCCCACCCGCCTGGCCGCGATGCCGCGGGTCAACCTGCTCCCGCCGGAGATCGCGGCTGCGGCCCGGCTGAAGCGGACCAAGGCGCTGCTCGGGTTCGTGATGCTCGCCGCCATGGCGGCCGTCGTCCTCGTCTACCTCGTCGTCAGCAGCCAGGTCGGCGGCGCCGAGGAGGAGCTCGCGACGGCCCAGGCGCAGGGCGCTGCCCTGCAGAGCCAGGTGAACGAGTACGCCGAGGTGCCGGAGGTCCTCGCGGCCGTCGACGCCGCGCAGGCCAACCTCACCACCGCGATGACGCCCGAGATCCGCTGGTCGTTCTACCTCAACGACCTGAGCCTCTCGATCCCCAAGACCACCCGTCTGGCCAGCATGACGGCGGTGAACACCGCGGCCGCCGCACAGCTCGACCCCGCGGCCGCGGCCCTGAACCCCTCGGTGACACCACTGGGTGAACCCACCATGGGCACCGTCACCTTCACCGGCAGCGCGACGGACTTCGACGCGGTCGCGTCCTGGCTGCAGACGCTCGCTCGTCAGGAGGGCTACACCGAGCCCACCGTGACCAGCGTCCAGAAGTCCGACGCCGAGGACACCGTCGGTGAGTTCTACGAGGTCGAGACCTCCACCGCACTGACCCCTGAGGCGGCGTCCAACCGCTACCTCCAGATCGCGACAGGTGAGTGACATGACCGTTTCCCGGAAATGGACCATGGGGACGGCCCTGGTGGCGCTCCTGGTGCTCGTCGCCGGCTGGTTCCTGCTCATCGCTCCCAAGCGGGGCGAGGTGGCGGACCTGCAGGCGCAGGCCGACGAGCAGCTGAGCACCAACAGCTCGCTGCAGATCCAGCTCGAGCAGCTCAAGCAGCAGAACAAGGACCTGCCCGAGAAGCAGGCCGAGCTCGCCGAGCTGCAGACCCGCATCCCGGAGACGCCCGACCTGACCGGCTACATCCGTGAGCTGCAGGACATCGCTCGCCAGGCGGATGTCGGGCTGGTGTCGATGACGCCGGCGGCTGCTGTCACGTTGGGTCAGCCGGTCACCGAGCTCGGTGCGGGTCTGGCACCGGAGTCGCTGGCAGCGATCGACGTCGAGGTCGTCGTGGAAGGTGACTACACCGGCATCGAGCGCTTCTTCAACGAGATGGAGACGACCGAGCGCTACACCCTGGTGGGCGGCTACACGATCGCCGAGGTCGAGGACACCGAGGACACCAGCGGTGTCGCGGCGCCCGACGCTGACCGCCACGATCAACGCCCGCATCTACCTGGTTCCGACCACCCCCGAGGGCACCACGACCACCGCGCCCGCCACCGCGCCGACCCCGGCGCCGACCACGGCGACCGCCTCCTAGGAGCTCCGATGTCAGACACCATTGCGCAAGAGCCCCTCGAGGGCCTGGACGACACCGCGAACGCCTCCGGCGGCAGCCGACGGCTCCTGATGCTGGTTGCGGGTGGCGCTGCGGTCCTCGTCCTCGCCCTGGCTGTGTACTTCCTGTTCCTGTCCGGTGGGGACGAGGAGGTGGCCGGCCCGGCCGCACCCGTTCCCGCGCCGACGGCGCCGGAGAAGACCGACAAAGGCGACAAGGACAAGGCCGGCTCCGACGTCCCCAAGGAGGTCGACGAGGACTTCGCCGTGGGGCGAGACCCGTTCCAGCCGCTCGCCGTCGAAGCCATCGTCGAGGAGGAGCCCGCGGTCACCGACACCGGCGACACCGGCACCGGTACCGACCCCGTGACCGACCCGGGCACTCCGGCACCGGCGCCCACCGTGGCACCGCAGCCGGCGCCGACCGTCGAACCGACCACCACCTACCAGGTGAAGCTCATCTCCGTCGACCTGGTCAAGGAGAAGGCCACCATCGCGGTGGACGGCAAGCGGTACGTGGTCGCCGTCCAGGTCACGTTCCCGAACACCAAGACCGGGCCGTTCCAGCTGACCAGCGTCGGGGAGCGCCCCTCGGGCAAGGACACCGCCACGGTGGTGTTCGGCTCCGACGCGCCCGTCGAGCTGGTCCAGCGGGACAAGGTGACGTTCGAGAACTGAACACTCACTCCACAGCAGACGGACGGCCCGCGCGAGCGGGCCGTCCGTCTGCGTCCGCACCTGAAGGGGGACGACCGGGACGTCCGGGTGCGGTCTGGGAGACTGCTCCTCATGCTGCGTTGGTTGACCGCCGGTGAGTCGCACGGCCCCGCTCTCGTCGCGGTGGCTGAGGGCTTCCCGGCCGGCATCGAGGTGACGACAGCCGACATCGACCGCGAGCTGGCGCGTCGACGACTCGGCCACGGTCGTGGTGCGCGGATGAAGTTCGAGCAGGACGCGGTGCGGATCCTGGGTGGCGTCCGGCACGGTCGGACCATGGGCGGGCCCGTCGCCATCGAGATCGGCAACAGCGAGTGGTCCAAGTGGGACACGGTGATGGCGGCCGACCCGGTCGACCCGGACCTGCTGGCCGAGCAGGCACGCAACGCGCCGTTGACACGTCCGCGACCAGGTCACGCCGACCTGGTCGGCATGCAGAAGTACGACCTCGACGACGCACGCCCGGTGCTGGAGCGGGCCAGCGCGCGCGAGACCGCTGCCAGGGTCGCGCTGGGCGCCGTGGCGCAGGCCTTTCTCCGCCAGGTCGTCGGCGCCGAGGTGGTGAGTCATGTGGTGGCCATCGGGCAGGCAGAGTCGACCAGCACCGAGCCTCCGACTCCTGACGACCGGTCCGCCATCGACGACGACCCCGTGCGCTGCCTCGAGCCCGGGGCCGCGCAGGCGATGGTCGACGAGATCGAAGCCGCCCGGAAAGCCGGCGACACGCTCGGAGGGGTGGTCGAGGTCGTGGTGCACGGGCTGCCGCCCGGTCTGGGCAGCCACGTGCACTGGGACCGCCGCATCGACGCGCAGCTCGCCGCGGCACTGATGGGAATCCAGGCGATCAAGGGCGTGGAGGTCGGTGACGGCTTCGACCTCGCCCGGCGTCGCGGATCGTCGGCGCACGACGAGATCGTCCCCACCGAGGAGGGGATCCGGCGGGCGACGGGTCGCTCGGGGGGCACCGAGGGAGGCATGACCACCGGAGAGGTGCTGCGTGTCCGGGCTGCCATGAAGCCCATCTCCACCGTGCCCCGCGCGTTGGCGACCGTCGACGTCGCGACGGGAGAGCCGGCCAAGGCCATCAACCAGCGGTCGGACGTCTGCGCCGTACCTGCCGCGGCCGTCGTCGCCGAGGCGATGGTGGCGCTGGTGCTGGCCAGAGCTGTGCTCGAGAAGTTCGGTGGCGACAGCGTCGCCGAGACCGCCAGGAACGCGGCCGCATACCTCGAGCACCTCAGCATCCGATGAACCGTCCGCGCGCAGTGCTCGTCGGACCACCCGGTGCCGGCAAGTCGACGGTCGGTCGCGCATTGGCTACACCGCTGGGGCGTCACCTTCCGTGACACCGACCGGGACGTCGAGCAGGCAGCCGGCATGTCGGTCGCCGACATCTTCGTCACGGCCGGCGAGGAGCACTTCCGGTCCTTGGAGAGGAACGCCGTGATGACAGCACTCGGCGAGCACGAGGGCGTCCTCGCGCTCGGCGGCGGCGCGGTGCTCGACGGTGACGTGCGCGCGGCTCTGCTCGACCACGTGGTCGTCCACCTCGACGTCGGGCTGGCTGCTGCCATGAGTCGGCTGGCGATGAACCGGTCGCGTCCGCTCCTCGTCGGCAACGTGCGCGGACAGTGGCAGCGACTCAGCGACGAGCGACGCCCCCTGTACCAGCAGGTGGCCCGGCTCTCGCTGCTGACCGATGGCATGAGCGCGGCACAGGTGGCCGACCGGGTCGCGGCCGACCTGGAGGCTGAAGCAGCACGCGATCGAGGGGTGGTCCATGACTGAGACCGTCCATCGGATCACCGTCGGGGGGTCCGCGCCCTACCCGGTGCTGATCGGGGAGAACCTGCTCGGCGAGCTGCGCGGGGTGCTGCCTGCGGGCGTCGAGCGCGTGGCGGTGATCGGACCCCGTGCGCTCGCCACGACCGGAGAGGCGGTGCGGGCCGACCTCGAGGCCTCCGGTCTGACCGCCGTGTTCATCGAGGTGCCCGATGCCGAGGACGCCAAGAACGCCGACGTCGCCGCGTTCTGCTGGTCGGTCCTCGGGCAGAACGCGTTCACCCGGACCGACGCGGTCGTGGCGATCGGTGGGGGAGCCACCACCGATCTCGCCGGTTTCGTCGCCGCCACCTGGCTGCGCGGCGTGGCCGTCGTGCACCTGCCGACGACGCTGCTCGGCATGGTGGACGCGGCGATCGGCGGCAAGACCGGGATCAACACCGCGGAGGGCAAGAACCTCGTCGGCGCCTTCCATCCGCCGGCCGGGGTCCTCTGCGACCTCGCCAGCCTCACGTCGCTGCCGCCGAACGAGTACCGCGCCGGCCTGGCCGAGGTCGTCAAGGTCGGCTTCACCCACGACCCGCAGATCCTCGACCTGATCGAGTCGGACCCCGAGGCTGCCGGTCGGGCCGATGGTGGCCTGACCGCTGAGCTCGTGCGCCGTGCGGTCGCGGTCAAGGCCGCAGTGGTGGCCGCCGACTTCCGTGAGGCAGGGGACCGTGAGTTCCTCAACTACGGTCACACGCTGGGCCACGCGATCGAGCGCAACGAGCAGTACCGCTGGCGGCACGGTGCGGCGGTGTCGGTCGGACTCCTCTTCGCGGCCGAGCTGGGCCGACTCGCCGGGACGCACCGAGCCGGCGCTGGTGGACCGCCATCGCCAGATCCTGCAGGCACTGGGACTCCCCACGCAGTACCGTGCCGACGCATGGCCCCAGCTGTACGAGACGATGCGCCTCGACAAGAAGTCGCGCGGCAGCCTGCTGCGCTTCGTGGTCCTCGACGGTCTGGGGCGACCCGGACGCCTCGAGGGTCCCGACCCGGCGCTGCTGACCGCCGCCTACGCGGAGGTCTCGGCATGAGAAGGGAGACGCGGTGAGCGACGGTGCACGTCTGGTGTGGGTGCTCAACGGCCCGAACCTGTCCATGCTCGGCGCTCGCGAGCCAGACGTCTACGGCACCGCCACCTTCGACGACGTCACCAACGCATGTCAGGCTGCAGGGGAGTCACTGGGTCTCGACGTCGAGGTGCGTCAGACCGACGACGAGGCCGAGCTGGTCGGGTGGCTGCACGAAGCAGCACGCGACGAGATCCCCGTCGTCCTCAACCCGGCGGCGTTCACGCACTACTCGTACTCGCTGCGGGATGCCGTCGCCATGCGCACCGCCCCGCTGATCGAGGTGCACCTGACCAACCCGGCGGCGCGCGAGGAGTTCCGACGTCACTCGGTGGTCGCGGAGGTCGCGAGTGGCACGGTGGCCGGCTTCGGTCTGGCGTCGTACCTGCTCGCCCTGCAGGCCATGGCGCACGAGCCCAGCTGAAGCGGACGGGAGACGCCATGGCGGTCGTGCACGAGCAGCGACGGACGCGGCTGGCTGCCGCCCTCACCTCGGCCGAGCTCGACGGCGTCCTGGTGAGCCATCTGCTCAACGTCCGCTACCTCACCGGCTTCACCGGTTCAGCCGGCCATGCCCTGCTCGGGGCCGACGGCAGCTGCGTGCTGGCCACTGACGCGCGCTACGACCTGCAGGCCAGCGACGAGGCACCGGACGTCGAGCTGGTCATCACCCGGCACGGGCTCTCCGACCTGGCGACGCGTGCCACTGACGCCGGGTGGTCCAGGACCGGCTTCGAGGACCTGCACCTGACCGTCGCGGACTGGAGAACCCTCGTCGAGCAGCGCGACGGCGAGCGCTGGCACCCCTGCGGGCGGCTGGTCGAGGAGCTCCGCGTCGTCAAGGACGAGGTCGAGCTGGACGCGTTGCGCCGTGCCTGTGCGATCTCCGACGCTGCGCTCGCCGCCGTGCTGCCGCAGATCGTCCCTGGCGTCACCGAGCGCCAGGTCGGGCGATGGATCGACGAGGGCCTGCGGGTGGACGGCAGTGACGGACCCGGCTTCGACACGATCGTTGCGGCAGGGCCCTGGGGTGCGGTGCCGCACCACCAGCCCTCCGACTACCCGATCGCGGAGGGTGACCTGGTCACGATCGACTTCGGAGCCCGGGTCGACGGCTACCACGCCGACATGACGCGCACCGTCCTCGCGGGTGAGACCCCCGACCCGTGGCAGGCGAAGGTCTACGCACTGGTGCAGAAGGCGCAGGCGGCCGGCGTCGAGGCCCTGTCGAGCACGACCACGCCGGCGATGGTCGACGCCGCGGCTCGGCAGGTCATCGACGACGGGGGGATGGGGGACTACTTCACGCACGGTCTGGGGCACGGCGTGGGGCTGCAGATCCACGAGGCGCCGTTCCTGGGGTCCAGCTCCACCGATAAACTCGGGGTCGCCGTGCCCGTCACCGTCGAACCCGGGATCTACGTCCCGGGACGCGGCGGGGTGCGGATCGAGGACACCGTCGTCGTCCATGCCGACCACGTCGAGCGCCTCACCACGACCACCCGCGACCTCATCGAGCTCGGCTGAACGGGCCGGCCCACCACTTGGGAGAGAACACACCATGGCCACCACGAACGACCTGAAGAACGGCCTGGTGCTCAACCTCGACGGCGGCCTGTGGACCGTGGTGGAGTTCCAGCACGTCAAGCCCGGCAAGGGCGGGGCCTTCGTGCGCACCAAGCTGAAGAACGTGCTCTCCGGCAAGGTCGTCGACAAGACCTTCAACGCCGGTGTGAAGGTCGAGACCGCCAGCGTCGACAAGCGCGAGATGCAGTACCTGTACCAGGACGGCGAGGACTTCGTCTTCATGGACACCGCCTCGTACGACCAGCTCCACGTACCGGCACCGACGGTCGGGGATGCCGCGCACTTCATGCTCGAGGGCCAGACCGCCACCGTCGCCGTCCACGAGGGGACGGCGCTCTACGTCGAGCTGCCCGCCGCCGTCGAGCTCGAGATCACCTACACCGAGCCAGGGCTGCAGGGCGACCGCTCCACCGGCGGCAGCAAGCCCGCCACGCTCGAGACCGGCTACGAGGTCGCCGTCCCGCTCTTCATCACCCAGGGGGAGCGGATCAAGGTCGACACCCGCGACGGCAGCTACCTCGGGCGCGCCTGACCTGTGGGCGCCCGGCACAAGGCGCGCAAACGCGCCCTCGACATCCTGTTCGAGGCCGACCAGCGTGGAGAGCCGATCGACAACGTGCTCGCCGACCGGGCGGCCCGTGGGGACGCGGCGGCCAACCCGTACACGCAGACGCTGGTGGCGGGCTTCGTCGCCCATCGGGACGAGATCGACGCGCTGATCGCCGAGCATGCGGTCGACTGGCCGCTGGACCGGATGCCGGCGGTCGACCGGGCGCTGCTGCGCCTGGCCACCTACGAGCTGCGCTGGGGCGACGAGGTCAGCCCGGCCGTGGCCATCGACGAGGCGGTCGAGCTGGCCAAGGAGCTGTCCACCGACGAGTCCCCGGGCTTCGTCAACGGAGTCCTGGGCCGCATCGCCGCCCCCTGACCCCTTGGTGGGTGCGGTGCCACACCGCCTCCGTTCTACGAAGGGCTCGCCGCACCCATGGGCCCGCGGGGAGCATCTCAGCACCCCATCGGGACCCCCAACCGCCCCAGAAGTGCCCCGGGAGGGACTCGAACCCTCATGCCTCTCGGCAACGGATTTTGAGTCCGCCGCGTCTGCCAGTTCCGCCACCGGGGCGCCAGCCGCTCACTGTAGTGAGCCACCGCCGGTGCCGTTCCACGAGGCGGTGACCCGGCGCGTCCTAGGTCACGATGCCGCAACGACCCGGCCACGGACGGCTACCGCGGGCTGCATCGGGCCCTGCGGGGGGCTAGTTTTCGGTGATCAACCGGTGAAACGCCGGGACCGGGGCCACCAGGCCCGATCGGCAAGGAGTGATGAATGATCCGAGCAAACGCCACCTGGCGTCTGGTCGCGGTCGCGGGTGCTGCGGGGCTCGTGCTCGCGGCCTGCGGCAGCGACGACGGCGGGGAGACCACGGACGACGGCGGCGAACCCGCGGCGACCGGCACCCCCCTGTACTTCGTCGACGGAAACCTCGGCAACGGCCCCCTGGGCGAGCTCGCCCCCGGCACCCTCGAGGGTTCCAAGGGAACGCTGCCAGGTGCCCAGATCGACGACACGCTGAAGGAGCGCCTCAACGAGGTCGACCCGAAGCTGAAGAAGATCGGGTACTCGTACTCGCCCGAGTCGTACGACGCGGTCATCGTGGTCGCGCTCGCTGCCCAGCAGGCCAACTCGGATGCGGGCAAGGACATGGCTGCCGAGATGCAAGAGGTCTCGGCCAACGGCACCAAGTGCACCACGTTCGCCGAGTGCAACGCGCTCATCGCTGACGGCGAGGACATCGACTACGACGGAGTCTCCGGCCCGATCGAGTTCGACTCCTTCGGTGACCCGACCTCGGCGTCCATCGGCATCTACCAGTACGACGCGCAGAACACCGTGCCTGGCTACAACGCCGACGGCGAGGCCCTGTCGTACCAGTCCGGTGACATCGCCCCCACCGAGGGCACCCCGCCGGCGCTGACCGACAAGACCAACTCGGGTGCTGACGGACAGCTGCAGATCGGTGGCTACCTGCCACTGACCGGTTCGCTCGCGTCCCTCGGCCCGCCCGAGGTCGCTGCCGTCGAGCTCGCGATCAGCGAGGTCAACGACGAGGGTGGCGTGCTGGGCAAGCCGATCGAGTGGTTCCCCGGTGACTCCAGCGACTCAGCCAACTTCGACAAGGGCGCGCAGACCATCCAGGGCCACATCGCCAAGGGTGTCGACGCCATCGTCGGTGCTGCGTCGTCCAGCGTGAGCCTCAACACGCTCAAGCAGGTCACCGACGCCGGCATCCTGCAGATCTCGCCGGCGAACACCTCACCGGACCTGACCACGGCCAAGGACGGTGGGCTGTACTTCCGCACCGCTCCGTCGGACGTGCTCCAGGGCCGCGTGCTCGCCGACCTGCTGCTCGCCGATGGTCACACCAACGTCGCGATCATCTCGCTGCAGGACGCCTACGGCGAGGGTCTGGCGAAGTACACCACCATCCCGTTCGAGGAGGGTGGCGGCACGGTCGTGACCGAGCCGGACACCGAGGAGAAGGCCATCTTCTACGACCCCACCGCGCAGTCGTTCACCGCGGAGGTCACCGAGATCGCCGGCCTCGACCCCGACGCCATCGTGCTCATCGGCTTCGATGAGAGCGCGAAGGTCGTCGAGGAGCTGGTCAAGCAGGGCATCGGTCCGAACAGCTGATGCGCTGACGACGCAAGTCAGAAGAAGGGGCCCGGCTCACGCCGGGCCCCTTCTGCGTGTCTCGGGAAAGGCACGCCGACGACAGCTCTGCTCGCGGGGGGAGGGGAGGGTGGTCAGGCTTTGGCGAGGGTGCCCAGGTAGAGCTCGATGACCTTGGGATCCTCGAGCAGTCCGAGGCCGGTGCCGGTGTAGGCATTGCGCCCTTGGTCGAGGACATATCCCCGGTCACAGATCTGCAGGCATCGCCGGGCGTTCTGCTCGACCATGATGACGGTGACGCCGACGGCGTTGATCTGCTTGGTGCGGATGAACACCTCGTCCTGCAGCACCGGTGAGAGCCCGGCGGAGGGCTCGTCGAGAAGGATGACCGACGGGTCCATCATCAGGGCGCGGCTCATGGCGACCATCTGCCGCTCGCCGCCGGACAGGGAGCCGGCCGGCTGCTTGCGGCGATCGGCGAGCGCGGGGAAGAGCGAGGCGACGAACTCGAACCGCTCCTTGAACTTCTGGGGTGCCTGGAACGCCCCCATCTGCAGGTTCTCCTCGATGGTCAGGCTCGGGAACACGTTGTTGGTCTGAGGGACGAACCCGATGCCCTGGCTGACGAGCTGGTTCGGCTTGACGTTGGTGATGTCCTTGCCGCCGAGCGTCACCGCACCTGAACGGACGTTGACGAGGCCAAAGAGCGCCTTCAGCAGGGTGGACTTACCGGCTCCGTTGGGGCCGATGATGCCGACGAGCTCCCCCTCCTTCGCGTAGAGGTCACAGCCGGTCAGGATGTCGACCCCAGGAAGGTACCCCGCGACGAGATTGTCGGCGACGACCAGCGCGCCCTCGGCCCCCGCCAGATGGGCTGTGCGGTCGATTGCCGGACGCGTGTGGTCGTGGTCCTGCAGCAGTGCTTCCTCTGCGCGGTTGATGTCGCCCGCGGTCATGTCATCACTGGTCACGATGGTCCTCCGGACGTGCTGCCTCGGCCTCGAGGATCTCTGGTGCGTCGATCCCCTCCTCCTCGGCGATCTCGGCAAGGGACTGGTCGTGGTGAGCCCCGAGGTATGCGTCGATGACCCGCTGGTCCGCCATGACCTCGAGCGGGGGGCCCTCCGCGATCACCGCGCCCTGTGCCATCACGATGACCCAGTCGGAGATGTCGCGCACCATGTCCATGTCATGCTCGACGAACAGCACCGTCATGCCCTGCTCGCGCAGATCCTTGACGTGGCCCAGCAAGGACTGCGTCAGCGCAGGGTTCACGCCCGCCATGGGCTCGTCCAACATGACCAGCTCGGGCTCGACCATCAGGGCCCGGGCCATCTCGAGCAGCTTGCGCTGTCCGCCCGACAGTGACCCGGCGAAGTCCTCACGCTTGGTGTCGAGCTTGAACCGGGCCAGCAGCTCGTCGGCTCGCTCGGTGATCTGCCGCTCCTGCTTGCGCCACAGCGTGGGGATGATGCTGGAGAGCAGCTTCTCCCCGCGCTGTGCCGTGGCGCCCAGGCGCATGTTCTCGATGACCGTCATCTTCGAGAGCACCTTGGTCAGCTGGAAGGTCCGCACCATCCCCATGCGCGCCACCTTGTAGGGCGGGACGCCACTGAGGGAGGTGCCGTTGAACGACCAGGCGCCCTCATCGGGCTTGTCGAAGCCGGTCAGCAGGTTGAAGAAGGTCGTCTTGCCGGCACCGTTCGGCCCGATCAGAGCGGTGATGGCGTTGCGCTGGACCTCGATGTGATCGACGTTGACGGCCGTCAGCCCGCCGAACCGGCGCACGACGCCGTCGGCGATGAGCACGGGATCGGGTTTGGCAGCCCCGGGCTCGCGCGGGACGTCGGCGAGGGCCGCGGTCGCGGCGTCCTTGTAGGTCGTCGTCGTCACGGCAGCTCCGGGGGCAGGCGGGGTCTCAGCGGGCATCGAGGGCGATCTCCCTCCGGTCTCCGAGGATTCCCTGCGGTCGGTAGATCATCAGCAGCATGAGTCCGACGCCGACGAGCACGAGACGGACCTGCGCGGTCTCACTGCTGTCGAGGAAGGTGATGTAGTCGGCGCGGACGGCTTCCTTGAGCGCCTGGTCGACGAACTGGAAGAGGAAGGCGAAGATCACGACGCCCAGGACAGGCCCCATGACCCGCGCCGCACCACCGAGGATCAGGATCGTGTAGATCGCGAAGGTGAGGGCGGTGGCGTAGGTGTCGGGCGACACGGCGTTGAAGAAGACCCCGAGGATGAACCCGCCGAAGCCGGCCACCACGGCGCCCAGGACCAGCGCCTGCATCTTGTACCAGTACACGTTCTTGCCGAGGCTTCGCACGGCGTCCTCGTCCTCGCGGATCCCCTTGAGCACCCGTCCCCACGGGCTGTGCACGAGCAGGTATGTGAAGACCGAGAACACGAGGATCAGCGTCCACCCCACGATCATCACCCACAGCTCCTGCTCGCTGAACAGGAACGGTCCCCAGTTCACCCTGGTCCCCTCGGGCACCGGGCTCAGCTCGTAGAACCGCTCGGCGAACTGCTGCAGTCCGTCCGAACCACCGAGGTCGTCCTTGAACTTCACCGAGCGGACGATGAGCCGTACCACTTCGGCCGCTGCGATCGTGACGATCGCCAGGTAGTCCGCCCGTAGTCGCAGGGTGGGGATGCCCAGGAGCATCGCCAGGACGATGGTGGCCACCAGCCCCACGAACAGGCCCGCCCAGAAGGAGAGCCCGAAGGTCGTCACCGACACCGCGAGGCCGTAGCCTGCGGCGGCCAGGAAGGCGGCCTGGCCGAAGTTCAGCAGGCCGGTGTACCCGAACTGCATGTTCAGGCCGATGGCGGCCAGGCAGTACGCGACCGAGATGGCGCCGAGGGCGTAGGACACCGACGCGGTGAAGATGAAGTCCCAGTCCATCGTGGCCTCCTCAGCCGACCCGGCTCCGCCGGCCCAAGATCCCTTGAGGCCGGAAAAGGAGCACGAGGATGAGCACGAGCAACGCTCCGACGTTCTTCAGCTCCGGCGTCATGCCGGGAATCAGGGTCGACAGGTTGATGAACAGTCCCACCACCAGGCTGCCGACGAGGGCGCCGAAAGCGGTTCCGAGGCCGCCGAGGGTCACCGCTGCGAAGATGAGCAGCAGGCTCTGCGCGCCCAGGAGCGGGAAGACTTGCTGGGTCATGCCTTGAAGGACACCGCCCAACCCGGCGAGGGCGGCGCCGACCACCCAGACCACCGTGATGACCCGCTCCACGTCGATCCCGCTGGACGCGGCCAGGGCCGGGTTGTCCGACACGGCGCGGGTCGCCTTTCCGATCCGGGTCTTGAGGAGGGCAAGCCCGGCGAGCGTGAGGACGACCGCCGCGATCACCATGGAGGCGATGTCCTTGGGGGTCAGGCTCACCGGACCGAACTCGAGGCCCGCCTGGGTCTGGAAGTCGGAGTAGGGACGGCTGGCACCGCCGAACATGATGAGGAAGACGTTCTGCAGGGCCAGGGCGAGACCGATCGACACGATCATCATCGCGATGAGCCCGGTCTGGCGTCGGCGGAGCGGGTACCAGAGTCCCCTGTTGTTCACGTAGCCGAAGGCGCCGGAAAGGAGGATACCCAGCAGAGCGGCCGGGATGAGATGGATGCCGACGGAGGCGTTGAGCCACCAGGTGACGATGGCGCCGAAGGTGACGATCTCGCCGTGCGCGAAGTTGGTGAGCCCCGTCGTCCCGTAGATCAGGGAGAGGCCCACCGCTGCCAGCGCGATGATCAGGCCGAACCGTAGGCCCTCGACCGTGAGCTGAGCCGCCTGGTCCCACTTGGTGGTGAGGTTGCGTTCACGCTCGCCGAGCGTGAAGAGCACCGTGCGCGGGGAGCCGGGGAAGGCCGTGACGTCGATCGGGTTCTTCGTCGGTTCGGCGACGCCGTCGGGCAACGTGTCGACGTCGAGCTCGACCTGGTACTGGCCCTCGCCGGGCACCTCGACCATCCACTTGCCGGTGTCGTCGCTGGTGCCGGTGCCCGAGAAGCCCTCGGCGTCCGTGACCGTGACGTCGACGCCGGGCACGGGCGCACCGCTCAGGTCTCGGAGGAATCCCTGGATGATGCCGACCGGCTCGTCATCGGCGAGTGAGGCGTCGGTCGCGTACGCAGCTCCGGCGACGAAGGCGGCTCCGGACAGCATCCCGAGCACAGCGACCAGGAGGGCAACGGCACGGGTGACTGACCAGTGGACCACGCTCAATCTCCCTCGTCCGAGTGAGCGACCGCGGGTCGCCGTCACTGACGACGTCCTGCCGGTCGTGCCGGAGCATAGCCGGGCCGGTAGGGAGCGGCCATGTGTTCGGGTCACGAATCGGGAAAGGTTCACATGGTGAGCAGGGCGGTGGCGACAGGTGCGATGACCAGGGCCGGAAGCAGGTCGCCGACCGGCACCGCACGGAGGCGGAGCAGTCTGAGGCCGACCCCCAGCAGCAGCACGCCCCCGGTGGCGGTCATGGCTGCGGTGGCGGCGTCGCTCATCACTTCGCCCGCAAGCACGCCGAGCATGGTGAGACCACCTTGCACGACCAGGACGGTGAGGGCGGACGCCGTGACGCCCCAGCCCAGGGACGCGGCGAAGGCAAGGGCGGCGAAGCCGTCGAGCACCGCCTTGAGCGTGAGCAGCTCGATCCCGTCACCCATTCCGTCCTGGAGCGAGCCCAGGACGGTCAGCGGCCCGACGCAGAAGACCAGTGACGCGGTGACGTAGCCCTCGACGAAGCGACGCCGCGCCTCGCCGCCCGTCTCGCCACGCGTGAGCCGACGCTGCAGGACCGCACCCAGACCCTCCAGGCGCGCCTCGAGACGCAGCAGAGCGCCGATGACGCCACCGGCCACGACCGAGCCGAGCACGACGAGCAACGGAGCCCCCCGGCTGAGAGGGGTGGTCAGCGCCGAGTCGGTGAGAGCGACGACGTTGAGCCCGGCGATGACCAGCGTCACGAGCCCGAGCCCGTCGGTGACCACGTCCCGCACGCGTGGAGGCAGTCGGTCACCGACCAGAGCGCCTACCGAACCGCCGATCAGGACCGTCAGGACGTTCAGCAGAGTGCCGAGACCGGGCACCTGACCTCCCTGGGTGACCTCGAGGAGTGGGAACGTGCGCAGGTACGCTTCCCTAGGCCACGGGGGAGCGTAGCCGCCTGTCCGAGAGGAGCACCGGTACCCGTGGTGACGGTCCAGACCCGTGAGGCGTCCGACGCCGACGTCGCGGCCATCGTCGACCTCTGGGACGAGCTGCGCGTCCAGGCGGGACGCGTCGGCCCCTTCGGCCCTCCCGCGTCCGCAGTCGCCATCCGCGACCGTCTGCGCAGCCTGCAGGCAGACCCCGCCCATCGGGTCATCGTGGCCGATGTCGAAGGCGAGGTGGTCGGCCTGGCGGTCCTCAGCCGGCTCCCGGTGACTCCGATCAGCGACGTCGAATCGGTGCAGATCTCGTTCATGCACGTCCGCGACGACCGGCGGCGGCGGGGCGTGGGGCGCGCCATCGTGAGCGCCTCCGCGAAGTTCGCGGGAGAGGTCGGTGCGGACTACGTCACCGTGGGCGTCTTCCCCGGCGCACGCGAGAGCAACCGCTTCTTCGCCCGACTCGGCTTCAGTCCCCTGGTGATGCGGCGCGCCATCGCGACATCGGCGTTGCAGAAGCGCCTCTCCGGCGAGCTCGGGCGCACGGATCGACGTCGGCGGCTGCAGCCCCGACGCGTGCTCTGACCGGTCGCGGAGGCTCAGGCCTGGTCAGTGATGAGGCACGTCACCCGAGCTGTGCACGTCAAGCGGCCGCTCTCGTCGCGCAGCTCGACCTGCCAAGTCGCCACTCGGCGGCCGAGGTGCTGCGGGGTGGCCCGTCCGGTCACCGTTCCGGACGTCACGGCACGGTGATGCGTCGCGTTGACCTCGATCCCCACCACGCCGTGCCCGCCTTCGGAATGCAGTTTTGCGGCGTGAAGTGCTGAGCCGATCGAGGCCAGGCTCTCGGCGAGCACCACGGAGGCGCCACCGTGCAGGGCTCCGAACGGCTGCTCGTTGCCCGCCACTGGCAGGCTGCCGACGACCGACTCACTGCTTGCTTCGCTCACGGTGATTCCGAGTCGCTCATGGATGGGGACGCGGGGGAGATCTGCTGTCACAGGAGCACCCTACGATCGCCTCATGGCCCCCGCCCCGACGCTCCTGCTGCTCGACGGCCATTCCCTGGCGTACCGCGCCTTCTACGCGCTCCCGGTCGAGAACTTCTCCACCGCGACCGGGCAGCCGACGAACGCGGTCTACGGCTTCACGTCGATGCTCATCAACGCGCTGCGCGACGAGCAGCCGTCGCACCTCGCCGTCGCGTTCGACGTGTCGCGGCAGACCTTCCGCACCACCGAGTACCCCGAGTACAAGGCGAACCGCACCTCCACCCCCGATGAGTTCAAGGGCCAGGTCAGTCTCATCAAGGAGGTGCTCGCCGCACTGCAGATCCCGGTCCTGGAGGTCGACGGCTACGAGGCCGACGACGTCATTGCCACCCTCACCACGGAGGCCGCAGACGAAGGCTTCGACGTCGCCATCATCACCGGTGACCGGGACACGTTTCAGCTCGTCGACGACCACGTCACCGTGCTCTACCCCCGCAAGGGAGTCTCCGACCTCGCGCGCATGACGCCGGCAGCCGTCGAGGAGAAGTACGGGTTGACGCCACGCCAGTACCCGGATTTCGCTGCACTCCGCGGTGACCCGAGCGACAACCTTCCGGGCATCCCTGGCGTGGGGGAGAAGACAGCGAGCAAATGGATCCGCGAGTTCGGCTCCTTCGACGCGCTGGTGGATAGGGCGGACGAGGTCAAAGGCAAGGTCGGTGAGTCGCTGCGCACCCACCTCGCGCAGGTCATCACCAACCGCCGGCTCACCGAGCTGGTGCGCGACGTGCCGCTCGACCTCACCCCGGACGCTCTGGAGCGCAAGGACTGGGACCGCGAACTGGTGCACCAGGTCTTCGACGCGCTCGAGTTCCGCGTCCTCCGGGATCGTCTGGCCCAGACGTTGCAGAACGTCGACGAACCGGTGGACGAGGCGCCCGCGCTCGAGGTCGACCTCCTCACAGCGGCGTCGCTGGGCGAGTGGCTCACCGCGCACGGACAAGGCCGCGTCGGCCTCACGGTGCACGGACGTTGGGGGGCAGGAGCCGGAGCTGTCGACTCTCTGGGGCTTGCGGCGTCCGACGGCGCGGTCGGTTCCCTGTCGGTCGACGATCTCGATGACGCCTCATTGCGGACCCTGGCTGACTGGCTGTCAGACCCGGGTCGCCGCACCGTGATGCACGACGCCAACGGCCCGATGCTCGCCCTGGCGTCACAGGGTCTGCCGATCGCCGTCCCGGCCTTCGACACGGCGCTGGCCGCCTACCTGATCCGGCCCGACCAACGCAGCTACGACCTGGCCGACCTCGCGGTCCGCTGGCTGCACCGTGAGCTCGTCCCGGCCGAGGGCGATGGGCAGCTCAGCCTCGACACCGGTGCGGGGGAGTCCGCTGCCCACGTCATCGGCGCCGAGGCGCGCGCCACGCTCGACCTCGCAGCTGCGATGGAGCCGGCCGTGGCGGAGATCGGCGCTGAGCGACTGCTCCACGACGTGGAGCTGCCCCTCACCGGGCTCCTCGTCGGAATGGAACGCGTCGGAATCGGTGTCGACACCGACGCGCTGGATGCACTGCGCGCCGAGTTCGCCGCCGAGGTGAAGCGAGCGGCCGAGGCCGCCTACGGCGTCATCGGGCACGAGGTGAACCTGGGGTCGCCGAAACAGCTGCAGGTGGTGCTGTTCGACGAGCTCGGAATGCCCAAGACGAAACGCACCAAGACGGGCTACACCACCGATGCGGAGGCGTTGACGGCTCTCTTCGCCCAGACCGAGCACCCGTTCCTGGCGCACCTGCTCCGGCACCGCGATGTGTCCAAGCTGCTCGTGACCGTCGAGGGGCTGCAGCGGTCGCTCGCCGCGGACGGCCGTATCCACACCATGTTCATGCAGACAGTGGCGGCCACCGGACGACTCTCCTCGACCGACCCGAACCTGCAGAACATCCCGGTCCGTACCGAGGAGGGCCGGCGGATCCGCGACACGTTCTGCGTCGGCGAGGGCTACGAGGTCCTGATGACCGCCGACTACAGCCAGGTGGAGATGCGGATCATGGCGCATCTGTCCGAGGACGCAGGCCTGATCGAGGCGTTCAACTCCGGTGAAGACCTTCACACCACGATGGCGTCCCGCGTCTTCGAGGTGGCGCCTGACGAAGTCACGCCTGAGATGCGCAGTCGGATCAAGGCAATGTCGTACGGGTTGGCGTACGGGCTCTCCGCCTACGGGCTCAGCCAGCAGCTCGGCGTCGGCCCGGACGAGGCGCGCGCGTTGATGGACGACTACTTCGCGCGCTTCGGCGGGGTCCGCGACTACCTCGCCTCCGTCGTCGACGACGCTCGTCGCACGGGGTACACCGAGACGTTGCTCGGTCGTCGTCGCTACCTGCCAGATCTGACGAGCGACAACCGCCAGCGCCGTGAGATGGCGGAGCGGATGGCGTTGAACGCTCCCATCCAGGGATCGGCCGCCGACGTGGTGAAGGTCGCCATGCTCGGCGTGGACCGACGCCTCCGCGAGGCAGGTCTGAGCTCGCGGCTGCTGCTGCAGGTGCACGACGAGCTGGTGCTCGAGATCGCACCCGGCGAGCGCGAGCCGGTCGAGCAGCTCGTGTGCGCCGAAATGATGGGTGCCTATCCGCTGTCGGTCTCCCTCGACGTCTCGGTCGGAGTCGGCCGCACCTGGCACGAGGCCGCTCACTAGCGCCGGGTGCCGCTCGCGAAGCCACCGACGGTCAGAAGCGGATCACCGACAACGTCTTGTCGAAGCCGTCCAGCAGTGCGAGCAGCCCGGTCCTCCTGTGCGGGGACCGGCTCAGCGCAGCCAGGTCTGCTTGTGCCGAATGCGTCGGAGGCGAGGGGCGCCACCTCCGCGAACGGGAGCACGAAGCGGCTCGGCGTGTGGCCGATACGGAATCGAGGGGTGCGACGCGAGGTGGTGACCCTGCGACCGCGTAGGAGTGGCGGGCGATGCCCGTGCGGCGCTACGGGCCTGGACCGGCCCTTGCTGCTGGGACCGTGCTGGTGAGGGTCTGTCCCCCTGGGCCGTGGAAGGTGAGGGTGCCGTTGGCGCCACGAGCCGGGTGAGCGGCATCGATGGTCCAGCCGCCTTCGTGGACCTGCCGGTGGTGGTGGCGGCAGAGAAGCAGTCCGTTGGCCAGGTCGGACGCGCCGCCTCTCGCCCAGGGCACCAGGTGGTGGGCATCGGTGTGGGCTGGCGGTCGGCCACACCCGGGGAACCGGCAACGGGTGTCGCGGGCGGCAAGGGCTCGGCGTTGGGTGGGCGTGAACACGCGCACGGCGCGTCCGAGATCGAGCGGGATGCCGGCCGGGTCGAGCAGCAGTCGGCGGACGGTGGCGTCGCACGCGAGGCGGGTGGTGGCCTCGGGGGTGAGCCAGACCGGCGTGGGGGAGGTGCCTGAGATTCGGGCCGGCGCGGTCCCCTCCCCGGTCAGGGTGGGCAGGTCGACGGTGACCTGGAGTGCGGCCGCGGTGCCGGAGAGGAGGGGGAGGTCTTCGGAGCGGACGGCGACGGCGACGATGTCGGCGAGGCCGTCGGCGCGCCGCTGGTCGGTCGTGCGGGTGTCGTCCGGCCCGGCAGGCACCAGGTGAGGGGCAAGGGCCGTGGTCAGCCGGGCCGCGGTCTCGGAGTCCAGGACGCCGGTGATCGAGGCCATGCCGTCGAGCATCGGCGCGAGGCTGAGCCACCGGCGCCCGTAGTCCTCTTCGGCGTGCCGGGCTGATCCGTCGGGATCGACGACATGCCGCAGGTGGCGCCCGGCCGCCCGCAGGTCGTCGACGCCGAGCTGGGTGGACAGTCGGGTCAGGTGGGTGGCGGCGTCGTCGCGTACTGAGGGGGGCAGCGCCCGCACCGTTCGGTGCACGGTCCGCACGTGGTCGTAGGACGCAGGGTGAGCCGGGTCGGCCAGGGCCGTCAGGGCGGTGGCGAGCTCGGCGCGTCCGGCGCGGGCGATGCGGACCCGCTCGGACGCCTCGCCGCCGGCCAGGCCGAGCGCCCCGCGCAACCACGAGGCAGTGCCGGCGGCTCCATGCAGGGTCTGTCCGTCACCGTGGGTGTCGAAATCGGACAGCACGGTGGTGAAGGTGGCCTCCGCGACGTCAATGATCTGTCGTAGGCCGGCCAGCCAGGCCGCCCGCTCCTCAGGGGTTGTGGGTCCGCCTTCCGCCGTCGCCGAGGCGCGTTCCGCCAGGCTCCGGACGTCTGCCAGCGCGGCAGCGACCGCCGATGGCAGGACGGGAGTGGGCAGCAAGGCGGGACCTTCCACGACGACGGGATGTACTGCCCTGACCGGGGGACCGGTGCCGGGGTCGCGTCGTGGATGCTGCTCGGGTGTCTCCGTGAGTCAGTTCCGGCCTGTGCTCCGCGTTCGAACACATGTTCGAGTGTACGGTCTGCGAACTTCACGGTCAACCCCTGTGCGGAAGGAATCTGCATCCCGCGGGCAGCCGCCAGTGGCGGCCGAATCCGATCAGCCACTCGCCAGGATGACGAGCGTGCCGGGGATCACCGCCCCGCGGAGCGGGCTCCAACCGCCCCACACCTGGTCGTTGCCCGGCTTCCACGGCGGCTCGACGAGCCGCTCCAGCGTCAGGCCGGCGCCCACGACGAGGTCGACCCAGTCGCCGACCGTGCGGTGGTGCTCGACGTAGGTGACGCGACCCGCCTCGTCCGTCTCTGCGTAGGGAGTCCGGTCGAAGTACGAGCGGACGGCGGTGAGGCCGCCCTCGCCGGGGTCGTCGCGGAAGGCCCAGCGGACGGGGTGTGTCACCGAGAGGGCGACCCGGCCTCCGGGGGCGACCACCCGGGCGACCTCGGCCAGCACGCGGTCTGCGTCGGCGACGAACGGAAGTGCGCCGTACGAGCTGGCCACCACGTCGAACGACGCGTCGCGAAAGGGGAGGGCGCCTGCGTGCGCCAGGACGGTAGGGGTCCGCCAGCCCTGGGCGTCGTCGAGCCGTCGGCTGTGCTGCAGCATGCGGAAGGACAGGTCGAGTCCGACGACGCGGGCTCCCTGGGTGGCCAGCCAACGGGCGCCGGACGCCGCACCGCAGCCCAACTCGAGCACCCGTCGTCCGGCCACGGGTCCGATCAGACCGAGATCAGCCTCGTCCCACCCTTCGGGGCCCCAGAGCCAGCGTGCGGCGCCGAGCAGCTCCCCGTGCTCGGCGAGGTAGTCGTCGGCCTCCGCGTCCCACCACCGGCGGTGGGCATCGACGCTGGTCAGGGCGTCGACCCGGTGCCGACCGGGACCTCCGGTGCCCGGATCACCCTCAATTGACCCTGTCACGGCGGCCACCGTAGACTGCCCGTTGCGCTGTGGGCCGGCGCGTCCTCGGACGGAGCAGGCTCGCGCTCGCACTTTGTCGGTTTCCACCTGTTGCCAGGAGGTCTCGGCACGCGAAAGACGGCCCTCCGCGCGCACGTCCTCGACACCTGTCCGCTCGGAGCCCCGACTACATGTCCAACACTGCCATGACCAGCAGCACCGAAGTAGCCCCCAGCCTCACCACCCCCTCGACCTCCGGGGACGAGATCCCCGCAAGCACCACGGGCGGCACCGTGCAGGTGGCGGTCAACGACATCGGGTCCGAAGAGGCCTTTCTCGCGGCGATCGACGAAACGATCAAGTACTTCAACGACGGAGACATCGTCGAGGGCACCATCGTCAAGGTCGACCGCGACGAGGTCCTGCTCGACATCGGCTACAAGACCGAGGGTGTCATCCCCTCGCGTGAGCTCTCGATCAAGCACGACGTCGACCCGTCCCAGGTCGTCTCCGTCGGCGACGAGGTCGAGGCGCTCGTCCTCCAGAAGGAGGACAAGGACGGCCGCTTGATCCTGTCGAAGAAGCGCGCCCAGTACGAGCGCGCCTGGGGCACGATCGAGGAGATCAAGGAGGCCGACGGCGTCGTCAAGGGGTCGGTCATCGAGGTCGTCAAGGGCGGCTTGATCCTCGACATCGGCCTCCGGGGCTTCCTCCCGGCGTCGCTCGTCGAGATGCGTCGGGTCCGCGACCTGCAGCCGTACGTCGGCCAGGAGATCGAGGCCAAGATCATCGAGCTCGACAAGAACCGCAACAACGTGGTGCTGTCGCGTCGGGCATGGCTCGAGCAGACGCAGTCGGCCGTTCGCCAGGACTTCCTGACGCAGCTGCAGAAGGGCCAGGTCCGGAGCGGCGTCGTCTCCTCCATCGTGAACTTCGGCGCGTTCGTCGACCTCGGTGGCGTCGACGGCCTCGTCCACGTCTCCGAGCTCTCCTGGAAGCACATCGACCACCCGTCCGAGGTCGTCGAGGTCGGTCAGGAGGTCACCGTCGAGGTGCTCGACGTCGACATGGACCGGGAGCGGGTCTCCCTGTCCCTCAAGTCGACGCAGGAAGACCCCTGGCAGCAGTTCGCCCGGACCCACCAGATCGGGCAGGTCGTCCCCGGACGCGTCACCAAGCTCGTCCCCTTCGGCGCCTTCGTCCGCGTGCAGGAGGGCATCGAGGGCCTGGTGCACATCTCCGAGCTCGCGGAGCGTCACGTCGAGATCCCCGAGCAGGTCGTCCAGGTGGGCACCGAGATCTTCGTCAAGGTCATCGACATCGACCTGGAACGCCGTCGCATCTCGCTCTCGCTGAAGCAGGCGAACGAGGGCGCGTCCGATGCCGTCGAGTTCGACCCCACGCTGTACGGCATGGCCGCCACCTACGACGAGGCGGGCAACTACGTCTACCCGGACGGCTTCGACTCCGAGACCGGCGAGTGGAAGCCGGGCTTCGAGTCGGCGCGCGAGGAGTGGGAGCGCCAGTACGCCGAGGCGCAGGCCCGCTTCGAGGCGCACAAGAAGCAGATGGGCGAGGCGCAGAAGGCGGACCAGGAAGCCGCACTCGAGGCCGGTAGCACGCCGTCCACGTACTCGTCGGAGTCCGCGGAGGAGACCGTGGACGAGGAGCCGGCCGGTGGGTCACTGGCCACCGACGAGGCTCTCGCCGCACTCCGCGAGAAGCTCACCGGCGCGGGCGAGTGAGCGCCGGCGCGTGACGGACCACCACGCCGACCCAGCCGAACTCGGTCTGGGCCAGGCTTTCGACGAGGAGATCCTCGGTGAGGAAGTCCTCGCCGACGACGGGCGGCTCGCTGCGGCGATCGCCTCCGCCGCGGGGCGCGCGCTGATGGAGCTCCGTCACCGGTTCGACAGCGGTGACGGCAAGGCCCTCAAGGACGCGGGAGACCGCCTCGGGCATGCGCTGATCACCGCCACGCTCAAGGCGTACCGTCCGTCGGACGCGGTTCTCTCCGAGGAGGGCGCCGACGACCTGGCCCGACTCGACGCCGACCGCGTGTGGATCGTCGACCCGCTCGACGGGACCCGCGAGTTCTCCGAGCCGCCTCGGGACGACTGGGCGATCCACGTCGCCCTGTGGGAGCGCGGTGCGGGCACCTCCGGTGTGGGCGAACTCACGGCTGGCGCTGTGGCACTTCCCGCCAAGGACCTCACCCTCGCCACCTACGATGTACCGGTACTGGCACCGTCCCGGTCGGGTCGTCCCCGCTTCATGGTCAGCCGCACGCGGCCCCCCGCCGAGGCTGAGCACGTGGCGCAGTCGTTGGGGGGCGAGCTGGTCCCGATGGGGTCGGCCGGGGCGAAGGCCATGGCCGTCCTTCTGGGTGAAGGTGACGCCTATGTCCACTCAGGGGGCCAGTACGAGTGGGACAGTGCTGCACCGGTGGCAGTGGCCCGCGCCGCTGGGCTGCACTGCAGCCGGATCGACGGCAGCCCGCTGGTCTACAACCAGGCGGACACGCTGCTGCCCGACCTGGTGATCTGCCGTCCGGAGCTTGCGGAAGGTGTCCTCGCGGCATTGGCGTGACGGGTCGGCCCGACGGCCGGCCGACGGAACAAGGAGAGAAAGCGTGTCCTCGATCGACTACCAGCTTTCCCAGCTGGACCTGCTCGAAGCCGAGTCCATCCACATCATGCGTGAGGTGGCAGCGGAGTTCGAGCGTCCTGTGCTGCTCTTTTCCGGAGGCAAGGACTCCATCGTCATGCTCAGGCTCGCCGAGAAGGCGTTCTGGCCGGCGAAGATCCCCTTCCCGTTGATGCACGTCGACACCGGGCACAACTTCGACGAGGTGATCGAGTTCCGCGACCGTCGCGTCGAGGAGCTCGGAGCCCGGCTGATCGTGGCCTCCGTCGAGGACGCCATCGCCGAGGGCCTCGTCACGGACCCCACCGGCCCGCGTGCGTCTCGCAACAGCATCCAGACCGTGCCGTTGCTCAAGGGCATTGTCGACAACAAGTTCGACGCCGTCTTCGGCGGTGCGCGGCGCGACGAGGAGAAGGCACGCGCCAAGGAGCGGGTCTTCTCGTTCCGGGACGAGTTCGGCCAGTGGGACCCGAAGGGTCAGCGTCCGGAGCTCTGGAGCCTGTACAACGGCCGGCACCGCCAGGGTGAGCACATTCGCATCTTCCCGCTGTCGAACTGGACCGAGCTCGACATCTGGCAGTACATCCAACGCGAAGAGCTCGAGCTGCCGTCGATCTACTACGCGCACAAACGTCCGGTGTTCGTGCGCGACAACATGCTGATGGCCGTCACTGAGGTGACGCCCCCCGACGAGGGCGCCGACGTGTTCGAGGCGCAGGTGCGGTACCGCACCGTCGGGGACATGACGTGCACCGCCGCCGTCGAGTCGGACGCGGACACCGTGGAGAAGATCATCGAGGACGTCGCCGCCAGCCGGATCACCGAGCGCGGCGCGACCCGAGCAGACGACCGGGCCTCCGAGGCCGCAATGGAAGACCGTAAGCGCGAGGGGTACTTCTGATGGAGCTGCTGAGACTGGCCACCGCTGGCTCGGTCGACGACGGCAAGAGCACGCTGATCGGACGACTGCTCTACGACAGCAAGTCGATCTTCGAGGACCAGCTCGAGGCCGTTGAGCGCACGTCCCGTGACCAGGGGGCCGACTACACCAACCTTGCGCTGCTGACCGACGGTCTCCGTGCGGAGCGTGAGCAAGGCATCACGATCGACGTCGCCTACCGGTACTTCGCCACACCCAAGCGCAAGTTCATCATCGCCGACACCCCGGGTCACATCCAGTACACCCGCAACATGGTGACCGGCGCCTCCACGGCCAACCTCGCGATGATCCTCGTGGACGCGCGCAACGGCGTCATCGAGCAGAGTCGCCGTCACGCGTTCCTCGCGTCGCTGCTGCGGGTTCCGCACGTCGTGATGCTGGTCAACAAGATGGACCTCGTCGACTACGACCAGGCAGCGTACGAGCGGGTCGCCGACGACTTCCGGGCGTTCGCCGCCAAGCTCGACATCCCGGACCTCACCATCATCCCGATCTCGGCGCTCAAGGGGGACAACGTCGTCACCCGCTCGGCGAGCATGCCGTGGTACGAGGGCTCGTCGCTCCTCCACCACCTCGAGAACATTCACATCGGCTCGGACCAGAACCTGATCGACGTCCGATTCCCGGTGCAGTACGTGATCCGTCCCCAGTCCGATGCCTTCCACGACTACCGCGGCTACGCGGGCACCGTGGCCGGCGGCACGATCAAGGTGGGCGACGAGGTCATGGTGCAGGCGAGTGGCCTCACCTCACGCGTGGTCGGCATCGACCTGTTCGGGCAGGAGCTGCAGGAGGCACACCCACCCATGTCGGTGGCCCTGCGCCTCGCCGACGACCTCGACGTCAGTCGCGGTGACATGATCTGTCGCCCGCACAACCACCCGCACGCGACGCAGGACCTCGACGCGATGGTGGTGTGGATGCAGCAGGGCACCCGCATCCAGGAGGGCAACCGCTACATCATCAAGCACACCACACGGACGGCCAAGACGATCGTCAAGGATCTGCAGTACCGCCTCGACATCAACGACCTTCACCGTGACGAGAAGTCCACCTCGCTCGGGCTCAACGAGATCGGTCGACTCACCTTCCGCGTCACGCAGCCGCTGTTCGTCGACGAGTACCGGCGGAACCGGCTGACCGGGTCGTTCATCCTGATCGATGAGGGGTCGGGCGCGACCGTCGCGGCGGGGATGGTCGTCGACACCGACGTCTGACGGCACCCGACCGGACGTGGGTGCGTCCGAGAGCGCTCACGGTGTCACGGCGCCGAGTCGGACCAGCGCGTCGTACACCTCGTCCACGCAGTCCTCGATGCTGCGTCCTGTGGTGTCGATGACCACCTCGGCGTCGGCCGGCTCCTCGTAGGGGTCGGAGATCCCGGTGAACTCGGGGATCTCGCCGCGTCGCGCCTTCGCGTACAGGCCCTTGCGGTCGCGGCGCTCGCACTCCGCGAGCGGGGTGGCCACGTGGACGAGCACGAACATCCCGTGCTCCTCGACCATCGCGCGTACCTCGCGACGCGTCGCGTCGTAGGGGGCGATGGGGCAGCAGACCGCGATGCCTCCGGCCTTGGTGATCTCACTGGCCACGAACCCGATCCGCAGCACGTTCGTGATGCGGTCCGGCCGACTGAACCCCAGACCCTTGGACAGATGGTGCCGGACCACGTCGCCGTCGAGGAGACTGACCGACCGGCTCTCGTGCTCGACCAGGCGGACCGCCAGTGCCCTCGCGACGGTGGACTTGCCGGACCCGGAAAGCCCCGACAGGAGCACGGTCAGCCCGGTGCGCGAGGTCGGCCGGTGCAGACGCCGGAGCTCGTCGGCGACAGGCGGCTCGGCCGCCCAGGACGGCAGCGGGGTTCCGTCGAGGACCCACGCGTCGAGCAGGTCCTCGGGGACGACGACCTGATCCGCGGCGACGTCCAGCGGTCGGAGCGGGACCGCCGGGTCCGCCGGGAGCTCGTCCACCAGGCCCGGGACGACGAGCAGCTCGTCCGCACCGTAGGCGGCGGCCAGCTGGGCGCGGAGCCGCAGACCGGGCGCGTCCCAGGGGAGCGGAGGTGCGGGGATCACGACCAGACGGTCGACGGGACGTCGCGTGGTGGCGGCCACGGCGAGCCGCACGGGTGCGTTGGCGGCCCTGCTGGTCTCCCGTCCGGCCGGGACCGGTGCGAGCTCGAGGATCGTGGCGCCCGATGCCTCCGCCTGTGCCCGGGCCGCGAGCCGCACGGCGTGGGTCGTCGGGGTGGGAGTCCAGAGGGCCCAGACCGGGCCGTCGCCGGTGGAGTGCGACAGCTCCGCCGGCGTGCGGCGGAGGGAGACGTGGTCGACGACGCTGAACCCGGACTGCGCGCGGACGGATCCGGACACCCATCCGTCTCGCACGGTGTCCACCGTCACGGTCGCGAGGGTGACGCCCTCGGGGTCCAGCAGGTCCACCTCGTCGGGGGCGGCACCTTGCGGCGCCGGTGTCGAGAGGAACAACGTCGGGGCCAGCGTCGCCGGCGAGGGCAGCAGATAGCGGGCGGGCAACGCGCCGTCGAGCATCAGCTGCAGATACGAGAGATCGTCCCCGTGGAGCGTATGCTGCAGGCGTTGGTCGTGGGTCACGGGGAACTCCGGTGTGGGCGGCGCGCGGGTCGTGCGCCGGGGGGCGAACGAGTGTCGCGGAAACGCTAGTGGAGCCCTTCGCGGGCGCGTGGACCCGGTCCCGTGACTGGCGGTGACCTGTGACTAACGAATTGTGACCTTGTCGTGGTGGTCGGGTGAATGACAGCGGTCGTGTCGACGAAAGTCGCCCCGGCGGTGCCGATGACGGGGCAGACTCGGCTCAGCGACCTAAGGGGGGTCATGCGTCACGTTGATGAACCGGAGATGACGGCCGCGCAGGACGCCGTCGTCGACGTCGAGCCGACCGTCACCGGGCCCACACCGGATGACTTGGCGGTGTACACCCGACTGCCCGCCGCGGCTCAGGGCCCGACCACCACCGATCCGCGCGACTACGCGTTGCTGGGGCCTGTCGTCGAGGCGGCCCCTCGCTGGCTGCCCCGCTACACCATGGCGGTGGTCCTCGCCGACCTGGTGGCTGCACTGGTGTCGGCGATCATCGCCGTCTCTGTCCCGTTGACGGGCGAACATTGGGTGGACGCCTGGGTGGTGGCGCTCTTCCCGCCAGCGTGGGTCGCCGCCCTGGCCGTGGGTCGCACCTACGAGCACCGGTTCGTGGGCAACGGCAGCGAGGAGTACAAGCGGCTCTTCCACACCAGCGTCGCCTTCCTCGCCGTCATCGGCACCTTGGCGTACGCCTTCAACCTCCAGCTCACCCGCGGTGTCGTCGTCGTCGGGCTGCCTCTGGCCATGCTGCTCTCGCTCGTCGGCCACTGGGTGGCTCGCCAGATCCTGCACGCGGCCCGCGGTCGAGGGCGCTGCATGCAGCGCGTCGTGGTCGTCGGTCTCGAGCGGTCCGTCGCCGAGCTCATCCGCTCGGTGCGGCGCGAACCGCACGCGGGACTCCACATCAGCGCCGTCTGCATCGACCGGCCCCGAGGCGACAGCGTCGAGGGCGTGCCGGTCCTCGGCGACAGCGACCATGTGCTGGAGGTACTCCGCGAGGTGGGTGCCGACACGGTGGCCGTCACCGCGTGGTCCGACGTGTCCCAGAACGACCTCCGCCGTCTCTCGTGGGACCTCGAGGGCTCGGGAGTGACACTGCTGGTGGCGCCCCGACTCACGGACATCTCCGGCCCACGCATCCACATCCGGCCGGTCGCCGGGCTTCCGCTGCTGAACGTGGAGGAGCCGGAGTTCTCCGGGGTCCGCCGCATCGTCAAGGGTGGGCTCGACAGGTTGCTCGCCCTCTTCGCGATCGTGCTGCTCCTTCCGGTGCTGGCCGGCATCGCCCTTGCGGTGGCCGCGACGTCGCGCGGGCCGATCCTGTTCCGCCAGGTGCGGATCGGTCGGCACGGCGAGCCCTTCGTGATCCACAAGTTCCGCAGCATGTACTGCGACGCCGAGGAGCGCCTGGCCGAGCTCGAGCACCTCAACGAGGCGGACGGGACTCTCTTCAAGGTGCGTGACGACCCGCGGGTCACCCTCGTGGGGCGGTACCTGCGCCGTTTCAGCCTCGACGAGCTGCCGCAGTTCTTCGACGTGCTCCTGGGACGCATGTCGCTCGTCGGTCCCCGTCCGCCGCTGCCCACCGAGGTCGACCGCTACGCCTCGTTGGTGCGCCGTCGTCTCGTCGTGAAGCCAGGCATCACCGGGTTGTGGCAGGTGTCGGGCCGCTCGGACCTGTCGTGGGACGAATCGGTGCGCCTCGATCTGCTCTACGTCGAGACGTGGTCGCTCGCCCTCGACATCACGATCATGCTGAAGACCGTGCTGGCGGTGCTCAGGCGGCGCGGCGCGTACTAGGCCACGTGCCGCTCCTCAAGGGCTCAGGGCATCCACCGTGCCAGCGCGAGCAGCACCACGCCGAAGAGGGTGAGGACCAGCAACGCGGAGACGACGCCGACCTCGAGCACCTGCAGCAGGGGATGGTCCGCCCAGCGAGGACGCCGGGTCGGCGCTCGGGTCGCTTCGGGGACGACCGTGCGGGTGGAAGCCCGGTGACGAGCAGGGGCGTCGGCGGGTCGGCCGCCCCAGAGCAACGGGACCTGGAGGACTGTCGCCACGTCCGACTCGGGCAGGTCGTCGTAGGAGCGGAGAGGCGCCTCGGTCACGGCACCAACGCTAGCCGTTGACCGCCGCGACGCCTCGACCACCGGAACCTCCTGACCTGGTCCAGAATGGGCGTGTGACGCGTCTGCCGAACCGCCGGGTGCTGCTGACCGGCGGGATCGGGTCCGGCAAGTCCGCCGTCGGCCGGCTGCTGGCGGAGTGGGGTGCCTACGTGGTCGACGCCGACCAGCTGGCGCGTGAGGTGGTGGCGCCGGGGACGGCCGGACTCGCGGCGGTCGTGCAGGAGTTCGGACCCGGCGTCGTCGGCGTCGACGGGGCACTGGACCGTGCGGCCCTCGCCGAGCTGGTCTTCGGCGACCCGGAGCGGCTGGCGGCACTCGAGGCCATCGTCCACCCGCTCGTCCGCCAAGCCGCCGAGGCCCGGTTCTCGCTCGCGCCCCCTGGTGTCGTCCAGGTCTACGAGGTACCCGTCCTGCGTGAGCGCGAGCCGGGGGACTGGGTGCTGCTCGTCGAGGCGCCCGTGGAGGTGCGACGCGCCCGGTTGCTCGCACGCGGGCTCAGCGAGGACCAGATCACTGCACGGATGGCTCAGCAGCCGGACGCCGAGGGGTGGCGAGCACTGGCCGACCGGGTGATCCGCAACGACGGTGACCTGCGATCCCTGGCGGACGAGACCCGCCAGGCCTGGCAGGAGGTCCTCGCTGAGGAGCCCCCGGAGTCGGACGCGGAGGACGTTGTCGGGGCGGCGGACTAGCGTGGAGTCGTGCGTCCCACCACCGACATCACCCGAACCGTAGCCCCGTTCCAGGTCGTCTCCGACTTCGAGCCGAGTGGGGACCAGCCGCAGGCGATCGACGAGCTCGAACGCCGCATCCGGGCCGGTGAGCCCGACGTCGTGCTGCTCGGTGCGACGGGCACCGGCAAGTCGGCCACCACGGCCTGGCTCGTGGAACGGCTGCAGCGGCCGACGCTCGTCATGGCCCCGAACAAGACCCTGGCGGCCCAGCTGGCGAACGAGTTCCGCGAGCTCCTTCCACAGAACGCGGTCGAGTACTTCGTCTCGTACTACGACTACTACCAGCCCGAGGCGTACATCCCCCAGACGGACACCTACATCGAGAAGGACACCGCGATCAACGACGAGGTCGAGCGGCTCCGCTACTCGGCCACCAACAGTCTGTTGACCCGCAGGGACACCGTCGTGGTGGCCACGGTGTCCGCCATCTACGGCCTCGGCACGCCGCAGGAGTACGTCGACCGCATGGTGCGGCTCCGGGTGGGCGACACGATCGACCGGCAGTCCCTGCTTCGACACCTCGTCGACGTGCAGTACACGCGGAACGACCTCGCCTTCACCCGCGGCACCTTCCGGGTGCGTGGGGACACCGTCGAGGTGATCCCCGTCTACGAGCTCCACGCGGTGCGGATCGAGTTCTTCGGCGACGAGATCGAGCGGCTCTCGACGCTGCACCCGCTCACCGGCGAGGTCCTCACCGAGGACGACGAGATCTACGTGTTCCCGGCCTCGCACTACGCGGCCGGACCGGAACGCATGGAGCGGGCCATCACCGACATCGAGGCCGAGCTCGCCGACAGGCTGGCCGAGATGGAGCAGCAGAACAAGCTGCTCGAGGCACAGCGGCTGCGCATGCGCACCACCTACGACCTCGAGATGATGCGGCAGATCGGCTCCTGCTCGGGCATCGAGAACTACTCGCGACACATCGACGGCCGGGCCGCCGGCACGCCGCCGAACTGCCTCCTCGACTACTTCCCCGAGGACTTCCTGCTGGTCATCGACGAGTCCCACGTCACCGTGCCGCAGATCGGGGCGATGTACGAGGGCGACATGTCGCGCAAGCGCACGCTGGTCGACCACGGTTTCCGGCTCCCCAGTGCCATGGACAACCGTCCGCTCACGTTCGACGAGTTCGTGGACCGCATCGGCCAGACCGTCTACCTGTCCGCCACCCCCGGGTCCGTACGAGCTCGGTCGCGGGCAGGGCGTCGTGGAGCAGATCATCCGTCCGACCGGACTGGTCGATCCCGAGGTCGTCATCAAGCCGACCGCGGGCCAGATCGACGACCTGCTCCACGAGATCCGCCTGCGTGAGGAGCGCTCGGAGCGCGTCCTGGTGACCACCCTCACCAAGAAGATGTCGGAGGACCTCACCGACTACCTGCTGGAGCTCGGGGTGCGGGTCCGCTACCTGCACTCCGAGGTCGACACGCTCCGCCGCGTCGAGCTCCTGCGCGAGCTGCGCATGGGCGAGTACGACGTGCTCGTGGGCATCAACCTGCTCCGGGAGGGCCTCGACCTCCCGGAGGTCTCGCTGGTGGCGATCCTGGACGCCGACAAGGAGGGCTTCCTGCGCTCCGGCACGTCCCTCATCCAGACCATCGGCCGGGCCGCCCGCAACGTCTCCGGTCAGGTCCACATGTACGCCGACACCGTGACGCCGTCCATGCAGCACGCCATCGACGAGACCAACCGTCGACGTGCCAAGCAGGTCGCGTACAACACCGCGAACGGGATCGACCCCGAGCCGTTGCGCAAGCGGATCGGTGACATCACCGAGATGTTGGCCCGTGAGATGGCGGACACTGCTGATCTCCTCGGTGGTTCGGGCCGCACCCAGAGTCGCGGCAAGGCACCTGTCCCCGGCCTCAGCTCGCGCGCCACGGACATCGGTCGCCACTCGGCTGATCTCGCGACGTTGCCGAGCGCCGACCTCGCCGATCTCATCCAGCAGCTCACCGACCAGATGCAGGCTGCGGCCGCCGAGCTGCAGTTCGAGGTGGCGGCGAGGCTCCGCGACGAGATCGGGGAGCTGAAGAAGGAGCTCCGGGGGATGCGTGAGGCCGGCGTGCAGTGATGCACCACAATGGCTCCCCTGTGCATCCTGCGCCCTAGCCGAGGAGTCCGGTGGACATCAGCCCCCAGATGTGGGCCGTCACGCTCTGCTGTCCTCGTGGCCGTGCTGGTCCTCGACTTCTTCCTCGCCGCCCGACGTCCGCATGCCGTGTCGATGCGCGAGGCGTCCCTGTGGACGGTCTTCTACGTGTCGACGGCGGTGGCGTTCGGTGGGTTCATCGCGGCGCAGTTCGGCGGCGGCTACGCGCGGGCAGTTCTACGCCGGCTGGCTGACCGAGTACTCGTTGTCCGTCGACAACCTGTTCGTCTTCGTGATCATCATGTCGCGGTTCCGGGTGCCCCGTCAGAGCCAGCAGTTCGTGCTGCTGGTCGGCATCGCCCTGGCGCTGGCCATGCGGGCCATCTTCATCGCACTGGGCGCGGCCGCCATTGCCCGCTTCTCGTGGGTGTTCTACCTGTTCGGCGTCTTCCTCATCTACACCGCGTGGCACCTGTTCCGCCACGACGAGGAGGAGTCCGAGGAGTTCCGCGAGAACCGCGTCATCCGGTGGGTGCGGGCGGTGCTGCCGACCACGGAGACCTACGACGGCAACCGGCTCCGCACG
This sequence comes from uncultured Actinomycetota bacterium, assembly GCA_963743915.1. Taxonomy (GTDB): domain Bacteria; phylum Actinomycetota; class Actinomycetes; order JAHEKZ01; family JAHEKZ01; genus JAHEKZ01. The sequence goes on from CAVURN010000002.1 coordinate 150,762, forward strand.
GTGGTCGACGGTCGCCGCCTCTTCACGCCGATGCTGGTGGTCATGGTGGCGATCGGCACCACCGACCTGCTCTTCGCGCTGGACTCGATCCCGGCGATCTTCGGGCTCACCCAGGAGCCGTACCTCGTCTTCACGGCGAACGCCTTCGCGCTGATGGGCCTGCGGCAGCTGTACTTCCTGCTGGGCGGTCTGCTGGACCGGCTCGTCTTCCTCAGCATCGGTCTGGCGGTGGTGCTCGGCTTCATCGGCGTCAAGCTCATCCTCGAGGCACTGCACACGAACTCGCTGCCCTTCATCAACGGGGGAGAGCCCGTCGCCTGGGCGCCGGAGATCCCGGTCACCGTCAGTCTCGGCGTGATCGTCACCGTGCTGACGGTCACCGCGGTGGCGAGCCTCCTGCACACGCGCCGCCAGAGCCGCCTCCCGTAGACTCACGAAGCAGGCTTCGTACGTCTACGCTAGGCTGAGGCGATCGGCACCACGGAGAGGACGGTTGGTGGACGTCTCGCTGGGCATGTGGCTCGGCACGGTCGGCCTGGTCCTCGTGCTGCTGACCCTCGACTTCGTGGTGGGCCGCAACCCCCATGACGTGTCGATGCGGGAAGCCACCCTGTGGTCGGTCTTCTACGTCGGGCATCGCCCTGGCGTTCGGCGTCCTGGTGTGGACGCAGGCAGGAGCCGACTACGGCACGCAGTACTACGCCGCCTGGCTGGTCGAGAAGAGCCTGTCGGTCGACAACCTCTTCATCTTCGTCATCATCTTCGCGAAGTTCGCCGTCCCCTCCGAGCTGCAGCAGCGGGCGCTGCTGATCGGCGTCGCCCTCGCACTGGTGCTCCGCGCGATCTTCATCGCGATCGGCGCCGCCGCTCTGGAGCTGTTCGCGTTCACCTTCGTGATCTTCGGGATCTTCCTGATCTGGACGGCAGTCCAGCTCTTCCGCCACCGTGACGAGGACGCGGACCTGGACGACAACGCGGTGCTTCGGGTCGCCCGGCGTCGCCTCTCCATCACCGACGAGTACCACGGCAACCGGCTGCGCATCACACAGGACGGCGTGCGGGCCTGGACGCCGATGGCTCTGGTGCTGGTGGCGATCGGCTCCACCGACCTGCTCTTCGCGCTGGACTCGATCCCTGCCACCTTCGGAGTCACGTCCGAGCCGTTCCTCGTCTTCGCGGCCAACGCGTTCGCACTGCTCGGTCTGCGCGCGTTGTTCTTCGTGCTGCACAACCTGCTCGACAAGCTCGTGTACCTGGCCATCGGACTGTCGGTGATCCTGGGGTTCATCGGGATCAAGCTGATCCTCACCTTCGTGCACGAGGTGGTGCCCGAGGTGCCCAAGGTCCCGACGAGCCTGTCCCTGGCCTTCATCCTGCTGACGCTCACCGTGACCACGGTGGCGAGCCTGGTGAAGGCTCGCCGGGATCCCAGCGCGCACGCCCACAGCGGCGCGCTGCACGGCCACCGGACCACCGGTGCGTCGGCGTCGGACGAGTCGACGGGGGACCGGCCGACCACCGCGTCCTAGAGTCACCTCGTGCCTCTTCCCACCTTCGTGATCCCGGGCGTCCAGAAGTCGGGCACCACGACGCTGCACGACCTGCTGGGCCACCACCCCAGGATCTGGGTCTCGCGGCCGAAGGAGCTGCACTTCTTCGACCAGCACCGCGACCGCGGACTCGAGTGGTACGCGGACCAGTTCACCCCACAGCCAGAGGACGTCGCGTGGGGTGAGTCGACCCCGCTGTACCTGTACAACGACCGGGTCCGGACGGACATGGCCCGCTCGCTCCCGGACACGAGGTACGTGGTGATGCTCCGCGAGCCGGTCTCTCGTGCCTACTCCCAGTACTGGTTCGCACGGAGCAAAGGGGTCGAGACGCTGCCGACATTCGCCGACGCGGTCGCCGCCGAGCCCGCGCGGCTGGCGAGACGACGGGACCGGCAGCCGGCGAAGTTCTCGTACCTGGACCGCGGGCACTACCTGCGTCAGCTGCGCTCGCTGGAGGACCTCGTCGGCCGGGAGCGCATCCTCGTGCACCTGCTCGAGGACCTCACGGCCGATCCGGTGAAGGTGGCGCAGCAGACCTGCAGCTTCCTGGGCGTCGACCCCGAGCCTCTGGAGACGGTCCAGCCCGCGGCCCGGAACACCTTCGCCGATCGCACGCTGAACCGGGCACCCGAGGGTGCCCGGGTCACCGCGGACGAGCGGGCCGAGGGAGTGCCGCGGGACGCCTACCCACCGCTCGACCCCGACCTCGAGCAGGAGCTTCGAGGCATGTTCCGCGACGAGAACCGCGCGCTCGCCGAATGGCTCGACCGAGACCTGTCCACCTGGTGGTGACGGCGCACGCCACCGGCGTGCCGGTCACCATCCGCGGGCGCGCCACTCGGCGAGGTGGGGGCGCTCGGCGCCCAGGGTCGTGTCGCGACCGTGGCCCGGGTAGACCCAGGTCTCGTCCGGGAGGCGGTCGAAGAGACGGGTGACGACGTCCTCGAACAGCTGGGGAAACGTCTCGTCGGTGGTCTTGCCCACGCCGCCCGGGAACAGGCTGTCACCGGTGATCAGGTGAGGCGGTCCCGCAGGGTCGTCGTAGAGCAGTGCGATGCCACCCGGTGTGTGTCCACGCAGGTGGATGACCTCCAGCATGACGTCACCGACGCGGATGGTGTCCCCGTGCTCGACGAGCAGGTCGATGTCGACGGGCAGCTCGGGGGCGTCCAGTGGATGCGCCACCGTCGTGGCCCTGGTCCGCTCGACCATCGCCGGGAGCGCCTGCCAGTGGTCGCCGTGACGGTGCGTGGTGACGATCGACTCGAGCCCGTCCTCGCCCACGAGCACGCTGAGCACCTCGGGCTCGTCAGCTGCGTCGACGAGCAGCTGTGCCCCGGTGCGGCGACAGCGAAGCAGGTAGCAGTTGTTGTCGTACGGACCCACCGCGACCTTGCTCAGCACCAGGGCGGGCAGCTCCCGGACGTGGGCCGGACCCCCCACGACGACGTCACCGGTGTAGCCCACGCGTTCTCCTTCGTCAGACCCATGCGGGAGCTGCGGGCAGGGGGGTTCCGTCGGTGGTGTGGACCCCTGGATGGGCCCGTCCCAGCAGCCAGGCGAGCAGGTCGGCCTCGGTGCCGACGACGTCCGGCCCGGATCGACCGACCTGCCAGCACCTTCCGGTGTCGGTGCACCGAAGGGTGTGGGCGGGCACCTCGCGTCGACTGCGGAAGAAGGGGGTGACCTGGTCGAGGGTGCGGACGGTGAAGGCAGGCGACCAGTCGACCGGTCGGTACTCGGCTCCGAGGTCGACGCGGTGGACCTCGATCTCACGGATCCGGACGGCGGCGAGCTCCCACGCGCCGATCTCCGCGCCCGATCCCAGCCGCAGGGTGCGGGCGCCCAGAGGCTCCCGGAGCCGGTCCAGGGCGAGGCCCAGCTGCTCTGCGGTGAGGCGCGCCTCCGCGACCAGCTCGGACCAGGGCAGCGCGGCGCGCCGGTCGATCTCGGCGGAGCGCTCCTCCGGGGACCCGTACATCGGGGTCTGGACCCCGGACTCCGCCCACCGGACGAGGTTGAGCAGACCGAGCGCGTTCCCCGCCAGGTGGCCCACCACGTGGCTGCGCGTCCACCCGGCAGCGCGGACGGTGCGGCAGCCCAGGCCTGGTCCCGTCCGCCGAGGTCGGCGCTGAGGGCGGCCTCGGACGCGGCCAGCTCGACCAGGTGGGTGCGGGGCAGCGCAGTGAGGACGGGGCGGTCACGGTCCGACGCTACTCCAGCGGGAACCGGCTTCGGGAAGAACCTGTCGGAGCCCGTGGTTAGGCTGGACCGATGGCTGACCGGCTGATCGTGCGCGGAGCGCGTGAGCACAACCTCAAGGACGTCTCCCTCGACCTGCCGCGGGACGCCCTGATCGTGTTCACCGGTCTCTCCGGCTCGGGCAAGTCCAGCCTCGCGTTCGACACGATCTTTGCCGAGGGCCAGCGTCGCTACGTCGAGAGCCTGTCCGCGTATGCCCGGCAGTTCCTCGGCCAGATGGACAAGCCCGACGTCGACTTCATCGAGGGGCTGTCCCCGGCGGTCTCGATCGACCAGAAGTCCACCTCACGCAACCCTCGGTCGACCGTCGGGACGATCACCGAGGTGTACGACTACCTCCGCCTGCTCTACGCGCGGATCGGACACCCGCACTGCCCGGTCTGTGGCGACCCGATCGCCCGGCAGACCCCTCAGCAGATCGTCGACCAGGTGCTGGCGCTCGACGAGGGCTCTCGGTTCCAGGTGCTGGCGCCCGTGGTGCGTGGCCGCAAGGGCGAGTACCTCGACCTGTTCCGGCAGCTGCAGGCACAGGGGTACGCCCGCGCCCGGGTCAACGGCGAGGTGCACGCGCTCGGCGAGGTCCCGAAGCTCAACAAGCAGAAGAAGCACACCATCGAGGTGGTCGTCGACCGGCTGGCGGTCAAGCCCTCGGCCCGTCAGCGCCTCACCGACTCGGTCGAGACCGCCCTGGGGCTCGCCGGAGGTCTCGTCGTGCTCGACTTCGTCGATCTCCCCGACGACGCCCCGGAGCGTGAGCGCACCTTCTCCGAGCACCTTGCCTGCACCCGCGACGGGCTCTCGTTCGACGAGCTCGAGCCGCGGTCGTTCTCGTTCAACTCGCCGTACGGTGCGTGCCCGGACTGTCACGGCCTCGGCACCCAGATGGAGGTGGACGACGAGCTCGTCGTCCCCGACCCCAGGCGCTCGCTCGCCGACGGCGCCATCGCGCCGTGGAACGGCGCGCACACCAGCCAGTACTTCAGTCGGCTGCTCGAGTCGCTCGCCGACGAGATGGGCTTCGACATCGACGTCCCCTTCGGCAAGCTGCCGGTCAAGGTGCGAAGAGCGGTGCTGCACGGCGTCGACGAGCAGGTGCACGTGCGCTACAAGAACCGCTACGGACGTCAGCGCTCGTACTACGCCAGCTTCGAGGGCGTGATCCCGTACGTGAAGCGCCGGCACGCCGAGGCCGAGACCGACACCTCGCGTGAGCGGTTCGAGGGGTACATGCGCCAGGTCCCGTGTCCGGCGTGCGAGGGCTCGCGGCTCAAGCCCATCGCGCTCGCCGTCACGATCGGCGGGCGGTCCATCGCCGACGTCGCGTCACTCCCGATCGGGGACGCCGCCGAGTTCCTGCGCTCGCTCGAGCTCTCGGCCCGCGAGGAGCAGATCGCGGCCCGGGTGCTCAAGGAGGTCAACGAGCGTCTGCGGTTCCTGATCGACGTCGGTCTGCACTACCTGACGCTCGACCGCGCAGCCGGAACGCTGGCCGGTGGTGAGGCACAGCGGATCCGGCTGGCCACCCAGATCGGGTCCGGCCTGGTCGGGGTCCTGTACGTGCTCGACGAGCCGAGCATCGGTCTGCACCAGCGTGACAACCGCCGGCTGATCGAGACCCTGGTCCGGCTGCGCGACCTCGGCAACACCCTGATCGTCGTCGAGCACGACGAGGACACCATCCGCGCCGCCGACTGGGTGGTCGACATCGGTCCCGGAGCCGGTGAGCACGGCGGACAGGTGGTGGTGTCCGGCCCGGTGCACGAGCTGCTCGACAGCGTCGACTCCATGACGGGTGCGTACCTGTCGGGTCGCCTCGAGATCGAGACGCCGGCCGTGCGGCGGCCGCGGACGCCCGGGCGCGAGATCGTCGTGCACGGCGCTCGCGAGCACAATCTCCGCGACGTCACGGTCGCGTTCCCGCTCGGTGTCCTGACCGCGGTCACCGGCGTGAGCGGCTCCGGCAAGTCCACGCTGGTCAACGACATCCTCTACGCCTCGCTGGCGCGTCACGTCTACTCGGCCCGCACCGTTCCTGGCCGGCACACCAAGGTCACCGGCCTCGAGCACATCGACAAGGTGGTGCACGTCGACCAGAGCCCGATCGGTCGGACGCCACGCTCGAACCCCGCCACGTACACCGGCGTCTTCGACCACGTGCGCAAGCTCTTCGCCAACAGCCCCGAGTCCAAGGTGCGCGGCTACCAGCCCGGCCGCTTCTCGTTCAACGTCAAGGGCGGCCGCTGTGAGGCCTGCACCGGCGACGGCACGATCAAGATCGAGATGAACTTCCTGCCGGACGTCTACGTGCCGTGCGAGGTGTGCCACGGAGCCCGGTACAACCGCGAGACGCTCGAGGTGCACTTCAAGGGCAAGACGATCGCCGAGGTCCTCGACATGCCGATCGAGGAGGCGCTGGACTTCTTCGAGGCCATCCCCGCAATCGCCCGTCACCTGCAGACGCTCACCGACGTAGGGCTCGGGTACGTGCGGCTCGGGCAGCCGGCCCCGACCCTGTCCGGCGGGGAGGCGCAGCGCGTCAAGCTCGCGGCCGAGCTGCAGAAGCGTTCGACGGGCCGCACCGTGTACGTGCTCGACGAGCCGACGACGGGGCTGCACTTCGAGGACATCAGCAAGCTGCTCGGTGTGCTTGGCCGACTGGTGGATGCCGGCAACAGTGTGATCGTCATCGAGCACAACCTCGACGTCATCAAGACCGCAGACTGGGTCATCGACCTCGGGCCCGAGGGCGGCTCCGGCGGCGGCACGATCGTCGCCGAGGGGACACCCGAGGTGGTCGCCGCCACCGCCGGCAGCTACACCGGAGAGTTCCTCGGGCAGCTGGTCACCCCTGCACCGAAGACACGGAGGCGCTCCCGGCGCTGACCCGGGCGAGCGCCGCTCAGAGCACGCCGAGGGCCACTGCGAGGGCGAAGCCGGCCACCACGAAACCACCCGTCCAGGTGCGTTCGACGGCGTACGAGTCCGGGAGCATCGTGTCGGCCACCATGGTGAGCAGGGCACCGGCGGCGAACGCCTCGGGGAGCCCGCCGCCGTCGGTCTCGAGCAGAAGGTAGCCCAGACCGGAGGCGACGGCCGATACCACCATCACGGCGCTCCACATGCCGATGATCCGGCCCGCCGGCCATCCGGACGCCCGCAGACCCGAGGTCGACGCCATCCCCTCGGGCAGGTTCGAGAGGGCGACCCCCGCCAGCAGCGGGATGCTCACGCCCCCCTGCAGCACGGTGAGCCCGAGGACGAACGACTCCGGGATGCCGTCCAGCACGGAGCCGAGGACGATGGCCAGGCCACGCGACTCGTCCTCGGGGCCGCCCGGGTGCTTGCGGCGCCCTCCGCCCGCCCGCTCGATCAGACGGGCACCCACCAGGAAGACGCCCGAGCCGAGGAACATCGCCAGCGAGACCTGCCAGAGCGGGATGGAGGCCACAGCGTCGTCCACGAGCTCGTAGGCCACCGACCCGATGAGCACACCCGCGCCGAGCGCCATGACGACCGCTCCGGTGCGGACACTCGGTCGGGCGACCAGGGCGATCAGCGCGCCGATCAACAGGGTGCCGGCCGCGGCGGCACCGACCAGCAGGGCCTCAGACACCGGTCACCACGGCGCCACTGTGCCAGACGTCCCCCGTCTGTCAGACCGGTCCGGCCACCAGCCCGATGACGGTGAGCACGGTGAACCACAGGCCGATCAGGAGGGCGAGCACAGCCGGGACGACAGCGCGACGGTCACCCACCCGGTAGGCCCGCCAGCCGTAGAACCCGGCGGTGACGCTGGGTACGAGCATGACGAGCAGGGCGGGCACGCTCGCGGCCAGATTCACCCAGAACGGCGCGTCGGCGTTCTCGGGCTGGTAGCCGAAGAGGGCGTAGAGGCTCTCGCCGACCGCCATGGCCAGGATGAGGAAGAGCGGGACGAGGGCGAGGGAGATCCAGGCGCGGGTGACCGAACGGCCATCCCGCGAGGCGTCGCGCGAAGTCTCGGGCAGGGTCTGCATGACGTGCTCCTTCCGCCGGGACAAGCCTGTGACACTGCGTGATCCGGCCCCAGAGGCCTTGGGCCCGGCCGGAGGACGCAGTGGTCGGCGGACGGACGTAGGCTCGGAACGCGACCCCCGGCCGAGAGGACTCCCCATGGACCAGCGCAGCGACGAGCGACTGTCCGGACTGGTACCGCGCCGCACGATGCTCCGCGGTGTGGCTGCGGGCGGGGCAGCAGTGGCCGGGGGAGCACTGCTCGCCGCCTGCGGCGACGACACGACCGGTGACGGCAGCCCTTCGCCCGCGCCGGCACCGACCTCGGAACCGTCGACCGAGCCGGGGGGCAGCGGTGGTGGCGGCGCCGACGTGCTGGTGGCCACCGCGGAGGTTCCCGAAGGTGGCGGCGTGATCCTGTCCGACGCCGAGGTCGTGGTGACGCAGCCCACGGCCGGCGACTTCAAGGCGTTCTCGGCCATCTGCACGCACCAGGGCTGCACGGTTGGGGATGTCGCCGGCGGTGTCATCGTCTGCCCCTGTCACGGATCGCAGTTCTCCGTCGAGGATGGCTCGGTGACGGCAGGGCCAGCCCCCAGCCCGCTGCCGGAGGTCGCCATCACCGTCGACGGCAAGAACGTGGTCCGCGCCTGACCCGTGGACCCCGCCCTCTACCGACCAGCCCCCGGCAGCGTTCCCGACCGGCCCGGCGTCTACCGGTTCCTCGACGCGGAGTCGCGCGTCGTCTACGTGGGCAAGGCCAAGAGCCTGCGCAGCCGGCTCGCGCAGTACTTCCAGGATCCGGAGGCGCTGCATCCGCGCACCCGGTCGATGGTGTGGGCCGCGGCGTCCGTCGAGTGGACCGTGGTGGCGACCGAGGTCGACGCCCTGCAGCTGGAGTACGCCTGGATCAAGGAGTTCGATCCTCGCTTCAACATCAAGTACCGGGATGACAAGTCCTACCCGTTCCTGGCGGTGAGTGTCGGTGAGGAGTTCCCTCGTGCCCTGGTGATGCGCGGCGCCAAGCGCAAGGGAGTTCGCTACTTCGGGCCGTACTCCCACGCCTGGGCGATCCGCGAGACGCTGGACCAGCTGCTGCGGGTGTTTCCGATCCGGTCGTGCAGCGCGGGCGTCTTCCGCCGTGCCGGACAGATGGGGCGTCCCTGCCTGCTCGGGTACATCGACAAGTGCACCGCCCCGTGTGTCGGACGGATCTCACCCGACGAGCACCGCGCGCTCGTCGACGATCTCTGCGCCTTCCTCGCCGGAGACGCCGCTCGCTTCATCAAGCAGCGTGAGCGGGAGATGCGCGAGGCGTCCGATGCCCAGCAGTACGAACGTGCGGCAAGGATGCGTGACGACATCAGGGCCCTCGAGCGCGCACTGGAGCGGAATGCCATCGTGCTGCCCGATGACACCGATGCCGACGTCATCGCGATCGTCGAGGATGAGCTCGAGGCGGCCTTCCATGTGTTCCACGTCCGAGGGGGGCGAGTGCGCGGGCAGCGCGGCATCGTCTCGGAGAAGATCGACGACATCACCGGTGGTGAGGTGATGGAGCAGTTCCTCACGTACTTCTACGGCGAGATCGTCCCCGACGACGTGCCACGCGAGGTGCTGGTAGGGGTGACGCCACCGAGCCGCGAGGCCCTCAGCACCTGGCTCTCGGATCGACGGGGCTCCGCCGTCGACGTGCGACGGCCGGTCAGGGGCGACAAGCGACGGTTGATGGAGACCGTCGCGCAGAACGCGTCGCACGCGCTCGCCCTGCACAAGGTCCGTCGTTCCGGCGACCTCACGGCTCGCGCTGTCGCCCTCGAAGAGCTGCAGGAGGCCCTCGGCATGGCCGAGGCGCCGCTGCGCATCGAGTGCTTCGACATCTCCCACCTGTCCGGCACCGATCCCGTGGCGTCGATGGTCGTCTTCGAGGACGGTCTTCCCCGCACGAGCGACTACCGGCGGTTCGCGGTACGCAGTGACGGCGGCGACGACCCGGCGGCGATGGCCGAGGTCGTCGGACGGCGCTTCCGGCGGCTGCTCGAGTCCGACGCTGCGCCGGACGGCGGGGAGCAGCCGGATGGTTCGGAGGAGGGCACCCGTCCCAGGCGCTTCGCCTACCGGCCGCAGCTGGTCGTCGTCGACGGCGGCCCGGTGCAGGCCGCTGCCGCAGCCGACGCCGTGACCGAGCTCGGGATCACCGATGTCCTCGTCGTGGGTCTCGCCAAACGGCTCGAGGAGGTCTGGATCGCCGGCGACGACAGCCCGGTGATCCTGCCTCGGGGGTCCCAGGGGCTCTTCCTGCTGCAGCGCGTGCGCGACGAGGCGCACCGGTTCGCCCTCGCCTACCAGCGGCAGAAGCGCGGCAGGCGTACCACCGCCAGCGTGCTCGACGAGATCCCCGGCCTCGGAGCAGGCCGCAAGCGTGCCCTGCTGCGGCACTTCGGCTCGGTCCGCAAGATCCGTGCGGCTGACGCCGGTGCGCTCCAGCAGGTGCCCGGCATCGGACCGGCGCTCGCCCAGACCATCTCCGCCCACCTGCAGGACGCGGCGCCGGCGGAGCGGGTGGACACCGCGACCGGCGAGATCGTCGCTGAGTGACGGTGGGAGAGGATGTCCCCGTGACCCCCGCGAAGGACGACCCCCACGGCGAGGTGCTGGTCGTCACGGGCATGTCCGGTGCCGGCCGCAGCACCGCCGCCAACGCGCTGGAGGACCTCGGCTGGTTCGTGGTCGACAACATGCCTCCGTCGTTGCTGCCGCGCATGGTCGAGCTGGCGCGCCAGGGACGCGAGGACCGCCCCGCCGACCTCCGGATCGCCGCCGTCGTCGACGTTCGCGGGGGTGAGTACTTCGGCGACCTGAAGGAAGCGCTCGCGGCCGTGCAGCAGGTTCGGCATCCGCCCACGCGTGCTCTTCCTCGAGGCCGATGACGACGCCATCGTCCGGCGATTCGAGGCGTCTCGTCGGCCCCATCCGCTGCAGGGTGACGGACGCCTGGTCGACGGCATCGCGGCCGAACGGACGCTGCTCGGTGACCTCCGGGAGTCGGCGGACCTGCTGATCGACACCTCTCAGCTCAACGTGCACCAGCTGCGGAGCCGCATCGAGACGGCGCTGGGTCACGGAGCGGCACGTCCGGTGCAGGTGACCGTCATGTCGTTCGGCTTCAAGTACGGCCTTCCGGTGGACGCCGACTTCGTGGTCGACTGCCGGTTCCTTCCCAACCCGCACTGGGACCCCGAGCTGCGCCCGCTCACCGGGCCAGGACGAGTCCGTCGCGCAGTTCGTGCTCCGCCAGCCGAGCGCCGAGCCGTTCCTGGACGTCGCTCGCGGCGACACTCCGCGTGGTGCTCGACGGCTACCGCGCCGAGAACAAGCGCTACGCGACGATCGCCCTCGGGTGCACGGGTGGCAAGCACCGCAGCGTCGCGCTCTCGGAGGAGCTGGCGCGCCGGATCGCCGGGGACGACATGTCGATCAAGGTTGCCCACCGGGACCTCGGTCGTGAGTGAGACCGCGCCCGCCGTCGTCGCCCTCGGGGGCGGCCATGGGCTCGCCGCGTCCCTGACCGCGCTGCGCCGGGTGACGTCGAACCTGACCGCTGTCGTCACGGTGGCGGACGACGGTGGCTCCAGCGGCCGGCTGCGGCGCGACCTGGGCGTCCTGCCGCCGGGGGACCTGCGGATGGCTCTGGCGGCCCTCTGCGAGGACGACGACTGGGGCCGGACCTGGAGCCGGGTGGTGCAGCACCGCTTCTCCGGACCGGGCGAGCTGGCCGGGCACAGCGTCGGCAACCTGCTGATCGTGGCGCTGTGGGAGCTCGGCGGCCGACGACCCGGTGAACGGTCTGGACTGGGTGGGCCGGCTGCTGAAGGCGTCGGGGCGGGTGCTGCCCATGGCCACCGTCCCCCTCGACATCTCCGCCACGGTGTCCGACCGGGACGGCAGCACCCGCACCGTGCACGGTCAGGTCGCTGTCGCGACGACCACCGGTCGCATCCTCGATGTCACCCTGGCGCCGGAAGCCCCACCCGCCTGTCCGGAGGCCGTCGCCGCGGTGGACGCGGCGGACTGGGTGGTCCTGGGCCCGGGGTCCTGGTTCACCAGCGTGATCCCGCACCTGCTCGTGCCCGCACTGTCAGCGGCGCTGCACCGTACGCCGGCGCGCCGGGTGGTGGTGCTGAACCTCGAGCCGCAGCCGGGGGAGACGAGTGGCTTCGCGCCGCACGCCTACCTGGAGGTGCTGGCCCGGCAGGCTCCCGAGCTGCGGATCGACGTCGTCGTGGCCGACGAGGGGAGCGTTGCCGACGTCAGCTCCCTGGAGGCCGCCGCTCACGCGCTCGGGGCCGAGGTCGTGTGCGCTCCGCTGCGGGGGACCGGCCCGCTGCCCCACCACGACCCCCAGCTGCTCGCCGAGGCCCTGACCTCGGTCCTGTCCGCCCCGCAGACGCCACGGACCACGCCGGAGTGAGAGGATGCCGCGCATGGCCATGACCGCCCAGGTGAAGGACGAGCTCGCCCGGCTCACCATCACCAAGCCCTGCTGCCGCAAGGCGGAGGTGTCAGCTCTCCTGCGCTTCGCGGGGGGTCTCCACCTCGTCAGCGGCCACATCGTGCTCGAGGCCGAGCTCGACACCGGAGTCGCGGCACGGCGGCTGCGCAAGGACATCGCGGAGATCTACGGCCACTCCAGTGAGCTGGCCGTCCTCGCCGCCGGAGGCCTGCGCAAGGGCACCCGCTATGTGGTGCGGGTGGTGCGCGACGGCGACTCCCTGGCCCGGCAGACCGGCCTGGTCGACGGGAGGGGTCGCCCCGTGCGCGGACTTCCGCCGCCCGTGGTCTCCGGTGCCCTGTGCGACGCCGAGTCGGCCTGGCGGGGAGCCTTCCTGGCGCACGGGTCGCTCACCGAGCCGGGACGTTCGTCCGCCCTGGAGATCACCTGTCCCGGGCCGGAGGCGGCTCTGGCCCTGGTGGGAGCCGCCCGACGTCTGGGCATCGCGGCCAAGGCTCGCGAGGTCCGTGGGGTCGACCGCGTGGTGATCCGTGACGGGGACGCCATCAGCGCCATGCTCACCCGGCTCGGGGCCCACGACAGCGTGCTCGCCTGGGAGGACCGCAGGATGCGCCGCGAGGTGCGGGCGACCGCCAACCGGCTGGCCAACTTCGACGACGCCAACCTGCGCCGCTCGGCCCGCGCGGCCGTCGCGGCGGGGGCACGGGTGGAGCGGGCCCTGGAGATCCTGGGCGACGAGGTCCCCGAGCACCTGGCCGTCGCGGGGCGCCTTCGCCTCGACCACAAGCAGGCCAGCCTGGAGGAGCTCGGGGCGCTGGCCGACCCACCGCTGACCAAGGACGCCATCGCCGGCCGGATCCGCCGGCTGCTGGCGATGGCGGACAAACGAGCCGCGGAGCAGGGCATCGAGGGCACCGAGGCGAACGTCACCGCCGACATGCTCCGGCTGTAGCAGCAGTCGCGGCGACACCTGCGTCCTTCCGGGGTGTCATCCCCGGGCGTGGCACGGCTGGATAGGCTCGGGCCATCCACCGCAGCCCCAGGCTGCCGCCACACATGTGCCCCACAAGGAGATCACGTGAGCATCCGGGTCGGAATCAACGGGTTTGGCCGCATCGGTCGCAACTTCTACCGGGCCCTCGTCGCGCAGGGTGCCGACGTCGAGATCGTCGGGGTCAACGACCTCACCGACACCAAGACCCTGGCCCACCTCACCAAGTACGACTCGACCCTGGGGCGGTTCCCCGGTGAGGTGAGCGCCGAGGACGACGCGATCGTGATCGACGGCCGTCGCATCCCGGTCTCCAAGCAGACCGACCCCGCGCAGCTGCCGTGGGGCGACCTCGGCGCGGACATCGTGATCGAGTCGACCGGTCACTTCACCGATGCCGGCAAGGCGTCTGCGCACCGGGCGGCCGGCGCCAAGAAGGTGATCATCTCCGCTCCGGCGAAGGGCGAGGACGTCACGGTGGTCATGGGCGTCAACAGCGACCAGTACGACCCCGAGAACCACCACATCATCTCGAATGCGTCGTGCACCACGAACTGTCTGGCTCCGATGGCGATGGTGCTGCGTGACTCCTTCGGCATCGAGCGCGGTCTGATGACGACGATCCATGCGTACACCAACGACCAGCGGATCCTCGACTTCCCGCACAGCGACCTGCGTCGTGCCCGCGCCGCCGCGATCAACATGATCCCGACGTCCACCGGTGCGGCCAAGGCGATCGGCCTGGTGCTGCCGGACCTCAAGGGCCGACTGGACGGGTACTCGATGCGGGTGCCGCTGCCCACCGGCTCGGCCACCGACCTGACCGTGACCCTGAGCCGCGAGGTCTCCAAGGAGGAGATCAACGCGGCGATGAAGGCGGCCGCCGAAGGTCCGCTCAAGGGCATCCTCAGCTACACCGAGGACCCCATCGTCTCGTCCGACATCGTCACCGACCCGGCGTCCTGCATCATCGACGCCCCGCTGACCAACGCCTCGGGCACGATGGCGAAGGTCGTGGGCTGGTACGACAACGAGTGGGGCTACTCCAACCGTCTGGTCGACCTGGTCGGGTACGTCGGCAAGAGCCTGTAGAGGTTCTCGGCCCCATGCGCTCTCTCGACGCGTTCTTGTCCTCGGAGGGTGCCGTCTCAGGTCGCCGCGTCCTCGTCCGCTCCGACCTCAACGTCCCCATGGCCGACGGCGCCATCACCGACGACGGACGGATCCGCGCGAGTCTGCCCACCCTGCAGCGACTCGTCGACGCCGGTGCCCGAGTCGTGGTGGTGGCACATCTCGGCCGTCCGAAGGGCCAGGTGGTCCCGGAGCTGTCGTTGGCGCCCGTCGCCGAACGGCTCGGGGAGCTGCTGGGCCGCGCGGTGCGGTTCGTCGATGCGTCCTCGGGGGAGCGGGCAGAGCACGCGGTCGACGCGCTGGACGACGGCGAGATCGCGCTCCTGGAGAACGTCCGGTTCGACGCACGCGAGACCAGCAAGGTGGACGCCGAGCGGGCGGAGCTGGCCGAGCAGTACGCCCGGCTGTGCGACCTGTTCGTCAGCGACGGCTTCGGGGTCGTGCACCGCAAGCAGGCGAGCGTCTACGACATCGCCCAACGGCGTCCGGCGCTCGCGGGTGGCCTGGTCGCCGGCGAGATGCAGGTGCTCACCCGGCTGATGTCACCGGAGCGCCCCTATGTCGTGGTGCTGGGGGGCTCGAAGGTGAGCGACAAGCTCGGCGTGATCGAACACCTGCTGGAACGGGTCGACCGGATGCTCATCGGCGGGGGCATGGTCTTCACGTTCCTCGCCGCCCAGGGGCATCCCACCGGCGACTCGCTGCTCGAGGCCGACCAGGTCGACACCGTCCGCGGGCTGCTTGCGGACGCCGAGCGCCGTGGCGTCCGGATCGTGCTGCCCAGCGACATCGTCGTGGCCGACCGCTTCGCCGCGGACGCCGCTGCGGACGTGGTCGACGCCGCAGCGATTCCGGCGGGGACCATGGGTCTGGACATCGGTCCGCGCTCTCGGGAGGCGTTCGCCGCCGAGCTTGCCGACGCCCGCACGGTGTTCTGGAACGGTCCGATGGGCGTTTTCGAGTTCCCGGCGTTCGCGGCGGGCACCCGGGCGCTCGCCCAGGCGTTGGTCGACTGCCCCGGGTTCACCGTCGTCGGTGGTGGCGACTCGGCCGCCGCGGTGCGGACCCTCGGCTTCGACGAGTCCGCCTTCGGCCACATCTCTACCGGAGGCGGGGCGTCCCTCGAGTACCTCGAGGGACGCGAGCTCCCCGGCATCGCGGTGCTCGACACCGCGGAGACACCCCCGAAGGACGGAGTCCGCTGATGGCAGGCCGCAAGCCCCTGATGGCCGGCAACTGGAAGATGAACCTCAACCACTTCGAGGCCATGCACCTGGTGCAGGACCTCGCGTTCCGGTTGGGAGAGGCCGACCTCGAGGCGGTCGAGGTGGTGGTGCTGCCTCCGTTCACCGACATCCGGTCGGTCCAGACGCTGATCGACGCCGACCACCTGGCGATCGGCTTCGGGGCACAGGACGTCTCGGTCCACGAGTCGGGGGCGTTCACCGGCGAGATCTCGGCGTCCATGCTGGCCAAGCTGGGGTGCGGCTACGTCGTGGTCGGTCACTCTGAGCGCCGTCAGTACCACGGCGAGGACGACTCCACGGTGGCGGCGAAGGCCAAGGCCACCCAGCGGCACGGCATGACCCCCATCGTGTGCGTGGGCGAGAACCTCGAGGTCCGGCAGGCGGGAAGCCACGTCGCGCATGTGCTCGAGCAGGTGCGCGGGTCGCTGGCCGACCTCGACCTCTCCTCGGTCGTGGTGGCGTACGAACCGGTGTGGGCGATCGGCACCGGTGAGGTGGCGACCCCCGACGACGCCCAGGAGGTGTGCCACGCGATCCGGTCACTGGTGGCCGACGATCACGGCGACGGCATCGCCGACGCCCTGCGGATCCTCTACGGCGGATCGGTGAAGGGGGACAACGCGCCCGGCATCATGGCGCAGCCGGATGTCGACGGTGCTCTGGTCGGCGGTGCGAGCCTGGTCGCCGAGCAGTTCGTGGCCATCGCCCGCTACCGCGTCGGGGCCGACGCCTGACCCACCCACCCACCCCCGCGGGGGCGCGCGGAGGGGATTTCGGGGTGGGGCGGCCCGCTGACCAGGGTCTCCGCCTATCCTGGGGAGACCCCGGACAGGGGATCCCACTGCGAGGAGTCACCGAAGTGTCTGCCATCGAGATCGGCCTGCTGGTCGTCGTGAACATCACCAGCCTGATCCTGATCGCGCTCGTCCTGCTCCACAAGGGCAAGGGCGGCGGTCTCTCGGACATGTTCGGTGGCGGCTTCACCTCCTCGGTGGGGGGCTCGAACGTGGTCGAGCGCAACCTCGACCGCATGACCATCGCCACAGGCATGATCTGGTTCGCGTGCATCGTGGGTCTCGGACTGCTGCTGGCCCAGTAGTGGCACAGTAAGGTTCGCGAGGGTACGCGGGGGTTCGGCAGTGCGAGGACGACGACTTGACGTGAAGGCGAGGAACTGATGGCCGGTGGCAGTGCCATTCGTGGCAGTCGGGTGGGCGCAGGCCCGATGGGAGAGGCCGAGCGGGGAGAGCCGGCTCCGCGACGGCGCATCAGCTACTGGTGTGCCAACAGCCACGAGTCCCGTCCGAGCTTCGCCGACGAGGCCGAGATCCCCGAGACCTGGGACTGCCCGCGGTGCGGGCTCCCCGCCGGCCGCGACCGGGAGACGCCGCCGTCGGCGCCCAAGAACGAGCCGTACAAGACGCACCTGGCCTACGTGAAGGAGCGACGCTCCGACGCCGACGGCGAGGCGATCCTCGCCGAGGCGCTCGCCAAGCTGCGCGGCGAGGTCTAGCCCGGCACCAGGGTCCGGGGGCTCAGACTGCTGCCTGCGCGGTCGCGACCAGCGTCAGCAGCTCATCCCAGGCGTCGCTGAAGGACGCCACCCCCGCCTGCTCGAGCTCGCCCACCACGTCGTCGTACTCGATCCCCACCGCGCGCAGGTCGTCGAAGAGCTGGTCGTCCGCATCCGCGTCCGCGGGCGCGAGGCCGATGGCCGGTGGCCGCTCTGTCGTCCTCTGCTGGGCCGGCTCCTGCTGGATCGCGGACAGCGTGGCGGCGGGCATGGTGTTGACCGTGGAGGGGGCCACCAGCTCGTCGACGTAGCGAGTGGGCGGGAACGTCGGGTCCTTGGTGCTCGTGGACGCCCAGAGCGGCCGCTGGGGCAGGCTGCCGCGCTCGGCGAGGCTCTGCCACCGCGAACCGGCCATCAGCCCGGTGAACGAGCGGTAGGCGACGCGAGCGTTGGCGACCGCCGCTCGGCCGCGAAGGCGGCGGTGCGTCTCGTCGGCGATGTCCCCGGAGGCCACCAGCCGGTCGAGCCGTCCGTCGACGGCGGTGTCGAGGCGGCTGACGAAGAAGGAGGCGACCGAGGCCAGCCGGCGCAGGTCGTGCCCGGCGATGTCGGCGGCCTCGAGTCCGGCCAGCCACGCCTGCTGCACCTCCGCGTACCGCTCGACGCTGAAGATGAGGGTCACGTTGACGCTGATCCCTGCTCCCAGGGCCGCGGTGATGGCGGGCAGCCCTTCCTTGGTCGCCGGGATCTTGACCATCAGGTTGGGACGGTCGACGTCCGACCACGCCCGCCGGGCCGCGGCCACGGTTCCCTCGGTGTCGAAGGCGAGCCGCGGGTCGACCTCGAGGGAGACCCGACCGTCGAGGCCGGACGACTCCTCGAACACGCCAGTGAAGGCGTCGCACGCGTCACGCACGTCGTCGACCATCAGCTGTCGGAGAGCCTCGTCAGGTGAGACCGGACCGAGCGACGCCAGTCGGTCGGCATAGGTGCTCCCCTGACGGACGGCAGCGGCGAAGATCGAGGGGTTGGTGGTGACGCCCCGGATGCCGACGTCGTCGATGAGGTGCCGCAGCTCGCCCGAGTCGATCCGGTCGCGGCCGAGGTCGTCGAGCCAGACCGAGACGCCGTGGCGTGCGAGGTCGCGGACGGCGTTCACGACGCATCCCGCACGGTGGCCAGGCTGATCCGAGCTGCCTCGGCCACCGCCTCGCCCGTCAGGCCGAACTCCCGGAAGAGCGTGGCCTGGTCGGCGGAGGCGCCGAAGTGGTCCAGACCGACGACTCGCCCGGCGTCGCCGACCCAGCGCCACCACGACAACGGCGAACCGGCCTCGACGGCGACCCGTGCCCTCACCGTCGGGGGAAGGACGGTGTCGCGGTACTCGACGGGTTGCTGTGCGAACCACTCCAGGCACGGCATCGAGACGACCCGCGCCGCCACGGACTCGGTGGCCAGTGCCTGGGCTGCGGACACGGCGAGCTGCACCTCCGATCCGGTCGCGATCAGGACGACGTCGGGCTCGCCGTCGCTGTCCACCAGCACATACCCACCGCGGGCGACCGCCTCACGTGCGGACGCCGTGCCGGGCAGCACCGGGACGTTCTGACGGGTGAGCGCGAGGGCCACCGGGCCGGTTCCGTGCTCGAGGGCCGCAGCCCACGCCGCGACGGTCTCGTTGCCGTCGGCCGGGCGGACCACCGACAGGTTCGGGATGGCCCGCAGGGCCGCGAGGTGCTCGATCGGCTGGTGCGTCGGCCCGTCCTCGCCCACCCCGATGGAGTCGTGCGTCCAGACGTAGATCGTGGGAAGTCCCATGATCGCGGCCATCCGCACCGAGGGCCGCATGTAGTCGCTGAAGACGAGGAACGTACCGACGTACGGGCGGGTGTGGCCCTCGAGCGCGATGCCGTTGGCGATGCCGCCCATCGCGTGCTCGCGGACCCCGAAGTGGAGGGTGCGGCCGTAGGGGTCCCCTGCCCACTTGGCCGACTGTCGGTCGAGCGGAAGCGCGGACGGCTGCCCGGGCATGCTGGTGTTGTTGGAGCCCGCGAGGTCCGCCGACCCGCCCCACAGCTCGGGCAGGACGTCGGCGAGCGCGGCCAGCGTCTTGCCGGAGGCGGAGCGCGTCGCGACGGCGGTTCCCTCGTCGAAGGTCGGCAGGTGCAGACGCCAGCCGTCGGGCAGCTGCCCCTTGGCCAGTCGCTCCTGCAGGGCCACCCGCTCGGGGTTGGCGGCCGACCACGCGGCCGCGCGCTCCTGCCACTGGTGGTGCAGCTGCTTCCCGCGGTCGGCCACGGAGCGCGCGTGTGCGAGCACCTCGTCGTCGACCGCGAACGACTCGTCCGGGTCGAACCCGAGCACCCGCTTGGTGGCGGCGACCTCGTCCGCACCCAGGGCTGTCCCATGGGCACCACCGGTGTTGGTGGCCTGCGGTGCCGGCCAGGCGATCTGCGAGCGCAGCCTGATGAAGGTGGGCGCCTCGTGCTGGTCACGAGCCGCGCGCAGGGCGGTGTCGAGCGCTGCCACGTCGACGTCGCCGTCAGGAGCGAGCTCGATCTCGTGGACGTCCCAGCCGTACGCCCGGTACCGGGCGGCGACGTCCTCGGTGAAGGCGATGGTGGTGTCGTCCTCGATCGAGATGCGGTTGTCGTCCCAGATGAGCACCAGGTTGCCCAGGCGCTGGGTACCTGCGAGCGAGGAAGCCTCGGCCGAGATGCCTTCCTGCATGTCGCCGTCGCTGGCCATCACCCACACGGTCCAGTCGAACGGGCTGGTGCCCGGTGCGGCTTCCGGGTCCAGCAGACCGCGGACCCGGCGCTGGGCGAGGGCCAGGCCGACCCCGTTGGCAACCCCCTGGCCGAGGGGGCCCGTGGTGGTCTCCACGCCGGGGGTGTGACCCCACTCGGGGTGTCCGGGGGTGCGGCTGCCCCAGGTGCGCAGCGCCTGCAGGTCGGCCAGCTCCAGGCCGTACCCGGAGAGGTAGAGCTGCAGGTACAGCGTCAGGCTCGAGTGCCCCATCGAGAGCACGAAGCGGTCGCGACCGCTCCACGTCGGGTCATGGGGGTCATGACGGAGGTGCCGCTGGAAGAGCAGGTATGCGGCGGGCGCCAGGCTCATCGCCGTGCCGGGGTGGCCGTTCCCCACCTTCTGGACGGCGTCCATGGCGAGCACCCGGCAGGTGTCGACGGCCCGACGGTCCAGGTCGGTCCACGTGAGAGCGGTCGGTGCTGGGGTGGGGCGCTGGGTCACAGGTGTCCTTCGCTGCGGCCGCGGGGCCGCGAGTCGTCGGCATGATCGGGCGGTGCTGCGACGGGGAAGTGTGGGCGGTGCTTGTGTGATGCGCTGCCCGCTCGGCCAGCCTAGCGGGATACAGTGAGCGGCAGATCTGGGACCTGGCGGCCTGAGTGAACGAGGTGGATGTGACCGTCGTCGATGACGGCCTGGAGGCGGGGCGGACCCGCGCCCCCGTCCGCGTTCCCCGTGCTCCCACTGCATGGGCCACCGTGCGGGCCTACATCGCTCTCACCAAGCCGCGCATCATCGAGCTGCTGCTCGTCACGACGGTGCCCACGATGTTCCTGGCTGCAGACGGCGTCCCCTCGCTGCGCCTGGTGGCCGCCACCCTGCTCGGCGGCACGTTGGCCGCCGGGTCGGCAAACAGCCTCAACTGCTTCGTGGACCGCGACATCGACGGCGTGATGAGCCGCACGGGCCATCGGCCCCTGGCCACGCATGCGGTCAGCCCGCGGGCGGCGCTCGTCTTCGGGCTGGTGCTCGGCGTGCTGTCGGTCGTCACGATGGCCCTGCTCGTCGGCGCGCTGGCCACGGGCCTGACGGTGTTCGCCATCGCCTTCTACGTCCTCGTGTACACGATGGGCCTGAAGCGCCGGACGGCGTCCAACATCGTGTGGGGCGGCATCGCCGGCTGCATGCCGGTGCTGATCGGATGGGCAGCGGTCACCGGGTCACTGGCCGCCCCGGCGTGGGTGCTCTTCGCGGTGGTGTTCTGGTGGACGCCGCCGCACTTCTGGGCCCTGGCCCTGCGGTTCCGCGACGACTACGCCGCTGCCGGCGTGCCCATGCTGCCGGTGGTGGCCGAGCCGCGCGTCGTCGTCCGTCGCATGGTGGGCCACTCGCTGGCCATGGTGGGAGCGTCGTTGGTGCTGTGGCCGGTGGCCGGGCTGTCGTGGCTCTACCTCGGGGTCGCCATCGCGCTCGGCGCCGTGTTCCTGGCCTCGATGTTCGCGCTCCGACGCCGCGTGCTCTCCGGCCTGCCCGAGGACCAGTGGCGCCCGATGGGGCTCTTCCACTGGTCGATCACGTACCTCACACTGCTCTTCGCCATGGTGGGTCTCGACCCCTTGCTGCCGTTCTAGCGGCGGCACCGGACGGCCGGGGACTCCTCTCAGCCGTCGTGCGCGCGGCCCAGATGGACGGTCACGACTGCTCCACCCTTGGGCCCCTGCTCCCGCTCCAACGACCCGCCGGACGCCGCTGCGGTGCGGCGGGCGATGTCGAGTCCGAGACCGGTGGAGCCGGCGCCTGACCGTCCGCGGGTCTCCGCGTGCGCGAGCCGCCAACCCGGACCCTCGTCGGACACGGTCAGCACGACCTGCGCGCCCCCTGCGTCGAGACTGATGGCGAAGGCGCAGCCGGACGGGGTGTGGGCGAAGACATTGCCGAGCAGGGCGTCGACCGTGGCCGCGAGGTCCGTGGCCGTGCAGGCGACGACCACGGGGTGACCGGGGAGGGTCACGTCGACCCTCCGCTCCTCGTCCTCCGCCAGAGCCGACCAGAAGGCGATCCGGCCGCTGATGACGGCGTTGGCGTCGCACCGAGCCTCCACGCCCTCGCGGATCGGTCGTCGTGCCTCGGTGATCACCGCGTCCACCGTGCGGGTGAGGGCCCCGATGTCGTCGACCAGGCGCTCCCGCTCCGGTCCGGCGGGCAGGCTCTCGGCGTCCAGGCGAAGCGCGGTGACCGGCGTGCGCAGCCGGTGGCTGAGGTCGGCCACGGCTTCGCGCTCCGCATGGAGGAGCTCGACGATGCGGCTGCCGAGACGGTTGAGCGCCACCGCCACCGACCGGGTCTCCGGCGGCCCTCGCGGTTCGGCACGGGCGTCGAGGTCTCCCGTGGCGAGCCGGTCGGCGGTCTGGGCGACCTCCTCGATCGGGGCGATGAACGACCGGGCCAGGCCGTCGGCCACCGCCAGGGCGAGGAGGAGCAGCACGAAGGCCAGGCCCAGCAGCGCCAGGCGTGCCTTGAGCACGCCCTCGCTCAGCTGGTCCTGTCCCACCAGGACCCGGATGACGGCGGTCCCCTCGGGCAGCCCCAGGATGGGCACGGCGACCTCGCGTCCGGCCTCGGTGTCGACCACCACCGTGCGCCCGGTCTTGGCCAGGCGCACAGCGTCCGAGACCGGGGCGGCGGCCCCGAGCTGGCCGGCACCCGGCAGGTACACGGTCACCGGCGGACCCTCGTCGGCGTTGATCTGGTCGACGGCCAGCCCCACCGCCCGCGGGGGGGCCTGACCGATCACCGGAACCAGGGACTGCACGCGCAGCACGGCGGTGGAGGTGGCACGGGTCTCGGCCACCGACTTCACCAGCACGGCGAGCGGGACGAGGAAGGCCAGCAGGATGAGCACGGACGTCGCGGTGACGGTGAGCAGCAGACGGCGGCGCACGGTCAGCTCCCCGGGGGGGCGAGCTTGACCCCGACCCCGCGCACCGTGTGCAGGTAGCGGGGGGCGGCCGCGGACTCACCCAGCTTGCGGCGCAGCCAGGAGAGATGGACGTCGACGGTCTTGTCGGCGCCCGACGGAGGCTGACGCCAGACCTCGGTGAGCAGCTCGCGCTTGCTGACCACCACCCCAGGACGCTCCATCAGGTACTGGAGGAGGTCGAACTCACGGGGCGTCAGGTCGAGCGGCTCCCCGTCGAGGGACGCCGTACGGGCACTGGCCGACACCGCCAGGCCCGCCACCTCGAGGACCTCGGGGGCAGCCGCACCGCCGCGGGTACGCCGCAGCACGGCGCGGATCCGGGCATCCAGCTGGGCCGCGCTGAAGGGCTTGGCCAGGAAGTCGTCCGCCCCGGAGTTCAGGGCCCGCACCGCCGTCGGGTCGTCGTCCCGGGCGGTCGCGACGATGACGGGCACCTCACTGACGGCGCGGAGCATCCGGAGCGCCTCGGACCCGTCGAGGTCGGGGAGACCGAGGTCCAGCACCACCAGGTCGGGCTGCTCGTCCACCGCGGCGCGCAACCCGCTGAGCGCGTCGGGAGCCGAGCTCACGGCGTGACCGAGGTCGGCCAAGGCGCGCAGGAGGGCACTGCGGATCGAGGGGTCGTCCTCCACCACGAGCACCTGGGCCACATGCGGAGGGTAACGGCCCAGTGGTCCCGGTCGGTGCACCGATGAGGCACCCTGGGAGGGTGCGCGGTGGTCGAGGAGTCCCGACGGTGCTGTGGGTCGTCTTCGTCGCGGTGGCCGTCGTCAGCGGGTGGGTGGCCGTGCAGATGGTGGGTGCCGCGATCGCCCCGGCCTCGGTGGCGGTCCTCAGCGCCGGTGAGGTCAGCTCGCGCCTGGCGACGAGCACCCCGGTCCCGCAGAGCTCGGCCACCCACCGGCCGTCCGACCGGCCGTCGGACAAGCCCAGCAACCCGGCGCCGAGTGGCACCGACCGTCCGGGGTCCAGTCCTGCTCCCTCCGGCTCCACGCAGGCTCCCAGCAGCACGGTCGTCCGCACGCTCGTCTCGCGCGGTGGCAGCGTCGTCGCCTCGTGCAGCGGCTCCACCGTCTATCTGCGATCGGCCAGTCCTGCCGTCGGCTACGACTTCGACGAGTGGGACCGCGGCCCAGCCGCGGAGGCCGAGGTGCGCTTCAGCGGTGACTCGGGCGAGGTGAAGATGCAGGTCACCTGCCGCGCGGACGGGGTCCCGACGGCCAGGGTCGAGTCGGATGCCGAGTCAGGCGAGGACGGCTGAACGGTCCGACGGCCACGGTCCGCGCCGCCGGGTGCTGAGGAGCACCTCGAGGGTCGCGATCCACACCAGGCAGGCGCCGAGCATGTGCAGTGACACCAAGGTGACCGGCACACCGGTGAAGTACTGGGTGTAGCCGATGAGCGCCTGGACGCCGCACGCCGCGAGCAGCGCCGCGCCGGCTCTCGCGGCCGCCGGCGGCGCATCGCTGAGCCGGGCTCCCAGCGTGAAGGCGACGGCGAGCCCGAGGAACAGCAGCACGACGTCGGCGTGCAGCCAGCTCATCATCCGTACGTCGAGGTCGAACCGGGCCAGGGCCTCGGCGTCGCCCGAGTGCGGCCCGGAGCCGGTGACCACGGTGCCGAGAACCAGGACGGCGACGCCCAGCACGAGCAGCGCCACGGCCACCCAGCGGAGCTCCCGCCGCACCACGACCGTCACGGGCCGGTCGTCGACGTCGGTGGCCCGTCGGTAGAGCAGGTAGGAGAGGGCGATCATCACCATCGACAGCAGGAAGTGGGCAGCGACGGTGGCAGGGTGCAGGTCGAGCAGCACGGTGATGCCGCCGAGCACCGCCTGCCCGAAGATCCCCACGATGACGCCGAGTGCGAGCCACACCAGGGGAGGACGGACGCGTCCCGGGGCTCCGAGCCGGGCCACGGTGGGAAAGCGACGCGCCAACCAGGGACGCAGGACCACCACCAACGCGGCGACCGCGGCCACCAGCACCGCGAAGGTCAGCAGTCGGTTGCCGAACTCGATGAAGCGGTGGAAGCCCTCCGACTGCGTCGCGACCGGCACGATGCTGCCGTCGGTGCACTCCGGCCAGGTGGGGCACCCGAGGCCTGACCCGGTGAGGCGCACGAGGCCACCGGTGACGACGATGCCCACCTCGGCCACCACGCTCGCGAGCAGGATCCGACGTCCGACGAGGCCGACCGCACCCTGGGTGAGCGGGCTGCTCAGAGAGGGGAGGGAGGTTTCGCTCACTGCCTCAGGCGGATGCGCGGACACCTCACGAGCGTAACGTCGTCAGGTGGAGAGCTCTCCCCGGACCACCGAGTCGCGGGAGTGCACCGGATCACCGTCGAACGGCTCGAGCGAGACGTCGACGACGCGGTACTGGGACAGGTCCAGGCCGTCGGGGACAGGGAACCGTCCCGACTCCGCGGTGAGTGCGCCAAGACCGACCATCGCGAAGGTGTCGGGGTCGATCAGCCACACCTCGTAGAAGCCCTCGCCGCCGCTCAGCCCGGACACGTCCACGACGAGCTCGGTGCCGTCGGCCGTCTCGACGATCTCGGCCGCCCCTTGTCCCTGGTGCTCGGGCAGGGCCGCCAGCTGCGTCTCCGCCACGAGGGACGGCGGGGGTGCTGCGACGGGGGCGGGTTCGGAGCTCACGAACGTGTCGGCCCCGACGGCCACCGCCGCGCCCACCAGAAGGCCGGCCACCGATGCGGCCACGAGGAACGAGGTCGGCCAACGTCGGCTGCGCACCAAGGGCACCACGACTCCTGACGGCGCCTCGGAGGGTGGCGAGGCGTCATCGGCAGTCTCGGTGGTCGTGAGCCCGAGTTCGCGACTGATGCCGTCCCACACGTGAGAGGGAGGCGGCTGCGGAGCGTCGAGCCGGGTGGTCGACCGACCGGCCGCCAGCAGGCTGTGCCACTGCGCCAGCTCCGCCCGGCACTGCGGGCAGCCCTCGACATGCCGGGCCATGGCGCCGGGCAGGGGTTCGCCCGTCGCGTGCAGCGCCAGGAGGTCGTCGGGCGCGTGGAGGTCAGACTGCGACACCGTCGACCTCCAATCTGCTGCGCAGTCTCAGCAGACTGCGTCGGATGTGGCTCTTGACCGTCCCCAGGGGCAGGGACAGCCGTTCGGCGATCTGCTGGTGGGTCAGGTCGTCGTAGAAGGCCAGCTCCATGATCTGGCGCTGGGGCTGGTCGAGACGTGCGAGCTCATCGGCGATGAGCACGCGGTCTGCGACCCGCTCCACTGGCTCTTCGGTCGCAGGCTCGCTCTCGGATGCACGTCCGGCGGCGTCGACACGTCGCTGCTCGCGGGTGCGTGACTCCCAGTGGTCGGCGATCCGGCGTCGGGTGATCCCGAGCAGCCAGGCGGGCAGGGCGGCCTGCGCGGGGGAGTAGCGGTGCCGCCCGCGCCAGGCGGAGACGAAGACTGCCTGGGCGACGTCGTCCGCGTCGTGGCTGCTGCCGGTGGAGCGGAGCGCGACCGTGTGGATCAGGCCACCCCAGCGTCGGTAGGCCTCCTCCAGTGCCCACTCGTGGCCGTCGGCGAACGCGCGGCCGACGTCGGCGTCGGTGACCGAGGCGTCGGCCGGCACAGGCGTGAGGTCCACGGGGAAGACGCTAGCGCGACCCGGGAGCAGCGTGAGGGTCGGTGACGTCATCGCTCGGCCCCCGCGCTCTTCGAGTCGAGGGGCCGCGCCACCACGACCACGTTCTCCTGGTAGCCACCCGCCTCCGGGAGGTACGGGACCACCGCAGGTGATGAGGACCAGACGGGGCTGGCCGGTCCGGCGGAAGAGCGCGTCCGGAAGTGCTCGCCTTGTCGATGCTGCGCAGGGCCACCACCTCGTAGCGCAGGGACCGAGTCCCCGCCCTGACCACGCACCGGGTCACCGGCCCGCAGCTCGTCGAGGTCGAAGAGGGCACCGGGGCCCTCGGCGTCGGTGTCACGGTGGCCGATGAGCACCGACGAGCCGGACGAGTCGCCGGGGCGGGACCCGAACTGGTACCAGCCCACGAGGTCACCGTCGCGGGGGATCTCTGCGTCGCCACGGGGGGTCACCCCGGTCGCCACGACGGCGGCGTCGACGCCCAATGAGGGGACCAGGACCCGCTCCGGACGAGGCACGGGTGGCTGCGCACTGCTGCGCCCTGCGCCTCCCGTCGCGGTGTCCGACGGCCGGGGCACCTCCCGGGCCGCCTGATCATCGGTGGTGCGCGAGAAGCTGTCGACCGGGTCGGCGGGTGCCTCCTGCTGCGCCGCCAGTGACACCGACGCCCAGACGGCCGTCACCGCAGCGACCGCCAGGACGGTCGCTGCGGTGACGGTGGATCGGGTCCGTGTCATGCGGCTTGATCGCTCTAGCGGCGCGCAGCCACGAGGCGGACCGACGCTGCCGAGCCGATCAGCAGCGAGCCGACGAGAGCGGCGACGAGCCACCCGTTGGTCGAGCCGGAGGTGCTGGCCAGGCCAGCCTCACCGGCGTTGACGGCGCCCGGTGCCGAGTGCAGCCCGTCGATCGTCTGGACAGCGACCGCGAACGATCCGTCCTCGACCGAGCCCCAGGCGTAGGCAATGGTGTTGACGCCCTCGGCCAGGTCGACGTCCTCGCTCCAGACCGCCTTGCCGCCACCTGCGGGGACGATCCCGACGCGGTAGCTGTCGGCCGGGACGTCGGCGACAGCCTCGTCGCCGTTGACGAGTCCGGATGCCAGCACGTCGCCATTGGCCTCGATGTCGACCTCGGGGGCGGCGGCGGTGTGCCGGACGGTCACGCGGGCCTCGCCGGCGGCCACCGACGAGATGTCGTTCTCGAACGGGGTCACCGTGGGCTCACCCTTGGCGTCGAGGTGGGCGACGATCGTGTAGCTTCCCCCGGCTGCGACCGGAACGTCGGCCGGCCCGAGGAGCACGGTCTGCTTGTCGTCCTTGTCGGTGATCTCCACCGAGTAGGTGTCGGCGGGCAGCTCCAACGGCCCCGCCAGGTCGCCAGGCTTGAAGTTGTCCAGCGTGAGGTCGCCGTTCACGTAGACGTCGACCGTGAGGTCCGGGATGCCGTGCAGGACCGACACCGAGGCGTCGTCAGCGGCCTGCGCTGCTCCGGCTGGGAACAGGGCGAGCGGGACAGCGACGCCGATCAGTGCGGCGGCTCGTGAGAGGCGCATGAAGGTACTCCCTCGTCAGGGCGGCGCCGGTGCGACCGCCAGGTGTACCCGTGCTTCTGTCGCGGCTGCTCAGATGGATGCACAACGTGTGAACAACTTTGCTCGCGGCTCGGTCACTCCCAGCGGAACCAGCGGCTCACCGCCGCGGCCGCGACGACGCACCACACGACGAGCACGGCGACCAGGGACCAGACCAGCGTCCCGTCCGCGCAGGCCCGCCGGAGGGCCTCGGCGAGGGCCGCTGACGGCAGCAGCTGGACGAACGGCTGGACGCCCTCCGGGAGCTGATCGAGCGGGACCACGACGCCCGCACCCGCGAGCAGCAGGTAGGCCAGGTTGGCGACGGCCAGCGTCGCCTCGGCCCTGACGACGCCCGCGAGCAGGAGCGCGAGAGCGGCCAGGGCGGCGCTGCCGAGCAGCGTCAACGGCACCAGGAGCAGGAGTCCGACGGCCTCCGGCCGCCAGCCGAGAGCGCCGCCGATCGCGCCCAGCAGGAGGATCTGTGCGACCTCCACCACGAGCACCGCGACGGCTTTGCCCCCGAGGACGTCCGACCGGCTGAGCGGGGTGGTCCCCACCCGGCGGAGCACGCCGTAGCGACGCTCGAACCCGGTCTGGATGGCGAGGGCGGTGAAGGACGTGGAGAGGATGGCCAGCGCGACCATGCTGGGCACCACCACGTCGAGACGTTCGGTGCGGGTCCCGCCGCCGATGTCGATGACGTCGGTGAGGGTCAGCACCAGCAACAGGCCCACGGGCAGGACGACCGTCAGGAGCAGCTGCTCGCCGTTGCGCAGGAGCATGGTCAGCTCGAGCCGGCCGTGCGCGAGCACCCGCCGGCTGCGGGCGGCTGCGGCCGGGGCCGGCGTGAGGTCGAGGGTGTGCGTCACGGGCGCAGCTCCTCACCGGTGAGGGCGAGGAACACGTCCTCGAGGCTCCGCCGCTCGGTGCTGATGCTGCTGGGGTCGGCACCGACGGTGGTGAACCACCGGGTCAGCAGCGGCAGGACGGCGGCGGCGGTGGGAGCGGTGACCACGTAGCTGCCCGGTTCGGGCTCGACGACGGTCGCGTGGGTCGGCAGGGCTCGGCGCAGCGCCGTCAGGTCCAGTCCCGGCGTGGCGGTGAAACGCACGGCCTCGCCGGCCCGCTGGGCCACGAGCTCGTCGGGGCGCCCGGCGGCGATGCTGTGTCCCCGGTCGATGATCACCACGTGGTCGGCCAGCTGTTCGGCCTCGTCGAGGTAGTGCGTGGTGAGCACCACGGCGACGCCGGCGTTCCGCAGGCTGCGCACCAGGTCCCACACGGCGAGGCGGGACTGCGGGTCGAGGCCGGCGGTCGGCTCGTCCAGGAAGACCAGCTCGGGTCGTCCGACCAGGGCCAGGGCGACCCCGAGCCGCTGCCGCTGGCCGCCGGAGAGGCGTCGGGCGGGGGTGCCGGCCACGTCCTCGAGGCCCAGGACCGCGAGCAGGTCGCCGACCGGGTGGGGGTGGGCGTAGAGCGCGGAGGCGTGCCGCAGCGCCTCGCGCGTGGACACCGAGCCGTAGACCCCGCCCTCCTGGAGCATGACGCCGACCCTGGGTCGCAGATCCGGGTCGCGGGGAGCCAGTCCCAGGACCTCCACCGAGCCCGCGTCAGCCGTCCGCAGGCCCTCGCAGACCTCCAGCGTGGTGGTCTTTCCGGCGCCGTTGGGGCCCAGGACGGCGGTCACGGCACCGGCAGCGGCGGTGAGGTCGAGCGAGTCGACGACCGGCCGACCCCCGTAGCGCTTCACGAGGCCACGGAGGCGCAGGGCGGGGGTCGACACGCCTCCGAGGGTAGAGAGGGACCCTGAGGGTGCACTCCCGGGGCTTTTACGCAACAATGACGTTGTGAAAATCGCCGCAGTCCTGCCGGACGGATCTGCGACCGACCTCCAGCACGAGGGGGCCGGTCGCGACCGGGTCGCCGCCTCGCTGCTCACCGAGGGGCCGGCCACCGCGTCCCAGCTCGCCGAGCGGCTCGGGATCAGCGCCACGGCCGTTCGCCGGCACCTCGAGTCGCTGGTCGCCGCCGGAGCCGTCGAGGCCTCCGAGCGTCCGCCCTACGGTCCCGCTCCGGCGCGAGGTCGCGGACGGCCCGCGCGCACCTTTGCGCTCACCGCCGAGGGCCGCGCGCAGTTCCCTGCCGAGTACGACGCACTGGCGCTCGACGCCCTCGGGTTCGTCGCCGCTGTCGGGGGAGACGACGCCGTCCACGCATTCGCCGAGCACCGCGCCGCCGAGCTCGAGACCAGGCTGGTGTCGATCCTCGGCGACGACTGGCGCACGACCACCCCTGAGCGCCAGGTGCAGGCCTTTGCCGCGGCCCTCTCCGAGCTCGGCTACGCGGCCAGCACGGACCCGGCCCCCGGCGGCGTCCAGGTCTGCCAGCACCACTGCCCCGTGGCGCACGTCGCCACCCGGTACCCCCAGCTGTGCGAGGCCGAGACCGAGGCCTTCGCCCGGTTGCTCGGGCGTCACGTGCAGCGGCTCGCCACGATCGCCCACGGCGACGGCGTGTGCACCACCGTCATCCCGCTCACCCCCACCTCCCACCCGACGGAGAGGACTTCCGCATGAGCACCACCGCACACCCCGATCTCGAGGGCCTCGGCACCTACGAGTACGGCTGGCACGACGCGGACACGGCGGGCAGCTCGGCCCAGCGTGGGCTGTCCGAGGCGGTCGTCCGGGACATCTCCGCGAAGAAGGACGAGCCGGAGTGGATGCTGGAGATGCGCCTGAAGTCGCTCCGGCTGTTCGGCAAGAAGCCGATGCCGACGTGGGGATCGGACCTGTCGGGCATCGACTTCGACAACATCAAGTACTTCGTGCGCTCCACCGAGAAGCAGGCGACGTCGTGGGAAGAGCTGCCCGACGACATCAAGAACACGTACGACCGTCTCGGCATCCCCGAGGCCGAGAAGCAGCGGTTGGTCGCCGGAGTCGCCGCGCAGTACGAGTCCGAGGTCGTGTACCACCGGATCCGTGAGGACCTCGAGGAGCAGGGCGTGCTGTTCCTCGACACCGACACCGCGCTGCGCGAGCACCCGGAGATCTTCCGAGAGTACTTCGGCACGGTGATCCCGCCAGGCGACAACAAGTTCGCCGCGCTGAACAGCGCCGTGTGGTCCGGTGGGTCCTTCATCTACGTCCCCAAGGGCGTGCAGGTCGAGATCCCGCTGCAGGCCTACTTCCGGATCAACACCGAGAACATGGGGCAGTTCGAGCGCACGCTGATCATCGTCGACGAGGGTGCGTACGTGCACTACGTCGAGGGGTGCACCGCCCCCATCTACTCCAGCGACTCGTTGCACTCTGCTGTCGTCGAGATCATCGTCAAGAAGGACGCGCGCTGCCGGTACACGACCATCCAGAACTGGTCGAACAACGTCTACAACCTCGTCACCAAGCGTGCGGTCGCCCACGAGGGCGCGACGATGGAGTGGGTCGACGGCAACATCGGTTCGAAGGTGACGATGAAGTACCCGGCCGTCTGGCTGGTCGGCGAGCACGCCAAGGGCGAGACGCTCTCGGTGGCCTTCGCCGGTGAGGGACAGCACCAGGACGCCGGCTCCAAGATGGTCCACGCCGCGCCGAACACCTCCTCGAGCGTGGTCTCGAAGTCGGTCGCGCGCGGTGGTGGGCGCACCTCGTACCGCGGGCTGGTCCAGATCAAGGAGGGGTGTCACGGAGCCAAGTCGACGGTGAAGTGCGATGCGCTGCTGGTCGACGACATCAGTCGCTCCGACACCTACCCGTACGCCGACATCCGTGAGGATGACGTGTCGATGGGGCACGAGGCGACCGTCACCAAGCTCTCCGAGGACCAGCTCTTCTACCTGATGAGCCGGGGCATGACCGAGGACGAGGCGATGGCCATGATCGTGCGCGGGTTCGTCGAGCCCATCGCCCGTGAGCTGCCCATGGAGTACGCGCTCGAGCTCAACCGCCTGATCGAGCTGCAGATGGAAGGAGCGGTGGGCTGACCGTGTCCGCAGCACCACAG
Source organism: uncultured Actinomycetota bacterium (assembly GCA_963743915.1). Classification (GTDB taxonomy): domain Bacteria; phylum Actinomycetota; class Actinomycetes; order JAHEKZ01; family JAHEKZ01; genus JAHEKZ01. The sequence continues at coordinate 182,891 of CAVURN010000002.1, forward strand.
ACGACCACGCCCGCCGCCGACCGCGGTGAGCGCCTTCGCTCCTACGACCCGGCCGACTTCGCGGTGCCGTCCGGACGTGAGGAGGAGTGGCGCTTCACGCCGCTCCGCCAGCTGCGCGACGTCCTCGAGGCCGACCACGCCTCGGGGTCGGTCACGATCGACGTGCAGGCGCCCAGCGACGCCAAGGTCGAGCGGGTCTCCGCGCTCGGGGGAGACCGCGACCCCAGGATCGGGTCGGTCGGGGTGCCCGCCGAGCGGGGTGCCGCACAGGCCTTCGCCCACGCGCGCGAAGCCACCGTCATCACCGTGCCGCACGACACCAAGCTCACCGAGCCGGTCGTCGTCCGCGCCCACGGGAGCAGTGCCGCCTCGGCCGACTACGGTCACCTGTTCCTCGACGTCGAGCCGTTCGCCTCGGCGGTGGTCGTGCTCGACCACGTCGGCTCGGCCACCTATGCCGACAACCTCGAGATCCGGGTGGGTGACCAGGGGCACCTCACGGTGGTCTCCCTGCTCGACTGGGACCTCGACACCGTGCACGTGTCGGCCCACCACCTCCAGGTCGGACGCGACGCGCGCGTCCTGCACGTCGTCGTCTCCCTGGGCGGTGAGGTGCTGCGCATCTCTCCGGAGGTCACCTACGCCGGCCCCGGGGGTGACGTCGAGCTGCTCGGCCTCTTCTTCACCGACCCCGACCAGCACCACGAGCACCGGATCTTCGTCGACCACAGCGAGCCCCACTGCCGCAGCAACGTCAACTACAAGGGCGCCTTGATCGGCGAACACGCGCACTCGGTCTGGATCGGTGACGTGCTCATCCGGGCCGCCGCCACCGGTACCGAGACATACGAGATCAACCGCAACCTGCTGCTCAGCGACGGACCGCGGGCCGACTCCGTGCCCAACCTCGAGATCGAGACGGGTGACGTCACCAGCGCGGGCCACGCCAGCGTCACCGGACGACTCGATGACGACCAGCTCTTCTACCTGATGTCCCGCGGCGTGCCTGAGCTCGAGGCGCGCCGGCTCGTGGTCAACGGGTTCTTCGCCGAGCTCCGCGACCGGATCGGGGTCGCGTTCGTCACCGAGCGACTCGCGTCCGCTCTGGAGTCCGAGCTGGAAAGGGCCACCGCATCGTGACCACCCCCCACTTCGTCCCCGTCTGCCAGCTGAGCGAGCTGACCGAGACCGAGCCCCGCAAGGCCGTGGTCGACGGCACGACCATCGCCGTCGTCCTCACCGAAGGCGAGGTCTTCGCGATCGACGACACCTGCTCCCACGGGGCGGTGTCACTCGCCGAGGGTGAGGTCGAGGGCTGCGCCCTCGAGTGCTGGTTGCACGGGTCGAAGTTCGACCTGCGCACCGGCGCCCCGCTCTCCCTTCCCGCCACCGACCCGGTGCCCGTCTACCCCGTCAAGGTCGAGGACGGCACCGTCCTCGTCGCAACCCAGGAGCAGTGATCCGCATGAGCGTCCTCGAGGTCAGTGACCTGCACGTCTCGGTCGAGGCCGACGACGGTGCCCGCCCCATCCTCAAGGGGGTCGACCTGACCATCCGCAGCGGTGAGACCCACGCCCTGATGGGGCCGAACGGCTCGGGCAAGTCGACATTGGCCTACGCCATCGCCGGTCATCCTCGCTACGCGGTAACGGCTGGGTCCATCACGCTCGACGGCGACGACCTGCTCACGATGAGCGTCGACGAGCGCGCGCGGGCCGGGATCTTCCTGGCCATGCAGTACCCGGTCGAGGTCCCCGGCGTCTCGGTGACGAACTTCCTGCGCACCGCGGCCACGGCGGTACGGGGCGAGGCGCCGAAGGTCAGGCACTGGGTCAAGGAGGTCCGCGAGACCATGGACCGCCTCTCGATGGACCCCGCGTTCGCCGAGCGCAACGTGAACGAGGGCTTCTCCGGCGGCGAGAAGAAGCGCTCCGAGCTGCTTCAGCTGGAGCTGCTGCGTCCCTCCATCGCCGTGCTCGACGAGATCGACTCGGGCCTCGACGTCGACGCGTTGAAGGTGGTCTCCGAAGGCATCAACCGGATGCGCGCCACCGGTGAGACCGGCCTGATGCTCATCACGCACTACACGCGCATCCTGCGGTACGTCGTCCCCGACCACGTCCACGTCTTCGCGGGTGGTCGCATCGTCGAGCGCGGGGGACCCGAGCTCGCGGAGACGCTCGAGGCGGAGGGCTACGAGCGCTACACGGGGCGTGACCTCGCCGACGTCGGAGCGGGCTGACCCTTGAGCCTGCGCACCGAGACCCGTCTGCTGGACGTCCAGGCGATCCGGCCGGACTTCCCGCTGCTCGCCCGCACGGTCCGCGACGGGCGTCCGCTGATCTTCCTCGACAGCGCCGCCACGTCCCAGAAGCCGCTGGTCGTGCTCGATGCCGAGCGGGAGTTCCTGCTGCGCAGCAACGCGCCGGTGCACCGCGGCGCGTACGCGCTCGGTGAAGAGGCCACCGACGCGTACGAGGGTGCTCGGCAGACCGTGGCTGACTTCGTCGACGCCGCCTTCGACGAGGTCGTCTTCACCAAGAACGCGACCGAGTCCCTCAACCTGGTCGCCTACGCCATGGGCAATGCCGCGACCGCGGGCGCGGACGCCGAGCGGTTCCGGGTCGGACCCGGGGACCGCATCGTCGTCACCGAGATGGAGCACCACGCCAACCTCATCCCGTGGCAGCAGCTGGCGCAGCGGGCCGGCGCCGAGCTGGCCTGGCTCTCGATCGACGACGAGGGCCGGCTCGACCTGTCCGACCTGGAGTCCGTCCTCGACGAGCGCACCAAGGTGGTCGCGCTCGTGCACCAGAGCAACATCCTCGGCACGCTGAACCCGGTCGACACCATCGTGGCCCGGGCCCGTGCCGTCGGTGCGCTCGTCGTGCTCGACGCGTGTCAGTCCGTCCCCCACATGCCGGTCTCGTTCCGCGACCTCGATGTCGACTTCCTGGCGTTCTCCGGCCACAAGATGCTCGGTCCCTCCGGGATCGGTGTCCTCGTCGGTCGCCGGGACCTGCTCGGGCACCTGCCTCCGTTCCTCACGGGCGGCTCGATGATCGAGCAGGTCTTCATGGACCACAGCACGTTTGCGCCACCGCCACAGCGGTTCGAGGCCGGCACCCCCCCGATCTCGCAGGCGGTGGGGCTCGCCGCAGCCGTCGAGTACCTGAAGGCGCTCGGCATGCAGGCGGTGCACGAGCACGAGACCGCCCTGACGGCCTACGCGCTCGAGCGCCTGCAGGAGCTGCCCGGCATTCGGGTCGTCGGCCCCCGTGACTCGCGTGAGCGCGGTGGTGCCATCAGCTTCACGGTCGAGGGCATCCACCCGCACGACGTCGGACAGGTCCTCGACGACCGAGGGGTCGCTGTCCGGGTCGGGCACCACTGCGCGTGGCCCGTCTGCCGGCACTTCGGTGTCCCCGCCACCACCCGGGCCTCGTTCTACGTCTACAACGAGACCTCCGACGTCGACGCGCTCGTCGAGGGGATCGTGGCCGCCCAGGAGTTCTTCGGGGTCGCCTCGTGAAGCTCGAGCAGATGTACCAGGAGATCATCCTCGACCACTACCGCGCCCCGCAGCATCGCGGACTGCGGGAGCCCTACGAGGCCGAGGTCCACCACGTGAACCCGACCTGTGGTGACGAGGTCACCCTCCGCGTCCACCTCGACGGGGACACCGTCAGCGACATCTCGTACGAGGCCCAGGGGTGCTCGATCAGCCAGGCCTCGACCTCGGTGATGACCGAGCTGCTCATCGGCCACCCGCTCGACCACGACCTGCAGGTCGCCGCGAGCTTCCTGGAGATGATGCAGTCGCGGGGGAACTCCGAGCCCGACGAGGACGTTCTCGAGGACGCCGTGGCGTTCGCCGGCGTCTCGAAGTACCCGGCCAGGGTCAAGTGCGCCCTGCTCGGCTGGATGGCCTGGAAGGACGCCGTCACACAGGCGGCAGGAACCGGAGCGAAACCATGAGCGAGACCACCGTCAGCACCGACGACCTCACCGAGGCCATGCGCGACGTGGTCGACCCCGAGCTCGGGATCAACGTGGTCGACCTCGGCCTGGTCTACGGCATCACCGTCGACGACACGAACACCGCTGTCATCGACATGACGCTGACCAGCGCGGCGTGCCCGTTGACCGACGTCATCGAGGACCAGACTCAGGTGGCCCTGGGCGCCCTGGTCGACGGCGTGCGGATCAACTGGGTGTGGATGCCGCCCTGGGGGCCGGACAAGATCACCGATGACGGTCGCGAGCAGCTGCGCGCCCTGGGCTTCAACGTCTGACGCCGCCCGCGCAGGCAGAAATGCCCGGGCCGTCGACACCGGTCTGACGGAATACTGACGCCGTGATCACTGCCACCGAGATCGAGCTCCGCGCGGGATCCCGCCTCCTGCTCGACCACGCGAGCTTCCGCGTGGCGGCCGGTGAGAAGGTCGGACTCGTCGGGCGCAACGGTGCCGGCAAGACCACGCTGACCAAGGTGCTCGCCGGGGAGGGAACACCGGCGTCGGGGACCGTGACGCGTTCGGGCGGCATCGGCTACCTGCCGCAGGATCCACGGACCGGCGACCTCGGACAGCTGGCCACCGCCCGGATCCTCTCCGTCCGTGGCCTGGACCAGATCACCGTGGACCTGCGAGCCGCCGAGGCAGCCATGGCCAGCGCCGACCCCGACAGCCGTGACCGCGCCATGCGGCGCTACAGCCGGCTCGACGCGGAGTTCACGGCGGCGGGCGGCTATGCCGCCGAGTCCGCCGCCGCCCGCATCGCGGCCAGCCTCGGACTCCCCGAACGCGTGCTCGTCCAGCCGTTGAGCACGCTCTCCGGCGGCCAGCGTCGGCGGGTCGAGCTGGCCCGCATCCTGTTCAGCGACGCCGAGACGCTGCTGCTCGACGAGCCGACCAACCATCTCGACGCCGACTCGATCGGGTGGCTGCGGGACTTCCTGCGCACCTTCGCCGGAGGGGTCGTGGTGATCTCGCACGACGTCGACCTGCTGGAGAACACGGTCAACCGGGTGTTCCACCTCGACGCCAACCGCGCGGTGCTCGACGTCTACAACGTGGGGTGGCGGGCCTACCTGCAGCAACGTGAGACCGACGAACGCCGCCGGCGCCGGGAGCGCTCCAACGCCGAGAAGCAGGCGACGGCCCTCCGCGACCAGGCCGAACGCATGCGGGCCAAGGCCACCAAGGCGAAGGCGGCCCAGAACATGGTGCGGCGGGCCGACCGGCTCACCTCCGGGCTGGAGGGCGAGCGGCGGGCCGACCGGGTGGCCCGGATCCGCTTCCCCGACCCCGCGCCGTGCGGCAGGACCCCCCTCACCGCGCAGTCGCTGTCGAAGTCCTACGGCTCTCTGGAGGTCTTCACCGACGTCGACCTGGCGGTCGACCGCGGGTCGAGGGTGGTCGTGCTGGGGCTCAACGGAGCCGGCAAGACCACCCTGCTGCGCCTTCTGGCGGGCGTGGAGACCCCTGACACGGGGAGCGTGGACGCGGGGCACGGGCTCCGCCTGGGGTACTACGCCCAGGAGCACGAGACGCTCGACGCGGACCGCTCGGTGATCGAGAACCTGCTGTCAGCGAGCCCGTCACTGTCGGAGACCGAGGGGCGCACCCTGCTCGGCAGCTTCCTCTTCACCGGTGACACCGTCTACCAGCCGGCGGGGACCCTGTCCGGCGGTGAGAAGACCCGGCTTGCCCTCGCCTGCCTGGTGGCCTCGAGCGCCAACGTCCTGCTGCTCGACGAGCCCACCAACAACCTCGACCCGGCGAGCCGCGAGGAGATCCTGGGGGCGCTTCGCGGATTCGGTGGCGCGATCGTGCTCGTGACGCACGACGAGGGAGCGGTGGACGCGCTGCAGCCCGAGCGACTGATCCTGCTCCCGGACGGCGTCGAGGACCTCTGGTCGGCTGACTACGCCGACCTCATCGCGCTGGCCTGACTCAATTGGCCTGATGGTCGGGATCGGCGCATGATGGGACGAGTCACGATCAGGAGGCGGCTGTGAGCGATCTGGGCAAGGGACGACGCATCACCGGCGACGAGCGCGGCACGCTCTCGAGCACGCTGCGCCAGCGCTACGAAGGTGGAGCCAGCATCCGTACCCTGGCCGCCGAGACCGGGCGGTCCTACGGGTTCGTCCACCGTGTGCTGCTCGAGTCCGGTGCCACGCTCCGTGGTCGGGGCGGGGCAACCCGCGGCAAGAAGCGCGCCACCCACTGACGTCCGGCGCCCTCCGCCACGCCTGGGCGACGTTCGCTGCACGCGTAGCAGCAGGCCGTCCGGAATGCGCGAACCCGCGGCGGTCGTTGCCCTCAGGGTGACCAAAGGGGTCACCGACTCTCCGGAGGCGCCGTGAGCATGCAGGGGTGGTCGACCCTCCGTTCGTTCGCGCGCGACGGGAGTGTGGCCGACAAGCACCTCGCCCCGGGCACCGTGCGTCGGGTGGGCGGATACGCCAGGCCCTACCGGCGTCCGATCGGGTTCTTCCTCGGGCTCACCGTGGTCGACGCGCTGCTCGTGGTCGCCAGCCCGCTGCTGCTGCAGCGGCTGCTCGACGACGGGGTCACACCGGGTGACAAGCAGGTCGTCGTCACGCTGGCACTCATCGTCGCAGGGCTCGCCGTCTTCGAAGCAGTGCTGTCCCTGGTCATGCGCTGGTACTCGGCCCGGATCGGTGAGGGCCTGATCTACGACCTCCGTCGGCAGGTCTTCGACCACGTGCAGCGGATGCCGCTGGCATTCTTCGTCCGGACGCAGACCGGTGCCTTGATCTCCCGGTTGAACAGCGACGTCATCGGCGCGCAGCAGGCGTTCACCACCACGCTGTCCAGCGTGGTCTCGAACGGCATCAGCGTGGTGGTGGTCACCATCGCGATGCTCGCGCTCTCGTGGCAGATCACCCTTGCCGCCCTTGCGCTGCTTCCCGTCTTCTTGATCCCCGCTCGCTACGTCGGTCGCCGCCTCGCCCAGATGACGCGAGAGTCCATGCAGCTCAACGCCAGCATGAGCACCACCATGACCGAGCGCTTCAACGTCTCGGGAGCACTGCTGGTCAAGCTCTTCGGACGTCCGGACGAGGAGCGTGACTCGTTCAGTGCGCGCGCCCGCGAGGTGGCCGACATCGGCATCAGGATCGCCATGGCCAACCGGGCCTTCTTCACGGCGCTCACCCTGATCGCCTCCCTGGCCATCGCGCTCGTCTACGGGATCGGCGGGGTGCTGGCGATCGACGGAGCACTGACCGTGGGAACCCTGGTCGCGCTCGCTGCGCTGCTGGGCCGGCTCTACGGACCCCTCACGGCGCTGTCGAACGTCCGCGTGGACATCATGACCGCCCTGGTCAGCTTCGAGCGGGTGTTCGAGGTGCTCGACCTCGTCCCGATGGTGCGCGACCGAGAGGACGCGGTGGCCCTTCCGGCCGGCCCCAAGTCCGTGCAGTTCGACCACGTCTCCTTCGCGTACCCCACGCCAGAAGAGGTCTCGCTCGCCTCACTCGAGGCGGTGGCGCGCACTGAGACCGCACCCAGCGGTCCGGTGCTGCACGACCTGTCCTTCGAGGTGGCACCGGGCCAGATGGTGGCGCTCGTCGGCCCGTCCGGTGCGGGCAAGACCACGTTGACCTCGCTCGTCACCCGTCTGTACGACGTGACGTCGGGGCATGTGCGGGTCGGGGGGTACGACGTCCGCGATGTGACGCTCCGCTCGCTGCAGGACGCCGTCGGCGTCGTGACCCAGGACGCCCACCTGTTCCACGACACGATCGAGGCGAACCTCCGCTATGCAGCACCGCACGCGACGGAAGCGCAGATCTGGCAGGCCCTGGGCGCAGCGCGCATCGACCACCTCGTGCGCTCGCTGCCCGAGGGGCTGGGGACCGTCGTCGGCGACCGTGGCCACCGCCTCTCCGGTGGCGAGAAGCAACGTCTCGCGATCGCGCGTCTGCTCCTGAAATCACCCGACGTGGTGATCCTCGACGAGGCGACGGCACACCTCGACAGCGAGTCCGAACGCTTTGTGCAGGAGGCGCTGGAGACCGCACTCGTCGGCCGGACCTCACTGGTCATCGCGCACCGACTCTCCACCGTACGGGCCGCGAACATCATCGTGGTCGTCGAGGACGGACGCATCGTCGAGCGGGGCGACCACCAGACCTTGCTCGCGCAGAACGGTCTCTACGCGGACCTGTACCGCACCCAGCTCGCCCCTCAGGGATAGCTGTACTCAGAGGGAGCGGCGGGCTCCGCCGTCGACCGGGATGAGTGCGCCGGTCAGGTAGGACGCGGCGGCGGACAGCACGAACGCGGCGACGGTCCCGAACTCCACCGGGTCGCCGTACCGGCCCAGGGGGATGGCGGCCTCGTGACGCCGGCGCGCGGAGTCACCTCGTCCTGCCTTGGCGTCGAGCTCACGGGTGCGGTCGGTGTTGACCCGGCCCGGCATCAGCCCGTTGACCCTGATGCCGCGAGGACCGAGCTCGTCGGCGAGGTCCTTGACGACTCCCGCCACCCCTGGGCGCAGGCCGTTCGAGACCGCGAGCCCCGGGATGGGTTCGCGCGCCGACGAGCTGAGGACGAAGGCCAGTGCTCCGCCGGCCTCCATGGCCTCGACCACGGCCCGGGCCACGCGCACCGGGCCAAGGAAGACCGACTCGAAGCCGGCCCGCCAGGCGTCGTCGCCCGTCTCCATGACCGATCCCGGCGGTGGTCCGCCGCACGAGAGCAGGGCACCGTCGAGCCGGCCGAAGCGGGCGACCGCGGCAGCGATGAGCCGCTCCTCGGCACCGGCGTCGGTGAGGTCGGTGGGGACGCCGAGCGCGTGCTCGGAGCCACCCAGGTCGGCTACAGCGAGACCGAGCTGGTGGGAGTCGCGTGCGGCCAGCACCACGCGCGCACCCTCCTCCACCAGCGTGCGTGCGGTGGCGTGACCGAGCCCGCGGCTGCCACCGGTGATGACGAACACTCGATCGGCGAGTCCGAGATCCATGAGTGCCCCTTCTGCGGTCGACCCGCCTGAGCGTAGTCAGTCAGCGGGCAGCGACACCGGCGTCGAGGCCGGGCGCGGCGTGCTGCTTTCGCGACGCAGCAGCACGATGTACCCGACGAGGGCGATGACGATGAAGAGCCACCACTGGATGGCGTAGAACAGGTTCGGACCCCAGCCGCTCGAAGGTGGCTCGGGGAGCTCGAGCGCCGGATCGGGCGTCGGCTGCTGGTCGACGAGCTCGCCGTACGCGTCGTACACCGGCGCGGGCAGGCCCACAGCGATCGACGAGGGGGTCACCTCGTACACCTGCCCCTCGGGCGCGGTCCGGTCCGAGGCCTCGTCGGGGGCCCGTAGCCGGGCTGTCACGGTGACCGGGCCCGTCGGCGGGGTCACGTCCTCGGCGGGACGCGTGGCGTCGACCGGGTTGGCGGGGACGAACCCGCGCTCCACCAGGAAGGTCCCCCCCTCGTCGAGAACCAAGGGGGTCAGGATCGCGTAGCCGGACCGGCCGTCCGGGTTGCGCTGCAGCACCTGGCCCTCGGCGCTGTACCTGCCGGAGGCGGTGACGGTGCGGTACTCCGCGCCGGGAGGGAGCCTTGCCGGGTCGGTCACCAGCGACGGCAGTGGTGTGGCGGCAGCAGCCAGCGCGGCGTCCATGGCCTCGTTCCGGGCCGTGCGCTCCTCCCACCGCCCCCACTGCCAGGTGCCCAACCACCAGAAGAGCACCGACATCAGGACCGTCACGGCGGCGAGCGCGAGCCAACGGGGCTGCCGGAGCGTCGCGATCACCTCACGACGGTAGCCTGAGGACATGTTGGCGGACTCGTTCGGTCGGGTGGCCACCGACCTGCGGGTGTCGGTGACCGACAAGTGCAACCTGCGCTGCACCTACTGCATGCCTCCCGAAGGCCTCGACTGGATCCCCAACGACGAGCTGCTGTCCGCTGACGAGATCGTCCGGCTGGTCCGGATCGCGGTCGACCAGGGCGTCCAGGAGGTGCGGTTCACGGGCGGTGAGCCCCTCGTGCGCAAGGACCTCGAGCAGATCATCGCGGGTGTCGCGGGCCTGCCCGACCCACCCTCGCTCTCGCTCACCACGAACGGAATCGGGCTCGACGCCCGCGCGGTCAGCCTGAAGGAGGCCGGACTCACCCGGATCAACGTCTCTCTCGACACCCTGGACCGGGAGCGGTTCATCACCCTCACCCGGCGGGACCGGCTGGACGCGGTGCTCGCGGGGATCCAGGCGGCGAAAGAGGCGGGTCTGCACCCCGTCAAGGTGAACACCGTGCTGATGCGCGACGTCAATGACGACGAGGCGGTCGACCTGGTCACCTGGGCTCTCGACCACGGGCTGATGCTCCGCTTCATCGAGCAGATGCCCCTCGACGCTCAGCACGCGTGGAGCCGCACGGAGATGATCGCGGCCGACGAGATCCTCACCCAGCTGCGCGCGCACTTCACGCTGCAACCCGCTCCGGCACCGCGGGGGAGCGAACCCGCCGAGACCTGGGAGGTGCTCGACGAAGCCGGCCGGCCGCGCGGCACGGTGGGCGTGATCGGTTCGGTCACCCGACCCTTCTGTGCCGCCTGCGACCGGGTCCGGCTGACGAGCGACGGCCAGCTGCGCAACTGCCTGTTCGCCAGCACCGAGACCGATCTGCGCGGACCGATGCGCTCGGGCGCCGACGACGCCACGCTGGTCGGACTGATGCAGACCTGCCTGGCCGCGAAGAAGGCCGGCCACGGGATCGACGAGCCGACATTCCTGCCGCCGCCCCGACCGATGTCAGCGATCGGTGGCTGACGGTCCCTGGGACGGTGGCGCCGGCAGCTCACGCTCGCCGAAGGGCCTGAGCGCATCCGGCATCTCGGGGGCCGGCTCCCTTCCTCCGTTGGCGAACACGACTGCGACGTACGGGATGAGGAGCGCACCCGCGACGAAGAGCCAGCGCCACACACCGTCGGTCACCACGGCCAAAGCGAAGCAGACGATCCGGATGCTCATGGAGACCACGTAGCCCCGCACGCGCGCGGCCTGGTCGTCGGCGATGCTCTTGCGTGCGGTCGTGATGCGGTAGGCGGGGCTGCTGGCGGTCCGGCTGCCGGGGCGCGCCCCCTTGATGAGACTCATCGGGGGTCCTCCTCGCTGCCACGGTACGCCCCGCCCACCCCGCCCGCCATTCCGAGCGTTCGGTCGACCCTCGCGCTTGCCTGACCAGGGTGAAGTGCTGAAGGTTGGGCACGGAGGAGCACTCTCATGGACAAGTCACGCAAGCCGATGTCCAGCAAGAGGCCGCCGGTGGCGGCGGACACGCACGCCGACATCGACGCCTGGATCCGGCGGGTGATGCCGGACCTGCATCCTCTCGTGACGCAGCTGGACGAAGCGATCCGCGAGGCAATTCCGGGACTCCACTACGCCGTCAAGTGGAAGAAGGCGTACTACGGCCTGCCCGAGCTCGGATGGATCATCGAGATGGTCGCCTACGACGTCTCCGTCAATGTCGTGTTCCTCGGCGGCGCGGCCTTCAAACCTCCACCGCCCTTGGGGGAGGCGGAGCAGGCCCGCTACGTCAAGATCAGGACTCTGGAGGAGGCACAGAGACCGGAGATCCGCACCTGGATCGAGCAGGCGGGACGTGTGCCGGGGTGGAGGTAGGACCGCTCGCGAGAAGTTGGCAAGATCACAGTGCCCAGACCGCGACCTGTGCGCGGGCACACCGACCCGAGGAGGCCTCGTGGCCAACCGCACGTACCGGATGACCGAGATCGTGGGAACGTCGACCGAGAGCATGGAGGACGCCGTCCGTAACGGCGTCTCCCGGGCCTCACAGACCCTGCGGCACCTGGACTGGTTCGAGATCACCGAGGTCCGAGGGCAGATCGACGGGGGTGACGTCCGCCACTGGCAGGTGGGGATGAAGATCGGCTTCCGGCTCGAGGACTCCTGAGCCTGTGGTCACGACGCCTGGCTGACCGTCGACATGTTGAAGTCGTGGATCCGCAAGGGGGGCATGGCGACCCTGGTGAAGAAGTCGCTCCACTCGCGGGGGAGTGACACCTCGGTGGCCCCGGCCCCCGTGACGCGCGACAGCAGGTCGACCGGGCTCTCGTTGAACCGGAAGTTGTTCACCGCACCGACGACCTCTCCGCCCTCGACGAGATAGACACCGTCGCGGGTGAGACCGGTCAGCAGCAGCGTCTGCGGATCGACCTCGCGGATGTACCACAGTGTGGTCAGCAGAAGTCCGCGCTCGGTGCCCCCGACGAGGTCGTCGAGCGAACCGGTGCCGCCGTCGACCTCGAGTGCGAGGTTGTCGACCATCGGGGTCATCGGTCCACCGGCGAGCGTGACGCTGTGCCGGGTCTGGCCGAGCGAGGTGAGGACACCGTGGTCCACCCACGCGGTGCGCTGCAGGGCCAGACCGTTGTCGAACACCGACTGCTCAGAGCTGGACGCGTGGGCGACGACGAACGGTGCGCACTCCATGCCGGGGTAGGCGGGGTCGCTGAGCAGCGTGAGCGGCACCTCGGTGAGGCGCTCACCGATCCTCGTCCCACCACCCGGTCTGGAGAAGACGGTGCGCCCCTCGGCGGCGTCACGCGCGGCGCCCGACCAGTACTGGTAGACGAGCAGGTCGGCGACCGCCGAGGGGGGCAGGACGACGTCGTAGCGTCCCGGGTCGAGAGCGAGCGTGCGCCTCGACCACCCCAGTCGAGTGCGCACGTCGGCGTCGAGCCGGTCGACGTCGACGTCGGTGAAGTCGCGGGTGGAGAGCCCGACCCAGGTCGAGGACGTGCGCTGGTCCGCCTTGCCGGTGATCTCGACCCGACCCGTGGGTTGAACGTGTCGGAGCCGCAGTCCCGCGGAGTTGCCGAGGTACGTGGTGGTGACGTCGTGCTCGGCGAAGCCGAACAGCTCGATCTCCTGGGACCTGGCCCGTCCGAACCACTCGCCCAACGCGGGGGCGAACGCATCGAACACCGTCGGAGACGTCTCGTCCGGTGCCAGCTCGAACGCGTCGACGGCACCGCCGGGCACCAGGTCGTTCGCGTCCGGGGCCGGGGCGCTCGCGCGTGCTGACGACTCGGCTCGTGCCACCAGCGCGAGGACGTCGGCCGCGTCGGTCACGCTCGCGCTGGCCACCCCAGCAGCCTGGCCGTCCGGACGTGCGTCCACGGCGATCACGGTGAGGTCGCGGCTGTGCATGACACCGTTGGTCGTGAGCGTGTTGGCCGCCCATCGGAGGTTGGTCTGCGAGTGCTCCTGGCAGATGACCGTCATGGCGTCGACGGTCCTGGCCGCGAGGGCCGACTCGACGATCTCGTGAGCTCTCATCGGGCGCCCTCGTCTGCGGTGTTCAGGATGTTGACGGAGGTGAATCGCGCACTGGGCGCGCCGTGGCTCACCGGCGCCACCTGTCCTGGCTGCGCCTTGCCGCAGTTGAACGCTCCCGCCAGCAGGTAGGTCTGAGGGCCGCCGACGGCAGCCATCGAGCCCCAGAAGTCAGTCGTGGTCGCCTGGTACGCGACGTCCTTGACCTGTCCGGCAAGTCGGCCGGACTTGATCCGGAAGAAGCGCTGCCCCGTGAACTGGAAGTTGTAGCGCTGCATGTCGATCGACCAGCTCTTGTCGCCCACGACGTAGAGGCCGTCCTCGACTCCGGAGATGAGCTCGTCGGTCGACGGCCCTCCTGCAGCCGGCTGCAGGCTGACGTTGGCCATCCGTTGGATGGGCACGTGGCCAGGGGAGTCGGCGAAGGCGCAGCCGTTGGAGCGGTCGTAGCCGACCCGTGAGGCGATCCGACGGTCGAGCTGGTACCCGACCAGGACGCCGTCCCGGATGATGTCGAACTGTTGCGCCGCCACACCCTCGTCGTCGTACCCCACGCTGGAGAGCCCGTGCTCGGCGGTGCGGTCACCGGTGACGTGCATGTGCTCGGAGCCGTACCGCAGGGTGCCGAGCTTGTCGGGTGTGGCGAAGGACATCCCCGCGTAGTTGGCCTCGTACCCGAGTGCTCGGTCCAGCTCGGTGGCGTGACCGATCGACTCGTGGATCGTCAGCCACAGGTTGGTCGGGTCGATCACCAGGTCGTAGCTCCCTGGTTCCACGCTGGGGGACCGGAGCTTCTCGACCAGCCACCCCGGCAGCTGGGCGAGCTCGGTGTCCCAGTCCCACCCGGTTCCCCCGAGGTACTCCCATCCCCGTCCGACCGGCGGTGCGACGGTGCTCATCGTCTCGAAGGCACCACTGGCCGCGTCGATGGCAACGGCAGTGAGCTCGGGGTGCAGTCGGACGCGCTGCTGCGTCGTCACGGTACCCGCGAGGTCGGCGTAGTACTTGTTCTCCTTGACAGCGAGCAGTGAGGCGTCCACGTGGTCGACACCGTCGGCATCGAGGAGGCGCCGGCTCCAGTCCTGGAGCACCGCCACCTTCGACTCGACGGGCACCGTCCACGGATCGATCTCGTACGCGGAGACCCAGGTGGCCGCGGCGTGCACGGGCTCGGGCGACAGGTCGACCGGCTCGGTGTTCACCGGCGCACTGACCCGGGCGAGGTCGATCGCCTTCCGAGCGGTGCGGGCCGCCGCATCGGGGGTGCGCTCGAGGTCAGCGGCGAAGCCCCAGGTGCCGTCCACGACGACGCGCACCGAGTAGCCGACGTCCTCGCTGTCGTTGGTCCCCTCGACCTCAGCGTCGCGGAGCCTGATCGAGGAGCCGAGGATCCGTTCCATGCGGAAGGCCGCGTAGGACGCGCCTCCGTCGCGGGCCGCCTGGAGCGCGGCATCGGCGAGAGCTGCGAGGGGCAGGGTCAAGAACTCGTCGTCGATCCCGGTCACCAGGCCTCCTGTCGGTGGGCCGGAGGGGCCGGCCACGGCCTTCTGAACCTACCTGCCCGGGTCGCCGTTGTCGGTAGCCCGATAGCGTTTCGTCGGCCGTTCCGGCGGCTGTCGTCGACGCAGGGTCGGCGGCCCGATCCCGGAGGATGCACGCCGGGCCACGGACGGGAGTGATGGTGGCGCGATCGGTGCTCATCACAGGCGGCAACCGAGGGATCGGCTGGGAGATCGCCCAGGCCTTCGCTCGAGCTCGGTGACCACGTGGCCATCACCTACCGGTCGGGGGAGCCGCCGGCCGGTGTCTTCGCGGTGCAGGCGGATGTCACCGACCCGGAGTCCCTCGATGCGGCGTTCGCCGCGGTCGAGGAGCACCAAGGCCCGGTCGAGGTGCTGGTGGCCAACGCCGGCATCACCCGCGACACCCTGCTGCTGCGGATGACCGACGAGGACTTCGACGCCGTGCTCCAGACGAACCTGGTCGGTGCCTATCGCGTGGCGCGACGCGCGAGCAAGGGCATGCTGCGTCTGCGGCGCGGACGCCTGATCTTCATCTCGTCGGTGGTCGCGACCCTGGGCTCCGCCGGGCAGACCAACTACGCGGCCGCGAAGGCCGGTCTGATCGGCTTCGCCCGCTCGACGGCGCGTGAGCTCGGTTCGCGGGGGATCACCGCCAACGTCGTGGCGCCGGGGTTCGTCGAGACGGACATGACCAACGAGCTCGCCGAGACCCGCAAGGACCAGATCCTCGGTCAGATCCCGCTGGGCCGGTTCGCCTCCCCCCGCGAGGTGGCGGAGGTGGTCACGTTCCTGGCCGGGGACGGCGGCGCGTACATCACCGGTGCGGTGGTCCCGGTCGACGGCGGCCTGGGCATGGGCCACTGATCCGGGAGCCGCGGCCCCCTAGGCTGCGGCCCTACGATCACTCCACCCCTCTACCGCTCAGGAGTTCGACATGACGTTGCTCGCGGGCAAGCGGGTGCTGGTCACGGGCGTGCTCACCGAGGCCTCGATCGCCTTCCACGTCGCCCGGCTGGCCCAGGAGCAGGGAGCCACGGTGGTGCTCAGCTCGCAGGCGCGCACCCTGCGACTTGTGGAGCGGATCGCCAGGCGGCTGCCGACCGAGGCGCCCGTCGTGGAGCTCGATGTGACCTCCGAGGACGACCTCGCCGCGTTGTCCTCCCGGGTCGGGGCCCACGTCGATGCCCTCGACGGCGTGCTGCACTCGATCGGCTTCGCGCCCGAGAGCGCACTGGGGGGCAACTTCCTGCACACCGACTGGCCGGACGTCGCCGTCGCACTGCAGATCTCGGCGTTCTCGCTGAAGTCGCTGACCGTGGCCTGCCGTCCCCTGATGGCGCCGAAGGCCGCCGTCGTGGGGCTGACGTTCGACGCCACCGTCGCCTGGCCGACCTACGACTGGATGGGCGTGGCCAAGGCGGCTTTCGAGTCCACCGCGCGCTACCTCGCCCGTGACCTCGGCAGCTCGGGAGTGCGGGTCAACCTGGTCGCCGCGGGACCGATCCGCACCATGGCCGCCAAGAGCATCCCGGGGTTCGAGCAGTTCGAGGCGATGTGGCAGAACCGGGCACCGCTGGGCTGGGACGTCAACGACCCGGTGCCGGCAGCGCAGGCCGCCGTGGCGCTGCTCTCCGACTGGTTCCCCGCCACCAGCGGCGAGATCGTGCACGTCGACGGTGGTGTCCACGCGATCGGTGGCTGACCGGTGCCGACCCTCGTGATGCTGCGGCACGCCAAGTCCGCCTACCCGGAGGGTGTCGATGACCACGACCGACCGCTGAACGCCAGAGGCGAGCGCGACGCCCGACGCGCGGGGGAGCTGCTCGCCGAGTCGTACTCCTTCGACCGCGTCCTGGTCTCGACGGCGGTGCGGGCGCAGCAGACGTGGCAGCTGGTGGGCCGAGCGTTCTCGGTGACGACGGCAGAGAGCCTGCCGGCGTTGTACCTGGCGACCCGCGGCGAGCTGCTCGACATCGTCAGGCAGCTGCCCACTGACTGTGGCACCGCCCTGCTGGTGGGCCACAACGAGGGCATGGAGGAGTGCGTCTCCGCGCTCTGCGGTGAGCGGACGGTGCTCAAGACCGCCACCTTCGCGGCGCTGGCCGGCCCACTGGCCTGGAGGCAGTGGGACTGGGGCAACGCCCGCCTGGAGGTCACGGTGGTCGCCCGCGGGTGACGCCGCTCAGTCGTCGGCGTGCTCGACCTCCGCGCGGCTGATGCCGAGCAGGAACAGGATGCTGTCGAGGTAGGGCACGTTCACCGCGGTGTCGGCGGCCTGGCGGACCATCGGCTTGGCGTTGAACGCGATCCCCAGCCCTGCCGTCTCGAGCATGTCGAGGTCGTTGGCCCCGTCACCGATGGCCACGGTCTGCGCGAGCGGCACCCCGGAGCTGCGAGCGAAGAAGCGCAGGGCGTGCGCCTTGGCCGCACGATCGACGATCGGGTCGACGACCTCGCCGGTGAGGCGTCCGTCGCGCACCTGGAGTGTGTTGGCGAGGCTGAAGTCGAGCTCGAGCTCGTGGGCGAGTCGGTCGGTCACCACGTCGAAGCCACCGCTGACGATGCCGCACTGGTAACCCAGCCGCTTCAGCGTGCGGATGAGTGTCCGGGCCCCGGGTGTGAGCTCGACGTCGTCGGCGACCTGGTGGAGAGCGGCGGCGTCAAGGCCGGCCATCAGTCTGACCCGGCGCCGCAGTGACTCGGCGAAGTCGATCTCCCCGCGCATGGCAGCGCGGGTGATCTCGGCAACCTCCTGCTCGCAGCCTGCATGCGCCGCCAGCATCTCGATCACCTCGCCCTGGATCAGGGTCGAGTCGACGTCCATGACGACCAGGCGCTTGGCCCGGCGGTGCAGCCCGGCAGGCTGCACGGCCACGTCGACACCGGCGGTAGCAGCCTCGGTCGTGAGCTGGGAGCGGAGCACCTGCTGCTCGGCGCCGGACACCTGCAGCTCCAGGGCGGTCACGGGGTACGCCGCCAGCCGCTGGATGGTGTCGATGTTGCCCCCACAGGCGGCAATGGTGCGGGCCACGGTGGCGACGGCGTCCGGGCGCAGGGGGGACCCGAGCACCGTCACATGGGTGCGCTCGGAAGGGGGAGCGGAGTCCTGCGCCGGTCGTCGCTCGTAGGCAAGGGTGAGCCCCCCACCGAGCTGTTCGACCACCTGCGTCGCCGTCGACTCGATCGCGTGCAAGGTCGCCTCGACGTCCGTGGTGACGTCGTGGTGCTGGTGCGGGTCGGGGAAGACCAGCGAGGCGAGGATCAGCTGCCCGCTCGTGACCACCTGCTCGACGTCCAGGACCAGGATCGGAAGGGTGGCCAGGCCCGAGAAGAAGGCTCGGCTGACGCCGGGCCGGTCCGGTCCGGAGATCGTGAGCAGGACCGCGGTGCCGGAGACCGTGACGTCAGTGGGGACCGGCGGGGCGTGCGGAGACGTCAGGTGCAGGTCACTCATGGCCCGTCCACGCTACCGAGCGGGAGCATCACCGCCATGGTCGGGCGGCTGCTCCACCGCGCAGCCCCTCGTTCCAGGCCACGGCGTGCGCGGCACGGGCGGCGCGGACGAGCTCCCGGAGGACCGTGGCACGGGCGACAGTCTCCGCAGACGTACGACTGCCTCCGGCGTCCTGCAGGGCGAGCTCGGCCAGCTGGAGCAGACGCAGGCTGCGCGTGGCCAAGCGGTCCGCGCGCTCGGGCCAGCCCGGCGGTGTCGGATCGGCTCCGTGCCACGAGGTCAGCAGGCCTTCGACCTCGCTCCGCCAGTCGGCGACCTCCAGCGCACCCAGCTGCTCGATGCTCGTGGTGACCGCCTCGAGGAGCAGGCGCTCGGCCTCCGACACGGTGTCCGCCGGAGCGGAACCGGTCCCGTCGGTGTCGAGGGTGATCCAGGTCAGCGTGTCCTCACCCCGCAGGGGCACCATGCCGACCCTCGGGCCGGCGGTGGCCACGAGCGCCACCCCTGCCTCCAGGGCGCGTGCGGCGAACCGGGAGGGCCCGGGCAGCGAAGGTCCGTCGCCGGGAGCCACGGGGACGTAGCGCCAGCCAGGGATCCCGGACGAGCGCCAGCGCCCGAGGGCGGTGAGAAAGGGAGAGGGGTCGGACTCCTCGTCGAGGAACACGACGCGCAGGCGGTCGGATTCCAGGACGTCCATCGCACGTTCCGCCGACACCTCACCGCGCAGGGCAGCCGAGGACCAGGCGGCCAGCATCGCAGCGTGACGGAGGGTGGGGATGTGCACGACGCCACGGTACGACGGGCCGCGCGTCCGCCCTCCCGGCGGAGGTCGGCATAGGTTGGACCCGTGCCGGTGCTGCAGCTCTCCGACGTGACCGTGGTGCGGAGCGGGGCCCGGATCCTGGACGGCGTCAGCTGGACGGTGGCGGAGGACGAGCGCTGGGTCGTGCTGGGTCCGAACGGTGCCGGCAAGACCACCCTGCTGCAGATCGCGGCTGCGCGGATGCACCCGACCTCGGGCACCGCTGAGGTGCTGGGCGAACGCCTCGGCGCCGTGGACGTCTTCGAGCTGCGACCCCGGATCGGACTGACGAGCTCGGCGTTCGCCGAGACGATCCCGGCCGGGGAGCGCGTGCTCGACCTGGTGATGTCGGCGGGTTACGCGGTGACGGGACGCTGGCACGAGGAGTACGCCTCTCTCGACGAGCGACGTGCGGCCGACCTGCTGGCCGCGATGGGAGCCGGGCAGCTGCACGACCGCCGGTTCGGGACGCTCAGCGAAGGTGAGCGGAAGCGGGTGCAGATCGCGCGCGCCCTGATGACCGACCCCGAGCTGGTGATCCTCGACGAACCCGCAGCTGGCCTCGACCTCGGTTCCCGCGAGGACCTGCTCACCCGGCTGTCCGACCTCGCCGCACAGCCAGAAGGACCGGTCGTCGTGCTCGTGACGCACCACGTGGAGGAGATCCCTCGGGACTTCACGCATGCGCTGTTGATGCGCGCAGGTCGAGTCGTCGCCGCCGGCCCTGTCGCAGAGGTGCTCACGACGCCCTGGCTCACCGCGACCTTCGGGCTGCCGCTGCTGCTGACCGAGCACGCCGGTCGCTACTTCGCGCAGGCGCTGCTCCCGCCCTCGTCGTAGGCGACCGTTCAGCGACCGGGCGGTGACGTCCACGGCAGGGCCATGACCTCGACCTCGTTGCCCGGCTGCAGGGTGCCGGTGCCGGGAGGGACCACGACCATCAGGTCGGCGGTCGAGACACCGGTGAGCATCGCCGGACCGCGACGCGTCGAAGGTTCGACACCTTCGGCGTGCCACCGGCCGGGGATCAGCCGGTGCGAGGTGGGGTGAGCATCGACGGCGGTGGACAGCCGAACCCGCCGCAGGACGGGCAAGGTCCGACCCTCCAGGGCCCCGAGCGCAGGAGCGGCCAGCGTCAGCAGCCCCGAGACCGCCGCGAGGGGATTTCCGGGCAGGGCGACGAGGAGACGGCCGCCGGGCAGGCGGCCGAGCTTCATCGGGTGGCCGGGACGGACCTGGACCCCGTCCACGTGCCAGGTGCCCCCGAGATCGGCCACCGCAGCGCGGACGTGGTCGGCCGGCCCGCGTGCGGTACCGCCGGTCGTGAGGACGAGATCGGCATCGACGTCCAGTGCCTCGCGGGTCGCGTCGAGCCGGTCCGGGACGTGCCGCAGGTCGACGGGGAGACCTCCCATCGCCGACACCCACGCCGGCAGCTGCGGGGCGAGGGCATCGCGGACCGCGCCTCCCGTCGGCACCCCCGTGGTGTTCAGCTCGTCCCCCAGGACAGCGACGGCGACGCGCGGGGGAGGGACGACAGCGAGCTGGTCGTGACCGGCGGCGGCGGCCAGACCGACGGCGGGCGGCGTCAGGACCGTGCCGGCCACCAGGACGGTCTCGTGGGTCCGGATCTCCTCACCGCGGCGGCGGACGTCGTGACCGGGCGGCAGCGGGGGACCGTCGTACCGCAGGACGCCGTCGACCTCACTGCCGTGCTCGGTGCGCAGCACGGCCGCCCCGACCGGGACCACCGCCCCGGTGCTGATGCGCACCGACTGGCCGTCGGCGAGCCCCAGGGGGTTCTGGCCCGCCCGCGACTCTCCGACCACCGTCCACGGCCCGGACCCGAGGACCGCCCACCCGTCCATGGCGGCGGTGTCGAACGGCGGCAGGTCGACGCGCGACGCGACCGTCTCGGCCAGCACCGATCCGACCGCCTCGGGCAGGGGGACGAGGTGGGGTGGGAGGGCGTCGGCGACCGCCGCTGCCGTCGTCCGCGCCTCGGGCCAGCTCATCTCGCTCACGCGGTGACGGTACCTGTCTGCGGCGCGCAATCCGGCCCGGGTCGGCCGGCTGCCCACTAGGCTCACCGCATGCCGGAATGGGGATGGTGGGTGCTCGGAGCCTTCGTGCTGCTCGGCATCGAGACGCTCTCCCTCGACCTGGTCTTCGCGAGCCTCGCCGTCGGTGCAGTGGCCGGTGCGGTGGCTGCGGCACTGGGGGCACCGCTGATCGGACAGGTCCTGGCCGCAGGAGCCGTGGCGCTCCTGTCCCTGCTCCTGCTGCGACCGCTCGGGCTCCGCCTGCTCAAGACCGAGGGCACCAAGACGAATGTCCATGCGCTGATCGGCAGCTCCGCCTTGGTGGTCGAGCGGGTGGACGCCCGCAGTGGCCGCGTGAAGATCGGTGGAGAGGTGTGGTCGGCGCGCACGACGCGACCGGGCACCGCCTTCGGGGCGGGTGAGGACCTCGAGGTCATCGCCATCGAGGGAGCGACCGCAGTCGTCGACCGTCCAAGCGGCCAGACATCCGAGACCACCGAGGGGAACAGCTGATGGAGGACTACGCGGTCTGGATCGTCGTGGCGATCATCGGGCTCTTCGTCCTGATCGTCATCGCGCGTTCGATCCGCATCATCCCGCAGGCCAGCGCCGGCATCGTCGAGCGGCTGGGCCGCTACCACCGGACCCTCGAGGCCGGGCTGGCGCTCATCGTCCCCTTCGTGGACCACGTCCGGCCGCTCATCGACCTGCGCGAGCAGGTGGTCTCGTTCCCGCCGCAGCCGGTCATCACGGCGGACAACCTCGTCGTCAGCATCGACTCGGTCATCTACTTCCAGGTCACCGACGCCAAGGCCGCCACCTACGAGATCGCCAACTACATCCAGGCCATCGAGCAGCTCACCGTCACGACCCTGCGTAACGTCGCCGGAGGCATGGACCTCGAGCGCACCCTGACCTCCCGCGAGGAGATCAACCTGCAGCTCCGCGGTGTGCTCGACGAGGCCACCGGCAAGTGGGGCATCCGCGTCAACCGCGTGGAGATCAAGGCGATCGACCCACCCGCCTCGGTGCAGCAGGCGATGGAGATGCAGATGCGCGCCGAGCGCGAGAAGCGCGCGGCCATCCTCAACGCCGAAGGCGTGCGTCAGTCGGCGATCCTGACGGCCGAGGGCGCCAAGCAGGCAGCGATCCTGCACGGCCGAGGGTGACGCCCGTGCCGCCATTGTGCGCGCGGAAGGTGAGGCGACCGCCATCCAGACGGTCTTCGACGCGATCCACCGCGCGGACCCCGACCCGAAGCTGCTCGCGTACCAGTACCTGCAGGTGCTTCCGCAGATCGCCAACAGCCCGTCCAACAAGCTGTGGATCCTGCCTGCGGAGCTGTCCAGCGCGGTGGCCCAGCTCGGACAGGCGTTCCGCGGCCCGGACGCCGGCTAGCTCGGGCGTGCCGTCCTACCGGGTGGCGACGGGAACCGGCTGGCCGAATCGCTGCGCGATCTGGCCGGCGACCTCGACGACCATGAGCACGTACCAGTCGGCGTGGTTGTAGCGCCACAACGCGTTGTACAGGCCCTGCGGACCGTTGCCGCCCCCGTTGGCGCAGAGGTACCGGGCGGCGCTGTAGATGGCGTCCGCCGGGTTCCAGATGTCGGCGACACCGTCGCGGTCCCCGTCGACGGCGTAGCCGGCGAAGGTGCTGGGCAGGAACTGCATGGGGCCCATGGCGCCCGCTGACGACGGACCCATGTTGCTGCCGTGGCCGCTCTCGACCTGACCCACCGCGGCCAGGACCGGCCACGGCAGTCCGGCACATGTCGTCGCCGCTGCCTGGTAGAGGGCCAGGAAGTTCGTGGGGATGCCACCGGCGGTCGCCGTGCTCGCCACGTCCGTGGCGGCAGCCGTGGCTGCCGCGCGCTCCGCCGCTATCCGGGCCTCGGTGCGCTCGGCCTGGACCAGCTCGCGGGCTCGGGCGTCGAGCGTGTCGAGCACCTCTTGCTGCTCGGCCAACGCGGCGTCGAGCCGGGCGAGGGCGGACTCCACGTCGGACACCGTCACCATGACCCGGTCGGTCCTACGCTCGGAGACCGCTGCCTTGCGGGCCAGCAGGTCGGCCCGTACCCGTTCGCCGTCAGCGGCCGTGGCGAGCAGGTCTACCACCTCGGTCGACTGCTTCCAACGCGCCGCCAGCTCCGAGGGACTCGCCGCCGTGAGGACGCCCTCGAGCATCCCGAAAGAGCCGCCGGACTGCTCCAGGGCGCGGACGGCCGCCGCACGGTCCTGTCGCGCGTTGAGGGCGGCCAGGCCGGCGAGGGCTGCCTGCTCATCCGCGTCCACCTCACGGCTCACCGCACCGGCGACACCGTGCAGGGCGCGCTCGTAGTCCGCTCGGGCCCGATCCACCTGCTGCTGCAGGCTGTCCAGGCGATCGGCGGCTGCGTCGGCGCGTGCCTGCGCCTCGTCGGCCGACTCGGCCCGCGCTGCACCCGGCACGACGGCGATCACCGCACCCATGACGAGACAGGCGAGCGTCACGCGTCCTCGGGCAGCAAGTGCTGCCCGGCGCCGCATCGGCTGCGTCGGGCTCATGTCCTCTGCATCGGCGCCCGCGCGGTCGGTCTTGACGGTCACCGAAGGCGCGGGGGCGCCGGCTGCTGGGGGGCTCCCGCCTAGCATGGGCGGCCATGAGGCGGTGGCCGTGACGGCAGTCGAGTGGCTGGCGATCCTGGCCGCGGGGGTCGCTGCGGGTGGCATCAACGCGCTGGTGGGTTCCGGAACGCTGGTGACGTTCTCGACCCTGGTCACGCTCGGCGTCCCGCCGCTGACGGCGAACGTGTCCAACACCGTGGGGCTCGTGGCGGGATCGGTGGCCGGGAGCCTGGGCTACCGCAGTGAGCTCGCGCAGCAGCGCGACCGCCTGGTGCGCTACGTGCCGGCCTCACTGGCGGGTGGTCTCGCCGGTGCAGCCCTGCTGCTCGTTCTTCCGTCTTCCGCCTTCGACGCGGTGGTCCCGGTGCTCGTGGCCCTGGGGGTGCTGCTGGTGGCTCTTCAGCCGTACCTGTCCCGAAGGCTCGCGGTGTCGCACGACGCCCACCCGGTGGGCGGTCCGGTGGCGTGGGTCGCAGTGTTCGCGGTGGGCGTCTACGGCGGGTACTTCGGCGCCGCGCAAGGGATCCTGCTCATCGCGGTGCTCGGCATCTTCGTCGACGCCCATCTGCACCGGATGAATGCCGTGAAGAACGTGCTCGTCGCCCTCGTGAACGGCATCGCCGCCGCGGTGTTCATCGTCCTGGCGCCGGTCGACTGGGGCATTGCGCTCGTGCTGCTGGTCGGGTCCTCCGTCGGCGGGTACCTCGGAGGTCGCCACGGCCGGAAGGTGTCACCATCGTTGCTGCGGACGTTCATCATCGTGGTCGGGGTCATCGCCCTCGTGGTGATGCTCACATGACGGTCATCGACATCGGATCGGCCGATGACGAACGGGTGGACGACTACCGAGACCTCACCGACGTCGGGCTGCGCAAGCGGCGCGAGCCCGCGCAAGGGCTGTTCATGGCCGAGAGCCACCCGGTGATCGAACGCGCGATCACGGCCGGCTATCCGGTCCGGTCCGTGCTGACGACGCCCCGATGGCTCGGCGACGTCGAGATCCTCCTCGCGACGGTCGACGCACGGGACACACCGGTCCTGGTGGCCGATGACGACGTGGTGCGGGAGATCACCGGGTACCGCGTGCACCGTGGGGCGCTGGCTGCGATGGCGAGGCTGCCCCTGCCTGCTGTGGACGACGTGGTCGCCGGTGCAGGTCGGGTGCTCGTGCTCGAGGGCATCGTCGACCACACCAACGTGGGCGCCGTCTTCCGGTCCGCCGCCGGACTCGGCTTCGACGCCGTCCTCATCGACCCGACGTGCGCCGACCCCCTGTACCGGCGGTCGGTGCGGGTGTCCATGGGTGCGGTGTTCTCGATCCCCTGGACACGGTGCGCCCCCTGGCCGGCCACGCTGACCTCGATGGGTGCCGACGGCTGGCAGGTGCTGGCCCTCACCCCACGACCTGAGGCACAGGAGCTGGGCGAGGCGGCGGCCGCCGCTCCCGAGCGGATCGCCCTCGTGCTGGGCACCGAGGGGCACGGTCTCACCGACGGTGCCCTCGCCGCGGTCACCGGCCACGTCCGGATCCCGATGGCGACCGGTGTGGACTCGCTCAACATCGCCGCAGCGGCAGCGGTCGCCTGCTACGCCTTCGGACCGGGAACGGCTCGCGAGTAGCGCCGCCCGTGCGGCGCGGTGCCGGCCCGTGCGTGAGGTGACAGGATGACGGCATGAGCGGAGCCCTCGAACGGGACGAGGCGGGCACGCCACGGACCCGGTTGCTGCCCGACCGTCACGGCATGGTGGTCCGGCTGCAGGCCGTCTCCGGTGGTCGAGCGGCACTGCTGGACGCGCTCCACCGGTACGTGGACAGCCTGACCGACGAGCCGGCCACCGAGTTCTTCTGCGTCTCCCTCGACCCCGACGACACCGAGACGGTGTGGCTGCACGAGTGGTTCCACGGCGAGGACGGCATCAACGCGCACCGTGCGGCTCCGGCCTTCGCCGAGCTCATGGGCGAGCTGGACGGCGTGCTGAGCGCACCTCCGGGCGTGATGCGCTTCGTCCCACTCCGGCTGCACCTGGCCGAGGGCCTCTGGCAGGACGAACCGCTCGGCTAGCGTCACCGATGTCCGAAGGGACGGACCACCTTCGGCTTCAGCGGGACCGAGTGCCCCCACATCGAGGACACCCGCACCTGCGGACGCACGGCCTCGATGATCCGGTCGTGACCGAGGTAGAGCGCCATGTGGCTCATCGCCCCGGCCGGACCGTAGAACACCAGGTCCCCTCGCTTGCGCTCGGACAGGGGCACGCGGCGGAGCCCGGACTCGTAGATCGCCGTGGCGGTCCCGAAGTCCTGCCGCTGGTGCAGGTACGTGGTGACGGTGGGCAGGACGCGTCCACCGGCGTGCATCGCCTGCAGGACCAGACCGGAGCAGTCGTAGCCGATCGGGCCAGCGCCGCCCCACACGTAGCGGCGTCCGACCTGTTCGCGCGCCCAGCCGATCATGGCGTCGATGCGGTCATCTACGCCCGCAACGGCGTCCACGGTCGGTTGCACGGTGAAGCGGTCCATGCAGAACCTGCGGGTCATCCCGAGCTGCCTCCAGGTGCGCGCGTCGACCCGCCCCGTCACCTTCAGGCCTCGGTTCCGCTGGAATCGCTCGACAGCCGCAGCCGTGTCGGGCCCGTAGCGGTCCAGCTCGTGGGTCGTCCCCAGCCGACGCTGGACGAGAGCCACCTTCACACCCGCCCAGGCCCGGTTGAGCACGATGCAGCCCTTCGCCACCGGCACGGAGTCGGCCAGGTACGGGTCCTCGGCGGCCGCGTGGGCGCGGGGTCCCGGCGCTGCGAGCAGCCCCACGACGATGGCCAGCACACCGACCAGCAGGACGAGCAGACGGAACGGGCGGACGACGGTCATTCCCTCATCATCGGTCATCGACGCGGAGAGGTGGAGTGCCGAGATCCGTCCGGTGGGTGGGGCATGGCACGCTGAGGACGTGCCGGATCCCCTCTCCGCTACCGCGCCCGCAGTCTCGGCGGAGGCCGTCGCGGCGCTCACGGACCCGATCTTCGCGCAGGCGCTCGAGCGCGAGGCAGCGCCGGGACTGGCCTTCGGGGTGGTCTCCCACGGAGAACTGGTGCACGCCCGCGGGATGGGCGTGGCGGCGCTCGACGGACCGGGTGCCGACCAGCGACACCACCTTCCGGATCGCCTCGATGACCAAGAGCGTCACGGCCGCCGTGCTCCTCAGCCTCCGCGACGACGGGTTCCTGTCGCTCGACCTGCCGGCGGTCGAGCTGGTTCCCGAGCTGCTGGCTGGCGGTGCGGAAGCCCGGCTCATCACCCTCCGCCACCTGCTCACGATGACGGCGGGTCTTCCCACCGACGACCCGTGGGGTGACCGGCAGCAGGACCTTCCGCATGCCGCACTCCGCTCCCTGCTCGCCTCCGGGCTCACACCGGCATGGCGACCGGGTGAGCGGTTCGAGTACTCCAACCTTGGCTACGCGATCCTCGGCCTGGCGATCGAGGCGGTCACGCGTCTGCCGTACGCCGAGGCCGCCGCCATGCGCGTGCTGCGACCGGTGGGGATGGGCTCGACCGGCTACCACCTCGACAGCCTCGACGAGAGCCACCGCGCACATGGCTATGTGCGCCGCTCCACCGGCTGGGCCGAGGAGCCCTGGGCGGGGTACGGCGCGTTCGCCCCGATGGGCGGCCTGTTCAGCACCGTCACCGACCTCACGCGATGGGTCGGGGTGATGCAGGGCGCTCACGGGTCCGATGCCGGGTCGGACGCCGGTGCAGTCTTGAGGCCCGCCTCCCTGCGCGAGATGCAGACCACCCAGCGCCTCGTGGCGGCAGTGAACATCGAACGCGCTCCCGATGTCGTGGGTTACGGGTTCGGTCTGTTCGAGGAGTTCCGCAGCTGGGGGCGGACGGTCCACCACTCGGGCGGCTACCCCGGCTTCGGCTCCCACATGAGATGGCACCCGGCCTCCGGGCTCGGCATCGTGGTGCTGGCCAACGGCAGCTATGCGCCGGTCTACGCCCCGGCCCGGGACGCCCTCCAGCGGCTGGTCACCACGCTCGACGTGCCGCAGCGGCGTCCGCTGCCCGACTTCCCGGCGTTGGACGCCGCCGTGGCCGCGGTCACGGCGTGGTTGTCGGCGGAGACCGCTGACGGCGACGAGGCCGACACCTTGCGCGCGATGTTCGCCGACAACGTCGAGCGGGACGTGCCGTGGCCGGAGCGCGTCGTGCAGTGGCAGGCGCTTCGCGTGCGGGGAGGTGCGCCCCCTGTGGAGGTCGCCGGAACCCGCCGAAGTCCGGCACCGGCCACGAGGACCTGGCAGGTCGACGGCCCCGCCGGGCGGGCGACGGTCACCGTGATGCTGGCCCCGCACGATCTGCATCTGGTGCAGTCGGTGACCGTCCGACCGGGCACCGGCCCTGGGTCGGACGACGAGGGAGCGGGCGCCGACCCCGACGCGTCCACCGACTGGTCGTGACGGACCGCAGCTTCTGATCACCTGCGTGGTAACGTCGTTCTCGGTTGCAGTTGTTTTCCGTCGAATCGTTTCTCCGAAACGCCCGCGGAAAGACTCGCGGGCACCTTGGTGCCCAGCCCCGAACCGCCGCACCGCGCGGTCCGGAAGCATCAAGAGTTGGAGAGTTTCATGGCAGTAGGCAGCGTTAAGTGGTTCAACGCTGAAAAGGGTTATGGCTTCATCGAGCAGGATGGCGGCGGCGCTGACGTCTTCGTCCACTTCTCGGCCATCACCATGGACGGTTACCGCACCCTCGAAGAGGGCCAGCGAGTGGAGTTCGAGATCACCCAGGGGCCGAAGGGCCCCCAGGCGGAGAACGTCAAGACCGCCTGATCAACGGCTGATCCCGAGGTCTGCCCACAGACCTGACGAAGGCCCGATGTCGCGCCCCTCACAGGGTGGCGGTGTCGGGCCTTTCGTCGTCCGCCAGGCTCCACCCGACGCCGTCCGGCGTGTCGTTGACCGTCACCCCGGCGCCGGTGAGCACGTCGCGCAGCAGGTCGCTGGTCGCGAAGTCACGTTCACGACGGGCCGTGGCGCGCGCGGACAGGACCGCCTCGACCACCGGCGCCACGATCTGCCGAGGGTCATGGACGCCGGCCAACGCGAGGTCGCCGAGCCGCACCACCATGGCCCGCAGCTGGCGCCGCGCCTGGTCGAGCGCGTCACTCTGCAAGGTGTCGGAGGACCAGGCGACCATGGCGTCATCCAGCGCCAGGATCGCCGCGACGGCGCCGTCGACGTCCTGCTGCTCGACAGCCTCGTCGAAGCGCCGGCGGAGGGCGTCGGTCTCGTCGGCCAGCGACGGCGGTGAGTCTGCGCCGGCCGAAGCCGGGCTCGCCTGGGTCGCGGTGCCGCGGCTGGGGTCGCCGGCGCGTGGGCGCTGCCTCGCACCATCGCGCGGAGCTCGTCCACCGAGACCGTGCTGCCGGAGGGAATGACCTCGTCACCGCCCGGCCGGGCGACCGTGAGCCGCCCCACCCCGCGCACGTCGACCGTGCCGGTGCTGTCGTCGAGGACGACCGCGGTGTGCTCGTCGACCCCGAGCACGGCGGCGTCCGGGGGAAGCTCGCGCTGCAGGAGCTCGAGCCGCTCCTGGCCGAGGTAGCAGAAGCGGGTGTCGTAGGTTCCCCCCTCGTTGTTGTCGAAGTGCGGGACCACGGCGACCGTCACGCCGAAGGCGCGTCCGAGCAGGTCGAGTCCCTCCGCCCAGAACGGGGGAGCGCCGACCTTGTAGATCTCGTAGACCGGCAGCGCCCAGCGTCCGGCAGTGACGGCCGCGGCGCTGCCGAGAACGACAGTCCCGCCACGCACCAGGACGTCGTCGACAGCGCCGGCCACCGGAGTGTCGCGCCACTGGTCGAGCGCGTAGGTGGGGCTGCCCGGGCCCGCGAAGAGCCAGCTCGCGCTGCTGATCAGGGTGAGTGCGCGTTCGGCGTCACGCGAAGGCAGATCGCGACGCCGCCACGACGCCGGGACGACCTCACGGCCGACCGAGTCGTCGAAGTAGCGCGTCGTGCGAGCGGTGAGGTCGTCGGCATTGACCTGGAACCCGTACGGCGTGTCGAGCATCACGGCCGCACCGGGCGGGCAGGACTCCAGCACTGCACGGTGCGTCTTGACCATGGCGGGCGCGGTCTCGCCCGATCCCATCAGCACGACGCGGCTCACGCGGACGATCCTTCCACCCGGCCGACCATCGCGAGCAGCTGGTCGGACACCACGGTCGGTTGCTGCAGATGGAGGTCGTGATGCGCGTCCGGGTGCCAGCTCACGGTGACCCGCGGAAGAGCACGTTGGGCGGCATCGACCTCATCGGACGTCACGGCACCGGCGACCATGAGGTGGACGGGGACACTGATCCGTGGGTAGAGGTCGGCTGGGTCGTCCTCCCACATGGATCGCAGGATCTGCCGGTGGTGGTCCCGGGCGAGACGGTTCCGCACCCGACCGTCCACCACCTCGAGATTGCCCGCGATGGCAGCCATAGCGTCGCCCGGCCAGTCGGCGACCATCGTCCCGATGCGCGCCAGGACGGCCTCCGGTGAGCCGTCGCCGAAGTCGGGAGGGGCGAGCCGACTCCAGCAGTCGTCGAAGCTCGGGAACCGCGGCCGCAGGTGGATCCAGCCGCCGTCGACCGCCACGACGCCGCCCCACCGGTCGTCGTCGTGGGCAGCCCGCAGCACCACGTTGCCTCCCCACGACTGGCCCGCGAGGACCGGACGTCGGTCCTGCCAGCCCAGGGCTGCCTGCACCGTCACGAGGTCGTGAGCGGCCGACGCCGTCGTGTGGCCGTGCGCGGGACGGTCGGAGCGCCCGTGCCCCCGTAGGTCGACGACGGCGACCGCGTGCCCACGCTCGTGGAGCTCGTGCGCCACGGTGCGCCACAGGAGGGCGTTCGACGCCAGCCCGTGCACCAGCAGGAAGGGGCGCCCAGACGCAGGGAGCACGCGAACCGCCAGAGCAGTGCCGTCGTCGAGGGTCACCCGGTCCGGTTCGACCCAGGTGTCCGGGGGCCAGCCGCTGACAGTCATGGTTCGTCCTTCATCGCTGCGACGGCGTCGAGCAGCTCGGCGCATCGCACGGACTCTGCCTCCTCGACCACGTACGCGTCCACCTCGCCGCGGATCCGTCGGGACACCGAGCTCACCATGAGCGCGTAGGCATCGCACGCGGGGAAGGACTCCTGCCAGTGCGTGGCACCGTCGGTCAGGTCGAGCTCGGAAGCCGTACCCCAACTGGTGAACGCGGGCGACCCCCAGGTGAGGGCGAGCTGGTCGCCGGTCAGGTGAAGAGCCTGGTGCTCAGGCTCGAGGAAGGACATGTGCGCCTGCGCCGATGCGCCGTCCGACGTGCAGAGCCGCGCGGCCGTGCTCAGGTCGACCCCGGCCGCCGACCGCTCCCGCACCACGCTCTCGACCCGCCAGTCAGCCGAGATCCAGGTCGTGGCCGGCCGGAGCACGTAGGGCCCGACGTCCAGCAGGGAGCCGCCACCGCGGGTCGGGTCGAGGCGGTAGTTGTCCTGAGGTACGCCGTCGAAGGTGAAGGACGCCGCGATCGAGCGCACCCGTCCGACATCTCCCTGCCGCACCATCGCGTCGACGCGTCGGGTGCGGGGATGCCACTGCGTCCATGCGGCCTCGACGAGCAGGCGGTCCACCCCACGGGCGGTGTCGAACGCCGCGCGAGCCTGGGCAGCGTCGAGCGTGAGGGGCTTCTCGCAGAGCACGTGCTTGCCGGCCCGCAAGGCCTTGACGATCCAGGGCAGGTGCGCCTCGTTGGTGAGCGAGATGTAGACGGCCTCCACCCGGTCGTCGTCGAGCACGGCGCCGTACTCGTCGCCGACCGCCCGCGGCTCGAGAGCCTCGGCGCGCCGACGGTCGCGTGCCGCGACCGACTGCAGCGACGCCTCGGGGGTGGCATGGACCGCGGGGGCCATGGCCCGCGACGCGACGAACCCAGCGCCGAGGAACCCCCACCGGACGGGGTCGGACGCAGCTGCGCTCACGACTCGCCGTCGACGCGCACCGGCTGACCCCCCGCCCTGGCGGATGCGCGGGCGGCCTCCATGACGGCGACCACCCGACGCGACTGCTCCGCGCGGACCTGCATCGGCCAGCCGGTGCAGAGCTCATCGACGAGCTCTGCGTGGAAGGCATGCGGGGGAGCGGGCATCAACGCGAGGGTCGTCTCCGACCCGTCAGGAGCGAACCGCAGGACCTGGGGTGGCGCGTCGGTGACGGCGAGGACGTCCTCGTCCAACGTGCCGATGGCGCTGCGACGGGTGACGGTGGTCCGTCGCCAGGTGCTCGACAGCGCGCCCTCCGTACCCAGGAGGTACCAGCGTGGTTTGAGTGCCGCCGCGAGGTCGGAGTGCACGAACGACGCCTCCACCCCGTCGGTGAACCGGAGAGTGAGGCTGGTGTGGTCGGCATTGGTCACGTCATGCCACCGGCGCTTGTGCTCGAGGGCCGTCACGTGGTCGATCCGCTGCGGGTGGAGGGCCAGCAGCTGGTCGATGACGTGCGAGCCCCAGTCGTACACGGCGCCGCCTGACACCGCCTCGTCGGAGTGCCAGTAGTTGCAGGGATGGCCGTAGCCACCGATGAAGGTCTCGATGTGGAAGACCTCACCGATCGCCCCGGAGCGGACCACGTCGAGCACGGTGCGGAAGTCGGGGTCGAACCGGCGGTTCTGGTACACGACCGCGGTGCGTCCGGTGCGCCGCGCTGCTTCGAGAACCCGGTCCGCCTCTTCACCGGTGAGGGCAAAGGGCTTCTCGACGACGACGTGCTTGCCGGCCTCCAGGCAGCGGACCGCCCAGTCGGCGTGCGTGTCCGGCGGCGTCGAGACCACCACCACGTCGACCGTGGGATCGTCGAGCAACGCCTGGGCGTCCGTGCTGGTCCGGACCTTCGGAAAGTCCCGGCTCGCGGCGTCCAGCCGGCTCTCGGCGCGGTCACACACGAGCCGCAGGTCGAGCTGCGGCAGTGCGGCCACGGCACGGGCGTGCTCGGCGCCGATCGCGCCGAAGGCCAGCAGGCCGACCCCGAAGGGGGTGGTGTGGAGCACGGACGACGAGCCGGTGGCCCGGAGCAGCAGCAGGTGCAGCAGTCGGGCGGCGGTTCGCGCGTCGTCGGGGGTGCCGGGGATCACGCTGAACGAACCCACCGAGGTCTCGGGGTTCCACGTGGCGACGGGATGGGAGGTGAGACCGATCTGGGCGGTGAGCCACACCTCGACGACTTCACCGATCTTCTCGGTCGTCAGGATCGGTGTCTCGATCTCCGCAGACGCCCGCAGTGGGTCAACGGCGTCGCACCAGCCCTCAGGGGCGGTGGGGGAGAGCCGCGAGGGGTGACGTGGAGCCCAGGGACCGGTGACGATGCCGAGGGCGTCGTCGAGGGGCGCGAGCTCGACCCCCGCCGTCGGACCGAGCAGGAGCAGGGGCTGACCGGTAGCGGCGGCATCTCGGACCGCGCCTTCGGCGAGCGCGGGGAGCGGACCACGGCTCCAGACGAGGACCACGTCAACGGGGGACTGGTCCTGCCGCCCCGCCTCCTGCCATCCAGCGGCCCGCAGGGCGTCGCGCCACTGCTCGAGCACCCAACGGTCGTCGGCACCGGCCTCACCGACCACCCACTGCACGCGTCCTGGCGCGTCCTTCATCCGACCTCCCATCGACGCAATGACCCTAGGCGACTGGTCGGACAGCGCCAACCGCAAAGGAGATGCCTTCTTGCCGGCGGGTCTTACGGCCCTGACCTGCGACGACGGCACTGGTTACCGTGAAGTGGGGGTGAGGACAATGCTGACCAAGACACTCACCGCACCACTCGACCCGTACCCCGACTCCTTCCCCGAGCCGTTCGAGCGGCTCGTCTCCGAGCACGTGCTCACACCGGAGCAAGCCCGCCTGGTGCTGGACGCGCTGAAGCAGGAGAGTCCGCCACCGCCTGTACCTGCGCGCACGACACCTGCGCGCACACCGTGGGCAGCCCGGTTCGCTGAGATCGGCGCGTACCTCGGCGCCGCCCTCGTGGCCGCAGCAGGCGGGGTCGTCGTCGCCCAGCAATGGGGCGACATGACGTACGCCCTGCGCGTGGGCGTCCTCGGCGTCACGACTCTGGTCCTCGTCCTCGCGGCGATGGGCGTCGTGATGTTCCGTGGCTCTCGGGCGTGGGACGACCTTCCCAACGGCGACACGCTGCGCAGGCTCGCCGGCACCCTCTTCACGCTCGGTGCAGGGACCGCATTCGGCACCGTGATGGTCGCGATGCTCAGCGAGCAGGAGGCCGTCAGCGAGTTCGAAGCCGGACGCGCCACTCTCATCGCGGCCGGAACGGCGTTCGCGATCCTGGTCGCCACCCGATTGCTCGCAGTCTCGGCTCTGGCCGAGCTGGCGCTGTTCGGCGCGATGGTGGGCATGGTGGCCGGCGTTCTCGCCATGACGACGCAGGACGACGAGTACTCCGCATACGCCATGCAGTGGACCCTGCTGGTGACCGGGCTGACCTGGGCTCTGATGGCGACCTACACCCGGCTGCTGAAGAACCGCACCTTGGGGACGGCGCTCGGTCTGGCTCTGGCGCTGTTCGGGGCCGCATCGATCGCGGACCACCCGTGGTCGCACCGGATCGCCCTGCTGACGCTCGTGGCCGTCACGCTCGCCGTGTACCTGACCCGCCCCAGCTGGCCCTACATCGCCACAGCCATCGTCGCCGCGGTCATCCTCACCGTCACTTGGGTGGGAGAGGCCGTCGGTGCGGCGCTCGCCCTCCTGTCGGCAGGCGTAGTGGTGCTGGTCCTCGCAGGTGGGGCGCTCTCCTGCACCTGCACCGGGGCTCCACGACGAGGTCGGCGCATGTGGATCCTCTTTGGGCACCTTGTCCGACGCCGACGGGCGAGCGCCCGCGAGCTCTACGAGCGACGGCTCACCTGGATCACCGACGACATGCGAGCTCGGCCCGCCAGCACGGCTGCCGCTTCCATCGAGCCTGGTACTCCGAGGATGACAACACCTTCTATGCACTGGCGCTCTGGGACTCGCGCGAAGGTGCACGTGCGTTCTTCGCCGAGTGGCAGATAGCAGATGAGCCCGGTGAGACGGCCATCGAGCTGTTGGGCGATGTGGGTCTGGTCCCGCTGCCCTGACGCTCACCATCCGACGTGCGTTGATCCCCACCTGGCGAGTCGGTAGCGTCCGACATGACAAGCGGCTCAGGGGGGCTTTGGGGGCTCCACCATGAGCATCGCTTCACGTGTACCCCTGGTCTCACTCACCGTCGGAGGACTCCTCGCTGCGGGGCTGGCGGCAGGGTTGTCGGCCCCGGCCGAGGCCGTGCCCCCCGCCACGGTGGAGATTGCCCCGACGGCTCCCAACATCCTCATCATCAACACTGACGACCAGCGCTACACCGAAAGCCTCGCAGGTCCAGCCCTTCGTCCGGTCGTACTTCGGCGGCGGGGGAACCGAGTACGTCAACGGAATGGTCAGCACCACCCTCTGCTGTCCGTCGCGGACCTCGCTGTTCTCGGGCCGGTACTCGCACAACACCGGAATCACCGGGAACGGGCTCACCGAGCTCGTGGCTGCCTTCGACCAGGACGCCACGATCCAGGGATACCTCCAGGACGCCGGCTACAACACCGCCCTCGTCGGCAAGTTCCTGAACACGGTGCCGCTTGTCACGCTCGCCGCTGAACTGGAACCGCTGGGCCTGGTTCCCTGGCGGCTACGTCGACCGCTCCTTCAACGTGGACGGGACGGTGCGGAGGACGACCGGGTACTACACAGGTCCGATGGGCAACTACGCCACCTCGTTCCTGCAGTCGTTCGAGGCCCAGGACGACAAGCCGTGGCTGCTCTACCTCGCGCCGCAGGCGCCGCACAGCGGATGGGTGCCTGAGTCCAAGTACGCGTCGGCCCCGGTTCCACCGGCCGTCCACCCGCCCAACTGGAACGAGCAGGACGTCAGCGACAAGCCGCCGCCTGTGCGTACTCGCTCGGTGGTCAGCGACAGCTCGTACAACACCGTGCGAACACAGATGCTCCGTACGCTGATGTCGGTCGACGACCTGGTGCAACGGGTCACCACCGAGATGACTGCGCTCGGTGAGGACGAGAACACGCTCGCCATCTACATGTCCGACAACGGCTACATGTGGGCCGAGCACCGGCTCACCGCCAAACGTTTCCCCTACATGGAGTCGGTCGAGGTGCCCTTCCTGGTCCGATGGCCAGGGCACATCCCCGAGGGGGTGACCTCCGACCGACTGGTGCTCCAGATCGACGTGCTGCCGACCCTGCTCGAGGCTGCAGGCGTGCAGCCGAACCTCACCTATCCGTTGGACGGCCAGTCACTCCTGAGCCCGGATGAACGCGACGAGGTGTATCTGGAGTACTTCAAGAGTCCCGACGCCGCGCTGGGTCCATGGGCCAGTGTGCGCAGCAAGACGTTCCAGTACACGGAGTGGTACTACGTCACGACGGGGGAGCTCAAGTTCCGGGAGTACTACGACCTGACCAACGACCCCTACCAGCTGGTCAACCTGCTGCGGAACGGGACGACCGCAGACGACCCGGATGTGTCGGAGCTGCACGACCGACTCACCGCCTACCGCACCTGCACCGGATCCAGCTGCCCGTGAGCCCGCTCCTGATGACTACGCCGTGACACGTTCACCCGTGGGGTCGTACCACGGTCGTAGCGATGCCTGCGCGGGGATGCGTTCGCAGGCGACTTCCACCTCGAAGGTGCCTGAGCCGACGAAGTCTGCGTCGACTCCACCGTCGGCGTTCTCGACGTAGCCCATGGCCAGCGGGGCAGCGAGGGTGTGCCCGTACATGCCGGACGTGACGCGTCCGACCAGTGTCCCGTCCCTCCAGATGGGCTCGTTGTGATACGCGAACGCGTCATCGTCTCCCAGTTTGAGCTGCACCAGTCGTCGCGCAGGCGCTTTGCCGCGCACCGCTGCCAACGCCTCGAGTCCGACGAACCCTCCGGGCTTGTCCCAGGCGACCGCGAACCCGAGCCCTGCCTCCAGCGGGTTGTCGTCGGGGGAGATGTCGTGCCCCCAGTGCCGGTAGCCCTTCTCCATCCGGAGCGAGTTGAGGGCGTGGTAGCCGCACAGTGTGAGCCCGTGGTCGGCGACCCGCAGACTCCAGCGCGTCGAAGACACCGGCGGCGAACTCCGTCGGCACGTAGAGCTCCCAGCCGAGCTCCCCGACGTAGGTGATCCGGCTCGCGCGTACGCGCGCGTACCCGACGTCGACGACGCGTGAGCTGCGGAAGGGGAACGCGTCGTTGCTGAGGTCGATGTCGGTGAGTGGCTGGAGCAGAGCGCGGGAGTGCGGCCCCATGACGCTCAGCACGGCCATCGCAGAGGTGACGTCGGTGACCCAGCACCGGTCGGACGCCGCGACGCTGCGGCGCAGCCAGGCAAGGTCACGCACCTGGGTGGCAGCGGCAGAGACCACCAGGAACTGGTCCGGCGCCTCTCGGGTCACCGTGACGTCGGCCTCGATCGTGCCCTGCTCGTTCAACCACTGGGTGTAGACGATCGTGCCCACCGGCACCGCGACGTCGTTGGCGCAGATCCGGTTCAAGACCGCCTCGGCGTCCGGCCCCTGCACCAGGAACTTGCCGAAGGACGAAAGGTCGAACAGACCGACCGACTCCCGAACGGCCTGGTGCTCGGCAGCCGAGTGCGCGAACCAGTTCTGGCGGCCGTAGCTGTACGCGTAGACAGGTTCGACGCCGGCCGGCGCGTACCAGTTGGCACGCTCCCAGCCGGCGGTCTCGCCGAAGCAGGCCCCCCGGGCGGCGAGGCGATCGTGGAGCACGGACCGGCGGACACCCCGTGCCGTCTCCGGCTGCCGGAACGGCCAGTGCATGGCGTAGAGCAGCCCGAGCGTCTCCACGGTGCGGTCGTGCAGGTACGAGGCGTTGCCCTGAAAGGGCATCATCCGGCGGACATCGACGTCCCACAGATCCATCGGAGGGCGACCGTCGACGATCCAGTCCGCCAGCACCTTGCCGGCGCCACCCGAGGACTGGATTCCGATCGAGTTGAAGCCGCACGCCAGGAACAGGCCGGCGACGTCGGGGGACTCGCCCAGCAGGTAGCGGTCGTCCGGCGTGAACGACTCCGGACCGTTGAAGAAGAGCTGGATGCCCGTCTCGGCCAGAAGCGGCATCCGGTGCGCGGCAGCCTCGAGCAGCGGCGCGACGTGGTCGATGTCCGCCGGCAGGGTGCCGAACGCGAAGCCCTCGGGGATCCCGCCTGATCCGTCGGAAGCCGTCATGCCCCAGGGTTTGGCCACCGGCTCGAACCAGCCGACCAGCAGCTTGCCCGCTTCTTCCTTGAAGTACCCGTGCCCGTCCTGGTCGCGGAGCACCGGCATCGTCGGAGAGAGGCCATCGACGGGCTCGGTGACGATGTAGAAGTGTTCAGCCGCGTGCAGGGGAACCACGGCGCCGACCTGCTTGCCGAGGTCCCGGCCCCACATGCCGGCGGCGTTGACGACGACATCGGCGGTCAGCCGGTGCGCACGGCCTTCAGTGGAGTACTCGACCCCCACGGCACGACCGTCACGCGTGAGGATGCGGTCGACCTTGGTGTTCTCGGCGATGGTGACGCCGCGTGCCTGCGCTCCCTTGGCGAAGGCCCGGGTGGTGTCGACGGGGTTCGTCACTCCGTCACCGGGCAGGTACACCCCACCGACGAGGTCGTCGACCCTCGCTGCGGGGACCAGGTCCGCCACGTCCGTCGGGGTGATCACCTCGACAGGGAGCCCGAAGACTCTGGCCATGGACGCCTGACGCTTGAGCTCCTCGAACCGCTCGGCGTTGTCCGCGATGCTCACCGAGCCCCTTTGCTGGAACCCCGTCGCCTGGCCGGTCTCGTCCTCGAGTGTCCGGAAGAGCTCCGTGGTGTACTGCGCCAGGCGCGTCATGTTGTGGGATGGCGCGCAGCTGGCCGACCAGCCCAGCGGCGTGCCACGTGGTGCCACTGGTGAGTTCTTTCCGCTCGAGAAGGACTACGTCCGTCACGCCGCGCAGCGCCAGGTGGTAGGCGACGCTGCAGCCGACGATGCCGCCTCCGACAATCACGACCCGGGTGTGTTCTGGGAGCTGTGTCACGGAACCTGAGGGTAGACAGTGCCTGTCAGTCACTGATCGGGCGCGCCATGCCGATCGAGTCCGGGGCGGTGGGCCTGAACCCATGGCGCTCGTACAGTCGCCGGCCCGGCGGGTCTGCCAGAAGCGTGATCCAGGCACCCGGCGGGGCGGCCTCATCGATGCGCGCGAGCAGCGCCGTCATGATCGCGCCCCCGAGCCCACGCCGTTGGTGGGCCGGGTCGACCGCGATGTCGACGAGGTGGAAGTACCAACCGCCGTCGCCCAGGATCCGGCCCATCCCGACCACCGTGCCGGAGGCTTGATGGACGACCTGGCAGGCCCACCAGCTGCCGGGGAGTCCCGCTTCGGCCTGGTCGGGTCGCTTCGGGGTCAGCCCCGAGTCGGCCCGGAGCCTCAGGTAGTCGCTGACGGTGGGAACCTCAGCGCGCAGTTCATATCCTTCGACCATGCGCCCATACTCCGGCACCGCTTCATCGCTCTGGGACCCGGTGCTGACCGGCCGACTCGACGAGCACCGGTTCGAGAGCCGCCTGCTCGAGGGCAACCCGCTCCAGGACCCGTCCGAGCGGCCGCTGCTGGTCTACCTGCCGCCCGGCTACGAGGAGGACGACTCGCGCCGGTACCCGTCCATCTATGTGATCCAGGGCTACACCGGCCAGGTCCTCATGTGGCGCAACCGCGAACCCTTCCGGCGGACCTTCATCGAGACCGTCGACGAGGTGTTCGCCGACGGTGCGCCCCCGTGCATCGTCGTCTTCGTCGACGCCTGGACGTCCTACGGCGGGAGCCAGTTCGTCGACTCTCCCGGCACCGGCCGCTACCACTCGTACCTGTGCGACGAGGTGGTCCCGTGGATCGACAGCCACTACCGCACGATCGACGCTCCCGGATCTCGCGCCATCACCGGCAAGTCGAGTGGAGGCTTCGGCGCGATGATCACGCCGATGCTTCGCCCCGACCTGTTCGGCGCGCTCGCGACCCATGCTGGAGATGCGCTCTACGAGTACTGCTACATCCCGGAGTTCCCGCAGGTCGTGCGCGCCCTCCGTCACTACGACGGCGACATCCAACGGTGGTGGGCGGAGTTCGGTTCCCGCCCACCGCTCGCCGATCCGAGCGACGCCGCCGTCCTCACCGCCCTCGGGGTCGCCGCATGCTTCTCCGCCGACGTGGACGGGACCCCGCAGCTCCCGTTCGACCCGGTGACCGGCACCCTGATCCCGGAGATCTGGGAGCGCTGGCTGGCATGGGACCCGGTACGGATGGTGCCGCAGCACCTGGACGCGGTGCGGTCACTGTCTGCGGTGTGGATCGACGCGGGGACCCGCGATGACTACTCCCTTGACGTCGGGGCTCAGGCCTTCCACCAGGCCCTGCTCGACGCCGATGTGGATCCCGGTCTGATCGCGTTCGAGCTCTTCGACGCCACGCACGCGGGGATCGGCTATCGCTATCCGATGGCGGTCGACTGGCTGGCACGGCGTCTCACGCGCTGAGCGGCCGCGACGTCGCCGTCGATCTCGCGTAAGGACCTCATACTGGGCGGGTGGAATCGACCACCGAGGAACGACCGACGCTCATGAATCGGCTGCTGCGCGCCACTGGCCGGGCGCTGCGGGCTGTGTGCGTTCCACTGGCCGCTTTGTTGATCTTCGCAGTGCTCGCCTCCATCACGGTGTTCGCGCTGTGGGTGCTCGTGGCGCTCAGCGAGGGCTTCAGCTGACTGCGAGCGAGCACCGGTGACTTGACCTGCGTGGGGTACGAGGGGGACTCGAACCTCCAGGCTTGCCGGGCGCACGAGGCGAGCTGGCCCATGACCTTGTCGCAGTCGACCGTGAACCATCGAGTCCGGGGGCGGCAGTCTTGCGCAGTGGTGCCTCGTCCCGGCCCGG
This sequence comes from uncultured Actinomycetota bacterium, assembly GCA_963743915.1. GTDB lineage: Bacteria > Actinomycetota > Actinomycetes > JAHEKZ01 > JAHEKZ01 > JAHEKZ01. Next base: position 223,699 of record CAVURN010000002.1, read on the forward strand.
TGCTTCAGACGGCGCAGTCCACGGACCGATGTCAGTCCAGACAGCACAGGGGGTCGGCAGGAATGGTGCGACAGTTGCGCACTTCAAAGCTCGCAGGAGGCGGCTCAGCGAGGCTGGTTGTCACTCGGCGGGGACGCATCGTGTGGGCCAATGGTTCGGCCCGGCGCTGTTTCGAGTCACGTGTTCTGCGTGGAGCGTTCGTTCTCGACTTCATGAGACTCGGTGAAGCGGTAGACGGTGTCGTCGACGGATGGGCGAAGGCTCAGGAACAGGCTTCATGGCGGCCGCTCCGCATAGAGGCCTTACCTTCGCAGCCCGCCTGGTGGCAACCTCTCATCTGCGCTACGTGTCAGCGAGCGTGAATGGCCGCTCGTCGATGAGCTAACCGCCTGTGGAAACCGCCAGGCAATGGACATTGCACTGCGTTCACTGAAGGAGCTGGGGTGTATCGCCCTTCTCGACCTCAACGGCTTCATGGCATTCAACTACGCACACGGTCACGACGCTGGAGATACCGTCCTCGTCGTCATCGCCAACCGACTTCGGGCCGGGGTTGGAGACCGCGGAGCAGTCTTTCGCCCGGGGGGAAATGAGTTCGCCGTGCTCCTCCCCGGAATCGATTTGCAGCAATCGGAGGGTCTACTGGCCGAGTTGCTCACCGCCGTGGCCGAACCCATCCCAATCGGACAGGAAAGCCTCGCCATCGGAACCGAGAGTGTCTCCACATCGGCAACGGCCGGACTAGCCACGGTCACCCCACAGAATCCCGAACGAAGCCTGAGGCTGGCAGACACCGCCCTCTACCGAGCGAAGCGGCAAGGGGTGCCGTACACCGTCTACACGCATAAGCTCCCGCAGGCCATGCCATCGCTCACTGAGTGCCTGGACGACTATCTCGCCTGGCTTGCGGCTACTCACCCGGAGGAAGCCTGGACCGAGGTGCTCCTGCTTGACGACTGTGCGCCACAGCACGAACGACAGGCCCTGCCGCCCCAGGACTTCGCGGAACGGTGGAACACAATCGTCAGCACCGTAGAGCGGGACTGGGTGAACCTGACGTTCAAGGGATGCAGCGCGGGTGTTCTCGTGGTGGCGGTGGAGTGGACCCCGCCAGCGAAGGGCAGCGCGGTCAGGCCGGTTCATCCACTCTCGGTCAACTTCTCCGGCAAGCCTGAATGATGAGGTTCTGGAAGAAGGGTCAAAGCGGCCGTGGAGCCACAAAATGGTGTCCGAGGGGGGACTTGAACCCCCAAGCCCTTTCGGGCACTAGCACCTCAAGCTAGCGCGTCTGCCAATTCCGCCACCCGGACGAGGCGAGTCGTCAGCCTACCAATCACGATTCGGCGTCCGAAAATCGGCCGGACCGGCGTGTGACCGGGCACCATGGTGCCCGTGACCGAGCCTCATGCCACTGCGTCCAGCGACCCCGCCCGTGAGGTCGTCGACATCTGTCGGCGTCTCATCCAGCTCGACACGAGCAACTACGGCGACGACCCGCGCTCGCAGGAGCGCGACGCCGCCGAGTACGTGGCGGGCCTGCTGGCCGAGGTCGGGCTCGAGCCCGAGCTCGTCGAGGCGGCACCACGACGGACGAGCGTCTTCGCGCGGGTCCCCGGACAGGACCCCGATGCGGCGTCGCTGCTGCTGCACGGTCATCTCGACGTCGTCCCTGCCGACGCAGACGACTGGACGCACCCGCCGTTCGCCGCCGAGGTCCATGACGACGGCGGGGTCCCCATGGTCTGGGGGCGCGGCGCGATCGACATGAAGGACATGGACGCGATGATCCTGTCGTCCGTCCGCGATCGCCTCCGCACCGGTCGGCTGCCGCGACGTCCGCTCGTGCTCGCCTTCCTCGCCGACGAGGAGGCCGGCGGACTCGTCGGGTCTCACTGGCTCGTCGAGCACCGCCCCGACCTGTTCGAAGGGGTCGAGGTGGCGATCGGGGAGGTCGGGGGATTCAGCTTCACGGTGCGCGACGACCTGCGGCTCTACCTGATCGAGGCGGCCGAGAAGGGCATCGCGTGGATGGAGCTGGAGGCGGTCGGGCGTGCCGGCCACGGTTCGATGGTGAACCGTGAGAACGCCGTCACCCGGCTGACCGAGACGGTGGCGCGGATCGGCTCACACACCTTCCCCGTCACCATGACCGCGACCGTCGAGCGGCTGCTGGCCGAGGTCCGCGACGCGCTCGACCTGGACGCGGACACTCCGCCGGACGACGTGGTGGCCCGGCTCGGACCGATCGCACCGATGATCGGCGCCACGCTGCGGCACAGCGCCGCTCCGACGATGCTCGACGCCGGGTACAAGGCCAATGTGATCCCGGGCAGCGCCAGGGCGGTCGTCGACGGGCGGTTCCTGCCCGGTCGACGCGACGAGTTCCTCGCGACGATCGACGAGCTGCTGGGTCCCGATGTCACCCGCCGGCCGATCGTCGACGACATCGCGCTGGAGGCGCCGTTCGAGGGCTCGGTGGTGGACGCGATCGTCAAGTCGCTGCTGGAGCACGACCCCGTGGCGCGCGCGGTGCCGTACACCCTCAGCGGGGGAACGGACGCGAAGGCGTTCGCACAGCTCGGCATCCCGGGCTATGGCTTCGCCCCCCTCCGCCTGCCGCCCTCCCTCGCCTTCGCTGACCTCTTCCACGGCGTGGACGAGCGGGTTCCCGTCGACGCCCTCGAGTTCGGCGCGCGCGTGCTCGACAGGTTCCTCGACTTGGCCTGACTCACACCGTGTGCGGGCGCGCAGCCACCCGGACGCGGCGGCGTCGCAGCCAGACCCGGCAGCGGCCGTCGACGTACCGCCGGACCCGCCAGAGCTCCCAGCGGCCGTACTCCGCGTGCTCGGTGAGGACCTGTCGGATCTCGGCGCGGCTGCTGGAGCGCGGGAACTCGATCCGCCACGTCTCGTACTCGACCGCTCTCGCTCCGATGCCGCTCACCCCCTGACTTGCCCGAGGCCTACTCGGCACCGGCCGGACGCTGGTTCCAGCCGTGCTCGGGATACCCCTGGGCCGGACGCGAGACCTCATCGAGCGCGGTGACGATCTCCTGGGGCAGCTCCAGGGACTCCGCCGCGAGCGACCCGAGCAGCTGGGCGGCGGTCCGGGCACCCACGATCGCGGTGGTGACGCCGGGGCGGTCGCGAACCCAGGCCAGCGCCACCTCCAACGGGGCAACGCCCAGTCCGGCGGCAGCGGTCACCACGGCATCCACGATGTGCTGGCTGCGCTCGTCGAGGAACGGTCGGACGAAGTCGGTGAAGTGCTCGGACGCGGCCCGCGAGTCCGAGGGGGTGCCGGTGCGGTACTTGCCCGTCAGTACGCCGCGTCCCAGGGGTGACCAGGCCAGGATCCCGGCACCCGCTTCGGCCAGTGCGGGCACCACCTCCCGTTCGATCCCGCGCTGCAAGCAGCGAGTACTCGACCTGGCTGGCGACCAGCGGAGCACGGCCGGGGTACGCCCGCTGCCAGGCGCAGGCCCACGCGGTCTGCCAACCGCAGTAGTTGGAGATGCCGACGTACCGTGCCTTGCCCGAGCGCACCGCCTCGTCCGCGGCCGAGAGGGTCTCCTCGATGGGCGTCAACGGGTCCCAGGCGTGGAACTGCCACAGATCGACGTAGTCCGTCCCGAGCCGCCGCAGTGAGGCGTCCAGGGAGGAGAGCAGATACCCGCGTGAGGCGTCGAAGCGACGTTCGGTGCCGGGCCGGCTGGCGGCCTTGGTGGCGATGACGACGTCCTGCCGCGCGCAGACGTCCCCGACGAGGGCGCCGACGATCCGCTCGCTGGCACCGTCGACGTAGACGTCAGCGGTGTCGACCAGGGTGCCGCCGGCGTCGCAGAAGGCCGCCAGCTGGTCGCGAGCCTCGTGCTCGTCGGTGTCACGTCCCCACGTCATGGTGCCGAGGCCGAGGCGCGACACGGTGAGGCCGGTGGCCCCCAGACGGCGTTGCTCCATGGGGGCGAAGCGTAGCGATCAGCGGTGGGTAGAGTCCGACGCCATGCGGAGGATGCGTGCCCACTCGGACCCTCGTCTCGCCGGTTCGACCGGACAGGCGCCGGTGAGCTGGCTCGAGGCGATCCTGCTCGGCATCCTGCAGGGCCTGACCGAGTTCCTGCCGATCTCCAGCAGCGCCCACCTGGCCATCTTCCCCCAGCTGTTCGGGCGACCGGACCCCGGCGCGTCCTTCACCGCGGTCACCCAGATCGGCACCGAGCTGGCCGTCATCTGGTACTTCCGCAAGGACCTCTGGCGGATCGGCATCACCTGGTTGCGATCCCTGTTCGACCCGGCGCTGCGGGGCCGCATCGACGCCCGGATGGGCTGGTACATCATCTTGGGCACGATCCCGATCGGTGTCGCAGGCGTCCTGCTCGAGGAGACCATCCAGACGTCGTTCCGGAACCTCTGGGTGATCGGCGTCAACCTGGTGCTCTTCGGGGTGATCCTCGGCGTGGTGGACCGGCTGGCCGCCAACGCACGTCCGCTGGAACGGCTGAACCTGCGGGACGCCCTGCTCTACGGCGGGGCCCAGATGCTCGCGCTCGTGCCTGGTGTCTCGCGCTCCGGAGCGACCATCAGCATGGGCCTTGCCCTCGGGTACACCCGTGAGGCGGCGACCCGGTACGCGTTCCTGCTGGCCATCCCCGCTGTCGTCGCGTCGGCGATCTTCCAGCTGCCCGACGTCAGTGCGTCCGCCGAGCCCGGGATGGCCAAGACCCTCGTGGCGACGGTGGTCGCCTTCGTGGTGGGCTACGCGGTCATCGCCTGGCTGCTGCGCTACCTGCGGACGCGCTCCTACCTGCCGTTCGTCATCTACCGCATCGCGCTGGGGATGCTCGTCCTGGTCCTGCTGTCAGCGGGCGTCCTCGATTCCACGATCGCCGGTTGAACGCCCGCCACCTAGGGTTGTGGCGTGACCACCGTCCTGCTCATCCGTCACGGCCGCAGCACCGCGAACACCAACGGCACCCTTGCGGGCTGGACGCCGGGCGTCGACCTCGACGACGCCGGACGCGAACAGGTTGCCTCCCTGGCCGGTCGACTGGCGTCGGTACCCCTTGCCGGGGTGGTGACCAGTCCGCTCGAGCGGTGTCAGCAGACCACCGAGGCGGTCGTCGCCGACCGGGACATCGAGGTCTTCGTCGAGCCGGACGTCGCCGAGGTGCACTACGGCGACTGGACGGGTGAGTCGCTCAAGCAGCTCGCGAAGCAGCCGCTGTGGAAGGTCGTCCAGCAGCACCCGAGTGCGGCTCGCTTCCCCGGCGCCGACGGAGAGAGCCTCGCTGCCATGCAGCACCGTGCCGTGTCGGCGGTCCGTCGGTGGAACGAGACCTTCGGGCCCGACATCCACCTACGCGGTCGTGTCCCACGGTGACGTCATCAAGGCGCTGCTGGCCGATGCCCTCGGACTGCACCTCGACCTGTTCCAGCGCATCGTCGTCGACCCGGCGTCGCTCAGTGTCATCCGGTACGGGGTGACCCGGCCGTTCGTCGAACGGCTCAACGACACCGGCGGTGACACCACCGCGTTGATGCCGCCGCGGCGCAAGCGCAGTCGGACGAAGGCCGCTGACGACGCGGTCGTCGGCGGTGGAGCCGGAGCCGTGTCCGCCAAGCCCCGGAGGAGGTCGTCGTGACCGTCCACTCGTACCTCGACCCTGAGCGCTTCGTCACCGGAACCGTCGGCCCGCCGGGGCAGCGGGTGTTCTTCCTGCAGGCGCACGACAGTGGCCGCACCACGAGCGCAGCGCTCGAGAAGGAGCAGGTGCGGGTTCTCGCCGAGCGCCTCGACACCATGCTCGACCTGCTCACGCGGCGCGGCGTCGGCCACCAGCAGGTGCCGGTGGTGGCCGACCCCGCGGACAAGGACGTCGCGCCCCTCGAGACGCCGGTCGAGGAGGACTTCCGCGTCGCGGTGCTCCGGATCGCCTGGGACGGCGATGCCGATCGGGTGCTCATCGAGGCGGCATCCGAACCTGCCGAGGACGACGACGAGCTGAGCGGTGAGGTGCTCGCCGTGCGGATCACCGGCTCGGCGGCCCGGGCGTTCGTCGACCGTGCCGAGTCGGTCGTGGCCGCGGGGCGTCCGCCCTGCCCCTTCTGCACCCTCCCGCTGGACCCCGAGGGGCACATCTGCCCGCGTCAGAACGGCTACCGCAGACGATGAGCCTGAGCACGGGCGAGCTCGAACGGGGCGAGCTCACGGTGGTCGGCCAGCTCGTCGACGCCAGCAACGGAAGCCTCCTCTGCACGCTCGACGGACTCGGCGTCGATCCCGGCCCCTTCGTCATCTACAAGCCGCGGGCGGGGGAGCGACCGTTGTGGGACTTCCCGACCGGGACGCTGAGCCGCCGTGAGGTGGCTGCCTTCGTGGTGTCGGACAGCCTGGGGTGGCCGATCGTGCCCCCGACGGTCTGGCGGGACGGGCCCTTCGGCCCCGGGATGGTGCAGGAGTGGGTGGACGTCGACACCGAGGCCGACGTCGTGGAGCTCGTCCAGAGCGACCGTGAGGACCTCCGGCGGATCGCGGTGTTCGACGCCGTCATCAACAACGGGGACCGCAAGGGTGGCCATCTGCTTCCCACCCACGCGGGGCACATCTGGGGGATCGACCACGGCGTCACGTTCGCCGTCGAGGACAAGCTGCGCACCGTCCTCTGGCAGTGGCGCGGCCACCCCATCCCCACCCCGCTCCTGGAGGATCTGGAGCGGTGGCAGACGGCATGGAACGCCACCGACGGTCCCGCGGAGCGATTGTCGGGCTACCTGTCCGAGGAGGAGGTGGAGACGGTCGAGGCGCGCGTCCGCGCCCTGCTCCGCACCCGCACACACCCCCAGCCGTCCCCGGACTGGCCAGCCATCCCGTGGCCGCCCTTCTAGTTCTGCACCGCTAGGCTCACCCGTCGTGGAGACCTGGTCGCAGCCACCGCTGCCCACGCTGCCCGGCACCGGCCCGGCGCTCGTTCTCCACGACACCGCGACCCGCTCGCCTCGTCCCACCGAGCCGGGCGCGACCGCCCGCCTGTACGTCTGCGGGATCACCCCCTACGACGCCACCCATCTCGGGCACGCCGCGACGTACGTCGCCTTCGACCTCGTGCAACGGGTCTGGCTGGACGCCGGTCACGACGTGCACTACGTGCAGAACGTCACCGACGTCGACGACCCGCTGCTCGAACGCGCCGTCGCGACCGGCCAGGACTGGCGCGAGCTCGCTCGAGCCGAGACCGCACTGTTCCGCGAGGACATGGCCGCGCTCGGCGTCCTGCCGCCGCGTGACTACATCGGCGCGGTCGAGTCGATCCCGCTCGTGGTGGACCGGATCGACGAGCTGCTCGAGTCCGGTGCTGCCTACCACCTCGACGGAGACATCTACTACTCGGTCGCCAGCGACGAGCAGTTCGGTTTCGTCAGCTCCTACCCCCGCGAGCGGATGCTCGAACTGTTCGCCGAGCGCGGGGGAGACCCGGCCCGCGCGGGCAAGAAGGATGCCGCTCGACCCGCTGTTGTGGCAGGCGGAACGGCCCGGCGAGCCGGCGTGGGACACCCACTTCGGACACGGCCGCCCGGGATGGCACATCGAGTGCACCGCCATCGCGCTGCACCATCTGGGCAACGGGTTCGACGTGCAGGGCGGAGGCAGCGACCTGATCTTCCCGCACCACGAGATGGGGACCTCCCAGGCCCACCTGCTCACCGGTGACCGCCCCTTCGCCCGACACTTCGTGCACGCCGGCATGGTCGGACTGGGCGGCGAGAAGATGTCGAAGTCGAAGGGGAACCTGGTCTTCGTCTCCCGGCTCCGTGACGACGGCCATCCACCCATGGCGATCCGACTGGCCCTGCTCGCGCACCACTACCGGTCCGACTGGGAGTGGACGGACGACGATCTCACCGCAGCGCAGGACCGGCTGCTCCGCTGGACCTACGCGGCCACCGCCGAGCGAGGGCCGGACGCAGCCGGCGTGCTGGACGGCGTGCGCCGGGCCCTGGCCGACGACCTCGACGCTCCGGCCGCGCTGGGCGTCATCGATGCCTGGGCCGAGCTGGTCGCCCTCGGCGAGGGTGAGGACACCGACGCACCGCAGCAGGTGGCCGACGTCGCTGAGGCGCTGCTCGGCGTGCGGCTGCGCGACGACTGACTCGCCGCCTCAGTCGTCCTCGCGGCGACGCAGGTACCGTTCGAACTCGCGCGCGATGGCGTCGCCGCTCGCCTCGGGCAGATCGGCGGTGTCGCGCGCCTCTTCGAGCGAGCGCACGTACTCGGCGACCTCGTCGTCATCGTGCGCGAGCTCGTCGACGCCCCGCTCCCACGCCACCGCCTCGTCCTCGAGGTCGCCCACGGGCAGCGTGAGGTCGAGGGCGTCCTCGAGGGCGCGGAGCAGCGCCAGGGTCGCCTTGGGGCACGGCGCCTGCGCGACGTAGTGCGGCACGGCCGCCCAGAAGGAGAGTGTCTCGATGCCGGCGCGGGTGAATCCCTCGGTGAGGGCGCCGACGATGCCGGTCGGCCCTTCGTAGCGGGTGAGCTCGACCCCGAGCCGCTCGGCGATCGCGGGGTCGGAGGCGACGGAGGTGACGGGCACCGGTCGCGTGTGCGGGGTGTCCGCCAGCAGGCTGCCGACCGTGATCACCCGCTCGACGTCGAGCTCGAAGGCCAGGCCGATGATCTCGCTGATGAAGCTGCGCCACCGCATGCTGGGCTCGATCCCTCTGACCACCACGAGATCGGGACCGCCGGAGATCGACGTGGCGTAGGCCGAGGTGGCCGGCCAGGTGATCTCGCGGACACCACGGTCCCCGACCGAGATGATCGGGCGGTTGACCTGGAAGTCGTAGTAGTCCTCGGGGTCGACGTCGGCGAAGCGCTCGCCGGGGAAGTGCTGCAGCAGGTGGTCGACGAGCCCGGTGGCCGACTCGGCGGCGTCGTTCCAGCCCTCGAACGCAGCCACGAGGATGGGCTGGTCGAGCGACGGGAGGCCCTCCAGCTCGATCATCGACCCCTCCTCGGTCCGGACCCGGCCAGCGTACGCTGACCCCTCGAGCCCGCGTGGCACCGCCGGGCGCCCGATATCCTGCGTCGGCCATGTCCGTCACTGCGCCGTCCCCGCTCCCCGACGCCGTCCTGTTCGACATGGACGGGCTGCTGGTCGACACCGAGCCGCAGTGGTTCGAGGCCGAGCGCCGCACGGTGGAAGAGCTGGGCGGCACGTGGGGCAAGCAGCAGCAGGTCGACCTGCTCGGCAGCAACCTGGAGTTCGCCGCGCACTACATGATCGGCCACACCGGCAGCAGGTGGTCGGTCAGGGACGTCATGGACCTGCTGCTCGAGAACATGTCCGCCGAGCTGGCCCAAGGGGTGCGGTTCCGACCCGGCGCGCTCGACCTGCTCGTCGCCCTGCGCGACGCTTCGGTGCCGCTCGGCCTGGTGACCTCGTCGGTGCGCTCGCACGTGGACGTCGTCCTCGCCGCTCTGCCGGGTGACGCCTTCTGCGACCACGTGACCGGTGACGACGTGCGCCACCTCAAGCCACACCCTGAGCCCTACCTGACCGCTCTGGCCCGGCTGGCGGTCGAGGCCGCCCGGTGCGTCGTCCTCGAGGACAGCCCCGCAGGGGTCGCCTCCGCCGAGGCGGCCGGCTGCCCGGTCGTCGCCGTGCCCAGCGTGGTGCCCATCGGACCGGCACCCGCGCGCACGGTGGTGACGTCACTGGTCGAGGTCGACCTCGCGCTGCTGTCCGGACTCGTCACTCCGTCGTGACGGCGCGCAGGACATCCAGGCGCGCCGCACGTCGAGCCGGCCAGAGCGCGGCAAGCGCCCCGACCACCAGGGCGATGACGAGGTAGAGCGCCAGCGACACCCACGGGATGGTCAGCACGTTGATGCCGAGGTCGGCGACGGTCCGCTGCAGGGCGGTCGCGAACCCCACGCCGAGCGCCACCCCCAGGACCGCTCCGAAGAGCGCGATCACCATCGACTCCAGGACGATCATGCCGCGCACCTGTCGCCGGCTGGTGCCGACGGCGCGCAACATTCCGATCTCGCGGGTCCGCTCGAGCACCGACAGGTACAAGGTGTTGACGATGCCGAGGATCGCGATGATCACCGCCAGACCCAACAGCGCCACGATCACGGCCAGCACCTGGTTGACGCTCGACTGGATCTGCTCCTTGAGCTCGGCCTGGCTCTGCACGGTGACGCCGGGGTAAGCGGCCAGGACATCCTCGATCTGGGACCGCAGTGCGTCGAGGTCGGCACCGTCGTCAGCCTTCACGTACAGAAAGGTGTCGCCGATCCGGACGCCGGTCGACTCCAGGCCGTCGTTGGTCAGCACATAGCCCGAGAAGAATCCGGCGGGCTCGTAGATGCCGACCACGTCGAAGGAGCCCTTGCCGGTCGCAAAGGTGAAGTCGACGGTGTCGCCGACCACGAGGTCAGCACCCTCGGCAGTCGTGCTGTCGACCAGGACGCCATCCTCCCCGAGATCAGCCAGGGACCCATCGGAGAACGTGAGGTCGACGACCTGGTCGAGGTTGGTCTGGTCGACTGCGGTGACGAACGTCGCCGCTGGCTCGCCCTCACCCGTGTCGGCCAGCCCTTCGGCGAAAGTCGTCCGGGAGACCACGCTCACGCCGTCGATCGGCTCGATCTCATCGGCGACAGCGCGAGGGAACGGGCGTTGCGTGTCGGTGCCGACGATGAACTCTGCGCCGATGACCCGGTCGATGGCGGCGTTGAGCGAGTCAGTGGTCGAGGCGGCGAACACCGTCATCGCGCTGACCAGCGCCAAGCCGATCATCAGCGCCGACGCCGTGGCGGCCGATCGACGGGGCTGGCGAGCCGCGTTGTCGACGGCGAGCCGCCCGACGGTCCCGAAGGTGCGGGGGAGAGGCCAGCCGATGCCGCGGGACACAGGGGCGGTGAGCACGGCGCTGAAGATGATGACGCCGATCATGGTGAGGAAGACCCCAAGGCCCACCAGTGAGGCGCCGTTCGCTCCGGTCGTGGCCGCGCCGGCAACGAGCACGGTGACACCGAGCGCCAGGACGACGCCTCCCACGATCGCGCGCACCCGCAGCGACCGCTGCGGAATGGTGGCGTCGTCGCGAAGGGCGGCCACCGGGGGGATGCGAGACGCGCGGAAGGCGGGGAAGAGCGCAGCGACGACGGTGAAGGCGATGCCCGGCAGGACACCGACGAGGAACGAGCTCGCCTCGATGGCGAGCGGCGTGGTGCCGAGATCGAGCCCGAAGGCGCCGAACAACGCCTTGAGCGCAGCCACCACCCCGAACCCGAGCAGGCACCCGAGGGCGGCACCGACCGAGCCCACCACGAGTGCCTCGGCGAGCACCGACCGGATCACCTGCCCACGTGTGGCACCGACGGCCCGCAGCAGGGCCAGCTCACGCGTGCGCTGCGAGGTGAGCATCGAGAAGGTGTTCCAGATCAGGAAGGCACCCACGAAGAGGGCGATGAAGCCGAAGGCCGCCAGGAAGATGTTCAGGAACGCGAGGTCCTCGGTGAAGGACTCCGCGGCGTCGTCTGCGACCTCTTCGCCTGTGCGTACGGTCACGCCGGGACCAGTGACCTCACTGACCGCGGACGCGAGCTCGGCCTGGGAGACGTTCTCGTCGGCCACGACATCGATCTCGGTGAACGCGTCCTCGCCGTCGAGCAGGAGCTGCTGCGAGGTGGGGGTGTCGAAGGCGGCGATGGTCGCGCCCGCCAGGTTTCCGCTGGTGCCGAAGCGGAAGACACCGACCAGATCGGCCTCGACCTCACCGGTCGGGGTGACCAGCTGGACGGTGTCCCCGACGGACAGCTCGCCCGCCTCGGCCGAGACGGAGTCGATCGCCACCTGCCCGGCGGCGGTCGGCCCTTCGCCGTCGATCAACCGGTACGGGGTCACGTCCTCGTCGTCGCTCCAGTTGCTGCCGAACTGGGGTGCGCCCGACTGGCCCACCGGTTCACCGTCGGACCCGACGATGGCGACGCCGTCGGCGAAGACCGCGCCCTCGGCCTTGGCGACTCCGGGCACCTCCAGCACGGTGTCGAGCAGGTCGGCGGGGAGGGTGAGCAGCTCACCCGCCTGTCCAGATCCCTCGAAGTCGGACTCCGGCGTGACGACGACATCGGTCGTGGTCTGGGAGAACAGGTCGGTGAAGGTCCTGTTCAGCGTGTCGCTGAAGATGAAGGTGCCCACGATGAAGCCGACGCTCAGAGCGATGGCCAGCACGGACAGGACGAGCCGGAGCTTGTGGGCGACGAGGCTCCGCCAGGCGGCACGGAACATCGACTAGGACCTCCGGCCCTTCGCGTCGAATCCCTTCATGCGCTCGAGCACCCGGTCCGCACTCGGGTCCTCCATGTCGTCGACGATCATGCCGTCGGCGAGGAAGATCACGCGGTGCGCGTAGGACGCCGCGGTGGCGTCATGGGTGACCATGACGACGGTCTGGCCGTGGGTGTCCGCGCTGTCGCGGAGGAACGACAGCACCTCGGCGCCCGCCCGGGAGTCGAGGTTGCCGGTCGGCTCGTCGGCGAAGATGATCTCGGGACGGGTGACGAGCGCCCTGGCGGCAGCGACGCGCTGCTGCTGGCCGCCGGAGAGCTGGCTCGGCTTGTTGCGCAGGCGGTCGCGCAGACCCACCATGTCGATGATGCGGTCCAACCACTCCGGGTCAGGTTTGCGGCCGGCGATGTCCAGCGGCAACGTGATGTTCTCGAGTGCCGTCAACGTGGGCACCAGGTTGTAGGCCTGGAAGATGAACCCGACCCGGTCGCGCCGCAAGCGGGTGAGGGCGGCGTCACCGAGGGTGGTGAGGTTGGTCTCACCGATGTGCACCGTGCCGGTCGTCGCAGCGTCCAGCCCCGCACACACGTGCATGAGCGTCGACTTGCCGGAACCGCTCGGGCCCATGATCGCGGTGAACCGGCCGGTGGCGAACGCGACCGAGACGCCGTCGAGGGCGCGCACCTCGGCCTCGCCCTCGCCGTAGATCTTGCTCAGGTTCTCGGCGCGTGCGGCGGCGCCGGCAGTGGTGGTGACGGTCATGCGGGGAGCCTCCTTGACGAGTCGTGATCACCCTAGGGGGAGGGCACGTCCGCAAGCCCTCAGGTATCGCCCTGACCCCACCCTGGGCCGCCCCTGGGCAGCGTCAGGGACGCAGGCCCCGGAGCCGACGGCGGCAGGGGGCAGGTCCGGCGGGAGCGGAGGTGGGGTGCCGCCGAACTCCGGGCACAGTGCCTGATGGGCGCACCAGTCACAGAGCCGGCTGCGGCGGGGGCGCCAGTCCCCGGAGTCGGTGGACCGCTGGATGGCCGCAGCCAGCGCGAGCAGCTTGCGCTCCATGGCCAGCAGGTCGTCGACGTCGGGCTCGTAGCGCACGAACTGACCGTCTCCGAGGTACATCAGCTGCAGGAGGCGTGGCACCTGCCCCTGCATCCGCCACAGAGCCAGCGCGTAGAAGCGCATCTGGAAGAGCGCCTTCTGCTCGAAGTCGACCCGCGGTGCACGTCCGGTCTTGTAGTCGACCACGCGCACCGCGCCGTCCGGTGCGACGTCGAGCCGGTCGACGTAGCCGCGCAGCACCAGACCGCTCTCGAGCTCGACCGTCAGCCCCATCTCGCGCTCGGCGGGCTGGAGCCGCTGCGGGTCCTCCATCGAGAAGTAGGTGGCCAGGAGTGCTTCGGTGCCCTCCAGCCACGCCGCAGCGAGTGACCCGTCCTGGTCGTCGGCGAAGACCTCGGCGAGTGACTCGTCGGCGTGCAGCAGCTCACGCCACACGGTCGGGACGAGCGCCGTCGCCGCCTCCAGCGACCGGTCGCGCGCAGGCAGGTCGAAGAGCTGCTCGAGAACCGCGTGGACCACCGTGCCCCGGGTGGCTGCCTGGCTCGGCGGCTCCGGGAGACGGTCGATCACCCGGAAGCGGTACAGGAGCGGACAGGTGAGGAAGTCGCCGGCGCGGGAGGGGCTCAGCGTCACACGGGCAGGGTCGGTCGGTTCCGCCGGCGGAGCGGGGAGCCCGAGGGACTGTGGAACTGCCATGGGTGCAGCGTAGGACGCAGGTCCGACAGACCCGCCGAAGCGCGCCCCCTAGGGTTCGGATGGTGAGCACCTCCGCCCCGCCGGGGCTGTCCCTCGGACAGCCGTTCGGCGTGCCGCTGAGGCTCTCCTCCTCGTGGTTCCTCGGTGCCGCGATCATCGCGTGGATCATGGAGCCGCTCGTCCAGCGGTGGCTGCTGCTGGAGCCCCCGTGGTCGTGGGTGGTCGGGATCACCTTCGCCGTGCTGCTGGGACTCTCCGTGCTCGCCCACGAGATGGCCCACGCCGTCGCCGCCCAGCGGTTCGGACTGCAGGTCCGGTCCATGACGATCCACCTCATCGGCGGGGTCACCGCCATGGAGGCTGAGACGCGGCGTCCGTGGGTCGACTTCGTGATCGCGGTCGTGGGTCCGCTCACCTCGCTGGTCGTGGGCGGGGTGGCCTGGGCGGCCTACCTCGCGTCTCCCGAGGGAACCGTCTTCGCCTTCATCACGTGGCAGCTCATGGTCGCCAACCTCGTGGTCGGGGTCCTCAACCTCGTCCCCGCCCTCCCGCTCGACGGCGGTCGACTGCTCCGCGACGTGGTGTGGGCGCTGTCAGGTCGTGAGCACGTCGGCACCCTGGTCGCGGGGTGGACCGGCCGCGGCTTCGCCGCTCTCCTGGCCTTCCTGGCGGTCCTCCCGACCCTGCTGGGCAGCACCGACGTCATCTGGCTCGCCTGGGGGCTGCTGCTCGCCGTCTTCATCTGGGTGGAGGCGAGCCGGTCCCTGCAGGCGGTGGCGATCACGCGCAGCCTCGAGGCGCTGACCGTCGAGCGGCTGGTGCGTCCGGCTCTGCTCGTGCCCGAGCAGACACCCGTCGACGTGGCACTGCAGCAGCTCGCCCTCAGCGGCCGCGGGGAGCTCGTGGTGACCGACCAGCAGGGCAGCGCCGTCGGCATCGTGCAGCGTGACGCCGTCGCAGCCGTGCCCGCCGATCGCCGTGGGCAGATGCCGGTGTCGGGTGCCGCCCGGTCGGCCTCCGAGCGCTCTGCGCTGCCGGCATCCCTGACGGGTCGTGAGCTCATCGCCCGCCTCAACGCCAGCCCGCAGGACGTGCATCTCGTCGTCGACGCGCACGGAACCGTCTACGGTGTGCTGGTCACTGCCGACGTCGAGGCCTACTTGAGGAGCACGTGAACGACGAGCTCACCCGCGACGAGGTGGGACGGCCCTTCGTCCCCGGTGACCGGGTCCAGCTGAGCGACACCAAGGGCAAGCTCCACACGGTCACGCTCGAGCCGGGCAAGCAGTTCCACACCCACAAGGGCGCGATCGCCCACGACGACCTGCTCGGACGTCCGGAGGGCGTCGTGGTCACGTCCACCGGCGGGGTGGCCTACCTGGCGCTGCGTCCGCTGCTGTCGCGACTTCGTGCTGTCGATGCCTCGCGGTGCCGCTGTCGTGTACCCCAAGGACGCAGCCCAGATCATCGGCATGGCTGACGTCTTCCCCGGGGCGCGGGTTCTCGAGGCCGGTGTCGGCTCCGGCGCCCTCACCTGTTCCCTGCTCCGCGCTGTCGGGTCCACCGGGCAGGTGCACTCGTACGAGCGGCGGCCGGACTTCGCCGAGATCGCCGAGCGCAACGTCGCGACCTTCTTCGGCGCGCGTCCCGACGCATGGGTGCTGACGGTGGGGGACCTGGTGGAGGTCGTGGCCGACACACCGGTCGACCGGGCGGTCCTCGACATGCTGGCGCCGTGGGAGTGCATCGAGGCGGTCGCGAACGTGCTGCGACCCGGCGGGGTCCTGTGCCTGTACGTCGCGACGACGACCCAGCTGTCGACGTCGGTCGAGGCCCTCCGCAGCCATGGCGGCTTCACCGAGCCGGCCGCCAGTGAGACCCTGCTCCGCACCTGGCACGTCGAGGGGCTGGCGGTCCGCCCGGACCACCGCATGGTGGGGCACACCGGGTTCCTGGTCACCAGCCGTCGCCTGGCGCCGGGGGTCACCGCACCGGCGCGCCGGCGGCGACCGGCCAAGGCCGGCGCCGAGGGTCACGCAGAGTAGCCATTCCGACACGCCGGGGTCGGTCCAGATGTGCGCCTCTCGTGCCGAGGGTTAGGGTCGAAAGACGTCTCGCACAACTCGGAGGTGTGCCATGACGCACGAGGGTTCTGAGCAGGCTGGTACGGCGGCGCTCGGCGCCGGTGACGCCGCCGAGCTCCGTCGCGAGGTGGCCGCGCTCCAGGAGCGCAACATCCGCCTCACAGCCACGCTGCACGAGGCGCGCGCACAGATCGTCAGCA
Organism: uncultured Actinomycetota bacterium; assembly: GCA_963743915.1. GTDB lineage: Bacteria > Actinomycetota > Actinomycetes > JAHEKZ01 > JAHEKZ01 > JAHEKZ01. Next base: position 240,034 of record CAVURN010000002.1, read on the forward strand.
TGAAGGAGGAGATCGACCGGCTGGCCCAGCCACCCTCGGGCTACGGCGTCTTCCTCGAGGCACACGACGACGGCACCGTCGACATCTTCACCACCGGCCGCAAGCTCCGCGTGGCGGTCAGCCCCGAGGTCGGGGCCGAGGATCTCCAGCACGGCCGCGAGGTCATGCTCAACGAGGCGATGAACGTCGTGCGGGTCATGGGCTTCGAGCAGGTGGGCGAGGTCGTGATGTTCAAGGAGCTGCTCGCGGACGGGCAGCGGGCCCTGGTGATCGGGCACACCGACGACGAGCGGATCGTGCGGCTCGCAGAGACGCTGCGCGATGTCCAGATCCGCGCCGGCGACTCATTGATGCTCGAGCCACGGTCCGGCTACGTGTTCGAGAAGATCCCGAAGTCCGAGGTCGAGGAGCTCGTCCTCGAGGAGGTCCCCGACATCGACTACGCCAGCATCGGTGGTCTCGCTGGTCAGATCGAGCTGATCCGGGACGCCGTCGAGCTGCCCTACATGCACCCGGACCTGTTCAAGGAGCACGACCTGCGGCCGCCGAAGGGCATCCTGCTCTACGGCCCGCCCGGATGCGGCAAGACTCTGATCGCCAAGGCGGTCGCGAACTCCCTGGCCAAGAAGGTCGCTGAGGTCACCGGTCGTCCCGAGGGCAAGTCCTTCTTCCTCAACATCAAGGGCCCGGAGCTGCTGAACAAGTACGTGGGCGAGACCGAGCGACACATCCGTCTGGTCTTCCAGAGGGCTCGCGAGAAGGCCAGCGAGGGCGTCCCGGTCATCGTCTTCTTCGACGAGATGGACTCTCTCTTCCGCACCCGCGGCTCCGGCGTCAGCTCCGACGTGGAGAACACGATCGTCCCGCAGCTGCTCAGCGAGATCGACGGCGTCGAGGGTCTCGAGAACGTCATCGTCATCGGAGCATCGAACCGCGAGGACATGATCGACCCCGCCATCCTTCGGCCCGGCCGGCTCGACGTGAAGATCAAGATCGAGCGTCCGGACGCCGAGGCAGCACGCGACATCTTCAGCAAGTACCTGCACACCGGCCTGCCGCTGCATGCCGACGACCTCGCTGAGCACGGTGGTGACCGCGCGGCGACCGCGGCAGCGATGATCCAGCGGGCGGTCGAGCGGATGTACACCGAGACCGAGGAGAACCGCTTCCTCGAGGTGACCTACGCCAACGGCGACAAGGAGGTCCTGTACTTCAAGGACTTCAACTCCGGAGCGATGATCGAGAACATCGTCGCGCGTGCCAAGAAGTACGCGATCAAGGACTTCCTCGAGCTCGATGCGAAGGGCATCCGCGTGCAGCACCTGTTGACGGCGTGCGTCGAGGAGTTCAAGGAGAACGAGGACCTGCCCAACACCACCAACCCCGACGACTGGGCCCGGATCAGCGGCAAGAAGGGCGAGCGGATCGTGTTCATCCGCACGCTCATCCAGGGCAAGCAGGGCACGGAGGCAGGCCGCTCGATCGAGTCGGTGGCCAACACCGGCCAGTACCTCTGAGCTCAGACGGGGAAGACCCGGATCTCGGGCTTGCGGTCCTGCCGGACGTCCTCGAGGGCGCCGGCGACGACCGCACCTGTCACGAGCGCGAGCGAGAGCGCGTACAGCCAGGTGAAGATCCCGAAGGTGATGCCGATCGCCCCGAACCGGGACGCGTTGTCGATGATGATGGTCGGCAGCCACACCACGCTCCAGAGGGCCACGAGCATCAGACCGACCGAGGAGATCGCCCCGGCCGGAAGCGCGTGTCGCCACGTCAGCCGTCGCGCCAGCAGGAAGCGTGGAGTCCACCACATGAACAGGAACAGCGCGCCGTAGGTCGCGACCACCACGAGCACCGTCATCGTCGTTCCTTGGTCGTAGGCAAAGCTCCGCAGGGCGCCGCTCAGCACGAGGAAGGCGCCGAGGAGGCAGACCCACGAGACGCTTCTCCACTCCTGGCGCGCGGAGCCGCTCGGAAGGTCGTAGGCGCGTTCGTAGAGGTGGCGGACGCGCTTTCCGAACAGGTAGAGGGAGACCAGCAGGAAGAGCAACGACAGCGCGCCGACACCGCTCGACTGCTCACCCAGCAGATCGTCGTCGAAGAGGACGCGGACCAGCTCGACCGACGCGCCGCTCAACCCGAGACGTCGAATCACCTCCTCTGCCAACGTCGCGTCATCAGCGATCAACGACGTCAGGGCGATGACGAGCGGGATGAAGGCCACGAGCATCTGCGCAGCGATGGCCAGGGACCGGTCGAAGAACTCGAGGACCACGAACCGGCGGGCCAGGGCCAGTGCCATCCGCGCGTCCCAGCGACCGGCCTCCGCACGCTCCTGGACCCAGGCCACGCGTCCACCCATCATGGCGCGGATCCTAGGAGCCGGTGAGGCAAGCGCTTGACGCGGCGCGCGGTGTAGCGGAGCTCATCACGCGCGCCACGGCCTAGGCTGACAGGGTGAGCACCCGGCGGGTGATGGGAATCGAGACCGAGTACGGCGTCGCCGTGCCCGGCGACCCGCATGCGAACCCGGTCCTGATCTCGTCGCAGATCGTCAACGGCTACGCGACGGGGGAGCCAGGACTCAGCCACGCCCGCTGGGACTACGAGGAGGAGAGTCCGCTCCGGGACGCACGCGGCTTCACCCTCGCGCGCGAGGCTGCCGACGCCAGCCAGCTCACCGACGACGACCTCGGTATGGCCAACGTGATCCTCACCAACGGTGCCCGCCTGTACGTCGACCACGCCCACCCCGAGTACTCGAGCCCAGAAGTGACGAGTGCCCGTGATGCTGTCCTCTGGGACAAGGCAGGTGAGCAGGTCATGGCCCACGCGTCCCGTCGTGCGGCCCTGATCCCGGGCTCGTCGGCGATCAACCTCTACAAGAACAACACCGACAACAAAGGTGCCTCCTACGGGACGCACGAGAACTACCTGATGCGGCGCGACACACCGTTCCCCGAGATCGTCACGCACCTGACTCCGTTCTTCGTGACCCGCCAGGTGATCTGCGGACAAGGGCGCGTCGGGATCGGCCAGCAGGGTTCCGAACCCGGCTACCAGCTGAGCCAGCGCGCGGACTTCTTCGAGGTCGAGGTCGGTCTCGAGACGACGCTCAAGCGGCCGATCATCAACACACGCGACGAACCGCATGCCGACGCTGACAAGTATCGTCGCCTGCACGTCATCATCGGCGACGCCAACCTGGCAGAGGTCGCAAGCCTGCTCAAGGTCGGGACCACCGCGCTGGTGCTGGCCATGATCGAGGACCGGTTCCTCGACGGCTCGCTGCGGATCGCCAAACCGGTCCACGAGCTGCACGAGGTCTCGCACGATCCCGATCTCCGGCACCGCGTCCAGCTGAGTGACGGACGTGTGATGACCGCCCTCGAGGTCCAGCGCGAGTACTGCGACCAGGCCCACAAGTTCGTCGAGGACCGGTTCGGCGCCGACGTCGACGGCGAGACGGCCGACGTGCTGCGCAGGTGGGACCAGGTGCTCGACGCGCTGGCGCGCGACCCGCAGGAGCTGGTCGGCCAGCTGGACTGGGTCGCCAAGCGGCAGATCCTCGAGGGCTATCGGTCACGCGACGGCCTCGAGTGGTCCGATGCGCGCCTCCAGCTCGTCGACCTGCAGTACTCCGACGTGCGGCCGGACAAAGGGCTGTACCACCGGCTCGCGGCCAGGGGCCGCTTCGAGCGCATCCTCACCGACGAGGAGATCCTGGACGCGGTGCACCAGGCCCCGGTCGACACGCGTGCCTGGTTCCGTGGGGAGTGCGTCCGACGCTACGGGGACCGCGTGGCGGCGGCGTCCTGGGACTCGGTGATCTTCGACATCCCGGGCCGGGTCTCCCTGCAGCGGGTGCCGATGCTCGAGCCGCTGCGAGGCACGCAGGCGCACGTCGGCGAGCTGCTCGACCGCTGCGAGACGGCCGCCGACCTGGTGGACATGTTGACCACTTCGTGACCCCTCACGGACGCGGTCAGGACGACTGACCGGCGCCACAGTGTTCAGGCCGCGCCTCGGGGGGTCGATCCGACTAGTGTCGGACGAGACGCAGGGAGGTGGCAGCGATGAGCACACAGGAGAGCGGCGGCCAGAAGCACGCCGAGACCCGTACCGACGAGGTCGACGACGCCCCGGTCGAGACGACCGACGTCACCGAGCGGCACGAGGCGCTGAGCGAGGACGTCGACGCCATCCTCGACGAGATCGACGAGGTGCTGGAGGAGAACGCCGAGGAGTTCGTGCGAGCCTTCGTGCAGAAGGGCGGGGAGTGACCACGTGAGCTCGTCGGACAGCCACACCGCGCTGCCTGCGGCATTCCTGCGCCCAGGCAGTGCGTCGTTCACCGACTTCCTGGCCGACCACGCACCCAGTCTGCTGCCCGGGGGGAGCCACGAGCAGGGTCGCGCCGGTGACCTCGACGTCCCCCACGGGACGACGATCGTGGCGCTCACGTTCGCCGGAGGCGTCGTCATGGCCGGGGACCGTCGCGCGACGATGGGCAACATCATCGCGCAGCGCGACATCGAGAAGGTCTACCCCGCCGACGAGTACAGCGCCGTGGGGATCGCCGGCACCGCTGGTCTGGCGATCGAGCTGGTCCGTCTGCTGCAGGTCGAGCTCGAGCACTACGAGAAGATCGAAGGAACCACCCTTTCGCTCACCGGAAAGGCCAACCGGCTCGCCTCGATGATCCGCGGCAACCTCGGAATGGCCATGCAGGGCCTGGCCGTGGTCCCGCTCTTCGCCGGATACGACCACGAGACGGCCGATGGACGGATCTTCAGCTACGACGTCACAGGTGGACGCTATGAGGAGCACTCGTTCCACGCGGTGGGCTCCGGCGGGTTCTTCGCCCGCGGGTCCCTGAAGAAGCTCTACCGCGACCAGATGGCCGAGCCGGACGCGGTGCTGGCGGCGGCGCAGGCGCTGTACGACGCGGCCGACGACGACTCGGCGACCGGCGGACCTGACCTCATGCGGGGCATCTATCCGGTGGTGGCGGTCGTGACCGCAGAAGGCTACCGCCGACTTCCCGACGACGAGGTGGGCGCCGTGGTCGCCCGTCTGGTCGCCGCACGGGCCGAGCGACCGGACGGGCCGGCCGCACCCCTGACCTGACCATCCATCGTCCGCGCGCTGACCAGCTGAGAGGAAGCACCGGTGTCCGTTCCGTTCTACGTCTCGCCCGAGCAGATCATCAAGGACAAGGCGGACTACGCGCGCAAGGGCATCGCTCGCGGGCGGTCGGTGGTGGTGCTGCAGTTCCGCGACGGGATCGTCTTCGTGGCCGAGAACCCCTCGCGGGCGCTGCACAAGGTGAGCGAGATCTACGACCGCATCGCCTTCGCCGCAGTGGGCAAGTACAACGAGTTCGAGAACCTGCGCGTCGCGGGCATCCGGCTGGCCGACCTGCGCGGCTTCTCCTTCGACCGGCGTGACGTGACCGTGCGCAACCTGGCCAACGCGTACGCCCAGACGCTCGGCACCATCTTCACCGAGACCTCCAAGCCTTACGAGGTCGAGCTCGTCGTGGCCGAGGTCGGCGACGACGCGTCCGGCGACCAGATGTACCGGCTGACCTTCGACGGGTCGGTGGCCGACGAGCACGGCTTCGTCGTCATGGGTGGATCGGCGGAGGCGATCTCGGCGGTGCTCGCGGACCGCTACACGGAGGGGCTCGACCTCCGGGCGGCGATCGCGGTGGGGATCGAGGCTCTGGCCGAGGATGGCGCCGAGCCGCGCCAGCTGACCCCCCAGCAGCTCGAGGTGGCCGTGCTGGACCGCACGCGCACGCAGGCGCGTAAGTTCAAGCGACTCGCAGCCGACCGGATCGCCGAGCTGCTGGCCTCAGGCGACGACGGGTAGACCATGGACCGGCGCATCTTCGGCATCGAGACCGAGTACGGGGTCACCTGCACCTTCCGCGGGCAGCGCCGGCTCTCGCCCGACGAGGTCGCCCGCTACCTGTTCCGGCGCGTGGTGTCGTGGGGTCGCAGCAGCAACGTGTTTCTGCGCAACGGTGCCCGCCTCTACCTGGACGTCGGGTCGCACCCTGAGTACGCGACCCCCGAGTGCGACTCGCTGACCGAGCTCATCGCCCACGACCGGGCGGGTGAGCGGATCCTGGAGGGGCTGCTGATCGACGCCGAGCGGCGTCTGCACGAAGAGGGCATCTCCGGCGACGTCTACCTCTTCAAGAACAACACCGACTCCGCCGGCAACTCCTACGGCTGCCATGAGAACTACCTGATCTCCCGTCAGGGGGAGTTCGGCAAGGTGTCCGACGTCCTGATCCCCTTCCTCGTGACACGACAGCTGATCGTCGGGGCGGGCAAGGTGCTGCAGACGCCGCGCGGCTCGGTCTTCTGCCTCAGCCAGCGGGCCGAGCACATCTGGGAGGGCGTCTCGTCGGCAACGACGCGGTCACGTCCGATCATCAACACCCGGGACGAGCCGCACGCCGACGCCGAGAAGTACCGCCGCCTGCATGTGATCGTCGGCGACTCCAACCTCGCCCAGCCCACGACCTTGCTCAAGGTCGGCGCCACCGACCTGGTGCTGAAGATGGTCGAGAGCGGCGTCGTGCTGCGCGACCTCTCGCTGGAGAACCCCATCCGCGCCATCCGCGAGATCAGCCACGACCCCACGGGTCGACGTCTGGTCCGCCTCGTCAACGGCCGCGAGCTCTCCGCGCTGCAGATCCAGACCGAGTACCTGGAGAAGGCCCGCGCATTCGCCGACCGACGGGGCCTCGACGACCCGGTGACGCGACGCGTCCTCGACCTCTGGCAGCGCGTGCTGACTGCCGTGGAGACCGGGGACCTGGGTTCGGTGGGCCGTGAGATCGACTGGGTCATCAAGTACCAGATGATCGAGCGTTACCGCGCCAAGCACGACGTCTCGCTCGGCTCGGCCCGCGTCGCGCAGCTCGACCTCGCGTACCACGACATCCGGCGCAACCGTGGCCTCTTCTCCCTGCTGGAGCGACGGGGGCTCGTCGACCAGGTGGTTCCGGAGCTCGAGACGTTCCAGGCCAAGAGCCGACCCCCCCAGACGACGCGCGCCAGGCTGCGGGGGGAGTTCATCCGACGGGCGCAGGAGAAGCGGCGCGACTTCACCGTCGACTGGGTCCACCTCAAGCTCAACGACCAGGCGCAGCGCACGGTCCTGTGCAAGGACCCCTTCAAGGCCTTCGACGACCGGGTGGATCGCCTCATCGACTCGATGTAGGGCCGTCCGGCCACGGATGGGTCCGGCGTGTCGTTCGATCAATGGAGGCGGTGTCACACCGCACCCACCGGGGTGGTGTGCCACCGGCATGGCGGAACCGATCTGAGCGTCCCGCCGTCTACGCTGGGGTGGAGTGTGCGGCACGTCGTCGCGCGCCCCCGAATCACCCAGCGTCACCCCCACTTCCCCGAGGAGTCCTGTGCCGTACCGCCGTCTTGCCGTCGCCCTCGGCCTGTCGACCGCCCTGGTGGCCGGACTGGCCGCCTGCGGGGACGACACCGAGCCAGCCGCTGCGCCGAGCCCGTCGGTGAGCAGCCCGTCGGCGTCCCCCTCCGACACCCCGACGGAGACCGAGCCCGCGGCATCCGGTGAGCTGCCCTCGGTCACCGGCGGGTTCGGCGAGCCGCCCACGGTGGAGATCCCCGAGAGCGCACCCCCGGAGCAGCTGGTGGTCAAGACCCTCGAGAAGGGTCAGGGGCCCGCTGTCGAGTCCGGCGAGATCATCGTCGTCGACTACGTCGGGATGCGGTGGGAGGACGGTGAGACGTTCGACTCCTCGTTCGACCGTGGCTCGCCGGCAGGCTTCAGCATCGGCACCGGCTCGGTCATCCCCGGTTGGGACAGTGGTCTGGTCGGCGTCCCTGTGGGCAGCCGGGTCCTCATGGTGCTCCCCCCCGACGAGGCGTACGGCGACTCTCCGCCCGACGGGGCACCGATCCAGCCGGGTGACACGCTCGTCTTCGTCGTCGACGTCCTCGGTGCGCACGGCGCCGACGAGACCGCGAAGGGCGCGCCGGCACCGACCGAGGACGACAGCCTCCCGTACGTCTCGATCAGCCCGCGCGAGCCCGAGGTGGCCATCCCGCCGGGACGCGAGGCTCCCTCCCGGCTCGTCGCGATGCCGGTGGTGGTCGGCAAGGGCCCCAAGGTCGAGGCGGGCCAGACCGTCGTCGTGCAGTACAAGGGTGTGCTGTGGCGCAACGGCAAGGTCTTCGACTCGTCGTGGTCCTCGGGCCAGCCCTTCGTGACCACGATCGGCACGGGTGCGGTGATCCCCGGCTGGGACAAGGGTCTGGTAGGCGAGACGGTCGGCAGCCGCGTCATGCTCGTCGTGCCGCCGAAGGATGGCTACGGGCAGGCGGGCAGCGGCCAGATCCGCGGCACTGACACGATGGTGTTCGCCGTGGACATCCTCGGCGCCTACTGACGAGACGAGGGGTCCGCGCGATGACCGACAAGCCTGAGGTCGACTTTCCCGGTGGCGAGCCGCCCTCGACGCTGGTCGTCACCGACGTGACGGTCGGAGAGGGCGCCGAGGCGGCGCCCGGTGCCACGGTGAAGGTGCACTACCTCGGTGTCGAGTACGACACCGGCGAGGAGTTCGACTCCTCCTGGAGCCGGGGCGAACCGATCGACTTCCCGCTCGGACGGCTCATCAAGGGCTGGCAGGAAGGCATCCCCGGGATGAAGGTGGGGGGACGCCGTCAGCTGATCTGCCCACCGGACCTCGCCTACGGGCCGGCCGGTGGCGGCCACCGCCTGTCCGGCAAGACCCTCATCTTCGTGATCGACCTGCTCGGCGTCAGCTGAGCGACGCCGCGTGGCGTCCGGCCGCCGCTGACGCCAGGAAGGCGGCGCGGTCCTCGTCGAGCCCGCGTCCCATCGTGGACAGCGCCACTGGCGTCGCGGCCAGGGCGTCGTCCAGACCCTCGAGCGGCAGGTGCACCAGCCGGTGTGGGGGAGTCAGCGCACCCACCTGGGCCTCCACGCGCTCGCCGAGCGCCCCGCCGAGCAGCGGGACCGGGATGTCGGCCGGGAGCACCGCCACCCGACCGTAGGCCGTCAGGGAGTGGTGCGAGACGCCGTGGTGGCGCTCACGCGCATCGGCTTCGGAGATCCGCAGGGCAGCCACCGCCCGCCCCCGGAGCGTCACGGCGGCGTTGACTGCCTCGCCGGCTGCGACCCCGGAGAAGCCCCAGCGCGTCCCCGTCCCGAGGTTGCCCGGTCCCTGTGCGACGACGGCGACGTCGGCGTCCAGGACGTGCCGGGCCGCAAGGAGCCCGTTGTGGACCGTCACGGCCTCCAGGTCGCCGCCGAACGCCTGCCCCACCGTCACGGTCCCGGTGAGCCAGCCGGACCGACGCAGCGCCTCCACGGTGCGGGAGAACGCGAGCGGCAGGGCACCGCCGTCGGTGGCGACGTACGCCACGGTCGCGTCGGGACGCAGCTGCCGCACCCCGGCGACGATCGCCGGGAGCGCGGAGTGCAGGTCGGCCACGACGACGGGCATGCCGTCGAGGTCCTCGGCGTCGCGGAGCGCCGCATGGTGCGGAGAGTCCTGCTCGTCCACACCGAGCACGGTCATCTGCAGCGGCGTGTAGCGCGCCTTGACCAGATGTCCCGGACCCGCGGGGTCGGGCGGCAGCCGGCGCGGCAGTCCGGCGACCAGTGCGTAGCCGCCGGTACCGAGGTCGAGGTCGAGCGCCGTGACGTTCAGGAGCACCTCGTCGCCCACCACGGGGTCGCCCACCACATCGAGGTAGGCGAGGGCGCGGACCCGCGTCGGACCGTTCTCGACCTCGACGGTGAGCTCCTGGGCCGTGCCCCACCGGGTCCCGAGCTCCAGCACTCGTCCACTGCGCCACCGGATCACGGCGCACACTGTACGCAGCAGGTAGCGTCTCCCGGAGGATCGACCGACCGCCGAAGAGGAGCGATGGCTGCACCGCGCACCGAACGCCTGCTGAACCTGGTGATCTGCCTGCTCGCGTCGCGGCGGTACGTCACCAAGGAGCAGATCCGCGTCGCCGTGCCCCAGTACACCGACTGCGCCTCGGACGAGGCGTTCGAGCGGATGTTCGAGCGTGACAAGGACGACCTGCGCGACATGGGGATCCCGCTCGAGACCGGGTCGAACGACATCCTGTTCGACGACGAGCTCGGCTACCGCATCCCCAAGGACGCCTACGCCCTCCCCGAGATCACGTTCGACGCCGACGAGCTCGCCGTGCTCGGCCTGGCCACCCGCATCTGGCAGCACGCCACCCTCGCGGGTGCCGCGAGCACCGCCATCCGCAAGCTCGAGGCCGCGGGGCTCGACGTCGACCCCGAGGCACTCTCCGCCGTGGAGCCCCGGATCGACGCCGCCGAGCCCGCGTTCGGACCGCTCTGGCGTGCGGTGCACGACCGCAGAGCGGTCGAGTTCACCTACCGTCGGGGCAGCAGCAGTCCGACCGCCCGCCACCTGCATCCGTGGGGCCTGGTCTCGTGGCACGGTCGCTGGTACGTGGTCGGGCACGACCTCGACCGGGACGACACGCGCGTCTTCCGCCTCTCCCGCATCCACGGTGAGGTCGCCCTGGGTTCGACGCCGAACGCCTTCACGGTGCCGGACGACGTGGACGTCACCGCATCGGTGCAGATGCTCGCCCGGCCCGCCGCTGAGCGCACCGCCACGATCCGGGTGCGACCGGGCAGCGCCCTTCCCCTCCGCCGACGTGGACGGGTGGTGGCCGAGGACGACGCGTGGGCCACCCTGGAGGTCGGGTTCGACGACGCCGAACAGCTCGCGGCCGAGGTCTGTGGCCTCGGGTCGTCGGCTGTGGTGGACGACCCGCCCGACCTGCGCGACGCCGTGGTGCGCCGCCTCCGGTCCACGGCCGAGGTGATCGCGTCGTGAGCGGGGGAGCGATCGGCCAGCTGACCCGCCTGCTGGCCATGATCCCCTGGCTGCTCCAGCGCCCCGGGGTGTCGGTTGCCGACGCTGCCACCGAGTTCGGCATCTCCGAGGACCAGCTGCGGGCTGACCTCGGGCTGGTCTTCTTCTGTGGGCTCCCGGGGCACCTCCCGGACGACCTGATCGACGTCAGCCTGGACGGGGACAGCATCGTCGTCACGAACGCGGACACGATCGCGCGACCGCTGCGACTCGGACCCGACGAGGCCGTCGCGCTGATCACCGCGCTGCGTGCCCTGGCCGACATCCCCGGTCCGACCCGCCCGGAGGTCGTCGACCGGGTCATCGCCAAGCTCGAGAGCGCCGCCGGGGATGCCGCCGACTCGCACCGCAAGGTCACCGTGGCCATCGAGGGCGCCCATCAGCTGGCCGACCCGGTGCGTCGCGCGCTCGCCGAGCGGCGTCGGGTCCGGCTGCGCTACTACGTGCCCGCGCGTGACGAGGTCACCGAGCGCCAGGTCGACCCGTTGCGGCTCCTGGTCGCCGGGGGCCAGACCTACCTCGAGGGCTGGTGCCTGGCCGCCGACGACCTGCGGATCTTCCGCCTCGACCGGATCGAGTCGCTGGAGGTCCTCGACACGCCGGTGGACGAGCGCCCCGCGCCGCCGCCGCGCGACCTGTCACAGGGCATCTTCGACCTCGCGGCGGCGCAGTGGCAGGTGCGCCTGCGGCTGAGCCCCCGCGCCCGCTGGCTGCTCGACACCTACCCGGTCACCGTGGTGTCCGAGGAGCCCGCGCTCGAGGTCTCCCTGCCGGTCGCCGACCTCGGCTGGGCCCGTCAGCTCGTCCTGCGGCTGGGCGGTGATGCCGAACCGCTCGCTCCCGCCGAGCTGGTGGACGCGGTGCGGGACGAGACGGCGCGCGCCCTGGAGGCGTACGCGGGCCACTGACAACCCCCCACTGGGCTGAACGGGTGACGCCGTGCGGCGTCCACAGTCAAGGTTGCGGCCTCCGATGCCGAAGCCCCTCTCACAAGAGGGGAGGTACGAGTCATGACGACGATCAAGGCCTCGTGCCCGGTGTGTGGGGACGTCGAGCTGACGCCCGAGGAGATGCGGCTGGTCGTGTGCAACCGGTCGGAGTGGTCGTACTACGCCTTCCAGTGCACGCGCTGCGCCGACGAGGTCCGCAAGCCGGCCGACTCCGAGATCGTCGCCCTGCTGAAGTCCGGCGGCGTGGCCGTCACCCCCTGGCACATCCCCGCCGAGGCCCTCGAGGAGCACAGCGGCCCGGTGATCAGCTACGACGAGATCCTCGACTTCGCCCTCTGGCTCGAGCAGCACGACGTGCTGCCCGCCTCGCTCAGCACCTCGGGCCGCTGACCTGCGGAAACCGGCCCCTCACCGGGCGATCATCCGCCACCGACGCGATCGTTACCCGGGCTGCACGCGGCACCGCCGGGGACCGCGTACCATCGTGAGGAAGACCTGACCGCAACGCCGAAGGACTCGCCATGCCCAAGCTCGGAGCACCCGAGATCATCATCATCGTCCTTCTGCTGCTGCTGCTCTTCGGCGCCAAGCGGCTCCCGGACGCCGCCCGCGGCCTCGGCCGTTCCCTGCGCATCTTCAAGTCCGAGGTCAAGGCCGCGCAGGACGACGACGGCAACAGCCCCCCGCAGCAGATCCAGGCCACCTCCGACGAGGTCACGCCTTCTCCCACCCCGCCCCCGGCGCAGACGCCTCAGCCGACGACCGCCCCCCCTGCGTCGGACACCAGCCCCACCGACCGCTGAGAGCCGGACCTTCCGGATAGCCACGGCGCGACCATGACCAAGGCTCGGTGATGCGCGCCCGCTCGAAGACGCCCCGTGGCGAGGGCGCCGCGATGCCTTTGATGGCGCACCTGCGCGAGCTGCGCTCCCGGATCTTCAAGTCATTGGTGGCCATCGCCATCGGAGCGGTCATCGGCTGGATCTACTACAAGCCCATCTTCGCCTTCCTCACCGCGCCCGTCCGGGCCGTGGTCGACGACGCCCAGGCGAACGGCCTCGACATCCGGCTGGTCCTCACCAGCGTGGCCAGCCCGTTCGTGCTGCAGCTGAAGGTCTCGTCGATGGCGGGCATCGTCCTCGCCGCGCCGGTGTGGATCTACCAGACCTGGGCCTTCATCACACCGGGGCTGCACAAGCACGAGCGCCGCTACGCCCTCGGGTTCGTGGCTGCAGCGCTCCCGCTCTTCCTCGGCGGCGTGCTGGTCGCCATGTGGGTGCTCCCCAAGGGCATGGAGCTGCTCTTCGGGTTCACCCCGGAGGACGTCGGCAACTACCTGTCCGTCGACACGTACCTTTCGTTCCTCATCCGCACGGTGCTGGTCTTCGGGCTGGGGTTCCTGGTGCCGATCTTCATCGTCGCGCTGAACCTTGTCGGGATCCTGAGTGCCCAGGCGATCCGGCGCACCTGGCGCTGGACGGTCCTCGGGGTCTTCCTCTTCGGTGCGATCGCCACACCGACCGGCGACCCGCTCAGCATGATGCTGCTCGCCGGACCCATGCTGCTGCTGATCCTGGGAGCGTTCGGGATCTGCCTGCTGAACGACCGCCGACGTGAGCGCCGGCGCCACGAGCTGGGCTACGACGACCTCTCCGACGACGAGGCGGCCCCCATCGAGGCCCCGACCGCGATCGACGCGCCCAGCGACGACGACCTGCGCTGATACATGACCGCGTCCTGGCTGGTCGCCGTCAATCCCACCTCCGGCCGCGGCCGCGGCGCCCGTTGGGGGCGCGACGCGGTCCAGCTGCTCCGTGAGCAGGGGTGTGGACGTCCGGGTCATGATCGCCGAGTCGGCCGAGCTCCTCGAGCAGCAGTGCGCCGACGCCCTGCGGGAAGGCGGCGACGGGCTGGTGGTCGTCGGGGGCGACGGCATGGCGCACCTCGGCGTCAACCTGGCGTCCGCCGCAGGGGTTCCGCTCGGCATCGTGCCCGCCGGGAGCGGGAACGACTTCGCGCGCCACCTGGAGCTTCCGCGCGGTGACGTGCGAGCGGCTGTCGACGTCGTCCTGGGCGGCACCACCCGATCGGTCGACCTCGGCCGGCTGGAGGAGTCCGGACGACGGTTCGCGTGCGTGCTGTCCACCGGGTTCGACGCGGCGGTCAACGCGCGCGCCAATCGGCTCGCGTGGCCGACCGGGCGCAGTCGGTACCACGTCGCCATGGTCGCCGAGCTCCGCGCGTTCCGGCCGACGTCGCTGGTGGTCGAGGTCGACGGCGTCCCGCACGAGCACCGGGCGATGCTCGTCGCCGTCGGCAATGCCCGCTCCTACGGCGGCGGCATGCGGATCTGTCCGGCGGCCGACCTCGGCGACGGGCAGCTCGACGTCACCGTGGTCGACGAGATCTCCGTGCTCGAGCTGCTCCGGCTCTTCCCGCGGGTCTACACCGGCCGCCACGTCGACCATCCGCAGGCATCCGTCTACCGCGGTGCCCGGGTGACCGTCCGTCCAGAGGCGGCCGGGGGAGCCCCGACGCCTGCCTTCGCCGACGGTGAGCAGGTGTCGACCCTGCCCGTGACGGCCCTCTGCGAACCGGGCGCGCTGCAGGTACGAGTGCCGCCGCTCCCGTAGCCTGCACGGCATGACCAGTCCGTCCGACCGCTACGCCCAGTGGCGGACGCGGCAGCAGCTCGGCGAGGAGTCGACCGAGGCTGTGGTCACCGAGTTCCGCAACGGCTACTCCTTCGGCCTCGACTCCTTCCAGGTACGCGCCTGTGAGGCACTCGCGGAGGGCAAGGCCGTGCTCGTGGCGGCCCCCACCGGGTCGGGCAAGACGGTGGTCGGCGAGTTCGCCATCGAGCTGGCGTTACGGGCCGGGCGCAAGTGCTTCTACACCACGCCCATCAAGGCGCTGTCGAACCAGAAGTACCGCGATCTCGTGGAGCGCCACGGCGAGACGAACGTCGGGCTGCTCACCGGTGACAACACCGTCAACGGGGAGGCACCGGTGGTCGTCATGACGACCGAGGTGCTGCGCAACATGCTCTACGCGGGCTCGGGCACCCTGCTCGACCTGGCGTTCGTCGTGATGGACGAGGTGCACTACCTCGCGGACCGGTTCCGTGGGGCGGTCTGGGAGGAGGTGATCATCCACCTGCCCGACTCGGTCACGCTGGTGGCGCTGTCGGCCACGGTCAGCAACGCGGAGGAGTTCGGCGCCTGGATCGAGACGGTCCGCGGTCCGACCGAGGTGGTGGTCTCCGAGCACCGTCCGGTGCCGCTCTGGCAGCAGGTGATGGCCGGTCGGCAGCTGTTCGACCTGTTCGCCGACGACGACCACCGGCGGGTCAACCCCGAGCTGCAGCGGATGGCACGCGACGAGGAGCGGCTCCGTCGGCTGCGTGGGCACCGTCCGAGACGAGGGGAGCGTCGCGGCCGACCACCCGGCGTCCCGAGCCGACGGGACGTCGTCGAAGCCCTGCAGCGACGGGAGATGCTCCCCGCCATCTACTTCGTCTTCTCGCGCGCCGGCTGCGACGCGGCCGTCCAGCAGCTGCTGCAGACCGGTGTGCGGCTCACCGACCCGGACAGGCGTGCGGAGATCCGCCAGGCCGTCGAGGCGCGCACCGCCCACCTGTCCGACGAGGACCTGCGCGTTCTTGGGTACGGGGACTTCCTGGACGGTCTCGAGCGCGGTTTCGCGGCCCACCATGCCGGACTGCTGCCGGTCTTCAAGGAGATCGTCGAGGACCTCTTCGCGCGTGGCCTGGTGATGGTCGTCTTCGCCACCGAGACGCTCGCCCTCGGCGTCAACATGCCCGCGCGGACGGTGGTGATCGAACGGCTGACCAAGTGGAACGGTGAGGCGCACGTCGAGGTCACCGCCGCCGAGTACACCCAGCTCACCGGTCGCGCGGGTCGTCGCGGTATCGACGTCGAGGGCGACGCCGTCGTGCTGTGGCAGCCCGGCTTCGACCCGCAGCAGCTCGCCGGGCTCGCCTCCACCCGCACCTACCCCCTGCGGTCTTCCTTCCGCCCCACCTACAACATGGCGGTCAACCTGGTGCGGCAGATGGGACGCCACACCGCACGTGAGGTGCTCGAGACGTCGTTCGCACAGTTCCAGGCGGACCGGGCGGTGGTGGGGCTCGCCCGCCAGCTGCGCAAGAACGAGGAGGCGCTGAACGGCTACGCCGAGGCGATGAGCTGCCACCTCGGCGACTTCGTCCAGTACGCGTCACTGCGCCGCGCGATCAGCGACCGCGAGAAGCAGCTGACCCGAGAGGACTCGGCCAGCCGCAAGGCGGAGGTCGCACGGGCCGTCGAGCAGCTGCAACTGGGGGACGTGGTGCCGATGCCCGGTGGCGGTCGCCGTGGCGGCCGGTTGGGGGTGGTGATCGAACGCGGAGGACCGGCCGGCTTCGAGGGGTCGCGACCGGTGGTGCTCACCGAGGATCGCCAGGTGCGCAAGCTGGTGGCGAGCGACTTCGCCGACCCGCCGGAACCGCTCGAGCGGCTCAAGCTCCCCAAGGGCTTCCGGTCCCGCGATGCGCAGGCGCGTCGCACGCTCGCGGGGCGGCTGCGCGACCTGGACGTCCCCTCGCGCGGACGCCGACGGCGCGGCTCCGCGTCCGACGACGAGACGCTGTTGGCGCTCCGCAGCGAGCTGCGCGCGCACCCGTGTCACGGGTGCGCCGAGCGCGAGGACCACGCTCGCTGGGCCGAGCGGTGGCACCGGCTCAGGAGAGAGACCCAAGGCCTCCAGAAGCGCGTCGACGACCGCACGGGCAGCATCGCGCGCACCTTCGACCGCGTCGTGGGGCTGCTCGACGAGATCGGGTACCTCGACGGAGACACGGTGACCCGGGACGGTGAACGGCTCACCCGCCTCTACACCGAGATGGACCTGGTCGCCGCCGAGGCGCTGCGCCACGGTCTCTGGAAGGGGCTGACGCCCGCCGAGCTCGCGTCTGCGGTGTCGGTGCTGGTCTACGAGGCGCGACGGGACCCGGGAGCACCGCCCAAGCTGCCCGGGGGAGCCGGTCGTACCGCGATCGAGGAGACCATGCGGCTGGCGGACGACCTGGCCTCGCTCGAGCGCGACCACCGCCTGTCGGCGATCCGGGACAGCGACCCCGGCTTCGCCTGGGCCGCGTTCCGGTGGGCCAGTGGCCACCGGCTCGAGCCGGTGCTGCATGAGAGCGAGCTGGCCGCCGGCGACTTCGTGCGCTGGTGCAAGCAGCTGGTCGACCTGCTCGGGCAGGTGGCCACCGCCAGCGACGACGACGAGCTGTCGGCGGCCGCGCGCACCGCGATCGGCGCACTGCGCCGCGGCGTGGTAGCGGCGGAGTAGCCCCCCCTTCTACGCCAGACCGCCACACTCACGCCGCAGGACGGGTAATCGTGGCGCCCTGGCGTAGAAACCTCGTGGCAGGTGGGTTGCGGCGTCGGGCGGTGTCCTCAGACCGTCACGCCGAGCACTCCCAGGAGACGGTTCACCGGGCGCTCGAGGCCCCAACGGTCGACCAGGGCGATCAGCGCCGAGGGATCGGCGACCTGAGTCGGCAGTGACGTGGACAGGGCCGGCACCGGGACGTCCTCACGCACCCGGACGACCGCAATGCCTCTGCGCAGGTAGTCGTGTGCGGTCTCCAGCTTGCCGCGAAACGGCACGTCGGCGGCCGGATCCTGTAGGGCGTCCAGCAGCGCCTCGATGGTCGGGTACTGCGCGATGACCGCCGTGGCAGACTTCTCGCCCACCCCGCGCACACCCGGCAGGCCGTCGGACGGGTCACCGCGGAGAGTCGCGAAGTCGGCGTACGACGCCGCCGGGACGCCGTACCGCTCGCGCAGCGCCGCGTCCGTCACGCGTTCGACCTTCGCGAAGCCCTTGCCGATGTAGAGCACCGTGACCTGGCGATGGTCGTCGGCCAGCTGGAAGAGGTCGCGGTCACCGGTGACGACGTCGACCGGTATCGAGGAGCGATGGGCCAGGGTCGCGATCACGTCGTCCGCCTCGAAATCCGCCACGCCGATCCGCGCCAGGCCGATGGCGTCCAGCACCGCCTCGATCACGGGAACCTGCGGCTCGAGTGCGTCCGGCACCTCTTCGGCGTCCGGGTCCGACGATGCGGTGTCGACGCGGTGCGCCTTGTACGACGGCAGCAGCTCGACCCGCCACGCGGGACGCCAGTCCTCGTCGAAGCACGCGACGAGGTCGGTGGCCGGATGGTCGGTGAGCATGCGGCTCACGGCGTCCAGGAAGCCTCGCACGGCACCGATCGGCGTTCCGTCGGGTGCCTTCACCGACTCGGGGACTCCGTGGAACGCGCGGAAGTACATCGACGCGGCGTCGAGCAACATCAGTCGCGGGGCCGTTGAGCTCATGTCGGCGAACCTACCGGGAGAACGCCATCCGCTCCGCGAAAGGCTGTCTCCCCGAACGACGAGCTGGACCGGACGCCCCCTACTGTGACCGCGTGGACCAGACTGCACTGACTGCGACCGTGGACGCGTGCAAGGCGTTGATCGATTCGCGCTTCCCGGACGACGAGGAGCAGGGTGCAGCAGCCATGTTGCTCGCCGATGGGACCATCCTCACCGGCACCGCCCCAGCAGCCGCAAATCCCTCGGTCGAGGTCTGCCACGAGGTCGAGCCCTACTGCGCGGCCTACCGACTGAACCAGGCCATCGTCGCCTCCGTCTGCCTGCACCGTCAGCCCGACGGTCGTACGGTCGTGTTGAGCCCCTGCGGCGTGTGCAGAGAACGCCTTGCCGTCCACGGTCCGTCAGTTCTGGTGGCCGTGCCCGACCGCAGCGACTTCACCGTCGTCGTGTGGAAGCCGCTGAAGGCCGTCCTTCCCGACTACTGGCTGACTGCCTTCCCCGACGAGGTCGACGCCGACTGGTCCACCTGACTGCAGAACCCTTCGACAGCATGTCGGGGCGCCCGGGATTCAACGAGAAGTCGATCCAGCCGGCACGCTACCGTGGCGCCGTGGATGCCCGCCGACTCGACGCCGCCCGCGATGCGGCCCGTGCCGCTGACGTGGACGCCCTGCTCGTCACGCCTGGGCCCGACCTCATCTACCTCACCGGGTACGACGCGATCCCGCTGGAACGGCTCACCTGCCTGGTGGTGCCCCGTGAGGGGAAGGCGTCACTGGTCGCACCCGGCCTCGAGGTCCCGGCGGCCGAGGCGTCCCCGATCGGCGCGATGGGGCTTTCGATCCACGGGTGGGCCGAGACCGACGACCCCTACCGGCTGGTCGCCTCCCTGGTGCCCGGCGCCGAGCGTGTCGCCCTGGCCGACTCGATGGCCGCAGCCAAGGTGCTGCGGCTGCGCGACGCCATGCCGCAGGCCATGCAGGTGCTGGCGGGGCCGGTGCTGCGTGAGCTGCGCATGATCAAGGAGCCGGACGAGGTCGAGCACCTGCGTCGGGCCGGCCAGGCCATCGACCGCGTGCACGAGCAGGTCGCGGACCTGCTGCGGCCCGGACGCACCGAGCGTGAGGTGGGGGAGGACATCGCCGAGGCCATCCTCGAGGCGGGTCACGAACGCGTCGACTTCGTGATCGTCGCCAGCGGTCCCAACGGAGCCAGCCCCCACCACGAGCTGTCCGACCGACGGATCGAGCTCGGCGACCCCGTCGTCGTCGACATCGGGGGCACCATGCCCAGCGGCTACTGCTCCGACTCCACGCGCACCTACGCCATCGGTCACACACCGGACGACTTCGTCGCCTACTACCGGGTGCTGCAGCGGGCGCAGCAGGCGGCGGTGGACGCCGTCCGGCCCGGGCGTCAGCGCCGAGTCGGTGGACGCCGCGGCGCGTGACGTGCTCACCGAGGCGGGATACGGCGAGTACTTCATCCACCGGACGGGCCACGGCATCGGGCTCGAGACCCACGAGGAGCCGTACATCGTGACGGGCAACAGCGAGCCGCTGCGCCCCGGCATGGCGTTCAGCGTCGAGCCGGGTGTCTACCTGCCCGGACGCCACGGCGCGCGCATCGAGGACATCGTCGTGGTGACCGCGGACGGCGTGGACCCGCTCAACCGCACCACCCACGACCTCGTCGTGGTCGACCACTCGTTCAGCGCCTGACCCCATCCACCCGAGCCAGCAAGGAGCCGCCGTGGCCCTGTCGGTCAGCCGCGAGTTCACCGACCCGACGTCCGCCGACCTGTTGCCCGTCGTGCGTCAGATGTGCGACGACGTGCTGGCGCCACGCGCCGGCGAGGCGGAGGAGGCAGCGGCGTTCCCGCGCGACGTCTTCCGGACGCTCGGCGCGTCCGGCCTGCTCGGCCTGCCCTACCCGGTCGAGCACGGTGGGGGAGGCCTTCCACTGCACGACTACCTGCAGATGGTCGAGGAGCTCGCCTCCGCGTGGGCGACGGTCGGGCTCGGCGTCAGCGTGCACACGCTGGCCTGCTACCCGCTGGCGCTGTACGGGAGCGACGAGCAGCGGCAGCGCTGGCTGCCGTCCTGGCTGGCGGGCGACCTGCTGGGCGCCTACTGCCTGTCCGAGAGCGACGCCGGCTCCGATGCCGCGGCCCTGGCGTCCCGCGCCGAGCGCGTCGCCGACGGGTACCGGCTCAACGGGGTCAAGGCCTGGATCAGCCACGGCGGTGTCGCCGACTTCTACGTCGCGATGATGCGCACCTCCGACGACGGGGCGAAGGGCATCTCCTGCTTCGTCGTCGAGGCCGACGCTCCGGGGCTCTCGTCGCGACCGCCCGAACGCAAGCTCGGCTTCTCGGCGTCCCCGACCGCCCAGATGGTCTTCGAGGACGTCGTGGTCCCCGAGGACCACCGGCTCGGCGCCGAGGGCCAGGGATTCTCGATCGCCCTGGCGGCACTCGACGGCGGCCGGCTCGGCATGGCCGCCTGCGCGGTGGGCATCGCCCAGGCCGCGCTCGACCTGGCGGTGGCGTACGCGTCCGACCGGCGTCAGTTCGGCCGCCCGATCGTGGAGTTCCAGGGCCTGTCGTTCCTGCTCGCGGACATGGCCACCGACATCGCGGCCGCGCGAGCGCTCTACCTCGCCGCGGCCCGGAAGCGGGACCGGGGCGAGGCCTTCGGCACCGACGCCGCCATGGCCAAGCTCTTCGCGACGGACGCCGCCATGCGGGTCACCACCGACGCGGTCCAGGTGCTCGGGGGAGCGGGGTACGTCAAGGACCACGCGGCGGAGCGGTACTTCCGTGAGGCGAAGGCGCTGCAGATCGTCGAGGGGACCAACCAGATCCAGCGGGTCGTGATCGGGCGCTCCCTGACCCGTCGGTGAGTTCGGCGGCCTGACGCTGGCTAGAGTGCCGCCCGTGGACGACCTCGACCAGCACGACCGCCAGATCGTGCAGCTGCTGTGCGACGACGGCCGCATGAGCTACACCGAGCTCGCCAAGCACACCGGTCTGTCCACGTCGGCGGTCCACCAGCGCGTCCGGCGTCTGGAGCAGCGTGGCGTGATCACCGGGTACCGGGCGTCGGTCGACCTCGAGGCGATCGGCTTGCCGCTCACCGCCTTCGTGTCCATATCGCCGATCGACGCCTCCGACCCCGACGACATCGCCGAGCGCGTCGCGCACCTGCAGGCCGTGGAGTCCTGCTACAGCGTGGCGGGGGACTACAACTACGTGCTGAAGGTGCGGGTGGCCGGTCCGGCAGCGCTCGAGCAGCTCCTCAGCGAGCTCCGGGCGAGCGCCCACGTGACCACCCGCACGACCGTCGTGCTGAGCGTCCCCTACGAGAACCGCCCTCCGGCGGTCGAACCCGCGGCGGAAGGCCGTCCCCCGTCCTAGTTCGTGGCGTTATGTCCGAATTGACGCGACGCGCCAGGGCTTCCCGTGATTTGCAGTTGCCGCACCCTCGCGGGTTAGGGTCGCCCTTGATCACGAAATGGTCACGGGGCGAGACGGTACGCCGGACGACCGAGGACGAGCCCCCGAAGGGGCCCATGACGGAGAGCGAGAGCATCGGTGGCTGGTCGACGGCGCGCAGGGGGCTTGCACGACGGGACCCGCGGGCCGACGGACGGGCCCGGCAGGCCCACGGAGCGGCTACGCCGCCTCGGCACCGCGACCCTGGTGGTGGCGGTGGTGGCCCTCCTGGCCGCCGTGGTGGTGCCGGCGGGCTGGCGCTCTCTGGGCAGCGACGTCGAGGCGTCCGGAGAGGCGAGCAGCCTGCTCTCGCTCCTCAACCAGGCGCGGGCCAACAACGGGCTGGCCCCGCTGTCCAGCGCCGGTGATCTCACCGCCATCGCCGCTGACCGCGCCTCGACCATGGCCCGGTCCGGCTCGCTCGCGCACACCCCTGATCTGGGGGGACGCGCCTGTTGCTGGACCTGGATCTCCGAGAACGTCGCGTACGCCGGATCCGTCCAGTCGCTGCACGACGTGCTGATGAACTCCGCACCGCACCGCGCCAACATCCTCAACGCCGATGCCGACGACGTCGGGGTGGCCGTGGTCCAGGGCGACGGCATGCTGTGGGCCGCGCAGGTGTTCCGCGCCCGCTCGGACGCCAACCGGTCCGCACAGTCGTCCACCCCCTCCCGATCGGGCGACCGCGACGTCCCCCCGTCGAGCGCGTCCACCGGGACCGTCACGGGGTCGAGCACCGTCGCCAGCCTGTCGCCGGCGGAGCTGGCCCGGATCGAGCTGCGCCAGCATCTGCGTCAGGCACGGGAAGACCTCCGTGCCACCCGGAGCAAGGCGGGTCGCTTCGACCCGGTCCGCGCGGCTGTCACCTACGCCGGGACGCTGGACGCCGTCAGCCGCTGACGCCCATCTGATGCCTGTCTGATGCTTGTCTGATGGCTGTCTGATGCCCGTCCGGGCATGGATGGGTGCGGCGATCCCTGCAATCTACGGGTGCGGTGTCACACCGCACCCGCCCTGTGAGGGGCTCGCCGCCCCCATGGCTCGGTGGGTCAGTGGGTGGGGGCGAGATCGGCCTCGGCGGCAGCGCGTGAGGCGGCTGCGGCCACCGTGGTCTCCTCCGCGATGTGTCCCCGGGCGTAGCCCTCGTTGACCCACCACTCCTGGCCCTCCTCGGGCAGCAGGTGCACCGGGTCGTAGTAGACGTGCTTCTTGCGCACGGCATCCGGGTCGTCCAGCTCGATGCCGGTGCGGTAGTTCTTCGACCAGTACGAGATGCCCAGCACGTGGTCGTACTCGTCGACCTGGTGCACCCACCGCTTGCCGACGAACGGCACGTCGCAGGTGACCCGGGGTGTGGCAAAACCGGGGAGGTAGCCCATGATCCCGTGCTGCAGCCGCTGCGCGTCTGCCAGCCGGACCCGCCAGTGCTCGGCGAACGGGATCATGTCCGGCATGTAGAAGTAGTAGGGCAGGATGCTCGCACCGTCCAGGAGCGCGAAGCAGAGGTCGAGCATCTGCTCGACGCTGTTGTTGATGCCGGCCATGAGCACGCCCTGGTTGCGCACGTCGCGCACGCCGGCATCGAGCAGCCCCCGGGACGCCCGCGCGACCAGCGGTGTCACCGAGTTCGCGTGGTTGACGTGGGTGTGCACGGCCAGGCCCACCCCGCGGCTGGACGCCTTGGTCGCCAGGCGCTCCACGCCGGCGCGGACGTCGTCGGCGTACCAGTGCTGGGGGAGCCCCATCAGCGCCTTGGTCGCCAGTCGGATGTCGCGGATGTTCTCGATGTCGAGGATCTGGTCGACGTAGCGCTCGAGGTTCTTCCACGGCGTGTTGGCGACGTCGCCGCCGGAGACCACCACGTCGCGCACTGTCGGGGTCGCGCGCAGGTAGTCGAGGTGCTGCTGGAGCCGGTCGACGGGCTTGAGGTCGAACTTCAGCTTCTGGATGGTGGGCGTCGAGGTGCCCACGAGGTCCATGCGAGTGCAGTGACCGCAGTACTGGGGGCAGGTGGACAGCACCTCGGCCAGCACCTTCGTCGGGTAGCGGTGGGTGAGACCCTCCGCCTTCCACATGTCGTGCTCGTGCAGCGAGTCGCGGCTGGAGTACGGGTGTGAGGGCCAGTCGGTGCGCCGGTCGCTGAAGACGGGAAGCATGTAGCGGCGCACCGGGTCGGCGTAGAACGCCTCGGTGAAGGTCGGGGTCGACGGCAGGCCGGCGTCGTGGCTGTCGGGGACCATCGTGTTGACCATCTGGGGCGGGATGAGCATCGACATCGTGGCCCGCTCGGCCTGGTCACGCTCGAGGTCGGCATAGAAGTCCTCGCTCAGCAGCCCGCCCATGACGTCCCGCAGCTGCTTGATGTTCTTGACGCAGTGGGCACGCTGCCACTGGGCGTCCTCCCAGTCGGCGGCGGTGACGTCCCGCCACCCGGGCAGCCGCGTCCAGTCCGGCTCGCGGACCTGGTGCTGGCGGTAGTCGTACGGCTGGGGCAGGTGGCTCACAGGCTCTCCTCATGAGAGGTGCATCTAGCGCGAGGGTACGGAGATCTTCCCGTCAAATCAATGAGGAACGGGAGAATCTCCACCCCTGGTGGTGGCGGCCGCGCGGTGCTCCTGACAGGATCGCCGCGTGACGCGTACCACCCCATCGTCCCCTGTCGGCCTGCACCGTGTCATCGAGCCACGCGGAGTGCTGCCCCAAGCGGCTGCCCGCCTCGACGCGAGCCCCGAGCTGTGGCCGGACGAGATCCGCGTCTCGGTGGACGTGCTGAACCTCGACGCGGCCTCGTTCCGGCAGCTGTTCGACAAGCACGGTGGAGCCGGCGACGCGGTCCGGGCCGAGGTGCTCGACATCGTCGCGAGCCGCGGCAAGATGCAGAACCCGATCACCGGGTCCGGCGGCATGCTGGTCGGGGTGGTCGACGAGGTCGGCCCGCAGGCCACGCTCGACGTCGCGGTGGGCCAGCAGGTCACCACCTTGGTCTCGCTCAGCCTCACCCCCTTGGTGATCACCGACGGCCTCGCCCGCTGGGACGGACGCAGCGAGCAGGTGCCCTGCGAGGGGCACGCGATCCTCTTCGGACGGACGATCGCGGCCACCGTTCCCGACGATCTCCCGCCCCGTCTGGCGATGGCCGTGATGGACGTCGCCGGGGCCCCCGCGCTCACCGCCCGGGTGGTGGAGCAGTACGTCGCCCGGGGCCGGGTGCCGACCGTCGCCGTCATCGGCGGCGCGGGCAAGAGCGGCTCACTGTCGCTGGTCGCTGCCCAGCGCGCGGGTGCGAGCCGGACCGTCGGAGTCGTCCCCGTCCAGCACGAGGCCGACCTGCTGGGCGAGGTCGCGCTGTGCGACGTCGTGGCCATCGCCGACGCACGTGACCCGGTGCAGCTGTCCGGCGCCGTCCAGCAGGCCCTGGGCGCGCCCGCCGACATCACCGTCGTCTGCGTCGACGTACCGGGGTGCGAACACGGCGCCATCCTCGCCACGTCACCGGACGGCGGCACGGTGATCTTCTTCTCGATGGCGACCTCCTTCACCGCGGCCGCCCTGGGAGCCGAGGGTCTGGCCTCCGACGTGACCATGCTCATCGGCAACGGCTACACCCCCGGGCACGCGGACCTGGCCTTCGACCTGCTGCGGGGCTCGGACGGAGTGCGCGAGCTCTTCTCCCGGCGCCTGGAGCACGAGACCGGCGCCGAGCCGGCGGAGCGCTGAGTGGCCACCACCCTCTTCCGCGGGGGACGGGTCCACAGCCCGGTGGACCCTTTCGCCACGGCGCTCGTCGTCGACGGTGGCACTGTCGCCTGGGTCGGGCAGGACGGTGCCGCGGAGCAACACCGGGACGGGGTCGACGAGGTCGTCGAGCTCGACGGCGCCTGGCTCGCACCCGCGTTCGTCGACGCCCATGTGCACACCACCTCGACCGGCCTCCACCTCACCGGGCTCGACCTCTCCGGCACGAGCTCGCTGGCCGAGGCTCTTACCGCGCTGGAGGCTCAGGCACGACAGGTGCGAGGCGGCGTGGTCCTCGGCCACGGGTGGGACGAGACTCGTTGGCCGGAGGGGCGTCCGCCGACCCGCGAGGAGCTCGACCGCGCCTCGTACGGGGGAGTGGTCTACCTCTCGCGCGTGGATGTCCACTCGTGCGTCGCCTCCTCGGCCCTGCTCGCGATCGCCCCGGAGGCCGGTGCGATGGACGGCTTCTCACCGGACGGCTGGCTGAGCCGGGCCGCCCACCACGTCGTCCGACGGATCGCCCTTGACTCGGTCAGCCCCGAGCAGCGGCGGCGCGCCCAGCACACCGCACTGCAGCATGCGGCGTCGCTCGGGATCGGCATGGTGCACGAGCTCGGTGGCCCGCAGATCTCCAGCCCGGACGACTTCACCGACCTGCTCACCACGGTCGCGCCAGAGTCCGGGGTCGAGGTGGTCGGGTACTGGGGCGAGGGTGGGGGCCCGGACCTCGCGCTCTCGCTCGGCGCCCGCGGAGCCGCCGGCGACCACTTCGTCGACGGGGCGATCGGCTCGCACACGGCGTTCCTGCGCGAGCCCTACGCCGACGCCGACACCCGCGGAGCGTGCTACACCGACGCGGCCACGATCCGCGACCACGTCGCGGCGTGCTCGCAGGCCGGGGTACAGGCCGGCTACCACGTCATCGGCGACGGGGCGATGGACGTGGTGGTGGCCGGCTTCCGCGAGGCCGTCGCCAAGGTCGGCGCCGACGTCGTCCGTCGACCTCGCCACCGGCTCGAGCACGTCGAGATGGTCGACGACGACGCGATCGAGCTGCTAGCCGATCTGGGCGTCATCGCCAGCGTCCAGCCGGCCTTCGACGCGCTCTGGGGCGGCCCGGACGGCATGTACGCGAAGCGTCTCGGACCGGAGAGGGCAGCCCGCCTCAACCCCTTCGCCCGGATGGCGACGTCGGGCCTTTCACTCGCCTTCGGGTCCGACGCACCGGTCACCCCCCTTGCGCCGTGGGCCGCGGTCCGTGCCGCGGTCCACACTCACGAGCCGGGTGCGCACTGGACGCCGCGCGGAGCCTTCGCCGCGCACACCCGAGGTGGCTGGCGCGCCGCCGGCGAGGAGTCCGGGGGCGTGCTCGCACCCGGTCTGCCGGCCAACCTCGCCGTCTGGGACGCCGGTGAGCTTGTGGTCGAGGCGCCGGACGACCGGGTAGCAGCCTGGTCCACCGATCCGAGGGCCGCCGTCCCGGGACTGCCGTCGGTGGAGCCGGACGCTCCGACACCCACCTGCCTCCGCACGGTCGTGCGAGGCCGTACCGTCTACTCCGTCGACGAAGGGAGGACCACGTGACATCGCGCAGACGCGGCAAGCTCGAGCTCGACCCGGTCGCGGTCCGCAAGGCTCGCAGCCTCGCGCGCAAGGCCGGCAAGCCGATCGTCACGCTGGCCAAGACCCACACCACCGTCTCGGTTGAGCGGGCCGTGCTGCGTCTGGCCGGTCTGTCCGGCGCCGACCCCGAAGGTGAGCCCTGGGTCAACCACCTCGTCGACGCCGTGCGCGAGGACGTCGGGCTCGAGCACGGCGTCGCACTGCCGGTCTGGCACGCGATGGCGGGTGGCGGTTACGACCTGCTGACGTTGGCCCAGAAGGCCGCCGCCGGCAGCGTCCTCTTCCACCTGCCCGAGGGCAGGGACGCCGCACGCGCACGTTCGGCGTCCCGCAAGGCTGCACAGGCCGGACTGCGTCGCATCGACGGCAACCGACGCACCCGCGACCGCTTCATCAGGAAGTACGGGGACCCGCCCAAACCGTGGATCTACCTGATCGTGGCCACCGGCGACATCTACGAGGACATCCCGCAGGCTCAGGCCGCCGCGCGCGAGGGCGCCGACATCGTGGCGGTGATCCGCTCCACCGGACAGTCGCTGCTCGACTTCGTCCCTGAAGGTCCCACTCGTGAGGGCTACGCGGGCACCTATGCGACCCAGGAGAACTTCCGGTTGATGCGGGGTGCGCTCGACGAGGTCTCCGCCGAGCTGGGGCGCTATGTGCGTCTCACCAACTACGCCTCGGGGCTCTGCATGCCCGAGATCGCGACGCTGGCCGGTCTCGAGCGCCTCGACATGATGCTCAACGACTCGATGTACGGGATCCTCTTCCGCGACATCAACCCGATCCGCACCTTCGTGGACCAGCGCTACAGCCGCCAGATCCACGCCAGGGCGGGCATCATCATCAACACCGGCGAGGACAACTACCTCACCACCGCTGATGGCATCGAGGCTGCGCACACGGTCACGGTCAGCCAGCTGCTCAACGAGTTCTTCGGCAAGGAGGCCGGC
This sequence comes from uncultured Actinomycetota bacterium, assembly GCA_963743915.1. Taxonomy (GTDB): domain Bacteria; phylum Actinomycetota; class Actinomycetes; order JAHEKZ01; family JAHEKZ01; genus JAHEKZ01. Next base: position 268,146 of record CAVURN010000002.1, read on the forward strand.
CTCGCCGACCACCAGCTCGGCCTGGGCCATGCCTTCGAGATCAACCCGTCGGTGCCCGAGTCCTTCCGCATGGAGCTCGCGCACGCACTGCTGGCACGCGAGCTCTTCCCCGACGCGCCGCTGAAGTGGATGCCACCCACCAAGCACATGACCGGAGACATCTTCCGCGGCTACCTGCTCAACGGTTTCTTCAACCTCGTCGGATCGATGACGAACCAGGACATCCTGCTGGTCGGCATGCTCACCGAGGCCGTCCACACCCCGTGGCTCTCCGACCGCGACCTCGCGCTGCAGAACGTCCGCTACGTGATGGAGGCCACCCGCGGGCTCTCCGAGGACTTCCGCCCGGCCCCTGACGGGTTCGTGGTGGAGCGAGGCCGCCAGGTGCTCGCCGAGGCGATCGAGCTGCTGGAGGCCATCGTCGACGACCAGCTGCTCAACGCCATCGCCGACGGCACCTTCGGCCTGATGAAGCGCCCCGCTGACGCCGGACGCGGGCTGGACGGCGTGGCGAAGCAGTCCAGCGCCTACTACAACCCCGCGAGTGAGCTGCTCGCCGAGGGATTCGCCGGCGCTGCCGGCCGACGAGGAGCGGCCCGATGAGCAAGCGCGAGTCGCACATCATCCGGCCGTACGGCGACGCCACCGGTGACGGCCTCGTCCAGACCTCGTTCACGCTGCCGATCCCGCACGACAAGCGGGCCGAGGGCGCTGCCCTTCAGCTGGCGTCGAAGATGGGGCTGGAGCCGGCGATGGTGGTGCACGCGAAGGCCATGGGTCCGCACTTCACCTTCTTCGTCGTCTACGGGCGCAGCAGCCATCTGGTCGACCTCGACAAGGTCGTGGTGATGGAGCGTGAGTTCCCCATGCTCACGCCGAAGGAGGTCAGCGCCGCGGTGCGGCGCAGCCTGCGGCGTCCACTGGTGGTGATCGGCGCCTGCATCGGCACCGACGCGCACACCGTCGGCATCGACGCGATCCTGAACATCAAGGGATGGGCGGGGGAGAAGGGCCTGGAGGCGTACAGCGACGTCGAGGTGCACAACCTCGGCGCACAGGTGTCCGTTCCTGACCTGGTCGAACGCGCGCAGACGCTCGGGGCCGATGCCGTCCTGGTCAGCCAGGTGGTGACCCAGCGGGACGCGCACCTGCACAACGTCAGCCAGATGTCGGCGGCCTTCCGCGAGGCGTACCCGGCCGGAACCGCGCCCGTGCTGATCGTGGGAGGCCCGAGGTTCGACGAGACGGCGGCCGCGGAGCTGGGTGTGGACCGGATCTTCGTGAAGGGCACGACGCCCGGCGAGGTCGCCAGCTTCCTGGTGCATCGGCTCTGCAGCACACCCGCGAAGAAGAAGTCGAACCGCAAGCCGGCGAGGAGTCGTTCATGACGGATGCATCGGACAGCCGACTCGGAGCGAGCGTCACCCACCGCCGCTACGTCCCGTACTCCCACGCCCACTACGCCGGCAACCTGGTCGACGGTGCCTATACGGTCGGGCTGTTCGGCGACGTCGCCACCGACCTCATGATCGTCACCGACGGGGACGAAGGCCTGTTTGCGTCGTACTCCGACATCCAGTTCACCGCGCCGGTCCGCGCCGGGGACGTGCTGGAGGTCACCGCCACCGTCACGCGGGTGGGTCGGCGCAGCCGTGAGGTCGGCTTCACCGCCCACGTGGTGTGCCGTGGACGCCCGGACCTCGGGGAGTCGTCGGCGGAGACGCTCGCCGAACCCGTCCTTGCCGTGAGCGCGACCGGGACCATCGTCGTCCCGCCGCAGTAGCTCTGCCGACCGCGCGCCCATACCCCTGCGGTGATCGGAGCATTCTCGTCATTCTTTGGCCGTCGCATCCGCTCCTGAATGACTGAGGCGCTCCGATCACCGGCACCCCGCCACGCGGGGGCGCCACCCACGCGCTGCCGGGATACCGTCACCGGGTGAGTGACGCGTCCGAGGTGAGCACCGGCCCCGGTCGTCAAGCGACTCCGCTGCGGTGGGCGCTGCTCGCCGCCCTCCTCTCCGGCCTGCTGCTGGTCGCGGCGTTCCCGCCGATCGACTTCTGGCTCCTGGCCCCGGTCGCGGTGGCCGGGCTGCTCGCTGCCTTGCGGGGACGCTCGGTCCGTGGTGGAGCACTGGTCGGCCTGGTCTTCGGCGCGGCGTTCATCGGAGCCCTCACCCCCTGGCTGCGGGTGATCGGCCCCGACGCATGGCTCGCGGTGGTCGTGCTCTCGGCGCTCGCCCTGGCCGTGTTCGGGGCGGGCGCGACCCTGCTGCTCGACCTGCCTGGCTGGCCGCTGTGGACGGCCGCGTGGTGGGCCACGGTCGAGACGCTGCGCAGCCTTTACCCGCTCGGCGGGTTCCCCTGGGGACGCCTCGCGCACTCGCAGGTGGACGCCCCGAGCGTCGGCTGGGTGGCCATCGGGGGCGTGCCGCTGCTCGGGTTCGTCGTGGTGCTCACCGGTGCCCTGCTGCTCGCCCTCCTGCTCGCCTGGCAGCGGGGCGACCGGCGGACCGCCGCCGTCGCCGCGATCGCGGGCATCGTGGTCTACGCGGGAGCGGCGGTGGTGCCGACCCCCACCGACGGTCGTCCGGTGACCGTCGCGGTGGTGCAGGGGAACGTGCCGCGCACCGGGATGGACGCCTTCGGGCAGCGGGAGGCGGTCCTGACCGCCCACCTGGACGCGACCCACCAGCTCGCGGACGACGTCCGCGCCGGGACGGTGCCACGTCCCGACCTCGTCATCTGGCCGGAGAACGCGTCGGACATCGACCCCGCCCTCGACGCCGACGCCTACGCCCGGATCACCGAGGCGGTGCAGGACGTCGGCGTGCCGGTCCTGGTCGGCATGGTGGTGGAGGTCGACGGAGGCGAGCGTGTCGCCAACCAGGGGACGGTGTGGGACCCCGACACCGGGCCCGGGGAGACCTACGTGAAGCAGAACCTGGTGCCGTTCGGTGAGTACGTCCCCTTCCGGTCCCAGCTGCAGCCCTTCATCTCCCGGCTCGACCGGATCCCGCGCGACTTCGTCGCTGGCGACCGGCCGGGTGTTCTCGACCTCGGCGCCGCCACGGTGGCCGACGTCATCTGCTTCGACGTCGCGTACGACGACGCCGTCCGGGACGCCGTCGCCGGCGGCGGCGAGCTCATCACCGTGCAGACCAACAACGCCACGTACGGTCGGACGGCGCAGGTCGAGCAGCAGTTCGCCATCAGCCGGCTCCGTGCGATCGAGCACGGCCGCGTGGTGCTCGTCGCCGCGACGAGCGGCATCAGTGGGGTCATCACCCCTGACGGCAGGGTGGTCGAGCAGACCCCAGAGTTCGTGGCCCAGGTGCTCGTCGCCGAGGTACCGGCACGCACCAGCCAGACGCTCGCCACGCGGTTCGGGCCGGCGGTCGCGTGGGCGCTCACCGCCATAGGGGCCGCAGCGGTCCTCGCCGGTGCCTGGCGTCGTCGCCGGGCTGGGACACTGGTCGCATGACCGAAGGACGCGTCCTCGTGGTGGTCCCCACGTACAACGAAGCGGCCGCCCTGCCCGGGCTGGTGCAGCGGGTGCGGACGGCCGTATCGGACGCGCACGTGCTGGTGGCCGACGACAACAGCCCGGACGGAACGGGCGACGTCGCGCAGGCCCTCGCCGACGAGGACGACCACGTCCACGTCCTGCACCGCAGCGCCAAGAACGGTCTGGGGGCCGCCTACCTCGCCGGGTTCCGGTGGGGGACCAGCCGGGGGTACGACGTGCTCGTCGAGATGGACGCCGACGGCTCGCACCGCCCCGAGCACCTCCCGGCCATGCTCGAACTGCTCCACGACGCCGACGTCGTGATCGGCTCGCGGTGGGTGCCGGGGGGCGGCGTCGTGAACTGGCCCCAGTACCGCAAGTGGCTGTCCCAGGGGGGCAACCGCTACACGCAGCTGATGCTGGGGCTCGGGGTGCGGGACGCCACCGCCGGCTACCGCGTGTACCGCGCGTCCGCCCTGACGCAGCTCGACCTCGACACCGTGGCGTCGCAGGGGTACTGCTTCCAGGTCGACCTCACCCGGCGGGCAGCGGCAGCCGGGCTTCGGATCGCCGAGTACCCCATCAGCTTCGTCGAGCGCGAGGTGGGAGACAGCAAGATGAGCGGCACCATCGTCGCCGAGGCGCTGTGGCGCGTCACGGCGTGGGGCGTGCAGGACCGCGTCGGCCGGTGGCGTCGTTCCGGTGCTCTGGGGAGGTCGGCCTGATGGCACTGATCCTGCTCGTGGTGCTCGTCGGGGCGCCGATCCTGGAGATCTACGTCGGCACCCTGGTGGCCGACCAGATCGGCGCAGGGCCGACCCTGCTGCTGCTCCTCGCGGGGGTCATCGTCGGTGCGTTCGTGATGCGGCGCGCCTGGCGGCGTCGCCCCCGAACTTCCGACACGGCACTGCTCCTGCTCGCCGGTGCGCTGCTGCTGCTGCCGGGCTTCGTGAGCGACGCCCTCGGGCTGCTGCTCCTGCTGCCACCGGTCCGGGCGGTGGTCAAGGTGTGGGTCGGCCAACGCGTCGAGCGACGGCTGTCGTCGTGGAACCTCGAGGTCGTGCGCTGGAACCGCGCCGTCCGTCCGGGTACGCCCCCGGCCTCCGGGCCGGTGGTCCGCGGCGAGGTGGTCGACGGCGAGGAGCCTCCCCGACACAGTGAGGGTTGAACTCCTGCGATTTCGTAGTACAGTGATCACATGATACGAACTCGTACTACTTCTGACACCGACATGGTTAACCAGGTTCCCCCTGACCTCGCCGCCGCCGTCGAGACGATGCGGCGGGAGGCTCAGGTCCCTGGGCTGTCGATCGCCGTGGTCGATGCGGCCGGAGTCCAGCTCGCCACGGGCTACGGGTACGCCGACCTCTCGCGAGAGGTGGCCGCCTCGGCCTCGACGCCCTACCTGTGGTTCTCGATGTCCAAGATCGTGACGGCGACGGCAGCGCTCCGGCTCGCCGACGAGGGTCACCTGGACCTCGAGGCGCCGGTCACCGAGTACCTCGACTACCTGCGGGCGCCCGGCCCGCAGCAGCCGACGGTCCGTCAGCTGCTGACGCACACCTCTGGGCTGGGGAACCCGATGCCCATCCGTTGGGTGCACCCGGCGGGTGCGGACGCGCCGGACCCTGAGCAGCTGCTGCGCAGGCTCATGCGCCGCCGTCGCGCCTACCGTTACCCGCTGGGCACTGCGCGGTACAGCAATGTCGGCTACCTCGCGGTCGGGGAGATCGTCGCCCGGGCGGGAGGGGAGAACTTCGACAGCTATGTCCGTCGCTCGGTGCTGGTTCCGATCGGGATGCGTGCCACCGGTTTCGAACACGGGGAGGGCACCGCCACCGCAACCGGGTACGTCAGGGCCCCCCGGCCGGCCGACCCGGTGCTCCGTCGCCTCCTGCCCGCGGGGATCGTCGGGCGACGTCACGGGCGGTACCTGGCCCTGAACGACTTCGCCGTCGACGGCCCGGCCTATGGCGGGCTCATCGGCACGGTCCAGGACGCCGCGCGATTCCTGCAGATGCACCTGCGGGACGGGGAGCTCGACGGCGTCCGCATCCTGGCGCCGGAGACGGCACGCGCCATGCGCAGGCTCGACCACCCCGGCAAGGCCTTCCGGCACGGACTGGGATGGTTCCGCAGCCCCAGCGACCGGCCCGGCGCCGATGACTGGGTGGAGCACTTCGGGGCCGGCGCGGGCTTCTGGAACGTGATGCGCCTCTACCCGGAGCGCGGGTTCGGCGTGGTGGTCATGAGCAACAGCACCACGAGCTATCCGTTCGACCAGCTCTTCGCGCTCCTCGAGCGGACGCGGCCGCGGGTGTAGCGGCTGACGCTAGGCGGAGCGCTTGGCCCCGCCGGTGGGACCACCGGAGGCGCGGAGCAGCTCGAGCCGCTCCTCGAGGAGGTCCTCGAGCTCGGGGATGGAACGACGCTCCAGGAGCATGTCCCAGTGCGTCCGGGAGGGCTTGACGGCCTTCTCCTCCGGGAGCGGGACGTCCCGACCGATCGCGGTGGCGCCGCAGACGCGGCACTCCCACCGGGCCGGGACCTCGGCCTCGACCGAGAAGGGCATGGTGAAGGTGTGACCCCGGGGGCAGTCGTAGACGACGTCGAGGCGCTCTGCGGGCTCGACATTGTCGTCGTTCTCGTAGCTCGTGGCCCCGAGCCGCGTACCGCGCAGCGAACGCTCAGCCATGGTCTGCCTCCGGAAGGGAAGTGGTACTCGCACCAACACGTGGTCTCTTGGACGGATTCCCCGCCCGCGGGGTTCCCCAACCCTTTTCCCGCGTAGTTGGGCCGTTCGGGTGACGCAGATCACACGCTCTGGCCTGCGGTACCTGCCGGAGGTCTAGAGAACGGCCGGAGGGGTGTTGCCCACCTCCTCGATGCCCTCGGCGACGCGGACCCGCCGCAGGACCAGCATTCCGAGCACGAAGAAGACCACCAGGGCCAGGATCGCCACCCGGTACGACCCGGAGACCTCGTAGGCGAGCGCGAAGGTCAAGGTGCCGAGCCAGCTGGTGCCGCGCTCGGAGATCTCGTAGAAGGCGAAGTACTCCGCCTCGCGCAGCCGGGGAATGAGCTGGGAGTAGAGGGACCGGGAGAGTGCCTGCGAGCCGCCGAGAACGAAACCGATCACGGTGGCGAGGCCGAAGACGCCGACCGGCCACTCCGCCGGTAGCACGAAGGCAACGGCGACGACCCCCGTCCAGGCGACCAGCGACCCGAGGATGACCCGCTGCGCGCCGTACCGTCCCGCGAGCCGCCCCAGGGCGAGAGCACCGACGAACGCGACGACCTGGACGAGCAGAATCACCGCGATCGAGATGGTGGTGTCGAGCAGCAGCTCCTTCTCGATGTAGACCGCGGCCAGGGCGATGACGGTCTGGATCCCGTCGTTGTAGAGCAGGTACCCGAGCAGGAACAGCAGGGTCTGCGGGTAGCGACGGAGGTCGCGGAGGGTGCCGCCGAGCTGGCGGAAGCCGCTGGTGAGCACCGACCCGGAGGGTGGAGCCGGCGCACCCTCGCCGCGCTCGGACCGGTTACGGAGTCCGACCACCGGGATGACGGTGAAGACCGCCCACCAGACGCCGGCGGACAGCAGGCTGAGGCGAACGGCCTCGCCCTCGGTGAGCCCGAACGCCTCGTGCCCGAGGAACAGCGCGAGGTTGGCGGCGAGCAGGATCGCACCGCCCAGGTAGCCCAGTGCCCATCCGCGCGAGGACACGGCGTCCCGCTCGTCGGGCGTCGCCACCTGCGGCAGGAAGGCGTTGTAGACCACGACGCTCATGCCGAACGCGAGGTTGGCCACCACCAGCAGGATGCCGCCCAGCACAAAGCGGCCGTCGGTGAGCGTGACCATGAGCATCGTGGCCGCAGCCCCGACCGCGGCGAAGGAGGCCAGCAGCTGTCGCTGGTGCCGGGAGCGGTCCGCGATGGCGCCGGTGACGGGCAGGATCAGCACCTGCAGCACCACGGAGAGGGACACCAGCAGCGAGAAGTACGAACCGGGACGCACCTGCCAGAGGAGGAATCCCACGCGGCCGTCGGCCCCGGCGGCGTCCTCGGCCAGCGTGGTCAGGTAGGGGCCGAGGAAGACGGTGACGACGGTGGTGGAGAACGCCGAGTTCGCCCAGTCGTAGAAGTACCAGGACCGCTGCAGGCGACGCCGCGACCTGTCGACCGGCGCGGTCATGTCGCCGGGACCCACCCGTGTGCCCGGAAGACCGACTCGAGCAACGCGATGTCGTCACTCATCACGCCGTCGACCCCTCGCTGGAGCAGCAGGTCCATCTCGGCAGCATCGTTGACGGTCCAGACGTGGACGGGCATCCCGACACGCTGAGCCGCGGCGAGCAGGTCGATCCCGCGACCGCGGACGCCGGGCAGCTGCCGGGCCAGGACGCGCGGGATCTGCAGCACGTCGGCCCCGGGCACCTCGAGCGGCTGACCGCGTCCGGCCTGGCCGGTGGCTGCGGCCAGCTCCCGGGGGCCGGCGGCGGTGCAGACCTTCGGCCCGAGGGCAGCGCGCACCCACCGCAGCCGACGGTCGCTGAAGGACGCCACGCACACCCGCTCCACCAGGTCGGTTGCGGTCAGCAGGTCGACCAGCGGGCGGACCGCGGCGTCCGCCTTCGGATCGATGTTGAAGCGCACCTCGGAGAACTCCGCGAGCAGCTCGCTCAGGCGGGGGAGGGGCTCGACCCCCCACCGGCAGGTCCTCGAGGTCCCCGACCGTGAGGTCGGCGACACGCACCCGGTAGCCGCCCACCCGCGCGAGCGAGGCGTCATGGCTGGCCACCAGTACGCCGTCCCGGGTCGCGTGCACGTCGGTCTCGAAGCAGCGGAAACCGAGCCGGTACGCCCGCCGGAATGCCGCAGCCGTGTTCTCGACGTAGTCCGGGTCGGCCACCGGGACAGCGCCGTCCGACGTGCCGCGCGGTCCGCCGCGATGGACCATCGGGACGGGCCCGGGGTGCTGCAGGAAGGGGTGCACGGGGAACGTCAGCCGCGGATGCCGAGCCGCGCCAGCAGCACAACGTCTCGGCCAACGCTGCCCGTCCGAGCTGACCGAGGTCGACGCTCTCGTCCGCGGAGTGGATGTTCGCCTGCGCTCCGTCCTCGGCTCCCCAGAGGACGAACTCCGCATCGGGGTTGAGCTGCTGCAACGTCGTGAGCAGGGGGATCGACCCTCCGCTGCCGATCAGCCCAGTGGGTGCCCCATACACGTCGGCCATGACCTGCCGCGCCGCGGTCAGGGCCGGGCCGTCCGTCGCCGTGGTCCAGCCGGGCCACGCGGCGTCACCGGTGATGGTCGCCTGCGCGCCCCAGGGAACGACCGACTCCAGGCGCTCCACGAGCAGGCGGCGCTGCTCCGCGGCGTCGACGCCGGGCGGGATCCGCATCGACACGATGGCCCGGGCACGGGGTGCGAGGGCGTTGACCGCACCCGCAATCGGGGCTGCGTCGAGGCCGATGACGTTGATCGCGGGACGCGACCAGAGCCGGCTCGCGAGGCGTCCGCTGCCGACCAGCCCGGCACCGGGGAGCACCCCGGCCGCCTGGCGAAAGAGCTCGGCGTCGGTCTCCCCACCCGACCACTCGCCTGCGGTGAGTCCCGCGACCGCCACGTCCCCGTTGTCGTCGTGCAGGGTGGAGAGCATCCGGACGAGCGCCAGCAGCGCGTCGGGCGCACCACCGCCGAAGATCCCGGAGTGCACCGGCTGCCGAAGGGTCGACACCTCGACGTCGACGACGACGCCGCCGCGGGTGCTGACCTCGAGCACCGGCACACCGACCTGCTCGTTGCCACCGTCGGCGATGACGATGACGTCCGCCGCGAACATCTCTGGGTGTGCCAGCGCGAACGCCTCGAGGTGGCTGTCGGTCTCCTCTCGCCCTCGATCACCACGCGCAGGCCCACCGGGAGGTCACCCTCGAACGCCTGGAGGGTCGCGGCGTGCATGGCGATGCCGGACTTGTCGTCGGCGCCCCTCGTCCGTAGAGCCTTCCGTCGCGGACGACCGGTAGCCACGGGTCGACCGTCCAGCCCTGGTCGGCCGGAGCGGGCTGCACGTCGTAGTGCGCGTAGAGCAGGACCGTCGGCGCGCCCGGGGGGCGGGTGCTCGCCGTAGACCACCGGATAGCCGTCCGGTACCTCGACGAGTCGGGCGTCCGGCAGGCCGGAGCGTCGCAGCAGCTCAACAGTGGCGTCGGCCATCGCGAGCACGGGCTCGGCCGGGAATCCCGGGAAGGCGCACGACGGGAGAGAGACCAGCCGTGCGAGGTCGTCGACGACCCCCGGCATCACCGCATCGACTCTGGCTCGCAGCACGCTCTCGTCAGTCACGGCGCCTGAGTCTAGGAGGCGCACCCGAGGTACTAGGACAGGCCGACGATGTTCCCGCCCGCGTCGATGTCGATCCGCTCGGCCGCCGGGTGGCTGGACAGCCCCGGCATGGTGCGGATCTCGCCGCACACGGCGTAGACGTAGCCGGCACCGGCCGCGAGTCGCAGCTCGCGGACGGGCAGGGGGCCCCAGTTCTCCGGGGCGCCGAGCAGGCTGGCGTCGGACGTGATGGACAGGTGGGTCTTGGCGATGACGATCGGCAGGTTGCCGTAGCCGAGCTCCGGCTTCCTCGCCTGGGCGGCCGCGGTGGGGGAGAAGTCGACGCCGGTCGCGCCGTAGAGCTCGGTGGCGATGGTCTCGATCTTCTTCTCGATGGTGTCCTCGAGCGGGTACAGGAACCGGAAGTCGTTCGGCTCGTTGGCGACCTCCTCGACGACGCGGGCCAGCTCGACGGCGCCGTCACCACCGTCGACCACGTGCGTCGCGACAGCGGAGCGGGCGCCCGCTTCTTCGGCGATCTTGCGGATGACCTCGTGTTCGCTCGGGTGGTCGGTCGGGAAGGCGTTGATCGCCACGACCGGCGTGATGCCGAACTTCTTGAGGTTCGCCAGGTGCTTGCGCAGGTTGGCGCCACCGATCGCGACCTCGTCGGGGTTCTCGGCCAAGAGCTCCGGAGGCAGGGGCTTGCCGGGCTTGATCACGTGGCGTCCGGAGTGGGCCTTGAGCGCGCGCACCGTGGCGACGACGACCGCCGCGGATGGCGTGAGACCCGACAGGCGGCACTTCATGTCGAAGAACTTCTCGCCCCCGATGTCGGCGCCGAAGCCGGCCTCGGTGATGAGGTAGTCGCCGCTCTTGATGCCGATGAGGTCGGCCACGATCGACGACTGGCCGGTGGCGATGTTGCCGAACGGTCCGGTGTGGATCAGGGCGGGCTGCCCCTCGATCGTCTGCAGCACGTTGGGCTCGAGTGCGTCGCGCAGGATGACCGCCATGGAGCCGGCCGCCTTGAGGTCCTCGGCTGTCACCGGGTCGCCGGTCTTCGTGTAGCCGACGACGATCTTCCCGACGCGCTCGCGGAGGTCCTTCTCCGAGGTCGCGAGGGCGAGCAGCACCATCAGCTCGCTCGCGGCGGTGATGTCGAATCCGGTCTGGCGGGGGACCCCGTCGACGCGCGCGCCCAGCCCGATGATGACGTTGCGCAGCGCACGGTCGTTGACGTCCATGACGCGGCGCCACTCGATCGAGCTCGGCTCGATGCCGAGCTCGTTGCCCTGGAACAGGTGGTTGTCGAGCATCGCCGCCAGCAGGTTGTGCGCCGCGGTGATGGCGTGGAAGTCACCGGTCAGGTGGAGGTTGAGCTTCTCCATGGGGATGACCTGGCTGTAGCCGCCACCGGCCGCCCCGCCCTTGATCCCGAACGTGGGACCCATCGACGGCTGCCGCAGCGCCAGCGTCGCCCGCTTGCCGATCTTGCCGAAGCCCTGGGCCAGGCCGATCGAGGTGGTGGTCTTGCCCTCGCCGAGCGGCGTCGGGGTGATCGCCGTGACCAGGATGTACTTGGCCGGCGGCCGGTCGGCGAGCTCCTCGATCGCGTCGAGACTCACCTTCCCGACATCACGCCCGTAGGGTTCCCACAGGTGCTCGGGGAGTCCATGGACTCAGTGATCTCACTGATCGGACGGACGGCGGACGCGCGGGCGATGTCAAGGTCGCTGGGGATGCTCACGCGCATAGACTGACGCACGAGTCAGTGAATCGACAGGCCATTGGTCCTGAAGTTGCCCAACGTTCCGTGATGCGGAACGGCTGTCCCACGGATGGGCCAGGCCCGGGCCACGGAACGGGTCACCGGCGTCGATAGGCCATCGCCTCGGTGACCCGGTCGACCGCCAGATGCTCGGCCTCGGCGCGCGGCGTCCGACCACTGGCCGCGGAGGCGTGCAGGACGGCCTGGGTGTTCCTGCGGATCTTCTCCTCGATGACGGCGAATGCCTGGGAGGCGGTTCCGCCGGCGTACTCGACCGCCGCGCAGATGACGCCACCAGCATTGGCGATGAAGTCGGGGAGCACCGTCACGCCCTGCTCGTGCAGGTACTGCTCGGCCTCGGGGCTCGCGGCGATGTTGGCGCCCTGGAGCAGCAGACAGGTGTCCAGCTTGGCGACGTTCTCCGCCGTGATCACGTCTGGCCGGGCCGCGGGGATCCAGATCTCGCAGGGAGTGACAACAGGGCCTCGGCGCTCACCGCGTGACCACCGGGGAAGGTGCCGACCGGCTGCCCGGACCTCTTGTGGGCGATGAGGGCGTCCACATCGAACCCGTCCGGAGCGGTGGTCGCGCCCCGGCTGTCCGAAGCAGCGACCAGGACCGCACCGCGGTCGCGCAGGAAGCGTGCCGCGTGCTGACCGACCGACCCGAAGCCCTGGACGACGACGCGCGCGCCGGTGAGTGGCAGGAGGCCGCGCTCGGCGGCGACCTCAGCAGCGATGGCGAGGCCGAAGCCCGTGGCGCCTAGGACGTCCAACGGGATACCGCCCACCACGGCGGGCAGCCCGACCGCCCGCCCGCAGGCGTCCCGGAGGTGCGCCATCAACCGCTCGTCCAGGCCCATGTCCGGGCCAGGGATGTAACCCACGACGTCCCGGATGCGGACACCGAAGGCGCGGACCAGCTCGACCTTTGCCTCGTAGGGGAGTGAGGGGTCGGCCACGATGCCCGCCTTGGCTCCGCCGTGCGGCAAGCCCGCTGCAGCGTTCTTCCAGGTCATGGCGCGGGCCAACCGGGCGACCTCCACGACCGAGACGTCGGAAGCCATACGAAGCCCACCGATGGCGGGTCCGATGGCGAGGTTGTCGACCACCACGTAGCCGGTCAGGCCGGCAGCGGGATCGTTGACGATGAGCACCTGCTCAGGTCCGAACCGATCGACCTGCGGCAGCTCGATGGTGGGCATGGTCGCCTCCTTCGGCGAGGGACCCGATCGGTCCTCTCACTGCCCTTGTACCGCGCGTCAGACGCAGTCGGCAGAGTCGTTCGACCACTGTCGCCCAAGGACCCTACGGAGCGCGCGGATCGCTGTAGCACCAGGGCGTGGAGGAGAATTGGCGTCCACCCGGGGTGATCCACGTCATGTGTCCGTCGGGCTCGAGCTGCACCTCCCAGCCGGGTGAGTGTTTGAGGCGATGGTGCCTGCGGCACAGAGCCGCCAGGTTGCCCGCGGCGGTGGGGCCGTCCGGCCACGGCACCGTGTGGTCGAGGTCAGTGCCCGACGCAGATGCATTCCGCCGGCATCCGGGGAAGCGGCACACCACGTCACGCGCCTGGATCGCCCGGCGCAGTGGAGCCGAAGGACGGTATTGGCGCTCACCCACGGCCACCAGCTCGCCGGTGTCGGCGTCGGTGCGCAGGAGCCGGAAGGTGACGTCACCCTCAGCGCGCTGGAGCAGGTCAGCGACGTCATCGGGCAGAACCGGGCCCACGCCCCTGACCTCTGCCGGCGCGCACGAACCCGTCGGGGCCGCCTCGCTGACCACCACCTGCACCTCTACCTGCGGCGGCGCTGCGCGTCCGGTGACGAGATCGACCAAGGCATCGGCGCGCCGCTGGTCCATGGTGCGGGCGTCGTCGGCGCCGGAGGCCAAGGCGACGGCGTTGACCGTGTCGTACAACTGGCGCGCCTGCACGCCCGGCAGCAACGCCCACAACGAACCCATCGAGTCGACACCCGGGCTGAACACGACCCGCCTGTCTGCCATGGCCCGCCGACGCCTGGCTTCGGCAGCGTCGGGGTCGGCGGCCAGGACCCGACGCGTCAGCCAGGCACGAGTCTGCGACGGCGTGTGCTCCGCCGCGTAGTCGGCAGCATCGGTGATCAGGTCATAGGTGGCAGGCACGGTGGGGTCGAGGGTGTCGACCAGCTCGGTGACCACCTGGACAGCGGCGGGGGAGAGCACGCCCGCACACCACATCGTCATCAGTGCGGGGTGACGGGCGGCGTCCCGCGCCACCTGCACCCGTCGGTGTGCGGTGATCGTCGAGCAGTGCAGGGCCAAGGCGACTTCGTCCGGTACGAACTCTGGGTCGGGTACCAGCACCTCCGACGACCGGTCATCGGTGCTCGCGTGCTCGGCTTCCTCAACCATCGATGCCATCGCCATCGCCTGGATCGCCGTTGCCGAGCTGGCCACTTGTTCCATCAGCCGAACGACGTCCCGAGACGTCAGTTCGTCTCGGTTCGTGACCCCATCGATGAGGGTGCGCAAATGCGCCAGAGCCGCTCCGCGGAGCGGCTCAAGAACGAGGTCTGCTGACATACACGCACTCTCCCAGGAGGGTGTGACAACGCCCGTCGCCTAGAGGCTTGACCTCCGCCGTGGCACGATCGCTCGGGTGACGGACACCTCGAGCGACGCTCAGCGCCTGCGCGACCTGGCGCTGTTGCGTGGGGTGCGGGACAGGATCGACCGCGAGTACGCGCAGCCGCTCGACGTCGAGGCCCTTGCCCGCGGGGTCCACATGTCGGCCGGCCACCTGAGCCGGCGGTTCCGACTCGCGTATGGCGAGTCGCCGTACGCGTACCTGATGACACGACGCATCGAGCGCGCGATGGCGTTGCTACGTCGCGGAGACCTCAGCGTCACGGAGGTGTGCTTCGCCGTCGGCTGTTCCTCGCTGGGCACCTTCAGCAGCCGCTTCACCGAGCTGGTCGGTGTGCCGCCCAGCACCTACCGGCGGGAAGGTGCGGACGCCACCGAGGGGATGCCGGCATGCGTGGCGAAGCAGGTGACCCGACCGATCAGGAATCGAGAAGCGTCGGTGGCCGAGCCGCAGCTAGCGTAAGCGGCATGGACATCACCATTCACTCGAGCTTCCTCCCACACACCGATCCGGACGCGTCGTTGGCGTTCTACCGGGACGTCCTCGGCTTCGAGGTCCGGGCCGACGTCGGCGGCGGTCAGATGCGCTGGATCACCGTCGGCCCTCCCGGCCAGCCCGGCACGTCGATCGTCCTCGACCCACCCGGCGCCAACCCCGGCATCACCGATGACGAGCGCCGCACCATCACCGAGATGATGGCCAAGGGCACCTACGCCATGCTGCTGCTCGCCACCAAGGATCTCGACGGCGCCTTCGAACAGCTGCAGGCTACGGACGCCGAGATCGTCCAGGAGCCGACCGAGCAGCCGTACGGCGTCCGTGACTGCGCCGTCCGCGATCCTGCCGGAAACCTGATCCGCATCCAGGAACAGAAGTAGCCCACTTCCCGAAGGAGTCGACGCAGTGGCTGAGAAGAAGACCGCGAAGAAGAGCACCCAGAAGCGGACTGGCAGCTCCGCGAGCTTCACGGCCGAGGAGCGAGCGGCGATGCGGGAGCGGGCCAAGGAGCTCAAGGCCCAGGCGTCCAGGGCGGACGGCGAGAAGGCGCTGCTCGCCAAGGTCGCCGAGATGGAGGGCTCCGACCGCGCGATGGCCGAACGCCTGCACGCCGTCGTGATGGCCGCCGCGCCGACGCTCACGCCGAAGACCTGGTACGGGATGCCGGCCTGGGCGAAGGACGACAAGGTTCTCTGCTTCTTCCAGAGCGCCGCAAAGTTCGGCGCCCGCTACGCGACCTTCGGTTTCCAGGACGGCGCGAACCTCGACCAGGGCGCCATGTGGCCGACGTCGTGGGCGATGACCGAGCTGACCGCTGCCGACGAGAAGAAGATCACCACCCTGGTCAAGAAGGCGGTCCGCTGAGTCGTTCAGGTGGCGCGCCCTGCAGGCCGGCGAGCGCCTGCAGGATCAGCTCGAGCCCGATGTCGAACTCCGCGTCGGCGGTGAATCCCTCGGTGAGTGCGTGTTGGCCGAGATCGGCCAGGTGCGGATAGCCGCTCGACCTCACCTGCTCGAGCATCTCCTGGGTGGCTCCCTCGCCGGCCTTGCGCCGGCTCGTCTCCTGGATGACGTGCCCGTACACGAAGCTGTCCAGCAGCCACAGTGCATGGGCCGCCGCATCGATGGTGAAACCCGCCCCCTGCAGGCCGCCCAGTGCGGCGTCCAGGGAACGGAGCAGGTTCGGACCCAGGACGCGGCGACTCTCCAGCAGCCCGATCGCCCACGGGTGCCGGGTGAACACCACCCTGGACGCGGTCGCCCGGCGCCGAAGCAGGCCCTGCCACGTCTCCCGGTCTCCGGGGGACACCTCGATCTCGGCCCCCACCAGGTCGACGATCCCGTCGAGGATCGCGTCCTTGTTGCGGACGTGCTTGTAGAGCGACATGGCCTCGACACCGAGGGTGGCCCCCAGCTTGCGCATGGTCAGTGCGTCGAGCCCCTCATGGTCGACGAGAGCCACCGCGGCTTGCAGAACCCGGTCCCGGCTGAGGGGGGCCCGGCGCACCGACTCCCAGGAGTGCTCACCTTGCCGAGTTTACTAAGTAAGCCTAGAATGGGAAACAACCCCGCAACGAGGGGAGCCCTCATGTCATCCCGGGTCACGCATTCCGTATCCCTGGCCGCGGCCAGGTTCCAGGACCTCCCGGTCAACGTTCGCGTCAAGCTCTCCGGCCTCTGGGCGTCCATGCTGTTCGTCTTCGCCTACGTCGACCTCTTCAGCCTGTACCGCGCGGATGTGCGGTCGAAGCTCGAAGCCGGCCAGGTCAGCGGCTTCGACGTGGGCCAGACGTTTCTCTTCGCCACCACGCTCTACATCGCGATCCCGAGCCTGATGGTCTTCCTGGTGCTCGTCCTGCGGCCGGGCGTCAACCGCATCACCAACCTCGTCGTGGCCTCGGTGTACGCACTGACGATCGTCGGCGGCGCCATTGGCGAGTGGGGCTACTACGTGCTCGGCAGTGCTCTCGAGGTCGGGCTGCTCGCGGCCATCGTGTTCTACGCCTGGACCTGGCCCCGCCAGGTGGTCAATGATCCTTCATGAACCGCCGATAATCGACATTATGTCAATACACTCACGAGACCCCGGCTCGCCCGATCCGCGAGGCCTCCCCGCGCCTAGGCTCGCGCCATGCTGATCTGGCTCAACGGCGCGTTCGGGGCCGGCAAGACGCAGACAGCCCATGAGCTGCACCGGCGGCTGCCGGACGGACACGTGGCGGATCCGGAGCTGCTCGGGTTCGCCCTGCACCGCATGCTGCCGACAGCGGAACGGCGCGACTTCCAGGATCTGGCGCAGTGGCGCTCCGGCGTCGTCGAGACGCTTGCACAGGCCGAGCATGCCCACCGGGGGCCGGTCCTCGTCCCGATGACGCTCGTCGAGGACGACTACTTCGACGAGATCATGGACGGGTTGACGTCCAGGGCTGTGGCGGTCCGCCACTACGCCCTGCTCGCGGAGCCATCCACGTTGCGAAGCCGACTGTCTCACCGTCTTGGCTTCATCGGTTCGTGGATCGGTGACGACACGTGGGCGGTCGAGCAGATCCCCCGGTGTGTGGCGGCACTGGCCACCGAGCGCTACGCCACTCACGTCGAGACCGACAACCTCACCACCGATGAGGTCGTCGAGTGGATAGCGCGTGACGCGGGTCTGACGCTCACCCGTCCACGGCTCGGCCCGCTGCGCTCCCAGCTCCAACGGCTCCGGGTCGGCGTCCGGCACGTACGCGCGTGACCCGTGGGTGATGGCGTTTCCGGCTTAGTCTGGAGCGGTGGCCTGGGCGATCCTCGACGTGGACGGCGTGCTGGCTGACGTGCGCCACCGGTTGCGCCACGTCCAGGGACGCCCCAAGGACTGGGACGCGTTCTTCGCGGCGGCACCTGAGGACGGCGTGCTGACCGACGGGCTCGAGCGGGCCCGGGAGCTCGCCGCCGAGCATGAGGTCACCTACCTGACGGGACGCCCCGAGCGCTGCCGGGCTGACACTGTCGACTGGTTGCGCGCGCACGGCTTCCCCGAGGCCGACCTGGTGATGCGGCAGGACACAGACCGCCGGCCGGCGCGGCTGTTCAAGGTCGAGCAGGTGCGCCGGCTGGCGCGACGGCAGCCGATCGCTGTGGTGGTCGACGACGACGCAGCAGTGGTCGAAGCCCTCCGCTCCGCGGGCTTCGACGTCGAGCACGCGACGTGGATGACCGAGACCGCGCCGCAGCAGGCTTCCCTCTTCGACGCCCAGGAGCGCGACGGGCGCACCTGAACGCGCGTCCCGGGCTACGTCACGAGACGCAGGGCGGACCGGTACAGCCCCGGGGCCTTGGCGGCCGCGGGAACGAGGTGGCGGCGGACGGCGTCCTGCTGCGTGCCAGAGACCAGGAGGTCGGTCGACCACCGGAACCGTCGCGTGATGCGGGCCCACTCCCCCTCGTACCGGTCGAGCCGGCCGGTCACCACCGAGGCCACCGCCGCCTGCGCCGACAGGAAGCCGATGGCGAGGCCCTCACCGGTCAGTGCGTCGACGTACCCCGCGGCGTCTCCGACCAGCAGCACGTTGCCCTTGCGGCGTGCTGACGCGGTACGCCGCAGAGGTCCCGCTCCGAGGACGCGTCCGACGGGTTCGGCGTCGCCGAGCCGGGAGGCGAGCGTGGGGAACGCGCACAGGCGCTCGGCATATGGCCCGCCCGCTCCCCCGAGCAGAGCGACGCCGACGAGGTCGGGTGCGACCGGGGTGACGTACGCCTCGTCGTGCTCGGCCCAATGCACCTCGACGTCGTCGCTCCACGGTCGGAGCGCGAAGTGCCCGACAAGTCCGTAACGCCGCGGGCCTCTGGCTGGTCGCTCAAGGCCGACGGCCTCCCGCACCGTCGAGGACAGGCCGTCACACCCGAGCACGACATCGGCGCGCAGTGAGATGCCGTCCGAGCACCGGACCTTCACTTCCGACGTTTCGGTCTCGACATCGGTGACGCGAGCCGCAGTCGTCTTCACCCCCGCCGCATCGGCGGCCGCCCGCAGTGCTCGCACCAGCTCGGTGCGGCGGACTCCGAGGCCCGCACCGTCGCGCAGATCCGCGCGCACCTGGTGACGTCCGGAGGCGCTCAGGTACCGGATGCCCCGGAACGGGACGCCGGATGGCACGACGTCGAGCTCGGCGAGCGCACGCACAGCCGACGGCATCAGTCCCTCTCCGCACGCCTTGTCGCCGTCCCCAGTCCGCGCCTCGAGCAGCGTGACCTCCATCCCTGCCCGGGCGGCCGCCGTCGCAGCGAAGAGTCCGACCGGACCCCCACCGACCACGACGACGGCCACCGCGTCACGCCGTCTGTGCATCGGAGGCGTCCACCAGCGCGAGCGCTCGGTTCTCGACGCCGATCCGAGTCCGGAGCAGGAACGCGTTCAGGACCGTGAACACGGTGGAGGTGATCCAGGCGGTGTGCACCAGGGGCAGCGACACTCCCTCCGCCACCACGGCCACGTAGTTCGGGTGGCGCACCCATCGGTACGGGCCGGACGTCACGCGTCCGGCCCCGGGCACGACCACGACCCGGGTGTTCCACTGCGGGCCGAGCGTGGCGATGCACCACCAGCGCAAGGCCTGGGCCAGCAGGACCACCACGAGCATCGGCCAGCCGAGCCACGGCAGGAAGACCCGGTCGAGCAGCACCACCTCAGCCACCGCGCCGACCAGCAGTCCTACGTGCAGCACCACCATCGCCGGGTAGTGGCTGCGTCCGTACTCCACTCCCCCACGGGCGAGCGCCCAGGCGACGTGGCGCTGCGAGATCACGCAGCTCGGCCACGCGCTCGACGCCGACCGCGGCGATCAGCACGACGAACCAGCCCGTGGACGTCACACCGTCACCACCGCAGCAGCACCAGCTCGGCGCTGAACCCCGGCCCCATGGCCACCATCACCCCGGTCTCCCCCGGCTGGGGACGCCGCGACGTGAGCACCTGCTGCAGCACATGGAGCACCGAGGCCGACGAGAGGTTGCCGACGTCGCGCAGCGAGTCCCAGGTCAGCTGCGTGTGCGTCCGGTCGATCCCCAACGCCTCCTCCAGCGCCAACAGCACCTTCGGCCCACCGGGATGAGCGATCCAGTGATCCACGTCGCGGACAGTCATCGCGTGCCTGGCCAGGAAGCCGTCGACGAACGGACGCAGCTCGCTGCGCACGAGGTCAGGCACCGTCGGTGCGAGGACGACGCGCAGACCGGTCGCGCCGACGTCCCATCCCATGACGCGTTCGCTGTCGGGGAACTGCACCGACGCAGTGTCGACCACGCGGGCGACCGGTCCCCGCAGCTGGCGCGCCCTCCGGGCGCCGACAAGCACGACCGCGGCTGCGCCGTCACCGAAGAGGCCAGACGCCACGATGTTGGCCATCGATGCGTCTGCGCCCTGCAGCGTCAACGAGCACAGCTCGACGCACACGAGCACCGCGACGCCGTCCGGGTCACCCCTGAGGTAGTCGGAGACCCGGGCCACCCCCGCCGCGCCGGCCACGCAGCCGAGTCCGGCCAAGGGCAGCCGTTTGAGGTTGCTGCGCATCCCGAGCAGCGGTGCGATGCGCGCGTCCAGAGTGGGCACGGCGATCCCCGTCACCGTGGCGGCCGCCAACAGGTCGACGTCACTGGCGAGGAGTCCGGCAGCTCTCAGCGCCTCCGCCACAGCGCGCGCGGCGAGCGGCGGCGCCTCGCGCAGGAACACGTCGTTCGCCTCGCCGAAGTCGGCGAGCTTCTCGTACCCGTCGAGCTCCAGCGTCAGATGCCGGGCGTCGACACCGGTCGCCTCGTGCGTGCGACTGACCAGGCGGCGCAGCGCCTCGGGGTCGTCGTCAACGCCCGCGAGTAGCCCTGCGAACGCCTCCGTGATCTCACGCTGCGGGTAGCGGTGCTCCGGGAACGCGGCGGCGGCGCTGACCAGGAGCGGCATCTCCGCATCCTGTCACGGACCCGCCACGCGCGCCCACAGCGCGACGCGCCCGGTTCACGTGGACAGGTCGAAGGCCTCCGGCGGCGGACACGAGCAGACCAGATGGCGGTCGCCGTAGGCACCGTCGATCCGACGCACGGGCGGCCAGTACTTGTCCTGGCGCAGGGACGCCACCGGATAGATGGCCGTCTCTCGCGAGTAGGGGGCCGTCCACTCCTCGGTGATCGCGGCCGCCGTGTGAGGTGCTGCCCTCAGCGGAGAGGACTCGACGGTCCACTCCCCTGCCACCACCTGGTCGATCTCCCCGCGGATCGCGATCATTGCCTCGATGAACCGGTCCAGCTCCCGCAGTCCTTCACTCTCGGTCGGTTCGACCATGAGGGTGCCTGCGACGGGGAACGACATCGTGGGCGCGTGGAACCCGTAGTCGATCAGCCGCTTGGCGACGTCGTCGACGGTGACACCCGACTGCTTGGTGATCTCGCGCAGGTCCAGGATGCACTCGTGCGCGACCAGGCCGGTGTCACCGGTGTAGAGCACCGGGTAGTACGACGCGAGCTGGCTGGCGATGTAGTTGGCCGACAGCACGGCCGACTTGGTCGCCTGCGTGAGCCCGTCCGGCCCCATCAGGCGCACGTACGCCCACGAGATCGGCAGGATGCCGGCCGACCCCCAGGGTGCGGCCGACACCGGCCCGACCCCGGACTCCGGACCCGCCTCGGCGACGAGCGGGTGGTTGGGCAGGAACGGCGCGAGGTGGGCGCGGACGCCGATCGGCCCGACGCCCGGGCCGCCACCGCCGTGCGGGATGCAGAACGTCTTGTGCAGGTTGAGGTGCGAGACGTCGGCGCCGAACTTGCCCGGCTGCGCCAGGCCCACCAGCGCGTTGAGGTTGGCGCCGTCGACATAGACCTGGCCACCGGCGTCGTGGATCAGTCCGCAGACGTCCCTGACCTCCGACTCGAAGACGCCATGCGTCGACGGGTAGGTGATCATCAGGGCTGCGAGCTGGTCGCGGTGCTGCTCGATCTTCGCATTGAGGTCGTCCAGGTCGAGGCCACCGTCCTCACCGGTCTTGACCACCACGACCTTCATCCCTGCCATGACGGCGGACGCGGCATTGGTGCCGTGTGCGGAGGCCGGTACCAGACACACCCGTCGCTCCTGGTCGCCGCGTGAGTCGTGGTACGCGCGGATGGCGAGCAGACCGGAGAACTCGCCCTGGCTGCCGGCGTTCGGCTGCAGGGAGACGGCGTCGTACCCGGTGATCTCGACCAGCCACTCCTCGAGCTGGTCGATGAGCTCGAGGTAGCCCTGTGCCTGCTCGAGCGGCGCGAACGGATGGATGTTGGAGAACTCCGGCCAGGTGATGGCCTCCATCTCGGTGGTGGCGTTCAGCTTCATCGTGCAGGAGCCGAGCGGGATCATCGAGCGGTCCAGCGCGACGTCCTTGTCCTGCAGCCGACGCAGGTAGCGCAGCATCTCGGTCTCGCTGCGGTACCGCCCGAACACCGGGTGCGTGAGGAAGTCCGACGTGCGCACGAGCGCGTCCGGGACGCCGACCTCCCCCTGGGCGATCAGCAGCGCGTCGAGCGCGTCGATGTCGACGCCCTCGACGCCGAACGAGGCCCACACGTCCTCGACGTTGGAGCGGAGGGTGACCTCGTCGGTGCTGATGCCGATCGTGTCGCCGTCGACGTGCCGCAGATTGATACCGCGTCCGCGAGCGGCACGCAGGACCTTGTCGGCGCGGCCGGGGACGCGCACGAGCACGGTGTCGAAGAAGTGCTCGTGGACGACGTGGATGCCCGCGCTCTCCAGCCCGGCGGCGATCAGTCGGGCGAAGCGGTGCGTGCGGTGCGCGATCCCCCGCAGACCGTCCGGGCCGTGGTAGACGGCGTACATGCTGGCCATCACGGCGAGCAGCACCTGGGCCGTGCAGATGTTGCTCGTCGCCTTCTCCCGACGGATGTGCTGCTCACGCGTCTGGAGCGCCAGTCGATAGGCCGGCGAGCCGTCGGCGTCGATGGACACCCCGACCAGGCGGCCGGGGAGCTGCCGCTCCAGCCCCTCGCGCACCGCCATGTACCCCGCGTGCGGACCGCCGAAGGCGAGCGGGACACCGAACCGCTGCGAGGTGCCGACCACGATGTCGGCGCCCATCTCGCCCGGAGGTTTGAGGATCGTCAGCGCCAGCAGGTCGGCCGCGACGATGGCCAGGGCGCCACGGGCGTGGGCCGCCTCGATGACCGGCGTGGGATCGACGATGACGCCGCTGGCCGCCGGGTACTGGACGACGACACCGGCGAGGTCACCGTCGGGCAGTCCGTCGGCGACGAGGTCACGGACCTCGATGGTGATCCCCAGCGGGCGCGCCCTGGTCTGCAGCACGGCGATCGTCTGCGGGAAGGTGTCGGCGTCGACGACGACGGTGTGCGAGCCCTTGGCCGAGCGCACCGCCAGCGTCATGGCCTCCGCCACCGCCGTGCCCTCGTCGAGCAGCGACGCGTTGGCCGTGGGCAGACCGGTGAGGTCCTCGACCATGGTCTGGAAGTTCAGCAGCGCCTCGAGACGTCCTTGGCTGATCTCGGGCTGGTAGGGCGTGTACGCGGTGTACCAGCCGGGGTTCTCCAGCACCCGCCGCTCGATGACGGCCGGCGTGAAGGTGTCGTAGTAGCCCATGCCGATCATCTGCACCATCGGCTGGTTCTTGGCAGCGATCGCCCGCAGCTCGTCGACGACCTCGACCTCGGACAGCGCGGGCGGCAGGTTCAGCCGCTCCTGCATCCGGATGACCGACGGCACCGCCTCGTCGATGACGGCGTCCAGGCTGCTGCGTCCCAGCGCCTTGACCATCTGGTCGGTCTGCGACTCCCCTGGTCCGACGTGCCGCCGCACGAAGGGCATGTGCGCCTCGAGCGAGGCGAGGGGCGCCGTGGCGGGATCGGGACTGGTGAGGACGGGACGGTCGACGGTCTCGGTGGAGTCACCCATGGGGAGCCTTCCTCGGTGCGGTGGACGGATGTCCTGGCTCCCCCTCTGTCATCGGTACCTGAGAGGTTCGCAGCCCGGTATGGGTCCCGGGGCTGCTTGCACCGTCGGTGGGGCTGGCGCCCGCTTTCCAGAGGTGCCTCGCCCAAGCGGTCCGGGTGCCTGAGAGTTTCTGGGGAGAATTGCTCCTTCGGCGTCCCCGCTGGCTGCGAGGAACTCTTCCGCCGGGGTCGTCGGCGAGCGAAAGTCTACTCTCCGCCGGTGCTGCGGGCGCCTCAGCCGGTGCTGCGGGCGCGGCGTCGGGCGGCCAGCTCGTCGGAGGGGTCCGCGCCGTCGGCGCTGTCACTGGGACGCTCCCACGGCAGCTCGGCGAGGGAGCCCTCGACCTCGCGCCAGACGCGTCCGACGGCGATGCCGAAGACGCCCTGCCCGCCCTGGACCAGGTCGATGACCTCGTCGGCGCTGGTGCACTCGTAGACCGAGGCGCCGTCGCTCATGATGGTGATCTGCGCGAGGTCGTCGATGCCGCGCTCGCGCAGGTGCTGCACGGCTGTCCGGATCTGCTGCAGCGAGACGCCGGTGTCGAGCAGCCGCTTGACGATCTTCAGCACCAGGACGTCGCGGAAGCTGTAGAGCCGCTGGGTTCCAGAGCCCGCCGCGCCGCGGATGCTGGGCTCGACCAGACCGGTGCGCGCCCAGTAGTCGAGCTGGCGATAGGTGATGCCGGCGGCGCTGCAGACGGTGGGACCGCGGTAGCCGATGTCCTCCGGCAGCGCGCGCACCTCGTCGGTGAACAGCAGGCCCTGCTGACCGGCCAGCGCTGCGGCCCGCGCTGCGGGCGGCCTCGTCCTGCTGGCCTCGTGGGTCTCCACCAGTGGTCACGCCGACCTCCACTCGCCCGCGTCCTGCCCTCGAGGCGGTCGAGCCGGATGGCTCGGGGGGAAAGTACACGCCTGGAGTTACCGCGGTGTGGGATGCACGCTAGGTCGCCGCCCCGCCCCGGTCAATGCACGGGGACGCGACACGCCGGACGGAAGTCTCGACCACCAGTGGAGTCTTCGCAACCCTCAGGTGAAGGTTGAGGGTCAGGAGGTGCTCTCCGGCCCGGTGGTGGGTCCGGCGCCGGGGTCCGGTGTGCCGAAGTCCTCCGGGGAGATCTCGTCGAGGAACTCACGGAACTTCTCGACCTCCCCGAGGTCGGCGCCCTCCGAGGCCTCCTCGTCTTCCTCGTCGCTCTCCTCCGGCATGGGGATGCCGGCCTCGTCCAGGACGTCCGGCGAGGCCACCACCGGGGCGTCCACCCGCAGGGCGAGCGCGATGGCGTCGGAGGGCCGCGCGCTGACCGTCACTCCCCCGTCGAAGACCAGCTCGGCGAAGAACACCCCGTCGTCGAGGTCGGTGATCTGCACCTCCTGGAGCCGACGTCCGAGCCCGGCGATGACGTCGGCGAGCAGGTCGTGAGTCAGGGGTCGCGCCGGCTCGACGCCCTGCTGGGCGTAGGCGATGGCGGTGGCCTCGACCGCGCCGATCCAGATGGGCAGGTAGCGCTCACCGTCGCGCTCGCGGAGCAGCACGATGGGCTGGTTCGTCGGCATCTCGACCCGGACGCCGACCACGTCGACCGGCTTCATGACGTCAGCCTACTCCGCACGCGCGGAGGCGGCCGCCCGTCAGCTGCGATCGGTCCGGTCCGAGCTGAGCCTTCACGAGCGCGGCGTGCAGCCGCACGCTCAGCGCGGCCAGCGCTCGGGTCGTCTCCTCGGCCCGGCCCTGGGCGTCGGCCCCCCGTCCGCGCTGCAACGGGGTCACCACCTGCTCGATGAGCCCGGCCTCCCGGTCGGCCGCCGACTTGAAGGCACGCAGGTGCCGCGGCTCGATGCCGTAGGCCGCGAGCTCGCCGGCGGCCGTCGGCGATGACCACGCGCGTCACCGTCGAAGTGCTCGCCCGTGCGGCCGGGGCCGACCAGCCCGTAGCTCTCCAGCGCGGACAGCAGGTCGTCGTCGATCTCGGCCGCGGCGAGCAGCTCGTCGCGGGACAGCCGGAGCTCGGACCCGTCGCGGGCGAAGTCGTCGGCCTCGGGGTAGCGGCTCCCCGGACGACGGACACCGGGACCCGGGGGCTGGCGCCGGGCGCCGACGGTGGTTCGAGACCGCGGTCGATCGCCTCGAGGTGCTCGCGGATCACCTTCAGCGGCAGGTAGTGGTCACGTTGGGCGCCGAGGATGTAGCGGAGGCGGCTGAGTCCTCGGAGGTGAACTTGCGGTAGCCCGAGGGCGTCCGCTGCGGCTCGACCAGCCCCTCGGACTCCAGGAACCGGATCTTGGAGATCGTGACGTCGGGGAAGTCCGGCCGGAGCTTGCCGAGGACCTCGCCGATGCTCATGTAGGCGCTGGCCGGGATCGCGGTGCTGCGCTGACCGGCAGCGGGGCTCATGCGGCGTCCCCGTCGGTGCGCGGGCGGGCCAGGAAGAGCATCCGGTACTTGCCGATCTGCACCTCGTCCCCGCCGACGCAGCAGCGCCTCGTCGATGCGGTCGCGGTTGACGTAGGTGCCGTTGAGGCTGCCGACGTCGCGCAACGGTGAAGCCGTCCGGGCCGCGACGGAACTCCGCGTGGTGCCGCGACACCGTGATGTCGTCGAGGAAGATGTCGCTGTCGGGGTGCCGACCGGCCGAGGTCACGTCGGCGTCCAGCAGGAAGCGCGCCCCCGACGCCGGACCGCGCCGCACGACCAGCAGTGCGGTCCCCTCGACCAGCCGCTCCACCATCGCGACGTCGGGGTCGGGCTCGGCGGTCTCCGCCTCGGCCTCGTGCGCGCTCTCGCCGGCACCGAGGTGCAGGACCGACGTGGTCTCCCCCGAGGACTCGCCCCCCAGGGGCTTGCCGCAGGCGGCGCAGAAGCGCGCGCCCGGGTCCTGCGTGTCGTGCCCGCAGTGGGGACAGACCGGCATGCCGCCTCCCGGCGTCCGACGTGGTGCTCCACCCAAGGCTCAGGTGAAGGTTGAGAGTCCAACCTAAGCCGCGTCCAACCAGCCGGTCAACTGCGGGTCACGAGGCGGAGGCGACGTGCTGGGCGTATCCCGCCGAGTCGAGCAGCGACTCGAGCTGACCGGGGTCGGCGAGCTCGACCTCGACCATCCACCCCTCGCCGTACGCGTCGGCGTTGACGACCTCGGGGGTCGCCCCGAGCGAGTCGTTGCGCGCGGTGACGGTGCCGCTCACCGGGGCGTAGATGTCGCTGACGCTCTTGGTGGACTCGACCTCACCCACGGCGTCGCCGGACTCGATGACCGCGCCGACCTCCGGCAGGGAGACATAGACGATGTCGCCGAGCGCGTCCTGCGCGTAGTCGGTGATCCCGAAGCGCACCGTTCGGTCGGACACCGCTCGTACCCACTCGTGGTCGGTCGTGTACTTCAGATCCTCGGGATACACCGCACTCCTTAGGGTCAGGGCCTGCAGCCGCGTCGTCGCCGGGCCCGATGCAGGCTGAGCGTAACCGAGGAGTGGCTTTCGCGGCCCGCCCCGTCAGGGCACCGCCTTGATCACCACGACGTCACGCTGGCTGATGGCGGTGGACGCCCCCGCCTCGCGCACCGACTCGACCACGCCGCCGGGGAAGGACAGCCCCGCCTCCAGGATCCCCGCGTCACCGATCGCGGCGATCTCGTACGGCGCCGACACCACCTCTCCCCCCACCGCGATCCCCTCGGGGGTGTCGGTGATCGCGGTGGTCGCCACGACCCGTACCCCGTCGATCGCGATCGCCTCGGCACCGGAGTCGCGCAGCTCCTGGACCGCGTCGAGCAGGTCGCTGGAGTCCAGGACGCCGTCCGGGTCGTTCACCGTGACCACGACCCCCGGGCCGTGCACGGGCACGGTGCCGGCGAGGACGCGCAGGCTCTCCAACCGCTCACGGGTCGACTCGCGTGCCGCCTGTGCCTGATTGACCCCGGAGACGAGCGCGGCCAGGTTCGCGCGGAGCCGTGCCTCCTCGGCGGCGAGCCGTTCTCGTTGGGCGGAGATGTCGTCGAGGATGCGCACCAGGTCGGAGGTGCGGGCCGAGCCGAGGGCGTCCTGCTGCGTCGTCTGCACCTGGACGGCGAGGACGAACCCGAGCAGGAACAGCAGCGCCGCCACCACCCACTGTCCGCGTGACGGCGTCCGGGTGAGTGCAGCACGAAGGGCCGCCCAGTCGCGCGGGCTCTCGGTGGCGTCCGGAGCCGCGGGTGTCTCCGACGGCGACCCGGTGTCCTGCTGCTCGCTCATCTCAGGCCTTGAAGAGGTGGCGACGGATCGCGGCAGCGTTGGCGAAGATGCGGATCGAGAAGACGACGACGACTCCCGTGGACAGCTGCGCACCGACGCCGAGCTGGTCCCCGAGGAAGACCACCAGAGCAGCGACGAGGACGTTGCCGATGAACGAGATGACGAAGACCCGGTCGTTGAAGATGCCCTCGAGCAGTGCGCGGCTGGCGCCGAAGACCGCGTCGAGTGCGGCGACGACGGCGATCGGCAGGTAGGGCTGCAGTCCCGCCGGGATCGTCGGCTCCAGTACGAGGCCGAGCACGATCCCCGCGATCAGGGCGAGCAAGGCGATCACGAGCCCTCTCCCTTCCGGAGGTAGCGCACCTGCAGGTCCGAGCGCCCCGGCACGGTCAGGTCGGACCGAGCGTCGACGTCGACCTGCATGCCGTAGCTCGCCTCCAGCTCTGCGAGCTGGGCCCGTGCCGAACCCTGTGCGAAGGCGTCCGCCAGCCCGTCCGGCCCCACAGCGGTCACCCGGTAAGGGGGAACCAGCGGCCGGAATCCGACGAGGACAGCAGATCCGGCAGAGCGGATCGGCGACAGCGAGGTGATCCGCTGGTCGTTGACGGCGACCGCGGTGGCACCGGCCGCGAACAGGCCGTTGACCGCCAGCTGCACGTCGGTGTCGAGGACCCGGGCCAGGTCGGGGCCCCCCTCCCCCGCCGGCGCGGGCGGACCGTCGTCGAGAACGACCTCGACGCCGCTGCCGCTCACCGGGGCCAGACCGACGGCGGCGGACAACGCGTCGGCCTCCGCGCTCAGCGCGCGGTCGGCCTCCGTGCCCCCGAGCGCCTTGGTCTGCAGTGACTCCACGCGGGAGTAGAGCGTGCTGACCCGCGTCTCTGTCGTGTCGAGCGCCTGCGACTCGGCGACGACGCGGTCGGCCAGCTCCGCGCGCGTCTGGTTGGCACTCGGCGCACCCTGACGCACCTGCAGCACGGCCGCGACGACCAGCGTGGCCAGCAGTCCGATGGCCGCGGCGAAGACCAGCGAGTGACGCCAGTCCAGGGGTCGGTGCGGACCGCGTGCGGCTGCCTCCTGGTAGCCGGGGTCGAGTGCGTCGGCGACGATCCGGTTGAGCAGCGAGAGCGAGGCGTCCCCGTGACCCGTCATGCGTCGACCTCGAGGCGACGGCCCCCGAGGACGGCAGACGCCTGCTCCGCGTAGAGGACCGCCGACCACCAGTAGATGCCCAGCCCCCAGATGACGAACGCCCACGCCAGTGGCTTGGCGACGTCGCTGATGGGGTCGTCGGACGTGGTGAGGAAGAGGAGGGGCATGCCGTAGAGGAGACAGAGGGTGGCGGCCTTGCCCACATAGTGCACGGGCAGCGGATCGAGTCCGCGTCGGTGCACCACCAGCTGCACTCCCCCCATGAACACGTCCCGCAGGACCAGCAGGACGACCACCCACCACGGCACGATGTCGCGGATCGCCAGGACGACCACAGTGGACGCCACGAAGAGGCGGTCCGCGATGGGATCCAGCAGCTGTCCCACCCGCGAGACGAGGTGGTAGCGCCGGGCGATCACGCCGTCCAACCAGTCGGTGACGGCGCTGACCGCCAGGATCGCGAAGGCCCAACGATCTGCCTCCGGGCCCAGTGCGACCCAGACGAAGAGCGGGATGAGCAGCAGCCGCATCAGCGACAGGAGGTTGGGGACGGTGAGGATGCGGTCGGAGACCTCGTCGGACTCGGGCGTCACGACGGCACCTCCCTCCACCTCCACGTCGCAGCGACCCGACCGCTCACGTTCCTGCTGCGTGGACCGAGCCTAACCGGCGGACTCGGCGCCGCAGATGCCGTCGGCACCCGGCTCGTCTAGCGTTCGACCATGGCATCCGACGATCCCGACAGCCGACCCTCGATCGCTGCCACCCGGAACGGTCCGTACCGCGTCCGCGGGGTGAGCCGCATCGTCTGGCGCGAGCCGGTCAAGACCGAGGCCGGCGAACCCATCGCCTGGCGGACCGGCGAGATCGTGGCCGACGAGGAGAAGGAGTACTGGCTCTGTCGCTGCGGGAACTCGCAGAACAAGCCGTTCTGCGACAGCAGTCACCGACGGGTCGGCTTCGAGGCGAAGGACATGGCCGACACCGCGCCGAGAGCGGACCGTCTCGCGTCCTACGGCGAGGAGCCGAGCCTCGACGACGACCGCAGCCTCTGCTCACACGCCGGGTTCTGCGCCACCACGGCGACCAATGCGTGGAAGGTCGCGGCCCGCAAGGATCTCGACACCGAGGGTCGTTCCCAGCTGATCGCGATGGGACAACGGTGCCCCTCAGGGGCGCTCACCGTACGCATGGATGAAGACGTCCTCGAGCCGGCGCTGCCCGTCGAGATCGCTCTGGTTCCCGATGGACCGCTCTGGGTGACGGGTGGCGTCCAGGTGGAGCGCTCGGACGGAGCGGAGCTCGAGGTGCGCAACCGCATGACGCTGTGTCGATGCGGGGCCTCGAAGAACAAGCCGCTGTGTGACGGCTCCCACGCCGACGTCGGCTTCGCGCACCGCCCGAGCCGGCCCGAGTAGCCGGCGAGCAGGGTCACCCCGTAGGCCCCGCAGAGCGACACCCATGCCAGAGTGACCCTGCTATGACCACGGTGATCCTGCACATCGGCGCCTTCAAGACCGGCACCAGCTACCTCCAGACCGTCCTCGCGGGCGGACGGGACCGTCTGGCCGCCCTGGGGGTGCTCTGGCCCGGCGTCAACTGGCTGGCGCAAGTGGCCGCCGCTCGGGGTCTGATCAAGCTGCGCCCCGCCCAGCTCACCGCCTGGGACGACCTGGTCGGCGAGATCGATCAGTGGTCCGGATCCCGAGCGATCCTGTCGATCGAGACGCTGTCCCTGGTGGGACCACGAGGTGTCGAGATGGCGCGAGCCTCACTCGCCGGGCACCGCGTGCAGGTCGTTCTCACGGCGCGCGATCTCGGACGCGTGATACCGGCCCAGTGGCAGGAGTCGGTGCAGAACGGCAAGACCTGGTCGTACCGCGACTACCTGGAGGGCGTCACGACCGGCGACGAGTCGTCACCCGCCTTCACGCACTTCTGGTCCAAGCACGACTGGGGTCAGATCCTGCGCACTTGGTCCGCTGTGTCGGACGACGTCGAGCTCACGGTCGTCACGGTTCCCCCTTCCGGCGCTCCCAGAGATCTCCTCTGGCGACGATTCTGCGAGGCCACCGATCTCGACGCTGACGACTTCGACCACGGCATCCGCGTCAACGAGTCGCTGGGTGCGGCGTCAGCGGAAGTGGTGCGCTACGTCTCGATGGAGAAGGAGGGGTCGGCGTCCCCGCTGCAACGCACGAAGGTCGTGAAGGATGCACTGGCGCAAGGCGTCCTCATCCCCCACAAGGCAGACGAACCGCGGCTCGTGCTGCCGGAGAGCCTTCGACCGTGGGCGACTCGAGGCGAGTGACGCGCTCATCGAGGATTTGATGACGGTGCAGCCACGGATCGTCGGTGACCTCGACGACCTGCGTCCGACCTTCCATACGCTGCGCGAGCACGAGACGGACGACCCGAGCGCTCTTCCGAGCCCGGTGCTGCTGAAAAGCGCAGGAGTCGGACTATTGGGACTTCTCGAGCTGCTCGTCGCAGAGCGGCGCTGTGGCGCCGGATCGGGACGACGCCCCTGGTCACAGGCGTGCGACGAGCGATCACTCCTGATCCGACGACGGCGGTGATGACTCCCTCACGACTCACCGCGACATGCCGCAGATTTCAGGTCGCGTGATCAAACCGTTACTCTCGCTGAAACCTCAAGCAGGGAGAACATCTTGATCGCACGTACCAAGAAGCCCATCACCGTCCTCCTGGCGGCACTGGCCGTCGTCGCTGTGAACCAAGTGGCCGCATCGGCCACCGCATCGCAGCAGTCGGGTCGGGACGCGACGGTGACGGCCGATGGCACTCGTGCAGCGCGCTTCGAGCGTTGGGCGACGATCACGAAGATCCCCGGCGGTTACTACTACGACGCGGGTCAGCAGGACACCAACCTCGTCATCACGCGGGTGAACGGCGGTGTGCGCTTCGCCGACAGTCGCACCGACGTCGTCCGGTCGAAGCCGGACTCCTGCCGCAAGAAGCACGGCTGACCGCGGTGTCGTGGTGGTCTGCCGCGTTCCCGGAACGGTCAGCCCCCGCAATCCGATGACCATCAAGGTCTTCACCCGCCTGGGCAACGACACGGTGGACGCCTCTGCGCTCCCCGCATCCTTGGAGCTCTACGGCCTGGCCGATGCCGGTCGGGACACGTTCAAGGGTGGGGCGGGCAACGACTTCGTCAACGGCGCGCAGAACCGGGATCGCATCTGGGGTGGTCCAGGCAACGACTGGCTCCGGGGCAACCTCGGCGATGACGACCTTTACGGCGGCGCCGGCCACGACCAGCTCGTCGGTGTCTACGGTCACGACCTGATCATCGGCGGACGCGGTAACGACCGAGTGGGTGGCGGCCCCGCCAACGACCGGCTCTTCGCCGGCCCTGGCGACGACTTCGTCCTCTGTGGCACGGGAAGCGACAACGTCAGCGCCGAGCGTCTTGACCGCATCCTGCAGGACTGCGAGTCGATCTCCCGCTCGTGAGCTGAGCAGGTCTGGCTGGCGCTAGCCGTCAGCGCTTCGTGGCTCGGTTTCGACGGGACCGATCCAGTCGTCCGTCGCGACCTCGATGGCGTCGATCGAGAAGTCCACGGTGACGAGGTTGAGCACCCCGAACGCCGCCGTGGTCACAGGGTTGGCGGGTGAGTCGACGTGATCGACCGTGACCGTCTCGACTGGCTGGCTGCCGGCGAGCCCGGCGCCGGTGAAGACGCGCAGCACGCTGCGACCGTGGGGCTGCTGCGACTGGTCGAAGGCGACCTCCAGGCGGATCCACTCCTGGAGCGGGAGTGGTGCCGCCGACTGGTGCGCCGCATCGAACCTCGAACCGTCATGGAGCGTGACGTATCCGGCCTCGTCCATCCGCAGTGCGAGCACGTCTTCGCCGGGCGGTGTCACGCTGGGCGACGTCTCGAGCGTGAGGAACCGCATCACGTCACTCGGGTACTGATCGATCCACAGGTAGACGCGCTCGAAGATGCGTGACGTTCCCCTCGAGTCGGTGAACTCGACCTTCGTCCGGATGTACTGGCCACTGGACGCGTAGCGGCCAACGAACGCGCCATCAATTGGCAACGGAGTCGACGCGAATGTCGCTGGTTCGTTGACGACGACGTTGAAGATCGAGTTGCCCGTGGTGACGTTCTCGCCTTCGGATCCTCCTTCGAAGGACTCAGTCACCGGGAGGTCAAAGGGTGTGACACCTCCGCTCCCGTCTTCGCTGTCAGAGGTGCAGCCCCCCACGACGACGGCAAGACCCAGAGCGAGGACGCCGGCCGACGCTCGGAATCTCACGACGCCCCCCTGCGGTCCACTGCGGACGTCCATGGTCTCATCCGAGATCGGCACTGGCGCAGAGGCCGAGCATGCGCCTAGGACGCAGCGAGCGTCAGCTTCAGTTCCTGCCCACGAAGCTGCGCGAGCCGCAGCACCTCCTGCTCCAGGGCGGGAGTGGGCACGCGACCAGCCTCTTCGAACCACGAGACCACCACATCGTTCCCGCGGACGCGCCACGTGCCGGACACGCGTCCACCACGGATAGCCAAGTTCGAGCCCTTGGTCGCCAATCCCCGTCGGGTCGGGTCGAGCAGGAGCTCGTCGGCGGTTCCCGGCCCGAGTATCCACGGGTCGTACCCCGGCAGCAGGCGGACGCTGTTGGACGGTTCGGCGTCCGTCAGCTGGTCCAGGTCTGAGGTCAGGGCATAGGCACTCACGCCGTCGACGCTGACGGAGGTGATGGTGTCGCCGAGATCGGCCAGCCACTCCCCCAGTCGGCGTCGCGGAACGCTGAGTCCCGCGCAAAGCCAGTACTCGAGGTTGTCGAGCGTCGCTGGGCCATAGCTGCCCAGGTACAACGCGACCGCACGCCGTCCGGCGTCGTCGATCTCCGGCAACCCTGGCCAACGCGGGTCACCGTCGAGAAGCCGGAACGTCGCGTGCCCCCCTCTGCTGGGTCCGAAACAGATGTCACCCCACCAGAAGAGCGGCTTGTACAGGGTGTCCGAGCCGTATCCCGTCGCCCCTTCGGCCAGGTGCCGCAAGGCGGGGATACCCGCGATGTGACGTCCGATCTCGGCCCGTGTCGCCGGCCCGCGCGAAAGCAGCTCCCGCACGGCGTCCCGCCAGGGCTGCCAGTCATCCAGCCTGAAGTGGCCCTGCTTCTGATAGCGGTTCGTCTCCCAGACACGGGTTGTGGTGCGGCAGGCGAGCAGCACCGAAGCGACCTCTGGGGTGAACACGTAGGAGCCGCCTCGGAAGGCGTAGCTGCGGATGACCTCCCCGGTCTCCAGAGCTCGATCGAGCGCGCCAGCATCGGGCGCCGTCATCCGCATGCGGACCATGAGGTCTGCGAGGTCGAAGGGCCAACCACGGAACGCAACTACGCGTTCAGCCACATCCGTGACCCTGGTTCCCGCCACCGGCTCCAGCGCGTGCCTCTGGAGGCGCCACGCAAGCGCCCTGGATCCACCGAGCTTCACCGCAGTCAGCCTAACTGCGTTGGGTGATATCACGCTGACGCACGGCATCAGCCTCGTCGGACGCGCTCGGCGGGCTGGGCCCATGGACCCTGTGCCCACAATGGAGCCGTCACTACGGTGAGTGCGAGGACGTGAACCGTACACCTACCGGCCCGACGCGGCTGTCGTGCTCCACTGCCTGAGTGGGAGGGGAACCATGAGCCTTCCTGTGCAGCCGCTCGTCGACTTCATCCCGCCGAGTCGTGTCCTCGCTCCCCCGCGCTTGACCGAGCGTTATCCGGCCCTGTTCCCTCTCGCCGTCCGGGTCCACCGAGCACGACGTCGGCTGGCCTGGATGCGGTCCACGACACCGTGGAGCAGGAGACGATCCGACGTACCCCTTGATTTTCGCGTCAAGAAGCACAACTCTCTGCTGCTTCGCCAGCTCGGTGACAGCGACATGCAGCTGCAGCACAACAAGGTGACGAACCTCAGGCTGGCCTCGGATCGCATGGACGGTCTCCTGATACGTCCCGGGGAGACATTCTCCTTCAACAAGGTGGTGGGCAACTGCACCCGCAGAAAGGGGTACCTCGAAGGCATGCGGCTGTCCAACGGGGCGGCGCACGCGGGAGTCGGCAGCGGCATCTGCCAGCTGGCCAACCTGCTGCACTGGATGTTCTTGCACTCGCCCCTCACCATCGTGGAACGTTCCGAGCACAGCTTCGACCCCTTCCCCGACAACGAGCGAGTGCTCCCTTGGGGCGTCGGCTGTTCCATCGTCTACAACTACGTGGACCTAGTGGTTCGCAATGACACGGCCGTCACTTTTCAGATCCTCGTCCGCGTGGGTGAGCGATATCTGGAGGGTGAGTTGAGAGCGGACCAGCCGACTGACGTCTCTTACCGGGTGTTCGGGCAGAACGAGCACTTCATGAGGCACAACTGGGAGTACTTCCGCAGCAACGAGATCTGGCGCACCGTCATCGACAAGAGAACGGGCGACGCGCTGCGCTCGGAACACGTCAAGAGCAACTGTGCGAAGGTGATGTACACACCCACGGGGGTACCCGTCGTCGACGTACTCGATCGGGTCTAGACGCATCCAAATGCTTGAGCACCGCCCACGCCCGATCCGGCGCTGGGACACGCTCGCCGACACGGAATCCTATTGACCGGAACTGACTAGCGCTTCGATCCGACGCGTCGTACCGTCGACGGATACGAGAAGGGAGGTGGTCCAAGCTTGATAAGCCATAGGACACGTGAGGTGGCTGCCAGCTAGCCGCCGACTGACGGCCCACCGGTGCGCCATGAGGCGGCCGGCGAGTCCAAGGCAGTCACCCGACCCGCGGGCGCCGAGACATGTCCCTCGGTCCACCGGCAGCAACGCCGGGCCCGCGGGTCGTCCTTGTCCACTCCGGAACCCAGCCGTCGTCGTGGCGGGATCGGCAGGGCCGAAGGGCTCGCGCGGGCGGGCGAGGCAGACAGCTGAGGGGAATGGACAGCCGCCCTCTCCGGCATCGTGAAGTACCCCCTCAAGGGGCCCGAAGAAGTCGTCTACACCGGAGAGGGATGGGAGCTCCTTGTCGATGATCGCGTCAAGGGACGACACGTCTACTTCCGAGACTCCCTGAACCAGGGTGCGGAGGGCATCTACAAGATCATCGATCCCCTACTCTGACCCGCGCAACGACACGGCCGACTCTGGATTCCGGAGCCACGCGCGGGGCGAGGCGGCACGGGTGCAGACTGACTGCACAGGGACCGAGCTGCGAGGTGGTCGGGATGGGTCGTCTGGGACGAGCAAGCGTCGGGACTTTGCTCTTGGCCATGGTGGGGGCGGTGGCCACTCTGCCGGCGGACGCCGCCGGCCCTGGGACACCGGTGACCTTCGGCACCAACACCTTCGGGCAGTTCGGTGACGGGTCGCCCATCTCCTCGGTGCGGACGACGCCGCGCGCCGTCACTGGCCTGACGGACGTGATTCAGCTGCACGGGGGTCGGGAGCATGTCCTCGCGCTCCGAGCGAACGGGACCGTGGCCGCGTGGGGCAGCAACGCAAAAGGCCAGATCGGCGACGGAACGACGGTCTCGGTCCGATCAACCCCTGTCCAAGTTCCGGGCCTTTCCTCGATAGCCGAGGTCTCGACTGGTCACTACCACTCCCTGGCGCGGAGGAGTGATGGAACCGCCTGGGTCTGGGGATTCAACGCACTCGGCCAGCTCGGTGATGGGACGAGGACCAACCGACGCTCCCCCAAGCGGTACGGGACTTTCACGAACGTCGAGCACGTGGCCGGCGGCCGCGACATGAGCTACGTCGTCCTGGCCGACGGAACCGTGTGGTGCTCCGGGGGCAACTCCTACGGCGAGTGCGGTGACGCCACCCTGACTCAACGACGCACCCCGGTGCGGGTGAGCGGGCTCACGGACGTCGTCCAGGTTGCCGGTGGGCGCAACCATGGGCTCGCTCTCCGT
Source organism: uncultured Actinomycetota bacterium (assembly GCA_963743915.1). Lineage (GTDB taxonomy): Bacteria > Actinomycetota > Actinomycetes > JAHEKZ01 > JAHEKZ01 > JAHEKZ01. The sequence goes on from CAVURN010000002.1 coordinate 305,158, forward strand.
TCGGATGGCACGGTCTGGGCTTGGGGACGCAACACGTCAGGCCAGCTCGGAGACGGGACGCTCACCAACCGGACTCGGCCGGTGCGCATCACCGGGCTCACCGATGTGATCGGTATCGCGGCGGGGGCTACCCACAGTGTCGCGGTGCTCGCCAACGGGACGGTCCGAGCGTGGGGCGAGAACTCGCGGGGCAACCTCGGGCTCGGCGACACCGCAGACCGCCGCACCCCCACCGTGGTTCCAGGAATCACGACCGCGAGGAGCGTCGGGGCCGGACGCGACCACACCTTTGTGGTCACCGAGGCAGGCGCTGTCTATATCTGGGGCTGGAACATCTACGGCCAGGTCGGTGACCCGTCATTGCAGAACGTCCGGACGCCTCGACGCATGCCGGGTGTCAGCGGGGTGACGTCGGTTGGTGGTGGGCAGGCCTACTCAGTCCTGCTGACCACGGGCGGCTGATGAGTCATCGGGGCCCACGACAAGATCCCCCAGCAGGGGGTATGAAGTGCGCGCTTCCACGGGTATCCCGATAGCCCCTATTCCGTACTCTCTCACCATCCGCATGACCATCCCCGCCCCTCATAGCTGGCCCCGTGACAACCACACCGATGCCTAGTAGCCCAAAGACTCGAGGGCTCGCACACGGGCGAATGCCGTCCGACCCTTGCAGAATAGGCCCGAGGCAGACGCTCAAAGGACGACTCGAGGTGACTGCAATCGGCCGCTCCCATTCCTCCGCGGAGCGCCGCACCGCGCGAAGTCGTAGTCCTCGGTTACGGCAGGGGCTTCGCCCACGCACGTGGAGGCATAGGGCCTCGGGGCAAGCGCAGGGAGACACCGAAACGTGCTGCGCGGTGACTCTATTCAGAGATCATCTTCGACGGTAGGTCCTGAAACTGGCGCCGCACCTGTGACGAAGAGAGGTCCAAGATGCTCGTAGGTAATCACGCACCGCCGACCTCTGCGAAGTAGAAATGCTCCCTGTCGCAGGACATGGCCTTGTGTGACGTCGCCCGGCGCCCCGGAGCCCGCCCCTCGCAGGGCCACACACGCTGAGTCGGGGCGGCTCACGGGGTGAAGTCGAAATCATCCCTGGAGATGATGAGGGAAACGTAGTGCCCCCCCACTACCGCGGGGCCTGCATCCCCATCCGCAACGACGTCGACTGCTCAGAGATCCCGGACCGCAACTTCCACGTCTTCGACATCGACGTCTACGGACTGGACAGTGATGGTGATGGGGTCGCCTGCGAATCGTAGGAGCAGCGATCAGGCTCGGACCGAACTCGAGGCTTCAGTGCAGCGGACCACGGGCGAACACATCCCAGGCATTGTTCGTGTCGGCGGGGACCAGGTTCCTTGCGGAAGACTGGAAGGCTACGAACCGTCCGTCCCCGGAGATCGACGGTATGTCGCTCATCCCGTTGGCCTGTGCTCCGGTGGAGCTGACGCTGACCCGCTGAGTCTCCTGCGTGGTCCGGTCATGGACGAACACATCCGGCTGACCGTTGGTGTCGTCGCGGACCAGCTGCCTCGCGAAAGAGAAGAAGGACACGAACTGTCCGTCCGCCGAGATCGACGGCTCGCCGCTCATGTTCTTGGCCTGGACTCCGGTGGAGCTGACGCTGACCCGCTCAGTCTTGTGCGTGGCGCGGTCATGCACGAACACATCGTTCTCACCGTTGGTGTCGGCACGGACTAGCCTAGAGAGGGACTCGAACGCTACGAAACGCCCGTCCGCCGAGATCGACGGTTCACGGCCTCCCCACTTGCCCTGTGCTCCGTTCGAGCTGACGCTCACTCGCCGAGTCTTGAGTGTCGCGCGGTCATACGCGAACACATCCGTGTAACCGTTAGTGTCGACGCGGACCAAGTTCGTAGCCGCGGACTGGAAGGCCACGAAACGCCCGTCCGTCGAGATCGACGGCTGGCCGCTGCCGCGGTTGGCCTGTGCTCCGTTCGAGCGGAGGCTCACCCTCTTAGTCTTCTGCGTGGCTCGGTCATACACGAACACGTCATGCACCCCGTTGGTGTCGGCGCGGACCAAGTTCGTAGCGCTAGACCTGAAGGTGACGAAGCGTCCGTCCGCCGAGATCGAAGGCTGGTCACTGGTGTGATTGCCCTGGGCTCCCGGTCGATCTGACGCTGACCCGCTCAGTCTCCTGCGTGGCACGGTCATACACGAACACATCCATCTCACGGTTGGTGTCGGCATCGACCAGGTTCCTCGCGACGGACTCGAAGGCCACGAAGCGTCCGTCCGCCGAGATCGACGGCGAGTCGCTCCAGGCCTTGGCCTGTGCTCCGGTGGAGCTGACGCTAACCCGCTGAGTCTCCTGCGTGGCACGGTCATACACGAACACATCCGCCTCACCGTTGGTGTCCGCTTCGACCAGGTTCGACGCCGAGACGAAGGCCACAAACCATCCGTCCGCCGAGACCGAGGGACTTCCGCCGCCATAGTTGGCCTGGGCTCCGGTCGAGCTGACACTGACACGTTCGGTCTGCGGCTCGACCGCCGCACTCACCGGACTTAGACCAAAGCCCAGAGCGGTTAGGGCAACTAGTAAGGCGAGCAGCCCCCGTCGAGCTTGATGCTCAGCTTCTCTTGACGTAGCCATCACGATCCCCGTCCCTCGCTTCACTCGCTAAGGCACGCTCGACAACGCCGCGGGGGAAGTGGTCAGGCACCATGACCGACAGGCTCTCTGGCCACAGCCGAGGGCATCTACGGTCATCGTCCGCACCGGGATCGTTGAACACCAGGGGCCAACGACCCAGACCGCGCGGACATCTCCCTGGACACCCTCTGCCCCGCGTGAGATGAGCTTCCACGGCTTCGGTTCACCGGTTGACCTAGGAGGGCTGCTGGCCTACTGGCCGCGTCGACGTCCATTCGTCGTCGGGCCAGTACATCGCGTCAGGGCAGCGGGTCGACGAGGACGACGTCTGTCCACCGCAAACCCAACGCCTCACCACGCCGCAGCACCCGCAGATATACATCCCGTCACGCTGGTCGAGACCGAATTTCAACTGCTGAGTCAGCCCAAGAGCGCAGGTCGCTTGTGTCATTGGCGGAGCCTGGCAGACGGCCGCGCATCAACCTCAGCCCACAGTCCGCGGGGCCGGCCAACCCGCTGGCCACGTTGTTGTTCCACTCGTTGCTCCACACACGTCAGAGCGGGCACCAGCACCTCTGCTGACACACGCTCTGACCTGCACAAACACCGTCGGGACGGCGGGATTCGAACCCACGACCCCTTGACCCCCAGTCAAGTGCGCTACCAAGCTGCGCCACGTCCCGGCGCCCTTCGGAAAGGGCCTGCCAACATTAACGCACCTCCGACGTCCCCCGTGATTCGGGCGTCAGCGCACTCCTGGCTCGTCGATCGTCAGGGTGCGTGCATCGGCGTCCACGGTGGCCATGACGCCGAACGGCACCGACGCCAGATGGGGGCCGTGGCCCATCGGGAGCCCGTAGATGACGGGGACGCCGAGACCGGCCAAGTGGATCTCGAGGACGTCCTCCAAGGAGCGGTCAGCGACAACATCCGGATCCGGCTTTCCGCAGCCGTGCAACTCGCTCACGACGATGCCGACCACGTCGTCGAAGACTCCGGCCATGCGCATCTGCCAGAAGATGACGTCGAAGTCGATCGCGCGCAGGTCCACCTCTTCGATGAGCACGATCGAACCGGCGAGGTCCAGCTCGTACGGAGTGCCCATCAGGTGGTTGATCGTCCAGAGGTTGCCGCCGACCAGCGGTCCGCTCGCACGTCCTGGCGCGATCGGCCGGATGTAGTTGTCGTCCGGACGCCGGGGGACGTCGCCGACGCCGCCCTTGGTGAGGGCATGCAGAGCTGAGTCCCAGGTGAATGCGGTGCGGTCACTCGCGCCGAAGGAGCCGAAGCCAGGACCGTGAAAGGTGCTGAGCCCGGAGTGCTTGAGCATGGCCGCGTGCAGGTTCGTGATGTCGCTGAACCCCATGATCGCCTTGGGCTTGTCTGCCACCAGGTCGTAGTCGATCAGCGGCAGCATCTCGATCGCTCCGGTGCCACCCCACAGACAGAGGATGACGTCGACATCGTCGTCGAGCAGCAGGGCGTGCAGATCGTCCACGCGGCCTTGCGCCGGACCGGCCACGTAGTCGTGCCGTGCCCAGACGCTGTCGCTGAGCCGAACGTCGTAGCCGCGCGACTGCCACCACTCGATGGGACGCAGCACGTCGCTGCGGTTCTCGTAGGGGCCGGACGGGGCGAAGACTCCGATGGTCCCGCCCTCGGGCAACGGTTTGCCGAACCGAGTGGCCTTCACGCCTCTCCCTCTCATTTCCTGGAGCGCTTCTCGCGCACCTTCATCGTGATGTGCAGTGGCGTCCCGACGAATCCGTACTCCTCGCGGAGCCGACGCTCGATGAAGCGTCGGTAGCCGGACTCGAGAAACCCGGAAGTGAAGAGTGCGAAGGTCGGTGGCTGGGTACCGGCCTGCGTGGCGAAGAGGACGCGTGGCTGCTTGCCGCCCCGGACGGGATGAGGATGCTCGGCGATGAGCCTGCCGAGGAACGCGTTGAGCTGCGCAGTCGGAATGCGGGTCGACCAGCCTTCGAGTGCGGCGTGGATGGCCGGCACCAGCTTCTCCATGTGGCGCCCGGTGGACGCCGACACGTTCACCCGCGGTGCCCACGGCACCCGGACCAGCTCGCGTTCGATCTCCTTGTCGAGGTAGTACCTGCGTTCGTCGTCGAGCAGGTCCCACTTGTTGTACGCCAGCACCAGGGCTCGGCCCGCCTCGACCACCATCGAGATGATCCGCGTGTCCTGCTCGCTGATCGGCTCGCTCGCATCGATCAGGACCACCGCCACCTCGGCTTTCGCCAGGGCGGCCTTGGTGCGGAGGCTGGCGAAGTACTCACTGCCACTGGCCTCGTGCACGCGCCGTCGGATCCCGGCGGTGTCGACGAACCGCCACTCCTCTCCCCCGAGCTCGATGAGCTCGTCGACCGGGTCGACCGTCGTGCCGGCGACGGAGTCGACCACGACCCGGCTCTCCCCCGCCAGGCGGTTCAGCAGGCTCGACTTGCCCACGTTCGGGCGTCCGAGCAGTGCCACGCGGTGCGGGCCGCCCGCCGCTGACTCGGCCGGCTCGACAGGCGGCATCGCCGCCAGCAACGCGTCCAGCAGGTCACCGGACCCTCGTCCGTGCAAGGCAGACACCGGCATGGGCTCGCCCAGCCCGAGCGACCACAGGGAGGCGGCCTCGAGCTCGGAGCGGTGGCTGTCGACCTTGTTCGCCGCCAGGACCACGGGCTTCTTCGCGCGACGCAGCACCTGGACGACTGCCTCGTCCGTGTCGGTGATCCCGACCTCGGCGTCCACCACGAGAAGCACGACGTCAGCAGCCTCGACGGCGAGCTCGGCCTGCGCCGCCACTCTCGCCGACAACCCCTGAGCATCCGGCTCCCAGCCTCCGGTGTCGACGACGATGAAGTCGCGGCCGGACCAGCTGGCGTCGTAGGCGACCCGGTCACGGGTGACGCCGGGACGGTCCTCGACCACGGCCTCGCGACGTCCGAGGATGCGGTTGACGAGCGTGGACTTGCCCACGTTGGGCCGACCCACGACAGCCACCACAGGAAGGGCCGCATAGGTACGGCCCGTCTCGACGGTGTCGTCGGCCTCGGTCACGATGACAGTCTCTCGTCAGGACGCGGCGACGCTCGGGACGCGCTCGCGCACGAGCCCCACCACGTGGTCCACGACCTCGTCGAGGCTCATCCGGGTGGAGTCGATGAGCACCGCGTCCTCTGCCTGGGTGAGTGGTGACAGCTCGCGCGTGCTGTCCAGATGGTCGCGTTGGTCGAGCATGGCGGCGGTGTGCTCGACGGTGAGCCCGTGCTCCTCGGCCCACTCAGCAGCACGCCGTTCGGCCCGGGCCTCGGTGGACGCCACCAGGAAGACCTTGACCGCGGCGTCGGGCGCCACGACCGTGCCGATGTCACGGCCCTCGACGACGACCGGTCCGCGCTCCATGATCTCCCGCTGCACGGCGACCAGCCTGGCCCGGACCTCCGGCACGGCGCTCACGGCGCTCACCGAGGAGGTGACGTGGGGGTCGCGGATCTCGTCACTGACCTCGCGGCCGTCGACGAAGACGGCTGGGGCGCGGGGATCCACGGAGATGTCCAGGAGCGGCTCCTCGACCCGACCGGCCACGGCAGCGGGGTCATCGACGTCGACACCTTGGTCGATGAGCCACCAGGTCAGAGCCCGGTACATGGCACCGGTGTCCACGTAGTTCCAGCCCAGCCGCACCGCCACTCCTCGTGCGGTGCTCGACTTCCCCGAGCCAGAAGGGCCGTCGACGGCGACCGCGATGAGGGCGCCCGAGGCGTCGTGCACCATGGCTCCTCCTTCAGGTCGGGCCGTGCGGTTCCTCCACCGGTGGTGGGTACGGGCGGTTGTGCAGTCGGCAGAGAGTATCGGGTGAGGGGAGACAGCCGCGCGGGCGTCGACGGGTCCCGGTCAGTGGGCCGACCAGCCGGCGGCGCGCAGCGCCTCGGTCAGCGGGGCCGCCTGGTCCGGGGACACCGACAGCTCGACCAGCCCGACCGGGTGCCCGGCCGAGTGCTCGAGCCGGATGTCCTCCACGCTGGCCCCGGCGTCCGCCACCGCGACGAAGAGAGCCGCCAGCGCTCCGGGCTCGTCCGGGATCACCACGGGGACGACCGCGTAGTCGGTGGCCGGCGTCCCATGCTTGCCGGGGATCCGGGCGTATCCCTCCTGACCTGCAGCGATCAGACGCTTGATGGCTTCATCGACTTCACGTCTTGTCGACTTGTCTGCAGCATGATCCGCCAGTGCGGCCCCGACGTCGGTGATCTCCTGGCCCAGGCTCCGCAGCAGGGGACCCACGACGGCGGCGTTCGCGGCCAGGATGTCGCTCCACATCGTGGCGTCGCTGGCGGCGATCCGGACGGTGTCCCGCAACCCCTGTCCGGCGAGCACCATGGCCTCTGCGCTCGCCTGCCGAAGCTCACCCGCCAGCGCGCTGGCCACCACCTGAGGGAGGTGCGAGACCAGCCCGACCGCCTGGTCGTGCTCCTCCGCCGACATCCGCACCGGATCGGCCCCGCAGTCCCGCACCAGACGCTCCACCAGAGCCACCCGATGGTCCGGGACGCTGCTCGCCGCGCACACCGCCCACGGCCGGGCCTCGAAGAGGTCGGCTCGAGCCGCCGTCGCCCCGCTGCGTTCCCGCCCCGCCATCGGATGACCCCCGACAAAGCGCTCGGAAACCCCTAATCTCTGCGCCTCCAGTTGAGGGTCATACTTGATGCTCGAAACATCACTAACCGTCGCCGAAGGATACAGACGGATGCACTCCTCCATGACCAGTCCCACCGCAGAGGGTGGCACGGCCAGCAGGATGAGCTCAGGGGCGTCCTCACACCAGCCCGCCTTCCCTGCTCCCAGGTCGGCCGCGACACGTTCCGCGCGGGGATCGGTGTCGTGGATCCACACCTGCCAGGGACGGTCCGAGAGGGCGAGACCCACCGAGGTCCCCAGAAGGCCGGCCCCCACGATCTGGAGCACAGCCTCCTCAGACCGGCTCATTGCGCGAGATCCTGTCGCAGCACCTCGGCGCCCCTCAGGTAGACGTGCACGATCTCGCCCCGGGGGCGGTCCAAGGCAGCGTGGGCCATGACCCGCACGACGCGCGGGAGGGCACCGACCACGTCGAGCTCCTGGGCACAGATCAGGGGCACGTCACCGATCCCCAGCGTGCGGGCCGCGGCGGCCGGGAAGGCGCTCCGGAGGTCGGGCGTGCTCGTGAAGATCACACTGATCAGGTCGTCCGTGGTCAGGTCGTTCCGGGCTAGCAGCTCCCCCATCAGCTCGACCACGGCGTCGGCCATCTCGGTGGCGTCGTCGGCCCGCAGCTGGGTGGCTCCGCGGAGTGCTCTGATCACGGCGTCACCCTATCGGCCCCTCGATGAGCAGAGAACACGCCACATCGTCATGTCGACTTCGTGTCTCGCCAAGTCGACAAAGTTCCTTTCGGAGAATCCCCTCCGCGCACGGACTCCAGGGGGTCCGGATCCCCCACCGACTTGTCGACATGCGGCGTTTCGTGGGGACTCTCCCTGCAGGTCAGGACCGCATCGCCCGGCTGGGCGATTCACGGGCAGCAGATCGGTCTGCCCCTCCGACTTGTCGACAAGCCGATGGCGGCGCCATGCCAGCGCCTCGCCTCACTATTTACCGACTAACCGACAAGTCGAGAAGGTCCATCAGCTCACCCTGCTCATGACGGGTGAGCAGTCGGACCCCTCCGGGCCGGAGTCGACCGAGGCGGATGGGGCCGAACTGCAGCCGCACGAGGCGTCTCACCGGGAGTCCCACCTCGTCGAGCAGCCGGCGCACGATCCGGGTGCGGCCCAGGTGCACGGTGACCTCCACCTGGGCCTCGCCACCGGACTGGGCGACCAGCCGGAAGGCATCCACCGCGGCCGGTCCGTCCTCGAGCTCCACCCCTGCCCGCAGGCGACGGCCGACGTCCTTGGCGACCGGCCCGGAGACGACCGCCCGGTAGACCTTGGGCACCTCGAAGGACGGGTGGGCCAGCCGGTGGGCCGCCTCCCCGTCGTTGGTCACCAGGAGCAGCCCCTCGGTGTCGATGTCCAGCCGTCCGACGTGGAAGAGCCGTTCCGGACGGTCGGCCACCATGTCCCCCACGCACGGGCGCCCCTCGGGGTCCTGCATGGTGCTGACGGTCCCCAAGGGCTTGTTCAGCGCCAGGTACACGACGCCGGGAGCCGTGGGGATGCGCTCTCCGTCCACCCGGACCACCGCACGGGTCGGATCCACCCGCATCCCCTGCGTCCGGACGACCGTGCCGTCCACCGAGACCCGACCGGACGCGATCAGCTCCTCAGCGGCCCGACGGCTGGCGATACCAGCGGCCGCCAGGACTTTCTGGAGGCGAATACCCTCAGGCTTTGATTGAGGGTTAGTCATAATTCGGCTTCAAGCGTCTCAAGATCGGGGAGATAGGGCGCGATCTCTGGTAGCTCGTCGACGGAGGCGAGCCCGAGTCGCTCGAGGAAGTAGCTGGTGGTCCGGTAGAGGTGGGCGCCGGTTTCTCCGTCCGTCCCACACTCCTCGACCAGGCCCCGCGCCAGGAGTGTCCGCATCACCGCGTCCACGTTGACGCCCCGCACCGCCGAGATGCGGGCCCGGGAGACGGGCTGGCGGTAGGCCACCACGGCCAGGGTCTCCAGGGCGGCCTGAGTCAGTCGGGCGTGCTGGCCGTCGAGGACGAACCGTTCGACCGCCGTGGCGTATGCCGGGCTGCTGTAGTAGCGCCAGCCGCCTGCCACCTCACGCAGCACGAACCCGCGCCCCTGCTCGGCGTACTCCCCCGCGAGCTGCACGCAGGCCGCTGCGACCTCGGCCTCGGGGCGTTGCAGCACCTGCGCCAGCGTGACCGGGGCCACGGGCTCGTCCACCACCATCAGGATGGCCTCCAGGGCCGGGGCCAACGCCAGCTCCTCGGCAGCCTGCTCGGTCTCAGCAGAAGGGTCGGTGTCGAGCGCCTCGTCAGGTGGCAGGTCCTCGGTCACGTCACTCACGGGTGTCCTCTCCGGCCGGCGGGACCGACGGCAGGTCGCGGGCATCGTCTTCGTCGAACTCGTCGTGGAGGTCGAGGTCGCCCTCGTCCGCGCCCGTCCACCGGACGGTCAGCTCCGCCAGCGGCTGGACCTGGTCGAAGGCCACGGCACCCTCACGGAAGAGCTCCAGCAGCGCCAGGAAACGGGCGATCACCGTCGTCGTGTCGCCGGCATCCCCCACCAGGGCACGGAAAGTGGCGGTCCGGCTGCGCCGCAGGCGGCTCACGAGCAGGGTCGCCTGCTCCTTGACGCTCACCGCCGGCGCGTGCACGTGGCCGAGCGACACCTCGGGCACCGGCTTGGGCGTGAGCGCCTTGGCCGCCAGCGCGGCGAAGCCGTCCGGACCCACCCCGATCAGCACCTCCGGCAGCAGCGAGGCGAACTCCGGTTCCAGGCCCACTGCACGCGGGTAGCTCCGACCCGCGTGCGCCATGATCGAGGCCAGCTCGGCGGCCACCGTCTTGTAGGCGCGGTACTGCAGCAGCCGCGCGAAGAGCAGGTCGCGCGCCTCCAGGAGGGCGAGGTCGTCCTCGTCCTCGACCTCCGCCGAGGGCAGCAGGCGGGCGGTCTTGAGGTCCAGCAGGGTGGCCGCGACGACCAGGAAGTGCGTGGTCTGCTCGAGGTCCCAGGCGTCGCCGGCCGCCTTGATGTGGGCGATGAACTCGTCGGTCACGACGCCGAGGGCCACCTCGGTGACGTCCAGCTTGTGCTTGGCGATCAGCCCCAGCAGCAGGTCGAACGGCCCCTCGAAGACCGGCAGGTGGACGTGGAACGCCGCAGCCCCGGACTCCTGCGATGCATCGGGCACCGCAGGCTCGGTCGTGGTCGAGGTCACGGCGGAACCGTAGCCCAGGCGCCTGCCCGCCGGGCGACCGGCGGGGCAGCCGGGTCAGCCCTCGCGCAGCCGACGGGCCACGATGCTCGCCTCGCCCTTGGCCGCGAGGTCGGCGACGACCACGGCCACCGCCTCACGCACGATCCGGCCGCGGTCCACCTTCAGGCCCAGGTCGCGGTAGAGGGTCGACTTGGCCTCGTCGAGCGCGACCAGCTCGTCCGACGACAGGTAGACGGTGATCTTCTCGTCGTGCCGCTGGCGGCCCGACGGACGGCCCGCTCCCCGCTGCGCGCGCGAGGCAGGGGGTGCGATCTCTCGATCTTTAGGTGAGGTAGAGACTGTTTCCCCATCTGGGGATCGGGGCTGTGGAGGGCTGGTCTCGACCGCCTCGGCGAGAGCGGACGCCGACGAGGTGGTGCGGAAGAGCTCGGAAGCCCCTGGGAGGGCGGCGCGGCGACTCATCGGGCGAGCACCTCCTGCGCCAGCTGACGATAGGCGGCGGCTCCTGGCGACTTCGACGCGTAGCTGGTGATGGGCTCCCCCGCCACCGTCGTCTCCGGGAACCGGACGGTCCGGTTGATCACCGTGTGGTACACCCGGTCGCCGAACGCCTCCACCACCCGGGTGAGCACCTCGCGGCCGTGAGTCGTGCGGCTGTCGTACATGGTGGCGAGAATGCCATCAAGCTCTAGTTGAGGGTTAAGCCTTTCGGTCACCTTTGAGATGGTGTCCATCAGCAGAGCGACCCCTCGGAGGGCGAAGAACTCGCACTCCAGCGGGATGATCACCCCGTGCGCGGCCGTCAGTGCGTTCACCGTCAAGAGGCCCAGCGAGGGCTGACAGTCGATGAGGACGTAGTCGTAGTCGTCGGCGATGGTGGCCAGCCCGCGCCCGAGGGTCTGCTCCCGCGCGACCTCACCGACCAGCTGCACCTCGGCGGCTGACAGGTCGATGTTGCTCGGCAGCAGGTCCATGCCGGCCGTGTTGGTCTTCAGCAGGATGTCCTCCGCCTCGACCCCGCGGTCCATCAGCAGGTTGTAGACCGTGCGGTCGAGCTCGTGCGGGTTCACCCCGAGCCCGACCGACAGCGCCCCCTGGGGGTCGAAGTCGACGAGCAGCACCCGGCGCCCGAACTCGGCCAGAGCAGCGCCCAGGTTGATGGTCGTGGTGGTCTTCCCGACGCCGCCCTTCTGGTTGCACATGGCGATGATCCGCGCCGGACCGTGCTCGACGAGCGGTTCGGGCACCGGAAAGACCGGCAAGGGGCGCTGCGTGGGGCCCAGGGCACCCACCTGACCTGCGGAGATGCCGTCGTCGGCGACGTCCGGTGGGACCTCTGCGGCATCGGGGGTATTTGTCGACTTAACCACGAATCTCTAAACCTCTCGGCAGACTTCACGACAAACCGTTCGCAGCCTAGGCGGCGGTGACCGTGGGTGGCAACCCTGGTCGACTCCGGGTGGGTGCTGCCGGTCAGCCTCTGGCCCGTGGATGGGCCGCGGCGTAGACCTCGCGCAGCTTGTCCACCGTGACCAGCGTGTAGATCTGCGTGGTCGTCACGGAGGCGTGGCCGAGCAGCTCTTGCACCACGCGCACGTCGGCTCCGCCGTCGAGCAGGTGGGTCGCGAAGCTGTGGCGGAGGGTGTGGGGCGAGACGTCCTCGGTGATGCCGGCGTGCTCGGCGGCCGCCCGGAGCACGGTCCAGGCGCTCTGCCGGCTCAGCCGACCGCCCCTGCTGTTGAGGAACAGAGCGGGGACCCCGGAACCACGCTCGGCCAGGGGTGGGCGTCCACGGACCAGATAGGCCTCGAGCGCCTCGGTCGCGTACCGGCCGACGGGGACCACCCGCTCCTTGCCCCCCTTCCCGGCCAGCCGCAGGACCGCCGACTCCCGGTCGAGATCGTCGACGTCGAGGCCCACCACCTCCGAGATCCGCGCACCCGTGCCGTAGAGCAGCTCCAGCAGCGCCCGGTCCCTCAGCTCCTTGGGAGTCCGGCCCTCGCCGGCGGCCGCGAGCAGGGCCTCGACCTGGTCGTACCGCAGCGCCTTCGGCAGCCGCCGGGGTGGCGCCGGGGGCCGGACGTCCGCCGCCGGGTCCGTGGGAGTCAGCCCCTCCAACGCCGCGAACCGGTGGAACCCGCGGACGGCCACCACGGTGCGGGCTGCTGAGGAGGCCGCGAGCGGTGGATGCTCCACGTCGCCCTCGCGCAGCCGGCCGAGGAAGGCGAGCACGTGCCCCTCGGTGACCTCGTCCGGTGCATGGACCCCGACCTCGCGCAGGAAGGTGAGGTAGCGCGCCAGGTCACGCCGGTAGGACGTCATCGAGTTGCGGGCCAGACCTCGCTCGAAGGTCAGGTGGTCGAGGTACTGGCGGACCGCCACCGACACCGGCGTGTCGCCGTCGGCGGGCCGCTCACCTGGCTCCGACTGCGGAGCTCCGGCGGTGCTGGGCATGCGGCGACCCTAGACTGCGCCACCCCCGAAAGGACGAAGCCCCCGCCGCGGCGGGGGCTTCGTGAGAGCAGGCTCAGACGAGGAGCTCGTCGACCGCGACGGTCGGCAGCCCGAACGCCTCGGCCACGGCCTCGTAGGTGATCTGTCCCTCGTGGGTGTTCAGTCCCGGGCGCAGGGCGGCGTTGCCCTTGAGCGCCTCACGCCACCCGAGGTTGGCCAGCTGCACGGCGTACGGCAGCGTGACGTTGGTGAGGGCGTACGTCGAGGTGTGCGGGACGGCGCCCGGCATGTTGGCCACGCAGTAGAAGACCGTGTCGTGCACCTTGAAGGTCGGGTCTGCGTGCGTGGTCGGGCGGGAGCCCTCGAAGCAGCCGCCCTGGTCGATGGCGATGTCGACGAGCACGGCGCCGGGCTTCATGCGCGCCACGAGCTCGTTGGTGACCAGCTTGGGTGCCTTGGCACCAGGGATGAGCACCGCGCCGATGACGAGGTCGGCCTCGATGACGTCCTGCTCGATCGCGTACGAGCTCGACATCAGCGTCTGCAGGCGTCCCCGGTAGATCCGGTCGATCTCGGCGAGACGCTTGGCGTTGATGTCGAGGATCGTGACGTGAGCCCCCATGCCGACCGCGATCTGCGCGGCATTCAGACCGGAGACCCCGCCCCCGAGGACGACCACCTTGCTGGCCTTGACCCCAGGCACACCGCCGAGCAGCGTGCCCCGCCCGCCGTTGGCGCGCTGCAGCGTGGCGGCGCCCACCTGCGGTGCCATCCGGCCGGCGACCTCGGACATCGGCGCGAGCAGCGGCAACGAACGGTCGGGCAGCTCGACGGTCTCGTAGGCGATCGCCGTGGTGCCCGACGCCAGCAGCGCGTCCGTGCACTCCTTGGACGCCGCGAGGTGCAGGTAGGTGAAGAGCACCTGCTCCTTGCGCATCCGGTGGTACTCCTCAGCGATGGGCTCCTTGACCTTGAGGATGAGGTCGCCGGTCTGCCAGACGTCGTCGGCGGTCGGCAGGATGGTGGCCCCGGCCGCGACATACTCGTCGTTGGAGATGGAGGAGCCGACGCCGGCGTCGGTCTCGAGGTAGACGTCGTGACCGTGGCGGGTGAGCTCGTGCACACCGGCCGGAGTGATGGCCACCCGGTACTCGTGGTTCTTGACCTCGCGAGGGATGCCGACCTTCACAGCAATGTCCTTTGTGAATCGAGAGCAGCTCGCCAGCCGCACCCCCTCGGGGCGAGGGGCGCACGGAGTCTATCTGAGGTCTAGGAGAGGCCCCAGTCAGGTCCGGGCCAGGGATCGTCGGGCGGACGAAGGCCACGCCAGCCGCGCTGACGCGCCTGCTCGGCCGCCAGGATGCCCGCCACGGCGAGGGCGTTGTGCAGCCGACCGCGTCCGATCTGCTCCACCACGGCATCGAGCGCGACCCTGGTGACCACCATGTCCCGCTCCTCGTCCTTGGGCGCCGGTCGCTCCGCTTCGGGCACTACGGACAGGCCCCGTGCCAGGAAAACACGCAGCGTCTCGCTGCTCATGCCCGGTGAGGAGTAGAGGTCCAGGACCGTGTCCCAGCGCTCCGCCCGCAGACCGGCCTCCTCGACCAGCTCCCGGACCGCGGTCTGCCACGGGGACTCGCCCGGATCGTCGAGCAGTCCCGCCGGGATCTCCCACAGCAGGGAGGCGACGGGGTGGCGGTACTGACGCACCAGGACGACGCGGTCGAGGTCGTCGAGGGCGACGATGCCCACGGCTCCGGGGTGCAGGACGACATCCCGGTCGACGACGGTGTCGGCGTCCAGCTCCACGCGGTCGGTGACGACGTCCCACTTGGCCCCTGCGAACCGCTGGCGTCGCCCGTGGACCGGCCTCGGCTGCCCAACATCGGTGAGCGGGGCGTCGGCGAGCTGTGCGTGCTCGGAGGTGCCGGCGTCTTCGCTCACGTGGTGGGTGCGGTGTCTTCGGCGGTCAGGGCCGCCGCGACGTCGGGCAGCTCGACCTGCTCCGGCTTGCGCGCGAGCGCAGCCGCCACCAGACCGGCGAACAGCGGATGGGCGCGCGTCGGTCGCGACCGGAACTCCGGGTGCGCCTGCGTCGCCACGTAGTAGGGGTGCACCTCGCGGGGCAGCTCGACGAACTCGACGAGCCGGCCGTCCGGTGACGTCCCGCTGATCCGCAGGCCCGCGGCCTCGAGCCGGTCGCGGTAGTCGTTGTTCACCTCGAACCGGTGGCGGTGGCGCTCCTCGACGTACGGCTCGCCGTACACCTCGCGCACGATCGAGTCGTCGGCCAGCTTGGCCGGGTACAGGCCGAGCCGCATGGTGCCCCCCATGTCTCGCTCGCCCGCGACCACGTCGCGCTGGTCGGCCATGGTGGCGATCACCGGGTAGGGCGTCGAGTCGTCGAACTCCATCGAGTTCGCGTCGGTGAGGCCCACGACGTGTCGCGCGTACTCGATGACCATGCACTGCAGCCCGAGACACAGGCCGAGCGTGGGGATCTGGTGCTCACGCGCATGACGCAGGGCGCCCAGCTTGCCCTCGATGCCTCGGACGCCGAACCCGCCGGGCACGCACACGGCGTCGACCCCGCTCAGCTGACGTGCGGCGTCATCGGTGGTCGCGCAGTCGTCGGAGGTCACCCATCGCAGGGTGACGCGCGCGTCGTTGGCGAAGCCACCCGCTCGCAACGCCTCACTGACCGACAGGTACGCGTCGGGCAGGTCGATGTACTTGCCCACGAGAGCGATGGTGACCTCGTGAGCTGGGTGGTGGACCCGACGGAGCAGGTCGTCCCAGTCGGTCCAGTCGACGTCACGGAAGGGCAGCCCCAGACGGCGCACGACGTAGGCGTCGAGGCCTTCGCTGTGCAGCACCTTCGGGATGTCGTAGATGCTCGGCGCATCGACGGCGGCGACGACCGCCTCGTCGTCGACGTCACACATCAGCCCGACCTTGCGCTTGATCGAGGTGGGAACCGGACGGTCGGCGCGGAGCACGATGGCGTCGGGCTGGATACCGATGTTGCGGAGAGCGGCGACCGAGTGCTGGGTGGGCTTGGTCTTCAGCTCACCGGAAGGCCCGATGTACGGCAGCAGGGACACGTGCACCACGAAGGTGTTGTCGCGCCCCACCTCGTGCCGCACCTGGCGGATGGCCTCGAGGAAGGGAAGGGACTCGATGTCGCCGACGGTGCCCCCGACCTCGGTGATGACGACGTCCACGTCGCTTCCGGCCATGCGCCGGATCCGTGCCTTGATCTCGTTGGTGATGTGCGGGATGACCTGGACGGTGTCGCCGAGGTATTCGCCGCGCCGCTCCTTGGCGATGACCGCGGAGTACACCTGGCCGGTCGTGACGTTGGCCGATCCGGCCAGCTCACGGTCGAGGAACCGTTCATAGTGGCCGATGTCGAGATCCGTCTCCGTCCCGTCATCGGTGACGAAGACCTCGCCGTGCTGGAACGGGTTCATCGTGCCCGGATCGACGTTGAGGTAGGGATCGAGCTTCTGCATGGTGACGCGCAGCCCGCGCGCCTTGAGCAGGTTGCCGAGGCTGGACGCCGTCAGGCCTTTGCCCAGGCTGGATGCGACACCGCCGGTGACGAAGATGTGCTTGGTCGACTGCGCACCAGCCAAGGAGGGCTCCCGTGGTCGTTCCCGATGTTGTGCGGGCTCGGCCTTGAGCACCGATCCACGGGAGACCAGGCTATCAGCCGACCTGTTCAGGTTCTGCGGTGACGCGCGGCAGGTTTTGTGCGTCGGCCCCCGTTCCGGCGGATGAGGCGAGGGCCGACTACGGAGTCACTGAAGGCTTGGGCGGGATCGGGAGCAGCGGGCCCACTCCCCGTGCCCGTAGGGCGCGCCACACCGCCCAGAACTGCCGTGCGCGGTGGCGCTGGGCTCGCCAGCCTCGTCCGGTGACGCGATGGCGCAGGTCGACCGGCACCTCCTTGACCACGAACCCTGCGCGCAGCAGGTCGATCGTCAGCCCGACCTCGACACCGAAGCCGGGTGCGAGCGGTCGACCGGCCTCGAACGCATCGCGGGTGAGCGCCCGTTGGCCCGACAGAGGCTGCGTCGGTGCCCATCCCGTGGCGTCGCGAACACCCTGGCGGGCGAGATTCACCACGAATCCGTGCCCGCCGCCAGGCTGCGGTGGCAGCTGCGCGATCGCCATGTCAGCGTCACCGGACACCACAGAACGGATCAGCGGCTCTGCGCGTGCGGCGCTGGCTTCGAGATCCGCGTCCAGGAACAGCAGGGGTCGGCGTCCCGCCCCAGCTGCCATCTCCAGCTGCAGCACGGCGTCGGCCCCGCGCTCCATCGCGGCCGCCTTTCCCTCGTTCGTCGGCGATGAGACCACGTGTGCTCCGGCCCCCTCCGCGATCTCAGCAGTTTCGTCGCTGGACCCGTCATCCACCACGACGACCAGGTCCACCGCGGGCACGGAGAGAGCAGCCCGGACGGTCGCGGCGATCCTCTGGCTCTCCTGATAGGCCGGGATGACGACTGCAGCCCGAGTACCCGTGACGGAGTTCTCACGGTCGACGTGCGGTGTGTCCACGCGGCGATCCTTCCACGGTGTCGCCCCCTAGGTGAGACGCCGGTCGAGCACGCCGGTCGTGCACACGGCCACACGGTTCATCCCTCGTCGAGCCCCGCCCGCGACCGCAGCCGCACGAGCCCTCGAGCCGACTGTGGATCGACCAGTAGGGCCACACCACCGACGGCGGCCAGCGAGACCACGCCGATACCCAGCAGCTGGAGCAGCGCTGCACCGACCGAACCGGTCGAGGGGATGGCGAGATGGCCGAGCCATCCGACGACAAGCGCGGTCATGCTGACGGCCACCGTCATGCGGAGAACCCCGCGGAGGGCGCGACGACCGTCCCGCAGCCTGACCAGGACAGCGAGAAGGAGCGCGGCGACCGTCACCCCGACGCTGAACCCGATACCGATGGCTCGCGCCACCTCTGTCGCTCCCTCGGCTGCGCGCACACCCGTTCCGGCAGCCACAAGCGCAACCGCCCAGCCGACCACCGTGCCGGCGGCAGCGCTCGGCGAACGATGTCCTGCGGCCAGCACGCGGACGAGATGGCCATGTGCTCCGTACGCGATCACGCCCGGTGCCAGCGCCACCAGCATTCCGGCCAACATCGGCACGGCATCGGTACCGGGAGCACCCTGGACCATCAACACCGCCAGTGGCTGCCCGGCAGCCGCAAGGCCGGCTGCGCCCACCGCAGAAGCCGCAATGATCGTCCGCAGACTGAGCGCGATGGTCTCCGTCACTTCGTCCCGGTCCCCGCGGGCATAGAGGGACGAGAGCCGAGGAAAGGTGGCGGTCGCGATCGGGAACGCCAGCACCGCCCACGGCAGGAGAAAGACCGTCCACGCCAGCACGAAGACCAACGCGCTGCCTTCACCGCCGTAGACGTTGCTCCACCGGATGGCCAGCGCGTAGGCCACCCACTGGGAACCCACGACCACCGCACCGCTCCACGCGAGCGTGAGCGCCTGCCGGGAACGACCCTCCGGAAAACGCAACGAGGGCCACACGACGAGGTCTGCGCGGCGAAGCGCCGGTATCTGCACCACGAGCAGGGCGAACACGGCAGCGGTGGTGCCACCGGCCAGGATCCAGAACTCCGCCGTCGTCAGATCCTCCAGTGATCCGCGGTGGTCGCCTGCGAGTACCGCGTAGGCCCCATAGCTGGCGATCATCAGGACGCTCGAGACGGCCGGCGCTACAGCCGGAGCCAGGAATCGGTGGTGCGACTGCAGCGCGCCCTGCGCGATGACGGTGGCGCCGTACACAGGGATCTGCAGCAGGAAGACCCAGAGCATCTCGACCGATGTCTGGTCCGCCGCGCTGCCGCAGGCGCTGGTCGATCCGAGGAGCAGCTCGATCACCCACCCGGAAGCGAGGTAGATCACCGCCGTCACGGGAACGAGCAGGAGCAGCGACCACCCATGGAGGGCCGCGACCACGGCGCGCACCTTGTCGGGATCAGAGGCACGCGCACCCGCGACCAACGGAACGACCAACGCCACCAGTGCGCCACCCACCACGAGCTCGTAGACGATGTTCGGCACGGCGTTTGCGGTGGCGTAGACGTCGCCCAGGCATGTCGTCCCCACCGTCCGAGCGAGAACGAGGTAGCGGACGAAGCCGATCACCCGGGCGACGACGGTCACGCCCGCGATGAGCAGTGCGGCGGTCACCCACTCCGGCTGCGCGCCGTGCGGATGAGGCGTGTCCTCGCCCCTGCTTCCGCTTGGCGCTCCGCTGCTCATGGCGCCGGACGGCGGCCGAGCGCGTCGAGGGTGCGCAGGGCCGGCGTCGACTCGATCACCCTCGAGAAGCTGATCTTCTCGCTGGCGAGCGTGAGGGCGACGACGGCGATGGTGGCCGCGAGCAGACCGCGTCGGCCCAGTGCGGACGCCGCCGAGACCCCCCACGCCGCGCCCAACGCATTGGCCCCGGTGTCGCCCAGCATCGCGCGCTCGCCGAGGTCCTCCGGCAGGAGGGACGTGACGGCTCCGGTGGGACCGGCGAGGACGGCACCGGGCTCTCCGCGTGACAGCAGTGCAGGAGCCGACGCCGCGAGGTAGACCTTGGCGGCGCGACCGGGACGCAGGTCGAACAGGTTGGCGAGGTTGGCGCCGCCGGCCACGAGAGCACCTGCGAGAACCGCGTCCACCACCCCGCCCCTCCCCCGCCGCGCGAGGGCGCCGGTCACGACCCCCAGGGCCCCCAGCCCGCCGAGCTTGAGCGCTCCGGTGGTCACCTCGCCCTCGCGGAGCGCTCCGAGGTGTCCCCGCAGTCCCTTGACGTCGGTCGCCCCGACGAGGTCGTCCCAGGCGCCGAGCGCGGCCGCTCCCCCGACCGCCAGCGTCGCGGCTGCGCGCGTCGTCGCCGGCAGGTCCGGTGTCACCAGCAGTCCTACGACGGCCCCGGCCGCAGCCGCCGGACCTTCGGCGAGGGTGACCGGCTCGCCCCGGTGGTTCGTGCGCGCCCACCGGTCGGCCTGCCCTCCGTCCAGAAGCGCCCGGTGGACACCGCGCGCCACCGTTGCCCCGACGACGGCCCCTACGGCCCGCCCCAGGAGACCCACCTCAGCCTCGAGGCAGCGGGTCGGGGGCCGGCCCGTCGACGTCCGCTCCGGTGCCGTAGTGACCCACCCCGCCGGAGAGCTGCTCGGCGAGGGCCAGCACGGTGACGGTCACACCGGACACGGTTTCGAGCCGGTCCACGCTGGAGACCAGACCATCGACGTCGGACCCCCTCAGCACCCCCACCGCCCCTCCTGGGCGATCGCTGCCGACAGGGGCCGCCAGCACGGTGCCGAGGCCGACGTCGTCGAGCGCTGCCAGCAGCGGGACCAGCGTCAGGTCACCGTCGACCACCTGACGATCGGATCCGACGACGACGGCGATGTCGCCACGGATCACCTCGTCCTCGTCGGCGGAGAGGAACTCCTCCTGCTCCAACGCGGCGAGCACCGAGATCGAGTCGACGTACGGCTCCCCCACGAACCGTCCGCCCGGCGTCAGCAGGGCCTCGGCGAGCACGCGGCTGGCCAGCGTGTACGGGTCCTGGTCCCCGCCCCCGCGGGCGAGTCCCTCCGCCACGCGTCCGAGCACGTCGCTCTGCTCGGGGTCGCTCCAGGCGTCCTCGAGGGTGACCCGTTCCCCCACACTCGCTCCGGCACCGTCGATGGCCTGCTCGACCGCATCGACCTGGTCTCCCGAGGCGCCCGGCAGCACGATGATGGTGGCGACGTGGTCGTTGAGCAGGTCCTCGGTGAGCACCGGTTGCGTCAGCTGCGCGAGCTCCTCGTTGGCCTCGAGGTCCCCACGGAGCGCCGACACCTCGTCCTGCAGGTCGACCTTCTCCTGCGCCAGCTGCTCGGTGCGCGCCTCGAGGAAACCGCTGATGTCGTCCTTCAGCGGTCCGGACCCCAGCACGATGCCGACCGCGAGGGCCAGGAAGATCCCGACGATCGACACGACGTGGTAGCGGAAGTCGATCACGGTGCGGTCCTTCCACGGACGGTCGGGCCAGGTGTGGGGAGGGCGAACGCGTTCACCCGGTGGCCCAGAAGACGAGGTCGTGCCACCACGACTCGAGCAGGTCGAAGAGGCTACGCCCGGCCGCCGTCGAGACCAGCGCCGCGACCATGGCGGCCAGGCCGGACGAGACGAGCAGCACCAGCTGCCAGGTGGAGATACGGCTCCGGTAGAGGCGGCTCACGCCTTTGGCGTCGACCAGCTTGCCGCCGACCCGCAGCCGGGTCAGGAAGGTGCTGGCCATGCCCGCCCGACCCTTGTCGAGGAACTCCACGAGCGTCACGTGCGTGCCCACCGCCACGATCAGGCTCGCCCCCTTGTCGTCGGCGAGCAGCATCGCGACATCCTCACTCGTCCCGGTGGCGGGGAACACCACCGGGTCGACACCCAGCGCCTCGACCCGCTCCAGACCCGGTGCCCGACCGTCCCGGTAGGCGTGCACCACCACCTCTGCGCCGGCACTCAGCGCCTCGTCCGAGACCGAGTCCATGTCGCCCACGATCAGGTCCGGGCGGTACCCCATCTCCAGCAGCGCGTCGGCGCCGCCGTCCACGCCGATCAGCACCGGCCGGTACTCGCGGATGTAGGGGCGAAGGGTCTGCAGGTCCTCCTTGTACGAGTAGCCCCGCACCACGATCAGCACGTGCCGGCCATCGATCGGGGTGCTGATGTCGGGCACGCCGACGCCATCGATGAGCAGGTCGCGCTCCTGGCGCAGGTACTCCATGGTGTTGCTGGCGAACGCCTCGAGCTGCACCGACAGCCCGGCCCGCGCCTCCTCCATCGCGTCCTCGACGGCGGCGGTGTCCAGCAGCAGTCCCTTGGCGACGACCGCGCCGTCCCTGAGCAGGACGTCACCGTCCAGCACCACGTGGTCACCTTCGTGGATCCGGCCGAAGACCTCGGGGCCGACCGCGTCCAGCAACGGGACCCCGGCGTCCACGAGGATCCCCGGACCCAGGTTGGGGTAACGACCACTGATGCTCGACGAGGCGTTCACCACTGCCGCCGGCCGGCACGCCACGAGGCCCTCGGCCGCCACGCGGTCGATGTCGAGGTGGTCGATCACCGCGACGTCCCCCGGACGCAGCCGTTTCGTCAGGTTCTTGGTGCGCTTGTCCATGCGGACCGAGCCCGCCGGCTCAGGCCCGAGGGCCTGGCTGGAGCGGCGGAGCAGGGGCAGACGCATACCGGTCATCCTGCCAGAGCGTGCGGTCCGGAACGGTCAGCGTTGCAGCAGGAGGGCGTCCACACCGACCTGTGAGCGCCGGTCCGAGGACCGATTCACCACGGTCACCCGGGTCGCCTCGGCCCTGGTCACCGGTGCCGTCCACACCACCCGGGCCGGTCTCCGCTGCGGCGAGTGGAGGTCGACGGTGGCGACGACGACGCCGTCCATGAGCACCTTCGCCGACCCCTTGCGCGGCCCGGTGGTCGCGACCCAGGCCACTGACCGTCCCTTGACCGTGGCACTGAAGCGGTCGCCTGCTGTGCGACTCACCCACTCCGAGCCACCCAGGACGCCCGGGGCCGGGACGACGGACCAGCCTGACGAGCGGCGCGTCTCCGACCAGTCCACCGGAGCCACGTACCCGTCCCGACCCACGCGGGTCACTCGCCCGACACCGTCGTACAACCAGATGCGCCATGCGGTCGACGACCGGGGTCGGACGGTGAAGTCGTACTGGTCCAGTGTCGGGTCGAACGAGTAGCAGCAGGTCGCGTTGGGTCCGATGCGACCCAGCGCCAGACCGGTTCCCTCGTCCTTGCCGGACCACGTGAACCGGAGCGGGTATCCGGCGTCAGTGACGCGTCCGGTGCGCAGCAACAGCCGCGGACCGGAGGTGAACACAGGCGCGACGGTGTCGACGACGACGTCCAACGCGTGCGTCGCCAGCCGCTCGTTGCCCGCTTGGTCGTACGCCGCAACGGTCACGACATGCTGGCCGTCCGGCACGTCGATCCGCTTGGTCACTGTGCTCCCGGCCACATCGGTGAGCTGGCGGACGACCTCGCCGTCGACGCGGATGCGGTAGGTCACCGCGCTGGTCTCGTCGGTCGTGACCTGCCACGTGACGTAGACATTGCTGTACGGCGACAGCACCGACCACCCCGTCTGGAACTCGCCGTCGGGGACGACGTCGAAGGCCGCCGGCGGCGTCGTGTCCCCCTGGCCGGCAGCGGCAGTGGTGGCCGGAAGCAGGCCCAACACCCCGGGCAGCGACAGGGCGACCACCAGGAGGGCACGACGACGCGCCGTCAGTGCGCGCCGGCATGGTCGCCCCACGGAAGACCCCCCTCGGTCCGTCCGGGCCACTCGACCCCGACCCCAGCATGATGCGGGCCCGGCGGTGGACGCCGTGGGCGTAGTCGAGGGGCATCCACCCAGATGGACCAACCGATGCCGGCACGGACGGGTCAGCGGGACGTCCGGGCGACCTCGAGCAGCTCCTCGGCATGTGCCTGTCCGGTGCTCGAGTCGGCGAGACCGGCGAGCATGCGGGTCAGCTCACGGACCCGGCCGGCGTCGTCGAGCAGGTGCACGTCGCTGGCCGTGACCTCGCCGGAGGTGGCCTTGCTCACCACCCAGTGACGGTCGGCGAACGCGGCGACCTGGGGCAGGTGGGTCACCACCAGCACCTGACGGCTGTGGGCCAGCCGCGCGAGACGTCGCCCCACCTCGACCGCGGCCGCTCCTCCGACCCCGGCATCGACCTCGTCGAAGACCAGGGTGGGCACCGGGTCGGCGTCGGCCAGCACGACCTCGAGCGCCAGCATCACCCGCGAGAGCTCGCCGCCGCTGGCCCCCTTCTGCAGCGGCAAGGGGCTCGACCCGGAGTGCGGCTTGAGCTGGAAGCTGACCTCGTCCACGCCGCTCGGGCCGCTCTGCACCCGACGACCGTCCGGCAGGGTGAGGCCGGCGACATCCCCGTCGTCGACCTCACGTTGCCCCACCGCGACCACGAGCTCGGCGTCCGGCATCGACAGCGCACCCAGCTCGGCGGTGACCGCGGCCGCAAGGCGGTCGGCGTACTCCTGGCGCGCACGGGACAGGGCGCCCGCACGTTCACCGAGCCGGCGTTCGGTCTCGGTGATCTGCTCGCCCAGGGAGGCCAAGCGCCCATCGGTGCCGTCCACGTCCACGACGCGGCGATCGGCGTCCTCGACCCAGCGCAGGACGTCGGCGAGCTCGGGCCCGTACTTGCGCTGCAGACCGGTGAGCGCGGCCCGGCGTTCCTGGACCGCGGCGAGCCGGACCGGGTCGGCCTCCACCTCGGAGGCGTACGCATGGAGCTCGCCGACGACGTCGTTCAGCAGGTAAGCGAGCTCGCCGATGCGCCCCGCGAGCTCGGCGAGGACGCCGTCGTGGGCGCCGACCGCTTCGAGCGTGCGGCGAGCGGTCGACAGGTCGGTCAGGGCCGAGCGTTCGTCGTCGGAGAGCTGTTCCGCCACCGATCCCGCAGCGGTGGTCAGTTCGACCGCATGGGCCAGACGCTCCTCCTCCGCCCGCAGGGCGACGTCCTCGCCGGGTTGGGGCTCGACCGCGGCGATCTCGGCCAGGCCGGCCCGGAGCAGCTCCGCCTCCTGCATCCGCTGCTGGCGGTGGCTCTTGAGGTGCTCCCACTCCTGCCGCAGGTGGGACAGCTCGGCGTGCTCGGAGGCCACCGCCTCGCGGGCGGGCAGCAACGCTCCGTAGCGGTCGAGCAGATCGCGCTGGCGGGCCGGTGCCACCAGGTGGACCTGCTCGCTCTGACCGTGGATGGCCGCCACCGCGGCGCCCAGCTCGGCCAGTGTGCCGACCGGGACCGCCGCCCCGCCAGCAGCTGCACGGGACCGACCGCCCGCGAGGACGGTCCGGACCAACGTCAAGGACCCGTCGTCGACGGCGCCCCCGATCTCGCCCACCCGGTCAGCCAGCGCC
Organism: uncultured Actinomycetota bacterium; assembly: GCA_963743915.1. Taxonomy (GTDB): domain Bacteria; phylum Actinomycetota; class Actinomycetes; order JAHEKZ01; family JAHEKZ01; genus JAHEKZ01. Next base: position 330,116 of record CAVURN010000002.1, read on the forward strand.
GCAGGACACGTGACAGCGGCAGTCACCTGGGCGGCGGCAGCGCCGGACCGGACGAGGTCGGCGCCCCCACGCCCCCCGAGCAGCAGACCGAGCCCGGTCACCACCATCGTCTTGCCGGCGCCCGTCTCCCCGGTCAGCACCGTCAGACCAGGGCCTAGCTCCAGCTCAGCGGAGTCGATGACCCCGAGCCCCGTCAGGCGCAGGTACTCGATCACGCCCGGTCGCCCCGCCCCGTCGCCTCGTCCGCCTCGCTGTACGGGCGAGTGCGGCCTCGCTCCACGGTCCAGCCCTGGACCGGCAGCGCGAACTTCGCCACCAGCCGCTCGGTGAAGGGCGTCTGGTGGAGGCGTGCCAGCAGCACCGGCTCCGCACTGCTGCGCACAGCGACGCAGGCGCCGGGCACGAGCTCGGTGCCGCGACGTCCGTCCGCGGACAGGACCGCGGGTGCGCTCATCGGCAGCAGGTCGATCCGGATGACCGACGTGGGGGCGATGACCAGTGGTCGCGCGAAGAGCGCGTGGGCGGACAGCGGCACCACCAGCAGGGCATCGACCTCCGGCCACACGACCGGACCTCCCGCGGAGAAGGCGTAGGCGGTCGAGCCGGTCGGCGTCGCACACACCACACCGTCGCACCCCCAGCGAGACAGCCGCAGGCCGTCCACCTCGACCCCGACCTCGATCATCCGGGCGCGGGCCGCCTTCTCGACGGCGATCTCGTTCAGGGCCCAGTGCCGTTCGACGACCTCACCGTCGACCTCGATCGCGACCTCGACCGTGGCTCGTGGCTCCACGACGTAGTCGCGGGCCACGACCTGGGCGGCGACCCGGTCGAGGTCGTGCTCCTCGGCCTCGGCGAGGAAGCCGACCCGCCCGAGGTTGATGCCGAGCAGCGGGGTGCCGCCGGTGCGGGCCAGCTCGGCACCGCGCAGGATCGTGCCGTCCCCGCCGAGCACCAGCACCAGCTCGACCGGCTGACCAGGCGTCCAGCGCGCAAGGTGCGGCAGAGCCAGCTCGTCGGACTCCTCAGCGGGTGCCACCACCTCGATGTCCGCCGCGTGCCAGCGCTCGACGAGCCGGGCCGCACTGGCGGCGGCGCCCTCGCGACCCGTGTGCGTGACCAGGAGGATGCGGCGGGCGCTGCTCACGTCGGACCCTCCTCGATCGCTCGTTGCACCGCTGCGGCGTCCAGCGGACCGCTCCCCTGGCGCAGCCAGAGGAAGTACTCGACGTTGCCGGCAGGGCCGGGCAACGGGCTGGCGGTGACGCCCGCCGCGCCCCAGCCCAGCTCGGCCGCCGCTGCCCCGATCCTAAGCACCGCGTCGCGCCGGAGCCTCGGGTCGCGAACCACGCCACCGTCCGGGAGGTGCTGACGCCCGACCTCGAACTGCGGCTTGACCATGAGCAGCAGGTCGCCTGAGGGTGCGCACACCCCGGCCAGTGCCGGCAGCACCAGCCGCAGCGAGATGAAGGAGAGGTCGGCGACCACGAGATCGACCGGTCCTCCGACCAGGTCGAGCGTGAGGTCACGGACGTTGGTCCTGTCACGGACCTGGACGCGGGGATCCTGCTGCAGCCGCCATGCGAGCTGGCCGTACCCGACGTCCACCGCGACCACCTCGCGGGCTCCCTCGCGCAGCAGGACGTCGGTGAACCCGCCCGTGCTCGCGCCGGCGTCCAGGCAGCGTCGTCCGCGCACGACGAGACCGTGTCGCGTGAAGGCGGCCAGCGCTCCCAGCAGCTTGGTGGCGCCGCGGGAGGCGAAGGGCTGCTCGGCGTCCGCGGCGACCACGACGATCGCTGCGCCCTCGTCGACCTGCGTGGCCACCTTGCGAGCGGCGATGCCCCCGACCGTCACCTCACCGGCCTCCACCAGGTCGGCGGCGTGCTGCCGGGACCGCGCCAGGCCACGACGGACCAGCTCGGCGTCGAGCCGTCGGCGGGCCATCGGGGGCGGTCTCGACCGTCGCGGCGGTCAGCCGTCGCCCCCGGCGATCGGCGTACCCGCCGATTCCACCGGGGCGGCCATCGTCGACGCCAGTGACTCGAGCACCTGCTCGTAGACCTCGGCGTGCTCGCTCACCGGACGCTCCGTGAGCGCCTCGAGTGGACGGAGCGCGGCGTCGACGTCCGCTGCGCCGGTCGACACGACCCCGAGGTCGAGCTCGGACTGGCCGTCGGCTCGCGGACCGACGCGCGGGGTCTCGTCCGGCGTGTCCTGCTCTGCGACGCTCTCGGGGACCTCGGCCCTGTCTTCGGTCACGACGCCGGCTCCTCCTGGTCCACCCGCTGTTGCCCTGCCCGGAAGGCCCCGGGCGGTCTCACGCTAGCGGCTCGACGCCCGTGCCTTCAGCGTGGCCCGCACCTGACGCAGCTGCTCGACGTAGTCGTCCCGGTCCGGACGCATGGCGACGGCCAGCGCCAGGTGCTCGGCCGCGGCAGCGAAGCGTCCCTGCCGGGCGAGAGCCAGACCGAGCCCGAGGTGGGCGTAGTCGTCGTCCGGCTGCTGCTGCACCAGCTGGCTGAAGTCCGCCTCGGCGGCGGCGTACTGCCGGGCCGCGAGCCGGGCGCGGCCGAGGGTCTCCCGCACGTGGCGGGCCTGCGGCTCTGCGTCCGCGACGCGTTCCAGGAGTGTCACGGCTGCCATGGGATGGCCGTCGTCGAGCAGCCGGCACCCGCGTCGGTACCAGTCGTAGACGTCCCCGGTCGGCTCGCCTTCCATCCCTCGAGGGTACGTCGCCCCGCCCGCGGGTCAGCGGAGGCGCCGGGCCTGGGCCACCTCCACGTCGTAGCGGCTCCGGGCACCCGCGGGGGTGCGCCAGAACCGCCGTCTGAGGCAGCCGCTCAGGCTGACCACGTCCCCGGGTTGCCAGCGCTCCACGCGTCGCGCGAGTCCGGCGGTCCACACCGAGCACTCGATGGTGTCGACCGTGGGTGCCGATCCGGCAGCGTGCCTGCGCGCGGGACGGTCCACCACCACGCGAAGGCTGACGAGCTCGTCGCCACTGGGCAGGGTGATGCGACGCGGGGCCGCGGCCAGTCGACCCGTCAGGCGAATCTCGTTCTCGGGAGGGGGCACAGCTGACGGCTGCTTCGGCGACGGTGGCATGGAGTCCTCCTCGGACGTGCGGAACGTGCGGGATCCCAGGCTCCTCACCGCAGGGGACGTCCGACACCGCATGCCTGCCGACCTGGGGACGACCAAGGGGTGAGCGCACTGGGGACAGACGCCGGCTGATGGCGCGGTTCGCCGTGATCCGTGCCGGCCATCGAGTACGGTATTTCCCACTTGCTGGGCGGGAATTCCCCCGCTCGCTGCGGAAAAGCCGAGCACGGAGGGGACGCGGGTGGACACCACCGTCGATCTCGGGGCCTTCGACCTCGACCTCGGGCTCGTGGTCGCCGGTGTCGTCGTCGGGTTCGTCGTCGGGCTGACCGGCATGGGCGGCGGCGCCTTGATGACGCCGTTGCTGATCCTCTTCTTCGGGATCGACCCCGTCACCGCGGTGAGCAGCGACCTGATCGTCTCGCTCTTCATGAAGCCGGTCGGCGCCGCCGTGCACCTCCGCCGCGGCACGGTGAACCTTGTCCTGGTCCGCTGGCTGGTGATCGGCTCGGTGCCGGCCGCGATCGGTGGCGTCCTGATCATCACCTCGATCGGCGAGAGCGCCAGTGTCGAGACCTTCATCAAGGTCGCGCTGGGCGTGGCCCTGCTGCTGTCGGTGGCGACGATGGTCGGCAAGGCTTTGGTGTCGCTGCGCCAGCACTACCGCGACCAGGCGGCGGGCATCATCGGCCAGAGTGGCGACTCGGTGTTCGGGATCACCGTCAAGCCGGTCCCCACGATGATCGTCGGGATCCTCGGGGGCGTCGTGGTCGGCATGACGTCGGTCGGGTCGGGATCGCTCATCATCGTCGGGTTGCTGCTGCTCTACCCGACGCTCCGCGCCGGCGGACTGGTCGGCACCGACCTGGTGCAGGCGGTGCCCCTGGTCGGGGCCGCGGCGCTGACGTACATCGTGCTCGGCGAGTTCCACGCCGACGTGACCCTCGCCCTGCTCATCGGTGCGCTGCCCGGCGTGTACCTGGGGGCCCGCGTCTCGTCGCGCGGCCAGGCGGGGATCATCCGACGGGCGCTCGTGCTGGTGCTCTTCGCGAGCGGCCTGAAGCTGGTCGGTCTCAGTCCAGAGGCCGTGGGGATCGCGGCGTTGGCGCTGGTGCTCGTCGGGCCCGTCCTGTGGGCGGTGGTCCGCAGCACCCAAGGGTTCCAGCGTGCACCGTCGCGCAACCCCGACGTCCCGCTGTGGCGGTTGGTGTGGGCCGCGGCCAGCGGTGTCCCACCGCGCTACCAGGGTGAGTCGATCACCGACGAGCCGAAGCCGGAGTGGGACCCCGAGCGGTCGGCCTCCGACCCGCTCTAGCCCTCGACGCGTCTCTCAGCCCTCGACGCGCTCGGCGGCGTCCGTGACACCGTCGACGTCCGCCTCCGCCACCTGCCGGAACCATCGGGCCGCCTCTTCGCCCCGACCCACCCGCGAGAGCGTCTCGGCGTAGGCGTACCGGAGGCGCAGTGCCGAGACGCTCGGCGCGGCACGTAAGGACCCTTCGGGACGTTGCAGTGCAGGATCCTGCTCGAGCAGGTGCAGCGCGGCCTCGTCCTGACCCAGGTCACTCCGCGCACCTGCGGCGACGATCCGCAGCTCCCGCTGGACGTCCGGAGGCAGGGTCGAGGCCTCGGGCGAGGCCACGAGCTCGAGAGCACGCTCCGGGCGGCCGAGCCCGCGCTCGCAGTCGGCCATGAGCGGAAGGTGCGACTGGTCGCCGCTGAGCCGGCGGTAGGCCCGCAGCTCGGCCAGTGCCGTCTCGAAGTCTCCGCAGGCATAGGCGGTCAGCGCCATCGCCTCGCGCACGACCGCGACCCGCGAGGCGAGTCGCCGTGCGACCTGTGGCATGCTCCCGAGCCTGCTCCGGATCCTCGTCGACGAGCAGTCCGGCCATCGCCAGGTGCCCTCCGACTCGCTCGGCCATCTCCTTGGGGAGCGAGCGCAGCGCGGCTCGCGCGTCGCGGTCGAGAGCGAACCAGGTGACGTCTTCGGGGACCTCCGGCTCACGGGGGCGCTCCTCGCGGCTGCGCGGCCGGCCGTGCGGGGTCTGAGCCATGGTCGCTCCTGGCGGTTGCGGGGTCGTGAGGGGGCGTGGCGAACAGGGTCCTGACATGCGACGAGGGGCCACCGGTGGTGGCCCCTCGTCGAGAAGAATGTTCGGCGGCGTCCTACTCTCCCACGCAGTCTCCCACGCAGTACCATCGGCGCTGAAGGGCTTAGCTTCCGGGTTCGGAATGGGACCGGGCGTTTCCCCTTCGCTATGGCCACCGAAACTCTATGGAGTTGTCCGGGCCGACGACCGGTGAAGGTCGAGGGCGGCCGACCGCAACTCGGGAACCGCACAGTGGACGCTTGAATACACGCAAATCTTGGTAAGTGGTTAAGTCCTCGGCCTATTAGTACCGGTCGGCTGCATGCGTTGCCACACTTCCACCTCCGGCCTATCAACCCAGTGGTCTACTGGGGGCCTTACCAGGTTAACCCTGTGGGAGATCTCATCTTGAAGCAGGCTTCCCGCTTAGATGCTTTCAGCGGTTATCCCTTCCGAACGTAGCTAATCAGCAGTGCTCTTGGCAGAACAACTGACACACCAGAGGTTCGTCCGTCCCGGTCCTCTCGTACTAGGGACAGCCCTTCTCAAATCTCCTGCGCACACGGCGGATAGGGACCGAACTGTCTCACGACGTTCTAAACCCAGCTCGCGTACCGCTTTAATGGGCGAACAGCCCAACCCTTGGGACCTACTCCAGCCCCAGGATGCGACGAGCCGACATCGAGGTGCCAAACCATCCCGTCGATATGGACTCTTGGGGAAGATCAGCCTGTTATCCCCGGGGTACCTTTTATCCGTTGAGCGACGGCGCTTCCACATGCCACCGCCGGATCACTAGTTCCGACTTTCGTCCCTGCTCGACATGTCTGTCTCACAGTCAAGCTCCCTTGTGCACTTGCACTCGTCACCTGATTGCCAACCAGGCTGAGGGAACCTTTGAGCGCCTCCGTTACATTTTAGGAGGCAACCGCCCCAGTTAAACTACCCACCAGGCACTGTCCCTGATCCGGATTACGGACCTAGGTTAGATGTCCAGAACGACCAGAGTGGTATTTCAACGTTGACTCCCCTCGAACTGGCGTCCGAGGTTCACAGTCTCCCACCTATCCTACACAAGCCGTACCGAACACCAATACCAAGCTATAGTAAAGGTCCCGGGGTCTTTCCGTCCTGCCGCGTGTAACGAGCATCTTCACTCGTAGTGCAATTTCACCGGGTCCGCGGTGGAGACAGCGGAGAAGTCGTTACGCCATTCGTGCAGGTCGGAACTTACCCGACAAGGAATTTCGCTACCTTAGGATGGTTATAGTTACCACCGCCGTTTACTGGCGCTTAAGTTCTGAGCTTCGCAGCACAAGGCCACTAACCCGTCCCCTTAACGTTCCAGCACCGGGCAGGCGTCAGTCCGTATACATCGTTTTGCAACTTCGCACGGACCTGTGTTTTTAGTAAACAGTCGCTTCTCCCTGGTCTCTGCGGCCGAAGGATGCTTCGGGGGTGAACCCCTACACACTCCTCGGCCCCCCTTCTCCCAAAGTTACGGGGGTAATTTGCCGAGTTCCTTCACCACGGTTCGCCCGATCGCCTTGGTATTCTCTACCTGACCACCTGAGTCGGTTTGGGGTACGGGCCGCAACAGAGCTCGCTAGAGGCTTTTCTCGGCAGCTGAGGATCGTCCACTTAGGCGCAATCGCCATCGGCGTCGGATCTCAGGGTATGTGAGACGCGGATTTGCCTACGTCTCCCCCTACATCCTTACCCCGGGACTACCATCGCCCGGGCTGGACTACCTTTCTGCGTCACCCCATCGCTTGCCTACTGCCGGTTCGGTTCGCGCGCTCGGCGGGTTCGGACCGAAGTCCTCTCCCACGTCAGGCGCTTAGCATTACCGGGTTCAGCATGGTCGCGCTGTTGCGGGTACGGGAATATCAACCCGTTGTCCATCGACTACGCCTGTCGGCCTCGCCTTAGGTCCCGACTTACCCAGGGCAGATTAGCTTGACCCTGGAACCCTTGGTCATTCGGCGGAGGGGTTTCTCGCCCCTCTTTCGCTACTCATGCCTGCATTCTCACTCGTGTGGCGTCCACGGCTGGATCACTCCGCCGCTTCGCTCGCCACACGACGCTCCCCTACCCATCCACGCACCTGGACCTCGTAAGAGGCCTGGTAATCAGCGTGAATGCCACGGCTTCGGCGGTATGCTTGAGCCCCGCTACATTGTCGGCGCGGAATCACTTGACCAGTGAGCTATTACGCACTCTTTCAAGGGTGGCTGCTTCTAAGCCAACCTCCTGGTTGTCTGTGCAACTCCACATCCTTTCCCACTTAGCATACGCTTAGGGGCCTTAGCCGGTGGTCTGGGTTGTTTCCCTTTCGACTACGGAGCTTATCCCCCGCAGTCTCACTGCTGCGCTCTCACTTGCCGGCATTCGGAGTTTGGCTGAGTTCAGTAAGCTGGTAGGCCCCCTAGCCCATCCAGTGCTCTACCTCCGGCAAGAAACACGCAACGCTGCACCTAAATGCATTTCGGGGAGAACCAGCTATCACGGAGTTTGATTGGCCTTTCACCCCTATCCACAGGTCATCCCCCAGGTTTTCAACCCTGGTGGGTTCGGTCCTCCACGCGGTCTTACCCGCGCTTCAACCTGCCCATGGATAGATCACTCCGCTTCGGGTCTAGAGCGTGCGACTGATTCGCCCTGTTCGGACTCGCTTTCGCTACGGCTTCCCCACACGGGTTAACCTCGCCACACACCACTAACTCGCAGGCTCATTCTTCAAAAGGCACGCGGTCACGACTGGGCACAAGGCCCAGCGACGCTCCCACGGTTTGTAAGCACATGGTTTCAGGTACTATTTCACTCCCCTCCCGGGGTACTTTTCACCTTTCCCTCACGGTACTAGTCCGCTATCGGTCATCAGGGAGTATTTAGGCTTAGCAGGTGGTCCTGCCAGATTCACACGGGATTTCTCGGGCCCCGTGCTACTTGGGAACACACCGGAGAGCCGCTGTCATTTCGTCTACGGGGGTCTTACCCTCTGTGCCGGGCCTTTCGCATGCCCTTCGACTATGACAACGGTTTCTGACTCTCTGCTGGGATGTCAGTCCCAGCTCGGTGGTCCCACGACCCCGATCATGCAACGCCTGACAGCTGTCACACATGACCGGTTTAGCCTCTTCCGCTTTCGCTCGCCACTACTCACGGAATCGCGGTTGCTTTCTCCTCCTGTGGGTACTGAGATGTTTCACTTCCCCACGTTCCCTCCACTCGCCCTATGTGTTCAGGCGAGGGTGACTGGACATGACTCCAGCCGGGTTTCCCCATTCGGACATCCTCGGATCACAGCTCGTTTGCCAGCTCCCCGAGGCTTTTCGCAGGCTACGACGTCCTTCATCGGCTCCTGATGCCAAGGCATCCACCATGTGCTCTTAGTAACTTGACCACATTGACCACAAATTGATTTGTTTGGATGCTCGCGTCCACTGTGCAGTTCTCAAGGTACGGGCGGCGCGCAGTCCGTCGATCTCCCGGGTGCCGTGACGCGCACGGTCCTGCGGAAAGCGACTGCGGCCCACCGGTCCAGCGCCCCGAGGGGCGCCGGCCGGTCTGAAGGAGAGACACCGCGAGCACCTGCGCCGCCACCCGGAGGTGGAGCGAGGTGCTCGAAGCGGCCCGAACCCTCAGGACCCAACAGTGTGTCGGATGGCGTTCTCCACCTCGAGGTTCCACACGGCCGGCGAACCGGACGCAGTACTGACGAGGCGGGTGCAGCCACCCACTCAGCGATGTTCCACCCATGAGCAACCTCGGTGGGACGTGTGCCCACTCAAAAGGCTCTGGACAGTCCGGACGCGCGACGGCGCCGAGCTGCCAGGTGCTCCTTAGAAAGGAGGTGATCCAGCCGCACCTTCCGGTACGGCTACCTTGTTACGACTTCGTCCCAATCGCCAGTCCCACCTTCGACGGCTCCCTCCCCGAGGGGTTGGGCCACCGGCTTCGGGTGTTACCGACTTTCGTGACGTGACGGGCGGTGTGTACAAGGCCCGGGAACGTATTCACCGCAGCATTGCTGATCTGCGATTACTAGCGACTCCAACTTCACGGGGTCGAGTTGCAGACCCCGATCCGAACTGAGACCGGCTTTATGGGATTCGCTCCACCTTGCGGTATCGCAGCCCTTTGTACCGGCCATTGTAGCATGCGTGTAGCCCAAGACATAAGGGGCATGATGACTTGACGTCGTCCCCACCTTCCTCCGAGTTGACCCCGGCAGTCTCCTATGAGTCCCCGGCATAATCCGCTGGCAACATAGAACGAGGGTTGCGCTCGTTGCGGGACTTAACCCAACATCTCACGACACGAGCTGACGACAGCCATGCACCACCTGTATAGGACCCTTGCGGACCTCATATCTCTATGAGATTTCCCTATATGTCAAGCCTTGGTAAGGTTCTTCGCGTTGCATCGAATTAAACCGCATGCTCCGCCGCTTGTGCGGGCCCCCGTCAATTCCTTTGAGTTTTAGCCTTGCGGCCGTACTCCCCAGGCGGGGTGCTTAATGCGTTAGCTGCGGCACGGAGAACGTGGAAAGTTCCCCACACCTAGCACCCACCGTTTACGGCGTGGACTACCAGGGTATCTAATCCTGTTCGCTCCCCACGCTTTCGCTCCTCAGCGTCAGTATCGGCCCAGAGACCCGCCTTCGCCACCGGTGTTCCTCCTGATATCTGCGCATTTCACCGCTACACCAGGAATTCCAGTCTCCCCTGCCGAACTCAAGTCTGCCCGTATCGAATGCAGGCTCGGGGTTGAGCCCCGAGTTTTCACATCCGACGTGACAGACCGCCTACGAGCTCTTTACGCCCAATAATTCCGGACAACGCTTGCACCCTACGTATTACCGCGGCTGCTGGCACGTAGTTGGCCGGTGCTTCTTCTGCAGGTACCGTCACTTTCGCTTCGTCCCTGCTGAAAGAGGTTTACAACCCGAAGGCCGTCGTCCCTCACGCGGCGTCGCTGCGTCAGGCTTTCGCCCATTGCGCAATATTCCCCACTGCTGCCTCCCGTAGGAGTCTGGGCCGTGTCTCAGTCCCAGTGTGGCCGGTCGCCCTCTCAGGCCGGCTACCCGTCGTCGCCTTGGTGGGCCGTTACCCCACCAACAAGCTGATAGGCCGCGGGCCCATCCCTGACCGAAAAACTTTCCAGCCTCGAAGATGCCCTCGAAGCTCATATCCGGTATTAGCCCCGGTTTCCCGGAGTTATCCCGATGTCAGGGGCAGGTTGCCCACGTGTTACTCACCCGTTCGCCACTAATCCCCAGGGCAAGCCCTGGTTCATCGTTCGACTTGCATGTGTTAAGCACGCCGCCAGCGTTCGTCCTGAGCCAGGATCAAACTCTCCGTGAAAAAACTTTGAGTTGCTGCGGACCGGTCGAGACCGGGCGCAGTGATCCCGCGACCATCGCACGCGATGGTCGGTTCTCGTTTTGCTCGCATCCACCCGGACGGGGCCGGATGTCACGAGCGCCAAATGCTTGGCATCGCTGTTTGACACACTGTTGAGTTCTCAAGGTTCGAGCGCGCACTGAGCCAGGCCGTTTCCGGCCGTTTTCAGGGCAACCCAGTCAGGCTACCACCCTTGGCAGGGCGGTCCAAATCGGGTCCGACGGTGCAGGAGCAGCTCTCGTGAGCGCGCACCTCGCGACGTCGGGACCCGAACGCTAGCACGCGACGCGTGCTGCTCCCCTCGCGGGGTCGGGTCGTTGCTGAGGACCACCGACAGTGGTCGTTGTGGTGCTGTGTCACCCGCACGAACCCGCACGATCCAGGGCGCTCGGCGGGGGACGGTGACCGCTCCAGACCGGCCGCACCCGAGGGGCGTCCGTTCCTCATGGAGGGCGTCGCAGACCCTATGTCGCTGGGGGTGGAGCGTCAAATGCGTTTTCCGGCGCCGCTCGGGGGGCCGGTGGTCAGACGACCTCGACGCCTGCCACGGCGCGCTTGCCCCGGCGCAGCACCAGCCAGCGGCCGTGGACGAGGTCGCCGGCCGCCGGCCGGTGGTCGGGGTCGGACTGCCGGACGTTGTTCAGGTACGCCCCGCCCTCGCTCACCGCACGGCGGGCGGCGGACTTGCTCGGCGAGAGCTCGGTGGCGACCAGCAGGTCCACCAAGGGCGGCAGCTCACCGGCCGGCACCCGCACGTGTGGCGTCTCGAGAAGTGCAGCACCCAGGGTCTCCGCGTCGAGGCCGGCGAGATCGCCCTTGCCGAACAGGGCAGCGCTCGCAGCCTCCACCCGTGCCGTGTGGTCTGCGCCGTGCACCAAGGTGGTGAGTTCCTGGGCCAGCGCCCTCTGGCCCGCCCGCAGATGGGGACGCTCCCGCGTGTCGCTGTCGAGGCCCTCGATCTGCTCGTGCGGCAGGAAGGTGAACATGCGCAGCAGCCCGGGCACGTCACGGTCGTCGGCGTTGATCCAGAACTGGTAGAAGGCGTACGGGCTGGTCAGCGCCGGATCGAGCCAGATCGCCCCTCCCTCGGTCTTGCCGAACTTGGTTCCGTCGGACTTGGTGAACAGGGTCGTGGTCAGCGCGTGCACGCGCTCTCCGGTGACCCGACGGATGAGGTCGACCCCGGCGGTGATGTTGCCCCACTGGTCCGAGCCGCCGGTCTGCAGCACGCAATGGTGACGACGGAACAGCTCGAGGTAGTCGTACGACTGAAGCAGCTGGTAGCTGAACTCGGTGTAGCTGATGCCCGCACCGGTCAGGCGCGCGGCCACCGCCTCCCGGTCGAGCATCCGGTTGACGCTGAAGTGCTTGCCGACGTCACGCAGGAAGTCGAGTGCGGAGAGGGTGGACGTCCACTCGTAGTTGTCGACGACGATCGCGCCGGTCACGGCGTCGTCGACGTCGAGGTAGCGCGCCACCTGTCGGCGGATCCGCGTCGACCCACTCCCCGACCACGTCGGCGTCGTTCAGGGTGCGCTCGGCGGTCATCTTGGGGTCGCCGATCAACCCGGTCGCCCCGCCGACCAAGGCCAAGCGGCCGGTGACCGGAGAGCTGGAACCTGCGCAGGGTGATCAGCTGCACGAGGTTGCCCAGGTGCAGGCTCGGTCCGGTCGGATCGACTCCGCAGTACAGGGTGAGGGGTCCCTCGTCGAGGGCGGAGCGCAGGGCGCCGAGGTCGGTGGAGTCGGCGATCAGGCCACGCCAGGTGAGGTCCTCGAGGACGCCGGAGGATGCAGGTGCGGTCACGGGGGTCATCTTGGCGCATCGGCGCTCACGACCCGGGGGCGGCTGACGGACGGCGCGTCCTGGACCCACCACCGCCACGGCCGGTCGAGCGCCTCCCGGATGCCGATGCGAGGTCCGGAGGCGACACGCGCAGGGGACACACGTCTGCCGGTCTCCAGCCGCACGGATCCCCCGGCGTCCAGCAGGTCAGATCCGTCGAGGGCCCCGTCGAGGCCGAGGCACTTCGCCAGGTTCGCCGGCCCCCGGGCGAGTGCGGCGTCCGAGGCGGCGGTCGGTCGCCGGCTGCGCGCAAGCTCCAGACCCTCGACCACGGCTCCGGCGCGCAGCAGCACCGCGGACGCCGCACCTGCCGGCCCGGTCACGACGTTGGCGCACCAGTGCATGCCGTACGTGAAGTACACGTACAGCGTGCCGGCCTGCGCGAACATCGAGGCGTTCCGCCGAGTCGCTCCGCGGTGTGCATGGGAGGCAGGGTCTTCACCTGTCCCGCCATACGCCTCCACCTCGGTCAGCCGGACCGTCACGGTCCCGTCGTCAGTGGTGTGGGTCAGCAGCGCTCCCAGCAGCCGGGGTGCGACGTCCTCCGCGGGCCTGTTCAGCGCTGAGCGACGCACGGCATCAATGGCCGGGAAGGCTCGCCCAGGCCGCACCGTCGACGACGTCGTCACGCGCTGCCTCGAGCTGCTCGAGGACACGCACGGGGGCGGTCCCCCCGAACGCGGATCGTGCGTCCAGTGCCCCGCGGACGCTGAGCACCTCCCGCACGTCGGGGGTGAGGTGCGGCGAGACGGCAGCCAGGTCGCCGTCGCTCAGGTCCCACAGCTCGACGCCCCGCTGGTCGCAGACGCGCACACACGTCCCGGAGATCTCGTGGGCCTCCCGGAAGGCCACGCCGCGGCGCACCAGCCACTCGGCGACGTCGGTGGCCAGGGCGTGTCCGGCCGGTGCCGCCGCCGCCATGCGGTCGGTGTCGAACGTCAGCGTCGCCACCATGCCGGACACCGCCGGCAGCAGCAGGAGGAGCGTGTCGACGCTGTCGAACACCGGCTCCTTGTCCTCCTGCAGGTCGCGGTTGTACGCGAAGGGCAGACCCTTCAAGACGGTGAGGACCGTCGTGAGGTTGCCGATCAGACGTCCGGACTTGCCGCGAGCGAGCTCGGCGATGTCAGGGTTCCGCTTCTGCGGCATGATCGACGACCCGGTCGCCCAGGCGTCGTTGAGCTGTGCCCACCCGAACTCCTTGGAGGTCCACAGCACGACCTCCTCACCCAGACGCGACAGGTGGACGCCGATGAGCGCGGTGACGAAGCCGAGCTCGGCGACGAAGTCACGGTCGCTCACCGCATCGATCGAGTTGGCGCAGGCATCGTCGAACCCGAGCTCGCGGGCCGTCGCCTGAGGGTCGAGCGGCAAGGTCGAGCCGGCCAGCGCTCCGGCGCCGAGCGGTGAGCGCGCCGCCCGGTGGTCCCAGTCACGCAGGCGCGAGACATCGCGGCTGAGTGCGTGGACGTGCTTGAGCAGCTCGTGCGCGAAGGAGACGGGCTGGGCGCGCTGCAGGTGGGTGAAGCCAGGGGCGACCGTCTCGACGTGGCGCTCGGCCTGGTCGATCAGCACCGACTGCAGGTCGGCGACCGCGTTGGCGAGTGCCCGCGCCTGGTCGCGCAGGTACAGCCGCAGGTCGGTCGCGACCTGGTCGTTGCGGCTCCGCCCGGCCCGCAGCTTGCCGCCGAGCCCGCCGAGCCGTTCCACCAGGCCTCGCTCGAGCGCGGTGTGGACGTCCTCGTCGGCGACGGTGGCCGTGAACGCGCCGGAGCGGACGTCCCGCTCCAGCCCGTCCAGGGCCTCGAGCATCGCGCGCACCTCGGAGTCGTCGAGGAGGCCCGCCCGGTGCAGCACGCGCGCGTGCGCCCGGGAGCTCTGCAGGTCGTAGGGAGCGAGTCGCCAGTCGAAGTCGATGCTGACGCTGAGCGCCTGCAGCTCCGGCGAGGGCCCGGCGGCGAAGGCACCACCCCACAGCCGAAGCGGGGCGTCGGACGCCGCTGCGGCAGGCGGGGTGGCATCAGTCATCGATGATCTCCTCGGAGTGCTGGTCCCGACGGGCGGCGATCCGGCTCGGCATGCCCCAGATCTGGACGAAACCCTTGGCCAGGGTCTGGTCGTACGTGTCCCCTGTGTCGTAGGTCGCCAGGTGGAAATCGTAGAGGCTCTCGTCGCTGCGGCGGCCGGTGACGACCGCACGTCCGCCGTGCAGTGTCATGCGGATCTCGCCGGTCACGTGCTTCTGCGACTCGGCCACGAAGGCGTCCAGCGAACGCTTGAGGGGCGAGAACCACAGGCCGTCGTACACGAGCTCGCCCCAGCGCTGGTCCGCCATCCGCTTGAACCGGGCGAGGTCACGTTCCATGGTGACGTTCTCGAGCTCCATGTGCGCGTTGATCAGCACAGTGGCTCCTGGCGCCTCGTACACCTCGCGGCTCTTGATGCCGACAAGCCGGTCCTCGACGATGTCGATCCGCCCGACACCCTGTGCCCCGGCTCGTGCGTTGAGCTGCTCGATCGCCTCCAGGACCGTCACCGGCTTCCCGTCGACGGTCACCGGAACCCCGTGCTCGAAGCCGACGACGACCTCGTCCGGCTCGCGAGGGGTGGCCGGGTCCGCGCTGTATCCGTAGACGTCCTCGATGGGTCCGTTCCAGATGTCCTCGAGGAAGCCCGTTTCGCAGGCACGCCCCCAGACGTTCTGGTCGATCGAGTAGGGCGACTTCTTGTTGACGTCGATGGGCAGCCCGTGGCGTTCGGCGAACTCGATGGCGAGGTCCCGCGTCATGCCGGAGTCGCGAACCGGTGCGATCACGTCGAGGTCGGGGGCCAATGCACCGATGCCCACCTCGAAACGTACCTGGTCGTTGCCCTTCCCGGTGCACCCGTGGGCGACGGTGCTCGCGCCGTACTCCTGCGCCGCCCACACCAGGTGCTTGACGATGACCGGACGCGACAGCGCCGACACCAGCGGGTACCGGTCCATGTACAGGGCGTTCGCCTGCAGCGCAGGGAGGCAGAACTCGTCGGCGAACTCGTTCTTGAGGTCGAGCACGACCGCCTCGGCCGCACCGCAGGCAAGAGCACGCTCCCGGATGACCTCCATGTCCTCACCGCCCTGACCGACGTCGGCCGCGACGGCGATGATGTCAGCGTTGCGCTCCTCGGCGATCCAGCCGATGGCGACCGAGGTGTCGAGCCCTCCGCTGTACGCGAGGACGATGCGCTCCTTCATCAGGTTCTCCCTTTGCTGGAGGGCTCTGTTGCGAGCCCGACGGTGACAGCCCCGACGGTGACAGCGGAGTGCGGCTCGAGCCCGGTGCGGGCACGCTCCGCGGCGGCGAGCAGCTCGTCGGCGACGTTGGCGCCGCCGTCCGGCTCTCGCGTCACGAGCAGGACGGTGTCGTCACCGGCGATGGTGCCGATCACCGAGCTGAGCAGGCTGTGGTCGATCGAGGACGCCAGGAAGTGGGCCCCTCCCGGGGGTGTCCGCAGGACCACGAGGTTCCCGGAGTGGTCGGCGGACACCAGGAGCTCCGCCAGTCGACGCACCATGCGTTCCATGGCGGCGTGCTCCTCCTCCGACGCCACCGAGGCGCGCGCGCCACCCTCCGGTGGCACCGCGTAGACCAGGTGCCCGTCGGACGTGCGGACACGAACGGCGCCGAGCTCGTCGAGGTCGCGGGACAAGGTCGCCTGTGTCACGGCCACGCCGTCGTCGGCCAGCAGTCGCGCGAGCTCGGACTGCGAGCGGATCTCGTGACGACCCAGGAGCTCGACGACCCGCTGCTGACGCGCGGCCTTGGTGCGGGGCAGGGTCATCGGCTGACCTCCTCGAGCGGGTCCGCCAGCACGAGGGTGCCGATCCCCTCGTCGGTGAAGACCTCGAGCAGCAGGGCGTGCGGCGACCCGCCCGTCGAGGACGTGCGCCCGCTCCACCCCCCCATCGACTGCAGACAGGCACGCTGTCATCTTCGGGATCATCCCGGCCTGGAGGGTAGGGACCATCGTCCGCAGCTCCGAGGCGCTGATCTCGCTGATCAGCGACGACTCGTCGGGCCAGTCGGCGTACAGCCCGGGCACGTCGGTGAGCACCACGAGCTTGTCCGCGGCCAGCTGCACGGCCAGCGCGGCTGCGGCGGTGTCGGCATTGAGGTTGTACGTGAGCCCGTCCTCACCCCGGGCCACGCTCGAGACCACGGGGACCAGGCCGTCGTCGAGGACGGTGCGCACGAACCCGTCGTCGACCGCCACGAGCTCTCCCACGTGGCCGAGGTCCACTTCTTCCCCGTCGTCGGCGACGACACGCCTGCGCGCCGTGAACAGGTGGGCGTCCTCACCCGACATGCCGACGGCAAGCGGCCCGTGCTGGTTGATGAGCCCGACCACCTGCCGCTGCACCTGGCCGGTGAGCACCATCCGCACGACGTCCATCGCCTCGGGGGTGGTGACCCGGAGCCCACCGACGAACTCCGACGGGACGCCCAGCGTGTCGAGCATGGCCGAGATCTGCGGCCCGCCGCCGTGCACGACCACCGGTCGCAGGCCCACCCGGCGCAGGAACACGACGTCCGCAGCGAAGGACGCCTGCAGCTCGGGATCGACCATCGCGTGGCCGCCGTACTTCACGACAACCGTCGCGCCGCTGTACCGCTCGAGCCAGGGCAGGGCCTCGGCGAGGGTGGCGGCCTTCACGGCGAGCGAGGGCGTGGTCATGACGAGTACGCCGAGTTCTCGTGCACGTAGGCAGCGGTCAGGTCGTTGGTCCAGACGTGCCCCTCGGCGTCCCCCGCCCCGAGGTCCACGTCGACCGTGACCCAGGCGTCGCGCATGTCCACCTGGGGCAGCGTCCCGGAGGCCGCCGCACCTCCCGCGGCGACGGTGACACCGTTGATCGCCACGTCGACCTGGTGAGGATCGAACTCCGCCTCCGTGGTGCCGACCGCAGCCAGCACCCGGCCCCAGTTCGGATCCTCTCCGTGGACCGCGCACTTGAACAGGTTGCTGCGCGCCACCGACCGGGCCACCGTGACCGCATCGTCGCGTGACACCGCGCCGCGCACCCGGATCTCGATCTGCTTGGTGGCGCCCTCGGCATCGGCGAGAAGCTGCAGCGCGAGGTCACCGCACACAGCGGCCAAGGCCTCGGTGAACGCTGCTTCGTCGAGGTCGCGCCCGACCAGGCTCCCGGACGCGCCGCTGGCGAGGACGAGCACGGTGTCGTTCGTCGACATGCACCCGTCGGAGTCCAGACGGTCGAACGTCCCGGAGACGGCCGACCGGAGCGCGGCGTCCAGCGTGGCCGGCGCCGCGTCGGCGTCGGTGGTGATCACGGCGAGCATCGTGGCCAGCCCGGGGGCCAGCATCCCTGCTCCCTTGGCCATGCCGCTGACCGTGACTCCTTGCACCGAGACGGTCGCGGTCTTCGGGCGGGTGTCGGTCGTCAGGATCGCGCCCGCGGCGTCGGCACCTCCCGCGGGCCGCAGGGCGGCAGCCGCAGCGGCGACACCGGCACTGAGGCGCTGCACCGGGAGCCGCACCCCGATGAGCCCGGTCGAGCACACGGCGACGTCCTGCGCATCGCACCCGAGCTGCGCAGCGACGGCGTGCGCCGTCATGACGACGTCCGCCTCGCCGGCAGCGCCCGTGCATGCGTTGGCGCCCCCGGAGTTCAGGACCACCGCGCGCAGTCTCCCGTCGGCCACCACGCGACGCGTCCAGACGACCGGTGCCGCCTGGACCCGGTTGCGCGTCAGCACGGCAGCAGCGGCATGCACCGGCCCGTCGTTGACCACCAGGGCGACATCCAGCGCACCCGACTGCTTGAGGCCGGCGGCCACGCCGGCGGCCCGGAACCCGGACGGCTCGGTGACCCCTGCGGTGTCCCGGGCGACGGGGACCCCGGCGACGGTGAACGGTGTCGGCGGCCTCGTCTTGTTCATGGCGCCACCCCCTCGACGGACAGACCCGAGCCCTCCGGAAGGCCGAGGGCGAGGTTGGCGTTCTGCACCGCCTGCCCAGCGGCCCCCTTGACCAAGTTGTCGATGGCCGACACCACGACGACGCGGCCGGCGACCTCGTCGACCGCCACCTGCAGGTGGACCGCGTTGCTGCCCACCACGTCCGCGGTCCGCGGCCACGATCCCTCAGGCAGCAGGTGCACGAAGCGCTCGTCGTCGTACGCGGCGTGCAGCGCGTCCCGGACCTGCGCGGTCGTGACGCCCGGCACGGCCGGCGCCGAAGTGGTGGCCAGGATCCCGCGCGGCATCGGAGCCAGCACAGGGGTGAAGGAGACCGTCACCGGGCGGTCGGCCGCGGCGCTGAGCGTCTGCGCCATCTCCGGTGTGTGCTGGTGGGCGCCCCCCGCCTTGTAGGCGGACAGAGAACCCATCACCTCGCTGCCGAGCAGGTGGGCGGAGGCGCTGCGGCCGGCGCCCGAGGTGCCGGAGGCGGCCACGACCACGACGTCCCGGGGCTCGGCCAGGCCGGCCGCCAGCACCGGACTCATGCCGAGCGCCACACCCGTGGGGTAGCAGCCCGGGTTGGCGATCTGCCGGGACGAGGCGATGGCCGCCCGGGCACCCGGGAGCTCCGGCAGACCGTACGTCCAGGCCCCCGCGTAGGGACCCCCGTAGTAGCCGGCCCAGGCGTCGGCGTCGGTGAGGCGGTGGTCGGCCCCGAGGTCCACCACCAACGGAGCGTCCGGCGGCAACCCGGCCGTGAGGGCACCGGAGTGGCCGTGCGGCAGCGCGAGGAAGAGCACGTCGACGTCGTGCGGCAACCCGTCGTCGATCGGCGTGATGGGCCGATCGGCCAGCGACGGCAGATGGCGGTGCACCGCGCCGACCGCCTGACCCGCCGACGACGCCCCGAGGAGCGGCCCGACCTCCAGGGCGGGGTGGCCGACGAGCAGCCGCAGCAGCTCGCCTCCGGCATAGCCGGAGGCGCCCGCAACGGCCGCCGTGAGAGTCACCTGCAGAACTATACAGATGGCTGCATGATACTGCGAAGGGAGGTCGTCACCGAGCGTC
Organism: uncultured Actinomycetota bacterium; assembly: GCA_963743915.1. Classification (GTDB taxonomy): domain Bacteria; phylum Actinomycetota; class Actinomycetes; order JAHEKZ01; family JAHEKZ01; genus JAHEKZ01. The sequence continues at coordinate 349,596 of CAVURN010000002.1, forward strand.
CGGGAGTCGCTCTTCGATGGAGACCTCGACCACCCAGACCCCTGTCGCCCGGTCCCACAGCGTCCTGCGCCCGGGTGCGACGACCACGAGCCAACCGACGAGTACCGCCAGAGGCGCGCCCAGCCCGGCCACAGTCCACGAGCCGACGAACGCGAGCAGACCGACCAGCCACCACCGCAGTACCAGGCGAAGTCGCGCCACGGTCGCATCCGGGTCATCGCCGTCGGACACGCGCCGGGGCAGCAGGTTCATGATGCGCATCCCAACGGTCCTGCCCTCGCTGTCGAGCGCACCCGACATCAGCGCCAGGGCCACCAGGGCGACCGCCAGCACGAGCAGCCCGTACCAGAGGGGCACGGGATTCGTCGACTCCTCCAACCGCGTCTCGCACAGCCGGTAGGCCGAGCAGGCTCCCGACCGGTACTGCCTGACGCTGAGGTCGAGGGGGAACAGCAGTGTCAGCCAGGCGAAGATCGCGAACACCGCGAAGATCAGGACGCCGCCGACCAGCAGGTCAATGAGGGTCTGCAGCCCCCTCACCCGCACCGATGCCGCCCGGTACGTCCTGACCAGTGACATGCACGGACGCTAGCAGCGCTGCACCTGGCTCGATGTCAGGCGCGGAGGACCGCTCCGGTGCTCCGCGCCGCCTCAGCGAGGGCGTCGGCGCGCACCTGCGCGACCTCGTCGGGCGTCAGCGTGCGGTCCGGTGCGCGCAGGCGCAGCGCGAACGCCAACGACCGGTGACCGGTCGGCACCTGCTCGCCCTCGTAGACGTCGAAGAGGCGCACGGACTCCACGAGCTCGCCTCCCCCTCGCCGCAGGGCGGTCGCGACGTCGACGGACAGGACGTCCTCGGGCACGACCAGCGCCAGGTCCTCCTTGGCCACCGGGAAGGTCGAGAACCGCGGTGCCGGGAGCACGACCTCCTCGTCCGTGGCCAGAAGGTCCAGCTCGACCTCCATCGCGCACGTGCGCTCCGGGAGGCTGAAGGCGTTCACGACGTGCGGGTGCAGCTCGCCGGCGTGACCGACCACCCGTCCGTCGACGCTCAGCGCGGCGCAACGCCCGGGATGCCAGGGCGCGTGGGCGTCCGGTGCGACGGTGAGCTCGACGCCGCACGCCTCGGCGACGAGGTGCGCCGCGTCCACCGCGTCACCCCAGGCGACGGGACGCCCCGCGCCCCACCATCCCGAGGTCTCGCGCTCGCCGGCGAGCAGCACCGCGACGCGGCGTGGCTGCCGCGGGAGCAGGGCCTCGACCGCCGCGAGCTCGTCGGCGTTGGGACGGCGGTCGACGACAGGACGCGGCGGTGCCCCGTCTGCGCCCGCGGCGTCCGGTCGGAACACCAGGCCGGTCTCGAAGAGCGCGAGGCTGTCGGTGCCGCGGCCCAGGTTGCGTCGTGCGACGCCGAAGAGCCCCGGCAGCAGGGTCGTGCGCAGCTCCGGCTCCTCCTCCGACAGCGGGTTGGCCAGGCGCAACACGCGACGTCGGGCGTCGTCGTCCGGCAGTCCCATCTGGTCGAGCACCTCAGGAGCCAGAAACGGGTACGCCTGCACCTCCACGTACCCGGCGCCGGCGAGGGCCAGGCCCACCCGGCGGCGCAGCCGTTGCTGCAGCGTGAGCCCCGAGCTGACAGGCGCGGGCGGCAGCTCGGACGGAATGTGCTGGTACCCGTGCAGCCGGGCGACCTCCTCGATGAGGTCCGCGGGGACCGACAGGTCCGGCCGCCACGTGGGCGGAGTCACCGTGAGCAGCTCGTCCCCCTGGCGCTCGACGGCGCACCCCACGGCCGTCAGGTGGTGGACCACCTCGTCGTCGCTGAAGGGAATCCCCACCAGCGCGCCGACCTGCACCGAGGTGATCGGCACCCGTTCCGGCGCCGAGACGGCGCCGACGACGGTGCGTCCCGGCACCACATGGGCACCGCCGAGCTCGCGGAGCAGCGTCGCCACCCGTTCTGCGGCCGCCTCCTGCAGCGCGGTGTCCACGCCTCGGGCGAAGCGTCGGGACGCCTCGCTCGGCAGCTTGTGGCGGCGCGCGCTGCGGGAGATGCCCGCCGGCTCGAAGTGCGCGGCCTCGATGACCACGTCGGTGCTGGTGGCGTCGATCTCGGTGGACGCGCCGCCCATCACCCCCGCGATGCCGATGGGGCCGGAGTCGTCGGTGATGAGCAGGTCGTCGGCGTCCAGCGTGCGGACGACGTCGTCGAGCGTGCGCAGCTTCTCCCCGGCGGCGGCGCGGCGCACCACGATCGCGCCGGACAACCGGCTGCGGTCGTAGGCGTGCAGCGGCTGGCCGGTCTCCAGCATCACGTAGTTCGTGACGTCGACGGGCAGCGAGATCGGTCGCATGCCGCAGAGCCGGAGCCGCTGCTGCATCCAGTGCGGGGTGGGAGCGGTCGCGTCCAGCCCGGTCACGGTGCGCATCACGAACCGGTCGCACCCCAGGGGGTCACGCACCTCGACCGGCCACGACGGCTCGTCCTCGGGCGGCGGAGCCACGACCGGGTCGCGGAACGGCAGGTCGAACGCCCCGGCCACCTCGCGCGCCACTCCGCGCAGCGACAGCGCGTAGCCGCGGTCAGGGGTGACGGCGATGTCGAGCACGTCGTCGCGCAGCCCCAGCGCCTCGACGGCGTCGTCGCCCGGAGCACCCACGTCGGCGGACAGCACCCAGATGCCGTCGTGGTCCTCGCCGACGTCCAGCTCACGAGGTGAGCAGATCATCCCGTCGGACACGTGGCCATAGGTCTTGCGGGCGGCGATGGCGAAGCCACCAGGAAGCACAGCCCCGGGGAGCGCCACCACGACCAGGTCGCCGTCGGCGAAGTTGCGGGCGCCGCAGACGACGCCCCGGCCGTCCGGCTCGCCCTCCGCCCCGGCCTCGTTGTGAGAGCCGACGTCCACCCGGCACCAGCGCACCGTCTTGCCGTTGGAGTGGGTCTCCTCGGTGAACGTCAGGACCCGACCGAGCACCAGCGGTCCGACGATGTCGGCGCCGACCTGGTCGACGGTCTCCACCTCGAGTCCGACGGCGATCAGCCGCTCGGCCACTTCGCGCGCCGCGACGCCTGGTGGCAGGTCGACGACCTCACGCAGCCACGAGAGCGGGACGCGCATCAGACCTCCAGCCCGAAGGGCAGCGTGAAGCGGACGTCACCCTCGAACAGGTCACGCATGTCCTCGACGCCGTGCCGGAACATCAGCGTCCGCTCGATGCCCATGCCGAACGCGAACCCGGAGTACTCGTCGGGGTCGATGCCGCAGGCGACCAGCACCCGCGGATTGACCATCCCGCAGCCGCCCCACTCGATCCAGCCCTCGGACGAGCAGGTGCGGCACGGTCGGTCCGGGTTGCCGACAGACTCACCGCGACAGACGAAGCAGCGCAGGTCGAGCTCGGCGCTCGGCTCGGTGAAGGGGAAGTAGGACGGACGCAGCCGCGTCCCGATGCCCTCGCCGAACATCGCCGACGCGAAGTGGTCGAGCGTGCCCTTCAGGTGCGCCATCGTGATGCCGCGGTCGATGACCAGCCCCTCGACCTGGCTGAAGACCGGCGAGTGCGTGGCGTCAAGCTCGTCGGTGCGATACGTGCGTCCGGGACAGATCACGTAGATCGGCGGCGTCCGCGTCAGCATGGTGCGCACCTGCACCGGTGAGGTGTGGGTGCGGAGCACGACGCCGGAGTCGGCGGACTCGACGAAGAAGGTGTCGGTCATCTCCCGCGCCGGATGGGCGGGCGGCATGTTGAGCGCGTCGAAGTTGAACCACTCCGCCTCGACCTCGGGTCCCTCTGCCACCTCGTACCCCATGCCGATGAAGAGATCGGCGATCCGCTCCTGCAGGGTGACCAGGGGATGCCGGGCTCCCCGCGGGCGCCGGTCCCACGGTGCCGTGACGTCCACCCGCTCCTCGACCAGCACGCGGGCGTCGCGCTCGTGCGTGAGCTGTTCCTGTCGCGCCTCGAGGGCCGCCCGCACGGCAGCTCTCGCCTGACCGACCCGCTGTCCCGCCTCGGCCCGCGCCTGAGGGGGAAGCGCGCCGATCTCGCGGTTGGCGAGCGCGAGCGGCGAGCGGTCGCCGGCGTGGGCGAGGCGCACGTCCCTCAGGTCGTCGAGGTCGTGCGCCGCGGCGATCGCCCCCAGAGCCGCGTCGACGGCCGCCTGCACCTGCTCGGGGTGCAACGGCGTCACCTCGACCGGGTCGAACGACGAGTTGGGGGCGGACATGGTGGGGTCTCCTCGACGGGACGCGGGCTGGGCCGCGAGTCTAGTCGTCGGCGGTGGGGTCACCGATCGGGAGCACCACGACGAAACGAGCGCCACCCTCCGGCGGTGGGACGAGGGCGATCCGACCACCGTGGCCCTCGACGATGCCGCCGACCACGTACAGGCCGAGGCCGGTTCCGCCGCGGTCCGACCCCTTCCAGAAGCGGCCGAAGATGCGGTGCGCCTGCCCCTGCGGGATGCCCGGCCCCTGGTCCGCCACCGACACGACGATGCCGTCGGGGTCCTGCCGGACGGTGACCGTGATGAGTCCGTCGCCGTGCCGCAGCGCGTTCTCGATCAGGTTGTCGAGCACCTGCCCCATCTTGTCGGGGTCGACCCACACCTCGGGCAGGTCGTCAGCGATGTCCACGGCGAACCGGTCGGCCTCCACCCCGGCGACCGTCCGAGCCTCCACCCGCTTGCGCACCAGTGCGGCCAGGTCGGTCGGCACCCGACGCAGCTCGAGCCGACCGGCGTCGATGCGCGCCACGTCGAGCAGCTCGGCGATCAGCCTGGTCAGCCGGTCGGCGTCGCTGTCGACGGCCTCGAGCATGAGGCGTCGCTGGTCCTCGGTGAACCGGTCCCACTTGGCCAGCAGGGTCGCGGTGAACCCCTTGATGCCGGTGAGCGGCGAGCGCAGCTCGTGCGCCACGGTGGCGATCAGGTCGGCGTGCTCGCGCTCGGCGCGGTCACGCGCCTCGGTCCCGCGCAGACAGACGACCATGCGCTCCACGGGCCGCTCCGCGCGCCGGCCTGACGTAGGACGCGGTGACCAGCAGGTAGCGACCGTCAGGGAGCTGGAGCACCCGCTCGACCTGACGCGAGCGGGTCGACAGGCCCCCGAAGGGGTTGGTGACCTGCCACCAGTCGCGGCCTGCGGCGTCCGCCAACGGCAGGGCGTCGGCGACCGGCAGCCCCCTGAGCTCGTCCCGCGCCACCCCCAGGATGCGGGCCGCCGCGTCGTTGCACGAGAGCACCACACCGTCCGCTCCGACCACCACGACGCCGTCGGGGAGCTCGGCGTACGGGTCGGCCGGTGGTTCGGACATGGCCGGATTGTGCCAGTCGGTCGCCCCGGGGCCATGCCGCCGCACGGGGGTCGTCGCGCTGTCACGTGACGACGCAGGCGAGGATTTGTTCGGCGTGATGGCTGCGGGCGTGATGGCTGCGGGGCGTGATGGCCTCGAGAAAGTTGTGCGCAGGGGTTGCGTGGGTGAGGTCTGTCACCTACAATCGAACATACGTTCGAAGCGATCAGCACCACCCGAGAGAGCAGTTGTCGAGCAGATGAGTCCTTCCGCTTCGAGGCCCTGCTCCGACTCCTCTCCGGTGGTCCTGCGTGTTCCTGCCCGATGCACTCCCCGAGCCGCTCGTGAGCGTGCTCGCGGAGGTGCGCGCATGGAGCGAGTCCGAGGTCGGAGCCCCAGCGTCACCTGAAGAGCGTGCCGCCTGGGTCTCGGGGCTGCGACAGCTCGTCGACGCCGCCGAGGCGGTGTACCTGCAGACCCTGGCCGACTTCGACACACATGGTGACGGTGCCGTCCTGCACGGCGCGCGGACCACCTCTGCCTGGCTTCAGGGGGCTCTCCACCTCGCCCCCGGGGAGGCGAGCACCCACGTCCGGGTGGCGCGAGCCTCGCGGGATCAGCTCAGTGGACCACTGGATGACCTTCTCCAGGGACGGATCACGGCCGGACATCTGTCCGGCATCGAGCGGAGTCTGCGTCGTCTGCCCGAAGCTGTCGTCCCCGAGGCGGCCGCCACGTTGGGGGCGCTGGCCCGCCAGGTCGACGTCGGACGCCTCCGCACAGCAGGACGCCGGCTCCAGCACGTCGTCGATCCCGACGGCGCACTGCGCGACTGCGAGAAGCAGTTCGAGCGTCGGTACCTGCAGCTGTCGCCGCTGCTCGACGGCATGGTCGCGATCGACGGCCTGCTCGACGCCGAAGGCGCCGAGGCCGTCGGGGCGGCGCTCGCACCGGCGCTCGTCCCCGCTGGCGAGCACGACCTCCGCAGCACCGCCCAGCGCCGCGCGGACGGCCTCGTCGACCTTGCCCGCACGGTGATCGACCTGCCCGACGCCGGCACGCTCTCGAGGCAACCCGTGCAGCTGCAGGTGCACGTTCCCTGGCAGACGCTCATCGACACCCGGGGCGAGCCGGCGTTGCTCGGAGACTCACCGCGCGAGGGTGTCCCGCTCCCCTGGCTGACGGGTGAGCGTCTCGGATGCGATGCACACGTCGCGCGCATCGTGCTGGGTCCCGACGGTGTCCCACTCGAGCTCGGACGTTCCGCACGCCTCTTCTCCCCCGCTCAGCGTCGCGCGCTGGCGGTACGTGATGGCGGCTGTCGTTTCCCCGGTTGCCCGCGGCCCCCGCGGTACACCGACGCGCACCACATCACCCCGTGGTCGCAGGGCGGCGCCTCTGACCTCGACAACGCCCTGCTGCTCTGTCGTCACCACCACCGCCTCGTCCATGAGGGCGGATGGAGCATCCGCGGGCCCGACGGCGAGCTCGCCGCCGACGGCAATGCGCTCCTCTGCTTCTGTGGTCCGGATGGGCAGAAGCTCACCAGCGATGCGCGAGGTCCGTAGCTCCATGCGGAGATGCTGATACCTCATTGACGCTCGCCGTGTGCCGCCATACTGCGCACCATGGCCAAGATCCCAGCGCGACCCGCGCGCCGGAGCGCCTGGCTCCGCCGAAGGTGGCGGTGGCTACTCGTCGCCGTCGTCCTTCTGTTCGCATTGATCATCGGTTGGGCGTGGCAGCAGTCACGAGAGGCGGAGCTCACCTCGCTGGCCTGGGACAGGGCTTGGGGGGTCCGTGTCGAGGCGGACTTCGCCCCTGTGCTTCCGATCACGGTCACCGGTGCCACGCTCACCACGGACGCCGGTGGTGGCGTTGGCTATCTCTGGGACACCTCATCGGCGGCCGAAATGCCCCCTGACCAGATGCGCATTCACTGGGGCCGGCCAGCCTCGCTCTCGTTCACCTTCGTCCCAACATGCGAGGGGCCCGTCGACGACGAAGGGGTCATCACTCTGCAGACGGCGAACGGGGAACGGCGCGTGTCCGTCGACCTTCCCAGACTGAGTGACGCGGTGAAGGGCTGGTGCGCGTTCGTCGAGACCCGCTGACCGGTCGGCGCGGCCACATGCAGCATCGCCGGGCAAAGCTCACGCGTGCTGCGCGCGGGCGCTCGCGTACAGGCACAACGCCGCCGCTGTGGCGAGGTTGAGGCTCTCGGCCTTGCCGTAGATCGGGATGCGGACCACGGCGTCCGCCAGTGCGAGGACGTCGGGGGGAACACCCCACGCCTCGTTGCCGAACACCCAGGCCGTGGGGTAGGCCAGCTCACCGCGCGGGGCGAGGTGGTCGAGGTCTGTCTCTCCGCTGCCGTCCGCGATGAGGACCCGCAGCCGTGCTGCATGCACTGCGCTGACCGCGTCGGTGACGGTGACTCCCGTCACGATCGGCAGGTGGAAGATCCCGCCCACCGACGCGCGTACGGCCTTGCCGTTGTACGGGTCCACCGAGTTGCCGGCGAAGATGACGGCGGCCGCACCGGCTGCGTCGGCAGCCCGGATGACCGATCCCGCGTTCCCGGGGTCGCGGACGTCGGCGAGCACCGCGACCAGTCGAGGGCGCCGCTTCAGCACCGCGTCGAGCGGAAGATCGACGCAGTCGGCGACCGCCACCAGGCCCTGCGGGGTCACCGTTCCCGCGAGCGAGGCCAGCACGGACTCGGCGGCCGTGACGACGGGGACGCCCGCGTCTGCCGCCAGATCGACGAGCTCGGGGTACCGATCTCCCGCGTCCACCGCCGTGATCAGCTCGTGCAGGGTCGCGCGACCTTCGCGCGCGGCGACAAGCGCCTCGCGGACTGCCTGCGCCCCCTCGACCAGGAAACGCCCCTGCTCCTGCCGAGAAGCACGACGGGCGAGCCCCCGGAGCCGCCGAACCCGGGCAGCGCTCGGGTCGGTGAGCTCAGGGCTCGCCACGTCGATGGGTGCCGCCGGTCAGGCAGCGGGTGCGTTGCGGTCGTCGGGCAGCGCCGCCTTGGCGGTCTCGACCAGAGCCTCGAAGGCCTTCGGGTCGTTGACCGCGAGCTCGGCGAGCATGCGGCGGTCGACCTCGAGGCCGGCCGCCTTCATTCCCTGCACGAAACGGTTGTAGGTGAGCCCGTGCGAGCGGGAGGCAGCGTTGATGCGCTGGATCCACAGCCGACGGAAGTCGCCCTTGCGCGCCTTGCGGTCGCGGTAGGAGTAGCCGAGGGAGTGAGTGACCTGCTCCTTGGCCTTGCGGTACAGGCGCGACCGCTGCCCGCGGTATCCCTCGGCGCGGGACAGGACGGTACGACGCTTCTTCGACGCGTTGACTGCGCGCTTGACGCGTGCCATGGGGTGTCTCCTGGGGTTTCGGGTCAGCCAGGCTCAGCGGCCGAGCAGCTTCTTGGCTTTGCGGGTGTCGGCGGGTGAGAGCTCGACGTCGACCGACAGACGTCGGGTACGACGGCTCGACTTGCCCTCGAGCAGGTGGCGCTTGTTGGTGCGCTCGCGCATCAGCTTGCCGCTCCCGGTGACCCGGACGCGCTTCTTGGTGCCGCTGTGCGTCTTGTTCTTCGGCATCGCTCTCTCCTTGCCCTTCTTGACTCGACGCGCCCGGTGGGCCCGCTCTGGCTGTGGCCTTCGGTGCGTCGGCCGGTGGTCTGTGGTGTCCTGCTACTCGCTGGCGTCGCTGCTCTCGGTCGCCGCGTGGCCTCGGCCTCGGCGTCCTGGGCGGCCGCGTACTCGGCGTCGGAGTCGCGCTTGCGGGTCTCCCGCTCAGCGCGCTGCTCGGCCATCACGTCGGCCTTCTTCCGGGTTGGCCCGAGGACCATCACCATGTTCCGGCCGTCCTGCTTCGGCGACGACTCGACGAAGCCGAGCTCGGCGACGTCCTCGGCCAGCTTCTGCAGCAGGCGGAACCCGAGCTCGGGACGGCTCTGCTCACGACCACGGAACATGATGGTGATCTTCACCTTGTCCCCGGCCTTGAGGAAGCGGACCACGTGACCCTTCTTGGTCTCGTAGTCGTGCTGGTCGATCTTGGGGCGCAGCTTCATCTCTTTGATGATGGTGTGGGCCTGGTTCTTGCGGGCCTCACGGTCCTTCATCGCCGACTCGTACTTGAACTTGCCGTAGTCCATGAGCTTGGCCACGGGCGGACGGGCCATCGGGGCCACCTCGACGAGGTCGAGGTCGGACTCCTGGGCCAGCCGCAGCGCGTCCTCGATCCGGACGATGCCGACCTGTTCGCCGTTCGGACCGACCAGCCGCACCTCGGGGACGCGGATCCGGTCGTTGATGCGGGTTTCGGCGCTGATGAGTGCTCCTTGTTCCGGTGACAGAGACGGACCCGGACACGAAGAAGGCCCCCGTGCCTGTGCAGACGGGAGCCCGAATGGTCAGGAAGTCAGCGGAGCCGACACCCTGCGCACCGGCGTACACCGGTGCTGACCGGACCCGACGACCTGTGGTCCACGACGTGGAGCCGGCGGTCGATGCGGGTGGGAGGCGGGCCTCCGCTTGCAGATCCGGCGGTGAACCGGATCGGTCGTGGTGAGAGGGTACCAGGATGACCGGCACACCCTCGAATTCGGACGCAGCCGACGGAGCCCTGCGCGACATCGCCGAGGTGCCGGCCATTGAGGTGGTCACGACCGTGGCCCTGCACCTGATGAGCGCCGCCGCGGTCAAGGTCGGGCTCGGCGCCCACGACGATGCGACCGACGAGACCGACCTGGACGAGGCGCGCACCCTGATCACGGCGCTCGCAGGGCTGGTCACCGCTGCCGCTCCGCGACTGGGGACCTTTCACGCCGCGCCGCTCCGGGACGGGCTCCGGACCTTGCAGCTCGCCTTCCGCGAGGCGTCGCCGGTCCCCGATGAGCCCGGACAGGGACCCGGCGAGGAGCTGACCGGGCCGGTCTTCCCCACCGCCCCGCGCTAGACGTCCGCCACCTGGGGTGGCTGGAACTCCCGACTACTCCACGACGGTGGCGTCAGCAGCCGCTGGGGCAGCGGAGTCTCCCGCGCGCAGCAGCGGGTAGAGAAGGGCGGCCAGCAGACCGCCGACCGCGGGGGCCAGGATGAAGACCCACAGCTGGCTGAGCGCGTCCCCGCCCTCGAAGAGCGCAGGCCCGAACGAACGGGCCGGGTTCACCGAGGTGCCCGTCAGGGGGATGCCGACGAGGTGCACGACCGCCAGCGCAGTGCCGATGCCGATGCCGGCCAGCGCGGCGGTGGCGGCCTTGTCCGTCACCAGCAGGATGACCAGCACGAAGACCAGGGTGAGCACGGTCTCGACGACCAGGGCACCGGCGAGGTTGATCCCCGCACCTTCGCCGTAGGCGTTGGTGCCGAGCGCTCCGGTCTGGTCGAGCACGTCGAACTGCTCGACCATGAGCCAGAGCAGGAATGCGCCCAAGGTGGCGCCGAGGAACTGCACCACCGCGTAGAGCCCACCCGTGGCAGCGTCCATGCGCTTGGTCACGACCATGGCGATGGTGACGGCCGGGTTGACGTGGCAGCCGCTGATCGGCCCGAAGGCGTACACGCCGAACGCGAGCACGAAGCCGAAGGCGAGGGCCACCGCCAACGACCCGTTGGTCTCGATCCCGGAGACCGCTGCGCCCACGGCGAGGAACACCAGGGCGAACGTTCCGACGAACTCGGTGAGCAAGCGCTTGGTCAGGTCATCAGCCATGGCCCTCATGGTGCCGGGTTCGCGACCCCCGGGGCGAGAGGACGTCCGGCGTGTCGGGTGTCCGGTCAGGGGGCACGGACGCGACCCGCAGCCCGTCCGGCAGGGCCGCGACCAGGGCGCGGTCGCCGCGCAGCCGGGTGAGCAGCGGCTCCAGCTGGTCCCGTGACAGGGGCGGGTCCGCCACCAGGACGAGGCCGACGGAGGGCTCCTCCGCACCTGCCGGTCCCGCTTCCACCGGAGGTGCGGCGGTCGTCACCAGGTGCGCGGACAGCAGCAGGCTCGTGACGCCGGGTTCGGCCTCCAGGACGCCCCGCGCGGCTGCCTGCACGACCGGGTCGGCCGAGGGGTCCCCGGGTGCGCGCGCCGCAGCGGCCAGGAGCAGCAGCTCACCGTCCGCGACCGCGAAGGGCACGGGGCCGGCGGCATCGACCAGCAGCGCGTCGGCGCCCTCGTCCAGGGCGGCACGTGCGGCCAAGGGGGCTGCCAACGGCACCGGTCGGGCGTCGTCCTGCCAGGCCCGAAGACTCTCGGTTCCCGTGAAGGCCAGCAGCGAACGTCGCCCGTCCGCCGCCTCGATCAGGACCGTGGCCATGGAGGACTGCTTGTCCCGGCGCAGTCCGTCCGCGCCGGTCTCCGACTCATCGAGCATCGCGACGACGGGCACGAGCAGCCGGCTCGCGGCCAGTGCGCGCAGCACGCCGGAGCCGTCGCCCGTCCCCGCGGCGGCCGCGTGGAGGGCGTGCACCAGGTCGGCCGACGGCGCACCGTCGTCGTCGGGCAGCGGAGGTGCGGGGACGGGCGCACCGGCGAACCGCGGATCGGTCACAGGCGACAGGCGTGGATGTCGGTGACGAGGATCCCGCGGGCACCGAGGTCGTAGAGCTCGTCCATCACCTTGTTCGTCTGCGGCCGCGGCACCAGAGCACGGACGGCCACCCATGCCGGGTCGTGCAGCGGCGAGATCGTGGGTGACTCGATGCCCGGGGTGATCGCACACGCCTGCTCGACCAAGGTCGACGGGACGTCGTAGTCGACGATCACGTAGGTGGCGGCCGACGATCACGCCGTTGCAGCCGTCGCTGGAGCTGGTCGAGCGCGGTCTCGACGTCCGCGGCGGCGCTGCCGTTCCCCGAGCCCCGGATGAGGACCGCCTCGCTCTGCAGGATCGGCTCGCCGAACACCTCGAGGCCGGCCTGCCGCAGGGTGGACCCGGTCTCGACGACGTCCGCCACGACGTCGGCCACCCCGAGCCGGATGGCCGTCTCCACCGCGCCGTCGAGCCGCGTGACGGAGACCTCGATGCCGTGGTCGGCCAGGTACGCCTGCGACCAGCCGGGGGTACGACGACGCCACCCGCAGCCCCTCGAGGTCGGCGATGGTGTCCGCGGTCCCGGGTCGCGCCGCGAACCGGAAGGTGGACGCCCCGAAGCCGAGTGGCATCACCTCCTCGGGCGTCGGAACCGCTGTCGAGCAGCAGGTCCCGGCCGGTGATGCCGACGTCGAGCTGCCCGGACCCCACGTAGGTGGCGATGTCGCGGGGACGGAGGAAGAAGAACTCGGTGTCGTTGTCGGGGTCGTGCAGGACGAGCTCGCGTGCCACCGTGCGCTGCCGGTAGCCGGCCTCGCGCAGCATCCGGGAGGCCGGCTCGGAGAGCGACCCCTTGTTGGGGACGGCGACGCGGAGCATGGCGTCCTTCCTGAGGGCGGAGGTGGGTGCGGGTGTGGTCGGAGCGGTCAGAGGCGCCGGTAGACGTCCTCGAGGGACAGGTCGCAGGCGATCATCATCACCTGCACGTGGTACAGCAGCTGGGCGAGCTCCTCGGCCGCGCGGTCGGCGCCCTCGTGCTCGGCGGCCATCCACGCCTCGGCAGCCTCCTCGACCAGCTTCTTGCCGATCGCGTGCACACCCGTCGTCGAGCAGGCGCACCGTGCCGGAGCCGTCGGGCCGGGTCAGGCTGCGCGCCTGCAGCTCGTTGAAGAGGTCGTCGAAGGTCTTCATGGCAGGCCCCAGCGTAGTGAGCGCACCACAGGCCGACCCGTCACCCTCGTCTCGTCCGCAGTCCGGTCGCCATGGCGACGGCGGCGGCGGCCGCCTCGGCGCCCTTGTCCTCGGTCGAGCCCGGCAGGCCCGCCCGGGCCAGTGCCTGCTCCTCGTCGTCACAGGTGAGGACGCCGAAGCCCACCGGGCGTCCGCTGTCCAGCATCACTCTCAGGAGACCGTCGGTGGCGGCCCGGCACACGTACTCGAAGTGCGGAGTCCCTCCGCGCACGACCACCCCGAGGGCAACCACCGCGTCGTGCTGCTCGGCGAGCGCGGCCGCACCGAGCGGCAGCTCGAACGCCCCAGGCACGCGCAGCTCCTCCACCACGGAGACGCCGGCAGCCGCGAGGGCGCGTCGTGCGCCCTCGAGCAGCCCGTCCATCACGACGGTGTGCCACTGCGAGGCGACGACACCGACGCTGAGCCCGCTGCCGTCGACCTCCAGGTCGGGTGCTCCTGCTCCGCTCATCGGGTGCCTCCTTCGGTGGGGGTGTCGAGATCCGGCAGCTCGTGCCCCATCCGGTCGCGCTTGGTCGCCAGGTAGCGCACGTTCGCGTCCGTGACCGACGGTGGCAGCGGCTCGCGGGCGACGATGGTCAGGCCGTAGCCCTCGAGACCGGCGCGCTTGGTGGGGTTGTTCGTGAGCAGCCGCATCGTGCGCACCCCGAGGTCGGCCAGGATCTGGGCCCCGGTGCCGTAGTCACGGGCATCGGCGGGCAGTCCGAGCTCGAGGTTGGCCTCGACGGTGTCGGCGCCGGCGTCCTGCAGCTGGTAGGCGCGCAGCTTGTGCAGCAGCCCGATGCCGCGGCCCTCGTGGCCGCGCAGGTACAGCACCACCCCGCGACCCTCGTCGGCGACCCGCTGCAGGGCCGTGGCGAGCTGCGGGCCGCAGTCGCACCGGGTCGACCCGAGCACGTCACCGGTGAGGCACTCGCTGTGCACCCGCACGAGCACGTCGTCGCCGTCGCCGATGTCGCCGCACACCAGCGCCACGTGGTCGGTGCCCGTGATGGTGTCGCGGTACCCGAAGGCGGTGAAGGTGCCGAAGCGCGTGGGCAGCTGGGTGGAGGCCACCCGCTCCACCTGGCGTTCCGTGCACCGGACGTGAGCGATGAGGTCCGCGATCGAGATCATCGTCAGGCCGTGCTCGTCCGCGAACTCCCGCAGCTGCGGTGCCCGCATCATCGAGCCGTCGTCGTGGACGATCTCGCAGATCGCTCCCGCGGGGCTGAGCCCCGCCAGGCGGGCCAGGTCCACGGCCGCCTCGGTGTGGCCCGGCCGGCGCAGCACCCCTCCCTCGGCCGCCCGCAGCGGGAAGACGTGACCGGGCCTGGTGATCTCGTTCGGCTCGGTCGCCGAGTCGGCCAGCACGCGGATGGTGTGGGCCCGGTCAGCCGCTGAGATCCCGGTCGTGATGCCGTCGCGGGAGTCGACGCTGACGGCGTACGCCGTTCCCTTGCGGTCCTCGTTGACCATGGTCATCGGGGGCAGGGCGAGCCGGTCGAGGTCGGGGCCGGTCATGGCCACGCAGATGACGCCGGACGTGTGGCGGATCATGAAGCCCGCCAGCTCCGGGGTGGCACGCTGCGCGGCGAAGATGAGGTCGCCCTCGTTCTCGCGGTCCTCGTCGTCGACGACGACAACAGCGCGGCCGACGGCGATGTCCGCGATGGCCTGCTCGACCGGATCGAGCCGCAGGGGGACGGTGGTGGCCATCAGCGGTCTCCTCGCATCATCTGCTCCACGTACTTGGCCACGACGTCGACCTCCAGGTTCACCGGGTCACCGGGTTGTCTGCTGCCCAGAGTGGTGAGCGCGAGCGTCGCGGGGATCAGGCTCACGGTGAAGGTGCCCTCACCGAGCGCAGCCACCGTCAGCGACACCCCGTCGACCGTGATGGAGCCCTTCTCCACGACGTACCGGTTCAGGTCGGGAGGCAGCGAGATCTCGACGAGCTCCCAGCTCTCGCCGGGCGTGCGCCGCACGATCGTGGCTGTCGCGTCGACGTGCCCCTGCACCAGGTGCCCGCCGAGCCGCGACTGGAGGGTCAGCGGCCGTTCCAGGTTCACCGGCGAACCGGGTCGCAGGACGCCCAGGCTCGAGCGCTGCAGCGTCTCCTCCATCACGTCGGCGGTGAAGGTGCCGTCCTCGACCGAGGTGACGGTCAGGCACACCCCGTTCACCGCGATGGAGTCGCCGTGTCCGGCGTCCTCGGTCACGAGTGGACCGCGGATCCGCACGGCGGCCGATGCCGCTCCATGCTCGACCGTGACGACCTCGCCGAGCTCCTCGACGATCCCTGTGAACATCTAGTCATCTCCCTCGAAGCGTGGCGCGTCCGGGTGCAGGAGCGCCGTCCATCGGATGTCGGGGCCGACGCGGCGCACGTCGTCGAGCTCGAGCCGTCTGACGTCGCCGATCGTGGCCACGCCGAGGTCGCCGATCAGCGACGGACCGGCACCGAGCAGCGCAGGGGCCACGAAGCCCACCATGCGGTCCACCAGGCCGGCACGGAGAAAGGCGGCCGCCAGTGTCGGCCCCCCTTCGAGCAGGACGTGCTGCACGTCGCGGTCCACGAGCGACGTCAGGAGCCCTTCGACATCGTGACCGGGGACCAGAATCGTCGGTGCGGCGTCGTCCAGCACGCGCGAGGACGCCGGCAGCGCGCGGTCCCCGAGGACGACGCGGAGAGGTTGGTGGGGCAGCAGGGAGCCGTCGGTGTCCCGTGCGGTGAGGTGCGGGTCGTCGACGAGGGCGGTACCGGTGCCGACCACCACCGCATCGACCTCGGCCCGCAACCGGTGCACCTGCGCGCGTGCCTCGGCCCCGGTGATCCACCGGCTGGTGCCGTCGGCCGCTGCCGTCCGGCCGTCGAGGGTGGAGGCGGTCTTGAGGGTCACCAGGGGTCGGCCGTGCTCCAGCGCGAACGACCAGACCCGGTTGAGGCCGGCCGCCTCGTCCTCCCGCAGACCTCCTTCGACGGAGAGCCCGGCAGCGCGGAGCGCCTCGGCCCCGCCGCGGGCGACGGGGTTGATGTCGTGCTGTCCGAAGACGACCCGCGCCACGCCGGCGTCGAGCAGCGCTTGCGTGCAAGGACCGGTACGGCCTCTGGTGGTGGCACGGCTCGAGGGTGACGACGACGGTGGCGCCGCGCGCTGCGACCCCCGCGGCGGTGAGGGCGTCGATCTCGGCGTGCGGCGTACCAGCGCCACGGTGGAAGCCTTCACCGACCACGCGTCCGTCGTCGTCGAGCACGACGGCACCGACGCGGGGATTGGGGCCTCGCGGCACGCCCGGGGTGGCCGCCAGGAGCAACGCGCGCTGCATCGCTGCGCGTTCGGCGTCGCTGGCCATGCCCGGCTCCCGTCGGTTCAGGCTCCGGGGTCGGACGGGTGCAAGGACGCACCTCGGGGCCGGGCCTCCGAGCCGCTGCCCGGACGCCAGACCACGCACGCGCCTCCCATCCGGACTTTGACCGTCGGCCTCGGAGTTCCACCGAGTCAACCGGTCACTGGAGGTGACCGGGTCGCGGGCTGTAACCGCCGGTTCGGAGTTGCACCGACCCCGGAGCGTGCTTCGCGGGTCAGTCTCTCACAGCGGCCGTGCGCCCGGCATCCCCGCGCGCCTTCGCTGCTGACCCGCGACCGGCTATCCGGCGGCCGCCTCGGCGGCCTTGCGCAGCTCGGCGACCATGGCGCCGGGGTCTTCGGCGGAGTACACGGCAGAGCCGGCGACGAAGACGTCCGCACCGGCAGCTGCCGCTCGCTCGATGGTGGCCTCGGAGATGCCACCGTCGACCTGCAGCCACACCGCGGAACCCTGGTCCCGCAGCAGGGCCCGGGCCCGCTCGATCTTCGGCAGCACGACGTCGAGGAAGGGCTGGCCCCCGAACCCGGGTTCGACGGTCATGAGCAGCACCATGTCCAGCTCGGGGAACAGGTCCGCATACGGCTCCACCGGGGTCGCCGGCTTGAGCGCCATGCCGGCACGCGCTCCGGCTCTGCGCAGCTCGCGGGCGAGCCGCACCGGTGCGCCGGCCGCTTCGACGTGGAAGGTGACCGACGCCGCCCCGGCCTCGACGTAGGCGGGTGCCCAGCGGTCGGGGTCCTCGATCATCAGGTGGCAGTCGAGGGGCAGCCGGGAGACCGCGGCCAGCCGCTCGACGATGGGCACGCCCAGGGTGAGGTTGGGGACGAAGTGGTTGTCCATCACGTCGACGTGGACCCAGTCGGCGGTGTCCGCGATGCTCTCGACCTCGTCGGCCAACCGGGTGAAGTCGGCCGTCAGGATGCTCGGCGCGATCTGGATGCCCACGGGCGGAGTCTAAGCCGGTCACGCGCCCGGCAGCGGGGGCGGCCCGCCGCACATTGCTCCATCCGGGAGACAGGCGGGCCGACTCGGTGGCGCAGCGCGCCACCGTCGGTCACGATGGAACCAGGGAGGGGACATGGGGGGAAACACCAGCGTCGGGGGGCCGCGGCTCGTCGACCGCGTCCTCGCCGTGCCCTCCGGGTTCACCGGAGCGGAGCGACGCCGTGCGCGGACGCTGCTCGGGATCTCCAGCGCGCTGGCAGTGGCCGCGGTGCCGGTCGCCGTTCTGGTGGGTCTCACGCTGCCCGACCCGACGCGCAGCGTCCCGGTCGTCCTCGTGGGTCTGGTGTTCTACGGGGTCATCCGCACGCTCGTCGCGCGCTCGCACGGCACGGCAGCGGCGTGGGTCTTCCTCGGCTACTTCGTGCTGGTTCCCGTCAACGGCGTCATCACCGACGGTGCCCCGCTCGCCATCGACGTGCTCTTCCTCCCGGTGATCCCGATCCTCGCCGCCCTCGTGCTTCCCCTGCGACATGTCGTCCTCGCCTTTGCGTTGGCGATTCTCGAGCTCGGCCTCGTGGCAGCGTGGTCCCCGGACGCGGCGTACGACTCCGCCGACCTCAGCGTGTACGTGGTGATCCTGCTGGCCATCTGCGGATCGGCCGCTCTCGCCCTGTCGGTGATCATCGATGGTGCCTTCGTCGAGGTCGACACCACCAGGGTCGAGGCCCAGAGGTTGGCCGACGAGCTGCAGGTGGCCAACAGCGAGCTGGAGGTGCGCGTCCGGTCCCGCACCGCTCGAGCTCGCCGAGGCGTTGCAGCGCGAGCAGCGGCTCAGCGCCCAGCTCGCCGAGCTGTCGGTCCGTGACTCCCTCACCGGACTGCACAACCGACGGCACATGGACGAGTCGATCGACCAGATGTTCCGTTACGCCCAACGCAGTGGGAGCCCACTCAGCGTCGCCATCATCGACCTCGACGACTTCAAACGCATCAATGACGAGTACACGCACCTGGTGGGTGACCAGGTGCTGCGCGAGGCCGCGACCGTCATGGCTGCGTGCGTCCGTGGCGCCGACGAGCTGGTCCGCATGGGAGGCGAGGAGTTCGCGCTGCTCATGCCTGGCACGTCGTCGGGCGAGGCCATCACGGTCTGCGAGCGGATGCGACGTTCCCTCGAGACCCACGACTGGTCCACGGTGAAACCCGGCGCCCGGGTGACCGCGAGCTTCGGTGTCGCCACCAGCGGAACCAGCCGCGAGGTCTCCACGCTCATGCGTCACGCCGACGAGCAGCTGCTCAAGGCCAAGCGCAGCGGAAAGAACCGCGTGCTCTGCGCCACGGCGGAGGTGGCCTGATCCGACCCCTCGCCCTCAGCTGCGGCGACGGAGCAGAGCCAGGTACATCGCATCGGTGCCGTGCCGGTGCGGCCACAGCTGCACGTCCGGTCCCGGCCCGAGGAAGGGCAGCTCGGCCGGCAGGCAGCTCCGCGCGTCGAGCGGCTCGAAAGCGTCAGGGAGCGCCTCTCGTACGGCTCCGACGACCTCGACCGTCTCCTCCAGCAGCGGTGAGCACGTGACGTATCCGACCACCCCGCCGGGTCGCACCAGCCGCAGCGCGTTCTCGAGCAGCCGACGCTGCAAGGTGACGAGGTCCGGCAGGTCGCCGACGCGTCTGCGCCACCGTGCCTCCGGCCGACGACGCAACGCTCCCGTCCCCGTGCAGGGGGCGTCCAGCAGCACCCGGTCGTACCGGCCGGCTGCCTGCTCGCCCACGACGGGATCTGCTGCATCGACCACGCGCACGGTCGCGGAGCCGTAGCCGGCGACTGCCTGCTCCACCAGGCGGGCCCGGTGCGGCTGCAGCTCCCAGGCGTCGAGCGTCGCACGGCTCTGGGTGCCCAGGGCGGCCAGCAGCGCGGCCTTGCCCCCGGGCCCTGCGCACATGTCGAGCCATCGCTCCGGGCTTGCCGGACCACCGGCGGCGACCACCGGGGCCGCGAGCAGGGCAGCGGCCACGAGCTGGCTGCCTTCGTCCTGGACGCCGGCCCGGTGCTCGCGCACCGCGGGCAGCTGACCCGGGTCACCGCCCGGCCAGACGACCGCCCACGGTGACCAGCGTCCCGGTTCTCCCCCGGCGCTGACCAGCTCGGACACGTCGCAGCGTCCGGGGCGAGCGACCAGCGTGACCGCCGGGCTCCGGTTGTCGGCGGCGAGGAGCGCCTCGAGCTCGCCGGCGCCGTCCCGGGCCACCAGGGCCCGGTCGAAGGCCTCCACGACCCAGCGCGGGTGGGCATGCCGGAGGGCGAGCCCGTCGAGAGGGTCGTGGTGCGGGTCGTCGGCGAGCAGCGCGTCGACCCACGCGTCGTAGTCCTTGCTACTGATGCGGCGGAGCACGGCGTTGACGAAACCTGCCCGTCCAGCCCCGAGCTCGCGCCTGGCGAGGGTCACGGTGGTGGCGACAGCGGCGTGCGGCGGCACCTGCATACCGAGGAGCTGGTGGGTACCCAGCCGTAACAGGTCGCGCACCGGGGGGTCGACGCCGTCCCAGGGGCGGTCGATGCTGGCAGCAGCGATCCGGTCGTACGTACCCGAACGACGGAGGGTCCCGTAGGTGAGCTCGGTGGCAAAGGCCGCATCGCGTCCGGCCAGACCGGCCTTCCGCAGCCGTCGCGGGAGCAGCAGGTTCGCGTACGCGCTCCGTTCGGAGACGGCGCGCAGCACGCTGAACGCCACGGCCCGGGCGGAGTCGTCGGGCGGCTGGGGTGTCACGAGAAGCGCTCGTCACCGACGAGTCGGGCACCACGCGCCCAGTCGGAGGCGGCCATCGGTCGCCTGCCGGCCGGGCGCACCTGTCCGAGCTCGACGGGCACCGACCCGGTGCCGACGTAGACCGCACCCTTTGTCACCGCCACCTGGCCCGGGGAGAGGGGGTCGATCCCTGCATCCCGCAGGTCGGTGGAGGCGTCGCTGGAGGCAAGGCGCAGCAGTCCGAGCCGGACGCCGGCGACCTCGCTCCAGGCGCCGGGCGCCGGGGTGCACGCACGGATCCGTCGGTCGACGGCAAGGGCGGGATCGGTCCAGCGGACCCGCGCGTCCGCGGTCGTCAGCTTCGGCGCGTGACTGACGTCCGCGGCCGACTGCGGCACCGGACGGAGCTCGCCGCTGGCGATGCCGTCGATCGTCTGGGCCAGCAGCTCGGCTCCGCTCGTCGCCAGGCGGGCCAGCAGGTCACCGGCGGTGTCGGAGGGCCGGACGGTCTCGGTGACCGTCCCGTAGACCGGTCCGGTGTCCAGTCCCTCCTCCAGCAGGAAGGTGGAGGCACCGGTGACCTCATCCCCGTGCAGCAGCGCATGCTGCACCGGTGCTGCGCCGCGCCACGCCGGGAGCAGCGAGAAGTGCAGGTTGACCCACCCGTGCGGCGGGAGCGTCAACAGCGGACGTGGGACGAGACCGCCGTACGCGACCACCGGACAGCAGTCCGGGGAGAGGGCCGCGATCTCGCCAGCTGTCTCGGCGTTGAGCGCTGCCGGCCGCAGCACGGGAAGTCCGAGCTCCGACGCACGCCGCGCCACAGGAGACGGCTCGAGGCGGCGTCCCCGTCGCGACGGCGCGTCCGGCCGGGTGAGCACACCGACGACCTCGTGGGGCGAGGCGAGCAGCCGCTCCAGGGACGGAAGGGCGACGTCAGGCGTTCCGGCGAAGAGGAGACGCATGGACGGCGGACTCAGAGGGCGACGCCGCGGGTGGGGTGGGGACTGACCTTGACCGTGGGCACCGGTCCCCCCGCCCACTCCGCCTCGCGGATCGCCTTCATGGCCGCCTTGCGCTGCTCCTGGTCGAGCCGGTCGATGAACAAGATCCCGTCGAGGTGGTCGGTCTCGTGCTGCACGCAGCGCGCGAGCAGCTCGGTTCCCTCGATCACCACCGGGTCGCCGTACATGTTGAATCCCTTGGCCACGACACCGAAGGCGCGCCTGCAGTCGAACGTCAGCCCGGGGAGCGAAAGACACCCCTCCTCGCCGTCCTGTGTCTCCTCGGTGAGGTCGAGGGTCGGGTTGACCAGGTGTCCGACCACGTCGTCGACGTCGTACGTGAAGACCCGCAAGGAGACCCCGAGCTGGGGTGCGGCGAGACCGACTCCAGGCGCGTCGAGCATGGTCTCGGTGAGGTCCTTGACCAGCGTCCGCAGCTCCTTGTCGAAGTCGACCACCGGCTGCGCCGGCATGCGCAGCACCGGGTCGCCGAAGAGCCGGATGGGTTGGACGGTCATGCAGATCAGTCTAATGATCGCCGCGGCAGCAGCTGGTCTCAGCGTCAGGTCACAGCGTCAGGTCACAGCGTCAAGTCACAGGGCCAGGTCACTGGGATCGACCTGGACGCGGGGCACCCGGTGCTTGCGCACGGTGATCTGACCCAGGGCGCGCCGGAGCGCGAGCGCCAGCTCCGAGGCGCGCTGCGGCGGTGCGGCGAGCATCCAGGTGGCCTGGGCCTCGTCTCCCCCGGTCGGCCGGGCGACCGGTCCGTAGGTGTCCGTGCCCTCCGGGAGCTCGAGCAACTCGCGGAGCTCGGCGACCGCCGCGGTGCCACCGGAGACCACCGCGAAGCGACGACCGGGGGGCAGTCCGAGCGCCTGGCGGTCGGCGAGCTCGTGGCCGGCGAAGCCGACCGGGTCCCACCGCACCAACGCCTGGACCACCCGCATGGCCGCGTCGGCCACGACCACGACCTGGCCGCCGGCCTCCGAGCTGCGGACCAGGGCTGCCGCGGCGACCCACCGACGCAGTGCCTCTTCGTCGGCCCGCAGGTCGGCCCGACCGACGAGCGCCCAGGTGTCGAGCAGCAGAGCCGCTGCGTAGCCGCCCGGTGCCAAGGGCTCGGCGCCCGGCGTCGCTACCACCAACGAGGGCTCGGCATCGACCTGGCGAAGGACGTCGCGACCGCCGGAGGTGATCACCGGCACCCCAGGGAACGCGCGCCCCAGCTCTTCGGCGGTGCGACGAGCGCCGACGACTGCAGCACGCAGCTGGTCGTGCCCACACTCGGTGCAGCGGAACCCGGCGACCACGGTCGCGCACCACTGGCAGGCCGGGGTCCCGCCTGCCGACGGGACGCCGACCGGGCCCTGACACTGCGCGCACCGTACGCGTGACCGGCACCGGCCGCACACCACTGCCGGCAGGTAGCCGCGTCGGGGCACCTGCACGAGGACCGGGCCCCGGGTGAGGCCGTCGTGGGCGGCCCTCCAGGCGACCGAGGGCAGCCGCGCGGCAGCCGCGAGCGGGTCGCGGTCGGAGTGCGCGTCGCTGCTGGCGCGCACGCGTGGGGCGGATCGCCGGACCTCGGCGCGGTCCGGTGACACCGGCTCGAGGAAGCCGCGCTCCACCATCGCGGCCACCTCGGTGCTGCGGGTGTAGCCGCCGATCAGCAGCGCGCTGCCGCTCTGGTGCACCCGTAGCGCGGCGACCTCGCGCACGTGCGGGTACGGCGCGCGGGGCTCGGCGTGGAGGTCGTCGCCGTCATCCCACACGACGACGAGGCCGAGCCGTGCCACGGGCGCATACACCGCGGCGCGGGTGCCGACCACGACCGACGCCTGTCCGCGCAGCACCCGGAGCCACCGGCGGTAACGCTCCCGCGGACCGAGATCGGCGGTGAGGACGACGTGCTCGACCTGCGCCGCGGTGAGGGCGGAGGCCATCTGCTGGACGTCTCGGTGGTCGGGCACGACGACCAGCACCCCGCGACCGGCGGCGGCGGTGGTGGCCACGGCGGCCACGACAGCACCGATCCAGTGGAGCGGCCGGTCGTCGGACGGTGGCCCGGGCAAGGTCGTCCAGGCCGCACGCGGGCGTCGGCCCTCCGCCAGGGCGCGGAGGAAGGCCGGCCCACGGCGGTAGCGCGCCCAAGGTTCGTCGTCGACGCGTGGCACCAGAAGCTGCTCGGGTCGCGCCGGATCCGCGGTGGCCTCGCGTTCGACGGCGGCGTGGCGCGGAGGCACCGCCAGCCGCAGCACGTCGGCGAGGGTACCCGCGTACCGGTCGGCCACTGCCCGGGCCAGCCGGAGGACCTCAGGGGTGAGCACCGGCTCGGGTGAGAGGACCGACGCCAAGGGACTGAGTCGACCGCCGTGCTCGCTGGTCGCCAACCGTTCGAGCAGGAACCCGTCGACCAGCTGCCCGGCGAACCGCACCCGCACCCGGCAGCCCGGGACCGCCGAGGCGTCCTGCGCCTCGGTGACGAGGTAGTCGAAGGGACGGTCGAGGTGGGCGAGCGGCACATCGACGGCGACCCGCGCCACCGGCAGCAGCTCGGCCACCGGACGCGCGGTGGAGGGTCCCGCCCGCCGGGCGCGCGCCGCCCGGCGGCGCACCGCCGCCTGCGGAAGGTCGGACAGACGCAGCTGCTCACCCTGTTCGCCGCCGGGCGGTGCGGGCGCGGGGCTGTCGGTCACGACGGAGTTCTACCGGTCGGGACCGACGAGGTCGGGCCGGATCCCGGCGTCAGGCGCCCGCTGCTGAGCGGAGCGCGTCCGCCCGGTTGGTGGCCTCCCACGTGAAGTCCGGCAGCTCCCGGCCGAAGTGGCCGTAGGCCGCGGTCTGGGCGTAGATCGGCCGGAGCAGGTCGAGGTCGGCGATGATCGCCCCCGGGCGCAGGTCGAAGACCTCGAGCACCGCGCGCTGGATTTCCGCGTCCGGGACCGTTCCGGTGCCGAAGGTCTCGACGAACAGCCCCACGGGATGGGCCTTGCCGATCGCGTAGGCGACCTGTACCTCGCACCGTCGGGCCAGTCCGGCCGCCACGACGTTCTTGGCCACCCAGCGCATGGCGTAGGCGGCTGACCGGTCGACCTTGCTCGGGTCCTTGCCGGAGAAGGCCCCGCCTCCGTGCCTGGCCATGCCGCCGTAGGTATCGATGATGATCTTGCGTCCGGTGAGGCCGGCGTCCCCCATGGGCCCGCCCACCTCGAACCGGCCGGTGGGGTTCACGAGCACCCGGTAGTCGCTGGCGTCGACCGCGAACCCGGCAAGCGTCGGCGCGATCACCAGCTCCTCGATGTCGGGCTGCAGCAGCGTCTCGAGGTCGATGTCACCGGCGTGCTGGGTGGAGACGACCACCGTGTCGACCCGCGCCGGGCGGTCGCCGTCGTACTCGATGGTGACCTGCGTCTTGCCGTCCGGGCGCAGGTAGGGCACCTGGCCGTCGCGCCGCACCGCGGCCAGCTGCTGGGCCATCCGGTGGGCGATCATGATCGGGAGCGGCATGAGCTCGGCCGTCTCGTCGCACGCGTAGCCGAACATCAGCCCCTGGTCGCCCGCCCCCTGCCGGTCGAGCGGGTCGGCGGAGTGGTCGTGGCGCTCCTCGTAGGCGTCGTCGACGCCCTGGGCGATGTCGGGAGACTGCGCGCCGATCGACACCGAGACGCCGCAGGATCCGCCGTCGAAGCCCTTCTTGCTCGAGTCGTAGCCGATGGACAGCACCTTCTCGCGGACCAGTCCGGGGATGTCGGCGTAGGCACTCGTCGTGACCTCGCCGGCGACGTGCACGAGGCCGGTGGTGACGAGGGTCTCCACCGCGACCCGGCTGCTCGGGTCGTCCTTGATGAGTGCATCGAGGATGGTGTCGCTGATCTGGTCGGCGATCTTGTCCGGGTGACCTTCGGTCACGGACTCGGAGGTGAAGAGGCGGCCAGTCACGACGGGTGCTCCTCGTGTGCGCGGGGCGATGGGACGCCGGCGGGCCGCCGGCACCGGGCAGTCTAGTGAGCGGGCAGCCGTTCGACGACGAGGTCCCAGACGCGGTGGGCCAGCGCCGTCTTCGGGCCTCGCTGCACCTCGGTCATGCTGCCGTCGCGGCCCAGGATCACCGCGGCGTTGTCGTCCGTGCCGAAGGCGAGCCCGGGGCCCACCTCGTTGACCACGAGCAGGTCGCACCCCTTCCGGGCGAGCTTGGCGGCACCGTGCGCACGCCAGTCGGCCACGTCGTCACCGGTCTCGGCCGCGAACCCGACGACCACCTGTCCCTGACCCCGCGCCGCCACCAGCGCGGCGAGCACGTCGTCGGTGGGCGAGAGCACCATCGTGGGCACCCCCTCGTCCTTCTTGATCTTGTGATCGATGACGTCCGAGGGCCGGAAGTCGGCCACTGCAGCGGCCATGACGACCGCGTCCGCCGACGGGGCGAGGCCGAGGACTGCATCCTTCAGCTCAGCCGCCGTCTCGACCCGGTGCACGGTGGCACCGGCGGGATCGGGAAGGGACACGTTGGCGGCGACGAGCTCCACCCGCGCTCCCCTTGCCACCGCTGCACTGGCGAGCGCGTACCCCTGACGCCCGCTACTGCGGTTGCCCAGGAACCGCACCGGGTCGACCGGCTCGCGGGTGCCACCCGCCGAGACCACGACGGTGCGACCGATCAGGTCAGGAGCTGCTGACGGACGGGCGAGCACCTGCTCGGCGACCGCGACGATCGCGTCGGGGTCGGGGAGCCGACCCTTGCCGGAGTCCGCGCCGGTCAGCCGACCCTCGGCCGGTTCGAGCACCAGGACCCCGCGCTGGCGAAGGGTCGCGACGTTGGCGACCGTGGCGGCCTGCTCCCACATCTCGGTGTGCATCGCCGGCGCCATCACGACCGGGCACCGGGCGGTGAGCAGCACGTTGGTCAGCAGGTCGTCGGCGAGTCCGTGCGTCGCCTTCGCGAGCAGGTTGGCGGTCGCCGGGACGACGAGCACGAGGTCGGCCTCCTGGCCGAGCCGGACGTGTGGGACGGCGTGGGCGTCGGCGAACGGATCAGCGGTGACGGGTTCACCGGAGAGCGCGGCCCAGGTCGGCGCACCGACGAACTGCAGCGCCGCGGCCGTGGGGACGACCCGGACGCGGTGCCCGGCCTCGGTGAGGCGGCGCAGCACCTCGCAGCCCTTGTACGCCGCTATTCCCCCGGAGACCCCGAGGACGATGCGCGCCATGTCGTGGAGGGTGACGCGTCGGTCAGGAACCCTTGGCGCCGCCGCCGGACTGGACGCCGTGCTCGTCGAGGTCACCCTCGACACGCTCGTAGGTGAGCAGGTCGGCGCTGATCTCACGCATCGCGATCGACAGCGGCTTCTCCTGGACGTGGGTGTCGACGAGCGGGCCGACGTACTCCAGCAGGCCCTCACCGAGCTGGGAGTAGTACGCGTTGATCTGCCGGGCACGCTTGGCCGAGTACAGCACCAGCGCGTACTTCGAGTCGACCTTGCTCAACAGGTCGTCGATCGGCGGGTTGGTGATGCCTTCGGGGACGCCGGTGACTCCGGACACACGAACTCCTGCAGGTAGGGGGTGGGCAACCGGGCCGCCTGCGCCGGTGGGCGGCTAGACGCTCAGGTCGTTGTCGGACCGCATCAATGCTACCAAGCGCTCGCAGACCTCGTGCACGTCGTTGTTCACCAGCTGCACGTCGAACTCCGGAGCGGCCGCCAGCTCGACCCGAGCCCGGGCCAGCCGGCGGGCGATGACCAGCTCGTCCTCGGTGCCACGGCCGGTCAGCCGCCGCGCCAGCACCTCCCACGAGGGCGGGGCCAGGAAGACCAGAAGGGCGTCCGGCATCTCCCTGCGCACCTGGCGGGCGCCTTCGAGCTCGATCTCGAGCAGCACCGGTTCCTGACGCGCGAGCCGCTCCAGGACGGGGGCCCGCGGTGTGCCGTAGCGGTGGCCGGCGAACTCCGCCCACTCCAGCAGCTCCCCCGCCGACACCGCGGCGTCGAAGGTGGCGTCGTCACAGAAGACGTACTGGATCCCGTCGACCTCCCCGGGTCGCGGGGCGCGGGTGGTCAACGAGACCGACTGCCAGATCTCCGGGTGCGTGGCCCTGAGACGTGCCACGACGGTGCTCTTGCCCACACCGGACGGGCCTGACAGCACGGTGAGACGGGACCGCCGGCCGCCGGCGGTCGGTACGGGGTCGGTCACGAGGGGGAAGTGTTCCCCAGTCCGGACGCACCGAGCTCACCGAGCGACGAGGTGCCGAACTCCTTGCGCAGCGCGGCAACCTGGTTGGTGCCGAGCCCGCGCACTCGTCGGCTCTCGGAGATCCCGATGCGCTCCATCAGCTGGCGGGCCCGGACCTTGCCGACGCCGGGCATCGACTCGAGCAGCGCCGACACCTTCATCTTGCCGATGATGTCGTCGGTCTTCCCCTGGTCGATGACCTCGAAGAGCGAGGCGCCCGAGTGCTTGAGCCGGTTCTTCACCTCGGCCCGCACGCGACGGGCCTCGGCGGCTTTCTGTAGCGCCGCCGCGCGCTGCTCGGGTGTCAACGGGGGGAGCGCCACGGTTCGAACCTTTGCTGGAGCCGGCGGAGCGGCGGCTGCCGCCCCGGAGGGACAGGGCGAACCTAGCGACTCCGGTCCGCGGACGGCAATGTCCTGCAGGATGCCGCGATCGCTGCAGCCGCAGCCGCCGGGTCGGGTGCCGCGGTGATGGGCCGTCCCACCACCAACAGGTCAGCCCCGTCCGCGAGTGCCTGCTCCGGCGTGGCGACGCGCTGCTGGTCGGCCAGGTCGGCACCGTGCGGGCGTACGCCCGGGGTCACCAGCAGGACGTCTCTCCCCACCACCTCACGCACGGCGACGACCTCGTGCGGGGAGCACACGAGTGCGCGCGCCCCCGCAGCCACCGCGAGCTCGGCGAGCCGCAGCACCGACGACCGTGCATCGCCGAGTCCCATGGCGTCCAGGTCGCGAGGACCGAGGGACGTCAGGATGGTGACGGCGGCGATCCGAGTGTCCGGAAGGGCCTCTGCGGCCGCAGCCACCATGGCGGCGCCACCGAGTGCGTGGACCGTGAGCAGCTGCGGTGCAAGGCCCGAGACCGACCGGGCACCTCCCGCCACTGTGGTCGGGATGTCGTGCAGCTTCAAGTCGAGGAAGAGTGCACACCCCGGCGCCCGCTCGGTCACGGCGCGGACGCCGTCGCCGCCGGAGCGCAGGTAGAACTCCAGCCCGAGCTTGAGGGTGGAGACGTGCGGCGCGACGGCACTCGCCCATCGGGCTGCCGTCGTCACATCAGGTGCGTCCAGTGCGACGGCGACCGGGGCCGGGGTGGCAGTCACCGTGGCGGCTCCCGGTCCCCTGCCTGGTTCTCCCCTGGCTGGGTCGCAGACGCATCGGGGGCCGGCGGCTCGGCTGGTGGCGGTTCGGCGGCGGGCGGCTCAGGCGCCGCGGCGGGAGTGGTCACGGCCGTGGGGCGGGGCCGGTGCGCGTGGCCCACCGCGTCCTCGAACCGGGAGAACCCGCGCGCCGCCACGAGCCGCTGCAGCTCGTCCAGCACCCGCACGGGAGCATGCGGGTCGTGGAAGACGGTCGTCCCCACCTGGACTGCCGACGCCCCCGCAAGGACGAACTCGAACGCGTCCTGACCCGTGCGGATGCCTCCCATGCCGATGATCGGGATGTCGGGCATGGCCTGGTGCACCTGCCACACCGCGCGCACCGCGACCGGCCGGATGGCGGGACCGGACAGGCCACCGGTCACACCGCCGAGATGCGGACGCATCGTCTCGGTGTCGATCACGACCCCCAGCAAGGTGTTGATCATCGACAGCCCGTCGGCGCCCGCTTCGACGCACGCCCGGGCGATGGCCACGATGTCGGTGACGTCAGGGGACAGCTTGGCGAAGACCGGCACGCCGGGCGCGCTGTGGCGTCGCACACCCTCGACGACGAGAGCGCTCGACACGGGGTCGCACGCGAAGACCTGGCCGCGGTCCTCGACATTGGGGCAGGAGATGTTCACCTCGAGAGCGGTGACCGCCGTCGAGTGCCGCAGCCTCTGTGCCAGCCGCGTGTACTCGTCCGCCGTGCCGCCGGCGATGGACACCACGACGCGCGCGCCCCGCTGCTCGAGCCAGGGCAGGTCGTGCTCGACGAAACGGTCGATCCCTGGCCCCTGCAGGCCGATGGAGTTGAGCATGCCGCTCGGTGTCTCGGCCATCCGTGGGGTCGGGCGGCCCGATCGTGGCTGCAGCATGATCGACTTGGTGACCACGGCACCCAGGGCGGTGATGTCGAAGAACTGGTCGAGCTCGCGTCCGTAGCCTGCGCAGCCCGAGGCAGTCATCACCGGATTCGGCAGGGTCGTGGTCATCAGTCGGGTGGACATGTCGACGTCCGGCAGCGGCACCTCCGTCTCGGCGGGGGCGATGACCCGGGTCAGGCGCGTCATCAGTGACCTCCTCCGGTCGGGGCGCCCCAGGTGTCCGCGGGCACCGTGCCGACGGCGTCCCACCGCACGCGGTCGCCGCGGAAGACCGGTCCGTCGACGCACGAGCGCACCATGCGGGTGACCCCGTCGTCACCGACGACCGGCAGCACGCAGGTCATGCAGACCCCGATGCCGCACGCCATCGCCTCCTCGACCGCGCACTGCGAGTGCGCCCCGAAGCGGGACGCGAGATCGGCGACCGCCGCCAGCATCCCCATCGGGCCGCAGGCGTAGATGACGTCGGCATCGGTTCGGCGGAGCAGTCCGGGCAGGACGTCGGTGACCCGCCCGCGATCCCCCAGCGAGCCGTCCTCGGTCGTCACCACCACCGACTGGGCCATCCGTTTGGCCTCGAGCACGCCGAAGAGGCGACTCTCGGTCGCCGCGCCGAGGACGAAGTCGACCCGGCAGCCACGCTCACGCAGCTGCTCGGCGAGCGAGAAGAGCGGGGCGCTGCCGTACCCGCCCCCGACCAAGGTGCACGTGACCGGCTCCTTGGGCAGGGCGAACGGCTTGCCCACGGGTCCCACGACGTCGAGCGCGTCGTGCTGCCGGACCCTCGACAGCCAACGGGTGCCCCTGCCGTGCTCGGCCACCACGATCTCGACGGTGCCGCCGTACACGCCGCGGTCCTGGGTGCGGTAGACCGAGAAGGCGCGGCGCAGCAGCATGGACGTTTCCTCGCCGCCCACCGCCAGCGCGACGAAGTGGCCCGGCCTCACCTGCTCGGCGACGCCTGGCGCCACCAGGGTCAGCTGGTGGTAGTCACCGGCACGGCGGATGCTGAGCACCTCACCACGGACCTGCACGGGGCTCATCAAGCGTCTCCTCGGGCTGCGGTGAGGTGTGCCGCGTGCTCCTGGAGCGACCGCACCCCCACCTCGTCACGGATCAGCGCCTCGATGCCCTGCACCGCGGCGGCCAGGCCCTGGACCGTGGTGATGCAGGGCACTCCCTTGGCCACCGCTGCAGAGCGGATCTCGTACCCGTCGAGACGGGCACCTACGCCGTAGGGCGTGTTGACGATGATGTCGATCGTCCCGTCGAGGATGAGCGACAGCGTGTCCTGCTCCCCGCCGGACTCGAAGTGCTTGCGAAGGACAGTGGCCGGCACGCCGTTCCGTCGCAGCACCTCGGCGGTCCCGGCCGTCGCCACGATCTCGAAACCGAGGTCGTGCAGACGCTTGACGGGGAAGATCATGGACCGCTTGTCCCGGTTGGCCACGGACACGAACGCGGTGCCGCTGGTGGGGAGTCCGCCGGCGTACGCGGCCATCTGCGACTTGGCATAGGCCGTGCCGAACAGTGCATCGATGCCCATCACCTCGCCGGTCGACTTCATCTCCGGGCCGAGAACCGTGTCGACGCCGTGGAACCGCCCGAAGGGGAGCACCGCCTCCTTGACGGCGATCGCGGTGTCCATGGGCAAGGTGCCGCCGTCACCCTCGGCGGGCAGCATGCCCTCGGCGCGCAGCTCGGCGATCGTCGCTCCCATCGTGACGCGCGCTGCCGCCTTCGCGATCGGTGTGGCGGTCGCCTTCGACACGAAGGGCACGGTGCGGGACGCCCGCGGGTTGGCCTCGAGCACGTACAGGACGTCCGACGCCTGGGCGTACTGCACGTTGAGCAGCCCGTGCACACCGACCCCTGCGGCGATGGCCTCGGTGGCTAAGCGGATCCGCTCGATGTCAGCGCGCCCGAGTGTCATCGGCGGCAGTGCGCACGCCGAGTCACCCGAGTGGATCCCGGCCTCCTCGATGTGCTCCATCACGCCGGCGAGGAAGAGCTCCTCACCGTCGTAGAGCGCATCCACGTCGATCTCGACGGCGTCGTCGAGGAAGCGGTCGACCAGAACCGGGTGCTCCGGACTGACCTGTGTGGCGCGCCCGATGTAGTCGCGCAGCATGTCGTCGTCGTACACGATCTCCATGCCACGTCCACCGAGCACGTACGACGGTCGGACCAGTACGGGGAAGCCGATCTCGTCGGCGATCTCCTTGGCTTCGTCGAACGACATCGCCATGCCGTGCTTGGGAGCGATCAGGCCCGCATTCGCGAGCACCTTGCCGAAGGCACCGCGCTCCTCCGCGAGGTGGATGGCCTCCGGGCTCGTGCCGACCACCGGGACCCCGGCGTCCTTCAGCCGCTGCGCCAGGCCCAGCGGGGTCTGCCCACCGAGCTGCACGATGACACCGGCCACCGGTCCGGCCTGCTGCTCGGCGTGCACCACCTCGAGGACGTCCTCGAGAGTGAGCGGCTCGAAGTACAGACGGTCGCTGGTGTCGTAGTCGGTAGAGACCGTTTCGGGGTTGCAGTTCACCATCACCGTCTCGTAGCCGGCCTCACGGAGCGTCAGCGCCGCGTGCACGCACGAGTAGTCGAACTCGATGCCCTGGCCGATCCGGTTGGGCCCCGAGCCGAGGATGACGACGGCGGGCTTCTGGCGCGGCCGAACCTCGGACTCCTCGTCGTACGAGGAGTAGTGGTACGGCGTGTGCGCGGCGAACTCGGCGGCGCAGGTGTCGACCGTCTTGTAGACCGGTCGGATCCCCAGCGCCTGACGGAGCTGTCGCGCGACGTCATCGGAGATTCCGCGAAGCTCGGCCACCTGCTGGTCGGAGAAGCCGTGGCGCTTGGCGCGCCGCAGCAGAGAAGGGTCGAGGTCGGTGGCGGCGCGCAGCTCGGCGGCGATCTCGTTGATGAGCGCGATCTGGTCGAGGAACCAGGGATCGATCCCGGTCACCTCGTACATCTGGTCGACGGTGGCGCCATGCCAGAGTGCGCGCTGCACGACGGTGATGCGTCCGTCGTGCGGACGCCGCGCCTGCTCGACGAGCGCATCGAGGTCGACCTCGCCGGCAGGGGCGGTCCACGAGAAGGAGGCGTCCGGCTTCTCGACCGAGCGCAGCGCCTTCTGCAACGCCTCGGGGATGTTCCGTCCGATGGCCATCGCCTCGCCGACACTCTTCATGTGCGTGGTGAGCGTGGGGTCGGCCGAGGGGAACTTCTCGAAGGCGAAGCGTGGAACCTTCACGACCACGTAGTCCAGAGCCGGCTCGAACGACGCCGGCGTCTGCGTCGTGATGTCGTTCGGCACCTCGTCCAGGGTGTAGCCGATCGCGAGGCGCGCCGCGATCTTGGCGATCGGGAAACCGGTCGCCTTGCTGGCCAGTGCGCTCGAGCGGGAGACCCGCGGGTTCATCTCGATGACCACGAGCCGGCCGTCGACAGGGTTGACGGCGAACTGGATGTTGCAGCCACCGGTGTCGACCCCGACCGCGCGGATGATGGCGATGCCGACGTCGCGCATGTGCTGGTACTCGCGGTCGGTCAGCGTCATCGCCGGGGCCACGGTGATGGAGTCGCCGGTGTGGACACCCATCGGGTCGAGGTTCTCGATCGAGCAGATGACCACGACGTTGTCGTTCCGGTCGCGCATCAGCTCGAGCTCATACTCCTTCCAGCCGATGATCGACTCCTCCAGGAGCACCTCTGTCGTGGGGCTCGCCTGCAACCCCTCACCGGCGATCCGGCGCAGGTCCGTCTCGTCGTAGGCCATGCCGGAGCCGGCACCGCCCATCGTGAAGGACGGCCGGACCACGACCGGGTAGCCGAGGTCGTCGACGGCCGCCAGGCACTCGTCCATCGAGTGGCAGATGGCCGACCGCGCCACCTCCGCTCCGACCTCGTTCACGATCGCCTTGAACATCTGCCGGTTCTCACCGCGCTGGATCGCCTCGACGTCCGCGCCGATCAGCTCGACGTCGTACTTCTCCAGGACCCCGGAGTCGTGCAGCGCGATGGCCGCGTTGAGGGCGGTCTGCCCGCCCAGCGTCGGCAGCAGGGCGTCCGGGCGCTCCTTGGCGATGATCTTCTCGATGATGTCCGGGGTGATGGGCTCGACGTACGTGGCGTCCGCGAACTCCGGGTCGGTCATGATCGTGGCGGGGTTGCTGTTGACCAGGATCACCCGCAGGCCCTCGGCGCGGAGGACGCGGCAGGCCTGGGTCCCTGAGTAGTCGAACTCGGCCGCCTGACCGATCACGATCGGCCCCGACCCGATGACCATCACCGACTGCAGGTCGTCACGCCGCGGCATCAGCGGACCTCCCCGTGAGGCGCCGGGTGCTCTTCCGGGGCCAGCATGAGGTCGACGAACCGGTCGAACAGGTAGGCGGAGTCGTGCGGCCCGGCGGCCGCCTCCGGGTGGTACTGGACGCTGAAGGCCGGGGTGTCGAGCAGCCGGAGGCCTTCGACCACGTCGTCGTTGAGACAGACGTGGCTGACCTCGGCACGCCCGAAGGGGGTGTCGGAGACGCCGCCGAGCGGGGCGTCCACGGCGAACCCGTGGTTGTGGGCGCTGATCTCGACCTTGCCCGTCGCACGGTCCTGCACCGGTTGGTTGATGCCGCGGTGCCCGTACTTCAGCTTGTAGGTGCCGAATCCGAGCGCCCGCCCCAGCACCTGGTTGCCGAAGCAGATGCCGAAGGTCGGGATCCGCCGCCCGAGGACCTCGCGCATCAGGGCCACGGCGGCGTCCGCGGTGGCCGGGTCGCCCGGGCCGTTGCTGAAGAACACGCCGTCCGCTCCGATGGCGACGATGTCGTCGACCGTGGCGGAGGCGGGGAGCACGTGCACGTCGATCCCGCGCGCGGCCATCAGGCGCGGCGTCATGGCCTTGATGCCGAGGTCGATGGCCGCGACGGTCAGCCTCGCGTCGCCGAGGGCGGGCACGACGTAGGGATCGGCCGTGCTGACGTCGGCGGTGAGGTCGGCCCCGGCCATGTCGGGACTGGTCCGGACCTTCTGCAGCAAGGACTCCACGTCGGTCTCGGTGGAGATGCCGACCCGCATCGCTCCTTGCTCACGGAGATGCCGGGTCAGCGCGCGGGTGTCGATCCCGGAGATGCCCACGACGCCCTGCTCGGCGAGGCGCTCGTCCAGCGACCGCGTCGAGCGCCAGCTCGACCGCGTCCGCGAGGGGTCGCGGACCACGTAGCCGCTGACCCAGATGCGACGCGACTCGTCGTCCTCGTCGTTCACCCCGGTGTTGCCGATGTGCGGCGCTGTCTGGACGACCACCTGCCGGTGGTACGACGGGTCCGTCAACGTCTCCTGGTAGCCGGTCATGGCAGTGCAGAAGACCGCCTCGCCGAAGGTCTCGCCGGGGGCACCGAACGACTCCCCCTCGAAGACGCGGCCGTCCTCGAGCACGAGCAGGGCGGAAGTGGCGCTCATCGGATCGCTCCCGTCGCCGAGCGCCGCACGTCCTCGGCGGCCGCTGCGTCCCGCACCCGCAGGCCGGTCTCGAGGGTGGCCGCGTCGTGGCGCCAGGTGAGCACGAGCACGCCGCCGGACTCGTAGACCTTGCCGGCGTGCCCCCGGTCATGGCGGGCCTCGACCAGGCGGTCCGCGGGGATGAAGAGGTCGGGCGCACCGGTGCGGAGGCACCACACCCCGTCCGCACCAACCGCGACCTGTGCCGCGCTGGGCACACCGAGACCCTGGACCACCACGCGGTCCAGCCAGTCCCCTGCCCGCGTGGTGCCCAGGTACCGCGCCGGGACGCCGGAGACCATCAAGCCCTGCTGGGGCAAGGGCGGGACGGGGGGCAGGGGGGCGATGTCCTGCTGCCGACGTCCGCGTCGGACCCAGCCCAGACGCATCAGGCCGATCACGGCCAGCAGCAGCAGCGCCAGCAGAGCAGTCAGCAGCAGCCGCTCGGGCCAGTCGGTGACCGGAGCGGAGGCGAGCACGTCGACCGCGGTCATGCGACCACCGCACCGTCACGCGCGGTGAGACGCCCTCGCAGGAACGTCGCGACCGGCCGCGCCGACAGCTCGGTGCCGGCGAACGGCGTGTTGCGGCTGCGGGACACCAGGGCGGTGGCGTCCACGGTGTAGCGGGTCGACGGGTCGACGAGCACGAGGTTGGCCGGCTCCCCCGCGGCGATCGGGCGCCCGTGCCCGGAGAGGCGACCGATCTGCGCGGGGCGGACCGCCATCCGGTCGGCGACGCCGGCCCAGTCGAGCAGACCGGTGTCGACCATGGCGGCGGCGACGACGCCGAGCGCCGTCTCGAGGCCGACCATCCCCATGGCCGCCGCCGCCCACTCGCAGTCCTTGTCCTCCAGGCTGTGCGGCGCGTGATCGGTCGCGACGGCATCGATCGTGCCGTCGGCCAGACCCTCGCGCAGCGCGTCGACGTCCTGCTGCGTGCGCAGCGGCGGGTTGACCTTGTAGCGCGGGTCGTAGCTGCGGACGAGCTCCTCGGTGAGGAAGAGGTGGTGGGGTGTCACCTCCGCGGTGACGTTGATGCCCTTGCCCTTCGCCCAGCGCAGGATCTCGACCGACCCCGCGGTCGAGACGTGGCAGACGTGCAGACGGGAGCCCACGTGCCCCGCCAGCAGGACGTCGCGGGCGATGATCGACTCCTCGGCGACCGCCGGCCACCCACGGAGGCCGAGCACCCCCGACACCGGACCCTCGTTCATCTGCGCGCCTTCGGTGAGGCGCGGTTCCTGCGCATGCTGGGCCACGACCCCGTCGAACGCCTTGACGTACTCCAGGGCGCGCCTCATCAGCACCGCGTCGGACACGCAGTGGCCGTCGTCGGAGAACACCCGGACGCGGGCGGCCGACTCGGCCATGGCTCCGAGCTCGGCGAGCTCGCTGCCCGCCAGGTCCACGGTGACGGCTCCCACCGGGTGGACGTCGCAGAGGCCGGCGCGGCGTCCGAGGTGCCACACCTGCTCCACGACACCCGCGGTGTCGGCCACCGGGTCGGTGTTGGCCATCGCGTGCACGGCGGTGAAGCCCCCGACGGCTGCCGCGGCGGAGCCGGAGGCCACCGTCTCGGCGTCCTCCCGACCGGGCTCGCGCAGATGGGTGTGGAGGTCGACCAGGCCCGGCAGCGCCACGAGCCCGGACGCATCGAGGATCTCGGCGTCGGCGTCGGAGAGCCCGGTGCCCACCTCGGCGACGACGCCGTCGGCCACGAGCACGTCGCGCGGCGCGCCCCCGAGGACGGACGCGCCCTTGACCAGGTAGCGCCTGGGCTGCTGGTCGTCGCTGGTCGGCATCACTCGTCACCGTCCACTGTCGGACCGCTCACTGTCGGACCGCCCAGAGCAGAGTCGCTGCCACCCAGCAGCAGGTAGAGCACCGCCATGCGCACACTGACTCCGTTCGTCACCTGTTCGACGATCACTGAGCGGGTGGAGTCGGCCACCTCCGCGGTGATCTCCAGCCCGCGGTTCATGGGGCCGGGGTGCATGACGATGGCGTGCTCCGGCAACCGCGCCATCCGGTCGGCGTCCAGGCCGTACCGCCGCGAGTACTCGCGGGCGCTCGGGAAGAACGCCGCGTCCATGCGCTCGCGCTGGACGCGCAGCATCATGACCGCATCGGCGTCCCCGAGCACGGCATCGAGGTCGTAGGAGTGGTCGCACGGCCAGCCCGACACACCCACCGGCAGCAGCGTCGGCGGGGCCACCAGCGTGACCTTCGCACCGAGGGTGGACAGCAGCAGCACGTTGGAGCGCGCGACGCGGCTGTGCAGCACGTCACCGACCACGACGATCGAGCGTCCCTCGAGGGTGGTGAGGTGTCGACGCATGGTGAAGGCGTCCAGCAGCGCCTGCGTCGGGTGCTCATGCGTCCCGTCCCCCGCGTTGACGACCGAGCCGCCGATCCATCCAGAGTGGGCCAAGGTGTGCGGCGCACCGCTCGCGCCGTGGCGGATCACGACCGCGTCAGCACCCATCGCCTCGAGGGTGAGCGCGGTGTCCTTCAGGCTCTCCCCCTTGGAGACGCTGGAGCCCTTGGCGCTGAAGTTGATGACATCGGCGGACAGCCGCTTGGCCGCGGCCTCGAACGAGATGCGGGTCCGGGTGGAGTCCTCGAAGAAGAGGTTGACGACGGTGCGCCCCCGCAGCGTCGGCAGCTTCTTGACCGGGCGGTCCGCGAGCGCGGGCGAGCTCGTCGGCGGTGTCGAGGATGAGGGTGGCGTCGTCGAGGGACAGGTCGCCGGCGGACAGCAGGTGACGGGTCATCAGGCTGCTCCCCCCGACTGGGACGCCGGCGGCGAGTCGTCCTCGGCGCCACCGATCACGACGGCGTCGCGGCCGTCCGTCTCCGCGACGAGCACCTGCACGTTCTCGCGGGTGGAGGTCGGGAGGTTCTTGCCCACGTAGTCCGCACGGATGGGCAGCTGGCGGTGGCCACGGTCCACCAGGACTGCGAGCTGCACCGCGCGCGGTCGGCCGAGCTCGCTCAGGGCGTCGAGCGCGGCGCGGATCGAGCGACCGGAGAAGAGGACGTCGTCGACCAGGACCACGATCGCGTCGTCGATGCCGCCCGGTGGCAGCTCGGTGCGACCGAGCCCGCGCGCAGGGCGCATCCGCAGGTCGTCGCGGTACATCGTGATGTCGAGGCTGCCCACCGGCACCGAGGTGCCCTCGACGTCTCCGATCCGCGCAGCCAGACGCTGCGCGAGCGGGACACCGCGGGTGGGGATTCCGAGCAGGACGAGCGACTGGGCGCCCTTGTTGCGCTCGAGGACTTCATGGGCGATACGGGTCAGCGCACGCTGGACGTCGTCGGCGTCGAGGACCTCGCGGTCGTCGGCGCCGGTCTCGGACCGGACCATGGCGGACCTCCTTTCCCGCCTCACCGGACGGACTTAAAGGACGTCGAACACCCTCACCCTAGCGAACCCTCCGCCGCACCGATCAGCGGGCGGGGGCGGACGCCGGCCACGCTCTGCAACCAGCCCGGCGCGTCCATTCGGGGGAATGTCCCCTCAGGGCGGGGACGTCTTGGGCCATACCGCTTGACGCGGTGGTCACTCTCCGTGACGCTACTCTCCGTGACCGATTCTCGGGGCCCAGTGTCGGTCACCGCACGCGATGCGTGCGGAGGGTGACCACGGCACGGCCGGTGCGGACTGCATCGCGGCGTTCCGGGGTCATCGGGGGGATCCGACCGTGCGGTCGGGTCGGACGAAAGGTGCAGGAGTGACCGACTACGCCAAGGCGCTCGGGGCGCGTCTCCGGGCCATTCGACAGCAGCAGGGCCTCTCGCTCCACGGGGTGGAGGAGAAGTCGCAGGAGAAGTGGAAGGCCGTCGTCGTGGGCTCGTACGAGCGCGGCGACCGCGCCGTCACCGTCCAGAAGCTCGCCGAGCTCGCCGACTTCTACGGCGTCCCGGTCAGCGAGCTGCTCCCCGACAACAGCCCGGCGGCGGCCGCAGAGCCTCCGCCGCGCCTCGTGATCGACCTCGAGCAGCTCAGCCAGGTGCCGGCCGAGAAGGCCGGTCCCCTCGCCCGGTACGCGCAGACCATCCAGAGCCAGCGCGGCGACTACAACGGCCGCATCCTGTCCATCCGGCAGGAGGACCTGCGCACCCTCGCCGTCATCTACGACCAGTCGCCCGGGGCGCTCACCGAGCAGCTCATCAGCTGGGGCGTCCTCAACCCCGAGGCACGCCGCGCACTCCCGCTCGACTGACGGCCACAGCCGCCGAGTGGTGCGCTCCCACCATTTCAGGCCGCCTGCGGGGGCCAGATCTGCCTGGAGCGCACCTCTCGACTGTGACGTTCCCGCCCGAGCACCACGAGTCCCGGAGGCGGGCGCCAGGGCTCACGCCGCCGTTGCTGCGCCCTCCTGCGCCAGCGGTCCATGAGTCCGTCTGCGTCGTGCCGCACCTCAGCGTCGCTCCAGCGCACGACGTGCAGGCCGGCCACGGTCTCCAGCCACTCCTGGCGCCGCTTCTCTGCGTACAGAGCGCCGGACGCTTGCGCTGGCACAGCCGGGGGCTCCAGCGTCTCGTCGTACTTGAGCCGGCCATCAGCCTCACCCGCGATGCCGAGGTGCAGCCACAGGTCGTCCGGACGGAACTCGACACCCTCGAAGCGGATGACGGGGTTGCAGTGCGGCATCGGCGCACCACGAACCAGCAGCTCACCGCGACCTCGTGACTCCAACGGAGACTCCGAGCAAGCGTCAGACCACATCAGGGTCCGCCTGGCACGGACGCACCCTCGGACCGGGCCGCGTGTCTCCAGCATCACCTGCATGAGGTCTCGATCCGCCCCGCGCGCGAGCGCAGCGTCGACGGTGACCAGCGCCTGCGGCTCGGGGAGGTCGACGGCGATGTCGACGGCGGTGCGTTCGAGGGTGGTGACCGCCAGACCTTCATGGACCACGACCGGTGGCGGAGTCACCGAGCGCAGGGTCCGCACGCCGACGAGTTGACAGGTGTTCCGAGGCCGCAACACTTCGGGACGGGGTGGGATCCCCGACACGGGAAGACCCCAGACCAGCGCGGCCGAGCGGAGACCCGCCACCGCCAAAGGGCTGACGGCAAGGGCGGCCGCCAGACGAGTCAGGTGGTCGCGGCGACCCGCCACCCAGACGTCGCGGACCGATCCCGAGGGCCGCGCTCCGCATGTGCAGGGGACAGGACGTACCGACCCCTTTCGACCCGCACCAGCTGACCACGACGCACCAGGCGTGCGATGTCGTGGTCGGCCAGCCCGGCGCTGGTCAGCTCCGACGCCGTGATGGCCCCTCCGCGTACGGACATGCGTCGCAGTACATGGGGTGGGAGATCTCCGGGACGTGGAGGCATCGCGACACCATGCCCGGCGGTGCCGTCCCGTGTCCGGAGAACTTCCCTTGCTGTGGATGACGAGGGCCACGCGTGACCACGCGCCGGCCACTACCAGGTGTCGAGTGGTGCGCTGCACGCATCAGGGCCGCGTTGAAGACGTCGAATCTGCGTGGAGCGCGCCATTCGAGGATGGCGCGCGGGGACGTCAGCGGGGGTAGCCCGATCGCCTCGTCGTCGAGCGGGCCGGTGTACGCCGGTGCTGCACCGGCCACGGCATCGCCGATCCGGTGCACGCGCATCGCGTTCGTCGATCCGGGGATGCCCGGAGGGCTGCCGGCGACGATCGTGACGTGATCACCGATGGAGCACCGGTCGAACTCCAGCAACCGTGCCTCGACCTGGCGCACCATGTGGTCGGTGTGTGTCACCGGATCGACCAGGTAGCTCTCGACGCCCCAGGTCAACGACAGCTGGTTGCGCACCTGGGGGTCAGGAGTGAAGGCCAGGAGCGGCACCGACGAGCGGTACCGCGCGAGGACCGTGGGCGTGCGCCCGGTCTCGGTGAACGCGACGAGGAACTTCGCGCCGAGCTGGTTGGCGACGTGGACCGCCGCCCGGCAGATGGCGTCCCCCTTGGTGGTCGGCAGCCCCTCGACCCGCGGGATGCGGTCGAGTGCGGTGTCCTCGATCGACTCGATGATGCGTCCCATCGTCGCCACGGACTCGATGGGAAAGCGTCCGATGCTCGTCTCTCCGGAGAGCATGAGGGCGTCCGCGCCGTCGAGGATGGCGTTGGCGACGTCGGACGCCTCCGCCCGGGTGGGCCGGGACGCACTGATCATCGACTCGAGCATCTGCGTGGCGACGATGACCGGCCGACCCTTCTCGCGGGCCAGGCTCACGGCGTGCTTCTGCACCAGTGGCACCTGCTCGAGCGGAAGCTCGACGCCGAGGTCGCCGCGGGCGACCATGATGCCGTCGAAGGCGTCGAGGATCTGCGGAAGGTGGGCGACGGCCTGGGGCTTCTCGATCTTGGCGATCACCGGTCGGTGGATGCCCTCGTCGTCCATCACCTCGAGCACCGGGTCGACGTCCTGAGCCGTCCGCACGAAGGAGAGCGCCACCAGGTCGACCCCCTGACCCAGGGCCCAGCGCAGGTCGTCGACGTCCTTGTCGGACACCGCCGGGACGCTGACCATCGCGCCCGGAAGGTTGATGCCCTTGGCGTCGGAGAGCGTGCCGCCCTCGACCACGCGGGTGATGACGGCCCGGCCCTCGACCGCCTCGACCCGTAGCAGCACCCGACCGTCGTCGACCAGGATCGGGTCCCCCGCCGCGACGTCGTCGGCCAGGCCGCCGTGGGTCGTGGAGACCATCTCCTGGTCCCCCGGGACGTCCTCGGCGGTGATCACGAAGCGGGCTCCCGGGCGGAGCAGCACCGACCCGTTCGCGAACCGTCCGAGCCGGATCTTCGGGCCCTGGAGGTCCGCCAGCACGCCCACGGCGCGTCCGCTCGCCTCAGCGGCCTGCCGCACCAGGGCGATCGACCGCG
The DNA here is from genome assembly GCA_963743915.1 of uncultured Actinomycetota bacterium. Taxonomy (GTDB): domain Bacteria; phylum Actinomycetota; class Actinomycetes; order JAHEKZ01; family JAHEKZ01; genus JAHEKZ01. The sequence continues at coordinate 391,376 of CAVURN010000002.1, forward strand.
CGTGGTCGGCGTGGGTGCCGTGGCTGAGGTTGATGCGCGCCACGTCGAGGCCGGACTCGACCAGCGCCGCAACCGTGCCCAGCGTGCTGGACGCGGGGCCCAGGGTCGCGATGATCTTGGCCCGGCGCATGCGCCGAACACTACCGAGGGGCGGGTCCGGGAGGCGGACACCACCCTTGTCATTCGAACAGATGTTCGATACCCTGAACTCGTCGCACGAACGCCTCCGCGCGGGGCGCCCACTTCCTGACAGCAGCTGACGCGGTCCTCCGCACCCGGTGAGCGACACCCTCCTCCCCCCGGAGTGTGCGATGTCCGAACCGTCCCCCTTGGCCCGCTGGGAGGCCCCGTGGCAGCCGCCGCCGGGTCTGCGGCCCGCGCCGACCGCACCACGCTCCCCGGCTCGACCCGCTCGAGCGGGCGGTGACAGCCGCCCTCGACCTCGACGTCGACACCGCGCCTCCCCGTCAGCTCGCCGACGAGGTGGTCGAGCTCTTTCGCCAGGTCGACCGCCTGACGGCAGCAGCCCTGGACCGGCTGGCCCGCGTCGACGCGCACGGCGTCGCGGCGTCGGAGTCCGGCACGACCACTGCGTCCTGGTTGCGGCACCACACCGGTCTGCCGTCCGGAACGTCCTCGGACCTGGTGCGGGCGGCGCGGGTCGTGCGCGAACAGCTGCCGGCGACCCGTGAGGCCCTGCGCTCCGGTGAGGTCACCGCGCAGCATGCCCGCACCATCTGTCGGACCGTGCACCTCGTCGACACGCACAGCCGTCCTGAGGTCGCTGCGCAGGCAGCGGCCGCCGTCGAGGACGTCCTCCTCACCGTGGCCAAGGCGGTCGATGCCGGTTCGCTCACGGGGTTCGCCACACGCGTTCGCCAGGTGGTCGATCCGCAGGGCGCTCTGGCTGACGCCGCACGCGCCCACGAGAGGCGTTGGCTGAACACGGCGAAGACCGTCGACGGCATGGTGAGTGTCGACGGGCTGCTCGACCCGGAGTCGGGATCGCTCGTCCTGACGGCCTTGTCCGCGGCCTCGGGTCAACGGGGTCCCGACGACCGCCGGAGCGCCCCGCAGCGTCGTGCCGACGCCCTGGTGGAGGTCTGCCAGCACGCCCTCGACACCGGAGCCGAGCCCCACCAGGGCGGAGTCCGTCCCCACCTCCTGGTGACGGCGCCACTGTCGGCGTTGACCGGTTCGGCCACGTCCTCGACGGACTCCGGTCCGGAGGCAGCGTGGACCGGGCCCCTGACCACAGAGGCAACCCGGCGGATCGCCTGCGACGCGTCGGTCACCCGCATCGTGCTCGAGCCCGACTCACTCCCCCTCGACGTCGGTCGCTCGACCCGCACCGTCCCCCAACACCTCCGGCACGCCCTCCTCGTCCGCGACGGTGGTTGCGTCGCGGAAGGATGTGACCGGCCACCGGCCTGGACCGAGGCGCACCACGTGGTGCACTGGGCGGAGGGCGGCGCGACCGCCCTCGACAACCTGGTGCTGCTCTGCCGCGCCCACCACCGCAAGGTGCACGAGGACGACTGGCAGTTCGAGCAGCTCGGTGCTCGCTGGCGACTCGTCCCCCCGCCGCCGTGAGCGATCTCAGCCGACGCCGGCACCGACCAGCGACCCCACACCCCAGGTGACCGCGGCCGCGATCCCACCGAGGGCGAGCTGACGCGTGCCGGAGTAGAACCAGGAGCGGACGGTGAGCCGCGACACGAGCACGCCCACGGCGAAGAGCGCCACGACCGACATCACCAGCGCCGGGATCAGCGACGTGGCTCCGAGCAGGTACGGCACCAGCGGGATCAGCGCGCCGACGGCGAAGGCGAGGAAGCTGGAGATGGCGGCCGTGACGGGTGACGGCAGGTCGAAGGGGTCGACGCCGAGCTCCTCGCGGACATGCACCTCCAGCGCGTTCTGCGGGTCGCGGGAGATCTCGCGCGCCACCTGTGCGGCCAGCTCGGGGCCGAGGCCGCGTCGCTCGTACGTGTCGGCCAGCTCGCGCTCCTCGGCCTCCGGTCGCACCTGCAGCTCGTGGCGCTCCAGCTCGATCTCCGCCATGGCCAGCTCGCTCTGGGAGGCGACGCTGACGTACTCGCCGACTGCCATCGAGGCCGCGCCTGCCACCAGACCGGCGAGACCGGCGATGACGACAGCCGTCGAGTCGGCTCCGGCCGCCGCGGAGCCGGCCGCGACACCGGCGATCAGCGCGAAGTTCGACACCAGGCCGTCGCTGGCGCCGAAGACCGCAGGACGCAGCCAACCTCCCGTGACGTCACGGTGTGCATGGTGGACCTCGAACCTACGTTCCTCGTCGCTCACCGCGTCCCTCTCCGTGGTCGGTCGTCGCTCCATCCTCTCCCCTGTCGGGATCTGCCGCGCGGTCACCCAGCAGCTCCGCCGGGGCCTCGCGACCGGGGCGCTTCCTGGCCGACAGCATCAGGTAGACCACCGCGCCGACGAAGACGAGCAGCGACACCCACACGTTGACGCGCAGACCGGCAACCTCGTTGGCGGGGTCGATACGGATCAGCTCGATCGGGAACCGCACCACCGTGTAGAGGGCCACGTAGAGGGCGAAGACCCGTCCGTGACCCAGCCGCCACCGCCGGTCCACCAGCACGAGCACCCCAGCGACGGCGAGCATCCAGAGCGACTCGTACAGGAAGGTGGGGTGGAACGTGCTGACGTCGAGGTACTGGGCGGGACGGTGGTCCAGGTCGATCTCGACCGCCCAGGGAAGCGTGCTGGGCGTCCCGAACAGCTCCTGGTTGAACCAGTTGCCCCACCGGCCCACCGCCTGCGCCACTGCGAGTCCCGGGGCCAGGGCATCCCCGAACGGGGGCAGCGGGATCCCCCGCCGCCGCAGCGCGATCCAAGCCCCCACTCCCCCGAGCGCGACCGCCCCCCAGATCCCGAGCCCACCCTTCCAGATCATCAGCGCCTCGAGGGGGTCGCCGCCGTCGCCGAAGTACGCCTGGGGCGAGGTGAGGACGTGGTAGAGACGCCCCCCGACGATGCCGAACGGCACCGCCCACACCGCGGTGTCCGCGACCACCCCCGCCTCCCCGCCACGGGCGCGCCACCGGCGCTCGCCGATCCAGATCGCCAGCGCGATTCCCACGATGATGGACAGGGCGTAGCCCCGCACCGGGAAGAACCCCAGGTACCAGACGCCCTCGCTGGGGCTCGGGATGGACAGCATGGAGCGGACGCCGCCTACTGGGCGGCGATCGCCTCGTCGAGGGTCTTCTCGAACGCGGCAAGGTCGTCGACCTTCTTGCCGTCGATGAGCACGGTCGGCGTCGACGTGATGCCCGCGTCGAGCTGGCTGCTGGCCACCTGCGCGACCCAGTCGCTGTACGGCTGGTCGCGCACACACGACTCCCAGGTGTCGCCCTCGAGGCCCACCTCGTTGCCCATCGCGATCAGCGCGTCCGCATCCCACGCCTCCTGCCCCGGGTTCTCCTCCGGCTGGTTCGCGTAGACCGTCAGGTGGAAGTCGAGGGCTTCGGTCTGGCCGACGTCGGCCGCGCAGCCGAAGGCGTTGGCGGCCAGCTTCGACGACGAGTTCCCCAGGTTCTGGTCCAGGAAGGAGAGCGGGTGGATCGTCATCGTCACGTCACCGCTGTCGACCTTGTCACGCAGCGTCTGGCCGAACTGCGCCTCGAACGCCTTGCACGACGGGCACTGGAAGTCCTCCCACAGGTCCACCTCGACCGGACCGTCGCCCGCGACGACGCCGCCCCCCTGCTCCTCGACGAGCGCCGGCAGGTCGGCCGTGGTCGGCGCGTCGTTCTGGTTGGACGCCCACCACGCGTACCCGACGATGCCGACGACCACCACGACGACCACCACCGCGATGAGCACGTTCGAGGTCTGCCGTTTCCGGCGGTCCGCCTGGGCCTGACGCTGCCGCTCGCTGGCCAGTCGGTCCCGCGCGGCCCGCTTGCCTCCGCCGCGCCTGCTGGCTGCCCTTCTTGCCGCCGCCCTCACCTCGCCCACGCTTGCCGCCGTCGACGGGTCTCGGCCCTCGCGGGTGCGCTTGTCCTCGGTCACCGGTGCGGCTCCTCTGCTGCCTCTGGGTCTGCTGGCTCGTCTGATTCTGCTTCGTCGTCCCACTCGTCGTAGAGGCCGAGGTCCCCCGTGCCCGCCGCACCTCTGCGGTCCACGGCCCAGGCGCTGCTCGGGAAGACCACCAGCCACGCCGCCATCAGCGTGAACCCGAGGTCGCGCAGGACCACCGGCAGGTAGCTCGCCTCGCCCTCGGGGACGGCGCCCCCGCCACCGAAACAGCCGCAGTCGATCGACAGACCACGGGCCCACGCCGACACCACACCGACGACGAAGGCTGTCATCAACGCGCCGGTGAAGATCGCCATGAGCCGGGTGGCGATGCCGAGGACGAGAGCGATCCCGATCGCGACCTCGAGCAGCGGCAGCGCGTAGCCGACCAGCTCCCCCGCTCGCGGCGGCAGGATCTGGTACGCCTGGACCGCCTGCGCCGCCTGCACCGGCTCGGTGATCTTCAGGCCACCGGCCACGATCAGGACGCCACCGAGGCCGACCCTCACCAGCGTGGAGATCCACTCCTGGACCCGGGAACCGGTGAAGCGCCTCACCTGGCCCCGCCCACCGTCTGGGACGCGGAGCGATCGATCCCGGCACGCAACGCACGGGCCAGCGCGCGGACCCGCTCCACGCCCTCCTCCTCGTCGGGCGCGTCGAGCAGGGCGCGCACGAACGCCGAGCCCACGATGACCCCGTCCGCGAAGCGGGCCACGTCGGCGGCCTGCTCCCCGGTCGAGACCCCCAGTCCCACGCAGACGGGAAGGTCGGTGACCGCCCGGGTGCGGGCCACCAGTGATTCAGCGGCGGGACCGACCTGATCACGCGCGCCGGTGACCCCCATCACCGCGGCGGCGTAGACGAAGCCGGAGGACGCGGCGGTGGTCAGCGCGATCCGCTCGGCGGTCGAGGACGGAGCGACCAGGAAGATCCGTCGAGAGCTGTGCGGTGCTGCTGGCCTCGATCCACGCCCCGGCCTCGTCAGGGGTGATGTCGGCGGTGATGACGCCGCAGCCGCCGGCCTCCGCGAGCTCGGCGGCGAACCGGGCGACGCCGTACCGCTCGATCGGGTTCCAGTAGCTCATCACCATCGTGGGGGCACCGGTCGCCGCGACCTGCGCGACGGTGGCCATCACGTCGGCGGTGGTGACGCCGCCCGGCCAGTGCACGGTCCACGGCCGCCTGGATCGTCGGACCGTCGAGCAGCGGGTCGGAGTAGGGCAGCCCCACTTCGAGGGCGTCCACGCCGCCCTCGACCATCGCCGACATCGCCGCGACCGAACCGCTCACCGAGGGGAACCCGGCCGGCAGGTAGCCGATCAGCGCCGCGCGCCCCTCCGCACGGGTGCGCGCGAAGAGCTGGGACAGCGCGGTGCCATGGGTGCTCACGCCGGGGACTCCGTGGCGTCGATGCCGAACCAGCGCGCGGCCGTCGCGACGTCCTTGTCGCCGCGCCCGGAGAGGTTCACGACCAGCACCGCGTCGGGACCGAGCTCGCGACCGACGTGCAGAGCGCCGGCGAGCGCGTGGGCCGACTCGATGGCGGGGATGATGCCCTCGGTGCGGCAGAGCAGGGCGAAGGCCTCCATCGCCTCGGCGTCGGTGACCGGACGGTAGGTGGCGCGCCCGGTCTGGTGGAGCCAGGCGTGCTCGGGCCGACCCCCGGGTAGTCGAGCCCGGCCGAGATCGAGTGGCTCTCGACGGTCTGTCCCATGTCGTCCTGCAGCAGGAACGACCGGGCGCCGTGCAGCACCCCGGGCGCACCTCCGGTGATGGTCGCCGCGTGCCGGCCCGTCGCGACGCCCTCGCCTCCGGCCTCGAACCCGATGAGGGCGACGTCGGTGTCGTCACGGAAGGCGTGGAAGATGCCGATCGCGTTCGAGCCGCCACCGACGCAGGCGAGCACCGCGTCCGGCAGGCGTCCGACCAGGTCGAGCGTCTGCTGCCGCGCCTCTTCGCCGATCACCTTGTGGAACTCGCGCACCATCACCGGGAACGGGTGCGGTCCGGCCACGGTGCCCAGGAGGTAGTGCGTGGTGTCGACGTTGGTGACCCAGTCGCGCATCGCCTCGTTGATCGCGTCCTTGAGGGTGCGTGAGCCGCTCGTGACCGGGACCACCTCGGCACCGAGCAGCTGCATCCGGACGACGTTGAGCGCCTGGCGTCTGGTGTCCTCCTCCCCCATGTAGACCACGCACTCGAGACCGAGCAGGGCGCAGGCCGTCGCCGTGGCGACTCCGTGCTGGCCGGCTCCGGTCTCGGCGATCACCCGCGTCTTGCCCATGCGCCGGGTGAGGAGCGCCTGGCCCAGCACATTGTTGATCTTGTGCGACCCGGTGTGGTTGAGGTCCTCTCGCTTGAGCAGGATGCGGGCCCCGCCCGCGTGCTCGGAGAGCCGGGTCGCGTCGGTCAGCGGGCTCGGTCGTCCGGTGTAGGTGCGCTGCAGGTGGTCCAGCTCGGCCAGGAACGCGGGATCGACCCAGGCGGCCTCGAAGGCCGCGTTGAGCTCGTCGAGGGCGGCGACGAGCGCCTCGGGGACGAAGCGCCCACCGAACTGCCCCCAGTGACCGGTGGCGTCCGGCGCGTGCCCCACCTGGGTCGTCGCGGGATGGTCGAGGTCGGTGGTCACGGTGTCCCTCTCGACGACGTCGGGTGTGCTCCGGCAGCGACCAGGTCGGCGACCGCGCTGCGCGGGTCGGCGCCGATGACGAGCGCCTCACCGACGAGGACGGCGTGCGCGCCCTTGCTGGGCGTAGCCGATCACGTCGGCCGGTGATCGGATGCCGGACTCGGCGACGCGCAGCACCTCGGTCGGGATCGAGGGCGCCACCCGCGCGAACGTCGACGGGTCGACCTCGAGCGTCGTGAGGTCGCGGGCGTTGACCCCGATGAGGCGCGCTCCCGCGTCGACGGCCCGCGCCACCTCGTCGGTGTCGTGCACCTCGACCAGCGGCGTGAGACCCAGCGACTCCGCACGTTCCACGAGCGAGACCAGGGCAGGCTGCTCCAGCGCCGCGACGATGAGCAGGACCAGGTCGGCACCGGCCTCGCGCGCCTCCCACAGCTGGTAGCTGGTGACGATGAAGTCCTTGCGGAGCACGGGGACGTCGACGGCGTCGCGCACCGCCCGGAGGTCAGCGAGGCTTCCGCCGAAACGCCGACCCTCGGTCAGCACCGAGATCGCATGCCGCGCCACCATCGGCGTACTGCCGGGCCAGTGCCGCCGGGTCGGCGATGCCGGCCAGCGCACCCTTGGACGGGGATGCGCGCTTCACCTCGGCGATGACCGCGGTGCCCGGGTGCTCGCGCAGCAGCGCGGCGGCGTCGCGCGGGGCCGGGGCGTCCGCCGCCGCGGCCTTGACCACGTCGAGCGGACGGACGGCCTCACGGGCGGCGAGGTCCTCGCGCACGCCGGCGACGATCTCGTCCAGAACGCTCATCGACCCAGGGTATCGGCGGGATGCGGCCAACTGCGGCGGCAGGGTCGGCGGACGCCGGGTCGGTCAGGTGCTCGCCAACGCCCCGACGACCAGCAGGAGGAGAAGCGCCAGGACCCCGAGCGCCAGCAGCGCGACCGCGACCCAACCGAGGATGATGCCGACCTTGGCCAGCCCCTCGCCCCCGAGCCGGCCACCAGACGCCGCGATCTCGTCGTTGGCCTGCTTGCCGACGATGATCGCTGCCACCCCGAGCACCTGGCAGGTCACGAGGCCGAGGATGCCCAGCACCAGTGCCGTGACCGCCTTGCCGGAGTTCGGAGGCGGTGCGCCGTAGGGCTGACCCGGCGGCACCCCCGGCACCCCCGGCGGCGGGGGTGGTGGGGGCGGGGGTGCCTCGTAGCTCATGCCGACAACCTCGGTTCGGGGGACGAAGCGGTTCGGGGGACGGTGAGGATCAGGCCATCTCGACGACGGAGCCGCCACTGAGCCGGCGCCAGGCGTAGGCGACCGCGATCGCCGTGATCGGGTAGGTGACGAAGAGCCCGATGCCGCACAGCAGCGCGCCGGCGAAGTTGATGAGCAGCGTCAGGATGAACAGCAGCAGCAGCGACCCCACGTTGGCGGAGACGAGCTGCCAGGACATCTTCATCGCCTCGATGCCGTCGTCTGTACGTCCGTCGACGATCGCATAGCCGTAGAACGCGAAGAGGAAGGCGAGGATGAGCCCCGGGATGATGCACAGCAGGAACCCGACCCCGACGGCGAGGCCGACCAGGATCGACGCGATCAGGTACGGAACCAGTCCCTCGGTCTGGAAGAGCATCCCGACCTCGGGGGTCCGTCCGTCGACGACGGCCAGCGCGGCCCGGATCAGACCCATCGCGAGGATCAGCGACACGACCGTGGTGAAGATGTTCCAGACCATCACGATCACCCAGCTGTCCAGGATCCACTGCCCGGCCAGCGAGAGACCGAACGAGACCAGGACGACGACGAGCGCGATGAGGATCAGCGCGCCGGCGTTGCGGGTGAACCCGTTCCAGCCGTAGCTGATGGCGGCACCGGCGTCCAAGGGGGCACCGGAGGGTCCTGGGGGCGGCGGCGATCCGGGGCCTGGCGGCATGCCGGGCGGCGGCGGGACGTCTCCGGGCGGCGGCGGGGGCGTGTAGTCGGACATGGTTCCTCGATTCGGTCCCTCGGGCGGAGGGGGCACCCTCCGGGCCGGTCGCGACGACCTACCGAGGGCTCACGCTAGCGAGCCTCGGTGCGAAACGGGGGGATTTGCCGCCGCGTCCGCCTCAGGCGGTGGAGGAGAGCCACGGGAACCAGGGCAGGTTGCGGACGACGCCGAACAGGATCGTGGCCACCAGGACGCTGCCCCACAGCCAGCGCGCGCCCCGCGCGCCGGTCAGCGAGCGCCCCCGCGCCGCGCTCACCGCGAGGACCGCTCCCACCAGCAGGAAGAGCGGCAGCAGCAGGTTGAAGTCGAGGGCAGCACCGACGTCCCCCTGGAGCAGGGCGTGCGTGCCCCGCAACCCCCCGCAGAGCGGGCAGTCCAGACCGGTCAGCGCCCGGAGGGGGCAGACGCCGTACGCACCGGGGGTGTTGGGGTCGCGGGCCAGCAGCAGGCCGGTCGCCGCGGCTCCGCCGGCCACCCAGGCAGCGACCCGCCAGGTGCTGCGACCCGGGCGCAGGCTTCCGGAGCGGGTCGGCGACGGCTGCAGCGCGGTCATGGCCTCGGCGGTGCGCTCAGGCCGCCGCCGACTGCGACGGCGGCGTGGGGTGGGCACCCATGCCCATCATCTGCATCACCTTGCCGGCGACCACTCCGACGACCACGAGGGCGCAGCCGACCCAGAAGAGCCAGGGCTGCGACAGCAGCACGCCGATCCCACCGACGACGAAGGCCACCATGACGATGGTGACGGCGGTCCATGCAGCCGGGGTGGATCCGTGGTCGTCGTGCGCGGCGGACATCGGTTCTCCTTGTAGGTCGGAAGCTCACCCATTCTGGCACTGCGTGGGGCAGAAGTCCCGGCAGGTCAGCGTTCCGGCGACTCGCTCGTCGGGTCCTCTCCCCGGTCCAACGCCTTCCAGAGGTCACGCGGATCGGAGACGGTCTCGGCAGCGGGCCCGCCGCGTTCGTAGCGTCTCGAGAGTGGTGGCCACGACGGTCCGCGCCACGCCAGGAGGACGCCCGCCACACCCATCGTCCCGGCCGCCGTCCAGGCGGCCAGGTCTGCTGCGTCGGCGCTGAGGAGTGGGGCGAGCACCGCAGCGATCCCCACGACGAGACCGAGCGGCAGCCGCCCGCGTGGTGGGACCGCGAACAGCGCCGGAACCGTCGCGACGGCAAGCACCGTCAGCCCGCTCGCGGCAGCGACATCACTCGCGAGTCCGGCCACCGCGGACACCGCCAGCAGCACGAGCACCGGCCCTCGACCTGCGAGTCGTTGCCGACCGGTCGCGACGCCTGTCATCGGCGGTTCACGGGGCCCGCAGCGTGGCAGCGGTGGCGACGGCTCGCAGGACGGCGGTGGCCTTGTTCACCGACTCGCGGTGCTCCGCCTCGGGGTCGGAGTCGGCCACGATGCCTCCACCGGCCTGGACGTAGGCCCGACCCGTCGCGGAGCAGCGCGGTGCGGATGGCGATCGCCATGTCCATGTCGCCGGCGAAGTCGAGGTAGCCGACCGTCCCCCCGTACAGGCCACGTCGACTCGGCTCGAGCTCGTCGATGAGCTCCATCGCCCGCACCTTGGGAGCGCCCGACAGCGTGCCTGCCGGAAAGGTGGCGGCCAGCACGTCGAACGCCGTGCGGCCCGGGGCGATCTCACCGACCACCGTCGACACGATGTGCATGACGTGCGAGTAGCGCTCGACCGACATGAAGTCGACGACCTCGACCGTGCCCGCGCTGCAGACGCGTCCGAGGTCGTTGCGGGCCAGGTCGACCAGCATGAGGTGCTCGGCCCGCTCCTTCTCGTCGGCGAGCAGGTCGGAGGCGAGGGCGGCGTCCTGCTCGGGTGTCTCCCCGCGCCAACGGGTACCTGCGATGGGGTGCGCCAGGGCACGGCCCTCCGCCACCTTGACGAGTGCCTCGGGGCTGGACCCCACGATGTCGAACCCCTCGAAGCGCAGCAGGTACATGTAGGGGCTCGGATTCACCGCGCGCAGCACGCGGTACACGTCGAGCGCATCGGCCGGACAGTCGATCTCGAACCGCTGGCTGACCACGACCTGGAACGCGTCCCCGTCGCGGATCGCTTCCTTCGCCTGCTCAACCGCGTGCAGGAAGTCCGCGTGCTCGGTGCGCGAGCTGTACCGAAGCGGCACGTCGGCGTCGACGACGGCGACCGTGGATGCGGCGGGGACGGCCAGGTCGGAGGTCATGCGGTCCAGCCGCGCGACCGCGTCGGCCCACGCCTCGTCCACGCGCGCGTCGGTGGCGTCGTAGTTGATGGCGTTGGCGATGAGCAGGACGCTGCCGTCGGCGTGGTCGAGCACCGCGAGGTCGGTGGCGAGCATCAATCCGAGCTCGGGCAGGCGCAGCTCGTCGGCGGCCTTCGACGGCAACCGCTCCCACCGCCGCACGACGTCGTAGCCCAGGTAGCCGACAAGACCGCCGGTCAGCGGCGGCAGGTCGGGCTGTCGCGGGGTGTGCAGCGTCTGCAGCACCTCCTGGAGCACGCTCAGTGGGTCGCCGGTGAGGGGGACGCCTACCGGCGGCTCCCCACCCGTCCAGTGCGCCTGCCCGTCGCGCTCGGACAGGACGGCGTGGGAGCGAGCACCCACGATGGAGTAGCGCGACCACACCCCGCCGTGCTCGGCGGACTCCAGCAGGAACGTGCCAGGACGGTCCAGGGCCAGCTTGCGGTAGAGGCCGACGGGCGTCTCGGCGTCCGCCATGAGGCGACGCACGACCGGGATGACCCGGCGGTCCGCGGCGAGCGCCCGGAACTGCTCCAGCGTCGGGCTGACGGCTCCGCTGCTCACGTGTCCTCCGGTGACGGACCGGTGACCGACGGGATCACGCCGTCGTCGAAGCAGGTGCGGGTGCCGGTGTGGCAGGCGGGTCCGACCTGGTCCACCTTGACGACCAGGGTGTCGCCGTCGCAGTCGAGCCGGACCTCCTTCACCCACTGGACGTGGCCGGAGGTGTCGCCCTTGCGCCAGTAGTCCTGGCGGCTGCGGCTGAAGTACGTGACGCGCCCGGTCGTCAGCGTCCGGCGCAGCGCCTCGTCGTCCATCCACCCGACCATCAGCACCTCACCGGTGTCGAACTGCTGGGCCACCGCAGGAAGCAGGCCACCGGCGTCGCGCTTGAGCCGGGCGGCGACGGCCGGGTCGAGGCCGTGGGCGGAGCTGGACATGGGTGTCATTCTGCCGGTCGGCACCCCGAAGTCGCGTCGGAGCCCCGCGCGGGAGAGGCTGCTGGCATGGGAACCGTCACTCTGGCACGACGCGAACGCGCCGCTCTCGCCGACCTGCTCGACGAGGTCGGCCCAGACGCCCCCACGCTCTGCGCCGGGTGGACGACCCGGGAGCTGGCGGCTCACCTCGTGCTGAGAGAGAGCCATCCCGCTGCGACGGGCATCGCCGTCCCCGCGCTGGCGCACTGGACCGAGTCGAAGCAGCGCGCTCTGGCGGAACAGCCGTACCCTTCGCTGGTCGCGCGCTTCCGTGGCGGCCCTCCGCTGATCTCGCCGCTGCGGCTGCCCAAGGCGGACAGCCTCGCCAACACCTTCGAGCACTTCGTCCACCAGGAGGACGTCCGGCGCGCGGCGGCGGAGTGGGAGCCCCGCCCCCTGACCGAGCGGGACCAAGGAGTCCTGTGGTCGCAGCTGCGCGCGCGCCTGCGCCTGTTCGTCCGAGGGGCACCGGTCGCGGTGCGGGTCGTCGCCCCCGGCTTCGGCGAGGCCACCGTCGGTGGCGGCGACGGCGCGGACACCGTGACCCTCACCGGGCCACCCGGTGAGCTGGTGCTCTACCTGCACGGACGACGCGAGCAGGCGTTGGTCGAGGTGTCGGGGGCCGACACCGCGCGCGCCGCGTGGACGGAGCACACGCTGCGCGTGTAGCTGGGGTCCAGCCGCTCGTCAGCGCACGACGTGGCCGGCGCGACGGAGGCGGTCCTTGACGTCGGCGATGGTGAGCTCGCCGAAGTGGAAGACGCTGGCAGCCAGCACCGCATCGGCACCGACGTCGACGGCCTGACAGAAGTGGTCCAGGCTGCCCGCGCCACCGCTGGCCACCAGCGGGAGGTGCGTGCGCGCCCGGACCCGTCCGATCATCTCGAGGTCGAACCCGTCCCGGGTGCCGTCCGCATCCATCGAGTTCAGCAGGATCTCCCCCGCCCCGAGCAGCTCAGCCCGCTCCACCCACGCCAGCGCGTCGATCCCTGTGCCCTGGCGGCCACCGTGGGTGGTGACCTCGAACCCGGACGGCGTCTCCGCGCCGCGCGACCTGCGCGCGTCGACACTCAGCACCAGGACCTGACGGCCGAACCGTTCGGCGATCTCGGAGATCAGCTCGGGACGCGCGATCGCCGCGGTGTTCACGCCGACCTTGTCCGCCCCTTCCCGGAGGAGCCGGTCCACGTCGCTGACCGACCGGACCCCTCCCCCGACCGTGAGCGGGATGAACACCTCACCGGCGGTCTGGTGGACGACGTCGTAGGTGGTCGAGCGGTCTGCGCTCGACGCGGTGATGTCCAGGAAGGTGAGCTCATCTGCCCCCTCGGCGTCGTAGCGGCGCGCGAGCTCCACGGGGTCGCCGGCGTCACGCAGGTTCGTGAAGTTGACGCCCTTGACCACCCGTCCCGCGTCGACGTCGAGACAAGGGATCACCCGCACAGCCAACGTCATGGGTCGAGCCTAGGTTCCCGCCCAGGTGCGGGCGAGGTCGACCAGAGCCCGCTCACGCCGCCCCCGCAGATGGCCTGCGGTGCCCCACAGCCGGGCGCGGAACGACTCGTGCAGGACGATCTCGGTCACCCCGGCGCCCGAGTCCTCGAGTCGCGCGACCCCCTCGTGCTCCCTGACCGGGAGACCGCCGACCAACGCGTAGCGGAGCAGCCGCGGAGGCTCGGCGTGGGTGACGCGGAAGGTCAGGTCCGCCCCGGGCATGGGAGGCCAGGAGCGGGGGTCGTGGACCACGGTCCAGAGGTCCTCGGCATCCCGGGACGTGCGGAGCCGCACCTCGACCTCGACCCGCATGTCAGTCGTCCGTCACGTGTCGGGGTGCTGGCGTGCGTCGAGCTCCACCTCGACGAGCAGACGCGGATCGATGAGTCCGGCGACGACCACCATGGTGGCGGCCGGCGGCGCCGCCCCGAAGAGGTCACCGTGCACCGCTCCCACGGCATCGGTGTCGGCGCGGTCGGTGACGTACATGCGGGTGCGCACCACGTGCTCGGCGCGCATCCCGAGCTCGGTGAGGGCACCGAGCGCGACGGCGAACGCCTGCCGTGCCTGACCGGCGGCGTCCGCAGCGGGTTCGTCTCCCCCGCTCACCGCCGTGGTTCCCGACACCCACGCCTCGTCACCGATCCGCAGCGCCCGGCGGTACCCGAACCGGGACTCCCACGGTGCTCCGGTCCCGACGGTGCGGCGTCCGCGTGCGCCGGTCACGAGCTGGACACCGTCGCCAGTGCCTCCTGCAGGGTGAAGGCACCGGCGTACAGAGCCTTGCCGACGATGGCGCCCTCGACACCGATCGGCACCAGTGCGGCGATCGCCTCGAGGTCGGCGAGCGAGGAGACGCCTCCGCTGGCGACCACCGGTCGGTCGGTGCGGGTACAGACCGCCGTGAGCAGCTCCAGGTTCGGGCCCTGGAGGGTGCCGTCCTTGGCGACGTCGGTGACGACGTAGCGCGCGCAGCCGTCGCGGTCGAGCCGGTCCAGCGTCTCCCAGAGGTCGCCACCTTCTTGCGTCCAGCCACGCGCCGCGAGCGTGGTGCCGCGCACGTCGAGCCCCACCGCGATCCGGTCACCATGCTCGGCGATCGCCTTGGCACACCACGTCGGGCTCTCCAGCGCCGCCGTGCCGAGATTGACCCGGCGACATCCTGTGGCGAGCGCGGCGTCCAGCGACGCATCGTCGCGGATGCCACCGCTCAGCTCGACGTCCACGTCGAGGCGACCGACCACCTCCGCGAGCAGCTCGCGGTTGCTGCCGCGTCCGAAGGCTGCGTCGAGGTCGACGAGGTGGATCCACTCCGCGCCCGCCTGCTGCCAGGCCAGCGCTGCCGCCCAGGGGTCGCCGTAGGAGGTCTCCGAGCCGGCCTCGCCCTGGACCAGGCGCACTGCCTGTCCGTCTGCGACGTCGACAGCCGGCAACAGCTGCAGACGAGGGGCGGCGTTCACGGCGGGAAGCCTAGCCACGGCCGCTGTCAGAGGTGGACGCGGCGTTCCGGGTCCCACACGAGCCAGACGATCAGCGGGACGGCGATCGTCGTGATGGTCAGCCCGAACCATCGGGCGTTCCATGTGTCGGTGAAGACCCAGATCAGCGCATTGGCCGCCAACCAGAGCCCGAACACGACCCAGAGCCTCCGTCGCTGCCGCTGCTCGCGGGCCGACCGCACCTTCTTCTTCTGGGCCGGCTTCTGCCCGGGCCTCTGGCCACCTCGCGGACGGGCCTCGGACCCGACGGCGTTCGCTGCCGCACCGTCGCGGGTCCTCGGCGCGCGCTTCTTCGCCCGCTGCTCGGCCCGGCGCCTCGCCTTCTGCTTGCTCATGTCAGGTGAGGCTAGAGGGTTCGGAGCCAGTTGCGGAGCAGCTGCCAGCCCCGCGTCACCGGACTTCTCCGGGTGGAACTGCGTGGCCGACAACGGTCCGCCTTCGACCGCCGCCACGAACCGGCTGCCGTGCGTGGACCACGTCACGACCGGCGAGGGGAGCTGAGCGTCAGGCTCGAGCACCCAGTCCCGGACGCCATACGAGTGGACGAAGTAGAAGCGCTCCCCCTCGACGCCCGCGAACAGCTCGGAGCCGGACGCCACCTCCACGGTGTTCCACCCCATGTGGGGCAGCACCGGGGCGTCGAGGCGCTCGACGACGCCCGGCCACCGTCCGAATCCCGCCGTCTCCACGCCGTGTTCCACGCCGCTGCCGAACATCACCTGCATGCCGACGCAGATGCCGAGGACCGGCCGGCCCTCCACGAGACGTCGATCGACCAGCTCGGACGCGTGCAGAGCCGCCAGTCCCTGCATGCACGCGGCGAACGCCCCGACCCCGGGGACCACCAGGCCATCGGCCTCCAGTGATGCGCTGCGGTCGGAGGTCACGGTGACGTCGGCGCCGGCGCGCTCCAGGGCGCGAGAGGCCGAGCGGACGTTGCCCGACCCGTAGTCGAGCACGACCACCGAGCGGCGCTGTCCGCTCACAGGTACAACCACCCCGCCAGAGCACAGAGCAGCCCGAACACCACGAGCAGCACCGCGGACCACACCGGTTTGCGCCCCGTGTAGAAGGCGTAGGCGCCGCCGAAGCAGAAGCCGGCGAGGGCGAAGAACAGGACCGAGAGGTACTCGGTCATGCGCCGAGCGTGCCCTTGGTCGAGGGGACACCGGTGACACGCGCATCGAGGCTCACCGCGTCGCGCAGGGCGCGGGCCACCGCCTTGAACTGCGCCTCGACCACGTGGTGGGCGTTGCGCCCCGTCTGCACCTCGACGTGGAGGGTGATCCGTGCCTCCGCCACGACCGACTCCCAGATGTGCCGGGTGAGTGTGGTGTCGTACGTGCCGATCAGCTCGACCAGCTCCGGCTCGGAGTGCACGAGGTAGGGCCGCCCTGAGAGGTCGACGGCGGCCAGCACGCGGGTCTCGTCGAGCGGCACCACCGCAGAACCGAACCGCCGGACACCGGACTTGTCACCGAGCGCCTCGCGCAGGGCCTGTCCGACGGCGAGCGAGGTGTCCTCGACCGTGTGGTGCGCGTCGACGTCGAGGTCGCCCTTCGTCTGCACGGTGAGGTCGAGCCAGCCGTGCTTGCCGAGCTGGGAGAGCATGTGGTCGAAGAAGGGCACGCCGGTGTCGACGTCGACCTGGCCGGTGCCGTCCAGCGCCAGCTCGACCAGCACGGACGACTCCTTGGTGGCGCGCTCCACCCGAGCGGCACGCGGTGCGGTGGACGTCATGCGACGGACTCCTTCGTGATGGCGGTGAGGGCCGTGAGGAACGCGGTCGTCTCCTCCGGGGTGCCGGCGGTGACACGCAGATGACCAGGAACTCCGACGTCCCGGATCAGGACGCTCGCCTCGAGCAGCCGGCGCCACAGGACCGACTGGTCGTCGACGCCGCCGAAGAAGACGAAGTTGGCGTCGGAGGGGTACACGTCGTAGCCCAGGTCGGTGAGGGTGTCGACGATGCGGTCGCGCTGCACCTTCAGCGCCTCCACCCACCGGAGCAGCTCGTCGGCGTGGGTGAGCGCCGCACGACCGACGGCCTGGGTGACCGCTGACAGGTGGTAGGGCAGGCGCACCAGCTGCAGTGCGTCGACCACGGCCGGGTTCGCGACCGCGTAGCCCAGGCGGGCACCGGCCAGCTCGAGCGCCTTGCTCAGCGTGCGCACCACGACCAGGCGCTCACGCCCGGGAAGCAGGGTGCAGGCGCTGGGCCGGTCGGAGAACTCCGCGTACGCCTCGTCGACGACGACCAGTGCCCGCGTCTCGTCACACACCTGCGCGACGACCTCGAGCTCGAGCGAGGTGCCGGTGGGGTTGTTCGGGGAGCAGAGGAACACCACGTCCGGATCGTGCTCAGCGACCGCCTGCCGGATGTCGACGACCGTGAGCGCGAATCCGTCGCCCCGCGCAGCGCTCCGGTACTCGGTACCCGTGCCCCGCGCGATCAGTCGGTGCATCGAGTAGGTCGGCTCGAACCCCAGCGCCCGACGTCCGCTGCCGCCGAACGCCTGCAGCAGCTGCTGGAGCACCTCGTTGCTGCCGTTGGCCGGCCACACGGCGTCTGCGGCCACGTCCGCACCCGTCCGCGCCCGCACGTAGCCCGCGAGCGACTCACGCAGCAGGACCGCGTCGCGGTCGGGGTACCGGTTCAGCCCGAAGGCGGCATCGGTGACCTGCTCGACGATGGACGCCACCACTGCGGCACCCGGTGCGTACGGATTCTCGTTGGTGTTCAGGCGGACGGCGACGTCGATCTGCGGTGCGCCGTACGGGGTCTGCCCCCGGAGCTCGTCGCGCAGCGGCAGGTCGTCGAGTCCCATCAGCTGTCCCGGGGCACGCGCGCCCGCACCGCGTCGACGTGCGCCTGAAGGTCTTCAGCGCCGCCGAGCGCGTCGATGTGGGGAGCGGACGCAGCCAGAGCCGCGCGGTCGTACTCGATCACGTGGATCCCGCGCAGGAACGACTGCACCGACAGACCGCCGGTGTGGCGCGCCGTGCCTCCCGTCGGCAGCACGTGGTTGGACCCGGCGAGGTAGTCGCCGAGCGACACAGGGGCGTACGGGCCGACGAAGATGGCGCCGGCGTTGCGAACCCGGTCGGCCCGAGCCCGCGCGTCGGCCGTGACCACCTCGAGGTGCTCGGCAGCCCACTCATCGACCACTGCGAGTCCCTGCTCGAGGTCGTCGACCAGGCAGTAGGCACTCTGCTTCGACAGCGCCGTCTCGACGCGCTCCCGGTGCCGGGTGGCGGGTACCTGGACGGCGAGCTCGGCGTCGACCGCGTCGAGCAGGTCGGCGCTGTCGGTGACGAGCAGGCAGGACGCGTTCTCGTCGTGCTCGGCCTGCGCGATGAGGTCTGCCGCCAGGTAGCGGGGGTCGGCACCGGCGTCGGCGAGGATTCCGATCTCGGTCGGGCCGGCCTCCGAGTCGATCCCGATGGTCCCCTTCAGGAGCCGCTTGGCCGCTGCGACGTACACGTTGCCGGGGCCGGTCACGAGGTCGACCCGTGGACAGTCCTCCGTGCCGTAGGCGAACATCGCCACCGCTTGAGCTCCTCCGACCGCGTACACCTCGGTGACGCCCAGCAGGCCGCACGCCGCGAGGATCGTGGGGTGGGGAAGCCCCCCGTGCTCACGCTGCGGAGGCGACGCGACAGCGAGCGCGCCCACCCCGGCCACCTGGGCAGGGACCACGTTCATGACCACGCTGCTGGGATAGACGTAGACCCCACCGGGCACGTACAGACCCACGCGGCCCACCGGCACCCATCGCTCGGTGACCGTGCCGCCGGGCACGACCTCGACGGTCAGGTCCTCGCGCCGCTGCACCTGGTGGACGCGTCGGGTCCGGTCGATGGCCTCCTCGAGAGCGGCCCGGAGCTCGGGGGTCAGCGTGGCCACCGCGTCCTCGATGGCGGCGACCGGTACCCGCGCCGATGGCACGTCGACGCCGTCGAACCGTGCAGTCAGCTCGCGCACGGCGGCGGCGCCCCGGTGGCGCACGTCGTCGCAGAGGGGTCGCACCACGTCGACTGCCGCCTCGACGCTCAATGCGGCCCGCGGCAGCACGTCACGGGGATCGACGGACGAGCGCGCTGCCCCGGTGAGGTCGATGCGGGAGATCATGGGACCAGAGTCTAGGAAGGACCGCGGTCTAGCCGGAGGGTGGAGGCGGCGCAGGTGCCACGGCCGCCGAGGCGAGGAGCATGCCGAGCAGGCCCAGCGCCGCCACCAGTGGCGCGAGCAGCACCCCCGGCGCGCGGAGGCTGAGGGCTCCCTCGACCGTGGTGGTGACCCCCGCCGCGACCGTGTCGACCAGGGACGCCGGGTCCGGCGGCCCCAGGACACCGCCCACCACCCATCCGGTGAGGCTCACCAGCGCCGCGCCGACCGCCACCGACACGGCGAGCGGCACCGGCTGGGAGCGACCGCGGGTCCACAGCAGCGCCGTGAGGGCGATCCCGGTCAGCAGGCCGAGCACCAGGAACCAGCCGTCGGCGGCGAACCAGTCGTCGTGGCCGATGTCGGCCGGCACGACGGACCCGTCGGAGGTGATCGTCCACTTCACGGCCGGGGTCAGCAGCCACCACAGGACGCCCAGGACGACACCGAGCACGATGCCCACGAGCGCCCCCTCCGCGCCGATCTGCAGACGGGCGCGGCCGGCCTCGGTCACGTGTCGCTCGCGTCGGAGAACACCAGCCGGAGACGGATGCGTGAGCCCCCGTCATCGGGCGTCACTGTGCCGCCGAATCCGGCCAACGGCTCGATGACCGAGGAGGCGTCCGGTGCTGCGAGCTGGGCGAAGCTGCGGATCGTCGCGAGGTCCACCCACACCAGGGAGGCGGCCTCCCCGCTGTCCGGCAGCGCCTCGCGGTACGTCGGGTCGCTGCCGAGTTCGCCGTCGCCTGCCTCCAGCCGGTCGGCGAACTGCTGGGAGGTGGCGACCACCATTCCGTCGGCGACCGCCTGCGCGGTGAAGCCGAACCCACCGGTCAGTGGATCGAGGACCCGCTGCAGCCGCCGGGCCAGGTCGTCGGCCGACGCCGGGTCGGTGACCGACCGCAACCCGATCCCGGGGACGCCGGTGAGCAGCCCTCCACCGTCCACGGCAGCGACCATGTCGTCACCGAGCAGCGTCTCCAGGTCGTCGGGCACGACGAGTCCGTACTGCGCCTCGAGCTCGGCGAGCTGACGCTCGAGCTCGCGGGTGCCGCCCGCTTCCTCCACCCGATCGAGCACCGACTGCCACTGACTTGCCACGGCCTCAGCACCACCGGTGACCTCCAGGGCGAGAACCGTGCTCTTCGGGAGTCCCTCGGCGAGGACCGCCGGTGTCGCCGAGGTCGAGACGTCGACGCTGCTCCACGCGAGCAGCTCGAGGGCACTCGGCTCCGCGCGGAGCACTGCACCCGTCTGGCCCCCGCCCATCGTCGAGCCATCGAACGCGTCGAACCCCAGGTCCGTCGCGAGGGTCTCGGCGGCGGCGTCGAGCGCTTCGGCGTCGACGTACATGCTCATGATCCCGTCGTCGAGGCGGTCGAACACCTCCTGGAAGGGCGAGGACTCGGCCAACGGGGCGGTGTCCGCAGCAGCAACGATCTCCGCGGCCGTCGCGGAGTCCGGGAAGCGGGGGACCTCCCCCTCGGGCAAGAGGTCTCCGCCCACGAGCGGGACCTCGGAGAAGAGGTCGCCGGACACGATGACGTAGCCGTCGGCGAGCGCCATCTGGTCGTCGTCGAGGACTCGACCGAGGTCGGCGAGCGCCTCGTCACCGTCGGTCGCCTGCAGCGCCGCAACCGGCGTCAAGGCGCGCTTCTCCGCGTCCCAGCTCAGGCCGATGCCCACGCGGTCACCGACCCAGTCCTCGACCCGTGCCCCTTCCAGGTCGGTGCCCTGGACCAACCGGTCGATCACCACCTGGCGCAGGTCCGGCCGCTCTCCGTAGGCGTCCTCGACGTCGGGGAACCGGCCCAGCAGGCGGACGAGGTTGAGCTTCTGCTCCGCGGCCGGGTCGAGGTCGACGTCGGCGAAGGCCACCAGGGTGTCGGGCAGGACGTCCTCGGGCTGGGTGCCGCCTCCGCCGACGAAGGCGCCCACGGCGAAGCCCGCACCAGCAGCGGCCACGACGGCGACCGCTGCGCCCGTGACGACGAGGGCGCGCCGGTTCACGCCACGCTGCCTTGGCCGAGAAGGGCCTTGACGTCGCCGAAGAGCGCGGGTGAGGGGCGGACGCGCAGCCGGTCGTCGAGCCGCATGACCGTGGTGCGTCCGCCGGACTGCAGTTGCAGATGGACCTCGACGGTGCCGGGGTGGGCGCTGAGCACCTCCTTGAGCCGGTCCACCACCGGCGGCACGCACCGGGCGACCGGCAGCGAGATGACCACCGGACCTCGCGCCTCCTCGGCGTCGAGGTCGGGCACGGTCATCTCCATCGCCACGAGCTTCGGGACGTCCTCGCGCCGGTCGAGCCGGCCCTTGACCAGCACGATGCGGTCCTCGTGCAGCTGGGGGGCGACGAGCTGGTAGGCGGACGGGAAGAACATGACCTCGACCGCGCCCTCGAGGTCCTCGATCGTGGCGATCGCCCAGGCGTTCCCCTGCTTGGTGACCTTCCGCTGAAGACTGGTGATGAGACCGCCGATGGTGAGCGTGGACCCGTCGGGTCGCTCCGCGTCGGCCATCAGCTCGGCCACCGAGCAGTCGGCGTTCGCTGCGAGCACGTGCTCCACGCCGAAGAGCGGATGGTCCGACACGTACAGCCCGAGCATCTCGCGCTCGTGGGTGAGCAGGGTGGACTTCTCCCACTCGCCGACAGGGATGGTGAGATCGGTGGTGAAGGCCGCAGTCTCGGAGTCCTCGGAGGAGCCGAACAGGTCGAACTGACCGATGGCTTCGGCCCGCTTCGTCTCGAGCACCATGTCCACGGCCTCGGCGTGCACGGTGATCAGGCCACGACGCGTGTGGCCGAGGGAGTCAAAGGCACCCGCCTTGACCAACGACTCGATGACCCGCTTGTTGCAGACGACCTGGTCGACCTTTGCGAGGAAGTCGGTGAAGTCGGTGAAGCGACCCTTGCTGCGCCGCGCCTCGACGACCGATCCGACGACGTTGAGTCCCACGTTCCGGATCGCCGCGAGACCGAACCGGATGTCCGAGCCCCGCGGCGTGTAGTTGGCGTCGGAGTCGTTGACGTCCGGAGGGAGCACCTTGATGCCCATCCGGCGGCACTCGTGCAGGTAGAGCGCGGACTTGTCCTTGTCGTCCCGCACCGAGGTGAGCAGCGCCGCCATGTACTCGGCCGGGAAGTTGGCCTTCAGGAACGCCGTCCAGTACGACACCAGGCCGTATCCAGCGGTATGCGCCTTGTTGAACGCGTAGTCGGCGAACGGCACGAGGATGTCCCACAGCGTCGTGATCGCCTTGTCGGAGTAGCCACGCGCCCGCATGCCCTCGGAGAAGGGCACGAACTCCTTGTCGAGCACCTCCTTCTTCTTCTTGCCCATCGCCCGACGGAGGAGGTCGGCCTGCCCCAGCGTGTAGCCCGCAAGCTGCTGCGCGATCGCCATGACCTGTTCCTGGTAGACGATGACGCCATAGGTGTCGCCCAGGATCTCCGACAGCGGCTCGGCCAGCTCGGGGTGGATCGGAGTGACAGGCTTGCGTCCGTTCTTGCGGTCGGCGTAGTCGTTGTGAGCGTTGGCGCCCATGGGCCCCGGCCGGTAGAGCGCGAGCACGGCCGAGATGTCCTCGAAGTTGTCCGGCACCATCGACCGGAGAAGGGCGCGCATCGGCCCGCCGTCGAGCTGGAACACCCCGAGCGTGTCCCCTCGCGCCAGGAGCTCGTAGGTCGGTTTGTCGTCCAGCGACAGCGTCTCCAGCACGATCGTCTCGCTGCGGTTCGCCTCGATGTTGGCGAGGGCGTCCTCGAGCACCGTCAGGTTGCGCAGCCCGAGGAAGTCCATCTTCAGCAGCCCGAGCGCTTCACAGGTCGGGTAGTCGAACTGCGTGATGATGGCGCCGTCCTGCTCGCGCTTCATGATCGGGATGTGGTCGACCAGGCGCTCGCTGGACATGATGACGCCGGCGGCGTGCACGCCCCACTGGCGCTTGAGGTTCTCGAGGCCTCTCGCGGTGTCGACGACCCGCTTGGCGTCCGCGTCCGACTCGTACAGCGCCCGGAACTCGCCGGCCTCGCTGTACCGCCTGTCCTTGGGGTCGAAGATACCGCCGAGCGAGATGTCCTTGCCCATCACCGACGGGGGCATCACCTTGGTGATGCGGTCACCGAGCGCGTAGGGATACCCCAGCACGCGTGAGGCGTCCTTGACCGCCTGCTTGGCCTTGATGGTCCCGTAGGTGACGATCTGCGCGACGCGGTCGTCGCCGTACCGCTCGGTGACGTAGCGGATGACGTCGCCGCGTCGACGCTCGTCGAAGTCGATGTCGATGTCGGGCATCGAGACGCGCTCGGGGTTGAGGAAACGCTCGAAGAGCAGGCCGTGCTTGAGCGGATCGAGATCGGTGATGCCGAGCGCGTAGGCCACGATCGCGCCTGCCGCCGACCCCCGTCCCGGGCCGACCCGGATACCTTGGGCCTTGGCCCAGCCGATGAAGTCGGCGACGACCAGGAAGTAGCCGGGAAAGCCCATCTGGGTGATGACGTCGACCTCGTACTCCGCCTGCTTGCGAACCTCGTCGGAGACGCCGTCGGGGTACCGACGGTGGAGGCCGCGCTCGACCTCCTTGACGAACCAGCTCGCCTCCGACTCCCCCTCGGGGACGTCGAAGCGCGGCATGAGGTTGGCGTCCTCGTTGAAGGCCACCTCGCACCGCTCGGCGATGAGCAGCGTGTTGTCGCACGCCTCGGGGAAGTCACGCCAGACGTCCCGCATCTCCGCGGCAGTCTTGAGGTAGAAGTCGTCGGAGTCGAACTTGAACCGCGTGGGGTCGGCGAGCGTGGAGCCGGACTGCACACAGAGCAGCGCCGCATGCGCCTCGGAGTCCTGCGCGCGCGTGTAGTGCAGGTCGTTGGTGGCGACCAGTGGCAGGTTGAGCGTCTCGGCCAGCCGGAGCAGATCGTCGCGCGCACGACGTTCGATGCCGAGGCCGTGGTCCATGAGCTCCGCGAAGAAGTTGTCGGCCCCGAAGATGTCGCGGTAGTCGGACGCCGCCTGAACGGCCGCGTCGAACTTGCCGAGCCGCAGCAGGGTCTGGACCTCGCCGGACGGGCATCCGGTGGTGGCGATCAGCCCGGTGCTGTAGGTCTGCAGCAGCTCGCGGTCCATCCGGGGCTTGAAGTAGAAGCCCTCGATGCTGGCCAGGCTGGAGAGCCGGAAGAGATTGTGCATGCCGGTCGTGGACTCGGCGAGCAACGTCATGTGCGTGTAGGCGCCCGACCCGGAGACGTCGTCCTCCCCCCCGCCGCCCCAGCGGACCCGCGTGCGGTCGCGTCGATCGGTGCCGGGCGTCAGGTAGGCCTCGGTGCCGATGATCGGTCGGATGCCCCGGTCGCGCGCCTGTCGGTAGAAGTCGTACGCGCCGAACACGTTGCCGTGGTCGGTGATGGCGATGGCCGGCATCTGCTGCTCGACTGCGGCGTCGAGCAGCTCGCCGACGCGCGCGGCACCGTCGAGCATGGAGTACTCGGTGTGCACGTGCAGGTGCACGAACGAGTCGGCCATTCCGGTGCCGGCCTCCCATCGGGGTGAGCCCATCGAGGTGGGCGGAGGGTGATGCTGAGGGCGCCGGGGGAAGGCGGCCCTGCCGACTCTAGCCGCCAGCCCGGACGATCCCGCGGCGACGCTCCGCCGAGCCTCGCAGGTGCTGTCCGGGTCAGCGCGCGCGGACGTTGACCCCGGTCAATGAGGGGTCCGTACCGGGCGGGGTGACGGCGTCCAGGGCGGCTACCACGTCGGGACCGAGGTCCACTGAGGCTGCGGACATGTTCTCCTCGAGGTGGCTGACCGACTTCGTCCCAGGGATGGGAAGCATCACCGGCGACCGCTGCAGCAGCCAGGCCAGCGCCAGCTGGGCGGGAGTGTGCCCAGTGGTCGCGGCCAGGGCGTCCAGGGGTCCACCCGGGCCGGCCAGCTCTCCGGTCTGCACCGGGAACCACGGGATGAAGCCGATGCCGCGGGCCTCACAGGCGTCCAGCAGCGGTTCGGCCGCCCGGTTGCTCAGGTTGTAGAGGTTCTGGACCGTGGCGACCGGGGTGATCGTCAGCGCCTCCTCCAGCTGGGCGACGGTCACCTCCGACAGACCGATGTGCTTGATCTTGCCGGCCTGCCGGAGCTCGACGAGGGCCCCGAGCTGCTCGGCCAGTGGAAGCCGGGTGTCCACCCGGTGGAGCTGGAACAGGTCGATGCTGTCGACCCGAAGTCGACGCAGGCTCAGCTCGCACTGCTGCTTGAGGTACTCCGGGAAGCCGAGGACGTGCCACTTCCCGGGACCGGTGCGGGTGAAGCCCGCCTTGGTCGCGATGACGAGGTCGTCCGGGTAGGGGTGGAGCGCCTCAGCGATCAGCTCCTCGCTGACCACCGGCCCGTACGAGTCGGCGGTGTCGATGAAGTCGACCCCGAGCTCGAGGGCCCTCCGGAGCACCGCGATCGCTCCGGCATGGTCGGCGGGTGGTCCCCAGATGCCTTCTCCGGTGATCTGCATCGCGCCGTAGCCGAGCCGGTGGACCGGCAGATCTCCTCCGATGGCGAACGTGTCTGTCGCAGCTGTGCTCATGACCCCATCCTGCGCCCCGCACGGGGTGCGCGGATCGCCGGGATCCCCTCGACTGCACAGGGGCGATCCGCTGGCATCGAGCCAGCAGAACTGTCAGACCCCGCTGGCAGAGTGCAGCGCCATGGACTCCCCCACCGTCAGCCTCGTCGACAGGGTCCGCGACCTGATGGATGCGCTCGCGCCGGTGCGCGAGGTGAGCGACCCGGCGCTGCGTGACGAGATCGTCGCCTGCGACCGCGCCGCCCAGATGCTGATGGCGCGCCAGGCGGCGCTGATGGCGGAGGTGGGGCGCAGGGCGGCAGCTGAGGACCGGGGCGAGGAGCAGCGTCGTGGTCGTCCCTTGGCGCCGCACGAGCGTCGTGCCGAGTTCGTGGCCGACGAGGTGGCTGTCACCCTGTCCATCACCAAGATGGCTGCAGCCGGCCGCTACGACACGGCCGTGGAGCCGCCCGTGACTACGAGCCGCTCATGGCTGCGTGGGCACGGGGCGAGATCGACGCAGCGCAAGGTCGACGTCGTCGTCGACGCACTGCGCGACGTCGACCCGTGTTCGCCGACGCTCTGGCCGACTCCGCCGTTCGCGTACGCCGGCACCCACACCGCCCCGCAGCTGCGCCAGTGGCTCGCGCGACGCGTGGTCGCCGCTGACCCCGGCGCCGCCGAGATCCGCAGGGCACGCGCCACTGCCGAGCGTCGGGTGACTGCTGACTCCCCGTGCAGACGGGGTCGTCCGAGCTGTGGGCGCTCCTGCCCTCAGTCCAGGCACGCCAGATCTACGACACGGCCAACGCAGCTCGCCCTGGCCGCGGCGACCGACGACGTCCGCACCATGGACCAACGTCGCGCGGACGCGCTGTTCGACCTCCTCACCGGACGGGCCGATCCCCCACAGGTACAGGTGCAGGTCGTGGTGCCGGCGACACGCTGCTCGGAGAAGGCGCCGAGCCCGGATTCATCCCGGGGTTAGGCCCCGTCACGGCCGGTGAGGCACTTCAGATGGCGGGATTCGCCTCTGGAGGCGGCTGCGGCGTTGCCGTCGATCTCGAGGTGATGTGGCGCCGGCTCCTCGCCGACCCGGACAGTGGCGTCCTGACGGACGTGGCCGAGCGTCAGTACCGGCCCTCCGCCGCTCTCGAACGGGCTGTGCGGACGCGAGACGTCACGTGCCGATTCCCCGGATGTCGACGCGCCGCCGCGAGCAGGGGCGTCGACCTCGACCACACCGTGCCCTGGCCCAGCGGCCCGACGTCAGCACACAACTTGGTCGCCCTGTGCCGTCACCACCACTTGGTGAAGCACTCCCCTGGCTGGTCCGCCGCACTGCACAAGGACGGCGGTCTCGAGTGGACGACGCCAGGTGGGCGCCGGCTGGTCACCGAGCCGTGGCAGTACAGCAGCGCGCTCGACGACATGGTCCTCCACGACACCGGACCACCTGGCTGAAGCCCCCGTCCACTTCACTCGTCGCGCAGCACCACGAGCGCGTGCTCAAGGTCGTCCGGGTAGGGCGACGTGAACCGCACTTCCTCGCCGGTCGCAGGATGGACGAACCCCAGCTCGCGCGCGTGCAACCACTGCCGCGACAGGCCCAGGCGCGCCGACAGCGTGGGGTCGGCGCCATAGGTCAGGTCGCCGACACAGGGGTGACGCAGCGCACTCATGTGCACGCGGATCTGGTGCGTCCGGCCGGTCTCCAGGTGGATCACGAGCAGACTGGCGGCACGGAAGGCCTCGAGCGTCTCGTAGTGGGTCACGCTCTCCTTGCCTGAGGCGACCACCGCCCACCGCCAGTCGTCCCGCGGGTGACGCCCGATCGGCGCGTCGACAGTCCCACGGCTCGGGTCCGGATGACCTTGCACCACCGCGTGGTACACCTTGTCGACTGTCCGCTGCTTGAACGCCGCCTTCAGGGCGCTGTACGCCTGCTCCGACTTCGCGACGACCATCACGCCACTCGTGCCCACGTCGAGCCGATGCACGACGCCTTGACGCTCGGGTGCTCCGCTGGTGGAGATGCGGTACCCGGCGCCGGCCAGGCCGCCGACCACGGTCGGACCGTTCCATCCCGGGCTGGGGTGGGCTGCGACGCCGACGGGTTTGTCCACCACCACGATGTCGGCATCGTCGTGGAGCACCATCAGACCGGGAACAGGCTCGGCATCAACGACCACCGGCGTGGCGACGTCCGGCAGCTCGATCTCCAGCCACGCTCCCGAGTGCACCCGCTCGCTCTTCAGCGGGGGCACACCGTCGACCAGGACCGCGCCGCCGGCGATGAGGTCCGCGGCCTTGGTGCGGGAGAGTCCGAAGAGCCGGGCCAGGGCCGCATCGACGCGCTCACCCTCCAGGCCCTCAGGCACGGTGAGGCTGCGGCGGTCGGACACCGGGCGAGGTTATCCCGTGCCCACCGTGTCCGACCGCACGCGTCAGCGAATCCGGGTGCCGTCGAGTCCGACGCCGCGGAACGACAGCCACACCATGAGCACGGCGGAGCAGAAGATGGCGCTGTCGGCCACATTGAACACCGGCCAGTTCGGTACTGAGATCCAGTCGACCACGTGCCCTCGGAAAGGACCCGGCTCACGGAGGATGCGGTCGGTCAGGTTCCCGAGTGCACCGCCGAGGATTCCACCGAGGGCGACGGCCCACGCCACCGATCCCAGCCGCGACGCGACCCGGACGATGACGATCGAGACGCCCACCGCGATCGCGCTGAGGATGACGGTGAAGCTGCCTCCCATGCTGAACGCCGCGCCAGGGTTGAGCGTGTAGGTGATCTGGAGCCAGTCACCGAGCACCTCGATCGGAGGCCGATCCGTCATCGTCTGCTGCACCCACCACTTCGTGGCCTGGTCCAGCAGCAGCACCCCTGCGGCCACCCCGAGGGCGGTCCAGAGCGGGCGACGGGACGGACGGGTCTCGTCGCCGCTCAGCGACGTTCCTCGCGCTGCTTGCAGTCGACGCACAGGGTCGCGCGCGGGAACGCCTCGAGGCGCATCTTCCCGATCGGCAGCCCGCAGCTCTCACACGTGCCGTAGGAGCCATCGGCGATCCGGGCGAGCGCATGCTCCACCTGTTCGAGCAGGTCGCGTGAGTTGTTGGCGACCGACATCTCGTGCTCACGCTCGAAGGTCTTGCTCCCTGCGTCGGCCTGGTCGTCACCAGAGCCGTCTCCGGAGTCCCGCAGGAGCTCATTGAGGTCCTCGACCGCCTCCGCGATCTCGGCCTCGAGACGGCGACGCTCCGCGAGCAGGACGCCCTTCATCTCGTTGCGCTCGGCCGGGGTCAAGGGTTTGCGCCCGCGGGCGCCGGGCGAGGGTTTCGCCGCGGCCTTGCTCGCCGCCACCTTGAGCGGAGCCGGCGGTTTCGCCGCCACCTTGGCGGGCTTGCCGACCGGCGGCGCGGCAGTGGCCTTCTTCGCCGGAGCCTTCTTGGCCACCGACTTCTTCGCCGGAGCCTTCTTCGCCGCGGCCTTCTTGGCCACCGGCTTCTTGGCAGGAGCCTTCTTCGCGACCGGCTTCTTGGCGGCGGCCTTCTTGACCGGCGCCTTCTTCGCCGGCGTCTTCTTCGCCACCGGCTTCTTGGCAGGAGCCTTCTTCGCGACCGGCTTCTTGACCGGCGCCTTCTTCGCCACCGACTTCTTCGCCGGAGCCTTCTTCGCGGCAGTCTTCTTCGTGGTCGGCTTCTTGGCGGCGGCCTTCTTGACCGGTGCCTTCTTCGCCGGCGTCTTCTTCGTCACGGCCCTCTTCGTTGCCTTTTTCTTGGTGGCCGCAGATGTGGCCCGGCGCGCGGGACGTGTCGACGTCCCACGAGACCGGGTCGTTCCCCCGCCCGACTTCCGCTGCGCCATGCGACCCTCCAGACCGGCTGTGGCATGGTCCGGGCGAGGATAGGCCCCCGCCCTGGCGCTCACCAAACCGCCCCGCCGGTCAGCACCGCTCCGGCTCAGCCAGGGCCTCCAGCCGCCGCTCGAGCTCGACCGGCCCGAGGGCCACCCGCAGCACCTTGCGACGGCTCGTGGCACCCCGGACCAACGACACCTGTCGGCGAGGGAGGCCGAGCGCGACGGCCACCGCCTCCAGCACCGCCTCGGTGGCGGCGCCGTCGACCGCCCGGGCCGTCACGCGCACCGCCAAGGCGCCGTCGTGCCGACCGCCCACCGCGCGGTGCGACGCCCCGGGGCGCACCCACACCGGCAGCAGCGACTCCTCGGAGGCTCCTGCTCGACGCGCACGGCTCCCGGTCACCGCCCCATTGTGGCCAAGGCGGGTAGGATCCCGGAGACTGCACGGCGTCGACGGGACGAGTACCCGCGTCGTCCGGCCTCAAGAGCGAACCGGGGACGGTGTGAGCCCGGTGGTACCGGGCGCGGCGAACATCACCCCCGAGCTGCCGGAAGAGCGGGTCGCGACGCGACCCGGGTAGACCCGGCTGCAGCGACCTCGAGAGGGTGGTTCCGCGCGGCGGAGGCGCCAAGGAGGGTGGTACCGCGGGGCGGCCGGCGTGGCCGGTGGCCTCGTCCCTCCAGCGACGCGCACTCCCCGGAGGACTCATGTACCGCGAGGTCCCGCCGCAGGTCGACCTGCCGGCACTCGAGCACGAGGTGCTCGAGCTGTGGCACGAGCAGGACACCTTCCACCGCAGCCTGAAGCAGCGTGCTGATGCCCCGATGTGGGTCTTCTACGAGGGGCCCCCGACAGCGAACGGGACGCCCGGAACGCACCACATCGAGGCGCGGGTCTTCAAGGACGTCTTCCCGCGGTACCGCACCATGAAGGGCTACCACGTCCCACGCAAGGGTGGCTGGGACTGTCACGGACTGCCGGTCGAGATCGCGGTGGAGAAGGAGCTCGGCTTCTCCGGCAAGCAGGACATCGAGGAGTACGGCGTCGCCGAGTTCAACGCCAAGTGCCGCGAGTCGGTCCTTCGCCATGTCGACGCCTTCGAGCAGATGACCGAACGCATGGGGTACTGGGTCGACACCGACCAGGCCTACTGGACGATGAATCCGGAGTACGTGGACAGCCTCTGGTGGGCGCTGCAGCAGATCCACGCCAAGGGATTGCTCGTGGAGGATCACCGGGTCGCCCCCTACTGTCCGCGCTGCGGCACCGGACTGTCCGACCACGAGCTCGCCCAGGGATACGAGACCGTGGTCGACCCCTCGGTCTACGTCCGCTTCCCGCTCACGTCGGGACCTTTCGCCGACGCCGACGCATCGCTGCTGGTGTGGACGACCACTCCCTGGACGTTGGTGTCGAACACGGCGGTGGCCGTCCACCCTCAGGTGGAGTACGTGCTGGCGCGTACCGGTGACGGTGAGCACCTCGTGGTCGCTGCTCCCCTGCTCGAAGAGGCCCTGGGCTCGGACGCGACCGAGGTCCGCAGACTCACCGGGGCCGAGCTGGTCGGGTCGGGCTACCGCGCACCGTTCGACCTGGTCGAGATCCCTGAAGGCCCCGCCGTTCACACCGTGGTCGCAGCGGAGTACGTCACCGTCACCGACGGCACGGGGCTGGTGCACCTCGCCCCAGCGTTCGGCCCCGACGACCTGGCAGTCGGTCGCGCGGTCGGTCTGCCGGTGGTCAACCCGATGCTGCCCACCGGTGAGTTCGGTCCCGACGTCTCCCTCGTCGGGGGTGTCTTCTTCAAGAAGGCCGACGAGCAGCTGGTGGCCGATCTCGGGCAGCGCGGCCTGCTCTTCCGCCACGTGCCCTACGAGCACTCCTACCCGCACTGCTGGCGCTGCCACACGCCGCTGATGTACTACGCGCAGCCCTCGTGGTACATCCGGACGACGGCCATCAAGGACGAGCTGCTCGCGCAGAACGACGCCACCCAGTGGTACCCCGAGTCCATCAAGTACGGCCGTTACGGCGACTGGCTCGAGAACAACATCGACTGGGCGCTCTCCCGCAACCGCTACTGGGGCACGCCGCTGCCCATCTGGCGCTGCGAGCAGCAGCACCTGACCGTGGTCGGATCGCGCGCCGAGCTCGCCGAGCTCGCGGGGGCCGACCTGCACACGATGGATCCGCACCGACCGTTCGTCGACGAGGTGACGTTGCCGTGCCCCGAGTGCGGTGCGGCCGCTTCACGGGTGCCCGAGGTGGTCGACGTCTGGTTCGACTCCGGGTGCATGCCCTTCGCGCAGTGGGGCTTTCCCCACCAGGGCGAGGAGACCTTCCGCGCTCAGTACCCCGCCGACTACATCTGCGAGGCCATCGACCAGACGCGTGGCTGGTTCTACACGCTCATGACCGTGGGCACCCTCGTGTTCGACCAGTCCGCGTATCGCAACGTGCTCTGCCTCGGCCACATCCTCGACAAGGACGGCCGCAAGATGAGCAAGCACCTCGGCAACGTGCTCGAGCCGATGCCGCTCATGGAGCGGCACGGGGCCGACGCGGTGCGATGGTTCATGTTCGCCAGCGGCTCACCGTGGTCGGCCCGACGGGTCAGCCACGAGTCGATCCAGGAGGTCGTGCGCAAGACGCTGCTGACCTACTGGAACACGGTGTCGTTCCAGGCGCTCTACGCGCGGCTGGCAGGCTGGACGCCCGGTGCGGATGACCCCGACGTCGAGACGCGCCCGCTGATGGACCGCTGGCTGGCCTCGCGCACCCAACAGCTCGCGGCGTCGGTCGATGCCGCCCTGGACGACTTCGACGCGGCCGGGGCAGGGACGCACATCGCGGCGTTCATCGACGAGCTCTCCAACTGGTACGTGCGGCGCTCGCGTCGGCGCTTCTGGGACGGCGACCCGGCGGCACTCCGGACGTTGCACGACGCCCTCACGACGCTCACCCTGGTGATGGCACCGCTCACCCCCTTCGTGACCGAGCGCGTGTGGCAGGACCTCGTCCGTCCGACCACGCCAGGCGCGCCGGACTCGGTCCACCTCGCCGACTGGCCCGACTCGGCGACGACGGCTGTCGACCTCGAGCTCGCGCAGCAGATGGCGCTCGTGCGCCGTCTCGTCGAGCTGGGTCGTGCCGCCCGGGCCAGCACCGGCGTCAAGACGCGCCAGCCGCTCGGTCGTGCCCTGGTCTCGGCACCCGGCTGGGAGCAGCTGCCGGACGAGCTGCGGCGCGAGCTGGCCGCCGAGCTCAACGTCCAGGAGATCGAGGCCCTCAGCAGCGTGGAGGGAGAGCTGGTCTCCGTGTCCGCCAAGGCCAACTTCCGCTCCCTCGGAAAGCGGTTCGGGGCGCGGACGCCGGCGGTCGCCGCCGCGATCGCGGCGGTCGACCCCCATGTGCTGCATCGCGACCTCTCCTCCGGTGGCACCACCTCGGTCGAGGTCGAGGGGGAGCTGGTCGACGTCGGCGGCCGACGAGGTCGTCCTCACCGAGACGCCGCGCGAGGGGTGGGCGGTGCACCACGAGGGCGGCGAGAGCATCGCTCTCGACCTGACGCTGACCCCGGAGCTGCGCCTGCTCGGGCTCTCCCGCGACGTCGTCCGCCAGGTCCAGGAGGCCCGCAAGTCGTCCGGGCTCCAGGTCTCGGACCGGATCGCCCTGCGATGGCAGGCGGACGGTGAGGTCAGGGACGCGGTGCTGGCCCACGGATCGGCGATCGCCGCCGAGGTCCTGGCGACCACCATGAGCCAGGAGGAGCCGGAGGGCACGGTCTTCACCGACGACGAGACGGGACTGCGCTTCTCCGTCACCCTCACCTGAGTCGCTCGCTCTCGGACGGTGCGAGCCGGCGGCTTGATCACCCCGATGGGGCGTCGTTACCGAAATCACCCGAATGGAGTAGCCAACCGGCCAGCACCTCTGACCGATACCTAACCAACGGCTCGCACCCCGAGTCGTCCGGTCGGCACAGCACACGGAGGACTGCCATGGTGCAACCACTCGCCGCCTCGAACCCCGCGACGATCCCCCAGGTGCGGCTCAAGGCCAACGCAGTGGCCGTCCCTGCGCTTGCGAGCAACGTCCGCCCCGCCCTGGTGCTGGCCGAGCGCGAGAGCCGTCAGCTCATCGAGAGCGGCAAGCAGCACGACATCACGATGGGCGGCATCTTCTGCGTCAGCCCCACCGGCATCCAGGTGTGGGACCGCCCGTGGATGAGCCCCGAGCAGGGCCCTGGCGAGTCGGTCCACCTCGGATCGGTCGACTGGACCTACGACACCCCGGTCAAGCACTACGTCACGATCTACCGCGCCATGGTCACCGAGCACGGCATCAGCGCCGGCGAGACCACCCTGTCGATCCTGACCAAGGTCCTCGGCCTCACCGGCATCCCGATCGACGGCGCCCGGATCTCGATGCCCGCGCCGCCCCCTCGCGACCCGTTCCGCAGGCGGATCTGACCTGAGCACGACGAAGCCCCGGCCAGGGTGGCCGGGGCTTCGTGCTGCCGGAGGTCAGGACCCCGCAGGTGGACTGCTGGGCGGTCCGCTCGGCGGACTGCTGGGGGCCGATGCCGGACGCGGTGCGGCCTGCTGCGGAGGAGCCTGGGACGGCGCCGGAGCACTGCTCGGAGGTGCCGCCGGGGGCTGCGCCGGAGGCTGGGCTGGAGCGGTCGGCGGAGCCGACGGCGGCTGGGTCGCCGGCGGGGTCGTTGGCTGCGTCGTTGGCTGCGTCGTTGGCTGGGCCGCCGGGCGCGGTGCTGCGGGCGGGGCCGACGGCGGCTGGGCAGCCGGTTGGGCCGGCTGGGCCGGCGCCGAGGACACCGCCTGTGCTGCCGGCCGTGGTGCCGGTGTCTGCGGAGCGGCCTGCGGCTGTCCCGCGCCCGACGGTGCCGCCTCACCCCGCGCGGTCAGCTCACGCAGCTGCTGCTCGAGGTAGGACTTCAGCCGGGTGCGGTACTCACGCTCGAACGAGCGCAGCTCGTCGACCTGCTTCTCCAGGGCGCTGCGCTCCCCGGCCAGGGCCGCCATCGCCGCCTGGTGCTTGCTGGCAGCCTCACGTTCGGCGTTCTCGGCCTTGCTGCGCGCGGTGGCCAACAGGGTGTCGGCCTCCGAGCGCGCGGAGGCCACGACCTCGTCGGCGGTCCGCTCGGCCACGGCGAGCAGACGAGCCGCCTGCTCGGCGCTGGACGAGGGCTGTGGCGCCACCGGCGCCGCGGGAGCTACGGGCGCCGCAGGTGCAGCCGGGGCGGGAGTCGCCGCAGGCGTCGGCGCGGCGGCAACTGCCGGCCGAGCGGCGAGCTGAGCCTTCAGCGACTCGTTCTCGGCGATGAGTCGTCGCAGCTCGGCAGCGACCTGGTCGAGGAACGCATCGACCTCGTCCTCGTCGTAGCCGGCGTTGCGCTTCTTCGACGTCTGGAACAGGACGTTCTGGACGTCTTCGGGAGTCAGGGGCATCAGGTCTCCTCCGAGTGCCTAGATCAGGAGAACCCTAGCGTCCGCGACGGCACGCGTCAGGCACGGGCCAGTCCACCGAGGATGCCGATGAGCACCTGGACGCCGATGAACAGCACGAGGACCGCCAGGTCGAAGGCGACGGCGCCGATGCGCAGCGGCGGGATCACCTTGCGCAGCGCCTTGATCGGCGGATCGGTGATGGTGAAGACGAGCTCGAAGAGCACCAGCACCACACCGCCGGGACGGAAGTCGCGGGCGAAGATCTGCAGCAGGTCGATCACCACGCGGGCGATCAGGCAGATGAGAAAGGCGTAGAGCAGGTAGATGAGGATCGCGAAGACGAGGTCCATGAAGGGGTCAGCTCTGGTTGAAGAACCCGCCCTGCGCCATCCGCTCCTTCTCCTCGGCGGTCACGACCACGTTGGCCGGTGAGAGCAGGAACACCTTCTGCGTGACCCGCTCGATGGTGCCGTGGAGCCCGAAGACGATGCCGGCGGCGAAGTCCACGATGCGCTTGGCATCCCCGTCGTCCATCTCCGACAGGTTCATGATGACCGGCGTGCCGTCACGGAACGCTTCGCCGATGGCTCGGGCGTCGTTGTACGTGCGCGGGTGGAGGGTCGTGATGCGCGACGCGGTGGCCGTCGCCGACCCGACCTCACGCACCGGTGCGACGGCAGCGGCGCGGGCGGGGGGTGTCTCGTGGTCCCGCACGGCGTGCAGGGAGCGGGTGCGGTCGTCGTACTCGCTGTCGTACTCCTCGTACTCGTCGTACTGGTCACCGTTCTCGACCAGTCCGAGATACACCGCCATCTTGCGCATTGCGCCGGCCATGCGTCAGACCCCTTCGTCTCGTGCGGCCGGGTCCGGTGGGAGCACTCCCCCCGGGACACCGGTCGTCCCCCAGCACGCTACCCGACCGGAGGCCGGTACCCGAGGACCGCGCTGCCCAGTCGCACCTGTGTCGCGCCGTGCCGGACGGCGGCCTCCAGGTCGGCCGACATGCCGGCGGAGACCACGGTGGCGGCCGGATGCTCGGCGGTCACCTCGGCCGCGATCTCGGCCAGGCGGGCGAAGGCGGGGTCGGGGTCGGAGTCCAGCGGCGCGACGGCCATCACCCCACGAAGCGTCAACCCCGGCGCCTCGGCCACGGCGGTCGCCAGCCCGGGGACGTCCTGCGGTGCCGCTCCTCCCCGGCCCGGGCGGTCGTCCAGGCACACCTGCACCAGCACCTCGAGGGGTCGGCCGGTCGACTCCACGGCGTGGCTCAGTGCCCGGACCAGCTTCGGGCGGTCGACCGACTCGACCATGTGCGCGTACTGCGCCACCGAACGCGCCTTGTTGCTCTGCAGCTGTCCGATGAAATGCCACACCAGCGACAGGTCAGCGACCGCCTCCGCCTTGGGTCGGGCCTCCTGGTCGCGGTTCTCCCCGACGTGACGCACCCCGAGGTCGGCGAGCGTCACCAGGTCGGAGACCGGGAAGGTCTTCGTGACGACGACCAGGTCGACACTTCCGGGCGCTCGCCCGGCGGCCCGCTCAGCGGCTGCGATGCGGGCACGGGCGGACGCCAGGCCCGCCTCGATCTCGGCCCGACGGGCATCGCTCGCGCGTGGGAGGGTCACCCGGCTACTTCAGGAAGTCGGGGACATCCAGGTCGTCACTGGTCGCGTCGTCGAAGACGATGGTGCGAGGGGCCTTGCGCTCGGGAAGCTCGATGTACTGGTCGGCCTCGCTCTCGGTGCCCTCGGAGGCCGCGGGAGAGTCGGCCGTCGGACTGGCCGCGGTCGCAACGGTCTCGGTGTCGGGGACCGGGACCTCCTCGACGCGACGCCCCACGCGCGGCTTGCCGGGCTGGCCGCCGTCGAAGCCGGCCGCGATGACGGTGACCCGCACCTCGTCGCCCAGGGCGTCGTCGATGACCGCGCCGAAGATGATGTTTGCCTCGGGGTGGGCCGACTCGGCCACCATCCGAGCCGCCTCGTTGATCTCGAACAGCCCCAGGTCGGATCCGCCCGACACCGACAGCAGCACGCCGCGAGCGCCGTCGATGGAGGCCTCGAGCAGCGGGCTGGAGATCGCTGTCTCTGCGGCCGCGACCGCACGGTCGTCGCCACGCGCGTTCCCGATCCCCATGAGCGCGGTGCCCGCACCCTGCATGACCGACTTCACGTCGGCGAAGTCGAGGTTGATGAGTCCCGGGGTGGTGATGAGGTCGGTGATCCCCTGGACCCCCGACATCAGGACGTGGTCCGCGGACTTGAACGCGTCGAGCACGCTCACGGCGCGGTCGCTGATCGACAGCAGCCGGTCGTTCGGGATGACGATGAGGGTGTCGACCTCGGCGCGCAGCTCCTCGATTCCGACCTCGGCCTGCTGGGCACGGCGACGTCCTTCGAACCCGAACGGTCGGGTGACGACGCCGATGGTGAGTGCACCGAGCCCACGCGCGACCTCGGCGACGACCGGCGCACCGCCGGTGCCGGTGCCGCCGCCCTCACCCGCGGTGACGAAGACCATGTCGGCGCCCTTGAGAACCTCTTCGATCTCGGCGCGGTGGTCCTCGGACGCCTTGCGTCCCACCTCGGGATCGGCCCCGGCTCCGAGCCCACGTGTGAGCTCGCGGCCGATGTCGAGCTTGACGTCGGCATCGCTCATCAGCAGTGCCTGGGCGTCGGTGTTGATGGCGATGAACTCCACGCCCTTCAGGCCCACCTCGATCATCCGGTTGATGGCGTTGACGCCACCACCACCGATGCCCACGACCTTGATGACGGCCAGATAGTTCTGTGGAGCTGCCATCTCAACAAACGCCTCTCTCGTGCGGCGTCCGTCGGACGCCTCCCACTCGACTGACTCGACCCGGGCCCCGGTAGCTCCGGTCGGCGCCGAACTCTCACCCTCTAGTAGACCTCTAACGTTATGTCAACTTCAGGCTTGCGGAGCAACGTACGGGAGGGTCGTCGGCGCCGTCAACTTCCCCCGCTCCAGGCAGGGCCAGGGCGGTCAGGGAGCGAGTGCCGGGGCGTCCGGCGCGGACACGTCCACCCGGGTGAAGGCGCGCCCCCACTCCTGCCGCTCGCGCAGCAGCGTGACCACCGAGACCTTCTGCTCAGCGGATCCCGCGCTCCCCCACGTGACCACGACGCCGTCGTCGAAGAGCAGCCGCACGGTGCGCGCGTCGTCGGCCTCGATCCGGGTGACCGCACGCTGCAGCGCCCGGGGCAGCGCATCGGCCACGCCGAACACCGCCGCGCTGCCTTCGGTGTCGTAGGTGACCGACGCTCCGAGTGCGCCACTCACGCCGGCAAGCGCGGGGAGGTCACGCGGCACCTCGTCCTGTTCGCCATAGACGGTCCCGTCCGACCCGACCAGACCCACCCCGACGTCGAGCGGCACGAAGCCCACGGCCCGGCGCTCTCTCACCTGGATGCGCACGGCATCGGGCCACACCCGGGTCACGCTGGCGGAGGCCACGGCGTCGAGCGTCTCGATCCGCTGCTCGATCGTGTGGAGGGGCACGGACATCATGGGGGTGCCGTCGGGCACGCGGGCCGCCGCCAGCACCTGTTCGACCGACACCTGGTCGTTGCCGACGACCGAGACCTGCTCGACCTCGAAGAGGGGTGCGTAGCGCACGGCGCCGGCCAGGGCCGCGCCCAGCAGCAGCACCGCGACCGCCCAGACCCAGGGGCGACGTGCCCAGCCGGCGGCCACGTCGACGATGGCGTGGGCGTTCACCGTTGCTCCTCACGGTGGCGGAGCAGCTCGACGATCTCCGGGCCGAGGGTCGTCACGATGCCGTCGCCCAGCGTCAGCACGATGTCTCCCGGTCGGGTCCGGTCGACCAGCCACCGGGGTACCGCCGAGAACGAGGGCTCGAACGCGACGTGCTCGCCGCCCAGCGGCACGGCAGCGGCGACCAGCGCGCCGGTGGCACCGGGGATGGGCTCCTCGTTCGACCCGTAGACCTCCATCACCAGCACCTCGTCGGCCAGACCCAGCGCCTCGCCGAGCTCGCGGTGGAACTGCAGCGTCCGCGTGAAGCGCAGGGGCTGGAACGCCACCACGAGCCGCCCCGACCCCACGATCTGGCGCGCCGCGGTGAGGGTTGCCCGCAGCTCGGTGTGGTGGTGGGCGTAGTCGTCGTACACCCGGACGCCGTCGGCCTCGCCCTTGAGCTCGAAGCGGCGCCTGGCACCGGTGTAGAGCGCCAGGCCCTCGACCGCCTCACCGACACCGACTCCGACCTCCAGTGCGACGCTCAGCGCTCCCGCAGCGTTGAGGACGTTGTGCATGCCCAGCACCTTCAGCGAGACGTCGGGCAGCCGACGACCCTTGACGACCGGGCGGAACCAGGCACCGGTGGCATCCAGCGCGACGTCGGTGATCCGGACGTCGGCGGAGGCGGCAGCGCCGTAGGTGACGACCCGTCGTCCGATCTGCTGGGCGTAGGTCGCGATCGAAGCGGCACCGGGGTCGTCACCGCACGCGATGACGACACCGCGCGGCGGGACTCCGTCGGCGAACCGACGGAAGCCGGCATGCACGGCGTCCTCATCACCCCAGTAGTCGAGGTGGTCGCCCTCGACGTTGGTGACGACCGCGATCTCCGGCTCGAGCACCAGGAAGGAGCCGTCACTCTCGTCGGACTCGGCGAGGAACACGTCCCCCGACCCGGCGTGGGCGTTGGTGCCGGTCTCGTTGAGCTGGGCCCCGATGTAGAACGAGGGGTCAGCCCCTGCGTGCTGCAGGGCGACAGCCGCCATGGAGGTCGTGGTGGTCTTGCCGTGGGTGCCGGCGACGACCACGGAGCGACGTCCCTTCATGCAGTAGGCCAGGGCCTCGGCGCGGTGCAGCACCCTCACCCCACGCTCGCGAGCCGCGAGCAGCTCGGGGTTGGACTCGCCGATCGCCGTCGACACGATCACGGTGTCGACGTCGGGCAGCGAGCCGAGGCTCTGCCCGATGTGGACGGACGCCCCCACGGCACGGAGCGACGCCACGATGCGCGACTCCCGCAGTTCGCTCCCCGTCACCGGGACGCCGCGCGCGCACAGCATGCGCGTGAGCGCGGACATGCCGGCCCCGGCCACGCCGATCAGGTGCACCCGACCGAGCTCGGCCAGGGCACCCTGCTGGTCACGGCCGTCGCCCCTCATGTGCGCCCCGCTGCACGCAGCACCATGTCCGCGAGGCGCTCGTCGGCGTCACGCGCTCCGAGTGAGAGCGCCGCTGCGCTCATGTGGGCGAGCCGTCGATCGTCGCGCACGAGCTCACCCACCATCCGCCCGACCACGTCGACGGACAACGCGTCGTCGCGCACCACCATCGCCGCTCCGGCGTCGACCAGCGGACGGGCGTTGACCTCCTGCTCCCCGTTGCTGTGCGGGTACGGCACGAAGACCGCGGGGAGCCCCACCGCCGACACCTCCGCACACGTCATCGCGCCGGACCGTCCGAGCACCAGGTCGGCGGCGGCGTAGGCAAGGTCCATGCGTTCGAGGTAGGGCAGCACGACGTAGGGCGGGTCGTCGAGCCGACGGTCGATCTCCACGGTGTTCTGTGGGCCGGCTGCGTGCAGCACCTGCACACCGGCGTCGAGAAGCCGACGTGCCGCGCCCTGCACGGCCTCATTGATCGACCGCGCCCCTTGCGACCCACCGAACACGAGCAGCGTGGGACGTTCGGCGTCCAGCCCGAAGGCCAGCCGCGCCTTGGTGCGCAGGTGTGCGCGGTCGAGCGTCGCGATGCTGCGACGCAGCGGAATGCCCACCAGTGCCGCGTGCGCCAGCTGGTCGACGGTCCCCGGCACGCTCACGGCGACGTACGGGGTGAATCTGGCGCCGATCCGGTTCGCCACTCCGGGGCGTGCGTTCGCCTCGTGCACCACGTAGGGGACGCGCGCTCGTCGAGCGGCGAGATAGGCGGGCAGCGCCACGTACCCGCCGAAGCCCACGACCACGTCGGGACGGTCCTGCGCGATCACCGCCGCCGTGGCCCGGACGGCGGCCCAGGTGCCGCCCGGCACCTGGAGCCAACCGCGCGGACCCGAGCGCGGCATGGTCACCTTCGGGATCATCCGGACCGGGACGCCGCGGGCGGGCATCAGGGTCGTCTCCAGACCCCTCTCGGTGCCGATGGCCGTGACCACCGTGTCGGGAAGACGCCGGAGGATGGCGTCAGCAAGGGCCAGGGCCGGCTCGACGTGTCCTGCGGTTCCGCCACCGGCGAGCAGGACGCGCAGCGGGCCAAGGTCGTCGCCGGTCACCGTGCCCGGTTCCCGAGCAGCCGCAGCCGCATCCGGCGCGCGGTGCTGCGTCGGCGCAGGGCGGAGCGGGCCCCGGGAAGGTTTCGGGCGAAGGACAGCAGCATCCCGAGGGCGAACATGGTGGCCAGCAAGGCAGAGCCCCCGTAGGAGACCAGCGGCAGCGGCACACCGGTGATGGGCATGACGCT
Source organism: uncultured Actinomycetota bacterium (assembly GCA_963743915.1). GTDB lineage: Bacteria > Actinomycetota > Actinomycetes > JAHEKZ01 > JAHEKZ01 > JAHEKZ01. The sequence continues at coordinate 432,803 of CAVURN010000002.1, forward strand.
CAGCACGCCACCGATGTTGATGACCATCTGCACCCCGATCCACACGACGATGCCTCCTGCCGCGAAGCGGACGAACAGATCGTCGGTGACCAGCGCGATCCGCAGCGCTCCGAGGATGAGAGCGCCGAAGAGGAGCAGCACGGTGATGGTGCCCACGAGCCCGAGCTCCTCGCCGATGATCGCGAAGATGAAGTCGGTGTGCGCCTCCGGCAGGGTGCCCCACTTCTCGCGACTGGCCCCCAGGCCCACTCCCCACCAGCCGCCGGAGGCAAGCGCGAACAGGCTGTGCGCCGCCTGCCATCCGGCGCCCTCATAGTCGGCGAACGGGTCCATGAAGGACTGAAGCCGGGACAAGCGTGCGCTGCGCTGGAACGTCATCAGGAGGATGACCGCCAGGGCAGGCGTCGCCAGCACGACGAAGAGCCGGAGCGGTGTGCCCGCGATGAAGAGCAGACCGGCGACGATGGCCATCAGGATCAGGGACGTGCCGAGGTCGCCGCCGAGCAGCACCAGTCCGATGACGATGGCCGCGACGGGAAGCAGGGGGACGAGCAGATGACGGTGCTGGTGCAGGAGTCGCCGCTTGCGGGTGAGCAGGTCAGCACCCCAGAGGACGAGCGCGAACTTCGCCGCCTCCGCGGGCTGCAGACGGAAGCCGCTCACCTCGATCCAGTTCTGGTTGCCGTTGACGCTCACCCCGATCCCGGGGACGAGCACCAGGACCAGCAGCACGACCGAGACCACCAGGACCGGGATCGCCAGGCGCCGGAACCACACCGTCGGGAGTCGACTGGCCAGGAACAGGACCGGGATGCCCATCGCGATCCAGACCGCCTGACGCTGGGCGACGGCCCACGACGAGCCGCTCGCGGCGTACGACTCGACGCTCGACGCGGAGAGCACCATGACCAGACCGAGGCCGGTGAGCATCACGGTGCTTCCGAGTACGAGGTAGTAGGGCGCAAGAGGCTTGGCCAACGCGGCGCGCACCGCGGCGGTGGCGTTCAGCCGGTCGTGTGTCGCCGGCGAAGGGGAAGTGACGGTCATCGCGGCCCTGTCAGCTCCGCAGCCGGGCGACCGCCTGGCTGAAGGCGCGGCCCCTGGCCCGGTAGTCGGTGAACTGGTCCATGGAGGCGCACGCCGGTGCGAGCAGCACCGTGTCGTCGGGCTCAGCGACGGCGACAGCCGCCCGCACGGCGTGGTCCATGGGGTCAGTCTCCCCGTCGGGGACCTCGAACACCGGGACCTCCGACGCGTGTCGCCGCACGGCGTCCGCGATCAGACCCCGGTCCTCTCCCATGAGGACGACGGCACGCAAGCGTTCACGGTGACGGGCGACGAGGTCGTCGAACTGCCCGCCCTTGGCCAGTCCCCCCGCGATCCATACGACGTGCTCCTCTGCCGACAGAGCCACGTCGGCAGCATGCACGTTGGTCGCCTTCGAGTTGTTGACGAACCGAACGCCTCCGACGACAGCGACGAGCTCACCACGATGGTCGTCCAGTCGAAATGCGCCAAGACCAGCGACGACATCGGTGACGGCGACACCGTACGAGCGAGCGAGAGCCGTGGCCGCCAGGACGTTCTGGATGTTGTGCGCACCGGTGAGGTGCAGGTCCTTCACGGCGAGGATCTCGACCGCATGGGTCGCCCGCTCGGCCACGAACGCTCGGTCGACCAGCACGCCGTCGACGATCCCGAGCATCGCTCGGCCGGGGACACCGAGGGTGAACCCGACCGCCCGGCACCCCTCGACGACGTCAGCCTCTTCGGCCAGTCGCTCGGTCTCAGGCAGGTCGTGGTTGTAGACGATCGTGCGCTCGGTTCCCTGGTAGATCCTGGCCTTGGCGTCGACGTAGGCGGCACGCGAACCGTGCCAGTCCAGATGGTCGTCCGCGATGTTGAGCAACGCCGACGAGTGGGCGTGGATCCCGGGGGTGAAGTGCAGCTGAAAGCTCGACAGCTCGACAGCGAGGACGTCGGGCAGCGGATCGCTGAACACTGCCTCCACCACCGGAGTGCCGATGTTGCCCACGGCCATGCTCCGGTGACCCGCTGCCCGCAGGAGTGCGTCGAGAAGCTGCACGGTCGTCGTCTTGCCGTTGGTCCCGGTCACCGTGAGCCAGGGGACCCCGACCGGCCTGAGCTGCCATGCCAGCTGCTCGCTGCTCCAGACCACCGCGACCGCCGCGGAGGTGATCCAAGTGTGGAGCGGCGGCAGCCCCGGTGACGGGACCAGCAGGTCGCCGACCACCCGGTGGTCCGGACCGACCCCGAGGCGGACAGTGGCGCCGAGCGCATCGAGCACCTGGGCCCGCTCCCGGAGCACCTCGTCGTCCCCCGCGTCGATCACGTGGACCTCGGCACCCACGCGCAGGAGTGCATCGGCCGCGGCGAAGCCGCTGCGGCCGAGTCCGGCGACCGTCGCCGTGACACCGGACCAGTCCGCGCCGCGATCGGCTGCCCGGAGCCACCGAACGACGGCAGCTGTGTCGGTCACCCGACTCCGCCTCCGCCGAGCCATTCGGTGTAGAAGAGGACGAACCCGATGCCGGTGAAGAGGCCGGACACGATCCAGAAGCGCGTCACGATCTGGACCTCCGGCCACCCCTTCAGCTCGAAGTGGTGCTGCAGCGGTGACATCAGGAACACCCGTCGGCCGGTGGTCTTGAAAGAGGCGACCTGGATGATCACCGAGGCCGTGATGACCACGAAGAGGCCCGCCAGCACCGGGAGCAGGAGCTCGGTCTGTGTGCAGATCGCGATACCGGCCATGGCCCCCCCGAGGGCGAGTGACCCGGTGTCGCCCATGAAGATCCGCGCCGGGGACGCATTCCACCAGAGGAACCCGAAGCAAGACCCCATGACGCCGGCTGCCACGACCGCCAGGTCGAGCGGATTCCGCACCTCGTAGCAGTTGGGCAGGATCACCTCGAAGCAGCGCTGGTTGTACTGCCAGAGCCCGATCGTGACGTAGGCACCGAAGATCATCGATGCCGCTCCCGTCGCCAGGCCGTCCAGACCGTCGGTGATGTTCACGGCGTTGGACGTCGCGGCCACCATGAACCACACCCACACGACGTACGCGACGACCGGCAGGAAGATCCAGGTGTCGCGCACGAAGGAGATGTACTGCGTGGCGGGGGTGAGGTCGTCGGCGTTGGGAAACTGCAGGGCGAGCAGCGCGAAGGTGATGGCGACGACCGCCTGCCCGATGAGCTTGGTCTTCACGCGCAGTCCGGTGGAACGCTGCCGGAAGATCTTGATGTAGTCGTCGGCGAAGCCGACGGAGGCGAGACCGACCATCAGGAACAGGACCAGCAGTGCGGACGCGCTGGGTCCGCTTCCGGCGTCGAGGTGCGCGGCGACATAGCTCAGCACCGTCCCGGCGACGATGACCACGCCCCCCATCGAGGGAGTGCCCTTCTTGCCGGCGTGATCGGGCACCGCGTAGCCGAGCTCCTCGGAGTCGCGGATGGACTGCGCGTACCCGCGCGCCCGCAGCCACGATGCCCAGAGGGGGGTGGCGAACAAGCCGATCAGCAGACTGACGACGACGGCGACCAGGACGAGCCTCATGCGTCGTCCCCCTCGAGCAGACCGGCAGCGACCACCTCGAGGCCGGCGGCACGGGACGCCTTGACCAGCACGACGTCGTCCGGCAGCACGTCACGTCTCAGCAGCTCGAGTGCCGACTGCGCATCAGGCACGTACATCGACTCCTGACCCCACGAACCCTCGAGGCCGGCAGCCAGGTGGATCGGCCGCGCACCCTCTCCGACGACGACCAACCGTTGCACATCCAGGCGCACCGCGAGTCGTCCCACGGCGTCGTGTTCGGCAGCAGATTGCTCCCCCAGCTCGCGCATCTCGCCGAGGACGGCGAAACAGCGACGGCCCCCGGCGATCTGTTTGAGGGCTTTCAGTGCCGCCCGCACCGACTCCGGGCTGGCGTTGTACGCGTCGTTGATGACGACGAGGCCGTCGGAACGCTCGGTCACCTCCATCCGCCACCGACTCTGCGGCTCGGCCTGGGAGAGGGCAGCCGCCACGGTGCCGACGTCCATGCCCTGCGAGCGTCCCACCGCAGCTGCCGCGAGGGCATTGGGCACCGCGTGCTCCCCCACGTACCGGAGGGTCACCCGCGCCGTCCCCTCAGGGGTGCACAGGTCGAACGAGGGCCGGCCGGTCGAATCCATCTCCAGCCGACGCGCCTGCACGTCTGCGTCGTCGGCCTGACCGAACAGCACCACGGACGCGTCGGTCCGTGCGGCCATGCTCCGCACGAGGGGGTCGTCGGCGTTCAGCACCGCGGTGCCCGATGCCGGGAGTGCCTCGACGAGCTCGGCCTTGGCGTCGGCGATCGCGGCCTGGCTGCCGAACTCGCCGACGTGAGCCTTGCCGACGACCAGCTCGACCCCGACCGTCGGCGGTGCCACACCGCACAGGTACTTCACGTGGCCCCGGCCCCGCGCTCCCATCTCCAGTACCAGGAAGGCGGTCTGCGCGTCAGCGGAGAGCACCGTGAGCGGAAGGCCCAGCTCGTTGTTGAACGACCCAGGAGGAGCGACGGTCGGTCCCGCGACGGAGAGGACCGCCGCGGTCAGGTCCTTCGCGGTCGTCTTGCCCACCGACCCGGTGATCCCGACGACGGTGGTGCGTTCGAGGCGGTCGACGTGGAACCGGGCCAGGGTGCCGAGCGCAGCCAGCACGTCGGGCACCACGATGGTCGGTGCCTCGGTCGTACGTGTGGCGAGCACCCCCACCGCGCCGGCAGCGACGGCGGCACCGACGTAGTCGTGTCCGTCGGCCCGCTCGCCGGCCAGGGCCACGAAGAGGCTCCCTGGGCGTACCTCCCGGGAGTCGGAACAGACGTGCGTGACGGTTCGCGCCAGCGGCGGCGGCGGGCACCACCTCGCTGCCCACCGCCGTGGCAAGCACCCGCATCTCGGTGGGAATCACGTCGCCGCTCCGCCCGTGGCAGTCAGGCGCTGCTGCCACGCCCGCCTGACCTCGTCACGGTCGTCGAAGGGCGTCACCACGGCCCCGATCTCCTGCCCGGTCTCGTGGCCCTTGCCGGCCACCAGCACGACGTCTCCCGGCTGGGCGTGGTCGACCGCCCAACCGATCGCGGCCCGACGGTCCGCGACCTCGTGCACCTCGGCGCGACGCCTGGGGTCGACGATCGCTGTGCCGTCGAGCACGGCCCGTCGGATGAGCTCAGGAGACTCGTTCCGCGGGTTGTCGTCGGTCACCACCACCACGTCGGCGTGCTCGGCGGCCGCCCGCCCCATCTCCGGGCGCTTGCCGGCGTCGCGGTCGCCGCCGCACCCGAAGACCACGATCACCCGCCCACCCTCGTGCGGTCTCACCGCGTCGAGTGCTCGGGCGAGGGCGTCAGCGGTGTGGGCGTAGTCGACGACGAGTGCGATGCCCTCGGTGGCGTCGCCGACGCGCTCCATCCGGCCGGGAACACCGTGGCACCGCTCGATGCCGGCGGCTGCACGTCCGGGGTCGACGCCGGCGACGATCAGCATGGCCTGCGCCAGTGCAGCGTTCGCCACGTTGAAACGCCCCATCAGGCGCACGCCTCCGCCGAAGTGGAGGCCGTCGGGCGAGGTGAGCCGGTAGCGGTGGCCGCCGTCCGTCGTCTTCACCACCTCGTCGACCTGCCAGTCGGCATCCGGACGCAGGCCCAACGTCTGGGTGGCGGTGGAGGAGGTTGCCGCCATGCGGCGGCCCCCGTCATCGTCGACGGTGACGACCGCGTGCCGGCTGCGCGCCGGGGTGAAGAGGGTCGCCTTCGCTGCGAAGTACTCCTCGTCGGAGCCGTGGAAGTCGAGGTGGTCGCTGCCGAGCTGGGTGAATCCCGAGACGTCGAACGTGCAGCCGTCGACCCGACCCATGGCCAGTGCGTGGCTCGACACCTCCATCGCCACCGCGGTCACGCCTCGTTCGCGCATGACGGCGAGCAGTGCGTGCAGCTCGGACGCCTCCGGAGTCGTGCGCACGGTGGGAAAGGCCTCGCCGTCCACCAGGGTGGCGACGGTGCCGATCACCCCCGTGCGGTGTCCGGCGGCGCGCAGCCCCGCATCGAGCAGGAAGGTCGTCGTCGTCTTGCCGTTCGTGCCGGTGACACCGAGCATCAACAGGTCTTCGGCCGGTCGTCCGGTAGATCTCGGCGGCGAGCACACCCACCTGTGCGCGCGGTGACTCGATCACGACGACGGGAAGCGCCTCGCCGACGATCGTCGCGCCGGCGGCATCCGTCACGACGGCAACCGCTCCGCGCTGCGCCGCTTCCCGCGCGAACGCTGCCCCGTGCACGCGCTGCCCAGGAAGCGCGGCGAAGACGTCGCCCGGCTGTGCATCGTTCGAGTCGACGGTGATGCCCGTCACCTGCAGCTGGCCGAGCTCCGGCGCGTCCACACCGATCGCCTGGCAGGCGGCGCGCAGTGGTACCGGGACCAGCGTCGGGCGGGGTGTCATGGTCAGGGGCGGTACGTGAGGCGCATGGACGGAGCCTTGGACGGGGTGGGCGGCACCTGTCGCGTCTGCAGGGCGAACGACGTCACCCGCTTGAACACCGGGCCGCCGAGCTCGCCTCCGTAGTGCCCGTACTTCGGATCCTGCAGCGTCACGGAGACCACGACCGCCGGCCGGTCAGCCGGGGCGAAGCCGATGAAGGAGGCGGTGTAGCCGCGGTAGCAGCCGCACGCCTCGTCGACGCGCTCGGCCGTCCCGGTCTTGCCGGCCACGCGGTATCCCGGGATCTGCGCCATCGGGGCGGTCCCCTCGTCGGAGACGACACTCTCCATCATCTGCCGGAGCGTACGCGCAGTCTCCGGCGTCACGACCCGGTGGCGCTTCGGCGGCGGTGCCGGCTCGAACGTCCCGTCCGGTGCCGTGGTGCCGGCCACGACGGTCGGCTCGACCCGGACGCCGTTGTTGGCGATCGTGGCGAAGACCGATGTGGCCTGCACCGCGTTCAGCGACAGCCCCTGACCGAACGCGATCGTGGCGAAGTTGGTCGGCCCCCAGTCGGCGACGTCCGGCAGGATCCCTGCACTCTCGCCGGGCAGGTCGATCCCGCTGGTCTGGCCCATGCCGAACTTGCGCAGGTAGTCGTAGAGCGGTCGCTCGCCCAGCTTCTCGGCGATGAGCATGGTGCCGAGGTTGCTCGACTGGGCGAGCACGCCGGTCGCGGTGAGGTGCAGCGTCCCGTGCGGCGAGTGGTCGTGGAAGTCGTCACCGCCTCGGTACAGGATCGGCGGGACCTCCACCGGGGTCGTCGGCTTCACTGCTCCCGCGTCCAGCGCGGCGGCCATCGTCATGACCTTGCTGGTGCTGCCCGGTTCGTAGATCTCACTGATCGCCCGGTTCCCCCGGTCCGCATCCGGCGCCGAGGTGACGTCGCGGGGGTCGAACGACGGGTACGTCGCCAGGGCGATGACCTCGCCGGTGCGGGGGTCCATCACCACCACCGTGCCGCTGTCGGCAGCCGATTCGTTGACCTTGGCACGGATCGCCCGCTCGGCGATGAACTGCACGTCGCGGTCGATGGTCAGCTGGACGTCCAGTCCCGGCACCGACTCCTCGGTCTCGGTGTCCCCGGTCGGGATCTGCCGCCCACCGGCCCCGGCCTCGTAGGTGATGGTCCCGTCGCGTCCGGCGAGCTTGTCGTCCCAGCTGCTCTCCAGGCCGCCGAGCCCGTGCCCGTCGCTGCCGACGAACCCGAGCACCGCGGCGGCCAGCGACCCCTGCGGGTACACCCGCTTGGCGGTCGGTTCGCTGTAGATGCCAGGCAGTCGCAGTGCGGCCACCTTGTCCCAGGTCCGTGGCGTCACCTCCCGGGCGACGTAGGCGAAGCGCAGGTCGCCGTCGAGCCGCTTCCTGAGTGTCTCCAACGGCTCGTCGAGCACCGGACCGAGCGCCGCTGCGACCGCGACCGGGTCGGAGATCTGGGTCTGGTCAGCGGTCACGTTGACCGCGTCGACGGTCGTGGCCAGCGCGATGCCGTGGGTGTCGGTGATCGTGCCCCGCGTCGCCGGGATGGTCGCGGTGCGGAGACGTTCGGCCTCTGCGGTCGCGGCATAGGCCGCCGCCTCGACGCCTTGCAGCTGCAGCAGACGGCCCGCGAACAGCGAGAGCACCATGGCCACGCCCAGGCCGACCGCCACCAGTCGGCGGCGCGGGTCGACGGGCGTACGGACGGACGGAGGCGGAGAGCGGCGCGCCTGGCTCACTGCTCCGCTCCTCCCGCACCCTGCGTGTCGTCCGGCTGCTTCTGCTGGTTCTTCTCGCCCTGCTGGTCCTGCTGCTTCGTCTCGTCCGCTGGTTCTTCTGGTCCTGCTGGTTCTTCTGGTCCTGCTGCTTCGTCTCGTCCGCTGCTTCGTCGTCCTGCTGCTTCTTCTGGTCCTGCTGCTTCGCCTCGTCCTGCTCGGCGGGCGCCGGTTCCGATACAACCACGGGAGCCGGGGCGGAGGCCGGTACCGGCACGCCGAGGACCTTGCCGTCGGAGGCGCGCAGGAAGGCAGGGTTCACCGACGGCACCATGCCGATGGCCGACGCGCGACGAGCCAGCCGCTGCGGAGCGGCGAGCTCGGCCACCTTCTGCTGCAGGGCCTGCTCACGGTCGGCGAGCTCGGCCACGCGCGCGTCGAGCGTGTGCAGCGTGAAGGACCCCTGGGCGAGCAGGGTGTTCAGCAGCAGGAGCGCCCCGAGGCCGAGGACGAGCAGCACGAGCACAGCACCCACGAAGGGAGCGCGCGCAGGCGGGGAAGTCTGCGAGGGGACCGCGCGTACGGGAGGCCGCGACGCCGGACGACGCCGGGGCGCGGGCGCCTGAGGCAGGGTCGCCGTGCTCATGCCGCCACCCGGAGCCGCTCAGCGGCCCGCACCCGCACCGAGGCAGCCCGGGGATTCTCGGCCACCTCCTGCTCGGTCGGTCGTTCCGCGCCTCGGGTGAGGAGCCGCAGCTCCGGTCCGCGGCCGGCGACCGGGAAGTCCACCGGGACGTCGTCGGCGAGGTGCTCGGACAGGGCGCGCTTGACGATGCGGTCCTCCAACGACTGGTAGGACATCACCACGATCCGGCCGTGGACGCGCGAGAGCGTCGATCGCCGCCGGCAGGGCCCGCCGCACGGCCCCGAGCTCGTCGTTGACCTCGATGCGAAGGGCCTGGAAGGTGCGCTTGGCCGGGTGCCCGCCGGTGCGCTGGGCGGGTGCCGGGATGGCTGCTCGCACCGCGTCCACCAGCTCCGCGCTGGAACGGAACGGTCGGCGCGCCTCGATCGCTCGGGCGATGCGCTTCGCGAACCGCTCCTCGCCGTAGTCGCGGAGCACCCGGGTCAGCTCGGCCACCGAGTAGGTGTTCACGACCTCCGCGGCCGTGAGCGGGGACGAGGGGTCCATCCGCATGTCGAGCGGCGCGTCGTACGAGTACGCGAAGCCGCGCTGCGCGTCGTCGAGCTGCAGCGAGGAGACGCCGAGGTCGAAGAGCACGCCGTGGACGTGCGGCAGACCCAGCTGCGCGAGAAGCTGCGGCAGCTCGTCGTAGACCGCGTGCAGGAACGTGGTGCGACCGGCGAACTCCGCCAGGCGCCCCGCAGCGATCTCGAGGGCGCGGGCGTCGCGGTCGATGCCGACGAGCTGAGCCTGCGGGCAGGCGTTCAGCAGCGCGCGGCTGTGGCCCCCCAGCCCGAGCGTGGCGTCGACCAGGATGGCACCCGGCAGGTCCAGTGCCGGGGCGAGCAGGGCGACCACCCGCTCGCTCATCACCGGCGTGTGCGTGGGTTCCTCGTTCACGACATCCACGACCCCGCCACGGTGATCGTGACCGCCATCACCGATGCCGTGAGCGTCAGAGCCAGGGGGACCGCGAGGGGCAGCGGGAGGCCGCCGGCGACGCGTACGGCCGCCACGGACCTCCGGAGCCGCAGCCGCAGCTGCGCAGCCGCGACCGCTGGTCGCGTGGACCAGCGGTGCGGGGCGGTGCCGATCGTGCCGCTCATGCTCGACCCTTCACGTGCGGCGGACAGGGGACAGACCTGGGAGCCAGGTGGGGAAAGGTGGGGTGGACGGTGGGGGTGCGGTCTGGTCTTCCTCCGCTCCTCTCCTCCCCTGGCGCCGGGGAAGGTGCGTCAGGAGGGGACGGAGCGGCGGAAGACCACACCGCACGTCACATCAGTCCGGGCAGCACCTCCTCGCTCAGCTCGGCGAACGCGCCCTCACTGGGTCCGAGGTACTCCGACCAGCGCTCGGCGTCCCAGATCTCGACCCGGGCGCCCGCGCCGATCACGACGCACTCCTTGTGCAGCCCGGCGTACTCACGCAGCGGAGGGGGAACGGTGACCCGCCCCTGCCGGTCCGGCAGCTCGTCGGACGCGCCGGACAGGAGCACGCGGACGTAGTCGCGGGCCTTCTTGCTGGACAGGGGCGCGGCCTGCATCTGCCGCGCGTAGACGAAGAAGTCCTCGCGGGGGAACACGTAGAGGCAGCGCTCCTGGCCCTTGGTGATGACCAGGCCGCCTTGCAGGGGTTCGCGGTAACGAGCGGGCAGGAAGAGGCGTCCCTTGTCGTCGAGCTTGGGGTAGTGCGTGCCCAGGAACACCGCACCGACCTCCCTCGCTCCGCCACGGGCCCGCGCGCCCCTCGTTCATCCACGGATCGCCACCATACTCCACTTTGCACCACCGTCAACCACATCGACCGGGCGCTGACGAAACTTGAGAGGTATTTCTGCAGGTCACCTCTGTGGAGCGAAGTGGAGGGGTTCCTCAGGACGACGCACTGTCGCCTCGGCTTTACGCTTGTCTCTCCGGGTGGAGGGCCAGGCAGGCCCAGAAGGAGGCCCAGAAGGAGGCAGCGTGACGACCGTGGACGACGCCGCGTCGACCGAGGCGACGCCGCCCCCGGACGAGACCTCGGACGAGACCGAGGTCGCCCGCCAGGGGGTGCGGATCGGCGACGCGGTCGCCGGAGTGATCGAGGGCAAGCCGGACGCCATCCGGCTGGCTCTGGTCGTGCTGCTGGCGGAGGGTCACCTGCTGATCGAGGACGTTCCCGGGGTCGGCAAGACCATGCTGGCCAAGTCGTTGGCGCGGGCGCTGGACTGCACGGTGCGCCGCATCCAGTTCACGCCCGACCTGCTGCCGAGCGACATCACGGGAGTGAGCGTCTTCAACCAGGAGACACGCGACTTCGAGTTCCGCCCCGGCGCGGTGTTCGCCAACATCGTCATCGGCGACGAGATCAACCGCGCGTCACCCAAGACGCAGTCGGCGCTGCTCGAGGCCATGGAGGAGCATCAGGTCACCGTCGACGGCTCGACGTACCCGCTGGCCACACCGTTCATGGTGGTGGCGACGCAGAACCCGATCGAGATGGAGGGCACCTACCCGTTGCCCGAGGCGCAGCGGGACCGCTTCATGGCCCGGCTGTCGATGGGATACCCCGAGCGGGACGACGAGATGGAGATGCTGTCGGTCCACGGAGCGGGTCGCCCGCTCGACGAGATCACGCCCGTCGCCACCGCCAGCCATGTGGCGGCACTGATCGACCAGGTCCGGGCCCTGCACGTCGGGGCGCAGGTGCACCGCTACGCGGTCGACCTCGTCGCCGCCTCACGCCGCCACCCTGACCTGCGGCTCGGTGCCTCACCCCGGGCCACCCTGCAGCTCGTGCGCGCGGCGAAGGCCTCAGCCGCCCTCGACGAACGCGACTACGTGATCCCCGACGACATCCGGGCCCTCGCCGGACCGGTGCTCGCCCACCGGCTGCTGCTGACGGCCGAGGCCCAGATCGCCCGACGCACGACGAGCGCCGTCGTGGACTCGATCGTCGACAGCACGCCGATCCCGGCAGGGTGACGTGCGGGCGGCGCTGTCCGGACTGACACCGCGCGGGCGTGCACTGCTCGCAGCGGGGGTGACGGCGTTCGTGCTCGCGGCCATGCTCGACCAGCAGGACATCATGCGCGTCGGCCTGCTCGCCGCGTCGCTGCCGCTCCTGTCGGCGGCCAGCGTGGCGCGCACCCGGTTCCGACTCGCGTCGACCCGTGAGCTGGAGCCGGGACGCACACCCGCGGGCGACTCGGCCACGGTGACGGTGACCCTCGAGAACGTCGCGCATCTGCCCACCGGTCTGCTGCTGGTCGAGGACAGCGTTCCCGCCGTGCTCGGGCCACGTCCTCGATTCGTGGTGGACCGGCTGGCCCCGCTCAGCTCGCGCTCGGTCTCGTACACCGTGCACGCGGACCGGCGCGGCCGCTACGCGATCGGGCCGCTGTCGGTGCGGCTGGCCGACCCCTTCGGCTTCTGTCGGCTCGACCGTGCGTTCAGCGGCCAGCGCCACCTGCTGGTCACACCCCGCGTCGAGCCGCTGCCGGGCGTCCCTCTCACCGGCGACTGGTCAGGAACCGGTGAGAGCCGCTCACGATCGATCGCCGCTGCCGGGGAAGACGACGTCGCCGTGCGCGACTACCGGCACGGTGACGAGCTGCGTCGCGTCCACTGGCGCGCGACCGCCAAGTCCGGGGTCTTGATGGTCCGCCGCGAGGAGCAGCCCTGGGAGAGCCGCGCGACCGTGCTGCTCGACGACCGGGGGCCAGCTCACAGCCGAGAGGCCAATCCTTCGGGCAGCTTCGAGAGGGCCGTCAGCGCGACCGCCTCGGTGTCCCTGCACCTCTCCCACCGCGGCTACGCGGTCAGGCTCGTCGCCGAGGGGCGCGAGGTGTCCACGAGCAGTGCGGTCGACGGCGGCCTGAGCGGCGACCCTTCCGGTCTGCTGCTCGATGCGCTCGCCGTGGCCGAGCCGACCAGGTCCGGCGGCATCCACACCCTCACCGCTGCGGTGCGCCACGCGAGTGACGGACTTCTCGTGGTCGTCCTCGGCGCCCTCTCCGTCGACGAGGCCGACCAGCTGGCACGGGCCCGCCATGGCATGGGGACGACGGTTGCCGTCGCTCTCGACGTCGCCACCTGGGACGCCGACCCGTCACGCCGGGTGGGAGCCGAGTCCGCGGCTGCCTGGAGCCTGCTGCGCGCTGCCGGCTGGGCGGTCGTGCCGCTGGCTCGCGACGACTCACTGGCCGACGTCTGGTCCCACGTCGCCTTCGGCGGTGCACTGCCCGTCACCGAGGTCCCCGCATGAACCGGCCGACCGCGCTGATCGGTGCGCCAGGACCCACGCTCGCGTCGGTCGCGGCGGTGGCGCTGACCTCCTTGGCGCTCTCCCCCACCGTGGAGGGTGGCCCCTGGTACGGCGTCACGCTCGGTCTGATCCTGGTCATCGCCGGAACCGGCAGCGCGCTGCGCGCGACGTCCTGGCCGGCGTGGTTGGTGGTCACCCTGCAGGCCCTCGTGGCGGTCGTCGCCCTGACCGTGGTGTTCGCCGGTGACGTGGCGGGATGGGGTTTCGTGCCGGTTGCCGACGTCTGGCACACCTTTGCCGACCTCGCCGAGCAGGGGTTCGCGGTGATCGGGAAGGAGGCCGCGCCCGTCACGCTCACCGAGGGCGTCCGCTTCCTGCTGGTGAGCGGGGTGGTGCTCGTCGCGTGGGGCGTCGACTCGCTCGCCGTGACGCTGCGCCGGGCGACCTTGGCCGGCATCCCCCTGCTCGTCCTCTACCTCGTACCGGCCACCGTCCTGCCCGACGGTGTTCCCTGGCCGCTCTTCCTGGCTGCCGGGGTCGGCTGGCTGCTGCTGCTTCTCGCCGACGGCCGGCAGCAGCTGACCCGCTGGGGGCGGCCGGTGCGTGGCAGCGCCAGCCGCCTGCAGTCCGTCGGTGGCACCGGGCGCCGACTCGGCGCGGCCGCGCTCGCCATCGCGGTCGTCGTCCCCGTGGTGCTGCCCAGCCTCGACGAGGGGCGGTTCGGCGGCAACCCCACCGGCGAGGGAGGCGGAGCGGGCAGCGGCGAGGTCGCGGCGGGAACCCAACGGGTGATCACCGTCAACCCGATCGTCGACCTGAAGCGCAACCTCACCCGGGGTCGAGACGTGGAGGTGCTGCGGTACACCACCGACACCACCGCCCCCACCTACCTGCGCATCGCCACCCTCGACCAGTTCGACGGGACGTCGTGGACGCTGGAGGAGATGCAGGCACCCCCCGAGCAGCAGGCCTCTCGGGGGCTCCCTTCGCCGCCTGGACTGGACACCGACACGGTCGCGAGCACTCCCGCGGAGTACACCATCGAGGTCGGCGACCTGGACACCCCGCGACTACCACTCCCCTACCCGGCGTCGTCGGTCGCGATCGACGGCGACTGGCGCTGGGACGCGGACACCTTCGACGTCTTCTCCGCCACCGAGGACTCCGCCCTCGGTCGCAGCTACACGGCGACCGCGCTGATCGTGACGCCGTCGGCCGACCAGCTGCGCGCGGCGGGGCCACCGGACTCCTCGATGGAGGCCTGGACCCGGCTGCCGGGTCCGGTGAGCGAGCAGCTGAGCCCTCTGGCGCTGGAGGTCACCGCGGACGCGGTGTCGGACTACGACCGCGCGCTCGAGCTGCAGAACTGGTTCCGGTCGGAGTTCGAGTACAGCCTCGACACTGCCGCCGGCAACGACACCGAGGCTCTCGCGCAGTTCCTGCAGGACAAGAGCGGCTACTGCGAGCAGTTCGCCGCCAGCATGGCGCTGATGGCGCGCACGCTCGGGATCCCGGCACGCGTGCAGGTCGGCTTCACACCCGGGACGGCGACCGAGGACGGCACCCGGGTCGTGACGTTGCACGACGCGCACGCGTGGCCCGAGCTCTGGTTCGAGGGGGTCGGGTGGGTCCGCTTCGAGCCGACCCCTGGCGGCGGCGACGGTGGCGGCGCACCGGCCTACGCGCCGCCGCCGGCCACCAACACGGGCACGAGTGGGGGACGTCCCGACAACGACGGCCAGGGCGTGGTCTGTCGTCGCGGTGGCTGCCAGGACCCCGGTCGCCCGGACGACCGGCGGGTGCCCGGTGCGGCCGAGCCGGACCGCTCGGTCGGACGCACCGGCGTGACGGACACCACCGCACCCGCCGAGGGTTCCTCGGGCGGCTGGTGGATCCTCGCGGTCGTGCTGCTGGCGGCCGTGGCGCTCTGCGCCCCCTACGCGGCGCGGCGCGTCGTGCGGGCCCGCCGTCGCCGCAGTGTCGTCGACGCACCGTCTGCCGTGGCGGCAGCGTGGGCCGATGTGCTCGACACCGCCACCGATGTCGACCTGGAGCCAGCGCCGACCGAGACACCGCGCGACCTCGCGCGGCGGCTTCCGCGGCGTGGGGGGCTGATGCGCGGTCAGACCGAGCAGATGGAACGTCTGGCGTCGTGGGTCGAGCGCTCGCGCTACGGCGGGCACGCGGTGGCAGGTCTGCCGCCGGTCGAGGAGATCGACGCCATGGCACGTGCCATCGAGCAGGGGCTGATGTCGGCCCTCTCACCCCGTGACCGTCGCCGGGCCGTGGCGTGGCCACGTTCGGGACGGCAGGCGCTCACCGGCGGGTGGACGGCACTGGGTGAGGCTGTGGGACAGCTGAAGTCGCGCGTGGCGGAGAGTGTGCGGGGGCCGTTCAGCGGTCGCCGTCGCGGCGACGCTCCCAGCGCTCTTCGATCCGGCTCATGAAGCCCGCACGGGGCGAGGGGCTGCTTCCACCGGACGTGCGCTGAGCGGAGCCACCGGACGGCGTCGTGCCGCTCTGCCATCCCGCGCTGGCCCACCATCCGCCGGCGAGCATGACCAGGAACCCGACCACGCCGAGCGGCCAGAACTCGGCCGCGACGCCACCCACGAGCAGGGCGAGGCCCGTCACGAGCGCCAGACCACCGATGATGACGCGCTGACGTGAGCGCAGGCTGCGACCGCTGCCGCGCAGCGTCGAAGCCAGCTTGGGGTCGTCGGCGTAGAGCTGACGCTCCATCTGCTCGAGCAGACGCTGCTCGTGCTCGGAGAGTGGCATGGCCCCTCCTCGCGGTCGGTCGGGCGGTCGACGGGTCGTAGACCCGATCCCAGGATAGGTCCCGATCGGCGGTGGCGAAACTCCGGACGGTCGATCGTGACCTTCTCGTCCAACATCGGCACCCCCGACCGACGACTGGAGACTGCTCTGACCGGCCTGCTCCGGGACCGGCTGCAGGGCGGCGAGAGGTCAAGGATGAGGTCCCTCGACCAGGCTGGCGGGGCGAACGGCGTCGCGGCCGAACCGGTGCACGGCCCGGTCGGCGGCCCGCTCCGCCTGACGCCAGGCCTCCGGCTGCTCGTCGAAGGTCAGCTGGTGGGCCACCTCGGACCCGTCCACCAGCTGTTCGACCCGGACCCCCACCAGCCGGATGCGCGCCCGGTCAAGGCCGAGGGCGTCGTAGAGCGCGAGCGCGGTGGAGTGCACGTCACGGGTGACGTCGGTGGGGTGCGCGAGGGTGCGGGATCGGGTGATCGTGGTGAAGTCGGCGAACCGCACCTTGATCGCGACGGTGCGTCCGGCGAGCCCTCGGCGGCGCATCCGGGCCGCCACGTTCTGCGACAGGCGCAGCAGCTCGCGACGAATCACCTCGGGATCGTCGACGTCGGCGCCGAAAGTCTCCTCGTGGCCGATGCTCTTGTCGGGGACGTGCGCCACCACGCTGCGTTCGTCCCGGCCCCAGGCGAGCTCCCAGAGGTGACGGCCGACCGCCTGCCCGAGGGCGCGTTCGAGGGTGCTCACGGGGGTGTGGGCGAGATCGGCCACCGTCCGCAGCCCCAGCCGGTGCAGCGCCTCCTCGGTCTTGTCCCCCACCCCCCACAGTGCGCCGATCTCGAGCGGGTGGAGGAACTCGATGACCCGGTCGGCCGGCACGACCAGCAGACCGTCCGGCTTGCAGCGCCCCGACGCCAGCTTGGCGACGAACTTGGTGGAGGCCACACCGACCGAGCAGGTGATGCCCTGCTCGTCGTGCACCCGGGTACGGATGAGCTCTCCGATCTGGGCCGGTGAGCCGAGCCGGCGGAGCGCACCGCTGACGTCGAGGAACGCCTCGTCGAGACTGAGCGGCTCGACGAGCGGGGTGACCGACGCGAAGACGGCCATCACACCGGCGGAGATCCGGGCGTAGTCGTCGTGGTGCGGGGTGAGGAAGGTCGCCTGCGGTGCCAGCCGGCGCGCCCGGCTGGCGGGCATGGCCGAGTGGACGCCGAGGGCACGCGCCTCGTAGGTGGCGGAGAGCACGACGCCACGGCTTCCGCCGCCGGCCACGATCACGGGGGTGCCCACGAGCTCGGGGTGCCGGAGCAGCTCGACCGACGCGTAGAAGGCGTCCATGTCGACGTGCAGGATCGGGCAGCCGGCGTCCGACGGCTGAGCACCGACCGGCCCCGCTGTGGCGGTGCGCCCGAGCTGCTGGCGAGTCACGGTGTCATCCTCCCGCACTTCCGGGGCTGGAGTGCCACAGCTTGCGCGGTGGCGCACCGCGGTTCACGTCGTCACCGGCAGGACGCACGTCGGCGTACGGCGACTGCCGGAAGCCACTGGGGTGCACGAGGATGCGTCGGCGTCCCATGCCGCCTGCGGTGTACCCCCCGTCGTCGCTCGCGGCCGGACCGGCCGGAGCGACGACGCTCTCGGCGTCGAACCCCGGCGGTGGGGTGTCGAGCACCTGCAGCACCGCGTCGGTGCCGGCCCGTTGCCAGAGGTCGTAGAGACCGGACAGCTCCCAGCAGCCGGTGGCCCGCAGGGAGAGACCGCGCGGACCGGTGCGGCGGACCTCGCCGCGGATGAGGAGCAGCCAGGAGTGGAAGAGGGTGGCCGCGTACGGTCCCTGGGCGTCCTCGAAGAAGGTGGCGTCGACCGGTCCGGTGGCGTCGTCGAGCGTGACGAACACCACCCGACGACCGGACCGGATCGGCGGCGTCTGGGTGGCGACCTTCACCCCTGCGACGAGCACCTCGCTGCGGGAACGACAGGTGAGGAGGTCGCGGGAGCGCACGACGTCGAGGGCGGACAGCAACGGGGCGTAGAAGTCGACCACGTGCCGACTGACGTCGAGACCGAGGACGTCGAGCTCGGCCCGCACCTGCTCGGCACCGGTCATCTCCGGCAGGCCGGACAGCGCGATCTGCTCCGGCCCGAGCGCGAGGGTCAGCTGGGTGGCCGGTGCAGCCGTCCCGCTCGCGGTCGGCTGCTGACCGGTGGGCCGTCGGCATCGCGTTCCACCGGTCGAGCTCGGCGACCTGCAGCAGCAGGTCGCGCCGGGTCAACCGCCGACGGGCGGAGCCCGGATGCACCAGGGTGAGGTCGATCCCGTGCAGGGCGTCGAACGCGCCCGCGAGCACGAGCCGCTCGACCACCGGCCGGGAGACGGCGGCGCGGTGCCAGAAGTCGGTGAGCGAGCGGTAGGGCTGACCCGCGACGATCCGCGCGACCTCGGCGTCGCTGATCCCCTTGACCTCGGCGAGCGCGATCCGGATGCCGTACCCGCGGGCGTCCGGGAGCAACGGCTGGTCGGGGACGCCGCGCTGACGACGGGACACCAGCACGCCCGGGTGGGTGCGGACCGGTGCGGCGTCGGCCGGGTCGACCCGTTCGACGCGGTAGCCCTCGGCGGAGGCGTTGACGTCGAGCGGCAGCACGGTGATGCCGAACTGGCGGGCGTCGTCGAGGATCAGCCGCTTGGGGTACATGCCGGGGTCGTGGGTGAGGACGCCGGCCAGGAAGCTGGCGGTGTGGTGCGCCTTGAGCCAGGCCGACTGGTAGGTGGGCAGCGCGAAGGCAGCGGCGTGCGCCTTGCAGAAGCCGAAGGACGCGAAGGCGGCGAGCACCTCCCAGAACCTCTCGACGGTGCGCAGGTCGTACCCACGGGCGCGCGCCTGTCCGGTAGAACCACTCGCGCGTCTCGGCCTGTCCGTCGGGGTCGCCGAGGGCGCGCCGCTTCTCGTCGGCCTCGGCACGGCTGCACCCGGTGATGACGTGGATGAGGTCGATGACCTGCTCGTGGAAGACCACGACGCCGAAGGTGGGGCGCAGCACTCCGATGAGGTCGGGGTGCAGGTACTGCGGCTCCGTCCCACCCGTGCCGGGCGCGCAGGAAGGGGCTGACCATGTCGGACTTCACCGGGCCGGGACGGAAGAGCGAGATGTCGATGATGAGGTCGTCGAACGTCTCGGGGGCGAACTTGCCGACCAGCTCGCGCTGCCCCGGTGACTCGATCTGGAAGCAGCCGAGGGTGTGCGTCGACCGGATGAGGTCGTAGGTGGCGGGGTCGTCGAGCGGGACGGCGTCGAGGTCGGGACGCGCGTCGTCGCCGTCGACCCGACTCGATCTCGTCGAGCGCGTACGCCATCGCCGACTGCATGCGGATGCCGAGCACGTCGAGCTTGAGCAGACCGAGGTGCTCGACGTCGTCCTTGTCGAACTGGCTCATGGCAAACCCCATCGCGCTCGACTCGACCGGGGTGCGGTCGAGCAGCGTGGCGTCGGAGAGCAGGACGCCGCACGGGTGCAGGGCCAGATGGCGCGGCAGGCCGTCGAGCCGTTCGACGAGCCGCAGCATCAGGGCGAGTCGCGGGTCGTCGGCGATCCGGCTGGCGCGCAGCTCGGGCAGCTCGCGCAGCGCGTTCTGCGCGTCGCGGGCCCGGATGTGCGGGAACGCCTTGGCGACGGTGTCGATCTCTGACGGCGGCAGTCCCAGCGCGGCACCGACGTCGCGGATCGCGTGCCGGACGCGGTAGGTGTCGGCCATCGAGACGCAGGCGACGCGGTCGTCACCGAAACGCTCGAAGATGCGGGTGTAGATCTCGGTGCGGCGAGCCGACTCGACGTCGACGTCGATGTCGGGCAGCGCCTGACGGAGCGGTGAGAGAAAGCGCTCGAAGATGAGGTCGTGCCGAAGTGGGTCGACGCCGGAGATGCCGAGCAGGTACGTGACGAGGGACCCTGCCCCCGAGCCGCGGGCGGCGACGCGTACCTGCATCGAGCGGATGAGGTCGACCACGTCGGCGACGGTGAGGAAGTAGGTGGCGTAGCCGAGGCCGGCGATGATCCCGAGCTCGTGCTCGAGCCGCTCACGCGCGTCTGCGGCGTCGCGCCCGGTGGTGGGCAGGGAACGCAGGGACCACCCGGCGTCGCACCGTCGACGGAGCACTGCGTCCGGAGGAGTGCCCGATGCCGCCGCTTGCGGGTCGACCACCGCGAGCTCGGGGAAGTGCACCGAGCCGAGGCCGAGATCGGCGACCGGGTCGAGGACGCACTGCTCGGCGAGCTGCTCGGTGGCCGCGAGCAGCCGCCGGGAGGTGGAGCGCTCGGTGCCCACCCCCGACAGACGGGCGACCTCGGTGGCGACCTCGGACATCTGCGCGGCCGACTTCAGGTAGCCCTCACCGGTGCGACGGTCGATGTGCCGCTCGTCGAGCGGGACCAGGCGGCGGGCGGCGTCCAGGACGTCGGCGACGGGGGCGTCCTCGCGACGGGCGTACCGCACCGCGTTGGTGAGCACGACTGGGGCGTGCTGCTCGTGGGCCCAGCCGAGCATGCGGGCCGCGAAGGGGGCCGACCGCCCCGCCGGTCCGGCGCCGCGGTGGTTGACGACCTCGCACACCACCGAGGGGACCTGGGCGCGCCACCACCGCCACCGGTCGGTGGCGAGGTCGGGGCGTCGGGCGGCGAGCAGCCGACCGACGTCGGAGTCGGGACCGAGCAGCACGACGAGGGCACCCTCGGAGGTGGCGTCCTGACGGAGGTGGTCGGCGATCAGCGCGGCGTCGACGGTGGGGCTGCCGCGGCGTCCTGTTGCCTCGGCGCGGGCATGCGCGGCGGAGACCAGCCGGCACAGCGCCGCCCACCCCTGCGGCCCACGGGCGAGGACGGTGACCCGGGGCAGCCGGGGGTCGACGCTCCGGCCCCCCCGGGTGGGAGTACGGGTGCGGGACGCCGGTGCGCCCGGCACGGCGACGGTCTCGAGGGCGAGATCAGCGCCGAACACCGGTGCGATCCCGGCGGCAAGGGCGGCCCGGGCGAAACGCACCGCGCCCCGGACGCCGTCGCGGTCGGTGAGACCGAGGACGCTCAGCCCCTGGTCGGCGGCGACGGCGACCAGGGTCTCCGGTGAGGAAGCACCGTGCCGGAGCGACCAGCCGGAGGCGACGTGCAGGTGCGGAAAGGAGTCGAGGGACACGAGGAAGCAGGACCAGGACGCGGACGGCTAGCTGACGCGGGGCAGGGAGGTCTGGTGCGGGACGCCGACAGTGGTCTCGACCAGGGCCAGGAAGGTCTCGACGTCGCGGAGCAGGTCGTCGGCCTCACGCGCGGTGACCGTCTCGAGCCCGGCTTCGGCGGCGGCCCGCTTGCCGGCACCAGCGGCGAAGAAGGCGGCCCACTCCGCCAGCTCCGGAGCCGCCTGCGCGAGCAGGTCCCAGGCGCTCCGCGGACCCCGACGCCCGCCGGGGCGAGCCCGGGTGGCCAGGACGGCAGCGGCCGCCCGGAGCGCAGCGAGGTGGGCGACGGCGTAGCGCTGGCCGGCCCGCGGCTCGACGGTGGCCTCGGCCAGGCCGCGGTGGGCGGAGGCGAGCAGGTCGAGGACACCGGCGGACGAGCCGCGGGGGGTGGTGGCGAGCATGGGGTCCTCCTCGAGTCGATGGGTCGATGGGCGGGGTCTAGTCGTGGATGGCCTGGAGCACCCAGCGCTCCTGACCGGCGTCGACGGACTCGCAGCAGAGGTCGAAGACCCCGGTCTGGGAGCCCCGGCAGGCCTCGACCCGCCACAGCAGCCGCTCGGGGTCGGCAGGTCCGGGGTCGGCGGCAGCCCCTGCAGCAGCCCCCGCGGCGGGACGCCACCAGGCGCCGGTCTCGACCCAGTGGGCGAGCACGGCGCCGACGACGTAGCGACGCCCCCGCCACCGGAAGGCGAGCGGAGCGGAGGTGACGCCCGAGGGACCGGCCAGGGACTCGACCGGCTCTTCGATGCGACGCATCGGACGCTCCTTCCGGGATGTCGGGGACGGTGTCACCGGGAGGGGGACCCACCGAGGTCGTCCGTCCTCCTGGCCCGCCGGGAACCGACGAGGGTCGAGGTCGCCGGCGTCCGGCGGGCCCAGAGGTGTTCGAACACATGTTCGAACACCGGTAGTAAACCCCTGTTCCGGTGCGGGGTCAACCCCCCCTTGGTGGGGTGCTGGCGAGTGGCGCGAAACGGGACACTCCGTCGCCCTCAGGTGACCGGTTTCGCGCCACTGGGCACGTGATCTCGGTCCCCACCGATCACGGACGCCCCCTACTCTCGAGAGTCGTGTCCCCGTCCCCCACCCCCGCGGTCGTGCTGCTGCACGTCTGGACGGTGCCCACCTCCGGCGTCCTGCCCGCCATGACGCGCCTGGCCACAGACCGGCTCGCGCTGCGCGGCTACCCCGGCCTGACCTTCGCCAAGCTGCTCGGCACCGGCAGCGGACAGACCTTCGCGCCACAGGACGCCGACCCGCACCACTGGGCGCTGCTCACCTGCTGGGACGCCCCGCATGCCGCCGCCACCGTCGAGCGTTCGCGAGTGGTCCGGCGCTGGGACGCCGCTGCCACCGACCGGCTCCGCATCGCGATGACCCCGCTGGCCAGCACCGGACTCTGGTCGCGGCGCCAGCCCTTCGGGGCACCTGTCCCGCCGAAGCAGCACAGCGGTCCGGTGGCTGCTCTCACCCGGGCACGCATCGAGTGGCGTCAGCTGCGCGCCTTCTGGCGCTCGGTGCCGCCGGTGGCGGACGCCCTGACGCGCCAGCCAGGGCTGCTCTGGTCGACCGGCATCGGCGAGGCGCCGGTCGGCCTGCAGGGCACCTTCAGCCTCTGGCGCGACGCTGACGCGATGCGTGACTTCGCCTACGGCAGTCAGGCCCATCGTGACGCGATCCGCCAGACCCGCCAGACCGGCTGGTTCGCCGAGGAGCTCTTCGCGCGGTTCGCGGTGGAGGCGGTCGAGGGCACCGTCGACGGACGGCAGATCGGGGCGGACGCATGGCCGAGCTGATTCCTCTGGTCTTCACCAGCGGCTGGGCCAGTGGCATCAACCCCTACCTCGTGGTGCTGCTCTCAGGTCTGGTCGGTCGGTTCACCGACGTCGGCGTTCCCGACGCGCTCACCCGCACCGACGTGCTCGTCGCTGCCGCGGTCCTCACCGCCATCGACTTCGTCGTCGACAAGACCGCCTACCTGGACTCCGCATGGGACGGGGTCAACACCGTGGTCCGTCCCGTCGCCGGCACCGCCCTGGCCCTGCTCATCTCCGGTGACGCCACGACGCTCGAGCAGGCGGTCCTCGGCGCGATGGGCGGCACCACAGCACTTGCCAGCCACGTCACGAAGGCGGGCACCCGCGCCGCCGTCAACACCTCCCCCGAACCGGTCAGCAACATCGTCGTCAGCCTGCTCGAGGACGTCGCCGTCACCGTGGTGACGTTCCTCGCGTTCCTCGCGCCGTGGCTCGCCGCTGCGCTCGCGCTGGTGCTGCTGGTCGCCGGCATCGGGGTGGTCGTGGTCTTCTGGTCCGCCATCGCCCGCTACCGTCGCTCCCGCCGACGACCACGACCGACCGACGTCCCCGAGGACCCATGAGCCTGCGCACCTACACCGGACCGACCCCGTCGGTCAGGCCTGCGTTCGCGCTCGTCGCGCTCGGATGGCTTCTCGCAGCTGCGACCATCGCCCTGCAGATCGCGTTCCCGCTCGCGTCGCACGAGGCTGCGCAGCGAGATCTGGCCGCGATCACCGTCGTGGTCTTCTTCCTCGCGTCGGTCGTGCACGCCACCGCCTACCACCGTTGGCGCGGCTTCTTCGTCGTCGCGTTGGCGGTCCCGGCGCTCGGCTGGGTGGCGGAGCGGTTCGGCTCAACCACCGGCTACCCGTTCGGCGACTACGTCTACACCGATGCGCTCGGGCCGCAGATTCTCGACGTTCCCGTCGTCGTGCCGCTGGCCTGGTCGATGATGGCGTACCCCACGTACGTCGCGGCGTCCGTGCTCGTGACGCGGGGACGCTGGCTGGTGCCCGTGGTGGCTGCCTGGTCGCTCATGGCGTGGGACCTCTTCCTCGACCCGATGATGATCGAGCTCGGCGCGTGGACCTGGCGAACGACCGAGCCCGATCTGCCAGGCGTGGACGGAATCCCCCTCACCAACTACGCCGGCTGGTTCGTGGTCGGCCTGCTGATCTCCTTCGTGCTGCTCGCACTGCCCGCCCGGCGCTTCTCGGTGGCACAGCCGGCGACCCTCTACCTGTGGGTGTACGTGTCGTCGGTGCTCGCCGCGGCGGTCTTCTTCGACCGGCCGGGCTCAGCACTGGTCGGCGGCGTCGCGATGGGGATCGTCGCCCTTCCGTTCGCGTGGCGACTCTGGTGGGACCGCGGATGAGACACCGACTGGGTCCCGCCACGGTCGCGGCAGGGAGCACCCTCGCCTTGGCGGGCTTCCTGCACAGCGTGTGGAACCTGCGACGCCTGCGGGTCCTGCCCACAGCGCCTGGTGCCGGCCCACGTGCGCGCGTGTCGGTCCTGGTGCCGGCGCGGGACGAAGCCGCGCGCATCGGTCAGTGCCTGCACGCCGTCCGCGACCAGGTCGACGCCGATGTGCTCGAGGTGCTGGTGCTCGACGACCGCTCTGCCGACGGCACCGCATCGGTGGTGCAGCACCATGTCGACGAGGACGCCCGGGTGCATCTCCTCGACGGTAAGGGAGAGCCGCCGGACGGCTGGCTGGGCAAGACGTGGGCGTGCCATCAGCTCGCCGAGGCCGCGAAGGGCGAGGTTCTGGTCTTCGTCGACGCCGACGTCGTCCTCGAGCCCACGGCGCTCCGACGCATGACCTCGTTGCTCGGAGCACCGTCGGCGAGCGGTGCTCCCATCGACGCGGTGAGCCCCTACCCGCGCCAGGACGCGTCGACGTGGAGCGAGCGGCTGGTGCAGCCGCTGCTGCAGTGGTCGTGGGCGACCCTGCTGCCCCTGCCGTTGGCCGAGCGGAGTGAACGTACCTCCCTGGTGGCGGCCAACGGCCAGCTCCTCGCCATCACGCGTGACGCCTACGACGCCATCGGTGGGCACGCCGGGGTGCGCGACCAGGTGCTCGACGACGTCGCCCTCTTTCAGCAGCTGAAGCGGTCCGGACGTCGCGGCGTCCTGACCGACGGCACCGACGTCGCGACGTGCCGCATGTACGAGGGCTGGCCCGACCTGCGCGACGGTTACAGCAAGTCGCTGTGGTCGGCGTTCCGGTCCCCGGTCGGCGCTGCCGCATTCGTGGCGCTGTCCGTGCTGGCGTACGTCGTGCCCCCACTCGCCGCGGTGCTGCGCGGCTCCGCCGTCGGTGCGGCCGGCTACGCCGGCGCTGTCGCCGGTCGTGCACTGGTGGCGCGCCGCGTGGGTGGGCGGGTGTGGCCGGACTCGCTGCTGCATCCGGCGTCCACGGTGGCGTTCGCGTACCTGGTCGGTCGCTCGTGGTTCGGCCATCGGCGCGGAACGCTCACCTGGAAGAGCCGCCCCCTCCCCTGACCTCAGGAACGACGCATTCACCCGCGGCCGGTGCAACAGACGCCGCACTCATATTGGGGAAATCAGCGGTCGGCGACGACCTGGAACGTCCCCAACGTCGGGTCGGCGGCGTACCGCACCTGCGTGCCGTCGGCCTGGGCGTCACGCAGACCCGCCACGGCGGCTGCGGTGATCCGCTCGCCGGGCGCGAGCACGGGGATACCCGGTGGGTAGGGCGCGACCAGCTCGGCCGAGACCTGGCCGATCGCCTGCTCGGCGGGCACCGTCTCGTGCGCCGCGAAGTAGGCGTCGCGCGGCGTCATGACGACCTCCGGCTCGACGGTCCACGAGATGGAGGGCAGCACCGGACGGGACGCGGCCCGTTGGCGCTCGACGGAGGCGATGACCGCGTCGACGAACGCATCCACCGACTTCTGGTCGTCGTTGATGGAGATGATCGGCACCACCGTGTCGCGGTCGGCGAGCTCGACCGGCATCCCGAGTGCGACGAGATCCTCCTCGATGGCCAGCCCGACCGCACCGGTGCCCGAGACGTTGATCGCCAGCTTTGCGCGGTCGAGGATCACCGACGGGTCGACGACGTCGTCGAGCAGCACGAGGCCGGGCACGTCGCGCAGGCGCTCCCGGGCATGGTCGACGATGCGGATCAGGTGTCCGAGCAGTCGCTCGCCGTCACGCTCCATGAGCGCGCGTGCGGCGTCCGCGCTGGCGGCGATCGTGCCGGACGGGCTGGTGGTCGCGGTGGCATCGAACGCCCGGTCGAGCCGATGGGCGTCGATGCGCTCGGTGCGCGCGACGACGAGGGCGGCCTGCGTGTAGGCGGGCAGGGTCTTGTGCGCACTGGTGACAAGTGCGTCCGCTCCGGCCTGCAGCGCGTGCCGCGGCAGGTCGGGGTGGAATCCGAAGTACGCCCCCCAGGCCTGGTCCACCACCAGGGGGACGCCGTGCGCGTGCGCGACGCGGGCATGGGCGGAGACGTCGGAGACCGTGCCCACGTAGGTCGGCTCGACGAGGAAGACCGCCCTGGCCTCCGGATGTGCGGACAGCGCCTGCTCCACCCGATCGACCGGGACGTGGGTCGGCAGCCCGGTCGTGGGGTCCACGTCGGGGCGCACCCAGACCGGCGTGACACCGGCCAGCACCATCCCCAGCAACAGCGAGCGGTGCAGAGTGCGGGTGACCACCACCGTGTCGCCAGGCCGACAGAGCGCCAGCATCAGCGTCTGGTTGCCGTGCGTGGAACCTCCCACCGAGATGCGACCCCAGTCCGCACCCCAGGCGCGGGCCAGCTTTCGGTCCGCCTCCGCGATGGCGCCCGCCTGCTGCCGGATCGTGTCGACTCCGCCGTACAGCGGGATGTCGTCGCGGACGACCGGTCCGACCAGGTCGAGCCGCTGCTTGTGGCCCGGCGTCCCGAAGGGCACCGCTCCGATCGCGCGGTAGGACAGCCAGCCGTCGAGCAGGGGTGCGTCGCCGCGCAGGCCCAGCGGATCGTCGGACGAGTCGTCGCGTGGCTGGTCGGGGTTGGTCATGCTGCCGACACTAGCCACCCGTACGCTCCGGCCGTGGCATCGGTGGTGGTCGTCGGCGCAGGCATGGGAGGCATGGCGGTCGCGGCGCGGCTGTCCGCCCAGGGCCACGAGGTCACCGTGCTCGAGCAGGCGTCCCGTGCTGGTGGCAAGGTGCAGACCTACCGGCGCGAGGGCTTCGCATTCGACACCGGTCCGTCGCTGCTCACCCTGCCGGCGGTGTACCGCGACCTCTTCCTGAAGACGCCCGTGGGACGCCGCGGAGCGTCGCTGGAGGACAACGTCGACCTGCAGGGGCTCGACCCCGCCTTCGGCTACCGGTGGGCCGACGGGGCGACCGCCGTCCTGCCGGGCAGCAACAGCAACCGGGTGGCGTCCGCGCTGGGTGAGGCACTGGGGGGCGCTGCCGAGGCGGAGTGGCAGCGGTTCAGCCGGCGGGCCGCAGACCTGTGGTCGGTGACGCGAGTTCCGTTCCTGGAGTCGCCGCTGTCAGGACCGCGCGACCTGCTGCCGCACCTGCGCAGCTGGTCCAACCTGAAGACGGTGGCACCCTGGCGCACCCTCCGCGGGCTCGGCGAGCAGTACTTCTCCGACCCCCGCCTGGTCACGTTGCTCGATCGCTACGCCACGTACACCGGCTCCGACCCGCGGCGCGCACCCGCGGCGCTGGCTGTGATCCCCTTCGTCGAGCAGACGTTCGGCGCGTGGCATGTCGGTGGCGGGATCGGGGCACTGGCCGACGCGCTCCACCAGCGCTGCGTGGCGCGCGGGATCACCTTCCGCTTCGGCGCCGACGTCGCAGCGCTGCGGACGACGGCTGCAGGGGTGCAGGGAGTCACCCTCACGTCCGGCGAGCGGGTCGACGCCGACCTGGTCGTCTCGGACGCCGACGCGACCCATCTGTACGCGGCGCTGATCGACCACCCTTCCGCAGCGGGCGTGCTGAAGCGGCTCCGCCACGCCACGCCGTCGCTGTCCGGCTTCGTGCTGCTCCTCGCGCTCCGGGGACGGACCCCGGGACTCCAGCACCACAACGTGCTCTTCCCCGACAACTACGACGCCGAGTTCGACGCCGTGTTCGGACGCCGACCGCGTCCGGTCGACGACCCCACGGTCTACGTCTGCGCCCCCGACGACCCGGCCATGCGGCCCGACGACGACCACGAGGCGTGGTTCGTCCTGGTCAACGCCCCTCGGCACGACCCTGGCCGCGGCGTCGACTGGAACGACGCCGAGCTCGTCGACCGGTACCGGGACCGGGTGCTCGACGTCCTCGCCGCGCGCGGGATGGACGTGCGACCGCGGCTGCTGTGGGCCGAGACCCGCACCCCCGCCGACCTCGAGCGGGACACCCGCTCCCCCGGCGGGTCGATCTACGGCACCTCCAGCAACGGCCGGCGGGCGGCCTTCTTCCGGGCGTCCAACCGCTCACCGGTGCCGGGGCTCTACCTCGTCGGCGGGTCGGCCCACCCGGGTGGCGGGCTGCCCCTGGTGGGACTGTCAGCGGCCATCGTGGCCGATCTCATCGGGCCGGCGTAAAGGCCCGCCCGATGCGTGCCTGGTGGACGCCACCGCCCGCCCGATGCGTGGCTGAGCGCCCACGCTCGTCGTGCGCGAGCCGTGCGGCGCGACTAGCCTCGTGATCATGGACGCGCCCGCCTCACCCCTCGACGCCGAGGACCTGCGCACCCGCGTCCACAAGGAGCTCGAGACCTTCATCGAAGGACAGCAGCATGTCCTCGACACCGTCGGCGCCGAGCTGCTGCCGATGCTGGACGCCGCCCGTGCGCTGCTCGCCGGTGGCAAACGGCTGCGTCCCGCCTTCGCCTACTGGGGCTGGCGTGGCGCAGGCGGTGCGGACTGCCCCGAGATCGTCCAGGCAGTGGCTGCCCTCGAGCTGCTGCAGGCGTGCGCGCTGATCCACGACGACGTCATGGACGGGTCCGACACCCGACGGGGCCACCCCAGCGCCCACCGACGCTTCGCCCAGATGCACCAGGACGCCGCATGGTTCGGGTCGGCGACGGACTTCGGCACGGGGGCGGCCATTCTGCTCGGCGACCTCGCACTGACCTGGGCCGACGAGATGCTGTTCAGCGCTCCGCTGCCCGAGGAGTCACTGCGGCGCGTGAAGCCGGTCTACGACCGGATGCGCATCGAGCTCATGGCCGGCCAGTACCTCGACCTGCTCGAGCAGGCGCGCGGGGGCGGCTCGGTCGAACGCTCGTTGCGCGTCGCACGGTTCAAGGCGGCCAAGTACACCGTCGAAGGCCCCCTCCACCTCGGGGGCACCCTCGCGGGCGCATCCTCAGACCTGATCGCTCAGTACAGCGATTACGGCGTCCCGCTCGGTGAGGCGTTCCAGCTGCGCGACGACGTCCTCGGCGTCTTCGGCAACCCGGAGACCACCGGCAAGCCCGCGGGTGACGACCTGCGCGAGGGGAAGCGCACAGTGCTGGTCGCCGTGGCCGAGGAGCGCGCAACGACCTCCCAGCGCACAATCCTCGCCGACCTGCTCGGCAACCCGGAGCTGTCACCTGACGGAATTGCCGCCCTGCGCAGTGTCATCGAGGAGACCGGGGCGCTCGCCTATGTCGAGCAGCTCATCACCGAGCTCGTCGACGAGTCGCTGAAGGCGCTCGAGGGAGTCCCCGAGCCCGCGCACGAGGTGCTCGCGGGCCTCACGTACGCCGCCACCCGACGGGTGGAGTAGATGCGCACCGTCACCGGGCGCACCGACCACGTCGTGGTCGTCGGCGCAGGGCTGGCCGGGCTCTCGGCGGCGCTGCGGCTGGCGGGTGCCGGACGCAGTGTGACGCTTCTCGAGCGCGAGGGCATCCCCGGTGGGCGCGCCGGACTGGTGGCTGACGCGGGTTACCGGTTCGACAACGGGCCCACCGTCCTCACCATGCCCGACCTGATCGCCGATGCCTTCGACGCCGTCGGCGAGGACATGGCCGACTGGCTGACCCTGCATCCCCTCGACCCGCTCTACCGGGCCTGGTTCGCGGATGGCTCGTCGCTGGACGTGAGGCCCGACCCGGCCGCGATGACCGACGAGATCCGCCGCGTCTGCGGGCCGGAGGAAGCGGCCGGCTACGAGCGGTACGTCGACTTCGTCACCCAGCTCTACCGCTACGAGCTGAACGACTTCATCGACCGCAACATCGACTCGCCGTTCGACCTGCTGACCCCCAACCTCGCACGGCTGGCGGCCATCGGCGGGTTCCGACGGATGGCCCCGAAGGTCAACCAGTACCTGCAGGACTCCCGCACGCAACGGGTGCTCTCGTTCCAGGCGATGTACGCCGGCATGTCCCCGTTCGACGCCTTGGCGCTGTACTGCGTCATCGCCTACATGGACTCCGTCGCCGGCGTCTTCGCACCCGAGGGTGGGATGCACGCAGTCCCTGAAGCCATGGCTGCAGCCGCTCAGAAGCACGGCGTCGACATCCGCTACGGCGTCGAGGTGGTGCACGTCGAGCGTCGCGGCGCTCGCGCGGTGGCCGTCCACACGGCCGATGGCGAACGGATCACGTGTGACGCGCTCGTCCTCAACCCCGACCTGCCGGTGGCTGCGCGCGACCTGCTCGGCGCCGAACCCTGGTCGCTGAAGAGACTCCGCTACTCACCCTCGTGCTTCCTGATGCTGGCCGGCTCCAGCGCCGGCTACAGCAAGGTGGTGCACCACAACATCCACTTCGGACGGTCCTGGCGGGGCGTCTTCGACCAGCTGATCGATCGCGGTGAGCTCATGTCCGATCCCAGCTTCCTGGTGTCGAACCCCACGCACTCGGACGCCTCGCTCGCCCCCGACGGCCGTCACGTCTACTACGTGTTCTTCCCGACACCGAACACCACCGCAGGGATCGACTGGTCCGTCGAACGCCCGCGCTACCGCGAGCACGTTCTCGAGATGCTCGAGGCTCGCGGATACGTCGGGTTCACCGACGCCATCGAGGTGGAGCACCTCATCGACCCGGCCGACTGGGAGCGGCGTGGGATGGCGGC
The DNA here is from genome assembly GCA_963743915.1 of uncultured Actinomycetota bacterium. Lineage (GTDB taxonomy): Bacteria > Actinomycetota > Actinomycetes > JAHEKZ01 > JAHEKZ01 > JAHEKZ01. Next base: position 463,806 of record CAVURN010000002.1, read on the forward strand.
CGGGTCACCGTTCGCGTCCGCGCACTCCTTCCTGCAGACCGGTCCCTTCCGTCCCAAGAACCTCTGGGGCGAGAACATCGTGTTCGCCGGTTCCGGCACCACGCCCGGGGTGGGCGTGCCCATGGTGCTGATCTCCGGACGCCTCGCGGCCGAACGCATCACGGGGCCGGACCGGCGCTACCGCTCCCGCGCGCGCCGATGATGCCGCCCGTTCCTGCTCACCAGTGGGCGAGATCGGTCTCCGGACCGTCGCCCACCAGCAGCACCGCGGCCTGGAACCGGTCGTACTCCCAGGCGATGCACGCGTCCTGGAACACCTCGACGGCCATCTCGAAGCTGTCGGCGTCGGCCTCGGCGAAGTCGCTCCACCCCTCCCAGCAGAGGAGCAGTCCGTTGGGCTCGTCGAGATCGAGAGCGCGCAGGTGCTGGTCCAGCAGGTCCCACGACCCGCTGGCCATCTCCGGAAGATCCAGCGCCTCCGCGATCGCCGCGACGAACCCCGCATGGTCGGTGACGTCCACCGTGTCGACGGTGACCGTGTGCCACTTGTGCTCGATCGCCTCCCGCCGCACGGGGCCAGGATCACCGGGGAGCAGGAACACGCCGCGGCGGCCCTCGAAGGCCTCGATCACCTCGAGCGGGGGTTCCTCGGCGTCGAGAGAACCGAAGAGCTCCGGGTCGTCGAACTCGAGCGGCTCGGTGGACATTGCTCTCACCCTTCACGCTGACGCGCCTGTGCCATCGGTGGTGCTGGGTGTCACGCTACTCGCACCTGCGGCTCCACAGACACTTCCGCAGGCCACGAGCCGGTACCCGGGTTCGACGACAGGGAAGACCCCATGAGCCGCCGCGACCTGGAGGCCGCGGGCATCCTGGACCCGAGGCTGCAGGAGTCCTACGAGACGTGCCGCAGGCTCAACGCCGAGCACGGCAAGACCTACTACCTGGCCACGCTGCTGCTCCCCCCGCAGAAGCGACCGTACGTGCACGCGCTGTACGGGTTCGCACGGTACGCCGACGAGATCGTCGACGACCTCCAGAGCACGCTCAGCACCGAGGCGAAGGCCGAGCTGCTGGCGTCCTGGGGGCAGCACTTCCTCGACGACCTGGACCGCGGTCACAGCGACGACCCGGTCTGCCGGGCCGTCGTCGACACCGTCACCAGGTGGGACATCCCGCGCGAGCACTTCGAGGCCTTCCTGCACTCGATGACGATGGACCTGACGGTCACCGAGTACGCCGACTTCGACGCGCTGCACGAGTACGTCTACGGGTCCGCTGCGGTCATCGGGCTGCAGATGGTGCCCATCCTCGAGCCGACCTCGGACGCCGCCTACGACTACGCCCAGGACCTCGGCGTCGCCTTCCAGCTCGCCAACTTCATCCGCGACGTCGGTGAAGACCTGGACCGAGGTCGCCTCTACCTGCCACTGTCCGACCTCGAGCAGTTCGGCCTCACCCGTGCCGACCTCGAGCGGCGCGTCGTGGACGAGCGCGTGCGGGCCCTGCTCCAGTTCGAGATCCTCCGCGTCCGACGTCTGGCCGAAGCGTCCCGACCGGGTGTCGCCCTGCTCGCCCCGTCCAGTCGCCCCTGCATCGACGCCGCTCGCACGCTGTACATCGGCATCACGGACGCGGTCGAGGACATCGACTACCAGGTGTTCAGCCGCCGGGCCAGGGTGTCGGTGCCGCGCCGCCTGCAGGTGGCGGCCCCGGCATGGCTACGCGCCTTTCGCGCCCGTCACGTCGCCGCCTGACGCGTCGCGCCACACCGGCGGCCCCGCGACGGGCTCGTACTGGACGCCGCGGCGCCCCCACCAGACCCACCACGCCATGCTCTGCACGACCAGCGCGAAGCCGAAGAGCAGGTCCTCCACGGGAGCGAACGCGATCCGCCCGTCACCGATGAAGACGGCTGTCCGGGTACCCACGATCGCGTCGTCGGCGTAGCGCACGATGTCGAACCCGGTCAGCACCCCGTTGGTGACCAGCTGGAAGAACACCACGATGGCGTAGGAGACCCAGAACACCCGTCGGGTCAGCAGCCGCGTGCGCAGCACGTACAGGTCGAGCACCACCGTCAGCGCGACGCCGACCAGGGCGAGCTGGGTGTAGCTCATGGCCGTCCCCCGGGCTCGTCACCGACCGTCCAGCCACGCGCGGACCGCACCGCCTCGAGCGTCAGCACCCCGGCGAGGGGAACGACGACGAAGAAGAGCAGCTCCTCGAGCGGGATGTCGGCCGGGAGCACCACGCCCGTCGTGCGCTCGGTGTCGAACCACCAGTGACCGGACGCGATCGCGTACGCGTCCCACAGCAGGAAGAGCGCAAGCACGGGCGCGAGGGAGAGCACGAGCCGTCGGGCGCGTCGCAGCACCCTGGTGCGCAGCACGAGCTCCAGCCAGCAGCTGCCCGCCACGATGAACGCGAGCACCCCGAGGTAGGCGAGATGCTCCACCTCAGAACGCCAGCGACTGCGCGCGCCGTCGGACCTCGGTGTGTCGGTTCTCGGTGAGCGCCTGCATGGGGCTTCCGGGCAGCGAGTCGTCCGGGGTGAAGATCCAGCGGATGGACTCGTTCTCGTCGTAGCCGGCGTCGGCCAGCAGCGTGAGCAGCCCGGGCAGCTTCTTGACGACGACGCCGTCCTGCACGAAGTCGGCCGGCACGCTGATCACCGACCGCTCGCCGCGCCGCACACACACCAGGTCGCGGTCCTTGAGCATCTGCCGGACGTGGACGATGTCGGTGCCCAGCGCCTCGGCCAGGTCGGGAACGGTGAGCCACGAGCCCACGAGGGCGTCCACGTCGTCGGTGACCGGAGTGTCGAGGCTGGCGGTGGTCGTCACAGGTCAACCCTGCCACGGACGCGGCGCGACCTCACCCCAGGGCGCACGCCTTGACCGCCACGGCGGGGTCGGCGAACCGATCGGGGTCGACGGCGGTGTGTGCGGTCATGAGGCGGCGGGCCTGGGTGAGGTCGCGGGGACGGTCGACCACCGCCAGGCCGGTGAGCTGGGGTCCTGCCTCGCTGTCGCGGAACCAGCCCACGCACCAGTCGTCGCCCGCCGAGCGGTCCACCCGTCGGTCGGTCTCGGCCGGGTGTCCCACGTACTGAAGGGTGTGACCGAACTGGTCGGACCAGAAGTACGGCACGGGGTCGTACGGCTCGCCGTCGAGCCCGAGCAGCGTGGAGGCCGCCACGGCCGGCGCGTGCAGAGCGGTGTCCCAGTGCTCCACCCGCAGCCGGGCCTCGTACCGCGCCGACCACCAGGCGGCGCAGTCACCGACCGCGACGACACCCGGCAGCGACGTGCGCAGCCGGTCGTCGACGACGACGGCCCGGTCACCCTCGCGCAGCTCGAGGGGGCTGTCGGCGAGGAAGCCGGTGGCGGGGCGCGCACCGAGGCCGGCCACCACGACGTCAGCACCGAGGGCGGACACGTCCTCGACCTTCTGGCCGAGCCGCAGGTCGACGCCCGCGGTCTCGAACCACGCGGCGGTGCGCAGTCCGAGGTCCTTCGGCAGCGCCGCGGACAGCGGTGCGTCGGCGGCCTCGTACACGGTGACCGAGCAACCGGCCTCCGCTGCGGCGGAGGCCACCTCGGCCCCGATCCAGCCGGCTCCGATCACGACGACCTCGGCGCCCATGTCGAAGCCGTCGCGCAGCCGGTGGGCGTCGGCCAGGGTGCGGAGGGTCTGCGTCCCCGGCAGGGCGACGGGGTACGAGCCGACCGCGAGCACGATCCCGTCGGCATCCAGCCGTTCGGACTCGGTGACCACGCATCCGGCCTCCAGCGCGGTGGCGGGCGTGCCCAGCCGCAGATCGAGGTCGGGGACCGCCGACAGGTCGAAGTGGAGCGACACGTCCCTCCAGGCGAGGACGTCCTTGGACAGCGGCGGCCGGTCGTACGGAGGCTCCTGCTCGGCGGCCAGCATGACCAGGTGGCCGGTGAAACCCTGGCCACGCAGGGCCCGCGCGGCCTCGAACCCGGCGAGTCCGCCTCCGACGATCACGATCCGCTCCATGGCGGCACCCTAGTGCATTCACTGACTGGTCAGTCAGTGAAATCGCCCGCAGGCAGTCGTCTCGGTGAGCGACGTCACCGGGAAAGGCTCAGCGGCGCGCGGCGCGCGCTGGCGGGCTGAACCGCCCGGCGAACGTAGGATTTGCCGTTGTGAACAGTGCCGACCCGCTGCTGGGACGCCTCGTCGACGGGCGGTACCGCGTCGACGAGCAGATCGCGCGCGGCGGCATGGCGACGGTCTACCGCGCCACCGACACCCGGCTCGACCGCACGGTCGCGCTCAAGGTCATGCACCCGTCGTTCGCCGAGGACCCCGACTTCGTGGCCCGGTTCACCCGCGAGGCCCGAGCCGCCGCCCGGCTGTCCAACCCCCACATCGTCAAGGTGTTCGACCAGGGCCAGGACGGCAGCGTCATCTTCCTGGCGATGGACTACGTGCCGAGTCGCACGCTGCGGGACGTCCTGAGCGAGCGCGGGACGGCTGTCCGTCCCCGAGGCCCTCACCGTCATCGACCCGGTGCTGCAGGCACTGGCCGCGGCCCACGCCGACAGCGTCGTCCACCGCGACGTCAAGCCCGAGAACGTCCTGATCGGTGACGACGGGCACGTCTACGTCACCGACTTCGGGCTGGCGCGAGCCACGAACAGCGCCTCCACCCAGCACGCCACGGCGGGGATGCTGCTGGGGACCGTCGCCTACCTCTCCCCGGAGCAGGTCTCCCCCGGCGTGTCCGACGAGCGCTCCGACGTGTACTCCGCCGGCGTCGTGCTGTTCGAGATGCTCACCGGCTCCCCGCCGTTCACCGGCACGGAGGCCATCTCGGTGGCCTACCGGCATGTCAACGAGGACGTCCCCGCCCCCTCCAGCGTCGACGGAGTCAGCGACCTGCTCGACGACGTCGTGCTGCGACGCCACGCGTCGCGATCCGTCCAGCCGGCCGGCGGACGCGTCCGCGATGCTGCGGCAGGTGCGGGCGGTGCCCCAGCCGGAGATCTCGATCGACCTGCAGCAGACCATGGTCGTCCCGATCCCCGTCGGCGCCGCTGCCGTCCGGCACGACACCGCCGTCTCGGCGGCCGCGAGCCCCGTGGTCACGGGTTCGGGCCCACCCACGGTCGCCACCCCACCTGCAGACGTCGCGTCGCCTGCCGCTTCAGGCACCCCGCCCGCGACGCCGCCGCCCAGCGGCCAGGCCCTCGACCCGGCGGCCCACCGCAAGCGCAACCGGCGACGCGGAGTGGTCGCGCTCGTCGTCGTCCTGCTGCTCGCGATCGGAGCCGGCGCGTTCGCCTGGTGGCTCGGCGAGGGCCGCTACGCGACCGTCCCCCGCGTCACCGGTCTGACGGCCGAGCAGGCCACCAAGCAGCTGGAGGCCGAGGGGCTCGAGGTCCAGTTCGCACCGGAGGAGTTCAGCGAGATCGTCAAGGCGGGTGAGGTGATCTCCAGCGACCCCGACCAGGGCGCGCAGATCTCGTCCGGCGGCACGGTGACGCTGACCGTGTCGAAGGGACCGGAGCGGTACGACGTCCCGAAGGTGGAGGGGCTCGAGCTGGCCGACGCCAAGGACCGAGATCGCCAAGAGCAACCTGTCGGTGGGCGACGTGACGCGCAAGTTCGACGAGACGGTCGAGGCGGGGCTCGTCGTCAGCAGCAAGCCTGACGGCCGGGCAGTCCGTGAGCCCCGACACCGGCATCGACCTCGTGGTCAGCAAGGGTCCCCCACCGGTCCCGGTGCCTGACCTGTCCGGGGACACGCTGGTCGACGCGCGCGCGGCGCTGCGCGACCTCGAGCTCAAGCTCACGCAGAGCGGCGAGGAGTACGACAAGAAGGTGCCGGCGGGTCAGATCATCAGCCAGGACCCGGCGCCCGGCGCCAACGTGCCCCGCGGTTCGACGATCTCGGTGGTCGTCTCCCTCGGACCGCCACTGGTCACGGTGCCGAACGTGGTCGACATGCCGGTCGACGAGGCGATCGCCGAGCTCGACAAGGCCGGGTTCGACACCGAGGTGTACGAGCCGTTCGGGATCAGCCCGCTCAACCGGGTCGCATCGCAGGACCCCGAGGGCGGCACCAAGGCCCCACTGGGGAGCACGGTCCGGCTCGGAATCATCTGATGGCCCCGCTGCTGGGATGCCACGTCCCCGCCAGCGGCGGCCTCGCCAAGCGTGCCGTCGGCTACGCCGACGCGGTCGGTGCGGAGTGCGTGCAGGTCTTCGTCACCAACCCCCGCGGATGGGCACCGACCAAGGGTGACCCGGTGCAGGACGCGGCGTTCCGCGAGATCGCGCAGGCGCGGCTCCCGGCGTTCGTGCACGCGTCCTTCCTGATCAACCTCGGCTCGCCTGACGCGTCGATCGCCGAGAAGTCGGCGATCTCACTGGCGCACACGCTGGAACGAGCGCGGGCGATCGGCGCGCGCGGTGTCGTCGTGCACACGGGGTCGGCAGTGACGGCGGGGCGCTACGCGGAGGCGATGGAGCAGACGCGTCAGCTGCTCTTCCGCATCTTCGACGCGCTGCCCGAGGACGCGCCGCCGGTGCTGCTCGAGCCGACCGCGGGCCAGGGACAGTCGTTGTGCTCCACGCTCGACGAGCTCGACGAGTACCTGCACCGGCTCGAGCACCACCCCCGCCTCGGCCTTTGCCTCGACACCTGCCACTCCTTCGCCGCCGGCCACGACCTGGCGGCCGACGGCGGCATGAACGACTTCCTCGACCACCTCGAGAAGGTGCGTGACGGCGTCCCGGTGGGCCTGATCCACCTCAACGACTCGAAGGACGTCGTCGGCGCCAGGAAGGACCGCCACGCCGCCGTCGGCGAGGGCCACATCGGCGTCGCACCGTTCCGCGACCTGCTCGCCCACCCGTCCATGCGCGAGGTGCCCATGGTGCTCGAGACCCCCGGCAAGGAACCCGAGCACACCGCGGAGCTGACCCTCCTGAAGTCCCTCCGCCCCTGACCCCCTTGTGGGTGCGGTGTGACACCGATCCCGTTGATCGAAGGGATCGCCGCACCCATGGCCGGACGCGGTGCGGCTCGTCTCCTGAGGCGCCCTTCTCACTCGCCCCTCCTGCACTCGCTCTCCGAGTGGCGCAGAACGGGGCACTCCGTGGTCCCCATCTGCCCGGTTCCGCGTCACTCGACAGCACCCTGCGGGTGATCGCTGCACCCATGGCCGGACGCGGTGCGGTACCCTCCTCCGCATGGCACGCAGCGCGTACTACTACTGGTTTACCGACGGGGCCTTCCCGCTCGGTAGCCGACGCACCCGCTGACGCCACCCCGCGCGAACCACAAGGCCCCGTACCCCGGGGCCTTTTTCGTGCCTTCCCCGCAGCAGAGCAGAGATTGAGGAGCAGACGATGGTCGTGGTGATGGGAACCGAAGCCACCGACGAACAGGTCGAGGCCGTGGTCACGCGGGTCACGGACGCGGGCGGCGACGCCTTCGTCAGCCGCGGGGTCAGCCGCACGATCATCGGCCTCGTCGGAGACATCGACCAGTTCCAGTCGCTGGACCTGCGCGGCATGCCTGGCGTCTCGGACGTCATGCGCATCTCGTCGCCCTACAAGCTGGTGAGCCGCCAGCACCACCCGGAGATGTCGACGGTGTTCGTCGGCGACGCCCGCGTCCCGATCGGCCCGGACACCTTCACCCTGGCGGCCGGCCCCTGTGCCGTCGAGACCCCGGAGCAGACGCTCGAGGCGGCCCGGATGGCTCAGGCCGCAGGCGCCACGCTGCTGCGCGGCGGCGCCTACAAACCGCGAACGTCGCCGTACGCGTTCCAGGGACTCGGCGAGAAGGGACTGCGCATCCTTGCCGACGTCCGCTCCGAGACGGGGCTCCCCGTGGTGACCGAGGTGGTGGACGCGCACGACGTCGAGCTGGTGGCGTCGTACGCGGACATGCTGCAGATCGGAACCCGCAACGCGCAGAACTTCGCACTGCTCCAGGCCGCCGGCGAGGTGGGCAAGCCCGTGCTGCTCAAGCGGGGAATGACGGCGACGATCGAGGAGTGGCTGATGGCGGCGGAGTACATCGCCCAGCGCGGGAACCTGGACATCGTCCTGTGCGAGCGAGGCATCCGGACGTTCGAGTCGGCGACGCGCAACACCTTGGACGTCAGCGCGGTGCCGGTCGCACATGGCCTCTCGCACCTGCCGGTGATGGTCGACCCGTCGCACAGCGGTGGTCGCCGCGAGCTGGTGGTGCCGCTCTCACGCGCGGCGATCGCCGTCGGAGCCGACGGGCTGCTGGTCGACGTCCACCCGCACCCGGAGACGGCGCTGGTGGACGGCCCGCAGGCGCTGGTGAACGGCGACCTGCGCGCGCTCGCGCAAGCCGTCCGGCAGCTGCCCCCGATCTTCGGACGGCGCCCCGCTGACGAAGCCTGATCACGCCTGGGCGAGTCAGCCCAACGGTTCGGCCGACGCCCTCGTGCGCCAGCAGCCACCGCTTCACCGGCAGCCCGTAGGCGTAGCCACCGAGCGCCCCGTCCGACCGCACCACCCGGTGGCACGGCACGAAGGGTGCCAGCAGGTTTCGGGCGCAGGCCGTCCCGGCCGCGCGCGTCGCGGTCGGACGCCCCGCCTTGGTCGCCAGCTCGGCGTAGCTCCACGTCTGGCCCGGCGGTATCTGCCGCATCGCGAGCCAGACCTCGTGCTGGAAGGCGCCACCGGGTTGGCTCACCGCGACGGAGTCAAGCGCCTCCGCGTCGCCGGCGAGGTACGCGCGGACCGCGTCGGCCACCACGCCGGACGCCGCGGACGCGCTCGACCTGCTCGCCGGGCAGCCGCGCCACGAGATCGTCCAGCCCGGTGAATCCCGACGCCACCACCGTGTCACCGTCGACGACGACGCTCCACGGCGCCACCGGCGTCTCGATCGTCCATCCCTGCAGGCTCATGCCTTCTCCTCAGCGTGTTGGGTCCACCAGTGCATCGCCGCGTACGCCCGCCACGGGCGCAGCGTCTCGACGTCGTGATCTCTCGCCACGCGCGCCAGCACCAGGTCGGTGCCGGGCCACGCGTCGGGGTCGGCGAGCGCTCGCATCGCCACGTACTCCGCCGTCCAGGGTCCGATTCCGGGCAGGCGCGTCAGTCTTCGTCGGGCCTCGAGCAGGTCGTCGCCGGGGGCGAGCAGCAGCTCGCCGGACGTCGTCGCCTCCGCCGCGGCTCGCAGGCACGCCGCGCGGCGTCCGGTCAGCCCGAGCCCGGCGAGGTCGGCGTCGACCAGCGCCTCCGCCGACGGGAACGCTCGCGTGACGGTGCCGCGCGCGACGTCGAGCGGCGCCCCCAACCGCTCGACCAGACGCCCCAGCAGGGTCCTCGCGCCCGCGACGGAGATCTGCTGACCGACGATCGCGCGGACCAGCAACTCCCAGCCGCTGGCGGCACCGGCGACCCGCAAGCCCGGACGGCGCCGCACGAGCTCCGAGGTCACGCCGGACGCCCCGAGCACCGCCTCGATCGCCTCGATGTCGGCAGCGAGGTCGCACAGTCGCCGCACGGTCACCATCGCCGGACCGACCGCCGCGAGGTCGGACGCCACCACCTGCACGTGCACGGCGTCCTCGCCTGCCTGCAGCGTGATCAGCGCGGGACCGTGCGACGTCGTCAGCGCGCGGGTGTACGTCTCGCCCTCGTACCACTCGAGTCCAGGGACGGCGCGCGCTCCCAGGAAGCCCGAGCAGACGCCGACCGTCCCATGGCTGGGTCACCGGCAGTCGTAGCGCCACGGAACCGGCCTCGGCGGGCCGGTCCGGGCGGGCGGGGTGACGCCGGAGCGCCGACGGGCTCGCCCCGTACTCGGCGCGCATGACGTCGTTGAACTGACGAAGGCTGCCGAACCCGGACGCGAACGCGACCTCGGTGACCGACAGCGGTGTCTGTTCCAGCAGGGTGCGCGCCGCCTGAGCGCGTCGCGCCTGAGCCAGGGCGAGGGCGCCGGCACCCACTGATGTGACGAGCAGGCGGTGCAGGTGACGCTCGCTGACCGCGAGACGCTCCGCCAGACCTGCGACACCGACCTCGTCCACCGTTCCCTGCGCGATCAGCGTGAGTGCGCGGTCGACGAGTCCGGTGTCATCGGCGATGTGTGGCCGGGTGGCCACCCGATCCGGGCGGCAGCGTCGGCAGGCACGGAACCCCGCGGCGACGGCGGCGGCGGGGACGACGAAGTAGCGGACGTTCTCCGGTCGGGGCGTCCGGGCCGGGCACGAGGGCCGGCAGTAGATCCCCGTCGACGTCACGCCGAGCACGAACCGACCGTCGAACCGGCGGTCGCGCGCGCTGACGGCGCGGTAGAGGGCGTCGGCGTCGAGGCCGGGGACCGCCGTCGTCGGTGCTGGACTCATGCGCCCATCCAACCCCGCCGCGTCGGCTGCGACTAGCGGAATTCGGACACCGCGGTCCACCGGATGAGGGTGGGGGTGGTTGCACCAGTGCGGTGCGTCGTTCCTGGGATCAGCGCTTGGCGAGCATCCCGGCCACGAGAAAGGCCAGCTCCAGGCTCTGGGCCCGGTTCAGCCGCGGGTCGCACGCCGTCTCGTACCGCATGGGCAGGTCCTGCTCCGCCAAGCCCTCGGCACCACCCACGCACTCGGTGACCTCGTCACCGGTCAGCTCGATGTGGATGCCCCCCGGATGCGTCCCGAGCTCGGCGTGCACCTCGAAGAAGCCGGTGACCTCGTCCACCACGTCGTCGAAACGACGCGTCTTGTGACCGGAGTCGGCGGTGAACGTGTTTCCGTGCATCGGGTCGCACACCCAGACCACAGGACGCCCGGTGGCCGTCACCTTCTCGACGACGGCCGGCAGCGCCTCGCGCACCTGTCCCGCGCCCATGCGCGTGATGAGCGTCAGGCGTCCGGGCTCCGCGTCCGGGTCGAGCCGCTCGATCAGCGCCACCGCGTCGTCCGGCGTGGTGGTCGGCCCGAGCTTGACGCCGATCGGGTTGCGGATGCGCGCCGCGAAGTCGATGTGCGCCCCGTCCGGCTGGCGGGTGCGCTCCCCCACCCAGACGAAGTGCGCCGAGACGTCGTACGGCAGACCGGTACGAGAGTCGATGCGGGTGAGCGCGCGCTCGTAGTCGAGCAGCAGCGCCTCGTGACCCGCGTAGAACTCGACGCGGTGCAGCTCTTCGGGGTCGGCGCCGATGGCGCGCATGAAGGACAGTGCACGGTCGATGTCGCCGGCCAGCTGCTCGTACCGCTCCCCCGCTGAGCTGTCGCGGACGAAGTCGGTGTTCCACGCGTGCACCTGACGCAGGTCGGCGTAACCACCCTGCGTGAACGCGCGGACGAGATTCAGTGTCGCCGACGATCGGTGGTAGGCCTCGACGAGCCGCAGCGGGTCGGGCACCCGGGCCTGCGCGTCCGCGAGCAGGTCGTTGACGGCGTCGCCGCGGTACGACGGGTAGTCGACACCGTCGATGGTCTCCAGCGCGCTCGACCGCGGCTTGGCGTACTGGCCGGCCATGCGGCCGATCTTCACCACCGGCATGCTCGCGCCGTAGGTGAGTACCACCGCCATCTGCAGCACGGTCTTGAGCTTGGCCCGGATCTCGTCGGCGTTCGCGCCGCTGAAGCGCTCCGCGCAGTCGCCACCCATCAGCACGAACGCCTCGCCGCGGGACGCGACCGCGAGCCGGTCCTTGAGGTCGTCACACTCGCCGGCGAAGACCAAGGGAGGCAGAGACTCCAGCTGCGCGCGGGCGTCGGCGAGGACGCCGGCGTCCGGCCACTCGGGCTGCTGGGCCGCAGGCAGGTCCGGCCAGCTCAGGGTGTCAGGCACCCCACCAGGGTACGGACGCCGTGCCGTGGCCGGCGAGACGGGCGCCGACGCGCGTGGTCATGTCAGCCGAAGAGCGCCTGGCCTCGGCGTACAGCTCAGGTGGCACGGTGCTCAGCTCGGCGACAGCGTCCGCCAGCGGCACCAGCACGATGTCGTTGCCGCGCAGAGCGACCATCTGCCCGAAGCTGCCGTCGTGGACGGCGTCCACCGCGTGCAGGCCGAATCGCGTCGCCAGCACGCGGTCGCGCGCGGTCGGCGTCCCACCCCGCTGCACGTAGCCGAGCACCGTGGTGCGGGCCTCGTGCCCGGTGCGCTGCTCCAGCTCACGGGCGAGCCAGTCTCCGATGCCGGACAGCCGCACGTGCCCGAAGGCATCGGTGCCCGACGAGGCGAGCACCATGTCCCCGCCCTTGGGAACGGCGCCCTCGGCGACCACGACGATGGGTGCGAAGCCACGGTCGAAGCGCGACTTGATCCAGCCGGCCACCTCGTCGAGGTCGAACGGCTCCTCGGGGATCAAGATGACGTTGGCCCCACCCGCCATGCCCGAGTGCAGCGCGATCCAGCCCGCGTGGCGTCCCATGACCTCGAGCACCAGGACCCGCTTGTGCGACTCGGCTGTGGTGTGCAGACGGTCGATTGCGTCGGTCGCGGTCTGCACGGCGGTGTCGAACCCGAACGTGACGTCAGTCGCCGCCAGGTCGTTGTCGATGGTCTTCGGGACGCCGACGACCGGGACACCCGCGTCCGCCAGCTTGGCGGCCACCCCGAGCGTGTCCTCACCGCCGATGGCAATCAGTGCCTCGACCCCGAGCTTGGCGAGGTTGTCGCGCACAAGGTCGAGCCCGTGCTCCTCCTTCAGCGGGTTGGTACGGCTCGACCCGAGGATCGTGCCTCCGCGCGGAAGGATCCCGCGGACCGCAGCGACGTCCAACGGACGCGTCGCCCCGATCAGTGGGCCACGCCACCCATCGGCAAACCCGACGAAGTCCATGCCGTGGCTGGCGGTGCCGTGACGGACGACCGCTCGGATGACGCCGTTGAGGCCCGGAGCATCGCCCCCGCCGGTCAGCACTCCTACCCGCATCACAACTCCTCGTCCGTCGGCCGTCCGGTCTGTGCCCACGCGATCGTCGTGCGACACCGCGCCGGGCCACGCGTCCTACCCTATGGTTTCGCGCATGGCCGTCCTGGTGATCGACGCAGGGACCACCGGCGTGACGGCCCTCGTCGTCGGGCCCGACACCGAAGTGCTGTCCCGCGGCTATCGCGAGTTCACCCAGCATTTCCCTCAGCCCGGGTGGGTGGAGCACCGACCGGACGAGATCTGGGCGGCGACGCGCGAGGCAGCGCGGGACGCGCTCGACGCCAGCCCGCTGCCACCGACCTGCGTCGGGATCACCAACCAGCGCGAGACCGTCGTGCTCTGGGACCGGGACACCCTCGGATCACCGCGGCCGGCCATCGTCTGGCAGGACCGGCGCACCGCGGGACTGTGCGAGCAGCTGCGGCAGGACGGCCACGAGCCGCGCGTCCGAGAGCTCACCGGCCTTCGGCTCGACCCCTACTTCTCGGCAACCAAGCTCGCCTGGATCCGCTCCAACGAGGAACACACCTGGGCCGGTGTGGCAGCCGGCCGCACTGCCATCGGAACCGTCGACGCCTACCTCGTCGCGCGCATGAGTCGGGGCACCCACCACGTGACGGACGCGTCCAACGCGTCCCGCACCCTGCTCTTCGACATCCACAGCGGCGAGTGGTCCCCCGAGCTCTGCGCGCTGTTCGGCGTCCCGAAGGATGCCCTGCCGGAGGTCGTCCCGTCGTACGGAGAGCTCGGACGCACCGACCCGACCTGCTTCCTCGGGCTCGACCTGCCCATCACCGGCATCGCCGGCGACCAGCAGGCAGCCTTGGTCGGCCAGTGCGCCTTCGAACGAGGTGACGCCAAGTGCACGTACGGCACCGGGTCGTTCGTGCTCGTCAACACCGGCTCGGACGCGGTCAGCTCGCACGCCGGCCTGCTGACGACCGTCGCCTTCGGCTCGCCGGACGGCCGGCTCACCTACGCCCTGGAGGGATCGGTCTTCGTGACGGGTGCCGCCATCCAGTGGTTGCGGGACGGTCTCGGGCTTATCGCCGACGCACGCGAGGTCAATGACCTCGCCTCCACCGTGCCGGACGCCGGAGGCGTCGTCTTCGTGCCCGCACTGGCCGGACTCGGCGCTCCTGACTGGGACCCGGCGGCCCGCGGAGCCATCGTCGGCATCACCCGCGGCACCACCGGCGGCCACCTCGCGCGTGCCACCTTGGACGCGATCGCCTTCCAGGTGCGCGACGTGGTCGACCTCATGTGCGCCGAGACCTCGCTGTCCCTGCCGAGCCTGGCGGTCGACGGTGGCGCCGCAGCCAGCGATCTGCTCTGCCAGCTGCAGGCCGATCAGCTCGGTGTCCCGGTGGAGCGCCCCGCGGTGATCGAGACAACTGCGCTCGGCGCCGCTTTCCTGGCCGGGCTGGGAGCCGGGCTCTGGGCGTCCCGCGACGACCTGCGCAACACCCGCGTGGTGGAACGGACGTTCACCCCTGGTCCGCGTGACGCGGGGGCCCACCGTCTCTGGCGGGCCGCGGTGGAGCGGTCGAAGGGTTGGGCCCTCGAGAGCTGACCCGCCCCCTGCCAGGCGGTGATCGCAGTGGTTCAGTCACCAGGAGACTCAATTGGATACCTCAAAACGACTGAAACGCTCCGATCACCGGCACTCGCCGGGCCGTCAGTCGAGGGCGCCGAAGTAGCGGTAGGCGTCCTTCGTCTCACGCAGAACCGTGATGACGTCGAGCGCGTCCAGGCCCGGAATCTTGCGCAGCCCCTCGCTGACCAGCTCGAGCACGTGGTCGTCGTCGCGGCACGCGGCCATGAGCACCATGTCGTATCCGCCGGTGCTCACCGCCACGTAGTCGACCTCGGGGAACGCCCGGATCGCCTTCTCGACGACCGACACCGGACGCCCGCGCACCTGCACGCCGATCACCAGTCGCCGCATGCCGAGCCGCGACGGGTTGATCACCGCGACGATCTGCACGACCCCGAGCCGCTGCAGCCGCGCGACACGCTGACGCACCGTCCCCTCGGCCAGCCCGAGCGAGCGAGCGATCTCGGTGTACGGACGGCGGCCGTCCTCCTGCAGTGCGGTGATGATCGCGACGTCGACGTCGTCGACCTGCGAGACGGACGCCTCGCCCTCTGCGGTCACCGCACCGACTCGGCCACCGTGTCGAGGACGTGTCCCTCTGCCGGTGGGTTCGCCGCGACCTCCTCGACCGCCTCGATGATGCGGTGGCAGCTGTCGCGGAAGAACTCCGGCGGCATGGTGAGCGCGGGCTGCAGCCGGTAGTGCCACTTGCCGCGCTGCGTGATGCCGAGGACGCCGCGCTTGAGCGCGGCCTCGTAGACCGCGTACTGGAACGCAGGAGCCGGCGCGATGGTCTCCTTGTCGGTCACGAACTCAAGGGCGGCCAGGGCTCCGAAGGCACGGGCGTCGCCGACCTGCGGGATGCGCTCCTTCAGCGGCGTCATCTCCTCCAGGAAGATGCGCTCCAGCTCGCGCACGTTCTCGAGGACGCCCTCCTCCTGGATGATCTTGATCCCCTCGATGGCGGCTGCGGCTGCAGCGGGCACGAAGCCGTAGGTGCTGCCCAGGTGCAGCTCGGTGTTGGCCAGCACCTCGTCCGTGCCGAGGATCGCGGCGATCGGCTGGCCCCCAGCGGCGAACGCCTTGCCCAGCAGCAGCAGGTCGGCGTCGATGTTGTCCCACAGCTCGATGGCGAACATCTCCCCGCATCGGCCCATGCAGGTCTGCACCTCGTCGACGCAGAGCAGCCAGCCCCACTTCTTGCAGATCGCGCCGAGGCGGTCCCAGAACGCCTGGCTGGGACCGTGGATACCGCCCTCGCCCAGCACCGGCTCGATCATCACGCCCGCCACCTGGCTCGGGTGGACCTGCTGCACCAGCAGGTAGTCCTCGAGGTAGTCGAGCACCATCGTGTCGTCGAAGGGGCCGGGGCCCTTGAGGAACGGCGACCGGAACCGGTTCGGGTAGGGGATCGTGACGACGCCGGCGACGTACTGCATGCTGCCGACGGTCACGTTCGACAGGTCGCTGCTCGTCACCGCCGTCAGGTACGTCGACTCTCCGTGGTACTGCCCACCGAAGGTGAGGATCATCGGACGCCCCGTGGCCTCACGCATCAGCTTGACCGCACCCTCGACGGCGAGTGTGCCGGTGACCGAGTACTCGGTCCGCGTGATGCGGCCAGGCGCGATCTCACCGAGAACCTCGGTCAGCTCGAGCACCGGAGTGTTCTGGATCCACCCGCTGATCTGCATGCCGTGGCGGTCCCAGGCCTCGTCCATCGCCCGCTTGACCCGCGGCGGCGTTGGCCCGAACGGAGACGCACCCCAGGCCGACATGTGGTCGGCGAAAGTGTTGCCGTCGACGTCGACGATCAGCGACCCGCGCTTGGACGCCTCCACGAACGGCACGATCGTGTGGTCGGCCATGGTGCCGGTGATGTGCTTGTCGGACCGCTCGAACCACTCGCGGCTCTTGGGGCCCGGCAGCTCGGTGACGATGTTCGGCAGCTCGTGGGCGACGCTCACGTCACTGGTGGTGGTGCTGGCCATGCGGGCCTCCTGCGCTCGACGATGGTCGTCACCGTAGAACGGTCACGCGCTCCGCACAGCAGTTTCGACTACGAAAATCGTAGTAGAGCCGCAGAATACTGTCGTGATTCGTATCAGGCTGCGGTGACTGCCGTGCGCTCACTCGCCGCACCCGCGTCCACGGGACGTGAGGTCTTCGCTCGCGACGCGTAGACGTCGACGTACTCCTGGCCGGCGAGCTCCATGAGCTCGTACATCAGCTCGTCGGTCACCGATCGGAGCACGAACCGGTCATCCTCCATGCCCTCATACCGCGAGAAGTCCAGGGGCGTGCCGATCCGGATGCCGATCCGCCCGAGCCGGGGAATGATCTTGCCGGGAGGCTGCACCTCACGCGTGTTGATCATCGCGACCGGGATCACCGGCACCTGCGTCTCCAGCGCCATCCGCGCCACGCCCGTCTTGCCGCGGTAGAGCCTGCCGTCCGGGGACCGGGTGCCCTCGGGGTAGATGCCCAGCAGCTTGCCCTCGCCCAGCACCCGCAGACCGGTGGCGATGGCCGCCTCGCTGGCGCGGCCACCCGTCCGGTCGACGGGAACCTGTCCCACCGCACCGAAGAACCAGGCGGTCAGCCGCCCCTTGAGGCCGCGCCCGGTGAAGTAGTCGCTCTTGGCCAGGAACGTGATGTGCCGGTCGACCATCAGGGGCAGGAACACCGAGTCCGAGAACGACAGGTGGTTGCTGGCCAGGATCGCCGGGCCGTCCTCGGGGATGTTCTCGAGGCCCTGTACCCAGGGTCGGAACAGGAGACGCAGCCACGGACCGACGAGGACGTACTTCATCAGCCAGTACAGCAAAGCGTCTCCTTTCCGGTCCGGACGGCTCCCCTCGGGCGCGGCGGACCTGCCGCAGGGCAGCCTATTGACCGCATCTGCCCTGGGCAACGTCCGGTCGGGTGCCATCGCGCCGGACACCGTGTCACGATGGCGAGGTGGACCGCCGACCGGCGGCACCGCCCCCGGCCACCGGAGCATCTTGTGCCAGACCGCCCCGTCCAACCCGGCGCCGCGCCCTTCCGGCACGACGGCGGCAGCACCGGAGTGCTGCTCTGCCACGGCTTCACCGGCTCCCCTGCCTCGCTCCGGCCATGGGCGGAGCAGCTGGCGGCGGTCGGACTGTCGGTGCGGCTGCCCCTGCTTCCCGGACATGGCAGTGACTGGCGTGACCTCGCCCTCACCCGCTGGCCCGACTGGTACCTGACCGTCGAGCGCGAGCTGCTCGACCTCGCCGCCGTCTGCGACCAGGTCTTCGTCATGGGGCTGTCGATGGGCGGCACCCTCACCCTGCGCCTCGCCCAGCAGCATCCCGACGCGGTCGCCGGCATCGCCGTCGTCAACCCGTCGGTGCACTCCCGCAACCAGGCCCTGAAGGCGCTTCCCGTGCTCCGTCACGTGGTGCCCGCCGTCCCAGGCATCCGCAACGACATCAAACGCCCGGGGCAGGACGAGGTCGCCTACGACCGCATGCCGCTGCAGGCGCTGCACTCGCTGACCCAGCTCTGGGCGGACGTGTCCCGCGACCTGCCGTCGGTGACCTGTCCGGTACTGGTCTTCGCCAGCGACGAGGACCACGTGGTCGAGCCGAGCAACGCCGTCGAGGTGGTCGAGCGCGTGGGGGCCACCGACGTCACGATGGTTCCCCTCCACGACAGCTACCACGTGGCCACGCTCGACAACGACGCGCCGCTCATCGTCGAGCAGAGCCTGGCCTTCGTCCGCCGCCTCACCGGCGACGAGTCGATCCCCACCCCAGCTGCCCCCTCCTCGGCCGGGCGGAGGCCGTGACGCCCTCCGCCGACGAGCCGCACGACGGGCGACCCGACCCCGAGGAGCTCGACGCCGAGTTCGACGCCATCGTCGCGCGCCTGACCGCTCCGGAGACCGGGGCCGCACCGTGGCCGGAGGCCGAGCAGACCTCGGACGCCGGCGACCCACCGCCGGCACCGCCACCGGTGCGGCGGACGCCGGACCGCGACTGGGCCGAGTGGGACGACCTGCGCATCCCCTCGGTCGAACCCGAATCCGAGTCCGAGTCACCAGAGGACGAGGAGGACGACGACAGTGATGACGGGCACTTCGTGCCGCCGGAGCCGGCCCCGGTGCCACGCGGCGACTCCCGGACGCGCTGGGCATGGGCCGGTGCGTTGGGAGCGCCCGTGCTGGCGATCGTGCTGCCGCTGCTGGGCTGGGGGCTGGACGGTCTCACCGGGATTGGACTCGTGCTGGCGTTCCTCGTCGGGTTCGGCTACCTCATCTCACGACTGCGCGAGGGTCCGCGGATCGACGGTGGCCCCGACGACGGCGCCGTCGTCTGAACCGGCTTGCGGGCGTCACCAGGGGGCGAGCAGCTCGGCTAGGCCGGCGTCAGGCACGGCGCTCCACGTCGGCAGCTCGCGGGACGCGTAGACCAGCGCGTGGCACTCGGCCTCGATCTCGAAGGCGCGCAGCAGCCGCTCGTCGAACAGCGTCCGACCGGCCCGCCCCGGTCAGCGTCGACCGGTACGCGTCGAACAGCGTCGACCTGACCGCCCCGACCCAGGTGGGCACGCGCTCAGCGGGCACGTCCTCTCCCCCGTTGACCATGCGCCGCAGGGCTCCGTGCGCCACATGAGCGATCTCGCGGAAGATCTGAGCGAGATCCATCACCGCCAGCTGCGGGGAGGGACACGGCACGACCAGCAGTGGGTCGAGGGTGACTCGTCCCTCGCTGCCGAGGCGGAACTGCTCGAGGCTGCCCAGGCGCACCGGTGGCAGCGTCAGCGCCCCGCCCGCTTCGGCGAGCTGGGCGAACGAGGCGCGCAGCTCGTCCATGTGGCTGCGGAGCATCTCCCGCACCGACGCGTCGGTGAGCACCATCGCTTCGGACAGCACGTCCTTGACGCGCCGCTCGAGCACCGACGCCGTGTCCGCGTCCAGGGTCTGAGTCGGCTGGGACACGGCGTCCGACGGGGTGGCCAGAGCCAGGTGGGCCCGCGCCACCACCGTGCCCAACGCCGTCGCGATGGCGAGCGTCGATGCCGACGTGTCCTTGCCCCGCAGGTGTCGGGTGGCCTCACGGTTCAGCTGCTCCGCGACGGAGGTGCCGTCCTGAGCGAGGCCGACCAGAACGATGGGGGCGAGGCCGTGCGTGCCGTCCTCGGCCTCCCACACGAGGTCGAGCACCCCACCGGCGACCAGCTCCGGGTCGGAGTGTGCGATGTGGCGCCAGGGCTGCAGCACGGGGGCGTCCACGCTGCTGGGCTCGAACACCACACGGACGCGGTAGGTGTCCGCGACCTCGATCACCTCCTGGCGCGTCGACGATCCGACCGGCTGCTCGGTCAACGCACCAACGAGCGCCGCGGCGTCCGGTTCCTCGAGCACGCGGACCCGCCACCCTCGCTCCTGCGGTCGAGCGGCGCCCGACCCCAGTGCCACGACACCGGTGGCCCAGCCGTCTCCCGCCCGGGCCCGCCGGGGGCGAAGGGCGTCGTCGACCAGAGGCAGGGTGTGGAAGCGGTCCGCGTCGTCGACCGCCAGCCCGATCCACGAGGGTGGCTCGGACGCGGGCAGCGCGAGCGCATCGAGCACGCGAAGCCGATGAGGGGCAGGGACGCCGTGGGGCAGCAGGAGACGCGGCGGGATCTCCTCGATCCGCGTCACCAGGCTCTCCGTCATGGCCCTCCGCAGTCTGTGCGTGCACGCGGTGGCCGGTGCCGAGCGGCACCGGCTGGTTCAGCCCACCACATCGACGACGACCGGTCGGTGATCGGTGGCCGCAATGAGGTCCGTTTCGCCCACAATGTCAGACGGTGAGACGACGGACACTTTCCAGCCCCGCGGGATCAACACGGTGTCGATCCGCCGCCGAGGGGCCGACGCCGGGAAGGTCGGCTGATCATGCTCGGCGCCCACGTCCTCGTGGCCGGCCGCGAGCGCGCGCCAGGCGGGAGCATCCGCCTTCTCGTTGAAGTCGCCGGCCACCACCCAGGGCTGGTCGCGCCCCGCGAGAAGGCGGAGGATGTCGTCGGCATGCCGCCGTCTTTCGTCAGCGTCCAGCCCGAGGTGCAGGGACCCGGCCGTGAAGGTTCGCCCCGACACCGACAGCCGAGCGACGGCCAGTCCCCGCTGGTGCAGGCCTCTCGTCCGGGGCAGCAGGACGCTCGTCGCCGCGTCCACGTCGACCCGCAGAGTGGTGAGCAGTGCCACCCCTGCGGCGGGCTTACCGCCGGCCGCCACCACCAGCCCGGACTCGCGCGCCAGCGCCGCCAGCTTCGACTGCGCGCGGAGGAACCGGGGTGCCTCCTGGACGAACAGGACATCTGGGGCACACGTCCGCAGCACCCGGACCATCGCGTCACGGTCGTCGCGCAGCGATCGGAGGTTCCAGGTCATCAGGCGGAGCGGACGAGGCACGTGTCCTCCTTTCGGGTGAAGGCGGGGACTATCGTTGCCCAGGATCCACAGGCAGAGGACACTTCTACCAGCGCTGGACTGCACAGCGCTTGATAGGCCGATCGGGCGACGTTGCCCACCGAGGGGGACCCATGATCGCTCGCCTGCGAGCGGCGAGCCGCGGCGACGAGGGCGCGTCAGCGCTCGAGTTCGCGCTGATCGGTCTGTTCATCGTCGTGCCGCTCGTCTTCGGTGCGATCTCCTTCGGCCTGGTCTTCGCCGGCAACCTGGCGACGTCCAACGCCGCACGGCAAGGTGCGCGGCTGGGAACCGTGATCGGGGGCGATCCGGCCAACCCCAACGACTGCGGTGACATCGTCACCGAGACCCGCGACGCCATCAAGGGCATCGGCGCATCGAACAGCAACCTGAGCGTGCAGGTGATCCGAGGCGCCACCACCGTATGCGCCACCAACGGCAGCGGCACCTTCACGACGGGGTACGCGCGACCGTCGTTCCCTGTGACAACGCACCCGACAACACGTCGATCACGGTCTACGCCCGCTCGTACACGCCGATCTTCTTCATCCCGCCGTACTACTTCAAGTCGAACGGCTACCCGCTCGAGGGCAAGGGGGTCTACCGATGCGAGTTCAAGTAGACCGGCTGCGCAGCATCGAGGACCGAGATGCCGGCGCCACGGCGCTCATCCTCGTCTTCATGACCCTGATCTTCCTGGGGTTCGCCGCGTTCGCCGTCGACGCGGGGGCCGGCTACCTCAGCAAGCGCAACCTGCAGAACGCTGCTGACGCCGCCGCCCTGGCCGCCGCTGACTCCCTCGTCGACGAGAGCGGCACGTGCGCGCAGGTGGCCGCGGACACAACCGCGGTCGACGCCGCGCACGACATCGCCGCCGCCTACTCGGCCGACAACCGCGCGAGCAACATCGAGACCGGCTTCGAGGTGCGCTGCGACGACTCCGGCCGACGGATCGAGGTCTGGTACCGCAACGGCGGCACGGTCGACTCGATCTTCTCGGCGATGATCGGTGCAGGGTCCAGGACCGCGGCCGAGCGCGAGGCTGTGGCGTCGGTCGGCGTGCCGGGCAGCGTGACCGGACTGCGCCCCTACTTCATCTGCATCACGTCGGCTGACGCCCTGCGCGCGTCGGGCGGGTGGCTCCGGATCGAGTTCCCCGCGCCCGGCTGCGGAAACCAGCCAGGGAACTGGTACACCGTGGACTGCCCGGAGGACGGAACCGGCAACAGCACCCCCGTACTGGCGAGCAACACGACCAACGGCTGCTCGGCGGAGATCAGCATCGTCGACCTGACCTCTGCCAATGGAGATCCCGCGGCCGAGCAAGCGCTGCTGCTAGCGGCCTGCCAGGGCTCCCCAGTGCTGTCGGCAGAGCGCGGTTGCCTGACGGGTAACACCGGCAACCTGTCGAGCAACCCGATCTCCAACGCGTGGGACGGCCTGCTCGGTCAGACCATCGCGCTGCCGGTCTTCGACCTCAACACGCGTCGTCGACACCGGCAACAACGCCCGCTACCCGATCCGCGCGATCCTCGGGTGCCAAGGTCTGCGGCTACAAGTGGAACAGCAAGGACGAAGTGTCCACCGACCCGCAATGTGCCGGCGTCGTGATCCCCGGCGGCAACGACAACTTCCTCTGGCTGAAGTACGACAGCTATCAGACGTCGGGGACCTCGAAGCCGTCCACCTGTGCCGTGGGCGACCCGGAGTGCGACTACGGGCTGCGCAACGTCTCGCTCGACGAGTGACTAACGCACCAGGCCGCGGTCAGCCTCGCTCGGCCGACGGTTCTTGGTCGCGTCGAAGACCACGTTGAGCGTGGCGTTGGTGCCGGAGAAGGCCACGTCGTTGACCACGACGAACGACGAGAACGGTACGTCGGTGCCGCCATTTCCACGCAGGTCGAGCGTCGCGTTGACGCCGTAGATCGTGCCCGAGACAGTCGAGGCACCGTTGCCCACCAGCAGCATGTCGGCGGTGTTGTACCGGTCATAGACCAATGCATACCCGTACAGCTCCTCGGGCAGAGACGGATACGTGCTCTTCAACGGGGCCTCCAGCAGGTAGCCGCCGTTGCCGGAGAGCTTGATCCCACCACCCTCCTCGCCACCCTCGGCGCAGGCCTCGGGCACAGTGCCGTCACCACAGGTGAAGTAGAACGTCACGCCGTTGGCCTGGAGCTGTCCCGCATTGCCGGAGAGCTCGAAGTCACCCGTGAACACGTACAGTCCGGGCTGCAGCACACAGTCGCCGGACCGTGTGCTTTTGTACTCGCCGTAGATGCCAGGGCCGTCCGCGCAGGGGTCCACCTTGGCGGCGAGGGTCTCCTGCGTGGCGAATGGGAGAACATCGGCCGCCAGTGGGTCGACGATGCGTGGCTGACCGGTCTGACCGGCGCCGTTCTGGAACTTCGTTCCGTTGCTCTTCACGGTGCCCTCGACGTAGGCGTTGCCGCCGTCGAGTACCTGCGTCCCGTCCTCGGCGGCGACGTATCCCTCGAGAGACCCGGCGTAGCCGTTCGGACCGATGTCGACGTTGCCGTTGAACCAGAGGTTCCCGCCCGTGACGGTGAGGTTGCCGTTCTGAAGGTCATGGTCCACCGTCCCGAGCACGCAGAAGGAGCAGACGCTGGCGCCTCCGGGGTCGAGGCGTGCCTGGGCAAGGGCGCCGATGGTCACGCCTTCGTACCCGGCCACGCCGCCGAAGATGCTCGGCTGCTCGCGCACAGGGACGACGACCAGCACGTTGCGGGGGTAGAGAAAGGCGTCGAAGCTGATGCAGTTGGTCCCGGTGCCCGGATGGACGTACGCCAGAGGCTCGGCGGCGGTGCACGACGACCACTCCGCCTCCGTCGTGCCGTAGTTCTCTGCGGCATAGGCCTTCGCCGCATCGACTGCAGCCGGGAAGTCACCCGGTTGGTTCAGGCGTGGAGCAGTGGTCGCGTAGAGCGCGTTCGCCGCGGCGAGCGCCGCGGCGTCCGCAGTGTTCTGCGCCTGACGGCGACTGTCACGCGCGATTCCGAGATCGACGACCAGCGCAGCGATGACGAACAGCATCACCGCCATGATGGCCGTCACGACCGCGACCGCCCCATGGTCTGCGGTGCCCTTGCGGCTCATCCACACCAGTCCCAGTTCGCACCGGTCGGCGGAGCCTCGCTACCCCCCGTGAAGGTGACGCGCGGATCGGTCTTCTCGATGGACATCTCCACCTGGCTAAGCACGATGCGGTCGTTCGGCAGGGGGATGATCCCGGTGCCGATCCCGACCTTCATCTGCGAGCAGACCACGAGGGGCTTGCCCCGCACCCATCCCTCCGGCGCCATCACCTTGACGGCTGGGTCACCGGTGATGCCCCCGATGCGGTCCTGGGCCGTGCACATGAGCTTGAGGCTGTTCGCATCACCGCTGGCCCCCGTCAGGTCGCCGCAGGTCTCCCCGAAGTTCGCCGACGACCCCCTGCCGAGCCGCTTCGCGCACGCCCTGTCGGGTCGAGAGCGAGTCGGAGAACCACAGTCCGTACTCGATGATGCCGAACACCAGAAAGAGCAGGATCGGAACGACGAACGCGAACTCGACGGCGGCAGCGCCGTCGTCGCGGTCTCGACCCAGTCGCAGTCGGTCCATGACTCCCTCCGCCGGGACGCCCCTCGGCATCCCGTCCCGATCCGCCATCGGCAGGAATCGGGGAGTGCTTGAGGTGGGGTCGCTCCGACGGGGGCCCGCAACTACCGTGCGTAGCAACCGGTCACGATGAGTGGCGCGCCGCCAGCAACGCGGCTCCGACCACGCCCGCCTCGTTGCCGAGCGTCGCCGCAACGCACCGGGGGCAGCGGTCGCCTTCCGGCACCGGTCACGTTCTCCCGACATCAGCTGACGTGCAGGCTCCAGCAGCAGGTCACCGGCCTCACTGACGCCACCGCCCACCACGATGACCGCGGGGTCCAGGACCGCGACCAGGCTGGCCAGGCCGCGCCCGAGCCACTCGCCCACCTCGGTGACGGCAGCCAGCGCCTTGGCGTCGCCGGCCACTTGCGCCAGCGCAGTGATGCCGGGTCCCCCGACCTCGGGGTCACCGCCGTGCTCGAGGTACTGGGCGACGAGCGCGGTGCCGCTCGCGTACCGCTCCCAGCAGCCACGGCTGCCGCACGGGCACGACCGCCCTCCCACGACCACGGTGATGTGCCCGGCCTCGCCGGCGAAGCCGTAGTGGCCACGGTAGAGCGCGTCGCTGAGCACGAGACCCGCCCCGAGTCCGGTTCCCAGCGCCACGAACAGCATGTCGGCGCTCCCCTGGCCCGCACCACACACGTGCTCGGCCCAGGCAGCGGCGTTCGCATCGTTGTCGACGAGCACCGAGAGCCCAAGCTCTCGCGTCAGGTCGGCTGCCAGCGGTTCACCGGCGAGCGGCAGGTGCGGTGAGAACAGGACGTGCGTGCCGTCGGCGGCGACGTTGCCGGCGATCGCCAGTCCCACGGCGTCCACCTCGTGGTCACTGGTGACTTCTCGAACGGCTGCGACGATGCCGACGACCAGCGCGTGGTACTCGGTGGACTCCGTCTCGGCACGACTCCGGCGCAGCACCGTCCCGGATTCGTCCAGCAGCGCGGCAGCAACCTTCGTGCCGCCGACGTCCACCCCCACCGAGAGACCCACGGCGCTTCCTTTCAGTCGATGTCGATGTGCTCGACGTCGGGTCGCGTCGCCCGCGCCCACTGGTCCTCATGCTCGCTTACCGCCGCTCGTACAGCCGCGACCAGAGCCTCGGCCGCCCGTCCGAGCTGGTCGACCACCTCCGGGTGATGGTCGCGCAGGGCCGACAGCCCGAGGCAGATCGGACAGGCGCGACACTCGGCGCTGCCAGTTGCGATCGGCACCGACGGAATGCCGCGTTCATCCAGCCATGACGAGAGGGCATCGAGCAGTCGACCTGCCTCCTGCGCCGCGCTGCCGAGGGGTTCGTCGGTCATGGGTGCGCCTCGTTCCGCGGGAACAGCTGCTCGTCCGGCAGGAACGAGACCTCCAGTCTCCCGCCGCTCAGCCGCGCACCGGTCACGTCACAGCGGCGCAGCACGCTCGGGAGCGCCAGCACCCGACGGCGACCGGACACGGTGACCACCAGGTCAGAACCGACCCTCGACAGGTCAAGTGCGTCGCGGTCCGCCAAGGGCAGCGGCAAGGAGAGCAGGTAACCGCGCCCGCTCTCGACGACGCTCAGCGGTTCGGCGAGCTCGCGCACGGCAATGGGATCGTCGCTCCCGTACACCCTCTCTCCGAGGTCGCGGAGGCTGGAGCTGCCCAGCGGTTCAGCGGATGCGTACGGGGCCACATGGATCGGCAGCGGAGCAAAGGAGTCGGCAACCTCGGCCAGCAGCTCCTGCTGCGCCTCCGCCCATCCTTGCCGCCAGGAGTCGTTGCTCGGGCCGAAGACCCGGTTGGCGAGTACGGCGTCGACGCGGTACCCGTACAGCGACAGCTGCGTCAGAGCCCGGCGGGCTTCCGCCACCACCACGGACTCAGGGGTGAGAACCAGGCGCACCGTGGTCCGAGGCGCCTTCAGCACACGCTGCACGTCGAGGAGCTCGGCCTGCAGCCGCTCGGCCGCCTCCCACACCTCAGGACGCGGGGACGGCAGACCGACAGCGGGAGCAAGCAGCGGACGGAGTGCGCGGACCACGCGCCGTTCCATGGGGAAGACCTTGGTGAGGTACCAGTCGAGTGCCTCCGGCAGGGCAAGCAGCCGCAAGGTCTCGGCGGTCGGTGCACAGTCCACGACGACCAGATCCCAGCGTCCGCTGCATGCCTGGTCCCGCACCTCGAGCAGAGCCAACAGCTCCTCGGCGCCGGGAATGACCGTGAGCTCCTCGGCGCGGAGCGCATCAAGGCCTGCGGCACCCAGCGCGTCCACGAGGTAGCGCTGGATCTCTGACCAGGTCTCCTGCAGACGCTTCTGGGTGTCGATCTGCTGCACGAAGAGGGCGGCCGACACCTCGGTGGCTCCCGCTCCGAGCTCGACGTCGAAAGCGTCGCCCAGCGAGTGGGCGGGGTCCGTGGACAGGATCAGCGTCTTGTGACCCTCGGCAGCGGCCCGCGCCGCAGTGGCCGCTGCCAGTGTCGTCTTGCCGACACCTCCCTTGCCGGTGAAGAGCAAGGTGCGTGCAGCGCCACCCGGTTCGCCTCCCACCACTCAGCCCTCGATCCGCTTCTTCAGCTCTTTGAGGGCGGTGTCGGTGATGACCTTCTCCGCCTTGCGGCGGAGCAGTCCGATCATGGGCATCTTGAGGTCGAGGGTCAGCTCGTACTCGACGTCCGTCCCCCCGCCCGGGTGGGGGCGCAGCCGGTAGGCGCCGTCCATCGCCGTCAGCATCTGGGCGGTGACCAGGGTCCACGTCACCTGCCGGTCGTCCTGCCAGGAGTACTCGAGGGTGTAGGTGTCCTTGATGACGCCGGCGTCCAGGACGAACTCAGCCTGGGTCGGTCGTCCGTCGTCTCCGCGGGACAGCACCGTCACGGATCGGACCGAGCCGGTCCACTCCGGGTATGCCTCCACGTCGGCTATCTCCGCCATCACTGCAGATGCGGGGGCATCGACCGTGATGGTCGACGAGGTGCGCTCTGCCATACCGCTCCCAGGACGGACGAGTTGGACCGACTGCGAGGGTATCGGGAGTCAGAAGATGAGCCCCAGCGCGGTGAGGCCGAAGAAGGCAAGCGCTCCGACGAGCACCATCCCGCCGAACATCACGGCCATCCGCACACTCCGGTCGCTCATGCGTTCGGCAAGGGCTGCGGACCTGTCGTTCTGGCGGTGCTCGGCGGCGAGCATCGACAACATGACGTCCACGTCGTCGAGGCCCGCATCGGTCGACGCCTCAGCCGCGGCAGAGGCATCGATCGCGGCCGACACGGGCTCGGACGAGGCGAAGGCAGGCCTGGGCGCGGGCTCAGCGACCAGTGGCGGAGCCAGCGGCGCCAAGAGGTCAGTCGACTGCGACTCGTCGATCATCTCGAGCGTCTGCCCCACCTGCTCGTCCGGCAGTCCCGACGACTCGCGCTGCTCGAGCTCCTCGAGGGGCGCAGTCAAGGGGTCGAAGTCGGCCTCGACCTGGGCGTAGCACAGCGAGCACCACCCCTGGTCGGGCCGGAGGGTGGCGCCACACTGGGCGCACGACAACGTGGTGCTCACGCCCACTGTGCTCGGCAAGGTTGGGCCCAGTCTTGACCCCGCAGGGGGTGCGGTGTTGCAGAGTGCCGGTTCAGCGGGTCAACTGGGGGCTCCGACGAGCCGATGGGGGGTCAATGAGCGCTGTGGTGGAGGCCCGCGGCCTCACGGTCTCCTTCGGTCCGGTGACCGCTGTCGAGGGATTCGACCTGTCCGTGCCGGCACGTGCCTCGGTCGCGCTGGTCGGTCGCAACGGTGCCGGCAAGTCCACCACCCTGAAGGTGCTCGCCGGCGTCCTTCCGCCGACCACGGGGACCGTCACCATCGCGGGGGTCGACGCGGTCCGCCACCCCGACCAGGCGCGCGCCCGGGTCGGCTACTGCCCCGATGTCGGTGGGCTGATTCCTCGAGCCACACCCTGGGAGCACCTGCAGCTGGCAGCGACGCTCCGCGGCATGGGTCGTGGGTGGGAGGACCGGGCCACCGACCTGTTGGACCGCTTCGATCTGCTCGGCGTCGCCGACCGCGTCACCG
Organism: uncultured Actinomycetota bacterium; assembly: GCA_963743915.1. GTDB lineage: Bacteria > Actinomycetota > Actinomycetes > JAHEKZ01 > JAHEKZ01 > JAHEKZ01. The sequence continues at coordinate 492,447 of CAVURN010000002.1, forward strand.
CTGGGTTCTCGCACGGCATGGGGCGTCGCATGTCCGTTCTTCTGGCCGCCTTTCACGAGCCGGAGGTGCTGCTGCTGGACGAGCCGTTCGACGGCGTCGATCCGCTGGGCGTCGACGCCACCATGGACGTGATCCGACGAGCTGCGTGCCACCGGTTCGGCGGTTCTCGTCTCGACGCACCTGCTCGAGCTGGCTGTCCAGGCGTGTGAGCAGGCCGTCGTCCTTCGCCGCGGCAAGGTTGTGGCAGCTGCCCCGGCACAGGATCTCAGCGGTGAAGCCGGTGCCGCCACGTACCGGGCCCTGCTGACATGACGTCACTCGCCTCGGTCCCCGGACCGACGCGCCAGCTCGGTGCACTGGTGGCTCTCCGATGGCGCATGGTCCGTTCGAGACCCTTGAGGATCGCGCTCGCCGCGCTCGGCGTCGTGCCGGTCGCCCTTGTCCTTCTGGGCATGACGTCCTTGAGCTACCTGCCGACCGAGCAGGCGGTGAACCTGGCACTCGCCACGCCCACGCTCTACCTCGGCTTCGTCCTGCTCGCGATCATCGCGCCTCTGGTGTCCGGCGGCGGCTACGAGCTCTACCCGCCGGACCAGCTCGTCGCCTATCCCATGCGGCCGGCAACCGTGTTCCGAAGCACGTTGATCCTGGCGCCGGCCAACCTCGCCTGGATGCTCAACGTGATCGCACTCTTCGTGGTCACCAGCTTCGCCGCGGGACCGATCAGCTGGGGACCTACTGCGCGTTCCTTGTTGATCGTCGGTGGCTTCATCGGAGTGGCCACGGTGGCCGGTCACGCGATCGGTTGGCTGGTGGTGGGCTTCCGACAGTCACGAAGGGGGCGCATCGGGACCAATGTCCTGGCAGGGGTGTGCGCCGCGGGCCTGCTCGCCATCTTCTGGTCCGATCGGGTCCTCTGGGTGCTCGACCACTCGCCGACGCAGCGAGTCCTGGTCAGCGTCTACGACGGGTACAACGGCAAGTACCTGGCCTGGCTGACAGTGCTAGTCGTGATGACAGCCCTGGCCTACGGGGCACTACGGCTGGGTGAGTTGGCCACGGCCTGGGCATTGCGACGTCCTGGCGACCACGCGGACCAGACCAGCTCTCGCGCCATTCCCCGCCGTCCGCACCACACCCACCCCCTGCTCACGCTGCTCGCTGTCGACCACGCCAGCGTGTGGCGTTCCATACCCTTGAGGCGCGGGGTGCTCGTCCTCATGCTGGTCCCGGCGGCCGTTGCCGCTCTCGCTGGCATGTCGTGGCAGTCGCTGATCCTGGTCCCTGGCCTCATCGCGGCCGGTGCCGGGCTGCTCTTCGGCATCAACGCATTCACCCTGGACTCCGCCGGTGCCCTGTGGCTCGCCACCTTGCCGCGGTGGGCTTCGTTCGCCTTCGCCTCCAAGGTCATCGTGTTCGCGCGAGGTCGCGGTGGGGGCCGTGATGTCGGCGTTGATCGGTGGCTCTCTGCGGGCGGACGCCCCGGCCAGCGCGGCCGAGGTCACGGCCGCTCTGACCTCCGCACTGACGTGCGCGGCAATCGTCGTCGTCATCGGGATGCGAGCCTCTCTGCAGCATCCCTATCGAGCAGAGCTGCGTGGTCCCCGGGACACCCCGGCGACGCCGGGGGTCATGGCGATGCAGTCCATCCGCTTCGCCGTCGTCACCACCCTGGTGAGCCTGTTCTTCGGCGGCCTGGCCCTCACCGGTGTCTGGTGGGTGCCGCCACTGGCTGCGGTCCCGGTGCTGGCCGTGTGCGCACTGCACCTGATCAGCACGGCGCGTGCGTGGGACCACCCGCACGTCCGCGCGCACGTCGTGCTGACCGTCGCAGGTGGGTGAGACGCCTAGTTCGATATGTCTAGACCGTGAGAACTAGAGGCGTGAAGGGAAGGGCCTGCGCGAATCCGACGGGGCGGCATGGCACGATGCGCACTGAGCGGCAGTAGCCGCCGGACAGGCCCCGGGGACGTGATGCGAGTCAACGCTCGACACCGCACAGGATCGTGCACGGTTTCGATTTTGTCCGTCTTGTTCCCTCAACCGCGGGCCACACACTCCGATAGAAGGACCTATGGGACGTAGAACACTTCTGCTCATCGCCGCTCTGGTGGTCGCCGCGCTCGGCACGGTGCTCATCTTCGTGTACGTGACAGAACGTGGAGGACGACGCGTACGGCGACGCCACGCTCGTGCAGGTGCTCGTCGCCACGTCGGACGTGGCCGCGGGGACCACCGCGTCCGAGGCCTCCGCCAACGGTGCCTTCGAGCTCGTAGGAGCTGCCCCAGTCGGCGACTGCGACCGGTGCGCTCGCGAACATCGACATCATCGCCGACCAGGTTGCGCTGACACCTGTCTTCGAGGGTCAGCAGATCCTGGCGCAGATGTTCGGCGCGCCAGGTACCACGTCGACGCTGTCTGTCCCCGACGGCCTGCTCGCCATCTCGGTGCAGCTCGGTGACCCTGAGCGCGTCGCGGGCTTCGTCGCACCGGGGTCCGACGTCACCATCTTCGCCACCGTCTCAGGTGGAACCGACGGAGCATCTGAGTTCACGCAGGTGCTGCTGCCCGAGGTACAGGTGATCGGTGTCGGCACGACCACGCGTGACGACGCAGACCACGACGTCGAGAGGGCGGCGAGCAGACCACCGAGGAGGTTCCTCGCACGGTCCTGACGCTCGCCGTCGACCAGCAGGAGGCACAGCGCATCATCAGCGCGCAGACTGTCGGCGAACTGTACTTCGGACTTCGTGGTGCGGACGCCAAGGTGAACGCCGGTCGCCCGACCAACCCACAGAACCTGTTCCGCTGATGACCGCAATCCTGGACTACGACCAGAACGGGGCGGAGACCCTCCGCTCGGCGCTCGGCGCCGACGTGGTGGCTCTCCCGACACTGGACGCGCTCCGTCGCCACCTCGACACACATCTTGGCGAGGACACAGTGGTGGTCGGGTCGTCGGTCGACCTCGAGAGCGCTCTCGATCTGGCCAACCGGATGCGGGTCACCAGGCCCAGCCTCGGGGTCGTCGTCGTCCGCCGTCGCGTCGACACCTCGGTCCTGGCCGACGCCCTGCGGGCGGGTGTCCGCGAGGTGTGCGAGGAGCGCGACCTGGCCGGCATCAATGCGGCGGTCCGTCGGGTCAAGGAGCTTGCACACTCCCTGCGCGAGACGGTCCCGGGTGCGGCATCACCAGCGGACGACGAGGATCGTGGCACGCTCGTCACGGTCTTCTCCGCCAAGGGCGGGTGCGGCAAGACCACGCTGTCGACGAATCTTGCCGTCGCGCTGACCGAGCACGGACGCAACAGCGTCTGCTTGGTCGACCTCGATCTGTCCTTCGGGGACGTCGCGATTGCGCTGCAGCTCTTCCCCGCGCACACCATCGCCGATGCGGTGAACCTCGGCGACCAGCTCGATGTCGCCGCGGTCGAGTCGCTGCTCACTCCGCACGCGAACATTCCCAACCTGTCCACGCTCGTGGCGCCGCTCGACCCGGGTTCGAACCGTGGGATCACCGCCGACATCGTTGGCCAGATTCTGACGATCCTGAAGGAGAAGTTCGACTACGTCGTGGTCGACACTCCCCCTGCGTTCGACGAACAGGTGCTCGAGGCACTCGACCAGAGCGACCTCATCGCGCTGATCGCCACGCTCGACATCCCCGCGCTCAAGAACCTCAAGCTGACGCTCGAGACGCTGGAGGAGATCAACTTCCCGCGAGAGAAGTGGGCAGTGATCCTCAACCGCTCCGACTCCAAGGTCGGGTTGGCCCTCAACGAGGTGGAGAAGACGCTGCGCGTCCCGATCTCGGTCCAGATCCCCAGCTCGCGCGACGTTCCGGCAGCTATCAACCGCGGTGTGCCGATCATTTACGACGACCCCAAGCACGCGGTCAGCATCGCCATCCGCCAGTTCGCCGAGAAGTACGTGCTCGTACCGCACACCGCCGAGTCCTCGATCCCGCCCGAGCTCCGCAACGACCGCCGCGGGCTCCTTCGCAGGAAGGCGAAGACCTCATGAGCCTGGCCGACCGTCTCGCTGAAGCCCGCCGACAGAAGGCGCCCACCGCGACCACTGCCGACGAGGCCGACACGCTCACCGGCAAGCCCACGTCGAAGCGCAAGTCGAACGACCCCTTCGCTGATCTGAAGCGCCAGGTGCACCAGGCTCTGCTCGACAGCCTCGGTCCGAAGCTCTACGACTCGCGCCAGACTCAGAGCGAGCTCGAGCAGAAGGTGCGGCAGTCGCTGCAGGAGGTACTCAGCGCAGAAGACACCCCCCTCACGACGGCGGACCGGGCGCGCATCGCGCAGGAGATCGCCGACGACATCCTGGGGTACGGACCGCTCGAGCCGTACCTGCGGGACCCGGACATCACCGAGGTCATGGTCAACGGCCACACCGACGTCTGGATCGAGCGCGCCGGACGCCTGTACAAGACCGAGGGTGAGTTCGCCGACGAGAACCACCTGCGTCGGACGATCGACAAGATCGTCGCGCGGGTGGGACGCCGTGTGGATGAGTCGAGCCCGATGGTCGACGCCCGGCTCCCTGACGGCAGCCGCGTCAACGCCGTCGTGCCGCCGTTGGCACTCGACGGCTCCCTGCTGACCGTGCGCAAGTTCGCCGCCGACCCGTACAGCATCGAAGACCTCATCGGCTTCGGGACGCTGAGTCGCACGGTGGCCGAGTTCCTCGACGCCTGTGTGCGAGGAAAGCTGAACATCCTCGTCTCCGGCGGCACCGGTGCCGGCAAGACCACGACGCTCAACGTGCTCTCGACCTTCATTCCCGAGGATGAGCGGATCGTCACGATCGAGGACGCAGCGGAGCTCCAGCTGCACCAGGACCACGTCCTACGGCTTGAGGCTCGTCCGCCCAACATCGAGGGTCGCGGCGAGGTCAAGGTCCGAGACCTGGTTCGCAACGCCCTGCGCATGCGCCCCGACCGCATCGTCGTCGGTGAGGTCCGCGACGCCGCCGCGCTCGACATGCTGCAGGCGATGAACACCGGTCACGACGGGTCGATCTGCACCGTCCACGCGAACTCGCCACGAGATGTCCTCGCACGTGTCGAGACCATGGTGCTCATGGCCGGCGTCGACCTTCCGGTGCGAGCCATCCGCGAGCAGGTGTCGAGCGCCATCGACCTGGTCGTGCAGCAGACCCGGTTCAAGGACGGCACGCGCCACATCACGCACGTCACCGAGGTCGTGGGCATGGAGGGGGACGTCATCACTCTCCAGGACCTCTTCCTCTTCGACCACGGAGCCGGGTTCGACGAGAACGGGCGGTCCCTGGGGTCGCTGAAGTCGACCGGGCTGCGCCCCAAGTTCCTCGACAAGCTCGCCGCCAGCGGCGTGCACGTCGACCCGACGATGTTTGCCTTCGAGAAGTTCGCGGGACGTTGACCGTGAGGCGCCTCGCGACCGGTCTCGCCGGCGCCCTAGCGGTGCTGGCCCTGACCCCTGCCCTCGCACTCGCGGACACCTCCGCGACGATCGAGGAGGTTCAAGGCTCACCCGGCGAGCTTGCGATCGTTGTCTCCCTCAACGGAGTTCCTGTCGGGACAGGCGTCGACGAACGGGATGTCACCGCATCCGTCGAGGGCATCCCGCTCGATGTCCGCGTCGAGGCGATCTCCGAGAGCAGCGACATCGAGCAGACCGCCATGCTCGTCATGGACACCAGCGACTCGATGGCCGGTGAGAAGCTGACGGCCGCCCAGGCTGCCGCGTCGGACTTCGTGGCAGCGATCCCGGACGACGTCGCCGTCGGGCTGATCACGTTCGACAGCGAGGCCCGCGTCGTCGTCGAGCCCACCACTGAGCATGCGCAGGTGGACGCGGCGATCGACCAGCTGACAACTGCCCCCAAGACCCTGCTGTACGACGGCGTCACGCTCGCCGCGGAGCAGCTCGCCACCTACGACGTGGCGAGTGCCCTGGTCCTCTCCGACGGGGCCGACCGAGGCAGCACGGCGACCCTTGACGACGCGGTAGCGGCCGTCGAGGACAGTCGCGCGCGGTTCGACGTGGTCTCCTTCGGTCAGAGCACCGAGCCAGGTCGATGCCCTCGCGGCCATCGCCGATGCCAGCAACGGCACCGTGGCGAAGGCCGAGGATGCGGTCGCCCTGGCCGAGGCCTTCGATGCCGCTGCGGCCAGCATCAGCAACCGCTACGTGCTCACCTCGGATGTGCCCGAGGACTTCACCGCGACCTCGGGGACGATCTCCGTGTCCATCCCGGTGGGCGACGAGATCGTGACCGACTCGACCTTCGTCACCCTCGCCGACCTCCAGCAGCAGGCGGTCGACCGCGCCCAGGATCTTCCTCCAGCACCAGAACCGGGGCCACTTGCCGTCGTCGCGGACAACCTGATCTGGGTGGCGATCGGCGGCGTCTTCCTCGCCATGGTCATCGTCCTCTACGTGTCCATCTCCGCGGCAACAGACCGAGAGACCAGCGGCACTCGCGGGCGTCCGGCGACGGCTGTCGATCTACACCCTCAGCGGGGGCCAGCCGGTCAAGGAGCAGGAGACCACCGTCCTGGGCGACACCCAGGTGGCGCGCAGCGCGGTTGAGTTCGCTGACCGGGTGGTCACCAAACGCGACTTCGAGTCGGCGATCGGCGACAAGCTGGATGCCGCTGCGGTGCCGCTGCGCCCGGCGGAGTGGATGCTCATTCACGTGGGTCTGACGATCGGATCCGGTCTCCTCATGCTGCTGCTCTTCAGCGGGCGGCTGCTCCCGACAGCCCTCGGCATGCTCGCGGGCTTCCTTGCCCCCTGGATCGTACCTGTCGGTCAAGGAGTCAAAGCGCCAGAAGGCGTTCATGGCCGCGCTGCCCGACACCCTGCAGCTGTTGGCCGGCAGCCTCGCGGCCGGGTACTCGATGCCGCAGGCGGTGGACACGGTCGTCCGCGAGGCCAACCCGCCGATCTCGACCGAGTTCAACCGTGCGATGGTCGAGACCCGGCTCGGTGTCGATCTCGAGGATGCCCTGCAAGGCATCGCCGACCGCATGGGCAGCGTCGACTTCGCGTGGGTGGTCATGGCCATCCGCATCCAGCGTGAGGTCGGCGGCAACCTGGCCGAGGTGCTGACGACCGTCGCGGCCACACTGCGGGAGCGCGAGCGTCTGCGTCGCCAGGTGCAGGTGCTGTCCGCCGAGGGACGGCTGTCGGCCTGGATCCTGGGGGGGCTCCCGATCGTCTTCGCCCTCTACCTGCTCCTGGCCCGGCCGGACTACCTTCTCCCAATGGTCCAGAATGTCCTAGGTTGGATCATGTTGGGCATGGGCCTCATCCTCCTGATCGTGGGTGCGCTCTGGCTCCGCAAGGTCGTCAAGGTGGAGGTGTGACATGCCCGCCGAGCTGATGCTGGCCCTCGGCCTGCTGGCGATCTTCGTCGCCATCGCCGTGCTGCTCTCCACCGTCGGCGCCATCACCACCGAGCGTCAGGCCGTCAACCGTTCGCTGGCTGCGGTCCAGGCGATCCAGACCTCGCCCGACGTCCATGCAGGCCGAGCTCGACCAGCCCTTCAACGACGCGCGTCACCGACCCCGCGCTGCAGAACCTCACCAGCTTCGGGCGCCGGTTCACACCCGCCGACCAGGCCGAGCGCATCAGGCACAAGCTCGATCTCGCGGGCAACCCCCCCAAGTGGGACGTCGACCGGATCATCGCCTTCAAGGTGCTCGGGCTGTTCGCGGGGCTCGTCCTCGGTCTGCTGCTCGGGGCGGTGCTCGGGGGGCCGCTTCCGGCGATCGGGCTGGCGGTGGGTGGCACGCTGCTGGGCTACTACGCCCCGAACATGGTGCTCCACCAGACGGCGTACAACCGCAGCGACCAGATCCGCAAGGACCTCCCCGACGCCCTCGACCTGCTGACCATCAGCGTCGAGGCGGGCCTCGCCTTCGACGCGGCGGTCTCCCAGGTGGCACGCAACACCGAAGGCCCTCTGGCCGACGAGTTCTTCCGCGTCCTGCAGGAGATGCAGATCGGCCTCGGACGCTCGGAGGCCATACGTGCCCTCGGCGACCGCACCGACGTCGAGGAGCTGCGGAGCTTCGTGACTGCCATGGTGCAGGCGGACGCCTTCGGCATCCCGATCGCCAACGTGCTGCGGGTGCAGGCCAAGGAGATGCGCGTCAAGCGCTCCCAGCGAGCCGAGGAGATGGCCCAGAAGGTGCCGGTCAAGATCCTCTTCCCGCTGATCTTCTGCATCCTTCCGGTGCTGTTCATCGTCGTCCTCGGGCCGGCCGCCATCACGATCTACGACGCCTTCATCGCCGGGCAGTAGCCGATGGCGCGGCTGGCGCTCGTCTCGCGCAACCCGGTCATGTCCATGGCATTGACCGCCACCGACGCACGACATCGTCGAGGTGCGTTCCTTCGATCTCGAGGAGTGGATCGAGTCCGGGGCCGATGCCGATGTCGACGCCCTGATGCTCGATCTCGGCAGCCCCGAGCACCGCTCTTCGGCTGGTGGGCGACCTTCGGGCGCGGGGCCGCTGGGTTCCCGTCGTCCTGGTCACTGGGGCCGACCCCGGCTGGTCCGATGAGGCCTTCGCTGTGATGCCGGGCGTAGACCTGCTCTCGCTCCCCTTGAGCTCGGAGAAGCTTCAGGCGGCCGCGGACGCCGTCCTGCGCCATCCCCGGACACCGCCTGCACCCCGAGCACCGGAGAGCGCCCCCGCCGAAGCACTCCCCGAGCCTGAGATCGTCCCCCCGACCGCGTTCGAGTCGGTGCGGGACGCGTCGCCCTTGCTCGAGGACGTCCCCGACCTCCCGGTCATCCCGGACCCGGACTTCCTCATCTCCGAGCCCGAGCCCGAGCCGGTCCCCGAGCCTGAGCCGAGCCGGTCCCCGAGCCTGAGCCGGAGCCGGTCCCCGAGCCTGAACCGGCACCGGTCCCCGAGCCCGAGCCGGTCCCCGAGCCCGAGCCGGTCCCCGAGCCCAAACCTGCGGCCGTGCCCGCCGGTACCCGCGCACACGCCCCGCGGCGACGCCGAAAGGTCGACACCACCGAAGCGACGTCGGCGGACGATCTGGCGGCGGCACCGGTGGAGGTCCTCAAGGAGCCGCCGACGCTCCGCCTCGACCCCCGCTCACCTGCTGCGCCGGCCCGAAGTGCCCCCATCCCCCCGACGGCGCCACCGAAGTCACCGCCACCCAGGCGCCCGGAGGTCACAGCCCCTGGCGACGTCGTCCGACAGCTGCTCGACTGACGTCGACGGGTACTTCACCCTCGAGGAGACTGCGACCGTCATCGTCGAGGACGCGGTGCTCCGGACCCATGCCGAGGCCGGTGCCTTGCTGGTCCCGGACGAGTCGCTGTGGCGCGTGGCCGGAGGCGTCGGGCTGCGACCGCTGGAGTTCCGACTGCAGCTGACCGAGGAGTCCTGGCTCATCGCCAACATCGCCAACGCCGGCAAAGGCGTCATCATCGAGGACAGCGACGTGGCGCGTCACGACCTTCGAGGAGCCCCGCTGGCCAGCCGGACCCATCTGATGGCCGTGCCCGTCGCCGACGTCCGCGGGGTCCTTCTGCTGTCACGGGACCGGGCAGAGCCGTTCACCGAGGCATCCCTTGGGGCGTTGGCCGGTCTCGCCGAGGAGGCGGCTCCGCTGCTCCGACAAGCCGTGGACATCCGCACCCTCGCGAGGGCCCTTGCCCGCCATCTCGACCTCGAGGAGTACCTGCGGGCCGACTGAGCTGGCGCTACTCGACGAAGACCCGCTCGTCGACCAGCTGCTCACCCACCGGGGCGCCCTCGGTCTCGAAGCGACCTTGCTCGAAGCGCTTGCGGAACTCCAGATCCACGCGGTCGATGCCGGTGCGGTTCTTCTCGATGGTGATCACGGCATAGTCACGGAAGCGCTCGGCATTGCCCACGTCGAACACCAGGTGGTGCCGCGCCACGACGTCGTACTTGTCGTTGATGACCAGCACCACGTCCGCCTCGTAGGCGAGAGCTGCGGCTCCGCGCAGGTGGTGCACCCGCATGCGCCGACCGCTCGCGATGCCCTCCTTGTCGGACGCCACGACCGCGAACATCGCCACCTCGCGCTCGAGGGCGAGGTCCTTCAGCCCCTGGGCCACCGTCGTGATGCGGTCCTCCTCAGAGAGGTGGTGCTCGAGCACCGGCACCTTCTGCAGGTAGTCGACGACGACGACCGGCGCGGTCCCGGTCTCGGTGATCACCTGGTCGACCAGGCTGCGAATCGCCCGGAGATCGGTGACACCGCCGCTGGCCCGGTGGATGTGCAGCCGGTTCGCGTACCGCGAGACGGCATCGACGGCCTCGGCCCCACCGGGGGTGTTCGTCAGACGGTCCACGAGCCCGCCCGAGTGCCCGTCGAGGCTCTCCATGGCCTCGCGGATGCGCCTCAGCGGCACGGCGTCGATGCCGTAGCGCGAGGCAGCCTCGATGGAGATGAACCGCTCGAGGACGGTCGCCGGGTCGTGCTCGAAGGAGAAGTAGATGCCGGTGCCGCCGCTGACCACGACGTTCCGCAGGATCTGCAGCGCCATGGTGGTCTTGCCGAGGCCCTGGGGGCCACCGAGCAGGGTGAGCTCGCCGGCGCGCAGTCCCCCGCTCAGGTAGGTGTCAAGCGGGTGGAACCCGGTTGGCGTCACTCTCGCGGCGGCGGACAGTCCAGCCTCGAGGCGGCGGTCGGTCGCCGCGAGGACATCGTCCGAGGGAATAGAGCTCATCAGACATGCTCAGCATTGGAGCACAGCGGAGGGCCCCTTGGTGGTTTCTTGACGAGATCTCCACCAGTTCGGACGAACCGGGCGATGCGGTCACCCCTCCCGGCCCGGGTGCGCCATCCTTGACCCGTGACGCGCGACCGCCGCCTGGGACAGCTCGACTACATGCGCGTCGAGATCGGTGCCCGGGTCACCGCCCTGGTGCTCGTCTTCATGGTGTCCGCCGTCACCGGCGGCCTCGAGGGCCGGCCCTGGCAGCTGCTGCTCCTCGTACCGCTCGCCGTCGTCGCCGTGCTGCCGGTGGACAACGCCTCTCTGCGGCGATGGCGACCGCTCGCCGAGGCCTGTCGTCGCCGCGCTGCTCGTGGCTGCCTCCGACCCCTACGAGCCTGCCCTGCTGCCGTACCTGGTCGTCCCCAGCCTCTCCGCGGGGCTGATCGGAGGATGGTCGCTGGCCGTCATCACGTCGGGCGCGACCGGGCTCGTCCTCATGAGCCGGGGCCTGGTGATCCCCGACGGTCTGGCGGGGACCGAGTACCTGGTCGACATCACCCAGTGGACCCTGTTGGCCCTCGCCTTCGGGCTGCTTGCCGCGTGGCTGCGGCGCGTGCAGACTCCACGTCCGAACGATGACCAGAGCTACCTCGAGGCCACGCGGTTGCTGATCCAGCTGCGCGACGTCTCCCGCGAGCTCTCCGGAGGCCTGGACGCCATCTCGATCGCGGGGGGCTCCTGGACCGCCTCCACAAGGATGTCGGTGCTGATCGAGGCTGGGTCTTCGGCTACCACGAGGGTGGGGTGCCCGTGATGCTGGCGGCCTGGCCGCCCGGCGAGGCCGCCATCGACCCCGACCTCGACGCACGGACGGTCTGGACCCGTGCCGTTGCACAGCGGCGTGGCGCAGAGCGCCTCACGCGGCTTCACCGCCGACCCCAGCATGTCGGCCGTCGTGGCTCCCCTCCGCGTCCAGGACACGACCGTGGGCCTGGTGGCGCTGGAGCGCCGAGGACGTGGCTGGGACGAGCCGTCCATGGTCCAGCTGCAGAGGCTCGCCGATGTCGATGCCGTGCGGATCGACGCGTCCCTGCTCTTCGACGAGGTACGGAGCCTGGCCGCCACCGAGGAACGCCAGCGTGTGGCACGCGAGATCCACGACGGCATCGCACAGGAGGTCGCCTCCCTCGGCTACCTGATCGACGACCTGACGGCCAGGGCTGCGCCTGACGCCAAGCCACAGCTCCAGCAGCTCCGGGCGGAGCTCACGCGGATCGTCACCGAGCTCCGCTTCTCGATCTTCGACCTGCGACGCGAGATCGGCCCGGGCGTGAGCCTGACGTCGGCCCTCGCCGAGCACGCCCGGCACGTCGGTGCGACCTCGGGCATCACCGTGCACCTCGAGCTGTCCGAGGCTCCACGTCGCCTGCGCAGTACATGTGGAGTCCGAGCTGTTCCGGATCGCCCAGGAGGCCATCGCCAACGCCCGCAAGCACGCCCGGGCTCAGAACCTCTGGGTCACCTGCCTGGTGGACGCCCCTGATGTGTACCTTCGCATCGAGGACGACGGTCGAGGGATTGTTCCCGGCCGAGAGGACAGCTTCGGGATGGCCATCATGTCCGAGCGCGCACAGCGCGCGTCCTGCGTGTTGAGCGTCTCTGGCCGGCCGGGCGGAGGCACCTCGGTGGTCGTCCAGCACGCCGGGGCGGAGGGGGTGGTGGCGCATGACGATTCGCGTGCTGCTCGTTGACGACCATCAGCTGATCCGAGAGGGCCTCGGTCGGGCCTTCGACCGGGCCGGAGACTTCGAGGTGGTGGGCGAGGCCAGCTCGGTGGCCGAAGCGGGAGAGCTTCTCGCCAGCCTGGAGCCGGACGTCGTCATCTTCGACGTCCGGCTCCCGGACGGCAGCGGACTCGACGCGGTGAAGGCTGCTCGGGCGGCGAACGCCGACCTCGGGATCGTCGTCCTCACGATGTACGCCGGTGACGACCAGCTCTTCGGTGCCCTCGACGCCGGCGCCTCGGCCTTCGTGCCGAAGGACGCGCCCGCCGAGGACGTCGTCATCGCCGCCCGGCACGCGGCTCGTTCGCCCCGCTCCTTCACCGCCCCGGACCTCGCCGATGCCATGCGCCGGCGGATGTCACCCTCCGGCCCTCAGCTCTCGCCCCGGGAGAAGGAGGTGCTCGACCTGCTGGCCGAGGGGCTCGGCGTCGCGCAGATCTCGCGTCGGCTCTTCATCAGCGACTCGACGACCAAGACCCACATCTCCAAGCTCTACGAGAAGCTCGGGGCGGGAAACCGGGCCCAGGCGATCATGGCGGCGCTCAAGCAGGGGCTCATCGAGCCGCCCGAGGTCGATCGCTGAGGGGCGGGCGAAAGCGCTCCGTAGCCGAAAGTTACGGCGTATCACCCATTTGGGGGTCATCCGAACGTCCAGGGTTTGCCGAACTGGCAGCCGATACCTCCGAGCGTGCCTCACCCTCATCCTTGTCGGACCGGGGCCTGAAGGGGGGCCCGGACGAACCGAGTAGCTCGGGGACTACGGCACTTCAAAGGCCACGGAAGGAACATCCACATGATTCGCTTTGTCCGCCAGATCCAGACCCGCAACACCGACGAGGGCGCCTCCGCCGTTGAGTACGGCCTCCTCGTCGCCGCCATCGCGGCCATCATCGTCCTGCTCGTCTTCGCGGTCGGCAAGTTCGTCAAGGGCGGCTTCCAGGAGACCTGTGACGGCATCGAAGACGAGGCGGCACGGCACCAGCGGCATCGGCGACGCCTGCTCGACCGTGCAGCCCGATCACGATCAGTGAAGCGGGGTGAGCCGGCGACGAGCCGGTCCACCCGCTTCATCGTCATGAGAGGTGTCTGCGGTGGAGACGGCTCGATCGCAGCATGCGACCATCGTGATCGCGATCGAGGGCGCCTCAGCAGTCGAGTACGGGCCTCGATCGTCGGCGGCCATCGCCGCGGTGATCATCGTGACGGTCGTCTTCGCCATCGGCGACTCACGTCGACAGGGCATGTTCCAGCGAGCACCTGCGACAGAGATCGACGCGGAGCACAGGACCAGCCCGCGACCTGCTCGAGGTCTGACCACGCCACGCCTGTCGGCCACGAGCTGCCCTAGCCCAACAAGCCCCCGCAGCCGCTCCACCTGCTGCTCCCACGACCACTCCTGCTGCACCCACTCGCGTCCGGCCTCACCCGTCCGTCGGCGCAGCTCGTCGTCCTCCAGCACGGTGACCAGCCGGTCGACGACCTCCGCCGCCGCACCTGGCCCGGCCGGGACCACCCAGCCCGTCTCCCCCGGCCGCACGGCATCGGGGGCGCCACCGGAGTCGCCGGCCACCACCGGCAGACCCGTGGCGGACGCCTCGAGGTACACGATCCCGAGCCCCTCGACGTCCAGGCCCCGTCGTCGCGTGCGGCACGGCATCGCGAAGACGTCGCCAGCCGCGTAGTGCGCCGGAAGCTCGGCCCACGGCACAGATCCGGTCAGCACGATGTCGTCGCCCCAGCTGGACGCCGCCGCCATCTCCTGCAGCTTCTTGCGGTAGGGCCCGCCGCCCACCAGCAGCAGCGCGGCGTCCGGAACCCGCCGCTTCAGCGCAGGGAACGCGCTGATCAGCGTGTCCTGGCCCTTGCGCGCATGAGGCGCGACACGCACACCACCACCGGCCGCTCCCCCAGCCCGTAGCGCGCGCGGATCGGACTGCGCCGTCGGCGTCGGGTCGAAACAGCTCCGCATCCACGCCGGGCGTGAGCCGCACCATCCGGGCCGCGGCCGCAGGCGTGAGCGCCGGCCCGATCCGACGCCTGGTGTACTCGCCGAGGTAGGTGACCACGTCGACGCCGTCGCCGATCCGCCGCAGCATCTGCCTGGCGGCGGGCAGCTGCGCCCAGCCGGCCTCGTGACCGTGGGTGAGTGCGACGATCCGGGACGCCCCCGCGTCCCGCAGCGCCGGTCCGAGCAGGCCCAGCGGCGCGGCGGCGCCGAACAGCACGGCGTCGCAGCCGCGCGACCGAAGCAGCTCCTGGGCCCGGCGTCGGACGCGCGGGGTCGGCAGCAGGACGGACGTGTCCTCGCGCACGACCTCGAAGGGCTGCTCGCGATCGAACTCCTCCCACCCCTTCCACCGGGAGGCATAGACCACCACGTCGGCCGGATCGAACCGCCGCAGCAGCTCGTGGACGAACGTCTGGATGCCGCCGGGACGAGGGGGGAAGTCGTTCGTGACGACGAGCACCCGCGTCATCGGCTGTCCTCCGGCGCCAGCGGTGCCGGGACGGCGGTGCCGTTCTCTGCCGCCCACGCGCGGGCCGTGGCCAACCGCGCCGCTGCCGTCGGATGCGTTCCGAACCACCGGTACACCCAGGGGTTCGGCGTCACGTCCGACTTGGACGCCAGCGCCAGGCGTCGCTGCATCTCGGCGAACGACTGCGGGTCGGCCGTCAGGTCGAGGGCGTGCACGTCCGCGCGCGCTTCGACCTGACGGCTGGCGGCGCTCTGCATCGGGGTCGACACGAACGACACCACCGCGACGAAGGCGAGCAGGAAGGCGATCACCCGCCCGTCTCCGACCCCGTCGGCACCGGTCAGGCGCTCGAGCGGCAGCCAACCGGCCAACAGGAACAGCAGCACGATCGCGAACGCCGCCCCCAGGGCCCCGATCGCGGTGCCGCCCCAGACGTCGCGCTCCTTGACGTGGCCGAGCTCGTGCGCGACCACCGACTCGACCTCGGATGCGGGCGCCTGGTCGAGCAGGGTGTCGTACACGACGATCCGGCGGCTGCTGCCGAATCCGGACACGTAGGCGTTCAAGGTGGTCGTGCGTCGACTCGCGTCCGCGACGAGCACGTCGTCCACCGGGACGCCGTCGCGCTCGGCCAGCGCCATCAGGCTCGTGCGCAGCTCCCCGTCCGGCATCGGGGTGAACTTGTTGAACAGCGGCTCGACCACCAGCGGGTAGGCGAACGAGACGGCCACGACCAGGACGGCGGCACCGGCGGCGCCGGCCGCCCACCACCAGTCCGGCCAGCGTCGCGCCAGGCCCACCAGCGCCGCGAGCGCCAGCAGGGTCAGCACCGCGCCGACCCCGAAGCCCTTGGCGACGTCGAGCAGCCACGACGCCCCAGGTGCGCGTCGACAGGCCCTCGTCGCGTCGCACCGACTCCGCCCACGCGCCGAACGGCAGCGTGACCAGGCGGACGACCAGGAGCAGCACCAGGCCACCGAGGGTGACCTGCCAGAACCATCCACCGCCCAGCGGCTTGGCGACGGCGGCCGACGAGCCGCGCACCCCACGGCGTCAGTCCCAGGGCGACGGTGAGCGCCAGACCGACGCCGAGCGAGGTGAGTCCCGGCACCAGCAGCAGGCGCGCCAGCCGGTCGCCGACCGCGATCTCGCCGGCGGTGAAGTCGCCTGCCACGTCCGGCGTCACGCTGCCCGTGGCGTCGTGGGCAGCCCCCCACGGGATGAGCGCCCAGAAGGTCACCACCAGCGCGACCCCGAGCAGCACGAGGGCTCCGAGCGCGGCGCCCCGCGGCGTCACGCGGCCGCTCGCAGCCATTCCTGCCACTGACGCAGCAGCGTGCCGGCGTCGGTGTCCAGCACCCGGGCGGCTGCTCGGTCGAGCCGCTCGTCGGCCGAGCCGGACCCCCTCGCCACCGCGGCGTAGAACGGCACGAGCGTGTCCTCGCCGTACCGGTCGGCGACCATGCGGCAGAACGACCAGCCCTGCTGATAGGCGATCGCGCGTGATTCGGCGGACCCGTCGAGGGCGAAGGCCGCGTCGGTCGGCCAGGACGTCGGGGGTCCGGACGCGCGGACGTCCGCCAGCAGCTCGCGGCCGATCCACGCATCGCTGAATCCGGTGCCCCGGTAGCCGACGTACTCGGCGATGCCCTCGACCAGCCACACCGGCACTTCCCCGCGCGGCAGCGCGTCCTGGGCGACGTGGGTGATCTCATGGCGCGCCACGATCTCGCGGGCGAGCTCAGGCATCTGGTCGTACACCTCGGGGTTGAACATCACCCGGATCACCGTGCCGTGCTTGGCGGCTCGCCACAGCGTCACGGCGACCTGCTCGCTGCCGTCGCGCGTCTCGACGAGCGGGTCGAGCAGCCGGGGGCTCGAGGGGAGCACCACCACCACGGTCCCGGGCCACGGAGCGGACCAGAAGTCCGCCACCTCTGCCCGCGCCCGCTCAGCGGCGTCGGCGAGCGGCTGCAGGCGGGCATCACCGCGACGACCCAGCACCAGCACCTCGCCGGCGCGGGCGGCGTCCACCGGCTCGTGGTCCCAGAGATCCTGACCGGACCCGGTCAGCGCCACCAGCTGCGGCCCTCGGGGCGTCAGCCGGAAGGTCGCGCGCGCCGTGCGACCGACGAGCACGTCGTCCACCGCCAGCCGGTACTCGACGACGGCGCGGGCGGTGAACCGGCCGCTGGCCACCTTCTCGGCGGTCGGACGACTGGTCTCGGCGAGCCGGACGCGGAAGCTGCGGAACGGCACGCCGGCCAAGGCGTCCTGCCCACCCCCGAGCAACGAGGCACCTCGGGTGCGGAGCTGCTCATGGGCGAAGGCGGCCGTCAGCTGCTCGACCGCGGTGCGCTCGCCTGCCGCGAGCCGGTCAGCGAACCACCCGGTGGCGGCGGGCGCAGGATCGCTGTCGCGTCGGTCGCCGAGGGCGAAACCAGCGGCCCCACCGGCCAGCAGGGCCATGCGCCACCACCGCGGCGAGGGCGATCAGCGGGCGACGGGTCACGCGTCGATGGTAGGCACTGGGCCCACCCGACAGCGCGCCGACCAGGGGCGATCCCCCGTCTGCGCGCCGTGCTGGGTCAGACCCGACCGGCGCCCATGTAGACCGACTGCCAGTAGCTGCTGAACAGTCCCTCCATCACGACGCCGTCACCCGGGTTGGCCGCGTGCACGAACATGCCACCGCCGACGTAGATGCCGACGTGGTGCAGGTCGCTGTAGAAGAAGACGAGGTCGCCGGGGATCAGGCTGCCCGAGTCGACGCGGCTGGTGGCCGCGTACTGACCGCTGGCGGCGTGCGGCAGGTAGACGCCGACCTGCCCCCAGGCGGCCATGGTGAGCCCGGAGCAGTCGAACGCGCTCGGACCAGCGGCCCCGAACACGTAGGGCTTGCCGACCTGGGCCCGGGCGAAGTTGGCCGCGGTGACGCCGCGGCCGCTGCCGGAGGTGCTGGTGATCGCCGGGGCCGCGGTTGTAGTTGCGGGCGGTCGCGGCGGCGGCGTCGGCTCGTTCGGCCTGCAGCTCGGCCAGCCGCTCGCGCTCCTCGCGCTTGAGGCGGGAGAGCAGCTCCTCGGCCTCGGCCAGCTTGGCGTCGGCGCTGGTCCTTCTCCTTCTGCGGCCTCGGCCTCGAGCTCACGGAGACGGGCGAGCTCCTGGTCGGCCCGCACCTTGGCCTGCTCGAGGGCAAGGGCCGCGGTCTCGGCGCGACGGAGGTCGGCGTCCTGGCTGCGCATCACCTGGTCGAGCGACTGCGCCTGCAGCAGGAAGTCCTGGGGCTCGGTCGAGAACATCATCTGCATCGACGGGTCGATCCCACCGCTGGCGTACATGTCGGCGGCGACGTCGGCGATCACCTGGTGGAGCTTCTCGAAGTCACGCTCCTGCCGGACGATGTCGTCGCGGATCCGCTCGAGGCGGGCGCGGGCGTCGTCGACCTCGAGGGCGATGGTGTGGGCCCGCTCGGTGGCGGCCTCCGCCTCTTCGTAGAGGGCGTCGACCCGCTGCTGCACCTCTTCGATGCTGAGGTCGGGATCGGCGGTCCCCGTACCGGGGACCAACGCGATGGCGGTGATGCTGAGAACGGCTGTTGCGAGCAGGCTGCCTGCGCGCGTCAATCGGCGGGTCGCCATTAAGGCGGCTCTCCTCTTCCTCGTCCGTCTACCGGGTGAGCTGACGGGCTCGGGCGGGGAAGGCGCCCTACGGCACCGGTAGGTGCCGATTCGCCCCGGGGACTTGGTTCCCCGGCTCCAGCGCTACGGCTCCTCCCCCGAATGGGGAGCTGCACCGCTGAACTCGACGGGAGCCCACGTCGACGTCGGGTACGGCGATGGCCGTGAGCTCACCGAGCACCCTAGTAACGGAACGGCAACGGATCAAACTGCCTCCGTGTGTGAGCCCGGTGTGTCGCTCGTCACACTCGGTGACTCTTCGGCCACGGACGGTGCCTCCGCCGCGACCAGGCGCAGGGGCGGGACGAGGCCGGCCTCGGCCAGGACGCCCAGGGCCTGCTGCTCGTCGGCGTGCAGCTGGGGTGGCGCCCCGAGCAGCACCGCCACGACGCAGTCGCCGCAGGCGTGTCCCCGTACCTGGCAGCCGTCGCACTCGATGATCATGGTCGGCTCCTCGCTCGATCTCTCATGAGCGGGACGCTAGACCGGGCCTCCGACAGCCCCTGGGACGACCGGACCCGTCACACGTCCGCCGAGGCCCTCGCCGGGGCTCGGCGGGGCGCGCCACCAGCTCGACCACCCCACCGCCGGCGCACCAGCGGCAGCTGACCGACTCGATCTCGCCGGCCAGGGTCTGGGACTCCTCGACCACCGGCGAGCCGGACAGCTCCTGGTGCCAGAACTCGCGGGTGCGGCTCACCCGCACCACGTCGAAACGGGTCAGGTTGCCGCACTGCGCGCAGCGCCAGCGGGTCTGCTCATCGGGGGCCGCGACGGCCACAGGACCTCCTCGGGGGTGATTCGCCTCCACCTTACGAGCCGGGGGCCGGAGCCGCGGTCATGCCTCGGCGTGGCTGCCTCCGTTGTCGGAGGAGACACCTAGCGTCAGTCACGTGACCCTGCAGCCTGTCTCCGCCGCGTCGGCGGCTCCTGCGGTCCAGGGCACCTTCGACGACCTCGGCACTCCCTTGTCCGACATCACCTTCGTCGTCGTCGACCTCGAGACGACTGGCGGATCTGCGGCCAGCTGCGCCATCACCGAGATCGGCGCGGTCAAGGTGCGAGGGGGTGAGGTGCTCGGCGAGATGCAGACGCTGGTCAACCCCGGCGTCCCCATCCCCGCCTTCATCGCGGTGCTCACCGGCATCACCGACGCCGCCGTCGCCGATGCCCCGCGCATCGGGTCGGTCCTGCCCACGTTCCTCGAGTTCGCCCGCGGCGCCACGCTTGTCGCCCACAACGCCCCGTTCGACGTCGGCTTCCTCACCGCTGCCGCCGACCAGCTCGATGTCCCGTGGCCCCACTTCCCCGTGCTCGACACCGCCCGACTCGCGCGGCGGGTCCTCGACCGGGACGAGGCCCCCAACTGCAAGCTCGCCACCCTCGCCAGGCTCTTCCGGGCCAGCACGACGCCCACTCACCGAGCCCTCGACGACGCGCGCGCGACGGTCGACGTCCTGCACGGTCTCTTCGAACGTGTGGGGTGCTTCGGCGTCACCACCGTCGAAGAGCTCGCCACCTTCTCCACCCGCGTCCATCCTGCGCAGCAACGCAAACGGCACCTCGCCGACCATGTACCGCGCGGCCCTGGCGTCTACCTCTTCCGCGACGGACGCGGCCGCGCCCTCTACATCGGCAAGTCGGTCGACCTGCGCCCGCGGGTCAAGCAGTACTTCACCGCCGCCGAGACCCGGCGCCGGATGGCCGAGATGGTGGCGGCGGCCGAAGAGGTCGTCGCACTGCCGTGCGCCACGCTGCTCGAGGCCGAGGTGCGCGAGCTGCGGATGATCGCCGAGTACAAGCCGCCGTACAACCGGCGCTCCCGGTTCCCCGAGAAGGTCTCCTACCTCAAGCTCACCCCCGGGCCGTTCCCGCGGCTCTCGGTGGTGCGCGAGGTACGCGACGACGACACCGCGTACCTCGGGCCGTTCGGCTCGCGGCGTCAGGCCGAGGCCGCTCGCGACGCGCTGCACGAGGCGTTCGCGCTGCGGCAGTGCACGCAGCCGCTCGGCGTCCGACCCCAGGGGTCGGCGTGCATCCTCGCCGAGATGCACCGCTGCGGCGCACCGTGCGAGGGGCGCCAGAGCAGCGACGAGTACGCCGCCATCGTCACGGAGGCCACGCGAGCCATGACCCAGGACGCCCGCCGCGTGGTCGACGCCCTCACCGCCCGGATGGCCCCCTTGGTGGAGCGTCAGCGGTTCGAGGACGCCGTGGCGCACCGTGACCGGCTGTCCGCGCTGCTCGCCGGAACGGCACGCAGCCAGCGGCTGCGAGAGTCTGGGTGGCTGCGCCGAGATCGTGGCGGCGCGCCCGACCGCCTGACCGGGCATGGGAGCTCGCCGTGATCCGCCACGGTCGGCTCGCAGGTGCCGGCGTCGCCGCGCGAGGTGTGGCGGTCGCCCCCTTCGTCGAGTCCCTGCGCGCCGCGGCTGACCCCGTGGCACCGGCCGCGCAGGGCTTTCCTGCGGCGTCCGCCGAGGAGGCCGAGTGCCTGCTGCGGTGGCTCGACGCCCCGGGGGTCCGCCTGGTGCACCTCGACGGCGTCTGGGCCAGTCCCGCGCACGGCTCCCGCGGGCTAGAGTCGGCCGTGAGCCTGAAGGTCGAAGGGAGTGCCCCGTGATCACCGCGATCGTCTTCGTCCAGTGCGACGTCGACCAGATCCCCTCCGTCGCCGAGAGCATCGTCGAGCTCCCCGAGGTGAGCGAGGTCTACTCGGTCACCGGCGGTGTCGACCTCATCGCGATGGTCCGGGTGCGCGCCCACGACGAGCTCGCCGAGGTCATCACCGGGCGGCTCGCCAAGATCCCCGGCATCGTGCACACCGAGACGCACATCGCGTTCCGCGCCTACAGCAAGCACGACCTCGAGGCGGCCTTCTCCCTCGGCCTCGAGTAGGCCCCTCCCCACCCACTTTCCAACGCCAGGGCGCCACGATGCCCCGTCCTGCGGCGTGACTGTGGCGCTCTGGCGTAGGAGCTGGGGGTGAGTCAGAGCGAGCGGGTCGCCTCCACCCAGCGCTCCAGGGCGGCGGACGCCGCACCGTCGTCCACCGCGGACGCCGCGCGCACCAGCCCTGCCTGCATCGCGGCGTCGAGGTCGGCGACACCGACGCCGGCGGCGTCGTCCAGAGACACGAGCGCGGCCGCCGCGTTCAGCAGCACCGCGTCCCGGATCGGCCCCTGCTCCTGTCCGGCCAGCACCTGGCGGACGACCTCGGCGTTGTGTGCGCGGTCGCCGCCGCGCAGTGACTCCAGCGGGGCGCGAGCAATGCCCACGCTCTCGGGATCGAACGACGCGACCTGCACCTGTCCACCCACCACGCGCCAGACGGACGACGTGGTCGAGACCGTCAGCTCGTCCAGGCCGTCATCGCCCCGGAAGACGAGCGCAGCCACGCCGCGGTCGGCGAAGACCTGCGCCATCACCGGAGCCATCCGTGCATCCGCACACCCGATGGCCTGCGCGCCCGGTTGCGCCGGGTTGGTGAGCGGGCCCAGGAAGTTGAAGGAGGTCGGGACACCGATCTCGCGTCGAACCGCAGCCGCGTGCCGCATGGCGGGGTGGAAGACCTGGGCGAAGCAGAAGGTGATGCCGGCGCGACGCCCGACGTCGGCGACCTGCTCGGGGGTCAGGGTGAGCACGACCCCCAGCTCCTCGAGGACGTCGGCGGTGCCGCAGGCCGAGGACGCGGCGCGGTTGCCGTGCTTGACCACTCGTGCGCCGGTCCCCGCCACCACGAGGGCGGCCATGGTGGAGATGTTGACCGAGTGCGACCGGTCACCGCCGGTCCCGACGATGTCCACGGCAGGGGGTGGAACCTCGATCCGGTGTGCCGCCTCGAGCATCGCCGCGGCCAGCCCTGCCATCTCCGAGGCGGTCTCACCCTTGGCCCTGAGCGCCACGGCGAACGCCGAGATCTGTGCAGCGGACGCGTCACCGGCCATCACCTGGCCCATCGCCCACTCGGCCTGCGTCGCTGCGAGCCCCTCGCCCCGGACCAGCGCTCCGAGCACGGACGGCCAGCTCGGCGTCGCGTCTGCCATTCGCGCAGCCCTACGGGGTGGTGCTGACGCCGCGCGCGGCAGCCCGGGTGCGCAGCAGCTCGGCGGCCGCAGCGGCGAGCGCGATCGGGTCGATGGGGTGCGTCGCCACGCCGTCCGCCCGCGACCATGAGGCGAGCCAGGCGTCCTGGGACGCGCCCGATGATCACCAGCACGGGTGGCGAGCGGAAGATCTCCTGCTTGATCGTGCGACAGACCCCCAGCCCACCGGCGGGGACAGCCTCGCCGTCGAGGATGGCCAGATCGATCCCGCCATTGCCGAGGCGTTCCCTCACGGCCCACTCGGTCGCCACGTCGACGAACTCGACGGCGGCAGGTCGGACGCGGGTCGGCGTCCCAGCGCCAGACGCACCTCGTCCCGCGTGTTGCGGTCATCGCTGTAGACCAGGACGGTCAGCGCGTCGTCGGCCATGCCGCTCCCCTGCTGCCTGAGGCCGCCGCCGGCCGTCTGCCGGAGGCGCGTCGTCGTTGCTGATCGTAGCCAGTCATGAGCGCCTCGCCACGCCGGGGCGGAGGCAGCGTGGCTCGCCCTCGAGGTCACGAAACGGCAACGACCACCCACGGGTCTGACGCGGCGCCACGGCACTTCTGCGTCGCCGCGTCGGACGCCCCGAGTCCGGCGGCCGGCAACACCCCGCAGACAAACTTCGCCCCCTCTCACCACACGGAGGGCAGAGTCGGCATAATCGGGCGCGTGTCGACAGCTACCGCGGCCGAGCCTGCCCAGATCCAGGCCCCCAACCGGCCCAACCTCGTCAGCGTAGGAACCATCGTCTGGCTCTCCCAGGAGCTGATGTTCTTCGCTGCCCTGTTCGCGATGTACTTCACGGTGCGTCAGGTGACGCTGCCCGACTCCTGGCCGCCGGACGACGTCCACCTGAACATCCCGTTCGCCTCGGTCAACACACTGGTGCTGGTGTCGTCGTCGCTCACCTGCCAGCTCGGGGTGTTCGCGGCGGAGCGCGGAGACGTCAAGGGTCTGCGCAAGTGGTTCGTCATCACCTACCTGATGGGCGCTTTCTTCGTCGCCGGCCAGGTGTTCGAGTACACGGAGCTGGTCCACGAGGGGCTCACGCTCAGCTCGTCGCCCTACGGCTCGGTCTTCTACCTGACCACGGGGTTCCACGCCCTGCACGTGACAGGCGGTCTGATCGCCTTCCTGTTCGTGCTCGCCACCACCTACATCGCGCGCCGCTTCGACCATGACCAAGCCACCCGGGCCATCGTCGTGTCGTACTACTGGCACTTCGTCGACGTCGTGTGGATCGCCCTGTTCGCGACCATCTACTTCATCCAGTAGCCACTCACCAGGGACCACTCGTGACCTTCATCCTCGCCCGGCGCCGTAGCCCCTGGGCCACCGCCCTCCTGCTCCTGCTGGCGCTGCTCGCCGTCGGTGGCGTCTATGCCATCGCGGCCGGGTCAGACGCAGGCCGAGGCCACCACGCCCAGTGCGTCCACCACGCAGATCGAGCAGGGCCGCAAGCTCTTCCTCGAAGGCTGCTCCACGTGCCACGGACTGAACGCCGACGGGGGCTACCAGCCGGACGGCACCGTCGCCGGGCCGTCACTGATCGGCGTCGGCGCCGCCTCCGTCGACTTCCAGGTCGCCACAGGTCGGATGCCGCTGGCGAATCCCGGGGCGCAGGCCATCCGCAAGCCCCCGGTCTACAACGAGGAGGAGATCGCCGCCCTCGCGGCGTACATCGGCTCACTCGGTGCGGGTCCGGCCATCCCCGGTCCGGAGCAGTACGACACCACGGGCATCACGCCTGAGGAGCTCGCCCTGGGCGGCCAGCTGTTCCGGGCCAACTGCGCCTCCTGCCACAACTTCTCCGGCAAGGGTGGGGCACTGACGGACGGCAAGTACGCCCCGGCGTTGACCGAGGTCGACCCCAAGCACATCTACTCGGCCATGCTCATCGGCCCCCAGAACATGCCGAACTTCCCGGACACCACGCTGCGCCCCGAGGACAAGCGGGCCATCATCGCCTACATCGAGACGCTGCGGGACAGCCCGAACAACGGCGGCATCGACACCGGACGACTGGGACCGGTCACGGAGGGCCTGTTGCTCTGGACCCTCGGACTCGGCGCCCTGATCTCGGTCGCCATCTGGATCGGAGTGAAGGCCAAGTGACCATCGAGACCCACGGCGCAGGCGACAGCGACCTGCCCGTCCACAAGCCTCGCCGCGCCGACATCGACCCGCGGGCGGCCAAGCGCGCCGAGCGCCAGGTGGGGTTCCTGTTCCTCGGCTCGGGACTGGCCAGCGTCGCCTTCATCGTCGCCTACGTGGTCACGCCCGATCGACGAGACGATCCCGCTGCCCTTCTTCGGTGACACCAACGCGTCCAACCTGCTGCTCGGCATCACCATGGGCCTGGCGCTCTTCCTGATCGGGGCAGCGGCGATCCACTGGGCCAAGAAGCTCATGCCGGACGTCGAGATCGTCCACCAGCGCTCGCCGGAGTCCTCCGAGCCCGAGGATCGCGACGCGCTGCTGATCGAGTACCAGCGCGGGGTCGACGAGAGCGGGATCAAGCGGCGGCCGTTCATCCTCGGCAGCATGATCACCGCCCTGGGACTGGCCGGACTGCCGGCCATCGTGCTGCTCCGCGACCTGGGGCCGCTGCCCGGCACGGCGCTGCGCACCACGATGTGGACGGCGGGCACCCCCATCCTCGTCGCCGAGACCCACCAGAAGATCCGACCGGAGGACCTCGAGGTCGGCACCCTGGTCAGCGCGGTCCCGGAGGGCCTCGAGGAGGTCATGGAGGAGGAGGGCAACCTCAACGAGCTCGCCAAGGCCGCCGTCATGCTCATCCGCATGGATCCCAGCGAGATCGTGGCCGACCAGACGCCGTCCGGCGAGGAGTCGTGGACCTACCAGGGCATCATGTGCTACTCGAAGATCTGCACGCACGTCGGCTGCCCTCTCGGCCTCTACGAACAGCTGACCCACCACATGCTCTGCCCCTGCCACCAGTCGACCTTCGACCTGTCCGACGCCGGCAATGTGATCTTCGGCCCCGCCGCCCGCTCCCTGCCTCAACTCGCGATCACCGTGGATGAGGACGGATACTTAGTTGCTCGCGAAGGGTTCGCTGAGCCGGTGGGACCGAGCTTCTGGGAGCGCGGATGAGTACCAGCAAGGTGGAGCAGGCCGGTGGCGCCGGCTACGTCTGGGTCGACGACCGCGTTCCGGCTGCGAAGTACCTGAAGAAGCAGCTGAACAAGGTCTTCCCCGACCACTGGTCGTTCATGCTCGGCGAGATCGCCCTCTACAGCTTCATCATCCTGCTGCTGTCGGGCACCTTCCTGTCGCTGTGGTTCAAGCCCTCGATGATCGAGGTCGTCTACGACGGTTCGTACCTGCCGCTCAACGGCGTGAAGATGTCCGAGGCCTACGCCTCGACGCTCGACATCAGCTTCGACGTCCGTGGCGGCCTGTCTCATGCGCCAGATCCACCACTGGGGTGCGCTCTTCTTCGTCGCAGCCATCTCCGTCCACCTGCTGCGGGTCTTCTTCACCGGCGCCTTCCGCAAGCCGCGTGAGATCAACTGGGTGATCGGTGTCGGACTGCTGACCCTTGCGCTCCTCGAGGGCTTCGCCGGCTACTCGCTCCCCGACGACCTGCTCTCCGGCACCGGGCTGCGGATCGCCCAGGGCATCATGCTTTCCATCCCTGTCGTCGGCACGTACATGTCGTTCTTCGTCTTCGGCGGGGAGTTCCCCGGCACCGACTTCATCCCCCGCCTCTACACCGTGCACGTGCTCCTGGTGCCCGGCATCATCCTGGCGCTGATCACCGTGCACCTGATGCTCGTGTGGTTCCAGAAGCACACGCAGTACCCCGCCAAGGGACGCACCGAGCGCAACGTCATCGGCTACCCGCTCTTCCCGATCTACACCGCCAAGGCCGGTGGCTTCTTCTTCGTCGTCTTCGGTGTGACGGCACTGATGGGCGGCCTGTTCCAGATCAACCCGATCTGGCTCTACGGCCCCTACATCCCCGACCAGATCACCGCCGGCTCACAGCCCGACTGGTACATCGGCTGGCTCGAGGGCGCCCTGCGGATGATGCCGAACATCGAGTTCGTGCTCTTCGGGAACTGGACGCTGAGCCTGAACGTCCTCTTCCCGGCCGCCATCTTGCCGGGCATCATCTTCACCCTGCTGGCGCTCTATCCCTGGATCGAGGCGTGGGCCACGGGCGACAAGCGGACGCACCACCTGCTCGACCGGCCCCGCAACGCCCCCACCCGCACGGCACTGGGAGCCATGGCGCTGTCGTTCTACATCCTGCTGTGGGTCGAAGGTGGCAACGACCTCATCGCCAGCACCTTCAGTCGTCAACGTCTTCGCGATCACCTGGTTCATGCGCATCGCGATCTTCGTGGTGCCGCCACTGGTCTTCATCGTGACCAAGCGCATCTGCTTCGGTCTGCAGCGCCGGGACCGCGACAAGCTGCTGCACGGCTACGAGTCCGGCGTCATCAAGCGCCTGCCCAACGGCAAGTACTACGAGCAGCACCAGCCGATCTCGGACGAGGAGCGCGCGGTACTCATGGCGCGCGCCAGTGCGCCTCAGCCGCTGCCCATGCCGGAGAAGTACGACGAGAACGGCATCAAGCAGAAGGGCTACGGAGTCAAGCGTCTGCAGGCGCGACTCTCGCACTTCTTCTACGCCGAGCGGATCCCCATGCCGACGCCGGCCGAGATCGAAGAGGCGACGCACCACGAGGCCGAGATCACCGCCGAGCGGGACCACGAGATCGACGACTCCCGCGCCAAGGCACTCGCTCCTCGCGAGTGACACCCCGAGCCCGCCGAGATGCGTGGCTGAGTGACGCCTCAGGCCCGCCGGATGCGTGCTGGTGACACTCAGGCCCGTCGAGATGCGTTGGCTCGGTGACGCCCACCGGCCAGCCGGCTAGGCCGGACGGCGCGCTGACCGCGCAGCAGGTGCAGCTTGGCCCCGACCACGCTCGGTTCACGCCTCGAGGTCGCGGGCGACGCGAAGGACCGGCTCGTACCGTGTCGTCAGCTCGAGCTGGCCTGACGCCATCAGCCAGCCCCGGACCCTCGACGCCTCGAGCACGACCGATCCCGGATCGCAGTCCGGACTAGCACGACCTCGTCGAGAGCCGCTCTCCGGGCGCGTGGGCGACTCAGCGGCATCGGCAGTGTGCTCCACATGGAGGGCACGGGATCGACGAGATGGACACGGTACCCGCATCCGGCGAGCCAGACGCGTAGACGCCCGATGCCCCACCTACGTCGAGCACGCGCGCAGGCATCGGGGGAGCACCCGACCGAGGATGTCTTGGGTACGCGCCGCTCGATGGGTGTCGAGACACCGCGGTGAGCCGTCACGCTCGAGACCAAGCGCGTAGTGCGCGAGGATCTCCGGATCGATCATGGAGACACACTAGCGCTCGATAGCGGCGCGGGCGTCGGGACGTCATCCAGCCACGCAGGCACGCATTCGGCGGGCTTGGGGGTGGAGCCGACGGGTGGCGCCGCTAGGAGAGCGCGCTCCCCTGCTTCCACTCCTCCCAGGACATGTTCCAGTCGGTGTAGCCGTTCCACGGCTCCATCGTCCGGGTCCCGTTCACGTACTTCACGACGTCGCCCGGCGTGGACAGGTTGTAGAACCAGCTGGCGTTCTCGGTGGACATGCCGGTGCAGCCGTGGCTGACGTTGGCCTCGCCCTGCGACGAGACCGACCAGGGCGCAGCATGCAGGTACTCGCCGCTCCAGGTCAGACGCATCGCGTACTCGACGTCGAGCCGGTAGTACTCCGGATCGTTCTCGTCGACATCGATCGTGGCCGCGTCCATGACGACCTCGCGCTGCTTGGACATGATCACCTTGGTGCCGATCCGGGTGTCCCAACCGGACTTGCCGGTGGTGATCGGAACCGTGCGGATCACGTCACCGTTGCGCGTCACGGTCATGGTGTGGGCACCGATGTCGACCGTGCTGATCCTGGCGTCACCCACCGAGAAGCGGGCCAGGTCGTTGTCGTCGCCCCAGACGCCCTTGCCGAGCTCGACACCGGCCAGCTGGGTGCGGACGCTGACATCGGTGCCGGGGCGCCAGTACGTCTTCGGCCGCCAGCGCACCATCTGGTCGTTGACCCAGTACCAGCCACCGACCTGCTGGGGAGACGTGGTGACCTTCAACCTCCGCTCCGCGACCGCCTTGCGGGTGACGGGCTGGTCGAAGGTGACGATGATCGGCATCCCGACGCCCACGGTCGACGCGCCGGCCGGGCTGATCCCGGTGTACGCGAGGCTCTTGGGCTTGACCGTCCGCACGGTGGTGCGGGTGCGCGTGGCGAGCCCCTCGGCGTCCACCGCACGAGCCTCGACGGTGTACCGGGTGTCGAACGGCAGGGGTGCGGCGTCGGACGCCCAGCGCTGCTTCTGGTCGCTGAACCCACCGGGCAGCTTGCGGCCGCGCTCGTCGCGGATCACGACCGAGGTCAGGGTGCCTCGCTTCGCCGTGACCACGATGGGCCGGTTGGGGCTCCAGTCGCGCGACCCCTCCGCCGTCACCCTGATGGTCGCCTCTGACTCAGGGGTGGCCGCGACCCCGGCGGGGCCACCGGCCCCCGCGGTGGTGCAGGCAGCCAGGAACAGGCAGGCGGACGCCGCCGCTGCCTGAGAGCGCCATCTGCGGGCGCGGATCCTGGTGCTCACTTGAGGTCCCCGTAGAAACTTGGAAGGAGGCGGGTCGTCCCGTCTCCTTCTCACGTCGACACCTGAGGCTACCTTCTCAAGCCCAGAAGTTCACTCTCTGGCGAAGTCGCCGACGTAGTACTCGAAGAGCATGTAGGTGGTGGCGGCCACGAGGGCCACCACGCCGAGGATGATCATCCACCACATCAGGAAGGCGACGCCCAGCGCGGTGACCGCCGACCCCAGCCCCACCGCCAGCGGCGACCAGCTGTGCGGGCTGAAGAAGCCCTGGACACCGGCGCCCTCGGCGATCTCGCCCTCGTCGTCGTCCTCAGGCAGCGGCTCGACGCGCTTGGCCGTGAAGAGCAGGTAGAAGGCGACCAGGAACCCCAGCCCGCCGGTGAAGACCAGAGCCGCGGTCCCGGCCGGCTCCTTGGCCATGAACCAGTAGACGACTGCGACCAAGCCGAAGAACAGGGCAATTCCGACAAAGAGCCGTCCGGCAGTCCGCATGTCAGCTCTCCCTGGCCTCGGACGTCCCGGTGACCGCGACGGGCGGCGATGCGGCCCCGACCTCGGCGAAGGCGATCTCCGGGTGGTGCAGGTCGAACGCCGGGGACTCCGACCGGATCCGAGGAATCTGGTCGAAGTTGTGCCGCGGCGGTGGGCAGCTGGTCGCCCACTCCAGCGACCGTCCCCAGCCCCAGGGGTCGTCCTCGGTGACGACGGTCCCGCGCTTGTGCGTGCGCCACACGTTGTACAGGAACGTCACCGTCGACAGGCCGAGCAGGATCGAGCCGACCGTCGAGACCTGGTTCATGAAGATGTAGCCGTCCTCGGGCACGTAGTCGCCGTACCGACGCGGCATGCCGGCCGCCCCGAGCCAGTGCTGGATGAGGAACGTGGTCTGGAACCCGATGAACAGCAGCCAGAAGTGGACCTGCCCGATGCGCTCGTCGAGCATCTTGCCGGTCCACTTCGGCCACCAGAAGTAGAAGCCGGCGAACATCAGGAACACCACGGTGCCGAACACGGTGTAGTGGAAGTGCGCCACCACGAAGTAGCTGTCGGACACGGCGAAGTCCAGAGGGGGCGACGCCAGGATGATGCCGGTCAGCCCACCGAAGAGGAAGGTGACCAGGAAGCCCAACGAGAAGGTCATGGGGGTCTCGAACGTGATCGAGCCGCCCCACATGGTGCCGATCCAGTTGAAGAACTTCACGCCGGTCGGGATGGCGATCAGCATCGTCATGAACGCGAAGAACGGCAGCATCACCGCACCGGTGACGAACATGTGGTGCGCCCACACCGCGACCGAGAGCCCGGCGATGGCGATGGTCGCGAAGACCAGGCCCTTGTAGCCGAAGATCGGCTTGCGGCTGAACACCGGCAGGATCTCGGAGATGATGCCGAAGAACGGCAGCGCGAGGATGTAGACCTCGGGGTGTCCGAAGAACCAGAAGAGGTGCTGCCAGAGGATCGCTCCTCCGACCTCGGGCGCGAAGACCAGGCTGCCGAACTGGCGGTCGATCTCGAGCACCAGGAGTGCGGCGGCCAGGACCGGGAAGGCCATCAGGACCAGGATGCTGGTCAGCAGCACGTTCCAGCTGAAGATCGGCATCCGGAACATGGTCATGCCCGGGCGCCCGCATGGCCACGATCGTGGTGATGAAGTTGACCGAGCCGAGGATGGTGCCGACACCGGTCAGGGCGATGCCCATGATCCACAGGTCAGCGCCCGACCCCCGGTGAGTACACCGCGTCGGAGAGCGGTGCGTAGGCGGTCCAGCCGAAGGCCGCGGCCCCGCCGGGCGTGACCAGGCTGAGCAGGACGATGATGGCGCCCAACAGGTACAGCCAGTACGCCAGCATGTTCATGCGCGGGAACGCGACGTCCGGCGAGCCGATCTGCAGCGGCATGATCGCGTTCGCGAAGCCGGAGAAGAGCGGCGTGGCGAACAGGAACAGCATGATCGTGCCGTGCATCGTGAAGAGCTGGTTGTACTGCTCGAGGCTGACGAACTGCATGTTCGGCTCGGTCAGCTCGGCCCTGATCACCAGGGCCATGACCCCGCCGATCAGGAAGAACACGAACGACGTGATCAGGTACAGGTAGCCGATCACCTTGTGGTCGGTGCTGGTCAACCAGCTGACGACCATCCGACCGCGGCTCATCGGCGGCGCCTGGGGCACCTGCGGGACGGTGTCGGTGACCGTTTCGTCGATCAGGGTCACGTCAGGTCTCCGATCCGCGTGTTGCCCTGGTTCTGGGCGTCGGTGTTGGGACGTTCGGTGTCGAGCTCACCGGTCTGCCCTGCGGCCCGGAGCTCCTCCATCTTGGCGTCGAACGTCTCCTGGTCGACCACCTCGACCCAGAAGAGCATCTGCGAGTGGTAGGTGCCGCACATCTCGGCGCACTTGCCGTGGAACCGACCCTCTTCGGTCGGGGTGACCTCGAAGCGGTTCGCACGTCCGGGGACGACGTCCATCTTCATCAGGAAGGACGGGATCCAGAAGGAGTGGATGACGTCGGGGGACGTCAGCACGAACTGCACCTTCTGGTCCACCGGGAGGTACAGCGTGGGCAGGTCGCTCGGGGAGCCGGACTCGTAGACGCCCTCGTCGGTGTAGTTGAAAGCCCAGTTCCACTGGTAGCCGACGACGTTGATGGTCTGCGCCTGGTCGTTCTTCACCTCGGTGATGATCTCCGTGTCACGGATGGTGAAGACGGCGAACACCGCGATGACGATCAGCGGCGTGACGGTGTACAGCACCTCGATGGGGACGTTGTACCGCGTCTGCTTGGGGATCTCGTCGTCGCGCCGGCGGCGGTAGAACCAGGCCGCACCGAGCATGAGCGCCCACGTGATGGCACCGATGATCCAGAGGGCGAGCCAGGTGCCCTGCCACAGGTGGAAGATGCGGTCGGCGTGGTCGGACGCCGGGTCAGGGATCGAGATCTGGTTGGGCATGTCTTCGACCGAGCAGCTGGTCAGCACCAGCGCGGACAGACCGGCCAGACCACTTGCGGCAACCCGACGGCGTCGACGGAGGTCGACAGTGCGAGCAGACGTCACGGGCGGGCTTTCCCCTCGGGCAAGGCCCCGGCTGGCCGGGGCGGACGAAAGCGACGTTGGCGGCTACACGCTAGCGCAGGTCAGGGGCCTGTTGCAGGGTGGGGCGGACACCGGTGAGCCCGTGTCGGAACCGCGTCCAAGCGCCCTCCGGGACAGCGTCGGAGGTGATCAGTCACGGTCCGGTAACGAGCCTTCGGCCGACCCCCTCCAGAGCCGCGGGAGCGGCTCGTCCAGGGCCCGTGCCAGCCGGCGCCGGTACTCGGCGCGCGGCACCGCGACGGCGCCCAGCGAGGCCAGGTGGCCCGTCACCCACTGCACGTCGAGCAGTCGCCCGACCTGGTCCTCGGAGAGCACCTCGACGAGGCGCACCAGGGCCACCTTGGACGCGTCCGGCACGCGGTAGAACATCGACTCCCCGGCGAACAGCCCTCCGATGGCGACGCCGTACAGGCCGCCCACCAGATGGTCGTCCTGCCAGGTCTCGACGCTGTGCGCCCACCCCAGCTCGTGCAGGCGCAGGTAGGCGTCTCGGATCTCGTCGTTGATCCACTGCCCCTCCGGCCCGCGGTCGGCGCAGCCGTCGAGGACGGCCTCGAACTGCTGGTCGACCGTGGTGCGCAGGCGCCGGGTGGACCGGCGCAACGACCGGCTCACCACCAGCTGGTCGAGCGGCAGGACGCCGCGCTCGACCGGGGACCACCAGCCCAGCGCCTGGCGGCGGTCGCCCTGCTCGTCGTCGAAGGTGACGTGCATCGGGAAGAGCCCGGTGCGGTAGGCGGTGAGCAGGGTGCCCGGGGCGAGATCGGCACCGAGGCCGACGAGGTCCTCCCCCTCCAGCCCCGCCGGAAGCCGGTCGAGGTCGGGCAGCACCCAGGGGCTGGGCTCAGGCTCGACGGGCACGGCTGCCGGACGTCAGAGCCGCAGCCAGTGGGCGTCAAGGTCGGCGGCGGCCCCCGCGCCGTACGCGTCGGCGAAGCGTGCAAGGAACCCGGCCCGGTCGAACCGGTACTCCTGGGTGCCCACGGTCTCGACCACGTAGGTGGCCAGCAGGCACCCCACCTGAGCCGAACGTTCCAGGTCGACTCCCCACCCGAGGCCGGCCAGGAACCCCGCACGGAAGGCGTCCCCCACCCCGGTGGGGTCGGCCACGCGCTCCTCGCGGGGAACGGTGACGTCGATGGTGGGCTGCCCGACGCGTTCGACACGGGCGCCCTTCTTGCCGAGGGTCGTCAC
This sequence comes from uncultured Actinomycetota bacterium, assembly GCA_963743915.1. GTDB lineage: Bacteria > Actinomycetota > Actinomycetes > JAHEKZ01 > JAHEKZ01 > JAHEKZ01. The sequence continues at coordinate 526,167 of CAVURN010000002.1, forward strand.
GCGCAGGCGGACGCGCCGGAGCGTCTCCTCCGACGTCCAACCGGTGCGCTGCTCGATGAGAGCCGACTCGTACTCGTTGCTGAACAGGACGGTGGCCCCGTCGATGAGGGCGACCGCGTCGTCACCGGACAGGCTGCTCAGCTGTTGCGACGGGTCGGCCGCGAACGGCAGACCGCGATGACGGCACTCCTGGGTGTGGTTGAGCATCGCCGACGGGTCGTCGGCGCCGACGATCACCAGCCCCACTCCACCCGCCCGTTCGAGGACGGGACCGAGCTCGATCTCGCGCGCCATCGACATCGCCCCCGGGTAGAACGAGGCGATCTGGTTCTGGTCCGCGTCGGTGGTGCAGACGAAACGGGCGGTGTGGTGCTCGTCGCTGACGTGCACACCGTCGGTGTCCACGCCGTGCCGTCCCAGCCATGACCGGTAGTCGTCGAAGTCGTCGCCGACCCCGGCCACCAGCAGGGGTTGCAGGCCCAACATGCCGAGACCGAAGGCGATGTTCGCCCCGACACCCCCGCGTCGCACCTCGAGGTGGTCGACCAGGAACGAGACGGACAGCGTGCTCAGCTTGTCGGGGATGAGGGCGTCGGAGAAGCGACCGGGAAAGGTCATGAGGTGGTCGGTGGCCACCGAGCCGGTCACCGCGATCCGGCCCACCTCGAGTCCGTGGTCGGACATGCGTACCTGTTACGCGCTCAGCCGGTCCCGGCCCGTCAGCTGAAGGAGTCGCCGCAGGCGCAGGAGCCGGTGGCGTTCGGGTTGTCGATGGTGAAGCCCTGCTTCTCGATCGTGTCGACGAAGTCGATCGTGGCGCCGCCGAGGTAGGGGACGCTCATGCGGTCGATGACGAGCGAGAAGCCGTCGTAGGCGTGGACGTCGTCGCCGTCCAGCGAGCGGTCGTCGAAGAAGAGCTGGTAGCGGAGCCCCGAGCAGCCACCGGGCTGCACCGCGATGCGCAGGGACAGGTCGGTGCGCCCCTCCTGCTCGAGCAGGGCCTTGACCTTGGAGGCGGCACCGTCGGTGAGGGTCACGCCGGTGACGGCCTCAGTGGCGGTGGTGGCGTCGTTCTGAACGGTCATGGCGGGCGGTCTCCTCGGTGGTCGAGCGCTCGGTCGGGCGGTCACTGGCGCAACGCGGTTCGGGCGTGGCGTCATTCCCATGGTGGCACACCGGAAGGTCAGCGGCCGACTCTGGCGCTCAGGCGGGCCGCCAGGCTCCGGCCACCGCGCGCGCCAGCGTCCGTAGGGAGTCGGCCGCCTGCTCAACGGCACGCTCGGGCCCGAACCGCTCGTCCAGGGCGTGGATCTCGTCGAGGCCCGCGGCCGCCGCCTCCCGCCGCCCCACCTGACAGCTGCCCACGAGGGCGACGCAGGGGCGTGCGGCCGCCTGAGCGGTGCGGGCGACCTCGGCCACCACCTTGCCGCGCAGCGACGAGAAGTCGAGGCGCCCCTCCCCAGTGATGACCAGGTCGGAGGCGTGCACGAGGGCCGGCAGACCCACCGCCTCCGCCACCAGCGCCGCCCCGCTCACCCGTCGCCCCCCGATCCGCAGCAGCCCGTAGGCCAGCCCGCCGCCCGCGCCTGCGCCCGGGGTGGAGGGGTCGACGCTGCCGCTGCTCGCCCATGCCGTCAGTCGGCGCTCGAGCGCCTCCACCTCCGGGTCACTGGCCCCCTTCTGCGGAGCGAAGGACCGCGCCGCCCCCGCTGGACCGAGCAGCGGGGACTCCACGTCGGTCGCCACCACCAGCTCGACCCCGGGTGGCCAGCGCCCCGCGAACGCCTCGGCCACCGGTCTGCCGCCGTCGGTGGACGCCGTACCACCGACACCGACGACGATCCGGCTTGCTCCGGATGCCAGCGCGGCCTCCAGCAGCGGCACCACGCCTGCCGTCGACGCCGCGACCGGTCGCCGTGGGTGCGGGGCCAGGTGCAGCCCGCACGCCTGGGCGGCCTCGACGTAGGCGCAGCGGACGGTGTCCTCCACGACCAGCAACTGAGCCGACGCCGGCTCACCGTGCGGTCCGGTGACCGGGACGACCTGCGGGGGTGTCCGCCTGACCGCGGCGAGCGCGGCCAGAAAGCCGGGACCGCCATCGGCCATAGGTGCGAGCACCACCTCATCGGACGCCGCCACGTCGTGCCATCCGGCCTGGACCGCCTCGGCCGCCTCGAGGGCGGTCAGGGTCCCTGCGAACTTGTCGGGGGCGACGACGACGCGCATGGCGCTACGCGTCGCCGAGCGTGTCCTCGGGATCACGGTGCACGATCCGCTTGGTGGTCAGCGTCGCATCGTCGGAGGTCAGGCACTTGCCGCTGTCGATGTCGTACTGCCAACCGTGCAGCTGGCAGGTGAGGACGTTGCCCTCGACCTCCCCGAACCGCGCGAGGTCGGCACCGAGGTGCGGGCAGTGCCGTTGCACGAGGTGGTCGCCGAACCGCCACATCTCGTGCGACTCGCGGTCGGTCTCGAGCCAGTCCTCGACATAGACCGCGTGGTCGGGCGAGAGCGACTTGAACCAGGTGTAGACCTGCTCGTTGTACGGGCCCTTGCGTCGAGCGCGGAACCGACAGGACAGGAAGAGCTCGTTCACCCAGTCCGCGAGCCGCCGCTCGACGCAGTGCCGCACCAGGCGGTCCTCGATGGTCAGGGTGTAGCGGCACTCCTGGCCGTCGAACGGCACCACCACCTGGTCGACGAAGTCGGCCACGATCTCCTCGTGCTCGGTGCGCAGCAGGATCCGGTCGCCGAGCCGCCCGCACAGCGTCGGCATCTGCTGCATCAGCGGCTCCCACCACTCCTTGATCTGCGGGAGAAGGGGGGTCGTCCGTCGTCGCCCAGCCCAGCTTTCGGGTCTCGCGGTCCGCCTTGGTCCGCGCCGCGTACGAGGTGAGGTACTCGCGCTTGTGGGTGAAGGGATGGAGCGTCTCCTCGTCGGAGGCAGCATGCGTCACGACCGGTGCGGCGGCCGCCCGGTCGAGCTCGACGGTGGTGCCGGTCGAGACGAAGAGCGCGTTGTCGACGCCCAACGACGACAGGTAGTCGATGAAGGCACGCTGGTCGGGAAAGACGTTGCCCTTCTGCCCGAAGTCGTTGATCGCGAAGAGGTCGTCGTCGAGGAACGCGGGCGGGCCGGAGTTCGGCAGGATCCAACGAGCCCCGACCGCCTCGGCAAAGCGCCGCGCACGGTCCATGCCGTTGGTGCGCTTGCGCTCGCCGAGCCCCTCCTTCACGTGCTCGGGCAGCTCGTAGACCATCGGGAACCAGATCGCCCCCGAGTACTGCAGCGAGTGCCCGTCGTAGCGACCGAACTGGACGATCGGCTCGAGGTCGGTCGGTCGGCAGTCGTTCTGGTTCAGGAAGGCCGCCGTCCCGTCGTCCACGGCAAGACAGGAGTCGCCGAGCGGGCCGTCGTTAGGTGCGGTCATCGCGACCACCATCAACGTCAGCCCGTCGTGCTCGAAGGGCTCGGCGTTGACGGTGCTGATGAACCGGTGGAAGCCCAGACCCTCGAGCGCGTCCCGAAGGTCACTGACGCCATAGTCGGGCAGGAGCACGGTGGTGTCCTTGTCCATCCAGCGCGAAAGCCACTCGGGGTCGTAGTGGTCGAGGTGCAGGTGGGACACGTAGAGGTAGTCCGAGCGGCCCAGCTCCGCCATGTCGAGCCCGTCGTTGGCGGGGAACGGGTACCACGACGCGAAGTACGCCGGCGTGAACCACGGATCGCACAGGATCGAGCCGTGCGCGGTCTCGATGTGGAGGCCGGCGTGACCGATGGACGTGACGCGCATGCGGTTCCTTCCCCGAGGCGAGCGGCCCTCCCAGCCTAGGGTCGGCGACCACGGGGCGGACCGGGCCGATGGTCCCCTGCGTGCGGGACCGACGCGTCCGCGTCTAGCCTGGGGGTGTGTTGTTCCGCCGCACCAACCCCCCGCTCGAGCAGGCACAGCCTGCCGACGAGTCGCCGACGCCCGGCGGCAAGGGTCGGCCGACGCCGAAGCGCAGCGAGTCCGAGGCCGCACGCCGGCAGAAGATGGCGCCGCCGAAGGACAAGCGGGAGGCCCGCACCCGGATGAAGGCGGAGCGCGCGAAGGAGCGTCAGCTGGTGACCGACGCGCTGAAGGCCGGTGACGAGCGGCACTACCCGCTCCGCGACCAGGGCAAGGCTCGGCACATCGCCCGCAACTGGGTCGACGGACGGCGCAACATCGGCGAGTTCTTCTGGCCCATCGTGATCGCCGCGCTGGTGATGCTCTTCCTGCCGATCCCGACCCTCCAGCAGGGATCCACCGCGGTGCTGCTCGCGTTCTACATCCTGATCAGCGCTGACACGGCGTGGTCGCTGCTCGGACTGCGCAGCGCACTGGCACGCGAGGTTCCCGAGAAGGAGCAGCGCCGCGGCGCGCTCCCCTACGCGTTCGGACGCTCGATCCAGTCACGCAAGCGGCGCATGCCGCCGCCGAAGGTGGAGCGCGGCTGGACCCGCCGCTTCGCACGCGGCCAGGTGGACGCGGTCGTGAACTGACCTCCGGGCGTCAGGGAGTGGCCGGGCCCTCCCCCGCACCGGACGCGGCGATCGCCGCCGCCACCGTCGCCAGGTCGTCCGCGTCGTAGACGAACGTCGCGGCGTCCAGCCAGCCGTCCACCTGCTCGGCGCTGCGCGCCCCCACGATCGCGCCGGTGACTCCGGGCCAGGCCAACGTCCAGGCCGCGGCTGCCGCGGGTCGGCTGACCCCCTGCCGCTCAGCCACCTCGCCGATGGCGTCAGCCACCCGCAGGTTCGCCGCGAGATGCGTCGTGAAGTCGTCATCGCTCTTGCGCCAGTCGTCGTCCGGCAGGGACGCGACGCGCTCGGCAGAGAAGGCACCGGTCAACAGCCCCGCCTGCATCGGCGAGTAGACGATCACGCCGGTCTCGTGCTGCACGCACCACGGCAACAGGTCGGCCCCCGCACGACGGTCGATCGCTGAGAACGGCGGTTGCAGGGTGTCGACGTGTCCCACAGACTCCGCCCTGTCCAGCTCGTCGGTGTCGAAGTTGGAGACCCCCACGGCCCGGTACAGGCCCTCCTGCTTCATGTCGAGGAGCGCCTGCCAGTACACCTCGACGTCGGTGTCGTCCTCTGCCGGCCAGTGCATCTGCATGAGGTCCACCGTGTCGGTCCCCACCCGTCGCAACGAGGCAAGCACCTGCTCGCGGAGCACCTTCGGGTCGCCGGTCGACAGGGGTTCCTCGGTGCGGACCTCCGGCTCGACCGGGCCGCACTTGGTGAACACGTAGGGGCGGTCGGCCTCGGAGAACACCGAAAGGGCTTCGCGCACGACCTCCTCGCTGTGTCCGTAGCCGTAGACCCAGGCGGTGTCGATCCAGTTGACGCCGCGCTCCACGGCGCGACGGATCGCCGCGATGGACGCGGCGTCGTCCTGCGGCCCCCAGCCGCCGGACCAGCCGGTACCACCCACCGCCCAGGCACCGAAACCGACGCGGGTGATGTTCATTCCGGTACGTCCGAAGGGCACCGTGGGCAAGGAGGTGTTCATGGCCATAGGCGGATCCTGGCACGCCTACTGTGAGCGCGTGACTGCGGTGCTGCTCGCCCCCCGATTCATGCTCGAGCTTGCCTTGCTCACCGCGCTCGCCGTGGCCGGATGGCGCCTGCCGGACGCGAGGTGGGCCCAGGTCGCCCTCGCAGTGGCGCTTCCTGTCGCTGCCGCCGTCCTGTGGGGACTCGTCGTGTCGCCCAAGGCTCGGGCCGGCGCACCGCTGACCGTGCGGCTGGCCGTCGAGATCGCCCTGTTCGCCACTGCGTCCGCTCTGCTCTGGGCGACGGGTTCGGAGGCCGCAGCCATCACGTTGGCCGTGGCGGAGACCGTCGTGCTCGGCGCGCTCCTCGTCACGGGCAACCCGCCGGGGCCACCATCCGCCGGTGCCGACTGATGGCGCCGGCCGAGGAGCCCCCTGCCGTTCCCGCGGACATCGTCGCCCTCACCGCCGGATCCGAGCTCGAGCTCGTCTGGCACAACGATCTCGGCGGCCTCACCTACCGCTTCCACTCGGACGCCGGTGAGCGGTACGTCAAGTGGGTGCACGCCGGCTCAGGTATCCCGACAGCGGAGGAGGCCGCCCGACTGCGCTGGGCGGCACCCTTTGCCACGGTGCCGCCCGTCGTCGACGTCGGGTCGTCGCCGGAGGGCAGCTGGCTGGTGACCGAGGCCCTCACCGGTCGCAGCGCGGTCGACGATCGATGGATGGCCGACCCGCGGACTGCCGTCGTCGCCATCGGCGAGGGGCTCGCCGCCCTCCACGAGCAGCTGCCGTACGACTGGTGTCCCTTCGACTGGACGACGGCCGGACGCCTCGAGCGGCACCTGGCCGTGGCGGGTCCGTTCGACCGCACCCACTGGAACGAGGAGCACCTGCCACTGACGGACGCCGAGGTCGTCGCGCGGCTGAAGGATGCGCCCGACCCGGACCCGGTGGTCTGCCACGGCGACCCGTGCGCGCCGAACACGCTCATCGGCGACGACGGTCGGTGGTCCGGCCATGTCGACTTCGACGAGCTGGGGCGCGGTGACCGCTGGGCCGACCTCGCCGTCGCCGCGTGGAGCACGGAGTGGAACTACGGTCCGGGGTGGGACGACCTGCTCATCCGCGCCTACGGCGTCCAGCCGGACCCCGAGCTCGCGGCCTACTACCGCTTGCTGTGGGATCTCGGCTGAGCACCGAGTCCGGCGCGGTCCGTCAGGATCCCGGTGGCCGGTACGCCACGGTCTTGCCCATCGCTGCGTCGATCTCGCTGGGATCGACGAGCACCACCGTCTCGTAGCTGCTGATGGCTGCTGACGAACCGACCGTCGCAGCGATGGCCATCGCCGTCGCCTGGTCGGGGACCTCGGCGATGACATACACGTCGTCCGCGCCGAACGCGAAGTAGAACGACTCGAGCGAACCGCCGAGACCTGCCAGGAGCTTTTCGATGGCCGCCACGCGACTCGTGCCGCCTTCGGTCATGACGCCCTTGATGCCCTCAGCGCTGTACGAGACCTTCAACAGGTACTTGGCCATGGTTGGCCTCCTCGTGCTGGAAAGCCTCATCAAAGGGCTGGGCCACCACGCGGGTCAAGGGCTCGCGGCCGTGACGGATTCCGTCCAGGGAGCCCTGCCTTAGGTGCGTCATACCGCGAGTTAGGGTCGAGCCATGGAGCATCGACGTCTTGGCCGCAGCGGCCTGAAGATCAGCGAGATCACCTACGGCAACTGGCTCACCCACGGTGCGCAGATCGACCAGGAGACCGCCACGGCCTGCGTCCACGCGGCGCTGAACGAGGGGATCACGACCTTCGACACCGCCGACGTCTACGCGTGGGGCAAGGCGGAGTCGGCGCTCGGCGTCGCCCTCAAGGGACAGCGTCGTGAGGGCCTGGAGATCTTCACGAAGGTCTACTGGCCGACCGGGCACGGCGTGAACGACCGTGGGTTGTCGCGAAAGCACATCATGGAGTCGTGCCACGCCTCGTTGAAGCGGCTCGGCACTGACTACATCGACCTCTACCAGGCGCACCGCTACGACTACGAGACTCCTCTCGATGAGGTGCTGTCCGCCTTCGACGACCTCATCCGTCAGGGCAAGGTGCTGTACGTCGGTGTCTCGGAGTGGAAGGCGGGACAGATCCACGAGGCCGTGCGGATGCAGCGCGAGCTCGGCTACGACCGCTTCGTGTCCAGTCAGCCCGAGTACTCGATGCTCTGGCGCGTGATCGAGGCCGAGGTCGTGCCCACGAGTCGAGAGCTCGGCCTCTCGCAGATCGTCTGGTCACCGATGGCGCAGGGTGTGTTGACCGGCAAGTACCTCCCGGGTCAGCAGCACCCCCAGGGCAGCCGGGCCACGACGTCCGACGGCGCCGAGATGATGGAGGACTACCTCACCGACGACATCCTCACCCGGGTGCAGCAGCTCAAGCCCCTTGCCGCGGAGGCGGGCCTCAGCATGGCGCAGCTGGCCATCGCCTGGGTGCTGCAGAACGACAACGTCGCCGCTGCACTCGTCGGGGCGTCCCGTCCCGAACAGGTGAAGGACAACGCGGGCGCATCCGGCGTCCGACTCGAGCCGGAGCTGATGAAGCGCATCGACGAGGTCCTCGGCGACGTCGTCGAGCGCGACCCGTCCAAGACCGAGAGTCCCGACCCTCGCGCCTGACTGCTGTTCGGTGATCGGAGCATCTTCGTCATTCTGGACGCCGGATTCGCGGGCGCCGATGACGGAAATGCTCCGATCACCGCAGGTGTGGGCTCACTCGGTCGGAGGGTGCAGGGACATCGGCCCGTACACCTCACGCTCTTCCTCCATCAGCGTCACCGCGTCGACACCGGCCCGCAGGAGCATCTCCCACTCCTCACCGATCCACGTCTCCGCGTCGGACTGCGAGCTGAACGAGGGTGCCTCGCTGCCCTCGACCTCCGCCGGCGATGCATCCGTCCGCTCGTACCGCCACGTCCATGCCATCGTCAGCACGCTCCTTCGCCAGTCATCCGTCCACGGGGCATACGTAGTGATCGCCCGGCCGGGCTTCTTTGACGCCGACCGCTCAGGTGTGATCAGATCACGCCCACAACTCCATCCGCCCGTTGGCGGGGGAAGTCCGGTCGAATTCCGGCGCTGACCCGCAACCGTAGGCCGCGCACGTGCTCGCACGTGTCCCGCGGCGAGCCGGGATACCCGACAACTGGCGAGCGGCTCCCTTTTTCGTCGAGGTCTACGGGGCGGAGCCCGGGCACTCCCGCCCGTCCGCGCCCCTGCCAGCCACCCATCGGTGGCCCAGGGGCGTTGTCGTGCGGGAGACCGGGGTGCTCCGGGGATCGCTCACCCCGAGAGGTACTGATGCACTTCAGCCTGCGCCGACTCACCGGCGCGCTCACGGCCGCCGCCGTCACCGGCGGCCTGCTCCTGACCGCGCCCGTCCCGACTGCGACGGCAGCCACATCCGACGATCCTGCCCGCACCGGTCTGTTCGGCGGCCAGGACCCCACGTTCGACGGCGTCTATCGCCAGAGCCTGTCCCTCATCGCCCTGGACGCCGCGGGCGCCAGGCTTCCGGGGTCGGCGGTCAAGTGGCTGCTCCGCCAGCAGTGCCCGAACGGCAAGTTCACCTCGTTCCGGGCCGACGTGTCGGAGCCGTGCGGTGCCTACGACAGCAATGCCACCGCCCTGGCGATCATGGCACTGAAGGCGGTGGGCGAGGGTGCAGCCGCTCGCACCTCTCTGGAGTGGCTCCTGGGCAAGCAGCTGCGGAACGGGGGGTGGGAGTACAGCCCCGGGTGGAAAGCGGACGCCAGCAGCACCGGCTACGTGGTCCAGGCGATGGTCACCATGGGAGTGAAGCCGCGCTCGGTGGCCAGACGCGCGAGCGGCCCGCAGTACCTGCGCAGCGTGCAGCTTCGCTGCGAGCATGAACCAGCCAAGGAGCGAGGCGCGCTCACGTACCTCGGCACCGCCGACGCCTTCTCGACGGTGCAGGCGACCCCCGCCCTGGCCGGGGACGCACTGCCCGTCGACGCGCGGACGGTCAAGAACCGACTGCCCGCGCTCACGTGCCCCAAGGAGGGTGACCAGCCCTCGGCTGCCGCAGTCGCCGCGGGCTACCTCGGTCGAGTGATCGACGACAACGCCGGCACCGTGCCCGGCTACGGCGGAGGACCCGACTACGGCAACACCGCCAATGCCGTGCTGTCGATGGTCGCCGCAGGATTCGGCGCCCAGCAGGTGGACGCGGCGATGGCTGCGCTCGAGGCGAACGCCGCCGACTACACGCGCGACGACGCCGACGAGGTCGTCCCGGGTGCGGCCGCGCTCGTGGTGCTGGCCGAGCTCGCCACGTCCGGCTCCCCACGTGACGTCGACGGCCTCAACCTGGTCCGCGACCTCCTGAGCTCGCGCACCCGGGCGGGCTGACATGGCGACCGCGCTCCGCCGTCCCGCGCACCGGACCTTCGCACTGCTCGCGGTGCTCGTGGTCCTCGCGGGGACGGTCGGCGCGTGGGGCTCCGGCACGGCGGAAGCCTCCTCCTACCGCTACTGGTCGTACTGGATCGGCGGCGGCGACGGTTGGGGCTTCTCGACGCAAGGAGCGGCACGACGTCCGGCGGACGGAACCGTCGACGGCTGGCGCTTCTCGATCAGCGAGGCCTCTTCGTCGACGACTCCCCCGCGCCGTGAACCGTCGTTCGCCCGGATCTGCGGCGACACGGCACCGGTGGCCGGCAGCAAGCGGGTGGGGCTGGTGGTCGACTTCGGCACCACGTCGGACGCGCCCCCCGGCGAGACGCCGCCGGCGCTTCTGGCGCGCTGCGTGGTGGTCCCCGAGGATGCCAACGGCTACGACGTCCTCGCGACCACCGTGAGCCTCCGCACGCAGGACGGCCTGGTGTGCGGCCTCGCCGGCTACCCGACCACCGAGTGCGGCGCTCCGGTCGCCGACAGGTCGCCGACGGACGAGCCCCAGGACCCAGAAGAGACCACGGGAGCCGGTGGGGGGTCGTCCACCGGGGGGGTCGCGGGTGGCGCGGAGCCGCCGGCCACCTCCGACGGTGGGGCGGGCGAAGGTTCTGGCACCGACCGCTCCGGTGAGGACCAGCGGAGCAAGCGCAAGGACGACAAGGCCGACAGGGAGGCGGATCCCGCTCCCGATGCAGCGGTGCCGGGCGACGCGACCGCCGTCGCCGCACCCGTGGGATCGGACGTCACCCCCTCCGGCGGGGAGGGCAGCTCCACGGCGGTGCTGGTCGGCGTCGCTCTCATCGCCGTGATCGGCGCGGCCGCGTGGGTCGTCCAACGGAGGCGCGGATGACCCAATTTGCGCGCGCCCTGCACCCGGTTGCCTGGTGGCTGTGGGCGCTGGGACTTGCCGCAGCGGCGTCCCGGACGCTCAACCCGCTGCTGCTCGGCGCGATCATCGCGGTGGCCGCGCTGGTCGTGGCGGCGCGGCGGAGCGAGGCTCCGTGGGGCGCGAGCTTCCGCGCGTTCCTCCTGCTCGGGGTGTTCGTCCTGGGGATCCGCCTGGTGTTCGAGGTCCTCTTCGGGGCGCCGGTGCCGGGCACCACGATCGTGACGCTGCCCGAGCTGACCCTGCCGAGCTGGATGGCGGGTGCGCAGCTCGGCGGAGCCGTCACGCTCGAGGCCCTGGTCGCCGCGGTGTACGCCGGCCTGCAGCTCGTGGCGATCCTCGCGTGCGTGGGCGCCGCCAACGCGTTGGCCAACCCGACCCGGCTGCTCAAGAGCGTGCCGGGAGCGCTGTACGAGGTGGGGGTGGCCGTCGTCGTCGCGCTCACCCTCGTGCCGAGCGCCCTCGCCCACCTGCAGCGGGTGCGCGAGGCGCGACGGCTCCGGGGCCGCAGCAGCCGCGGTCTGCGAGCGGCGGCCCGGACCGCCGTGTCGGTGCTCGAGGGCGCTCTCGAGCGCTCACTGTCGCTGGCGGCTGCGATGGACTCCCGCGGGTTCGGACGCCTCAACCCGATCCCACCCGTCCAGCGACGGGTCACCACCGCCGTCACGGTGAGCGGACTCCTCGCGATCCTGGTGGGCGGGTACGCACTGCTCGACGCGGGGACCTCCGTCGGCGCCGCGATGGCGACACTGGGCGCAGGTGTGGCCCTGACCCTCGTCGGCCTGCGCCGGGCCAACCGCCGCGCGGTTCGCACCGTCTACCGGCCGGATCCCTGGCGGTGGCCCGAGCACGCCACCGTGGCGTCGGGACTGCTGGCCGCGGTGGTCTACGCCGCTGTCGCCTCGCTCGACCCGACCGCCATGCTGCCGGCGACGTCGCCCCTGGCCTGGCCCGAGCTGCCTCTGCTGCCGCTGCTGGCCACTCTGCTGGCGGCGGCTCCGGCGTGGGTCACGCCGCCGGTGCCGCGCGACGTCCTGTCTGCCGCACCCCGGCCGGCACCTGAGCTCTCGGCGGTGGCCGCGTGATCACCTTCGACGACGTCACCCTCCGGTACCAGGACGCCGCACGTCCGGCCCTCAGTCACGTCACCCTGCACATCCCCGAGGGAGAGCTCGCCCTCGTGGTCGGGCGAACCGGATCAGGCAAGTCCTCGCTGCTCCGTGCCGTGAACGGCCTCGCTCCGTCCTTCACCGGCGGCCGCCTCTCCGGCCGCGTGACCGTCGCCGGGCGTGACACGCGCGACCACGCACCTCGCGAGCTGGCGGACGTGGTCGGCACGGTGCTGCAGGATCCGCGCGACGGCTTCGTCACCGAGATCGTCGAGGACGAGATCGCCTACGGCATGGAGTCGCTGGGGCTGGCCGCCGACGTCATGCGCCGCCGCGTCGAGGAGGCCCTCGACCTGATGGGGCTGCACGACGTGCGAAGCCGGCCACTCCGCACGCTCTCCGGTGGCCAGCAGCAGCGCACCGCCATCGCCTCGGTGCTCGCCCAGCACCCTCGGGTGCTCGTGCTCGACGAGCCGACGTCCGCCCTCGACCCCAGCGCGGCCGAAGAGGTGCTCGCAGCGCTGCAGCGGCTCGTCCACGACCTCGGACTGACCGTGCTGCTCGCCGAGCACCGGCTCGAGCGGGTCGTGCAGTTCGCCGACCGGATCGTGCACGTGCACGGGGGCGAGGCCACCGTCGGCGCCCCCGCCCAGGTCATGGTGGACGCCCCCGTGGCGCCTCCCGTGGTCGAGCTCGGACGCTGGGCGAAGTGGGAGCCACTCCCGCTGTCGATCCGCGATGCCCGGCGTCTGGCTGCGCCGCTGCGTGAGACGCTGCGCGCCCTGCCGGCAGCTCCGGCACCACGAGCACCCCTCGGCCGACGGGTCGCGGAGGTGAGCGGCCTGCACGTCGCCTTCGGCGACCATGTCGCGCTGCAGGACGTGACGCTGAGCCTGCACGCCGGCGAGATCGTGGCGGTGATGGGCCGCAACGGCGCCGGGAAGTCCACCCTGCTGCGCAGCCTCGTGGGTCTGACAGACCCCACGCGCGGTCGCGTGGAGGTGGGCGGCGACGCTCCGGGCGGGCTCTCCGCCGACGCACTCGTACGCACGCGTCGGCATGGTCCCTCAGGAGCCGGGCGACCTGCTGTGGCACGAGAGCGTCGAAGGTGAGTGCGGAGACTCACCCTCGCCCGACGCGGCGCGCGCGGTGTACGCCGAGCTCGCCCCCGGGGTCGACCCTCAGACACACCCCCGTGACCTGTCCGAGGGCCAACGGCTCGCGCTCGCTCTCGCGGTCGTGCTGGCGGCAGATGCTCCCCTGCTGCTGCTCGACGAGCCGACGCGGGGGCTCGACTACCCCACCAAGCACCGGCTCGTCGCCCTGCTGCGGCGCCGCGCCGCGTCCGGCCACACCGTCGTGGTCGCCACGCACGACGTCGAGCTGGCGGCCGACCTTGCGACCCGCACCGTCGTCGTCGCCGACGGTGAGATCGTCACCGACGGCCCCACCCGAGACGTCGTGACCGCGTCTCCGCAGTTCGCCCCGCAGGTGGCCAAGATCCTGGCCCCCACGCCCTATCTCACGGTCACCGACGTCACGGCTGCGCTGGCGGTGTCCCCGTGACGAGTGCGCACCGGCTGACTCCCCGATCGGCGACGGCGATCGGGATCGTCTCGCTCATCGGCCTGCTCGCGTTCGGCTGGCCGCTGCTGGTCGAGCCCGGAACCTGGCTCGCGGAGAGCCCGGACGGGCCCTGGTTCTTCGCGCTGCTGGTGCCCCTGCTGCTCGCCGTGGTGCTGGCCGAGGTCTCCGAGGGAGGGATCGACGCGAAGACCATCGCGCTGCTGGGGGTGCTCACCGCTGTCGCCGCTGCGCTGCGACCGCTGTCCGGCGGCGTGACCGGGTTCCAACCGATGTTCGTGGTGCTGGTGATCGGGGGTCGGGTGTTCGGGCCGGGGTTCGGCTTCCTGCTGGGGGCGACCTCGATGCTCACCTCCGCCCTGCTGACCGGTGGGGTCGGGCCGTGGCTGCCGTTCCAGATGCTGGGCGCGGCCTGGATCGGTCTCGGCGCCGGGCTGCTCCCCCGGGCCCGAGGACGCCGTGAGGTCGCCCTGCTGGCCGGGTACGGGGCCCTCACCGCACTGGCCTTCGGACTGCTGCTCAACCTCTGGTTCTGGCCGTTCGTCGTCGCCGACGGAAGCATCGCCTTCGTCGCGGGTGCGCCCATCACCGAGAACCTCGGTCGGCTGCTCGCCTTCACCGTGGCGACCTCCTGGGGCTTCGACATCCCGAGAGCCTTGGGGAACGCCGTACTGATCGCGCTGCTCGGTGCGCCGGCGTTGCGGGTGCTGCGGCGCGTCCACCGGGTCGCCGCCTTCGATGCGCTGCCCGAGTTCACGCCCGCACCCACCCGAGCGACCGCGTGAGAGTGCGCCTGCTCGGCACGGGGTCCGCCGACGGGTGGCCCAATCCGTTCTGCACCTGCGCGTCCTGCGCCGACGCGCGGCTGACCGGTGCGGTGCGCGGTCAGACCGGCGCCCTGGTCGACGACTCGGTGCTCATCGACTGCGGACCGGAGATCCCCGCCGCCGCCTCGCGGGCAGGGATCGACCTGACCGGGGTGCGGACCTTGCTCTTCACCCATCAGCACCCGGACCACGTCGGTCCTGCTGTGCTGCTCTTCCGGCACTGGGCACGACGAGTCGAACCCCTCGCCGTGTACGCACCGCAGCGGGTGATCGAAGAGCTGCGCCACTGGGTCGCACCGACGGATCCGGTCACGTTCCACGGCGTCACTGCGGCCGACACCGTCACGTTCGACGGCTACACGGTGCGCACGCTGCCGGCCGACCACGGTGACGTCACGACCGGCGAGGCGGTGCTCTTCGAGCTCACCGCCCCGGACCGGCGGCGGCTGCTGTACGCCACTGACACCGGTCCGCTCACTGACGACGCGGTGGACGCCCTCCGTGGGAGGCCGCTGGACCTGGTGCTGCTCGAGGAGACGTTCGGCGACCACGTCACGCACGGGACCCGCCACCTCGACCTGACCACCTTCCCGGACCAGCTGCGCAGGCTGCGCGAAGTGGGCGCACTGGTCGATGCGACCGACGTGGTCGCCGTCCACCTCTCGCACCACAATCCGCCGACCTCCGAGCTGGCGCGGCGCCTGGCGGCATGGGGAGCGCGGGTCGTCCCCGACGGCACTGTCATCGACGTCGGCGCAACGGCAGCCTCGCGACCGGCACTCCCCCACCGGACGTTGGTCATCGGCGGAGCGCGGTCGGGCAAGTCGCGGCACGCCGAGCAGATGGTCACCGCCTCGTCCCGAGTCACCTACGTGGCGACCGGACCGACCGATGACGGCGACCCGACGTGGTCGGCGCGGGTCGAGTCACACCGACGGCGACGGCCCGGTCACTGGACGACGCGCGAGACGACGGACGTGGCCGGCGTCCTGGCGTCGGCGTCTCCGGGCGAGGTGGTGCTCGTCGACTGCTTGACCCTGTGGCTCACACGGGTCATGGACGACGCCGGCGCGTGGGACGGTGACCTCGCTCTGGTCGACAAGCAGGTCGACCAGCTGCTCGACGCCTGGCGCGCCACGCGCGCCACTGTCGTCGCCGTCAGCAACGAGGTGGGACAGGGCGTCGTGCCCTCCACGGCGTCCGGCAGACTCTTCCGCGACGCGCAGGGACGACTCAACGCGCGCCTGGCCCGCGAGGCCGACGAGGTCGTCATGATGGTGGCCGGGCGTCCGGTCCGCCTGTGAGCGGAGGTCACTGGTGGACATCGACCTGAAGCAGTTCCGCGACGCGATCGTCCGACCCGACGACGACGCGCGACGCGAGGCCGAAGCGCGCCAACGCCTGCTGACCAAGCCGGCCGGGGCCCTGGGGCGTCTCGAGAAGCTGTCGACGTGGGTGGCCTCCGTGCAAGGACAGTGTCCGCCGCACGCCCTCGAGCGCGCGCGAGTGGTGGTCTTCGCCGGGGACCACGGGGTGGCGGCGAGCGGCGTCTCGGCCTACCCGCCGGAGGTCACCGCGCAGATGGTGCAGAACTTCGTCGACGGCGGCGCCGCCGTCAACGTCCTCGCGCGGACCCTGGGCGCCACGGTGCGGGTGGTCGACATGGCGGTTGCGGTGTCGCTCCCCGGGCTGCCCGACGACGTGGTGCGTCACAAAGTGCGTCAAGGTTCCGGAAACATCGCCGTCGAGGACGCCCTCACCCGTGACGAGGTCGAGGCAGCCTTCGCTGCCGGTGTCGCGATCGCCGATGAGGAGGTCGACGCCGGCGCCGACCTCCTCATCCCCGGCGACATGGGGATCGGGAACACGACACCGGCGGCAGCACTGATCGGGCTGCTCGGATCCCGGGACGCCGCTGCCGTCACGGGTCGCGGGAACGGGCATCGACGACGAGGCGTGGATGCGCAAGGCCGCGGCGGTGCGCGACGCGATGCGACGCGGACGCAGCGTCAAGGCCGACCAGCTCGCGCTGCTCGCCACGGTCGGTGGGGCCGACTTCGCGGCGATGACCGGATTTCTGCTGCAGGCAGCCGTCCGCAGAACTCCGGTGATCCTCGACGGCGTGGTCTCAGGCGCCTGCGCCATGGTGGCGCACCGCGTCGCGTACCGGTGCGCGAAGTGGTGGCAGGCGGGTCATCTGTCGGTCGAGCCGGCGCACGAGTACGTGCTCGCGCGGCTGCAGCTCGAGCCCCTGCTCGACTACCAGCTGCGGCTCGGCGAGGGGACGGGTGCGCTGCTGGCGTTGCCACTCGTCCGCGCGGCTCAAGCCACACTCGCGGAGATGGCCACCTTCGAGGACGCCGGGGTCGCCTCGCTCCCCCCGATCGACGAGGCACCTACCCCCGTGGACGACGAGCAGGACGACGCCGACCACTTCGGCCGGAGGTAGTGGTGCTCGACGGGCTCCGTCTGTCGTTCGGCACCTTGAGCCTGCTGCCGGTCGGCCACCCCACGTCCGTCGACCGCCGCACCTGGGGCCGGGCCGTGCTCGTCGCTCCCTGCGTCGGCGTGGTCGTCGGTGCCCTCGCGTGGGCAGCAGCCGTCGGCGTGACCACCCTCGGCGGGTCATCGTTGCTCGCCGCCGTCGCAGTGGTCGGTGTCCTGGCTGTCCTGACGCGCGGGCTGCACCTCGACGGCTTGGCGGACGTGGCAGACGGTCTCGGCAGCCGCAGGGCACCCGCCGACGCGCGTGCGGTCATGCGTCAGTCGGACGTCGGACCGTTCGGAGTCGTGGCACTGACACTGGCGCTGCTGACACAGGTCGCGGCGCTGGCGCCGCTGCTGTCGGGAGACGCAGGGTCTGCGGCGGTCGCGGTGATCGGCGCCTGCGTGGTGAGTCGCGCCGCCGTCACATGGGCCTGCAGGACGGGAGTGGCGCCGGCCGACACTTCCGGCCTGGGCAGTGCCGTGGCCGGGAGCGTCCGCACCGCCGCGGCCGCGGCGACTGTCCTCGCAAGCGTCGGCGTCGTGGTCGCGTCCGCAGCCCTGCTCGGCGGGGCGGCCGACGGCTGGCGCTCCGCCGTCGCCGCGACGATCGCGCTGATCGTGGCCGAGCTCTGGCGTCAGCACTGCAGCCGTCGTCTCGGTGGACTCACCGGCGACGTCCTCGGCGCGACCGAACAGGTGACGTGGACCAGCTTTGTCGTCGCCCTCTCACTCGCCTGAACGCAGAGGCCTTGACCTTCGCCGACGACACATTCGGCACCAGGGAGTGTCACCCTGAGGGACACTCGGCACGCTGTGGGCCCACCCAAGGGGACACTCGGCGGGTTGTGGGATCAGCGGGGAGAGGCGTCCACGAAGGGTGGCCGCACCACGGTCATGGTCGACGCACGACCGCGGACGTCGACCGTCACCTCGTCGCCCTCGGATACCTCCGGGTCGAGCAGCGCCAGACCGATGCCGGTGCGCAACGTCGGGGAGAACGTTCCGCTGGTCACCGTCCCGATCACGCGTGACGCATCGGTGGACTTGACCTCCATGTGCGGACGCGGGATGCCGCGGTCGTTGGCCCGCAGCCCGAGCAGCCGACGGCGCGGACCGGCCTCCTTCTCCGCGAGCAGCACGGGGCGCCCGACGAACTGCGGCTTGCTCCATCCCACCGCCCACCCGGCGCGCGCCTGCACCGGCGAGATCGTCGGCGAGAGGTCCTGGCCGTGCAGGGGATACCCCATCTCGGTCCGCAGCGTGTCCCTCGCACCCAGCCCCGCGGGCCTGCCTCCCGCGTCGGCGACCGCGGCGGCAGCGGCGTCCCAGAGCGCCGGCGTCGCGTCCCAGGTGGGAAGCAGCTCGTACCCGCGTTCGCCCGTGTAGCCGGTGCGGCAGACGATCAGCGGGGTGCCGTCGAAGGTCGTCTCGACGAACGCCATGTACTCGAAGGCATGGGGCAGTCCCAGCGTCGCCATCACGTCGTCGGCACGCGGACCCTGCACCGCCAGCACCCCGTACTGCGTGTGCTGGTCCTCGATGGTGATCCCGACCGCTGCGGCAGCCCGGAGCACCCCGATGACCTCGGCGGTGTTCGCGGCATTCGGCACCGAGAACACGTCGTCGTCGGCACGCAGGTAGACGATCAGGTCGTCGACGACTCCGCCCGCCGGGTTGCAGAGCATCGAGTACTGCGCCTGGCCGACGTCGATCCGGGCCAGGTCGTTGGTCAGCTGAGAGTTGACGAAGTCGCGCGCCCCTGCGCCGCTCACCCGCATCTTGCCGAGGTGCGAGACGTCGAACAGCCCGACCGCTTCACGCACGGCGGCGTGCTCCTTCAGCACTCCACCACCGGGGTACTCGATGGGCATCTCCCAGCCCCCGAAATCGGCCATCTTGGCGCCGAGGGCGACGTGACGGTCGTGCAGCGGCGAGTGTCGGAGCGGGACGGAGGAGGTCATGCCCGGACGCTACCGCCTGACGCCGCACTAGGGTGGTCGAGCCACCACGAGGGGCACGTCGGCCCCGACGCATCCGGAGGACCTGTGACGTCGATCGAGCTCAGCAGCGCCAACCCCGCCCGTGTCCGTTCGACAGCCGTCGTCGTCGGCGTCCTGAAGAAGGGTGACAGCATCCGGCTGGCCCCAGGGGCGACGCCGGTCGGCACCGCCTACGGCCGAACCCTGACCCGAGCGCTCACCAGCCTCGGCGCGACCGGGGACACGGGTCAGGTGACCCGCGTGCCCAAGGCCGGTTCCGTCGCCGCCCCCGTGCTGATCGCCGTCGGGCTCGGCGAGCAGGTGCCGGACGCCGAGGGCCTGCGTCGGGCAGCGGGCGAGGCCGTCCGGGCCGCCGCCGGTATGGAGAGCCTGACCCTCGCCCTCCCCGCCGACTCGATGGAGAACCTGCAGGCGGTCGCGGAGGGTGCGCTCTTCGGCGCATACGCGTTCCACACCTACCGCAAGAAGTCCGCCGAGGGGCACAAGGCGCCCGTCAAGAACGTCACCGTCACCACCAGCCTCGCTTCCGACAAGGACGCCGCAACGGCCGTCACCAACGCGAAGGCACTGGCGAAGGCCCTCCACCTCACCCGCGACCTGATCAACACCGCACCCTCGGACCTCACGCCGGCCGCTTTCGCCGACGCCGCCGTCTCGGCCTGCCGCTCACTGAAGCTCGACGTGGAGGTGCTCGACGAGCAGGAGCTGCGCAAGGGCAAGTACGGCGGCCTCATCGGCGTCGGCCAGGGTTCGGCCAACCCCCCACGCCTCGTCCGCATCGCGTACCGGCACCCGAAGGCGTCGCGTCACCTTGCGTTCGTGGGCAAGGGCATCACCTTCGACTCCGGCGGCATCTCGATCAAGCCGGCCGCAGGGATGGACGCCATGAAGAGCGACATGAGCGGTGCCGCCGCGGTGCTCGGCGCGATGACCGCGATCGCCCGGCTCAAGCCCGAGGTGAACGTCACCGGTTACATGGCCATGGCCGAGAACATGCCGTCAGGCGCTGCTCAGCGGCCCAGCGACGTCATCACCATCCGGGGCGGCCGTACCGTCGAGGTGCTCAACACCGACGCCGAGGGCCGGCTCGTCCTCGCGGACGCCATCGTGCGGGCGGGTGAGGACAAGGCCGACACCATCGTCGACGTCGCCACCCTCACCGGCGCTGCGATGGTCGCCCTCGGCACCCGGACGGCCGGGATCATGGCCAACGACGACGACTTCCGCAGTCACGTCCACGACGTCGCCACGGAGGTCGGCGAGCAGATGTGGCCGATGCCGCTGCCCCCCGAGCTCCGCAAGTCCATGGACTCCAAGGTCGCCGACATCGCCAACCTGGGAGACCGCTACGGCGGCATGCTCGACCGCCGGCCTCTTCCTCCAGGAGTTCGTGCCCGACGGTGTCCGCTGGGCCCACCTCGACATCGCCGGACCGGCCTTCCACGAGGGCGAGCCCTTCGGCTACACGCCCAAGGGAGGCACCGGAGCGGCGATGCGCACCCTGGTCGGACTCGCCGAGCGGGCCGGCGCGCCGGACGTCGGGGACGCGGACGACTGACCCAGGACTGCTCCGGGTGGGTGGAGGTGGCCCACCATGACTAGTCCGACCGGGTGAGACCGGACCACGGGCAGTAACGACGTCGCTACCGTCGGAGACGAACGGGTATCCACCCGATCTCCGGAGGCGTCGTGACCCCGCAGCTGCACCCCACCCTCTCGGCCGTCCTGGGCAAAGCCAAGGTCGGCGGACTCGTCCTTGCCGCCACCGTCCTGGTGGCAGGCACGGCGGAAGCGGCCACGGGGTCCGACCTCTTCGGCGACGATCCGGCTCCGGTGGTGCAGGAGGACGGCACCACCGACCCGGTGACCGACCCCTGCGTCACCCCACCGGACGACGACACCGACCCGGTCGTGGAGGAGCCGGTCGACGGCGACCCCGCCGACGTCACCGGGACCGATGAGCCTGTCACCGAGCCCACCGACGACGGCACGGTCGACCCGTGCGAGGAGCCGGTCGACGACGGCACCACCGAGTGCGACGAGCCAGTGGTCGACGACGGCACGGTCGACGAGCCAGTGGTCGACGACGGCACGGTCGACCCGTCGCGAGGAGCCGGTCGACGACGGGACGGACGACGGTGAGGATGACGGCACCGTCGACGACGGGACCGACGAGCAGCCGGTGGACGAGGCCTGCGCCACCGCCCGCAATCACGGCGAGTACGTGTCCGGTGTCGCCCACGAGACCCCGCCCGGCCCCGGCCACGGTGCTGCAGTCAGCGAAGCTGCCCGCAGCGACTGCGGCAAGAAGGGCGCCTCCGACGCGGCGACGACGATGGTGCGGACGCCACAGCGAAGGACACCGACGGCGGCTCCGCCCATGTGCCTCCGGGACAGGCGAAGAAGGACGACACCTCTGGTGATGCCGGTGCTCCGTCCAGTGCGCCGGGCAACAGCGGTAACGCCCCAGGACACTCCGGTGACAGCTCCAGCGGCGGCGCACCGGGCAACAGCGGTAACGCCCCAGGACACAACAAGTGACGACCCCGACCAGCAACCGACCCTGAGAGGAGACCCTTCCCGCTCCCGGCGCCCGATCCCCCGCCCCCCTCAGTAGCGCCGGGCCGGTGCCCCCCGCACCGAGTAGTGGCCCTTCCCTCGCCACTGCATCGATGGCCCCTCCGATTCGGACGGGGCCATCGCTGCGTCAGCCGCCAGGTGTCCAGTCGCGCATGCGCTTGGGGTACCCCATGAGCGTCACGTCGTAGCAGGGGATGCCCTGGCCGTGCGCCCAGGTGAAGGCGGTCTGCGCGTCAGGAACCGCGCGACGCGTCCACTCTCCGTCAGCGGCCACGAGCACCACGGTGGTGGCGGTCACCGCTGTTTGCGGCTCGACGTAGGCCTCGACGCCGCGACGGGTGCGGACGAACTCCTCCAGGTACTTGCGGTCCTCGGACCTGCTGGACCCTGTCGAGCCGGAGGCACGCCGACGGGGGAGCCACTTCACGGTTGCTCACCTCCGATCGGCGCCAGGCCGCGATCGACCCTGGCAATGAGTCAACGGTAGCGCCGGAACCGCTCCTGTGACGCCCGGACGCGGTTGTCCCGCGCACGGGGGTAAGTGACAAGATGACAGGAGTCGTTCCAACGCCCAGAGGAGTTGCCCCGTGTCCGAGACCGTCCATGACGTGGTCATCCTCGGAGGCGGCAGCGGCGGGTACGCCTGCGCGCTGCGTGCGTCCCAGCTCGGGCTCGACGTCGTGCTCATCGAGCAGGGCAAGCTCGGCGGCACCTGCCTGCACCAGGGATGCATCCCCACCAAGGCGCTGCTCCATGCCGCCGAGGTCGCCGACCTGGCCCGCGAGGGTGAGCAGTTCGGGGTGAGGTCCACCTTCGACGGCATCGACATGGCGGGCGTCAACAAGTACAAGGACGGCGTCGTCTCGAGGCTGTACAAGGGACTGTCCGGGCTCGTGAAGGGTCGTGGGGTCACGTACGTCGAGGGGTCCGGGCACCTCGTCCGCCCGGACACCGTGGCGGTCGGCGACACCACGTACACCGGACGCAACGTCGTGCTCGCCACCGGCTCGGTCCCCAAGTCACTGCCGGGCCTGCAGATCGACGGCGCTCGCGTGGTCACCAGCGACCACGCCCTCACGCTCGACTACGTCCCCCGCTCGGTCGTCGTGCTCGGCGGCGGTGTGATCGGCGTCGAGTTCGCCAGCGTGTGGCGTTCGTTCGGCGCGGACGTCACGATCGTCGAGGCTCTCCCCCATCTGCTCCCGCTCGAGGACGAGGAGATGTCCAAGCAGATCGAGCGGCAGTTCCGCCGTCGCGGCATCGCCTACGAGCTCGGTGCGCGGTTCAGCAAGGTCGAGGAGACCGCGTCCGGAGTCGTCGTGCACCTCGAGAGCGGCAAGACGATCGAGGCGGACCTGCTGCTGGTCGCCGTCGGCCGCGGTCCGGTGTCGTCCGGCCTCGGCTACGAGGACGCCGGTGTCGCGATGGACCGCGGCTACGTCACCGTCGACGGACACTGCCGCACCTCGGTGCCCAACGTCTACGCCGTCGGCGACCTCATCCCCACCCCGCAGCTGGCGCACGTCGGTTTCGGTGAGGGCATCTTGGTCGCCGAGCACATCGCCGGACTCGATCCGCGTCCCATCGACTACGACGGCGTCCCCCGTGTCACCTACAGCGAGCCCGAGGTCGCGTCGGTCGGCCTGACCGAGGCGGCGGCGCGCGCCAAGTACGGCGACGAGGTCGTCACCGTCAAGTACGACCTCGCCGGGAACGGCAAGAGCCAGATCCTCAAGACCGCCGGTCTCGTCAAGCTGGTCGCCCGCAAGGACGGCCCGGTCGTCGGCGTGCACATCATCGGCAGCCGCGCAGGTGAGCTGCTCGCCGAAGGCCAGCTCATCTACAACTGGGAGGCCTACGCCGACGACGTCGCCACCCTCATCCACGCCCACCCGACTCAGAGCGAAGCCATGGGCGAGGCGCACCTCGCGCTGGCCGGCAAGCCCCTCCACGCCCACTCCTGACCACCGCAGAAGGGACACCACGCAATGTCGGTCTCTGTGAAGATGCCCCTGCTCGGCGAGAGCGTCACCGAGGGGACCGTCACGCGGTGGCTGAAGAACGAGGGTGACCCGGTCTCCAGCGACGAGCCGCTGCTCGAGGTCTCGACCGACAAGGTCGACACCGAGATCCCCGCACCGGCGACCGGCGTGCTGCTGCGCATCCTGGCCCACGTCGACGAGACCGTCGCGGTCGGTGCGGAGCTCGCCGTCATCGGTGAGGCGAACGAGGCCCCACTGCGCTCGGAGACCCCCGAGGCCGAGCCGACCCCCGACAGCGCCCCGGCCGCTGCCCAGAGCGAGGCGACGCCGTCCACGGTCGAGCCGGCTGCACCGGTGGCGGAGCCCGCGGCTGAGACGCCGGCTGAGCAGGCCGCCGAGCCGGTGGCCGTGCCGGCCCAGGCCGACGCACCCCCGAGCGCACCGACCGGCGGCGGCGCCCCGACATCGGTGGTGCTGCCGGCTCTCGGTGAGAGCGTCACCGAGGGGACGGTCACGCGCTGGCTGAAGAGCGTGGGTGAGACCGTTGCGGCCGACGAGCCGCTCGTGGAGGTGTCCACCGACAAGGTCGACACCGAGATCCCCTCTCCGGTCGCCGGCGTCCTGCTCTCGATCACGGTCGGAGAGGACCAGACAGCCGACGTGGGCGCCGAGCTCGGCGTCATCGGTGCCGTCGGCGCCGCCGCCGCAGCTCCTGCCCCCGCGCCGACCCCCGCTCCTCCGCGCAGCGGAGGAGGCGGCGCCACCGCCCGCGCCGCCGCCAGCACCCGCTCCCCCAGCCCCGGCTGCCGCCCCCGCGCCCGCTGCTGCAGCCCCGCCTGCGGCCGCGGCGTCCAACGGCGCCGACGTCGGGTACGTCACCCCTCTGGTCCGCAAGCTCGCGGCCGAGTACGCCGTCGACCTCACCACCGTGACGGGAACGGGCGTCGGCGGTCGCATCCGCAAGCAGGACGTCCTCGAGGCCGCCAAGCTGGTGGCGCAGCAGAAGGCCGCACAGTCGTCCTCGGCGGCATCGAGCACCGCGCCTCGTGCGGCGGCAGCACCCTCGCCGCTGCGTGGGCGCACCGAGCCGATGTCGCGACTGCGCAAGGTGATCGCCGAGCGGCTGGTCGAGTCTCTGCAGAGCTCCGCACAGCTCACGACCGTCGTCGAGGTCGACGTGACCCGGATCGCCCTGCTGCGCGACCGCGCCAAGGCCGACTTCGCCGAGCGTGAGGGCGTGAAGCTGAGCTTCCTGCCCTTCTTCGCGAAGGCGACGGTGGAAGCCCTCAAGGTGCACCCCTCGCTCAACGCCAGCATCGACAGCCAGGCGGGCACCGTCACCTACCACGACGTCGAGAACCTCGGCGTCGCCGTCGACACCGAGCGCGGACTGCTCGTCCCCGTGATCCACTCCGCCGGCGACCTGAACATCGCCGGCCTGGCCAAGCGGATCGCCGACCTCGCGGCGCGGACGCGTTCCAGCGGCATCTCGCCCGACGAGCTGGCCGGCGGCACCTTCACGCTGACCAACACCGGCAGCAGGGGGGCACTGTTCGACACGCCGATCATCAACCAGCCGCAGGTGGCGATCCTTGGCACCGGCTCGGTTGTCAAACGTCCGGTCGTCGTCACCGACACCAACGGCGCCGACTCGATCGCGATCCGGTCGATGGTGTTCCTGGCCCTCACCTACGACCACCGCCTCGTCGACGGCGCAGACGCCGCGCGCTTCCTGCTCACCCTCAAGGAGCGCCTCGAGGAAGGTGCGTTCGACGCCGACCTCGGCATCTGAGGCCGAGCTCGACGGGCGAAACGTCCGGAACCAGGGCACGATGATCATGTGAAGGTTGTCATCACCGGTGCCAGTCGGCCTCATCGGCAGCGCCTTGCGTCGGTCCCTCGAGGCTGACGGCCACACCGTCCTTCGCCTGGTGCGCCGGGAACCGACCTCGGCCGACGAGGTCCAGTGGGATCCGATCGGGGGTTCGATCGATGCGGCCGCCCTCGCGGGGGTCGAAGCGGCGGTGCACCTGGCGGGAGCCGGGATCGGTGACCGCCGCTGGAGCGCGTCCTACAAGCGGGAGATCCGCGACAGCCGGGTGCTGGGGACGCGGACGCTGGCGCGGGCCCTGGCGGGGCTCGACCCCCTGCCCCGGGTCCTCGTCTCGGGGTCTGCCATCGGCTACTACGGGGACACCGGCGTAGAGGCCGTGGACGAAGAGGCACCTCCCGGCGACGGCTTCCTCGCCCAGGTCGTCGTCGCCTGGGAGGCATCAGCCACCCCCGCCGCAGAGGCGGGCATCCGCGTCGTCCATCCGCGCAACGGCCTGGTGGTCGCTGGTCGGGGTGGCGCATGGGGCCGTCTCTGGCCGCTCTTCCAGATCGGCGCGGGCGGCCGGCTCGGCAACGGCCAGCAGTACTGGAGCTTCGTGTCCCTGCAGGGACGAGGTGCGAGCGCTGCGCAGGATGATCGACGACGAGACGATGAACGGCGTGTACAACCTGACCGCCCCGAACCCGGCGACCAACGCGGAGGTGACCGAGGTCATGGGTGAGCTGCTGCACCGGCCGACGTTCGCGCACGTGCCGGCGTTCGTGCTGAAGACCGTGCTCGGCGAGATGTCGCAAGAGGTGCTCGGCAGTGCACGTGTGCTGCCGAACCGACTGCTCGAGGCGGGTTTCACCTTCGAGGACCCCACGCTGCGCCAGGCTCTCGCCGCGGCCCTCGCTGACCGCCGCGGGGAGCGCGAAGCCTCCTAGCCGGCGTCCAGGAACAGCGCAGGCGGGAGCGGCTCGGCGTCCCGCTGCCTGAGCAGCCACACCAGCAGCTCCCGTCCGGATCGGCGACCGGCGCTCTGCCACGTCAGCGTCGACGCCCACGTGCCGCGTCCCATCAGCCGACCGAGCCGCAGCAGCGACACCCAGTCGTCGTGCGGCGTCCACGCCGCCGGCGGACGGCACCGGCACGAGCCAGGGACGCCGCGCCTCGTCGAGCCGGACGTGCGTCGGATGGATGGGGCCGTACGCGGTCCCTCCCGCGTGACGCCGCAGGAGATCCAGGCCGAGACCCCCGACCAGCGTGACGACCTGTCCGTCGGTGAGCCCGGGCCCGCGCACGCCCCAGCTGGTGAGCACCGGCCCAGGATGCCCCTCACCGCTCCCCTCGAACGGCTATCCACATCTCAGCCCGTGGGGACCTTCTGCGGCATCGGGTGGCTGCGCCTACGCTCGCCGTCGTGCCTGCCCTCGATCCCCCCGACGCCGACGTGGTGGTCGTCGGAGCCGGCATCGCCGGGCTGGTGGCGGCCCACACGCTGGCCGCTGCGCGGTCGCGAGGTGGTGGTGCTCGAGGCGTCCGACGCCGTCGGCGGCCGGGTGCGCACGGACCAGGTCGATGGCTACCTGCTCGACCGAGGCTTCCAGCTCTTCAACCCCGCGTACCCCGAGGGTCGACGCCAGCTCGACCACGAGGCGCTGCGGCTTCGCCCCTTCACGCGCGGCGTCGTCCTGCACCACGACGGACGACGGATACGTCTGGCCGACCCGCGCGAGGTGCCTTCCTGGTCGCTGAACGCCGTGCGAGCTCCGCTCGGATCACTGCGGCAGCGGGCGGCTCTGGCGAGATACCTGCGCCGCTGTGCGACCGGACGGGCGTCCGAGCTCACCCACCAGCTCGACACCACCGCGCGCGTCGCACTGCTGACAGCGGGAGTCGCACCTGCAGCCGTGGACCACGCTCCTGCAGCCGTTCCTCGCCGGTGTCTTCCTCGAGCCGCACCTGCACACCTCGCGCCGCTTCCTCGACGTGGTCCTGCGCAGTCTGCTCCGAGGCACCCCGTCGGTTCCGGCGTCCGGCATGCAGGCGATCCCCGAGCAGCTGGCCGGTCGACTGCCTCCGGGAACCGTCAGGCTCCGGGAGCGCGTGGTGGAGGTGGCCCCACGTGTGGTGCGAACGGAGTCAGCCACCTGGAACGCGCGCGACGTCATCGTCGCCACCGACCCGGACACCGCAGGACAGCTGCTGCCCCAGCTGCCGCACCAACCCATGAACGGCGTCACCACCTGGTACCACTCGACCGACGACGTCGGGCTGGCCGACGGCCGCCCGGTGCTGCATGTGGACGGCGACCACAGCGGCCCCGTCGTGAACTCCGTCGTGGTGAGCCATGCCGCCCCTGGCTACGCACCCGTCGGACGCGCCCTCGTCGCCTCCTCGGTGCTCGGCGTCGACGGACCTTCCGAGGACGAGCCGCTGGTCCGGCGTCATCTCGAGCGCCTGTACCGCACGTCGACGCGCGACTGGGAGACCATCGACGTCTACCGCATTCCCGACGCCCTGCCCCAGATGACGCCACCTCACGACTTCCGCCGATCCGTCGTAATGGCCGAGGGCTTGTTCGTCGCCGGGGACCACCGCGACAGCGCCTCCCTGCAGGGTGCAATGGTGTCGGGACGCCGAACCGCACAGGCAGTTCTGAGCCGACGAGGAGCCACCGCATGACGACCCGACGCATCCTGGCCACCAGTGGTGGATTCGTCCCCGGCGACCGGTACACGGTGGCCCAGCCGGGGGGGACGATGCGTCGACTGCTCGCCCTGACCGGCAAGGAGCGGCCGCGGCTGACCTTCGTCATGACGGCGTCCGGCGACGACCGCAGCTACCTGACTCGTTCCTATGCCGCGTTCCGTGGGTGGAGCGTCGACCTGCACCACCTCGAGCTCTTCTCCATGCCGAACCTCGACCCGCGCGAGGCGATCCTGTCCTCGGACGCGGTGTGGGTCGGCGGTGGTTCAGTGGCGAACCTGCTCGCGGTGTGGCGCGTCCACGGTGTCGACGAGGTCATGCGCGAGGCCTGGGATGCCGGCGTGGTGCTCGGTGGGGTCAGCGCCGGGTCGATCTGTTGGCACCAGGGCGGCACGACGGACTCGTTCGGACCGGACCTGCGCGCCGTCACCGACGGCCTGGCCCTGCTGCCCTACGCGAACGGCGTCCACTACGACTCCGAGGAGCAGCGCCGCCCCTTGCTGCACCGTCTGGTCGGTGACGGCACCCTCGGCACGGCATTCGCCACCGACGACTACAGCGGCATCCTCTATGAAGGCACCGAACCGGTCGAGGTGGTCGTCGACCGTGAGCCGTCCTCGGAGAGCAACCCGATGGCCTACCGCGTCGAGCGAAGCGGAGGCGAGGTCGTCGAGACCCCCCTCCCCCCAGGCCCCATCCGACACTGAAGCCAAGTGCGGCGCTCAGGCCGAGTGCGCGCGGCAGCCGAGTGCGGCGCTGGATGATGGCGGAGCCAGTCGAGTGCGCGCGGCAGCCGAGTGCGGCGCTGGATGATGGCGGAGCCAGTCGAGTGCGCGCCGCAAGGCCGAGTGCGGCGCTGGATGATGGCGGAGCCAGTCGAGTGCGCGCAGCGCACTCGACGCAGCGGAGCGTCATCCAGCACCGCACTCGGCAAGCCTTGACGTCCACCAGCACCGCACTCGGCAAGCCTTGACGTCCACCAGCACCGCACTCGGCGGGCCTTGACGTCCACCAGCACCGCACTCGGCGAGCCTTGACGTCCACCAGCACCGCACTCGGCGGGCCTTGTGCGCCTACCGCGAGACGGACTCGCCCTCCCGAATGTAGGGAACGCCCGATGCCCGTTGGACGTCGACGCTCGCCTCCGGCTGCCGCATGAGCCTCGACGGCCACCAGATGCGCCCGCCGATCTCGTAGGACAGCGCCGGCACCAGCAGCGAGCGCACGATCAACGTGTCCAGCAGGACGCCGGCCGCCACCGCGAAGCCGATCTGCTGGAGCACCACCAGCGGCAGGACACCCAGCACCAGGAACGTCGCCGCGAGGACGACGCCGGCACTGGTGATGACGCCGCCGGTGACCGCCAGTCCGCGCAGCAGTCCTGGCCGGGTTCCGAGCTTCAACGCCTCCTCGCGCACTCGGGTCATCAGGAAGATGTTGTAGTCGATGCCGAGCGCGACCAGGAACACGAACGTGAAGAGCGGGAACGAGGCGTCCTCACCCGGGAACCCTCGGAGGTCGAACGCGATGGCCGACAGTCCCAGGGTCGCGAAGTACGAGAGGACCACCGTGGCGACCAGCAGCACCGGGGCCAGGATGGCTCGCAGCAGGATCACCAGGATCACGAAGATGACCAGCAGCACCAAGCGGGATGACGACCTTGTTGTCGCGGATGCTCGCCTGCTGGGTGTCGTAGTTGACCGCCGTCGTGCCACCGACGAGGGCGTCCGCACCGGCGACCTCATCGAGGACGCTGCGCATCTGGACCACGGTCTGCTCAGCGGCATCAGAGTCGGCTGCGTCAGTGAGTGTCACATCGAGCTGCACGAGACCGTCGACGACCAGCGGCTCGGGTTCGGACGGCGATGGTTGCGCCGGTTCCCCTGCCGGCGGCTCGGTGGGTGGCGCCGCCGGTTGACCGGTGTAGGGCACCACCGTTGCGACGCCGTCGAGGTCGGAGATCGCCGCCACCATCTCTGGCAGCGCGTCGGCCGGCCCGATGACGGTTGCCGGGCTTCCCTCTCCAGCAGGGAAGTGCTCGGCCAGCTTCTCCTGACCGACCACCGAGTCGACGTCGTTGACGAACAGGTCGGTGGTGGCGATGCCGGAGGCCGACAGGGTCGTGGAGAAGAACGCCAGGACCAGGAGTCCGGCACCCGCACCGACCCAGACCACCCGCGGTCGGTGTCCGACCTGCCTGCTGACCTTGGCCCACGTCCCCGACAGCTTGTCGTCGTGCTTGTCCACGTGCGGCACCCGCGGCCAGAACGCCCACCTGACCGGCTCGACGTCAAGCAGCCGAGGTCGACCGCCGGGACGCGTGAGCTGACGCCACAGACCTCCGACGACGAGCCCGATCAGGGTCAGCGCTGCGAGCACTCCCCCGACGAGTACGAACGGGAGCAGCGGGGTGTCAAAGACGAGCTCCAGGACGATGCCGGGGATGACCAGCCCGAGGAAGACGCCGAGCGGAAGGGCCGCCGAGGGCACCAGCAGCAGAGCGGGCAGCAGCGTGAGCATGACGACGAGGGCGGACGCGATGCCGACAGCCGCCACGGGACCGGTCGACTTGTTGGAGTTGAGCTCGGAGAAGAGCAGCATCAGCAGGCCGAGGGACGCGGTTCCTCCGGACGCAAGGATCGGCTCCACCGTGCCACGCCATGCCGCCTTGAGGGCGTCCACGGGTCGTTCGTAGTAGTGCAGCTCCTCGCGGTACCGGCTCACCATGAGCAGGGCGTAGTCGGTCCCCGCACCGAAGACGAGCACCGTGAGGATGCCCTGGCTCTGACCGTTGAGGGTCAGGATGTCGTTGGTCGCCAGCAGGTAGACCACTGCGCTGGCCAGCGACAGCGCGAACCCGGCGCTGACCAGAGGGATGACCCAGAGGAAGGGGCTGCGGTAGACGAGGATCAGGATCACGGTGACGACCAGCGCGGTCGCGAGCAGCAGCGTGCCGTCGATGTCGCCGAACACCGAGATGAGGTCCGCCAGCACGCCACCGGGGCCGGTGACATAGCTGTCCATTCCCACCGGGTCCGCCGCCTCCGAAGCGGCCTCCGACAGTGACTCCGCGACGGCGAGGACCGGTGACTCCCCGTTCGGCAGAGCGTCCGTGGTCTTGTCCTCCGACAACAGGACGGTGACCAGGATCGCCTGCCCGTCCTGGGAGGGGATCGCCGTGACCGGGGCCGAGCTGAGGAAGTCGCCAAGCTCTTGACCGTCACTGGCACTGTCGCCCGTCTGCACGAAGAGGGACGGCACCTCGTCGACGAAGGACGCCACCGCGTCCTGCTGCTCCGGGGTGACCTGGTCACCGGAGACGAAGAGCACGACGACCGGCAGCGTGGCCTCGGCCGCGAACTTCTGCTGCAGGTCGATCACCTGGGTGGCCTCGGCATCCGCCGGCAGGAACGTGGCGTTGTCGTTCTCCTGCGCCGTGGACAGCTGCCCCGCGGCCGGCCCGATCACCCCACCGAGGGCGAACCACCCGATGATCAGCACGATCGCACCCCACACCCAGGCACGCGCATGGCGCGTCCGTGCGTGCATCGCGTGCGTCGACCCTGCCTCGGACACGCCGGCTCCTCACATCGCTGATGGGGTGTTGACCGGGACGAATCTAGAGCAGGGCGCTGCTCCCCGCCCGCTCGGACCACACGTCCGGCCCCGTTGCTGTCGCACCCCAGGACGTAGGGTGGAGGCATGTCGCCGTCGGTCGTCCGCGTGGGCTTCAGCCCACCCCTGGGTGATGGCCTCGTCGACTACCACGCGGCCTGGCAGCTGCAGCAGCAGATCCACTCCGAGGTCGTCGCGGGCACCCGGGACGACACGGTGCTCCTGCTCGAGCACTCCGCCGTCTATACAGCGGGCAAACGCACGAACTCGTGGGAGCGTCCGACCGACGGCACGCCCGTCGTCGACGTCGACCGCGGAGGACGCATCACCTGGCACGGGCCCGGCCAGATCGTCGGCTACCCGATCACCCGGCTGCCCGACCCGGTCGACGTCGTCGCGTACGTGCGCCGCGTCGAGCAGGTCCTGATCGACGTGTGCGCCGACCTCGGCGTCGACGCGGTGCGGGTCGACGGACGGAGCGGCGTCTGGCTGGCGGCCGACGAGCACGGACCGGAGCGCAAGGTCGGTGCGATCGGCGTCCGGGTCGCTCGGGGCGTGACGATGCACGGATTCGCCCTGAACGTGGCGAACTCCCTGGACGCGTACGACGTGATCGTGCCGTGCGGGATCAGGGACGCGGGTGTGACCACTCTGTCGATCGAACGTCAGCGCCGTGGCCGCTCCCCCGTCGCTGTCGCAGACGTGGTACCCGTCGTCGAGTCCCACCTGCCCACCGTGGTGTCGCCGGGGGTGCTGACCCGATGACCGTCGCACCCGAGGGCCGCAAGCTGCTCAGGCTGGAGGCTCGCAACGCGCAGACGCCGATCGAGCGCAAACCACCCTGGATCAAGACTCGGCTGAAAACCGGCCCGGAGTACCAGCAGATCAAGCAGCTCGTCCGCGACGAGGGCTTGCACACGGTGTGCGAAGCGGCCGGCTGCCCGAACATCTTCGAGTGCTGGGAGGACCGTGAGGCCACGTTCCTCATCGGCGGCGACCAGTGCACCCGGCGGTGCGACTTCTGCCAGATCGACACGGGCAAGCCCCAGGCGCTGGACGCCGACGAGCCTCGCCGTGTCGCCGAGAGCGTCGCGTCAATGGCGCTCCGCTACGCGACGGTCACCGGCGTCGCGCGCGACGACCTCGCGGACGAGGGCGCGTGGCTCTACGCCGAGACCGTTCGCCAGATCCACGCCCTCAACCCGGACACCGGTGTCGAGCTGCTGATCCCCGACTTCTCCGGTGACCCTGCGCTGCTCGCGCAGGTCTTCGACTCGCGCCCGGAGGTGCTGGCGCACAATGTCGAGACCGTTCCCCGGATCTTCCGGCGGATCAGGCCCGGCTTCCGCTACGAGCGGTCGCTGGCGGTGCTCACCGCCGCGCGCGAGGCCGGTCTGGTCACCAAGTCCAACCTCATCCTCGGCCTCGGCGAGCAGACCGACGAGGTGGTGGACGCCATCGACCAGCTCGTCGCAGCCGGATGTGAGCTGCTCACGATCACCCAGTACCTGCGACCCAGCGAACGGCACCATCCGATCGACCGTTGGGTCACGCCCGAGGAGTTCGACCGGCTCGGGACACTCGCGCTCGAGCGCGGCATCGTCGGGGTCATGAGCGGCCCGCTGGTCCGGTCGTCCTACCGCGCCGGACGCCTGTATCGCCAGGCTGTCGGGGCCCGTGAAGAGGCGGCGGTGACCGACGTCGCGCCCCACACGGTCCGATGACCGCCGGTCGGTCGTAGGCTTCCCCCATGTTCCGGAAGAAGAAGGATGACGGGGAGGCCCCCGCCAAGCAGGGTCGCCTCGCGCAGATCAAGCAGACCTACACCATCACCAAGGAGTCCGACCCTCGGATCGGGCTGATCCTGCTCGCCGTCTTCCTCCTGCCCTTCCTCGCCCTGCTCGGCGTCGGGTTCCTCATCGACAGCCCGATCCTGCTCGGCGTCCTCGGGTTCTTCACCGGGCTGACCCTCGCCATGTGGATCTTCGGACGCCGCGCCGAGCGCGCCGTCTACGGCCAGCTCGAGGGCCAGATGGGCGCGGCGGCAGCTGCCCTCAACGTGCTCAAGCGCGGCTGGACGGTGACTCCGGCCGTCGCCTTCACCAAGCAGCAGGACCTCGCGCACCGCGTCGTCGGACGCGCGGGCGTCGTCCTGGTGGGTGAAGGCAGCAGCCCCTCACGGATCCAGCACCTGCTCGTCCAGGAGAAGCGGAAGGTGCAGCGGGTCGCCCCCGACGTCGCCGTGCACGAGATCGTCGCGGGCAACGGCGAGGGGCAGGTGCCGCTCCGCAAGCTGCCCCGCGCCGTCACCAAGCTGCCGAAGTCGCTGACCCCGGCACAGGTCAACGAGCTCAACCACCGCCTGCGGGCGTTGCAGGCGCAGCAGGGACAGCTGCCGATCCCGAAGGGCCCGATGCCGCGCAGCACCAAGCAGGCGCGCAGCATGCGCGGCTGACGGCCCGATGGCCGCGTCTCCGGATCGCGCACGTCTCGGGTCGCATGGCGGAGTCACCTTCACGCTGCGCGGTGCGGACTGCGTCGACCAGCTGGAGCCGTTGTGGTTGCTCCTCTTCGACCATCACCGGTCGGTGGGCGATGCCGGCATCCGCACCATCGAGCGTCATCGCTCATGGCCACGCCGGCGTCGACTCTACGAGGGGATGTTCGAGAAGCCCGGCACGTTCGTCGTCCTCGTCGAGCGGGACGGGCAGTCGGTCGGATATGCCTTCTGCCATCTGCACGAAGGAGCCGATGACACCTGGGACACCGGTGACCTCCTGGGCGAGATCGAGACCTTGGTGCTCGCCCCGCACGTACGAGGGTCAGGGCTGGGGAACGCGCTGATGGACGTCGCGGAGGCCGAGCTGAGCCGCCGTGGCGCCGATGACGTGGTCACCGCTGTGCTGGAGGGGAATGACCGTGCCCGGGCCTTCTACCTGGCACGCGGGATGCGACCGACCGTGACGCACCTGATGAAGATCAGACCATCAGCGGAGGGTTAACGGACGCGGGCGACGACGGTCCCGCCGACGCGGTCGTGCAGACCTCGTCGATCGCGGTCGTAGATCACCGCGGGGATCACGAGCGCCAGCAGCACCGACCGCCCCACGATGCGCAGCAGCGAGAACCGCTGCGCCCCTACCGGGAGCACATTGAGGCCGAGGACCCACATGCCGATCGTTGCTCCGGCCGTCATGAGCAGCACCACGTACATGACGACCAGGACCCCGAGGTTCACCAGTCCGAAGGTGTCGTCACCGGGCTCCGGCGGGCCGACGATGGCGAGGGACACACCCAGGACGACGAACCAGTCGATGACGAGGGCCAACACCCGGCGCCCCCACGGAGCTGCTGACCGAGGACCGGCCTCCGGCATCCTGAGGCGCTCCCCCGGGTAGCCCTCGCTGCCGTCCAGTCCTGTGTCGATGCGCGGTCCGGACAGCCACGATCCGATGTCTCTGCGGTCCACGCCCCCACGGTACGGCGCGACCCCCGACGCCGCACGACGGTGGTGTCGAAGAACGTGCGGGGGCTGAGGTGGCCATGGCCACCTCAGCCCCCGGGGTCACCGTCACGAGCGTCTGACGCGTCGTGGCGGCGGCGTCCTACTCCGTGGTCCCTTCGATCACGGCACGCCGCTGGGTGTCGCGTCCCCGGTTGATCTCGACCTTCTGCGGCTGAGGTTCCGGTTGTGTGACTCCCTTGATCCGGATCTCGAGGATTCCGTTCTCATACGCGGCCTCGACGTCGTCACCGGTGATGCCCGGCGGCAGCGCGAACTCGCGGCGGAAGGACCCGTACCGGTGCTCACGCACCAGTACCTTGCGGTCCTCGGACTCCTCGGCGATGGACTCTTCCCGGTGTCCGCTCACCCGCAGGCGGCTGTCGTGGACCTCGATCTCGACGTCCTTGTCGATGTCGATGCCCGGCAGCTCCAGGCGGACCAGCACGTCGGTTCCCTCGGTCACCATCTCGACGGGCGGCACGAAGCCGGCCGTCATCGCTCCCCGGGGGCCTCCCCAGGTGCGGCGAACCAGGTCATCGAAGTCACGGTCCAGCCGAGACAGGGTGGTGAAGGGGTCCCAAGACATGATGGACATGCAGCACCTCCTCGGAGGATCACGCCTCCGGGCCCTTCCCGGAGGGCACAGTCCCAGGATAAGCACTGGTCAGAGCGCTCGCCAGGGGCCGAAGTCCAGGCACCCAGCGCAGTGTGCGAGGTCGGAAACTCTTGCCGGTCTCACCGGCACTTGTTTCCGCTCTTGGCCCACTCAGCCGACGCGATCCAGCCACCACCGAGCGGCCGCCGGACGCCGGAGGCGCACCTTGTGCAGGTCGGCGTACCGAGGATCGGCGAAGCGGTCTTCCAGGTCGGTCTTGCGAGCGGCGTAGGCGCGCATCGACCACTGCACCGGGTGTTCAGGGTCGAGCCAGTCCCGAAAGCTCTCAGTGTTCCCGTTGAACAGCTCCCGGCGATCCAGGGCCCGGGCCGCCGAGCGGGTGAGCACCCGACGCATCACGACCGGTCGCGAGTAGTCCAGCCACACCGCGCCGTCGGCACGGGACCACAGCAGGTCCCTGACCTGCGCATACCCCTGCGAGTCGAGCACCCACGCATCCTCGGCCGCGAGACGCTCGACGTCCTCGACGAAGGTCGGGATCGGCCTCCAGCCCGGTCCGTGGAACAGGGCGTCCATCTCGTGGTACGGCAGGTCCAGCCGCTGGGCGAGCTCGCGGGCGAAGGTGGTCTTGCCCGATCCGGTGATGCCGCACACGAGGATCCGACGCACCGGAGCAGCGTAGGACCCTGGCCCGCAGGTAACGCGGCTGAAACACTGGGGACACCGAAGGGAAACTGCTCCGCCCTAGCGTGAGCCACGTTCTGCCCGCCCCGGCTCGTGGGGAAGCGAGCCGGCCGCCCCCAGGAGAGGCATGTTCACCAGCGCTGACGAGGTCCTCGGCTTCATCAAGAACAACGACGTGAAATTCGTCGACGTCCGTTTCTGCGACCTGCCGGGGGTGATGCAGCACTTCAACGTTCCGGCATCCAGCTTCGACAGCGCCGCCTTCGACGAAGGACTGATGTTCGACGGCTCCTCCATCCGTGGCTTCCAGGCGATCCACGAGTCCGACATGAAGCTCGTGCCGGACCCGAAGACCGCCTTCATCGACCCGTTCCGCGCCGAGAAGACGCTCGTCATGAACTTCTCGATCCGCGACCCCTTCACCGACGAGCCGTACAGCCGTGACCCGCGCAACATCGCGGCCAAGGCCGAGGAGTACCTGAAGAGCACGGGGATCGCCGACACGGTCTACTTCGGTGCTGAGGCCGAGTTCTACGTCTTCGACGACGTGCGCTTCGAGACCAAGCAGAACACCGCGAGCTACTTCGTCGACTCCATCGAGGGAGCGTGGAACAGTGCGCGGCACGAGGACGGCGGGAACCTCGGTTACAAGACGCGCTTCAAGGGCGGATACTTCCCCGTGCCTCCCGTCGACCACTTCGCCGACCTGCGTGACGAGATGTCGCTGGTGCTCGGCGAGGTCGGCATCGACGTCGAGCGCGCGCACCACGAGGTCGGCACTGGCGGGCAGGCCGAGATCAACTACCGCTTCTCGACGCTCACCCACTCCGCCGACCAGATCATGCTCTTCAAGTACGTGATCAAGAACGTGGCGTGGAAGAACGGACGCACCGCGACCTTCATGCCCAAGCCCCTCTTCGGCGACAACGGTTCTGGCATGCACTGCCACCAGAGCCTCTGGAAGGACGGCGTCCCGCTCTTCTACGACGAGATGGGTTATGGCGGTCTGTCCGACACCGCCCGTCACTACATCGGCGGCCTGCTCGCACACGCGCCGAGCCTGCTGGCCTTCACGAACCCGACGGTCAACAGCTACCGACGCCTCGTGCCCGGCTACGAGGCACCGGTCAACCTCGTCTACTCGCAGCGCAACCGATCGGCCTGCATCCGCATCCCGATCACCGGCAGCAACCCCAAGGCCAAGCGCATCGAGTTCCGGGTTCCCGACCCCTCGGCCAACCCCTACCTCGCCTTCGCCGCCATGCTGCTCGCCGGGATCGACGGCGTGAAGAACAAGATCGAGCCGCCGGAGCCGGTCGACAAGGACCTCTACGAGCTCCCGCCGGACGAGCGTGCCGACATCCCGCAGGTGCCCGGTTCACTTCCCGAGGTGCTCGACGCCCTCGAGAAGGACCACGACTACCTGCTCGAGGGTGGCGTCTTCAGCCAGGACCTGCTCGAGACCTGGATCGACTGGAAGCGCGCGAACGAGGTCGCTCCGATCCAGCTGCGTCCGACTCCGCACGAGTTCGAGCTCTATTACGACATCTGAGCAACCGCAGGACGATGCCCGCGCCCGATACTGGCGCGGGCATCGTCCATTCCGACTCAGCGGACTGGGACGTGAAGGTCGGTCATCGCCCGCTGACGAAGAGCGATGCCGGCCGTGGCACCGACGATGATGAGCGCCCCCAACAGCTGACGAGGGTCCAGCCGCTCTCCGAGCAGGTAGGCGGCTGCCACTCCGAACACCGGAATGAGGGGCAGGAATGCTCCCGCGTAGGACGCAGGTACCTGGCGCAGTCCGGCGACGTAGAAGGTGAACCCGAGACCGTAGTAGAGGAAGCCTGACGCAGCCGCCCCCATCCAGTCCCCGGTACTGAGTCCGGTCGTCTCCCATCCGGTGCCCCCTGCGAGCTCGACGACGGTTGCCAGGACGACGGCGAAGCCGAACGCCGCAAGCTGCTGGGCGAGCACCACCGTGAGCGACGAGTCGTCGAGCAGCATGCGCCGGGTGAGAACGGTGTACACCGCGCAGAACCCGATGGACACCAACGTGAGGACGATGCCGATGGGCTCGCCACTGGCCCCGGGCTGGTACAGCACCATCAGCGCGCCAGTCACCGCGACGGCGATCAGGGCCGCGAGTGTCGCCGAGATGTGCTCCTTGAGCACGAGGGCTGCCAGGAGCAGGATGACGACAGGTTCAAGAGCCCACAGCAGCACGGACAGACTCGCCGTGATGGTTGTGAGCCCGACCAGCCCGAGGGCGTAGGCGATGCCGGGGTTGAGGACGCCCAGGGCGGCGAGTCGACGCACAGGCGGCGTCCACGCAAGTCGATCACGACGCACCATGGTGATCAGTGCCAGCAGCCCACAGCTGGCGGCGAGCTGTACGGGAAGCAAGGTGAAGGGGGTGACCTCGTCCACGAGCTGTTTCGAGACCACGGTGCCGAGACCCCAGCAGGCCGCTGCGGCTACGAGCGCGGCGACGGCAGTGGGCGCAACATGCGCGCCAGGGCGCGCGTGACGAACAGACATGGCAACACTCCCGCGATGATTCAGACAGGACCGAGATCAGAACCGCACTCGCGGCTGAGCCGCGTCAGTGGGACGCGTCTTCCTCATCGCAGCAGTCGTAGGCAGGAACCCGACAGGGCTTCGCCAGCCCTCGGGAACACACCTGCCCGGCCATGGGGCGAAGGCTACTCCCCCATCGGTGCGTCGGGGTCCAGCGCAGGATCACCCTCCGGCAGGACGTCGATCGCCCAGTCGGACCTCTTCCATGAGGGCACCGGTGTCCGCCGACCCTCCCGAGGAACGAAGGTGGATATCTCCACCGGTTCCATGCGATGGATATAGCGCGGACAGTTGGGCCAGATGGCGGTCGTGTGCACCCGCACGACGAACTGCGCTTCCGGGTAGTCGGGCAGGAGCTCGTCGTCGTGGTCGATGGTGGCTGAGCCCTGAAGGCGGAGCCGATGCCCCTTCTGCCAGTTGATGAAGAGCATGCCCACCATGCTGCTCTCCAGGATGTTGCCCATCGCCATGTACATGCCGTTGCCGTTGTAGTTCGGAAAAGCGAGGGTTCGCTCGTCGACCGCTTGCACGAATCCCGGTGCACCGCCCTTGTAGCCGACGGTGGGCACACCGTCGGGCGTCACGGTGGCCAAGAAGAAGTGGTCCAGCGACTGGATGAAGGAGACATCGGAGCTGCTGAGTGTTTCGTTGACCAGGACTTCCTCCAGCCGGTCCGCGAGACGGCGGGTGTCGAACTGGTCCTGCATGGCGCGGTTGCCGCGGTGGTAGATGGACATTCCGTGCTCATCTCGTCGCGAAGGCAGATGGACACACGCTAGGACCACGGCGGGACGAGCAGCAGGCCCCAATGGGCTAGTCAGCTGAACCGGCACGGGACCGTAGGGCAGTGCGCTCTGGCGTCAGCGGGCCATGTAGCCACCGTCGATGTAGAGCTCGAGACCGGTGACGAACGCCGCGTCGTCACTGGCCAGGTACGCAACCCCGGCGGCGATGTCCTCGGGCTGACCCAGCCGACCCATCGGCGTGAGAGCTGTCATCCCGTCCCAGATCGGGGTACCGCGGGACTGCTCGAGGATGGGGGTGGCGATGAATCCCGGATGGATCGAGTTGACCCGGATCCCCTCGGTGGACCAGTGCAGGGCGACGTTCTTGGTGAGGGTCCGTACGGCACCTTTGGCCGCGTGGTAGGCCGGAGAGACGCCGAACCCGCCGCTGGCGCCGAAGATCGAGCTGATGTTGATGACCGAGGCGTGCGCTGACTTCTTCAGGTGCGGCGCTGCAGCCTTCATGCCGAGAAAGACGCCGGTCTGGTCGATGGCGACCGTGCGGTCCCACTCCGCAAGCGTGGTCTCCTCGATGGGCTTGATGTCGCCCATGCCGGCGTTGTTGACCAGGATGTCGAGGGAGCCGAATGCCTCGACCGCCTTCGCGCACGCGGCGTCCCACTCGGGCTCGCTGGTGACGTCGTGCTTGAGGAAGACCGCCCTGCCTCCGCCCTCGTTGATCTCCGCGACGGTGCTCTGCCCACCACCTTCATCGATGTCGGTGACCAGCACTGCTGCGCCTTCGTCGGCGAGCCGCTTGGCGGTCGCCCGGCCGATGCCGCTGGCCGCTCCGGTGACAATGGCGACCCTGCCCTCGAGCCGATTCATGGCAGCTCCTTCCGTTAATGACGACTGGTCCGACTTCTGACCCTCCCCCTTCGATGCCCGCACGTCGAGAGGCGGACGCCGCTTGACGTGGGGCCGGGACCGGTCTTCTGGCCCTTGTCCGCAAGCCGGTCGCGGGCTGCACTAGGAGAAGAGAGATCTGTCGATCCCCCGACGCGACGGTTCCGGGCGGTGATGACCATGCCGAACGCCATCTACCCACCCCACTGGCACAAGGTGCCGCCTCCGGTCCATCCCGTGGACCGCTGGGTCGTGGTGCTGCTCCTGGTCGTGCTCTTCCTCGCCGTTCTGATGGTCGTCGGCGTCGGCTGAGCCGAGAGCCTCCCTCGAGAATAGTCAATCTAGTTGACTATCTTGCACTCGGCGCTCTACGGTGACGGTCCATCATCAGGACCAACAGGGAGCAGTCCATGACCATCCTGCGCGTGCCTTCCGAGCCAACCCACGAAGTGGGCGCAACCCGGTTCACCTCCCTCGTCACTCCGAGCCGGGGCGCTGCCGAGACGTCCATCTGGTACGTCGAGATGCCCGCCGGCACCACCGCGACGCCACACTCGCTCACGCGGGAGGAGGTGTTCGTGGTGCTCGAAGGTGTGGCCACGGTCAGCATCGACGGTCGCGGTGGCCAAGCCTTCGCGGGCGACGCGATCGT
The DNA here is from genome assembly GCA_963743915.1 of uncultured Actinomycetota bacterium. Taxonomy (GTDB): domain Bacteria; phylum Actinomycetota; class Actinomycetes; order JAHEKZ01; family JAHEKZ01; genus JAHEKZ01. The sequence goes on from CAVURN010000002.1 coordinate 567,427, forward strand.
CGTGCCCTCCGGCGCAACGCTGGAGCTGTCGAACCTCAGCAGCGACCCGGTCCGACTCATGTGCTGCCTGCCGGTCGGGGGCCAGGCATGCACTCCCGGTCGCCCACCGTTCGTCCCGCCGTGGGCGATGTGAGTCAGGACCAGGAGGCACCAGCGCTTGCTCGGCTGTTCGCCATGGCCTTCCGCGACCTCATCGACGACCTGCACGAGCGGCTCGTCCAGAGCGGTTGGCAGGACGTGCGGTCGCCCTACGGGTTCGTGCTGCTCGCGGCGCGCGATCGACCGACCACCGTCGCGGAACTGACGACGCTGTTGGGCATCAGCAAGCAGGCCACGTCCCAGCTCGTGGACGCGATGTGCCGATCGGGTTACGTCCGACGGGAGCCGTCCGCGACCGATGGTCGGCAGCGTCCCGTGGTCATGACGGAACGGGGTCAGGAGCTGCTCAGGGCGGTGGAGCGCATCTACCGCGATCTGGACGACGAATGGGCGGACGTCATCGGTCGGAAGGCGCTGGACGGGATGCGACGGAGCCTCACCCGGGTGCTGCTCGCCCGCAATGACGGTCGGCTACCCCCGGTGCGCCCCGGCTGGTAGCGGTCGACTCAGCTCTCGCCCACTCCGTCCAGCCAGGTGCCGAGCACGGCGACGTCGGCCAGCTCCTCCGCGGGAACGCTCCGCAGGTCCGACGCGAGCCAGGTCAGGTCAGCTGCCTTCCCCGCTTCCAGTGACCCGATCCTGTGCTCCAACCCGACGGCGAAGGCTGCGTCCACCGTGTGCGCGTACAACGCCTCCTCCAGTGTCATCCGGTGATGCTCTCCCAGGACGCGGCCGCCCATCGTCCGTCGCATCAGAGCGTTCGCGATGGTCGTGAGCGGGCGGTAGCTCGCGACGTCGGAGTCGCTGCTGATCACCACGCGCACCCCGGCGTCCAGCTCGGCGCGCCAGGGCTGCAGCTCGTGCGCCAGCTCCCCGAGCGAGTCCCGGTACTCGTCGCCGAAGTCGTGCAGGTACGAGGGCTGCTGGACGGCGATGACGTCGAGAGCCTTCATCCGCTCGACACCTCGTGACAGCGGCAGGCCGGCATGCTCGATGCGAGGACGCGCGTCCGCGCGCGGCCGGAACCTCGCGGCCGCCTCGAAGCCGTCGAGGACTGCGGCGATCGCCTCGTCACCCTGGGCGTGGACCGCGACGCGCCAGCCTGCCCCCCACGCGCACTCGATGAGGCCGGCGAGCTGCTCCGGTGCGTGGAAGTACGACCCGCTCTGCCCGATGACACCCAGCGCTTCGCTGAAGGCCGCGGTGCCACCGGTCAGGCTGCCGTCGGCGTAGACCTTCAGGTGTCCGAGGGACAGATGGTCGTCGCCGAAGGGACCGACGATGCCGAGCGAGTGATAGTCGTCGAGCTGGTGCGAGAGCGGCATGCAGACGGTGCGAACCCCCAGCTCTCCCCGTTCCCGCGCCGCCCGGTAGCCACGCATCTCGCGTGACGTCACCTGGGCGTCGGCGACGCACGTCAGACCCGCGGCGCGGAAGGCGCGTGACGCCCGACCGACGGCGGCCACGAGGTCGTCGAGGCTGGCGGCCGAGTGGAAGTTGGGCCCGTGCGTCCCGATGTCGACCTCGGTGGGGACGACGGCGCCGCAGGCGGCGTCGAGGCACAGGCCCGTCAGCCGACCCTCGTCATCGCGGACGAACCGCCCACCCGGGGGGTCCGGTGTCCGGTCGTCCACGCCGGAGCGGTGCAGCACCAGCGAGTTGACCAGCACGTTGTGACCCGACGTGTGGAAGAGCTGGAGCGGGTGGTCGCCAGCCGCGGCGTCCAGCTCCGCGAGCGTGGGCAGGGCGTACTTCGCGTTGTCGAAACCGAACCCCGCGATCGTCTCACCGGTCGGTGTCCGGGTGCAGGCATCGGCAACGACGCGCAGCAGGTCCGCCGCGGACGACACCCCCGGGTAGCGCAGGTCCAACGAGGCCAGCGACTCCCCCGTCGACAGGAAGTGGTTGTGCGCGTCGATGAGACCCGGCAGCAGCATCCCTCCGGTCAGGTCTTCGTCGACCGCATCCGGCCAAGCGTCCCGCAGCTCACGGAGGTCGCCCACGCCGACGATGTCCGCACCACGGACGGCCACCGCCTCCGCCCACGGGGCGTTCCGCACACCGGTGAAGACCGCGGCACCGCCGAGGATGCGTGTGCGCTCGTCCATGTGCGCATCATGCCGGACCCCAGCAGGCACACAGGCGCACCTAGGGTGTCCAGATGCTCCCGTCGCTGCGCCGTTGGCTGGCGCCCGCGCGCACGGTGCCGGTCACGCGATGGCGCGCCGACAGCCGCTGGAGGTCATCCCCCACGACGCTGCTGATCCTTGTCGTCGGGCTCTGGCTGTTCGGCGTGGGAGAGGCGTTGCTGGTGGATGCCTCGCTCGGCGTCTCGCCGTGGACGGTCCTGGCCCAGGGCCTGGATGCACAGAGCGGTATCGGCATCGGGTGGGCCACGTTCGCCACAAGCATGGTCGTGCTGCTGCTCTGGATCCCGCTCCGCGAGCGTCCGGGACTCGGCACGATCCTCAACGCCGTCATCATTGCGCTCGCCCTCGGCGTCACCGCGCCGCTGCTGCCGTCACCGGAGCACGTCGGCTGGCAGTCCGCAGAGATGCTGGGTGGGATCGCATTGATCGGTCTCGGCAGCGGTCTCTACCTCACGTGCGGGCTCGGCCCGGGGCCGCGCGACGGCTGGATGACCGGACTCCACCACCGCAGCGGGATCCCGGTCGTGGCGGTCCGCGTGGCGATCGAGGTCACGGTGCTGGCGGTCGGCTGGCTGCTCGGCGGGACCGTGGGCGTCGGAACTGTCGCCTTCGCGCTCCTGATCGGACCGTCGGTCGGGTACGGGCTGCGACTCGCCGGCGCGGTCGGAGGCACCGGCCGCTCGATCGTCAGCGAGGACGACCCCGCCACGGACGCCTAGAGCGTTCTCAGCGAACCCACGACCCGAGTTGGTCATATACCCCCTGGGGTATATGATCGCCGCATGACTCAACGCCTCTTGACCCGCCCGGCCCGCTGGGCTGCTGCGCCCCTGCTCGCCGCTGGTCTCCTTCTCGCCGGATGTGGCGGTGGCAGTGCCGAGGTCACCGGTGTCGACCCTGCCGCGGCCGCCGAGATCGTCTCCTCCGGGGACGCGCTGGTCCTCGACGTCCGGACACCGGCGGAGTTCGCCGCAGGTCACCTGCCCGGCGCCGTCAACATCGATGTGGAGTCGAGCGACTTCGCCGACCGGGTCTCCGGACTCGACGAGGGTGAGCCGACGCTCGTCTACTGCCAGACCGGGAACCGCTCCGGGGTGGCGACCGAGAAGATGGCCGACCTGGGTTTCACCGAGCTCTCCGAGCTCGAGGGTGGCATCGAGGCGTGGGCCGCCGCCGATGGGCAGGTCGTCCAGCAGTAGCTCAGCCGGACCGACTGCCGGACCGGAGCGCCGCGAGCAGGACGGCGGCTGCCGGCGGAGATGACGGTCCGAACCACACGAAACGCACCGACCGCCGCAGCTGGGCGCCCGCCAGTGGTCGCACCACGACCCCCTCGCGCTCGACCAAAGCCATCTGGGGAACCAGCGCCACGCCCACCCCGGCCGCGACGAACCCGAACATGACGTCGTAGTCGTCGGTGCGCAGCACCGGTCTGGGGCTGAAGCCCTCGGTCGAGCAGGCTGCCCGCAGCGCGGCGTCCCCCGGCTCGTCGGGGTCGCGCGACATGATCCACCCGGCGTCCGCCAGCTGCCCGATCGGAACCGCACGTCGCTCGGCCAGCGGGTGGGACGCAGGTAGCACGACCCGGAACGGGTCGTCGAACAGCGTCACCTCCTCGAGCTCGTCGAGCGGATGGACCGGCGCGTCCGGGTCGTCGTAGATCAGCGCGCAGTGGAGCTGACGGGCGTGCAGGCGCTCGAGCAGCTCGGGCGGTTCCGCCTCGTACAGCTCGACCTGGACCGCGGTGCGGACCTGCAGGGCCGCCACGGCACGAGGCAGCACATGCGCCCCTGCGGTCGGGAAGGTCCCGATGCGCAGCGTCGCCACCCCGTGCCGGGCCAGCGCTCTCACCTCGGCCTCCGCCGACGCCAACCGGTCGAGCACCGCCTCGGCGTGCTCGAGGAAGAGCTCTCCGAGGTCGGTGAGGGCTGCGCCTCTGGTCGACCGGGACACCAGCGCGACTCCGAGGTGCGACTCCAGGGCAGCCAGGTGGTGCGCCACCGTCGGCTGGCTGTGGTGCAGCGACCGCGCGGCTCCCGCGAGCGACCCTTCGCGGGCGACCGCCCGCAGGACGGTCAGCTGGCGCAGTTCGAGCACCCGAGCAGTCTACATACTGACTATGGAGCCGATACAGGGAGTTGACCCCTTCTCTTTGTTACCGGGCTCCTCCACCCTGAGACCGTGACTCCCCACGATGCGCTCGCCGCTGCCCTGCCCGGACTCGACCAGACCGCCACGCCCTACGCCGACGCGCTGGCTGCCTACGCGGACGCCGACATGCTCCGGCTCGATGTGCCGGGCCACCAGGCGTCCACCCATGCCCAGCCGGGACTCGCCGACTTCCTCGGCCTGCGCACCCTCGAGCTCGACGTGCCTCCCCTGACGCACGGCGTCGACCACGGTGACGTGCCGACGCCGCTCGGCCAGGCGGCTTACCTCGCCGCACAGGCATGGGGGGCGCGCCGCACCTGGTTCCTCACGAATGGCGCCAGCAAGGGCAACCTCGTCGCCTGCCTCGCCCTGCGCGGCCTCGGCGACCGCGTCGCGCTCCAGCGCTCGGTGCACTCGTCGGTGGTTGACGGGCTCGCTCTCGCCGGCCTCGACGCCACCTTCCTCTACCCCAGCGTCGATGCCGAGCACGGCATCGCCCACGGCGTCACACCTGAGGCGCTCGAGGCGACCCTGACGGCGAACCCGGATGTCGTCGCGGCCTACGTCGTGACGCCCTCGTACTTCGGCGCCGTCGCCGACGTGGCCGGGCTCGCTCGCGTCGCCCACGGCCACGGTGTGCCACTGGTCGTCGACGAGGCGTGGGGGTCGCACTTCGGGTTCCACCCTGACCTTCCTGTCAACGCGTTGCGACTCGGCGCGGACCTCGTCATCTCGTCCACCCACAAGCTGGCCGGCTCCCTCACCCAGTCGGCGATGCTCCACCTGGGCCACGGCGACTTCGCCGACGGGCTCGAGCCGCTGCTCGACCGGGCGTTCCGCTCCATGCAGTCGACGTCGGCGTCCGCGCTGCTCATGGCCTCGCTCGACCACGCCCGCAGGCAGCTGGCGGTCAACGGTGTCACCACGATCGGGGCAAGCCTCGACGCCGTGGCAAAGATCCGTGGCCGGATCGAGGCGGAGGGACGCTTCACCACCGTCGACGCGCGCATGCTCGCCTTTGACGACGTCATCGCGATCGACCCGCTGCGCGTGGTCATCGACACCCGCAGTGGCGGGATCAGCGGGCACGAGGCGCGCCACCTGCTCTTCGAGGAGCACCGCATCCACCTCGAGATGTCGACGGACTCGGTGGTCGTCGCCGTCATCGGTGCCGGCGCAGTTCCCGACGTCGACCGGTTGATCGACGCGCTGCACTCACTGCCGCACGTCGACAACGAGGCGTCGGCGACGATCGAGCTGCCCGCCCCTGGCCCCCGTGCGACCAGCGTCCGGGAAGCCACCTTCACCGCCACCGAGATCGTCCCCGCCACGGAGGCCATCGGACGCGTCTCAGCCGACACGGTCGCCGCGTACCCTCCGGGGATCCCGAATCTGATGCCGGGCGAGGTCGTCACCGCCGAGGTCGTGGACTTCCTGCAGCAGACCGCCGCCGCCCCGTTCGGACACGTCCGCGGCGCCCTGGCCAAGGACATGAGCCTGCTCCGCGTCGTCAGGTAATAGGCACGTAGGTCACGCGCGGTCGCAGTTGTCGTCAGCCGGTAGGCACGGAGGTCACGCGCGGTCGCTCTTGTCCGTCAGCGCTGTCCAGAACCCGTCCCGCACCTCGTGCTTGGCCCGCTCGTCGTGCCAGGTGTCGATGCCACGAACGTCGGCGTAGCTGAGCAGCTCGGCGTCCATCCGCCGCGGGATCAACGGCTTGGATGCCAGCAGGACCGCCCGCATCTCATCGGTGGAGCGGATCCGCCAACGCGCGCCGTACATGCGACCTGCGGCACGGGCGTCCACCTCGACGCCGCGGTCCTCAGCCTCGTCGCGCGCCCGTTCCTCACGCGTCGAGACGTCGGACAGACGGAGCAGCCGATCCTCGTCCCGCCCGTGGACATAGCCGGACCGGCTTCCCGACGACGTGAAGAGCAGGCGAGACGGCTCGGGCTTGAGGGGCATCGGCGCGGCGCGGCGGCGGGCTGCGAGGTCGGCCGGACTGGGGGCCGGCGCATTGCCGATCACCTCCTCGACCGGCTCTGGCTCTCCCTGCTCACCCCGAGCGGCGGCTGCCGCCACCTCAGCCACGCCGGCGGCGAGCTCGGCCGGGTCAGGCAGGACGGTGTGGACGGCGCGCAGGAAGTCGGCGTCGAGCACGCGCCGTCGGTCCGCCGCCATGATCAGCTCCAGTGACTGGTTGGAGCTCTCCGGCGGACTCTCGACCCCCCACAGGTGCAACCTGACCCCGTACTTCTGCACCTCCTCGACGGCGCGCAACAGATCCTCGTCGCCGGTGAGCAGCACGAAGTCCGCGGCTGCTTTGTTGCGCGCGAGCTCGGTCATGTCGGCGTGCAGGTCGGCGTCGACGCCCTTCTGCGCCCGTCGTCCTCCGTCACGCTCGCGCAGGTTCCCGAGGCGCAGCTTGACGTCGGCCAGCCGCCCAAGGTCGCGCTGGTCGGGGAACGGCACCCGGTTCGGAGCAGCGTCGTACCAGTAGATCCGCAGCAACGGCAGTCCGGTGTCCTTGACGGCCAGGTCGGCCAGCGCCTCGACGAGCTGTGCACGGTCGGCCCGCACCCTTCGGCCGGGGGCCCCCGCGGTGAGCAACGCCTTGGTGCTCTCCCCCAGATACCCCGCGTCGACGAAGACGGCGCATCGGTCCATGGCCCAAGAGTGCCAGCCGCCCGACCGTGGCGCGACCAGTGGGCGCAGCACCGACACGCATGGGCGAACGGCCCTTGACGCCTCCGGACGCGGTAGGGATGCTCAGGCCATGAGTGACGAGACCGCTGGTGCCCCCGAGGACGTCAAGGCCAAGTTCCGCGAGGCGCTCGAGCGCAAGAAGCATCAGAGCCATGACGACGTCGATGACGCCACGCACGGCGAGGACGTGCACGGAGTGACCGACACCCACGCGCACGGCGTCAAGCGTGACTTCCGTCGCAAGGACATGGGGTGAGACCGGTCAGGACGCGGTGAGCTCCCGTTCGGGTTCGTCCGCGTCCGTGCGCGGCGCGGTCGCGGCGAAGAACTGCACAGCGGCGAGGACGACCAGGAGTGCGATCCCGAGCCACAGCAGGGTGCCCGGCGTCGGTCGGTCGACCAGGAACACCAGGACGCCGAAGAGACCGGCCGCCCCGAGCTGAAGTCCCTTGCGGTGCGCGGCGACGAAGGCGCCGAAGGCGCCGGTGTCCCACCCCGTCCTGGCGCCACCCTGCGTGAACAGCGAGCCGGACAGTTCGCGCGTCCTCGTCGCCCACGCTGACGGCCCGGAGACCGCAGCGCCGAAGGCCAGCAGGAGTCCGAAGAAGAAGATCACCCGGATCCCGTTGCGCAGGAAACGAACCAGCGTGTCGAATACCGACTCCGCCGTCCCGAGGTCTGCGCCACCGGCCACGGCCGCGTCGAGGTAAGCCTCCCGCCCGAAGGCCAGGACCAGGCCGACCAGCAAGGCCCCGCCGGCCACCAGCAGCCCCGTCCACACGATGCCGCGCCTGCGGTCCTGCGACAGGAGGATCGCGCCCAGGAAGAACAGCAACGCAAGCCAAGGCAGCACGAAGGCGAGGGTCTTGAGAAGCTGTAGCGAGGACTTCAGGTCCTGCAGATAGCTGACGTCACCCACTGGCAGAGGGACGCTCGCATCGGTCGAGGGGATCTTTGCGGCGATGCCCACACCCTGCTCGAGCAGCCGGCTCTTCACCGCGTCCAGGATGGGACCGAGCTCGAGGAGGAGCTGGCCATCGTCGGAGATGACGAGTACCTCGGACGTGTCGCCGTTGACGTAGGCCACGATCGCCTCGGACGCCTGACGATTCACCTCGCGCCACAACGTGTCGAACTGGTCGGTTTCGAGGGCTTTGACCACCAAGTCGTTGGTGGTGGACTCGACCTGGTTGGCGATCGGCCCGGCGGCGAAGGTCAGCTTCGGTGGGAGGTTGGCCGCGAGCTCAGCCTCCACATCGATCTGGGCGAAGATCGCGTCCGTGACTCGACCGGCAACGCTGTTGATGACGTTCGGGTCATCAGACAGGGGTGCCACGGTCTCGACGTAGCGGTCGGTGTCGAGCAGGGTGTTGCGTGACCACACGGCGAGCCCCGCGATGGGGACAAGGGCGAACCCAATGGCGAAGAGCACAACGACTGCCGTGGACCGGAGCCAGTGGTGACGGCCGGCCCGGTGCTCGGTGTGGCTCAACGCCTCGTTCTCGCTGCGCAACCGGTCGATCTCCGCCTTCGCCTGCGCCAGCTCGCGCTCGAGCTCGTTCTCGTTCGCCATCACGACCCCGTCCTACAGTTCGCCGTCCCGGATGCGGGCGCGATCGGAGTCTTGCACACCCCGCAACGTCCGGACATCACCCGCGAGGGATGAGTCAACCCGCCGTCGGTAACGTCAAGACGCGCCTCGGCCCCGTCGATGCCTCCCAGGTGAGTCTCGTCGCCGCCCGGTCCCTGAGGGGTGCGCCCCTGGCCACCCTCATGGCGGTGCTGGTGCTCTCGGCCGGCGCCCTCACGTGGCAACACCTCGATCCTGAGAGCGTGGCCCGCTTCACCGGTCGAGAGCTGCGTCCGACCGCGACGACGACGAGCGGCGTGAGGCTTGCCGTTCCTTCGCTGTCGGTGGCGCCCGACCCCCACCACCAGTTCGTGGCGACCCAGCCGGGGTCCAGCGATCCGGTCACCTTCGACCCGTGCCGTCCGATTCACTACGTGGTACGACCGAGTGGCGAGCTCCCCGAGGGCGACGAGCTCATCGCGGACGCCTTCGCCCGGATCACCGCTGCGTCCGGACTGGTCTTCGTCGACGACGGCGCGACCAACGAGGGCCCCTCTCCGGCCCGACCGAACTTCCAGCCCGACCGGTATGGCGACCGCTGGTCGCCGGTGCTCGTCGCCTGGTCGGACCCGCAGGAGTTCCCACGGCTCTCCGGTGAGGTGATCGGACTGACCTCGAGCCAGCCGGTCCTGGCCGAGGACGGACAGCTGGCCCTGGTGTCCGGCCAGGTGGCGCTCGACGCGGCCCAGCTGGCCGACGTCGTGCGCTTCAACGGTGGCCGGGCGGTCGCGATCGCGACCATCACGCACGAGCTTGGTCACCTCGTCGGGCTCGCCCATGTCGATGACCCGCGGCAGCTGATGTATCCCCGCGCGCGGGCCCTGGTCAGCACCTTCGGCAACGGTGACCTGACCGGGTTGGTCGCCCTGGGGAACGGGACGTGTCACGACAAGCTGTGAGGGGCACCTCAGCACATCGGTCGAGCTGGAGCGGCGTAGCCTGAGGACCATGGCAGCGACGCCGAAGTGCATCATCGATCGCGCGCGCCCCTGCGGTGGTTGTGTGGCCGACTCCCCCGCCACCTGCCCATACACCTACCTGTTGGCTGACGACGCCGCCTCGCCCTCTGCAGAAGCGGTGTCGCGGGGCAAGGGCACGAGCCCCACGAACTCCTTCGCGAAGGCCTCCACCCCTGCGTAGTCGGTGTAGTCGTGGTCGCGCCGCACGTCGGTGTCGAGCCCGGCCGAGGCGGCGATCTTCTTCAGCATCGTCCGTTTGACGAACCCGTACTGTCGGTAGAGCAGCGCACCGGCGAAGAGTCCGACCATGTCCGGCTTCCATCCCGTCTCCTCGACGAGGTGGTCAAGGTAGCCGCGCGCCTCGACGTCCCCGTCCGGGCCGCTCGCCGACGACAGACTCACCTGGAAGAAGGCCGAGGGCAGTCGCCCGAGGTGCTCCGCGTTGCCCCGCACCCACCGGACCAGGCCGGAGTGGTGACGTCCGACGTGGATGGACGAGCCGACGATCACTGCGTCGTAGCCGACTGGTGAGGTGGGGGCGTCAGCGACGCGGCACGCCCGCACGACGTGTCCGGCGGCCTCCATCGGCGCCTTCATCCGATGCACGACCTCGTCGGTGTGGCCCTCGGTGGTTCCGTAGACGATCAGCACAGCTCCCATGCCCACAGGGTGGCCAGGCCGGGGTCGGCCAGGCAGAGGCCAAGGGCCCCCCTTCCGAGCGAGCTCTCTTGACGAATCATCCATCAGCCGCTACTAATATTAGTCATGGCTAATTCCAATGCCCTGGCGGTCTGCGCCGACCCGACCCGCCAAGCGGTGCTCACCGCGCTGCGGCACGGACCTCGCTCGGTGGGCCAGATCGCCGCGGGGCTGCCCGTCAGCCAGAGCGCCGTGTCGCAGCACCTGCGCGTCCTGCGCGAGGCCGGGTTGGTGCGGTCTGAGTCAGCCGGCACCCGACGCCTGTACAGCGTGGACCTCGACGGTCTGGGCGAGCTCCGCGCCTGGTTCGACCGGTTCTGGGACGACGCCCTCGAGGCGTTCGCCCGCCATGTCGAGCGCACTCATCCCCCGGGACCAGCGGCGTCCGCCCCGAAGGAGACCCCATGAGAACCACCACTCCCCCCGTGATCCGGACGACGTCGGTGTCGTGCTCCCCCGATGAGGCCTTCGAGATCTTCACCCATCAGCTCGGCCAGTGGTGGCCGCTGCCGAGCCACAGCGTCTTCGGTTCCGAGAGCGTGACGGTCGCCATCGTGGAGGGGCAGATCGTCGAACGTGCCGACGACGGGCGTACCTGTCTCTGGGGCGAGGTCATCACCTGGGACCCGCCCGACTCGCTCTCCTTCACCTGGCACCCAGGGCGACCCGCCGAGGAGCGGACCGAGGTGACCGTCACCTTCCGCGCGGAGGCGGGCGCCACGCGCGTCGAGCTGGTGCACCAAGGCTGGGACCTGCTCGGTGCCGACGCAGAGGAGCGCCGTGCCGGGTACGCCGGCGACGGCGGGTGGACCCAGGTGCTCGCGGCACTGCACCGCCACCGCAGCCATTGAGCTCAGGCCGGACGCCGGACGAGCACCACGTACTCGTCCTCGTCGGCGGTGGAGCGGAAGCGCTCATGCTCGACGAAGTCGAGCGACTGCACCGCGCTCAGGGCGCGCCCGTTGAAGGCGGCCACGGTCAGCCGGAACGCGGTCGGGGAGAACCGTGACCGGCCGAACTGCAGACCGGCCCCGATCACGCTGCGCCCGAGCCCCTGCCCGGTGAGATCCGGGCGCAGGCCTCCCCCGGTGTCCAGCGCGTCGGCGGAGTAGTCACCGCCGGGGACCTGGGCGTCCGGCCCGAAGCAGCGGAAGGCGACGAGCTCCTGGCCCTCGACCACCGCGTAGTACCCGTTGCCCGGGTCGACCAGAAAGGACACGTCACCGGTTCCGTCGTACCGTCCGTACGGCTCGGGATACCGCCACCGGGCCACCTGTTCGGCATAGTGGGTGTTCATGGGGATCAGGTGCACGCCGTCAGCGTACGAATCCGGCGGAGGGTCGCGATGAGCCCCACGCCTACCTTCACCCAGCCCGGGGTCAGCTGGTCCGTGCGCGTCCAGGGTGTCCGGACCGGACGCATCCTGCTCGACCACGCTCCGGACGAGGTGCTCCCGACCGCGAGCATCGGCAAGGTCCTCCTGCTGCTCACCGTCGCCGAGCATCTTGCCGACGGTCGCCTGGCGGCGTCCCAGACGGTGAAACGCTCGGCCGTCGAACCCGTCGCTGACTCCGGCCTGTGGCAGCACCTCACCGTCGAGGAGCTCCCGGTCGCCGACGTCGCACGTCTGGTCGCCGCGGTCAGCGACAACCTCGCCACCAACGTCCTGATCGACCTGGTCGGACTCGACAACGTGGCTGAGACGGCCACCGGCCTGGGCCTGACCCACACCGCACTGCTCGACATCGTGCGCGACGACCGCACCTCCCAGCACCCACCCGCGCTGTCCACCGGCAACGCTGCGGAGGTGGTCCGCCTCTGCCGTGACATCGAGCTGGGGCGCGCGCTGTCCCCCGCTGCGTCGCAGCAGGTGCGTACCTGGTTGCGCGTCAACACCGACCTGTCGATGACCGCCTCGGCCTTCGGTCTCGACCCTCTGGCGCACGTCGACCCCGAGCGTGCCCTTCAGCTGTGGAACAAGACGGGAACGAACATCGGCGTCCGCTGCGACGTCGGTGTCCTGAGTGACGCAGGACGAGACGACACCGAGGCCGTGGCCTACGCGGTGCTCGCGCACTGGCGGCCGGACGAGGAAGCCGACCCGGTCCGGGACGACGTGCTGGCGACGATGCGTGAGGTCGGCGCGCTCGTCCGCGCCGCTCTGCACTGACCGGTTCTAGGTGCTCGAGCCGACAGCGTCGCGTGCCTCGACGAAGGCCGCCACTGCCCGGTCGACGTCCTCGTCGGTGTGAGCGGCCGACAGCTGCACCCGGATGCGCGCCTGCCCGTGGGGCACGACCGGGAAGGAGAAGGCCACGGCGTACACCCCTCGTTGCCACAGCTGCTCGGCGACCGCGCTGGCCACCACCGCGTCGCCGAACATGACGGGCACGATGGCGTGCTCCCCCGGCAGCAGGGAGAAGCCTGCCTCCTCCATGCCGGTACGGAAGCGTGCAGAGTTGCGGTCGCAGGCGGAGCCGCAGGTCGTCGGACGACTGCAGCAGGTCGAGGACCGTGAGCGAGGCGCCGACGACGGCCGGGGCGACGGAGTTGGAGAAGAGATAGGGCCGCGCGCGCTGCTTGAGCACCTCGACGATCTCGCGTCGTGCCGCCACATAGCCGCCGCTGGCCCCGCCCAGGGCCTTTCCGAGAGTCCCGGTGACGATGTCGACCCGGTCGCCCACCCCGAACTTCGCGGGAGTGCCTCTGCCGCCGTCGCCGACGAAGCCGACCGCGTGCGAGTCGTCGACCATCACGAGGGCGTCGTACCGGTCGGCCAGGGCGCAGATCTCATCAAGTGGTGCGTAGTAGCCGTCCATCGAGAAGACGCCGTCGGTGACGATCAAGCGGTAGCGCGCGTCGGACGCCTCCTCCAACCGGCTCTCCAGCTCGGCCAGGTCACGGTTCGCGTAGCGGAGACGCCGCGCCTTGCAGAGCCGGATCCCGTCGATGATGCTCGCGTGGTTCAGCGCGTCGGAGATGACGGCGTCGCGGTCGTCGAGCAGGGCTTCGAACACCCCCCCGTTCGCGTCGAAGCACGACGGAAACAGGATGGCGTCCTCCTGACCGAGCCACGACGCCAGACGGGTCTCGAGCTCGCGGTGGATGTCCTGCGTGCCGCAGATGAAGCGCACCGAAGCCATGCCGAACCCGCGCTCCTGCAGCGTGCGGGCGGCGGCCTCGAGCAGACGGGGGTCGTCAGCCAGGCCGAGGTAGTTGTTGGCGCACAGGTTGAGGATCTCGCGCCCCTCGACGTCGCGGACGTGCGTGCCCTGGGGGCTGGCCAGGATGCGTTCGGGTTTGTAGACGCCCGTCTCGCGCATCTCGGTGACGCGTCCTTGCAGCTCTTCTCTCAGCGCGTCCAGCACGTCAGACCTCCGACCAGTCGAGCAGAACCTTGCCACACTGGCCGCTGGCTGCCGTGTCGAACGCCTCTTCGAACTGGTCGTACCGGAAGCGGTGCGTGATGACCGGCGAGATGTCCAGCCCGGCCGCGACCAGGACGGACATCGCGTACCACGTCTCGAACATCTCCCGGCCGTAGATGCCCTTGATGGTGAGCATCGAGGTGATGGTCTTCACCCAGTCGAAGGGCGCCTCGTCGCTGCTGGGGAGCCCCAGGAGTGCGATCCGCCCACCGTTGGCCATGGTGTCGAGCATGCTCGACAGGGCGGCCGGGGCCCCGGACATCTCCAGGCCCACGTCCCACCCTTCCTTCATGTCGAGCTCCCGCATGACGTCGCGCAGATCCTGGCGGGTGGGGTCGACCGCCAGGGTGACGCCGGTGCTGCGGGCCAGGTCGAGCCGATACTCGCTGATGTCGGTCACGACCACGTGGCGCGCACCGGCATGTCGGGCCACAGCCGCCGCCATGATGCCGATCGGTCCGGCACCCGTCACGAGCACGTCCTCACCGAGCACGGGGAAGGCGAGTGCCGAGTGCACCGCATTGCCGAAGGGGTCGAAGATCGCGGCGATCTCGATGTCGAGCGCCACCGGGTGGCGCCACACGTTTCCTGCCGGCACGGAGATGTACTCGGCGAAGCCACCGTCCCGGTGGACGCCCACCCCCTTGGTGTTCGGGCACAGCTGACGCCGTCCGGCGCGGCAGTTGCGACAGCGACCGCACACGATGTGTCCCTCGACGCTGACAAGATCGCCCTCGCGCACGGTGTCGACGCCGGGACCCACCGCGGCGACGTGTCCGGCGATCTCGTGCCCCAGCACCACGGGAGGCGAGACCATGCCCTGGACCGAGGGGTCCCACGACCGGATGTGCAGGTCGGTGCCGCAGATCCCCGTGCGCGCGACCTTGATGATGACCTGACCGCTCTCCAGGACCGGCTCCGGCACGTCGGCCAGCTCGAGTCCCGGCCCCGTGGTGCGCTTGAGCAACGCCTTCATGAGTCCTCCGTCATGCCCCCGCCGACCCGAACGCGGCGCGAACGGCAGAGCGTACCTGCCGGTGAGGCCAGGTCCAGGCCCCGATCACCGCGATCGTCAAGCCGACTGCACCGGCCAGCACGACGGCGGCCGCGGGGCTCGACCGGTCTGCGACGGCGGCCAGACCGATGAGCCCGGTGATGGCCATCGCGTTGAACCCCGCTCCTGCCACGCCGAACACCCGACCCCGTCGGTTCTCCGGTGTCAGCTGCATCGACAGAGCCATGAGGGTGACGACGTAACCCTGGCCCAGACCGTTCATCACCCACAGCACGAAGGTCACCGCCACTGGCGGTTCCATCGCTGTCGCGAGCAAGGGCAGCATCGACGCGATCGCGAGCGGGAAGACCAGCTGCACCTGACGCTGCATGGGCAGGCGCGCCACCAGCAGCGCTCCGATCGCGGCGCCCGCGGGCGTCGCGGCCAGCAGCGCCGTTGCCGCCCATGGCGGTGCCCCGGCATCTGCCGCATAGGGCAGGGCCACGGCGTCGGTGGCCACGAGGATGGCGGCGGTGGCCCACAGCAGGAGCACCACGGCGCGGATCGATCCGGTCTTGACGATCGTGCGCAGGCCCGACTTCGCGTCGTGCAGGATGCGGCGTGCGCTCGTGCCGGCGGCCGCGGCGGCGGGACGCGGCACCACGAACGCGAGGACCACCAGCGCCGAGATGAGGAAGGTCAGGGCGTTGAAGAGGAGCGCCCAGGTCGCCGTGGTCACCCCGAGGGCAAGACCGGCGAGCAGGAAGCCGAGCACCTGCACCACCTGCTCGAAGGTGGTGCCGAGACCCACCACGGCCTGGTACTCCTGAGGGGACCGTGCCGCCTCCGGAAGCAGCGAGGACCGCGCCGACAGGGCCGGCGCGCTGAAAGTCTCCGCAACGAGCAGCACGATCACGGCCAGGACGTTGGCGTCGCGGGCCACGCACACCGCGAGCAGCGCCACGAGCAAAGCTCGCGCCACGTCGCTGTAGAGCATCACCGACCGCCGCGGGAACCGGTCGGCCAGCGAACCAAGGAAGGCGAACCCGAAGGTGCTCGGGACGTAGGACACGGCGAGGACGAGTGCAGTCAGCACCGCGTTGCCGTCGGTTCGCTCCAGCACGTACAGGGCGAGCACCACGCGGGCGAGCTGGTCGCCGACACCGGAGAGCAGGCGGGCCGCGAGCAGTGCCACGAGCTCGCTGTTGCCGAGGACTGCGCGGTACTGCGCGGCGCCACCGGCCGGCTGGTCACTCACGCGTAGAACACCCTCTCGACGACTGCCCGGGCCCGACGCGTCGCGCGCCGGTAGTCCTCGACGAGGTCGCCGGACCGTCCCGGTGGGTACCCCATGACACCGGCGACGAGGGCGAGATCCGCGGTGTCCCGCGGCACGCTGTCCCCCGGTCGACCCTTGGCCACCATGATGGCGTCGCGGATGCGCGTGGCCATCAGCCACGCCGCACGCATGACATCGGCGTCATCGTGCTCGAGCACGCCTGCGTCCACCGCTGCCTTCATCGCCGTCAGGGTCCCAGTGGTCCGGAGTGCCGGGATGCTGCTGGCGTGCTGCATCTGGAGCAGCTGGACGGCCCACTCCACGTCAGCGAGACCGCCAGGACCCAGCTTGGTGTGCATCGCCGGGTCAGCCCCACGGGGCAGCCGCTCGGACTCGACGCGCGCCTTGATCCGACGGATCTCGGTGACGTCCCCGGGTGAGAGTCCCCCGTCCGGCCAACGGAGGCGATCGATCAGCTCGGTGAACTCGACACCGAGCTCGGCGTCCCCGGCCATGGGGAGCGCGCGCAGCAGAGCCTGGCTCTCCCACGTCAGTGACCAGCGCTCGTAGTACGCACGGTAGGAGGCCAGGCTTCGGACGAGCGCTCCGCTGCGTCCTTCCGGCCTCAGGTCCGCGTCGAGGACCATCGGGGGGTCGGGGGCGGGAAGGGTCAGCAGCCGCCGCAGCTCGGTGGCGACCGTCAGCGCGTAGGCCGTCGCGTCGTGCTCGTCCGCACCGGGGACCGGGTCGAAGACGAACAGGACGTCGAGGTCGCTGGCCAGGCTCAGCTCGCGACCACCGAACCGTCCCATCCCGATCACCGCGAAGCGTGCAGGGGCTTGTCGGGTCTGGCCGGCCAGCACGACGTCGAGGACGGTGCGCAGCGCGGCCTGCGCCACATCGGTCAGGGCCGGGCCCGAGTGATCCGGCCCGACCTGGTCGAGGACCTCGGCAGCGGCGAGCCGGAACAGCTCACGACGGCGGATGGCCCGCACCGCCTCGGCGGCCGGCTCCGCGGACTCGGCGCGACCTGCGGTGGCTGCCATCTCGCCCTGCAGCTCCTCGAGGGAGCGCGGACGCAGGGCGTCGTCGGCGGCCAGCAGGTTGACCGCGTCCGGGGCCCGCAGAAGCAGGTCGGTGGCGAACCGGCTGCTCGCCAGGACCAGCGCCAGCCGTTCCGCGGTCGCCCCGGCGTCACGCAGCAGGGCCAGGTACCAGTGCGTGCTGCCCAGGGCCTCACTGACCCGGCGGAACGCGAGCAGCCCGGCGTCCGGATCCGGCGCATCGGCGAACCAGCCGAGCATGACCGGCAGGAGGGTGCGCTGGATGCTCGCGCGTCGGCTCACGCCGGAGGTGAGTGCCTCGAGGTGCCGCAGAGCCCCGGCGGGGTCCGCGTAGCCAAGGGCCTCCATCCGGGCCTTCGCAGCGTCCGGTGTGAGCCGCGACTCCCCCGCGTCGAGTCGCGCCACGGCAGCCAGCAGGGGTCGGTAGAACAGCTTCTCGTGGAGGCGTCGTACCTCGCGCGCGTGCCGTCGCCACTGCGACATCAGCTCGTCGACGGGATCCCGCGTGTAGCCGAGCGAGCGACCGAGCACACGCAGCGCGGCCGGGTCGCTGGGCATCAGATGGGTGCGCCGCAGTCGGCGCAGCTGCAGGCGGTGCTCGAGCACCCGCAGGTAACGGTAGGCCTCACTCATGGACGCCGCATCGTCACGGCCCACGTACCCGCCGGCCGCGAGATCGGCGAGCGCCGTCAGTGTGTTTCCGCTGCGCACCGACTCATCGGTGCGACCGTGCACGAGCTGGAGCAGCTGCACCGCGAACTCGATGTCGCGCAGTCCCCCAGGTCCGAGCTTGAGCTGTCGGTCTGCCTCCGCCTGCGGGACGTGCGCCTCGACGCGACGGCGCATCTGCTGCACGTCACCGACGAAGCCCTCCCGCCCGGCCGCTTGCCACACCAACGGGGAAATCGCGTCGACGTACGCCGCCCCCAACGCCTCGTCCCCGGCCACCGGCCGAGCCTTGAGCAGGGCCTGGAACTCCCACGTCTTCGCCCACCGCTGGTAGTACGCGAGGTGGCTGGCGAGGGTGCGGGTGAGGGCCCCTGCCCGACCCTCGGGGCGCAATCCGGCATCCACCTCCCAGAGTGAGCCTTCCGCGGTGACGGTAGAGCACGCCCGGGTGAGGGATCCCGCCAGCCGGTCCCCGATCCGGGTGGCGGTCACCTCGTCGACCCCGACGTCGGGCTCGACGACGAAGATGACATCCACGTCGCTGACGTAGTTCAGCTCACGCCCGCCGCACTTGCCCATGCCGATGACCGAAATGCGGACACCGTCGGCCTCGTCGCCCACCTCCGCCCGGGCGATGGCCAGAGCCGCCTCCAGCGCGGCAGCCGCCAGGTCAGCGAGCTCCGCGGCGACATCGGAGACGTCGGGACCCGAGCCGAGGTCGCGCGCGGCCACCTGCAGCAGACGGCGTCGATAGGCGAGGCGAAGCGCATCCATCGCCCGTGCCCCGTCGAGGCCACTGCGCGGCCGCGGCTGGTCCGGGTCGGCCTGCACGGCGATGAGCAGCTCGCTACGGAGTGCAGCGGCGGTCGGCCGGGACAGCTCCAGGCCGGGTTGGAGGACGAGCTGGGCATCCTGCGGATGACGCGTCAGGTGGTCGGTCAGCGCACTGCTGACCCCGAGGACCGCCAGCAGCCGAGTCCCGGCATCGCCACTGACCGCAGAGAGCAGGGCCGTCGGATCGCTCGATGCCTCGAGCACGCGCGCAAGACCGGTCAACGCCGCGTCGGGGTCTGCGGTCGCACCGAGCGAGGACACCAACGCGTCGGGGAGCGGCTCTCCGCGTTCGGAGAGCCGGGTCAGGGTCCTCAGGGCCGCGTCCGCGTCGACGAACCCCCACCGGGACAGCCGCCCGGGGGTCGTCACGACACGTCCACCCGCCACGCGCCCACCGTAGCGACGCCGGAGCAGCGTCCCGGCGTCGAAACGCGCCGACCTAGAGGACCGGCAGGTACCGCTGGAGCTCGAAGGGCGTCACCTGGTTGCGGTACTCCTGCCACTCCGCCCGCTTGTTCCGCAGGAAGAAGTCGAACACCTGCTCCCCGAGCGTCTCGGCGACGAGCTCACTGCGCTCCATGACCGCGATCGCCTCGGCGAGGTTCTGCGGGAGCGGGTCGATACCCATGGCGCGTCGCTCTCCCTCGGTGAGTGACCACACATCGTCCTCGGCCCCGGACGGCAGCTCGTACCCCTCCTCGATGCCCCGCAGCCCGGCCGCGAGGAGCACCGCGAAGGCGAGGTAGGGATTGCACGCGGGGTCGAGCGTGCGCACCTCGATGCGCGTGCTCTGTCCCTTGGACGGCTTGTACATCGGGACCCGCACCATGGCGGAACGGTTGTTGTGGCCCCAGCAGACGTACGCCGGAGCCTCACCGCCTCCGTAGAGCCGCTTGTACGAGTTCACCCATTGGTTCGTGACAGCGCTGATCTCAGGGGCATGTCGGAGCAGGCCCGCGATGAACCCTCGGCCCACCTTCGACAGCTGGTACTCCGCCCCGGGCTCGAAGAACGCGTTACGGTCGCCCTCGAAGAGCGACAGGTGCGTGTGCATGCCGGAGCCAGGGTGCTCGGCGAACGGTTTGGGCATGAAGGAGGCAAACAGCCCCTGCGAGAGCGCGACCTCCTTGATCACCGTGCGGAACGTCATGATGTTGTCAGCGGTGCTGAGCGCGTCCGCGTACCTGAGGTCGATCTCCTGCTGGCCCGGTGCACCTTCGTGGTGGCTGAACTCCACCGAGATCCCCATCGACTCGAGCATGTTGATGGCGGTGCGACGGAAGTCCTGACCGACCGACGTCGGTGTGTGGTCGAAGTAGCCGCCGTAGTCGATCGGCGTGGGGCCGACGCCCGCCTCGGGGAGGTCCTTGAAGAGGAAGAACTCGATCTCCGGGTGGGTGTAGAACGTGAAGCCCATGTCGGCTGCACGCCCGAGGGCACGTTTGAGGACGTAGCGCGGGTCCGCGTACGACGGTGATCCGTCGGGCATGAGGATGTCGCAGAACATCCGGGCGACACCCGGCTCACCCCTCCAGGGCAGCACCGTGAACGAGGTGGGGTCGGGCTTGACCAGCATGTCCGACTCCGAGACGCGGGCGAAGCCCTCGATGGCGGAGCCGTCGAAGCCGATCCCCTCGGCGAAGGCCGCTTCGAGCTCTGCGGGTGCCACGGCCACCGACTTCAGGTAGCCGAGTACGTCGGTGAACCACAGTCGAATGAAGCGGATGTCGCGTTCCTCGGTGGTGCGGAGCACGAACTCCTGCTGCTTGTCCATGCACCCATCGTGACCGGGACGTGTTTCCGCGACGTTACAGCGCGGCCTCCGCGACTGCCTGCTTCGTCTGTCGTGTGATGCGGTGCTCGGCCACGAACGACAGGAAGGGCACGGTTCCTGCCAGACACACCAGGATCGAGCGCTTGAGCGGCCACCGCATCCGGAATGCCAGGTCGAACACCGTGACGAGGTACCCCATGTACACGAACCCATGGACGCGGGGCACCAGGTCGAGCACCGTCTCGACGTCCAGCACGTAGCGCAGCAACATGTTGGCGACGAGCAGCAGCAGACCGATACCGGCGGCCCACGCCATCACGCGGTACCGGGTCAGCGCCCCGCCGACGCTCGCGGACGACGGAGCGGCACCCGGTGCGTGGTCGCCTTCGGTCATGTCCCGCCTCTCTCGTCGCGTCCCTCGATCGTGCCAAGCGCCTCGAGGGTCGGCACCTCCGGGTCCGCTCGCCGGTCCTCCGCCTCGACCCGCGCCATGCGCACGAACCAGAAGATCGCGAACAGCCCGAACAGCCACCACTGGATGGCGTAGGCGAGGTTCTGCCAGTCGATCTCGCTGTCCGTGGTCAGTGCGGGCGGTGCGACCGGCCGCATAGGGGCGTCCGGCGCCGGCTCATCGACGATGACGAACCCCTGGAGCAGAGGGGGCGGCGTCCACAGCGAGAGCAGCTCGGGACTCGACACGATCTCGACCTGACCCGAAGGCAGCGGATCACGCCCTGGCTTGCGCAGTGTCGTCGGCTCACTGGGTTCCAGCCACCCTTCGAGCCGCATCTCCCCTGCCGGCGGCGTCGGCGGGGACTCACCTTCCGGCAGCCATCCGCGAACCACGGGGACGGTGACCCCCGGAGTCTTCGCGAGGACGAAGGCCGTCAGCACCCACGCACCCGGCTCCCCGGCATCGAGACGGTCGACCACGAGCAGCTGACGGTCGCCGTCGTAGGAGCCACGCACGGTGACCCGGCGGCCGGTGTCGGCCGGGTCGACCGGCTCACCGACCTGATGGAAGTCGTCGAGCGGCACGACACCCGACGGCGGCTCCCGCACGACCTCGGTGGTCGCCCGGTCCCACTGCCACCACCCCAGGAGCACGCACACGGCGACCACGACCACCAGCGACGCCAACAGCCCCAGCCAGCGGGGGGACAGCATCCAACGGGGCACTCAGGGACCGTATCCCGCGCACGGGTGGGCCCCTGCGAGGTGCCCGCTCCCGCCGTCGCCCGATGACTAGGCTCGACTTGTGGCGTCCGACCAGGCCTCCGATCCGGCCGCAGACCCGATGACGGGATCGAACGCCCCGTTGCGGGTGGCCCTCGTCCAGTCCGACGCCACGGTCGGAGACCTTCGGGGCAATCTCGAGATCGTGCGGCAGCGCACCCGCGCCGCGGCGGACGCGGGTGCCCGGCTGGTGGTGTTCCCCGAGATGTTCCTCACCGGCTACCCCGTCGAGGACCTCGCGCTCCGCAAGTCGTTCATCGAGGCCTCGCGCGAGCACCTGGCCGCCCTGGCCGAGCACCTGGCCGCCGACGGCCTGGGTGGCACGACGGTCGTGGTCGGGTACCTCGACCGAGCCGCTGACGGCCAGGACCGGCTGGGGCGCCCCCGTCACTCGCCGCAGAATGCGGCGGCGGTCCTGCGCGACGGGGCCGTGGTGGCGCGGTACGCGAAACACCATCTCCCGAACTATGGCGTCTTCGACGAGTTCCGGTACTTCGTCCCGGGCAGCTCCCCGTGCACGTTCGACGTGGCGGGGTGGAACGTGGCCCTGGCGATCTGCGAGGACCTGTGGCAGGAGGGTGGGCCGGTCAGGTGGGCGCGTGACGCCTCGGCCGACCTTCTCCTGGTCATCAACGGCTCGCCGTACGAGCGCGACAAGGACGACACCAGGCTCGACCTCTGTCGCCGTCGAGCGTCGGAGGCCGGCATGCCGTTGGCCTACGTGAACCTCGTCGGCGGCCAGGACGAGCTCGTCTTCGACGGTGACTCGCTCGTGGTCGACCGCGACGGGACGGTCCTGGGACGCGCCGGACAGTTCGTCGAGGAGGTACTGGTCGTCGACGTGGGCGCCGAGGTGGTCGCACCCGTCACCGAGCGGCTGCCGGACGTCGAAGAGGTCTACCGGGCACTGATGTGCGGGCTCGAGGGCTACGTGCGCAAGAACGGGTTCCGGTCGGTGATCCTCGGTCTCTCCGGAGGCATCGACTCCGCGCTCACCGCGGCCATCGCCGTCGATGCCCTCGGCCCAGCGGCGGTCCACGGTGTCGGCATGCCCAGCGCCTACTCCTCGCAGCACTCCCGCGACGACGCTGCGGACCTGGCGCGACGCACGGGCCTGTCGTTCCGTGAAGTCCCGATCGCGCTCGATGGTCGACGCCTACCTGGACGCTCTGGCGCTGACCGGGCTCGCCGAGGAGAACCTGCAGGCGCGTGTGCGGGGCACGGCACTGATGGGGCTGTCGAACCAGGAGGGGCATCTGGTCCTGGCCACTGGCAACAAGAGCGAACTGTCCGTCGGGTACTCCACCCTCTACGGCGACGCCGTGGGTGGCTACGCACCGCTCAAGGACGTGCCCAAGACCCTCGTGTGGGAGCTGGCGCGCTGGCGCAACGCCGCCGCCGAGGCGGCCGGGCAGGAGGCACCCATCCCGCCCAACAGCATCGAGAAGCCCCCGTCCGCCGAGCTCCGGCCGGGACAGCTCGACACCGACGCCCTCCCCGACTACGCCGTCCTCGACGACATCCTCGACGACTACGTCGAGCAGGACCGCGGGGCATCCGACCTCGTCGCGGCCGGGTTCCCCCGTGAGCTCGTCGAGCATGTCGTCACCCTGACGGACCGGGCGGAGTACAAGAGGCGCCAGTACCCTCCGGGGCCGAAGATCTCGTTCAAGGCGTTCGGACGTGACCGCCGGCTGCCGATCACCAGCAGGTGGCGCGAAGACCTCGACACTCGTCGGCACCCGTGACCCCGCGCACCGACCTGCCGCCCCCACCGCCCTGGGCCGAGCTCGCCCGGACGCCGAGCGCGCTCTTCCTCGACATCGACGGAACCCTGCTGGAGTTCGAGTCCCACCCCGGGCTGGTGCGGGCCACGGAGGGGCTCATCGAGCTGCTGCAAGCGGTCAGCGTCGCCCTCGACGGGGCCGTGGCGCTGATCTCAGGTCGCGCGCTCACCGACATCGACCGGGTGTTCCGTCCGTGGCAGCCCTACGCGGCCGGCGTCCACGGTGCTGAGGTCCGGGGCAGCACGGGAACCCGTCTCCACCAGGCCGACGACGTCCTGCTGGCCACGCTCCGCCGACGGGTCTCCGACGAGCTGAGCACCGAGGGCGTCTGGATGGAGGACAAAGGACACGGCTTCGCGCTGCACTACCGAGACGCTCCCGGTGCCGAGGAGTCCGTGCGCGCCCTCGCCCTCGAGCTGGCCGAGGCCTCAGGAGGGACCCTCGAGGTGCAGCCGGGCTCCTACGTGCAGGAGCTTCGGCCGGCCGCCTATGACAAAGGGCTCGCCGTGGACGAGCTCATGGAGCAACCCCCGTTCTCAGGCCGCCGGCCGGTCGTGGTCGGGGACGACCGCACCGACGAGTACGCCTTCGCCGCGGCGAATGCCCGGGAAGGGGTGTCCGTGCTGGTGGGGCCACGCAGCGATACGGTCGCGCAGTACCGGATCGCCGACCCGGCCGCGGTTCGTGGCTGGCTCTCGGGGATCCTCGAGGAGGTGTCGTGATGGCGGGTGACGCCCATCCTCTGGACCTCGCCGTCATCGGGAACGGCACCGTCGGCATGCTCGTCGACCGCCGCGGACGGTATGTCTGGGGGTGCCTGCCGCATCTTGCCGCCGACCCGTCCTTCTGCGAGCTGCTGCAGCCCACGACCGAGGGCCACGGCGTCTGCTCGGTCGACCTCGAGGGGTTCGTCTCCAGCGAGCAGCACTACCTGCCGAACACCGCCGTGCTGGTCACCACGCTCTACGCCGAGGACGGCAGCTCGGTGGAGATCACCGACTTCTCGCCGCGTTTCCGCCGCTGGGACCGGCTCTACCACCCGGTGATGTTCGTCCGACGGATCCGGCCCATGGCCGGCGTTCCTCGCGTGACGCTCCGGGTGCGCCCCCTCGCCGACTGGGGAGCACGCATCCCGGACCGGACCAGCGGCAGCCACCACATCCGCTGGGTGCTCAAGGACACCACGCTGCGCCTCACCACCGACACCAGAGTCCCGTTCGTCGAACGCGAGCTGCCCCTGGTCCTCGACCGTCCCGTGAACATGATTCTCGGTCCCGACGAGAGCCTGACGACGTCCGCCGAGGCCTTCGTGCTCGAGGCGTACGACCGCACCGTCGACTACTGGCAGTCGTGGTCGCGATCGCTGTCGATCCCGTTCGAGTGGCAGGACGCGGTGATCCGTGCGGCGATCACCCTCAAGCTCTGCCAGTACGAGGGAACCGGTGCGATCGTCGCGGCTCTGACGACCTCGATCCCGGAGGCACCGAACTCCGAACGGAACTGGGACTACCGCTACTGCTGGTTGCGCGACGCCGCCTTCGTCGTCCGGACGCTCAATCAGCTCGGGGCGACCAAGAGCATGGAGGACTTCCTCGGGTACATCTACACCCTGGCATCGGGGCTGGAGGGGATGCAGCCGGTGTACGGCATCCACTTCGAGAGGGTGCTGGCCGAAGAGGTCGAACCTCACCTGCGTGGCTACCAGGGGCACGGCCCGGTGCGCAGCGGCAACTTGGCCTACCTGCAACGTCAGCACGACGTCTACGGCAGCGTGGTCCTGGCCTCCACCCACCTGTTCTTCGACCAGCGGCTCACCACGCCCGGGGACAGCGGCGCCTACGAGCAGCTCGAACGGGCCGGCGACCTCGCGTACTCCGTCTACGACCAGCCTGATGCCGGACTGTGGGAGTTCCGTGGACGCGAAGGCGTCCACACCTACAGCAGCGTCATGTGCTGGGTGGCTGCCGACCGGTTGGCGAAGATCGCCCAGCAGCTCGGACGCACCGAGCGCGTCACGCACTGGCGTGCCCGCGCCGACGAGATGCGCGAGCGGATCCTGCAGGAGGCCTACGACCCGGAGCAGGGCGCCTTCATGGAGACATGGGGTGGGAGCCGCCTGGATGCCTCGACCCTGGTGCTGGCCGACCTCGGGTTCGTCGGAGCCGACGACGACCGGTTCCTCGGAACCCTCGCGGCGGTCGAGAAGCACCTGCGACGCGGCAACTACGTGTTCCGGTACATCGACGCCGACGACTTCGGTGAGCCGCACACGTCGTTCAACCTCTGCACCTTCTGGTACCTCGATGCGCTGGCGCGCGTCGGACGCACCGACGAGGCACGCGAGCTCTTCGAGCACATCCTCGCCCGGCGCAACCACCTCGGTCTGATGTCGGAGGACCTGGACCCCGAGACGGGCGAGCAGTGGGGGAACTTCCCTCAGACCTACTCGATGCTCGGCATCATCCAGATCGCGATGCGGCTGTCGGAGCCGTGGGAGCTCGCGACATGAGTCGCCTCATCGTGGTGTCCAACCGGGTTGCGCTTCCCCGCGAGACCCGGGCCGGGGGGCTCGCCGCCGCCATGCAGGCGGCGCTGGCCGAGAACGGCGGCATCTGGTTCGGGTGGTCCGGCAAGGTCTCGGACAACCCCGGCCCCCCGACCGAGCAGAGCGAGGGCCCGATCACGTACGTGACGGTCGACCTCCCGCGGGACGCCTACGAGGCCTACTACAACGGCTTCGCGAACCGGACGCTGTGGCCGCTGCTGCACTACCGGCTCGATCTCGTCGACTACCGCCGCGACACGTACCGCGGCTACCAGCGGGTCAACCGCGCCTTCGCCCGCATGCTCGCGCCGATGATCAAGAACGACGATCTGATCTGGGTGCAGGACTACCACCTGATCCCGCTCGCCGCCCTGCTGCGCGAAGAGGGAGTCACCGCCCGGATCGGCTTCTTCCTGCACACCCCGCTGCCTCCGCCGGACCTCATCGTGGCCCTCCCGGGCCACCGCGCCCTCATGGAGTCACTGACCGACTACGACCTCGTCGGGTTCCAGACCGAGAGTGACCGACAGGCCTGCGTCGACTACCTGCAGAACCTCGCCGGCGGCAGCGTCACCTACGACGACTTCCTCACCATGCCGTCCGGGACACGCACGCTGGTCAGCTGCATACCGATCTCCATCGACCGCGACCTGGTCGCACAGCAGGCGTCGCGAGCGTCCCAGCAGGTGACGGTGCGCAGGCTGCGCGAGTCCCTGCTCGGCCGGTGGCTGGTGATCGGCGTCGACCGTCTCGACTACTCCAAGGGCCTGAGCGACCGGTTCGCCGCCTTCGGCCGGTTCCTCGAGCGCCGGTCCGAGCACCGGCGCCAGGCCGTGCTGCTGCAGGTCGCGCCGGCGTCGCGCGGTGAGGTGCCTGAGTACCGACAGATCCGCGCAGACCTGGAACGCCAGTCGGGTGCGGTCAACGGACGCTTCAGCGAGGCCGACTGGGTGCCGCTGCGCTACGTCAACCGCACCTACACGCAGAGCACGCTGGCCGGCTTCTACCGGACCGCTCGCGTCGGACTCGTCACTCCGCTGCGCGACGGCATGAACCTGGTGGCCAAGGAGTACGTGGCGGCCCAGGATCCCGACGACCCCGGGGTGCTGATCCTGTCCTCGTTCGCAGGCGCCGCGCGCGAGCTGGAGAGCGCGGTGATCGTCAACCCGTACGACATCGACGGTGTGGCCGACGCCCTCCACCGAGCCATCACCATGACCCTCCCGGAGCGGCAGCGGCGCTGGCGGGAGCTCGACGAGGTGCTCCGCGGATGGACCATCTCCGACTGGCGCGAGTCCTATCTCACCCAGCTCGCCGGCACGCGCGCGCCCTGACCGCGCGCCGAGCGGGATGTTTGGGATATGGGCCCGACGGTGCCACCATGGAGGCAGTCCGGGGACCGCTCAGGCCTCGAGGCGAAAGGATCTGCCATGACGCACTTCGCCCCTTCGTCCGACCACGGCCGCCGCCTGTACGGAGGCGATCCGTCACGACGGGTCACCCTGCACGACCTGGCCCGCGCCAAGGAACGCGGCGAGCGATGGCCGATGCTCACCGCCTACGACGCCATGACCGCCCGCCTGTTCGACGAGGCCGGCATCCCGGTGCTGCTCGTCGGCGACTCCGCCGCCAACGTGGTCTACGGCTACGACACCACCCTCCCCATCACGATGGACGAATTGGTGCCGCTCGTCGCGGCCGTCACCCGCTCCACGCGTCGCGCCCTGGTGGTGGCCGACATGCCGTTCGGGACGTACCAGGCGTCGCCTGACCAGGCGCTCGGCGAGGCAGCCCGCTTTCTCAAGGAGGGCGGCGCGCACGCGGTCAAGCTCGAAGGCGGCCAGCGGATCCTTCCGCAGGTCGAAGCGCTCGTCGGCGCGGGCATTCCGGTGATGGGGCACCTCGGACTCACCCCGCAGTCGGTCAACGCCCTCGGCGGCTACCGCGTGCAGGGGCGTGGAGGCGCCGGTGAGCGCCTGCTGCGCGACGCCAAGTCACTCGAGGCCGCAGGCGCCTTCGCCGTCGTGCTCGAGGTCGTCCCCGCCGC
Organism: uncultured Actinomycetota bacterium; assembly: GCA_963743915.1. Lineage (GTDB taxonomy): Bacteria > Actinomycetota > Actinomycetes > JAHEKZ01 > JAHEKZ01 > JAHEKZ01. Next base: position 595,478 of record CAVURN010000002.1, read on the forward strand.
ACTCGCCGAGCGCGTCACCGCCGCCCTGTCCATCCCGACCATCGGCATCGGTGCCGGTAACGCCTGCGACGCCCAGGTCAACGTCTGGCAGGACCTCGTCGGCCTCACGCCGGCGCCGCGTCCGAAGTTCGTGCGCGAGTACGCCGACGTCCGCTCGATCATGGCCGACGCCGTCCGTGCCTGGTCCGAGGACGTCGTGTCGGGTGCCTACCCCGCCGACGAGCACTCCTACGAGTGAGGGCGGCCGTTCCACCCGGCGATTCGCACCCCTGAGTGCACCCGGTAGCGGCGGTTGATGGCGATCAGGTTCGCCGTCAGGGCCTCGACCTGACGGGCGTTGCGCAGCCGTCCGGCGTGGACGCCTCGGAGCCCGTCGATGCTGTCGGCAAGGTCGATGACCTGCTGCACCGCGACGTCGTCATCTCCGACGACCATCACATCGGTCTCCAGCGCAGCAGCTTCATCGAGGAGCTTCGACGCCGAGACATGGTGGAAGGCGCCGACGACACGCGCTGACGGCACCAGCTGCTGCGCCTGTTCGCAGGCACTCCCCTCGGGGACCGGCAGCGCGAACGGACCTTGGGCATCGAAGCCGAGTGGGTTCACACAGTCCACCAGAACGCTGTCGGCGATCGAGTCTCCGAGCTGCTGCAGCGTTGCTGCGTGCGCCGCCCAAGGAACGGTCAGCAGCACCAGATCAGCGTCACAGGCGTCGAGGTTCGTGCCGCCGGTGACCTCTCCACGCGTCGACGTGGGTAAGGACGCCGCAGACTGCCGAGCGCGATCGCCGTCACGGGAACCGATCGCCACCCGGTGCCCAGCCGCAGCGAGCCGCACCGCCAGTCCTCGCCCGAGCGCACCCGTACCGCCGATGATTCCCACACGGGTGGCCCTGGCACCGGGCTCACCCTCGACACGCTCACCCATGGCGTGCATCGTCGCACCCGCACCGGCACGATGGTCAGGTGGATGTCAGCCGAGTGATGGTCCTGCGCGAGCTATTGGCGTCGTCGGGGTGGATCGAGCGCACCCAGGACTTCGCCCGCACGATCCGCCGCCGAACCACCGAGCCAGGCGGATTGCTGCTGGTCGGGACGCCCGATGCGGAGCCGTGGCACCTGGCCGCCCACCTCGATGACGAGTCCCGATGGACCGGTACGCCCGAGCTGAGCCCCACGCTGGTGCGTTACGCCGTGCCGCTCGAGGCTCCTCCGCACCTGTCGTTCACGCTCGAGCGCCTGGAGGCTGCACGCCGAGGTGAGACGGTCTTCGTCGTGAGCGAGGAGAGTGCTCCGGAGCAGCTGCTCCAACGCGCATGGGACGCACGCAAGCTGGGTGCGACGGTGCTCTCGCTGGACGCCGGTGATGCCGAGCTGCACGAAGTTGCGCATGAGTCACTGACGGTGCTGTCGACAGATACTGAGCTCGTCACACCTGAGCTCGTCAGATCGGAGCTCGAGGTCGTCTCGTTCGACAGCGTGCAGCACCTGGTGAGCGTCGCTGCAGGTGAGGCTGCACAGTCGAAGCCATCTCGTTCGGTGCGCGAACGCATGGCATCGCTGCTCGAGAACATCACCGGACCACGCATCTGACGATGCACTATGCGTCGTGCACAGTGAGGTGCACGCACGAGACAATCGACGCGCAGACTCGCGCAATCGCTCATATCACGACAGAATGTGCCGCGCGACGTTCGCGACACGAACGCGCGAATGCATGAACGGTGCTGGCGTCACGGTTGTGACGGTGACATCGTGCAACTCAAAGGCGTTCGGCGAAGGGGCCGGACACAGACGCGTCAGGAGGCACGGTGGCTGCAAAGACCACCACGGCCAAGAAGGCAGCGAAGCGTTCGACCGCTGCCAAGCGGACGACGAAGAAGTCGACTGCTCGCAAGGCCGCAACGAAGCGCACGACCAAGAAGGCGACCGCCAAGAAGACGGCCAAGAGGGCCCCTGCGAAGCGGACCGCCAAGAAGGCCACCAAGAAGTCGGCCGCCAAGCGCACTGCCAAGAAGGCCACGAGGAAGACGGCCAAGAAGGCACCCGCGAAGCGGACCGCCAAGAAGGCCACGAGGAAGACCGCCAAGAAGGCACCCGCGAAGCGGACCGCCAAGAAGGCCACCAAGAAGGCGGCCAAGCGCGCTCCTGCCAAGCGGACCGCCAAGAAGGCCACGAGGAAGACCGCCAAGAAGGCACCCGCGAAGCGGACCGCCAAGAAGGCCACCAAGAAGGCGGCCAAGCGCGCTCCTGCCAAGCGGACCGCGAAGAAGGCCACTCGGAAGACCGCCGCCAAGCGGACCGCCAAGAAGACGGCTCGTCGGCGCTGAGTCATCCGCAGCACGTCAAAGGCCCCGACCGGATGGTCGGGGCCTTTGACGTGCGGTCAGCCTTCGGCGTCGTCGTTCCAGCGAGGGTCGCTGTCCCACTCCTCTGAGCGCTGACGCGCGTGCTCGAGCGCTGTGGCAGCCTCCGTGTAGTCGCTGAACGGCCCAAGTCGGACGGTGTTGGGGCACCCTTCCCCCGTCTCGACCGCCGAGTGGTCGAGGCACCACCAGTACTCGGGCGGGTCGATACCCGTCGTCATGAGCCACTCCCTTCACCGTCTCCTAGACTGGGCCCATCATGTCGGTTCTGTCACCCGGTCGCGTCTCGCCGCGGCGTCCCGTGCCCCCGGAGATCGCACGTCCGGAATACGTCAACCGTCCTGCACCGGCGCCGTACACCGGTCCCGAGGTCAAAGACGCCGACACGATCGAACGCATGCGAGTCGCCGGACGTCTGGCTGCCCAGGCCATGCGCACCGTGGCCGGACACATCGCACCTGGTGTCACGACCGACGAGCTCGACCGCATCGGCCACGAGTTCCTCTGCGACCACGGCGCGTATCCCTCGACCCTGGGGTACAAGGGCTTCCCCAAGTCGTTGTGCACCTCGGTCAACGAGGTGATCTGTCACGGCATCCCTGACAGCACGGTCCTGAACGATGGCGACATCATCAACATCGACATCACTGCCTACATCGGCGGCGTCCACGGTGACACCGACGCCACCTACCTGGTGGGAGAGGTCGACGAGGAGTCGCGTCTGCTGGTGGAGCGCACCGAGCAGGCGATGATGCGGGCCATCAGAGCCGTCGCCCCCGGTCGGCCGGTCAACGTGATCGGGCGTGTCATCGAGGCCTACGCCCGGCGCTTCGGATACGGCGTCGTCCGTGACTTCACCGGTCACGGCATCGGTACGGCGTTCCACTCCGGTCTGGTCATTCCTCATTACGACGAGCCGGCCTACGACACCGTCATCGAGACGGGGATGACCTTCACCATCGAGCCGATGCTGACGCTGGGCACCATCGAGTACTCGATCTGGGACGACGGGTGGACGGTGGTGACCGCCGACAACAAGCGCACCGCGCAGTTCGAGCACACCATTCTGGTCACCGACACGGGTGCCGAGATCCTCACGCTCCCCTGAACCCGCCTACCGGTGATCGGTGCATTTCAGTCACGTTCGAGCTGCTTCATCACCCTTCGAATGCCTGAGGTGCTTCGATCACCGGGATTGGCCCACCTTGAAGTGGGGCGCGGTTCACGAAACTCGCACGCGACCCCGGCCATGGCCCCGGTTCCACCAGCCACACGCCGGACGGCCACCGCCACCGTGACCGCAGCTGAGCGTCCCGCAGCTGGCGCCAACGGGCCGCCACACCGGCGGTGTCGACCCTCAATCGATCGCTTCCGTAGCGCAGGAACCGGAAGTCGCGGTCCTCGAACCACTCTTGCCTCATCTTCTCGTTCCACAGGGCGTCGGACACCTCATACTTCGCCCGCCCATCGGCCTCGCCGATCAGCCCCCACTCCGGCCAGAGCTTGTCCGGCCGGTACCACTGCACGCTGCCATCTCCGACCCACCATTGCAGCAGCGGACAGGGGATGCCCTGGATCAGGAGGTGGCCTCGGGAGAACGACTCAAGCGGCGTCTCTGACAGACCATCTGCCCACGTCAGGCATTGTCTGGCGCGTTTCGCGAAGTTGATGTCACCGAGATCGTCCAGTACCTCAAGGGCTCGGTATCGATGTTCGGGATCCCGGGCAATCGCTGCATCCAGGGGCACGAGCGCCTGCGGGATCGGTGAGACCCGGCAGATGTCCACCATGGTGCGGGGCAACGAGGTCACTGGCAGCCCCTCAATCTCGACGACGTCATCCGCAACCACTCCGTAACGGTGGACCAGTACGCCGGACAACCTTGACCCGCCGGGAGATCGAGTTACCTCCGGTCGGACCTTCGACCACAGGGGAAGAGTGTGCAGGGTGGCCGCGGACCGGTGACTGACCACCACATCGGGACCTGCGGCCACGGCTCCACGCAGGAGCGGTAGCAGGCAGTCGTCTCGGGCCTCGGTGTACACCCCACCGCGGACGCGCATCAACAGGCCCTGGCGCACCCACCTGCGCAGGTCGTTGTCCGTGCACCCGAGCTGTAACAACGCACCACGGGAAGCTGCTCCCTGAGAGGCCAGGTGGTCCTCCACGGGTGCAGGGAGCACGTGATCGCCGGCCATCGAGTGATGGTGAACGTTGGTACCGACGTCCGGACGAAATCCACAGCCGTCGAGAGCGGCGATCCGAAATTCGGCCGACCTCGCCCCACGACGCCCCCACCCTCTGGTGATCGAAGCGTCCTAGTCACTTTGACGGGCGTTGGGATCCGCCAGAGTGACTAGATCGCTCCGATCACCGTCGCGAGGGTAAGGATGCGGACGCCTGCGACCGATACCCCCACCATGCGTACTGGGAAGACTGCCGCGTCCTCAGCGGACGCCTGCCGTCGCTGCACCGCTCTGCTGCCCTCCGGTGTTGCCCGCTGCTCGTTGTGTGGTTGGCCGGCCGGAGTCGGTTTCCCGCCCACCGACGGCGAGCTCGCCATGACGACGCCTCCGGACGACGTCGAACCGGAGGTCGAGGCACCCGACCACGGACAGCTCGACGCCCTCGCCGGCATCGCCGAGCGACAGGCGCCGCCGAGCGAAGAACCCGCCGAGGCGATGCCAGTGACGCCGGAGACCGGAGCGATCGGAGCCCCGGTCGAGGCTGCCCATGTTCAGGAGCCGGATGTCGCCCACGATCGCGAGCCTTCACCCGCTCCCGAGACCGATGGCGCGATCGAGCAGTTCGACCCGCTCACCGCGCCTCTCGAGACCCTGATCGAGGACATCGAGCCGCAGCGTGGGGACGACGTGGTGGCGGTGGACGACAGCTCGGCTGTGCCCTCGCGGTCCGGGCGCACCTTCGACGTCCAGCGCCTCTGCCAGGTACTGGTCATGAGTGCTGCGCTGTCGAACCTCGCCCTCGCTGGCCTGGAGGTCATCGCCGAGGGTTCGATGGCGGTGCTCGCCCTGGCACTGGTGAGCCTCGGCATCTGGACGGCCGCGGCCATCACTTTCCTGCACTGGGTGTCTCGCACCTACGCCCGCGTCGTCAGCACGTCGCCGGTCCGACAACGGCACGGCGCGACGATGGCTGTCGCGGGCTGGATGATCCCGGTTGCCGGGTTCGTCATCGGCTACCGCGTGCTGCAGGACCTCTGGGCCGGCTCGGACCCAGCCACCCGCAGCAACCCCGAGGCGACTCCGGCGAAGGCACGTGTCATCGACGTGTGGCTGCTCGGACTGGTCACGGCGACCGTGTTCGGGTACGCCATGCCCCTGGCGCTGGGCGACTCCACCCTCTGGGGCGTCCTCAGCTCGGTCGGCGTGCTCACGGCCGCCTTGGCGCTCATCCAGGTCATGAGCACCCTCGGCGCCTGGTCCGTCGACACCGACACCGACAGCACGACCGCACCGACGACGTCCATCCAGGTAGCTGACGAGGGAACCGTCACGACACGGGTCGACCACCTCGAGGCAGTTGCACCTGACGTCGTTCCTGAGGAAGCGCCCGTCTCCGTCGACTGACTCCGACGCCAAGCTCGACCTCGCAGGCCTGTTTCACCCGAGCACTCCTTCATGGTTGGCTGGCATCAACCAGAGCCGATGGCGGGTCAAGACCGCCGTGCAGGGAGGCCGGACACGCATGGGTCGGGTGATCGGTGTCGACGTGGGCGGCACCGGCATCAAGGGTGCACTGGTCGACACCGAGCACGGTGACCTCGTGACCGCGCGGATCCGCGTCCCCACGCCGCACCCCGGAACGCCCGCCCATGTGGCGCAGACGGTGTGCGACGTCGTGGGCCAGATCGACGCCACCGGGGCAGTCGGTGTCACGCTGCCGGCCGTCGTACGAGCCGGCATCGTCGAGACGGCCTCCAACATCGACGCGTCCTGGATCGGCACGGACGCGCCGGCCTTGCTCGAGGCCGCGCTCGGTCGACCGGTCGTGGTCGTCAACGACGCCGACGCCGCGGGGCTGGCCGAGATCCGGTGGGGCGCAGGGCGAGGCATCGGTGGAACCGTCGTCGTCATCACGTTGGGCACCGGGATCGGCAGCGGCCTGTTCATCGATGGCTGTCTGGTGCCCAACACCGAGCTGGGACATCTGCATCTCCATCACGGCGACGCGGAGGACTGGGCTGCCGAGTCCATCCGCGAGCATGACGACCTGTCGTGGGGGAAGTGGGCGGCGCGGGTGGACGCCTATCTGCACAAGCTCGAAGCCCTGATGTGGCCCACGCTCATCATCATCGGCGGTGGGATCTCGAAGAAGGCAGACAAGTTCCTCCCTCGCCTCACGGTGCGGACCCCCGTCGTCGCAGCCCAGCTCCACAACGAGGCGGGCATCGCCGGGGCGGCCTTGCTGGCAGACTCCCTCGAGCACCCGCCTCAACCCACCGCGAACCGGCCTCAGGAGTGAGATGACCAGCGAACGCACGATGCAGCTCGGGATGGTGGGTCTGGGACGCATGGGCGCCAACATGGTGCGCCGTCTCATGCGCGACGGCCATGAGTGCGTGGTGCACGACGTCGCGCCGGCAGCCGTCCAGGACCTTGTCGGCGAGGGCGCCGTAGGCGCGACCTCACTGGCCGACCTCGCCGAGAAGTTGGACGCGCCGCGAGCGGTGTGGGTCATGGTGCCCGCGGGCTACGTGCAGCAGACCGTCGATGCGCTGGCCGAGGTCCTGAGCGAGGGCGACATCGTCATCGACGGTGGCAACAGCTACTACCGCGACGACATCACCCGTGCCGCCGCGTTGCGGCAACGGGGCATCCACTACGTCGACTGCGGGACCAGCGGCGGCGTCTGGGGTCTGGATCGCGGGTACTGCCTGATGATCGGTGGCGACACCGGAGCGGTGCAGCACCTCGATCCGGTCTTCGCGTCCTTGGCGCCGGGACACGGCGACACCAGCCCCACTCCCCACCGCACGAGCACCACCGGGACCGCCGATCGCGGGTACCTCCACTGTGGCCCGATCGGGGCGGGGCACTTCGTCAAGATGGTTCACAACGGCATCGAGTACGGGATGATGGCCGCCCTGGCCGAGGGGCTCGCCATCATCAAGCACGCCGACGCCGGCCTGCACGCGGGAGAGATCGACGCCGAGACGACCCCGCTGCGCGACCCACAGGCCTACCAGTACGAGATCGACGTCGCCGAGGTCGCCGAGGTCTGGAGACGGGGCTCGGTGATCGAGTCCTGGCTCCTGGACCTGACGGCCGACGCGCTCGCGAAGTCCCCCGACCTGGCTGAGTTCGCTGGTCGGGTCAGCGACTCCGGAGAGGGACGGTGGACCATGCTCGCCTCGATCGACGAGGGGGTGCCGGCACCGGTGATCTACGCGGCGCTCAACGCGCGCTTCGAGTCCCGCGACATGGGCTTGTTCACGAACCGGGTCCTGTCCGCGATGCGCAACGAGTTCGGCGGACACGACGAGAAGAGCCCCTGACGATGCATCACCTGCTGCAGGTCTGGGCGGACCCTGCCGAGGTCGCATTGCGCGCAGCTGCCTACGTGGCCGAGCGGGCCTCCGAGGCCGTGGCCGACCACGGTGCGTTCACCTTCGCCGTCAGCGGCGGCAGCACTCCCCAAGGCATGTTCGTGGCCTTGAGCGGCATGGACGTCCCCTGGTCCAAGACGCAGATCTTCCAGGTCGACGAGCGGATCGCGCCGCCGGACGACACCGACCGCAACCTGCACCACCTGCGGCAGGCGCTCGGCGACGTCCCCGCGTCCCTTGAGACCATGCCGGTGGAGCTCCCCGATCTGGCGGCCGCAGCGGAGGAGTATGCGGCACACCTGCCCGCCCACTTCGATCTCGTCCATCTCGGGCTCGGGCCGGACGGCCATACGGCGTCCCTCGTTCCGGGCGACGCGGTGCTCGCCGAACGGGATGCGGCCGTCGCCGTGACAGCCGAGCCGTACCAAGGCCGTCGACGGATGACGCTGACCTACTCCGGTCTGGCGAGAGCGCGCCAGATCCTCTGGTTGGTCACCGGCGTCGACAAGCGTGACGCCCTCGCGCGGCTGCTCGCCGGGGACACCGACATCCCCGCTGGGCGGGTCACCGCCGACGCGTCGCTCGTCATGGCTGACCAAGCCGCCGCTCCAGAACCAGGAGCTGCGGCATGACGTCGGACACCGGTACCCCGGCGCCGCTGACGCCTGACCCGCACGTGATCGTCCTGTTCGGCGCCACCGGCGACCTCGCCAAGCGCAAGCTGCTCCCGGGGCTGTACCACCTGTACGTCTCCGGTCTCATGCCACCGGCGTTCCGCATCATCGGCACCTCGCCCGACGCCTGGGAGCGCGCTGAATTCCTGGACCACGTCCACGAGTCCCTGCAGCAGTTCGGACGCCGGGAGGTGCGGGACGGCCCTTGGGCCAGCTTCCGTGACGCGGTCGACTACGTCCCGTCGACCGGTGACGACGGTGACGCCCTGGCCGCATCGGTCGCGACCGCCCGGCACGATCTCGGCAGCTCCGTCCGCACGCTGCACTACCTGTCGGTTCCGCCGTTCGCGTTCGAGAGCGTGGTCGGCATGCTGGGGGCTGCCGGGCTCACCGACGAACCGAGTCGCGTCATCATCGAGAAGCCCTTCGGCCACGACCTGGAGTCGGCGCGCCACCTCAATGCGGTCCTGCACTCCGCCTTCGCCGAGGAGCAGATCTTCCGCATCGACCACTTCCTCGGCAAGGAGGACGTGCAGAACATCCTTGCGGCGCGGTTCGCGAACGGCTTCTTCGAGCCGATCTGGAACCGCGGACACATCGACAACGTGCAGATTGACGTCCCCGAGACCCTCGGCCTCGAGCACCGTGCCGGCTTCTACGAGAGCACCGGCGCCTACCGGGACATGATCGTCACCCACCTGCTCCAGGCGATGGGGTTCGTCGCGATGGAGCGGCCCGAGAACCTCCAGCCCGATGAGCTGTACCGGCACAAGGAAGGGGCGTTCGAGGCAATCGTTCCGCTCGATCCACAGGACGTCGTCCGCGGGCAGTACGAGGGGTACCGGTCCGAGGACGGCGTCGCGTCGGACTCCGACACCGAGACCTTCGCCGCCGCGCGGGTGAGCCTGGACAACGAGCGCTGGCGCGGCGTCCCCTTCTACCTGCGGACCGGCAAGCGGATGGCCGAGTCGCGACGAACCGTCACCCTGACGTTCGGCGCGCCGGAGCACGACCTGTTCCCCGGCGCGCGGCAGACGAACGCCCTGCGGTTCGAGCTGTCCGAGCCAGGGAAGATCCGGCTCGCGTTCTTGGCCAAGGAGCCGGGTCCGACCATGGACCTCGGACCGGCCGCCATGGTCTTCGAGTACGCCACGTCCTTCAATGTCCGGCACGAGCTGGAGGCGTACGAGCGGTTGATCCACGACGCCATGATCGGCGACCGCACGCTGTTCACCAGGGCCCCGGGCATCGAGCGACTCTGGGAGGTGTCGGCCTCGGTCCTGGAGCACCCTCGACCCGTCGTGCCCTACTCCCCCGGGTCGTGGGGGCCGGCAGAAGCGGACGCGCTGCTCGAGGGCCGTCGCTGGGCGCTTCCGGACACCGCCCCTACAGGTTGAGCTCGTCCAGACGTTCGGCCAGGATCAAGCGGGCGGCGGCCTCGATGAGGGCCAGGTGGGAGAAGGCCTGCGGGGTGTTGCCGAGGTGCCGGGCGCTCTCCACCTCGAACTCCTCGGCGTAGAGCCCGAGGGGCGACCCGATGCGCAGGAGCCGCTGCATCCGGTCGTCCGCCCGCTTCCGCTCGCCGATCATGGCCAGTCCCGAGACCTGCCAGAACGAGCAGATCAGGAATGAGCCCTCTTTGCCGTGGAGTCCGTCGTCGGTGACGTCGGTGCGGTAGCGGAGCACGAACCCGTCCTCAGTCAGATCACGGTCGATCGCCTCGACGGTGGCTCGGAACCGTTCGTCGTGGCCGGGCAAGAAGCCGAAGAGACCGGCGAGCAACGAGGACGCATCGAGCGCGTCGGTGTCGTAGTGCTGACGCAGCACTCCGTCACTGCTCACCCCACGAGCGAGGATGTCCGTCTTGATGGCTTCAGCGGTCTCTGCCCAACGGCGCTCGAGGTCGGAGTCACCGCGGATGGCGGCCAGCTTCGAGGCACGGTCCATCGCCACCCAGCACATGAGCTTCGACGAGACGTAGTGCTGCGGGGCGCCGCGCGCCTCCCAGATCCCCTGGTCAGGATCGGTCCAGACCTGCGACGCCCGCTCCGCCTGGCTCTGGATCAGCGGCCACAGCCGGCCTGGAAGACGCTGACTGCGCCGAGTATGGAGAAGCAGCGAGTCGAGGACTGACCCGAACACGTCGTTCTGACGCTGCTGGAAGGCACCGTTGCCCACCCGCACGGGCCGAGCGCCTTCGTACCCGGTGAGCTCGTCAAGGGTGGTCTCGGTGAGGTCGCGACGACCGTCGATCCCGTACATGATCTGCAGGCCGCCGTCGGGGTTCGGTTGCAGGTCGGCGACAAACTGCATGAACTCCTCGGCTTCGCGGTCGAGGTCGAGGAAATGCAGGGCCTGCAGCGTGAACGTGCTGTCACGCATCCACGCGTACCGGTAGTCCCAGTTGCGCTCTCCGCCTGGAGTCTCGGGGAGCGAGGTGGTCAGGGCGGCAACAGTCGCACCCGTCGGCAGGTAGGTGAGGCCCTTGATGGTCAGCGCAGACCTCTCCACCGCGTGTCGAAGGTAGTGGTCGGGGATCCGCGCCCGCGCCAGCCAGCGCCGCCAGTACTCGACGGTCGCGTCGATGCGTGCGGCCGCGTCGTCCACATCTGTCGGAGCGGGGACGTCGGACCACGACAATGCGACGCACGCCCGATCGCCTCTGTCCAGCGTGTGGCGCGATCGCACCGAGTCGCCCTCAGCCCCCAGCACCATGGACGAGGTGATCGTCAGCGAGACGCCGGCCACGGTGACCGTTGCCACCTGGCTGTCGTCTTGGACCGCCCACCCACCTCGGTAGCGTCCATAGCCGAAGGCCGGCTCACACACGACTTCGACCTCTGAGCTGCCCTCGATGCACTCGATCGTGCGAACCAGCATGTGCTCGGCATCCACGTCGTTGGGCGGCCGAGTGTGCGGGGTGGCGCTGTCGGGACCGCGCCGAGCTCCGAAGGTCAGTGCATCACGGACGACCACCCAACCCGTTGGCGTGTGCCACGTCGTCTCGAGCACATTTGTCCCCGGGATGTAGACCCGCGACGTGGGAACGTCCATCCCGTCGGGAGACACGCGGAAGGAGCCGGCTCCTCGGTCGAGAAGGCTGCCGAAGACGCTCGGGGAATCGAACGCCGGCACGCACAGCCAGTCCACCGACCCGTCAGGCGCGACCAGCGCTCCCGTGTGGCAGTTGGACAGGAAGGCGTACTCGGCGATCGGGGGGAACGGGGAGCGGGACGCCATGGGCGTCAATCTAGGGGCAAAGCCACATGATTGGCGCCGCGTTGGGTAGCACCACAGTCATGGTGGACCACGGCGAGTACTTCAACCTCGGGCAGGCCGCCACGGGCGACGTCCATGCCACGACGGGGCTCTGGGGACCTGCGTTGTGCGACACGCCGCTGCTCATCGTGGACGACAACCGCCGCTACTCCGGGGACGAGCTGCGGTGTCTCGCGGTCTGCCCCGGATGCCGCAGCGCGGCGCTCGTGCGCGCTCGATCGCGCCTTGTGCGGGAACGCAGGCGGCAAACGGGCTAGCCCAGCTGGCCGGGATGGCCGCCCTTGGTGGACAGCTCGTCCAGGGTGTGGGTGCACCGATTGAGCAGCGCAACCGCCTGCACCATCCCCTGGTCCGCTTGCCTTGCCTCAAGGTGTCGGCGGGTTTGGGGCCTCCCCCAACCACTGGACTCTCCCGTACTCGACCTTGACGGTGCCGCGTCGAGCAGTGTGGATGACGCATTTCGGAAGGCCCTGGGCTCTCCGGTGAGCACGCGGGACTTCACTGTGAGCAGGGGGATCCCCAGCAGCTCCGCGCGGACCCACGCACGGACTTCGAAGTCACCCTGCTCGTCATCCGGCGGCTGTTCGTTTCGACGTCGCCTGCTGCGTCCACCGCGTTCATGTCTGCGGCGCCGAGAGCTCATGTGGTCACGTCCTCTTGCCGACGATCATCACTCGCCCTGATGACGCACCGCGGAGATGGCCGCACTGGCGACTGTCAGGCTGAGCAGCCCCGCGAACGCTCCCCCTGCGACCTTCGAGACACGCTTCGCTCCAGCACTGGTGAGGGCGGCCAGGGCGTATCCCGCCGCAATCTCCTTCTTGCTCTTGCTCCTGATCAGACCCATGACAGTCCTCGCTTCTTTCGTCGTCGTTGAAGGGGTTTCCGTAGTGTCGTCAGCTGATCGAGTCGATGAGTTGCCGCTTGCTCATGGAGCTCCTCACCTCGAGCCCCTCAGCCTCTGCCATGCGGATGAGGTCGCGCTTCGTGAGTGCCTCGAGCGGGACACCTTCCTGGACAAGCGCCTCGACCAGTTCTGACTTGTTCAAGGTGGAGGCGCCGTCCACCTCCACCGTCTGCGCCACGGCGACCAGGTCCTGCTTGGTCAGGGCGCTCAGGCGCTCGGCGTCAACTGTCGCGTGTCCATTGCGGGACGACTCGTTCGTCGAGACCTGGGCCTGCTTCCGCGCTCGGTCCGCCGCAACGGCTCGACGCTTCGCCTCGTTCGCCCTTGCCTTTGCCTCCTGCGCCAGGTGATCGGCTTCACGCGCAGCCTCATCCGCTGCCTCCTTCGCAGCCCGCGCTGCGGCGTCAGCGAGTCTCTCGGCCTCAGCGATTGCCGCATTGGCTTCATCGATGGCGCTGGCAGCCAGAGCGGCCGAGTGTTCGGCGCGCTGCTGCGCGTCGCGGACTCTGCGGGCGGCTGCCTTCTCCTCTTTCTCGAGCCTCTGCCTGGCCGCACCTTCTTCGTGCGAGCGGACCTCATCGACGTGGCGCTCAGCCCGTGCCTGAGCCTGTCGGACCCTTTCCTCCTGCTGTCGGATCACCTCGGCGACTGCAGCCTCGGCCTCCTGTCGAGCCTCATCGATCCGAGAACGCACCTGTTCCTCAAGGTCGCGGCGCGCTGCCGCTCGCGTCGTCTCGGTCTCATGAGCGATCTGAGCGGCCGACTCGGCTTCTTCATTGGCCTGCTGAGCCAGCAAGACCGCTCGGCTCTCAGCCTCCTGCGCCTGAGCAGCGGCTTCGTCCGCCTGCTTCATCAGACGGGTCACGGGGTCACGCCGCGAGACGGTGTCCTTGACCCGCGTCACCGTGCGCCGGGCACCCTCACCAGCGCCATCAGTCGCGGATGAGGCCAAGTCGCCCACACTCCCGGAAATCCCATCAGCCGCGTTCGCCGTGGTCTCGATCACCGGGTGGAAGGCTTTTGAGACCAGCCATGCGGTGTTGCTCGGAAGCTCCTTGACACCCAGCACCGCGGTGCGGCCCAGAGAGCCCTTCTTTCGCTCGGACATGTGGTCCTCCTCAAGGTAATGAGGTGACACCTACCCGTCCGACGTCATGAGAAACCCGTCGGGGCTCGGGACACCGCCGTCGAGGCTGCCTACGGCCTGTTGGCGCCGAGCGCAGTGCTCAAGGGGCGGTACACCTCGGGTACCAGCTGCGCGACCAGGTCAACCGCCTCGAACTCGACCGGAGGGACGTCCGGTGGCCCCATCACGCGCTGCGCTGGGCATGGAGCAGCTGGCGGAGCGTCTGGAGCAGTGGGATCTGCATCATGACGGTCGTGTACCCGGTATCGGCAGTGGTAATCGGATCGCCGGGGCGCGAACCGCTCCACAGCCGTGAAGATCCAGTTCGCCTCGCCGGGCTCTACCCAATCCCTGCGTGCCGTCGACAAGTCTGTGCCTGCTGGAGCAGCGCAGAGGGCCGGCTACACGACCATCGAGGAAGCGCAGTCACTCATCGACGACCAACTCGGCGGGTGCCTGCGCTACTTAGCCGTGAGGTCACGCCACCTTGGCCGCCTGGGTTAGCCGAGTGGCCCATGACGGCACTTCGGTTAGGCAGTCGCGGCGATAGAGTCACGGCCGACGAGTCGTGCGAGGCGGAGGAGATCTGCGGTGGAGATCAAGGAGCTCGGGCACCTGGTGCTGTACGTGCGCGACCTGAGGGCGTCGGTGCGCTTCTACCGCGACGTGCTCGGCTGGCGTCCGATCCTCGGCGGCGACGACGACAACCCGCTGCCGTTCCCGGCGGCCGTGTTCAACGCGCCGTCGAACCGGACCCACCACGAGCTGCTTCTCATCGAGGTCGGTCCCGACGCAGCGGCGATCCCCGAGGGACGACGGGTCGGGCTGTACCACTTCGGCCTCAGGGTCGGCGACAGCGACGACGAGCTGCGCGAAGCGCTCGCCACACTGCAGGAGAACGACGTTACGATCCTCGGTCGCAGCGACCACACGGTGACGCACAGCCTCTACATCGCCGACCCCGACGGCAACGAGGTCGAGCTGTTCATCGACGTCCCCGGCGTCGACTGGAAGAACGACCCGGCGCTTCTCGGCGCCCCGATCAAGCCCCTCGTGCTCTGAACGAGCCCGCTGTACGTCATGAATGAGAGTCATGACCGCGCCCTTCCCCCTGATTTTCAAGAATCACCAACCCGCCGTCAGTCGACCTCTTCAAACACCAAAAGGACAAGATCAGTGCCGTAACCGGCCCACTACCAGGGATCGGGACGGCTCAGGCGTCGACCATGAAACCGTCCCGGTCCCAACCGAGGCGGCAGATTAGCGGCGTCTGCGCGGGTCAGGGCTGGGGCGAGCGAGTTGGCCTGTAAGCCGGGTTCTGTCCTCACGCCGTGAGGCGTGAGGGGCGACCATCCATCTGGGGCCGCCGTTGCCGACGACCTCGTGCGGTCTACCCGCAGGCTCGGACGGGCCGTCCTCGAACGCCTGCGCAGCGCCGGCCGGAGCCGACGCCTCTTGACCTTGCTCCGGGTGGGGTTTGCCGAGCCGCCGCAGTCACCTGCGGCGCTGGTGGTCTCTTACACCACCGTTTCACCCTTACCGCCCGGCGAACCGGACGGCGGTCTGCTTTCTGTGGCACTGTCCCGCGGGTCACCCCGGGTGGGCGTTACCCACCACCTTGCCCTGTGGAGCCCGGACTTTCCTCGACCGGTGGTTGCCCACCGACCGCGGCCGCCCGGCCAACTCGCTCGCGTGGACAGGGTACGGGGCCGGACCGGTCGGGGGCCAACCTGACCGGGCTCCTAGAGTGACCGCTCGTGCTCATCCTGCTTCCACCGTCCGAGGGCAAGGCACCCACCGACGCCGGCCACCCCTTCGACATCGAAGGCATGTCTCTCCCGGAGCTGACGGCAACCAGACGTCGCGTCTGCGACGCCCTGGTAAAGCTCAGCTCCGGACGCGAGAAGCGCGCCCGTGAGGTGTTGAGACTGTCCGCCCGCCAGATCGACGAGCTCGACCGCAACCGCGAGCTCGCTGAGCCGCGGGCGCTTCCGGCGTCCGAGGTGTACTCCGGTGTGCTGTACGCCGCCCTCGACTACTCATCGCTCACGCCGGCAGCTCGTAAGCGTGCCGACCGATGGGTGCTCGTGTCCTCGGCCCTGTGGGGTGCGGTGCACCTGTCCGATCCGATCCCCTCCTACCGGCTGTCCGGTGACGTGTCCCTCCCCCGACTCGGGCCGGTCGCGACTCTGTGGCGCAAACCCCTGACGCGCGTGATTCCGCAGGTTGCTGCGGACGGTGTCGTGCTCGACCTGCGTTCCGGCACGTACGCCAAGATGTGGTCACCGGACGCCGAGCTCGCACCGCGCACCGCGGTTGCGCGTGTGCTCCACCAACGACCCGATGGCAGTCGTACCGTCGTCAGCCACTTCAACAAGGCCACCAAAGGACGCCTCGTGCGTGCGCTGGTGTCTCAGGGAAAGACGCCGCGCTCCGTGCCGGAACTGGTTGACCTCATCAGCGCGCTGGGCTTCGCCACGGAGCTGAGTGAGGGTCGTCCGGGCAAGCCGTGGTCGCTGGACGTCGTGGTCGACGAGCTGTGACGCTCAGCCCAGGTGAGGGACGGCGTTGACGCTGCTGACCGACACGTTGCCGTCGCCGAACCAGCTGATCGTCGACATCGTGGCCGGCCTGATCTCGATCCGGTAGTAGGCGTGCGCCGGCGCGTCCAGAGCCAGCCGCAGCAAGGTCTTCAACGGCGTCACGTGGGTGACGAGGAGCAGCGTCGATCCCTCGTACTGCTCGAGGATCCGGTCGCGTGCAGTGGTGACGCGCCGCTCGACGTCGTCGAAGGACTCACCGCCTGGAGGCGCAACGGCGGTCGACGCGAGCCACCGGTCCAGCTCCACCGGTGACTGCTGCATGACGTCGGCGAAGGTCAGGCCGTCCCACTCCCCGAACGCGCATTCGCGCAGGTCGTGCTCCTCGACCACGTCGACACCGACGTGCTCTGCCACCACCTCGGCCGTCTGCCGGGTGCGCGCCATCGGTGAGGTGACGATGAGGTCGCAGCCCCCGGATGCGGCGAGGTGCCGACCCGCCCGATGAGCCTGCTCGCGTCCGCGGTCGTTGAGGTCGGGGTCGTCGCCGCCCCAGCCGCTGAACCGCTTCTCTGCGGTGTGCGGAGTCTCGCCGTGGCGCAGCAGGATGGTCGTGGTCACCACTGGATGCGCCGACGACCAGCCCACCAGCACGTTCTTGACCGGTTCCGCCGTCGACACCCCTTCGACGGCGGTCGGCGCCCGTCCGTCGAGCGCAGCGTTGACCAGCCGGTCAGCATGCGCGTTCTTGGCTCGAGGCACCCAGGTGTAGGTGACGGCGTCCACCGGGAAGATCTCGCGCGCCCGCAGCGCCCTCTCACGCATGTCGGCGTGCTTGATCTTCCACCGTCCGCTCATCTGCTCGACCACGAGCTTGGAGTCCAGCCGCGCCTCGACCTCCGCCGTTGCGTCGATGTCGTGCGCGGCCTGCAGCCCCGCCACCAGCCCGTCGTACTCGGCGACGTTGTTGGTGGCGACGCCGATCGCGCGGCCCTCTTCGAAGAGCACGTCACCGGTCTCGGCGTCCTTCACGACGGTTCCGTAGGCGGCGGGACCGGGATTGCCCCGCGATCCGCCGTCGGCCTCGACGATCAGACGACGTCCCATGACTACAGCCCGGACTCGGAGGTCCGCACCTGGATCCGGCGGCACTCCTCGCAGCGGATGATCGAGTCTTCATCCGCCTCGCGGATCCGTCCGACGTCGGTGGCGGAGAGCTCGAGGCGGCAGCCTTCGCACTGCCGGTGTCTGATGGCGACGGCAGCGAGGCCGTCCAGCTGCCCCCGCAGCTTCTCGTAGAACGTGAGCAGCTCGTCGCCGATGTCAGGGACGACAGTTGCGCGCTGCTGGCGGGCGAACTCGGCGTCCTTCTCGATCGCGTCGAGCGCGGCGACGCGACGGCGTTCGGCATCCCCGACCGCAGCCGCCAGACGCTGCTGCTCGGCGTCCAGCGCTGTTGCTCGGCGTTCGGCGTCCTCCAGGCGTTGCATCACTTCGAGCTCGACGTCCTCGAGGTCGCGTTGACGCTTGGCAAGCGAGCCGATCTCGTGCTGCAGGCTCTCCAGCTCTTTCGCAGAACCGACGGCGCCCGAGTCGAGTCGCTGCTGGTCACGGGCCATCCGCTGGCGCACCTGGTCGATGTCCGACTCGAGCTTGTCCTGCTCGCGCGCGATGTCGCTGACCTGCGTCTGCACCTCGACCAGCTGCCCACGCACGGACGCCTGCTGCGTCGCCAGCTCCTCCAGCTCGGCGCTCTCGGGCAGCCGGGTGCGGCGGTGCTCGAGCTGCGCGAGCGTCTGGTCGATGGCCTGCAGGTCGAGCAGACGGGCCTGTTCGGTCGGTGACGCCTTCAGCGGTCCTCCTCGGGGCGGGACGCGACGTGACCAGCAACGGGGTCGGTCACGGTCGTCGAGACGTGGGTCTCCACCGTAGTGCCGTCGCCGGCCAGCGCCTCACGGAGCCGCGTCTCGGCGCTGGGCAGCCAGGGCCACTCGCTCGCCCAGTGCCCCGGGTCGACGAGAGCGGGGCCGCCCGCCGCCAGGTGCTCGGACGCGGGGTGGTGCCGCAGGTCTGCGGTCACGAACGCGTCCACACCAGCGCTCCGGACGTGCGGCAGCAGCGAGTCCCCTGCTCCGCCGCAGACAGCGACCCGCTCGACCCGCTCATCGGGCTCGCCGAAGTAGCGCACGCCCTGCGGGGTGGCCGGGAGCACCCTCGCCACGTGCCCCGCGAACTGCCGCAGACTCATGGGTGTCGCCAGCGTTCCGACACGGCCGAGGCCGGTCCCCGACGCGCTGGGGGCCACCTCGAACACGTCGATGGCCACCTCCTCGTAGGGATGCGCCGCGCGCACGGCGTCCAGAGCTGAGGCACGCAGACGACGTGGCACCAGCATCTCGACCCGCACTTCGGGTGTGACCTCGACGCGTCCGACCTCGCCTATGTGGGGTGTTGCACCCTCACCCGGGGTGAAGGTGCCCGTCCCCTCGACCGTCCAGGCGCAGCGGGTGTACTCGCCCAGAGTGCCTGCGCCGGCGTCGCGCAGGGCATCGATCACGGCCCGTGCGTGCGACGGGGGGACGAAGGTGATCACCTTGTCGGACGGCTCCGAGGGCCAGGCGCGGAGCGGAACGGTGTCGCGCAGACCCAGAACGCCAGCGAGGGCGTCGTTGACGCCATCGGCGGCGACGTCGGCATTGGTGTGCGCCGTGAACAGCGCGCAGCCACCACGGATGAGGCGGTGGACCAGCGAGCCTTTGGGAGTGTCAGCGGCGACCGAGTGCACGGGACGGAGCAACAGCGGGTGGTGCGTCACCAGCAGGTCGGCCCGCCATGCCAGTGCCTCGTCGACGACAGCCGGCAGCGGGTCGACGGCGAAGAGCACCCGCCGGACGTCGTCTGCGCGATCTCCGCAGACCAGCCCCACGGCGTCCCACTCCTCGGCCGTCTGCGGCGGGTACAGGGTCTCCAGAACGTCGACGACCTGGCCAAGGGTGGGTGCGGCAGTCACCGCCCGAATGTACTGCCCGCCAAGGCAAGGCCTGCCGAGTGCGGTGCTGGTTGACGCTCCGCGGCGTCAACCAGCACCGCACTCGGCAAGTCGGCGGGATCTACAGCCCGAGGACGGCCCAGACCGCCTGGCGGGCGTCGGCCGCACTCGCTGCGTCGAACACCGCCTCTGCCGCCGTCCGACAGGCGCCGAGGTCGACGTCGGCCAGCAGCGCGCGGACGTCCGGGACCGCCACCGGTGCCATCGACAGGGAACGCACGCCCAGCCCGACCAGCACCGCGGCGAGTGCCGGGTCAGCGGCAGCCTCGCCGCAGACGCCGATCGGACGCCCTGTCAGCTCGGCGCCCCGACACGCCTCGGCCACCAGGTCCAGAACGGCCGGTTGCCACGGGTCGAGCAGCGAGCCGAGCTCGCCCTGCTGGCGGTCCGCTGCCAGCGCGTACTGAGCGAGGTCGTTGGTCCCGATGCTCGCGAAGTCGACCTCGAACAGCATCTGACGTGCTCGCAGGGCGGCCGCCGGCACCTCGACCATCACGCCGACGGTCGGCAGCCCGGCTGCCCGCGCCTGGGCGCCGAACCAGCGGGCCTCGGCGACCGTGGACACCATCGGCGCCATCACCCACGGCTGCGCGCCGGTGCGGGCGGCCGCGGACGCGAGCGCGGTCAGCTGGCGATCGAGCACCTCCGGGCGTGACACGGCGGTGCGCAGTCCCCGGACGCCGAGCGCAGGGTTCTCCTCGTCGCCGAGGCCGAGGAAAGGCAAGGGCTTGTCCGAGCCGCCGTCGAGGGTGCGCACCACGATGCGACGTCCCGACGTAGCGCGAGAACACCTGGGTGTAGGCCTCGACCTGCTCGTCGAGCGATGGCTCGTCCGGGCGTCCGAGGAAGAGGAACTCGGTGCGGAACAGACCGATGCCCTCCGCGTCCACCTCAGCGGCGGACGTGGCGTCGGCGAGCGTTCCGACGTTGACGAGGAGCTTGACGTCCACGCCGTCCCTGGTGTGCCCGGGTCCGCTCACCACCTTGGCCCGGCTCCGACGGCGCTGCTCGCGCTCGCGAAGGGCCGTGGTCAGCGCAGCATCGGGGCTGACATGCACCTCGCCGAGGTCACCGTCGACGACGATCTCTTGGCCATCGGTGGCATCGCGCGCGCTTCGCACGGCGACCACCGCCGGGATGCCCAGGCTGCGCGCGAGGATCGCGGTGTGGCTGGTCGGCCCGCCCTGCTCGGTCACGATCGCCAGCACCGTCTCGGCGTCCAGGGTGGCGGTGTCGGCCGGCGCCAGGTCGCGGGCGACGAGGACATGGGCGTAGCCGGGGCGCGGCAGCTCGGCCACCGCGCGGCCCTCGAGGGCGGCGACCATGCGCTCGCCGACGTCGATGATGTCGGGTGCCCGCTCGGCGAAGTAGCCACCCAGCGACTGCAGCTTCTCGGCGAACTGAGCGGCAGTGAGACGGACGGCGTCGGACGGCGCGGTACCTCCGTCGACGAGCTTCTGGGACCCGCCCACCAGCTCGGGGTCGGCGGCGAACTGCACGAGCGCCTCGAGCACCGCGCGGCCTTCCGGGCTCGTCGCCCGCGCAGCCCTCGCACGCATGTCCTCGCAGACGCGGGCCGATGCCTGCTCGACCGTCGTTGCCGCTTCGACGCTCGTAGCGCTGGCGCCGTCGTGGCGCACCGCCGGGCCCGCCGCCAGCCCCGGGCTGGCGGCGATCCCGACGAGCGTGTCGGTCATCAGCCGGCTTCCTCGGCATCGAGGTCCTGCTCGAGCAGTGCGACGAGGGAATCCAGTGCCGCCTCGGCGCCGTCCCCGTCCGCCTGCAGGACGACCGTCTCACCGTGGCTCACGCCGAGGCCGAGCACCGCCAGGATGCTGGCGGCGTTCACCGCCTCACCATCCCCCTTGGCGATGGTGACCGGGACGCCCGCAGCTGCGGCCGCCTGGGTGAACAACGTCGCCGGGCGGGCGTGCAGGCCCACCGAGCTGGCGACCACGACCTCACGTTGTGCCATGACTCCTCCTTGGATCGGTTCGTCGCCTACGCGGTCGCGAACAGGCCGGCGTCCTCTGCAGCCTCGAGCGCCGCCTCGTCCTTCGGACGGAACCGGCTCTTGAGCAGGATGACCAGCGAAGCAGCCAGCGCAGTGCCCGCGACCACCGCCAGGATGTAGGTGGGCCAGCCCTCGACCAGACCGAAGACCCACACCCCGCCGTGCGGTGCTCGCAGTTCGTTGCCGAACAGCATCACCAGTCCCCCGGTGAGAGCGCTGCCGGCCATGACCGACGGCATGACCCGCAGCGGATCGCCGGCAGCGAAGGGAATCGCACCCTCGGTGATGAAGGACGCACCGAGGATCCATGCGGCCTTGCCGTTCTCCCGCTCGGCGTGGCTGAACAGCTGCGGTCGTACCGCACTGGCCAGAGCCATCGCCAAGGGCGGGACCATTCCGGCCGCCATGACCGTCGCCATCACCTGCAAAGCCACGGCGTCCTGCGCCGCGATCGCCTCGGCTGTGAGACCGGTGACGGCGAACGTGTAGGCCACCTTGTTGATGGGTCCGCCCATGTCGACCGCCATCATCAGACCGAGGATCACGCCGAGCAGCACAGCGCTCGTGCCGGACAGCGAGTTCAGCCAGTCGGTCAGCTCGTTGAACACCCAGGCCAGGGGCCGACCGATGACGATGAGCATGAGCGCGCCGTTGACCAGCGTGGCGATCAACGGGATGACGACGACCGGCATGACACCTCTGACTGCCGTCGGCACCTTCAGCCGTGAGATGGCGAGTGCGAGGAGCCCACCGGTGATTCCTCCGACGAGGGCACCGAGGAAGCCGGCGCCCATGATGCCGGCCGCCCATCCGGCGATGAAGCCGGGCGCAAGACCGGGGCGGTCGGCGATCGCGTACGCGATGTAGCCGGCAAGGATGGCGTTGAGGAAGCTGAACATCCCGGCACCGATGATGAACAGCAGTCCTGCCCAGTCGTACAGGCTGAGCGCGCTGAACTGGTCGATGAAGGCGGGCACGTCCGCGTTGACCTCGACGATCCTGTAGCCCGCGTCGCCTTCGGCGATCCGGGCCAGCATGAAGCTGAGCGCGATGAGAATGCCGCCGGCGGCCACGAACGGGATCAGGTAGCTCACACCGGTCATCAACCAGCCGCGGACCACGGTGCCCTTGCCCACCTGCCCGCTGGCCCTGGCGACCGGCGCCGCCGCTGCGGCGACGTGGGGATCGACGGCCGGCGCAGACGCTGCCGCTTCTTCCGCGTCCGCGATGACGTCGGCGGCGTGGTTGATGGCGTGCTTCACCGAGACGGTGACCGTCGGCTTGCCGGCGAAGCGCTGACGGTCGCGCACCTCCACGTCCGCGGCGAAGACGACCACGTCAGCGGCAGCGATGACTGCCGGGTCGAGGGGTACGGCACCGGCCGATCCCTGGGTCTCGACCTCGATCTCATGACCGGCGTCACGGCCGGCGCCTTCGAGCGCCTCCGCCGCCATGTAGGTGTGCGCGATGCCCGTGGGGCACGACGTCACGGCAACGATCTTCACGACACGACCACCTCTCGTTCGAACAGGTCGACGACGTCCTGTGCGTCGCCCGCCTGCAGGAGCGCGTCCTTGAAGGACGCATGGACCAACCGGCGAGCGAGCGCTGCCAGGACTTTCAGGTGCGCGTCGCCGCCTCCGGCGGGCGCCGCGATCAGGAAGATCAGATGGGCCGGACCGTCGGCCGCGCCGTAGTCGACGCCAGACGTCGACCGGCCGAACGCCACCGTCGGCTCGGTGACCGCGTCGGACCGCGCGTGCGGGATGCCGATGCCGCCTTCGAGGCCGGTCGGCATCTGTTGCTCGCGTGCGCGGACATCAGCGAGGAAGACGTCCAGGTCCGTCACTCGGCCCTGTGCCTGCATGAGCTCGGCGAGACGGGCGGTGGCGGCGTCCTTGTCGCCGGCCTCGAGGGCCAGGTCGACGAGCGACGTCGAGATCAGACTGGTCATGCGAGCTCCTTGGTGAGGGCGGCCGGGGACGTGGTCAGGTCGACCACCCGGACGGCGGAGGTGTCGATGAGATCCGGGTCGGGAACCCCGGTTCCGGATGTGGCGACCGCTGCGGTGGCCCACGCCACTCCCGTACGCAGCGCCTGCAGCGGACCGCGTCCGACGGCCTGGAGGTAGCCCGCCAGAAGTGCGTCGCCTGCGCCCACCGTGTTGCGCACCTCCGCCACCGGCGCAGCTGCGTGGACGCGCGAGGTGTCGTCGACCAGCACGGCTCCGTCGGCACCGAGGCTGCACAGGACGCGTCCGGCACCACGTTCCCGCAGGACGTCGCAGGCCTCCACCACTCCCCCGACCGACGTCACCGGGCGCCCGACGGCCTCCGCAAGCTCGTCACGGTTGGGTTTGACGAGGTCGGGCTGGTGCCGAAGCCCGGCGGTCAGGGCCGGACCACTGGTGTCGAGAGCGACGAGAGCGCCGGACGCGTGCGCGCGCTCGATGAGCATCGCGACGACCACAGGCCCGGCACCCGGAGGCAGGCTTCCCCCGATGACGACCCAGTCACCGGACTGCACGCGGCGCTCGACGGCCTCGAGCACGGCGTCGATCTCCTCGGCGGAGAGGAGGGGGCCGGGTTCGTTGAGCTTGGTGGTGGTTCCGTCCGGCTCGGCAACGGTGATGTTCGCGCGAGTCGCTCCGCCGATGCTGACGGGCTCGACATCGACACCGGCATCGGCGAGCTGGGCCACCAGCGCCTTGCCGATCGAACCTCCCACCGGCAGGACCGCCAGCGCCTCACCGCCGTGTGCGACGAGTGCGCGGGCGACATTGACGCCCTTGCCGCCGGGGTCGTCACGTGTGGCGTCCGCGCGGAGCACAGCCCCGCGGACGAGCTCGTGCACCAGAAGGGTGCGGTCGAGGCTGGGGTTGAGCGTGACGGTGACAATCATGCGCACACCACCCGGGGCCCAACAGCCTCGATCTCGGCGACGACCGCCGCATCGAGCCCGGTGTCGGTGATGACAGTGTCGACGTCGGCGAGCGATCCGAAACGGGCGAAGTGGTCGGCACCGAACTTGGTGTGGTCGGCCAGCACGACCGCCCGGCGCGCCGAATGGATGAGTGCGCTCTTCACCGCGGCTTCGGAGCGGTCGGGCGTCGTCAGCCCTCGTGCGGCGGAGACGCCGTTGGCGCCGACGAACGCGACGTCGACGAAGAGGCCACGCAGGAACTGCTGGGCCGCCTCGTCCACGGTGGCGAGGGTCCGCTGGCGCACGCGACCGCCTACCAGGTGGAGCGTGATGTTCGGGGCGATGGCCAGACGCATCGCGTGCGGGAGGCTGTTGGTGACGACGGTGATCTCGCGGTCGACCGGCAGCAGCTCGACCAGGCGCATCGTCGTGGTGCCGGCGTCGATCGCGATGGTCCCGTCGTCGGGCAGCTCGGCCAGCGCAGCCTTGGCGATGCGCTCCTTCTCGGCGACCAGGACGCCCTCACGGACCGCCACCGCAGGCTCGACCCCGAGCCGCTCGACGGGGATGGCGCCACCGTGGACGCGTCGCACGAGCCCCTGGCGCTCCAGGACGGTGAGGTCGCGGCGCACCGTCTCAGCCGTGACCCCGAGCTCGTCGGCGGCGCGAGAGACGTCCACGCGACCGTCTCGACGGGCCGTGCTGAGGATCAGCTGTTGGCGCTCGGCGGGGTACATGCGGATCATCGAAGACCCTAACCAAACAGATGTCAATAGATTCGGACAGAATCCCACACAAAACTTCCCGAAACTCACACTGTGACGCCTTGTCTTACCCATGGGTCGGACGTAGGACTGCCCCTATCGGCTCGGCGCGCACCAGGGTCGTCCTGAGCAGCAGCCGCCGGGCGGAGAGGCAACGCCATGTACGGAACGGTGATGATCGCGCGTCCGGCAGTCTCCATCGACGAGCTCCGCGCACGCTTGGAGAAGTGGGAGGCGAACCGCTCTCGCCCGATCGGTTACGTCGACCAGTGGGTGATGGCCGCCGATGACGACCGCGTGGTGATGGCAGTTCGCTTCGAGTCGAAGGAGAAGTACCTCGCCCTCGCTGACGACCCCGCCCAGGACGAGTGGTGGAGCACCGAGATGGCGCCGCTCCTCTCCGGCGACCCGGAGTGGATCGACGGGGAGTGGATCAAGGTCTAGGGAGTCTGCGGGGAGCGGTGGCCGATCCAGAGGGTGAAGCGGGTCAATGACCGAAAGCCCATCGACCGGTAGACCGGCTGACCGTCGTCGGAGGCGATGAGCACGGCTGGCTTGGTGGGGTCTGCGTTCGCCGCGGCCTGGGTGACGGCACGCCCGAATCCGCGCCCGCGATACTCCGGTCGGCAGGTCACCAGCGTGACGTCGACGATCTGGTCGGTGACGAAGGATGCTGCCGTGGCCACTGGCACGCCGTCGCAGTAGCCGACGAACACGTGCCAGGCGGGATGGTCGAGCAGGGTCGGTCCGACGAAGACGCCGCGACGCCACGGAAGCAGGTCGGGGACCGGGTACGCCTCAAGCAGCACCTGTTCGAAATGGTCGAGCTGCTCGAGGGTCTGTGCCTGCAGCACCCGCAGGTCTTGCGGAACGGGGCGTCCGGCGTCCGCAAGGTGGGGCAATCGCGCCATGCACGGCGGATGGCCGACCGGGTCGAGACCCATGCCCCGCAGGTCCGGCGTGGGGAAGAGGCTGTAGACGAGGTACGGCCCGCCCTGGCGTGCCGAAAAGGCCTCCGTCTGGCGGCGGATGAGAGAAGCAGCGCCTTCGGCGTCGACGGGACGGCTCCAGATCACCGGGTTGCCGAAGACGCTGGCCGATCCGGCGTCCACCCAGGTGGCGCCTGCGGCCTGGTCGCCCCCGACCGTGGCGCCGACTGTTGCGCCCCACGAGGTCCACAGCTGACGCTCGGCACGTCCGAAGTCGAGCAGCAGGTTGTCACCGTCCGGCGTCTGTGCGTCGTACCCCGGGTCGAGGTACTCCCCCTCGGTGGCCGCGAGCGATGCGGCGTCGAGCTCGGCCATCTCAGTGGGTCACCGCGTCGTTCCCCATCTGGACCAGAACGATGCCGACCATGACCACTGCGAGCCCGATTGCGGTCATGACGGAGATCTTGTCGCCGAAGATCCACATTCCGATCACGGTGACCAGCGCGATCCCGAACGCGGACCAGATCGCGTAGACAACACCCTGCGGGATGCCGGTCTTGAGGACGAGCGACAGGAGGTAGAACGAGATGCCGTATCCGATGACCACCGCGATCGAGGGAAGCAGCTTCGAGAACCCGTCCGTGGCACGCAGGAAGGCCGTGCCCACGACCTCGAACGCAATCGCCAGCGCGAGGAGCAACCACGTCGGCATGAGATCCGTCCTTGTCGAGAAGTTGGGGACAAGTCGCGCCAGCCTACCTACCCGGGCGTAGCTCCTTGGTGCCCTGTGAGTGCTGACGGGCAAAGAGTAGGAAGGCACTCTCAGGCCCGTCCCTTGGAGGCACCCGAGATGCCCAGTGCCTGGACAGCGAGTGTGTCGTCGCGCCGACTTCCTGTTCCGCGCTCACGGGGCCTGATCGCACTGACTGCCGACGTCTGGAGGGCGGGGCGTTCGCGTTTCCTCGTCAACCTCGTCGGATGGCCGCTCGGTGTCGCCCTGGGTGTCTGGCTGCTGTTGGCGTACGAAGGAGTCGCTGGTGTTGGGCTGATGGTGGTCCTCGGACTGGTCACCGAGTGGGCCTACCGCGTCGACGAGGGTTCCGGGGAGCTGCGATGGTGGCAAGAGGTGCTTCTCTGGATCGACGACGCCGATGACGGCGATGGCTCGGACGACTGACCCGCAAACTCACATCAAGATCACCGGACTGCCGGACACGGCCCACGACGAAGGGCATCCTGTGGGCATGACCGCGCCCACCGCCGCACCGGAGAGCGACGCCGCGCCGCGGCGGACACGTACAGCCAGACGAGTCGCGATGGTTGCCGCAACCCTCATCGTGCTGCTCGCGCTCGGTCTCATCGCGGGATACGGCTGGTGGCGCTACGAGAAGGTGTATGCCTACGACGACTATCTGCGGGGCTACGCGCTCGGGGAGCACTGGCACGCGACGGATCGCAAGGGCAATTGCGAGACCGAGGCGCGACGCCTGTATCCGAGCACGAGGGCACATCCCTTCCCACGCGGCCTCAACGCCTTCCGGGCCGGCTGCGCAGACGGACTTGCGGGCGTCCCAGCATCAGGTTGGACCTTGCACGACCGCCTGGCAGTGATGGCCGACTAGGCCTGTTGCCGTATGGTGGCCGCGCACCGCTCGCACGCAGCAGGCCACATGCCTCCGCCCAGGCCGAAAACGCTTCCGAAGACTCTCGCAGCGGTCGCACTGACGACGGCGCTCATCAGCGGATGCAGCCTCTTCAACCGTGACGCGGCAGCCACCTGGGACCTGGCACCAGACCAGTCGCTTGACGCCGAGACCACCACCTTCACCGCGCTAGTCACGCGCCTCGACTGCAACAGCGGGATCACCGGCGAGGTGAACGAGCCCGAAATCGAGTTCACCGACAGCGAGGTGGTCATCACCTTCACCGTCAGCCCCCGCACACGCGGCGATGGGGATTGCCAGGGCAACGACCAGATTCGTCATGAAGTCGATCTGCCGCAGGCGCTTGGGGATCGGGCGCTCGTCGACGGCCAATGCGCGGCTTCGGAGGCGGACGGCACCGAGCCATG
The DNA here is from genome assembly GCA_963743915.1 of uncultured Actinomycetota bacterium. Classification (GTDB taxonomy): domain Bacteria; phylum Actinomycetota; class Actinomycetes; order JAHEKZ01; family JAHEKZ01; genus JAHEKZ01. The sequence continues at coordinate 623,687 of CAVURN010000002.1, forward strand.
CCGTCCCGACGGCGTCCGCTACACCCCGTAAGACTGCCTTGAAGGGAACTTCGATGGTGGGCGCAGACGGACTTGAACCGCCGACCGCCGGTTTGTAAGACCGGAGCTCTACCAGCTGAGCTATACGCCCGGGAAGCCGCCGAGCCTAGCTTCGGCGTCAGCCAGGGACGCGAGGACCTTCTCGTACTCGTCGGGGTCTCGAGCATCGGGAATCGCGTTGACCACGGTGTACCGGACGACACCCTGCTTGTCGATGATGAACGTCCCACGCAACGGCGCTCCCGCGCCTCTCGTTGAAGACACCGTAGGCACGAGAGACCTCACCGTGCGGCCAGTGGTCGCTCAGCAGGCTGAAGGCGTACCCCTCACGCTCGGCGAAGATGCGGAGCGAGAACTTCGCGTCGCACGAGACCGCCAGCGTCACGGTCTCGTCGTTGTCGAAGGTGGCGATGCGCTCGTTGAGCTCGCACAGCTCGCCGGTGCACACCCCGGTGAAGGCCCACGGGTAGAAGACCAGGACCACGTTGCGTTCCGTCCTCGGAACGACGAGAGCGTGATCGGCTCGCCGTGCTGGTTGGGCAGGGTGAAGTCGGGTGCCGGCTGACCGACGTCGACAGGCATGGCGTGACCTTCCGTGCGGGGGTTACTCGGCGAGTCAACCAGGAGGGGACCTTCGGCGCACGTCGGCGGGACCTAGGTCCTTGATCACTCAACCGTCGAAGGAGGACCCTCAGGACAAGAGCTTTTCGCATCTCACGTGAGGAGACGGAGATGACCACCACCCACCACAGCGACCTGAGTGTCAGCACCAGTGAGCGCGGTTGGTACCACGACTTCACCATGGCGGCCGTCCACGAAGTACTGGGCGGCCGCTTCTCGCATCTTCATCGGGTTCGTGTTCCTGTGGGCATTCCTCGACAAGAACTTCGGGCTCGGCTACACCACCCAGAGCGAGGGAGCCTGGAACTTCGCCACCGGCGACGGAAGCCCGACTTTCGGCTTCCTCACCTTCGGCACCAACCCGGACGGCCCTTTCGCCGGCTTCTTCCAGAACCTCGGTGAGAGTGCCGGCGTGATGGGCGCAGAGGGCCCGACCCTCTACCCCGGATCCTGGGTCAACTGGGGCTTCATGCTCGCCCTGCTCGGTGTCGGCGTCGCGCTGATGCTCGGCATCCTCGTCCGCATCAGCTCCATCGGCGGAGCCGTGCTGCTCGTCCTCATGTACCTGGCCGAGTGGCCGCTCAACGCGGTCGACCCCGAGACCGGATTCAACACCGCGAACAACCCGATCATGGACGACCACATCATCTACGCGGTCGTGATGATCATGCTGATGCTCTTCACCGCCGAGCGGACCATCGGACTTGGCAAGTGGTGGGAGTCCACCAGCCTGGTCCAGCGCTTCCCCTGGCTCGCCTGACACCGTCCAACAACGCGAGGACCCCGTTCCACGGAGCGGGGTCTTCGACGTGGTGCTGCGGAGCTGCGGAGTGTGGAATCAGCGTCCGAGCTTCGGAGCCACCAGACGGGTGCCCGCCCACTCCGGGGCGGCGCTCATGCTCTTGGTGGAGGACAACCCCGCCGTGCGGGCCGCCTCACCGATCTCGCTGGGCTCCACGTGGCCGTCCCGACCGGCCTTCGGGGTGAAGAGCCAGACCACCCCGCCGGACGTGATCGCCGAGAGCGCGTCGACGAGAGCATCCACGAGGTCACCGTCGTCATCGCGCCACCACAGCACGACGACGTCCGCCACGTCGTCGAACTCATCGCCCACCATGGGCGTGCCGAGGATCGTCTCGATCGCGGTGCGCAGTGTGGCGTCGCTGTCACCATCGGCCCCGATCTCGAGGACCACCTGTCCACTGGCGAAGCCCATGCGCTCGGCCTGGCCAGCAGACCCTTCGGCCGGCGCGTCACTCGCGCTCACGCGTACCCCTTCCCGATCGTTCCCGGGCTGTCACCCGAGGTCGTGACCGGTAGTCCATTACAGCGCGCGGCGACACGCAAGCACATCAGCCCATTTGTGTGGTGCGGCTGAGGGCAGAGAGTGAACCTGAGGGCGCCCCGGCAGCCGTGCCGGGGCAGCGATCAGGCGGTTTCGGCGTCCACGTGGTGGACCACGGCGTCTGAACCGGGGAAGACCAGGCCCTCGTGACCGTCGTCGAAGCGGACCAGGAACGGGGGCGTCCCTCCCTCGCCACGCACCTCGAGGATCTCCGCGGTGCGGTCGGGCTCACCGACGTGATGGGATTTCAGGATGAGTGTCTCGCCGATCTTGGCGTGCATGGCGGCCTCCCTCCGGACTCCGAGTGCCTCCACCCTGTCAAAGCAGGCCGCCCGGGGGAAGGGACCTTCGGCGGGGAGCAGTCGCGTCCGCGAGCGTAGGCTGGCCGGAGCAGCTGTTCCCGCACGAAGTGAGGCGATATCAGCGTGGAGACCGGACGCGAGCGCACCCCCCTGATCAGCAGCGGTCTGCCGACCCAGCTGGTGGACGTCGACCCTGAGGAGACACAGGAGTGGCGTGACTCGCTCGACGACGTCATCGACACCCAGGGTGCTTACCGCGCCCGCTACGTCATGCTCAGCCTGCTCCAACGCGCCCGGGAGCGGAACGTCGGAGTTCCCTCGCTGCGCGCCACCGACTACATCAACACCATTCCGCCGGAGCAGGAGCCGTGGTTCCCGGGCGACGAGTGGATGGAGCAGCGCATCCGTGCCTACGTCCGCTGGAACGCGGCGATCATGGTGCACCGCGCCCAGCGCCCGGGGGTCGGCGTCGGCGGACACATCTCGACCTACGCGTCCAGCGCCTACCTCTACGAGGTGGGCTTCAACCACTTCTTCCGCGGCCCGGACGCCCCCGGGGGCGGCGACCAGATCTTCTTCCAGGGACACGCGTCGCCCGGCATCTATGCGCGCGCGTTCCTCGAGGGGCGGTTGGACGAGAACCGGATGGACGGGTTCCGGCAGGAACTGTCCCACCCGGGGGGTGGCCTGCCGTCGTATCCGCACCCGCGCCTCATGCCCGACTTCTGGCAGTTCCCCACGGTGTCGATGGGTCTCGGTCCGATCAACGCCATCTACCAGGCCCAGTTCAACCGGTACCTGCACAACCGCGGCATCAAGGACACCTCCGAGCAGCATGTCTGGGCGTTCCTCGGGGACGGTGAGATGGACGAGGTCGAGTCGCTGGGGCCGATCGGGCTCGCCGCGCGCGAGGAGCTGGACAACCTCACGTTCGTCATCAACTGCAACCTGCAGCGTCTGGACGGCCCTGTCCGCGGCAACGGCAAGATCATCCAAGAGCTCGAGGCCTTCTTCCGCGGCGCCGGCTGGAACGTCATCAAGGTGGTGTGGGGTCGCAAGTGGGACGAGCTGCTTGCTCAGGACGCCGACGGCGCGCTCGTGAACCTGATGAACGTCACGCCCGACGGAGACTTCCAGACCTACAAGTCCGAGAACGGTGCCTTCGTCCGCGAGCACTTCTTCGGCCGCGACCCGCGGACGCGCAAGATGGTCGAGGACTGGACCGACGACGAGATCTGGTCGCTGCAGCGCGGCGGGCACGACTACCGCAAGCTGTACGCCGCCTATCACTCTGCTCTCGAGCACAAGGGGCAGCCGACCGTGATCCTGGCCAAGACCATCAAGGGGTGGACGCTGGGCTCGCACTTCGAGGGTCGCAACTCGACGCACCAGATGAAGAAGCTGACCCTCGACGACCTCAAGGGCTTCCGTGACCGGTTGAAGATCCCGATCGACGACGCCGACCTCGACGCCAAGCTGCCGCCCTACTACCGACCGGGCGAGGACAGCGACACCACCCGGTACCTGCACGAGCGCCGTCAGGCCCTGGGCGGCTCGATCCCACAGCGACGTACCGAGAGCCGTCCGCTCGTGCTCCCGGGTGACCTCGCCTACGACGTGGCGAAGCGGGGCGCCGGCAAGCAGCAGGTGGCCACCACCATGGCCTTCGTCCGACTGCTCAAGGACCTGCTCAAGGACCCGGAGATCGGCCCTCGCATCGTGCCGATCATCCCGGACGAGGCGCGCACCTTCGGCATGGACGCCATGTTCCCGGTGCAGAAGATCTACAACCCGCACGGCCAGACCTACGTCTCGGTCGACCGCGAGCTGATGCTGTCGTACAAGGAGGCCACCGACGGCCAGCTGCTGCACCAGGGCATCAACGAAGCCGGCTCGACGGCGTCCTTCATCGCAGCGGGCACGTCGTACTCGACGCACGACGAGCCGATGATCCCCGTCTACATCTTCTACTCGATGTTCGGATTCCAGCGCACCGCGTGACGCGCTCTGGGGTGCGGGCGACCAGATGACCCGCGGGTTCCTGATCGGCGCGACCGCCGGACGCACCACGCTCAACGGCGAAGGCCTGCAGCACGAGGACGGCCACTCGCACCTGCTCGCTGCCACCAACCCGGCCGTGATGGCGTACGACCCCGCGTACGCCTTCGAGATCGGGCACATCGTCAGGGACGGACTCCGCCGGATGTACGGCGAGGACTCCGAGAACGTCTTCTACTACCTGACGATGTACAACGAACCGATCGACCAGCCGGCCGAGCCAGAGGGGCTCGACGTCGACGGACTGCTCCGTGGCATGTACCGGTACCGACCGGCCGAGGCCGAGGGAACCGCGTCCGCGCAGATTCTGGCGAGTGGCTCGGCCATGCCGGGCGCGTTGCGGGCACAGCAGCTGCTGGCTGACGACTGGGGCGTTGCCGCCGACGTGTGGTCGGTCACGTCGTGGGTCGAGCTCCACCGCGACGGCCTGCGCACTGACGACGCCAACCTGCTCGATCCCGTGTCTGAGCCGAAGCAGGCGTACGTGACCCGCCGGCTGGGCGACGCGTCCGGTCCGGTCGTCGCGGTCTCGGACTACCAACGAGCCGTCCAGGAGCTGATCCGCCCCTGGGTTCCCGGCGACTACGTCACCCTGGGCACCGACGGTTACGGACTGTCCGACACCCGCGGCGCGCTGCGGCGGCACTTCCGCATCGATGCCGAGTCGATCACCGTGCGGACGCTGCAGGAGCTCGCGCGGCGCGGCGAGGTCAAGCGCGAGGTGGTCAAGGAGGCATTCGACCGCTACCGGCTCGACGACCCGCGCGCCGCCGACCCTGGCGCCGGCATGGGCGACGCCTGACGATGAGCAAGAACCTGGCGACGCCTCCGGACCGCGAGGACGACGCGTCCAAGCTCGACAAGAAGCTGTACGAGCGCGAGCTCTACCGGCTGCAGACCGAGCTGGCGAAGGTGCAGGAGTGGACGCGCTCGACGGGCCAGCGCGTCGTCATCATCTTCGAGGGCAGGGACGCCGCCGGCAAAGGTGGCGCCATCAAGCGGATCACCCAGTACCTGAACCCGCGCATCGCCCGCATCGTCGCCCTTCCCTCCCCCACCGAACGGCAACGCACCCAGTGGTACTTCCAGCGGTACATCGAGCACCTGCCAGCGGCCGGCGAGATCGTCCTGTTCGACCGCAGCTGGTACAACCGCGCCGGCGTCGAGCGGGTGATGGAGTTCTGCACCTACGACGAGTACCGACGCTTCCTGCACCAGACGCCCATCTTCGAGCGGATGCTCGTCGAGGAGGGGATTCAGCTGCGCAAGTACTGGTTCAGCGTGAGCAACGAGGAGCAGGAGCGTCGGTTCCACTCGCGTCTCGATGATCCCCTCCGCCGCTGGAAGCTGTCGCCGATGGACGTCGAGTCGATCCGACGCTGGGAGGACTACTCGCGGGCGAAGGACGAGATGTTCGTCCACACCGACATCCACGAGGCGCCGTGGTTCGTCGTCGAGGCCGACGACAAGCGCAGGGCGCGGATCAACATGATCGCCCACCTGATCTCGACGCTCCCGTACGGCGAGACCGAACCGGCTCCGATCAAGCTTCCTCGCCGTCCGGCTCCCACCGGCTACCAGCGACCGGGCAAGGAGCACTTCTCCTACGTGCCCGACCACGCCGCGACCCTCACCTCCTGAGGCGCATGGGCCGAGCCAGCCCGAAGCAGCGCCCAGTTCAGGGCGTAGGTCGAGGCGGATCATCTCGGCCCGCTGCGACCGGTCCTCCTTTGGGCGCAGCGTGACATCTCATCGAGAGGTAGTCGCGCGCCCGACTATTTACTACACTCTGCTACATCAAAAATATTCAGGCACCGTCGTCGATGGAGGAAGGGATACGTCATGGACAAGCTCTCCCTGGACGCCGTCGCACACGAACACCTGAAGATTTCCCACGAAGCCACGAGCGGCCGTAGCGGCGAAACGGTCTACGGCAGTCACGAACGACTCCTGCGCCAGACCCTCATCGCTTTGACCACCGGCACCACAATGGCCGAGCACGAGAGCCCTGGTGAAGCCACGTTGCTCGTGGTCGCTGGACACGTCCGGCTGTCTTCCGCCGACGACGAGTGTGAGGGCCTGCCCGGAGACCTGATCGCGATACCCCCAGCACGGCACACCCTCGAAGCGCTCACAGACTCTGCCGTCCTACTCACCGTGGCCAAGGACAGATGACAATGCCCAAGCACACCAGCGGCCAACATTGTGATCACGCGGATCTGGGCCGTATCCACGAAGCCCTCAACGAGACCTACTCCGAGACTCTCACCGATGTGCGCAACAAGGCCGAGGGTCTTGACCGGGCAGCATGCGGTCCACACCTGACCCACCTTGCCGAACTCGCTGCCGCCGCTGCTGCCGGTGGCGCCTCGGCCAGCACATGGCGTGACGACATCCTTGCCAACGCCGGTCCGTCGGCGGCCGGCCCTCTCGATGCCGCCGAGGCCTGCATGCGCCAATCCGGTCTCTGGCCCTGGAATCCCTGAGTGACCGCTTCACCTCACGGTGGTCAAACCCTGACCAGGTAAATACTGAGAAGGAGTCCCATGGAGCAGCACACCATGGTGATCGTTGGCGCGGGTCTGGCCGGGGCCAGGGCCGCGCAGACGCTGCGTGACGAGGGCCACGACGGGCGCATCCTGCTGGTTGGTGACGAACCGGAACGACCCTACGCGCGGCCCGACCTCTCCAAGGGATACCTCCTGGGGACCGCGACACGAGACTCGCTCTACGTCCACGCCGAGGGTTGGTACACCGAGAACGATGTGGACCTACGCACGGAAACAAGAGTCACTGACCTTGACCTCGCCACCCGTGAGGTAGTGCTCGACGACGGTGAACGCATCGGGTTCGAGGCTGCCCTACTCACGACCGGATCGTCTCCCCGGAAGATCACCGTGCCAGGGGCGGGGCTCGCCGGCGTCCACTACCTGCGTCGCCTGTCCGACTCCGACGCGTTGCGTTCGGCCATGACCGGTGAGGTTCGGCGGGTCGTCGTGATCGGAGGTGGCTGGATCGGGCTCGAGGTTGCGGCGGCCGCACGTACCCTTGGTCACGACGTCACCGTCATCGAGCCGCAAGCGATGGTGCTCCGTGGACCATTGGGCGACGAGCTCGGTGCCGTGTTCGCCGACCTTCACCGCACCAACGGCGTACGACTGCTACTAGGCGTCGGCGCCACCGAGCTCCGTGGCCAGTCCGGAGTCGCCACGACAGTAGTCACGACGGCCGAAGAGGAGATCCGGGCCGACCTGATCGTCGTCGGTGTCGGTGCGAGCCCCAACACCGATCTAGCCCAACGCGCCGGCCTCTCCGTGGACAACGGCGTGACCGCCGACGAGTCGCTGCGCACATCCCACCCAGACGTCTTCGTTGCAGGGGACATTGCAAACGCCTTGCACCCTGTGTTTCGTCGTCCACTGCGGGTAGAGCACTGGTCGAACGCGCTCCACTCCGGTCCGGCCGCAGCTCGGTCGATGCTCGGGCATCAGGTCAGCTACGACCGGATCCCGTACTTCTATACCGACCAGTTCGACCTCGGGATGGAGTACTCCGGCGACACTGGACCCGCTGGCCACGACCGGATCGTCTACCGGGGTGAACCAGGCTCCGGGGCCTTTATCGCTTTCTGGCTCCGCGATGAACGGGTTGTCGCCGGGATGAACGTCAACGTCTGGGACGTGGCCGACTCGATCCAAGGTCTCATCCGCTCCGGCGCAGCTGTCAACGCGTCGGCCCTGGCCGACCCGGACGTGCCGCTCGACGACGTTACTCAGTCGAGATAGCCACAACGCGACTTGGTCTGCCCGAACCCTTTCAACTGCTGGACTCGTTCAAGAGGTCGACGAGAACCTTCGCATGACTGATCTCCGCCTGCTTGGTGGCCGTGAGCAGGGTGAGGTTCTTGCGTGTGGCAAGGGCACGCAGGTGATCGAAGGCCGCGGCGCGCTCGGGCTCATCGAGTTCTACTAGATACCGATCGCGGAACTGCCCGAACAACTCACGATCATGGCCATACCAGGTACGAAGCTCCGTCGAAGGCGCAACGGCTTTGCACCACTCGTCGAGGTCAGCCTTCTCCTTGGACAGGCCCCGTGGCCAAATCCGGTCAACCAGAACCCGGGATCCATCGCCTGCCCGACGCTCGTCGTAGGCGTGTCCAACCCGGATCGTGTGCAGATCTGCCATTGGTGAGCAAGCGTACGCGTCGCCAGACGTACTACCTTCTAGGCATCGCCTGGTCCTCGCTTCGGGGGTGATCGCGTCGGCGTCCCTCGGATTCAAGAATCACGTCTTCCTCGAACTGCTCACCTGTTCCGTGGGCGAAGTCATGGGACGTGGCGGCTACGAGTCTGTAGCGCGAACCCGATCAGCAGGGCAGACATCAACGGGTCGGCCGCAGTAACTGCCTGCTCCTAGCTGGGTTCCACCGCAACGAAGACGAGAAGCCAGAGAGCGACTATCGCCCCGACATGCAGGTGCCATGGCGCTCGCTTCACGTGGCCACCCGGCGGGCGGCCGGGTGCATTCGGAGCCGACAGGCACCTGGTTCAGCGAAGGGAAGCAGCTCGGCACCCTCTGGATCTCCCCCCAACTCGGCCAAAGCGCCACGGACGATGCCGAGATGCACCGGACAGACCACGTCTGGTTGCGCACGTGCGGCGTCGAGCAGAGGGCACCTGATCAGCTGGGCGCTCGTCGCTCGCGAATCGGGTCGCGGAGCAAACCCGAGTCCTTCGAGGAGATCGATGACCGCACGCCGAGCGCGCGCAGGCGTCCCCGCTGAGGCGCCAGCAACCAAGACCTTGCCCCAAGCCTCACCGGCACTTATCGCATCCGAACGGGGGTTCACACTGCTTCTTGACAGCTGACCGGCAAGTGCAGTGGCCAATCCGGCGTAGTCGCGGACGCGGTGGTCCGGTTCGGTGTTCTGGATGGCAGCCGCGTATACCCATGCTGGACGACCGCGGCCATTGGCGGCCGAGCGCTCGCGGGTAACAAGTCGGCGCTCAACGAGCGCATCGAGGTGCTTTCGCACCGTGTTGGCGTGAAGATCCAGTTGGGTCGCCAGCGCGCCGACCGTCGTTGCCGAATCAGACCGCTGCAGCTCCTCCAGAACTCGAGATCGCTGCGGGGACAGGGACGCGTGACCCACATCATGCCGAGTTGGTGCAGGACCCATTATTTTCACGTATCACAGTGTAGTAAATTGAGCTCAAAAGACACACACCAGACGCACGGAAAGAGATTTCCATGGCAACGGAGGATGACGCCGAAGCAATCGACGCAGTTGTCGTCCATCACGCCGTTTTCGCCGAGGCACTCACTGCCCGCGTTGCGGCGCTGACGAGGAGCGAGGACTGTTCGCCGAGCTGCGCCTGGACTCTGAGTTCACCGCGCACGTCGATGCGCTGTGCACCGAGCATCGCACAATCGAGGACCTCTTGACCCGAGTGTCTCGGGGTGATCTCGGGGCAGGCGAAGCCCTGGAGAAACCTCTTCGACGCCACATCGTCAAGGAGGAGAACGGCGTATTCCCGGCTGCCGCGATCGCCCTCGACTGCGCGGCCTGGGACAGATTGGACGTTCTCGGATCGTGAGCACGTACCTGCCGCCACAGCACGGCGCCTGGGCCTTCTTGGCGCTGCCGCTCGTGCTCGGGTTCATCGTGACGCCGTGGACTCCGCTGTTGCTTGTTCTGGCAATGGCCTGGATTGCCGCCTATCCGCTGTCGTACGCCGCGTTCGGCCTCGTCCGGGCCAAGCGCCCCCAACGCTTTCGCGCGCCCTTCCTCCTTTGGTGTGCGGTCGTCGTGCCAGCTGTGGTCGTCCTACTGGTGTGGCGTCCCTGGCTGCTGTGGGTGGGCCTCGGATACGCCGTTCTGTTCGCCGTCAACCTCGCCTACGCGCGTCGCAACAACGAACGAGCTCTCACCAACGACGTCGTATTCGTCATCGAGTGCGCGGCAATGGTGCCCGTGACATGGGCGGTGGGGGCAGGAGGCAAGTCATGGACGCCACCGAGCTTCGGTGAGGTGCCTGACGATGTATGGATCCTCACCTTGGTCTGCGCGCTCGTGCTGCTCGGCTCGACACTGCACGTGAAGTCATTGATTCGCGAGCGCCGGGACCCACGGTACGCACGAGCATCGCTCGTCGTTGCCTCTCTCTCCGTGCTTACGGCCGTGGTCCTGGCGGTCTGGTGGGAGTGGCCCTCTGGTGCCTGGCTGATCGCACCATTTGCTGTGCTCGCCGTTCGGGCGTTTGCAGTACCTGGTCGATCAATGCGTCCCGGAGCGATCGGCATGATCGAACTCGCCTGCTTCGTGCTGGTGGCCGTGTCGGCGGTTCTCGCCGCCACATAGGGCCTGCGACGACTCAGGTGCGCCGGCACCACAGAGGACCTACCGGCCAGGTCTTCACCGCGGGGTCAACCAATGCGGGTCCGGCTGGCCTTGACGGCCCGGGCGGAGTTGTGGGGGGTCCACAACCCCCGGAAACCGGGTGCATCAGCGGTTCACCTACCCTGCGGGGCATGCCGTCCCCACGGGCCAGCGCCGCCACCGTGCGCCGGATCGAGCGCGCCTCCGGCCAGCTCGCCAGCGAGGCGATGGCCCGCGTCGAGGCGTCACTCCCCTGGTTCCGCGCGATGTCGGCCGAGGACCGCTCCTGGATCACGCTGGTCGCACAGGCGGGCATCGGCGCCTTCGTCGCCTGGAGCCGGCGGCCGGACGCCGCACGCGCCATCACCGCCGAGGTGTTCGGCTCCGCGCCGCGCGAGCTGGCCCGCGTGGTCACGCTGCAGCAGACCGTCGAGCTGGTGCGGACCACGATCGAGGTCGTCGAGGAGCACTCCGCCGAGCTCGCCGCCCCCGGGGACGAGGCACAGCTGCGTGAGGCGGTGCTGGTCTTCGCCCGCGAGGTGGCCTTCGCCGCCGCCGAGGTCTACGCCCAGGCAGCCGAGGTGCGGGGCGCCTGGGATGCCCGGCTGGAGTCGCTGCTGGCCGACGCCGTCATGCGCGGCGACGTCGGCGACGACGACCTCTCGCGAGCCGCCGCACTGGGCTGGTCGCGCGCGCCCGCATGTGTTCGCCATGGCCGGCACGACGCCGGACGCCACCGCCGCGACGGTCGTCGACGCGCTCCGGCGCGCCGCACGTCACAACGGGCTGGACGCGGTCAGCGGCGTCCACGGCCACGAGCTGATCTGCGTGCTGGGCGGCACGCTCGGGGAGGCCCTCGACCCGCTTCCTGCGGCGTCGGCACTGGTCGCCCAGTTCGGCCCCGGCCAGGTCGTCGTCGGACCGGTCGTCGACGACCTCACGCGGGCCGTCCGTTCGGTCGCGGCGGCCCGAGCCGGCCTGCGCGCCGCAGCCGGGTGGCCGGATGCGCCACGCCCGGTGCTCCGCCGACGCCCTGCTCCCCGAGCGGGCGCTCGACGGTGACGCCGAGGCGCGTCGCACGCTCGTGCAGCACGTCTACCGACCACTCGCCGAGGCCGGAGGCGGGCTGTTGGAGACCGCGGCCGCGGTGCTCGAGCAGTCCCCGTCGCTGGAGGCCGCCGCCCGGGCGCTCTTCGTCCACGCCAACACCGTCCGCTACCGGCTCCGCAGGATCACCGACGTCAGCGGGCTGGTCCCCACCGAGCCTCGCGACGCCTTCACCTTGCGGGTGGCCCTGACCCTTGGCCGACTCGACGAGCACCCACCGCCGATCTTGTAGGAATCCCACAACGCAACCCCTCGGGCTTGGTTCGCGCCGGTACCGGTTCCCGACGCGCGGTGGGGCAGAGTGGCTCCGTGCTCGTCATCGTCGCGCCCGGTCAGGGCGCCCAGGCTCCCGGCTTCCTCTCCCCCTGGCTCGAGCTGCCCGGATTCGAGGAGCGCCTCCAGTGGCTCGCCGCGGTGGCAGACCTCGATCTGCTGCACTTCGGCACCGAGGCTGACGCCGACACCATCCGGGACACCGCCGTCGCCCAGCCGCTGCTGGTGGCGTCCGGACTGGTCTCGCTGCTCAGCCTCTTCCCCCATCCGGCCGACGCGTTCGGCAAGGTGGGCGTCGGCGCCGGTCACTCGGTCGGTGAGATCACCGCCGCCGCAGCCGCCGGCGTCATGTCGGCCGAGCAGGCGATGGTCTTCGTCCGCGAACGCGGCAAGGCCATGAAGGCCGCGGCAGCCGTCACCGAGACCGGGATGACCGCCGTCCTCGGCGGTGACCAGGAGACCGTCGTCGCGGCCATCGAGAAGCACGGCCTCACCGCTGCGAACATCAACGGTGCCGGCCAGATCGTCGCCGCAGGCACGACCGAGGACCTCGCACGCTTCCACGACGATCCCCCCGAGGGGACACGGCTCCGCCCGCTCTCGGTGGCAGGTGCGTTCCACACCCAGCACATGGCACCGGCGGTCAGCACCCTCGCCGGGTACGCACGAGCCATCTACACGCACGACGCCCGCACCCGCCTGCTGTCGAACGCCGACGGTGGCGTCGTCCAGACCGGCCGCGAGTACCTCGCCCACCTGGTGCAACAGGTCTCCAGCCCGGTCCGGTGGGACCTGTGCATGCAGACCATGACCGACCTCGGCGTGACGGCGCTGATCGAGGTGCCGCCGGCGGGGACGCTGGCCGGCCTCGCCAAGCGGGCCATGCCCGGCGTCGAGGTCGTGGCGCTCAAGACACCCGACGACCTCGAGGCCGCCCGCGACCTCGTCGAACGTCACGGGACGCCCAGCCTGCTCGACTCCTCACCGTCCTGGCGGATGCTGGTCGCCCCGGCCAAGGGCATGTTCCGACGCGGCGTCGCCGCCGTCGGCGACGATCTCGAGCCTGGAGCCATCGCGGGCGTCGTCGCCACCAACCGGGGCGAGCAGCCGGTCGTCGCCCCGCACGGAGGAACCGTCGTCGAGTGGCTCGTCGAGGACGGCGACCCCGATCTCGCCCGGGCAGCCGGTCGTCCGCCTGCACCCGCACGAAGGTCTGTCGTGAGCGCACCGCTCAGCCCTCGTCCCGGTGCCCCGTTCGCGCGGATCCTGGGCGTCGGTGGCTACCGTCCCGCGCGCGTCGTCACCAACGACGACATCTGCCAGTACATCGACTCCTCCGACGAGTGGATCCGTGAGCGCTCCGGGATCGTCACCCGTCACTTCGCCGACGCCGACGAGACGGTGGTCGACATGTCCGCGGCGGCCGCCGGCCAAGGCGCTCGCGGCCGCAGGCGTCGCCGCCGACCAGATCGACACCGTGATCGTCAGCACCGTCACCCACCTGACGCAGACGCCGTCCGCCGCTGCGGAGCTCGCCTTCCGGCTCGGCACCAAGGCCCCTGCCGCGTTCGACCTCAGCGCTGCGTGCGCCGGCTTCAGCTACGGCCTCGCGATCGCCCAGGACCTCATCCGGGGTGGCAGCGCGACCCACGTGCTGGTCGTCGGCGTCGAGAAGCTCTCGGACCTCACCGACCCCACCGACCGCAGCATCGCGTTCATCTTCGGCGACGGTGCGGGAGCGGTCGTCGTCGGGCCGTCCGACACCCCCGGCATCGGGCCGGTCATCTGGGGGTCGGACGGCGAGCAGACCGAGGCCATCACGCAGGACTTCACGTGGAACGTGCTGCGGGACGACCCCGGTCACAAGTTTCCCTCGCTGCGCATGAACGGCCAACAGGTGTTCCGCTGGGCGGTCTTCGAGATCGCCAAGGTCGCGCAGGAGGCACTCGACGCCGCAGGCATCACCTCAGAGCAGCTCGACGTCTTCATCCCGCACCAGGCCAACATGCGGATCACCGACGCGATGAAGAAGAAGCTCAATCTGCCGGACCGGGTGGTCGTCGCGAGGGACATCGCCGAGACGGGAAACACCTCGGCGGCGTCGATCCCGCTCGCGATGGGCCGCATGCTCGAAGAGGGTCAGATCAAGAAGGGCGACGTCGCGCTGCTCATCGGCTTCGGCGCCGGACTCGTCTACTCCGCGCAGGTCGTCGTCGTGCCATAGTCGTCCCGACCTCCCGCCTCCGCGGGAACAACCAGCAGATGCCAGTCACCGATCACAAGGAGCTCCCATGGCGGACCAGCAGGAGATTCTCAGCGGCCTCGCTGAGATCGTGAACGAGGTCGCGGGTGTGCCCGTGGACAGCGTTCAGCTCGACAAGGCTTTCACCGACGACCTGGACATCGACTCGCTGTCCATGGTCGAGGTGGTCGTGGCCGCCGAGGAGAAGTTCGGCGTCAAGATCCCCGACGACGACGTCAAGGACCTCCGCACCGTCGGCGATGCCGTCTCGTACATCGCGCAGGCCGGGGCCTGAACCATGACCAGCACCACCAGGTCTGACGCGCAGGCCATCGTCGTCACCGGCCTCGGCGCGACCACGCCGGTCGGTGGCGACGCTGCCTCGACCTGGGACGCGCTTCTGGCCGGCCGCTCCGGCGTCCGCTCACTCACCGAGGAGTGGGCGTCGGAGCTGCCGGTGCAGTTCGCCGCGCGGGTAGCCGTCGATCCCGAGGACGTCCTCGACCGGGTCGAGGCGCGCCGGCTCGACCGCACGCAGCAGCTGGCCCTGATCGCCGCCCGCGAGGCGTGGGCCGACGCAGGCACGCCCGACGTCGACCCCGAGCGGCTGGCCGTCAGCCTGGCCACCGGCATCGGTGGGGCGCTGACCCTGCTCGGTCAGTGGGACGTGCTCCGCGAGTCCGGTCCACGGCGGGTCAGCCCCCACACCATCCCGATGCTCATGCCGAACGGCCCCGCCGCGGTGGTCGGCCTGGAGATCTCCGCACGGGCCGGCGTCCACACGCCGGTCTCCGCCTGTGCCTCCGGCGCCGAAGCGGTCGCACAGGGCATCACCATGATCCGCAGCGGTCGCGCCGACGTCGTCGTCGTCGGCGGCACCGAGGCCTGCATCCACCCCTTGCCGCTGGCCGCGTTCGCGTCCATGCGCGCCCTGTCCAAGCGCAACGACGACCCTGCCGCGGCCTCGCGCCCCTGGGACACCGGTCGCGACGGCTTCGTCTTCGGCGAGGGCGCGGCCGTCCTCGTGCTCGAGACCGCCGAGCACGCCAAGGCCCGCGGGGCGACCATCCACGGCGAGGTGGCCGGTGCGGGAATCACCGCCGACGGTCATCACATCGCCCAGCCCGACCCGGAGGGACGCGGCGCCACGCGCGCGATGCGCGCCGCCCTGGTCGACGCCGACGCGTCACCCGAGGACGTCGTCCACATCAACGCGCACGGCACCAGCACCCCTCAGGGTGACGTGGCCGAGGCGCTCGCCGTCCGCACCGCGCTCGGTGAGGACGCCGCCCAGCGCGTCGCCGTCACGTCGACCAAGTCGATGACCGGCCACCTGCTCGGCGCTGCCGGGGCGGTCGAGTCCCTCGCCACGCTGTTGGCGTTGCGCGACCGGATCGTGCCGCCGACGATCAACCTGGAAGACCTCGATCCCGAGGTGCAGCTCGACATCGTCGCCAACCAGGCCCGCAAGCTCGACGAGGACCGCTTCCCCGGTGCGGTCGCCCTCAACAACTCGTTCGGGTTCGGCGGGCACAACGTCGCCCTGGCGTTCCGGAGCTACCCGTGACCACGACCGAACCGGCCCCGGCGCCCGCCAGGAAACCGAAGATCCCCCGCGAGGACGATCCCCGCAACCCGAACAAGCGGCTGCGCGCGCTGTTCGACGACGGGACGTTCGTCGCGCTCACCGCCGACGGTGACTCCGGAATGCTCGCCGGCCACGGCCTCGTCCGCGGCACGCATGCAGTGGCCTTCGCGTCGGACGCCACCGTCATGGGCGGCGCCATGGGTGCCGAGGGCTGCAAGGTCATCCTCGCCGCCTACGCCCGTGCCCTCGCCGACGACATCCCGGTGATCGGGCTGTGGCACTCCGGCGGCGCGCGGCTGGCTGAAGGCGTCGTCTCGCTGCACGCCGTCGGCGAGGTCTTCAACATCATGACCCGCGCGTCCGGTCGCATCCCCCAGATCTCCGTCGTGCTCGGGGCAGCGGCCGGCGGTGCCGCCTACGGCCCCGCACTCACCGACATCGTGATCCTTGGTCCCAACGGACGCGTCTTCGTCACCGGGCCCGATGTCGTCCGCTCCGTCACCGGCGAGGACGTCGACATGGCGCGCCTCGGAGGCGCGGAGCCCCATGCGCGTCGCAGCGGTGTCGTGCACATCGCCACCGAGACCGACGAGGACGCCCTGGCCAAGGCTCGGGCGCTCACCTCGCTGCTCGGCGCCCAGGGTGAGCTCGAGGCCAGCACGCCGGTCGTCGACGTCGACCTCTCCGAGCACCTGCCGGAGTCGGCCAAGCGCGCCTACGACGTCCACCCTCTCGTCGACCACCTGCTCGACGAGGGCTCTGCCGTCGAGCTGCACGAGCGCTGGGCTCCCAACATCGTCACCACGCTCGGACGGCTCGGAGGACGGACCGTCGGCGTCATCGCCAACAACCCCCTGCGGCTCGGGGGCTGCCTCGACTCCCCCTCCGCCGAGAAGGCCGCGCGTTTCGTGCGGATGTGTGACGCGTTCGGCGTGCCCCTCGTCGTCGTGGTCGACGTACCGGGCTACCTGCCCGGGGTGGGTCAGGAGTGGGAAGGCGTCGTCCGGCGTGGCGCCAAGCTGCTGCACGCCTTCGCCGAGGCCGTCGTCCCACGTGTCACGGTGGTCACGCGCAAGGCCTACGGCGGTGCGTACATCGCCATGAACGCCCGCGCTCTCGGCGCAACCCGGGTGTTCGCCTGGCCCTCAGCCACCGTGGCGGTCATGGGCTCGATCGCAGCGGTCCGCATCCTGCACCGACGCCGGCTCGCCGAGCTGCCCGAGGACATTCGCGCCGAGGTCGAGCAGGAGCTCGCCGACGAGCACGAGCTCATCGCCGGCGGCATTGAGAAGGCGAAGGCGCTCGGTGTCGTCGACGAGGTCATCGAGCCCTCGGCGACACGCTCGGCGCTGGCCGCCGCCATCGTCGCCGCCGCGCCGCTCCGCGGCCGCCACGGCAACATCCCCCTCTGACTGAGCGATCATTCAGAAACGCCGCGGGGGTGGGCGTCTCACCCGTACCGTCCTCGCATGAACCGCAAGAGAGAAGCCTTCCCGCGAGGGGGACGAGCGCTCGGTGCGGCACTGATCATCGGCGTGATGACGGTGTCGCTGGCCGCGACGGCCTTGAGCACGTCCGCCACCGCCTCCCCCGCCCCACCCTCGGGTGTTCCCGCAGGGCTGGAGAAGTGCACCCAGGCGCTCGCTGCCTGGTGCGGCGAGCTCGAGGTGCCGCTGGACCGCACGGGACGCACGCCCGGCACGACCACGGTCCGCTTCCAGTACTACCCGGCAACGGGAAGGACCGTGCCGGTGGGAACGGTCGTGGCGCACGAGGGTGGTCCGGGATACGCGACCACGGACAGTGCCTCGTCGTTCCTGGAGCTGCTCGAGCCGTTGCGCACTGACCGCGCCATCCTGCTGGTGGACGCACGCGGGACCGGCTGGAGCGATCCCCTCGACTGTCCCGAGGCGCAGGCCTACTCCGGTGACTGGGTGGAGAACGCCACGCATCTGCGGTCAACGACTCGGACCGTCCAGCGACCTGTACACCACGGCGAACGCTGCCGCCGACATGGCCGACGTGCTCGCCTTCCTCGGCATCGGCAAGGTGGACCTCTACGGCGACAGCTACGGGTCCTTCTTCGCGCAGACCTTCACCGCGCGCTACCCCCAGCTGGTCCGCAGCGCGGTCTTCGACGGCACCTACCCGATCGAGGGGCTCGACCCCTGGTACGCGACGACGGCGGACCGCCTGCGCGAGAACCTGCAGCTCCTCTGTGCCCGCGCCTCCACCTGCCCGGTCGAGTCCGACGAGATGGTCGGTCTGCTGGCCGAGGCTGTCCGCGCCGTGCGGGATCGGCCGGTCACCACCACGGCGCCGGACGCCTACGGCTACGACGTCCGCGTCACGCTCACGCCCCGACGCATCCTCGACACGTTGCTCTACAGCGACACCACCCCGGGCTACGTCCGCGCGATCCCCGCCGCGCTCGTGGCGTTCGTCAACGACAACCCCCTGCCGCTCGCCAGGATGGTTGCCGAGGTCGAGGGTGCCAGCACCGATGCTTCACCCGGCAAGATGGCGATCCCGCGTCCCAACGACGAGCTGCGGAGCTTCTCCGAGGGCGCCTATCTGGCCTATGCCTGCTCGGACTACCCGCAGCTCTGGGACAAGTCCGCCGGACGCGCCGCGCGGGAACGCCAGTTCAGCAGTGCAGTAGCTGCACTGAACCCAGCCGTGTCACGTCCCTGGACCCCGCAGGAGTGGGCGTCGTCGGACTTCTTCGTCTACGACTACTGCATCGGCTGGCCGAAGCCGACGGTGGCCGAACCGCCCTTCCCCGGCGGGCGCTACCCCGACGTCCCGGTCCTCGTACTCAACGGTGACCTGGACCTGCGGACCGACGTGTACCAGGCGCGTGAGGTGGCACAGAACTTCCCGCGCTCCACCTACGTCGAGATCCCGCACGCCGGTCATGTCACGGCCATCTTCGATCCCGACGCCTGTGCCGCGGCCATCACCCGTCGCTTCATCCGCACGCTGGATGCCGGCGACACCTCGTGCACGGACGACATCCCCGAGCACCGGGTCGTCCAGCGCTTCGCCCCGAAGGCGGCGGGTGTCCCTCAGGCGGCCGTGGCGGGACCCGCCGACAGGTCAACCGCTCGGGACCGCCGGGCGGCGTACGTCGCAGTCGAGAGCGTCGCGGACGTCGTCGACCGCTGGTACGCCATCCCCGGTTACACGGGGAGCGGCCTCTACGGCGGCAAGTTCTCGATGTACTCCACCGCTGGGAACCCGTTCACCAACCGGGTGTGGTCACTCAGCCTCAACCACCTGAAGTGGGTCCGCGACATCCAAGTCACCGGGACCGGCACGATGCAGCGCGGCGACGGTCCGGCGCGGATGGATCTGACGATCCGTGGCCCGGGGACCGACAACGGCGCGCTGACGCTGACCTGGCGCACCCGGCAGCCGGACGCACAGGTGCACATCACCGGCAAGGTCGGCGGACGTACCGTCGACCTCTCGGCACCCGCCCCGAGCTACTACTAGCGCACGGTGCCGGTGCTGGACGCGCGAAGGCCCCTCCCGCCGCAGCGGAAGGGGCCTCGTCGCGACCGGACAGGGAAGGGGACTCGTCCGGTCACACCGCTCCAGGCGTCGATCGGCTAGATCACCTGGTGCAGCCAACGGACCGGTGCGCCGTCACCGGCGTACCGAAAGGTCTCGAGCTCGTCGTCCCACGGGCGCCCGAGCAGCTGGTCGAGCGCGTCGGGCAACGACCCCTTGCCCGCATCGGCGTCGAGCATCGCGAGCCGGATGCGGTCCTCGGGCACCAGGATGTCTCCGTGCAGTCCCATCACCGCGTGGAAGATGCCCAGCGTCGGGGTGTACATGTACCGCTCACCCTCGAAGCCCGGCGAGGCCTCCTCGGTGATCTCGTACCGCACGTGCTCCCACCCCCGCATCGCTGAGGCGAGCGTGGAGGCGGTGCCCGGCGTCCCCTGCCACGACAGCTCGGCGCGGTAGCTGGCGGTCTGCGCCGGTTGCGGCGTCCACTCGAGGCTGACCTGCCCGCCGAGGACACCGGCGATGGCCCACTCGATGTGCGGGCACAGCGCAGCAGGCGCGGAGTGGACGAACAC
Source organism: uncultured Actinomycetota bacterium (assembly GCA_963743915.1). Classification (GTDB taxonomy): domain Bacteria; phylum Actinomycetota; class Actinomycetes; order JAHEKZ01; family JAHEKZ01; genus JAHEKZ01. The sequence goes on from CAVURN010000002.1 coordinate 643,735, forward strand.
CACGCCGCGCGTCGTCGGAGAAAGCGACATCCCGGCCTCCTTCGTGAGGGTCGCCTTCCCCAGCTCCCTCACCGGTGGACTGCCGGTCCTCGCATTCTGCCCCACGAGCCGGTCGCGGGCCACCACCGACGCCCCCGGAGTGGCGCCGGTTACCCGCTGGTAGCCCGCCGCCGGTGGACGGCTACGAGAGCCAGACGCCGACGGCCCAGACGATGACGATCGCGACCCCCGCCAGACCCTGCACCACTGTGCCGACGCCGTAGCCCTGAAGCGCCGCCCAGGTGGTGTCCCAGGCGACGCGGGGGTCCTTCAGCCGGAGCAGCTCGGCCAGCCAGATCGCGCCGATCGCGCCCACGACCAGGCCCAGCACCGGGATCGTGAAGAAGCCGACGATCGCGCCGACCATGCCGACGAGGAGGACCCAGGCAGGGCGCACCGGCGCCGGACGCCCGCTTGCTGGTCATCGCCAGCCCGGCCACCGTGCCGACCGCCGCCAGGACCGTCACGACGGCGAACGTCGTCCACCGCCAGGTCCCGCCGCCGTCCAGCAGCGCCCAGACGCCGACCGCCGCCCACATCAGCGCCAGCCCCGGCAGCACCGGGACCACCAGGCCCACGAGCCCCACGACCAGCACCGCGGCGACGAGGATCTCCAGCCAGGGCGTCACCGCCCGATCGTCCCACGCACCCACCGGGATGTGCGCTACGCCGAAAGGGCGCAGACTGGATCCGTGTCACCCACCGAAGAAGCAGACGCCCCCGTGAAGCGACGTGTGCTAGTGACTGGTGCGACCGGCTACATCGGCGGACGGCTGGTGCCCGCGCTGCTCGACGGCGGGCTACCGGTGCGCGCGCTGGCCCGCTCGCCCGAACGGCTGCGCGACATGCCGTGGGCCGACCAGATCGAGATCGTCCGCGGCGACGCGTCCGTCCCTGCGGACCTCGACCGCGCGATGGCCGACGTGGACGTCGCCTACTACCTGCTGCACTCGCTCGTCGAGGGCGAGGGGTTCGAGGACACCGAGTCGGCGATGGCCACCACCTTCGGTGACGCCGCGCGTCGCGCCGACGTCCGTCGCATCGTCTACCTCGGCGGGCTGGTGCCGGCCGGCAGCCGTCCAGCAGCCTCTCGCCGCACCTGCGCTCGCGGGTGAGGGTCGGCGAGATCCTCCGCGAGTCCGGCGTGCCCACGGCCGAGCTGCGGGCCGCCGTCATCATCGGCTCCGGATCAGCCTCGTTCGAGATGCTCCGCTACCTGACCGAGCGGCTGCCCGCCATGGTCACGCCGCGGTGGGTGCACAACCGCATCCAGCCGATCGCCATCCGCGACGTGCTGCGCTACCTCGTGGCGTCCGCCGAGCTGCCGGATGACGTCAGCCGCGCGTTCGACATCGGCGGACCGGACGTGCTGACCTACCGCGACATGATGCAGCGCTACGCGCAGGTGGCCGAGCTGTCGCGTCGCATCATCGTGCCGGTGCCGGTGCTGTCGCCGACGCTGTCGAGCCACTGGGTGGGCCTCGTCACTCCCGTGCCCAGCTCCATCGCGCGCCCGTTGGTGGAGTCGTTGCGGCACGAGGTGTTCTGCCACGAACACGACATCGCCGACTACGTTCCAGATCCCGACGGCGGACTGGTCGGCTTCGACCGCGCCGTCGAGCTGGCGCTGCGTCGCATCAAGGACGCCGACGTCGTGACCCGCTGGTCGAACGCCTCGGTCCGCGGTGCACCGAGCGACCCCTTGCCGAGCGACCCTGACTGGGCCGGTGGCTCGCTCTACACCGACGAGCGCGAGCGCGAGACGACGGCCTCCCCCGAGGCGCTGTGGCAGGTGATCGAGGGCATCGGCGGACGAGCGCGGGTGGTACTCGTTCCCGCTCGCCTGGGGGGTGCGTGGGCTGCTCGACCGGACCGTCGGCGGGGTGGGCCTGCGCCGAGGACGGCGCGACCCGGACCGGTTGATGGTCGGCGAGTCGCTCGACTTCTGGCGGGTCGAGGAGCGGCTGCCCGGTGAGCTGCTGCGGCTGCGCGCCGAGATGCGGGTGCCGGGGCTCGCCTGGCTCGAGCTCGCGATCGAGCGCGACCCGACCACGTACCGGCAGCGGGCCATCTTCCACCCGCGTGGACTGTGGGGGCACGCCTACTGGTGGATGGTGTCGCCCTTCCACGGCATCGTCTTCGGCTCGATGGTGCGCAACATCGTCGCAGCCGCCGAGGCACTGGACGCCGACCCTGAGATGCCGGTGCGTCAGCCGAGCACGTCCGCCCAGGTCGGGTAGCCGGGCGCGACGCGAGGCCAGGGGTGGGCCTGCTCCCACCGCGGCGCCAGGTCGAGCAGCATCCCGTCGCGGTACCGCGGGCCGACCACCTGCAGCCCGAACGGGACGCCGATCAAGGTGATCCCGGCCGGCAGCGAGAGCGTCGGGATGACCGCTGATGTTGGTGAACGGGGTGTTGAACACCTCCGGCGGCAGCATCCCGGGCTCGTCCGTCGGCGACATCCGTCCGTCGGCGAGCCATCCTGCGGCCGCGTTGACGGGGCTGAGCAGCACGCCGTCGTCACCGAGGACGGTGTCCATGGCGCGCACCAGGTCGAACCGGCGACGACGCGCGGCGAGGTAGCCGTCCAGCGTGATGCCCAGACCCCACTCCATGAAGCCGCGGGCCGCCGGGTGCATGCGGTCGAGGTGCTCCTCGACCCAGGGTCGCCCGAAGCGTGCGACGTGCTCGACGGTGGCCACTGTGAACCAGTCGTCGTCGACGTCGATGCCTCCGCAGAGGTCGTCAGCCGTGATCGTCTGCACCTCGACGCCCACGAGGTCAGCCATCTGCCCCACCGCTCGCTCGAAGGGCTCGCGGACGTCGTCCGGCAGCGCCAGACCCGGAGGCGAAACGGTCGACCCGGACCACTCGCCGCACCGCTCGGGGCGCGGCACTCTCGCGCAGCTGGTCCGCCGGCAGGGAGACCGGGTCGCCGGCGACAGCACCCACCTCGACCTGCCAGAGCAGGGCGAGGTCGGCAGCGGAGGTGGCGAGCGGACCTTCGGTGGACATGTCGATCCAGTCCGGTGCCGGCCAGCGCCCGATGAGTCCGTGCGTGGGTTTGATACCGGCCAGCCCGCAGAAGCCCGCAGGGATGCGGATCGAGCCACCCCCGTCGGTCGCCGTCGCGATCGGCACCATCCCCGCCGCCACGGCTGCGCCACTGCCTCCGCTGGAGCCGCCCGGTGAGTGGTCCAGGCTCCACGGGTTCCGCGTGACCCCGAAGACCAGGTTGTCGGTGTAGCCCTCGGTGGCGAACTCCGGCAGGTTCGACTTGCCGACGATCACGGCACCCGCGTCGGTCAGACGCCGCGGGACCGTTCCGTGGGCGCTCGCCGGCGCCGCGTCCGCGAACAGCGCGGACCCCATGGTGGTCACCATCCCGGCGACGTCCTCGAGGTCCTTGACGAGCACCGGGACGCCCGCGAGCGGTCCCGGATCACGTCCCGCCGCCACCGCGGCGTCCACCCCGGCAGCGGCCTGGCGTGCCTCGTCGTCGCACCGCGCGACCACTGCGTTGAGCGCACCGTCGTGCGCGTCGACGCGGCGCAACGCCTCATCGACGAGGTCGACGGCGCGCACCTTGCCTGAGCGGACAGCAGCGGCCAGCGAGGCGATGTCTCCGGGTGCCATGGCACAGCACCGTAGGCCACACCAGCGCACCGTTCGAGCCGAGTGTCCCCCAGGGGCACTCGGCGGGCCTTAGGTGTTGCGCCCGCCCATCGCCTGCATCAGCACCTGCTGCCACTGACGCAGGTGGATGTCGGGGAGGAACTCCTCGACCGCGCGCTCGTGTCCGGCCTGGCCCAGCCGACGAGCCTGCTCGGGGTCGTCCAACAGCTCGCGGACGATGGCGCCGAACTCGGCCAGGTCGGTGGGGTCCTTGACCAGTCGTCCGTTCACCCCGTCGGTGATCTGGTCAGTGATGCCGCCGACCGCGGAGGCCACGACCGGCGTGCCCTTGTACAGCGCCTCGGTCACGGTGAGACCGAATCCCTCGGCCAGACTCTTCTGCACCACCACGTCGGCATGTCGTTGCAGGGCGTTGACGATGGCGGCGTTCTCTTCGACATCGATGAGCGGCAGGCAGACCAGCTGCACGCGGCTGCGCGCTGCGTGCGGCAGCGCGCGCCAGAGCTCGGTGACCTCCTCGAGCACCTGCGCCGCCTCCGGGTCGTCAGCGACTGCCGTGACGACCGGGCCTGCGAGCACCAGGTGCGCGTCCGTCCCGTCGAGGACGTGCTCGACGAACCCGTGCATGACACCGCGCATGTCCTTCAGCGGGTCCCACCGCGAGATCTGGACCACCAGCTGCGCCGATGCCGACGGCGCCGGCCCGGTGCGGGTGATGTCGGCGTAGTGGCGGATCCGACCGGGCGAGCCGTCCTGCCGCATGAAGGTCACGGGCTCGACCACGGGTGAGTCCAGAAGCCCGACGTGCGCCAGTGCGTGGACGACCGTGCTGTCGTCCATCGGTTGGTTCTTGGGCGCGAGCGGGTCGATCGACGGCTTGATGACGTGCAGCCGGTCCCGCGGGATCCACGAGGGTGCGTACTGCTCACGCGTGAACACGTACGCATCGACATAGGGCTCGAGGTAGGGCCTGAGGAAGGTCCACGCCTCCTCGGTGAACTCGTTCGATCCGTCGATGCCGATGTGGCACCGCCACACGACCGGCAGCCCCCATGACTTCAGCGCGGCCGCCAGGCCGGCGGGCTGAGGGTCGTGGACGATCACCGCATCTCCGGGGAACACCGTCGCCGCCAGCATCTCGGCGTTGCGCCGCATCACCTCGTCGTAGTGGTCGTGCTCGGCACCGCCCAGCGAGCCGTCGTCGCCAGGACGACCGTGGATCCGGTGGTGCAGGCGCTTGGTGATCGCGAAGAACTCCGGGTCACCTTCGACGACGAGCCATCGGGCGTCGACGCCCGCGCCGCGGGTGAAGGGCAGGAGCACCTGCAGCATCTCGGCGACGCCGCCACCGGTGGCGGTCGAGTTGATGTTGACCACCGAGTGACCTGCCAGCTGCTCGCGCATCTGCGGTGCGACGTCCTCGAGCAGGGAACGGAGCCGCTCGAGCGGCACGACGGCCCCCAGCTCGGACGGCGAGCGGGCCGGAAAGCGGACTTCGTGCATCGATGCCTCCTCGGCGTGCCAGCAACCCCCACAGGCTATGCGCCCCGCAGCGGGGGACGCGATCGAGGTCACGCCAGCAGCGCCGCCACCTGGGTCGCGGCGGCGACCGCCAACGGACCCAGCGCATCGAGCCGCTCGGCCGGAATCCGGCGCTCCGGGCCCCAGACGTTGACGACCGCGATCGGACGCCGTCGCGCGTCGAGGACTGCGGCCGAGACACCGTTGGTGAGCGCCGCGTCCTCGCCCAGGCAGCGCGCGTAGCCGAGCCGCCGCGCTTCGGCCAGCTCGGTCTCCAGCGCTGGCCCGGTCGATGATCGTGTTCTCGGTGAAGGGCTCGAGCGTCGGGGGCAGCGCACCGTCGCGCTCGGCGTCGGACAGCCACGCCAGGAAGATCTTGCCGCTGGACGTCGAGTGCAGCGAGACCCGTTCCTCGGTCCACGGGGTGAAGGTGCCGCCGATGACCGACAGGTGGTCGACGTAGCGCAGGCTGGCGGTCTTCACGAGCGCGAGGCTGACGGTCTCGCCGGTCTGCTCCGACAGGTTCTCGAGCACCGGACGCACCCGTCGCACCACGGACGCCTCGTCGGCCGCCGCACCGAGGCGCACCGCGCCGTAGCCGACGCGGTAGCCGTGCTCGCCGGACGCCCGCTCGACCATGCCGTGGGACTCGAGGGTGGCCAGCAGCCGCCATGCGGTGCTGCGGTTGATGCCGCACCGGTCGGCGAGCTCGGCGACCGGTGGGAGGGTCCTGGCTCGCCGCGACCGCCGCCAGCAGGTCGAGGGCGCGGTCCACCGCCTGCACCGACTGGGCCGGGCCCGACCGCGGTGGAACGTGCGGACTCAACCACCGGGAACTCCTTGACACCGTCGCTGAGGCGGCTTCTAGCGTTCGTCGCATCATAGTAGACGACTGTTCACATCATGCAACCAGTGACCAGTCACACCAGTCCGCCGCCCGGAGGTTCAGCCGTGTCGCTCCCCCTGCAGTCGTCCGCCTTCATCACCTGCGCCCTCACCGGCTCCGGTGACTCCACCGGCGTCAGCGACAAGGTGCCCGTGACGCCGGAGCAGATCGCCGACGTCGGCCCTCGAGGCGGCGGCGGCCGGCGCCGCCGTCGTGCACGTCCACGTCCGCGACCCCGAGACCGGCAAGGGCTCGCGGCGCCCGGAGCTCTTCCGCGAGATCGTCGAGCGCATCCGCGACTCCAAGGTCGACGTCGTGCTCAACCTGACCACCGGCATGGGCGGCGACCTCGTCCTCGGCGGCCCCGAGCAGCCACTGCCCCCGAACGACGCCGGCACCGACATGGCCGGCGCCACCGAGCGGCTGCAGCACGTCAAGGAGCTCATGCCCGAGATCTGCACGCTGGACGCCGGCACCATGAACTTCGCGGCCGGCGGCGACTACATCATGGTGAACACCCCGGGCATGTTCCGCGCGATGGCCAAGGGCATCCAGGACCTCGGCGTCAAGCCCGAGGTCGAGGTCTTCGACACCGGTGACCTCGTGCTGCTGAACGAGCTGGTCAAGGAAGGCCTGATCGACGACCCCTGCATGGTGCAGCTCTGCATGGGAATCCCCTACGGCGCCCCGAACGACGTCCTCGACGCTTGCAGTCGATGATCAACAACCTGCCGCCCGGCTCGGTCTACTCGATGTTCTCCATCGGCCGCTTCCAGCTGCCGTACGCCGCGCTCGCGCCGATGGTCGGTGCCAACGTCCGCGTCGGGCTCGAGGACAACCTCTACCTGTCCAAGGGTGTGCTCGCGACCAACGGTCAGCTGGTCGACCGCGCCAAGACCCTGCTCGAGGCGATGAACGTCCGGGTGCATGGGCCCGCAGGAGGTGCGCGACAAGCTGGGCCTGGTCAAGCATGGCTGACGCCAGGACGCCGCACAGTCACCCGAGCAGCTCGGCGTCTCAGCCAGTCGGGCTGCTCGGCGGCGGCGTCATCGGCGGCGGCTGGGCAGCGCGCTTCCTCATCAACGGCGTCGACGTCCAGCTCTTCGACCCCGACCCCGAGGCCGAGCGCAAGGTCGACGAGATGCTGGCCAACGCCACGCCGCGCGTGGCAGCGCTCACCGACGCGCCGCTGCCCGCGCAGGGCACGCTCACGCAGGGTCGACGACACCGCAGGAGGCGGCCACCGGCGTGCAGTTCGTCCAGGAGAGCGCGCCGGAGAACGAGCAGATCAAGCGCTCGCTGCTCGCCGCCGCCAGCGAGGCGGCGCCGGCCCGGACGTCGTCTTCGGCAGCTCGACGTCGGGCATCCTGCCGACGCTGCTGCAGGCGGACATGACGCACCCCGAGCGCCTGGTGGTCGGTCACCCGTTCAACCCCGTCTACCTGCTCCCGCTCGTCGAGGTGTGCCCCGGCACAGCCGACCAGCGCCGGACGCCGTCACACGCGCCGCTGACATCTACCGCGTCGCTGGGCATGAAGCCGCTGGTGCTGCAGCACGAGATCGACGGCTTCGTCGCCGACCGGCTGCTCGAGGCGCTGTGGCGCGAGGCCCTGTGGCTGGTCAACGACGGCGTCGCCACCGTCGAGCAGGTGGACGACGCGATCCGCTTCGGCGCCGGACTGCGGTGGGCGTCCATGGGAACGATGCTCACCTACCGGATCGCCGGCGGCGAAGGCGGCATGCGCCACTTCATGGCGCAGTTCGGCCCGGCCCTGCAGTGGCCGTGGAGCAAGCTCACCGACGTCCCCGAGCTCACCGACGAGCTGCTCGACCGCATCGAGCAGCAGTCCGACGCCCAGGCCGCCGGCGCCGACGTGCGCGAGCTCGAGCGGCTGCGGGACGACTGCCTGGTCGGCGTGCTGCAGGGGCTGCGTCGGCGCGACTACGCCGCCGGCGCCGTGCTCAAGGAGTACGAGCAGCAGCTGCGCCCAGCGGGGTCAGCCGGAGCTCGCCTCGTCGTGAGCCTTCTCCATGCGCGTCGAGCAGCGCGGCCCGGTCGTCGGGGAACGGCGCGACCTTGCCCGCCGCGGTGTCCACGTGCAGGTAGAGCGACTCCCCCGTCGCCACCGGGGTCGTCGCCGACCAGCAGGGTGGTCGCCAGCCGCAGCCGCTTGGCGTCGCACGACGCCACCCACGACTCGCGCGCGAATCACGTCGTCGCGCGCTCACCTCGTGCAGGAACTTCAGGGTGATCTCGACGGTGTACATGCTGCAGCCCGTGCGCTCCCGGTACGCCGCGCTCAGGCCGAGGGCGTCGAGGAACATCTCGTTCGCGTCGGTCAGCACCTGTGGCGTACGCCGCGTCGTTCATGTGCCCGTTGTAGTCGATCGACGCCAGCGGGACGCCGCACGAGAACTCGGTGTACGGGGACTCACGACGGTGTCGTTGCTCACCAGTCGATCGTGCCACGACGCACCGAGCCAGCGAAAGGACGCCATGAGTAGCGACGACTCGCACCCCGCACTCGGGTCACCACGCCCGAACGAGGGCAGGCTGCACGCCGGCTGGGACGCGACCGCGCCCATCGACGCACCTCTCCGGCTGCACGAGACCACCGTGACGCCCGCCTGGTGCGACTACAACGGCCACATGAGCGAGTCGAGCTACCTGCTGGTCGTCGGTGACAACGCCGACGCCTTCTTCCGCTACTTCGGCATCGACGAGGAGTACCGCGCCAAGGGCGGGTCGCTCTACACCGCCGAGACGCACCTGCACCACCTGCGCGAGTGCGACGAGGGTGACCGGCTCACCTTCACGCTGCAGGTGCTCGGCGTCGACCGCAAGCGCGTCCACATCGTCCACGAGGTGCTCGACGCCGACACCGGACAGCCGGTCGCCACCGCCGAGCAGATGCTGCTGCACGTCGACATGGCCGCCGGCAAGGTCGCACCCCTGCCCGACCACCTGTACGACCGGCTCAAGGCGATCGAGGCAGCACATGCAGCGCCTGCCCGTCCCCGACTACGTTGGCCACGTCATGGGTCTGCCACCCCGCAAGCCCACCGACTGAGGAGAGAGCAACCGCATGGACTTCGCCCTGACCGACGAGCAGCGTGCGATCGTCGACACCGTTCGCTCCGTTCGTCGAGCGTGAGCTCGTGCCGCACGAGGACGAGGTCGAGCAGCTCGACGAGGTGACACCCGAGCTGGCGGCGGCGATCCGCACGAAGGCACTCGAGCGCCGGGCTGTACGCCGCGAACATGCCCGAGGACGTCGGTGGCGGCGGGCCTGGACGCGGTCTCGCTCGCCCTGGTCGAGCGCGAGCTCGGGCGCACCTCCTTCGCCCTGCACCACTTCGTGGCGCGACCGAGCCGCATCCTGATGGGCTGCACCGGCGACCAGGTCGAGCGCTACCTGCTGCCCACCGTCCGCGGCGAGAAGCAGGAGTGTCTGGCCATCACCGAGCCCGGCGCCGGGCTCTGACGTCCGCGGCATGACGACCACCGCACGCCGCGACGGCGACGACTGGGTGGTCAACGGCACCAAGCACTTCATCAGCCACGCCGACATCTCCGACTTCATCATCCTGTTCGCCGCCACCGGCGAGGAGCAGTCCTCGCGGGGCACGCGCAAGCTGATCTCGTCGTTCCTCGTCGACACCGACCTGCCGGGACTGACGATCACCAAGGGCTCGCCGAGCGTCTCGCACCGCGGCTACCACCACTGCGAGCTCCACTTCGACAACGTCCGCATGCCGGCCCAGGCCCTGCTCGGCGAGGAGGGCCGCGGCTTCGACCTGATGGGCCAGTGGCTCGGCGCCACCCGTCTGGCGGTGGCCGCCAACTCCGTCGGCCGCGCCCAGCGCGTCCTCGAGGAGGCCCTGTCCTGGGCGGTGAGCCGCGAGCAGTTCGGCCAGCCGATCGGCCGGTTCCAGGGACTCAGCTTCCAGCTCGCCGACTCAGCGCTCGAGATCGAGGCGGCCCAGCTGCTCACGCTGCAGGCGGCGTTCCGCGTCGACGACGGCACGGTGACCGACACCGATGTCGCGATGGCCAAGCTGGTGGCCACCGAGACCCTCGGACGCGTCACCGACCGCGCGGTGCAGGTGTTCGGCGGCATGGGCCTGGTCCGCGAGTACAAGATCGAGCGGTGGTGGCGCGACGCGCGCGTCGAGCGCATCTGGGACGGCACGAGCGAGATCCAGCGCCACATCATCTCCCGCGCCCTGCTGCGGCCGCTGGAGGGACAGAGCCGATGACCGTCCACACCGAGGTTCGCGGCTCGACGCTGCTCGTCACCCTCGACGTCCCGAAGGCGAACGCCATCAACGTCGACACGAGCATGGAGCTCTACGGCGCCTTCGTCCGGCTGCGCGAAGACCCGCGCGCTGCGTGCGGCGGTGCTCACCGGCGCCGGTGAGCGCTTCTTCAGTGCCGGGTGGGACCTCAAGGCAGCTGCCGAGGGAGAGGCGGTCGACGCCGAGCACTCCCCCGGTGGCTTCGCCGGGCTGACCGAGTTCTTCGACGTCGGCAAGCCGGTGATCGCCGCCGTGAACGGAATGGCCATCGGCGGCGGCTTCGAGCTCGCGCTGTCCGCCGACCTCGTCGTCGCCGCCGACCACGCGGAGTTCGCCCTGCCGGAGGTCAAGCTCGGCATCGTCGCCGACTCCGGCGGGCTGCTGCGCGTACCGGCGCGCGTCCCGCGTGCCGTCGCCCTGGAGTGGCTGCTCACCGGACGCCGCATCACCGCCGAGGAGGCGCGCGCTGGGGCTTGGTGAACCGGGTCGTGCCGGCGGCCGAGCTGCTCGACGTCCGCACTCGAGCTCGCTGCCGCGATCGAGGAGTCGGCGCCGCTCGCGGTCGCCGCTGTGCTCGAGATCGTCCGAGAGACCGAGGGGATGCGAATCGACGAGGCGTTCCGGATGCTCCGCGACGGGCGAGCTGCCCGCCTACCGCGCCTGCATCAGCTCCGAGGACGCCCTCGAAGGCCCGCGCGCCTTCGCCGAGAAGCGCTCCCCGAGTGGAAGGGCCGCTAGCTGTAGTTCCAGCAGCCGAGGCAGGCCTTTACGTCCACCAGCCACGCATCAGGCGGGCTTTGAGTGGCGCTCAGAGGTGGTAGGTCTCGGTGTGGCCGTCCACTGCGATGGCCTGACCAGACACCATCCGCGCCTGCGGCGACGCGAGGAAGACGCACATGTCAGCGATCTCCTGGGGCTCGACGAAGCGGGCGATCGACTGTGAGCTGGTGTACTCCGCTCGACGACGTCGGGGGTGACGCCTCGGCTGTCCGCCTCGGCCGCGATCACACGGTGCCATCCGCGCGACCCCGTACCGAACCTGGGCAGACGGCGTTGGCGGTGACTCCGTACCGCCCGAGCTCGATCGCGAGCGACTTCGTCAGGCCGATCACCGCCCACTTGGCCGCCGCGTACGGCGTGCGACGGCCGTAGCCGACCTGACCGGCCGTGGAGGACATGTTGACGATCGACCCGCTGCGCTGGGCCTTCAGGTGGGGCACGACTGCCCGGCAGGTGAGGAAGTGGCTGTCGAGGTCGACGGCCAGGCACTGACGCCAGTCGTCCAGCGAGACGTTCTCCACGTCGGCGGTCGGTCCCGCGATTCCTGCGTTGTTGACCAGGACGTCGACGCCGCCGAGTACCTCCAGGGACTCCGCACACCAGCGGTCCACCGCCTGCGCATCACCGAGGTCGGCGACTGATCCAGTGATGCGTTCATGGCGCCCGGTCAGTTCCGCGATCGCCGACTCAGAGACGTCACAGGTGTGCACGTGTGCACCGTTCGCAGCGAAAGCCTGGGCGATGATTGCGCCGATCCCGGAACCACCTGCGGTCACCATCACTCGTTGAGGCGTCATGGCCTCATCTTGGCGGTTCTGATCCTCGTGCGCGTCGAATCAGGGCAGCGTTTCAGGCTGTGGCAGCGCGATGCTCCTGGGCGATGCGCTCGCAGGAATGGGTGTCGTCAAAGCCGAACTCGTAGCTGCAGTCGTGGCAGACGGTCATCGCGACCGGTCCGAGATGCACGACCTCGACCTCATGGGGGTGGCAGCAGTCAGACCCGTGCGCGTGGTCGCGCCGGTGCACGGCGGTCAGCGTCGCCCGGATGATCGGATCGGGACAGTTCGGCGTCACATTGGCTCTATCGGCACGGCAGCGGCGGGGGCTTGAGCCTTGGTTCGGGCCATCCATGGCCATCCTCGGGGAAGTGGGATGTCGGACGCCCACCAGCATCCGCCCGCCCCCGGCACCGCGCGCCTCGACACGCCGGAGACGCGCGGTGCCACTGCGACCACGGTCATCGACCCGGATCGGGTGGTAGACAGTCACCACCACCGCAGAGAGCAGGAAGACCATGCCCCCACGCCTTCCCGGACGCCGTCTGTGGCTCGTCGCAGCAGCCCTGGCCCTGCCCCTGGCCGGCCTGGCCCTGCCCGCAGCCGAGGCCGCTCCTGCGCCCAGCGTCCGGCTGCTCAGTCCCTCGACCACGGGACACCTCGAGCTCTATCCCAGAGGCAGCTACAGCCTCGACGTCCCGGTCTACGTCGCGGCGAGTGGGGGGCCGTTCGAGGTGTGGGCGCAGCGGACCTATGACCAGCCCAGCATCCTGAACCAGGTGACGCGGGACGCCGGCTGGTCGGTCGTCGGCACCCAGGTGGTCGACGGAGTACCCGAGCCGGACTTCCAGCGGGGACTGACCGGACTTCTTCCAGGTGACGCTTGCGAAGCGGAACGGAACGGTCCTCGCCACCCGGACGCGCGCCTTCTGCCCGGGGAACGGAGATCTCCAGCGCCTCGACGACGACGGGCCGAACACCTCGCGCTACACCGTGCCCTGCTGGGCCAGCCCGTTCACGCGCGGACTCCCCTGGGGCATCGACCAGGGATGGGCGGTCAGTCCGGAACTCGGCCTCGGTCGACGTCTGACGATCGACCCGGGCACCTACCGACTCACCGTCTCGGTCACCGATGACTACCGCAGCGCCTTCGGCATCGCTGACGAGGACGCCGAGCTCTCGTTCCTCGTGGACGCCGTGAAGGGCGACCGCTCCGAGCCGCACGTCCACGCGGACGCCACCCTTCGCGCGCCGGGTGGCAGGGCCGCACGGACGGCCGCGCCGATCGTCACTCCCCCCGATTCTGCGCTGCCTGATCTGGAGGCCCTCCCGGCCTGGGGGATCTCCGTGAGCAACCGCAACCGGACCGGACGGTCCTTTCTGAACTTCGGCGCCACGGCCTGGAATGCCGGCCCCGGCGACCTGGTCGTCGAAGGGTTCCGCGACCCCTCGTCACTCACGATGGACGCCTTCCAGTACTTCTACGACGGCGACACGGTGGTGGGCAAGCTCCCGGCGGGCACTCTGGAGTACGACAACCGAGACGGCCACGACCACTGGCACTTCCGTGACTTCGCCTCGTACTCGCTGCTCGACGCAGACCGTCAGCTGATCGTCGACAGCGGCAAGGAGGCCTTCTGCCTGGCCCCCACCGACCCGATCGACCTGACCGTCGACAAGGCGGAGTGGGACCCGTGGCTCACCGATCTCGGCACCGCCTGCGGGGAGTCCGACTCGCTGTGGATCCGTGAGGTTCTCGAGACCGGCTGGGGCGACACCTACACCCAGTACCGTCCGGGGCAGTCGTTCGACATCACCGACCTGCCCAACGGGGTCTACTTCATCCAGGTGTCGGCCAATCCCGACGACGTCCTGGCCGAGGGCTCGGATGCCAACAACGTGGCGCTCCGCAAGATCCGGCTGCGCGGAAAGGCGGGAGAACGGTGGGTCCACGTCCCGCTGTACAAGGGGATGGACACCGAGACCAACGGGTGCGGACCCTTCTGCTGAGGGTCTAACCCCCACCTGCCAGTCGCAGGTTGGCGAGCTGTGTCGCCGTCCCGATCGCGATGACAGCGTCACCGGGCCCGATCACCCGCTCGGCCGGTGGGTTCGTGACGAACTGGCCCTGAGCGTCACGGAGGGCGAGAAGCAGCGCACCTCCTCCCTCATGTACACGCGCCTCCCGAACCGTCATGCCCGCCAAGGCCGAGCCCTGCGCGACCTCGAAGTCCTCCAGACGGAACTCCATGCCCGCATCGTGCATGGCGACGTCGAGGAAGTCGACGACGTGGGGTTGCAGTGCGGATGCCGCGATCCGGTCACCGCCCAGCCGTTGCGGGTTCACGACTCGGTCTGCGCCCGCCCGCTCGAACTTCGGAACCGCCTCCTCGGTCCGCGCCCGAGCGATGATGAGCAGGTCCTCGTTGAGCGCACGGGCACTCAATGTCACGAACAGCGAGTCGGCGTCGTTCTCCAGGGTGGCCACCAGCGCCTGGGCCGTCCCGATCCCCGCCTGACGCAGCACGTCGTCATCGGTCCCGTCTCCCTCCACGAACGGGTACGGACAGTCAGCCAGCCGGTCCTGATCCACCTCGACCACGACGACCTGACGCCCCTCTCGGGCGAGCTGGTGGGCGCTGGCCCGTCCTACGCGTCCGTAGCCACACACGATGACGTGACCTTCGAGCTGATCGATCGATCGCTGCATCCGACGGCCCTCCCACAACGTGCTGACGTGCCCGTCGATGAAGATGGCGACGAGCAGCGTCAACGAGTACAAGACGGTGCCGATGCCACCGAGCATCAGCACGACCATGAAGAGCTTCCCCGCGGTGTCCATCTCGTAGGGCTCGCGGAAGCCGACCGTGGTGACGGTGAAGACCGTGGTGTAGGCGGCGTCCAACGGCGAGAGCCCCAGCAGGATGAACCCCACCGTGCCGACGATCAGCACCGAAGCAACGGCCACGGCGATCCAACGGACCTGTCGGATGACGTCGAAGCCAGAACGCCGGCCGGTGAACGGATGAGCACGCGCTCGACTGGTCACACCTCAATCCTGATGGTCGCGACGACTGCACCCCAGGACCAAAAGACCCTCACCGGTCTGCGGCATCGACCAGGCTGTAGAGCTCCTCTTCCTCCTGCGCGTTGTGCAGTCGCATCACCCCGTACAGCCCGTAGAGCAGTCGACGCAGCTCGATGACATCGTCCTCGTCGACACAACCGGGCCCCCAGGCGTCCACCAGGCGCCGGAGCCTGAGGACCTGGTGCTGGATCTCGGCGTGGGTACGGCTGAGTCCGGCAAGGACCTCGTCACCGCCGAGGGCGGCGGACATGACCGGGTAGAGCTCACCCTCCTCGGCGAGCTCGTGCGGCACCAGCTCGCCCTCGAGCTCGTCGACCAGGGCACGGACCTGGCCCCGGTCGACGTCCCCGGCGGCCAGTCCGTCGGCCACCGCACGTACGCGCTCGACGGTGTGCTGCACCGCCTGGTGGTCGGACAGGTGGCGCCGCACCACGGCGGCATCGGCCGCGCTGACCTCCGGCAGCAGTCGTGCTGGAGGACGAAGAGCCGTCAGGGCCACAAGGATCGCGACGACATCGATGACTTCTTGAGAGAGCGCCCCAAGGGTCGGCGGAAGGAGTCCTGCTGCCGCGAAGAGCATGGCGACACCGGAGAGCCCCATGCCGATGACGACGCTCAGGAGCGCGATGCTCCGCGACCTGCGGGCGATCGTCACCACGTCGGCCAACCGGTCGACCCGGTCGACGGTGAGCACGACGTCGGCGGTCTCCGAGGATGCGGTGCTGCCGTGGGCGGCCATCGCAACGCCGACCGATGCGGCCGCCAGGGCGGGTGCATCGTTGATGCCGTCGCCCACCATGACCGTCGTCCCGCGCTCCGCCTCGCGACGGACGACGTCGACCTTCTCCCGGGGGTCGGTCTCGGCGTGCACCGCGTCCACCCCTACCAACCGACCGACCGACTCGGCGGCATCCGCCCGGTCACCCGTCACGAGGACGACACGCTCGAGTCCTGCAGCGCGCAGCATCCGCAGCATCCGATGCGCGTCGGGACGCAAGGGATCGCTGAGCAGGAACGCACAGACCGGCGCCTCGTCCACGCTGACGAACACCGTCATGGCACCTTCGAGACTGGCCCGTCGCGCGACGCGATGCAGCCATGGATCGGCGTCGCCCGGACTGATCCAGCCGAGGCGGCCGACACGGACGAGATGGCCCTCGACCCTGCCCTCCACGCCATAGCCGTGGCTCTCCTTCACGTCAGAAGGCACGACCAAGTCGAGGCCCTGCCGACGCGCGTGGTCGACGATGGCGCTGGCCAGCACGTGGGGGGAGACCTGATCGAGCGAGGCCGCCAGCCGCAGGGCTTCGGCACGCTCGGTGTCCGGCCCCGCCGTGACCATCTCCGCCACCACCGGATGCCCGGCCGTCAGAGTCCCCGTCTTGTCGAAGAGCAGCACCTGGCCCTGTGCCAGCTGCTCCAGCGCCGCTCCGCCCTTGACGATGACGCCCTTGCGTGCAGCCTGGGAGAGCCCCGACATGATCGCGATCGGTGCAGCAAGCAGCAGGGGGCACGGTGTCGCGACGACCAGCACCGCCACCGCTCGAACCGCGTCCCCTGACATCCACCAAGCGGCTCCCGCCACGACCAGCGTGAAGGGGACGAAGAGCGCCGCGAAGCGGTCGGCCATCCGTACAAAGGGAGCCGACGTTGCCTGGGCCTGCTCCACCAGTCGGACGATCTGGCTGTAGGTGGAGTCGGCCGCCGGTGTGGTGGCCAGCATCTCGACGGGTGCTCCCGCGTTGACGACGCCCGAGCGCACCTCGTCGCCGGCCGGTCGCTCGACCGGGTCCGGTTCGCCCGTGAGCGATGACTCGTCGAAGACTGCTGCGGCCAGCAGACGTGCGTCGACGGGCACCACCTCGCCGCCGGCCACAAGCAGCCGGTCGCCACGAGCCACCTGCTCGACGGGCACGAGGTCGAACTCGTCGCCATTGCGTCGACGCGCTGACCGAGGGGCACGGGCGACGAGCAGAGTGAGCTCACGCTTCGCGCGGGCCTCGGCCCGGGCTTCGAGCAACCGACCAGTGGTCAGCATCAGTGTGATGATGGCGCCGGCCAGCGGCTCGTCCACGACGATCGTGCCGAGCAGGGCCAGCCACGCCACCACGTCGACACCGACGTGGCCAGCGCGCATTCCCTGCCAGAGCCAGCCCGTGGACAGGAGAAGACCGAACCCGGTGGCTGCCAGCCACACGCCGGACGCGATGGTTCGCTCGTCCAGCAACCAGGCCGCGCCGCCCAGTGCCAGCAGCACGGCGGACGCGGCGAAGGAGACCTGCTCGAGGCGGTCACGCCAACCCGTCACTCTTCCACCGTAGAAGGTGCTGCGGCAGATCGGCCGGGGCCAAGGTCCCTGCCCGCCCAGCCCCTGACACGGAATCCTGGGAGGTGGAGAGAGGCGGTCTGCCATGACGCAGGTGCGCCACGACGGTGCTCGGTCCGAGACGGCTGAGTTGCACCACGCTCTGCCCTTGTCCGATCCGCGCGCCGCCAACGTTGTCGTGGCGGGGGCCAAAGGCGCCAACCTCGCCCGCGCGCTGGCGGCAGGGCTTCCGGTGCTCCCCGGGTACATCCTTCCGACCGACGCTCCGTCCGCTTCCGAGCTGGACGCAGAGCTCACTGTCGTCCGGGAGGCCCTGGCCCCTCATCCGCTCATCGTCCGCTCCTCCTCGACCATCGAGGACGTGGGATCGTCGTCGATGGCTGGGCAGTTCCGCTCGGTCCTCGATGTCACCTCTCAGAGTGAGCTGGTGGCCGCAGTGGAGACCGTCCGCCGCTCGGCATCACGACCCGACCTCGCAGCGGCCCCGATGGCCGTGCTCATCCAGCCTCAGCTGGACCCGCTCGTCAGCGGCGTCATGTTCGGCATCGATCCCGTCACGGGCGTGGAGGGACGCCTGGTCGTCGAAGCCGTCTCGGGTGGCCCTGACCGGCTGGTGAGCGGACAGGTGACCGCTGAGCGCATCAGCCTGAACCTCACTGGTCGGGTGGTCGCCGTCGACGGCGTCCCGGTGAGACGGGGCACGCGTCACCGGGGCCTGCTCGACCGGAGCCAGTGCCGAGCTCTCAGCCTGCTCGCCGGTGACCTCGAGCGCGAGTACGGGGCGCCGCAGGACGTGGAATGGGCTGTCGACCCGCGCGGTCGGCTCGTCCTCCTCCAGACACGCCCGGTGACGACGCGGGCGGCTCGCGTCGAAGGTCCGGTCCTCGGCCCCGGCCCGGTCGCCGAGACCTTCCCTTTCCCTCTTCGGCCGCTGGAGAGCGATCTCTGGCTCACTCCCATGAGAGCGGGCATCTCCACGGCGCTGGCCCGGGTTGGCGTCACTCCCCATCGCGTCCTGTCCGAGTCCCCCGTCGTTCTGGCTGTGCAGGGTTGGGCGGCTGTGGATCTGGAGCTCTTCGGCTACCTCGACCGCCGGCCCCACGGATGGCACTGGATCGACCCCCGTCCACCGGCACGTCGGCTTGCGGCGGCCTGGCGCATCGGCACGCTGCGCGCTCGACTCACCGATGACGCTTCGGCCCTGATGGCCCGCAGTGACGAGCTGCTGGCCTCCGTCCCAGCACCCTCAGAGATGTCGGACGACCAGTTCCCGCCGCTGCTCGACGCGCTTCGAGCGCTCCTGGTCGACCTGCACACGCACGAGGTCCTCGCGGCGTCTCTGACCGGCCGGCAAAGTGGGAGTCTCGGCGCCGCCGCACTCGATGCCCTGAGCCGCGGGCGTGCCGTCGGGCTGACCGACTCGGCCGTCGTCCACCACGATCCCGTGGTCCTGACGCTCGTGCCTCCACGAGTCGGCACTCCGATGCCGTTGCCGGACCCAGCACCGTCACCACCCGCTGCGCCGCCGAGCCCGCCTGGCCTGCGTGAGCTCCTCCGCCTGCGCGTGCGATGGGTCCAAGAGCTTCAGGCGCGTTTGTGCGTCGAAATCGGATACCGGCTCGCCGCGGTCGGCCGCCTGCCGTCGGCAGACTCCGTCGCGTGGCTGCAGCTGGACGAGCTTCAACCCCTGCTGCTGGGTGGCTCGAGGCCCGACGACCTGGCGCATCGGATGACGCTGCGCCCCGGCCCCCCCTTGCCCACGCACTTCCAGCTCGGCGACGACGGCACGGCGGTACCCGTCGAGCGGAGGGGTGCCCGCCCGCACGGCGGCGTGGGCGCCGGGGGTGGACGCGGTGTCGGCACGGTGGTGCATGCAGACGCCGTCGAGCCCAACAGTCAGGCGGACGAGTCCTCCCAGGGTCGGGTGCTCGTCGTGCGCACCCTCGACCCGACGCTGGCGGCACGACTGCCGGGGCTGAGCGGACTGGTCTCCGAGTCCGGTTCGACCCTGTCCCACCTCGCCATCCTTGCCCGCGAGTACCAGGTCCCCACCGTCGTCGCCGTCCATGACGCCCTGCACCAGTTCCCGGTCGGCGAACGCGTTGTCGTCGACGGGCGGACCGGCGAGGTCTTCTCCGTGTCGGCGGAGGTGACCTCATGACCGTTCTGCGTGCCGTCACGGTGTTCGGACGAGTGCTGCTCCTGGTCGTCCTCGCGACCTCCGGTCTCTACGTCCTCCTCTACCTGTGGCGGTGGGAGTGGGAGCGGGCTCAGGTGGCCGGCGTCTTCTTCCTCGCTTCCCTGATCGTCTTCTCCACCCAGCTCGTGCTTCGGCGCATCGCCCAGATGTCCGCCGCGCCGGCCCCGGCGAGCGGGCAGGCCGCGCCGGCGTCCGTCGCGCCCTCGCGACCGTTCTCCTGGACCGAGCCGGACCAGGAGACGCACATCTTCTTGCCCGTGCTGCTCGGATTCGGCGTCGCGCTCTCGCTGATCGCGGCCGCCGCCGAGCGTCTCGTCGCCTTCGTGGTGGGCCCGTCGAGCCCGGGCCGGCAGCGGCCAGTTCGCACGGTTCCGGAGAGCGTCCTCGCTGGACTGCTCGTGGTGATCCTGGTGGTGGTGGGGGCGGTCGTCGTCGTCGCGCGTCACCGGCTGACGACCCGCGAGGAGACGCCACTGGCCGGTACCCGCACCTACGTCCTCGAGGTCGAGGGCCGGAACGTCCACGTCGACGTGGCTGACAGCGTGACGACCTTGGCACAGTTCTGCCGCGATCGGGCACACGTCGACGAGCTGAGCATCCTCGAGGTGCGTGCGACCTCCGGCGACACGGGCACCGTGGTCGTCCAACCTGTTCTCGACCGGTTCGGCGCCGCGCGGTTCGAGGGTTGCCTGACCGACGCGGTGCTCGATCGTCGGACGGTGGCGCTGCTCGACGTGCAGACCACCCTCACGGAGCCGGTGCGACCCAGCGATAGCTGAGCACGGTCTCGCCGAAGGCGTTGCGTCCCTCGAAGTGCACCCGCACGCTGCCTCCACTGTCGGAGACCGTGACGAGTCCGAACTGACCCGGCTCGGCCACGACACCCTCGCTGTAGGGGCCACCCTTGGTGCTGACGTGCTGATCGATCGGTGCAGCCTGCAGGACAGGGAAGCCCAGCTGATCCGGGTGGGCGTAGTTGCTGTGGGTGCCGTCGTCGGCGGCCAGCATGTGCGCGTCGCCGGCGAGCATGACCACGTTGTCGATCTTGCGGTCGTCGAGGAACTGCGAGATCGACTCGCGCTCATAGGAGTACGAACCCCAGCTGTCCCCTGCGCCGGCCGGATCGACGATCCACGGAACGCTCGAGACCCAGAACACGACCGGATACCGTCGGCTTCCCTGAAGCAGCTCGTTCTCCAGCCATGCCCGCTGCTCGTCACCGAGCATCGTCTTGTCCGGGGTGTCCGGCTCAGTGGCCGGGTCGCGCTCGGACCGCAGGTCCGTGAGCACGAAGCGGGCCCGTCCGATGGTGAAGGCCTGGTACGCCGGACCGCTCTGTTCCCGGTCGCCGAGCCCGTAGTGCGGCACGTAGGTTCTGTAGGACGTCCATGCGGCGTCCCGGGACGGCGACAACCGGTTGGCATCGTTCGGTCCGAAGTCGTGGTCGTCCCACATGTACGCGACGGGCACCTGCCGGAAGAGCTGGGCGGGCGCACCAGGCGTCAGCTGGCGGCCATAGGCCCGGCCATAGGTGGTGACGTTGTCGTCGGCGATGTCGCCGTAGAAGAAGTCTCCGGTGACCAGGTGGAACAGTGGGTCCGCCTCACCGATGGCGTCGTAGGTTGCGGCGTTGGAGTCGAGGCGTGCGCACGAACCGAAGGTGAAGCTGAACGACTGGGTTCCCCGCAGGGGCGTCGAGAGCTCTCCGTTCCCGCGGGTGTCGTCGGCGTGGCCGTCCACCACCACGGTGTACGAGTAGTCATGGCCAGGTTGCAGGCCGGTCACCGTGAAGCGCCGTACGGAGGGGTCCGCTGCGGGATCCTCCGTCACGACCTCGACCGACGTGACGTCGGCACCGTCCGAGGAGCTCACCTCGAGGGTCGCCGACCCTTCGTCGTCGACGAGCCTGGCCACGACCACCGCAGCATGAGGTGTCAGCCCTCCCGACCACATCCAGTCGACGACGTCCGCGGGTAGGGCAACAGTCGGCGACACGGGCGCCTTGGGTCCGTAGAAGTAGGTGAAGATCGCGTCGGACCCCGCCCATCCGGCGGCGAGCAGCGTGGCGAGGCCCAGAGCGAGCAGGGACACGGCAACGGGTCCGCGGGTCCGCCGCCAGATCCACCACAGCAGCATGGACGGCAGGAAGAGGGCCAGTGCGACGAGGAGTCCTTGGAGGGGACGCAGCTGGACGGCCGACAGCGCACCCACCCCGACCGCCGTCACGGCCATCACCGTCGCCCCCGTGGCCAGCCAGCGCAGACTGACCAGCAGCCCGACGACGTACAGAGCCAGCACCGCTGCTTGCACCAAGGTCTCGGCGTAGCCGAACTCACCGCTGCTCGGCACCCCGAAGACCCACGCGCCCACCACGAGCGCGAGGACCGCTGTCGCTGCCAGGACCCGCGCGACGCGCGCCAACCCCGACGGGTGCGGTGTCACACCGCCCTCGTTGACTGCAGGGATCGCCGTACCCATCGGCTACTTGCCTCCACCCTGATGCTCACAGCATCGAGGGGCCCGGGGCAGGGCCGGACGACCCGGGGCCGCAGACCGCCGATCCGGCGGTCAGTCTCCGGCAGGCACGTGGATGAGCTTGCGGTTGATGAACTCGTCAATGCCGTACGGGCCGAGCTCCCGGCCCACACCTGAGCGCTTCGTCCCGCCGAAGGGCAGCTCAGGCCCGCCACCCTGCGGCTCGTTCGACCCACACCATTCCGGTGTCGAGTCGGTTGGCGACGTCCAGCGCCACCGAGGGATCGGTGTGGTAGACCGCGCCGCCGAGACCGAAGGGCGAGTCGTTCGCCAGAGCGAGGGCCTCTTCGGCGTCCTTCACCTTGTAGACCACGGCGACGGGTCCGAAGAGCTCCTCGTAGTAGGCCCGCATCTCGGGTGTGACATCGGTGAGGACGGTTGCCTCGACGAAGGCACCTGGACGGTCGAGGCGACGGCCTCCGGTGCGGACGGTCGCCCCCTTGTCGATGGCGTCCTGCACCTGCGCCATCAGGCCGTTCGCTGCCGCTTCGGAGCACAGCGGACCGTACGAGGTGCCCGGGTCCGTCGGGTCGCCCACTGTGAGCTGTGCCATCTCGGCGGTCATCTGCTCGACGAAGGCGTCGTAGTGGGACTCGGTGACGATGAAGCGTTTGGCCGCGTTGCATGCCTGACCGGCGTTCTCCATGCGGGCGCCGACGGCGTCCTTCACCACCTCAGGGAGCCGGTCCGTGTCGAGGACGATGAAGGCGTCGGAGCCCCCGAGCTCGAGGACCACTTTCTTGAGGTACTGGCCGGCCAGTGACGCGACCGCGGTTCCGGCACGCTCGCTGCCCGTCACCGACACGCCGCGGACGCGTGGGTCCGCGATGATCGTCGCCGCCTGCTCGTTGCTGGCGAAGAGGTTGATGTACGCGTCGTCGGGCAGACCCGCGTCGCGGAAGATCTGCTCCATCGCAAGCGCGGACTCCGGGCACTGCGGGGCGTGCTTGAGCAGGATCGTGTTCCCCGCCATCAGATTCGGGCCCGCGAACCGTGCGACCTGGTAGTAGGGGTAGTTCCACGGCATGATCCCCAGCAGCGGACCGATGGGAGCCTTCCGCACGAATGCCTTGCCGCCGGACGTCGACTCGAGCGGCTCGTCCGCCAGCAGGGTCGCCGCTTGGTCGGCGTAGTAGCGATAGATGTCGACCGAGTACTCGACCTCGTCGACCGCCTCCGCAGCGGTCTTCCCCATCTCGCGGGTGATCAGGGCAGCCAGCTCCTCGGCCCGCTCCACGTAGAGGTCGGCCACTCGATGGATCAGCGCCGCCCGGGCGTCCACCTCTGTCTCGCTCCACGAGCGAAATGCCCGGTCTGAGCGCTCGATGGCTGACGCGATCTCCGCATCACTGGCCGTCGGGAACTTCTTCTCGACCACGCCCGTTGCCGGGTTGGTGACCTGGTACTCGACCGTCATGGGGCTCCTCTTCGCGACGTGCCTTGCCTGGGCCTTGACGCTAACCGATGGCAGCCGCACGAGGACAGCGAACGCTCGGACCTTTCCAACTCGGCGCCCCTTGGGTGAGGTACGGCACGATGGGGCGCATGCCGACCCTGCTGGTGGTGCAGCACACCCCTTCTCCCGCGGTCCAGGACATGCTCGAGGCGGTTCTGCGCGGCACCAGGCACCCGGAGGTGACTGGGGTGTCCGTGGAGGTGCGCGCTGCCCTCTCAGCGGGGCCTGCCGACGTCCTCGCAGCGGACGGGGTCATCCTGGGCACACCGGCCAACATCGGGTACATGTCGGGGGCGCTCAAGCACTTCCTCGACCAGGTCTACTACCCGTGTCTCGAGGTGACCGTCGGGCTCCCCTACGGCGTGTACGTGCACGGCAATGACGACACGGCAGGCGCCTTGCGGGCGATCCACAAGATCACCGGAGGCATGCAGTGGAAGCAGGTGGCCGCTGACGTCTCGCTGGTAGGTGCACCGACGCGCGAGGGTCTGGCGTCGTGCGAAGAGCTGGGAGCCCTGCTGGGCCTCCAGGTCGCCGGCTTCTGACGCCGCTAGCGGTGGTTCTTGGGGCGCCGCCCCCGCAGACGATCCCGGGCGTCTCCTGCCTGCTTCGCGACGATCGAGTCGAGGCGCGCAGACCGGCCTTCCATGGCCGCCAGGGCGCGGGCCAGGGACTTGCGCCGGAGGACCGACTCCAGCACCCGCGTCGTCGGCGAGCGTCGCGTCGCCTCCTGACGTTCTGCCATCTCGTCGAGGAGCCCCGCAATCCCGCGCACGGCGACATCGAGCACCTCAGCGTCGTTTGGAAGTGGTGCCGCAGCGTCACTTCGGCGAGAACGCAGGTCGTCGAAGGAACCGACGACTTCGCAGCCGACCGCCTCGAGACTCTCGACGATCTCTCCCTGCCGCGCCTCGACCTCCGCGACGAGATCGTCGGGCAGCGCAGGGACACCAGACCCCGACGAGGCACCCAGGATCTCGGTGGACAGCACCTCCCGGAACAGCGAGCTGCGGTGCCACCGCTCCATGGACCCACCCATCTCGACATTGAGCCTTCGGAGCAGCTCCGTCTCCGCCAGCCCGAGTGACCGGTTGCTCGGAGCCTCGGGAAAGCTCACGGGAAGCTGCTCGACGCCGAGGACGGACGCGAAGCGCCGCCAGAGCTCCTGGTGGCCCGCCCCATCGGTGGGCAGGGTGATCACGTGTCGGCGCTCGGCGGGCACCCGAGCCGCCCACCGCTCCATGACCGACGCGGCATCCTCCAGCTGCCAGAAGGGGCGTTCACGATCAGCGAGCACCGCGCGCACCCACTTCGCATAGGGCCGCTTCCCGCCGTGCTTGACGAGCTCCTGCCAGTAGGAGGGCAGGAGTCCCTGCAGACCTCGCATCACGTAGACGACGTGTACCTCGCGAGGAGCCAAGGACGCGACGGCTCGCTCGATCTGCTCGGTCGAGAGGCCGCACATCAGCTCGTCGGACAGCACCGCGACCGGTTCCCGTCGCTGATGGAGTTTGCGCGTGAACTGGTCCCAGCTGCCTGTCCCGTCACCGCCCGGCTCGCGTGGGTCGAACTCGTCCCCCCGGAGGTCCTTGCTGGCGCGGTAGTGCTCGAAGGAACCGACCCCCGGGACGGCCACGCCGGCGTCCTGCAGGGCGGGACGGTTGGCCCACAGCGTCTCCTGCAGAAAGGTCGAGCCCGCCTTGGGTGCTCCGACGTGGAGGTACGCCCGCCCCACGGAGTCAGCCGACGACACTTCGCTCCCTAGTGATCGCTCGAGGAGGGGACACGCACCAGCTCGTGGACCTAGGACCCTCGGAGACGCACAGTACTGGCATTAGCCTGGGAGCGTGAGATTCCACGTTGCTCGCCGCACCCCTCTGCTGCTCGTCAGCAGCCTGACGATGACCGCCGCCCTGGTCACCACCCCTACCGCCGCGAACGCGGCGACGATCGTGGTCGATGACCTCACCCCGCCCCTTGCCCCGGTGTCCCTGTCCCAGCTCGACGTCGACGAGGTCACCCTCACCTTCGAGGTCGACAGCGGCACCGAGCAAGCACGCCCCCCCAAGGTCATCGACACGACGAGCAGCGTCCCGTTCGCCGCCAAGCGAGCCTCTCTCGTCAGCGGGAACCTGACGACAGGGACGTGGGAGGCCACTGTCGTGCTGGCGTCCTTCATGGACGGCTCGCATGCCCCGCGCGTTCGAGTCTGTGTCACCAACACCCCGTGTGCCTCGCAGCCGCTGTCCACCGACATCGTCGTCCACGGCTCCGATAAGCCCGTCCTGAAGTCCGTCTCGCAGAATCCGAACCGGCTTCGTGCCGGCAAGGTCTCCGGCGCCGAGGCGGTCGGACGCGTGGTCTTCGCCGACAGCGGCGATCCGGTCCGAGGCGTCGCCGTGCGACTCGTTCGCCAGAGCGGCGACACCGGCCGGCTGGTCGACCGGAGCAACTCACGCGGCCGCTTCACCTCTCCGTGGCCATGGACGCGTCCCGGTCAAGACCCCGCGGAGATCACCCTGACCGCTCCCGACGTCCCCGGCGTCCGGTTCGACCGTGACGTCCTCGGCAACCCGAGCACCCGGTTCCGGGTGCCGAAGCCCAAGGCCCGTGCACTCGTCGGCCCTGACGAGAAGGTGGTGGTGTCGGGGACCGTCACTCCGGGGTATCCCGCCTCCAAGCTCGGTGCCATTCGTCTGCAGGAGCTGACCGAACGTGGCTGGAAGACCCGAGCCAGTACCCAGCTCCGCCAGGTCAGGGACTCGTCGGGAGACCCGGTGAACCGGGCTCGCTACCGGCTGTCGATACGTTTCAGCAAGACCGGGAAGCACGTCCTGCGGCTGTCCAAGCCCCCCGCCATGTGCAGTGGCGGGCCCTGCCGTGTGGCCCGTGCGAACTCCGAACGGTTCTCGGTGGTTGTCGGTAACAGGGCGTTCGTCGTCGAGCGCCACCTCGATGCGCTCGGCGTACCCGTCGGCCAGGTGGACGGTGTGGTCGACGCGCGGTCGAAGCAGGCTTTCTGCGCCTGGCGCGACATGACCGGTCAGAAGCCGAGCCGGCAGGGTCTGAGCAAACGGCTCGTGGCGTCCGTGATGCACCACAGCAAGCTCCCGCGACCTGGACGTCCGGACGGCCTGTACGTCAACAAGACCTGTCAGGTGCTGTTCCAGGTGAAGAACCACAAGTTCCGGCGAGTCGTCTGGGTCTCCTCGGGCGCGCCCGGCTACGAGACCCCGAGCGCCACGGGCCACATCTTCCGGAAGGTGGATGGCTGGGTGGAGAGCACCCTCTATCCAGGCGCCTACATGCTGAACCCCATGTTCTTCCTGCCAGAACGACCGGCGATCGCCCTTCATGGTTCGGCCAGCAACGACCTGGTCCATCCGTATCCGGCCAGTCACGGGTGCGTCCGCACGTGGAGGCCCGACATCCTGCACATCTTCGAGGAGTCGCCGATCGGCACCAGGGTGAAGGTCTACGGCAGCTACTGAGCGCGCAGGAGCGGGTGCGAGTAACTGACCCGGAAGACGAGGGCTCCACCACTCCTCCGACCCTGCAGCGAACGCTGGTTCGGACCACGTTTCCTCGCCCGCCTGACAACCCGCGAGTACTCCGTCCGCGGCAACCCAGGGTTGGGGCGCCTTCGGTCACCGGCCGGGGGCGCTGCTCCGCAGCATCGGTAGTGCTACACGGAGGACAGGATCAACGCTGGCCGTGTCCAGACCCAGGTGGTCCTCATCCTGGATCGACACGAACTCCGCATGGGGAATCTCCGCCGCCGCCTGTTGCGCCTGCTCGAAGAAGTCCACATCCTGGGCTCCGACACAGATGAGGCAGGGGACTTCCCAGGCGCGCAGGTCCTCGCTGACCGCTCCCTCACCGATGGCTGCCGTCGACGCGGCTCGTAGCGCCGCGGGATCAGAGGCGAGGTACGTGGCCCGGACGGCTTCGGGGTAGCGTCCGGCGATCGACTCGAAGGACTCGACGAGCGCCTCCATCGCACCTTCATCAGCGCCGGCCAGGGCTTCTCTCACCACGCGGGCGAGCGGCCCGTCCGGATTCATGGCGTACGGCTGCTGACCCATGATCACCAGCGAAAGCACCCGCTCCGACGCGAGCTCACCCAGGCCGAAGCAGAGCCTTCCGCCCCACGAGATACCGACGAAGTGCGCTCGCTCAATGTCCAGCGCATCCAGCACGGCCAACACGTCAGCGACCCGCAGCGGCATGGCATACGCCTGGGGGTCATGGGGCTTGGCGCTCCGGCCGTGGCCCCGATGATCGATGAAGATGAGCCGGAACTCGTCAGTGAGGTCCCGGAGTGCCACGGCGATCGGAGCGCGTCGGACGAGCTCGACCGGGTCCAGGAATCCGCCCAGGATGACCAGCGGCACGCCACCGCCGCCGTCATCCTCGAAGTACACCTGGCTCTGATCGCGAGCGTTCGTGGCGAAGGGCATCGAAGCAGCTCCAAGCGTTGCGGACACGCCATCATCCCGCGGATCCCCTCATACGGCGCAAATTGGGCAGGCCGGTGAGGCGACTCGATTCCGCGGTCAACCTAAGAGACGGCTGAAACGACTGAACAGAGTGACGAACGCTTCGCGAACGCCGCGATCCCTGCGGTCTCCATGTTTGACCGCCTCCCACCACCTCAGGAGCAACCATGGCCATTCTCACTGAACGAGAAAGCCCGCACAGGCAACCACCTCGACGGCAGTTTGCCAGGGTGCACCTACGTTCCCGACTTACCGTTGCGGCCTCGATTCCTGTCCTGATCGGGGCAAGCCTCGTCGTCGCACCCGCTACTGCAGCGCCGCCCACGCCCCCGCCCAATACCACGGTCGTTACCTGGGACGCCGTCGCCCAGCAGGCGATATCCGCCGTGCCACTGTCTGCACCTGATGGCCATGTGCTCTTCGCGTACGTCGGCATCGCGATGTACGACGCGGCCATGGCGGTCAACCCCACTCACAAGTCCTTCACCACTGACGTTCAGGCCGCCCCCGGAGCGTCCGCTGAAGCAGCCGTGGCCACCGCGGCCCATGACGTCCTCGTCCACTTCCTGCCGGCCCAGGCTGCAACGATCATCGACCCGGCATACGCCAATTCACTTGCCGCCATTCCGGATGGACCGGCCGAGACCGCAGGAATAGAGGCGGGGGCGGAGGTCACCGAACAGTTGCTGGAGGAACGTGGCGGCGACGGGTTCCTCGCGCCAACGACACCACCGCCGATCGGCACCGCTCCTGGTGAGTGGATCCCCACCGCGACGACGCCTCCGCTGGGCCTGTCGTTGGTAAACATGCGCCCGTTCACCCTCAAGTCGAATGACCAGTTCCGTCCGGCCGGCCCACCCTCGCTCGACAGCGACCGATGGGCTCGGGACTTCAACGAGACCAAGACCATGGGAGTCGCAAGTGGCGGTCCGCGGGACGAGTATCAGACGCTGGTAGCCCGCTTCTGGGGAGAGCCACCGGTGCCGCAGGCGCATGCGGCACTCCGGCTGTTCGTCCAGCAGCACGACCTCGACCTTTTCGAGGCAGCCCGCTTCATGGCCATGGCCGACGTGACGGTGGGTGACGCGTTCATCGCCTGCTTCGACGCCAAGTACCACTTCCGGTTCTGGCGCCCGATAACCGCGATTCGTGCCGGTGACAGCGATGGCAACGCTGACACCGCTGGTGATCCGGCGTGGACTCCCCTGCTCGGGACGCCGAACCATCCTGAGTACCCGAGCGCCCACTCGTGCATCACGCCTTCGATAGGGCTGGTTGTGGCACGGTTCCTCGGAACGCAGCAGATCGATTTCACCATTCCGAGCGTCACCGGACTCGGCAGCCGGACGTTTGCTACGCCACGTGCGCTGACCGCGGACGTAGGCAACGGTCGCGTCTGGGCAGGAATCCACTTCCGCAGCGCCACCGACGACGGAGCGGTCATCGCCAAGCGGAGTGCCAACTGGGTGCTCGCGCACAACTTCCAGCCGCTCGACTAGTCAGGGCAGCGTCCCGGGTCCTCGAGCAGTCGAGGACCCGGGACGTTCGCGAATCACGGGACAGCGACGCGGCACACGACTCCGACACAGGGAGACGTCTCCTCGCCCGCGGGCATCGACTCGTACGGGGGCGTGACCTCGACCGGCACGACGACGCCCTCGTGCTCACCTGTGCGCAGGAATTCCTCGACCCCCGACTCCCACACCGTGACCTTGACCGACAGCACAATCAGACCACCTGGCCGGACCACCCGGAACAGCTCCGGAAGTCCCTCTACCCCGACATGTCCAGCAGTGAAGACCCCTGTACTCACAGCTGCCGCATAGCGAGCACTCTCGAAGGGGAGCGGTTCACCGAGGAAACCGTGGTGCAGCTCGCGGTACGCGCGTTTTCGGCTGGCCACCGCCAGCATCCCCTCGGATGCATCGAGGGCATCGACCTCGGGATAGCCCACCGTGCCGAGGAGCTCACCCACGAGCCCGGTGCCCGCGCCCGCGTCCAGGATCGGCGCCGACCCCGCGGGCAGGTGCCGGCACAGCAGGGCCAAGGCGATAGCCGGGTGGCGATACCCGACTTCCGCCATGTCGGAGTCATAGGACGCTGCCCACGCGTCGTACGCGTCCGACAGCTCGTCCCTGCTGCTGGCCCCGTAGACCGCCTCCAAGCGCGACTGCGTCATCTCGCCTCCTGTGAGATGTGCCCCACCCTCTCGCACGAGGTTCCCACCGGGCAATGGTGAGCTCCTACGACGAGGTCTCGACGGACCTCATCAGGGCGACATACTGAGGCGATGACGACATTCTCCGACACGACAGAGTTTGAAGGCGCGACGTTCATCAAGACCAGCTTCAAGGGCGCCACCATACGGTTCTCCGACGTCGGTGGTCTGACGATGCGCAGCGTCGACGTAGGCGGTCTGGACATCGACAGCCACGACCTGTTCTTCGGCAGCCTCTACGTCAACGGCGTCGACGTGGTTCCGCTGGTGGACGCCGAGCTCAACCGGCAGTTCCCCGGCCGCGAGCTGCAGAAGGCCCAGACACCCGAGGGTCTGCGCGAGGGCTGGACAGCCGTGCAGGCCGCGTGGGCCGAGACGGTGCAACAGACACCGCCACACCTGGTCGACGCCCACGTCAAGGACGAGTGGTCATTGGCCCAGACCCTGCGACACCTCGTGCTCGCGACCGATGCTTGGCTTCGCGGCGCCATCCTGCGGATGGACGAGCCCTTCCATGAGATCGGCCAGGTCTTCACCGGCGCCGGGGCGATGGGATTCGACATGAGCATCTTCCGCGTCGACGCACCGTCCTATGACGAGGTTCTGGCCGTCCGCGCGGAACGTCAGCGAATGGTGACGGACTTTCTGCAGACCGTCACCCCGGATGTACTGGCCGAGGAACGCGACGACCCGTGGGCGGGTGACTGGCAGCCCACCGTTGGCGACTGTGTTCGGGTGATCTTGGAGGAGGAGTGGGCCCACCTACGCTATGTCCGCCGAGACCTGACCCTGCTCAGCGACACGTGACGAGCCATCCCCGATCGTCGCCCAATGGCGAAGCCACGTCACCGGACAGCCGGAACCAAACGTCACGCATCAGCCGGGAAATACGCCGCAGTGGGGCGGGTGGGACTCGAACCCACGACCTGACGGATTATGAGTCCGCTGCTCTAACCAGCTGAGCTACCGCCCCGGCACATCTTTGGGGAACTTCCTCCGCCCCGTGACCCGTGAAAGTTACCCCAAAGGTGTTGGATCAGAGGTATGCGCCTCACCCCGACCGAGCGAGACCGACTCCTCGTCTTCACCGCTGCCGAGCTCGCCCGCAGTCGCCGTGGTCGCGGCCTCCAGCTCAATGCGCCAGAGGCCACGGCACTCATCGCGGCCACGGTCATCGAAGCGGCTCGCGACGGACAGCGTCTGCGGGACGCCGTTGATGCCGGCTGCAATGTGCTCCAGCCGGACGACGTCCTGCCCGGTGTGGCGGCGCTGGTGCCCGAGGTCTGGGTGGAGGCGGTCTTCGACGACGGGACGCGCCTGGTCGTCGTTCCTCAGCCCCTCGGTCCGCCCCATGGGGAGGCAGCGCCGGGTTCTCTCGAACCCGCCCAGGACGAGGTCCCCGCGGCCACTGCGCCGACCGCGACGCTCGAGGTGCACAACACCTCTGACGTCCCGATCAGCGTCACCTCACACTTCCACTTCTTCGAGGTCAACCCGCGGCTGCGCTTCGACCGGGCTGCGGCGTACGGCCGGCGTCTGGCAGTGCCGGCCGGCGAGGCCATCAGGTTCGACCCCCACACCACCACCGCTGTTCCCCTGGCGCCGATCGGGGGTGAGCGGGTCGTCGTCGGAGCCGCTGGACTGGTCGACGGCCCTCTGGATGCCCCGGGAGCCAAGGAGGCCGCACTCGAGAAGGCACGCGCCACCGGCTACCTCGACGCCGGGACCGAGTCGTGAGGAGCGACGACTACGCCGCGATCTACGGCGCGACGACCGGTGACCGCATCCACCTCGGCGACACCGGACTGATCATCGAGATCGAATCCGACTCGCAGCTGCACGGCGACGAGTTCCTCATGGGATTTGGCAAGACGGCCCGCGACGGGCTGCACCTTCAGGCGCTGGCCGCGACGGAGTCCTGCGACGTGGTCGTGTCGAACGTCCTCATCGTGGACGCCGTGCTGGGCGTCCGTAAAGCCTCGATCGGGATCCGCGAGGGGCGCATCAGTTCCATCGGTCGGGCCGGCAATCCCCACACTCTGGACGGTGTGGACGTCGTCGTCGGCAACGGCACGTCGATCGTGAGCGGAGAAGGTCTGATCGCCACAGCGGGGGCGATCGACACCCACGTCCATCTGATGTCGCCCCGCATCATGGAGGCGGCGCTGTCCTCCGGGGTGACCACCATCATCGGTCAGGAGTTCGGCCCGGTCTGGGGAGTCGGCGTCAACTCACCGTGGGCACTGCGTCACGCGTTTCGAGCCTTCGACGACTGGCCGGTCAACATCGGCTTCCTGGGGCGCGGTTCGTCGTCGGGAGACTCCCCCCTTCGTGAGGCTCTCGAGCGCGGAGGCGTCTGCGGGTTCAAGGTGCACGAAGACACCGGCGCTCATGCCCGCGCCCTCGACACCGCCCTCCGGATAGCCGACGAGTACGACGTCCAGGTGGCCTTGCACACCGACGGCCTCAACGAGAGCCTCTCCGTGACCGACACGCTCGCTGTCCTTGACGGGCGTACCATCCACGCCTTCCACGTCGAGGGCTGCGGTGGGGGCCATGTTCCAGACGTGCTGCAGCTCGCGGGCGTCCCCAATGTCATCGGCTCGTCGACCAACCCCACGCTCCCCTACGGACGCGACGCGGTGCACGAGCACCTGGACATGATCATCGCCAGTCATGGGTTGAAGCCCGACCTGCCAGGGGACGTGCAGATGGCGGCCGACCGCATCCGCGGGGCCACGATGGCGGGTGAGAACGTGCTGCACGACCTCGGGGCGATCCCCATCACCTCCTCGGACGCGCAGGGTATGGGACGGGCCGGGTGAGACTTTTGCGCGCACGTTTGCACTCGCCGCGCAGAACAAGCGCGCCCTCGGTCCGATGGCCGGCCACGAGGACGACGGCCACGACAACGCGCGGGTCCTGCGGTACCTCGCCAAGCTCACCATCAACCCGGCGATCGCACACGGCTTCAGCCACGAGCTCGGATCGCTCGAGGTCGGAAAGCTCGCCGACATCGTGCTGTGGGACCCCGCCTGGTTCGGAGCCAAGCCGTCACTGGTGCTGAAAGCCGGGTACCCGGCGTGGGGCGTCACTGGTGACCCCAATGCCTCCGTCGATCGAGCCGATCCTCTGGTCTTCGGCCCGCAGTTCGGCGGCCACGGGGCCACGCCTGCCGACCTCTCCGTCGCACTCGTCAGCGAAGCCTGCGACGTGGCCGGCCTGGGGACCCGCCGCCGGGCAGTTCCCGTCCGAGGATGTCGCCAGGTCGGCCTGGGCGCGATGGTGCGGAACGCCACGACGGGGACAACGCGCGTCGATCCCGACGGTGCGCGGGTGACCTTCGACGACCGAGCGCTCACAGCCGATCCGGTCGACTCGGTGAGTCTCAGTCGGCTCTACTTCCTCTGACCCGTGAGGGTGTCACTCACAGGCTCGTGTCGTTCGGTGAGGTCGGGGCCCTCGAGGGAAGTGTCGGCGGGTGCCTGCACCTCGTAGCTCGGCATGGCACCCATCCCCGCCATCGACAGGAGCTTCCCGGCGAAGACACCGAGCGCTGCGACGCCCAAGCCGAGCCAGAAGACCACCGGCTCGGCGGCGACGACCGCGACCCCTGAGGTCAGGAACCCCACGAGCACGATCGTCACGGTCGTCCAGGCCGCGACGGTGTGTCCGTGGGCGGGACCGCTGTCGTGCCGGGTGGCGTGATGGCTCATCTCTCTCTCCCAAGGTCGACTGTGGGGCTGCACTGGTCCGATGCCGGTGACATTCCCCACGGTCCCTCGACCGAAACCCCGGTGCATGATTGACGGCAGGGCGAACGGGTATGTGTCGGAGAACACCTGATCCTCTGAGGAGGCCCCCATGCAGTACCCATCGGCCACCACGCACGTCGAGATCGAGGCGATCGTGGACGGCGTCCGACGTCGTCACGGACGGTGCCGGCCTGCTCACCCTCGCGGAGATCTGCCAGCGAGAGCTCGCACTCCACTCCTCGTGCGCGGCCGACCCCCGAGACTGGTCGACAGCGACCGTCCCTGGTGGGCTCCTGACGGCCAGCGAGCGGAGCGGGCAGACGTTTCTCCGCGCGGCCTCCGGGTATTCAGCCCTCCATGACCACCACAGCGCATCGTCTCGTCCGATTCGACGGCGTCAGCTGGGTCGTCGTGGCACCAGGTGCCGAGCGCGTCTCGTTCCGCAGCGATGACCGGGGGGAGGCCGTCGCGCGTGCCCGACGCATCGTCCGCAACCTCGGGGGCGGGCAGGTCGAGATATGCGGCGAACACGGAACCGTCGAGCGGGTGGTCACGGTGACGCGCTCCCTGGCGCAAGAGCCGGACCTTCGGCCGCGATGAGCGGCCCCATCCCTACGTACCTTGAGGAGACGTCATGACCGTTGCTGACCTCATCCGGACCGACCACCGCGAGATGGAGCGGCTCTTCTCCGAGCTCGAGAGCCCGGAGAAGCGGCCCCTCGTGGCTCCGACCATCGTCGCGCTGCTCGCCGCGCACAGCCGGGCCGAGGAGTCTGAGGTCTATCCGGCAGTGCGGGAGCAGACGGACGCGTCCGATGAGGTGGCCCACTCCCAGAAGGAGCACGTCGAGGCAGACCGGCTCGCCGCGCGCCTCGTCGACACCGACCTCGACAGCGACACCTTCGACCGACTCTTGAAGGAGCTGGTGGACGCCGTCTCCCACCACATCGAGGAGGAGGAGTCGGACGTGCTGCCCGCTCTCGACAAGCTGCCGGAGCAGGTCCAGGCGACCCTGGGGTCAGCTTTCCTGCGGGTACGCGCGGAGCACCTCATGGCCGGAACGACGTCGATGACTCGCAGCGAGCTCGAGACCCAGGCGCGCAACGAAGGCATCGACGGCACCTCCTCCATGAGCAAGAACGAGCTGGCCGACAAGGTCTGAGCCTGACGGTCGTTTCACCCGACGACCACCGGGTAGTCGCGACGTACCATCGAAGGGAGAAACAGATGACCACCATCGAGCAGGCCGTCGACGTCCGTGCCCCGTTGCAGCGGGTCTACAACCAATGGACGCAGTTCGAGGACTTCCCCCAGTTCATGGAGGGTGTCGAGAGCGTTCAACAGCTCGACGACAGCCACCTGCACTGGCGCACCAGCATCGCCGGCGTCACGCGTGAGTTCGACGCCCGCGTCGTCGAGCAGGAGCCCGACCAGATCATCGCCTGGCAGAGCCTCGACCAGCCGCACCAGGCCGGCCGGGTCACCTTCCAGCCGCTCGACACCGCCACGACGCGGGTCGGGCTCCGGATGGACTTCGAGCCTGAGGGACTTGCGGAAAAGACAGGCGACAAGCTCGGCATCGTCGAGGCGCGCGTGCGAGGTGACCTCGAGCGGTTCAAGCACTTCATCGAGGAGCGAGGCACCGAGACCGGTGCCTGGCGAGGCACCGTCTGAGCTGCGGCTGATGGGCCGGTCCGGGGCGTTCGCTCCTGGACCGGCCCATCGTCATGCCGGACCCTCGCTGCGCAGTCGAGAGGGCCAGACGAACCAAAGGCCGATGAAGAGCACCATCGCTCCCGCCCCTGCGACGAACGAGAAGGGCCGCCCGATGCTCACGTCCAGGGCGAGGAACACCGCACCTGTCATCGATGCGGCCAGGAAGAGGAGACCGGTCGACGCCATGAGATGGGCGGACCTGATGACCTCCTCCTTCATGTGGTGCCCGAACAGCATGCGGTGCAGGGCAACAGGAGCGATCATCAGGGCTGCAGCGACCAGCGCGGACAGCAGCGAGAACGCGTACACGCTCTTCAGCGTGGTGGACAGCCCGGCAAAGCCGCCCTGGAACGGCAGCACGAGCAGGAAGGCGAAGAGGATCTGAACTCCGGCCTGCGCCACTCGAAGCTCTTGCAGGAGCTCGCTCAGCTGACGGTCGGCACGCTCGTCCGGGGTCTCGGACGGGCGTGAGGAGCTCACCTCAGCCGGTGCCGGTCATCGTCGCCGCGATGTCCGAGCTCGAGTCACCACCGCGTCGCAGGACCAGACCGACGAGCCCGATGGCGATGATGGTCAGCAAGAACATGAGTGCCGAGATCGAGGCGATCTCCGGACGCAGTGACGCCTTGACGGAGGAGAAGACGTAGACCGGCCAGGGTGTGCTTCCCTGCACGAAGACGAACGACGAGATGACCGTGTTGTCCAGGCTGAGAGTGAAGGCGAGCAATCCACCGGCCAGCACCGCAGGGAGCATCAGCGGGAAGGTGATCTGGCTGAACCGCTTGAAGGGGGTCGCATAGAGGTCGCCGGCTGCCTCCTCGAGGGACTCGTCGATGCCGGAGAGCCGAGCGCGGACGATCAGTGTGACGACGGCGGTGCTGAAGACCGAGTGACTGACGATCAGGCGCACGTAGCCGCTGTTGAAGGCGAGGATGTTGAAGTCCTGGCCCAGCAGCACGTACCACGGCAGCAGGGCGATCGCGTCCACGATCTCCGGGGTCACGAGGACCAGCGCCACCAGGATGAGGAACCCGGCCGTCCACTTGCCAGGCCTCCTGGCCAGCGCGACACCCGCCAGGGATCCGAGGAAGGTCGCGATCAACGCGGAGAGGACGGCCACGATCAGGGAGACCCGCACGGCTGCTCGAGGTGCGGGGTTCTCGAAGAACGCCCGGTAGCCGTCGAGACCGAAACCATTCCAGTCGGTGAGGATGCGTCCGGTGTTGAACGAGTAGACCAGGATCCAGACGATCGGCAGGAAGAGGAAGATGAAGACCACGACGCCCCAGACCGTGAGCCCGACCTTGGGCCAGTCGAAGCGGGTCTTGGTGACCGTCGCGCCGCTCATGCGTCCGCTCCCGCCGGGAGGGTGATGCGCCGACGTGGCACGGAGCGCTGCACGGATGAGCAGACCCAGGATGGCGAAGACGATCAGCGCGGCGAGAATGAACCCGATCATGATCACCGCCATGGCTGCGCCACGTGACCAGTTGAAGGTGTTGAGGAACTGCTCGGCCACGAGCACACCGGCCATGCTTCCCTTCGCGCCTCCGAGCAGCTGCGGGGTGATGTAGTCACCCATCAACGGGATGAACACCAACAACATGCCGGCGATGGCCCCTGGCATGGCCAGTGGCAGTGTCACCTGGAGGAAAGTCTTCACCTTGTTGGCGCCCAGGTCTTTGCTCGCCTCGCGGAGCGCCGGATCGATCCGCTCGAACGCCACGTAGAGCGGCAGGATCATCAGCGGCAGGTAGTTGTAGACGACACCGATCTGGACGCCGGTCTGGGTGTAGAGGAGCGCAAGCGGCGAGTTGGTGATCCCGAAGTCCTGCAGCTTGTCCGAGACGACGCCGTTGGGCGCGAGGATCAGCTGCCAGCCGATGGTCCGGACCAGGAAGTTCGTCCAGAACGGCACCAGGACGAGGCCGAGCAGGAAGCCTCGCCAGCGCGGGCTGACCTTGGTCGCCAGCCAGTAGGAGAAGGGCAGCGAGACGATCAGGCAGATGAAGGTGCCGGTGATGGCGATGCGGAGCGTCCGCCAGAAGATGGGGGTATAGGCGGGGTCGAAGGCCTCGCTGAAGTTGTTCAGCGACCACACGGACGGGCTGACGTCGGGCTTCTGGATGAAGGTGCTGACCTGCTCGCCGAGGCTGTAGAGCAGCACAAGACCGACCGGCAGCGCGAAGAACAGGATGAACCACGTCCACGCCGGCAGGGCCAGCAGGAACTTGGGCGAGCGCCATCGCCGCTTGGCCCGTGGGGCGCTCGAGGTGCCGGGAGCTGCCGAACCGGTGTCGGCAGTCTCCTGCGTGTCCGTGGTCATCGAGCCGTCAGCCGCCGGCCGCCGACTTGAACTTGTTGTAGATCTCGACGCGACGGTCCTGCGCGGCGTTGAGCTCGCCCGACTCCATGGTGGCGACCTGCTCCTCGGTGAAGAACACGATGTCGAGGCGCTCGATCCCGGCCTCCTCCGCCAGCGGCTGGATGTCCTTCACCCCCGTGTGGTAGCCGATGTACTCGAGCTCCAGCAGCGACACCTCTGGCTGCAGCAGGTAGTCCATCCACGCGTAGGCGGCGTTGGGGTGCGGCGCACCGACCGGGATGGCGTAGGTGTCCATCCAGATCTCGGTACGTGGTGTGGGGAGCACCCACTTCCACTGGTCGGGGTCGTCGGCGCCGAGGATCCCCTGGCGAGCGTCCCCGTTCCACGCGTGCACCAAGGCGAAGTTGCCGTTCTGCATGTCGCCACCACCGGGGTACGACACGAACGCCTTGACATGCGGAGCCAGCTCATTGAGCAGGAACTCTTCGCAGGCGTCCAGCTCGGCGGTGTCCTCGGTCATCCAGTTGAGGTCGTTGGCCCA
Source organism: uncultured Actinomycetota bacterium (assembly GCA_963743915.1). GTDB lineage: Bacteria > Actinomycetota > Actinomycetes > JAHEKZ01 > JAHEKZ01 > JAHEKZ01. The sequence goes on from CAVURN010000002.1 coordinate 682,332, forward strand.
GAGCCAGAGCCCGACCACGTTGTCGGGGCTGTCGAGGATCGAGAAGTTGCCGCTGGCGTCGGTCATCGCAACATCGATGAAGTCCTGCCAAGTCGCCATCTCACGGTCGATCTTGGTGGTGTCGTACGCATACCCGGTCGTGCCCCAGTCCTTGCAGATGGAGTACTTGTTGCCCGGGTCCCACGGCTGGTCCTTGTACTGCTCCTCGAGGTTGCCGAAGTTCTTCAGTCGGCTCAGGTCGAGCTCCTGCACCAGCTCGTTCTCGACCAACGCAGGAATGAACGGACCGGTCGGGACGATGAGGTCGTAGCCGGACGTTCCCTGTGCCGCGCTCAGCTTCGCGATCAGCTGCTCGTTGGAGTTGTACGAGTCGAGGGTGAACTTCAGGTCGTTCGCGGTCTCGAACGACTTGATCACCTTCGGGGCGTTGTACTCGCCCCAGGTGAACATGTTCAGCTCACTCTCGATCTCGCCGGCGGGCGCCGCCTGGGTGTCCGGAGTGGACTCTTCTCCACACGCCGCGAGCAGCGCCGAGCCGCCCACCGCGGCACCGGCGGCGCCGCCCATGAAGAGTCGACGGGAGATGCGCTGGGCTGCCTCCGGCGGGGCGAGAATCTTGATCGGTTCGTTCAGGTCACTCATGTGCTTCCTTATCTCTCGTCCCGGCTCAGTTGCCGGCCAGCACTTCTGCTTTGTCGGACGCCGGGTCGGCCAGTACGAGGTCGGCCTGATCGGCGGTGAACAGGTACGTGTGGTCGGCGTTCCACGAGCACCAGACCGACTGTCCCGTCTCCAGACGGGGCGCCCGGGTCCTCGGGAGGCGAGCCAGGATCTCCCGGCCCTCCCCGGCGGACACCACGAACTGGATGACGTCGCCGAGGTGCGAGATGCCGGCCAGCTCGCCGCGGAGCACGTTCACCGTGGCGCCCGGATCGGTCTCACTGACCGTGATCGCCTCGGGGCGGACGGCAGCCAGCGCCGCAGAGCCCACCGTGAGCGAGTCCGCCGGTCGGCTCGAGGTCAGCGTCGCGCCGTCTGACTTGATGGACGCGCCCCCCTCGAGGGCCCGGCCGCGGAAGAAGTTCTGCTGGCCGATGAATCCCGCCACGAAGGCTGACGAGGGGTGCTCGTAGATCGTGTAGGGGTCACCGAGCTGCTCGATGCGGCCGTCGAGCATGACCGCGATGCGGTCACTCATCGACAGGGCTTCTTCCTGGTCGTGCGTGACGAAGATGAAGGTGATGCCCAGCTGGGACTGCAGCAGCTTCAGCTCGATCTGCATCTCTTCGCGCAGCTTGCGGTCAAGGGCGCCGAGCGGTTCGTCGAGAAGCAGCAGGCTCGGTCGGTTGACGAGTGCTCGCGCCAGCGCGACTCGCTGCTGCTGTCCACCGGAGAGCTGCTTCGGCTTGCGCTCGGCCAGCGGGCGCATCTTGACCATGTCGAGAGCCTCGGCCACCCGCTGGCCCATGTCGGCCTTGCCGACACCGCGCTGACGCAGCCCGTAGGCCACGTTCTCGGCCACGGTCATGTGCGGGAAGAGGGCATAGGCCTGGAAGACGGTGTTCACGTCACGCTTGTGGGGCGGCGTCCCGGCGATGGGCTGGCCCGAGATGCGCATCTCACCGGAGGTCGGTTCCTCGAAGCCGGCGAGCATCCGCAGCGTGGTGGTCTTGCCGCACCCACTCGGTCCGAGCAGGGAGATGAACTCACCCGGCTGGACGCTGAGATTCATCGTGTCGACAGCGGTGAAGTCGCCGAACTTCTTGACGACGTCGATGAGCTCGACGGCTCCCGTCACCTCGCTGGAGCGAACTGCTTCTGTCACTCCTCGCTACCTCCTCGAGTCGTGCCACGGGTGCTGTTCGCCATCGACCACAGTCAACCGCATGCTGGCGGCATCCAATCAGACGCCCGACGTCCACGGGCAGCATTGCGACCTATTCGTGACCTCCGTGTCACTCTCCGTGGCCTACCGACGGAAGACCACCGATCCTGATGCCACGGTCAGGTCCACCGCAGGCGTCCGCGATGGTGCCCTCGGGGAGCGCGAAGATGTCCCGGTCGAGCACCGCCAGGTCGGCCCGCATGCCCGGCTCGAGGCGGCCGGCGTCCTCGTCGTGGTTCACGTGGGCGGTACCTGAGGTGAAGGCGGTCAGCGCCACCTCCAGCGACACCCGCTCCTCCGGGAGGAAGGCCGGCGCGTCCGGCGTCAGAGTGGCCGCGCCGGTTGACCATCACGTCGATCTCCTCGAGCGGGTTCGCAGACGTCACCGACCAGTCGCTTCCTCCGGCCAGCTGCGCCCCGGACCGCAGCAGCGACCCGAACGGATACATGAGCTCCACGCGCTCGCGCCCGAGGAACGGGACCGTCAGCTCCTCCATCTGGGGGTCGCTCTGGGCCCACAGCGGCTGGCAGTTGGCGATCACGCCCAGCTCGGCGAAGCGCGGGATGTCGTCCGGCTGCACGATCTGGATGTGTGCGATGTGGTGGCGATGGTCGCTCATGCCATTGGCCGCCCGGGCCGCACCGACCGCATCGAGTGCATTCCGCACCGCGCGGTCACCGATCGCGTGCATGTGCACCTGGAACCCGAGACGGTCGAGCTCGGTGACGGCGGCTCCGAGCAGGTCTGGCTCGACGTAGCTGAGTCCGTGGTTGTCGGTGTGGCCGCCGCAGCCGTCGCAGTAGGGCTCGAGGAGCGCTCCGGTGTAGTTCTCGAGGACGCCGTCGGTCATGATCTTCACGCTCGTCGCGTGGAAGTTGCCGATCACGCCGCTCTCCCGTTGTTCCTGGAACTGCGGGATCTGGTCGAGGCCCTGGTGGCGGTCCCACCACAGGGCTCCGGTCACCCGCGCGGTCAGGCCACCGTTCTCGGCCAGGGACCGGTAGGCGGCGTGCGTCCCGGGGGTCACCCAGGCGTCCTGCCAGGCGGTGATCCCGAGCGCGTGCAGGTGCTCCTGCGCGTTCAGGATCGCCGCCTCCCACTCGGCGCGTCCCGGCGTCGGGACCAGCGTGTCGTTGAAGGTGTAGGCCGCACCCTCGTGGAGCATGCCCGTCGGCTCGCCCGTCTCGGGGTCGCGCTCGATCCGTCCGTCGGACGGGTCCGGCGTGTCCTTCGTGATTCCCGCTCGCTCGAGCGCGACCGAGTTCACCCAGGCTCCGTGCACGTCCTTGTTGAACAGGAAGACCGGACGGTCCGGGACGATGGCGTCGAGGTCCTCCTTGCGCGGCAGTCCTCCGGGGAAGCACTCCATCGCCCAGCCGCCCCCGACGACCCACGGCTCATCGGGGTTCGCACGGGCGTAGGCGGCGATCGCCTCGAGGTAGTCCGAGCGGCCCTGCAGATCGTTCAGCCAGACCCGCAACCGGTTGCGTCCTGCAAAAGGTGCGTGGACGTGCGCGTCCTGGAAACCGGGGACAGCAAGCCGGCCCGGCAGGGAGAGCACCTCGGTGCCCGGGCCACGCAGGTCCGACAGCTCGCCGGGCTCGCGCCCCACGGCGAGGATCCGACCGTCCTTGAGGGCGATCTCTCGTCCGCGCGACCCGGACGCGTCGTTCGTGTACACGGTGAGGTCGGTGAGCAGCAGGTCAGCGGTGGGTGTCGACGGCATGCGAGGCATCTTTGACTGCCCGGGCCGTCGGAGCAAGTGACCGGGGCGGCGCTCCGTACCGTGGACCCATGGAGGAGCCGAAGCTGGCGGATCGGGGAGACGCAGGGCGCCTCGCCCGCACCTTCGCCCGGGCCATGCTGCACGACCCGATGATCCGCTGGCCGCTCCTGGGTGACGTGGACGTCGGACGGCTCGAGCACATGACGGGCCCTCTGGTCGACATGTACCTCGAGGTCTCGGCCGCCTGGCTTCTGCAGAGCGGGACGGCGATGGCCGCTTGGATCCCCCCGGATGCGGCCTCACGCTTCGAGGCTCTGGAGCAGCCCACCCGGCGAGCCATCGCTCCGTGGACCGGGGACGACGGCGTCCGCTACGGGCGCTTCTGGGACTGGTTGGCGGCGCACATCCCCGATGAGCCCGCGTGGTTCCTCGACCTGGTCGCCGTCGACCCGAGCGTGCAGGGACGTGGCCTCGGCACTCGGCTGATCCGGCACGGTCTCGAGCTTGCTCGCGGCACGTCGCTGCCGGCGTTCCTCGAGACCGGCCAGGAGCGCAACGTGAGCCTCTACGAGCGGTTCGGCTTCCATGTCGTCGCGCGCGAGTCGGCTCCCGATGGCGGGCCAACGATCTGGTTCATGAGCACAGACCCCTGAGCGCAGCGTGAGCGCACCACCGCCTCTCCTAGGATCGGCCCTGTGACGGACTTCGCCCCCGCCGACTACTCCCTGACGGCGTCGCCGGGACGCACACTGCCGGTGGCGGTGCGGGCCAAGGGCATGCGCATCTGGGACCGCGACGGGCAGGAGTGGCTGGACGCGTGCGGCGGTGCCATGGTGATGAGCCTCGGGCACTGTCACCCGCGTCTGGTCGAGGCGGCACAGAGGCAGCTGGAGAAGATCACCTTCACCTACCGCTTCTCCTTCTCGAACGAGCCCATGATCGAGCTGGCTGCGCTGATCCGTGAGATCGCGCCCATGGAGCGGGGCTGGGCCTTCTTCAACTCGTCCGGCTCGGAGTCGATCGAGTCGGCCATTCATCTCGCCCTCCTGTACTGGCAGCACCAGGGACGCACCGGCAAGACCGAGCTCATCTCGCGCTACCCCAGCTTCCACGGCTCGACCCTCGGTGCCCTCGGTCTGTCCGGCTCCCGTTGGCGACAGGCCTTCGACCATGTGCTCGAGGACAACCCCGTCGCCGAGGCGCCGAACGCCGACATCCGGTCCGGCCGCACAGCCGACGAAGAGCTGACCTTCGGGCTGCGGCAGATCGAGGACGCCTTGGTCGCCCGCGGGCCCGAGAACGTGGCCGCGGTGTTCCTCGAGCCGATCTCGGGTGCCAGCACCGCCGCCGTCGTGCCACCGGAGGGCTACCTCGAAGGCGTCCGCGCCCTCTGCGACCGGTACGACGTGCTGATGATCTGCGACGAGACCGTCACCAGCTTCGGCCGCACCGGCACGTGGTGGGCCGTCGACCACTGGAACGTCACGCCCGACATCGTCACGTTCGCCAAGGGGGTGAGCAGCGGTGTCGTCCCCTTCTCGGGGTTGGCGATCGCCGGACGGGTCGCGGATGTCTTCGCCGCCGCACCGGAGGGATTCCCCTTCGGCCACACGTACTCAGGCAACCCGGTCGGCTGCGCGGTCGCGTCCGAGGTCATCCGGGTCATCCGCGACGACGGGCTGCTCGAGCACAGCACGGTGATGGGTGAGCGCCTGAGGCAGGGCCTGCTGGAGATCGCGGACGCCTCGCCACATGTCGGCCAGGTGCGGGGACGCGGCCTGCTGCAGGGCGTCGAGCTGGTGACCGACAAAGGTTCCCTGACTCCATTGGCGGGCGCCGCGTCTCGGTTGACCGGCCTCGCCCACGACCGGAACCTGATGATCTACAGCTGCCCCACCCCGCTTCATGACACGGTGATCGAGGCGGTGATGCTCGCGCCTCCGCTGAACCTCGACGAAGCTGACGTCGACGAGATCGTCAACCGCTTCGGCGACGCGGTGGCCGGACTCGCCCTCTGAGCCGGTTCAGGGCGTGAGCACGATCTTTCCCCCGGCTTCGCCGGAGTCGAGCAGTCGGTGCGCCTCGGCAGCTTCCTCGAGCGGCAGACGGTGCGTGACGTGTGTGCGCAGGCGTCCGGTGCCGTAGAGGTCGGCCAGCTCTCGGGTGCGATCGCCGTCGTCGCGGATGAGAACCCCGTGGAAGGTCTGGTTGGCGTCGATCATCTGGTCGACGTCGAGCTCGGGGGTGGCGATCGCCACGATCAATCCGTCATCGCGAAGGTGTGGCTGCACCTGGCGGATCATGGGTCCCCCCACCAGGTCGGCGACCGCGTCGAAGGAACCGCCGGCGATCTCAGCAGCCCTGTCCATGGCGTCGGGACGGGTGTAGTCGACGCAGCCGATCGCCCCGAGGTCGTGCATCACCGCGTGGCTCCGCTGCCGTCCGACTCCCACCACCCGCAGGCCGGCGGCCGCTGCCAGCTGCACGAGGAACAGCCCCACGCCTCCACTGGCACCCAGGACGAGCACCGACGACCCGGCCGGATGCAGACGATCGAGCACTTCCAGCGCCGTCCCGGCCGCCAGCGGGATGGACGCCGCGTCGACCAGGTCGACGCTCTCGGGCAACGCTGCGACCAGGGTCGTGTCCACCACCACGTACTCGGCGTAGCCGCCCTGCCCTCGGGGGAACGCCGTCATCGCCATCACCGGCTGTCCCCGCTGCAGCTCGTCGACCCCGTCTCCGAGAGAGTGCACCCGCCCGGCCACGTCGTACCCGAGCACGCAGGGAGCGGTAAGGCCGGCCCACGACGGATCCACACGGTTGAAGGTGTCGACGGGGTTGACGCCCGCACCCGCCACCGCGATCAGTACCCGTCCAGGGCCGGGGTCGGGGGTGGGCACCTCACGCACCCGCATCCCCTCCGGGCTCCCGAACTGCTCGACGACCACGGCTCTCATGGGCTCGGTGTGACAGTGCCGCTGATCAGGACCTGGTGAGTCGCGATCCGCGCCGGGGTGCGCCAACGTCCGTCGACGTTCACCTCCAACGAGAAGCGATAGGTGCCAGGGGGAACGTCGGCCACGAGGTACTGAAGCGTGGTCGAGTCGCGATGCGCCGTCGGTCGGATCCGGCGTGCGCCTGGGGTGGCGTCACGGGGGCTGTCGTTCGGCCCTTGCACCCGCAGACTGGCCGCGAACGGGTCCTGCGAAGCCCGGTACCCGAACGAGAAGGACACGACCACGTCAGCGCGTTCCGTGAGGGCAACAGCGACCGGACGCATCAGACCGATGGCGCCGACATCACCGCTGTAGTCAGCTGAGGGACCCTGCTGACGATAGGCGTGGAACTCGGCAGCGGCGGCCGGCTCGACGACGGTCATCCGAACGGCTCCGGCATGCGCGACGGCTCCGAGCGCGACCAGGCCGGCCACCGTCACGACCGCCACCGCCGCTTTCACCGCACGAGACATGTGGGTACCCGCGATCCGGGCGACTCAGGCAACTCCCCGGACCTGCGTCGGTGCCTCGACGACGGGCTCGAACGCCTCGATGTAGGCCGCTCCACAGGTGATGCAGGCCCACTCCCGCGGACGGGTGTCGCTGTCGACGAGCACCATCTCGAAGGAGACGTCGCCGGCGCAGTCGCTGCACCACAGCTCGACGATCTCGATGCTGGTCGCCATGATCGATTCCTCCTCGGGGGCTTCTCTCCGTACTGAGTCCACGCTGACACGGGGGTCTGACAGCACCCTGGATTCGCGCCGGTGTGTCGCCCCGGAATCGGGGTATGTCCGGGAAAAGGGCCAGATCACCGGGTCAGATGGCGCTGGGCTGCGTCATCATGGGGTGACTGCTGCCGCGCCACCACCCCAGGGGAGCATCCGATGCAGACTGTCTGGAAGGGCTCGATCGCGTTCGGCCTGGTGTCGATCCCGGTCCGCCTGGTCTCTGCGACCGAGGAGAAGGACGTCCCCCTCCGACAGGTGCACGAGGCTGACGGTGGGCGGATCAAGTACAAGCGCTTCTGCTCCGTGGACGGTGAGGAGGTCCCCTACCCGGAGATCGCCAAGGGGTACGAGATCGAGGACGACAACGTCGTCGTCCTCACCGACAAGGACCTCGCCAACCTGCCCATAGCGTCCACGAAGTCGGTCGAGGTCGTGAGCTTCGCCGAGCAGGACGAGATCAACCCGGTGGCGTTGTCGAAGGCGTACTACGCCGAGCCCACGGGCGACGCGAAGCCCTACGTCCTCCTGTACGAGGCACTCGTGGCCACTGGCAAGGTGGCGATCGTCAAGCTGGCGCTCCGGCAGCGCGAGCGGCTGGCGACGATTCGCGCGCAGGACGGCGTCCTCGTGGTGCAGACGATGTTGTGGCCCGACGAGGTCCGCAAGCCGCACTTCTCGTTCATGGACGACGGCGTGGAAGTCCGACCGCAGGAGCTCGAGATGGCATCGATGTTCGTGGGCGCGCACGAACAGGGCTACGAGCCGAGCCAGTTCCACGACCGGTACCGCGAGGCCTTGCGCGAGCTGGTCGATGCCAAGATCGCCGGGCAGGAGATCGCCCGTCCGGTCGAGGCAGCCCCGGACTCGAACGTGATCGACCTGATGGAGGCGTTGCGCGCCAGCGTCGCCGCCGCCGAGGGCCGACCCGTCCCGGCGCAGAAGACCGTGGCCAAGAAGGCAGCCCCGAAGAAGGCAGCCAAGTCACCCGCGAAGAAGACCACTGCCAAGAAGGCAGCCCCGAAGAAGGCAGCCAAGTCACCCGCGAAGAAGACCGCCACCAAGAAGTCCACCACCAAGAAGACAGCCGCCAGACGCAAGACCGCCTAGTCGCCTCTCCGGCTACAGCAGCCCCATCATCGGATCCGGTTCGGCGAGCCGCTCGAGCACCTCGCCGATCATCAGGTGGCGAAGGTCGTCCCGCCCCAGCTCCGCCCAGCCGCGGGGCGCCGCGACGAAGGGATGTGCTCTGCCCCGCAGCGAGTAGGGCGTGATGGTGGTCTTGTTGAGGTTGTTCTGGCTCCAGTCGATGAAGACTCTTCCTCCGCGCTCGGCCCGGGCCATGGACGCCGTCGCCCGCCGAGGAAAGGCCTTCACCGCGGCGTCCGCCAGGGCTTTGGCGTACTCACTTGTGGTCCCCGACCGCTCGGAGGCGCGCCAGCGGGCGTAGACGTGGATGCCCTTGCTGCCGCTGGTGACCGGGACGCAGTCGAGTCCGTCCCCCTCCAGCTGCTCCTTCATCCAGAGCGCGATCTCCGCGCACTCGGGGAGCCCGGTCCGCGGTCCTGGATCGAGGTCCAGTACCAACCGGTCGACCCGCTGGCCCCCACCGTGCCAACGCCACTGCGGGACGTGCAGCTCGAGCGCGTTCTGCTGGGCGAACCACGCCAACGTCGCGGCGTCGTGAGCGATCGGGTAGGTCACGGGTCCGCCGGAGTGCTCGAGGGTGAGGGTCTCGATCCAGTCGGGGGCTCCGCGGGGCATCTGCTTCTCGAAGAACCGCGCCTCGGTCACTCCTGCCGGCCACCGGATACGCGTCACTGGACGGCGCCGCAGGTGCGGCAGCATGCGCTCGGACATCTGCACGTAGTACCCGATCACAGCCGCCTTGGTGACGCCGTCCTCGGGGTAGACGACGCGGGCGGGGCTGGTGACGCGCAGGGTGCGTCCGCCCACGACGATCGAGCCCGCGTCTTCTCCCACACGGTGATTGTCTACCCGACCTGACCCCTTTGGTGGCACGCTGCGATCGACAACCGGGAGGGCTCGATGGGTAGGAACAACGGCAACAACGGGGCGGCCGCGGGTAGCGGCGCCATCTACGGCCTCGGGATCTTCGGGGCGTGGGTCTGGTTCTGGCAGCAGGCGGATGGCTTCTGGGAGTACGTGGGAGCGATCCTGCAGGGCATCGTCTGGCCGGCGTTCATGGTCTACGAAGGATTCAAGGCGCTGGCGGGCTGAGCTCGCTGGGCCTCCGGTCGAGGTTTCCGCACCAGCGCCGGCGGGTAGCACCGCACCATGAAGCGGGTCAAGCTGTGTATCGAGGCGATCTCATGCCACGGCTGAGGCGTAGCGACCCGTCAGGACAGGGATTCACCCGGCGCAAGGCAGGGCGTGGCTTCACCCTTCTCGACGAGCGCGGCGCGCGCATCACCGACGAGGAGACCCTGCGTCGGATCAGAGCTCTGGTCATTCCACCGGCCTGGACGGATGTGTGGATCTGCCCAGCTCCGAACGGACACATCCAGGCGGTCGGGACCGATGACGCCGGACGCCGCCAGTACCTCTACCACCCCCACTGGCAGGAGGTCCGGAGCGAAGTCAAGTTCGAGCGCGCCCGCGGACTGGGCAGCTGCCTCCCCACCCTGCGCCGACGACTGCGCCAGGAGCTGGACGGATCGCACCTGAGCCAGGAGCGCGTGATGGCCTGCGCAGTCCGCCTGCTCGATCTCGGCGCCTTCCGCGTCGGCAGCGAGGCCTACGCCAAGCAGAACGCCTCGTTCGGCTTGGCCACGCTGCGCCGAGACCACGTGCACCTGGTCCGTGAGGGTGTCGCCTTCGAGTTCCCCGCCAAGTCGGGTCAGCTGGGGCAGGTGGTGGTCACCGACCCGTACATCCGCGAGATCGTGGCACGTCTGCTCAGGCGGCGCGACGACTCTCCTGACCTGCTCGCGTGGTGGGACCGCTCGCGCCGAGAGTGGGTGGACGTCAAGAGCACCCACATCAACGAGCACCTGCGCACTTTGACCCGGCAGGACCTCACGGCCAAGGACTTCCGGACCTGGCACGGCTCTGTGCTGATGGCGATGAACCTCGCCGTCCACGCCGCCCGCGGGGAGAGCCTGACGAAGCGTCGCCTGGCCGAGTCCTACCGGGAGGTGTCGCTGGAGCTGGGCAACACGCCCGCCGTGGTGCGTAGCTCGTACGTCGACCCGCGCGTCGTCGACCTCGCAGAGCGTGGACGCACCATTCCGCGATTTCGCGCGCACCGTCACGAACTGGTTCCCACGAAGGCCTCGACCTCGCTGCACGAGCTCCTGGGCGCGGAACAGGGTTGAGCCACCGAACGTCGGGTATCCCGGACCTGTCCCGACGAGAGGAAGACGACATGACCCAGATCAGTGCGGTAATGACCGGCCCCGTGGTGACGGTGGCACCGGAGACCTCCACGGTCGAGGCCGCCCGGCAGATGGCGGAAAGTGACACCGGCGACGTGGTCATCACCGAGAACGGCCGCCTGTATGGCATCTTGACCGATCGTGACATCGCGATCCGCGTCGTGGCTGAGGGTCTCGACCCGGACATCCCCGTGAGCGAGGTGTGCTCCGGGAACCCTGTGACGGTCACGCCTGACGATGAGTTGACCACCGCGTCCCAGCTGATGCGTGAACACTCCATCCGTCGGCTGCCGGTGTGCGAAGGCAGTGAGGTCGTCGGCTTCATCAGCCTTGGTGACCTGTCTCAGTTCAGCGACGCGGACGCGACCTTGTCGGACATCAGCTCCGCACCCGCCCAGCGCTGAAGGATCGCCCTACCGAGAGGCAGCCATGGAGAAACCAGGCGAACGTCACCAAGACCCCGCCGACCGCGCCGAGTCCCACATGGTCCAGCGCTCGGACGCCGCCGGCGTCCCACGCTCCAACCGTGCCGGCAACGCGGGAGGAACCATGAGCGAGACGAGCAGGTCGCGCGATCCCGACCTTGATGACGAGGTCGGGTGATCCGTCACCGCCGTAGCGCCCGCTGCATCTCCTTCTCCACGTCGGCCTCGGTGATGGGCTTGCGGCCGTAGACGTCCCACGCGTTCAGCACCAAGCCGATGCCCCATCCGGCCATCACCCAGCCGGGCCAGAAGTAGCCGGCTCCGCTGAGCAGCCAGGTGGCGACCAGGAAGCTGTTGATCACGAGGTAGACGATCAGGTGCGCGGTGGAGTCTCTCTTGGCCTTGACGCGCTTGAGGGCCAGGGGCAGATCCAGAGGTCCTGTGAGTGTCAGATCAGACGGGCGAGCAGCTGCTCGTAGGCGGGGAACAGCGCCTCACTGACGGCTGGAAAAGGCTGCACGGTGTCCACCAGCGTCGCCACTGGCACCTTCGCCCGGATCGCGAGCGTGACCTGCGAGATCCACTCATCAGCCCGGGGACCGATCGCTGAGGCGCTGATCAGCGTTCCGGTATCGGCGTCGGCGTTCATCACCAGAACGCCGGACTCGGACTCCAACCAGGCTCGGGCGGTGCCACCCACGTCTACCGTCACGCTGACGACGCTCCGGCCGTCCCGTCGTGCTTGGTCGGCGGAAGGACCGACGCCCGCCACTGGAGGGTCGATGAAGACACCGCGTGGGATGGCCGTGACGTCCATGCGCGCATCGCCCCCCAGGATGTTGGTGGCGATGATGCGTCCGGCGTAGTTGGCCATGTGCGTGAAGGGCAGGCGTCCGGTCACGTCCCCTGCGGCATAGACGCCAGGCAGACCGGGGATCTGTCCGTCGTCCTGGACCGGGATGGCGCCCGACGACACGTCCACGTCGAGGTGCTCGAGGCCGTACCCCTTCAGGCGTGGACGCCGCCCGGTGGCTACCAGCAACCGATCGCCGGTGATCTCGGTGCCGTCCTCGAGGTGCAGGACGGGCCGCCCACCTCTCTGCGAGACGCGATTGACCGCGACTCCGACGCTGACGCGCACGTCTGTCTCGGCCAACACGCCGGCAACCGCCGCCGACACCTCAGGCTCCTCGCCGGGCAGCAACCGGTCGAGGGCTTCGACGACGGTGACGGCCGCACCGAACGTGGAGTACACCTGGGCGAGCTCGACGCCGATCGCGCCACCACCGAGGATCACCAGAGACACCGGCAGCTCATCACTCGTGAGCGCGTCCTCGCTCGTCCAGGGCTTGGCGTCAGCGAGGCCGGGGATGGGGGGTAGCGCCGCATCGGCACCGACGCAGATGAGCAGCTTGTCGTAGGTCAGCTCGCTCCCACCGACCGCGACCTCTCCTGGAGCCACGATGGTGCCTTCGCCGCGGACGATGTGGACGCCGGCCTGCTCCAGCCGGCGCACTGCTCCGGAGTCGTCCAGGTGCTCAGCGCGCTCGTCCCGCAGGCGAACGGCCCGCGCCCACGCTGCGCGGGCGTCACCGAGGTCGAGCGGCACATCAACCGCTCCCAGGCGATGAGCCAGCGCCGCCTGTCGGCGGCGCGACGCAGCGATCAACAGCGCCTTGCTGGGGACACACCCCCAGTAGGGGCACTCGCCTCCGACCAGCCGCGACTCGATCAGTGCGACCCGGAGGCCACCCCTGGCGACCCGCTCCGCCACTGTCTCCCCGGCCGAGCCTCCTCCGAGAACGACGAGGTCGTACGCGTCCGTCATCCATGCCGCCTTCCTGAGGGTCCAAGGACCGCTTGGATTCTCGTCCGAAACCTCAGGTTCAGCCAGATGCCCGTTCAGCCGTGAACGCAGCAGCCAAGCAGAGGCCACCCGGCGAACACTCATGGACATTTGGCGGTAAATCGGTCGAGCCCCTGACGACGCCGGACCGGGGAAGGTACCGTCGGGGGAAGGCGCCGGTGAAGGCCGGCTGAGGCGGGGAACACATTTCATGGGAAATCACGTACATCAGGACGCGGCGAGAGAGATCTCTCGCCGTTCGTTCCTGGCCGGAAGCGCGAGCATCGTGGCGCTGGGCGCCTCGGCCGGCGTCCTCCGTCCGCAGACGGCGTTCGCGGCCACTTCCGCCCTCGCCTCTCCCCTGTCGACGGTGTCGATGGCCATGCACCTGCACGCCTCGTTCAGCGAGGGCATCGGCTCCATGGGCGGGCACCTCTCCCAGGCTGTCGCCACCGGCGTCGACGTCGTCTGGTGGACCGAGCACGACTGGCGCATGCAGAGCCGAGGGTTCGTCACCTCCATCGGTTTCGACGGCCTGAGCGAGACGCGTGCCGGCCAGCCGAAGGTGACGCTGAAGACGGAGAACTCCGGCAGTCTGTCAGCGTTCTCCGGGTCCTTCGTGTCGAGTCCCGTGTCCGGCAACGACCCTGGTCGGGCGAGTGCGCTGCGGATCACCGCCACCTCGTCGGGCACGGCTCGCGCGTCACGCCGCTACACCTTCGCGGCCAACAACAAGCGCCTGGTGGGCAATCTCGACGGGACGACGCTGCAGCTGGACGTGCTCTGCCTGAAGACCGGGGCCAACGCCTGGGCCGAGCTGCGGATCAGGACGTCCTACCTGCCGGCCACGAACGGCCGCTCGGAGGGCCAGTACGAGATCGTCTACCTGATCGGCGGCAACGAGCCGGACGGCACGATCACCACGTCCGGTCGCAACGCCACCATGTTCCGGTCGGCTCCGGCGGGCCAGTGGGCCACGCTCACCTTCGATCCCGTCGCCGATCTCAACCGGGCCTTCAGCGGGATCGACTTCCGCGACTCTGCAGGCGTCGTGCTCCAGGTGGGTGCTGCCAGCAGCAACCGCGTGCAGGCGGAGGCGGTCTTCGACTACCTGCGGATCAACCGCGTGCGCAAGTCCGGGAACCAGCCTCTCGCCGTCCAACGAGAGCTCATGGACAGCTACGCCGTGCGGTACCCCGGCGTGCTGCAGATGCCGGGGCTGGAGATCTCGTCAAAGTCTCCGCATGTCAATGGGTTCGGCTCGAACCTCAACATCCCGGCGGAGGGCACCGCCGCCGCCACAGACCCTGCTGCGATGGTGGCGGCCGTGCACTCGGTCGACGGTGTCGCTTCGTACAACCACCCGTTCGGTACGTCCGGGCCCAACCGTTCCACCACCGAGCAGGACGCCCAGCGGCGCAAGGTCGCGACGGCCATGCTCAACCAGGACTTCTACGCAGCGGACGTCCTCGAGGTCGGCTTCCCAGGCGGGAAGGCCGGTATGTCGGCCGCCCAGTACTACGCACTCTGGGACACCCTGTCGCGCAACCTGCTGTTCGCCACCGGCGTCGGCACCAGCGACAACCACACCGGACGTTCCTGGGCCACCCAGCAGTGGAACCACGTCACCAGGGTCTGGGCCGACTTGAACGAGGCCTCCATGCTCGACGGCCTGCGCGGTGGCCGCGCCTGGTTCGGCCCACCCACCGGCTACCCCGGTGACCTCGACCTCGAGGCGGACGACGGCGCTCCCATGGGCTCGGTCAGCGTCTCCACCGCCAATCAGCGGACGGTGCGGGTTCTGGCGGACGCCGTCCCGAACGGCGGGTCTGTGACCGTCGTCCGCGGGGCCGTCGACTCCGCCGGGACGTCGGACCCCAACCCCTCTGTCACGCGTCAGCAGTACTCCGCTTCGGCTGTGCAGAACGGTGAGCTGGCCATCCAGGTGGACACCTCCTCGCCGGCCTTCGTGCGCGTCGAGGTCGCCAACTCCTCCGGGACCCAGGTCGCCTGCTCGAACCCGATCTGGCTGCTCCGCGACCTGCCGAACGGCGTGCCCGCTCCTCGCTCCCCCGCCTGACCAGCGGCGGGCTCACCCGCCCTCAAGGTCCTCGGCCGCCCTGACGATACGTCAGCAAGATAATCGGCCGAAGGAGTGAAATGGCGTCCAGTGGCGACCGCCCCGTCGGAACGCCAAGCTCGCGCCCAGCCGGAGTTCGGCTCGGTGAGGGGCTCCTGCACGTGCTCCGGTCGGCCACCCATGGTCAGCCGCCCAGCGCTGACGACCAGAGCGACGGCAGTGCGGTGCCTCCGGGAGCTCCCCAGGCCCCCGAAGCCGCGTCCTACTCCGAGGCACATGCGGAGCGCGATGCGACCGTAGCCATCCGCTACCTGGTCGCCGCGGTGGTCGTCTCGACCCTCGCGACCTGCCTCGGTCTGGCAGCCCCCTCTGGCAAGGGTGGCGTGCTGTGGGTCGGCGGCTTCGTCGTGACGGTGCTGCTGGGAGTGCTGGGATGGCAAGCAGCGATGCGTGCCCAGCACCTGGCCTACGCCATTCCCCGTGACCTGATGACGAAGGTGCTGACGTTGCTGGGGCTGTCGGTGCTCATGATGGTGCCGTACGTGCTGTCCGTCCTGAACTAGCCACCGCTCCAGGGTTTCTCAATGCGCACCCAGTCGATGTCACCGTTGAAGTAGTCGCACGTCGTGGATGCCCTGGCGGGGTCGCACCGCAGCTTGCCGCCGATGGACAACGGCCACTTGTTGTCGATCCGTCCGATGCTGCCCTTGATACACCGGCTCATCGCAGAAGGCGTGCCCTCGTCGAGGTAGACGCAGACGTTGGTCAGGTTCCTGACACAGCGCAGCGTGTGCCACTGACCGTCATCGACCTTCGCATCGGGATTCGGCGACTTGTTGAAGCCGATCGCCTTGGTGTTGTGGTTCTCGTCCCGGTAGTGGCACCGCGGCCATCCGGTGTGGACCACCAGCTTCCAGTAGCCGCCGCGGTCCTCCGACTGGCCCTTCTGCAGGATGTTGGGCCGCGATCCGTTCGTCTTGAATCGAACGGCCACCGAGTAGGTGCCGGTTCCTGGGTCCAGCATCGGGGTGTCGTCGACCAGCGCCAGACGCTCACGGTTCTGCACGTTCGACGGACCGTCGAAGTGGTACCCCTTGCCGGTGGGCGTCGGCCAGTTGATGCGTACCGAGCTGCCGATGTACCCATTCAGGCCGTTGCCGGAGGAGTCCACCATGGTCTGCCCGGACGTCTCGTTCATCTGCCAGTCGCCCACCACCACGGGCCCGACGGGCTGCAGGTCGATCTTTGCGCGTACCGGTTCGATGATCGTGCGATCGTCGCAGCGACGGATCAGCGTGCGGAGTGTCGACCGCTCGTCCGGATCCACCTGGAGGTCCCACCGGTACTTCACTGCTGCGTACTGCTTCGCGTAGTTGCATTGGAACTGCCTCCGGGGCAGCCACTCGGTGGGTTCCCCCCCGGCCCTGGCGGTCTGGCTCTTCCTGCTCACCGCGTTCAGAGAGAACCGGTAGCCCAGGTCGTTGGCAAAGCGGTCGCGCGTTCCCGAGGTCCACAGCTTGGCGCCGGAGCTCCACGCTTCGGCCAACGAGACGAGGGGGTCGATCCCCATGTCCCGCGCGCGTGTGAGGCGCTGACCGTCGTAGCGCGACAGCCACGTACCCCGGCGGACTCGACAGCCCTCCGAGGTGACCACCGGCCCCTTGGACTCGGAGATGAGGACCTCTGCACGCGTGTTGCAGCCATCACCGTCCCGGTCCAGCCACGCGGCAAACTCACTCCGGACAAAACCGTCACCGTCCTCGGTACCGGTCTCGAGCTGCCCCAGCAGCTCAAGGGCATCCACCTTCACATTCCCTGCCCGCTGATCGGCGGCATCTACGGACGCAGGCGCTGCCGCCACGAGCAGGCCGACAACAATCCCTGCAGCGGCGATCGACCGCACAGTTCCCACGAATCCCCCCACATGACAATGACTGTTCAACGCGCATCACCCTAGGTCGACATCGACTGACGCGTGGAGAGACGACGAAATTGTGACGCGCTAGTCACAATCGGAGGAGGGACCTGGGCCCGAGTGCCGCAGAACACATTCCGTGACAGGTGTAGGTCGCTCGGTCATGGGAATGTGTTCCGCATGGACTGGCAGATCATGGTGGACGACATCCTCAAGACCTATGCCCCGATGGTGGACACCACGCTGTGGTGGCCGCCGCCGGCAGCGCAGGATGCCCCTCGGCACCTCCCCCCGGCGAGCAGCCTTCATCTCCGCGCTCTCGACACCCGTGATCCGGGCGCCCTGAAGGGCGTCTTCGACGAGTACTGGCCCGCCTATCGTCGATGGTTCGAACGCCCAGAGCCCCGCCCCCGGGCGTCGCTGGCTCAGAGCCGCCGTGCGCTGGCCGAGCACATGCCCGAGCTGCTCCCCGTGTGGGAGGACCTGGTGCAGGAGCTCGATCCCACGGACGACGTCGCCGCTCGGTTCCTGTCCGAGTGGGATCCGCCGCCCTTGACGAGCAACTGCTCTCAGGCCGTCCTGCGGGACGGCCGTCTCGTGCGCAACTACGACTACGACCCTGCCCTCTTCGACGCGGTCGTGCTCCGCTCGCACTGGCTTCGTCCGGTGATCGGGACTGCCGACCAGGTGTGGGGGCTGCTCGACGGCATGAACGACGCAGGGTTGATCGTCTCGTTCACCTTCGGGGGACGTCCCGACGTGGGAGTCGGATTCGGCATTCCACTGGTGGTCCGTTACGTCCTGGAGACCTGCACCACGACCCGACAGGCCACTGACGTGCTGCGGCGGATTCCGATTCACGTGGCATACAACGTGACGGTCACCGATGCCTCCGGCGACAGTGCCACCGTGTTCGTAGGACCGTCCCGCCCGGTACGGGTGACGTCCCACCGGGCGACGACCAACCACCAGGAGCAGGTCGACTGGCCCGAGCACGCCACCCGTTTCCTCAGTGTGGAACGCCTGGATGAGCTCGAGCGAGCCGTCGAGAGCGGCGACGACGTGGTGGACGTCATGCTCCGTCCGCCCATGCGTGCTGACCGCTTCGCCGACGGTTTCGTCACCCTGTTCACGGCCGAGTACGACCGGCGCGTCCTGGAGGTGACGTACCACTGGCCCGGCCAGCGCTGGACCCAGCCCTTGGAAGGACCACTTGATCGCACGATCTCGGTGGACCTGGCCGCGGTTCCGGTCGCGGCCTGAGCAGGACGTGTCAGCGTCCGGTTCGCATCCGCCACGCGTCCGTCACCAGCTCGCGCAGCCTCGCGACGCTCACCTGATCGAGACGGAGCAGGACCAGTGGCCATCCGTCGTACTCCGGCGTGCTGAAGAAGACGTCCGGCTCACCGAGAACCAGCGCCTGCTTCTCCGCCTCGTCGCCGACGTAGACGACGGCGATGTCACTGCGGATGATCCGCGGCTTGCCTGGTCGACGCTCGGGATACGACCACACGAACCCCTTGCCGAGCACACGGAAGTCGAACCCGTCGCTGTCGATCTCCACGACGTCCTCCAGGGCCAGAGCGAGCCGCCGGACGTCGTCCGCGTCAGCCATGGCACTTGCTCGGTCGTCTGTGGGTCACGTCGCCCAGGCTATTCAGCCGCAGCACCCAAGGGAGCCAGTCGGCCGTGACTTCGTGAACAACCGATTGCGGGTTCAGCTCACCGAATAGGCTCCGGCTATCGACCCCTGCGAGATAGGGCAGGTCAGCGCCCCGTGACAACGCCACCGGAGATCCACATCCGGACGCCTGACCAGCGTCTGCGTGTCTTCGTGTCCTCCGCCTTGGGTGAGCTCGCCGACGAACGGCTCGCCGTGCGACGCGCCATCGAGGCGCTCCGGCTCACGCCCTGTCATGTTCGAGATGGGAGCTCGGCCGTACCCGCCAAGGGCCCTGTATCGCGCGTATCTCGAGCAGAGCCACGTCTTCCTAGGCATCTACTGGCAGTCGTACGGCTGGGTGGCTCCGGATGAAGAGGTCTCCGGACTCGAGGACGAGTACCGGCTCTCGGGCGAGCACCCGAGGTTGGTGTACATCCGGCGACCCGCCGCAGAACGGCAGGAGCGCCTCGATCTCCTGCTTCGGCTCATCGAGGCCGACGACCAGGCGTCCTACCGCCAGTTCTCCAGCTCCGACGAGCTCGAGCGGCTGGTCCAGGACGACCTGATGGTGCTGTTGACCGAGCGCTTCGAGGCGGTCAAGTCACCCTCACCTGCCCCGCAGCGGACCGTGACTGAGCCGCCGGTCCCATTGACCCCGATCCTCGGTAGAGACACCGAGGTCGACGAGATCCGACGTCTCCTCGGGGACGGATGTCGCGTGCTCACGCTCCTGGGCCCCGGCGGTGTCGGCAAGAGCCGGCTGGCACTCGAAGCGTGTCGGCCGCCGAGTCTGACGACGTTCGACTCCGTCGCGTTCGTCTCACTGGAGACAGTTGACGATCCGTCAGACGTCATTCGGGTGGTGGCACGGAGCATCGGCGCCACGATCGAGGGCGCTCAAAGCCCACTGGATGCCGTGATCCAGTCACTGGCGGGTCAGCGAATGCTGTTGCTCGTGGACAACTTCGAGCAGGTTGTGGAGGCCAGCGCTGAACTGACCAGCCTGCTCGAAGCCTGCCCTGGGGTGAGTGCGGTCGTGACGAGCCGCAGACCGTTGAGGGTGCGAGGGGAGCACCAGTTCATGGTCCAGCCCCTGGCCCTTCCTCATCTGCCATCCGCCACGACAATCCCCGAACCCGACCCCAGAGCAGCGTCAGAATCGCCGGCAGTCGCCCTCTTCGTCGAACGCGCGCAGCGGGTGAGCCCAGGTTTTCTACTGGAGGAAGGCAACGTAGGAACGGTGGCCGCTCTGGTGCATCGACTGGACGGGCTCCCCCTCGCCATCGAGCTCGCCGCTGCCAGGGTGAAGATGCTCGAACCCCGCCAGATGCTTGAGCGTCTCGAGCGTGGCATCGAGGTGTCCATGACGGCTGGCACTGATGTGCCCGAAAGACAGCGCACCCTGCGGGCGACGCTCGAGTGGAGCTGTGCTCTGCTGACTCCCGCACAGCAGACTCTGCTGGCACGACTGAGCGTCTTCGCAGACGGAGCGACGCTCGAGGCCATCGAGTCCGTCTGTTCGGGCGTCCCAGTGGTGGACGTGCTGGACGACCTGTCGGCGCTCCTGGACAACGGGCTCCTACGTGCCGACCGGGAACGTATCGACGGTCAGCCACGGTTCACGTTGCTGTTGACTGTCCGGGAGTTCGCCGCCGACCAGCTCTCGAGCAGCGGCGAAGCAGCAGCGGTGACCACGCGCTTCCTCGACTGGGCGCTGCAGACCGCCACCCTGGGCGATCCTGTCGTGTATCGCGATGCACCCGGTCGCTGGCCGGAGCTTCTGGTGGAGGCGCGCAACCTGCAGAAGGCAGCTCGCCTGCTGTTGGAGACCGGTGACTGGCGAGGTTTCACCGTGCTGGCGTGGGGAACCTTCCACTGGATCTACCGCTTCGGGGACATGAGGGTCTTTGCGAGTTGGGCAGAGCAGGCCCTGGCCCAGGCCGGCGATCCTCAGAGCGACGGTGACCGAGCCGCGGCGGCACGCTTGCGCTCGGGCGTGTCCTGGGCACGCTTCCTGCTCGGGGACGTCGCCGGCTCGCTGGCCGTCCAAGAGCCGCTTGACCTCGACGTGGTCGCCGCATCAGACCCCGCGTGTGCCGCACTGCTGCTGAACTCGCGTGCACTTGGTCTGCTCCAGGCGGACGGTGGGGCAGAGGCTCGCGATGCCGCCCTTCGATCACTCGCTCTGGCCGAGCTCTCGGGTTTCGACGCAGTGAGCGCCTACGTCCACTCGTTCCTGGCCAACCTGGAGCTGATCAGTGGCGACTTCACCTCCGCTGAGCAGCACTGCTTGCGGTGTGTGTCCATTGCGCATGACATCGGGTTACCAGCCCTAGCCGGGCAGCAGTACGGCGTTCTGGCGCTGGTCGAGATCGCGCAGGGCCGCCTCGCTGACGGACGGGCACACCTCGCCACTGCCTTCGATGCTGCCCGGATCGAAGCGAGCCTGGTCGATGCCGCGGTACTCCTGGCGAACGTAGCCGTTCTGGCGGCAGTGGAAGGCAGGGAGAACGACGCAATCCGCCTTCGGCGGGTGGCGGACGCGACGATGGCTCGATTGGGGCTCGCCCACTGGCCCATGCTCGAAGACGCACGGCGGGCAGCGATGGGAGGAGAGATGCCCGAAGACGCGGGGACCGACGGTGCGGCTGACCCTCATCCTTGGGACGAGCTCGCGAGGGAATTGCGTCAGTGACGTGGCCGGTGAGCAGGCACCGTGACTACCAGTTGAAGCCGGGTGGCACCGGAGAGCACAGCTGCTGAGCCAGAGAGCGCAACTCCGCTCGTACGTCCTGGTATGACGGGTCATTGGTCACATTGGTCAGCTCGTTCGGGTCGACGACATAGTCGTACAGCTCAGATCCGGCGTCGTCGTCGTACTCGACGAACATGTAGCGCTGGGTACGGACACCGCAGTAGGCAGGATGTCCGACATTCGCTGTGCTCGACTCCCGAGCCATCTGCTCGAGCAACGTCTCTGTCCGGTCACCGTCGAACACCGAGATCCCGTCGCCAGGTAGCTGAGCACCAGCCGCATCCAGGATGGTCTGCGTGAGGTCGACGTTGGTGGTGACCCGCTGCGATACCCCCGGCGTGAGGTGCCCAGGCCACGAGATCGCCATCGGCACCCTGGCCGAGCGGTCGTACGGGACATCCTTGCCGTAGAAGCGGTGTGAGCCGTTCATGAGCCCGTTGTCGGACAGGTACACGAAGATGGTGTCCTCGCCCGCGAGGGTGTTCACAAGCCGCGCCACCATCTCGTCAATGGCCATCAACGCCTCGTGCTGGTTGGTCAGCAAGTTGCGCTGGGTGGACGCCGAGACCTTGGCCCGCTGCGCCCATGCGGGTTTGTCGGACACATCTGCTTCGTTGAACGCCGGCACTTCCGAGGCGGGAACCAGTGGCCAGGTTCCGTCGTGACGAGGTGCGGGAGTGGCGGGCTGGTGCGGCGCGTATGGCGCGATGTACGCGAACACCGGCTCATCGGACTGCACGAAGTTGACGGCCAGATTCGCGATCACGTCGGTCGAGTAGTCGGCCGGGCTGCTGCCATACGTGACGGCGGGGCCGATCCCCTTCAGCGTGTAGTCGTAGTACTTCATCTTGGTGAAGGAACGGAACGCATCCCAACCGGGTGGCACGGTACGCCCGCCCCAACCGTTCAGGTACTTGCCGAACAGTCCCGTCCGGTACCCCATCGCGTTCAGGGCCGTGGCCAGCGTCTGGGTCTCATAGGGGCGGAATGCGGTCCAGCCACCGAAGACGCCAGAGACGTTCGTGTAGACGCCCGTCGTGTGCGCCAGCTTCCCCGACAGCAGTGCAGCGCGCGACGGACAGCAGAGTGACGTGGGGATGATGCCATTCCTGAACTCGACACCCTGGTCGAACAGCAGCCGTTGGGTCTGCGGCATCGCGTCCATCGTGCCTTGAGGTTGGTCGTCAGAGATGATGACCACCACGTTCGGTGGGGTGGCTTCCACCCCCTGAGCGCTGGAGGGTGCGACCTGTGGTGACGCGAGAGCAGCAGCTGCGACGGCAGCGATACCGATGAGAACGCGTGTCTTCATGTACTTCCCCCGCAATCACCCATGCGCAGAAGCCATGAAAGTCGTCTTCCGCGGCAACGTTCCCCGAACTTGAGCGTCACGGTACCGCTGTTCGCGCCCGGTGGGTCAGAAATCATCAGCCCAATGACTCAGGGCGCCCAACTCCAGGTCGATCATCGTCGCCCGTCAGGTCATGGGCACTCGTCGAGAAGAGCAGCGTCGAGGTCGATGCGCGGTCGGCCAGGGGCCCCACGAGGAGGCCACCGCTCGGGCATCTGTGGCCGAGGAAGTGTCAAGGTATCCCAAACGTGCGCCGCCTACGCTCTTCAAGCACTCGGACCCTGACTACCACGGGGGCCCCAATGTGACAGAGGATCGAACCGCGGGGTAACGCAGGCATCCGCCGAGCTGGTCGTCGACGAGTGACTGTGCCTCCTCGGTGATCGTGTAGCCCGCTGCCTCTGCGCCGCAGAACGGGACGGACCAGTCGACGGCGTGTGGGATTAGGTAGAGCCAGGCGAGGCGTCCGGGGCTGATGGGATCGATGCGCCACGTCTGCCTCGTCATGGATGGACCGTAGGGCAGTTCAAGGACAGAGTTGCTGCCCGTACGTTAGGTCGTTTCGAGCTGCATCGTCTCGAGAGCCTGTCGTATTGCTGGGGGTATGTGGACGCCCCCATCGAACTCTGGCGCCTCCATCGGGCTGATCGGTCCCCGCTTGAGCAGAGTCACGACATCGGACGGCAGATTGCGTTCGTCGAGATGATCCATCAGGAGCTGTCGCTCCTGCGCGGTCAACGATCGCAGCCAGTCCTCCGCAACGGGGAGGCTGGCGGCTAGCTCTTTGTCACGGCTGATCGTCATGTCGTACCTCCCGAGTGCGTCACCATCCGGGGCCCACAATCTGCGCAGAATTCTGAGCGAGACGCGGCCGTTTCCGCAAGCCGCTCCCGCCAGGAAACCGCTCAGTGATGACGGTGCCCGACCCCGGCCGTGTGGCCGCCCCCGTGCGGGCGGTGGTGGTGCTCATGAGTCGCTCGGGGTCAGTTGAATGTGGGTTCAGGTTGAGCGCGCGCCCCCCGGCCACGACGGGGTGCGATGACGCGGCACGTGCTCGGAGCCTCAGCCCAGCCGTCTCGAGGGGGTGAAGCGGGCCTCGGGGGCTCGGCACCCACGTTGGAGATCACAGGAGGCGCGACTAAGGCCGTTAGTCCCGAGCTGTAGCTGATTTGCTCTCTTCGCTTCCTTGCTCGTAGAGCCACTTGGTCAGCAGCACGACCAAGATCACGCCGTAGGTGTCAGCGACGAGTGAGACGTTGTACTCCCACGACCACCAGATCCAGAAGTCGAGCGGCCACCCTGCGGCGAGGTCGCCATGAGTTTGCGACTCGCTGATCCAGACGCGGTGACCCGCCCAGACGGCGTGGATTGTTTGCAAGGTCAGGATCACCGCGAGCGCGATGGAGAGGCCGTGGCGGTAGAACCAGTTGTGGTCTTTGCGACCAGGAGGGAAGAGCGGCATGTCTCTGGCCTCTCAGTGCGCGTGAACTTTCTGCTTGGGTAAGCGGCCCTGACCGCGATGGAGGTAACGACCAGGACCGCCCCGCGAGGCGGGGTTAGGGGAAACCACTGATGCCTCGCGGTACCGCGCCCCCTGAGGAAGCGTTCTACCCGCAGGGACGTCGACCAAACATGGAGGAGAACCGGCCGTGACGGGGGATGCACGGGCGAGGCAGCTCAACTCAACAAACGCCAGGGCGATGCCTGGCTGCTCCGTGGCGGTTTGCGAGTGGCGTGACTCACACGCACTCGGAATCCGAACTTCTACGTCGCGGTCGCAGTGCTCCGAAGGCACGCCAGGTATGCGCGGTTGCTGTAGGGGGCGCGCCACCGGTCGTCCATAGCCGCCCCACGAGTCCATCGGCACGCTGGCCCGAATTGTCGTGATGACCGTTTCAACGTGCCCGCCGTCGACGTGCTCGACGCACCAGCCCAGGCCTTGGGCTATATCTGTGTCAAGCACTGCTATTGGCCTTCCGTTGCCATTGTTGAGGCAACGGGCCTTCGCTCAGGGCTCTGACTGCGGCTTTTGTGGCTCCCGCGACTGGACTCGAACCAGTAACCTGCCGGTTAACAGCCGGACGCTCTGCCGAATTGAGCTACGCGGGATGGTGCCGTGCGGCTCGGAGAGAATATCAGCCGGTCAGCGGCCGGCCCGAACCCGACTCAGGCTTCCCCCACCTCGGCCCGCACCTCTGCCAGGGCGATCGCCGCCTCCCCTTGGGCGGTGGCATCCCCCGCCAGCGCCGCGTCCAGCTCGGACCGCCACAGCACCTCGCCGTTCTCCTGCCTTCGCCCCACGATTCGGACGCCGGCGTCACCCCGCAGCGGTACGAAGCGGTTGACCAGGACGCTCGCCGTGACACGGTCGCGCACCACCACAGGCAGCTCGCGCCCCTCCCCGACCGGGATCCGGAGGGTCGCCGACCCCAGCTCCGGAGTGAGCACCACGGTGAGCGTTCCCGAGTCGTAGGACGCCCGCTCCACCTGCTCCCAGGCAAGCCTCGCGTATTCGGGGGGTGTCCGCTGCAGGTGCAGAGCGGTCTCGGACGCGACGACGACGCGTCCGGAGCCGTCGTCGACCCAAGCCAGGATCTTCTCCCTGGGACGCAGTTCGAGTTGTCCCTTCACGGCAGGATCGAGCGGGGTCCTCCGCCACTTCATCTGATGCGCCGCTCAGTCCCCACCGAACGACTCCTCGCGAATCTGACGACGTTGCGCCTCGAGCTTCACGAGCTCCGCGAACACCTCGCCGTGCGCCTGTGGGTCCTCGGACTCCAGGCGTTGCATCCGCGAGCGCAGCTCGTCGATCTTCAGAGACAACACCCGCTCACGTGCGCGTCCGAGCTGTTCGCGCGCGTACCGGTCCAGAGCCGACTCCGCCACCTGGATCGGTTCCACCGCGAGCTCGTTGAGGATCGACCGCACCGAGTCGTCAGGAGCGGCGTCGGTGAGACGATGCATCCATGCGTCGTCGGCGGTCGCGACTCCCCCGGCCGTGGCGATGGTCGTGCGTACCTGCACGTAGGCGGGGTGACTGAACATCCCCGCTGGCAGCTCGTCGAACGACGCGTCCAGGCGTTCCGGGTACTGCACCGCGAGCTTCAGCAGTTCCCTGGGGCCGGCGAGGCCACGTTCGTGCGGGTCCGGACGCGGCACGGCCTGAACCTGACCCGCCTCGACAGGTGGCGCGGGGGTCGTGGCGCCGGACGCCGTCTGCCGCTGCTTCTGAGCACGGTGCGCCTGTCCCACCGCGTCGATGACGGGTTTGACCTCCATGCCCAGCCACCCGGCCAGTGAGCGCGCGTACTCGGGGCGCAGCGAGTGGTCGCGGATCTGTGCCACCACCGGGGCGGCAGCGCGCAGCGCAGCGACGCGTCCGGCGGGCTGGTTGAGGTCGTGCCCGGACAGCACGCTGCGGATCGCGAACTCGAAGAGCGGAACCGGGTTGTCCACGAGGTTCTTGACTGCCTCGTCCCCATGCTGCTGACGGAGCTCGCACGGGTCGAGGCCGTACGGCTCGACGGCGACAAACGTCTGAGCGACGAACCGCTGGTCGTCCTCGAACGCGCGCATCGCGGCCTTCTGCCCCGCGGCGTCGCCGTCGAAGGTGAACACGACCTGACCGCCGAAGGTGTCGTTGTCCATCAGCAGCCGGCGCAGCACCTTGATGTGGTCGGAGCCGAACGCCGTGCCGCAGGTCGCGACCGCCGTCTCCACGCCGGCCAGGTGACACGCCATCACGTCGGTGTACCCCTCGACGATCACGGCTCGCCGCTGCTGCGAGATCGCCCGCTTGGCGAGGTCGATGCCGTACAGGACCTGGCTCTTGCGGTAGATCGGCGTCTCTGGGGTGTTGAGGTACTTCGGTCCCTGGTCCTCGTCCAGCAGCTTGCGCGCCCCGAAGCCGATCACGTCACCGCTGATGTCGCGGATCGGCCAGACCAGGCGACCCCGGAAGCGGTCGATCAGGCCCCGCTGTCCTTCCTTCGACAGGCCACCGACGGTGAGCTCGCGGTCGGTGAACCCCTTCGTCCGCAAGTGGCGGGTGAGGGCGTCCCACGAGTTGGGGGCGAAGCCCACACCGAAGTGCGCGGCTGCTGCGGCGTCGAACCCGCGCTCGTCGAGAAAGCGTCGCCCGACGACCGCCTCGGGGCCACTCAGCTGCTCGGCGTAGAACGCGGCGGCCGCGCGGTGTGCCTCGAGCAGCCGCGTGCGCTCCCCCTGCGGACGCCGCGGGCCACCGCCGGTCTCCTCGTAGTGCAGCTCGACGCCGAACCGCGCCGCCAGCTTCTCGACCGCCTCCTGGAACGTGAGGTGCTCGATGCGCTCGAGGAAGTCGATCACGTCGCCGCCGACCTGACAGCCGAAGCAGTGGTACAGCCCCTTGGCGGGCGTGACGTGGAAGCTCGGGCTGCGCTCCTCGTGGAAGGGACAGAGCCCCTTCAGGCTGCCGCCTCCGGCAGGCCGCAGGGTGACGTGGTCGCCGACCACCTCGGCGATCCCGGCCATGTCGCGCACCCGTGCGACGTCGTCGTTACGGATGCGCCCGGCCATGCGGCGAGTCTAGGTGGCGACGCCGGACCGGTGAGCAGGCCATGATGGACCCTGTGGATCTCATGATCATCGACGCCGCCGGCAGCCCCCGCGAGCGGGGCCGTGCCCACGGCGAGCAGGCACGCGACCTCATCGCCACCGGGCTGGAGCAGTGGCGGGCCGAGCTGGCGGCGTCCGGCAGGGACGCCGACGAGCTGTGGAAGGGCCTCTCCCGCGTCTCGGGCTTCCGGGACGCGGCCGCGCGCTGGGCGCCGGACCTGCTGGAGGAGGTCGAGGGCATCGCCGAGGGTTCGGGCGCCGACCCCGACGCCGTTTTCGCGACCAACTGCCTCGACGAGGCCTGGTGGTGGCATGAGAAGGGTCCGGGCTGCAGCGCCGTGGCCCTCGCCGACCTCGACGGTCGCCCGGTGATCGGCCAGAACATGGACCTCGACACCTGGATGGACGGCACGCAGGTGGCGCTGCGACTGGCTCCCGATGACGGGCCGGAGCAGGTGCTGCTCAGCCGCGCCGGCGTCCTCGGCCTGTGCGGTGCCAACGACGCAGGCGTAGGGCTCGTCGTCAACGCGCTCGACCAGCTGCCGGTGGCGATGGACGGGCTGCCCGTCGCATTCGTGCTGCGGCTGCTGGTCGGCCAGACCTCGCTCGATGACGTGGAGCCGCTGCTGCGCGAGATCCGCCATGCCTCGGGCCAGGCCTACACGCTGGCGTCCGCGAACGGGGTCGTCGGGTTTCGAGGCGGGGGGTGACTACGTCGCTTCCTACAGCCAACGACGCCGAGCGACCCGGTGCGCGATGGCACACGAACCACCCACTGGCGACCGACGCGCCCCGCGAGCACGTCGGTGACCCACACGACTGGGCGACCGGGTCGTCCAAGCCACGGCTCGACCGCGTCGACGGAGCGGTCAAGGAGATCAGCTCGGCTGACGACCTGGCCGAGCTGCTGTCGGACTCTGACGCGGGCATCTGCATGTACCCGGGTCGCTGGCGCGACGACGGCTTCACCTTCGGGTCCCTGGTCGTCGAGATCGACGCTCCCCCACGCGTGCGCATGACGGCCGGCCCTCCGGACCGCTCTCCGTGGGTGGAGGTGCCGTTCCGCTGACGCCACCGTCGGGCGAGGGTGCTGCTACAGCTCCTCGTTCGTCAGCGGATCGCCGCCCCAGAGTCGACCGTCGGGGCGACCCAGCGCCGTGATCGCGGCCATCTCTGCCTCGGTGAGCACGAAGTCGAAGATGCCCGCGTTCTCCCGCTGGCGGTCGGGATGCGTCGCCTTGGGGATGGGGATGGCGCCCAGCTGGAGGTGCCACCGCAGCACCACCTGCGCCGGCGTCTTTCCGTGGCTTCGAGCCGGCTCGATGACGGCCGGGTGGCCGAACGCCTGGGCCTCGCCAAGAGGGGTCCAGCTCTCGGTCACGATGCCGAGATCTGCGTGCACCTTGCGCAGCTCCTGCTGTGGGAAGTGGGGGTGCAGCTCGACCTGGTTCACCGCGGGAACGACGCCTGTCGCGTCGATGACGTCGTGCAGGTGCTGCTCGGTGAAGTTCGACACGCCGATCGACCGCACGCGCCCCTGGCGTTGCAGCTCCACCATGGCCCGCCACGTGGGCACGTATCCACCTCGACGCGGGTTCGGCCAGTGAATGAGGTAGAGGTCTACCCGCCCCAGCCGTTCCAGCGAGCCCTCGAACGAGCGCATGGTCTCTTCGTAGCCGTGATCGCGTCCCGGCACCTTGGTGGTCACGACGAGCGAGTCGACGAGACCGGCAGCATCCGCGACGGCGCGTCCGACCTCGTCCTCGTTGCGGTAGTTCACCGCTGAGTCGATCAGGCGGTAGCCGGCATCCAGGGCACTGGCGACCGACCGGGTCGCCTGGGGACCTCGCAGGTCCCACGTGCCGAAGCCCAGAGCGGGCAGTGTCGTTCCGTCGTTGAGGGCGAGATCGGGGAAGGTGGCGTCAGGCACGGGGCGACCCTAGCGCCGGCACATGCGCGACAGGCTGTGGGACCGGCCACGTCCCCGGTCCCACAGCCACGAAGTCAGCTTGCGACACTGCTCTCGATGTTCCTCGCCGCTTCCTCAGGTGAGATCCCCGCCGCGTTTGCAGCGGCTTCCACCTGGGAGAGGGTGATGTGGGCACTGTCCCCGTGCTGCTCGTTGGGCTCTCCACATCCACATGACGCGCACATACGGCCCTCCTTCGCTCGGCTGTTCGGGCAACCCCGTGCTACCCGGGACCGCGGCGGCGAAACCACCCCGGTGAACCACCTGCTAGTCGAGCCTGAGCAGGGCCACGTAGTGCGGGATGCTTTCAGCGACGAGGAACTCCTCGCCCACGGTCGTGAAACCGTGACGCAGGTAGAACGGCAACGCCACCGTCCGGGCGTTGCACCACAGCAGGTGGACGTCCCGCGCCGTCAGCTCGGACTTCACGCGCTCCATCACCTTGGCGCCGATGCCGCGACCCTGATGCCCCTCGGCGACTGCCATGCCCCGCAGCCGCCACGCGTCCGGCTCCCCCTCGTAGGGCTCGGGGAACACGGTCGCGCAACCGACGACCTGGTCGCCCACAACCGCGGCGAGGTGGAGAGTCTCGGGAAGTTGGTCGTAGGGGTAGATCGACTCCGGAGCCGGACGCCCTGCCCGCAGCACCCTCATGCGCAGCGGACGCACCTCGGCTGCCGAGGCGAGCCGCACCTCGACTTCCTGAGCTTCCGTCATCAGGTGTTCAGCCGCCCGTACAGGTTGAGCGCCGCGGTGTCGGTCAGCGACGCCACCTGGTCGATCACCACCCGGAGCCGTCCCGCGTCCTCCGCTGCGGCCTCGAACCATTGGGCGAACATCGGCTCGAGGGTCTGGGGCGCGCCCAGCAGCACGCGGTGGGTGAGCTCGGTGACCAGCTCGCGTTGCTGTGCGTACCGTTCTGGCGCTCCCCTGCGCAGCATCACGTACTGCGCAGTGATCGCCTTGAGGACCGCACACTCGGCGCGCACCTCCGCGGGCACGACGAGGTCTGCCTCGTAGCGACGGTGCGGGCCGGCCCCGTAGGCGTCCTGTGTGGCCGTCTCCGCGGCCAGGCAGAACCGACCGATCAGCTGACTGGTGGTGCGCTTCAGCGCCGCCATCGCTCGGTGTGACTCGTCGTACTGATGCGGCCAGTACGGCAGCGCGAGGAGCCGATCGAGTGCCGCCTCCAGCTGGGACCAGTCGAACGACGGTGCGTAGCGCTCCTGCGTGAGGTCGAGCAGAGCCTTGCGCTCGACCCGGTCGTGCAAGGCGTCGAGAGTGAGGTGACCGGCGTGGATGGCGTCCTCGAAGTCGTGCACCGAGTAGGCGATGTCGTCGGCCCAGTCCATCACCTGTGCCTCGAAGCAGCGTCGGTCGTCCGGCGCACCCTCGCGCAGCCAGTCGAAGACGGCGAGGTCGTCGGCGTAGACGCCGTACTTGCGTCGATCCGCCGAGCGTTGCCACGGGTACTTGGTAGCGGCGTCGAGGGCGGCACGCGTGAGGTTGAGTCCACCACTGCGGCCGTCGGCATCCAGGACCTTGGTCTCGAGCCGGGTCAGGATCCGCAGACTCTGTGCGTTGCCCTCGAATCCCCCGCATGCCTGGGCGACCTCATCGAGCGCCTGCTCGCCGTTGTGTCCGAACGGGGGGTGACCGAGGTCGTGGGCCAGCCCGGCGGTCTCGACCAGGTCGGGATCGCACCCCAGCGCCTGGCCGAGCTCGCGTCCGATCTGAGCGACTTCCAGTGAGTGTGTGAGCCGGGTGCGGGGAAAGTCGCTCTCCCACGGGACGACGACCTGCGTCTTCGCCGCCAACCGGCGGAGCGACCACGAGTGGAGGACGCGCGCACGGTCACGGGCGAAGGCATGGCGACGGCTGCTCTTCTCACCCTCGGGGACACGTCGCTGCAGCGCGTGCGCGTCGTACCCCACCACCTCTTCGCTCACCCCGCGAGGCTACGCGACGCGTCCGTCAACGGGTGTCGCTGGCGTCCACCTTCACTGCCGCACGTCCAGCCTCGAGTCGGGCGATCGGCACCCGGAACGGCGAGCAGGAGACGTAGTCCAGCCCCCACTGGTGGAAGTAGTGGATCGACTCAGGGTCTCCGCCATGCTCGCCGCAGACCCCGAGGCTGATGTCCGGACGGGTCTTGCGCCCTGCTGCCACCGCCATCTGGATGAGAGCGCCGACCCCGTCGACGTCGATCGTCTCGAACGGGGACACGGCGAAGATGCTGGCATTGAGGTAGTCGGTGAAGAACGCACCTTCGACGTCGTCCCGGCTGAAGCCCCACGTCGTCTGGGTCAGGTCGTTGCTGCCGAACGAGAAGAAGTCGGCCACCTCGGCGAGCTCACCGGCGCGTACCGCCGCTCGAGGAAGCTCGATCATCGTGCCGATCGGGATGGGCCGGTCCAGTCCCCGCTCGGTGGCCACGGCCGCGATCACGCGCTCCGCCTCGTCGCGGACCAGGTGCAGCTCGGCTCGCGTCGCCACCAGCGGAACCATGACCTCTGGTCGCGGGTCACCGCCCGCAGCGAGACGATCCGCCGCCGCTTCGGCCAGGGCGCGCACCTGCAGTCCGTACAGACCGGGAAGCACCAGACCTAGCCGCACCCCGCGCATACCCATCATCGGGTTCGCCTCGTGCATCGTGCGCACAGCCTCGAGCAGCTTGTGGTGCTCACTGTCGCGGTTGCCCCGGATGTCCTCGAGCGCCACCTTTACCGAAAGCTCGGTGATGTCCGGGAGGAACTCGTGCAGCGGCGGGTCGAGCAGCCGCACGATCACCGGCAGCCCGTCCATCTCGCGGAGCAGGTCGGTGAAGTCCTGGCGCTGCAACGGCAGCAGCTCCTCGTACACGAGGGCACGTTCGGCGTCAGACTTGGCCAGCACCAGCCGCACCACCAGCTGCTTGCGCTCGCCGAGGAACATGTGCTCGGTGCGCGCCAGCCCGATTCCGGACGCCCCCATGCGTCGCGCCCGGGCAGCGTCCTCACCTGTGTCAGCGTTGGCGCGGACGCCGAGTGAGCGTCGCGTGTCTGCGTGCTCGATGATGCGCGCGACGGCGACGACCACGGGGTCGCTCGAGGTGCGCGCGTCGACAGGGCGCTCCATCGCCGTCATCACGGGCGAGTCAGCAACAGCCACCTCACCGCGGTAGAGCCCACCGGACAAGCCGTCCAGCGAGATCGGGTCGCCCTCCTTGAGGACGTTGCCGTCGGGGTCGGTGGCCGTCCGCGCGTCCTCGTCGACGGTCAGGTTCTCGACGCCCACCACGCAGGGCTTGCCCATCCCGCGCGCCACGACCGCGGCGTGCGACGTCTTGCCGCCACGACTCGTGACGATTCCTTGGGCCGCGATCATGCCGCCGAGGTCGTCGGGGTTCGTCTCACGCCGGACGAGCACGACCTTGTCCCCCGCCGCTGCCCGCACCGCCGCACGCTTGGAGTCGAACACGGCGCGTCCGACCGCCGCACCCGGTGACGCGGGAACACCTGTCATCCAGGGGTCTCCCGCGACCTCGACGTCGACCTGCGGGAACATCAGGCGGGCAAGCTGCGCACCGGACACCCGGGTGAGAGCCTCGTCGAGGTCGATCAGCCCCTCGTCGACCAGCTGAACGGCGATCCGGAACGCCGCCTCCGGTGTGCGCTTGCCCACCCGCGTCTGCAGCATCCAGAGCTTGCCCTGCTCGATCGTGAACTCGATGTCGCACAGGTCGCGGTAGTGCTGCTCCAGGCGCCCCATGATGTCGAGCAGCTCGGCGTGCTGGTGGGCGTGACGCGCCGCCAGGTCGTCGAGCGTCATGGTGTTTCGGATGCCCGCAACGACGTCCTCGCCCTGCGCGTTCGGCAGGTAGTCGCCGTAGGCGCCAGGTGCGCCCGAGGCCGGGTCCCGGGTGAAGGCGACGCCGGTTCCGCTGTCCTCCCCGCGGTTGCCGAAGACCATCGCCATGACGTTGACGGCGGTCCCGAGGTCGTCGTCGATGCGCTCCTGACGTCGGTACAGCCGGGCCCGCTCGCCGTCCCACGATCGGAACACAGCCAGGACAGCTGCGTCGAGCTGCGCGAACGGGTCCTGCGGGAACGGGTTGCCCGTGACCTCGGCGATGACCTCCTCGTACCGCTTCACGATGTCGCGCAGCGCCTGGGGCGACAGATCTGTGTCACGGACGACGGCTGCGTCGTTCTTGGCATCCTCCAGGACGCTGTCGAAACGGGACGCGGGGACGTCGAGCACGGTGCGACCGAACATCTGCAGCAGGCGCCGGTACGAGTCCCACGCGAACCGCTCGTCGCCGGTCTCGGCCGCGAGCGCCTCGACCGTCTGGTCGTTGAGCCCGATGTTGAGGACGGTCTCCATCATTCCTGGCATCGAGAACTTCGCGCCCGAACGCACGGACACCAGCAGGGGGGCGGCCGGGTCGCCGAGTCGCCGCCCCATCGCCTGCTCGACGGTGGCCAAGTGCTGGCGCACCTCCTGGGGCAGTCCCTCCGGCTCCGCGCCGGCAGCACGATACGCGCGGCAGGCGTCCGTCGTGATCGTGAACCCCGGGGGCACGGGGAGCCCCAGGGACGTCATCTCCGCAAGGTTGGCGCCCTTGCCGCCCAGCAGGTCCTTGTCGTCCTTGCTGCCTTCGGCGAACGCGTAGACATAGCGCATGAGGACCTCCTTGGGCCACGCAGGTGACCCCACGGTAACCGCCCACAGGGGCCGGCCGGAGGGGCTGAAAGACCTATGCCCACAGTGGGCTGGGCCACACTCCAAGCAGTCCGTCCTCAGTGGCTCTGGACGAGGCCGGTCGGCCATGAACTCGCGCTAGGTTGGGGTGCAAACCACCCGCCGGGAGGCGGCCGTCGTCGACCCGTGGAGGGGCGATGGACGAAGACCTCGTCGAACACGTCCGACTGGCCATCTACCGCGAGTTCGCTCGCACCGGTCACGCGCCCGACCCCATCCACATCGCAGCACTGGCAGACGTCGATCCGGCTGAGCTCTCCGAGGCGCTCGCAAGGCTTGCGGCGATGCGTCACCTCGCACTCGATGCGAACGGCAGCATCGTCATGGCTCACCCGTTCACCTCCCTCAACCTCGGGTTCTCCGTCATGGGAAGGGATCGGCTGTGGTGGGGAGGCTGCGCGTGGGACAGCTTCGCCATCCCGAACCTCGTTGCGGACGAGCCACGTGTCCTGGTCGCGACGGCCTGCCCAGGTTGTGACAGACCACTGGCATGGCATGTCTCCAACACCGGGCCGCCCACCGGTGAAGAGGTTGCCCATTTCCTGGTGCCCATGAGTCATGTCTGGGATGACGTCGTCCAGACGTGCAGAAACCAACGTCTCTTCTGCACTGAGGGATGCGTCGATTCCTGGCTCACCGCCACGGGCCGGAGCAAGGGCTATGTCATGGACCTTTCGACGCTCTGGCGTCTCGCTCAGGACTGGTACACGGGTCGGTTGGAGAGCCCGTACGTCCGGCGCGATCCAGAAGCCGCCAAGGAGTACTTCCGCTCCGTCGGGCTCCGGGGGTCCTTCTGGGGTATCGATCCTTGAGCTGGTCCTTCGCGCCCGTCCGGCCGCTATCCGCCGCTCACGTCGAGCTCGGCGTCGGCACCGAGGACGTCGCACCGCTGGTCGTCCAGCCAGCCCTCCGGCAGCACCACCCGACGCGGCGAGCCCTGTCGCCCCCGCGGGACGCCGAGCTCGGACTCGGGGAAGGACTGGTCCGCATCGATCTGCAGCAGCAGTGCGTCGAGCTCGGCAAGCGATGAGACCAGGCCCAGTGCGGTCCGCGTCTCGCTGCCGACGACGAACCCCTTCAGGTACCAGGCCATGTGCTTGCGCAGGTCGGCCAGACCGCGGGGCTCGCCCATCAGCTCGGCCAGCAGCTCACCGTGCCGGCGCAGCACCCGGAGCACTTCCCCGAGGTTCGGAGGTTCGGGCACGGGTTGACCGGTGAAGGCAGCGGCGAGATCGCGGAAGAGCCACGGTCGTCCCAGGCAACCGCGACCGACCACCACACCGTCGCAGCCGGTCTCGTCCATCATCCGCACCGCGTCGGTGGCCTCCCAGATGTCTCCGTTGCCGAGCACCGGAATGCCCACGCTCTGCTTCAACGTGGCGATCGTCGACCAGTCAGCCTCACCGGAGTAGTGCTGGTCGGCGGTGCGTCCGTGCAAGGCGATGGCCGCGCAACCGACGTCCTCAGCGATGCGTCCGGCGTCCAGGTAGGTGAGGTGCTGCGGGTCGATCCCCAGCCGTGTCTTGATCGTGACCGGGACGCCGTAAGGATCGGCGGCACGTACCGCTTCGGTCAGAATGGCGCGCAGCAGGTCACGTTTCCAGGGCAGCGCGGCGCCACCGCCCTTGCGGGTGATCTTGGGCACCGGACAGCCGAAGTTGAAGTCGACGTGGTGCACACCGAACTCCCCGACCAGGATGCGCACGGCCTCGCCGACGTAGCGGGGGTCGACGCCGTAGAGCTGGACCGAGCGGGTGGTCTCCATCGGGTCGAAGGTGAGCATCGACAGCGTCTTGGCCTGCCGCTCCACCAACCCACGGCTGGTGATCATCTCGCACACGTAGAGGCCGGCGCCCTGCTCAGCAGCGAGCCGGCGGAAGGCCGCGTTCGTGATCCCCGCCATCGGCGCCAGCACCACTGGCACCGGCAGCTCGACCGACCCGATCTGCAAGCCCTTCACGCCGGACGCCGGCTCGTCATGAGTCACTCTCCAGGGCAGGGACCCCTGCATTGGAGGATCGCGTGCGGTTTCGTCGGCTCATCCGGTCAGGAACCGCAAGGAATCCGCCACTGCCCGTTGGGGCTCCCACGCGTGGCCTCAGTAGGCCGGGAGGTGGGGCGTGAGGTACTCGACGAGAGCGTCGATGCCGATGCGCTCCTGCTTCATGGTGTCGCGCTCGCGCACGGTTACGGCCTGGTCCTCCAACGAGTCGAAATCGACGGTGACGCAGTACGGCGTGCCGATCTCGTCCTGCCGGCGGTAGCGGCGTCCGATGGCTCCTGCGTCGTCAAAATCCACGTTCCAGCGCTTGCGCAGAGCCGACGCGACATCGCGCGCCTTCGGCGACAGGTCGGTGTTGCGGGAGAGCGGAAGCACCGCGACCTTCACCGGCGCCAGGCGCGCGTCCAGCCGCAGCACCGTGCGCTTGTCGACGCCCCCCTTGGCATTGGGCGCCTCGTCCTCGGCGTACGCGTCGAGGAGGAACGCGAG
This sequence comes from uncultured Actinomycetota bacterium, assembly GCA_963743915.1. Taxonomy (GTDB): domain Bacteria; phylum Actinomycetota; class Actinomycetes; order JAHEKZ01; family JAHEKZ01; genus JAHEKZ01. The sequence continues at coordinate 718,903 of CAVURN010000002.1, forward strand.
CATGGCCCGGTTGACGCCGGCCGCCGGCTCGATGACGTACGGGTACCAGCGCTCTTCGGACTCCTGGTCGAAGAACGAGAGGTCCTGCCCGGACGCCTCGGCGTGGGCCTTGAGGTCGTAGTCGGTGCGGTTCGCGATGCCCTCCAGCTCACTGAACTCCTGACCGCCGACCCGGAAGCGGTACTCGATGTCGACGGTCCGCTTCGCATAGTGCGACAGCTTGGCTTCTGGGTGCTCGAAGATCCGCAGGTTGTCCGGATCGATGCCGAGGTCGGTGTACCAGGCCATTCGGGCGTCGATCCACCGCTGATGCCATTCCTCGTCGGTGCCGGGCCGCACGAAGTACTCCAGCTCCATCTGCTCGAACTCTCGCGTGCGGAAGATGAAGTTGCCCGGCGTGATCTCGTTGCGGAAGGACTTGCCGATGTTGGCGATGCCGAACGGTACCTTGCGTCGCGACACCTGTTGCACCTGGGCGAAGGAGATGAACAGGCCCTGCGCCGTCTCGGGCCGCAGGTAGGTGGTCCCGGAGCCGTCGTCGACCGGGCCGAGGTGCGTCTTCAGCAGACCGTTGAAGAGCCGGGGCTCGGTGAACTGGCCCTTGTTCCCGCAGTTGGGGCAGTTCACCTCGGCGAGCGACTCCGGCAGACGCTTGTGCTTGGCCTCGAAAGCCTCCTCGAGATGGTCGGCCCTGAACCGCTTGTGGCACGAGGTGCACTCGGTCAGCGGGTCCACGAAGGCGGTCACGTGACCTGACGCCTGCCACACCTCAGGCGCAAGGATCACCGAGGTGTCCACGCCGACGACGTCGTCGCGCTCGCGCACGGTCGACTGCCACCACTGGCGCTTGACGTTCTCCTTCAGCTCGACGCCGAGGGGACCGTAGTCCCACGCCGAACGCTGACCGCCGTAGATCTCCGAGCTCGGGTACACGAACCCGCGGCGCTTGCTCAAGGAGACGACGCTGTCGAAGAGGTCGGCGGCCACGGGGTTTCCTGCTCTCTGGGTCAGTCCATCCGGCTGGCGGTCGGCGGTGAGCCCCCAGGCTATCGGGCGCGCTCAACCGTCCCGGCGTCGCCCGCGAGGTCGCCGGAGGCAACCCGTTCCCCCGTGGCGTCCACGCCGAACAGCACCTCATACGCAGTGGGCTCGTCGACGGCGCGTGACAGGAAGGGCACCGCCCGCGTCTTCACCTGGAAGTCCCCGAGTGCCCTGCGGTAGTGGCCGACAGTCCCCCATCGCGCTGTCAGGGACCAGAGGGTCGGGTCGTCCGACGCCCGTCCAACGTCCACGCCGGCGCACCCGGGGAACGACGCGAGCAACCGCGCCACCTCGGCGGCCTCGACGCCGAACGCGTCGGCAGAGTCCACCGGGACGACGAACCGCATCACCACCACCCAGTCGGTCACCCGCCCATCCTGGCGCAACGCCCCGGCCGCGCTCGCTCGCCGCCCATCGGCCACCATGGACCCATGTCCGACGACCACACCCCGTCCGCCCTCGAACGCGCGAGCCTGCCGCTGCTGCTGGCCCTGCACCGGCTTCCGCGGTGGGCCTTCTTCCTCGTCATCGGCGGACTGCTGCTCGCCGGCCTGTTCCTCGAGAACGCGGTGGGCGGCGTCCTCCTGCTCGTGCTGGCGGTGCTCCTCGGCTGGCTCGGGGCCGTGGGCTGGTCGCACCTCACCGCGGCAGGGCGGCTGCTCCGCCTGCTCACGGTCGGACTGCTCGTCTTCGCCGGGGTGACCCGGATCGTCGCCTGACCCCATTTGACAATGATTCCCATTCCCGTGAGGGTGGGGTCATGTTCCCCCCTCGCGCGGTCACGGCGCTGGCTGCCGGCGCGCTCGCGAGTGCGCTGGCCCTGACCGCCTGCAGCCAGGACGGCGCTGACGCCTCCCCGTCGGTCGTGGTCAGCTTCTACCCCCTGCAGTTCGTGGTCGAGAACCTGGTCGGGGACGCCGCCACCGTCACCAACCTGACCGCGCCGGGAGTCGAGCCGCACGACCTCGAGCTGACCCCTCAGTCGGTCGGTGACGTGGCCGACGCCGACCTTGTGGTGTACCTGTCCGGGTTCCAGCCCGCCGTCGACGACGCCGTCGACGGACAGGCCACGGCTTCGCTCGACGTCGCCGATGCGGCAGACCTCAGCCTCACCACGGCGGGCGGCACCCTCGACCCCCACTTCTGGCTGGACCCGAACCGTCTGGCCGCAGTGGCGGACGCCACTGCGACCAGCCTCGTGGACCAGGGCATCCTCGACGCCGACACCGCGAGAGCCAACCTGGTTGCGCTCACCGACGATCTCGACCGGCTCGACAAGGAGTTCAGCAACGGTCTGGCCGACTGCACGTCGCGCGACCTGGTGACCAGCCATGAGGCGTTCGGCTACCTCGCCGACACCTACGACCTGACGCAGGTCGGGATCACCGGCCTCACTCCGGAAGCCGAGCCCGACCCGCAGGACCTGGCCGCCGTCACGGCCTTCGTGAAGGAGAACGACGTCCGCACGATCTACTACGAGACCTTGGTCAGCCCGGACGTCGCCGAGACGGTCGCCCGGGAGACCGGTGCCGACGTCGCCGTCCTCGACCCGCTCGAGGGACTGGCCGCCGACGCCGCAGGGGACGACTATCTGACGGTCATGGCGACCAACCTCACCACCTTGCGTGCCGGCCAGGACTGCCGATGAGCGTCATCGAGGTGCGAGAGGCGTCCTTCGGCTACGGCGCCGAACCCATCGTCAAAGGCGCCACCGTCACCGTCGAACGAGGCACGCTCACCGTCGTGCTGGGTGAGAACGGTTCGGGCAAGTCCACCCTGGTCAAGGGCATGCTCGAGCTCATCCCGTTGCTGTCGGGAAGTCTTCAGCTCTTCGGCCACGAGGCGACCACGGCGGACCGCCGACGCATCGGCTACGTGCCGCAGCGGACGACCGTCGCTGGTGGCATCCCGGTGACGGTGCGTGAACTTGTGACGTCGGGGCGGACCGCGAGCCGACGACCCTTCGCACCGCTGCGTGCGAGCGAACGTGCTGCGGTCGACGCGGCGCTGGACGCGGTGCGGCTGCGTGACCGGGCACATGACCCGGTGTCCGCATTGAGTGGAGGGCAGCAGCGACGCGCGCTCATCGCCCGCGCTCTGGCCGGGCAGCCGGAGCTGCTCGTCATGGACGAGCCGATGGCCGGAGTCGACGCCACCAACGTCGAGCTGCTGGCCGGCGCGATGGTCGACTGGAAGCAGAGCGGAATGACCCTCGTCGTCGTGGCGCATGGGGCCGGCCCCCTCAAGCCGCTGGTCGACCATGCCGTGGTGATGCGTCGTGGGCGGGTGGGCTACGAAGGTCCCCTCACGGACGAGCTCGACGCCGAGTACGCCGATCACATCCTCGAGGACCACCGAGACGTCCCCGGACGAATCGGCCGAGTCCCTGAAGAGCCCCACCTCGCCCCCTCGTCGAGGCGCGAGCAATGACCATTCTCGACTACGACTTCATGCAGCGCGCCCTGCTGGCCGCTCTTCTCGTGGGCATCGCGGCGCCCTCGGTCGGCGTCTACCTCGTGCAGCGCCGACTTGCGCTGATCGGTGACGGCATGGGTCACGTGGCGCTCACTGGCGTGGCGGTCGGGGTCCTCACGGGCACCTCCCCCGTCATCACCGCTCTCATCGCTGCGGTGGCAGGTGCCGTGGTCATCGAGTGGGTGCGGCTGCGCGGCCGGACCAGCGGGGACGTGGCGCTGGCCATCCTGTTCTACGGCGGGATCGCGGGTGGGGTCGTGTTGATCGGCCTGTCCGACGGTGGCGGGTCGGCGAACCTCAACGCGTTCCTCTTCGGGTCGATCACCACGACGACACCGCAGGACCTGGTGGCCTTCGGAGTGCTCACGATCGCAGTGCTCGTGATCACGGTGGGCCTGCTGCCTCAGCTCTTCACCGCGAGCTACGACGAGGAGTTCGCCCGTGCCTCGGGACTGCCTGTCACGTGGCTCAACATGGCGCTCGCTGTGGTGGTCGCCACGACGACGGTGTTGTCCATGCGCGTCGTCGGCCTGCTGCTGTTCAGCGCGTTGATGATCGTGCCGACCGCCACGGCTCAGCTGGTGGCCCGCAGCTTCGGGAGCACGCTGGCACTGGCGATGGGGATCGGAACCGTGGTCGCCGTGACCGGGGTGGTCACGTCGTTCTACGCGAACACGCCCTCCGGCGGCACGATCGTTCTGCTCGCGATCGGGTTGTTCGCACTCACCGTGGCCGGCACCGGCATCCTGACCCGGTGGCGACGCCACGCGCGGCCGCTCGCCGAAGACCATCCGCACGAGCACGGACCGGGCTGCGGCCACGAGGCCGTTCCGCACGACGACCACGTGGACTACCTGCACGGCGACCATCGACACGCCGCGCACGGGCCGCACTACGACGAGCACTGACGAGGACAGAGTTGATGAGCACCTACCGACCCACACCGCAGCGCGCCGCCGTCTCGGCTGCGATGGCCGAGGTCGACGGGTTCGCCAGCGCCCAGGACGTCCACCTCGCCATGCGTGCCCAGGGATCGGCCATCGGACTCAGCACGGTCTACCGGGCGCTCCAGACGCTCGCCGACGCCGGCGAGCTGGACGTGCTGCGCAGCGGCGACGGAGAGACGCTCTACCGACGGTGTGGACGGTCCCACCACCACCACCTGGTCTGCAGGCGTTGCGGTCGGACCAAGGAGGTCGAGGGCCCGGAGGTCGAGAGGTGGGCCGAGCACGTGGCGTCCACCCACGGCTACACCGAGGTGAGCCACACCGTGGAGGTCTTCGGCGTGTGCGGGGACTGCAGCGGTACCGTCTCGTAGCGTGCGAGCCCCCTCATGATCGGAGCACTTCAGTCACCTACGCGCGCCGAAGATACCTCTCAAGTGACTGAGATGCTCCGATCACCGGAAGGGCGGCGCTAGGTCAGCGGAGTCGGATCGGCTCCGCCGTAGCGGCGGTCACGGGACGCGTACTGCTCGATGGCGTTCCACAGGTGGCGGCGATCGACGTCGGGCCAGAGCACGTCCATGAAGACCAGCTCGGCGTAGGCGGACTGCCACAGCAGGAAGTTGGAGATGCGCTGCTCTCCCGAGGTGCGCACGAACAGATCGACGTCCGGCAGGTCGGGCTCGTCGAGGAACCGCGCCACCGTGCGCTCATCGACGCGTGAAGGGTCGAGACGGCCCTCGGACGCCGCCCACGCGATGGACGCGGCAGCATCGGCGATCTCGGCGCGCCCTCCGTAGTTGACGCACATCGTCAGGGTGAGGACGCTGTTGGCCCGCGTCAGACGTTCGGCTTCCTCGAGCTCGTCGATGACGCTCTTCCAGAGCCGACGCCGACGCCCCGCCCAGCGCACGCGCACGCCCATCTCGTGCATCTCGTCGCGGCGCCGCCGGATGACATCCCGATTGAAGCCCATGAGGAAGCGCACCTCGTCCGGCGAACGCTTCCAGTTCTCGGTGCTGAACGCGTAGGCGGAGATGTGTTTGACACCGATCTCGATGGCTCCCTCGACGACGTCGAAGAGCGCCGCCTCCCCCGCCTTGTGCCCCTCCGTGCGCGGCAGACCCTTTCCCTTCGCCCAGCGACCGTTGCCGTCCATCACCACGGCGACGTGACGCGGCACGAACTCGGCGGGGATGGCCGGCGGTCTGACCCCACTGGGATGGGGGTTCGGGGGCCGTACCGGGGGCCGACGACTCACGCCCGCTCCACCAGCCGCAACGAGCGCAGTCCCCGCTCGAGGTGCCACTGGGTGTAGGCGGCCACGATGCCCGTGCTCTGCCTCAGGTGCCGCGGATCGGCGGCGTCGACGAGCTCCCAGTCACCCGTCAGAAGCGCCGACAGGACGCCCAGCGCCTCGGCGCTCACGGTGACCGATCCCGGCGGTCGGTCGTCGCTGCAGACCGATCCTCCGGCCTCGACCGACAACCACCGGTGCGGGCCGGAGGCTCCGCATCGGGTGCAGTCCTCGAAACTGGCCGCGTATCCGGCGACGGCCAAGGAGCGCAGCAGGTAGGCGTCCAGAACGGCACCAGGCTGGTGCTCACCGGCTGCAAGGGCGCGCAGCCCACCCACCAGCAGCAGGTACTGCTGCACCGCAGGCTCCTTCTCGGCGTCAGTGAGCCGCTCCGCGGTCTCGAGCATCGCCGTACCCGCGGTGTAACGGCCGTAGTCGGACGCGATGTCCGCGCCGTAGGCGTCCAGCGACTCGACCTGCGTGACGATGTCGAGCGACCGGCCGGTGTGGAACTGCACGTCGATGCGTGTGAAAGGTTCGAGACGCGACCCGAACTTCGAGGTGGTGCGGCGTACCCCTTTGCCCACCGCGCGCACGCGGCCGTGGTTGCGCGTGAGCACCGTGACGATGCGGTCCGCCTCACCCAGCTTCTGGGTGCGCAGCACCACGCCCTCGTCCCGGTACAGGCTCACCGGAACATTCTCCCCCGAAGGGGGGCCGGGTGTGGCCGTCGGCCCGGCGAGTCGACAAGATCGTGCCGTGACCACTGAGTTGATGCACCGGATCGAGCAGTACCTCGACGCCGTTCCCCGTGCTCGCGCCGATGCAGAGCAGGTCGGCCCGTTCACCCTCTTCCGCAGCCGGATCCGCTGGCCGTTCTATGCCCGCCCCTCCCTGGGGTGGACCCCGGGCCACGTGACGGCCGACGACGTCAAGGCCATCCGCGACTACCAGTGCGAGCTCGGCCTGCCCGAGAACTTCGAGTGGGTCGCAGAGATCGCGCCCGACCTGGCCACCGCCTGCCGTGACGCCGGCCTGCAGGTCACCGAGCACCCTCTTCTCGTGCACCACGACCCGCTCGCCGTGCCGGTCCCGGATGGGATCCGTATCCGGCGACTCGACGCTGACGACGACGCCGTTCCCGCCGGCCAGGTGGTCGCGCAGCTCGGGTTCGCGGCGTCCGGCACTGACGTCGGAGACGCCGGCCCGGCCGAGCGGGACGCCGCACTGCGAGAGCGGCCGCGAGAGGCGGCCGACGACCTGCGCAGCCTGATCCGCGACGGCTTGTCGGTGTACGTGGTCGCGGAGGACGAGCACGGGGTCCTCTGCGCGGGGGGCCACAACCCGGTCGGCGCCGTCACCGAGATCGTCGGGATCGCCACCCTGCCCAGCGCCCGGCGAAGGGGGCTCGGCGCTGCCGTCACGGACACCCTCGTGGCGGACGCCGTGCGGCGCGGCATCGAGGTGATCTTCCTCAGCGCCGACGACGAGACGGTCGCCCGGGTGTACGAACGCGTCGGATTCCGTCGGATCGGGACCGCCTGCGCCGCCGAGCCGCCGGACTAGTTCCCGCCGAATGCGTGCCTGCTGGACGCACTCTGCCCGGTGTGAGCAGCTAGCGAGCGGTGCGGTTGACCGCGCTGATGACCGCCTTCAGGGACGCGGTGACGATGTTGGCGTCGACACCGACGCCCCACAGCACCTGTCCGTCGACCGCGCACTCGAGGTAGGCGGCCGCCTTCGCATCGCCCCCGGCGCTCATGGCGTGCTCGGCGTAGTCGAGCACCCGCACGTCGTAGCCGATGGTCGACAAGGCGTCGACGAAGGCGGCGATCGGGCCGTTGCCGTGACCGTCCAGCTCACGACGTTCACCGTCGACGTAGAGGCCGACGCGGAGCGCGTCCTTCTCGCCCTGGGCGCTGGAGGTGTGCACCGCATTGAGCTCGAGCGGGCCGCGCGACCTGAGGTACTCGGCGTCGAAGATCGACCACATCTCCTCGGGGGTCACCTCGCCACCCTCGTCGTCGGTGTGCTGCTGCACCACGTGACTGAACTCGATCTGCAGCCGACGGGGCAGGTCGAGCTGGTGCTCAGCCTTCATGATGTAGGCGACGCCGCCCTTGCCGGACTGGCTGTTCACCCGGATCACAGCCTCATAGGTGCGCCCGACGTCCTTGGGATCGATCGGCAGGTACGGCACCGCCCACTCGATGTCGTCGACGGTCTGCCCAGCAGCCGCAGCGTCGGCGTGCAACGCCTCGAAGCCCTTCTTGATCGCGTCCTGGTGGGATCCCGAGAACGCGGTGTAGACGAGATCGCCGCCGTACGGGTGACGTGGGTGCACCGGCAGCTGGTTCGCATACTCGGTGATGCGTCGGATCTCGTCGATGTCGGAGAAGTCGAGCATCGGGTCGATCCCTTGGCTGAACAGGTTCATCCCGAGTGTCACGATGCAGACATTTCCGGTGCGCTCCCCGTTTCCGAAGAGCGTTCCCTCGATCCGGTCGGCTCCGGCCATGTATCCGAACTCGGCCGCAGCCACTGCGGTACCGCGGTCGTTGTGCGGGTGCAGCGAAAGCACCACCGAGTCGCGACGGTCGAGGTGACGATGCATCCACTCGATCTGGTCTGCGTAGATGTTCGCAGTGGCCATCTCGACGGTGGCCGGCAGGTTGATGACCACCGGACGCTCCGGCGTCGGCTGCCACTCCTCGATGACGGCGTTGCAGACCTCCGCCGCGTACTCGAGCTCGGTACCCGTGAAGGACTCCGGCGAGTACTCGTAGCGGACGTCGACCTCCGGCACCGTCTCCTCGAACTTCTTGCAGATCCGTGCGCCTTGCACGGCGATGTCCTTGATGCCGTCCTTGTCGAGGCCGAACACCACGCGTCGCTGCAGGGTGGAGGTCGAGTTGTAGAGGTGGACGATCGCCTGCTTGGCCCCGCGGATCGACTCGTAGGTGCGCTCGATCAGGTGCTCACGGGCCTGCGTCAGCACCTGGATCACGACGTCGTCCGGAATGAGGTCTTCTTCGATCAGGTCGCGCACGAAGTCGAAGTCCGTCTGTGAGGCGGACGGGAACCCGACCTCGATCTCCTTGAATCCCATGTCCACGAGCAGCTGGAACATCTTGCGCTTGCGGGCAGGGCTCATCGGGTCGATCAGCGCCTGGTTGCCGTCGCGCAGGTCGACCGAGCACCACACCGGGGCCTTCGTGATGACCGAATCCGGCCACGTGCGGTCGGTCAGGCCGACGGGAGGGAACGAGCGGTACTTGTGGGTGGGCATTCCGCTGGGCTGCTGCACAGGGTCGCGCCGGGAACTGGAAGTCATCGGGGTGGGTCTCCTCGGATCTGCTGGATGGGCCTGACCGGAGGAAGCACGAAACCCGCGGCGAGGAGACCGGTCGTGCTAGGCCTCGCCGCGGCTGCGAAGGAGCAGGCGCGCGTTCAGCATCCCGACGAGTGTACCCCAGCGGCTCCGGCGCGCATCGACCCTCGGCACGCCGTCCTGGGCTACCGTCGGCGCATGAGTGGTTCGACCAGGTCGGCGGACGCCACCGCGCCGCGCGACACCTCCGCCCGCCGCACCGCGCGTGTGGTGGCGGCCACTGTCAGCGACCCCCGGCTGATCCGCACCGTCGCGTTGGCCGTCATCGGGGTCGTGCTGTTCCTCGAGGTCTTCCACTGGCTCTTCTTCGGCATCCGGCACCTGCTCTTCCTCCTGCTGCTGGCCTGGCTGTTCGCGATCGCCATGGAGCCGGCTGTCGGCTGGCTCGCCCGCCGAGGGATGCGCCGAGGCGGAGCCACCGGGCTGGTGATGCTCGGCCTGTTCCTGGCGGTGGTCGCGTTCTCGGCCGTCTTCGGGGCGATCTTCATCGAGCAGGTGGTCAACCTGGTGCAGGCGCTGCCGAGCAACCTCGAGATCCTGATCAACTGGGTGAACCGGACGTTCAGCACCAACTTCGACCCCACCCAGCTCATCGACGGACTCGAGATCACGCAGGAGCGGGTCGCCGACTGGGCGTCCAAGATCGGTCTGGGTCTCTTCGGGATCTTCACCTCGCTCGTCGGCGTGGTGTTCGACCTGTTCACGGTGCTGCTCTTCGCCTTCTACTTCTCGGCTCAGGGTCCGGCTCTGCGGCGCACGGTGGCGTCCTGGGTGCCGCAGAAGAGCCAGCGCGTCGTCAACAAGGTGTGGGAGATCGCGATCGAGAAGACCGGCGGCTACGTCGTGTCGCGCCTGCTGCTGGCCCTCTTCTCGGCGTTCTTCACCTCGCTCTTCCTGCTCATCCTCGACGTCCCCTTCTGGCTGCCGCTCGGCATCTTCTGTGGTGTGGTGTCGCAGTTCATCCCCACTCTCGGCACCTACATCGGTGGCGCACTGCCGGCGCTGTTCGCCTTCAGCAGCTCGGTGGTGGACGGGATCCTCGTCATCGTCTTCGTCATCGTCTACCAGCAGATCGAGAACTACTTCTTCTCGCCTCGCATCAGCAACCGCACGATGAACATCCACCCGGCAGTCGCCTTCGGAGCCGTGATCGTCGGTGGAGCACTCGCAGGCGCACTCGGCGCACTGATCGCCATCCCGATCGTCGCCAGCATCCAGGCGATCATCGAGACCTACGGTCGCCGGTACGAGCTCATCCCCGAGATCGTGCACCACCCCGACGACCCGGACGCGCCTCCCCCACCCGAGGGGATGGTGGACGAGCCCACTCCCGCGTGACCGTGGGTCAGTCGAAGCCGAGGCGGCGTAGCTGCTTGGGGTCGCGCTGCCAGTCCTTGGCCACCTTCACGTGCAGGTCGAGGAAGATCGGGACGCCGAGCAGCTGCTCGATGTTCCGTCGCGCGGTCTTGCCGACGTCTCGCAGCCGTGATCCCTTGTGCCCGATGATGATCGCCTTCTGACTGGATCGTTCGACGTACACGGTGGCGCGCACGTCGGTCAGGGGTCTGTCGGCGGGACGTCCTTCACGCGGCACCATCTCGTCGACGACGACGGCGATCGAGTGGGGCAGCTCGTCGCGGACGCCCTCCAGAGCCGCCTCACGGATGAGCTCGGCCACCCGGATGTCCTCCGGCTCGTCGGTCACCTGCCCCTCCGGGAAGAACGCCTCGCCCTCCGGCAGCAGGCCGATCAGCAGGTCGATGAGCAGATCGACCTGGTCACCGGTCAGGGCGGAGACGGGGACCACCTCGTCCCACGTGAAGCCGTTCTGTTCAGCGAGTTCCGCCACCGCGGCGAGGTGGGCGAGCATCTGCTCAGGACGCACGAGGTCCGCCTTGGTGACGACTGCCACCTTCGGCGCGCGCTGCATGCGCGCCGCCTCAGCGGTGACACGTCGGTCGCCTGGACCGATCTCCTCGTCGGCAGGCAGGGTCACGGCGATCACGTCGACGTCGGTCAGGGCATGCCGCACCTCGTCGTTGAGACGTTGGCCGAGCAAGGTGCGGGGCTTGTGCAGGCCCGGCGTGTCCACCAGGACGAGCTGCCCACCCGCGCGATGGACCACTCCGCGGATGACGTGCCGCGTGGTCTGGGGGCGACTCGAGGTGATGGCCACCTTCTCGCCAGTCAGGGCGTTGACCAACGTCGACTTGCCGGTGTTCGGGCGTCCCACCACCGAGACCAGCCCCGACCGATAGCTCACCGGGTGATCCTAGGCTGCCCCCATGCAGATCCGTCCCGCCACCGCCGCCGACTGGCCGGCCATCTTCCCGATCTTCCACGCCATCGTCGAGGCCGGTGAGACGTACGCCTACCCCACCGGGCTCAGCTCGGACGCGGCACGGGACCTGTGGCTGGAGCCTGCCCCCTGGCACGTCGTGGTCGCCGTCGATGACGACGGAAGGGTCCTCGGGACGGCCAAGGCAGGTCCCAACCGCCCGGCGCGGGGATCCCACGTCGCCACGGCGAGCTTCATGGTCGATCCCGGTGCACAGGGCGGCGGGGTGGGCCGCACCTTGGCGGTCCACGTCGTCGACTGGGCCACCCGAGCCGGGTACCACGGGATGCAGTTCAACGCGGTCGTCGAGACGAACACGGCCGCGGTGGCACTCTGGCAGTCGCTCGGCTTCGAGGTCATCGGCACCGTGCCCGAGGCCTTCGACCACCCGACGGCTGGCCTCGTCGGGCTGCACGTCATGTATCTGCGGCTCTAGCCATCGGTCGAACCGGTCCTGGTGCAGACGCGGACGCACCGGGCGGGCGTGGTGTCATGTCCGGGACGCGTGCACCGCACCCTGAGCGTCCACGGCGAGCACGCGCACCCCGACGCCCCCCAGGTCACGGACCGCCGCCGCCCCGTCGGCGTCCACTCCACCGTCGTCGACGACGAGAAGGGCTGCCTCCACCCCCCGCGCTCCAGCGGCGACGGCCTGCGCGACCGCCGCCTGCAGGGCCGACAGGTGGAGCGAGGGCAGCGTCACCGAGGCGGACGCGTAGGTGCGCCCGGTCTCGTCACGGAGCGCAGCACCCTCAGGAGCACCGACGCGACCGCGCGCGCCCCGGGCCAGCGTGAGCAGCTTCTCGTCCTCGGCGTCCAGCTCAGTCATCGCCGTCTCCCTCCGGGCCTTCCTGCGGCGGCAGCTCCAGCGGCGTCACCAGCACCGTCCCGACCCGGTTACGTCGTCCGGTGGCTGACTCGGCGACAAGACGCAGACCCGACACGTCGACCGTGGCTCCGGGGATCGGCACCCGGCCGAGCCGCTTGGCCAACAGCCCGCCCACGGTGTCGACGTCCTCGAGGTCCTCGGGGTCGAGCACCAGGTCGTAGTGGTCGGCCAGCTCGTCGACGTGCACCCGCGAGCTGACCCGCAGCGCTCCGTCGGGGAGCTCCTCGATGGCGGGACGCTCAGTGACGTCGTACTCGTCGGCGATCTCGCCCACGATCTCCTCGAGGATGTCTTCGATGGTGACGAGTCCGGCAACACCCCCGTACTCGTCGACCACCACAGCGATGTGGGTGCGTCTTGCCTGCATGTCACGCAGCAGGTCGTCGGCGGAGCGACTGTCAGGGACGAAGAAGGCCGATCGCATGACGGATTCGACCTTCTCGGTCGACTCCGCGTCACGGTGGTCGAACGCCCGCTTGGCGACGTCCTTGAGGTAGACGATCCCCACGACATCGTCCTCGTTGTCACCGATGACGGGGATGCGGCTGAACCCGCTGCGCAACCCGAGGGAGAGTGCCTGACGCAAGGTCTTGTGGCGCTCGATGAAGACCATGTCGGTCCGCGGCACCATCACCTCTCGGGCCAGCGTCTCTCCCAGCTCGAACACCGAGTGGATCATCTCGCGTTCGTCCGCGGCGATCAGCGACCGCTCCTCGGCCAGGTCGACCAGGTCCCGCAGCTCAGCCTCACTGGCGAACGGTCCGTCGCGGAAGCCACGCCCCGGCGTCAGGGCGTTGCCGATCAGGATCAGCAGCTTGGTGAGTGGCGCAAGCACCGTGGCAAGTCGGTAGACGGTCGGCGCGGTGACCAGGGCGATGCGCGCGGCATGCTGGCGACCCAAGGTCCTGGGTGCCACGTTGACCACGACGTAGTCGACGACGACCATCACCGATGCCGAGACGAGCACCGCCTGCCAACGGTCAGCAAAGGCATCAAGTGCGACGAGCGTCACGAGAATGGTCGCGGTGATGCGCGCGACCGCCCGCAGGAAGAGCGCGACGTTGATGTAGCGCGCGGGGTCGAGAACCACGCGTCGCAACGCCTCGGCACCGCGCCGCTCCGCACGTTCGTAGGCCTCGACGCTCACCCTCGACACCCGGTTGATCGCCACGTCGGCAGCGGACAGCACACCTGCCACCGCCACCAGCGCCGTGGCAGCGACCAGCAGCCAGAAGTCGGTGGCCGTCACCGAGCCGCCCACCCACTCAGCAGACGTGCCTGGAGCCCGAACATCTCGCGCTCCTCCTCCGGCTCGTGGTGGTCGTAGCCCAACAGGTGGAGAACGCCGTGCGCGCAGAGCAGTCGCAGCTCGGCGGCAGTGTCGTGGCCGGCATCCCGCGCTTGGGACGTCGCGATCGTCGGGCACAGGACGACGTCACCCAAGAGCCCGGGCTCCGATCCGTCCTCGTCCTCGAGCGGGCGAAGGTCGTCCATGGGGAAGGCCAGGACGTCGGTCGGACCGGGCTCGCCCATGAACTTCTCGTGCAGAGAGGTCATCGTTCCCTCGTCCACGAGCATCACCGACAGCTCGGCTTGAGGATGGATCCCCATCTCGTCGAGCACGTACTGGGCGAGGGCAGAGAGCTCGAGCTCGTCGACTGCGGACCCCGACTCGTTGTTGACCGCCACCGTCATCGGGAGCCTCGCGGATGCCGCGGCTTCGGCTCGGGGGCGGTCTCGTCGAACCGCTGATAGGCCTCGACGATGTCACTGACCAGTCGGTGCCGGACGACATCGCGCGCGGTCAGCTGGGTGAAGTGCACGTCGTCGATGCCCTCGAGAATCCCGCGGACGACCTTCAGTCCGCTGGCAGTACCGCCCGGAAGGTCGATCTGGGTGATGTCACCGGTCACGACCATCTTCGAGCCGAAACCCAGCCGGGTGAGGAACATCTTCATCTGCTCGGGCGAGGTGTTCTGAGCCTCGTCCAAGATGATGAACGCGTCGTTGAGGGTCCGTCCCCGCATGTACGCCAGCGGCGCGACCTCGATGGTGCCCTCGGTCATGAGCCGCGGGATCGACGACGGCTCCATCATGTCGTGCAAGGCGTCGTAGAGCGGGCGGAGATACGGGTCGATCTTCTCCGACAGGGTTCCCGGCAGGAACCCGAGCCGCTCACCGGCCTCGACGGCGGGTCGCGTCAGGATGATCCGGGTGATCTCCTTGGCCTGCAGCGCCTGCACGGCCTTCGCGACTGCCAGGTAGGTCTTGCCGGTTCCTGCCGGACCGACCGAGAACGTGATCGTGTTCTTGTCGATGGCGTCCACGTACCGCTTCTGGTTGAGCGTCTTGGCCGTGATGGTCTTGCCGCGGTTGCTCAGGATGTTGTGGGTGAGCACCTCCGCGGGTCGCTCCTCCTCACGGTCGCGGAGCATCGCCACCGAGCGACCCACTGCCTCGACGGTCAGGCCCTGGCCCGTCCGGAGCACCGCGACCATCTCGTCGATGAGCTGCTCGACGAGTGCGACCTCCGACGACGGACCGGAGAACCGCATCTCGTTGCCGCGGACGTGGATCTCGACCTCGGGGAACTGTGACTCGACCTCGCGGAGCAGCATGTCGCCGGAGCCCAACAGGCTGACCATGTCGAGGCTGCTCGGCACCACCACTCGGTGCTCGGTCTGCGTGCTGTCTGCCATGGGGGACCCGGTACTCGGGTGCGCCACCTCTCGGTCTCGGGGCTCGGTCGACTCCATGCTAGGCGGTCACCCCGGGGGCCAGCCCAGATCGCGTCCCGCGAGCACGTGCACGTGCACGTGGAAGACCGACTGCCCGGCGGATGCCCCGGTGTTGAGCACCAGACGGAACTGTTCATGTCCCAGGTCGGCCGCCACGGCGGCCGCGTCCGCCATCAGCCGTCCCGCCAGGGCGGGGTCGTCCGCGCTGAGCGTGGCGATGTCGCGGTGGTGCTGCTTCGGCACGACGAGCACGTGGGTCGGCGCCTGGGGGTCGATGTCGCGCAGAGCCAGCGTGTCGTCGGTCGTCCGCACGACGTCCGCGGGGATGGTTCCCGCCACGATCCGGCAGAACAGGCAGTCAGGGTCGGTCATCGGCAGTCCTCCTCGTGGTCCAACCCGAGCCTAGGCCCGCCAGGACGCCGTGCGCCCCAGTACCAGCGATGCCGCGACGACGCCCGCCGTCGACGTGCGGAGCACGGTGGGCCCCAGTCGGACGCCGGGCGCACCGGCCGCGGCGAAGCGTGCGAGCTCGTCGTCACTGAGCCCACCCTCGGGGCCGACGACCAGGACGACCGACCCGACGTCGGGGAGCGCTGCCCCGTCCGTCGCGGTGGCCAGCGTGACCGACGCCCCCTCGTGCAGCACCCAGGCGACGTCTGCGTCGGCCAGCAGCTTCACCACGGTCTTGGTGTCCGCAACATCGGAGACCTGCGGCCACCAGGTGCGGCGCGACTGCTTCGCGGCCTCGCGGGCGACCGACGCCCACTTGGTGCGACCTCGCTCGATCTTGTCACCCTTCCAGCGGCTGACGCACCGCTCGGCCTGCCAGGGCACCACGATGTCCACCCCTACCTCGGTGAGCAGCTCGACAGCCAGCTCACCGCGGTCGCCCTTGGGCAGGGCCTGCACGACGGTCAGCGACAGCCCCCGTGAGGGTTCACGTCGAACGTCGAGCACCGCACAGGTGACCGCACCGCGTCCGACCTCACGGACCTCTGCCTCCAGCGCCGTACCGCGTCCATCGGTCAGGACGATCCGCTCGCCCACCCGCACCCGCCGTACGTCAGCAGCGTGGTGGCCCTCAGCCCCGGACAACGTGCAGGTGGAACCGACGGAGGCGGCGTCGGCCAGGTAGAAGACGGGGCGGCTCACCGGCCGTTGAACGCGTCCTTCAGGCGCGAGAAGAGTCCTTGCTGACCCGCGGCGAACTGGCCGGCCGGCTTCTCCTCCCCCCGCAGGTGCGCGAGCTCGGTGAGCAGCTGCTGCTGCTGCTCGTCGAGCTTGGTGGGTGTCTCGACGCTCACGTGGACGATCACGTCGCCGCGCGAACCGCCCCGCGCAGCTGCGGGACACCTTGGCCGAGCAGGGGGATCTGCTGACCGGACTGCGTGCCGGGGCGGATGTCGACCTCGGTGACGACGCCGTCGAGCAGCTCGAGCGGGATGCTCGCACCGAGGGCGGCCGCGGTCATCGGGACCGTCACCGTGCAGTGCAGGTCGTCGCCACGGCGGGCGAACGTGGGGTGGTCGAGCACCAGCACCTCGAGGTAGAGGTCGCCCGGGTCTCCCCCGCCGAAGCCGACCTCGCCCTCTCCGGCGAGCTGGATGCGGGTGCCGGTGTCGACACCGGGTGGGACCTTGACGGTGAGCGTGCGACGCGTCTGGACGCGGCCGTCACCGGAGCACTCCGGACACGGGTGCGGGATGGTGATGCCGAACCCGTGGCACTGAGGGCAGGGGCGGGACGTCATGACCTGGCCGAGGAACGACCGCTGGACCTGCTGGATGTCTCCGCGCCCGCCGCACATGTCACACGTGACCGGCTGCGTGCCGGCCGCTGTCCCGGCACCCTCGCAGGTGCTGCACCGAACGGCGGTGTCGAGGGTGAGCTCACGGCTCGCGCCGAACGCCGCCTCTGCCAGCTCGAGGTCGATCTGGATGAGCGCGTCCTGACCCCGACGGCGACGGGGACGAGGCCCACGCTGCTGTGACTGACCGAAGAACGCGTCCATGATGTCGCCGAAGCCGAAGCCCGCGCCCCCACCGGCGAACGCGGCGCCGTCCATCCCGAGGTCGTACCGCTGCCGCTTCTGCGGGTCGGACAGCACTTCGTAGGCGGCAGCGATCTCCTTGAACTGGTCCTCAGCCTCGGGATTGACGTCCGGGTGCAGCTCGCGCGCCAGCTTGCGGTAAGCCCGCTTGATGTCGTCCGGGGACGCGTCGCGCGCCACTCCGAGCGTGGCGTAGTGGTCGCTCACGACGACTCCTCCAGGATGCGTCCGACGTACTGCGCCACGGCTCGCACCGCCCCGATCGTGCCGGGGTAGTCCATGCGGGTCGGGCCGATGACTCCGAGGTGACCGACACCGTCGGTGCCGTAGCTGGAGCTGACCAGGGACGTCGACGACAGACCCTCCACCGGGAGCTCGCGTCCGATGCGCACGCTGACCTGGCTGGGTGCGGTCGCCTCGCCGAGCAGCCTGAGCAGCACCACGTGCTCCTCGAGCGCCTCGAGCACCGGCTGGATGCTGTGCGGGAAGTCGGTGCCGAAGTGCGCCAGGTTGGCCGTGCCGGCCAGCATGACGCGCTCTTCGCTGGCCTCGGCGAGCGACTCGACCATGGTGGCGAGGATCGCGGCGACCGCCGGGCGCACCTCGACCGGCAGCGCGGACGACACCTGCTCGGCCAGGTCGGGGATCTCCGACAGCAGCCTGCCGTCGACCGCCTCGTTGATCCGGTTGCGCAGCTCGGCGACGGTGCTCTCGTCGAGGTCGCCGGCGACGTCGAGGATGCGCTGCTCCACGCGCCCTGTGGTGGAGATGACCACGACCATCAGTCGTCGCGGGCCGAGGGCGACGATCTCGACATGACGCACCTGTGACCGGGTCAGCGACGGGTACTGCACGACCGCCACTTGACCGGTGATCTGCGCCAGCAGGCGCACGGTGCGCAGCACGATGTCGTCGAGGTCGAGCGCGCCCTCGAGGAAGGTGTTGATGGCTCGACGCTCAGCCGCCGACAGGGCTTGACGGTGGCGAGCCGGTCGACGAAGAGCCGGTACCCGGTGTCGGTCGGGATGCGGCCGGCGCTGGTGTGGGGGTGGGTGATGTAGCCCTCGTCCTCGAGCATCGCCATGTCGTTACGGATCGTCGCGGGCGAGACGCCCAGCGCGTGCCGCTCGGCCAGGGCCTTGGACCCGACCGGCTCGCGGGTGGACACGTAGTCCTCGACGATGGCGCGCAGCACCGACATCTTGCGCTCGTCGAGCATGGCCACCTCCGGTCGGGCGTTTGGCCGGTCCGCGGTCTGGCACTCGTGGAACCTGAGTGCCAAGTCTACTGCCTGTACGGTGTCCTCTCCTGCGGGAAGGGGACTCTGCAGGTCACGCGGGCCGCACCCCACGGCCGAGGAGCACCGGGATGGACCACCACCAGTGGCTCGACTTCGCCGAGCACGAGTACGCGCTCTTCCTGAGTCTGCTGCGCTCGCTCGACCCGGACGAGTGGCAGGCACGCCACCGACTGCGCAGGGTGGTCCGTCCGCGACATCGTCGCCCACGTGGCCGGTGCCGCGCAGTCCACCGCGTCCTTCCGCGAGACCGCGCGACAGATGTTTCTCGCCCGCCGGCACGAGGGTGCTCAGCTCATCGACCGGATCAACGAGGTCCAGCTCGCCGACCGACGGCACGCGTCACCCGCGGAGCTCCTGACAGAGCTGGAGCCCGCAGCCCGCCGAAGTCCGTCCGGACACGGCGACGACTGCCCGCACCGCTGCGTCGGCTACCGGTGCCGACGGACACGCCCGGACTAGGTACGACGCGGCTCGGCTTCCTCAACGACACGGTCTACACCCGCGACGTCTGGATGCACCGGGTCGACATCAGCCGCGCGACCGGACGCACGCTGGTTCTGACCGGTGCGCACGACGGCGCACTCGTGGCGGACGCCGCGACCGCCTGGCTCGCCCATCCGGGCAGTCCGACGGGTGTCGTGCTGACCGGCCCAGCGGGAGGGCGCTTCGGCGCCGTGGACCCAGCACTCACCGACCTTCGACGGCATCGACTTCTGCCGAGCGCTCGCTGGACGAGGGGTGCTGCCCGGCGTCCGCTCCGACCTGGTGCCCTTCTGACCCGCAGTACCGTTGCCGTCGTGGGCACGGTGGACGACTTCCTGAGCGGGCTGCCGGCCGAGCAGCCGACCGGCCTTCCGGCGGATCGTGACTCTTGCCTCGGCTGGAGCACCGGATGCCGATCAGGGCACCAGCTACGGCATGCCGGCCCTGATCTACCGCGGGCGTCCGCTGCTGGGCTTCGCCGCCGCGAAGGCGCACCTCAGCATCTTCCCGTTCAGCCCCGCCGTGGTGGACGGCGTCCGGGATCGCCTGGACGGTTACTCGCTGTCGAAGGGCACGATCCGCTTCACCACCGAGACGCCGTTGCCCGACGACGTGGTCACCGAGGTCGTCCGACTTCGTCGTGACGAGATCGACGGGGCGCTCGGGTGACGTCTCACAGGTAGCGCTCGATCGTCTCCTTGATGAACGGGTTCAAGACGTCGTGCGTGTGTCCATAGATGGAGCCGTGCCCCATCCCCTCGAACTCGTGGTAGGTCGCGTTCCCCGCCAGCTCGGCAAGCTCCTGGTTGTCCTGCGGTGGTGCCTGGATGTCCTCGGCGAAGGCGACGACATGCATCGGGACCATGCAGCTCGGCAGCTGCTCGGTCTGGTCGTAGAGCAGGCACGACTCCCATTGCGGGATCAGCGACTCCTCGTTCGCCTCCCCGGAGAGCCACTCCTCGAGATCCGCGCGCAGCCTCGGCCACAGCTCGCGATCCCCCAGCACCTTGGCCGGATACAGCATCGCGGCGTAGTGACACACCGCGAACATGCCGTCGAGGCGTCCGCCCTCGCGGCGCAGGTCGATCTCGGCCTTCTGGAAGTCCCAGCCCCAGCCGGTGCTCAACGCCCCGGTGCCCATGACGATCGCCGAGCGCACCAGGTCCGGGTGGTCGATGGCGATCTGCTGCACGATCGCACTCCCGAAGGAGATCCCGACCAGCGACACCGGAGGCTCGCAGATCTGTTCGATGAGAGCCGCAGCGTCGTCGCTGAACTTCGCGAGCGGCCACGGCATCGGCTCGTCGCACGTGGTCTGCCCGATGCCGCGGTTGTCGTAGGTGGTGTTGCGGAAGTGCGGCTCGAAGAAAGGCATCTGGTACTTGTGCCAGTCACTGCCGAGACTCCCGCCTCCGGAGACCCACACCACATCGTGACCCTCGCCGAACTGGTCGTAGTGGATCTGGGCGCCGGGGACGTCGACGGTGGGCACAGTCGTCACTCCGCATCTGGTCCGAGCAGCAGGTCCGGCGAGCCTAGCCTTCGTATGCGGCGGAAGCGGCGGTCAGGTGTCGGCGAGCAGCCGGCGGACGACCAGGTCGGCGAGCAGCCGACCTTGGGTGGTGAGGACCAGGCGTCCGGACGCCCAGGCGTCCGCCTGCAGCAGGCCCTCGGCCACCATGAGGGACGCCTCGGCGCTCCCCGCGTCGTCCAGGACGCCGGCCGCCATTCCCTCGCTGAGCCTCACTTCCAGCAGCACCCGCTCGACGCGTCGTGCCTCGGTGTCCAGCAGCTCGCGCGCGTGGGCCGGGCTGCTGCCCGACGCCAGCCGCTCTGCGTACGCACGGGGGTGCTTGACGTTCCACCAGCGGACCCCGCCCACGTGGCTGTGCGCGCCAGGGCCGAAGCCCCACCAGTCGTCGCTGTGCCAGTAACCGAGGTTGTGCCGGCACTGCTGCGCGGTCGAACGCGCCCAGTTCGAGACCTCGTACCACTCGAGACCCGCCGCGGTCAGCAACTCGTCGGCCATCAGGTACATGTCCGCCTGGACATCGTCCTCGACCGGGGGCAGCTCGCCACGGGCGATGCGCCGGGCCAGTGCGGTCCCCTCCTCGACGATGAGCGCGTAGGCGCTGACATGGTCGGGCTCAAGTGCGAGTGCGGTCTCGAGCGAGACGCGCCAGTCGTCCAAGGACTCGCCCGGAGTCCCGTAGATGAGATCGAGGCTGACGCTCTCGAACCCTGCGGTGCGCGCGTCGCTCACAGCTTGTGCCACACGCCCCGGCGTATGGACGCGGTCGAGAGTCGCCAGGACGTGCGGCACCGCGCTCTGCATGCCGAACGAGATCCGGTTGATGCCCCCCGACCGGAGCACACGCAATGAGCTCTCGGTGACCGACTCGGGGTTCGCCTCGGTGGTGATTTCCACGTCGTCGGTGAAGCCGAACGCCTGGGCCAGGGCCTTCACCACGAGCAACTGGTCCTCGGCCGGGAGCAGGGTCGGCGTCCCGCCTCCGAAGAACACCGTGGCGAGCGGAGGCGCGTGCGGGACGACGCGTCGCGCCAGCTCGATCTCGGTCAGCACTGCTCCCACGTACTGCTGCTCCGTGGTGCCCTGCAGCTCACTGGCGGTGTACGTGTTGAAGTCGCAGTAGCCGCAGCGCGTGGCGCAGAACGGGACGTGGACGTACGCCCCGAAGGGACGGTCGCCCACCCGCCTCACCGCTTCGTCGGGCAGACGCCCGTCAGCGGGTGCTGACTCCCCCTCGGGCAGGGTGCTGGGCATCACATCAGTCTTTCACCGTCGAGTGCCGCGAAACCGGGCAAGGACGGCCAAGAAAGTCGCCGATTTCGCGCTTCTCGCGGGCCGTACGGGCCAGGAACCCCCGCTAGACGGGGGTCGAGGCATCCGGGGGGAAGGCCGGGCCGTGTCCGGGAATGATGCGAGCGGGTTCGAGCGCCAGGACGCGCTGGCGTGACGCGCGCAGCACGCCGGCATCCGGCGCGTACGGGTCGTCCAGCGGACCTGCCGCCGACCACCAGAGATGAGTCAGCACCACGGTGCCGTTGCTGGTCTCGACCACCGTCGAGATGTCCTGCGGGGTGTGTCCGGGAGTCTCGAGCAGGGTGGTGCTTGGTCCCACCTGGAAGCCCTCGGCCGGGCGGTCCTCCCAGAGGTCACCGCGGTAGATCGCCTGGTGGTCGTGGAAGCGCGCGTTCGGGAAGAGTGCGGCGTGCAGCGTGTGGTCAGGGTGGTGGTGGCTGAACACGACGTCGGTGACGTCCTCGGCCGCGACGCCCAGCGCGGTGAGCGGATCGAGGATGAGACTGCGGTCGGCGACCATGCCGGGGTCGACGACGATCACCGCGTCGCCGTCGCGGATGAAGGTGACGGTCCCGGCGACTCGTTCATCGGCGTACCCCTCGACGAGCACGTGCACCGACGCGGCCATCAGCGTCCTTCCTCGTACATCTGGTCGAGCAGCCCGGCGTACATGTTCTCGACCACCCGGCGCTTGACCTTCTGGCTCGGAGTGAGCTCTCCGGTCTCGACACTGAAGTCGTGGTCCATGACGCGGAAGCGCTTGATCGTCTCCCAGCGGTTGAGCGTCTTGTTCAAGTCGTCGACCTTCGTCTGGATGAAGGCGTGAACGCGGGGGTCGGCGGTGAGTGCCGCGTAGTCGGCCTCGATGCCCTCTGACGCCGCCCACTGCCCCGCGACGTCCGGATCGAGGGTGATCAGGGCACTCGCGAAGTTGCGCTTGTCGGCGTGCACCACGACGTGGGCAGCGATCGGACACAGCGCCTTGAGCCGCGCCTCGATGATCGACGGTGCGATGTACTTGCCGCCTGAGGTCTTGACCAGATCCTTCTTGCGGTCGGTGATGCGGACGCGGCCACCCTCGTCGATCTCGCCCACGTCGCCCGTCGAGAACCAGCCCTCGGCGTCCAGCACCTCCGCGGACTGCTCGGGCATGCCGTGGTAGCCGCGCATGACCCCGGGACCGCGCACCTGGATCTCGCCGTCCTCGGCGATTCGGATCTCGCTGCCCGGGAAGGGCTCCCCCACGGTGCCGAACCGCCAGTTGTGCGGGCGGTTGATGCAGGTGCCCGCGCTGGTCTCGGTGAGACCGTAGCCCTCGAGGACGAGGAGTCCCGCGGCGTGGAACCACTCGGCGACCTCACTGCTGAGCGCGGCGCTGCCCGACACGAGGTAGCGGATGCGGCCGCCCAGCCGCTCGCGAATCTTCTTGAAGACCAGCGCGTCGGCGATGGCGTACTGCAGCTTCAGGATTCCGACCGGCTCGAGCCCCTGCTGACGGCGTCGCGAGACCTGCTGCCCGATCGCAAACGCCCATTGCGCGATCGCGGCCTTGGCGCCACCCTCCCCGAGGGCGGTCTGGATCACGCGGGCGCGCACCTTCTCGAAGATGCGCGGCGCCCCTGCCATGAAGGTGGGCTGGACCTCGGCAAGGCCGTCGGCGATCTTGTCCACGCGCCCGTCGACGGCCGAGGCGAATCCGATCTCGAGCTGGGCTGCCAGCAGCACCTTGCCGAACGAGTGCGAGAGCGGCAGCCAGAGGAACTGCACGTCGTCGGGGGTCAGGATCTCGACCGCGTCGACACACGCCCCCTCGTAGGTCCAGCAGGACTGCGTCAGCTCGACGCCCTTGGGGCGTCCGGTGGTGCCGGAGGTGTAGATGAGAGTGGCGAGCTGGTCCGGCTCAATGGTCGAGATCACCGCGTCGACAGCTCCCGGGTGCCGGCGCAGGTGGTCCGCGCCCGACCGCGCGAGCTCACGCCAGGACATGACCCAGTCACCGTCACCGTCACCATCGACGAGGATGACCTTGTCGACGTCCGGAAGCTGGTCACGCACGCTCCGCAGCTTGGCGAGCTGGTCGGCGTCCTCGACGAACACGAACCGGCTGCCCGAGTTGGCGACGATGAACGCCACGTCCTCGGGCTCGGTCGAGGGGTAGACGGTGGTGGTCGCACCACCGGAGCACATGACCGCGAGGTCGGCGAGGATCCACTCGTAGCGCGTCGAGCAGATGATGGCGACGCGCTGCTCGTTCGACAGCCCGAGCGCCAGCAGACCTGCAGCCAGGTCGAAGGACTGGGCGCCTACCTGTTCCCAGGTGAGGGACTCCCAGCCGTGGTCAGTGGGGAAGCGCAGCGCCTCGCGTCGAGGGGACTTCTCGACCCGGTCCACCAGCATGCGCGCGACGGAGCGTGCCGGAGTGAGGTAGGTGGCCTCTGCGCTGCCGGTGATCGGCGCGGTCATGCGTCCTCCCCGTGATCGATGTGCCCAGCGTAGGGAGCAGCCGGCGTCCGCACCACACCGGACACGGCAACACACAGTTCGACGGCGGCTGGACCCCCCGGCGACCTCACTACTTCTTGGCGCCGGTGTCCTCGTTGGAGAGGGCGGCGATGAAGGCCTCCTGGGGCACCTCGACCCTGCCCACCATCTTCATCCGCTTCTTGCCTTCCTTCTGCTTCTCCAGCAGCTTGCGCTTGCGGGTGATGTCTCCGCCGTAGCACTTGGCGAGCACGTCCTTGCGGATCGCCCGGATGTTCTCGCGGGCGATGATCCGCGCGCCGATGGCAGCTTGGATCGGCACTTCGAACTGCTGGCGCGGGATGAGGTCCTTGAGCTTCTGCGCCATCGCGACGCCGTAGGAGTAGGCCTTGTCCTTGTGCACGACGGCACTGAACGCGTCGACGGTGTCGCCGTGCAGCAGGATGTCGACCTTGACCAGCTCGGCCGCCTGCTCGCCGTTCTGCTCGTAGTCCAAGGAGGCGTAACCGCGGGTTCGCGACTTCAGCTGGTCGAAGAAGTCGAAGACGATCTCGGCGAGGGGAAGCATGTAGCGCAGCTCGACCCGCTCCTCGGAGAGGTAGTCCATGCCGAGCAGCTGCCCGCGTCGGCCCTGGCAGAGCTCCATGATCGTGCCGATGAACTCCGACGGCGCCAGCACCGTGGCTCTGCACGACCGGCTCGTAGACCTCGGCGATCTTGCCGATCGGGAACTCGCTCGGGTTGGTGACGACGATCTCGGCGCCGTCCTCCATGACGACGCGGTAGACGACGTTCGGAGCCGTGGAGATGAGCTCGAGGTCGAACTCGCGCTCCAGACGTTCCCGCACGATCTCCAGGTGCAGCAGACCGAGGTAGCCGCACCGGAACCCGAAGCCGAGGGCGGTCGAGGTCTCGGGCTCCCACACCAGCGCGGCGTCGTTCAGCTGCAGCCGCTCGAGGGCGTCCCGCAGCTCGGGGTAGTCCGAGCCGTCGACCGGGAAGAGGCCGGAGAAGACCATCGGCTTGGGGTCACGGAAGCCCGGCAGCGCCTGGGTCGCCGGCTTGGGCGCGTCCGTGACGGTGTCGCCGACCCGGGACTGACGCACGTCCTTCACGCCGGTGATCAGGTAGCCGACCTCGCCGACGCCGAGCCCCTTCGTGGACACCGGCTCCGGTGAGATGACCCCGATGTCGAGCATCTCGTGGGTCGCCCCGGACGACATCATCTTGATCTTCTCGCGGGGGGTGAGCCGTCCGTCGATGACACGGACATAGGTGACGACACCGCGGTAGGTGTCGTAGACGGAGTCGAAGATCATCGCGCGCGCGGCGGCCTCCGGGTCCCCGGTCCGGCGCAGGGACGAGCGTGACGATCTCGTCGAGCAGACGTTCGACACCCTCCCCCGTCTTGCCCGACACCCGCAGGCAGTCGTCCGGGTCGCACCCGATCAGGTGCGCCAGCTCCTCGGCGTACTTGTCCGGCTGCGCCGCCGGCAGGTCGATCTTGTTGAGCACCGGGATGACCTGCAGGTCGTTCTCGAGGGCCAGGTAGAGGTTGGCCAGCGTCTGGGCCTCGATGCCCTGGGCGGCGTCGACGAGCAGCACGGCTCCCTCGCACGCCGCGAGCGACCGGGAGACCTCGTAGGTGAAGTCGACGTGCCCGGGCGTGTCGATCATGTTGAGCACGTGGTCGGTGCCGGTGGGTCCCGTCCAGGGCAGCCGCACCGCCTGCGACTTGATCGTGATCCCGCGCTCGCGCTCGATGTCCATCCGGTCGAGGTACTGCGCCCGCATCAGCCGCTGCTCGACCACACCGGTCGCCTGCAGCATGCGGTCGGCCAGCGTCGACTTGCCGTGGTCGATGTGCGCGATGATGCAGAAGTTGCGGATCACCGAGGGGTCGGTGGACGCCGCTTGCGGCACTCGGCCAGTGGGGGTCGCGGGCACGCGGCTTCCTCGGGGTGGTCAGACGGGGGCTGGGGACGTCTCATCGTCCCACGTCGGTCAGCGTTCCCATCCCCACAGGTCGCGCATCGCCCTCACGAGCAGTGGGGTGAGCGGAACCATCGGGAAGAGGAAGATGGCGAATCCGGCCCGCGCATGCCCCTCGGCCATCAGCAGCTGGACCAGAGCCGCCCACACCAGGAACACCGGCAGCAGCAGGATCCCGATCGTCCAGACGACCCGCACCGGGCGCGTGAAGCGTGGTGCCCGGTAGCGCGCCCACTGCTGCGGACCCAGGACGGACCTCGGGCGCCGTGAACGCAGCGGGCTCGACCTCCATGCCCGGTCGGAACGGTCGATACTGCTCCGCTCCGGCGGGCGGGGCATCCCCGTTCTGTCCCATGGGACAGGTATCGGCTCCGCCGACCACCCTCCTGAAGGCCCCGTCCCCGCGTTCGGCCCGGTTTGGAGGGGGGCGGCACCCGCCGGTAGCCTAGGAGTTTGTGCGACCAGGCGCCGCACGCGTCGTCGCACGTTCCACGCACCCAGACCAGATCCGAGGCAACCGCACCGTGGCGAACATCAAGTCCCAGATCAAGCGGAACCGGCAGAACCAGAAGGCCACCGACCGCAACAAGGCCGTGAAGTCTGAGTTCAAGACCGCGATCCGCAAGTTCCGCGAGGCAGCCGACGCCGGCGACCGCGCACAGGCTGAGGCGCTCATGAGGAACGCCGCCCAGCTCGTCGACAAGGCCGCGGGCAAGGGCGTGATCCACGCCAACCAGGCGGCGAACAAGAAGGCGCGGATGGCGTCCCGCCTGGCTCAGGTCTCCTGACCCTTCCGCAGCAACGCCGACCGGGTCGGCACCTCGAGGGCCGCGCAACGCGCGGCCCTCGCTCATGTCCGGGTGATGGGTGCGGCGATCCCTTCGATCAATGCAGGCGGTGTCACACCGCACCCCCAGGGGGTGCGGCTCAGTGGAGACGGCGGGCCCGGCCCACGGCGATCAGCATCCGCTCCAACGCGTACTCGGGGTCGACGGCTCCCGGTCTTGACATCGGAGTCGGCCACCGCCACCGCCTTGATCGCGACCCCGAGACCTTGCTCGCTCCAGTCACGGGCCAGACCCCGGAGGTTCTTCACCTTCCAGGACGGGGCGCCGGAGAGGGTCGCCACCGAGTCGGCGCCCGCGCCGCGCGGGGCGGTCGCCACCAGGGCCAGCTGCCGGAGCGAGCGACCCAGGGCGGCGGTCACGAGCACTGCCGGGACGCCGGACTCCCGCGCGTGGCGGAGCAGGCCGAGCGCCTGAGCGGTTCGGCCTGCCAGCACCTGGTCGGCGATGTCGAAGCCCTGCACCTCGACGCGTCCGCCGTAGTAGCGGCGGACGGTCTCCTCCTCCAGCCGACCCCCCGCGCCCAGGTCGCTGACCAGCTGCGCGCATGCCCCTGAGAGGTCGCGGAGCTTGGTGCCCACGGCGTCGATGAGCACCTCGACGGCGACCGCCTCAGCGCGGCAGCCGTGCTCGGCCAGCTCGGCCTTGACGAACGAGACCCGGTTCTGCCTCAGCGGCCCCGCGCCCGTCGGCGAGGTGGGGGTCGCCACCGTCTGGGCCCCGGCCTTCTTCGCCGCTGTCAGTACCGCTTTGCCCCCGTTGCCCCCGCCATGGACGAGGACCACCACGGCGTCCTCGCTGGGTGCAGCCAGGTAGGCCATGACCTCGTCGACGGCATCGGCTACGTCCGGGTTCGACTGGACGAGCGCCTCGATGCCCGTCACGACGACCACGGGGGCGCCGCCGAAGAGCGAGGGGGACGTCGCGACGGCCAGCTGGCCGGACTGCAGGCCCCGGGCGGTGAGCTCGATGACCTCGGCGTCCGGCCCGCCCGCCTCGGCGACGATCGCCTTCAGCGCACGCTCGACCAGCAGCTCTTCGTTGCCGGTGATCACGGTGAGGGGTGCGACGGTCATCGCGGTCAGCATCCCAGACGCCGCCGACGGCACGGGCTCAGGGCAGGACCTGCACCCGCAGTCCGTCGTCGCCGGTCACGACCGCCACGGTGCCCTCGGTGTCGGTGCGGACCACGAGCATGCCCGACCCCGCCAAGGCGTCGATCAGCTCCGGCGCCGGGTGCCCGTACGGGTTGTCCTCCCCCGCGCTGACGACCGCGACTCGGGCGCCGGTCGCCGCCAGGAACTGCTCATCCTGGAACCGCGAGCCGTGGTGCGGCACCTTCAGCAGGTCGACCTGCGGCACGCGGTCCGACGCCACCAGCGCCGCCTGGGCGGGCGGTTCCACGTCGCCGGTCAGCAGCATCCGCACTCCGCCCACCTCGACCAGCAGAACGACGCTCGCGTTGTTCGGCGGCGAGCCCTCGCTCGGCGGAGCCGGATCGGGCCACAGGACGCGCCACGTCGCGTCGCCGACGCTGCCACGTTGCCCGGGTGCCGCCTCGACCACGGGGAGCTCCTCGGTCCAACGGGCGACCTCGCTCACCTGCTCCGGCGGGTCACGCAGGGGGCTGACCAGCACGCTGCCGACGTCACGGCCGTCCAGGACGCCGGGCACCCCTGCCACATGGTCGGCGTGGAAGTGCGTCAGGACCAGCAGGGGCACGTGCTCGACGCCGAGCCGGTCCAGGCACCGGTCGACGAGTGCGGCGTCCGGCCCGGCATCGACGACCAGGGCCGAGCTCTCGGCGACCCGCACCGCGAGGGCGTCGCCCTGCCCCACATCGCAGGCGACCAGCACCCACCCCGGTGGCGGCCACCGACCGGGACCGAGCAGGTAGGCCACGAGCAGTGCTGCCGACAGGGTCGCGGCGACCACCATTCGTCGGGGACGCCACCACCCACGCCGACGACCGGCGCGGATCGCCAACACGGCACTGCCGATCAGCACGAGCGCCAGCACGGCACCCGCCCAACTCTCCGGCCAGGGCAGCGTCGCGACCGGCGCCGACGCCGTCCGGTGGGCGACCACGGCGATCCACTCCGTCGGCCACTGCGCCAGCCAGGCGCACGCGCCAGCCACCGGGGGTGCGACGGGCGACGCAGCGGCCGCCGCGGCTCCGAGGACGGTGGCGGGCGCCACCGCGGGCGCCGCAAGCAGGTTCGCCACCACGGACAGCACCGCCACCTGGCCTGACAGCGCCACCACCAGAGGCAGCGTCGCCACCTGGGCGGCCATGGCCACACCCACGCCGTCGCGCACCGGGTCGGGCAGCCACTCCGGCAGGGCCGCGGACCAGCGACGGGCCAGCATGACCAGTCCGGCGGTGGCCGCCACCGAGAGCGCAAACCCCCAAGAACGCGCCAGCCACGGGTCGGCGAGCAGCAGCACCATGACGGACGCCAGCAGCGCCCGCACCGCTTGGCCGCGGCCCGCGACGGCGACCCCGATCAGGGCGACCGAGCCCATGACCGCTGCGCGCAGCACACTGGGCTGGGGTCTGGCCAGGAGCACGAACCAGACCACCAGTGCCAGGCCGATCCCCACGAGCGCGTACCCGCGCACGCGCAGCCACCGGGCGAGCAGCAGACCGGCGCCCACGACGATTGCGACATTTGCCCCCGACACCGCAGTCAGGTGCGCTAGACCGCTGTCCCGAAGGTCGGCGACCAGCATCGACGGCAGTGCGCCGGTGTCGCCGACCACCAATGCTGGCAGCAGACCCTGGGCGTCAGCACCCAGACCGACGACGGCGCGGCGGAGCCCGCTGCGCATGTTCTCGGCTCCGCGGAGCACGGGGGACTCATCGCGCAGGTGTTCGGGAGCGTCGTCGGTGAACAGGTAGGCGGCCAATGGACGCACGGACGGGGCGGGGCGCAGCGAGCCGCCCAGGCCCACCCTGTCTCCCAGGCGCAGGTCCTCCCATCCCCCGCCGTCACCCACGGCGAGCACCGGTGTCCGCAGCGCAATGGCCTCGCCACCCGACCGTGCCTCGCGCACCATCAGCTCGACGCGCACCTGCCGGGCGTCCGCTGCACCGAACGAGGCACGATCGACGAGCTCGGGGTCAGAGGTCAGGACAGCCTCGATGTCGACGTGCCGCGACTGCTCCGCCCATTCGACGAACGGCGCGGCGTCCAGCTGTGCGACACGGAGCGCCATCGAAGCTGCACCGACGGCGAGCATGACCAGCATCAGACGTGGGAGAGGGCCGAGCCTGGCCCGTCCCGCCAGTCCGCCGAGCGCGAGCGCCGAAGCGACCGCCGCCACCGGGGCAGGCGGGGCCAACGGCGCCAGCCACGCTCCGACCCACAGGGCGAGTGCGGGCATGAGGAGCCGCAGGTCGCGCGGTGTCTCGGACGGCGTCAGAGCCGGACCAGCGGCGCGAGCTCGGCATACGTGGCGGGGCCGATGCCGGAGACTTCCTGCAGCTGCTCGATGGACGAAAACCCACCGTTCTGCGTCCGCCACTCGACGATCGCGGCCGCCAGCACCGGACCGATGCCGGGCAAGGTGTCGAGCTCGGTCTCGGCCGCGGTGTTGATGCTCACCAGTCCTGCTCCGGGGTCCACACCGCTGGGCATGGACGGGGAGGAACCGGGGGTCACCACGCCGGGGAGCGGGCTCGCGGGGTCCCCACGTGAGGGGACGATGACCTGCTCACCGTCCACCAGCGGCTTCGCCAGGTTCAACGGCCCGGTGTCGGCCCCTCGGGCCAGCCCACCCGACGCTTCGATCGCGTCGACGACCCGCGATCCTCCCGGCAGCTCGACCACGCCAGGTCTGCGCACGCGTCCGTCGACGTCGACGACGACCACCGAGTCCTGTCCCTCGACCGACGGTGACGTCGGCTCCACCAGGACGTTCTGACCCGTAGCCTTCATCCCTTCCGACGCCGGGGGCGCGGCCTCGCCGCGGGGCCACCCCAGCACGACGACCACCAACCCGCCGGCGACCGCTGCCAGCCCCAGCGACGCCAGAGCGCGCAGTGCGGAGGCGTCCAGGCGCCACTCGCGCTGCTCACGCTCGGGCAGGGTGTGTCGACCCGCCGTTGAGGCTGCACCGGGCGGCACCTGGCCGTCCGGTGCTACCGGCCGGGCGCTCGCGATCGCCTCGTCGACATCGGTCGCGGTCGGCACCCACCCCGGGGTGAGAGCGCGCAGGCGGTCGCGGGCCGTCTGTGCCTCGGATCGGGAACGGAGCATGCGCAGACGCTAGGTGCGCGAGCGTGCCTCCGTCGGGCGCGTGTCGTGAACTGGGGACAACCGACCGCCACCCGGTTGGGGACAGCGAGCGTCAGCGCGCCTCGAACAGCTCGACCGGGTTGCCGGCCGGATCGTCGCAGAGGATCTGACGTCCGCCGGGTCCGGTCAGCACGTCGTTGCGCATCGACACCCCCGCGTCCCGTAGTCGCGCCACGACAGCGTCCAGGTCATCCATCTCGAGCACGAGGCGGTTCCAGCCTCCCGGCTGCGGCTGTCGTCCATCGGGCATCGGCTGGGACGCCGAGGCCGCGGGCCCCGCCACCCACAGGGTCAGGTCCTGGCGTCGGAGGATGGCCATCGCCGGTCCGTACTGCTGCTCGACGGTAAAGCCGAGATGGTCGCGGTAGAACGCCACGGAGGCGTCCACGTCATCCACCAGGTAGCGCACGACGGCCATGAGGGTCTCCCGTCGTTCGGTCAGATCGCCTGCGATCTTGCCAGTGTTCCCGCGAGCGCTCCAGCGGCTGCGGCGCGAGGCCGATCCACTGAGGGTGCGCCCCTGGATCGCTCTCCTGCTCATCGCCGGCTCGTTGGCCGCCGCGGTGCGCCACGTGATGGGGCACCGACACCCGATCCTCATCCCTCTTCTGCTGGTTCCCGCTCTCGTGCTGGGCTGGACGGAGTGGCAGTGGCGCCACGACCAGGCCACGTTCTCGGCGGTGGCCACCGAGATCGCCGGACGGCCGGTGAACATCGAGTGCCAGCGGTTCGGCGGTGCGCTGCTCGACGTGACCGCTGAGCTCGGGTACGTCCAGTTCGACGCGTCCGGCCGCCCCTCCGACACCGGTCGGCTCGAGCGCACCGCGTGCTCCAACCTCCGCGACTACCTGCACGGGGACCAGGCCACTCCGACGCTCGACCAGGTCATCGCGGTGCAGGTGCTCGCCCATGAGTCGTACCACCTCGCCGGCAGCAGGATCGAGTCGGAGGCGGAGTGCAAGGCGATGCAGCGGCTCGAGGACGTCGCCGGGTGGCTCGGAGCGACACCGTCTCAGGCGCGTTCGCTGGCAGACCGCTACTCGGTGGACGTCTACCCCCGCATGCCTTCGGCTTACCGGACGGCCGACTGTGTCGACGGCGGGCCGCTGGACCTGGCTCCCGAGGATCCGACCTGGCCGTGAGCTAGCGCGGGCAGATCGCGACGGCGATCATCCCCGGGCCTACGTGCGCGCCCACGACGGCGCCGACCTCGCCGACCGTGACAGCGACGGCACCACCGGCACTGCCCTGAATCCGGGCCGCCAGCGACTGTGCCCGCTCGGCATTCGCCAGGTGCTGCACCGCGACGTCGGCCGCCCCGTCGCCGACCCGCTCGATGGTGAGCTCCTCCAGCCGCGCCAGCGCGCGGGACGTCGTGCGCACCTTCTCGAGAGGTGTCACGTTGCCGTCGACGAGGTGCAGCAGCGGCTTCACCGACAGCGCCGACCCGACGAGCGCTGCCGCCTTCCCGATCCGTCCGCCACGCCGCAGGTACTCGAGCGTGTCGACGTAGAACAGCACGGTGGACGCGGCACTGCGCGTCCGCGCGATCTCCTCGACCGTCGCGGCGTCCGCCCCTGAGGCCGCCGCCTGCGCCGCCGCAAGTACCGGGAACCCGAGCCCCATGCCGATGGACCGGCTGTCGACGACATGCACCGGGGTCGAGACCTCTTTCGCGGCCAGCTCGGCGGACTCCACCGTGGCCGACATCGCCCCCGAGAGGTGCACCGAGACGATCTCGTCGGCGCCCTCGAGCGCCAGCTGCTGGTAGGCGTCCACGAATGCAGACGGGGAGGGGCGTGAGGTGGAGATCGGACGCCACTCGCGCAGCGCCTCGGCGATGTCGGTCGAGGACACGGCCGTCTCGTCGAAGGTCTCACCACCGACCACGACCTGAACCGGGACGATCGTCACACCGGCTGCATCCGCCTGTGCCTGCGGCAGGTAGGCGGTGGAGTCGGTGACGACCGCGACCGACGGGCTCACGCGGGCACGACATTCACCAGCTTGGGCGCCCGGACCACGACTGTGCGGACGTCGCGTCCGTCCAGCGAGCGTTGGACGGCGGGGTCCGCCAGAGCCATGGCACGCAGCTCGTCGTCACCGATCGACGCCGCGACCTCCAACCGGGAGCGCACCTTGCCGGCGACCTGCACGACGCAGGTCACGGTGTCCTCGACGAGCAGTGACTCGTCGACCTCGGGCCAGCCGGCGAGCGCGACCGATGGCCCATGCCCCAGCAGGTCCCACATCTCCTCGGCGGTGAAGGGCGTGACGAGCGACAGCATCACCGCCACCGCCTCGACTGCCTCGCGGACCGCCGGGTCGGAGGGACCAGGCTCGCCGTCAATCGCCTTGCGGGTGGCGTTGACCAGCTCCATCGTCCGCGCCACCAGCGAGTTGAAGCGGAAGCTCTCCACCGCCTGGGCCCCGTCGTGCAGCGCCCGGTGCGTGGCCTTGCGCAGCGCCAGGTCACCGGTGCTCGGGTCGACTCCCGGCGCGGAGTCGACGTCGGACGCCAGCCGCCACGCGCGGGCCAGGAACTTGCGAGAGCCGGAGGGCGACAGGTCGTTCCAGTCGACGTCGTCCTCAGGGGGCCCCGCGAAGACCATGCTGAGCCGGATCGCGTCCACGCCGTTCTTGGCCAGCTCGTCAGTGAGCGCCACCAGATTGCCACGCGACTTGCTCATGGCGGACCCGTTCATCAGCACCATGCCCTGGTTGAGCAGACGGGTGAAGGGTTCGGTGAAGTCGACGTAGCCCATGTCGTACAGCGCCTTGGTGAAGAAGCGGCTGTACAGCAGATGGAGGATGGCATGGGTGACGCCGCCGACGTACTGGTCGACCGGCAGCCATTCCTTCACCGCCTCGACGTCGAACGGCGCGGTGTCCAGGCGCGGGTCGACGAAGCGCAGGAAGTACCACGACGAGTCGACGAAGGTGTCCATCGTGTCGGAGTCCCGTAGCGCGGGTCCCTCGCACGTCGGGCACGGCACGTTCATCCACTCGGTCGCGGCACCCAGGGGTGAGGTTCCCTTCGGCGTGAGGTCGAGGCCCTCGGTCGACGGCAGCGTCACGGGCAGCTCGTCATCGGGGACCGGGACCTCCCCGCAGTCGGGACAGTGCACGATCGGGATCGGGGTCCCCCAGAACCGTTGACGCGAGATCAGCCAGTCGCGCAGCCGGTAGTTCACCGCCGGCGCGCCGTGCTGCTTCTCCTGCAGCACCTCGATGATCCGCGTGATCGCAGCGTCCTTGTCCAGGCCGTCCAGCGGCCCGGAGTTCACCAGACGTCCGTCTCCGGTCGTCGCGACGCCGGTGACCGCCGGGTCGTCCTCCTCGGACTCCACGACCACGCGAACCGGGAGGTCGAAGGCGCGCGCGAAGTCGAGGTCGCGCTGGTCGTGCGCGGGGACCGCCATGATCGCCCCGTGCCCGTAGTCAGCCAGCACGTAGTCAGCGGCGAAGATCGGCAGCCGCTCGCCATTGACCGGGTTCACCGCGTGTCGCTGAAGGAACACCCCGGTCTTCGGTCGGTCGGTCGACAGCCGGTCGACCTCACTGGTCTGGCGCACCTGTGTGAGGTACGTCGCGAACTCCTCCTGCACGTCGTCCGGTGCCCCGGCCGCCAGCTCGGCAGCCAGGTCGGAGTCGGCAGCCACCACGAAGAACGTCGCACCGAACAACGTGTCAGGACGAGTCGTGTAGATCGTGACCGGCTCGGTGCGTCCCTCGATCTCGAAGACGACGTCCGCGCCAGTTGAGCGACCGACCCAGTTGCGCTGCATCAGCAGCACCTTCTCCGGCCACGCGCCCTCGAGCTGCTCCATGTCGTCCAGCAGCCGGTCCGCGTACTGGGTGATGCGGAAGTACCACTGCGTCAGCTTCTTCTTCGTGACCGGGGTGTCGCAGCGCTCGCACCGTCCGCCGACCACCTGCTCGTTGGCCAGCACGGTCTGGTCGTTCGGGCACCAGTTGACCTGCGACGGCTTGCGGTACGCCAGCCCCTTCTCGAACAGACGCAGGAACAGCCACTGGTTCCACCGGTAGTACTCCGGGTCGCAGGTGTTCAGGACGCGGTCCCAGTCGAATGAGCACGCGTACCGGCGCATGGACGCCTTCTGCGTCTCGATGTTCTCGTACGTCCACGCCGTGGGGTCGACCCCGCGCTTGATGGCCGCGTTCTCGGCCGGCAGGCCGAAGGCGTCCCAGCCAATCGGGTGCATGACGTTGAACCCGCGCTGCACCCAGTAGCGGGCGATGACGTCACCCAGGGCGTAGGCCTCGGCGTGACCCATGTGCAGGTCGCCCGACGGGTACGGGAACATGTCGAGGACGTACTTCTTCGGGCGCTCGTCGTCGGAGTTGCCGGAGCGGAAGGGGGCGAGCTCGTCCCAGACGGGCAGCCACTTCTCCTGGACGGCGAAGACGTCGTACGTCTCGCGGGGCTCCCGGGTCTCCTCGGCGGGGGCGGCTGTCTCGCTCATCGGTTCCTCACTCCTCGGGCTGCAGGTGGCTGATCGGCTCCGGACAACACAAAGCCCCTCGCACGCGAGGGGCAGCCGCACTGTCGAGAGGTGCTGGGCACCTGTCGGGTCAGTGCGGCTCGGTAAGGAGCAGCAGCGCCTGCATGTCAGCCAGGGTACACCCCACTTTGATCACGTTTGGTGGTCAACATGGCGGAGATTGGCGGCAGGACGCCAGAGCAAGCGCAGTTTCGCCACCACCGGGTGTGCGGACAACGCGTCCGTGCCGTGAGACCTACGCGTTCGGCTGCTGCTCCTCCTCGGCAGCCAGCTGCGCGCGGGACCGGGGTCCGCCGCGTCGCAGGGCCCGGCGCAGGTACATCTCCTGGTCGGCCTTGCCGAGCAGGGTGTCGAGGGTGCCGCTGTCCCAGGGGGCGAGCATGGCGCCGCCGGCGCAGACCTTGGGCTCCCAGACGTCCAGCGGGACCGGGGGGTTGAGCAGGACGCGCTCGCGGAGTCGACGCTCGAGCTCCATCGGGCTCATCCCCGGTCCGGGGCCGATCACGCAGAACTCGTCGCCACCCCACCGCGCGACGATGTCCGTCGCCCGCGTGACCGAGCGGAGCGCGTCGGAGATGGCGACCACGACGTCGTCACCCGCCTCCTCGCCGGCGACCTCGTTCACGTGGCGCAGCTGGTCGATGTCGACGTACACGCAGTGCACGGCGTCGCCGGAGCGCCGTGCTGTCTCGACGATCTGCTGGCCCATCATCGACAGGCCCTTGCGGTTGACCAGCCCGGTGAGCGGGTCACGCACCGATGCCTGCGCCGCGGACGTCGCTGAGCTCGGCCAGCTGCTCGGCGAGCCGCCGACGGCTGACGCTGGACAGGACGCCGGCGGCGGTGACGGCGGCACCCGCACCGAGCCACCCGGTCGGCCACTCGAGGAGGTTGGCCGCAGCCAGTCCGGCGAGCCAACCGACCCAGACGGTGTAGACGGCGGCCACGACCCACCGCGTCGAGAGCACCCCGGCTCCCACCAGGCTGAGGGCCACCAGCACCCCGAGCGACCACTGCACGTCGTCGGTGAGCACCAGCCCCGCGACGCCGGCGCCGGCCGGCGCCAAGGCCACGACGACGGCGACGACCTCGGGGAGCGGGACGAGGTCCGGCCGGACCCAGGCCAGCAGGGCAAGGGCCACCAGAAGACCCGCGGTCACCCCCATGACGGTGACGGCCACGGCGGACACGCCCGTCATGGCCCCGGCCGCACCGGCTCCGATCAGGGCGAACGCCGAGACGGCGGTCATCAGGGGCAGGCCGGCTCGCACGGCGTCCTCGTTGAGGGCGTCGTCAGGTTCGGTGGGACCGCCAAAGGTCACAGTGGGCTTGTCGTCAGACATCGAGGGCACCTTGACGCACCGTCCCAGGGTGCGCAGCCGAATTCCGAGAAGTCCACCCGGATGGCCGCCAGGACACCCCTGAGGCGTCCCGGCGCGCGTGGCCGCTGGCCAGGCTCTCGACGATGGCGACCCATCACAACGGGTGGAGCTAAGGGGATTCGAACCCCTGACCTTCTGCATGCCATGCAGACGCGCTACCAACTGCGCCATAGCCCCGCGAACCGGGCCAACTCTACCGGGGCCCCACGGGCGCTCCAAACGGACCCGAGGGCGTTGGACGCGGCGCTCAGCGGTCGTCGCCGAGCACGGCCTCAGGGAGGCTGCCGGCGTTGTGCTCGGTGAGCCGCCAGCCGCGGCGTCCCTCCTCGAGCACCGACCAGCAGCAGTTGGCCAACCCACCGAAGACCCTCCACTGCTCGACCGGCAGCTCCAGCATCCGGCCGAGAGTGCTACGGATCGTGCCGCCGTGGGAGACCACCACCGCCAGCCCCCCTGGGCTGAGGCCGGCGACCACGTCCCGGACCACGGCTGCCGCGCGGTCCCCGACCTGGCTGCGGGTCTCCGACCCTCCCGCCGCGGCATCGTCACCGCTCAGCCACTCGAGGTACAGCGGGTCGTCCTTGAGGTCGCGGGCGTACTGCCCCTCCCAGGTGCCGCCGTGCGTCTCACGCAGTTGAGGCATCTGCTGCACGGACAGTCCTGTGAGGTCGGCGAGCATCTGTGCAGTGTCGGCGGCGCGTGAGAGGTCCGACGACACGATGACCTCGGGATGCAGAGAAGCCAACCGTGCCGCCGCGGATGATGCCTGCTCACGGCCGACGGCGTTGAGCGGGATGTCGATGTGGCCCTGGAAGCGGTTGTCGTCGTTCCAGTCTGTGCGGCCGTGCCGCCAGAGGACGACCTTGCGACCCAGCGACCCGCCCGGCGACCGGCTCAGCGCGCCACCTCGACGACCTCGTCGAGCGGGATCGTCGGGCAGTCGCTCCACAGCCGCTCGAGGGAGTAGAAGGCACGCTCGTCCTCGTGCTGTACGTGCACCACGACGTCGATGTAGTCGAGCAGCACCCAGCGGTTCTCCCGCTCGCCCTCACGATGGGCGGGCTTGGCCCCGTTCGCCGCCAGCCGTTCCTCGATCGCCTCGACGATCGCCCGCACCTGGCGGTCGTTGGGGGCCGAGCAGAGCACGAAGGCGTCCGCGACCGCCAGCTGTTCGCTGACGTCGAACGCGATGATGTCCTGCGCGAGCTTGTCGGACGCCGCGACGGCGGCCTCACGGACCAGGTGGATGGACTCTGAGCTGGCAGTCACGCGGCTCCTTGCAGGGGTGGACGGGCTGTTCCTAGCCTCTCACGGCTTGAAATCGGCGCCCAGGACGACGATCACGTCCGCCAGCGTGCTGCCCTGGTTGCTGACCCGCACCGCGCTGGCGGGCAGGCCAAGGGTGGCGGCCACGTCGTCACCCAGCGCTTGCGACGCCGGCTCGGTGTCCGGGATGAGCACGACGGACTCCTCGACCTCGAAGGAGCTGGCGTTGCCCCCGTTGAGGAACTCGTACCCCTGGTCGCGCAGGAGCTGGGCGGCCTCCTGCTCGAGCCCCGGGGTGCCCACGCCGTTCTGCACCAGCACCGTGATCTCCTGGCCACCCGCGTCCGGAGGCAGCGAGTCGGCGAGCAGGCCCTCGCGCAGCCGCTCCAGCCCCTCGGGGTCGACGATCAACGACGGCACCGGTCCGCCAGTCTCGAGGGTGTCGACCGGAAGGGTCTGGTACGAGGCGTCGCCCGAGCGGCTGAGGTCTCCGTAGCCGAGCAGGAAGTCGGCCAGGCTCTCGACGTCCAACGTGGCGCGGTCGGTGGCCCCGGACGCCTCCAGCGCCTGGACGAGCGCCGCGCGGTCGTCGGGCAGCCGTTGGGTCAGCTGGTCCAGCACCTGACTGAAGCGCGCGAGGCGAGACTCCTCGGCCTCACCGTCGCCGAGGTACGTCGCGAACGCGACCGCCTGGGCACCGTTGAGGAGCTGACCGTCGCCGGCACCCACCACGATCTGCTGTCCCTCGACGACGTCGACGTCGACGTCGACGAGAACCCCTTGTGCGGCGTCGACGAGCGAGGCGAGCATGCCGTCGGACATCTGCCAGGTGTCGTCGACGACGACGTCGAGAGTGTCGGCGAGCGAGTTGCCCGGGGCGTCGTTGCTGGGCAGCAGCACGGTCTCCCCGAACGGGAGACCCTGAGGTGTCGACCCCTCGACGAAGAGCCGCGAGTGGATCAGCACCGCGCCTGCCGAGCTGTTGTCGGCGTCATAGACCATCAGCGCCCCGGACGTCGCCGGGTCGGTGCCGCGGGCGAGGGTGACGGTCACGGTGCGTTCGGTGCGTCCGACCGCCGTGCCGGTCTGGTCGTCGTCACCGCGACCGGCGAGGAAGATGGCCAGCAGCACGCCCAGCACCACGACCGCTGCCACGGCGACTCCGGTCAGGATCCACCGGCGACGCGCCTGCCGTCGCTGCTCCTCGCGCTGGCGGCGCAGCTGCCTTCGCGAGGCCGGCTCAACAGCTGGTGGCTTCGAGGCCCCGGGCAGGACGGTGGCGCTGCCTGGCTGTGGCGGTGTCTTGCCGCCCGTCAGCCGGTCCTCCAGGGACACCTCGCCGGGCTTCGCCGCGCGCTTGGCCGTGGGGCGCTCATGACCGCCGCGGCGCGACCCATGACGCCGGTCCGGGCTCATGCGGCGTCCTGCCGGTACAGGGCACGCTTGGCGACGTAGCGCGCAACACCCTCGGGAACCAGGTAGTCGATGGGACGACCCTCCGACACGCGGGTGCGGATGTCGGTGGACGAGATGGCCAGCGCAGGCACCTCCACGAGGCTCACCTCACCGGTGGGCAGACCCGGGTCGGCGAGCACGTGCCCGGGGCGCGTGACGCCGACGAAGTGCGCGAGGGCGTAGAGCTCGTCGACCTGGTGCCAGGTGAGCAGCTGGGCCAGCGCATCGGCGCCGGTGATGAAGTACAGCTGCCCGGCGTCCGGGTACTGCGCGTGCAGGTCGCGGAGGGTGTCGAGGGTGTACGTCGGACCCTCGCGGTCGATGTCGACCCGGCTGACCGAGAAACGGGAGTCGGCGGCCGTGGCGATCACCGTCATCAGGTAGCGGTCCTCGGCCGGGGAGACCTGGCGGTCGGTCTTCTGCCACGGAGCGCCCGGTCGGCACGAACACCACCGTGTCGAGCGTGAAGGACGCCGCGACCTCGCTGGCCGCGACCAGGTGGCCGTGGTGGATGGGGTCGAAGGTGCCGCCCATGACCCCGATGCGCCGCATGACCGGGATTCTCCTGACTGTGGGCAGCCGCCTGGACCGGTCAGCGGTCGAGGTTGAGCCGGGTGACCGCGATCAACAGGATCACGAAGAGGACGAAGACCGTACCCGCCAGGGTGATCGCCAGCGGGAAGCCGGACTCCTCGGCCTCGGCGGCCCCCTCGGCGATGCGGACCAGTGCGAGCATGCTTCACCTCTGCGTGAGCCAGGAACGGACGGGGGCTCAGCCTACCCAAACCGGGCACTCAGGTGCGGATGTGGCCGTCGCCGGTGACGACGTACTTGGTGGAGGTCAGCTCGGCCAGGCCCATGGGTCCACGGGCGTGCAGCTTCTGGGTCGAGATGCCGATCTCGGCACCGAAGCCGAACTCTCCCCCGTCGGTGAACCGGGTCGAGGCGTTGACCATGACGGCCGCGGCGTCCACCTCGGCCACGAAACGGCGGGCCGACGACTGGTTCTCGGTGACGATCGCCTCGGTGTGGCCCGTCGACCAGCGGCGGATGTGGGTGACGGCGTCGTCCAGCGAGTCGACGACCCCCGCCGCGATGTCGAGCGAGTAGTACTCGGCGGCCCAGTCGTCGTCGGTGACGTCGGCGAAGCCGATGCCGGCCGCCGCTGCGTAGTCGCGCATGCGGGCGTCGCCGTGGATGGTGACCCCGGCGTCCTTCAGCGCGGCGAGCGCTGCGGGCAGGAACACGTCGGCGACGTCGGCGTGCACGAGGAAGGTCTCGGCGGCGTTGCAGACGCTCGGACGCTGCGTCTTGGAGTTGACCAGGAGCCGCACCGCCTTGTCGACGTCGGCGGCGGCGTCGATGTAGACGTGGCAGTTGCCGACGCCGGTCTCGATGACGGGGACCGTGGACTCCTCGACGACCGAGCGGATCAGCCCAGCACCGCCGCGCGGGATGAGCACGTCGACGTAGCCGCGGGCGGTCATCAGGTGCTTGGCGGCCTCGTGCGTGGTGCCGGGGACGAGCTGAACGGCGTCCCGCGGCAGCCCGGACGCCTCGAGCGCGTCCTGCATGACGGCGACCAGAGCGGTGTTCGAGTCGAACGCCGAGGACGAGCCGCGCAGCAGCACGGCGTTGCCCGACTTCAGGCAGAGCCCGGCGGCGTCCACGGTGACGTTCGGGCGAGCCTCGTAGATGATCCCGACCACGCCCATCGGGACGCGGACCTGCCGCACCTCGAGGCCGTTGGGCAGGGTGTAGCCGCGGACCACCTCGCCGACCGGGTCGGGCAGCTCGGCCACGTGCCGCAGCGCGTCGGCGATGGCGGCGAGGCGCTCGCGGGTGAGGGTGAGGCGGTCGACCAGCCCCGCGGGCGTGCCCGCTGCCAGGGCGCGCGTGATGTCGCCGTGGTTGGCCGCGACCAC
This sequence comes from uncultured Actinomycetota bacterium, assembly GCA_963743915.1. GTDB lineage: Bacteria > Actinomycetota > Actinomycetes > JAHEKZ01 > JAHEKZ01 > JAHEKZ01. The sequence continues at coordinate 760,846 of CAVURN010000002.1, forward strand.
CTCGTCGGCACGCGCGTCCAGGGCATCGGCCATCGCGCGGATCGCGGCGTCCTTGGTGGCCCGGGTGGCCGGGGCCAGCACGGTGGCCGCTTCGCGGGCGCGGCGTGCAGCGTCCAGCACGGCATCGCGTTCGCTGGTGACGGTGTCGCTCATCGGTCCAGGGTAATGGGGGCACCGTTGGCCTCGAGATGAGGCTTCGCGTGGGACCTGGAGCGATTCGGCACGCGAATCCGACGCCAACCCTCATCTCGGGGAGCTGGGGTGCGAAGAAGTGGGATCAACCGCACGCACCAACGCCGATCGCCGGCACCGGGTCAGAATGGGGCATGACCGTCACGATCACGACCTCGTCATCCACCGATCCGGCGACGAGGGGCCGCGAGCTCGGCACGCAGTGGGCGCCTGAGATCACGCGCACGTGGCGGGCGTATGAGCGGCTCTTCGCGATCCACGGCATCGAGCCGACGCTCGTCCGTGAGATCGCACTGGGCACCTTGGACGCCGTGACCGTCTGGTCACCGTCGCAGGCAGATGAGATCGAGGCGATCGCGCACGGTGCGGGGATCGAGCTGTGGCAGGCCGCCGCGTTGAACAGTCGGTCAGAGATCCTCACGCGCAGCCGTCTGGGCCTTCCGGGCGAGTGCTCGACCTTCGTGGGCCTGTCCCCCGATGGGTCGCCGCGCACGATCCAGACGTGGGACTGGCAGCACGAGATGTCGAACGTCAAGCTGATCTGGCGCTACCCGACGCCGGACCGGACGGTCACGACGTTCACCGAGTTCGGCGTCCTCGGCAAGATCGGCGTGAGCTCGGCTGGACTGGGCCTGCACTTCAACCTCCTGCAACACACGTCGGACGGGGAGGGCGTCGGCGTCCCGGTTCACCTCGTGGCCCGTCGCGTGCTGGACGAGGCCACCACCGTCGACGAAGCGGAGGGGATCATCCGCTCGGCGGACGTGACGGCGTCCGCCGCGCTGACCGTCGTGGCGCGGGACAGCGACGGGTACGACGCGCGCAGCTTCGAGGTGTCGCCCACCGGCACTGCGGTGCTCGAACCGGACGCCTCCGGGTCGTTGTTCCACACCAACCATTTCATCGACACCAAGCTCGCCGAAGGAGAGCGCCTCGGAACCGTCGACCCTGACACCTATGCGCGGCTCGACGCCGTGACGGCACGCGCGGACAGACTCCGCGCCGACGACTTCGCGGACCGCGTGCAGGCCCTGGTCCACCATCGTGAGGACGGCGCGGCGGTGTGCTGCCACCCGGCACCTGAGGACATCGACGGTGACCGCTGGTCCACGCACCTGGTAGTCGGCCTGGAGCTGGATCGGGGGTCGCTCGTCTTCCACGACGGTGCCCCGTGCACGGCCCGTGGAGACGGATACATCCGCTTCTGAGCACGTGATGGGTGCGGCGATCCCTGCAATCAACGCACGCGGTGTCACACCGCACCCTCAGAAGGGGTGGATGCCGCCCGATTCCAGGCCCGGGTCGCTGGCCCGGCGCCCGCGACGACCTCCGGTCCGCGCGTGGAAGGCGTCCCGCTCGATGACCTCGAGCCCCACCACCTCCCACGGCGGTAGCGCCGCGATCTCGCCGTAGTCGGTCCACAGGGCGAAGGCTCGCGCGGCGATCGCCCGCACGTGGTCGCTCTCGTCCCAGTAGCGCACCTCCGCGCGGTCCTCGGCGTAGCGGGCCGACAGCAGGAACTGGTGCTGGTCGGCCAGCCGCTCCAGCGCCTCGCGGACCTCCTCGGCCGGCAGAGCGGGCCCAGCGGTGGTGATCACCACGTGCCACATGCGACGCGGTCCTGTCGCGTCCGCGCTCTGGTCGTCAGCCACTCGCCGTCGCCTCCACTGTCGTCGGCCGCCGGAGCAGCACCAGGTCGTCGCGGTGGACGACCTCCCGCTCGTAGGCGGTGCCGAGCTGCTTGGCCAGCTCGCGCGTCGACCGTCCGAGCAGAGCGGGGAGCTCCACCGCGTCAAAGTTGACCAGTCCGCGGGCCACGGCGTCCCCGTTTTGGTCGACTAGGTCGACCGGATCTCCTGCCACGAAGGTGCCGTCGACGGCCGTGATGCCCGCGGGCAGCAGGGACGCGCGCCGTTCCACGACCGCACGGACGGCCCCGGCGTCCAGCACCACGTGACCGTGGGGTGACGCGGCGTGCGCCAGCCACAGCAGCCGGGTGGGGATGCGTCGCCCCGTGGCGGCGAACCACGTGCCGACGTCCTCGCCGACCAGCGCCTCCCGAGCGGCGGACGCATGCGCCAGCACCACGGGCACACCGGCGCCCGCAGCGATGCGGGCGGCGGAGATCTTGGTGACCATGCCCCCGGTGCCCACCGCCGACCCGCGACGGCCGACCTCGACCGCGTCGAGCTCGTCCGGGTGCGACACGAGGGCGATGCGCTGGGCGCCCTTGCGGGTCGGCGGCCTGTCGTACAGCGCGTCGACGTCGGACAGGATCACGAAGAGGTCGGCGTGCACCAGGTGCGCCACCAGCGCCGCGAGTCGGTCGTTGTCGCCGAACCGGATCTCCTCGGTGCCCACCGTGTCGTTCTCGTTGACGACCGGGAGCGTGCCCATCTCGAGCAGCCGGTAGAGCGTGCGCTGCGCGTTGCGGTAGTGGGCGCGGCGCACGACGTCGTCCGCGGTCAGCAGCACCTGTCCGACGGTGATGCCACGAGCGGCGAAGGCCTCGGTGTAGCGGTGCACCAGCAACCCTTGGCCGACGCTGGCCGCAGCCTGCTGGGTGGCGAGGTCGCGGGGCCGCGCCTTGAGGCGCAGAGGCTCGAGCCCGGCCGCGATCGCTCCCGAGGTCACGAGCACGATCTCGACTCCGGCGGAACGCCGGTCGGCGAGGACGCCGGCCAGCGCGGTGACCCGGTCCCCGTCCAGGACGCCGGACGCATCGTCAGCGACGACGACCCGACCTTCACGACCACCCGACGGGCACCCGCCACCGTCTCTGTCCGGCCGGCGCGACGCGTCGGACTCACTGGTCCCGCTCCCACGCCTCGACCCGGCGATCGGTCCCCCGCGGGCTGCGCAGCTGCTCGGCACCTGCCTCGAGCTGCGGGGCGAAGTCGAAGACCACGCCGTCCTCGTCGCTGCCGATGACTACCTCGGCGCCGGGCTCGGCCCCCTGCTCGACCAGCGCCTCCTCGACCCCCAGCCGCGCGAGCCGGTCGGACAGGTAGCCGACGGCCTCGTCGTTGCTGAAGTCGGTCTGCCGCACCCAGCGCTCGGGTTTCCGCCCACGCACCCGGAAGCGTCCGTCCTCGACCGTCACGGTGAAGCCGGCGTCGTCGACCGGCGTCGGGCGCAGCACGATCCGGGTCGCCTCCGGCTCGGGCAGGGCAGCCCGGTACTGCTCGACGATCTCGGCGAGCGCGAACCCGAGCGCGCGCAGACCCTCGTGGCTGACGGCGGAGACGGTGAAGACGCGCCAGCCCGCCTCCTCGAGCTCGGGGCGCACCAGGTCGGCCAGCTCGCGTGCCTCCGGGACGTCGACCTTGTTGAGCACGACGACGCGGGGACGGTCGGCGAGACCGCCGTACGCGGCGAGCTCGCCCTCGAGCACCGCGAGGTCGGTGACCGGGTCGCGGTTCGGCTCGAGCGTGGCGCAGTCGAGTACGTGCACCAGCACCGCGCACCGTTCGATGTGCCGCAGGAACTCGTGGCCGAGTCCCTTGCCCTCGCTGGCACCGGGGATGAGCCCGGGCACGTCGGCGATCGTGAAGCGCGTGGACCCGGCCTCGACCACGCCGAGGTTGGGTGACCGAGCGTCGTGAAGGGGTAGTCGGCGATCTTCGGGCGCGCCGCCGACACCGCAGCGACCAGGCTCGACTTGCCGGCGCTCGGGAAGCCGACCAGCCCGACGTCGGCGACCGTCTTGAGCTCGAGGACGACGTCGGTCTCGACCCCGGGCTCGCCGAGCAGCGCAAACCCCGGCGCCTTGCGACGCGGCGACGCCAGGGCGGCGTTGCCCAGGCCGCCGGCTCCGCCCGGCGCGATGACCCACCGGGTGCCGTCGCCGGTCAGGTCGGCGATCTGGACGCCGTCGACGCCGACGACGACCGTCCCGTCCGGGACGGGCAGCTCGAGGTCCTCACCGTCGGCGCCGCTGCGGTGCCCACCCATGCCGGGCTTGCCGTGACCGGCCTTGCGGTGGGGGCTGTGGTGGTAGTCGAGCAGCGTGGTGACGTTGCGGTCGACGACGAGCGTGACGTCACCGCCGCGTCCGCCGTTGCCGCCGTCCGGGCCGCCGAACGGCTTGAACTTCTCGCGGTGGATGGAGGCGCAGCCGTTGCCGCCACGACCGCCGGCGACGTGCAGCACGACACGGTCGACGAACGTGGTCATGCCGACCTGCCTCCTTCGTGCCTCTGACACACGAACGGGCCCCACCCGAGAGTCGAGCGAGGCCGCTCGGACTCACTCGCTGGCGAAGCGTCGGGGCTACTCCGCCGGGACGACGTTGACGACGCGACGGCCGCGTCGGGTGCCGAACTCGACCGCACCGGCTGCCAGCGCGAACAGGGTGTCGTCGCCACCGCGACCGACGTTGGCGCCGGGGTGGAAGTGGGTGCCGCGCTGACGCACGATGATCTCGCCGGCGTTCACGACCTCACCGCCGAAGCGCTTGACGCCGAGACGCTGCGAGTTGGAGTCACGACCGTTGCGCGTCGAGGACGCGCCCTTCTTGTGTGCCATGGCTCCTGCTCACTTCCCCGCTGCGATGTCGGTGACCTTGACCTCGGTGTACTTCTGCCGATGGCCCTGACGCTTGCGGTATCCGGTCTTGTTCTTGAACTTCATGATGGTGATCTTGGGGCCCTTGGTGCCACCGAGGACCTCGGCGGTCACGGTGACGCCGGCCAGCTTCTTGGGGTCGCTGGTGACGGTCTCGCCGTCGACGACGAGGAGCGCGGGGAGGGTGATGGAGCTGCCGGGCTCGCCGGAGACCTTGTCGATCTGGACGACGTCGCCGACCGCGACCTTCTCCTGGCGGCCGCCAGCGCGGACAATCGCGTACACCGCGAACTCCTCACGTCTCCGCCGTGGCGGCGACACACTCATGTGGAACCCCTCGGGCCCACGGGATGGGTCTGGCTGGATCGCAGTCGCCGGGCGGGCCCAGGCGCCTCGTGAAGAGGCGCACGCATGCGGATCCGGACGCGACAGCGCCGAGGCACCAGGGTACGGAGTGCCCCGGTGGCCGGTCAAACCAGGGTGGCGTCCGGCTCGACGTCCGCCGGTGGCTCGGTCGGAGCCTCGGGCTCGGCCCCGACCTGCGGTCGGCTCCGGGACCTCGGCAGCCGGTGCCTCCGTCGCCGACTCCGCCGCGTGGGCCGCGGCGGTGGCCGTGGCCACCTTCGCCAGGGCCTCGCGCGCCCTCGCAGCCGCCTCGGGATCGACCTCGGGAGCGGCCACGCTCGCCTTGCCCCGACGACGCCGGGGGCTGCGCTCCTCGGACTTCTTGCCCCCGGAGTCCCCCGACTTCGGAGGCTCGACCGGGTCGAGGCTGACGTGACGTCCGCGTCCGCCGCAGGTCTCGCACGGGGTGGAGAAGGCCTCGAGCAGCCCCTGGCCCACCCGCTTGCGGGTCATCTGCACCAGACCCAGCGACGTGACCTCGGCCACCTGGTGCTTGGTCCGGTCACGGCCGAGGCACTCGACCAGCCGCCGGAGCACCAGCTCGCGGTTGCTCTCGAGCACCATGTCGATGAAGTCGATGACGATGATGCCGCCGACGTCCCGCAGCCGCAGCTGACGGACGATCTCCTCGGCGGCCTCCAGGTTGTTCCGGGTGACGGTCTCCTCGAGGTTGCCGCCGGCACCGGTGAACTTCCCGGTGTTGACGTCGACGACCACCATCGCCTCGGTGCTGTCGATGATCAGGTAGCCGCCACTCGGCAGCCACACCTTGCGGTCGAGGGCCTTGGTGAGCTGCTCGTCGATGCGGTGCGCACTGAAGACGTCCTCGTCCCCGGTCCACTTCGAGAGCCGCTCAGCCAGGTCGGGAGCCACGCTGGTCACGTACTCCTCGACGGTGGCCCAGGCCTCGTCGCCGCTGATGACGAGCTTGGTGAAGTCCTCGTTGAAGACGTCCCGGATGACGCGGAGCGTGAGGTCGGGCTCCTCGTGCAGCAGCGCCGGCGCGGTGGCCGTCTCAGCCTTCTTGGCGATGGCTTCCCACTGCGCGGTCAGCCGGGCGACGTCGCGGCTCAGCTCTTCCTCACTGGCACCTTCGGCGGCGGTGCGCACGATGACGCCGGCGTCGTCAGGGACGATCTTCTTCAGGATCGCCTTCAGCCGCGCCCGCTCGGTGTCGGGGAGCTTGCGGCTGATCCCGGTCATCGAGCCGTCGGGCACGTAGACCAGGTAGCGGCCCGGCAACGACACCTGGGCGGTGAGGCGGGCCCCTTTGTGACCGATCGGGTCCTTGGTCACCTGCACCAGGACGGCGTCGCCGGACTTCATGGCGTGCTCGATCCGGCGCGGCTGGCCGTCAAGGCCCGCGGCGTCCCAGTTGACCTCACCGGCGTACAGGACGGCGTTGCGTCCGCGGCCGACGTCGGCGAAGGCGGCCTCCATGCTGGGCAGCACGTTCTGCACCTTGGCCAGGTAGACGTTGCCGACCATGGTCGACGCCGAACGCTGCGCCACGAAGTGCTCGACCAGGATGTCGTCCTCGAGGACCCCGATCTGGGTGCGGTCGCCCTGCTGACGCACCACCATGACGCGGTCGACCGCCTCTCGGCGGGCCAGGAACTCCGACTCGGTGAGGATCGGCGGACGTCGCCGGCCCTGCTCGCGACCCTCGCGACGCCGCTGCTTCTTGGCCTCGAGTCGGGTCGAGCCCTTGACGCCGGAGATCTCGTCCGACGCCTTGCGCGGCTCACGGACGTGTACGACCGTGCGGTCCGGGTCGTCTCCCCCGCCGTCCTCGCCACCGCCCTTGCGGCGGCGCCTGCGGCGGCGACGCGAGGAGCTGCTCGAGCCCTCCTCACCGCCCTCTGACCGCTGCTCGGCCTCGTCCGTGGACTCGCCGCCCTCGCCGTCAGCCTTGCCCTTGCGGCCGCGGCCGCCACGGCGCCGACGACGGCGACCCGCCTCGGAGGACTCGTCGTCGGCCTCAGAGCCGCCGTCGGGCCCGGCCTCGTCACCGTCGTCCGTGGCCTTGCTCTCGCTCTTCTTCGTCGCCTTCTTGGCGGTCTTCTTGGCCGGCTTGCCTTCGGACGGGCACCGCCTCCGCCGGGTCCGGGGCCTTGAACAGCAGCGACGGCGCGCCCGCGGCCTCCGCCGCCGCAGCCTCGGCGGCGGCCTTCTTCGTCGTCTTCTTGGCCGCCTTCTTGGCGGTCTTCTTCGCCGGTGCCTCTGCGACTCGGGGCCTCGGCTCCTGCAGCCTCGGCGGCGGCCTTCTTCGTCGTCTTCTTCGCCGCCTTCTTGGCGGTCTTCTTCGCCGGTGCCTCTGCGGAGGCGCGCGTCGGCCGCCGCGGCGCTCGGCGGGCCCGCGGGTCGGGCGGCAGCCCGTCGGCGGGTGCGCGGAGTGGCGCTGGTCGTGGTGGGTTCGTTGGTCGTGGGCTCGTCGTCGAGCATCCGGGTACTCCCGTTCACACCCGGTCGGCGAACCGCCGGGCGAAGTCTTCGGCCCCGTGGGGGCGTGGTCGCCGACGCCCGGAATGGGTGCCAGCGTCGGTCTGGAGGCCTACCGCTGGGGCGGGGCTTCCGCGGCGACGGCACCAACGCTCGCTCGGTCGGCGGCCAAGGGATCGGCCACCGTCCCGGTCTCCTGCTCGAGGGGGCCTTGCGCCAGCCGGGTCACCAGGGGTGGGACCGGCGGCGTCAGGCTCGCCACCTCGTGCAGGGCGGTGAGGACGTCGTCGGGTCGTACGGCGGGTGTGGCGTGCCGTACCACCAGCCGCAGTATCGCACAGGGGCGCCCGTCGGGGCGGTCCGCGTCCTCGACGGCGAGTCTCTCGATCGGTCCCCGGGCGTCGAAGCGACGCAGGCCCGGATTTCATCATCCGCTCGACCTCGACCTCGTCACGGGCGAGCAGGATCGCGACCGCCTCAGCCGCCTGACCTGCGGCGACGTCCGGAAGCTCGATCCGCCACTCGGACGCCTCGAGCCGGTCGGCGAGCGTCCCGGGCCCGGCCTCGACGACCTCGTCGACGTCCAGACCCGGGCGGCAGCGCGGCGTCCAGGGCCAGGCGGACCCGCTCGGGGTCGAGCCGCTCGGTGACCGAGATCTCGAGGTACTCGGCCTCGCTGGCCGCCCCCATGGCGGCGGCCCCGGCGTACGAGATCTTCGGGTGCGGGGTGAAGCCGGAGCTGTAGGCCATCGGCACCCCCGCCCGGCGCAGCGCGCGCTCGAGGGCCCGCTGGATGTCGCGGTGGCTGGTGAACCGAAGGCGACCGCGCTTGGCGTACCGGACCCGCAGCTTCTGGACCGGCGGTGCGGTGTCCCGCGCCGGTGGCTGGCGGGCCATCAGGCGCGCAGGCCCTCGACGCCGGCGCCCACGGCGGTGAGCGGGAGCAGCTGCTTGCCGGTGGGGCCGATCTCGATGTCGGTGCCCATCTGCGGGCAGACGCCGCAGTCGAAGCACGGGGTCCACCGGCAGTCCTCGACCTCGACCTCGTCCAGCGCGTCCTGCCAGTCCTCCCAGAGCCAGTCCTTGTCGAGGCCGGAGTCGAGGTGGTCCCACGGCAGCACCTCGGCGAAGTCCCGCTCGCGGGTGGTGTACCAGTCGACGTCGACCCGCTCGACCGCTCAGCGCGTGGGTGGCGGCCTGCATCCAGCGCTCGAAGCTGAAGTGCTCACTCCAGCCGTCGAAACGGCCGCCGTCACGCCAGACCGTCTCGATCACCCGCCCGACGCGGCGGTCCCCGCGCGACAGCAGGCCTTCGACGATGCCCGGCTCACCGTCGTGGTACCGGAATCCGATGGCCTTTCCGTACTGCCGGTCGTCACGAAGAGCGTTGCGGAGCTTGCGCAGACGCGCGTCCGTCGTCTCGGCGTCGAGCTGGGCTGCCCACTGGAACGGCGTGTGCGGCTTGGGCACGAACCCGCCGATCGACACGGTGCACCGGATGTCCTTGCGGCCGGACACCTCGCGTCCGGTCTTGATGACTTCCCGGGCGAGCGCGGCGATCTGCAGGACGTCGTCGTCGGTCTCGGTGGGAAGGCCGCACATGAAGTACAGCTTCACCTGACGCCAGCCGTTGCCGTAGGCGGTGGCCACGGTACGGATGAGGTCCTCCTCGGTGACCATCTTGTTGATCACCTTGCGGATGCGCTCGCTGCCACCCTCGGGCGCGAAGGTCAGCCCGGAGCGGCGTCCACCGCGGGTCAGCTCGTTGGCCAGGTCGATGTTGAACGCATCCACCCGGGTGCTCGGCAGCGACAGCGAGGTGTTGGTGCCCTCGTAGCGGTCGGCCAGCCCCTTGGCGACGTCCTTGATCTCGGAGTGGTCCGCGCTCGACAGCGAGAGCAGGCCCACCTCTTCGAAACCCGTGGCGTTCAACGCCTGCTCGACCATTTCGCCGATCCCGGTGATGCTGCGCTCGCGGACCGGGCGCGTGATCATGCCGGCCTGGCAGAACCGGCAGCCACGGGTGCAACCCCGGAAGATCTCGACACTGGCGCGCTCGTGCACGCTCTCGGCCAGCGGCACCAGCGGCTTCTTCGGGTAGGGCCAGGCGTCCAGATCGGTGACGGTGTGCTTGCTCACCCGCCACGGGACGCCGGGGCGGTTCGGCACGACGCGCTTGATCCGGCCGTCGTCGAGGTACTCGACGTCGTAGAAGGCGGGCACGTAGACGCCGCCGGTCTGGGCCAGACGCAGCAGCAGCTGCTCCCGTCCACCGGGTGATCCCTCGGCCTTGAAGTCACGGATCACCCCGGTGATCTCGAGCGCCACCATCTCGCCGTCGCCGAGCACCGCGGCGTCCAGGAAGTCGGCGATCGGCTCGGGGTTGAACGCGGCGTGCCCTCCCGGCGATGACGAGCGGATCGGCGTCGGTGCGGTCGCGGGCGTGCAGCGGGATGCCCGCGAGGTCGAGGGCGGTGAGCATGTTCGTGTACCCGAGCTCGGTCGAGAAGGACAGCCCGAGGATGTCGAAGGCGCCGACCGGTCGGTGGGCGTCGACCGTGAACTGCGGGACGCCGTGCTCGCGCATGAGCGCCTCGAGGTCGGGCCACACCGCGTACGTGCGCTCGGCGAGGACGTCCGACTGCTCGTTGAGCACCTCGTAGAGGATCTGCACGCCCTGGTTGGGCACGCCCGATCTCGTAGGCGTCCGGGTACATCAGGGCCCACCGCACCGTCGCGTCGTCCCACGGCTTGCTGACCGCGTTCAGCTCGCCACCGACGTACTGGATCGGCTTCTGCACCAGGGGGAGCAGCGCCTCGAGCCGCGGAAAGACCGACTCGACCGTGGTGGCGGACATGCGTGAACCTCCGAGGGGCGGGTCATCCCAGGGTACGCGGACGACTCCGGCGCTCCCCAGTTGATCTTGAGGTTGGGGGCAGACACGCCCGGCGTGTCTGCCCCCAACCTCAAGCGGGTACCTCAGCGCAGGGCGCGACGCAGGTGCACGTTCTCCAGCAGGCCGATCGCCATCCAGTTGGCGAACATGCAGGTGCCGCCGTACGAGACGAAGGGCAGCGGCACGCCGGTGACCGGCATGATCCCGATCACCATCCCGATGTTCTGGAACATCTGGAAGGCGAACCAGCAGACGATGCCGGACGCCATGAGCGTGCCGAACAGGTCCTCGGCCAGCATGGCGATCCGGAGCGCGCGCCAGAGCAGCACGGCGAAGAGCAGCAGGATCGCCGCACTGCCCACGAAGCCGAGCTCCTCGGCGACCACGGTGTAGATGAAGTCGGTCTGCTGCTCGGGGACGAAGCCACCCGCCGTCTGCGTGCCCTGGAAGAGCCCCGCGCCGAGGATGCCTCCTGCGCCCACCGTGATCCGCGCCTGGTTCGTGTTGTAGCCGACCCCTTGAGGGTCGAGCTCAGGGTTCGCGAAGGCGAGCAGGCGGTCGATCTGGTACTCGTCGAGCACACCCACCTTGACAGCCACGACTGCGCCGACGACACCGATCACCAGCAGGACGGCCAACCAGGAGAGCCGGGTACCGGCGATGGCGAGGATGCCGAGGACGATCATCCCCATCACCACGGCGGTGCCGAGGTCGGGCTGCAGCATGACCAGACCGATGGGCAGCGCAGCGATCAGCAGCGCGAACCCGACATCGGGAAGCTGCGGTTCGGTCTCTCCATCCCGCCGTTCGGCGAGCAGCATGGCGAGACCCACGCACAACGCGACCTTCATGAACTCCGACGGCTGGATCGAGAACCCGCCGGGGAGCGAGATCCAGGCCTGAGCTCCGTTGATCGTGACGCCGAGCGGTGAGATCACGGCGATCAGACCGATCACGGATGCCACGTAGACGAACGGGGCGTAGGCGCGCAGGGTGCGGTAGTCGAAGAGCATCGTGGCCGCACCCAGACCGAGGCCGATGACCAGGTTGAGCAGGTGCCGCTTCAGGTAGGCCTGCGGATCCTCTCCGCCCGGCACGACGCGCGTGGCCGAGTAGACGAAGACCGCCCCCGCGACACTCAGTCCAAGGGCCGCCAGGAACAGCACCCAGTCGAGCCGTCGCAGCAGCGAGTCGCGCCCTGTTGCGCGTGACGCCAGCGACCGACGGCGGCGGGTGGGAATCGTCTGCGGGTAGCCCAGGGTCATGGGGACCCCACCCCACGTCGGCGCCGACGGTCCTGTTTCGTGGACTTCTTCTGGTCGGTGGTCGCTGCTGGCAGACCACTCTCGGACGAGCCGGGCAGCCCGTCGTCCTTGGGCAGATCGATGGTCCCGTCGGCGTTGATCTGTGGCAGGTCGGTGATGGGCCGCCCGTCCGGAATGATGGCCTGCTTCGGGTCGAGTGCCATGCCTTCGATCCCGAAGATCGCCTTGTAGATCTCGTTGACGCTCGGCGCCGAGGTGCCCGACCCGGTGCCGCCTTCGGGCACCATCATCAGCACCACGTACTCCGGATCGTTCGCCGGCGCGTAGGACGCGTACCAGGACGTCGTCGCCTTGCCCTGCACCTGACCGGTACCGGTCTTGGCGGCGATGGGCAGCTCGTCCAACGGGAAGGTGGTGTACCGGTAGGCCGCCGAGCCGGACACCGGCACCTGGGCCAGGGCGTCCTGGATGTACTGCACGGTCGTGCTGGACGCCGGCAGCTCCCCCTGCTTCTTCGGCGCGAAGTCTTTGACGACGTCGCCGTTGGGCGCCACCACCGCGCGCGCCACCTGTGGCCGGTAGAGCGTGCCGCCGTTGCCGATCGCCGCGTAGGCCCGTGCCACCTGAAGCGGCGTCGCCAACACGTCTCCCTGACCGATCGCCGACAGGACCGCGTCACCGGGGCGGAACTGGTAGCCGTCAACGCACAGCTCCGCGTACAGCCTCTGCAGGTAGGGGTCGTTGGCCTCCGCCGGTGAAGCCTGCTCCTTGAAGTTGCAGTAGAAGTCCTTGTTGTCCTCCCAGTACTGCTGACGCCACTCGCGGTCGGGGACGCGGCCGTCCAGCTCGCCAGGAAGGTCGATCCCTGTCTCCTGCCCGTACCCGAAGCCGCGAGCGGTGTTCAGGAGGTACTCGGGTGCGTTCGCGCCCGCGTTCACCCCACCCTCGTTGACGTACATCTCGTAGGCGAGGCGGTAGAAGACGGTGTTGCACGACACCTCGAGGGCGCGCGCCAGGGACATGTACTCGTTCATCCCGGCTTCGAAGTTGGCGAACGTCTGGGTCGACCCCGGCGGTGTGAAGGAGCTGGAGCAGAGGTAGGGCCCGTTCAGGCTGTACCCGGCCGCGGCGGCGGCGGCCGTTCCGACGATCTTGAAGGTGGACGCCGGCGCGTACTCGCCCGCGATGGCGCGGTTGATGAGTGGATACCGCGCCTTCTCGCTGGAAAGGCGCTTGTACTGCTGGTTGGAGACGCCGCCCACCCAGATCGACGGGTCGTAGTCGGGATAGCTGGCCATGGCGACGACGCGGCCGGTGTCGACCTCCATGACGATCGCCGCGCCGGTGTCCGCGGGGAAGGACTGCTCCTGGCCGTTGGCGCCGGGGGTGTGTGCGCGTTCGATGGCGGCCTTCAGCTGATCCTCGACCACACGCTGGACGTGGGAGTCGATGCTGGTGACGAGGTAGTTGCCGGGGACTGCCTCCCGCTCGGCCACGGTGCCGGTGACGTTCCCGGCAGAGTCCACGGCGAGCTTCTTGATGCCCGGTCGACCACGGAGGTACGAGTCGTACACCTGCTCGAGACCAGCTCGGCCGACGAGGTCGAAGCTGGTGTACGTGCTGCCCCGGCGTCCGTCCTGCTGCTCGGCCTCGGCGAGCTCGTCGGCGCTGATCGGCCCGATGTACCCGAGCAGGTGCGCGGCGTTGACACCGAAGGGCTTCGGATAGTCGCGGATCGCTGTCATCTCCGCGGTGACCCCAGGGAACTCCTCACCTCGCTCCATGACCTGCAAGGCCGTGTCGGCGGGGACGTCCTCGGCGACAGGGATCGGCTGGTAGGGCGAGCCGTTCCAGCAGATGGGAGGTTCGGCAGCGCCGGGCGAGCCACAGAGCGTGAGCTGGCGGTCGAGCTGGCGGTAGGGCACGCCGAGCACGTCAGCGAGCTTGCGCACCACCGCGACGCCGTCGTTCGGCAGGTCGAGGATGACCGAGCGGTCGACCGAGACGACGAGCGAGGTGCGGTTCTGCACCAGCGGACGCCCCTGGGCGTCGAGGATGGCCCCACGGACCGCGGGGGTGACGACCTCGCGGATGCGGTTCTCCGAGGCCGCCGCCTGGTACTCGGACCCGGCGACGACCTGCATGTACCAGAGGCGTCCGGCGAGGGCGGCGAGGAGCGACAGGACCAGCACCTGGAGCACGATGAGGCGCGTTCGCGAGCGGTTGGTCACCCGTCGCCCCTTCTCAGTCGCTGGTCGGCATGCGGACGCCCCCGAGTGCGACGTCCGGTGGCAGAGGGTCGTTCCCCCTCCCCCGCGTGACGACGCTCACACGACAGCGGGGTTCACGGCCGTGCGTCTGGTCAACGCCATGACGCCGGGAATCACGAAGGGAGCCAGTAACAGATCGTACAGAACGGTGGAGAGCAGGATCGACACGAAGAGATCCAGGGTGACCCGGGAGTCACCGAAGAGCAGCCCCACGCCGGCATACAGGACCACCGAAACGGCGGACAGACCGGCGACGGCCGCCAGCACCCGCACGGCTGAACGCCGCGAGTCCATGGGGATCTGGCCCGCGAGATACCCCACCAGGCACAGGACGAGGGCCCAGCGGCCCACTTCGGTCGCCGTCGGTGGCATCAGGTCGACGAGAAGGCCGGCGGCGAAACCGAAGGACGCCCCCGCCGTCGGCCCGACGACGATGGCGAGGCCGATCACCACGAGCAGGACGAGGTCCGGTCCGGTCCCGGGCAGGGGGAGCCGGTTGACCAGGGTCATCTGAACCACCGCAGCGGTGACGATGAGCAGGGTGCTCAGGACGACCCGGCTGAACGTCATGGCGTCGGGCTCGGGCTCGGCGAGGTCGTGACCGGTCCCGGGGTGGTCGTCGTCGGGCTGGGGGAAGGCGAAGGAGCCACCAGCGCGTCACGGGGATTCCGGCGCGGAGGCTCGATGACGATGCCCACCAGGTCCAGCGAGGTCAGCTGTGCGAACGGCTCGACCAGCGCCTGTCGTGACAAGGCCCCCGGTGTCGCGATGACTTCGGTGATCTCGCCGATCGGGACGCCGGGGACGAACGGCCGACCGTTCGGACTGCCGAGGGTGACCACCACGTTGCCCTCGGCCACGGCTGCCTGCGGGTTGTAGAGCTCGAGCGAGAGCGGATCCCGTCCGCTGCCCTGGGCCAGGCCGGTCTCCCGTGACTCGGCGAGCCGCGCCCCGACGGCGAACTCCGGATCGGACAGCAGCAGGATCGTCGCGGTCCCCCGCGTGACCCGGATCACGCGGCCCACCAGCCCGTCCCCGTCCAGGACGGTCTGCTCCCGGGTGATGCCGTCGCGCGATCCGGCGTCCACAGTGACCGTGTGGGCGTATCCCGCCTCGGACGCCACGGCGATCACCTGGGCGGGGACGATCTCGAAGTCACCCAGGGCGGCGACGCCGAGGATCCTGCGGTACTCCTCGAGCGCTGCCTCGTCGAGCCCGCTCGTGAGCAGCTGACGCCGCAGCTCGTCGTTCTCCGCCTCGAGTGCTGCGATGCGATCGGCGTTGGAGTTGATCGACGTGACGCCGTCGATGAAGTCGGACACGGGGTTGACCACCGCCGCCGCGGCGCGTTCCACCGGCCCGAGGACGGTGCCGGCGCCGTCCCGCAGCCGGTCGAGGATCGAGCCGTCGCCGCCGCGGGCATCCAGCGTGATGAACGTGAACGCGGTCAGCAGCAGCAGCGCGAGCACGATCCTGGTGCGGCGGGTGTCCCTCATCGTCGCGAAGCCTAGGCCCGCCCGCGACTGAACGGTGATCGGAGCATCTCAGTCACTTTCCGGGCCAGAAACGGGGTCGGCGGTGACGAGAACGCTCCGATCACCGGGGGTCGGGGTGCGGCGGGACGTGCTAGCGGCGCGGCTCGGAGATGAGGACCTGCTGGAGGGCCTCGAACTCCTCGACGCACTTGCCCGAGCCCAGAGCGACGGAGTCGAGCGGGTTGTCGGCGATGCAGGATCGGCATGCCGGTCTCGTGCTTGAGACGCTCGTCGAGGCCCTTCAGCAGCGCGCCGCCGCCGGTGAGGACGATGCCGCGGTCCATGATGTCGCCGGACAGCTCAGGCGGGCACTTGTCGAGGGTGGTCTTGACGGCGTCGACGATCTGGTTCACCGGCTCCTCGAGGGCCTTCCGGATCTCCTCGGCCGACACCACGATCGTCTTCGGCAGACCGGAGACGAGGTCGCGCCCGCGGATCTCCGCGTGCGGCTCGTCCGGAATGGGGAACGCCGAGCCGATCGCCATCTTGATCTCCTCGGCGGTGCGCTCACCGAGCAGGAGCGAGTACTCCTTCTTCACGTACTGGATGATCGCGTTGTCGAGCTCGTCGCCACCGATGCCGGATGCTCTGCGCGGTGACGATGCCTCCGAGCGAGATCACGGCGACCTCGGTGGTGCCACCACCGATGTCGACGACCATGTTGCCGGTCGGCTCGTGCACCGGAAGGCCGGAGCCGATGGCCGCAGCCATGGGCTCTTCGATGATGTAGACCTTTCGGGCACCGGCGGCGTATCCGGCGTCCTTGACCGCCCGCTGCTCGACGCCGGTGATCCCGCTCGGCACGCACACGACGATCCGCGGCTTGGCGAGGTGACGCCGCTTGTGCACCTTCTGGATGAAGTAGCGGAGCATCCGCTCGGTGGTGTCGAAGTCAGCGATGACACCGTCCTTGAGCGGTCGGATGGCGACGATGTTGCCGGGAGTACGCCCGATCATCTTCTTCGCCTCGAGGCCCACAGCCAGGATGCCTCCGGACGTCTGGTTGATCGCGACCACGGAGGGTTCGTTCAGCACGACGCCGCGACCGCGGACGTAGACCAGGGTGTTCGCGGTACCGAGGTCGACGGCCATGTCACGGCCGATGAACGACATGTTGCTCATGGAGCGGGCCTTCCGGGTGCGGGGAAGCGGGCGTCAGCCGCCCAGGATACCCGCGTCCCGCTCACCGACCCAAAAAGCGAGAAACGCCGTCAGAGCCCGGGAAAGAAGAGAGCGACCTCGCGTGCCGCGGACTCCGGGGAGTCCGAGCCGTGGACGAGGTTCTCGGTCATCAGGTTGGCGAGGTCGCCGCGGATGGTGCCGGGAGCCGACTTGATCGGGTTCGTGACACCCATCATCGTGCGCCACGCCTCGATGGCATCCGGGCCTTCGACCACGGCGGCCACCAGCGGACCGCCAGTGATGAACTCGACCAGGTCGCCGAAGAACGGCTTGTCGGCGTGCTCGCCGTAGTGGGCCTCGGCGGTCGACCGGTCAAGCGTGCGCAGCTCGAGCGCCACCAACGAGTAGCCCTTTCGCTCGATCCGGGAGAGCACCTCTCCCACGAGGCCGCGGCGGACGCCGTCGGGCTTGACGAGGACGAGGGTGCGCTCGGACACGAAGACTCCAGAGTCGAGAGGTGTCGGGGGACGACCGGGACGCCGAAACTCTAGCCAGCCGCGCCCGGGGGAGCCGTCCGAGGGTCTTCCACCTCGGCCCAACGCTCGGCATGCAGCTCCTCACCGCGACGGCCGACGCGCAGACCCACCACCCACAGCAGCACGAACAGCCCACCGATCAGGAACATCGCGTGGACCACGAGACCGCTGAGCAGGATCAGTCCTTGCACGACCCACCCGGCCGGGTACCCCCAGGGACGAGACAGCGAGCCCGCCACCACCAGACACAGCACCACCAGGGCCAGGCCCCCGGTGATCGGCGACAGCGGGGTCGACGTCCCCCAAGGTGATCGCCACCGGGATCGCGAGCACCACGACGAGGGCCTCGAAGGTCAGGATGCTGGCGGCGATGACACGCATGACGGACAGTCTCGCGCGTCAGCGCCGGCGGCGCAGCAGGGAGCGCGCCTCACCGACGACGGTGACCGATCCGGTCACCAGCACACCCACCCCGCCGAGGTCGCCCGACTCCTCCGCCGCGGTGACCGCGAGCTCGAGGGCGTCCGGCAGCGAGGGCTCCACGACCACGCGGTCGGAGCCGAAGACGTCGACCGCGATGTCGCCGAGGTCATCGGGGTCCACGGCCCTCGGCGAGGACGACCGGGTGACGACGACCTCGGCCAGCAGCGGCTCCAGCGCCGCGAGGATGCCTTCGGCGTCCTTGTCCCCCAGGACACCGACCACGCCGACCATCCGGCTGAAGTTGAACGAGTCGCTGATGGCCTCGGCCAGGGCCGCAGCACCGTGCGGATTGTGAGCCACGTCCAGCAGCACAGCTGGTGCGTTGCGGATCATCTCCAGCCGCCCCGGGATGGCCACTGAGGCAAAGCCTTCCGCGACCACCTCGGCATCCAGCGCACCGGCGCCACCACCGAGGAACGCCTCGACGGCGACGAGAGCCGCTGCCGCGTTGTGAGCCTGGTGGGCGCCGTGCATGGGAAGGAAGACGTCCTCGTACGTTCCACCGAGGCCCTGAAGGGTCAGCAGCTGTCCGCCGACCGCCACCCGGCGGTCCGCCACCCCGAAGTCGACGCCTTCGACGACCGCCCGGGCACCCGCGGACGCCGCACGCTCGAGCAGCACGTCGGAGACGACAGGTTCCTGCGCGGAGACCACGACGAGCATTCCCGGGTCGATGATGCCGGCCTTCTGCCCCGCGATCGCGGTGATGTCATCCCCGAGCCAGTCCATGTGGTCCATGCCCACCGGCGTGATCACCCCGACGGGGGCGGAGATCACGTTGGTCGAGTCCCAGGTGCCGCCGAGTCCGACCTCGACCACCGCGACCGAGACGGGGGCGTCGGCGAACGCTGCGAACGCCAGCACCGTCAGCACCTCGAAGTACGTCAGCGGACGCCCTTCGTCAGCCTCCACCATCGCCAGGAACGGCTCTACGTCGTCCCAGGCCGCGAGCAGCTTCTCGGACGTGATGGGTTCGCCGTCGATCCGGATCCGCTCGCGCACCGTCTCCAGGTGCGGGCTCGTGAAACGCCCGGTGCGCAGACCGTAGGCCGTGAGCAGGGCATCGATCATCGCTGTCGTGGACGACTTGCCATTCGTACCGGCCACGTGGATCGAGGGGTAGCTGCGCTCAGGGTTGCCGAGCAGCTCCAGCACCGACTGCACCCTGTCCAGGGTCGGCTCGATCTGGGACTCCGGCGCCCGGCGGATCAGCTCGACCTCGAGTGCCAGCAGGCGGTCGGCCTCGGCGAGCCGTCCGGCGTCCTGTTCGCCGGGTTCGGAGGTCGGTGGCTGCGGGTCGGAGGTCACGGGGGTGAGTCTAGGAAGTCGGACCTCTCTACGATTGCCCACCATGGAGCAGTCGAACCCCACCAGCGCCCAGATCCCCGAGAAGCCGACCATCGACGGCATCGAGGCGAAGTGGCAGCAGGTATGGGAGGAGCAGGGCACCTACCGGTTCGACCGCTCGAAGGAGCGGGCCGACATCTACTCGATCGACACGCCCCCACCGACGGTCAGCGGCTCGCTCCACGTCGGCCACGTCTTCAGCTACACGCACACCGACACCATCGCCCGCTACCAGCGCATGCGCGGGCGGGAGGTGTTCTACCCGATGGGCTGGGACGACAACGGCCTGCCCACGGAGCGGCGGGTGCAGAACTACTACGGCGTCCGGTGCGAGCCCTCTCTGCACTACGACCCGACCTTCGTCCCGCCGGAGCAGCCGGGCAAGCAGCAGCAGGCGATCAGCCGTCCCAACTTCGTCGAGCTCTGCCAGCAGCTGACCCTGGAGGACGAGAAGGTCTTCGAGGAGCTGTGGCGGCGCCTGGGGCTGTCCGTCGACTGGTCGCACACGTACCAGACCATCGACCCACGCTCACGTGCTGTGTCGCAGCGCGCCTTCCTGCGCAACCTGGCTCGCGGTGAGGCGTACCAGGCGGAGGCACCGACGCTCTGGGACGTGACCTTCCGGACGGCCGTCGCCCAGGCCGAGCTCGAAGACCGGGAGCGTGACAGCGCCTACCACGCCATCACCTTTCACCGCCCGGACGCCGGCACGGTCACGATCGACACGACCCGCCCGGAGCTCATCCCTGCCTGCGTCGCCCTCGTAGCCCATCCCGACGACGAGCGGTACCAGCCGCTGTTCGGCTCGACGGTGCGCACGCCGGTCTTCGGCGTCGAGGTCCCGGTGGTCGCCCACCACCTCGCAGACCCCGAGAAGGGCACCGGCATCGCGATGATCTGTACGTTCGGTGACCTCACCGACGTGATCTGGTGGCGTGAGCTGAACCTGCCGACGCGCGCCATCATCGGACGCGACGGGCGCGTCATCGGTGACGTCCCGGACGCCATCACCTCGGCTGAGGGCCACGCCGCCTACGCGCGGATGGCCGGGTCCACCGCGCACACGGCACGGCAGACACTCGTGGAGATGCTGCGCGAGAGCGGGGACCTGATCGGCGACCCGCGTCCGATCAAGCATCCGGTGAAGTTCTACGAGAAGGGCGACAAGCCGCTCGAGATCGTCAGCACGCGGCAGTGGTACATCCGCAACGGAGGGCGTGACGAGCTGCTGCGCGAGCGGCTGCTGCAGCGAGGTTCCGAGCTGCACTGGCACCCCGCGCACATGAAAGTGCGCTACGACAACTGGGTCTCCGGCCTCAACGGGGACTGGTTGATCTCGCGTCAGCGGTTCTTCGGGGTCCCCCTCCCGCTCTGGTACCGGCTGGACGCCGCAGGCGAGCCTCTCTACGACGAGCCGATCATTCCTTCGGACGAATCGCTGCCCATCGACCCGCAGTCCGACACCCCGCCCGGCTTCACCGAGGACCAGCGCGGTGTGGCGGGAGGCTTCATCGGCGACCCGGACATCATGGACACCTGGGCGACGTCCTCGCTGACGCCCCAGATCGCCGGTGGCTGGTCCTACGACGACGACCTGTTCGAGCGGGTGTTCCCGATGGACCTGCGTCCGCAGGCGCACGAGATCATCCGCACCTGGCTCTTCTCCACCGTGGTTCGCGCCCACTCCGAGCACGACAGCATTCCGTGGAGTGACGTCGCCATCTCCGGATGGATCCTGGACCCCGACCGCAAGAAGATGGCCAAGTCGAAAGGCAATGTCGTCACGCCCATGGGGCTGCTGGAGGAGTACGGCTCGGACGCGCTCCGCTACTGGTCAGCCAGCGGTCGCCCGGGCGCCGACACCGCCTTCGACATCGGACAGATGAAGGTGGGGCGACGCCTCGCCATCAAGGTGCTGAACGCCAGCAAGTTCGTCCTCGGCGTCGGCGCGGACGCCGCACTCGCCTTCGACGCGGACGCCGTCACCGAGCCGCTCGACCGAGCGCTGCTGGCCCAGCTCGCCGACGTCGTCGTCGAGGCCACCCGTGCGTTCGACGACTACAACTACAGCCGAGCCCTCGAGGTCACCGAGACCTTCTTCTGGTCGTTCACCGACGACTACGTCGAGCTGGTCAAGGAGCGGGCCTACCGCTCGGCGGCTGATCCTGGCGCGCGGTCGGCGCACGCCACTCTCGCGACAGCGCTTTCGGTTCTGCACCGCCTCTTCGCTCCCGTTCTGCCCTTCGTCACCGAGGAGGTCTGGTCGTGGTGGCAGGACGGTTCGGTGCACCGTGCCGAGTGGCCGACCGCCGACGCCGTACGCACCGTCGCCGCTGATGGCCGGCCCGAGCTGCTGGACGCGGTCGCGTCGGTGCTCACCGAGGTGCGCAAGGCCAAGTCCGACGCCAAGGTCTCGATGCGCACCGAGGTCGTGCGCGCCGACGTGCGTGGACCGGCCGAGCGGGTGGCCCTGCTCACCGGCGCCGGCGCGGACCTCGCGGCCGCCGGTCGGATCGCCGAGCTGACCTACGCCGATGGCGCCGACGAGCTCATCGTGCATGTCGAGCTGGCAACACCCACCCCCGCCTGACCTGTCGTCTAGAGGTTGGGGGCAGACACGCCCGGCGTGTCTGGCCCCCGGCTCAACGATTCCGCAATCGGATGGGACGGCTGGGCAGACACGCCGGGCGTGTCTGCCCCCCGGCTCAAGATCCACAGTCGGAGTGAGGCTCAAGGCGGACGTGGCTCACACCGATCTTGAGCGGGAGGCGCAGCCACGCGCCAGGACGGTGCTGCGCCATGGAGAACAACCCCTACGGAAGCTCGCCCACGCCCCCCTCGGGCGATGGCAGCGACTTCTTCGGCGGCACCATCGTTCCGCAATGCCCAGCACTCCAAGGAGTACGCGGACTTCAGCGCTGCCGTCGTCGCAGCCCCGGTCACGAAGCGCCCGAAGTGCCGCTCTGGCTGGCTGCTGGCAGTCGTCGGAGCGCTGGTGCTCGTGGCGGGTTCTTGGGCGTACGGGATGCGTTCTTCAGAACGTCGATCGAGATGCCCGACACGCTCATGGGCATGGAGCGCATCGACCCCGAGCTCGGACGTCGAGCCGGGAGATCGAGCAAGCCTTCAGCAGAGCAGAGCGGGACGCCGGTCGACGTCGACTCGAAGCTGCCGTCTACCGTCCGGTGAGCGCACCATCTCGTCGTGACGGCTGCCGAGTCGGGGCGGTGACGGCTGGAGCAGCGACGCCTTCTTCACCGGGATCGACGGGAGGGATGCAGAGGCAGCTGCTGGGGTCACCCTGGAGGAGGTGGACGCAGGAAGCGCACGGCGGTGACGTGCAGTGCATGGTGACTTCCGCGGCGGTGCCGGCGTCTGCGCCTGGATCGCAGACGACACGCTCGGGTGGTCGTCACGACCGGCACCAAGCACGACGTTGCAGGCCACCATCGAGCAGGCTGCGACAGCATCGTCCAGTAGCTCGATCGCGCACGGACCGATCAGCCGGCGAGGGTGCCTGCGAACACCTGCCACGCGAGAGCGGACTTCGCGACCAGGCTGAGGGTGATGTAGGCCCGCTCCCCCACGAGATAGTCCTTCCACCGACCGAGCTGCCGGTACTGCAGCCACTGGTTCACCGCGAACACGTTGAAGAAGACGAACAGCGAGACGATGATGCCGTAGACGAAGGCGGGTGGCTCGGCGTCCGTGGTGGCGCCGGGGGCAACCACGTACACCAGCACGGCCAACCACGGCACGATCCCTGCGAGGCAGCCGAAGACGAACGGCAACCAGCCGCCGTCACCGGGTTGGTGGTAGCGCTCCTGCAGCCACCCGAACAGGATCATCGAGACGTTGACCCCGAAGATCGCGAGCAGTGCCGCGACGTCTGCGATCCCCGTCAGCTGCGCGATCAGCACGATCATCACGGACGACGACAGCGCGTACTCGACCCAGCGGAAGTAGTTGTGACCCGCGGCCAGCCCAGCCGCATAGCGAGGGAAGTAGCCAGGGACTGGCGATGAGCAGATGTGCCACCGCCGACAGGGCGAAGAAGAGGGCGACGCCCAGCGCGACCGGAAGGTCCCACAGGACGATCTGGTCTGCCGGCGTCGTTCCCGGCGGCCCCTCGAGGTAGGTGGCGGTGACCGGCAGGGTGAAGTCGGTGGCCAGCGCCAGCACGAGGACGCCCTGGACGGCGTGGGCGGCCGCAGCCACCAGGTTGTAGCGGCGCAGCCCCTGCACCGACGGCACCGCCACGGTCACTCCCCGGATCGCGCACGTCCAATGACGTGATCAACCTAACCGGAGGTCAGTGGACCCGCACCTTGAGAGTGACGAACGCGTTACGCGGACTTCTCGCGCCGCTCGCGCTTGGACTCCTTCTCGCGCGGGACGAGCGTCGGGTAGACGTGCTCGAGCACCACGTCGCGGGTGATGACCACGCGCGCGACGTCCTTTCGACTCGGCACCTCGTACATGATCGCGAGGAGCACCTCTTCGAGGATCGCCCGGAGGCCGCGGGCACCGGTGCCGCGCATGATGGCCTGCTCGGCGATGGCTTCGAGTGCGTCCTCCGTGAACTCCAGCTCGACGTCGTCGAGCTCGAAGAGCTTGCGGTACTGCTTGACGAGGGCGTTCTTCGGCTCGGTGAGGATCTGCTGGATGTCCTCGGGGGCGAGCTTGTGCACCGCCGTCATGACCGGCAGCCGCCCGACGAACTCGGGGATCATGCCGAACTTCCCGAGATCCTCAGGCTTGACCTCGGCGAAGATGTCCTTGGCATCGCGCTCGGCCTTGCCCTCGATCTCGGCACCGAAGCCGATGCCCTTCTTGCCCACACGCTGGGTGATGATGCTCTCGAGGCCGTCGAACGCACCACCGACGATGAAGAGCACGTTGGTGGTGTCGATCTGGATGAACTCCTGGTGCGGATGCTTGCGCCCGCCCTGCGGCGGGACCGACGCCGTGGTTCCTTCGAGGATCTTCAGAAGGGCCTGCTGGACGCCCTCACCGGACACGTCGCGCGTGATCGAGGGGTTCTCACTCTTGCGAGCGATCTTGTCGATCTCGTCGATGTAGATGATCCCCTGCTCGGCCTTCTTGACGTCGTAGTCAGCAGCTTGGATCAGCTTGAGCAGGATGTTCTCGACGTCCTCGCCGACGTAGCCGGCCTCGGTGAGCGCGGTCGCGTCGGCGATGGCGAAGGGCACGTTGAGCATGCGGGCGAGCGTCTGGGCCAGCAGCGTCTTGCCGCAGCCCGTCGGACCGAGCAGCAGGATGTTGGACTTGGCCAGCTCGACGGCGTCGTCACTCTTCTTGCCGGACTCCCCTGCGCGCAGACGCTTGTAGTGGTTGTAGACCGCCACCGCCAAAGCCTTCTTCGCGGTGTCCTGGCCGATGACGTACTCACCCAGGAAGTCATAGATCTCGCGTGGCTTGGGCAGCTCGTCCCACGTGACCTCGGTCGACTCGGAGAGCTCCTCCTCGATGATCTCGTTGCAGAGGTCGATGCACTCGTCACAGATGTAGACGCCGGGACCTGCGATGAGCTTCTTGACCTGCTTCTGGCTCTTGCCGCAGAAAGAGCACTTGAGCAGGTCACCGCTCTCACCGATGCGTGCCACGTGACTCCCTCATTCCAGCCCCCGGACGGCGTCTGCGATCGGTGCCGGCGTCCTGGGAGCGACGCAGCACCTGTCGACGGTACCCCGACCGGGCCAGGAATTCTCGCTCTCGGTGCTGGCGAGTCGCCCGATCGGCCCTCTGCCCACGCTAGCTCGCGGCCGCGGCCTTGCGGCTCGCGATCACCTGGTCGACGATGCCGTACTCCTTGGCAGCGTCGGCGGTCAGGATCTTGTCGCGCTCGATGTCCTGCCGGACCTCGTCGGGGGTCTTGCCGGAGTGGCGGGCCAGAATGCCCTCCATCTCCTCACGCATCCGCAGGATCTCGTTGGCCTGGATCTCGATGTCAGAACCCTGGCCCCCACCTTCGGTGTACGGCTGGTGGATGAGGATCCGTGAGTGTGGGAGCGCCGAGCGCTTCCCGGGCGTGCCGGCGGCGAGCAGCACCGCCGCCGCTGACGCCGCCTGGCCCAGACAGACCGTCGCCACGTGCGGCTTGATGAACTGCATCGTGTCGTAGATCGCCGTCATCGCCGTGTACGAGCCACCGGGCGAGTTGATGTAGATCGAGATGTCCCGGTCCGGGTCCATCGACTCCAGACAGAGCAGCTGTGCCATGACGTCGTCAGCCGAGGCGTCGTCGATCTGAACGCCGAGGAAGATGATCCGCTCCTCGAAGAGCTTGGTGTACGGGTTGTGCAACCGCTCACCCTGCGCCGTGCGCTCCCGGAACTCCGGGAGGATGTAGCGGGCCTGCGGAGTGGGCATGCTCACGGTGCTGGAGATCCTTCCGTCGAGGGTGGTCACGCGTTCGTCCCGCCGCTGCCGGACACGTCGCGCGCTCGCCGCACCACGTGGTCGACGAACCCGTACTCCTTCGCGTCCCCGGCGGTGAACCACCGGTCACGGTCCGAGTCGGACTCGATCTGCTCCAACGACTGACCGGTGTGCTCGGCGATGAGCTCGGCCATCTTCTTCTTGGTGTAGAGCATCTGCTCGGCCTGGATCTTGATGTCGGACGCGGTTCCGCCGATCCCGCCCGAGGGCTGGTGCATCATGATCCGCGCGTGCGGCAACGCGTAGCGCTTGCCACGCTCACCTGCGCAGAGCAGGAACTGCCCCATGGACGCGGCCAGGCCCATGGCCACCGTGGCGACGTCACACGGCACGTACTGCATCGTGTCGTAGATCGCCATGCCGGCCGACACCGAGCCGCCCGGCGAGTTGATGTAGAGGTAGATGTCCTTCTCGGGGTCCTCCGCGGCCAGAAGGAGCATCTGGGCCGAGAGGGCGTTGGCGATGGTGTCCTCGACCTGCGAACCCAGGAAGATGATGCGTTCGCGCAGCAGCCGCTGGTAGACGGAGTCGTCGAAGCCCATCGACGACCCGGGCTGAGGTGCCCGAGCGGCAGGGTCAGCTGCCCCTGGCAGAAGCAGGGGTTGGCCGGTCATCGAGCGGTCGGTCACGGGTCCACCTTTCGCGCGTTGGACGTACGGTGACCCTAACGTCGGAACACCCTCGCGCCATCCGAAGGGCCGGGCTGTTCGCTGACGGATGAACCCCTGGGTCAGCTGTCCTGGTCGCCGCTCTGTTGGCGCTCGGCGCGGTCTCGTCGGCGGGCTGGTCTGCGTCCACCTCAGCCTCCGTGGCACCTTCCTCGCCTTCGGTGGTCTTCGGCGAGAGCTCGACGACCTCTCCGGCGGAGTCCCGCACCGTGGCCGACTCGAGCACGACCGACACCGCCTTGGCGCGGCGCACCTCACCCACGATCGACCCCACCTGCCCGGCCTGAGCCACCGCCTGCGCGAACTGGTCGGGCGTCATCCCGTACTGCGGTGCCTGGCGGATCAGGTACTCGGTGACCTCGGCCTGCGTGACCTCGACCTCCTCGCGGTCCGCGATCGTGTCGAGCACCAGGTCGCGGGTCAGCGACTCACGCACCTGGCCCTCGTACTCCGACCGATGGTCGTCGTCCCCGTGACCGTCCTGGAAGTGGTCGGCGAGGGCTCCCGAGACGACGCCTTCGGGCAGCGGGACCTCGACCGCCTCGAGGAGCGCGGCCAGGATGGCGTCGCGCGCCGCCATCAGCTGCTCGACCTTCTTGCGGGGCTCGAGCTCGGAGCGCACGGCGTCGCGAAGCTCGTCCAGCGTGTCGAACTCACTGACGGTCTGTGCGAAGTCGTCGTCGAGCTCGGGAAGCTCGCGCTCACGGACGGAGGCCACGGTCACCGTGACCTCGACCGGCTGACCCTCGAGCTCGCCCGTCTCCGGGGTGACGGTGAACGTGGTCTCTTCCCCGTCCTTCAGCCCGGTGACGGCGTCGTCGAGACCGGGCAGCAGTGATTCGCCGCCGACCTCGTAGGTGAGTCCGGCAGCGGTGAGCTCCTCGACCGGCTCACCGTCCTTCTGACCTGCCACGCTGATCGAGAGCAGGTCTCCGGCGGCCGCTCCGCGGTCAACCGGCTTGAGCGTCGCAAAACGCTGACGCAGCTGCTCGATCTCGCCGTCGATGTCGGCGTCCGCCACCTCGGCGGCGTCGACCGTCGCCTCGAGGCTGGAGAAGTCCGGCAGCTCGATCTGTGGTCGCACGTCGACCTCGGCGGTGAATGTCAGGGGTGCGCCGTCCGCGAACTCACCGACCTCGACGTCAGGCTGGCCGAGCACCTTCAGCTCGTGCTCGGTCACGGCGTCGCTGTAGGCCTTGGGCAGGGCGTCGTTGACGGCCTCGTCGAGCACCGCGCCACGGCCGACCCGCTGGTCGATGATCCGCGGTGGAACCTTGCCCTTGCGGAATCCGGGGATGGTGATCTGGGTCGCGATCCGCTGGTAGGCGGAGCTGACACTGGGCTCCAGCTCCTCGAACGGCACCTCGACGGACAGGCGCACTCGGGTGGGGCTCAGGCTCTCGACGTCGGTCTTCACGTGCTCGGCTGCTCCTTGACTGTGCCGGACGCCGTGCGGGACGACCAGCGAGGCACAGAGACCGGTTGGTCCTGTGGGGGTCGGGGCGGGGAGACTCGAACTCCCGATCTCCTGCTCCCAAAGCAGGCGCGCTAGCCACTACGCTACGCCCCGCACGCGGGCGGCTAGTCTAGACGCCAGCCGCCGAAAGGCCATAAGCGAAGACCACGATCGTGGACTTCGAACGGGCCGTTCGGCGGTATCGCGGGTGTAGCTCAATGGTAGAGCCCCAGCCTTCCAAGCTGGCCATGCCGGTTCGATCCCGGTCACCCGCTCCACCGTGGAGACCCCTGCTGAGCAGGGATCCACTCATTATAGGCCTCGCAGCGCCCTGTCGAGGTTGTCCTTTGGTACCGCTCGGTGACCCCTGTTGACCGTCCGGTATTCCACGGGGATTCCACGAATGGCCAACTCGCTCGTGCGATTGGCCTGAAGACGTCGGAGCTCTCGGAAGCCTTCTCGACACCAAGAGCACGTCGTGAGGCGGGCGACCGAACCCAGAATGCGAAGCGTTTCGCGGGATGCGGCGAGGCAAGCGAAACTGCGGCGCGAGGACGCACGTGCTGATCTGTTGGAGCGTGTCGCCCCGGGTCGGGCCTCGTGATCGGGCAGCCTTAGGGGCAATTCGATCCTCCGGCATGAATTTCTCGATCATCACGGGAGTCCACGTGGGACCCAAGACGACGGTCTGGGAACTCAAGCCCCACACCAAGGCAAAGCACGAGATTCTCCATCGATACCTGGACGCATGGCTGCCCATCATGAGCAAGTTCAATCGTCGGCTACTCGTCCTCGACGGATTCGCCGGGCCAGGTAGGTATTCGAAGGGTGAGCCTGGCTCCCCGACGATCGCGATGCAGCGACTTCTTGACCATCAGTACGCACCTTCGATGGCGAGTTGCGAATTCGTGTTCGTATTCAATGAGCAGGATCCGGACCGATTTAAGTCTTTGCAGGTAGCGGTCAAAGAGATCACTGAAGCCGAAGGTTTTCCTGCTCACGTGAAAGTGATAGTCGAAAATTCCGCATTCGGTTCGATGGCAAACGCGGTCTGTGACCAGGTCGAAGCGGCAGGAGCTCAGCTGGCACCAATGTTCGCGTTCCTGGATCCTTTCGGCTACTCCGACCTATCACTGGCAACGCTGGCGCGGCTGCTCATGGGCGGCAAGGCCGAAGCGCTCATCTTCCTTGACATCAACAGCCTCACCAGATTTTCGACAGCTGGCCAAGTTGATGAACAATTTGAAGCACTGTTCGGCTCCGACGCGTTCAAGGCGGTCCCGAGCGAGGATCCTGACAAACGTCGCCTCGCTCTGCGTGATCTGTACATGCAACGCCTGAAGCAGGCTTGCGGATTCACCTATACGCAGGCATTTTTGATGCGAGGAGTGAACAACAAGCCGATCTGCTACCTCATCTACGGAACGAAGCACCTTGGCGGACTGAAGGCGATGAAGGGAGCTATGTGGAAGGTGGACCCCTCGGGGCAGTTCTCCTTCTCAGACCGTGACATCGACAGACCGACCTTATTCATCGAAGAACCAGACTTCGAGATACTGCGGGAAGCCGTGGTCAAGCGGTTTGCAGGAACCACCGTGAGCATCGAACAGATCGAGGAGTTTGTCCTCGCCGAGACACCTTTCTTGACCACCCACCTGCGGAAGCCGATCCTCGCGCCGCTCGAGATTGATGATGTGATTTCGGTCGCGAAGCCCGATGGGGGGCCGCGGCGGCGCAGCACATACCCTGCGGGCTGTCTGGTGACCTTTGCGAATTCGTCTAACTAGCTCTTCGGCGCCGGTCAGGCATGTCGTTCCACACCTTGCCGTCCAACTCCTTGCCGCCCGCTTTAGGTGTGCGGCCACCCCATTGCTTGAAGAAGAACGGCTAGGCCCTCGTCGCCAGGCATCGGCGGCGCAGGTGCTCAACCGATTCCGGGTCCATGGGGCGGTCGCGGCTTCCGGACTCACCGCCGGCGATCACCCAGTCCACGCCCGACAGGTCGACAGCCCATCTAAGCGGCCCAGGAGGGGCTCACGGACGACAGGAACCGGACGGCAGCGGGTACCTCGCGTAGGTCGATCAACGCGCCACGCCTGCGCGTTGTCTTCGACGCTGACCCCGACCCAGACGTTGCTCGGCCAGGGCAAGCGTCGCGGCGAGGCGGGCCAGGCGGATCGGACGTTTCGTTAACGGTTGGTAGGTGTGGTGAGGGCGTTGCTGCGATGACCTCGAAGACCGTCGCGATGAAGTGGTCGGGGACCTTCGCGTGGAAGCAGGTCAGCACATCGAGTTGACGAAAACCACGCGCGGTGTTGACCAGTTGAGGGGGCTATCCAAGGCACTTTCATGTGTCTGGATCCCGAATCCTGGACCGCTGTCCGTGGGTCACCGTCAGTTGGTACTTCGGCATTGCCCATCGCTTTAGGCGTTTCGCCAGGGTCAGTGCGTAGCAGTTGTCGCATCCCGCGGTGATTCGATCGCAGCCGGTCGTGGGATTCCAGGTGACTTCTGTCCACTCAATGCCGGTGGTCGTCGCCATATACCCTCCTCGGATAGCCGCTTCTAAGGTATCGGTTGCGTCTGGCAACGAGCGTCACCATTCGATGAGTTAGGTGTCCCTCCTACCCATCTGGACGGACCGGAGCGAACTTGCTCTGTCAACAATTAGGGTCGCGGAGCATTGCTCGCATGACGCTCCTCGCGTCGACCTCGGTTGCTGAGGCGATTTGAGCTGCGAGCTGGAGCCCGCTCCCGATGGGATCGCAGCCGCTGATCCAGACAGTCGGTTCGTCGTTGCGGTCACCGTCGCGCCAGAGTTGGGCGAAGTACGTGTCCATTTGCTCGTCGTAGCCCCAGATGCTCTGGTCGGACCATCCCGGCAGCCAAAGCGCCTCACGGAAGCTCTGCATCAAGTCACCCCCTCCTTTCGGAGTCACGCATTCACTAGCGGCACTCGCTCGTGCGTGCGCACGACGGCCGCGATCGGCTTCCGCGAGTGCTCCGGCGCCACCGCGGAAGCCGCGACATAGCTCTCGACGAGTCGCTGAACTTGCTCACCGGGCGCGGGCGCAAGTCGACCGCGAAGTTTCGCCTCGACGAGAGCTGATTGATCGGTGACCTGTTCGCCGCTGGTCGTCCCGGACGTGTTGCGACTTCGCCGGCGAGGCCAATTCGGTCGGTAACTGCCGCGTTCCATTGCGCGATGTCGGCGAAGGAGCGAATGCCGCCGTTGACCAGCGCCCGCACCCGACGCTCATGGTCGGCGTACACGCTGGGCCCGACAGGTCCGCCAAGAGGCAGGACCACTCGGCAGAGATCCCGCACCGCCAGGAGGTCTGTGCGTATGACTCCGAGACCGGGGCTGGCGGTGCGCAGCTGACGGGTCTGGAGATGTACCAAGGTCCACGATGCCCGTCCTCCAACCGCGCAACGGCCCATCGAGTGGGTCGGGAAGTCAGTGACTTCGCTAGCCGTACGCCTCGAGAGGTAGGCGCTCGCATGGGTGTGAACAATCACGGCGGCCGCCGCGAAGTCGGTGAGGGACGCGCTGCCGACGTGGGGCTCGAGGGTGAGTTGCCAGGCGCTCTGTCGCAGCCGAAGGATCCGGTCGCCGAGCTCG
Source organism: uncultured Actinomycetota bacterium (assembly GCA_963743915.1). GTDB lineage: Bacteria > Actinomycetota > Actinomycetes > JAHEKZ01 > JAHEKZ01 > JAHEKZ01. Next base: position 792,114 of record CAVURN010000002.1, read on the forward strand.
ATTACCGGGTCATCGCTGCGGATTTCGGGGCGAGCGACTTCTAGAGCACCCAAGAGGTTTCGTCCACCCGCGTTCGAGCGCGAGTCACGAGCGAGATCACGGGCAGCGATCCGCGCGGGCTCCAGATCGGGAAGACGGCGGCCCACCTCACGCCAGGGAACGGCCGCCTGTCCGCACCGAAGTCCTAGATCACGTTCTGCGGCCAGCACCGTGGTGGCAATGTCGGCCAACCCGGAAAACCCCTAAGAGCGAACCTCAGGATCGTCGAGCATCGTCGCTTCGGGTGTGAGCCTGACACCCCCCGGGTCGCGATGAGTGGAGAGCAGGTCCGTCGCGGTCCGGATCGACGCTGCTGCAAGGACCAGGCGATTCCCACGCCGCTTGCCGGAGAAGCGTCCCAAGTGGCTGGATGTCGGGCTGTCCTTGCGAGGGCGTCGATGAAGCGAACCGCAGCGGCGTCCGGTAGATCTGGTTCCGGCAGATTGCGCTGATGCCCTCGATGCGTTGGGAACCACCGGCCAGCTGCCACGCATGCTGGTGCAGCGCCTTCAGCAGCTGCCAGTACGACTCGACGGTCTTGCGAGCGTTTCCCGGGTCCGTCAGGGGCTCGCGACTCAGGGCGACGCTGGCGAGTGCAACGTGATGGGCGGCGTCGCCCATAAGGTCGGCGTAGC
>CAVURN010000003.1:0-607630 GCA_963743915.1 uncultured Actinomycetota bacterium
GGGCGTCCCCCGATGAGCTGACCGGGCCACGCATCATGCTCACGGAAAGGGACGTGGAGCCGCTGTTGACTTTCGGGTGATGGGTGACAGTTCTATGTCGGTTGATTGGTTCCACTCGCTCGTAGTGTCTCGCGACCGCCGGGGATCGACGCTCGCTTCTTGCGGACTGGTCCAGGAGTGTTCCGTTTCTCGGTTCGCAGCAGGGTGTCGCCGTCGAAGAACTGCAGCACCTCGTCGGTGACCCAGACGTCGATGTTTCGTCCGGCCGCCGCTGCACCCGAGGCATACCTGCTGCCAGTTCACGCAGACGACGCCCACCCCGGATGCCCGGCGAGCCACCCACACCCCGTCACCACGGCCGGCTTTCGGGCGGTCTCGGTGGGGAGCGGGCGTAAGGCGCCACCGAAGCGGGTGCATCTTGAGGAACTGTGACGCCGGGGTGCCCATGCCCGATGGCCTGATGCGGCCGCTGGTGTTGTACTCGATGCACCCACTCGTCGAGCTCGGCCTGCGCCGCAGCCAGGTCTGCGAACACCCGGTCGGTGCGGAACTCGGTCCGCACGCTCCGATGGAACCGCTCGATCTTCCCCGTCGTGGTCGGCGACCGCGGCTGGGTCAGCCGGTGCGTCGATCGCCGTTCTCCCGGCAGATCCGATCGAACAGCACCTCCACCGGCGGCTGGTTGAACCGACCCGTGAACACCTTGCCGTTGTCGGTCAGGATCTCGCCCGGGACACCCCAACGAGCGCATCGCCAACGCCAGCCCATCACACACCCGCTGAGACGACTCCCGCACCATCAAGAACGCCGACACGCAGAACCTGGAGTGATCATCGACCCCGGTCAACGCCTTGGCCTCGTGCCGTCCGCGAGCACGAACCCGCCCACCACGTCCATCTGCCACAACTCCATCGGCGAGCCCCGCTCCCACCGCTTCCACTTCCGATCCCGCGGCCGCCGCGCGTCCGGATCGATCAGCCCCAACCGGACCAACGCCCGATACACCCCCGACTCCGACGGCAACGGCTCCACCCCCGCCGGCCAGCTCGAACACCAACCGCCGCGGACCCCACGACGGATGCGCCCGCCGCAACTCGCGCCACCACCACCTCCACATCCGCCGACATCTGATGCGGACACGACCGCGGCCGATGCGACCGATCCCCCAGCTTCTCGAGCCCACCGGCCTCGTACTTCGCGCAGCCACGCATGCAACGTCTTCCGCGACACCCCGAACCGGGCCGCCACCTCCGTCACCGTCTCGCCCTCGGCGATCACCGCCAGCACCGCCTGATACCGCTGCTCAGCTCACACTCATCTCCCTCATCGGGGAGTGTCACCGATCAACCGAAACAGCTGTCAACCCATCAACCGAAACACTGTCAGGCATCAGCCGAAGCCCAAACGTCAGGCATCAGCCGAAGTAATACAGAGACGTGGAGCCGCCTGTCGGAATCGAACCGACGACCTACGCATTACGAGTGCGTCGCTCTGGCCAACTGAGCTAAGGCGGCGAGCCCCAGAACGGGACCGCCCAAGTCTACCGATCCGCATGAACGACCTCACGAGTACCTGTGCCGGGCCTCTTGACGCCCTACCTGGCTGGGTCACTAGCCTTCGACTCACCCCACGAAGGAGCGGCCATGGCTTCGCGACTCAACCCGTACCTCAGCTTCGACGGCGACGCTCGCGCGGCCATGGAGTTCTATCAGTCGGTCTTCGGCGGGTCACTCGCCATGAACACCTTCGGTGAGTACGGAGCCGCCGACATGCCCGACGCCGACAAGATCATGCACGCCATGCTCGAGGCCGACAACGGGTTCACGTTGATGGCGTCGGACACACCCCCAGGGATGGCCTTCGACCCGGGCAGCCGGATCACGATCAGCCTCAGCGGTGAGGACGGCGACGAGCTGCGCGACTACTGGCAGAAGCTGTCGGAGTCCGGATCGGTCACCATGCCGCTGGAGAAGCAGATGTGGGGCGATGAGTTCGGCATGTGCGTCGACGGGTTCGGCATCGGCTGGATGGTGAACATCGCTCAGGCCGCGGCCTGAGAATCACGCCTGCTCGCTGCCCGGTGCCACCGTCGGGAGTCGGCCGGTGAAGAGGAAGGCGAGCGCCGCCAGCACCGCGGCAACCGCGAACGCCGCCTGCAGTGCCTCGAGCCTGGCATCGGTGTTGATCTGCACGATCTCGTCGGCTGATGCCTCATCGACGCCCGCCTCGGCCAAGGCGTCCTCGAGCTGGGCGTCGGACACGAACGCGACCCCTGAGGTGATCTCGGTCGTCACCTGGTCCTGAACGGACGCCTCGAGCTCGGCATTGCCGCTGATCCCTGCAAGAGCGGCCGAGCTGAGCGCCGCGATCAGCACCGACCCGACCAGTGCCGTGCCGAGCGAGATGCCCAGGTTGGTGACGGTGTTCTGCAGCCCGCCGACCTCCGGAGCCCGCTCGTCGGGCAGTGCTGAGACGGTGACGGCCCCCAGCTGGGACGAGAGCGCACCCATGCCCAGCCCGAGGAGCAGCATCGGGATCGAGACGACCGCGGCGTTGGCGCCCGGGTCCATGCCGCCCACGAGCATCAACGTTCCTGCCAGCATCGGGATCAGGCCCAGCCGGACGACTCGCCTCGGGCTGGCCTGCGGCCACACCTTCGGGATACCCGCCGCTGCGACGAGGAGCGCGACGGACAACGGGAAGATCCGGATACCGGTCTCGAGGGCGCTCAGGCCGAGCGCCACGGACAGGAAGAGCGGCACGGCGAAGAAGACGCCTGCCTGCACGATGTACTGGAAGAAGAACATGATCAGCCCGCCGGTCATCTGCCGGTTCTCGAAGATCTCGGGATCCACGAGCGGCTCATGCTCCCTGCGGATCATGCGGTTCTGCCACAGCAGGAAGCAGTACAGGACCAGAAGCCCGGCGGTGATCATCCAGATGACCGGTGAGGTGCCGAAGACGGTCGGGCCGTCCGGCTGGGGCCTGAGCCACCCCCACTCACCGGACTGCAGCACGCCCAGCACGATCAGGCTGAGACCGACGATGGACAACAGGGAGCCGACGAGGTCGAGGTGACTCGGCGTCACCTCGACGTCGTTGATCTTGCGAAGGACGAGCAGGATGGCGATGACGATGATGACCTCGCCGGCGAAGACGTACCTCCACGAGGCAAAGGTCGTGACAGCGCCACCGATGAGCGGTCCAGCCGCCACGGCCATGCCGCCGGCGGCAGCGACCATGCCATAGGCAGCCGCCCTGCCCTGCGCGGGGACGTTGGCAGCGACGAGGGCGACGATCGCGGGAAGGATCAGGGCGGCGCCGATCCCCTCGAACAGGGACCATCCGATGAGCAGCACCGTCAGGTTCGGTGCCAGTGCCGTCGTGAACGACCCGATCCCGTAGATGACGAGTCCGATGCCGAACGCGCGTCGGCGTCCCAGGATGCTGCCGAGCTTGCCGCCGGTGATCATCAGCGAGGCCATGACCAAGGTGTAGAGGGTGATGGCGGTCTGGATGCCGGTGATCGTCGTGTCGAGGTCCTCGGCCACCTGCGCCATCGAGACGTTCATGACCGACGAGTCGAGGATCATCAGGAACTGCGCCGCGGCCAAGGTCAGCAGGACGAGCCGGGTACTCGATGGGCGCGTGTCGGTCTGGGTCTCGGTCACGGCCGACATCCTGGCAGTCCTACGCCCACGGGGCGAGGACTCAGCACATCGTCGGGTCGCGCGGAACTTCTCCCGAGACGAGGTAGCGGTCGACGGCGTCGTCGACGCACGCGTTGCCTGCGTTGTATCCCGTGTGTCCGTCACCATCGCGGGAGACGAGCACTCCGCTCTCCAAGGACTTCGCCAGTGTCAGCGACCAGGAGTACGGCGTCGCCGGGTCACGGGTGGTACCGATCACGACGATGGGGTCAGCTCCCTTGGCCACGACTCGCGTCGGGAACTCACCGCCCGGTGCCGGCCAGTCACGACAGCCCATCGCTGACCACGCGAACCCGCGGCCGAAGATCGGCGAGATGCCTTCGTACTGCTGCTCGAGCACACTGCACCCTCTTGAGGGTGGCCGACTCCGGACGATCGGTACAGCTGATCGCCGGGAACGCGGAGTTCACGTTGGATGCATAGGTGCCGTCAGGGTTCCGCTCCGCATACTGGTCAGCCAGTGCCAGCAGCACCGTGCCGTCCCCGTTGAGCGCCTGTGCCAGTCCCAGACGGAGTGCCGGCCAGCCGGACGCCTCGCTGTACATCGCAGAGATCATGCCGGTGGTCGCCAGCGACTCGGTCAGCAGTCGTCCGGACTCGGTCGGCAGTGGTCGGGCGTCGATAGCCGCAAGAAGATCGATCAGCTGTTGCTCGGCCTGTTGGACCGTGGGGCCGACCGCGCACCCTCGACGCGCCACGCAGTCTTCCAGGAACGCCATCGTCGCTCGCTGGAACCCACGGAGCTGTCCGCGGGCAAGCTGCTCGGAGGAGACCTGCGGGTCGAGCGCGGCGTCCAGGACCATCCGTCCGACACGCTGGGGGAACAGCTCGGCATAGACGGCCCCGAGCTCGGTGCCGTAGCTGGCCCCGAAGTAGTTGAGACGCGGCTCGTCCACGGCGGCACGCAGGATGTCGAGGTCACGGGCGGAGTTGAACGTTCCCAGCTCGGGGATCAGGTTCGCGGCGTCTGTCGACGCACCCGGCGGTGAAGGCGTCCAGCAACCCGATGAGATCGCGGACCTCGGAAGCGTCATCGGGTGTGCCATCGGTCTCGTAGAAGACGTCGGTCTCGGCGTCCGACATGCAGGAGATGGAGGTGCTGGCACCCACCCCCCGCGGATCCCAGCCGATGATGTCGAAGTGCTCGAGCACAGGTCGGGTGAACAGGACCTCAGCAGCCCGGGCGTACGTGATGCCGGAGACACCCGGTCCACCCGGGTTGACGAAGAGAGCACCGATCTTCTCGTCCTGGTTGTTGGCCGGCCTGCGGAGCAGGGCCAGCGTGATGCTCTGGCCTCTTCGGCCGGTCGTAGTCGAGGGGGACGTCAACACGGGTGCACTCGAAGCCCTCGCACTCGTTCCACTCCGCCTTCTGGGAGTAGAAAGCATCGAGGGCGTCCGGTTGTTCGCGCGTCTCCGAGGGGCTCGGCAACGGCGACACGGCAACGTCGGGTGCATCATCGGTGCACCCGACGAGGAGCAGGGCTGCGGCCGTGGCCGCGGCCAGGACGCGTCTCAACCGCGGCTCCCCGGCAAGACAGACTGGAGCCAGTTGATGAGTCCGTTCGGGTTGCGGCTCTGCGTGACGACGCGACCAGGGCCTTGGAAGTCCATGACCATGCCCTCGCCGGACTTCAGGGTGCCCATGAGGCCGCCCGCGGCCTTACGGACCTGGACGTTGATCGTGTCGTCGTAGGCGACGAGGTGACCGGAGTCGACGGTGAACCCCTGTCCCTGCTGAAGGTCGTGCACGTCCAGGGCGCCATAGGCGGCCAGCACGACGGTCCCTTGTCCGGTGGCATGGAGCACGAACGCTCCTTCGCCACCACGGAACATCGTGGCCCCACCCCACTTGGTGTCGAGCTCGACACCGGCGGCGTTGGCGAGCCACGAACCCCTGCGTGATGACGAGCGCCCGTCCCGGCTCGACGTCGGTCACCCAGATGTCACCCGGGAGGTTGGCCCCGACGTCGACCCAGGTGCTTCGCGCTCGCGTGCCCGGTGAAGGTGGTGACGAAGAGGGACTCGCCGCCGGCAACGCCGCGCTTCAAGCGCCCCCATCAGGCCACCCTGCATCTGGGCGTCGACGGTGACCCCGAAGGAGTGCATGGCCATGGCCCCGGACTCCGCACGCATCTGCTCTCCCGGAGCGAGATGAATTCGCGCCAGGGCGAAACTCGGCTGGTGACGGACCTCGACCTGCATCGGACCTCCCCGATCATCCGGCGCGGAGCGCCAGAACCATCTCTTCGACAGCCAGCTGCGGCGTGACGTACGCCATGACCTTCTCGCGTGCCTCCAGTATCGCTTCCATCGACCGCATCGTGGACTCGGGCCGCGAGCCTTCAGCAATCCGCTCGATGGCTGCACGCATCTCGGCGTTGACCAAGGTCACCTCTCCGCCGACCTGAACCACGAGGACGTCACGGTAGTACGAGAGGAGGTCCTGCAGGTCGCGGTCGAGCTCGTCGATCGTGGCGCGCTTGCGGCGCTTGTCCTGCTGGTCCTTCAGCCGCTTGAACTCCGCCCGCGCCCACTGAGGGGGACGATCCGGGTTCTCGACCCCCATGCCTCGCGCCAGCTCGATCCGTTCCTTGTCGTCGACGCGCTTGGTGCGCTCGGCCCCGCGTTCGGACGCCGCATCGACCAGGTCGCGCGCCGCGACCAGAGCCCCGCCGAGTGTGACGACCGACGTCGGCACGGAGAGAGTCGCCGGCACGGGTGAGGCGCGCCTGCTTCGTCGTGGGCCAGACCACGGGCGCGTCCGATGTGACCCATGGACGCCCTGGCGGCGAAAGCTGCCATCGGCTCGTCGATGCCGTCACGCTCGACGAGGTGCTGCGCCACCGCTGCTGCCGTCGGCGTGGCCAGCACGACATGTCGGCACCGCGACCGGATGGTGGGGAGCACGTCCTCCAGCGACGGGGCGCAGAGCAGCCAGACGGTGTGCGGCGTCGGCTCCTCCAGGGACTTCAGCAGCGCGTTGTTGGCATGCTCGGTGAGCCGGTCGGCGTCCTCGAGCACGATGACGCGCCAATGTGCCAACGAAGGTGCGGCAGCGGCCTCGAGGACGAGGGTGCGCGCGGTCTCGACCGAGATCGTCATGGCCTCAGTCGTGACGTGGTCGACATCGGGGTGAGTACCGACCATCGCGGTGTGGCAGTCCGCACACTTGCCGCAGCCGCCGTCGGGGCAGACCAGCGCGGCGGCGAAGGCGCGTGCAGCGACCGAGCGGCCCGATCCGGGTGGTCCGGTGAAGAGCCAGGCGTGTGTCATGGCCGGTCCGGGCGTCGACATGGCTGCGTCCCGCACGGCACGGTCCAGCACCTCGACAGCGCGTTGCTGCCCGACCAAGGCGTCGAAGGCACTCACGGCAGCCGTCTCCGTCACCGCAGCAAGCACAGCCGCGGCCAGGTCGTCGACGGGGCGGACGGCGTCCAGCACGAGGTAGCGCTCCGGGCTGCGCACAGCGAGCTCGAGGAAGTGCTCACGCACGCGCTGGTGGAAGGCAAGCGGCTCGGACTCGAGACGGTCGGCCGGCGCATCGAACCGGGTGAGGCCGATCGCGGGATCGATGTCGAGGACGATCGTCAGGTGCGGCAGCAGACTGCCGGTCGCCCAGTGCGAGATGCGCTCGACGTCATCGGGGTCGAGCACGCGCCCGGCGCCCTGGTAGGCAACGGACGAGTCGAGATAGCGGTCGGTGATGCACACCGCGCCGCGTTCGAGCGCGGGTCGCACGACGGAGGCGACGTGCTCGGCCCGGTCCGCGGCATAGAGCAGCGCCTCGGTGCGCGCATCGAGCTGGCCGGTCTGGTGACCGAGCAGGATCTGCCGCAGCTCGCGTCCGACCGGCGTGTCACCCGGTTCGAAGGTGGTGACGACGTCACGCCCCTGCGCCCGAAGTGCCTCGGCCAGGCGTCGCACCTGGGTGCTCTTGCCGGCGCCCTCGCCCCCCTCGAAGGCGACGAACAGACCGGGCGCAGACATCTGCCCAACCTATCCCGGCCCACCGACCAGCGGCCGAGTGTCCACGCCTCGGCCGCGCTACTTCTTGGCGGCCGCCTTCTTGGCGCGTCTTCTTGGCGGTCTTCTTGGCAGGGGCGCGCTTGGCTGCCCGTTTCTTCGGCGCCGGACCCTGGGCCCGCTTGTCGGCCAGCAGCTCGGCAGCGCGCTCGATGGTGATCGACTCCGGCGCGTCCGTGCGGCGCAGGGTGGCGTTGGTCTCGCCGTCGGTCACGTAAGGCCCGAACCGACCGTCCTTCACCAGCACCTGCTTGCCGGTCACCGGGTCTGCTCCCGAGGTCGCGCAGCGGCGGCTGCGCCGCGCGGCGTCCCCGCTGCTTGGGCTGCGCATAGATCGCCAGCGCCTCGTCGAGCGTGACGGTGAACATCTGCTCCTCGGACGCGAGCGAGCGCGAGTCGGTGCCCTTCTTCAGGTACGGCCCGTACCGGCCGTTCTGCGCGGTGATCTCCTGTCCGTCAGCTGGGTCGACACCCACCACCCGCGGCAGCGACAGCAGCCGCAGCGCGTCGTCCAGGGTCACGGTGTCGAGCGACATCGTCGACAGCAGGGACGCCGTGTGCGGCTTGACCGCGTTCTTGCCGGTCTTCGGGGCGTCGTCCGGCAGCACCTCGGTGACGTAGGGGCCGTACCGGCCCGACTTGGCGAGGATCTGGCGTCCGGTCCCGGGGTGGACGCCGAGCTCTCGGTCCCCGGACGGCGCTGCCAGCAGCTCTTCGGCCTTCTCCAGCGTCAGCTCGTCCGGTGTCATGTCGTGCGGCACGTTCGCCCGCTCGATGTCGTCACCGTCGCCGCGCTGCACGTAGGGTCCGTAGCGCCCGACCCGAAGGACGATGCCGTCACCGAGCGGCATCGAGTTGACCTCTCGTGCGTCGATCTCGCCGAGGTTGCTGACCAGCGGGTGCAGGCCCGGGAACTCGCGGCCGCTGTCGCCGAAGTAGAAACCCTCGAGCACCCGCTGCCGTGGCGTCTCGCCCGCCGCGACCAGGTCGAGGATCTCCTCCATCCGCGCGGTGAACGAGTAGTCGACGAGGTCGGCGAAGTGCCGCTCCATCAGGTTGACCACGCTGAAGGCCAGGAACGACGGCACCAGTGCGGTGCCACGCTTGAAGACGTACCCGCGGTCGACGATCGTGCTGATCGTCGCGGCGTACGTCGACGGACGTCCGATCCCGCGCTCCTCGAGCGCCTTGACCAGGCTGGCCTCGGTGTAGCGGGCCGGTGGGTTGGTCGAGTGGCCCTCCGCCTCCAGCGTCGAGGGCGGTCACCGTGTCGCCCTCGCGGAGGGCGGGCAGACGCCGCTCGTCCTCGGCGGCGTCCTCGGCTCGCGTCGGCGTCGCGTCCCTCTTCGTAGACCGCGAGGAAGCCTCGGTGAGTGATCACGGTCCCCGTGGCGCTGAACTCGGCGTCCCGGCCGTCACCGGCGACGCCGCCGAAGCGCACGGTCATCGTGGTGCCGCGAGCATCGGACATCTGCGACGCCAGCGTGCGCTTCCAGATCAGCTCGTACAGCTTCAGCTCGTCTGGGGACAGCTCGCCGGCGAGCTCGCCGGGAGTGCGGAAGGCGTCGCCGGCCGGGCGGACGGCCTCGTGCGCCTCCTGCGCGTTCTTGACCTTCTTGGCCCACGAACGCGGCTTGTCGCTGACGTGGTCGGCGCCGTACAGCTCGGTGACCTGCGACCTCGCTGCCGACGACCGCGGTCGCCGACAACGTCGTCGAGTCGGTACGCATGTAGGTGATGTAGCCGTTCTCGTACAGCCGCTGGGCGACGCGCATCGCCGTCTGCGCCGTCATCCGCAGCTTGCGGCTCGCCTCCTGCTGCAGGGTCGAGGTGATGAACGGCGCCGCCGGCGACCGCCGGTACGGCTTCTCCTCGACCGACCGGACGGTCAGCGCGACGCCCGCGAGGCTGTCGGCCAGCGAGCGGGCGGCCCCCTCGTCGAGCACCACGACGTCGGCCTTCTTCAGCTGAGCGCGGTCGTCGAAGTCGCTGCCGCGAGCGATCGCGGCGACCGTCGACGCCGACCAGTGTCGCGCTGAACCGGGACGGGTCGAAGGTTCCTGCGATGTCCCAGTAGCCGGCCGAGACGAAGGCCATGCGCTCACGTTCACGCTCGACCACCAGCCGGGTGGCCACCGACTGCACCCGGCCCGCAGACAGACCGGTGGTGACCTTCTTCCACAGCACCGGCGAGACCTCGTAGCCGTAGAGGCGATCGATGATGCGGCGGGCCTCCTGCGCGTCGACCAGCCGCTGGTCGAGCTCGCGAGGCGACTCGGCGGCCGCACGGATGGCGTCCTTGGTGATCTCGTGGAAGACCATGCGGCGGACCGGCACCTTGGGCTTCAGCTCGTCGAGCAGGTGCCAGGCGATCGCCTCACCCTCGCGGTCCTCGTCCGTCGCGAGCAGCAGCTCGTCGACGTCCTTGAGCATCTTCTTCAGCTCGGTGACCTTGGCCCGCTTGTCCGGGCTGACGATGTACAGGGGCTCGAACCCGTTCTCGATGTCGACACCGAGCCTGGCCCACTTCTCCTTCTTGTACTTCGCGGGGATGTCGGCGGCGCTCTTGGGCAGGTCGCGGATGTGGCCCACGCTGGCCTCGACCTCGTAGCCCTCACCGAGGTAGCCACGGATGGTCTTGGCCTTGGCCGGCGACTCGACGATCACCAGGCGTCGGGTCACGCCATCGCTCGCCGCCACCTGGGCTCCTCTGCTCATCTGTTCGGACGTCTCGCCACGAGCCGTCCGCCGGAGTCTGACCGCATCGGGGGCGGTCTTGTCAAACGGAAGCGACGGTAGCAGCGTGCCACCCGGTGGGCCCCCAGGCCTCGCCTACTGGTCCCTGACCTGCGCACTCGACGTCACAGCGCGTCAACCAGGCCCGCACTCGACAGGCTGTGGCGTCTACCAGGCCCGCACTCGGCGGGCCTGTTGGTCCGCTGCGCTCGGGCCGCGCGGCTACTCCTCGCCGACGGTGATGCTCCGGCGCTTGCTGACCACCACGGCGCCGACCACGATCGCGACCGCAACCACCGCAATCAGGATGCGCAGCCCGGTGTTGGCGTCGTCGCCGATCGACAGCTGCACGACGGCTGGGGCGATGAGCAGGGCGACCAGGTTCATCACCTTGATCAGCGGGTTGATCGCCGGACCTGCGGTGTCCTTGAACGGGTCACCGACGGTGTCACCGATCACGGTGGCCTCGTGGGGCTCGGATCCCTTGCCGCCGTAGTTGCCGTCCTCGACGAACTTCTTGGCGTTGTCCCACGCGCCACCGGAGTTGGCCAGGAAGATCGCCATCAGCAGACCCGTGGCGATGGTGCCGGCGAGGAAGGCTCCAAGCGCACCCACGCCGAGACCGAATCCGACGGCGATCGGCGTGAGCACCGCGAGCAGGCCTGGTGTCGCCAGCTCACGGAGCGAGTCGCGCGTGACGATGTCGACGACCTTGCCGTACTCAGGTCGCTCGCTGTAGTCCATGATCCCGGGGTGCTCGCGGAACTGCCGCCGCACCTCGAAGATCACCGCACCCGCAGCGCGGGAGACCGCGTTGATGGCCAGACCCGAGAAGAGGAACACCACGGCCGCACCGATCAGCAGGCCGACCAGGTTGCGCGGGTTCGACACGTCGAGGATGCCCGCGTACTGCGCGAGGTCGATCTCCGGCAGCGCGCGCAAGGCGTCGGCGCCGGCGTCCTGGGTGGCGGTGATGATGCCCTCACGGAACGAGCCGAACAGGGCCGTCGCCGCGAGCACCGCCGTGGCGATCGCGATGCCCTTGGTGATGGCCTTCGTGGTGTTGCCTACCGCGTCCAGGCTGGTCAGGATCTGCGCACCTTCGCCGGTGACGTCCCCGGACATCTCGGCGATGCCCTGGGCGTTGTCGGAGACCGGGCCGAAGGTGTCCATCGCGACGATGACACCGACCGTCGTCAGCAGCCCGGTACCGGCCAGGGCGACGGCGAACAGCGCCAGAGTGATCGACCCGGCACCGAGCAGGAAGGCTCCGTAGACGGCCGCACCGATGAGCAGCGCGGAGTAGACCGCGGACTCCAGGCCCAGGGAGATGCCGGACAGGATCACCGTCGCAGGGCCGGTGAGCGACGACTTGGCCACGTCGTCGACTGGCTTTCGGTTCGTCTCGGTGAAGTAGCCGGTCAGCTGCTGAATGGCTGCCGCCAGCACGATGCCGATCAGCACCGCACCGATCGTGAGGAGCCGCAGGTTGTACGAGTCGACGTCGACGGCCGCGAAGGTGCCGGAGTCACCGGAGACCACCACGCCCGTGAGGTCGATCGCCCGGGCCGGGATCAGCCAGAAGGACGCCAGCGCCACGAGCACCGCGGACACGACCGCGGAGATGAAGAACCCGCGGTTGATCGCCGTCATGCCGGAGCGGTCGCCCGGACGCGGCACGATCGAGAGGATGCCGATGACCGCGGTGATGACACCGATGGCCGGGACGATGAGCGGGAAGACCAGCCCGATGTCGCCGAAGGCGGCCTTGCCCAGGATCAGCGCCGCGACGAGCGTGACCGCGTACGACTCGAACAGGTCGGCGGCCATGCCCGCGCAGTCGCCGACGTTGTCACCGACGTTGTCGGCGATCGTCGCGGCGTTGCGGGGGTCGTCCTCGGGGATGCCCTGCTCGACCTTGCCGACCAGGTCGGCGCCGACGTCCGCCGCCTTGGTGAAGATCCCGCCGCCGACACGCATGAACATGGCGAGCATCGCGGCACCGAAGCCGAAGCCCTCCAGGACCACGGGGGCATCGCCCTTGTAGATCAGCACGACGGTGGCCGCACCGAGCAGGCCGAGACCGACGGTGAACATGCCGGCGACGCCGCCGGTGCGGATCGCGATCTTCATGGCGGGCTGCTCGCCCGACTCGTTCGCCGCGGCGGCGACGCGCACGTTCGCCCGGACCGCCAGCCACATGCCGACGTAGCCGGTGACCGCCGAGAACACCGCACCGACCACGAAGAAGATCGAGCGGCCGATGCGCTCGCCGGTGGTGTCAGCCGGCAGGAGGAAGAGCACGAAGAACACGACGACCGCGAAGACCGAGAGCGTCCGGAACTGCCGCGTGAGGTAGGCCGAGGCGCCCTCCTGCACCGCCTTGGCGATCTCCTGCATCTTGGCGGTGCCCTCGGAGGCCGTCAGCACCTCGCGCACCAGCAGGCCCGCGACGCCGATCGCGGCGACGGAGATCGCCGCGACGATCGCCACATAGGTGAGCTGCTCCGAGCTCAACGAGATCGCGGACTCACCCATGGCGAGCAACGACATCAGTCCTCCTCTAGGGGCACGCGCGGTCCGGCGTTCACCGGCCAGGCGTCGAACAAGCCGCTGGGGAGTCTATTCAGGGCCCGTTCGCGCTCGGTAAGGGTCCCCGCAAGTCGGCTCCCTCCTGCAGATCACGAGACGGTCACGGCGCGCCCGACCCAGCCCTCGCGACCTGGGCCAGACTGGACCCATGCCCGATCCGGACGCCCTGCTCGAACGCCTGGCGTCCAGCAGCAGCCGACGACACCGGCTGACCCACGTCGAACGGCTGCCGGAGCGCGCCGGACGGACCGCCGACTGGCCCCGCTGGCTGCACCCCGATCTGCGGGCGGCGGTCGAGGCGCAGGGCATCCGCGAGCCGTGGGAGCACCAGGTGGCGCTCGCGGAGCTGGGCCATGCCGGCCGGTCGGCCGTGATCGCGACCGGAACGGCGTCCGGCAAGTCGCTCGCCTACCTGCTGCCCGCCGTGCACGAGGTGCTCACCAGCCGGGACGCCGGGGTCGAGCGTGGCGCGTCCGTCCTCTACCTGAGCCCGACCAAGGCACTCGCCGCCGACCAGATGCGACGGATCACCGCCCTCGAGGTGGACGGGCTACGGGTCGCGACGTACGACGGGGACACACCCGGTGAGGAACGTGAGTGGGTTCGCAGCCACGCGAACCTCGTGCTGACCAATCCCGACATGCTCCATCACTCGATGCTTCCGGGCCACACGCGATGGGCGTCCTTCCTGCGACGTCTCGAGTTCGTCGTCATCGACGAGATGCACCACTACCGCGGCCTCTTCGGTGCACACGTGGCGGCGATCGTGCGGCGGCTGCGTCGCGTCGCGGCCCGGTACGGCGCCGAGCCGACCTTTCTGCTGGCGTCGGCCACGGCGTCCGACCCCGAGCTGACCGCCCTCCGCCTCACCGGCGTCCCCTGCGCGGCCGTCACCGACGACGCCTCACCGCGCGGTTCGACGGTGTTCGCGCTGTGGGAGCCGCCCCTGACCGAGCTCCACGGCGAGCACGGCGCACCGGTGCGACGCACGGCGGCAGCCGAGGTGGCGTCGCTGCTGGCGGACCTCGTGGTGCAGGACGTCCGTACCCTCGCCTTCGTGCGCTCCCGCCGCGGCGCCGAGGTGGTGGCGCTCCTCGCCCGGCACGCGCTGGCCGAGGTCGAGCCCGCTCTCGCGCGCACGGTCGCCGCCTACCGCGCGGGATTCCTGCCGGAGGAGCGCCGGCTGCTCGAGCGACGGCTGACGTCCGGCGACCTGCGCGGGGTCGCCGCCACCAACGCCCTGGAGCTCGGCATCGACGTGTCGGGACTGGACGCAGTGCTGCTGGCCGGCTGGCCAGGTACGCGTGCGTCGCTCTGGCAGCAGGCTGGACGCGCCGGGCGCTCGGGGCAGGGGGCGCTGGCCATGCTCATCGCGCGCGACGACCCGCTCGACACGTACCTGGTGCACCACCCGGAGGCGATCTTCGGCCAGCCGGTCGAGGCGACGGTGTTCGACCCGGACAACCCGTACGTGCTCGGTCCGCACCTGGCCGCGGCAGCGGCCGAGCTGCCTTTGACCGACAGCGACCTCGACCTCTTCGGCGACCGCACCAAGGAGCTGCTCGACGCGCTCGTGGACCGCGGATGGCTGAGGCGTCGCAGCACCGGCTGGTTCTGGACCAAGCGAGAGCGGGCCGGTGACCTGGCCGACCTTCGCGGGATCGGCGGGACGCCGGTGCGGGTCGTCGAGAGCGCGACAGGTCGCCTGCTCGGGACCGTCGACCCAGGGGCGTCGCACACGACGGTGCACACCGGCGCGGTGTACGTCCACCAGGGCGAGAGCTACGTCGTGCGCTCGCTCGACCTCTCGGACAGCGTCGCCCTGGTCGACCCGGCGCAGCCGGACTACACCACGTCCGCCCGTGAGCTCACGGACATCACCGTGCTGGAGAGCGAACGCGTCCAGCCGCTGGGTGCAGCCACCTTGCACTTCGGGTCGGTCGAGGTGACCCGGCAGGTCGTCTCGTTCCTGCGGCGGCGGATCGCCTCGGGAGAGGTGCTGGGCGAGGAGCCGCTCGACCTCCCGCCACGCACGCTGCGCACCCGCGCCGTGTGGTGGACTCTGCCGACGACGGCGGTCGGCGTCGCCGAGGTGGCGGAGGCCGACCTGCCCGGGTCGCTGCACGCGGCCGAGCACGCGAGCATCGGCCTGCTCCCGCTCTTCGCCACGTGTGACCGGTGGGACATCGGGGGCGTCTCGACCGCCCACCACCCGGACACCGGGGTGCCGACGGTCTTCGTCTACGACGGGGCCGCCGGCGGCGCGGGGTTCGCCGAGCACGGCTTCGAACGCGCGGCGCAGTGGCTGGGCGCCACCCGTCAGGTGATCAACGACTGCGAGTGCCTCGACGGCTGCCCCTCCTGCATCCAGTCACCGAAGTGCGGCAACGGGAACGACCCGCTGGACAAGGACGGCGCGGTCCGTCTGCTCGAGCTGCTGATGGACTGACGCGGTCACCCAGCGGACACCGGCCCGGGCCGTGGCCCGCGTGCCTGGCGCTAGGGCGATCCCAGTCGGCACGGCGACCTCGACGAGCAGCGAGGTGTCGGCGAGGTCGCAGCGGGTGAGGCTGGCACCGTTCGCGGACGCCACGCGTCGCGCCCACGCACATGCGACGGCGACGTCGCTCAGCGAGTGCTGTGCCCCTGCGAGGGCCGCCAGATCGGCCGCCCGCACCGCCTGACGGTGACTGGCCAGCAGCGACGCGACGAGCACCACCGGCACGGACGCCGCGAGGACGAACGCCG
Source organism: uncultured Actinomycetota bacterium (assembly GCA_963743915.1). Taxonomy (GTDB): domain Bacteria; phylum Actinomycetota; class Actinomycetes; order JAHEKZ01; family JAHEKZ01; genus JAHEKZ01. Next base: position 15,813 of record CAVURN010000003.1, read on the forward strand.
CAGCGGCCAGGACGAGGACCGACGCGGATCCACGCTCCCCTGTCACGGCACGACCACGCCAGGCTCGAGGGCCGCCACCGCGGTGACGTCCGGCGCCGGAAGGGTGAGGGGCCCCCAGCGGCGCGGCGGGGCCGACACACCGACCCGCACCACGGTTCCGTCGCTGGAGATGTCGACGGTCGCGTCCCTGCAGGTGCGAGCGCCCGGATCCGGTCGAGGATCTCGTCGCGGTCGACGCCGATCGACAGCGAGCGCGCACCGGAGCGGGCGGCGTCCGAGGCGCGGGCGGCGTCCCCCGCCACCGCGACCAGGGTGATGATGAGTGAGGTGACGAGGGCGAGGACGGGCAGGACCACGGCGAGCTCGGCGGTCACCATGCCTTGGTCGCTCGGCGCCGGCTGCGGGCGGGCGCAGCGGCCGACACCAGGTGCCGGCCGCCCCGCCCGTCGCTCAGAACAGCACCGAGAACGCATTGTCGATGGCCTTCTTGAGCAGGTCCTGCACCCAGTCGCTTCCCAGCAGCTCGATCAGCGTGCCGGCGAAGCCGCAGGCCGCGACGGTCCCGACGGCGTACTCCGCCGTCGTCATCCCCTCGTCTCCGTGCAGCCGCTGCCGCAGCTTCCGCATCATGTGACCTCCTGGTGTCCGACAGCCGGTCGGGACGGGCGACCCGACAGGTCGCGTCCGCAGGGTGGCCCGACGACCGACTACCGATGTGGGCGCCGGACCCGTGGCTGCGGACAAGCCGGGACCGAGCACGCTGTGGACGGAGCGCGACTCACCCGACCAGCAGACCCCACGGCAGAAGCGACACGACGAGGGGGACGACGGCCACCAGAACGAACGCGGGCAGGAAGCAGAGCCCCAGCGGGCCGGTGGCCCTGACGCCGAGCGTGCGTGCGGCGTCCAGGGCCACGAGCCGCGCCTGCTGGCGATGCTGCTCCGCAAGCATCGAGAGCATCGGGGCGACGGCTGCGCCGGTGGTGCTCGTTCGTCTGAGCAAGGAGGCGACCGACTGGAGGTCTGCAGCGTCCACGAGGGACCACGCCTCATCAGCCGCCGCTCCCCTCTGCATCGCCGCCGCGACGGTCTCGAGGTCGTCGGCCAGGGAGCCGCCGACAGCCACCGCGACCTCGTGCAGGGCGCGGTCGGGAGTGGTTCCGACCAGGAGGCAAGAGGCGAGCAGGTCGACGGCTACCGGCAGCTCGAGAGCGCGCCGGGCTGTGCGCTGCACGTCCCGCTCGCTGACCCGCGACGCACCACGTCGCAGCAGCAGACCCATCGCGACCGCCCCGATGATCCAGCCGACGAGGCCGCCGAGCACCCAGACGGCGAGCAGCCCAGCGCCGAGCGGGACCGCGACGCGAGGCAGCGAACGCGGTGACGACGCGACCGTCTCGAGCGGCCCGAGCCGGTCGCGGGCCGTCGTCGACGTCGGCAGCAGGAAGGCGACGGCGAGGGCGGCGAAGAGTGCCGCGGACAGGACCAGCACGGTCACCAACGCAGGGTGCGGAGCACGGACTCGACCTGACGGCTCAACCACCACCAGCCTGCCGCACCGAGTGCGCCTCCGAGAGCGAGGCAGGCGGCCCCGAGGGGTGTGCCGAGGAGCACCGAGAGGGGATCGGCGCCGACCACCTGGCCCATGACCACCGCCAGCACGGGAACCGTCGCGAGCACCCATGCGGTGGCCCGCACCGAAGCCAGCTGCCCGCGCACCTCGTCACCGACCTCGTGCTCGTGGCGCATGGCGACCGCCACCCGGTCGAGGGCGTCCGCGAGACCGGCCCCTGAGGCGTCCGCGAGCCGCCAGCACGTGGCCAGGGGTTGCAGCCCTCCCCAACCCGGGATGCTCGCCCACCGGTGCAGGACGTCGGCCGGCTCGGCATCCGGAACGACAGCAGAGGGCAGCCGGTCCGACTGCTCGGTGACGACGGCGTGCCACGCCTCGCCGGGTGTCCGACCCGCCCGCAGCTCGGAGGCCAGCGCTGCGGCCAGCGCCGCGACGTCGAGCGTGCGCGGCTTCGCCCGCGTCGCGGGCGTAGCCCACCTGCGCCGTCGTCGGGACGAGCGCCACAGGGCGCCGCGTCGGGGGGTCGAAGGGACCCACCACCAGGCGGCCGCCGCTGCCAGGATCGCCGCGACGACCACGCGCTGTCATGGCAGCGCTCGGGCTTCGGGAAGACGACTGTTCCAGCCGGCCGCACCGACATCGGGCCGCAGACGTCCGTCGTCGGAGACGGTGAAGGCCGGGACCACGGTCACCTCGTCCCCGGACCGCTCGACGAGGGCGAGGGTCGTCAACCGCCGTACATCCCGAGGTGTCGCGCTCGAGGTGCACGACGACCTGCACGGCCACCGCGACGAGGCGGGTCACGGCGAACTGTGAGAGTCCCCCCAGCGCGCCCAGCGCCTCGAGGCGAGCGACGACGTCGACCGCGGAGTTCGCGTGAACCGTGCTGCACCCCCCGGCGTGACCGGTGTTCAGGGCGGTGAGCAGGTCGACCACCTCGGCGCCGCGCACCTCGCCGACGACGATCCGGTCAGGACGCATGCGCAGCGTCTGGCGGACCAGGTGCTGCAAGGTGACCACTCCTGCGCCCTCGATGTTCGGTGGACGGGTCTGCGCTCGCACCACGTGCGGATGCCGGGGGGCGAGCTCGCGCGTGTCCTCGACGACCACCAGCCGCTCGCACGGATCGACCTCGCCGAGCAGTGCGTTGAGCAAGGTGGTCTTGCCCGAGCCGGTCCCGCCCGAGATCAGGAAGGACGCGCGCCGCGCGAGCACCTGCCGGAGCAACGGCTCGGCGTCCTCCGGCACCATGCCGGAGCTCACGAGGTCGGAGAGCGTCCACACCCGGTGCCGCGGCACGCGGAGGGTGACGGTGACCTGCTCGACGATCGGGGGAAGGACCGCGTGCAGGCGGACTCCGTGCGGCAGCGGTGCGTCGACGAACGGGGAGGCGTCGTCGAGCCGCCGCCCCACGGAGCCGGCCAGTCTCGCGGCGAAGCGGCGCAGGGCGACCTCGTCGGGGAAGCGGATCGGCGTGCGTCGCATGCCGTCACCGCGGTCGACCCACACCTCCGTCGGCCCGTTCACGGTGATGTCGGTGACGCTGACATCAGCGAGCAGTGGTGCGAGCGGTCCGAAGCCGTGGAGGTCGCCTGCGAGCGACTGGGTGAGCAGCCGCACGGACGCCCCGGCCGCTGCGGTCACGCGAACACCGCCGGGCGGACAACATCCATGGCCTCGCACACCGAGCGCCAGGCAGAGCCCGATGGCATTCCGCCGCCCAGCTCTTCGACCTCCGCCCGGCGGCGGTCGTGCGGAAGGACGGCGGCTACTGGGTGGCCGAGGGCGCGCTCGACGTCCACGGGCGTGACGCCCGGAGGGTGCAGGTTCGCGCACCACGATCACCGGCGTCGGTGTCTGAGGGAGCAGACGGAGGTGTCGCCGAGCAGCGGTGACGGCCCGCACCCGCAGGGGGACGACGACCACGACCCGCTGACAGCGCGCCAGCATGGCCTGGGCGCGGACGTCCACCGCACGACCGGCGTCGAGGACGACGGTGCCCGCCTGTTGGGAGAGTGCGTCGACCACATGGCCCACGGCGGTCAGATCAGGCTCGAGCGGTGCGTCCGTCGGCCAGCTGAGCAGGCGGACGCCATCGAGATCGGGCAATGCCTCGGTGAGCACCGTCGGATCGACGCGTCCGCTGACGCCGACGAGCTCGTTCCAGCGGGCGCCGGTCGTGTGCTCGGCGCCGAGCAGGAGGTCGAGCCCGCCCCCGCACGGGTCGAGGTCGACGAGCACGCTCGGACGGTCGTGGCGCGCCGCATGATGTGCCAGCGCTGCGGCCAGGGTGCTCGCTCCGGCTCCGCCGCTCGCACCCACGACGGCCACGAGGTCGGCGGCAGGCACTCCGTCGAGGCTGCTTCCCAGACGCTCGAAGAGCCATGGCGCACCCTCGGGCAGCTCCACGGCGTGCTCGGCGCCGATCTGCATGACGCTGCCGCCAGGTCTCGGCGTCCTCGATCGTCCGGCTGACCACCACCACGCCCGGCCGGTGCGGCAGCGCGCGCACCTCGTCCAGCAGCGAGGCGTCGAGCAGCACCAGCGGCGCCGACGTCCACTGGCGCAGTGCCGCGCCCAGGTCAGGGACGACGTCGACGTCGACGCGCGCCTCTCCGGCGACGGCGAGGACCGCGTCCAGCAGTCCGGCATCGGGCGTGACCAGCAGGGGGCGCATGGCGGGCTCCTCGGGGCGGTGGCCCGCAAGGCTGCCCGCTGCGGACGCGAGGCGCCCGGAGACCGGTTCGGCTGGGGAAAACAGGCGCACGAGGAGGCTGTGGACGGAGCCGGACATGGGACGACCCCCGCCGGGGGGAGAGCGGGGGCCGTCAAGGCGTTTGGCCCCGGGGGGAGGAGCCAGACGCGTCTCTGGACCGCGGAGGACCAGATACCCACATGGTGTACCCGCGCCGCTACGCAGCGCAATCGCGGAGGGCCGGAGCGCGCTCAACGACCCGGACAACCACCCGGTTGGCCCAATCCCAACGGGGGGTGCCCGAGCCACCTAGGGTCGGTGGTGATGACGCGCTCCGCAGCCTTCTTCGACCTCGACAAGACGATCATCGCCCGGTCGAGCTCCTTGGCGTTCAGTCGCCCGTTCTACGCCAGCGGCCTGATCAACCGACGCACCGTGCTGCGCAGCGCCTACGCGCAGTTCGTCTACCTCGTGGGCGGCGCCGACCACGACCAGATGGAGCGGATGCGTGAGTACCTGCAGTCGATGGTGGCCGGCTGGCCCGTCGCCCAGGTGCGCGATGTGGTGGCCGAGACCCTGCACGAGCTCATCGACCCCATCGTCTACGCAGAGGCCGTGACGCTGATCGAGGAGCATCGAGCGGCGGGACGCGACATCGTCATCGTGAGCTCGTCGGGCGCCGAGGTGGTCGAGCCGATCGGTCTGATGCTCGGCGCCGACCGCGTCGTCGCCACCCGGATGGTCATCGAGGACGGCCGGTACACCGGCGAGATCGAGTACTACGCCTACGGGCCCACCAAGGCCGACGCGATCCGTGAGATGGCCGCCGAGCACGGCTACGACCTGACCGCGTCCTACGCCTACAGCGACTCACAGACGGACCTTCCGATGCTCGAGGCGGTGGGGCATCCGATCGTGGTCAACCCCGACCGCGAGCTGGCGCGCGTGGCGTCCGAGCGCGAGTGGCCCGTGCTCCGCTTCAACCGCCCGGTGGCGATGCGTCGCCGACTGCCGACCGTGCCCGACCTCGACCGGCAGCAGGCAGTCATCGGAGCAGGAGCCGCCGCAGCCCTGGTCGTGATGGCCGTGGTCGTCGCCACCGCCGTCGCGCACCGACGCCGGGTGACGCCCTCCGCCGCCTGACGGTGGCGCCGCGGACCGTCGAGTGGCGCGAAACGGGGCACTTGGCACACCTGAAGTCACCCCTTTCGCGCCACTCGGCGTGAGGTGGGCCACAGCGCCCGGTGCAAGGCATCCATGCGGGGTTCTCCGTTCCACCCGCGCTGTTGCAGGTCCTGCGCGATGAGCAGCACCACACCACGAGGCGAGTGCATCATCGAGGCCTCGACCTGGACCACCCGATAGCCCCGACGCCTCAGCCGAGCACGGCGTCCGATGTCGTACGCGAACTGCTCGCGTTCACGGTGGTGCGCCCCCTCGTACTCGACTGCCACCCGGTGCTCCTCGTCGAGCAGGTCGACAGTGGCGATGAGCTCATCGTCGTCCCACACCTGTCCCTGCGGCTCGAGGTGCGGCAAGCCCGCGAGCGTGCACCAGACCCGCACCAGTGACTCCTGCGGTGACTCCGCACGAGCGTCCATGAGCGACACCGCTTGGCGAAACCGCCTCACACCACGCCTGCCCTCCGCGTGACGCCCGACGTCGGTCAACGTTGTTCCACAGACACCCAGGTGACGGAGGCTGTGGTCCCCGGTCGCCACCAGGCGATCGAGGCGCAGTAGCTCGGACAGGTCGAGCAATGTGCGAGCGGGAGTCGTGAGAGACACCCCCTCCACGGTCTGGCGATCGGCCGGTTGCAGATCGCCCCGGTGCTGCACGACGTCGGCGCGACGCAGCGACGGCGATCCAGCTGGTCTGGTCAGGTGCACGCGCCGGTTGCGCTGCCCCCACCCGGGCATGCCCAGAAGTTCAGCCGCCGTCACGTGGCTGAAGGTCACATCGCCAGGAACGACCAGCCCCAGAGCACGGCAACGCTCAACCAGGGTGGGATCTGCGACGTCGCGCAGATAGACGCCATGGCTGACGCGCTGCATGCGGCGACCGCGCAGGACGTCGACGCCGATGCCGATCCCGCGCAGGTCACGAGGGCGGAACGGGCCGGCGATCAGGTCGTCGGGGAGCGGTGTGGGTGAGGGCATCGACGCACCCTGCCGCCGATGCCGGCGGCGGCCGGGCACCGGCGTCCTCCCTGTGGACGGGACGGTGCCGGACCGATTGTGCACATCGCCGACATGAGCCGCTGAGAAGCGCGAAGCAGGGCAGTTGAGACCGTCGAAGTGCCCGACTTTGCGCTCCTCGACGGTCGGCAGCAGCGGCGTCAGCGGCGTCAGCGGCAGAGCGTGCGCGTGAAGGCGATGCCCCGCTGCACGGACGCCGCATGGAACGTCAGCCACCGCGCCAGGCCGTCCGGCGTGCCAGATGCGAAGGCGTCCACCGCCTCGCGGTACCCGTCCACGCCGAGCTCCAGCAGCCCCATCTCCGGCACCGTCAGCGCATCGGGGTCGACGCCGCGCGCCACCAGCACCACGCGGGACGCCGCGCGTGCCACCAGCTCGTCACCGACTCCGAAGGGTCGCAGCGCCATCAGCTCGCCGTGCACGACCCCGGCGACGAGCAGGCCAGGTGCCTCGGTCGTCGTCACCACCTCGGCCAGCGTGGCGAGCCGCTCCCCCACGCCGGCGTCGGGACGAGGGCGCCCCAGCGCGTCCTGGTCGACCTCACCCGCCATGGCGACGCTGTGCAGGTGAGCCAGGGACTGCAACGGCGCGCGCTTCCAGGTCTCCGCCTCGTAGCCGACCTCACCGGCCACGCGGAGCGCGGACGCCGCGAGGCGACCGTCGTCGTTGTCGGCGAACGGGGGCTCGAAGGCCTCCCAGGTGAGGGAGCACCCGGCCAGCCGGGCCGATGCCCACGCGGACCGGAGGCGCGCGGCTGCGCGCACCTCACCCCGTCCCCGACGCAGAGCGGGCTCACGCAGCAGTCCGTCCATCGTGGCGCGCGTGGCGTCCATCGACTCCGGGACGCCGGGCAGGGCCGCCAGCGCGGCGAGTGCGTCGGTCACGAGGAGAGCCTGTCAGGCGAGCGTCTGCCGGCCACCCCCTCCCCGTCGGAGCGAGGCTCGACTACGTTCGACCGCGAGACCGGTGAGCCGACCCGAACCCTGAGGTGAGCCTTCGTGAGTGAGAAGTCCAGCGACGAGAGCCTGTCCAACCTGCTGCGCGAGGACCGGACGTTCCCTCCGAGCCCGGAGTTCGCCGCATCCGCCAACGCCACCGCCGAGATGTACGACGTGGCGAGCGCCGACCGGATGGCGTTCTGGGACGAGCAGGCGAGCCGGCTGCACTGGGACAAGCCCTGGAGCCAGACTCTCGACTGGTCGGACGCACCTTTCGCCCGTTGGTTCGTCGACGGACGCCTCAACGTCGCCTTCAACTGCGTCGACCGCCACGTCGCCAACGGGCTCGGCGACCGGGTCGCCATCTACTTCGAGGGTGAACCGGGCGACACCCGCACGATCACCTACGGCGAGCTGCAGCGCGAGGTGTCGCAGGCCGCCAACGCCCTGACCGAGCTCGGCATCACCGCCGGGGACCGGGTCGCGATCTACCTCCCGATGATCCCCGAGGCAGCCGTGGCGATGCTCGCGTGTGCGCGCATCGGTGCCCCGCACTCGGTGGTGTTCGGCGGCTTCTCGGCGGAGGCGCTGCGCAGCCGCATCGAGGACGCCGAGGCCAAGCTGGTCATCACCGCCGACGGCGGCTACCGGCGAGGCAAGCCGTCCGCCCTGAAGCCGGCGGTCGACGAGGCGGTGGATGCCTCACCGAGCGTCGAGAAGGTGCTCGTCGTCCGGCGCACGGAGCAGGAGGTGGAGTGGAACGACTCCCGCGACCTCTGGTGGCATGACGTCGTCGGTCGACAGCCCACGACTCATGAGCCTGCGGCGTTCGACAGCGAGCACCCGCTGTTCATCCTCTACACGTCCGGGACCACCGGTAAGCCCAAAGGAATCCTGCACACCAGCGGCGGGTACCTGACGCAGGTCGCCTACACCCACCACAACGTCTTCGACCTCAAGCCCGAGCAGGACGTCTACTGGTGCACCGCTGACGTCGGCTGGGTCACCGGCCACTCCTACATCGTCTACGGACCACTCGCCAACGGCGCGACACAGGTGATGTACGAGGGCACCCCGGACACGCCGCATCGCGGTCGCCTCTGGGAGATCGTGGAGAAGTACCGCGTCTCCATCTTCTACACGGCCCCGACCGCGATCCGCACTTTCATGAAGTGGGGCGACGACCTGCCGGCAGGCTTCGACATGAGCTCGTTGCGCGTCCTCGGCTCGGTGGGCGAGCCGATCAACCCCGAGGCGTGGATGTGGTACCGCGAGCACATCGGCGGCAACCGCTGCCCCGTGGTGGACACCTGGTGGCAGACCGAGACCGGCGCCATCATGATCAGCCCGCTGCCCGGTGTCACGGCCACCAAGCCCGGTTCGGCGATGACGCCGCTCCCGGGCATCGGCGCCGAGGTCGTCGACGACCAGGCGCACCCGGTGCCCAACGGTGGTGGGGGGTACCTCGTCCTCACCGAGCCGTGGCCGAGCATGCTGCGCGGCATCTGGGGTGACCCCCAGCGCTACAAGGACACCTACTGGTCGCGCTACGAGGGCATGTACTTCGCGGGTGACGGCGCGAAGAAGGACGAGGACGGCGCCATCTGGCTGCTCGGACGCGTCGACGACGTGATGAACGTGTCAGGACACCGCATCTCGACCACCGAGGTCGAGTCGGCGCTCGTCTCGCACCCCTCTGTCGCCGAAGCAGCGGTCGTCGGTGCCACCGACCCGACGACCGGACAAGGCATCGTCGCCTTCGTCATCGTGCGCGGTCACGTCGCCGACGACAAGGCACACGGTGACGCTCTGGTGCAGGAGCTGCGGCAGCACGTCGCCCACGAGATCGGCCCGATCGCCAAGCCGCGCCAGATCATGGTCGTGCCCGAGCTGCCCAAGACCCGCTCCGGCAAGATCATGCGACGACTGCTGCGCGACGTTGCCGAGCACCGTGACCTCGGTGATGTCACCACTCTCGCGGATCCGACCGTCATGAACCTGGTCTCCGAGGGGCTGGACAAAGCGGGCGGCGGCAACGCCTAGCGGCTGCCGCCGATCGTCACAGCCGGATGTCACAGGCGGATGTCGACGGCGGAACGGCATCAGGCCGGACCGCGTCGAAGGCACATGGCGCCTCGACCGCTGGTCCTCGGTCTGACATCGCTCGCCGCGGCCCTCACCCTGACCGCCTGTACCGGTGAGCCAGGTGCGGGGCCACCAGCCGGTTCCTCCTCGTCGCCGACGGTGGGGCTGACGGAGTCCCGAACCTTCACCCTGAGGCCGGGACACTGCTGGTTCGAGCCGGTCCGCGTCCAGGGGGTGACGTGGAGAGTCGAGCCTGCCGACCAGTTCGGGTGGGGCGACGGCGTCCGTCGCTGGAAGGGGACCGGCGAGCTCCGGCAGGTGGCGGAGGATCATCTGGTGTTCGTCGACGACAAGGGAAGCCGCATCGACCTGTGGCCCGACGGTCATCCGAAGGTCGCCGTCGACGACGACGCGCCTCCGCAGTTCTGCGCGTAGAGCGCGCGATCGCTGGCACCCGCCAGCGATCCACAGATTGGAGGATCACCTGCGGTTTGACGGCCCTCGCGGCCCTGAAACCGCAAGGAATCCGCCGATGAATTGGTCCGGCCAGGTGGACCCCTAAACCACCCGACGCCGGCGAGCCACCACCACGATGGACCCGACCAGGGCCACGACGATCAGCACCACCAACATCGTGTGCCCAACGATCCACTCCCCCGTGCCTGGACCCAACGTGCGGAGGTCGTACCAGGGCTGGTCGGGCGGTTGAGCATCGCGCAACTGTCCGGACGAGAGGACATCAGCGGCGACGCGGCTCGTCAGGTAGTAGGGCGGGACCTCAGCCTCACCGGCGCGGACGAGTACGTCGCTCGAACCATCACGCGACGAATAGGCAATCAGTACGCCGGGTCCCCCGCCGGCTCGCACTGCGCTCACGACGGGCGTCCAGGCATCACGCCAGCCGATCACCGATGACACATCCTCCAGGTACCCGCTGAGGTTCTGGCTCAGCAGCTCCTCGCCAGTGCGGAGGACGAAGACATGGAGATCCCAGACGCTCCCATCGCCGGACGCCCCCGGCGTCGGATCGCTCAAGCCCGCAAGTCGGGCGCCGTCCGGAGAGAGCGAGAAGCGGCTGAGTCCTTCGGGGACGCCCTGCAGCACCCCGACAGGCTCGACACCTTGGTCGGTCACAGCGGAGACGCGCACCGTCGAGACGCGACTTTGGTCGGCCAGCACGAGCCTCCCGTCCGATGTCCATCCCGCCGGTTCACCGGCCAGCACAGTGTCCTCCGGCAGCCGGGTCACCTCACCCGACGCGGCATCGACCATGAAGTACCAGGACCGACCGGATGAGCCATCGGGGTCGTCACCATTGGTCACGTTTGCGAGAACCACGAGCCGAGAGCCGTCTGGGGACCACGTGAGGGTGTCCACCCAGCCTCCCTTGCCATCGTCGGGCAGCACGATCCAACGACTGTCACCCGTGCCAGCGTCCAGCAGCTCGACGCGAAGGGAGTCCGGGGTGGTCCCCGCGTGGCTGATCGCCACCTCGCTGCCGTCTGGTGCCACGTCGACGACCGTCTGGACGAGGTCGACCGACGTAGGTGCGATGAACACGGTACTCGTCGCTGTCCGCACCGACCGCGACCCACGACGTCACTCCCCGAGCAGCGGGTCCCGCGTACACCATCGACACCCGGCCGATAGGCGCCTGCTCCAACGTCAGGATGTGCTGCACGAGTGGGGAAGATCTGGTCCGGCAGGGAGCCCGGCCCAGAGGCGGGAACCACCTGCGGAGGTCGTGTCATCGCGAAGAGACCCACCACGAGCAGCACCACCACTGCCGCTGCAGCGACACCGAGTGCTCCGACCGTCCACCCACGACGCGGGATGCGACGCGCGGGGCGCCGTTGATCCTCGCGTGCCTCGAGGCGAGTCGTGCGACGCGGGCGTCCACATCCGTTCCGACCCCTGCAGATGCCACTTCGTGCAGCGCCTCACGCAGTGCGGTGTCGTTCATCGCTGCACCTCCGTTGCCTCATGCGCGTCGCCCAGCAGTTCCGCGAGCTCAGGCTGGACCTCGCGCAGGCGCCCCAAAGCCCGGTGTGCGTGTGACTTGACGGTGCCCACGGAGCAGCCCAGCGCGTCGGCCGTCTGACGCTCGGTGAGGTCTGCGTAGTACCGAAGGACGAGCACAGCGCGCTGCTGGGGCGTCAGCTGACGAAGCGCGGTGTCGAGTGCGAGCCGACGGTCGACGTCATCACGCGGCGTCGAACGTTCGGGGACCTCGGCCACCACGACCTCAGCACCGCGCCGACGCCGCCACCAGGAGATGTTTTCCCGCACCATCGCCTGTCGGACGTACGCCTCCGGAGAGCCGGCACTCACCCTCGACCAGTGGCGGTAGGTCTTCGCCAGCGCGGTCTGCATGAGGTCCTCCGCGAGGTGCCGGTCACCGGTGAGGAGGTACGCGGTTCGCAGGAGCGCGGGACCGCGCGACGACACGAAGTCGTCGAAGTCGCTGTCCTCATCCCTGCTCATCCGCTCACCCCCTCATCTGCATCAACGATCAAAACGCCCTGAAAGGTTGACAGACCCGAGTCACTTTCTCGGTGACCGATAGACTGCCCATGGCGTGCCGGGAAGACGGGTCGGCGACCGGGTCTGCATCAGCAGATGCGGTCCCCTGTCGATGGAGGTTCCCGTGTCCACCCCTGAGCCGCCTGTCTCCGACCCCACGCCGCGCCGTGTCCTCTTCTCCCGGCTGCCCCTCGGTGAGAACCGGTTCATCGCCGACGCGCTGCGGCAGGAGACGGTGGGTGGGGCGCTGCTGCTCGCCGCGGCCGTGGCCGGTCTGGTCGCGGCGAACACCGGTCTGGCCGACGCGTACGAGAGCCTCAAAGACTTCGTCGTGGGCCCCGCGGCCCTGCATCTCGACCTGAGTCTCGAGTCGTGGGCGGCCGACGGATTGCTGGCCATCTTCTTCTTCGTCGCCGGGCTCGAGCTCAAGCGCGAGCTGGTCGTCGGGACCCTGCGGGAGCCTGCTCAGGCCGTCCTGCCCGTGATCGCCGCCCTCGGCGGCATGATCATGCCGGCACTGATCTTCGTGCTGATCACGATGGGGGACCCGGAGGCTCGTGCCGGCTGGGCCATCCCGATGGCGACCGACATCGCCTTCGCGCTCGCGGTGCTGGCAGTCGTGGGCTCGCACCTGCCGCCAGCGCTCCGGGCGTTCCTGCTGACTCTCGCGGTGGTCGACGACCTCGGTGCGATCACGGTCATCGCGGTGTTCTTCACCGACGAGCTGAAGGTCGTGCCGCTCACGGTTGCGGCCGTCCTGCTGGTCGGGTACTTCCTGCTGCAGCGCGCACGCGTCGTGTCGCCGTGGCTCTACGTGCCACTCGCCCTGGTCATCTGGACACTCGTTCACGACTCGGGCATCCACGCCACCGTCGCCGGAGTCGCGCTCGGGCTGTTGACGAGGGTCAAGCCTGACCCGGACGAGGACGCGTCGCCCGCCGAGCGTCTCGAGCACCGCGTCCGCCCTCTCTCCGCCGGGGTGGCCGTCCCGGTCTTCGCCTTCCTCTCCGCGGGGGTCGCGCTCGACCTCGGTCGGGCCTCCACCCTGGTGGCGGAGCCCCTCGCGATCGGCATCATCACTGGCCTGGTCGTCGGCAAGCTGGTCGGAGTCTTCGGCGGCGCCTGGCTCACTGCCCGGTTCACCCGCGCCGCGCTCGACCCGTCGCTCCGATGGCTCGACATGGTCGGGCTCGCCCTGGTCTCCGGCGTCGGGTTCACGGTGTCCCTGCTCATCGCTGAGCTCGCCTTCTCCGGCGACCTGCTGGACACCGCCAAGGGCGGCATCCTCGCCGGATCGCTCGTCGCGGCGGTCCTGGGAGCGGTCATCCTGCGCACCCGCGATCGCGCCTATCGACTGGCCGAGGAGGAGACGTCCTGAGCGGCGGGCATGACCGACCGCCCCCCGACCTGACAAGATCGGTCCGGACGCCACCTCCCCGGTGGGCGACCAAGGAGGAGTCATGATCGACGACCGCCCGAGCCTCGGCACCCTCATCGCCGGGATCACCAGTGAGCTCAGCGCTCTGGTGCGGGGCGAGATCGAGCTGGCCAAGGCCGAGATGCGCGAGTCGGCGAAGGCCGGGGCGTCAGCGGCCGCACTGTTCGTCGTCGCTGGTGTGCTGCTCGCGATGGTGTGGCTGCTGGTGACGTGGGCGGTCGTCTACGTACTGGTCGAGGTCGCGGACCTGCCGCAGTGGGCGTCGTTCCTGATCGTCGCCGCCTTCTACCTCATCGTCGCCGTCATTCTGGGCGCCATCGGGTACTACCGCGCCAAGAAGGCGCGCGGACCCGAGCAGGCGAGGGCCGAGGCCGAGCGCACCAAGCAGATCGTGAGTTCTCTGCCCCCGAACGCCCCACCCGTCCCCGACAAGCTCCGCACCCCGCCGTCCAGCCCCCCGAACGCCCCACCCGTCCCCGACAAGCTCCGCACCCCGCCGTCCAGCGCATGACCCACCCGCGCGACATCGCGCTCGAGGGCCCGTGGGAGCACCGCACGGTGGCAGCGCGGGGGGCCCGCTTCCACATCGCCGAGGCCGGTGAAGGGCCGCTGGTGCTGCTGCTCCACGGGTTCCCCGAGTTCTGGTGGACGTGGCGCCACCAGCTGCCGGCGCTCGCCGAAGCCGGCTACCGAGCGGTGGCGATGGACCTCAGGGGCTTCGGAGGCAGTGACCACACCCCGCGCGGCTACGACCTGCCCTCACTCGCGGGAGACACTGCGAGCGTGATCGCCTCTCTCGGGGCGCGGGACGCGATCGTCGTCGGCAACGGCTGGGGTGGGCTCGTTGCGTGGACCCTGGCCGCGTACGAGCCCAAGGCGGTGCGACGACTCGTGGCGGTGGGTGCGCCGCATCCCCTGCGACTGCGCAACGCGGCAGTCCGGCGTCCTCACCAGCTGCGTCAGCTCTGGTCGATGCAGACACCGTGGCTGCCCGAGCGGTCGTTCCGCACCGCGAGCTCCAGCCGGGTCGACCACCTGCTGCACGCGTGGGCAGCGCCGGGATGGCCGGATCTGCCGACCTCCCTCACCTATCGCCGCGCGTTCGCTCTCGGCAACACTGCCTACTGCGCCGCGGAGTACCACCGCTGGTTCCTGCGATCGGCGCTCCGCACCGACGGCGCACGCTATGGACGCCGCATGCAGACGTCCATCTCCGCACCGGTCCTGCACATCCACGGCGCCGCCGACGGCTGCTACCCGGCCTCCATGGCCCAGGGGGCGAGCCGCTACGTCAGCGCGCCCTACCGATGGCGCCTGCTCGACGGCGTCGGCCACTTTCCGCAGGAGGAAGACCCGGAGCGGTTCACCGCTGAGCTGCTCAGCTGGCTCGACGATCCCGAGCCCGACCGCTGACACCGCGGATGCCCTAGAGATTCGGGGCACGCCTGTCAGGTGCAGGGGCCGGTGCTCACCGCGCGGTCACTGGACAGCCCTTCGGCCAGTGCGGTCGCCACCTGCTCCGGCGTCATCGCGTAGCCGGTGTCGTCACGGTCGACAGACGCGGCGAACACCACTCCGACCACCTCCCCGCTCCGGTCGACGACCGGGCCTCCGGAGTTGCCGGGTCTGACATCCGCGCGGAGTGACAGGACGTTGCGCACGACCAGTCCCTCCCCGTAGATGTCGTTGCCCCGAGCCACGATCTCGTCGCGGACGCGCGCGGGTGTCGCCTGTAGTCCGCCGTTCTCGGGGTAGCCCAGCACCGCCACGCTCTCGCCGCGGTCGACGTCACCGGAGAAAGTGAGCGGGTCGACGGGCAGTCCCGGCACGTCGAGGACGGCCAGATCGGTGTCGGGGTCGAAGTAGACGACGGTGGCGTCGTACGCCTTGCTGCTTTCCGCGGTGAGCACCGCGACCGAGCGGACACCGGCGAGCACGTGGGCGTTGGTGAGGATCCGCTCAGGAGCGAACGCGAACCCCGAACCCTCGAGGTTGCTGCTGCACGACGGTGCCTCACCGAGGATCTTCACCGTCTGGGCGGCCGCGTCGACGACCGCCTCACGACGGACGATGGCGGCGTTCGGCGCTGCGATCGACTCGATCGGCTCGGGCCCGAGGCCGGCGAACACCGTCGGGAACCCGGTGTCCTTGAACATCGACTCGATCTGGCCGGTGAGGATGAAGGGCTCCACCGGCATCAGCGCGTCGAAGGCGCCGATGACCTGCGACTGACGGAGGTCGCGCGCCAACGAGCTCGAGTTGCCGTTCGCGTACAGGCTGGCGCCGAACCAGACCGCGAGCATCAGGGTCAGGACCGACAGCAGGGCTCCACCGACGTTGTTGAGCTTGACCATCGGACCCCACGTGACGGCCCCCTGCAGCCGACGGCCGAACATCCCCACCCCGACCTGGCCGAGAGCCGCCAGCAGGAACACGATCACGATCGCCGTCAGCGCGGTGGCCATGCCGTCGGGCCACGACTCCAGCAGACGTGGCGCGAGCCACAGGCCCGCGGCTGCGCCGGTGAGGAACCCGACGAGGGACAGCAGGCCGTACAGCAGACCCCGGCGCCAGCCGGTGATGGCGAAGAGCACCATGGCCACCAGCAGCACGATGTCGATGACGCTCACCGCTGGGGCTCCTCTCTCACCATCGGCCGGTCGGGGTCGTCAGGCAGCGGGACGAGCCGCGACTCGTCCCAGGGGCGTTCCCACCCTGCTAAGTGAATCAGCCGATCGAGCAAACCCCCGGTAAAACCCCACACAAGAAGGCCACGAACTTCAAACGCCGAACCGACGTAGCCACTGGGGTGTTGGACTCGGCAGCGCCGAGCCGGATCGGTCAGCTCGGCCAAGGGAACGCGGTGGACCGATGCCACCTCGGCCGGATCTGCTGCTGCCACGGGAGACGGGGCCCGCCACCATCCGAGGACCGGCGTCACCGCAAAGCCGGTGGGTGGGATGTAGAGGTCGGGCAGCACCGCCCAGACGTCGACACCGCTCGGATCGAGTCCGGTCTCCTCGGCGGCCTCACGCAGGGCGGCGTGCACAGCGTGCTCGTCGGTGGCATCGATGGCACCGCCGGGGAACGCCGGCTGCCCCGCGTGTGAGCGCATGTCGTGCGCGCGCTCGATGAGCAGCACGTCCGGCCCCTGCTCACCCTCACCGAAGAGAACCAGGACGGCCGATCGCCGTGGGGCGTCCAACGGCGGGGCGAACCTGGTCAGGTCGTCCACGGTGATGTCGACGACGGCTGCAGCCAGGGGTCGGAGCCAGCCGGGCAGGTCCGGGGCGGAACTCGACGCCCGGAGGCACCCCTGGGTTCACGCCTCCCTCACGGCAGGTCGACCTTCAGGTACGTGGCGAGCACCTCGCGCAGGTCGTCGTAAGACCGGAACGGTCCGGACTGCACGTACACGACTTCTCCCTGCTTCGACACCAGCAGGGTCGTCGGCTTGGCAAGGTTTCGGATCTCGCGGGCGAACTCGTTGGCCGGGTCGAACACCGAGGGGAACGTGATGTCGAGGTCAGCCAGCAAGGCCGACGCGGCCCCCACCTGGTCCTCCGCGTCGATGCCGAGCACGTCGATCTCGCCGGACTCGTGCGCCTGCTGCAGCCACGGCATCTCGTCCCGGCAAGGAGGGCACCAGCTGGCCCAGACGTTGACCAGTCGCGGACGCCCCTCGAGGCCGGCGAGCTGGACCTCGTCCCCCGGCCCCAAGCAGGGCAGCTCGAGCTCGGGGAGGCCGTCACCGCGGCCGAGAGGTGGGCCGGAGTCGGGGCACGGGTCGATCTGGGCCGCACCGGTCGCGTCCCCCGCCCCGACGGATGCCGGGGGTGTCTGCGTCGGCGTCACCCGGACTCCCGCATCCTCGCCCGAGCTGCCGCAGGCACCCAGCGTCAGAGCTGCGAGGGCCATGACAATGGCGAGGGGTGCGCGCTTCACGGGATGTCCTTGACCAGGGCGGCAGCGACTTTGGCGTCCGTCGGCCCCTCACCGAACGAGGGGCAGAGCCTGGCGATCGGGCACGCGCCGCACGCCGGCTTGCGCGCGTGGCAGCGACGGCGCCCGTGCCAGATCATCCGGTGGGACAGCATCGTCCAGTCCTTGCGCGGGAACAGCGCACCGACGTCTGCCTCGACCTTGACCGGGTCGGTCTCGTCCGTCCAGCGGAACCGACGCGCGAGGCGTCCGAAGTGGGTGTCGACGGTGATGCCGGGGACATCGAACGCGTTGCCCAGCACCACGTTCGCGGTCTTGCGCCCGACCCCGGGCAACGTGACCAGATCCTTCAGCCGCCCCGGCACCTCGCCGTCGAAGCGCTCGCAGAGTGTCTGGCCCAGGGTGATGATCGAGCTGGTCTTGGCCCGGAAGAAGCCGGTGGAGCGGATCAGCTCCTCGAGCTCGGTCCGGTCGGCAGCCGCGTACGCCTCGGCGTCGGGGTACCTGGCGAACAGCGTGGGCGTCACCAGGTTGACCCGCTTGTCCGTGCACTGCGCCGACAGGATGGTGGCCACCAGGAGCTCCAGAGGGGTGCTGAAGTCGAGCTCGCAGTGCGCATCGGGGTAGAGCTGGCCGAGCTCCCGGTTGATGCGCCGCGCCCGTCGGACGAGCCCGGTGCGGGTCTCGGAGGCCCAGCGGTCGGCCTTGGCGGCGGTCGTCACCCGACAAGCCTAGGCGTGCCCGCCCATCTGCCCCGTACGGGTGACGCCTCCTCAAGGGCTCGCGGAGGCCCGACGATGCCGTCCGTGACGCAGCATGACCGTGGCGCGAAGGGACCGATGATGACGACGCGGGCGCAGGAGCGCACCACGCGAGCAGCCGCACGCGAGGTGCCGGAGCGCAGCGAGGAGTTCGGGCACCTGACGCTGCCTGCTCTCCGCAGCTACCGTCAGTCATTGACGCAGGAGGAGAGCCGAGCCTCGTACTGGCGTCGGCTGATCCAGGCGCGGATGGACCTCATCGAGCTGCAGGGCGGTGACGACAGCATCCGCCTCGAACGGCTCCGGATGGCGCTGTCGGAGACCCGGGTGGGTGAGGGACGCCGCGCGCTCGTCGAGGTCATGCCGATCGACGACGCTCCCCCGTTGCCCGATCTCGCCGGGCTCTGGTCACGGGAGGCGCACCCCGACGACCCGGACGGCGTGGACGAGCTGAAGCGAGACCTCGCCTTCGCCGAGCTGCAGCTGTCGGCCTACCGTGCGGCCCTGCACCGCCGACTGGCGCGCGCCACGGGCGAGCTGATCGCCCGCTACCGCGAGGAGCCGACGCTGGCGCTGCAAGTGCTCCCCGTGCCGCCGGAGGACCCCGTCTGAGCGCCGACACCCTCGGTGGAGCAGCGGGACATGACGTCAGGGGTCTTCGGCTCTACCCTGGCGGCCCTGCGTGTGTCCCAATACGGTGAGCACCGGATGATCTCGGAGGTGAGTGGGTGGACTACGACGTCCTGCGACGCACGCCGCTCTTCGCCGCACTCGACGACGCCGCTGCGGCGGCGTTGCGCGCGACGATGGGCCAGGTGACGGTCGCCCGTGGTGACGTCGTGTTCTCCGAGGGCGAGCCTGGGGACCGGCTGTTCATCATCGCCGACGGCAAGATCAAGCTGAGTCAGACCTCCAGCGACGGGCGCGAGCAGGTCATGGCCGTGCTCGGACCCGGCGAGATGTTCGGCGAGCTCTCCCTCTTCGACCCCGGCATGCGCACGTCCACCGCGGCGGCCGTCACCGACTCGGTCCTCCTCGGGCTCGGGCAGCGTGACCTGCGCCCTTGGCTCACCGGGCGCCCGGAGGTGGCCGAGGCGCTCCTGCAGGCTCTCGCCCAGCGGCTGCGTCGCACCAACGAGGCGATGGCCGACCTGGTCTTCAGCGACGTGCCGGGTCGCGTCGCCAAGGCTCTGCTCGACCTGGCCGACAAGTTCGGTCAGCCGCAGCCGGACGGCGGCGTCCTCGTCGCCCACGACCTCACGCAGGAGGAGCTCGCCCAGCTGGTCGGCGCCTCGCGCGAGACGGTCAACAAGTCGCTCGCCGACTTCGCCTCGCGCGGATGGATCCGCCTCGAGGCGCGCGCGGTGATCCTGCTCGACGCCGAGCGGGTCATGCGCCGCGCCGGCTGAACCTGGTCCACGTGACCTCAGGTCACCCCAGTGGCGCGCTCCACTCATGTCAGGCGGCCTCAGCCGCGCGATTCTGCGTGCAACGCGCCAGTCGACGTCAGTCCGCAGCTCGGATGCCCGCACCACCGCGGTCAGCGGCTCGAGTCCGGCCCGGACGGCGTCCGGAAGCTGGTCGACCAGCAGAGAGGCTCCGACGTCAGCATCGTGAGCTTCGGACCCGGCGACCCGCGTGACATCGGCGTCGAGTGGCGCGAAATCGGGCACTTGGACGATGATCACTGACCGATTTCGCGCCTTTCGGTGTCGCCTCAGGAGCGCAGGGCATCGGCAGCCCTGGCGACGCCCATGCCGGACAGGTACTCCAGCTGCGCCTGCACCTGTGCCAGCACCACGTCGTGCAGCGCCGGCCCGGGGAGTCCGTAGACCGCCCGGGCAACCTCCTCGACGCTCGACGCCCCGCCGTCGAGCACGCTCGCCACCTGCTCGAGCCGCTTGGTGCGGTGCGCGATCAAGGTGTCGATGACCCGCAGGCCGTCCAGAGTCATCGGGCCGTGGCCGGGCAGCAGCGTGAGCGCCAGACCCGCCGCGGCGAGGTCCCGTATCCGCTGGAGTGACGCAAGGTAGGGCCCGAGCCGGCCGTCCGGCCAGGCGATGAGTGAGGAGCCCTCGCCCAGGATGGTGTCCCCGGTCAGCAAGGCACCGTCGCGGGGCACGTGCACGCAGAGCGAGTCATCGGTGTGACCGGGGGTCTCCAGCACCTGGAGCACCAGGCCGTCGACCTCGATCTGCTCCCCATCCACCACCGGCACCGTGCCACGGCACCACTGCGGGTCGAGGGCACGAACGGGAGCCTGCGTCTGCGCCTGCATCATGTCGACGGCTCCGGTGTGGTCCGGGTGTCGGTGCGTCACCAGGATCAGGTCCACCTCGCACCCCGCGCGCTCGACCTCTGCGAGCACCGCGTCGACGTGCGCGGGGTCGTCCGGTCCCGGGTCGACCACGACGCACCGTTCGGCGTCCGGCTCGAAGAGCACCCACGTGTTGGTGCCGGACAGTGTCAGCACGCCGGGGTTGGCCGCCGTCACGCAGCGCGCACGCTGGGGCTCGGTGCCTCGGACCGGCTCGATCATCCCGTCACCGCCTCGATGTAGGACGGCGCCGCCGCCAGGGCGGTGGAGACGTCGTCGAATGCCGTCAATGATGCAAGAGTGCTGATCGTCGGGGGCCACATCGGCAGGTCGCCCATGCTGAAGGCCTCGACGGCCGCGTGGACGACGAACCACTGACCAGCCGCCACCTCGCCGGTGAGCGGCTGCGGCTGCTGGTCGAGCGGACACCGGGCCAGGTAGAAGCGTGCGTCGAAGCGTCGGGTCTCACCTGGAGGTGTCACCCACCGGGTCCACGGCACCAGGGTGGACGCGTCCAGGCGCACGCCACTCTCCTCCCACGTCTCGCGCACGGCAGCGGCGAGATGGGAACGCGTCACCTCGAGGTCGTCGTCCCCCCACACCTGAGCGTCGTGCGACACGTCATGCACCACCTGACTCATGTCCTCGTCGTCGTCGACGCGACCCCCGGGGAAGGCATGCATCCCCGCCGCGAATGCCAGCGTGGTCGCCCGTTGCTGCAGCCACACCTCCAGGCCGTCCGCGCCGTCCCGCAGCAGGACGACGGTGGCGGCCGGCCGGATCGGCTGGTCGGTCATGCCGCGGGAGCCGGACTCGGGATGAACGGTCGGGCCAACACGTCGGCGTAACGGGTGAGCAGCGGAGCGGCAACCGCCAGCAGCAGGACGTAGGCGGCGGTGACCGCTCCGACGTCGGCCACGCCTTCGGCGACGGCGAGTCCGGCGATCACCACGGCGAACTCGCCACGAGCACCGAGGACGGTGCCCGCTCGCATGCGACCTCGTGGACCCACACCGTCGCGGCCGGCGGCGTACCAGCCGGTGAGCACTTTCGTGACCAGGGTGACGGCGGCGAGGCCGCCCGCGACCAGGAGCACCGGCGGCAGCGTGGACGGGTCGATCGACAGGCCGAAGGAGACGAAGAAGACCGCGGCGAAGATGTCCCGCAGCGGTCCGAGCAGCTCCCGCGACCGGCGCGCTGCCTGCCCGGTGAGTGCGAGGCCGACCAGGAAGGCGCCGACCGCGGCGGACGCATCCAGCATCGTGGTGAGCCCGGCGACCACCAGCGTGATGCCGAACACCCGGAGCAGCACCTGCTCGTCCTCGGCGTTGGTCAGCCGGTGTCCGAGGCGCTCGCCGAAGAACCGCGAGAGCAGGAGCACCGCGAGCACCGCCGTCACCGAGGCGGCGACACCGATCACTGCGGCGACCGTGCCGCTTCCGGCGACGACGACGGCGACCAGCGGCAGGTAGACCGCCATCGCGATGTCCTCGAGCACGAGGATCGACAGCACCGACGGCGTCTCGCGGTTCGCCAGCCGGCCGAGATCGCTCAGCACTCGCGCGACGATGCCGGACGAGGAGACCCACGTGACGCCCGCCATCACCAGAGCTCCGGACCAGGTGTCGGTCAGCAGCCAGCCGGCCACCGCTCCGGGTGCGGCGTTGAGCACCAGGTCCAGGACCCCCGACGGGATGTGCCGTCGCATGCTGTCGGCGAACTCCTCGGCCGAGAACTCCAGACCGAGGGTCAGGAGCAGCAGCACCAGGCCGAGCTCGGCGCCCACTTGGAGGAAGGTCGACGACGCATCCAGCGACACCGCCCCGCCCTCCCCGAGCACCAGTCCGGCGAGCAGATACAACGGGACCGGCGAGAAACCGAACCTGCGCGCCAGACCGCCGATGATCCCCAGCAGAAACAGAACGGCGCCGACCTCGAGGAGCAGGTCGGCGGCGTCTGGGAGGACGGTGGCCGCGAAGGCGGCCGGATCAAGGCTCACGGGGTACCGAGGATCGAACGGAGGCGCGCGATCCCGTCGGCGGTGCCGATCACGACCAGCACGTCGCCGGCGTGCAGCTGCTGCGAGGGCTCCGGTGAGGCGAGCACGAGGTCGTTGTGCACCAGGGCCACTACCGACGCCCCCGTGCGGGTGCGTGCCCTGGTGTCCCCCAGGGTCTTCCCGACGTAGGGGGAGCTGTCGGCGAGAGGAATCTGCTCGGACGCGAGCCCCGGCACTTCGCGGGTCAGCTCGGCGAACTTCACGGCGATGCGCGGAGCACCCAGGATCTCGGCCAGTGTGGCGGCCTCTTCCTCGTCGAGCTCGAGCAGCTGCGTGCCGACATCCGGGTCGTCACTGTCGAACGACGAGATCGTGAAGTTCTCGCTGCGCTTGGCGACGACGGCGATGCGGCGTCCGCTTTCGAGCGTGAACTCGTACCGCAGCCCGACACCGGGCAGCACCGTCTCGACGACGTCCATGTCACCCGACCTCGACGACGAGCTCGACCTCGACGGGAGCGTCCAGCGGCAGTGCCGCGACGCCGATGGCGCTGCGCGCGTGCGCACCGATGTCACCGAACACGTCGAGCAGCAGCTCGCTGGCACCGTTGACGACCGCTGGCTGATCGGTGAAGCCGGGGGCGCTGGCGACGAAGCCCACGACCTTCACCACCCGCGTGACGGCAGAGAGGTCACCGGTCACCGAGCGCACCGCCGCCAGCGCGTTGAGCGCGCAGATGCGAGCCGCGACCTTGGCCGTCTCGAGGTCTACGTCGGCTCCGACCTTGCCCACCGACTGCATCTGGTCGTCCTGCTTCGGCAGCTGGCCCGACGTGAACACGTAGGACCCGGAGCGGACAGCCGGCACATAGGCAGCCAGCGGCGCGACGACCTCGGGAACGACGAGACCCAGCTCGGCCAGCCGCTGCTCCGGCGTCGCCATCAGGCCTCCCTGGGACGCTTGAAGTAGGCGACGAGCTGCTCGGCATTGGGCCCCGGGACGACCTGGACGAGCTCCCAGCCGTCCTGTCCCCAGGTGTCGAGGATCTGCTTGGTCGCATGGATCAGCAAGGGCGCGGTGGCGTACTCCCACGTGGTCATGGCGTCACCCTAGCCAACGCGCTCGGCAGGACGCGTAGGGTCAGAGCGTGAGTGCACCAGGCAGGACGCGCCTCCACATCGTCACGGGCAAAGGGGGCACCGGCAAGACGACCGTGGCGTCTGCTTTGGCCCTCAATCTCGCGGCCGGTGGACGCCGGGTGCTGCTCATCGAGGTCGAGGGTCGGCAGGGCATCGCCCAGCTCTTCGATGTGCCGCAGCTGCCGTACGAGGAGCGCAAGGTCGCAGTGGCGCGGGACGCCGGCGACGTCTTCGCCCTCGCCATCGACCCCGAGGATGCCCTGTACGAGTACCTCGACATGTACTACCGGCTCGGGCGGGCCGGAAAGGCCCTGCGCAAGGTCGGAGTGGTGGAGTTCGCCACCACCGTGGCGCCCGGCGTCCGCGACGTCCTGCTGACAGGCAAGGCGTACGAGGCGGTCCGGCGACGCGAAGGCCAGCAGTACGTGTACGACTCGGTCGTGGTGGACGCGCCGCCCACGGGACGCATCGGACACTTCCTCAACGTCAACACTGAGGTCGCCGGCGTCGCCAAGGTGGGTCCCATCCGCCGCCAGGCCGACTCGATCATGGAGCTGCTGCGGTCGCCGCGGACTGCCGTGCACCTGGTGACCCTGCTCGAAGAGATGCCGGTGCAGGAGACGCTGGACGCCGTCGGCGAGCTGCGCGCCCTCGAGCTCCCGATCGGCGCCGTGGTCGTCAACCAGACCCGGCGACCGGCGCTTCGCGGCACCGACCTCCAGGCGGCGCGGCGGGGAGAGCTCGACCGCACCGAGATCGAGAAGGGTCTGGCGTCCGCCGGGTTGGACGGTCACTCCGGCCTGGTCGACGCCCTGGAGCGTGAGGCCGCGTCCCACGCCGAGCGGGTGCAGCTCGAGCGCGCACAGCGGCGACGGCTCAGCGCGGTGGACCTGCCCATCGTCACCCTGCCGTGGCTTGCCGACGGCGTCGACCTCGCCGGTCTCTACCAGCTGGCGGACGAGCTGGGTCACGCGAAGGGTGAGCCACCATGGTGACGCCCGTTCCCCTCGACGTGGACGCACTGCTCGACGACCCGACCACGACCATCCTGGTGTGCTGCGGGTCGGGCGGGGTCGGCAAGACGACGACCGCCGCCACCCTCGGCGTCCGTGCTGCGCAACGCGGTCGACGCGTGTGCGTCCTCACCATCGACCCGGCACGACGGCTGGCCCAGTCGCTCGGCCTCGCCCAGCTCGACAACACGCCCCGCGAGGTCACCGGCGTCGGCCGCGACGGCGGCGCGCTCTTCGCCATGATGCTCGACATGAAGCGCACGTTCGACGAGATCGTGCAGCAGCACGCCGATCCCGGGCGTGCCCAGCAGATCCTCGAGAACCCGCTGTACCAATCGCTCTCCAGCTCGTTCGCCGGCACCCAGGAGTACATGGCGATGGAGAAGCTCGGCCAGCTGCACCAGGAGGCGGTCGAGACCGGGGAGTGGGACCTGGTGATCGTGGACACGCCGCCGAGCCGGTCCGCACTGGACTTCCTCGACGCGCCCGAGCGGCTGGGCACCTTCCTCGACGGACGCTTCGTGCGCATCCTGCTGGCCCCGGCACGCGCTGGTGGCAAGGCGTACATGAAGGTCTTCGGCGGCGCCTTCAGCGTCGTCACCGGCGCCCTGAACAAGATCCTCGGCGCGCAACTGCTGGCCAACCTGCAGACGCTGGTCGCCGGGCTCGATTCAGTCTTCGGCGGTTTCCGCGAGCGGGCCGAGCGGACCTACGCGCTGCTGCAGGATCCGGGAACCTCATTCCTCGTCATCGCCGCACCGGAGCCCGATGCGCTGCGCGAGGCGTCCTTCTTCGTCGAACGGCTGCAGCAGGACGCCATGCCGCTCGCGGGGCTGGTGTTCAACCGCGTGCGCACCACCGAGGCACCCGACGTCTCGGCGGCGCGTGCCGGGGGTGCAGCGGAAGACCTCGACGAGCGTCGGGAGCACAACCTGACGGCCGCCCTGCTACGGCTGCACGCCGACACGATGCGGGTGCGTGACCGCGAGCGTCACCTGCTGGTGCGGTTCACCGGTGCGCACCCCGAGGTGGCGGTCACCACGGCACCGGCGTTGCCGGGTGACGTCCACGACATCGCAGGGCTGGAACAGATGGGAGTCGCACTGGCTGGCTCCACCGGCCTGCTCGACTAGAGGTCGCGAGCGGCTCAGCTGACGGCGCGGACGTCGTCGCGCCGTTCGTAGGTCTCCCGGGCGGTCTGCAGCAGGCGCCGCCATGAGGTCACATTGGGACGTCGGCGCAGCAGGGCGCGGCGCTCGCGTTCGGTCATGCCCCCCCAGACGCCGAACTCGACCTGGTTGTCGAGCGCGTCGGCCAGGCACTCGGTGCGGACCACACAGCCAAGGCAGAGCGCCTTGGCTCGGTTCTGCGCCGCGCCCTGGACGAAGAGCGCATCCGGATCCGTGGTCCGGCAAGACGCCCGTGCCGACCAGTCCTCGATCCACGCCATGTGGTCCCCACCCCCTGCGGCCGTCCCCTGGCCGCCACGTTGTGTAACTGTCGATCAGCCGTGACGCCCCCGCGTCTCCGCAGATGGTCACACGCTGTGATCGCTGACGGTAGAGATCGGGCCCTGTCGGCCGATAGCCCCCGGAAGGGCGAACTCTCCTGGTTCTTTCGAGCTAGAAACACCACCCATCGCCGCAAGGCTGTCACTCAGAGTTACCATGCGACTGCGGATGGTGTGCAGTGAGCGGCGTCGGTGCCCGTATTTCCGGTGCTCTCGCCTACCCTGATCCGGTGGCAAACCCCTCGTCAGGGGCCGGCACGCGGGTCGGCCTCTTCGTCGCGCTGAGCACCGTGGCCGGAGTCCTGGTCGCCGGCCTCGCCCTGCCCGCTGTCGGGCTGGTCGGCCTGACCGCCAAGCGCACGTCGGAGAACTTCCAGTCGCTCCCGGCATCGCTCAGCATCCCGCCCCTGAAGCAGCGTTCCCGGCTCCTGGCGGCGGACGGCACGGTCATCGCCACCTTCTACAGCCAGAACCGGGTGTACGTCCCGATGGACAAGATCGCACCCGTCATGCAGGACGCCATCGTCGCGATCGAGGACGCCCGGTTCTACGAGCACAACGGCATCGACGTCAGGGGGACCTTCCGCGCCCTGATCGCCAACACGCAGGCGGGTGAGGTCACCCAGGGGGGGTCGACGATCACCCAGCAGTACGTCAAGAACGTGCTCGCGGCCACGGCCACGACCAAGGCGGAACGCGAGGCGGCGACCGAGGACTCCATCGGCCGCAAGATTCGTGAGCTGCGGTACGCCCTCGGACTCGAGGAGCGGTGGTCGAAGCGGCGGATCCTCGAGGGCTACCTCAACATCGCGTACTACGGCTCCCAGGCGTACGGCATCGAGGTCGCGTCCCAGCGCTACTTCTCGATCCCCGCTTCCGACCTCAACCCGGGGCAGGCAGCCACGCTCGCCGGGATCGTCAAGTACCCCTCGCTCTACGACCCGCTGGTGAACCCGGACCAGAGTGAGGAACGGCGCGATTTCGTCCTGCAGCGGATGGCCGACGAGAACATGATCAGCCAGAAGCAGGCAGACAAGTACCAGAAGCGGCCGCTCGAGAAGACGCTGGACCCCAGCGACCTCACCCGCGGGTGTGCCGTTTCGCAGGTGCCGTTCTACTGCACGTACGTCGAGGAGTCGTTCCTGTCCGACCCCGCGTACGGCGCCACACGCGCCGACCGGCGTCGGCTGCTCAACGGTGGTGGACTGACCATCAAGACCACGCTCGACATGGACGACCAGCGCTCCGCCCAGGATGCCGTCGAGACCTACCTGCCGACCGGCGACCCCAGCGGGCGCGTCGCAGCCATCGCCATGATCGAGCCGGGAACCGGGAATGTCGTCGCGATGGCGCAGAACCTCAAGTTCGGCAAGGGACCCGACGCGAGCTTCATCAACAACGCCGTCGACGCGAAGTACTCCGGGACGTCGGGTCAGCAGCCGGGGTCGACCTTCAAGATCTTCACCATCGCCGCCGCGATCGAGCAGGGGCTGCCGATGGATGACTTCATCTACTCGCCCTCCTCCCGCGTCTGGCCGTACGGCACCTACAAGAACTGCGAAGGCGCGTCCCTGGGTGAGTGGAGCATGGGCAACTACGAAGGCGCGCGCTCCGGCAACTTCACCATGTACGAAGGCACCGCGTACTCGATCAACACCTACTTCGCCGAGCTCGCGCGGCGCACCGGGCTCTGCAACGTCTGGGACGTTGCGACCCGCGCGGGAGTCACCACCGCGAACACCGGAGAGGCACCGGTCGACGACACCGAACTGCAGTACGCGCCGGGAGTCATCGGAGGCACCTTCGGCATGTCGCCTCTGACGCTGGCGGAGTCCTACGCCACCTTCGCCGCACGGGGTCTGCACTGCGAGGCGCGCGCCATCACCGCCGTCCGCACCATCGACAAGCAACAGATCGAGGTGCCCGAGCCAGACTGCGAGCAGGTGATCAAGCCGGAGGTCGCGGACGCGGTCAACGACGTGATGGTCAGCGTCATCGACGGCAGGGTGTCGAGCCCGACGGGGGCGGCGATGGACATCGGACGTCCCGCCGCAGGCAAGACCGGAACGACGGACGACTACAACGCGGTCTGGTTCGCCGGCTACACGCCAGATCTCGCGGCCGCCGTCTGGGCCGGGCATCCCGACGCCCCCAAGCAGTACCCGATGCGCGCGGTCACGATCAACGGCACCTACTACAGCTACGTCTTCGGCAGCTCGCTGCCCGGACCGATCTGGCGGGACGCGATGCTCGGTGCGCTCGCCGACGTCCCCTTCTCGACGTTCACGCCGCTCAACCCCGAGCTGATCGACGGCGCGACGCTGGGCCTGCCTTCGCTCGCCGGGCTGACACCGCAAGAGGCGGTCCGCCGGCTCGACGCCCTCGACCTGGTCTCCGAGGTCGCCGACGGCGAGGTGGGCTCCTCCCAGCCGCAGGGGACCGTGGCCTACACGTCTCCGGGCGCAGGGACCAGCGTGCAGCCCGGTGACACCGTCACGATCTACCTGAGCAACGGGATCGCGCCTCCCCCGCCGCCCGAGGAGAACAACGGCAGCGATGACGGCGGTGGGGGCAACGACGGTGGCGGGAGCACCGGCGGTGGGAACGACGGTGGCGGCGGCACCAGTGGTGACGGCGGCGGTGGTGGCGGGAACGACGGCCCCGGCAACTCCGACGGCAATCCCGGTGGCGGCAACACCACCAACTGAGGCTCGCCGAGTGTCCCTCTGGAAGAGGTCACCGCTCGCCGAGTGTGCCCCTACTGTGGTGACGATGAACCCTTCGACAGCCGGTGCCCAGCTGGTCAGCGTCAACCTTGCAGTCGTCAGGGACAACCCTTTCAAGTCATCGACTCGTACCGGCATCGACAAGCAGCCGACCGAGGACGCCGTGGAGGTACGTGCGCCAGGCTCCAAGGCACACGGACTCGGCAGTGGACTCGTCGGTGACTTCATCGGCGACCGACGTCACCACGGCGGTGACGACCAGGCGATCTATGCGTACGCGATGGAAGACCTGCAGTGGTGGGCCGACGAGCTCGGCCGCACGCTGTCGGCCGGGCAGTTCGGCGAGAACCTCACCACGTCCGGCCTGGACGTCAACGGAGCACGGATCGGGGAACGTTGGAGGATCGGTTCGGACGTCCAGCTGCAGGTGACCGACCCGCGATTGCCCTGTGCCACCTTCCGCGGCTGGATGAATCGCGCCGGATGGCTGAAGGACTTCACCGCTGCCGGACGTCCCGGCACCTATCTGAGGGTGCTGTCACCCGGCTTGATCCGTCGCGGCGACACCGTGGTGATCGAGCGCCCGACGCACGACGTCACGGTTGCCCTGGTGTTTCGCGCGCTGACCACAGAACCCGAACTGCTGCCGAAGATTCTCGAGGCGCCCGAGCTGCCGGAGGAGACGCGACAGATGGCGGAAGAGAGACGCACCTTCAGCCTCGGGTGAACGGCTGCTGAAAGTGAGAGGTCCCGGGACACCCTCACGATGTCCCGGGACTCGACACGCGTCGGGGTGGCGGGATTTGAACCCACGACCTCTTCGTCCCGAACGAAGCGCGCTACCAAGCTGCGCCACACCCCGCAAAGCCTGGTCAGCCTACCGAACCGCCGGCATCCCCCGGAAATCGACCATCCGATCGCGGTACGAGGGTGAGCAGGGTCGCCTCGGGTGGGCACGCGAAGCGGATCGGCGCGGTCGGCGAGGTGCCGAGACCGGCGGACACGTGGAGCCAGGAACCCGCGCGACGATGCAACCCCTTGGCCTGCGAGACCGGGAGGTCGCAGTTGGTGACCAGGGCGCCATAGCCCGGAACGCAGAGCTGCCCGCCGTGCGTGTGCCCTGCCAGAATCAGTTGCACACCGTCGCCGGCCATCGCGTCCACAACGCGCAGATAGGGAGCGTGCGTCACCCCCACGTGGAGGACGCCGTCCTGTGGCGCACGGTAGGGAACGTCGGCATATCGGTCGAGACCCAGGTGCGGGTCGTCGGTGCCCACGAAGGCGATGGACAGGTCCCGAACCTTCAGGTCACCCGCGGCGTTGTCGAGGTCGATCCACCCCCGGGCGAGGAACCCGTCACGCAGGTCTCGCCAGGGAAGGGGGTCACCGAAGACGCGCCCTCCGGAGTCGGGCAGCAGGTACCGGCCCGGGTTCTTCCACACCGGGCCGTAGTAGTCGTTCGACCCCATCACGAAGACGCCCGGGACATCGAGCAGCGGCTCAAGAGCATCGAGGGCTGTCGGCACGGCATCGGGGTGGGCGATGTTGTCGCCCGTGTCGACGACGAGGTCCGGTTCAAGCGCAGCCAGGCGTCGCACCCATGCGGCTCGCCCTCGGTTGCGGGGCGTGAGATGCATGTCCGACAGATGCAGGACGCGGAGCGGTTCAGCACCCGGCTCGAGCACGGGCACCGTCACCCGACGGAGGCGGTACTGGTGGGCCTCCCACAGCGCGTACGACACCCCCGCGACCTTGAGCGCGGCCAGCGCGGCGAGCGCGGTTCGGGTACGGGACACGGCACCCAGTGTGTCACCAGTCTCCGGTGCGAGAGGATGGAGCCATGAGTCTCAAGGAGCAGCTGCACGCCGACCTCACCGACGCCATGCGGGCCAAGGACGAGGTGCGCAGATCGACGCTGCGCATGGTGCTCACTGCCATCACGACCGAGGAGGTCGCCGGCAAGCAGGCGCGTGAGCTCTCCGACGACGAGGTGCAGAAGGTGCTTGCCCGCGAGCTCAAGAAGCGCAAGGAAGCAGCCACCGCCTTCACCGATGCTGGACACTCAGACCGAGCAGCGTCCGAGCTCGCCGAGGCTGCGGTGATCGAGGGCTACCTTCCGGCACAGCTGTCCGACGAGGAGCTGTCGGCGCTGGTGAGCTCCACGATCGAAGAGACAGGGGCATCCGGGCCGCAAGCCATGGGACAGGTGATGAAAGCGGTCCAACCCCGAGTAGCGGGTCGGGCCGACGGCGGACGCGTCGCGGCGGAGGTCAAGCGCCAGCTCGCGTCCTGACGACCACACTCGACGCGCCTGGACGTCACCCAGGGGGACACTCGGCGGCCGGCTCAGCCTGCTGTCAGCTCCGCGGCCACCACTTCGGCGATCTGGGCAGTGTTGAGAGCCGCCCCCTTGCGGAGGTTGTCCCCGCACACGAAGAGGTCGAGTGCGTGCGGGTCGTCCACGGAGCGACGCACCCGCCCGACCCACGTGGGGTCGGTGCCCACCACGTCGTTCGGCGTCGGGAACTCCCCAGCTGCCGGGTCGTCGACGAGCACCACACCCTCGGCCTCGCGCAGGACCGCGTGAGCCTGACGCTGGTCGACCTCTTGCGCAAACCGTGCGTGCACCGCGAGCGAGTGTGTGGTGATGACCGGGACGCGGACACAGGTGGCGGAGACACGGAGGTTCTTCAGCCCCAGGATCTTGCGCGACTCGTTGCGCACCTTGAGCTCTTCGCTGCTCCACCCGTCGTCCTTCAGCGAGCCTGCCCAGGGCACCACGTTCATCGCCAGCGGCGCCGGGAATGGCCCGGTGTCCCCCACGATGCCGCGAAGGTCCCCTGCGCGGTTGCCGGCATCGGGGGAAGCCGCCACCTTCGCGTACTGGTCGCGAAGCGTGTCGATTCCCGCCTGGCCGGCACCGGACGCCGCCTGGTACGACGCGACGACGAGCTCCTCGAGACCGAACTCGCGATGAAGCGCACCCATGGCGACGATCATCGACAGCGTCGTGCAGTTCGGGTTGCTGATGATCCCCTTCGGCCGCAGCTTCGCAGCCGCGGCATTGACCTCCGGCACCACCAGCGGCACGTCGGGATCCATCCGGAAGGCACCGGAGTTGTCCACCGCCACCGCCCCACGAGCGGCAGCGACGGGCGCCCACTCGGCGGAGACCTCGTCCGGCACGTCGAACATCGCGATGTCCACGCCGTCGAAGACCTCTGGTGCCAGCGCCTGCACGACGACGTCCTGGCCCCGCACCTGCAGCACCTTGCCCGCTGAACGGGCTGACGCCACCAGACGGATCTCACCCCACACGTCCTCGCGCGAGCTGAGGATGTCGAGCATCACCGTGCCGACGGCCCCCGTGGCACCGACCACGGCAAGCGTTGGCTTGCTCATCGTCCCGTCCCTCCGTAGACCACGGCCTCTTCCTGGGCGTCGTCGAGTCCGAACGCGGTGTGGATGGCAGCGACCGCCGCATCGAGCGCGTCGGCGCGGGTGATGACCGAGATTCGGATCTCCGAGGTCGAGATCATCTCGACGTTGACCCCGGCGTTGGAGAGCGCACGGAAGAAGGTTGCGGAGATGCCGGCGTTCGTGCGCATGCCTGCACCGACCAGGGACACCTTGCCGATCTGGTCGTCGACCCGAAGGTCGGTGAAGCCGATGGCGTCCTTGCTGCGTTCCAGCGCAGCCACCGCGTGCCCCGTGTCGTCGTGCGGCATCGTGAAGGAGATGTCAGTGCGCGCGGTCGCAGCCGTGGACACGTTCTGCACGATCATGTCGATGTTGACCTCGGCGTCCGCGAGCGCCTCGAAGATCATGGCTGCCTCGCCGGGCTTGTCCGGGACGCCGACCACGGTCACCTTGGCCTCGCTGCGGTCGTGTGCGACGCCCGAGATGATCGGCTGCTCCACGGTTTCTCCCTTGCTGGTGGGGATGGCGGACGGGTCGGCAACCACCCAGGTGCCCTCGCGTCGGCTGAACGACGAGCGCACGTGGATGGGCAAGGCGTAGCGACGCGCGTACTCGACGCACCGAAGGTGCAGGACCTTCGCGCCGGCCGCCGCGAACTCGAGCATCTCCTCGTATGTGATGTAGGACAGACGCCGCGCGGAAGGGACGATGCGGGGGTCGGCACTGAAGACACCGTCGACATCGGTGTAGATCTCGCACACCTCGGCATCGAGCGCGGCTGCGAGCGCCACCGCAGTGGTGTCGGACCCGCCCCGTCCCAGGGTGGTGATGTCCTTGGTGTCGGGGCTGACTCCCTGGAAGCCGGCGACGATGGCGACCGCGCCTTCGTCGAGGGCGCCCTGGATGCGACCCGGAGTGATGTTGATGATGCGCGCCTTGCCGTGCGACGACGTGGTGATGACACCAGCCTGGCTCCCGGTGAAGGAGCGGGCCTCGACGCCCAGATCGGTGATGGCCATCGCCAGGAGCGCCATCGAGATGCGCTCGCCGGCCGTCAGGAGCATGTCGAGCTCGCGGCCCGGCGGCATCGGTGACACCTGCTCGGCGAGGTCGATCAGCTCATCGGTGGTGTCACCCATGGCCGACACGACGACGCACACGTCGTGGCCCGCCTTCTTGGCTTCGACGATGCGAGTCGCGACCCGCTTGATGCTGGTGGCATCCGCGACGCTGGAACCGCCGTACTTCTGGACGACGAGCCCCACGACACTGTCCTTCCCCGGTCCCACCGTGCGCAGCACCGGAGCGGACAGTCTACCGAGGGGCCTTCAGCCGCCCCGATATCCGTGGTCTCCACTCGTCCACCCGCCTCGTACAGTGGAACGGTGACCCCGTCAGCCACCCTCCGCGCCGTCGCCGGGGTCCTGACCGCCTCGGCGCTGCTGCTCACGGGGTGCACCTCATCGGAGCCGGAGCCAGCGGCGTCCCCCACGCCGTCCCCTTCGGTCTCGGCGACGTCGACGCCACGGGAGCTGACGGCAGCGGAACGCGCGCAACAGCTCTCGGCGTTGGCTCCCGACGGGTTCAAGGCCTCGTACCGCCTCACGACGCGCCGAAACCTGCCCGATGCCAAGGTGCTCATGCGCGTCCTCGGTGAGCGCTTCCGACTCGATGTCACTCGCGGGCGGACCACCGCGGTGCTGGCCTACGGGCGACGCGGTGTCGTCTCGTGCCGGATCCGGGAGCCGAAGACGAAGAATGACCGCGTCCAACGAGCTTGCTTCTTGGTCGCCAAGACCCCGCGGCAGCTGCCCGCCCTGTTCGACCCAGGAATCCAGCGTCTCTTCCGCACCACCACTCTTGCGCTCTCCCGCGGCGGCAAGCAGGTCACGGTCCGGCGCGACGGGACGTGGAAGGCACCGCACGGGCTTGGTGTCGCCGAGTGTTTCGCGGTGCGTGGTGAGCGCGTGGAACGTGGCACGTACTGCTACCTGGCCGAGCCCGGTCCGAACATCGGGCTGCTCGCGCGCGCGGTGTTCCCCAGCGGCACCCTCGAGCTGCGTGACGTGAGCCGGGCACTGCGCCAGGGAGCGTTTCGGCCACCGGTGCGTCCCACGCCGTTGCCGACCGGCTGACGCTGGATCTAGTGGTCGGCGCCGGCGTCGAGCCGGGTGTGCGCGACCGCCGAGTGCAGCGCGCGAAGAGCCGAGCTCGCGGTCGAGCCCCAGTTCGCCAGGTACGAGTACTGCCACCACCACAACGCCTCGTCGAAACGGCCCGCCTTGTAGTGGGCCAGACCGTGGTAGAGGTCCGCAGCGACGTCAGAGATGTCGTCCGACAGCCGGGAGCTGACCACCTCTCCGTCGCGGACGTACGGGTCGAACACCTCCACGTACTCGTCAGCGGGTCCCAGCAGCTCGGCGAGCCTCTCGCGCAACCCGTCCGCGTCCGGGTCGATGCCGGCGTCCGGCTCGAAGCGCTCACTGGGCACGACGTCCACGACCGCTCCGAGGCGTCCGCCGGCCAGCAGCAGCTGCGAGACCTCGAGCAGCAGCATCGACAAGGTGCCACCCGGGAAGTCGCCACGGGCGACCGCACCGAGGGCGATCAGGAAGCTCTCGACCTGGTCGGCGATGTCAGCGGCGAACTCGTCGACGTCGTCGGACTGCCGGTTGCCGTTGTCGCTGCTCACCGTTCCACCTCTTCGTCGTCTGCGTGCGCACGCCGGGCGTCCTGTCTACACCTCGAGGCTCCGCCGCCCCTCGAAGGCGCGCCCGAGGGTGACTTCGTCCGCGTACTCGAGGTCTCCGCCCACCGGCAGGCCACTGGCCAGCCGTGAGACGGTCAGCCCCATCGGTTTGACCAGCCGGGCGAGGTAGGTCGCCGTGGCCTCGCCCTCGAGGTTGGGATCGGTGGCGATGATCAGCTCGGTCACGGTGCCGTCCGCGAGGCGGGTCATGAGCTCCTTGACCCGGAGGTCGTCCGGGCCGATGCCCTCGATCGGGCTGATCGCCCCACCGAGCACGTGGTAGCGACCGCGGAACTCCCGGGTCCGCTCGACGGCGACGACGTCCTTGGGCTCCTCGACCACGCAGATGACGGCCGGCTCGCGCCGCGGGTCGAGGCAGATCCGGCACTCGTCGGCCTCGGCCACGTTGCCGCAGGTACGGCAGAACCGGACCTTCGCCTTGACCTCGAGCAGCACCTCCGCGAGCCGGCGCACGTCAGCGGGTTCTGCCGCGAGCAGGTGGAAGGCGATCCGCTGCGCGGACTTCGGCCCGACCCCGGGGAGCCGGCCGAGCTCGTCGATGAGGTCCTGGACCACGCCCTCGTACATGCGCCTAGCCCCCGAGGCCCAGCTGTCCGAGGGGGCCGTCGAGGCCGCCCGCGAGCGGCCCCATGGCTTGCTGCTGACGCGCTGCCGCCTGCGCGGACGCGTCGCGGTAGGCCGCGAGGACCAGGTCGGCGAGGGTCTCGGTGTCGTCGGGATCCACCGCCTCGGGCGCGATGGCGAGGGCCACCAGCTCGCCGCCCCCGGTGACGGTCGCACTCACCAGGCCACCCCCGGACTGGCCGCTGATCCGCTCCGCAGCGAGCTCCTGCTGGGCCAGCGCCAGCTGGGCCTGCATCTGTTGGGCCTGGGCGAGCAGCCCGGACAGGTCGGGCATGCCGTCGGTCATCGGGGCGCCTTTCGTGGGACATCCGGGAGGAGCGGGTCCAGCCTACGTCGCAGCACCGACGCCGCATCGGACGCGCAGGCGGGCTCAGGCGTGGTCGATCTCACCGATGACCGTGCCGCCGAGCTGCCGAGCCACGAGCTCGTGCCCAGCCAGGCCGTCGTCCTCGGCGTCCGGGTCGTCGAGGGTGACCTCGTCGTCGACCGTGTCCGCCGCACGGTCCTTGCCCACCACGGGTCCCTCGACCGCCTGCGCGGCGGCGCGCGCCTCGGCCGCTGCAGCCGGGGGCGCAGTCGGGGCGATGGCCTCGTCCGCGGGCAGCGCCGCCGACGAGGACGCGGCCGAGACCGAGGGGTCGAGGATCGCCACCACGACGAGGTCGAGACCCACCACGTCGATCAGGGCCTGTCGCACGATCTCGTCGTGGCCCCCCTGCGAGAACGCCCGGTGCGACCCCACGTCGCGCAGGCCGATCTGGAGCTGCTTGTCGTCGACGCCGAGGATGTCGGACTTCTCGAAGAGCTGCGCCCACGTGACCCGGCGGTAGTCCTTGACCCGGTTGAGGACGTTCGGCCAGAGCCGTCGCAGCTCGGCGAGCTCGTGGGGGGCCGGCGTCGCCGACCCGTCGTCGACTGCCGCGCCGGCGGGTGCCGCTTCCGCTTCGGCACCCCCGGGCGCCGACGGCACCGTCTCACGCGGTGTGGCCGTCGGAGCCGGCTCAGCCGGTGTGGCGGGCTCCGGACCAGCATTCGCCTCGACTGTCGCCGGAGACCGTGGGGAGGGCTCGGCAGATGACGCGGCCGTCGTCCTGGGTCGCTTGGTCGACGCCGAACGTCCGGAACGAGCGGCAGGCGGCGCCGCCGAACGCTGCGCGGGGGCTTCGTCGACCTCCACCGCACCGGCGATCGAGAATCGACGCTCCATGCGCTCGAGCCGCGCGGCCAGGCTGAGCTCGTCCCCGTGAGCGCCGGGCAGCAGCAGCTTGGCGCAGACCAGCTCGAGATGCAGACGAGGTGGCGTCGGACCCTTCATCTCGGCGATCCCGGTGGCCACCAGCTCGGTGCACCGGGTGAGCGCGGCCAGCCCGATCCGGTCCGCCTGCGCCTGCACGCGGCCGCGCTGGTCGTCGGCGCCGCCGACCAGCCGACGCTCGAAGGCGTCCTCGACGGCGGCGACGATCACCAGGTCGCGCAGCCGCTCGAGCAGGTCCTTCATGAACCGCTCGGGGTCGAGCCCGGCATCGATGACGGAGTCGATGACGCCGAACAGCGCTGCACCGTCGCGCGTCGGCGATCGCGTCGACGATCGCGTCCAGCAGTGTGGCCGGCGTGAACCCGAGCAGCTCGATCGTGCGCTCGTAGGTCAGCTGTTGTCCCTCGGCACCGCCGATCAGCTGGTCGAGGACGCTGAGCGAGTCACGCACCGATCCCGCGCCGGCCCGCACGACCAGGGCCAGCACGCCCGGCTCGACGGTGATGCCTTCGGACTCGCACACCGTGGCGAGGTAGTCCTCGAGCATGCGCGACGGCACCAGGCGGAACGGGTAGTGGTGCGTCCGCGACCGGATGGTGCCGATGACCTTCTCCGGCTCGGTGGTCGCGAAGACGAACTTCACGTGCGGCGGCGGCTCTTCGACCACCTTCAGCAGGGCGTTGAAGCCCTGCGTCGAGACCATGTGCGCCTCGTCGATGATGTAGATCTTGTAGCGCGAGGACGCCGGCGCGAAGAAGGCCCGGTCGCGCAGCTCGCGGGCGTCGTCGACGCCACCGTGGCTGGCCGCGTCGATCTCGATGACGTCGATGCTGCCCGGGCCGCCGCGCGCGAGGTCGCGGCAGCTCTGGCACTCACCGCAGGGCTCCGGCGTCGGGCCCTTCTCGCAGTTCAGGCAGCGCGCGAGGATGCGCGCAGAGGTCGTCTTGCCGCACCCACGCGGGCCGGAGAAGAGGTAGGCGTGCGTGACGCGGTCGTGCGCGAGCGCCTGCATGAGCGGCTCGGTGACGTGCTCCTGCCCGATCAGGTCGGCGAACCGCTCAGGGCGGTAGCGGCGGTAGAGGGCGGTCGACACGGTGACGACCCTAGCCGCAGCCCAGGACAGCAAGGGACCCCCCGCGCACCCGCCAGAGCCCGTCCTACCCTTGCTGCCTTCCGGCCCTGGGGGAGTTCAGAGAGATGACGCCGCACGAGGGGTCGACGA
Organism: uncultured Actinomycetota bacterium; assembly: GCA_963743915.1. GTDB lineage: Bacteria > Actinomycetota > Actinomycetes > JAHEKZ01 > JAHEKZ01 > JAHEKZ01. The sequence goes on from CAVURN010000003.1 coordinate 53,961, forward strand.
CCAGTCTACGGGACGCGGCACGCGGCGTCCCGGGCCGCCGATTCGGGAGCTGACGACCACCCCGGGTCCCTGGTGGGGACACCTGCTCCCGATTCGAGGCACGACGCGCGCACGCGGTAATCTCTGCGGCGGAGGATTCGCCTAGTGGCCTAGGGCGCACGCTTGGAAAGCGTGTTGGGGGCAACCCCTCACGGGTTCGAATCCCGTATCCTCCGCTCTCCCGTCGCAGCAGGACGAACAGCGCCGACGCCCTGGTTAGGGTCGACCGATGACCATGCTGACCCCGCTCGGTGCGGGCGGTGCCCCGTACCGGCGACGACGTCGCTGGCCGCGAGTGCTCGCCGTGCTGCTGGTGCTGGGACTGGTCGCCGCAGCGGCGGGAGGTGCCTGGTGGTGGTACCGAGACCGTCAAGCGGTCGAGCAGCTGCCGGCCCCTGTGGCGTCACGCTCCTGCACGACGCCGACCCCGAGGGTCCCTGACAAGCTTCCCGAGACGTCACGGGTGACCGTGACGGTCGCCAACGGCACCGACCGCGCCGGCCTGGCCCTCGAGACCGCGGACGACCTCACCGCCCGGGGTTTCGTGGTCGATGACTTCGGCAACACCGAGCGGCCGGTCGACGAGGGTGTGGCGCTCGTGCGCTACCGCGGACGAGGACCTCGCTGCCGCCGTGGTCGTGGCGTCCTACGTCCCTGGGGCGACGCTGCGTCCCGTCCCACGGGTGCCGGACGGTGACGTCGCGCTCTGGCTCGGTCCGGATTTCGACGGTGTCGTGAGCACCGCGGAGGCTGACCCCGCCGCGGTCGCGGTGCCACCCGGTGAGCCCCGTTGCCAGAAGGTGCGCTGATCGGAGGTGACTCCGTCAGCCCTGCGCCCACAGGCGTCGGGCCGCCTCGACATCGGGCACCGGGTCGTCACCGAAGATCTCGCCGAAGCCGAACGCGTCGGTGATCTCGAGGGCCTCGCGACGCTTCGACTCCGGCACGCGGGCAAAGGGGTCATGCAGCAGGTCTCCGCCGTGGCGCACCGCGGAGTCGTGCCGCGCCATCTTCGAGGGACGGCTCGTGGCGTCCTCGAGCGAGGCAGCGGTCGGACGCCCCAGGGCCTCGAGCACGGGACCTGCAGCGCGCGGGGGGTCGAGCAGCAGCTCCTCGTAGACCACGAGCGCGGCGCGCGTGGCGCCCACCGTGCGGAAGGCGACCAGGTTCTCGACGCACCAGTGCCCGACCAGCCGCTGCCACGGAGTCTGCAGGCCCTGGATGACGTCGAGGTAGGGGGCGAGGTGGTCGGCCACGAGCTCGGGCTGTGCGCTGAACCGGCTCAGCCGGTCCTTCCACCCCATCCGCTCCTGGCTGGCGGCGACCATCACCGGGTGCCGGACCACGAAGATCATCGGCGTCTGCGGGAAGTGCGCGTGCATCCATCCGAGCAGGCAGTGCGCGCGGATCTCCTTGACGATCCGCCAGTGCGCGACGTGGGTGTAGTTCTGGTGGTTGACCCAGCGGTTGTGACGGGGGTACCCGGACAGCACGCGTCCCACGACGTCGACGAACCGCTCGTCCCCCGCGCGCAGATAGGTGTACTCGCCCAGCTCCCGGATCGCCGGCACCTCGGACGCGCGGAAGGGCTCGAACACGATCCGGGCGGTTCCGTCGCTGTTGGCGATCTCCTCGACCCAGGTGGTGCCGCTGCGGCCCGAACCGGCGATGACGACGGTGTCCTCCGGCCCGCCCGCCCGGTCCCAGACGGCCCAGCGGCGGAACTCGTGGCGGTAGGGCCTGCTGGTGAGGTAGCGGGATGCGGCCATGTCGCGCCCGACTGTAGCGCCCGGCCGCTCCCGAGAACGGGACAGTTCCTCGAACAGGGTGTGCGACGCCGCCGTCCGGGTTACGGTCACGGGAGGGGACGCGTGTGCGGAGCGACGTCCCGATCGTCATGTCCACCTCCGCCCACTCGGAAGGATCCCGATGCGGACGAAGATCCTGATCGCGGTTGCCGCGGTCCTCACGATGGTCGGCTGGGCCACGCCTGCCCAGGCGATCGTCAACGGCCAGCCGGACGACGGGGAACACCCGTTCGTCGGCCAGCTGCTGTTCTACGTTCCTGATGATGTCGACTCGCGTTTCGACGACCCCGGTGCCTGGTTCAACTGCACCGGCACTCTCGTCAGCTCGACGCAGGTCCTGACCGCGGGTCACTGCACGTACGCCGTCGGGCTCGAAGGCGAGTCCACCACTGCCGGAGGCGGCTCCGGCTCCGGCGGCACCGACGTCTGGATGAGCTTCGCCGAGGTGCCGGACTACAGCATGCTTCCGCCCAGCAGCGGCTTCGTCCCCGACCGCAACGGCGACCGCTACGACGCCTGGTCGGCGGCGCTGGACGCGTCTCCCGAGTGGCTGGAGGCCACGGCCTACACCCACCCGCAGTTCGACAACAACGCCTTCTACCTGCACGACCTCGGCGTGCTGACGCTCGACGAGCCGCGCGCGTCCAGCCAGTACGGCCAGCTCCCGCAGCTCGGGTTGCTCGACACCTTGGTGAAGCAGAAGTCCAAGCTGCTCTTCCAGGCCGTCGGCTACGGGCTCGAGGGATCGAAGCTGAACTCTTCGCTGGGCGGCGACACCCGCCGGAAGGCGGATCAGCGCCTCGTCAGCCTCAATGGCGCAAGTGGGATCGGCAAGGGAGTCTCGGCGAAGTTCTCGAACAACAAGGGCGTGAACACCACCGGCGGCACCTGCTTCGGTGACTCCGGCGGGCCGATCTTCCTCCAGCCGACCAACACCATCGTCGCGGTCACGTCGTACGGGATCAGCCCGACCTGCGCCGACGGCACCGGCGGCTACCGGGTCGACCAGACCGACGACCTGAACTGGCTGAAGACCTTCGGTCTCAAGCCCTAGGGAATCGGATGCAAGAAGACCGCCGCGGCATGAGGCCGCGGCGGTCTTCTGCGTCTGGCTGGGCTGACCCCCGGCGCTCCGTCCGGGCGTTACCTCCCGCTCGACGACGATGTCGACGAACTCCGGTGGGCCATCCACGACGTCAGCTGAGTCGCTCATGACACTCCCGGCGGCTTCCTGACGCCGCGGGTCGTGTTCCCGTGACCGAGCTTTGTCCTCGCCCTCGAAGACAACGAGCACGTAACAGGTCCGTGCGTCCTTCTGGTCCCATCCGATGGTCCAGCGGGCCAGTATGGCTGTGGGTGCGTGACGCCGGTACCGCCTCGACCGTGTCCAGACATTCCACACCGAGGCACCACCCGGCGATCCTCGGCGCGACGAGACCCCGGGGTCGTATGGCGGTGGCGGTGGGATTTGAACCCACGGAGGAGTTGCCCCCTCACACGCTTTCGAGGCGTGCTCCTTCGGCCGCTCGGACACGCCACCGCCGCAGAGATTACCGGACGGTCGCGGTGCCGTCCGAATCGCGGTGACCTGCGAAGAACTGCCGCACCAGCCGTCCGCACTCGTCGGCCAGCACCCCCGCGACCACCTCCGGCCGGTGGTTCAGCCGCCGGTCGCGCACCACGTCCCACAACGTCCCCACAGCACCCATCTCTTCGTTCCAGGCACCGAACACGAGGCGCTCGACCCGGGCCAGGACCAGGGCCCCGGCGCACATCGTGCAGGGCTCGAGCGTGACCACGAGCGTGCAGCCGTCGAGCCGCCAGGTGCCCAGCGTGGACGCCGCATGCCGCAGCGCCAGCACCTCGGCGTGCGCCGTGGGATCAGCGTCGACCTCGCGGCGGTTGTGGCCGCGTCCGATGATCTCGTCGGCGCCATTCACCACGACGGCGCCGATCGGCACGTCCCCGGAGGACGGGGCCGCTCGTGCCTCGTCCAACGCCACTCGCATGGCAGCGTCGTACGGGGAGGTGTCCGGGGACATGTCGCGTCCGCGTCAGGCGACGAGCTGCATCGCGGCGTCGTACTGCTCGGAGAACCCCATGTGCTCGGCCAGCTGGCTGAAGACGTCGTCGGGGTAGAGGTCGAGGTCGTCGCAGAGCTCAGCCAGCAGGAGCGGACTGACGCCGAGGTCGGCGAGCAGGTCGAGGTCACCGGCCGGCTCGATGTCGTCCTCGTCGTCGCCATCGGGCATGGGCAGGCCGAGGCGGTCGAGCACCTGACCGGCGAAGGGGGCGTCGAAGGCGGCGGTCACGTCGCTGAGCAGTATCCGCACGTGGTCACCGACACAGCGAAGGATGACGAAGAAGTCCTCCTCGAACGAGACGAGACCACGGCACCCCCAAGGCGGTCGAGCACCTGGCCGGCGAAGGGGGCGTCGAAGGCGGCGGTGACATCGCTGAGCAGCATGCGGACGTCGTCGCCGACGCAGCGAAGGATGACGAAGAAGTCCTCCTCGAACGAGACGAGACCCACGGCGCCGGCGTCCCCGGGCTGCTGGTGCAGGGCGTGGATGATCTGGTCGAGGTCGTCGGCAGCGGCCGGGGGCATGGGCACCACGGACCACACGCCGTCCTCGCGGACCGCGGCCAACGCGAAGTCGGCCGCCATGTCGTCGCTCATCCCGGCCTCCGCTGTGATCGCCGTTCCCTCGGTGATGGTGTCAGAGTCCGGAGCGGATTGCCTAGGCCCTTTGACCCACGATGACGGCGGGATGGGTGCGGCGATCCCTTCGATCAATGGAGGCGGTGTCACAGGGCACCCACAAGGGTGGGGTGGGTCAGAGGGCTTTGAGCGCCGTCACCGTCTGGCTGAGCGAGTCCTTCGCGTCGCCGAAGAGAAGCTGTGTCTTCGGGTCGAAGAGCAGCTCGTTCTCGATGCCCGCGAAGCCTGGGCGCATGGAGCGCTTGAGGAACACCACGGACTGCGCCTGGTCCACGTTGATGATCGGCATGCCCGAGATGGGTGTGCCGGGCGTCCGCGCCGCCGGGTTGACGACGTCGTTGGCACCGACCACCAGCGCCACGTCGGTCGAGGGCAGGTCCGGGTTGACCTCGTCCATCTCCTTCAGCTGCTCGTACGGCACGTTCGCCTCGGCGAGCAGCACGTTCATGTGACCCGGCATGCGTCCGGCCACCGGGTGGATGCCGTACGCCACCTCGACGCCGCGCTCGCCGAGCAGGTCGACGAGCTCCTTGAGCACTCCCTGCGCCTGCGCCACCGCCAGGCCGTAGCCGGGGACGATGACCACCCGCTCGGCGTACGCGAGCATCACCGCGACGTCCGACGGGCTGAGGGAGCGCACCGGGCGGTCGGACGCCGCACCGCCTCCCAGCGTCGACTCGCCGGTGAGTGCACCGAACAACGTCGACCCGATGGGGCGTCCCATCGCCTTGGCCATGAGCAGCGTGAGGAGCGTGCCGCTGGCGCCCACGAGGGTTCCGGCGATCAGCAGCAGCACGTTGTCGAGCACGAACCCGGACGCAGCCACGGCCACACCGGTGGCAGCGTTCAGCAGCGAGATGACGATGGGGACATCCGCACCTCCCACCGGAAGGACGAACAGGACGCCGAGCAACAGCGACGAGGCGGCGAGCGCGTAGATCAGCGGGATCGACGTGGTCGCCAGGACCGCCCCGGCCAGCGCCACCGAGGCGACGGCCACCAGCGGCAGCAGGAACTGCATCCCCGGGAAGACCACGGGGCGCGAGGTCATCAGACCCTGCAGCTTCAGGAACGTGATCACCGAACCGCTGAAGGACACCGAGCCGATGAGCACGGTGAAGACGGACGCCGCCAGGGCTTCCCACCCGGCGTCCTCGCCTGTGGAAAGGAACTCGACGAGGGCGACGATCGCTGCAGCGCCGCCACCGACGCCGTTGAACAACGCCACGAGCTGCGGCATGGCCGTCATCTGCACCCGTCGGGCGGCGGGAACGCCGAACAAGGTCCCGAGGACGATCGCGACGAGGATGGCGGGCATGTGGTCGAAGTCCTCGGCGACGAGGGTGACGACCACGGCGATGACGGCACCCACGGCACCGATCAGGTTTCCCCGACGGGCGTACTTGGGCGACGACAGACCCTTCAGCGCCAGGATGAAGCAGAGCGCTGCAGCAAGGTAGGCGAGCTGCACCCAGGTCTGGTTCACGCGTCCGGACCCTTCGCCGGCGCCTGACGCGGTCGGAACATCTGCAGCATCCGGTCGGTGACGACGAAGCCGCCGACCATGTTCACGGTGGCCAGGACGACGGCCACCAGCCCGAGCCACAGCTCGGGGTCGGTGTCGGCGTGCCCGGTGACGATGATCGCCCCGACCAGGATGACACCGTGGATCGCGTTGGCGCCCGACATCAGCGGCGTGTGCAGGATCGTCGACACCTTCGACACGACCTCGAACCCGACGAAGATGCTCAGGACGAAGATCGTGAGCAGCGCGACGCCATCCATCAGGCAGCCCCCTCCATCGCCTCGCGGGCGGGCGCGAAGCGCACCTCGCCGTCGTGCACCACGCACGCGCCGTCGATGATCTCGTCGTCGAAGTCGAAGGTGATGGCACCGTCCTTGACGAAGAGCTGGCTGATCGCGACCAGGTTGGCGGCGTAGAGACGGGATGCCGCGACCGGCATCTGGGAGGGCACGTTCTGCGCGCCCCACACCGTCGCTCCACCGACCTGGACGACCTCGCCGGCCACTGCGCCCTCGACGTTGCCCCCCGTCTCGGCGGCAAGGTCGACCACGACCGACCCGGGTCCCATGGCCTCCACCATCTCGCGCGTCACCAGCAGCGGCGCCTGACGTCCGGGGACCGCAGCCGTGGTGATCACCGCGTCGGCGGCCGCGATGTACGGGGCGAGCAGCTCACGCTGACGGGCGGACCGGTCCTCGGTCATCTCACGGGCATACCCGCCGGCACCCTCGAGCGACTCGAGGTCGAGGTCGATGAACTTGGCCCCCATGCTGCGGATCTCGTCGGCCGCGGCGCTGCGCACGTCGTAGGCCTGCACCACGGCACCGAGACGCTTGGCGGTGGCGATCGCCTGGAGCCCCGCCACACCCGCACCAAGCACGACGACCTGCGCCGGCTTGACCGTGCCGGCTGCGGTCATGAGCAGCGGGAAGAACTTCGGCAGTCGCTCAGCAGCCACCAGTGCGCAGCGGTAGCCGGCCACCAGCGCCTGCGACGACAGGGCGTCCATCGACTGCGCGCGAGAGATGCGAGGGACGAGCTCCATCGAGAAGTAGGTGACGCCGGCGTCCCGAGCGGCCTTGACCTTGTCGAGCGACTGCACGGGCGCGAGGAACGACACCACCGTCGTTCCTCGGACGAGACGCCCGACGACGTCGGCGTCGAGTGAGTTGACGCTGAGGACGAGGTCGGCACCGGCGAGGACGTCACCGTCGACGACGGACGCCCCGGCGTCGCGGTAGGCGTCGTCGGTGGCGTTGGCCGCCAGCCCGGCACCGGCCTGCACGCGCACGTCGACGCCGAGGGCGGTCAGCCGCCCCACGCTCTCCGGCACCAGAGCGACCCGGCGTTCACCGGGTCGCGTCTCTGTCGGTACTGCGACAGTGGTCACGGGCGCCACCCTATGACGACGTCAAGAGATTTCATGGGCCAAAGGTCCGTGTCATGGAACGCAGGTCAGCGGACTTCAGCCCAGAACCTTCAGCAGCTTGTCGATGGCCAGGTCGAGGTCGTCCTGCTCGATCACCAACGGTGGCGCGAGCCGAATGGTCGTCTCGTGCGTGTCCTTGGCCAGGACGCCGTCGAGCATGAGCCTCTCGCAGCGGGCTCGTGCAGTGTCGCCACCGGGGTGCAGCTGGACGCCGGCCCACAAGCCACGCCCCCTGATCTCGGCCACCGTGGACGGGGACTCAGCGCGCAGACGTCCGAGCATGTGGTCGCCGAGGACCCGGGAGCGCTCCTGGTACTCGCCGGTCTTCAGCATGGCGATGACCTCGCGACCGATGGCCGCCGCAAGCGGGTTGCCGCCGAACGTCGAGCCGTGCTCCCCGGGACGGAAGACACCGAGGATGTCCGCATCAGCGGCGACCGCGGACACCGGGTAGATGCCGCCGCCCAGCGCCTTGCCCATCACGTACATGTCGGGGACGACCTCGTCCCACTCCACGGCGAACGTCTTGCCGGTTCGACCCATGCCGCTCTGGATCTCGTCTGCGATCAGCAGCACGTTGTGCTCGGTACAGAGCTCGCGGGCCGCGGCGAGGTACCCGTCCGGAGGGACGATGACTCCGGCCTCGCCCTGGATGGGCTCGATGAGGAAGGCCACCGTCTCCGACGTGAACGCCGCCCGCAGCGCATCGAGGTCCCCGTAGGGGACGATGTCGAAACCGGGCGTGAAGGGTCCGAAGTCGTCCCGCGCGTCCGGGTCGGTCGAGAACGACACGATCGTCGTGGTGCGTCCGTGGAAGTTGCCGTCGGCGACGACGATGCGTGCGGCGTCCGCCGGGACGCCCTTCACCTTGTAGCCCCACTTGCGCGCGGTCTTGATGGCCGTCTCGACCGCCTCGGCGCCGGAGTTCATCGGCAGCACCATGTCCTTGCCGGTGAGCTCGGCCAGCCCCTGGGCGAAGGCACCCAGCTGGTCGTTGTGGAAGGCCCTGCTGGTCAGGGTGAGGCGGTCGAGCTGCGCCTTAGCGGCTTCGACGAGCCGCGGGTGGCGGTGTCCGAAGTTGAGAGCCGAGTAGGCGGACAGCAGGTCGAGGTAGCGCTTGCCGTCGATGTCCGTGACCCACGCCCCGTCGCCGTGCGTGAGCACGACCGGGAGCGGATGGTAGTTGTGCGCGCTGTAGCGCTCGACCTGTTCACGTGGATCCATGGCGGCAGTCTGGCACCCCGACCCCCGCCGCCGCACCCAGGACCGCACTGTGTCCCACCGGATCATGTTCCGGCACCTACTACCGTGGCGCCGTGACCTTGATCGACTGGCGTGACCGGTTCCGCCTGCCCGTCGTCGGCTTCCCCGCGAGCTCCCCTGACGACCCGCATCGCCTGGTCTTCGTCAGCAACGAAGGGGGCTCCACCCAGATCTGGACGGCCGACACCGCGACCGACGAGCGCCACGCCGTCACGGATCAGCGGGTGGGCGTCGAGGAGTTCGTGCTCGCGCCGCACGGGGACGCCGTGGCGTGGTGGAGCGACGACAGTGGGGACGGCAACGGCGCGTGGGTGTCGACGCGCCTGCGACGACACCGACACCGCACCGCTGCTCACCGGGCTCGGCCCGGGATGGAGCGAGGGACTCGCATGGGCCGGCGACACCGTGGCCATCGCCCTCACCGACGAGTCCACCTACCGCGTCTACGTCGGCGCACCGGGAGGTGCCGGACGACTGGTCGCTGAGTCGTCGCGACCGATGGGGCTCGGCCGCGAGTGGGAGACCACTCCCGGCGGGCTGTCGACCGACGGTTCACTGCTGTGCCTCAGGCACTCTGACGCCGGCGACATGCTGCACTTCGGACTGCGGGTCATCGACCTGTCCACCGACGAGGTGCTCGGCGAGGTCGTCGACGAAGGGTTGAACGTCCGCGTCGCGTCGTGGTCCCCGGCACCTGGCGACCAGCGGGTCGCGCTGATCCACGAACGCGACGGGATCGACCGGCCGGCCGTGTGGCGTCCCACCACCGGAGAGCTCCGCGACTACCCGCTGGACCTCCCGGGTGAGGTGGACGTCGCGGACTGGTACCCGGACGCGTCCGCGCTCCTGCTGATCCACTGGCACGAGGGCCGGTGCCAGCTGTACCGGCTGGACCTGTCCACGGGCGGATGCACCCTCGTCCACGATCCTGACGGCTACATCTCCGGGGCGGCGGTCCGCCCTGACGGCGTGGTCTGGCTGCGCGAGGAGGCCGGGGACCGCGCGCCACGCGTCCGCACGGTCGACGGCGACACGGTGCTGTCCGGTCCCGGCGAGGCACCGCCAGGGGCGCCACACCGAAGTCTGCGCTTCGTCGGCTCGTCCGGGCAGACGACGCACATGCTCGTGGCGACACCCCCGCACGAGGGACCGCATCCGACGGTGATGCTCGTGCACGGCGGTCCCGAGTGGGCCGAACCCGACGCGTACGACCCGTGGACCTCCACCCTCGTCGACCACGGGGTGGCCGTGGCGAAGGTGAACTACCGGGGATCGACGGGTTTCGGCGTCGCGTGGCGCACGGCCATCCACGACGGCAACATCGGGATCCCCGAGGTGACCGACGTGGTCGACGGTCTGCGCTACCTCGTCGACATGGGAGTGGCCGATCCCGGGCGCTGCGCCATCGAGGGTTGGTCCTGGGGTGGCTACGTCGCGATGCTGGCGATCGGACTGCACCCGGACACCTTCGCCGCAGCGATCGGCGGCATCCCGGTGTGCGACTCGGTGATGACCCACGAGGACTGCTCACCGTCGCAGCAGATGTACGACCGCGCGATCATGGGCGGCACCCCGAACGAGGTGCCCGACCGTTACCGCGAGCGTTCACCGTCGACCTACCTGGACGCCGTGCGCACGCCGGTGCTGCTCATCGCCGGTGAGCACGACAGTGCCTGCCCGATCCGACAGGTTCGTTGGTACGCCGACGAGCTGACAGCGCGCGGGGGTTCGGTCCGCCTGCACGTGTACGACGCGGGCCACCATGCCAACACCGTCACCGACAAGATCACCCATGCCGAGCTCGAGCTCGACTTCCTCGCGTCCCACGACCTGCTGCCAGCCCGCGGAAGCACCACGTGACATGAGGCCGAGTGCCCCTGCGGGACGCACACAGCCGGCCGAGTGTCCCCATGCGAGCTCCTCCGCGGCGTCGAGCGTGCCTTGGCACACTCGACCAGCACCGCACTCGGCGGGCCTTGACGTCCACCAGGCACCGCACTCGCGGGCGCTACGTTCACCCGATGTGCGTAGGAACCGTCGGCACACCGAGGGAGTCCAACCCGCATGAGAACCCATCGCGCACTCGCCCCGGTCCTGCTCCTGACCGCGACCGTCACGCTCGTCGCCTGCGGCGACTCGAGCTCATCGAGCTCCCCCGACGACTCGTCGCAGCTGGACCTGGTCGGGCTCACCTACGTCGGCGACGACGTCACCGTGGATGGGGCGCCCTCCCCCTTGGTGAAGGGCTCGACGATCCGGCTCACCTTCTCCGACGGCAGCATCGGTGCGTCCGCCGGCTGCAACCAGATGGGCGGAGACGCGAGCTGGGACGACGGCGTGCTCAAGGCGCAGGAGCCTCTTCATGACCGAGATGGGCTGCTCCGAGCCGCTGATGAAGCAGGACACCTGGCTCTCCGACTTCCTGTCGTCCGAGCCGACGCTGACCCAGGACGCCGACACCTTGACCCTCACCAGTGACGGAACCGTCATCACCCTGACCGACGAGGAGGTCGCCGTGCCCGACGTCGCACTCACCGGCACGAAGTGGCAGCTCGACACGATCATCACCGGCGACACCGCCGGCAGCGTCCCGGCCGGGGTCGTGTCGACCCTGCTTCTCGGGGAGGACGGACGCGCCCAGGTGCGTCCGGGCTGCAACACGGGGAACGGTGCCTTCACCGTGGAGGGTTCGGTCATCACCTTCGACCCCATCGCCACGACCATGATGGCTTGCCCCGATCCCGCCATGCAGGTCGAGGGGACCGTCCTCGCAGTCCTCAACGGCGATGTCGACTTCTCGGTCGACGGCACGACCCTGACCCTCACGCCACCGCAGGCCACGGCCGACGGCACGACGTCGCTGATCTACCGAGCGCGCTGAGGGACCTTCGACCGTCGTCCCCGGCTCATGGGCGCCGTTGACTGGTCCCATGAGAACCCGCGGTCCACTGATCGGTGCGGCGCTGGCCACCGGCGCCGTCATTGCGGCTGACCGCTCCCTGCGCCGTCGCTACGAGACGTGGGGTGCGACGCTCGACGACGTCCGCCGCGCCATGCCAGGCGATGACATCGTCCCGGACCCGGTGCGGGTCAGCACGCGGTCGGTCGCCATCCACGCCCCACCGGACCAGGTCTGGTCGTGGCTCGTCCAGATCGGTCACGGTCGCGGCGGTCTCTACAGCTACGACTGGCTCGAGAACGTCATCGGCTGCGACCTGCACAGCGCCGACACGATCCTGGCCGAGCACCAGCAGCTCGCCCCCGGTGACCTCGTCCGGATGGGGCCGGAGGGCTACCCCTGCTTCGTCGTCGTGGAGGTGGACGCCGGCCGCCACCTGGTGCTGCAGAGCGCCGATCCCGCCACCGGACGCCCCACGTCCGACCTCTCGACCAACGCGAGCTGGCAGTGGCTGCTCGAACCACACCGAGGTGCCACCCGGCTGGTCAGTCGACAGCGCCTCGCCTACCCGCGGATGCTGGCTCCGTTGTGGGCAGCGTTGCAGCCGGTCACCTTCGCCATGGAGCGCAAGATGCTGCTGGGCATCAAGACGCGCGCCGAGGCGATGGCTCAGGCGGGGACGATCTCGCAGTTGTAGTAGGTGTCGAACACATCGGCCGACGCGAGCCAGTCGGAGACTCCGGAGCCACAGTCGATGTAGTCCTCGCCCTGGTCCTCGGCCTCGACCATGTCGTCACCGCCGCCGGCGTAGAACTCGTCCTGACCCTCGCCGCCGTTGAGCGTGTCGTTGCCGTCGTTGCCGTACAGGTCGTCGGCCCCACCACGGCCACTGAGGTCGTCGGCCCCGGCACCACTTCCACCGGAGATGTAGTTGGCGGCGTTGGTGCCGACGATGAGGTCCGAGCCGGTCCCGCCCACGAAGAACTCGAAGTCGGCTCTGACGTCGTCGTTCTCGCCAGGTTCGCCGTCGTTGCCGGGGTCGGTGACGTCGATCGTCACACCGTTGCTGCGTTGGTCGTAGTACATCCGGTCGTACCCGGCGCCGCCGCTGAAGACGTCGCGCCCGTCGTTGGACGAGCCGGCGTAGAGCGTGTCGTTCCCAGCGTCGCCGAAGTACCTGTCCAGGCCGGACTCGTTGCCGAACCACTCGTCCCCCGGGCCCCCGTACAGCGAGTCGTTGCCGAGGTCACCGTCGAGTGAGTCCTCCGCATCAAGACCGCGCAGGACGTCGTTCCCGTCGTTGCCGTTGAGGTCGTTGTACACCGAGCTGCCGACCAGCGTGTCGTTCCCGGACCCTCCGGCCACGTGCTCGACGCTTGGGCGCACGTTGTCGCGCTCTCGCTTGCCACCGTCGTCCGCGCGGTCGTTGAGGCTGACCTTCACGTTGCTGGAGCGGTCGTCGTAGTAGGCGCGGTCCGATCCGGGACCGCCGTCGAGAAGGTCGGCGCCGTCCTTGCTGTCCATGGCCGAGAAGGCGTCGTCACCTGCGCCGGCACGCATGGTGTCGCGGTCCTCGTGGCCGACCAGCCAGTCGTCGCCGTCGCCGCCGAGCAGTCTGTCGTCGCCGAGGTATCCGTACAGGTCGTCGTCGCCGCCGTTGCCCACCAGCAGGTCGCCCCGCCCTGGCTCCCCGTTGTCGTCCCCCCACAGGTCGTCGTCGCCGGGACCGCCGTAGAGCCGGTCAGCGCCCTCACCGCCCGAGATCTGCACCGAAGGGGCACCGCGCCCGTTGAGGGTGTCGTTGCCGGCACCACCCTGCAGGTACCAGCGGTCGAGGCCCCTGGCCACGAGATCGACGTCGGCGTCGCCGTTGAGATTCGCCTGGCCGGACTTCGGGAAGCCGAGGAAGTCGTCCCGGTCGCCACCCACCAGCCACAGGGAGTCGGTGCCGTCACCCAGGTTCATCTCGAACTCGATCTCGGCAGCACCGGACTTCTCGTTGCTGGCACCGGGCGTGAACGGCCCGTTCTCGAGGGACAGGTAGATCTCCTCGGAGAGGGTCGAACCGTTGACCTTCACCTTGTTGGTGTTCGTGGTGCGCGCCACCTCGCAGCGCTTCCATCCTTCACCCTCGACCTCGTAGCCGATCCGCGTGGAGTTGAACTCGCGCTCGATCACCAGCCACCCGGTGGACTCGGTGTTGGCGATCGTCAAGGTCACCAGCTTCTTCGCCTTGGTGTACTGGCAGTCGACGGGCTTGGCCTCGGCAGCAGGCCCGATCGCGATGATCGATGCAGCAGCGACTGCCAGGACGGCCGACACTCGGGACACAGCACGCATGGGGGGCTCCTTGACCGAAGGTTCGGCCCAGCGTGGCAAAGGCGAGCGACGAGCTCAACGAGGCTCACCGGTATGACGTACACCGATCGAGTGGTGCCGTCACTCTTGAGGGGCCGATCGGTGGACCCGTGACCGGCGCGGGCCGATGCGTCAGGCGTCCAACCCCGGTGATCGGAGCGTTTCGGTCATCTCACGGGCTCACGACTCGGCTCATAACTGACGAATCTGCTCCGATCACCGATCGGTGGACCCGTGGGCGATGCTTCAGGCGTCCAGCTCCGCAGCGCGGCGGTCCACGAAGGCGCGCAGCTCGGCGTCCACCGCATCGTCGATGCCGGGGTCCTCGTACGACTCGAGCAGCTGCTTCCACTGTGCGGTGGCCACGCTGGCCACGCTGGGAGAGCCCAGCTTGACCCAGGTGGGATACGCCTGGGACCGGAAGAGCGGGCTCATGAACGACTCGGTGCGGAAGTGCTCCAGCGTGTGCTCGTGAGCGAGGAAGAGCCCGCCCGGGCCCAGCTCGGCGATGACGTCGTACGCCAGCTGCTGCTCGTCCACGACGACTCCCTGGCGGATGCGCTCGAACATCGCGAGCACCTCGAGGTCGAGGGCCAGCTTCTCGTACGACGCCACCAGGCCACCCTCGAGCCAGCCCGCTGCGTGCACCACCAGATCGCACTCCGCCAGGTAGGTCGCCCAGAGCGACATGGTGCTCTCGGTCGCGGTCTGCGCGTCGAGCGCGAGTCCCGAGCACAGGCCCCCGCCACCACGCAGCGGCAGACCGTACCGGCGGGCGAGCTGCCCCCCGGCCATCGTGGCGAGCGTCGACTCCGGCAGCCCGAGCGACGGGCCGCCCGAGCGCATGTCCACGCCGTTGAGGAACGTCCCGAGGATGCACGGCGCCCCCGGCCGGACGAGCTGGGCCATCGCCACACCCGTGAGCGTCTCGGCGACGAGCAGCGAGAGCCCACCGGCGAGCGTCACCGGCGCGGACGCCCCCGCCAGCAGGAAGGGGGTGATCGCCACCGGCTGACCGAGCTCGGCGAGCGCCATGAGCTCCTCGACCATCAGCGTGTCCCACACCAGCGGACTGTTGGGGTTGACGATGCCGATCACGGCCGGCTGGCGTACGAGTGCCTCTTCACCGCCGGCGGCGATGGCCGCCAGGGCCAGGCCGTCACGCGTCCGGGGGCCCGTGGCGCCGTAGAGGATGAACGGCCGTCCGCTCCAGCGCAGGATCGCGTAGTCCATCTCCAGGTGACGGCTGAGGTCTGACAGGTCCTGCGCCTCGGTCGTCCCGCTCTGCAGCACCGGCAGCACGTCGGACGCGTGCGCCATCTTCACCAGCTCGACGTACGAGGCGATGTCGCCGTCCCGCCGCCCCCGTTCGTCATCCGACACGAAGGGTGATCCCCCGGTCGGGGTGTGCACCAGGCTGCCGCCGCCGATCGTCACCGAGTGCCGTGGGTCGCGACCCTGCAGCGTGAACTGCGCCGGCGCCTGCGCCAGCTGCTCCATCACGAATCCGGCGTCCCAGCGGACGCGCGTCCCCTCGACCCGCTGCCCCGCCTCTTCGAGCATGCGCAGCATCGTGTCGCTGTGCACCTCGGTGCCGATGTCCTCCAGGATCCGCATCGCCTGCGCATGGATGGCGTCGAGGTCGTCCTCGCTCAGCGGGTGACGGCTGAAGACCTCGGGTCGGAGACCTTGCTCGGGTGGGGGCGCCATGGTCCTGTCCTGTCGTCGAATCCCCACATCATGTGCGAGGTGCCGGGTCAGCAGCGTGACGGCCACCAAATGGAACGCGACGTTCAGCGGTCGGTGCTCGGCCGCAGCTCCGTCCGGTCGGCGACGTCCCGGTTAGGCTGACGGCGAGTCGAGGAGGCAGGCACGTGGCACGTGGGGCGGGACGCGTCTACCTGCACGTGGGGCTGCCAAAGACGGGGACGACCTTTCTGCAGGGCGTGCTCTGGGCCAGCCGCAAGGCCCTGAGCGATCAGGGAGTTCTGTACCCGGGTCCCGCGTCCGCCCACTTCTGGGCGGCGCAGGACCTCACCGAGCACCTCTTCATGGGACGGGAGAACCGCAAGGTCCCCGGCGCATGGGCGAAGCTGTCCCGCCAGGCGCGACGTTGGTCGGGCAGCGCGGTGCTGTCCCACGAGCTGTTCACCCTCGCCACCGGTGCGCACATGCGACGGGCTGCGGCGGACCTCGAGCCGGCCGAGCTGCACATCGTCCTCACCGTCCGCGACTTCGAACGGCAGCTGCCTGCCGTGTGGCAGGAGCGCCTCAAGAACGGTGGTCGGGTCAGCTTCGCGCGTCACTTCGCCCAGACCCTCGAGAAGGACGCCTCCCGCTCCAGCGAGCCGAGCGGCTTCTGGCGTCAGCAGGACGCCGTCCGGATCCTGACGCAGTGGGCCGAAGTCGTCCCCCGCGACCGCATCCACGTGATCACCATCCCGCAGCCGGGGGCGCCGCGGGACACGCTGTGGCGTCGGTTCGCCGAGGTCGTGGGGTTCGACGCGGGTCTTGTCGACCTCGAGTCCGTGCAACCGAGAGGCAACGTCTCGCTGCGGCCCCCGCAGGCGCGTCTGCTGCGACGGATCAACACCGAGCTGCAGGGTGAGCTCAGCCCCTCCGTCTACCGCTCGGTCGTCAAGCGCTACCTGTCCGAGTCGGTCACTGGTCCGGGTCGCTCTTCGACGGCCTACGGCTTCAGCCCGGAGCAGCGCACCGACGCCCGCAGATGGTCCGACGAGCTGCGAGCGCTGGTGGAGACCGGTGGGTTCGACGTCGTGGGCAGTCCCTCCGAGCTGATCTCCTCCGACACGCCTGACAGTGGTCGGCGCGACCTGGACGACGTCCCCCCTGACGCCGAGGCCGAGGCAGCGGTGGCAGCAGCAGCAGCGCTGGTGCGGTGGCTGGCGGATCCGCCGCGGACTGCGGACAGGAAGCCGCTGCGGGCGCTCGCCGGTCAGCTGCGGGCTCGCGGATAAGGTTGCGGGGTGCCGTCCTCGCGTTCCGTCGTCCTGCACATCGGTCTGCCCAAGACCGGTACCACGTACCTGCAGCGGGTCCTCCACGCGAACCGTCCGACTCTGCGGGCGCAGGGGCTGCTGTACCCGGGCAGCCGTCCCGACCACTTCCTGCCCGCCCAGGACGTGCTCGAGCGGCCCTTTCGCGGCCACGAGGACGAGCGGGCCGCAGGCACCTGGCAGGAGACCGTCCGCGAGGTCGCCGATTGGCCCGGCACGGCCCTCATCTCCCACGAGACGTTCACGGTGGCGAGCGCCGAGCAGGTGCAGACGATCATCGCCGCCTTCGCCGACCGTCCCGTGGAGGTCGTCGTCACCGCCCGTGATCTCGGGCGTCAGCTCACCGCCAACTGGCAGGAGACGATCAAGAACGGCCGGAGCCTCTCGCTGTCCGAGTACGTCACCCGCGCCCGCGCCCGTGCCGATGACGACGACCCCGGCTCCGGTTTCTGGTTCTGGCAGGACCTCGTCGGCGTGCTCAGGCGCTGGCAGCAGGCCGTCCCCGCCGATCGCCTGCACCTGGTGACGGTGCCTCCGCGGGGTACCGGACCTGGACAGCTGTGGCACCGCTTCGCCGAGGTGCTCCGGGTCGACCTGACGCCTGACCAGGTGGCCGACAGCTCGGCCAACGCCTCGCTCGGCATGGTCGAGACCGAGTTCCTGCGACGACTCAACACCGAGCTCGCCGACACCGTGGAGTGGCCCGCCTACCGGGCGTACGTCAAGCAGTTCCTCGCCCAGCGGGTGCTGCCTCGCTCCGAGCAGTCCGGCCCCATCGTGCTGTCGCCCGATGACCAGGCATGGGCCGCTGCACGCTCCCGCGAGATCGTCCAGACCCTTGCCGCCATGCCCGTGAGCCTGCACGGTGACCTCGCCGATCTCGAGTCACCGGGCGCATCGGTCGACGGCGTCGAGGTCAGCGATGAAGCCGTCGTGGAGGTGGGCGTCCGCGCCATCACCGCGCTGCTGCGACGGATCGGCCGCGATCAGGATGCTCCGATCGGCACCGGGAGGGCCTCATGACCGCCCCAGCCGTCTGCCTGCACATCGGCGCCATGAAGACGGGCACCACGTACGTCCAGCGCATGCTCGGCAACAACCACGACGAGCTCGCGCGTCAGGGCATCGCCTACCCGATGCCCTGGTCGGACCAGGTCGAGGCCGTGCGCGACGTCCTCAAGATGAAGGGTGGCAGCCACCTCGGGTCGATCGAGGGCCATTGGAAGCTCATGGCCGAGCGGCTGCACCAGTGGTCCGGGCCACGCGCGATCCTGTCGGTGGAGTTCATCTCGTTCGCCGACCCACCGCAGATCCGCACCATCGTCGACGACCTCTCCCCCAGCGACGTCACCGTCGTGCTGGGGGCACGCGACCTCGCCCGCGTGCTGCCCGCGCAGTGGCAGACCGCCGTCCGCAACGGACGGAGCACGACCTACCGCGAGTACCTCAAGGGGCTGACGGCGAAGCGGCCCACGAGGGTCAAGGGGCACTTCTGGAAGCGCCAGGACATCGGGCGCATCGCCGCCGACTGGGCCAAGGTCGTGGGACGCGAGAACGTCACGGTCGTCACGGTCCCTCCGCGTGGCACCGACCCCGGAGAGCTGTGGCGACGCTTCGCGTCCGCCATGCAGATCGACGTCACGCACCTGAACGACAAGACCCCGAGCAACGAGTCCCTGGGCCCGACGGGCACCGAGCTGCTGCGCAGGATCAACGAGCAGGCGGACGCCACCGACATGAGCACATGGACCTACCAGCACGGCATCAACCGCGCCCTCTCCCACCAGGTGCTTCCCGACATCCCCGATCCGCACCCGAGCCTCCGGGTTCCGGACGAGTACCACGACTGGGTGCGACAGGAGTCCGCACGGGTGCTCCGCGAGCTCGAAGCCGCTGACGTCCGGGTGGTCGGTGACCTCGCCGACCTGCAGCCGCAGCTCAGCCTCGGTGCTCCGTTCGTGTGGCCGGAGGAGCTGCCCGAGTCGGACCTGCTGGCGTTCGCCGTCGCAGCGCTGACGGCCTTCGGCGGTGACGTTGCCGAACGCAAGCGCAAGGACCTCACGTCCGGGGGGCGCAAGCAGCAGCGTGCGGGGCGACAGCAGTCCGAGCGGGACGCATGAGCCCGACGATCCATCTGCACATCGGCGAGCCCAAGTCGGGCACCACCTACCTGCAAGCCATGCTCGACGAGAACCGGGCGGCACTGGAACAGGAGGGTCTGCTCACACCCGGTCCACGTGAGCAGATCAGGGCAGCCCAGGACGCCATCCGAGGTACCTCCGACGGTCGGCTGTGGCAGACCATGGCCGACACCCTCCTCGCATGGTCAGGGGCGGACGCCCTCGTCTCGATGGAGACGCTCTGCCGGGCGAACCCCGCGGCGGTCAAGCGTGCCGTTCGCGCCTTCGGGGACGCCGAGGTCCGCGTCCACATCACGGTCCGCGACGTGCTGCGCTCACTTCCGGCGCAGTGGCAGCAGTCGACGCAGCACCGCAAGACCTGGACCTGGCCGGAGTACTCGGGGGCGGTCATCGCCGGCCACGGGGGACATCCGGCCACCAGGAACTTCTGGTCCCAGCATGACCTCGAGGCGATCCTCAAACGCTGGTCGAAGGTGGTCGGTTCCGAACACGTCTACGTGATCACCGTGCCTCGCGCGGGTGCGGACCCCCTGCTGCTGTGGCAGCGGTTCGCGCAGGCGCTGTCGCTGCCGGACGTGGACGTGGCACAGGTCAAGCCGTCGAACGAGTCGCTCGGCGAGGTCTCCGCCGAGCTGATGAGGCGCGTGAACGAGGCGATCGAACCGCTCGAGCTGTCCGAGAAGCAGTACAACCAGGCGGTGCGCGCAGTGCTCGCCCGGAAGGTGCTCGCCCCTCGGCGCTCGGCGGAGCCGAAGGTGCTCCCTCCGCCGGAAGCGGCACCGTGGGCCGAGCGAGAGTCCGAACGACTGATCGCCGCGGTCACTGACGCGGGCGTGCACGTGGTCGGCGACCTCGACGAGCTGCGTCCTCAGGCCGGTGAGACCGGTCCGGCCGCCGAGGTGCCGTCGGATGCCGACCTCGCGGTGGCCGCGACCGGGGCCGTGGGCGGCCTGGTCGCAGAGCTCGCCCGGGGAACGCGCGGCTAGTCGCCGTTGTGGACCTTCGTGCCGGCAAGCTCGGCGCACATCCCCATCAGACCGTCCTCACAGGCCGGTGCGTCAGCGGGTGCGTGAGCGACGGGCCCGGTACCGGTTGAGCAGTGACGATCCCACCGCCGTCCGATCGGCCAGGGCCGCCGCCTTTGCACGGTACTTCAGCAGCGACGCAGACCCCCGCATCTGTCGACGTAGCCGGTTCTCGGTGCGTCGCCGGTCGTCGCGCATCCGGCCCATCTCGACGAGGAGACCAGCGATCCCGTCGACCGCCGCGTCGATGATCTCGGACTCGGTGGGTTCGGCTTCACCGTCGGTGAGATCCTCCGTGACCTCGAGGACGCTCAGGTCACCCACCACGTGGCAGCCGGACTCGGACAGGCCCTCGATGTTGCGGGCCGTCTGCTCGAGCACCTCACGTGCGAGCGACTCCGGAAGCGCGGGTCGCCCCGAGCGCGAGCGGGGGCCGAGGATTCGACTGGCCAGGATGTCGCGGGCGATGCCACTGTGGTGCCACCGGGGAAACGACTCCGGAAGCGCGATGTTGACCCGGCGCAGCACCTCGGCCTCAGCCATGCCGAGCGAGTCGTTGGCGGCGACCTCGAAGTCGGCGGCGGCTGCGGGGTCGACGCCGACCACCTGGGCGAACCGCGTCCAGAGCTCGTCCTTCGGCGAACCTGGGGGCGGCAGCGTCATGAGATGGAACCGCACGGGGGGCAGCGCCGACGTCCAGCGGCGCACGACGTCCACCGGGTCATGCACGAGCCAGAACCAGCGCCCCGGGCCCTTCTTCCGTGACCCGAACACCTTGCTGACCCACTCGCGGTAGGACAAGCGGGACCGGTGCTTCACGTACTCCTGGTACTCCGACGGCAGCAGCCGGCCCAGGTTGCGGGTCGTGTAGACGACGTGGACCTCACGCGGAGCCAGGCTCTCGACCGCCCGCTTCACCTGCTCCGGTGACAGCGCGGCCAGGTGCTCGTCGGAGATGACCGTGCTCGGCGCCTCGCTCTTCACCGCGAGGTCAGCGAGGAGGTCCCAGCTCCCGGTCCAGTTCGGCCCAGGATCGTCGGGGTTGAACTCCACGCCGCGGATGTCGTTGCCCGCCCGATAGTGGTCGCCCCGGGCGTCGCCGACGACGTGGAGGCCGGCCTTCCGCAGCTGCTGACGGTTGCGCCAGAGGATGCCCTGCAGGTACGTGGTCCCTGTCTTGGGTGCACCGACGTGCAGGAACACCCGTCTGGTGCCGGCGGCGTCCGAGCCGTTGCGCGAGCGGGTCTCGCCGGGCTCAGCGCTCACCGCTGTTCCAGGTCTCGGTCCACGCCTTCGGATCGGTCAGCTCGGGAACCGCGTCCTGGTACTGCTTGGCGAGCTCTTCCCACTGGGTCGCGAGCTTCTGGTGGACGGCGATGCTGCGGCGCATGATGTCGGTGAACCGCTTGGGGTCACGCTTGTACCACGAGGCCCCGGCCCCGTCGGCCGTCGTGACGACCGCGGAGTCGAACTGGCTCAGCAGCCACCAGCGACTGTCCATCGCGGGGACGTGCACCTCGGGTCGCAGCTCGCTCATGGGGTTGACGCCTCGGAACTGCTTGAGCGCGCCGACCCCCGCGGTCATGACACGACCGACGAGGCCGCGCGGCTCTGTCGGGTCCTTGCCTCGCTTCGGAGGCTTGCGGCGCTTCGGCTGCGGGAAGGCATCGGGGTCGGTCTCCACGATGGCGTCAGGCTCGCTGGCCCGATAGGCACGAATCTCGGCGAGCCGGGTCGGGAGGTCACGGTGCATGTGCCCCGGCCCGGAGAGCACGTCCTCCAGAGCCCACAGCCGCAGCTCTGCTGCGCTGTAGCGCATGGACATGGCGTGCTGGAGCTGCACCGCCATCGACTCCGGGAGCAGCCGGCCACCGCGCGGGTACGGCGTGTGGATCAGCGCGGCCACCAACCGGTTCCTGGCGTGGTAGTAGGCCTGCCAGTCGATCGTGTCGTCCTTGTCCGTCCACGGCACGTGCCAGACGGCCGCCCCCGGAAGGGTCACCGTCGGCGTCCCGGCCTCCTGCGCGCGCAGACCGAAGTCGGCGTCGTCCCACTTGATGAAGATCGGCAGCGCCAGCCCGATCTCGTGAATGAGACTGGTGGGGATCAGGCACATCCACCAGCCGTTGTAGTCGACGTCGATCCGGCGGTGCAGCCATCGAGTGGCCCGCAGCGGGTTGGTGGCAAAGTTGAGCGCGTTTCGGGTGTGCGGTGCCGGTCCCCAGAACCAGCGGTAGCGGTTCACCTTCTCGCCCCACGCATGGATCATCGAACGCACGTGCATGTTGAGCATCTGGCCGCCGACGATCACCCGCTGCCGCGCCAGGTCGGCGAAGGTCACCGCACGCATGATTCCCTCGGGCTCCACCAGGACGTCGTCGTCGAGCAGCAGCACGTACTTGCTGGTCGTCCCGAAGGCGGTCTCGTACATCGAGCGTGAGAACCCGCCCGAACCGCCGAGGTTGGGCTGCCGCACGATGGCGAGCCGCTGCCCGAGCCGCTCGGCCACCTCGCCGAAACCGGGGTCCTCCTCGACCAGCTTGTTCCCCTGGTCGATCACGAAGATGGTGTCGATGCGGGCAAGCGTGTCGTCGTCGGCGGCGAGAGTCCGCAGCACCTCGACGCAGTAGTCGGGACGGTTGAACGTGGTGATGCCGACCGAGATGTTTCCGTGCTCGTGCGGGGGGACCTCAGCAGCCCAGTGAGCACCCTCGACCGTGACCTCGACCGTTCCCGCGACCACGTCGAACCAGTACCACCCGCCGTCACCGAAGTTCGTGAGCGGCAGCACGAACTCCACCGTGCCGGAGCCCTCGACGCGCTGCTTGTCGACCCGTTGCTGGTCACCTCGGGAGTTGGACCGGTACACCAGGACGTCACCGGTGCCCGAGATCTGCACCTGGAGGGTCACGTGGGACACGTTCGTCCAGCGGTGCCAGTACCCCGCGGGGAAGGCGTTGAAGTAGGTGGCGAACGAGACCCGGTCGCCGGCGGGGACGGTCATGGAGTGGCGCCCGGTGACGAGGTCGGGGTGCACCTGCTCGTACGCCTCGGACTCCACGTCGTCGGCGGCCTTGGTCTCTGACCGCGGCCTGATCTCGCCCTTCTCGACGTACAGCGGAAGGGTGTCGTAGTCGGCGTCGGCCGGCAGGACCAGGCGCTGCAGCACCTCGGTCGTCACGTTGGTCCCGCTCTCGCCGGTGGGCAGCGTGCTGGTGTCGCTCACTCTGTGACTCCTCCGCTGACGAGGGGCGTCCCCTCGGTGAAGTGCGGCCGCAGGACGTTGTCGAAGCGCGACAGCGCCGACCCGATCGCCATGTGCATGTCGAGGTACTTGTAGGTGCCGAGGCGACCTCCGAAGAGGACTCCCGGCTCGGACGCGGCCAGGTCCCGGTACTCGAGGAGGCGCGCCCGGTCGTCCGCGGTGTTGATCGGGTAGTACGGCTCGTCATCGGCCTCGGCAAAGCGCGAGAACTCACGCATGACGACGGTCTTGTCCGAGGGGTAGTCACGCTCGGGGTGGAAGTGTCGGAACTCGTGGATCCGGGTGTAGGCGACGTCCTCGTCGGCGTAGTTCATGACCGAGGTTCCCTGGAAGTCGCCGGTGGGGAGCACCTCACGCTCGAAGTCGAGGGTGCGCCAGCCGAGCCGACCGGCGGTGTAGTCGAAGTAGCGGTCGACCGGACCGGTGTAGACCACGGGGACCTGGCCGACCAGCTCGTCCTTGTGGTCGAAGAAGTCGGTGTCGAGCTCGATCTCGATCTTCGGGTGGTCGGCCATGCGCTCGAGCCAGGCGGTGTACCCGTCGACCGGCAGGCCCTCGTAGGTGTCGTTGAAGTAGCGGTTGTCGAAGGTGTAGCGGACCGGCAGCCGGGTGATGATCTCCGCCTGCAGCTCCTTGGGGTCGGTCTGCCACTGCTTCAACGTGTACCCGCGGATGAACGCCTCATAGAGGGGGCGGCCGATCAGGGAGATCGCCTTCTCCTCCAGGTTGGACGCCGTGTCCGAGTCGAACTCCGCGGCCTGCTCGGCCACCAGTGCGCGAGCCTCCTCCGGCGTGAAGGCCCTCCCGAAGTAGGAGCAGATCGTGCCGAGGTTGATCGGCATCGAGTAGATCTTGTCCTGATACTTCGTCCACACCCGGTGCTGGTAGCCGGTGAAGGCGGTGAACCGGTTGACGTACTCCCAGACCCGCTCGTTGGACGTGTGGAAGAGGTGCGCCCCGTAGCGGTGGACCTCGATCCCGGTCTCCGGGTCGGCCTCGCTGTAGGCGTTGCCGCCGAGGTGGGACCGACGCTCCAGGATCCGGACCGAAAGGCCCAGCTCACGCGCCGCCCGCTCGGCGACGGTGAGCCCGAAGAACCCGGAACCGACGATGACCAGGTCTGTCACAGGTGCTCCGCTTCGATGGGGGACTAGCAGTCACCGAGGATATCGGTCCTCAGCTGCCCGCCAGCACCCGGCGGTCCGGGGGCTTCCAGGGCGCGCGGGCGATCCTGCGGGCCTCGCGCCAGCCGCGGATCAGGGTGCCGGTGCCGCTGAGCGTGTGCTCGACGTACACCAGTCGGACCTCCTCCTTGAGGAAGGTCAGGGCGGTCCCCGCCCCGAAGCCGATGCGGTGGTAGGTGCCGAGGTGCTTGAGGTAGTGCGTCATGTAGCCGCGGTTGCGCATCACGTGGTACCGGAACAGGTCCGACCCGTCGTTGAGGTGACGGACGGCCAGCGACACCTGTCGCTGCTCGCGCTGGCGTTTCAGGGCGAAGTGGTCGACGTACAGCACCTTGGTCACCCGCGACGCCAGCAGCGCGTAGACGGCGTCGTCCCAGGTGATGAAGAAGCGAGGATCCGGTGGGCCGATCTCGGCCACCACCTCCCGTGAGACGAACATCCCCTCGAACACCCCCGAGTTGGTCTCGAAGCTGTCCTTGCCCTCGCTGAAGGGATCGCGCAGGTACGGCAGGGGGATTCCGAGGTACTCGTTGATACGGGGCTGCCAGAAGAAGGCGCCACCGTGGAAGTCGATGCGCCGGCCGTGGATGCAGCCGCCCTTGGGGGTGAAGGGCAGCAGTCCGGCGAGCCCGTCCGGCAGGGCGATGACGTCGTCGTCCATCAGCCAGAACCAGTCGTGCCCGTCGGCGAAGGCGGCCACGACGCCGGCGTGGAAGCCTCCGGACCCGCCGGAGTTCTCGGCCAGGTCGATGCGCCGCACCACCGGGTTGTCGCCGTACTCCCGGTCGAGGAACTCACGCGTCCCGTCAGTGCTGGCGTTGTCGACGACGTAGATGGCCTGCAGCGGCCGGGTCTGGGCGAGGAGCGACGGAAGCAGGTCGGCCAGGAACTCCTGGCGGTTGTAGGTGACGACCACGGCGGCCACCGACAGGTGGTCGAAGGTGTCGGGGGCGTCCTCGAGGGGCTCTGACGGCACAGCACTCCTCCCAGCTCGCTGCCAAGCCATCATAGGTGGGTGCTGCAGCGCGCTATCGTGACCGGGCCATGACCGAGGACCGCGACCCGTTCCAGTACCACTCGTTGCGCACGTCGATGTTCTTCCCGCAGTCGCGGCTGATGGTGGCCGGCAATCCCAAGGCGGCAGGAACGAGTCTGCGGTGGTGGTTGCTCCCCCTGCACGGAGTCGACGTCGACGCGCTGACCCGACGGTCGCTGTGGAGCGAGTCGGCGCCCTTCCAGACGGTGTGGGACGTCCGCGTCGACCTGCGCTACGCCTGGAACAACCTCGGTGACGACGAGCGCAAGGACGCACTCGAGTCCACCGACGTCCTCACCGTGCAGCCGGTGCGGCACCCGGTCACCAGGGCGTTCTCCGCGTGGTCAGGCAAGTACCTCAATGCCGAGCCCTACTACTCCGACCGGCTGCCCGCGTCGGTGCCCCGGGTCGAGGGGGACGTCGAGTCGCCGGAGCAGGTGGCAGAGCTGTTCGAGACGTACATCTGTGCTCTGGCTGCGCACGTCGACGAGAACGGGTGGAAGGGCTTCGACGTCCACTTCTGGCCCCAGCACCTGCTGCTCGGCCGACGCCCCGCGGGCCCGGTGCTGACGCTCCGCCAGGAGTCGCTCGCCGAGGGGCTCGCCGCCGTGCAGGAGCATCTCGCGTCCCATGGCATCACCGCGGGGCCGGCGCCACGGATCAACGAGACGATCGTCGCCTACCACCCCGACCTGGTGACCGCGACGGCCCTGGAAGTTCTCATCGCCATGTACTCGGAGGACTTCCCCGCATGGGACTACCGTCCCGAGGCTCCCTCGGCGCGGCCGCGACCGATCGACTTCGCGTGGCTCAACGACGTACGGGGGCGCAACGGTCGGTACCAGGTGGTCCACGAGGCGGCCATGCACGGCGAGACACGTGAGCGCGAGCTTCTCGCGGACGTGGCCAGGGCCCGCACGCGGGAACAGGAGCTGCTGGCCAGCACGTCGTGGCGGCTCACCCGCCCCGTGCGGGCGGTGTCCGACGTCGTGCGACGCCGGAGGCGCTCGCGGGAGCACTGAGGCGCTCACCCGTTTCCACCGGGCGGGCGGATCCGTAGGGTGGAGCGCAATTCCGACGGCGTGGGAGCGTGTGGTGACGAACAGTTCGAGCAAGCCGGTGATCTATCTCATCGGCACGAGCGGCTTTCCCAACTTCGGCGACGAGTTCATCACCTCCGCCTGGCTCCGCTACCTCGCACAGACCATGCCGTCGGCCGAGGTGTGGGTCGACAGTCCCCGCCCCGGCCAGAGCGCCGTCCTGCACGGCGACAGCCACCCGAACGTGCGGTTCGTGGATTCGCTGTACCACGCGGTCCTGAACGCTCCCTCCGAGTCCGCGGACGACACCCTGGCGTTCGGGCGCGAGGTCGTCGGCAATCCCGGACTGATCCCGCGTGAGGCTTCCGGCATCGAGTTCCTCGAGCACGTGGACGTGGTGCACGTGATCGGTGGTGGGTACCTGGCCAGCACCTGGCCGCGCAACCTCACCTTGCTGGCCGCCGCTGCTGCGATGGCGGAGCGGTACGGCACCCGCACGGCCCTCACCGGCGCGGGTCTGGTGCCGGCGGATCCCGAGGCGGTTCCCGCGCTGACCAAGCTGCTCGCCGGATTCGACGTCCTCGACGTCCGGGACCAGGCCTCTCACGCGCTGGTGTCGGCCGAGGCGTCCCATGCAACCTTCACCGGCGACGACGCCTTCCTGCACCCGCAGCTCACCGAGCAGGATCAGCGCTTTCCGGTCCAGACACTGGTCAACGTGCAGGGCGACTTCCTCACGCAACCGCTCGACGAGGTGGCCGACTACATCGCGCGCACCTTCAAGGAGTGGCGGGTCGACCAGAGCCGGGTGGTCGTCGTCGAGAGCCTGCCCCCCGACGACTCGGGTATCGCCGGTCTGCTCCGTGAGCGGCTTCCGCTGGTGGAGGTGCTGCCCTTCTCCATCATGTGGCGGCACGGCTTCCCGACCCCGCCACGCTCGCGATGGGTGACGACGCGGTTCCATCCGCAGCTGATCGGTGCCGCCAACGGAGGCTGGGGCGTCGTGCTGCCCATCGGTGGAGACCACTCCATGGTCGACCCCACCACTCTGATCGATGCGGGATCGGGCTGGGCGGCACCACCGGACCTCGACACCGTCGTCCCCTGGCAGCGCAGCTTCAGCGAGCCCTTCGACGGAGCCCTGCCGAAGCTGCGGGCCGACAAACGTGCGGTCGCCGACCGTGTGCGGGCCTTGATCCGCACCTGACATGCCCCGCCGCACACTGCTGGTCCCGATCATGGTGCTCGGTGCGTGTCTCGCCGTCGGTGCCTGCGGTGACAACGACACGGACGCGGGAGTCGCGCCCTCGGCGTCACCGACCGACTTCGAGCCGTCCGGCAGCCCTTGTCTCGGCGGCGGGGGTCCGGCTGAGCCGTCGGACGCGGGGCCCGACACCGACCAGTACCTCGGGCTCACCGAGCAGGAGGCCGAGAAGCTGGCGAAGGACAACGCGTTCACCGTCAGGGTCGCCGGCACGCGACGGCGAGTGCTACGCGCTGACGATGGACTACCGCACCGATCGGGTGAACGTGTACCTGGAGGACGGCACGGTCACCGCCGCCATCATCGGATGACGCGGCCCTGAGCGCATAGGGCAGGATCTGGGCCATGGCCTTCACCTCAGATGACGTCTCGACCATCACCACTGCCGTCGACGGCATGGCCGACCAGCTGGTGAACCTCTCGCACGAGATCTCCGCCGACCCCGAGCTCTCGTACGACGAGCATCGCGCCGCCGAACGCTGCGCGGCACTGCTCGAGAAGCACGGCTTCGAGGTGGAACGTCACAGCTACGGCCAGCCGACGAGCTTCGCGGCACGCGTGGGCAGCGGCAAGACGCACGTGGTGATCTGTGCGGAGTACGACGCATTGCCCGTGGTGGGGCACGCCTGCGGCCACAACATCATCGCGTCGTCGGGCCTCGGCGCCGGCATGGCTCTTGCGCCGCTGGTGGACGCCGCCGACATGCGCCTCACCGTGCTCGGCACCCACGCCGAGGAAGTCGGTGGGGGCAAGGTCGAGCTGATCGACGCGGGGGCGTTCGACGACGCCGACGTCGCACTGATGATGCACCCGACCCCGTACGACGAGTACGGGCCGACCAGCCTGGCGATCGAGGAGTGGGTCGCCGTCTACACCGGGCATGCCTCCCACGCGTCGGGTGCACCTCATCTCGGCCGCAACGCTCTGGACGGTGTCGTCGCCGGGTACACGAACATCGGCCTGCTTCGTCAGTACCTCAAGAAGTGGCAGCAGGTGCACGGTGTGATCACCGAGGGCGGTGAGGCGGCCAACGTCATCCCCGAGCGCGCCGTGGCGTCCTACTACTTGCGCGCGATCGACATGGACGACCTCGAAGATCTGCGCACGAAGGTGCGCAACTGCCTCGAGGGTGCGGCGCGGGCGACCAACACCGAGGTCGAGATCAGCGTGAACGGGTACGTGTACGAGTCGTTGAAGCCGAACAAGGGACTCGTCGACACGTTCGCGGCCGCGTGCGAGGCCATCGGCCGGGAGTTCGCCGCCGACCCCGAGGGTGACAGTCCTGCGGGTTCCACCGACTTCGGCAACGTGAGCCAGCGCGTTCCCGGGCTGCACGCCGACATGGCGGTGTACTCCTACCCGGCGGTGAACCACCAGCACGAGTTCGCCGCCGCCTGCCGCTCACCCGAGGGCGACAAGACCATGCTGGACGGCGCCAAGGCCCTGGCGCTGACCGCGCTGGCCGTCGCCGCGGACCCGGGGATCCTCCAGAACACCTGACGGCGTCAAGTGTCCCTCAGGGCGACGGAGTCGAGTGTCCCTCGGGGAGACACTCGGCGAGCCTGCGCTCAGCCGACGTCGTGGGCGGCCACGAAGACCCGGTCCGGGTCGTAGGTGGCGCGAACCTCGGCCAGCCTCGCCCCGGCGTCCGGTGTGTGAAGCGCCGACGTGTCGGCGTGCTCGGCGAAGTTCATCAGCCGACGCGATGACACCGCACTGCCCAGCGAGCTGTGCAACGCCTCGATCGCGCCGCGGACAGCCTTGCCCGCCTCGGCGTCCGGCGTGATCCCGACCGCATACATCAGGAACGGTTCGTCCACCGGGTCGAGCGCGCCCGAAGCCGTGGAGGGACGCGCGAACGCCCCGCCCATGTGTCGCACCTGGAGCCCCACGAAGGGTGACCCCGGTCCGGAGTTCGCCACTGCCGCCGCGATCTCGGCGTCATCGAAGGCGTGGAGCAACCAGCCCTCGAGGTCTGCCGGCGCGGGTCCCGGCGGGTCCATGTGGATCGTCCCCAGCTGGTTGGCTGGCATGACCGCGAAGGTGTCCATGCCCGGTCCCAGGGCGCGCAGCGGTGCCAGCAGGTCGGACGCTTCCGCCTCGCCCATCAGCAGCACGGCCTGCACGATGGCGAAGGACTTGCCACGCAGGGGTTCCGGAACCTCCGGGAACGGTGGAACGTTGATGACTCGACCGGTCGACGTGACGGTCTCGGGGACGGAGTCGGTCCACGCCCTCCAGGCGGTCAACACCTCCGCCGCGCGCTCCGCCGGGAAGAACAGGGTGCCGCCGTAGATCTGGGGGGCGTCGACGAGACCGATCTCGAGCGCGGTCACGGCGGCGAAGCTGCCGCCACCTCCGCGCAACGCCCAGGTCAGGTCGGGGTCACTCGCGTCATCGATCCGCTTCGTCGACCCGTCGGCGAGGACCACGTCTGCTGCGATGACACGGTTGCACGCGAATCCGTGTGCGCGTCCGAGCCAGCCGATGCCACCGCCGAGGGTGTAGCCGACCGTGCCGACGCCACCGGACGAGCCCGCGAGCCCCGCGAGGCCGTGCGGTGCGGCGGCGTCCGCCACCGCCTGCCACTGGGCGCCGGCCCCCACGCGCGCGACCTTTGCGTCGGCGTCCACGACCACGTCGGTGATGTCCGTGCGTGCGGACCAGGACGACGTCACTGAGGTCGTGCCGGTGAGACGCAGCGTGGCCGGTGTTCTGGATCATGACGCGGAACCCGCGCTCGCGGGCCTGCCGCACGGCGGCAGCCACGTCGTCGGCGCTCGTGGCGGCCACGACAGCCGCCGGCTGCTGGTCGACGGCGACGTTCCACGGCACCCGTCCTGCGTCGAAGCCTTCGTCGCCGGCGGTGAAGAGGGACGCAGCCATGTGTCAGCCTTTCGTGCGGGCGGATTCACCGGCGAAGATCCCGGCAAGCCGGAGCATGGCGCGCTGCGTCTGGCGACGCAACCAGATTCGGAGAACCGGCCAGACCACCCGCTCGGACGCCGGCAGCGCCAGGGGCGTGAGCGTGAAGCTGACCCGCGTGGCGTCCGCGCCGACCGGCTCGAGCGCGAACGTGCCGTGGCTGCGCCGCTTGCCACCCGCGCCGACGCTCTCCTCGACGATCCGGGTCGGGGACTCGACCGCGATCACCGTGATGTCGGCGAAGTCGCGCTTGTTGAGCGTGGTGCGGGTGCGCACCCCTGCCCCGAGTCCGCGGGCGGGGCCGAACGTGCTCCAGTCGACCAGGTAGTGGTCGTTGAACTGCTCGTGCGCGGCCGGCTCGTCGAGCAGCGCGAAGACCTGCTCGATCGGCGCGGGCACCTCGGCGGTGACGGTGAACGGCTTCATGGGGAGCTCCTCTTGTGACGCGGTGTCGCAATCTTTCGGCGACTGTGGCACACTTTGTGACACGATGTCAACAACGAACCCAGCCACCGAGCCGCGCATTCCGCGCGCCCCGCGCGTCCCTGCCTCCGAGGCCCGCCAGCGCATCGCGGACGCCGCCGTCCGCCTGCTGGCGACCACCCGGTTCCGCGACCTGACGGTGGACGCAGTGATGGCCGAGGCCGGGCTCGCCCGCACCGTCTTCTACCGGCACTTCGACTCGCTGCCGGCGCTGGCGGTGGCGCTGCTGACCGACATGGTCGCTGACGTCGAGCGTCTCGCCGAGCCGCTGGCCGACGCGGACCTGCCCGAGCTCCGTGAGGGGGTGCTGCGCGGTCAGCTCGACGTGCTCGTGGACCGTTACGCCCGCTACGGTCCGCTGCTGCTGGCCTTCGACGACGCCGCCGCCCTGGACGCGGAGATCGAGGCGTTGCGAACCGCGCAGCTGGAGCGGGCACTGGCGATGACGACGACGCTGTTCACCACCGGGATCGAGCGAGGCGTCCTGGCTCCGCTCGGTTCGCCCGGTGTGCCACTGGCCCTGGTGGTGATGAACCACGCGTACCTGCTGGCCGAGTTCGGACAGGGCGGTGGCGACGCCGACCGCGCCCGCGCGACCCTCTGGACCGTCTGGAGTCGAGTCACCGGACTCGGCTCCGACCTCTGACCTTCAGCAGCGGAGGCGTCGCGGACGGGTGAGCAGGCGCTCGCCGACGTAGACGCCGTCACCCTTGGGCGGGGTCGCACCCATCTCGTCGAGCTCGAGCTCGCCCCACTCGCGCAGACCCGAGAGAGAACCGGGCAGAGGCGCATCCACGATGCGATAGCTGTCGAGCTCGTCCGAGGTCGTCATGGCACCACCTCCTGTGCAGGTGGTCACTGTCGCACCGGGACCGACACCCGCGGCGGTCGTGCAGGCGCTTCGCTCGGACGCGTCAGAGGCGCGACTCGTCGACCTCGATCGAGACACTCACCGGATCGCCGTCCGCCTTGCCGCGCCGCACCTTCTTGGGGACCGGCAGCATCCAGCCTGCGCTCTTGTCGCGCCACACGCTCGTCTCCCACCGGACGCCGTCGACCTCGGCGATGACCGGCACGCGGCCGAAGGCGCCGACGAAGTCCGGTGCGGCCTCGGCCGGCACCTTGACGAAGTGCCAGGCCGCCGGGCCCTCCCACTCGACCAGCTCGCCCTCGAACCCGTGTGCCACCAGCACTCACGCCTCCTTCGTCGTCTCTGACGCTAGACGCCGACACCGACAGGTCACACGAACCGGGAGACACCCGGTATCCGCACCACGAGAGACGCCAGGAGGAACGACCCGACCGTCCCCAGCACGCAGGCGAGCAGGAACTCCAGCTCAGGGCCCGAGGCTGATCTCGCGGGTCAGCAGAACTGCGCCGACCAGCACCAGCTGGTGCACGAGGAAGGCGGCGAACGCTCCGCGGCTCATCTCCTGCAGCAGGGGACCCTGGTGGTCGAACCGACGCCGGAACACGTCGATCAGCCAGATCGACATCCCGATCACCAGTGCGGCCTCGACGAAGACCAGGATCGCCGACGGCCAGTTCAGGCCGCCCGCGAAGTCCTCCGGTCCACCCCCGGTCGCCACGCTGAGGCCGATCGCGCCGATGATCACGACCACCGACCCCCACGCGAGCCAGCGACAGCCGCGCGCGATCTGACGGGGCAGCTCGTCGAACCACCCGCGTTCCCCGCCCAGGCAGCCGAGCGCGAAGCCCAGCACCCAGCCCGGGGCCTGGCCCAGCGCCAGGCGATACGCCTCCTCGCCGAGCGGCACGTCCAGGCGGATGACGAACGATGCGACCGCCATCAGCGCCCCTCCCACGAGCAGGGGCGTCCATGTCAGCGGCGTCCGGCGTCCGGACGCCGGACGTACCACCCGGACGAGTGCGTAGCCGAACGAGAACGCCAGCAGCACGCCGAGGAACCAGGTCGGCCCCGGCGCCGGCGGCCACCAGATGTCCACGGTGAAGGCCCAGAAGTCCCGCGTCATCCCCTGGGTGCTGTCGTCCACGTACTCGACCGGAGGGCTGAACACGATGATGAAGAACAGCATCGGGACACCCAGCCGGACCGTCCGGTCGAGCAGGAACCGCCCTGCCCCCTTGCGCTCGAACGACCGCGGGGTGAAGGTCCCGGCGATCAGGAAGAACAGCCCGAGCCCGAACAGTCCAGCGATCGCGGCGACGATGGTGACCAGCGTGAACAGCGGCTCGCGGAGGGGCTCCTCCTTCACCACCCAGTTTCCGACGTCGGTCCAGGCGAAGGTCGCGTGCGCCACGATCACGCCGACGACCATCAGCACCTTGAGGTTGTCCAGGTACGCCGTGCGGTGGGACGTCGGACGTCCGGCCGACACGACAGTGGCCTCGTCGCGCACGCGTGAACACCTCCTGCGGGACCGAACCTAGAGGCACTCACGAGGCGACGACAGAGGCTTTCGGGCGCACGCGTCGGCGTCCGGTCCTCCTGCCCACCGACCGACGTCTCGACGTCGAGATCACGCTCCGTCGCGCGAGGAAGCACGGTGTGTCAACCGCCCCGTTACGCCATGGCCCCCCGCCGCGCGGGGACGTAGCCTGCGCACCACCTCACCCTCATCCACCACGGGGGGCAGGAGGCAGTCATGCGCATGCTCACCCCGGCCGACGCCGAGTACGACGAGGCCCGTGGGCTCTTCAACAGGTCCATCGACAAGCGTCCGGCGGTCATCGCCCAGTGCGCGACGCCTGACGACGTCGCCGAGGCACTGCGCTACGCGGACGACCACAGTCTGGCCATCGCCGTCCGCGCCGGTGGCCACTCGGTGTCGGGGCTGTCGACCAACGACGGGGGCATCGTGATCGACGTCCGCCCGATGAAGGACATCACGATCGACCCGAAGGCCAGGACTGCGCGCGTGGCTGCCGGCGTCAACTGGGGTGAGTTCGACGCCGCCAACGCCGCCCACGGCCTGGCCACGACTGGAGGTCGAGCCGTGACGACCGGTGTCGCCGGCTACACGCTCGGCGGTGGCGACGGCTGGCTGTCCCGCAAGTTCGGGCTCGCGTGCGACAACCTGCTCTCGGTCTCGCTGGTGACCGCGGACGGACGTCAGGTGCGCGCGTCCGAGGACGAGAACCCTGAGCTGTTCTGGGCGCTGCACGGGGGTGGCGGCAACTTCGGTGTGGCGACCGAGTTCGAGTTCCGTCTGCACCCCTTGGACGGACCAGATCTATGCGGGTCTCGCGGCATGGCCGCTGCAGGAGTACGGACGCGACGTCGCGCGCGCGTACCGCGACCTGATGGAGGACGCGCCGGACGAGATGGGAACCGCGGTCGCCGTGATCAGTGGGCCGCCCGAGGACTTCGTGCCGCCGGAGCTGGTCGGCCAGAACCTCATCGGGCTCGCGGTCTGCTACGCCGGCCCCGCCGACGAGGGCAAGGACGCCATGAAGCCGCTCATGGACATGGACCCGCCGCTCAACCTGGTCGGCCCGATGCCGTACACCGAGCTGCAGATCATGCTCACCGACCCGGAGGGCTTCCACCACTACTGGAGCGCCGACTACCACGACGCGTTCGACGACGACGCGATCGACATCTTCCTCGACGGCGGCGCGAACCGAGCGGGCCCGCTGGACCAGCAGTTCCTGGTTCCGTGGGGCGGCGCCGTGCAACGGGTGGCGGACGACGCGACACCACTGGCCCACCGGTCGACGCAGTGGATCACCCACCCCTTCGCGGTGTGGGAGCACCCGGGTGAGGCTGACGGGCACATCGAGTGGGTCCGCAACTTCCGGCGCGACATCGCGGGACACACCAACGGCGGCGTCTGGCTGAACTTCATCGGCGCCGAGGGCCAGGACCGCGTCCGGGCGGCTTTCGGCGAGGAGAAGTACAACCGGCTCGCCGCGGTGAAGGCCGAGTACGACCCGACGAACCGGTTCCGCGGCAACCAGAACATCGAGCCGGCCTAGCGGCCGCGTGGACCGGACCTGGCGCGGTCGGCCGTTCTGGCGCCGAGTGGCGCGTTGCACGCATCCTGGAGGTGATCTGCGCGCTGATTTTGCGTGCAGCGCACCACTCGAGGGAGAGACCCCATGGACCGCGACACCCTGCGCGCCGCCCAGCGACCGCTGAAGGCCCAGTACCGCGAGACGCCGGACGCGGCGGTCATCACGCTGCAGGCGCAGGGGTCCCTCGGTGAGGGGGTGACCTGCTCGGTCGACACCGGCCGGGCGATGGCGGTGGCCGGGCTGCACCCGGCCACCGGTGGCTCGGGCGCCAATGTCTGCTCCGGCGACCTGCTCCTGCAGGCGCTGGTCGCGTGCGCCGGCGTCACCTTGCAGGCCGTGGCCACGAACCGGGACATCCCGGTGAACGGCACCGTGCGCGCGGAGGGCGACCTCGACGTCCGCGGCACGTTGGGGGTCGACCCGGACGCCCCCGTGGGGTTCCGGGCGATCCGGCTGGTCTTCGAGCTGGAGTCCGAGGCGTCCGCGGAGCAGCTGGACGAGCTCGTCACGACCACCGAGCGCTACTGCGTCGTGCTTCAGACCCTGCTGAGCACCCCGACGATCGACGTCTCCGTCGAATCGACTGATGGTCTGAGTGGAGTTCACGACGGGCTGACCTCGAGCGGGACGACGCCCGCGCGGATCCCGACCAGGACGGCCTGGAGCTGGGTGTGCACCTGCAGCTTGTGCAGGAGCGACTTGATGTGACCCCTGACCGTGCTCTCGCAGATCCCCAACTGGTCGGCAACCCCGCTGCTGGTGAGCCCCTCAGCCAGTCCCAGCAGGACGTCGCGCTCGCGAGGGGTCAGCAGCTCAGCGCGCCGCACGGCGCTCGGGTCGACGGTCGGGACGTGGTCCCCGTCGGTGTGGAACACCATGACGATCTCTTCGACGCCCCCGACCACCGGCGTCGTCAACGGCGTGCACACCACCGAGACCGTGCCCGCCGGGCCCGCGGCCGACGACAGGATGATCGACTCACTGTCCTGCGTGCGGACTGCTCGCCTTACGGCGTGCACGACGCGGCGAGCCGCGTCCAGCACCGAACCGCCACCGACAGACGGCGTCTACCGGCTCGCCGACGGAACGCCCCGGATGGGCGACCAGGGCAAGCCAGGTTGAGGTGGCCGCCACGATGCGACCCTCCGCGTCGATGAGGACGACCGGGTCCGGCATGGCCTCGACCAGGGCCGTGAGTCGCTCCCGGGTGGGTCGGCCTGAACGGGCGAGCTCCTGCAGCCCGGTGGCATCCCGGCTGATGACGACGGTGTAGGTGCGGTCGCCGTCCCTCGGCAGGACGCGCGCCGTGGTCTCGAGCCAGCGGTAGCAGCCGTCCCGGTGCTGGACGCGGTGGACGTGCCGCACCGGACGCCCCGAGCGTCGCGCCTCCACCTGACCCAGGGCCCAGCTGCAGCGGTCGTCGGGATGGTCGAGGGCGTCCACGTCGCTGCCCACCAGCTCCTGCGGGCTGAACCCGAGCAGCTCGATGGACGCGGCGGACGCGAACACCGTGACGCCTTCGCCGTCGGAAACCCGAATCAGGTCTGGAGCTTCGTCCATGATCGCCGCGAGCGCCGTCCACGGAGCGCCCCGGGCCGGGGAAGGGGCCAGGTCGATGGTGTGGAGCATGCATCGTCCCCCGATCTCTAGTTCCCGCTTTGAACGGTATGCCCCATCTGGGGGAGGTCGTCAGGGTCGTACGTCACCTCCCCCCTCACCTGCGGCTTCTCCGTGGGACCGCACAGCGCTAGACACGAAGAAAGTGAAGGGAGTTCCCCCTCCGCCTCGAGCGACCTAAGGAGCAGACATGAAGTTCACCAGGGCCGCGCTCGCACTGGCGGGCGCCACCGCCCTCGTCGTGAGCGGCATCGCGGCACCGGCGCTAGCCGATACCGATGTGCCGATCTACGGCGGGACGACAACGATTACCACGACGGCGAAGTCACTGCCGAAGATCACTGGTGCCGGCATTGTGATGGGTGCCCAGGACGCGACTTCGGCATACGTGACGAAGAAGGGTGAAGCGCGTCAGAAGTTCACCTTCGACATCGCCACCCCCAGCAACCTCAAGCTGGAAGACGACCCGATCACCAACAAGGAAGGCTCGGTCACCGGTGGGCGTGTGACCCACACAGGGAGCCATCACCTTCCTGAACACCAAGAACGGCAAGGACGTCGCGGTGGGTGACTTCGTCATCAACTTCAAGAAGGGCAAGGTCTTCGCCACCAGTGTGAACGGTGACGCGATCGACCCCCTCGCGGTCTTCACGCTCGACGTGATCGACCCTCCGCTGTACCCGGTCTACGACGACGAGCTGACGCCGACGACGGCGAAGATCGCCGGAGTGAACCTGCTCATGACAGCCAAGGCTGCCGACACGCTCAACGAGCTGCTCAAGACCGGTGTCTTCGCGAAGGACCTGAAGTTCGGCAAGGCGGTCGCGATGGCTGACCTCGTCGAGCCCGTGTAGTACTCAGCGGTGTCTTCCGGAGTTCCGATGACATCAAGAGGGGCGGCGCAAGCCGCCCCTCTTCCGTGCCCTGGGGGCCCTCGCAAGAATCTTCTGGCAGGCTGTCGATCCCGGTGTCACCCGTTCGTACAGAGGGTAAGAGGCCGGAACAGCCGGCCCGACCCGCGAGGAGCCAGTCATGCCCGAGTACCTGCTCTCCGTCTACGGCGACGAGGCCGAGTTCGCCGCCGCCGAGGCCAACCCCGAGCTGATCGCCCAGATGTACGCCGACGTCGACAAGTTCAACCAGCGGCTGCAGGAGGCCGGTGCGTGGGTCTTCGCCGGAGGCCTGCACCGCTCCCACACCGCCACCGTGGTGCGCGCGCAGAAGGACGGCGACGTGCTCACCACCGACGGGCCGTACATCGAGTCCAAGGAGAAGCTGGGCGGCTTCTGGATCATCAAGGCACCCGATCTCGACGCCGCGCTCGTCTGGGCCAGGGACGGCTCCGCCGCCTGCCAGGGCCCGGTCGAGGTCCGGCCCTTCCAGGAGGAGCCGGAGGCGTGACCCGTTTGCTCCGCTCTCGAGCATGAACCGGACGGACGGATCGGACGCTGTCGAGCGGGTCTTCCGCGAGGACGCCGGGCGCGCCATCGCCACGCTGGTGCGCGTCTTCGGTGACATCGACGTCGCCGAGGAGGCCGTGCAGGACGCCTTCACGGTCGCGTCCGAGCGGTGGCCCGTCGACGGCGTCCCGCCGAGCCCGGCCGGATGGATCATCACGACGGCCCGCAACCGGGCGATCGACAAGCTGCGCCGCGAGTCGTCGCGCACTGACCGGTATCGGCAGGCTGCGCTCCTGCACGCTCAGCACGAGCCCGAGGAGGTGGGACCGGTGGCCGACGACCAGCTCCGCCTGCTCTTCACCTGCTGCCACCCGGCGCTCGCGGCGCAGGCTCAGGTCGCGCTCACGCTCCGTCTGATCGGCGGGTTGCAGACACCACAGATCGCGAAGGCGTTCCTGGTCAGTGACGCCACGATGCAGCAACGCATCGTCCGCGCGAAGGCGAAGATCCGTGACGCGCACATCCCCTACCGCGTGCCGTCGGACGCCGATCTGCCCGACCGGCTCCGCTCCGTGCTCGCCGTGGTCTACCTGATCTACAACGAGGGGTACCTCGCCAGCGGCGGCGACGCCGTCGACCGCGACGAACTCCGGACGGAGGCAATTCGCCTGGCCCGGCAGCTGGTCACGTTGATGCCGGACGAGGCGGAAGCCGTCGGACTGCTCGCGCTGCTGCTCTTGACGGAGTCGCGGGCAGCAGCACGTCGTACGCCGAGCGGCGCCTGGGTGCTGCTCGAGGACCAGGACCGCAGCCGCTGGGACGCTGCGCTGATCACCGAGGGCCAGTCGCTGGTGAGAGCCTGCCTGCGCCGCAACCACCCTGGTCCGTACCAGGTGCAGGCGGCGATCGCTGCTGTGCACAGCGACGCCTTCACGGCGTCCGACACCGACTGGGCGCAGATCGTCGCGCTCTACGACCAGCTACTGGCACTGCAGCCGACCCCGGTGGTGGCAATGAACCGCGCGATCGCGGTCGCCGAGGTGGACGGTCCGGGCGTCGCGCTCGCGCTCGTCGACGATCTCGAGCTGCAGGGCTACCACCTGTGGCACGCCACCCGCGGCGACCTGCTCGAGCGACTCGGCCACACCGACGCGGCGCGGGACGCCTTCGCGCGCGCGGCGTCCCTGACGGACAACCCCGCGGAGCGCGACCTCCTCGAGCAGCGGGTGTACGGCACACCTTCGGGGTGACTTGCCGGGGCTATAACCCTGACGAAGTTCCCCAAAGGCGTGCGGTAGGCCACCTCACGCCGCGCACCACGCGAGCAGCTCGTCCGCCGACCAGGTGTTGATGATCCGGTCGGTCGGTACGCCGCACTCCGCGGCTCGCGCGCACCCGTACGCCTGCCAGTCCAGCTGACCGGGTGCATGTGCGTCGGTGTCGATGGAGAAGTAGCAGCCTTGGTCCAGCGCCTGGCGGATCAGCCGCCGCGGTGGGTCGAGACGTTCGGGCCGGCAGTTGACCTCGACCGCGACACCGAACCGTCGGCACGCCTCGAAGACCAGGTCGGCCTCGAACTCCGACTCGGGGCGCTTGCGGTTGCCGGCCACCATGCGTCCGGTGCAGTGCCCCAGCACGTCCATGTGCGGGTTGGCGATCGCGGTCACCATCCGCCTCGTCATCACGTCGCTGGGCGAGCGCAGCTTGCTGTGCACCGACGCCACGACGACGTCCAGCCGCTCGAGCAGCTCCGGCTCCTGGTCGAGGCGGCCGTCCTCGAGGATGTCCACCTCGATGCCGGTGAGCAGCCGGAACGGCGCCAGCTCGGCGTTCACCTGGTCGACGACGTCCAGCTGCTGACGCAGCCGTTCGGGCGACAGCCCGTTGGCGACCTTCAGGGTCGGTGAGTGGTCGGTGAGCACCGCGTAGTCGTGGCCCAGCTCGGCAGGCCGTCATCGCCATCTCCCGGATCGGACTGCCCCCGTCGCTCCAGTCCGAGTGCACGTGCAGGTCACCGCGCAACGCGGCGAGCAGGTCGGCTCCGTCACCGGGGTCCGGCGCTGGATGCGTCTCCAGCTCAGCCAGGTACTCCGGGACGCCGCCACGTGCGCACTCGACGAAGACCGCCGGACGTCTTGGGACCGATGCCCGGCAGGTCGGTCAGGGTGCCGTGAGCGGCGCGCCCCGCGACGTCGGCGACCGGCAGGGCGTCCAACGCGTTGGCGGCGCCCCGGAACGCCTTGACGCGGTGCGTCTCGGCCAGCTCGCGCTCGAGCAGGAAGGCGACGCGACGCAGTCCGGCGATCCCGCGTCCGACGTCGAGCTCCCCTGTCATGGCACCACCGTGCCACGACGTGCCGAGTCCGGAGTAGATGCGCAGGCAGCGGGTCGGCTGTGCGCATCTGCTCCGGACTCGGCGACAGATCACCCAGAGCTAGGCAGCCCGCGTCAGCTCGGGACGCTTCGCCAGCAGGACGCCGAGCGTCGCGTAACCGATCAGCAGGTGGGTGCCACCGACGATGGTCGACCCCAGCTCGCCGAAGACGATCATCGACGGGATGGTGACGAACGCCCAGCTCTCGGCGACCATCGGCCACCAGCGCAGCACACCCTGCCAACGGCCGGCGAATGCCACCTTCACTCCGATGACGAACATCCCGACCATCGACAGCGGCCAGAACAGGTCCAGCGCCATCAGCCAGGGAGCCTCCTGCAGGGACGCGGGCACCACCGCGTGCAGCACGGACCAGGTCGTCGCCAGCCCGAGCAGCACGAACTCCACGCGGATCATGGCGCGCGCGGCACGGGTGACGCCGGTCGCTCCGGTCGCGAGCATCACCGACAGCAGCGCGAACAGCCCGAGCTGGAAGGCCGCACCTCCCAGGTCGCCCACGCGGCCCTCGGCACCACCCGACGTCGGCCCGAACGCGAAGATCGTCGCGGCCCAGGTGACGGCACCGGCCGTCAGCAGGTACCCGCGGCGGCGGATCGAGTCGAGCCCGAGGCGGTGCTCCGGCTCTGCGACGGACGCGGTGGGCCGGGGGTCGAACGCCGTTGCGGCGGTCGTGTGGTTCATGACGGTTCCTCCTTCGTGCGGCACCCGGTGTGCCGCGCCGCCCTGAACACTGCGGGGCACGGCGTCCCGACCGGCAGGGCGCAGCGTCCCGAATCCCGCCCTTCCCGATGTCCCGGCGACACGGGACTCCAGTCCTCGGGACATCGGGACTCCGGGACCGCCACCATGGACGCCGTGAGCACCACGACCGAATCGGGCCGGCCTGCAGACGGCCTCGCCACCGCTGCGATCGTCGGCGTGGTCGTCATCGCCGTGGCGACGTTGGTGCTCGACGTGCTCACAAGGGATGTCGTCGCCCCGGACTCGGCCGGTGTCGAGCCTGGCTGGACTGCCCTGATCCCCGGTCTCGCGATGGTGGTTCCTGGTGCCCTGCTGCTGCGGCAGATGCCGCGACACCCCGTCGCCTGGGTGCTGGTCGGTTTCGGCTTCCTGTGGACGCTCGACGGGCTGGCGGCGTCGTGGGCGACGTACGGGCTGTACGTCGACACCGAGGTGCCGATGGTCGACCTGGCCTACTGGTTCTACTCACGCCTCGGGGCGACGCTGCTGCTCGGGCTGCCGCTGCTGCTGCTGCTGTTCCCCGACGGCACGCTGCCGCACCACCGCGGGTGGCGCGTCGCGTCCGTGGTGAGCCTGTGCCTCACGGCGGTGCTGCCGGTCGTGCTGCTGGTGGCGCCGTCCGAGGCGCTCATCGAGTTCGCCGGAGTCACCCCGCCACCGGAGGTCATGGCACTCAACCTCGACCCGATGTCGATCACCCTGACCTACGACATCTGGGCGACGCTGTTGCGCATCGGGTACGCGTCAGCGGCGGCAAGTCTGCTCGTGCCGTTCGGCGTCGTCGTGCACCGGTATCGCGCATCCACCGGAGACCGACGCCTGCAGATGCGCTGGCTGGTCTGGGCAGCGCTCGTCGACCTCTTCGCGGTGGTGCTGCCCTTGACCTTCCCCGACCCGTTCGCCGGGCTGTCGCTGTCCATCGCGGTCGCGGTGACCGCGGCGGCGATCGTCGTCGCGGTGACGCGCTACCGGCTCTACGACATCGACCGCCTGCTGTCGGCCACGGTCGTGTACGGGCTGCTCGCCGTCTCGGTGGTCGTCGTCGACCTCGCCGTGTTCGCCATGGCCGGCTCGCTCATCGGGGAGCGGGACGCCGCTCTGGTGGCGATCGCCGTCGTCGCCGTGGTCTACACGCCCCTGCGGGCCCGACTGTGGTCCGTGGTCCGACGGGCGGTGCGCGGCTCGCGCGAGGACCCGTACGCAGCCGTGTCGACACTGGCCCACCGGCTCGAGCAGGCCACCGACCAGCGCGGGCAGCTCGCCGCCACGGCCACGGCGCTGGCGGAGGCCTTCCGGCTGCCCTATGTGCGGATCGAGCTGCTCGGCGCGTCCGGTGACACCGTCGAGGTGTCGCACGGGACGCCGAGCGGCGTCGAGGTGGTGCTGCCGGTGACTTACCAGGGCGAACCGGCAGGACGCCTCGTGCTCTGCTCGGCCGGCGAGGCCTCCCTCTCGGACCGCGACCAGCAGCTGCTCGGTGACCTGGTGCGGCAGGCCGTGGTGGCTGCTCGCGCCAGCGAGCTGAATGCCGCACTGCAGCGGCACCGGGAACAGCTGGTGCTCGCGCGCGAGGAGGAGCGCCGACGCATTCGACGCGACCTGCACGACAGCCTGGGTCCCACCCTCGGGGCGGTGACGCTGCGGATCGAGACGGCGCGCAATCTCGCGGTGTCCGACCCCGTACGGGCGGATGTGGTGCTGCGCGAGACAACCGACCAGGTGCGGGACGTGCTCGCCGAGGTGCGCCGGCTCGCCCACGGCTTGCGTCCGCCGGTGCTCGACGAGCTCGGGCTGGTGCGCGCTCTGGAGCAGCAGGCTGAGGCGCTCGACAGTGACGCACTGCGGGTCCGGGTGCACGCCGAAGGAGTGGC
Source organism: uncultured Actinomycetota bacterium (assembly GCA_963743915.1). GTDB lineage: Bacteria > Actinomycetota > Actinomycetes > JAHEKZ01 > JAHEKZ01 > JAHEKZ01. The sequence continues at coordinate 97,407 of CAVURN010000003.1, forward strand.
GGAGCTGCCGGCTGCCGTCGAGGTGGCGGCGTACCGGATCGCGTCAGAGGCGCTCACCAACGTGCAGCGTCACGCACGCGCGTCACGGTGCCAGGTGCTGCTGGCGGTGGAGAAGGGTGCAGACAAGCACGCCGCCCAGCTGGTGGTCACGGTGACCGACGACGGCGTGGGCATCGACCCGGCCGGGGCATCCGGTGTCGGGATGCTCTCGATCCGCGAACGGGCCACCGAGCTCGGCGGGGAGGCGACTGCGATCGCCGCGGAGGAGGGTGGCACGGTGGTCACTGCCCGGTTGCCGTTCACTCCGCTCGAGGTGCCCACCGATGTCTGACGAGCCGATCCGCGTCCTGCTCGCCGACGACCACCCCGTCTACCGGGACGGTCTGGCGGCGCTGCTCTCGTCCGTGGACGGCATCGACGTGGTGGGCACCGCCGGCACGGGACGCGAGGCGGTGGCGCAGGCGTCCGAGCTGCAGCCGGACGTCGTGGTGATGGACGTGCAGATGCCCGAGCTCGACGGCGTCGAGGCGACGCGGCAGGTGACCACGGAGAACCCGCACATCGGGGTCGTCATGGTGACGATGGCCGAGGACGACGCAACCGTCTTCGCAGCCATGCGGGCGGGCGCTCGGGGGTACCTGCTCAAGGGCGCGAGCCAGGTGGAGATCGTCCGCGCCATCAGGGCGGTGGCGGGCGGTGAGGCGATCTTCGGACCCGCCCTGGCGTCCCGGATCGCCGACTTCTTCTCCGGCGGCGGGGAAGTCAAGACGGACGCCTTCCCGCAGCTCACGGCGCGGGAGCGGGAGATCCTCGACCTCGTGGCCGCGGGCCGGTCGAACCAGCAGATCGCGCAGACCCTCTTCCTGTCGCCGAAGACGGTGCGCAACAACGTGTCGAACGTCTTCGCCAAGCTGCACGTGGCCGACCGAGCGGAGGCGATCATCCGGGCCCGGGACGCCGGGCTCGGCGCCGGCTGACCGCACGTCCCCCTCCGACGCCAGGGCGCCACAGTCGCGCCGCAGGACGGGGAATCATGGCGCCCCGCCGTAGAAAGCGGTCAGGTGGCACGGCGCAGGATGCGCGCGATCTCGTCGAAGCCCTTCTCCTCGGCGTGCTGCAGCGCGGTGACCCCGTCGCCGTCGGCGATCGCCGGGTCGGCGCCGGCGTCCAGCAGGATGCGCACGATCTGCTGGTAGGGCTTCGATCCGTCGCCGAGGATGACCGCCTCGAGCAGGGCGGTCCAGCCGAGGTCGTTGACGTGGTTGACGTCGATGTCGGTCTCGACGACCCGTCGTACATAGTCCACGTGTCCACGCTCACTGGCCGGAATCACCGAGATGCCGCCGTAGCGGTTGCGGATGGTCATGTCGGGCCGCGAAGGAAGCAGGGTCTCGAGCATCCTGACGCTTCCCGTCACTCCCGTCACGAGCCAGGGGGTGTCGTGCTGGTCATCCAGGGCATCCGGGTCGGCGCCGAGGTCGACCAGCAGGCGAGCGACATCGACGTGGTCCTCGGTGACGGCCAGCAGCAGCGCCGTCCTACGGCGCGCATCTCGGGCCTCGATGTCTGCGCCCCCTCGTAGCGCGACGGCGACCCCGTCAGCGTCACCCTCTGCTGCCGCCTGGAGGAGGGCCTTGTCGGCTTCCCGTGGGGCGATGCTCTCGGTCAAGGCTGCCTCCAAGGTTCTGGCGATCTCGCGGTGTCCGGCGGACACGGCGTGCTGCAGGGGCCGCACCCCGTCCCGCTGCGACGGGATCTGGAGGTCGGCGCCCGCCGCCACCAGCACCCGGACGGTGTCGACGTAGTCCCGCGAGCCGTCACCCAGGATGATCGCCTCGTGCAAGGCAACCCAGCCCAGGTTGTTGACGTGGTCGACGTCGATGGGAGTACGTACCAACCGTCCGACGATGTCATGGTGGCCGCGCTCGGCGGCACGGATCAGTCCGGTGCCGTCATAGCTGTCGAGCGACGTGACGTCCGCGCCGTTGCTCAAGGTCAGGTCGAGGAGCCTCAGGTACCCCTCACTCGTCGCGATCAGGTAAGCGCTCTGCTCCGTCGAGTCCTTCGCGTTCACGTCGGCTCCCGCGACGATCAGCCGGCGGGCACGGGTCACGTCGTTGTCCCAGGCAGCGGCGATGAGACGGTCGTCGAGCTCGGCCTGTGCGAGGCCGGCGAGGGGCTTGGACGAGCTCGCCTGGGGGCGGGCCTGGTCGAGGTGGCCTCAGGGTCCGGAGCTGGATCAGACGCAGCTTCAGGCGTGGACGTGCAGGCTGCCAGCAGCAGGACGATGCCGGCCGCGACTCCCAGCACGCCACGCCCCATCGACTCAGTCTCGCATCAGTCTCCGGGCTCGAGCTCGACTGGACGCCGAACGTGGGCCTCGCCAGGAGGCGAGACCCACGTTCAGGTCAGTCGACCGAAGCGGCCGGATGGTGTTCCGTGTGGTGGCTTAGTAGGGGCCGTAGTCCAGGCACATGTCTGGGGTGACGGTCTCACCGGGACCCCACTGGCCGAACCAGTTCTTGCCGTCGTCGTTGAAGCCCGCGACCGGCGGGATCACGTCGCCGATCGGGACCGTTGCCCACCTGGTCGTGGTGGTCGTGGTCCGACGCCTCGTCGCCATTGATCGCGGCCACATCGACCGTGATGACGACGTACGGGTTGGACGCGGAGCCGGTCCGGTGGCAGATCGTCACCTTGTGGCCGTCTTCGACGTAGTTGGTGCCGTCGAGATTGGTGCCGTCAAAGCTGTCGGGCTGGGTGGCCATGGCTGCGCCAGCCGCCATGACCGACGCGGCGAGCATGGTCGCTGCCGCGGCGGCGCCGAGAATCTTCCGCATGATGCCTCGTTTCTGTGAGTTCGATACGCCCCGAGCGCTGTTGTGCTCCGCCACGGTAGGCAAGGAGCCTCACAGTCCGTGGACGGATCCCCACCCCTTCACCCGTTTGCCATACACCGGCGAGCACGGACAGTGACCGCGACAGTCCTCGGCCATCGGATCGGGCAAGGGGTCAGCCGCGGACGAGGGGCCGGAAGGTCAGCACGACGTCGTTGTCGTACTCGGTGACGCTGAAGCGGCCCGCGTCGTCCAGAGCCAGCCCGCTCGGGAACTGCAGGCGGGTCGCGTCTCCCTGCAGGACGGCCAGCGGACGCCGGTTGCCGTCGACGCGCGGCTGGTACACCGTCACCGTCCGGTTCCGATTGACGACGTACAGGTGGCGGGCCTCGTCACGGTCGATGTCGATGGGGTGGTTGAGCCAGGTGCGCGACCCGCGCACGACGCGGATCGGACGTACGTCGCCGTCGGCCCGCCTACCGAACACAGTGATCGAGTCAGCGCCGTAGTTCGTGACGTAGTACCTGCCTCGGCGATCGACAACCACTCCCGATGGCGAGTCGAGTCGGGTGGACGGCCCCTTGATCTGGCGTATCGGCGCGACGTCACCTTGCGCCTGGACTCCGTACACCTGGATCGCTGGACGGTGGCCAAGACGACGAGCCAGGTCAGTGACCACGATGCGTCCCTGTCGGGTGACCGAGATTCCCGATGGTCCGGTCAGACGTGTCGCATCACCGGCAATGGTGCGGACGGGTGCGACGTCACCGCCCGCACCCGGGGCGAAGACCAGGATCGCGTCGGGTTCCCCATTGCAGACGTAGAGGCGCCCCGCGCGATCGACAAAGAGGTCGTGAGGGTCACCGAGGCTGGTGGCCGGTCCGCCTATCGTGCGGAGGGGCGCCACATCACCCCGTGCGCCGGCTGGGTACACGGTGACGGTGTCGGTCGAGACGTTGGCCACATACAGGTTGCCGTCACCGTCATAGGCCAGACCCGCCGGTTCGCCCAACCCGGTGCTCGGACCCTCCAACGCCCTGGCCGGAGGCCGCTCCACCGGCGCGGACAACGCAGCTGCCGGTGGCGCCGCGAGAGCCGCGAGCCCCACTGCCACCGCCCCCGCGAGACCAAGCCCTCTCCACGCCTTCACCGTACGTCTCCCTCGGCTCGGTTCCTCCACGTCGACCGTACCCCGGCGGTTGGCGCGCGAAACCGGAGCAGATGCCCGACGAACGGTTCCGCCGTGGGCACCTGCTCCGGATTCAGTGGAGCGTCAGCGGGGAGCCCTCAGCAGGGCGCCACCTTCGGGTTGAAGTCGGCGTGCATCCCGTCGGAGTTGGGACGCCAGATCCAGGCGTGCAGCGCCCAGATGCCGAGCGTGTCGTTCCGGTGGAAGTGCTCGCCGAAGAGCTCCGGCGGCTCAGAGCCGGTCCAGGCCGTCTGCGGGACGACGTACTCCACCGCCACCAGCTGCATGCGGTCGCCCGTCGGCTCGTACACGAGCACCTCCGGATGCGTCGCCTCGATCGTTCCGTCGATCGACGCCAGGTCGGCGTAGTGCTGCCCCATGCCGCCCCCGGGCGAGTCGAAGCAGGGGAGGAACTTCTCGTAGCCGGCAGCCTCAGCCTTGGACACCTTGTGGAGGGAAGCCGTGGCTTGCCGGACGCCGGAGAACTGCGCCTCCGAACCGGACGCGGGAGAAGCGATCAGTGTGGTGGCCAGGGCCGCCGCCATCAGACCCGCGGCGACGCCCGCCCGCCTCACGACCCCTCCTTGACCAGGAACACGTCCTGGGCCACCAGCCCGTGCGCCTCGCGGTGCACCGTGGACGCGGCTTCCGGCGAGGGCGCCTCGACCAGGCAGAACACCTTGCCCTCGGCCTCGGACACCCAGTAGCGCAGGTAGCGGACGTCGTGCTTGCTCTGCTCCTGCAGGTCGGCCATGTGGGCCTGGGCGACGTCGTCGAGCGCGACCCCGCCGTCGATCGAGTGAACATCCATGAAGAGCGGCATGGCTTCCTCCGGTCTGATGCGATTGTGCGGACGTCCGGGACGCTACGGACGCCGAGCAACCGGAGGCAGGGGATCAGACCCCCATGTTGGGGCGCGGGCTCCCTATGTTGAGCCGGCGTCAGGTGAGGCGCGTGCGGCCCGACGCGGCTTCGCCGCCTTGGGCGGCTTCGGTGGCTCCGCCAGCGCGAACGCGACCGCCTCCTCGACCCAGGCCGACAGCGGGTCGTCGTCGAGCCCGTCGCCGGGTACGATCACCAGGCCGCGCATCGGGCGTCCGGTGAAGTCCATCTCCCGCACGCCGCGGGCGAGCGCAGCGTCGTGGCGTTCCTTGCCGACACGCACCATCAGGTCGTCGCCGATGATGCCGCACGCCATGTGGGTGTTCACCATGAACGCCAGTCCGCCGAACATCTTGCGCTCGTCGAAGTCCGCGCGCGGTTCGAGCTCCGCACGTACCCGCTCGGCGAGGGCCTCGTCGTACGCCACGTCGACAGCGCTGCCTACGTCGCGGACGCCGCGAGCGCCCTCTCGGCCGCCTCACCCCGGGTGGCCACGCCGAGCTTGCCCAGGATGGAGGACACATGGTGGTCCACGGTCTTGGCCGAGATCACCAGTCGGTCCGCGATCTGGGCGTTGGACGCGCCGTCGCAGACGAGGGTCAGCACCTCACGTTCGCGGGAGGTCAGCCCCAGCGGGTCGTCCCGGGTGGACGCGCGTGAGCCACGCGGGATGGCAGCGACACCTTGCCGGCGCATCAGCTGACGTGCCCGCGCAGACACCGCGGTGGCGCCGAGGGCGTCCAGCCTGACGACTGCCTCGCGCATGGCCTCCGGCTCCCCGCTGTCCAGCAGCACCATGATTGCCATGTAGGGCAGGTTCAGGCCGTCGAGCTGCGCGGCGGCCATCCGATGCTCACCCGCGATCGCGAGGGAGTACGGAGCGGGTACCTCCAGGTGTGCGGTGCTGACACCGAGCCGCGCAAGCCAGAGGGCCTCTTCACCGGCGAAGTCGGGGTCGATCCCCGCGCTCAACCCGGCGACCTCTTGCGCATACCTGAGCGCGGTGGCCTCGTCACCCTGCAACCAGGCCAGCTCGAGGGACCCGAGGAGCGAGTCCGTCAGCCAGTCGCTGGACTCCAGCGGACGCGCCAGAGTGAGGGATTCCGTGAGCATCTCGGCGCCCTCAGGATCGCCGCGCCGGGCCAGGACACGTCCGACACCCTGGAGGGGGTTCAGGCGGTTGACCGGCGACAGGTGCTCCCGTGCGCGGGTGACGATCTCGCGTCCCAGCAGCAGGGTCTCGTCCCAGCGCCCCTGCATCTCGAGCGCCCGGATGTGGCCACCCTTCAGGCAGGCCTCGTAGGTGGAGTAGTCGGTCAGCTCCCAGTAGGCGAGCCCCTCGGCGAACACGTCCTCGGCTTCGGCCCAGCGGTAGCGGCTGCACAGGAAGCTGTGCAGGTTGCTGAAGGCTCGCCCGACCTGCGACTCGTGCCCCCCCTCGACCGCCAGGTCGAGCGCCCGACGCAACATCTCCCCGGCCTCTCCGCCGAGGTACCAGTGGGCACACGCCTCGGTGTTGAGAGCCTCGGAGAGCAACTCGGTGTCACCGAACTGCTCCGCCAGGGCGACGGCCTGCTGCGCGAGGACGTGGGCGTCCCGCGGCTGCTCGGACGTCAAGAAGCTCGCCTTGGCGTTGATCGCCCACCCTCGCTCGGGACACGGCGGCTCGTCCTCGAGCGCCGCAAGTGCCTCGTCGGTCAGACGCGTGTACGCCTCGCCGTCGCACAGCCGCCACCGGGCGTGGGCGAGCTTGCGAAGTGCCGTGCTCTCACGCCGAGGGTTCCCGATCTTCCGCCAGCACTGCACTGCCCGTTCCCGCAGCTCCGCGGAGCGTTCCCACTGGTCCAGCAACCCGTATTCGTCCGCGATCCGGTCGCGCAGCGACGCCACCACAGTGGGTTCGGATTCGCCGGCCCAGCGCAGCGCCCGCTCGAACTGCACCGCCGACTCGCGATGTGCACCTAGGTGGGACGCCTGCTCGCCCGCGCGCGGCGCGTAGAACAGCACCGCAGCCGGGTCCTCAGCAAGTTCGGCGTGGTGGGCCAGCCGGGCATCGTCCACGTCGCCACGCTCTGCGAGCACGCCCAGCACCGCGCTGTTCATCGTCCTCACACGATGGGCCGGCACAGCCGACTCGATGGCCGCACGCGCCAGCTCGTGGCGGAAGCGCAGCGAGTCGCCGGAGGCGACCAGTGCACCCGAACCGACGCACTCGTCCAGCACGTCAGGTGTGACGGTGGTCAGCCGTTCCAGGTCGGAGACCGTCGCGGACGACCCCAGGACGGCAACCCAGTCGACGAGCTCGCGACCTTCAGGTGACAGCCGGCAGATGCGGGCCTGCACGGCGTCGTGAACGGAGGTCAACAGCTGGTCTCCGGCGGACGCCAGCGCCTCACGGACATAGAACGGGTTGCCCCCCGTGAGCTCGTACACGGGCCTGCCGTCCACACCCTGTGCCTGCGCCAGGATGGCGACCGCCTCCGGCGACAGCGGCGGCAGCGAGAGCCGCCGCGCCCATCGGTGCGTGCCGACCTCGCCGAGCAACGTGCGCAGTGGGTGGTCGCGCACGAGCGCGTCGTCCCGGTAGGTGGTGAGGATCAGCAGGCGGCAGTCGCGCACCCGCCGGCTGAGGAACTGGATCAGATCAAGGCTGGCCTCGTCGGCCCAGTGCACGTCCTCGAAGACCAGCACGGTGAGCCCGTCGGACGCGGTGAGCTCGTCGCGCAGGAGCCGGAACACGGTGCCTCGGGGCGGCTCCTCCGATCGGCACAGCGCAGCCAGCTCGCCCCCGATCTGGTCCGCCACGTCCAGCAGCGGGGCGAGCGGCTGCGGCGTGAAGGAGCCGTCGCAGGCGCCCCACAGCCAACGGTCGTCGGGCCTGCGGTGCTGGAGCTCCTCGACGAGGGCGGTCTTGCCGACACCGGCCTCACCCGCGATCAGGACGACTCGGCTGTCTCCAGCCGCGGCGTCGCTGGCGTACTCGTCAAGCAGCGCGAGAAAGTTGTCCCGCTCCAGGAGCTTCACCTGTCGATGATGCTCCCGCTTCTCGCGGGCGTCCAGGGATTGGCCGACTCAGTAGTTCTGGACGACGTCGCGCCAGGCGTCCTGGCTGGGCGCGTCGAGCAGCCGGTAGTCGGTGCCCTTCGGGCCTACCACGTCGAAGTAGATGCCGAAGATCGCGTTGATCCCCGGCTTCTCGGTGTGCCTGGCCGCGAGCCATGCACCGACCGAACGCAGCCACGCCGCCCGAGCCGTCCCGGTCGGGTCCGAGCTCACCTTGACGCTACCGACCTCGGAGACGCCCCACGGGATGGTGGGGTTGGCCGCAGACCAGTTAGTGATCGGCTTGAACATGTTGGCCGGGTTGCCGTAGGCGTTGCGCCGCCACGCGTGGTTGTAGCAGTCGAAGGCGAGCATCGACTGAGCGGTCGGGACGTAGTAGTTGAGCCAGTTGCGGTTCGACGCCGGGTTCATCGTGTAGCACATCAGAATCAGCGTGCTGTGCAGGTTGGCCGTCGCCGGTGCCGCCTCGTTCGCGATGTCGGAGACGCGCTGCCAGGCGGCCCGGTAGTCAGCGGCCGAGTACTCGCCGCGCGCGATGTTGTCCTCGGGCTCGTGGATGTACGACCAGTAGACGTCGTACGACGGAACGGTCGCGAACCAGTTGCGCAGGGCAGTGTCGTAGCGACCCGCCAGGACGTCCCGGGGGTGGTACCGGAACGAGACGACGACCGGTCGACCGCTGAGACCGGCGTTGCCGGGCCACGCCTGTGGGGCACCGGAGTAGAAGACGCGGCTGATCGGCAACGGTGTGGGCGTGCCGAAGACGGCGTCCTGGCGGGCCACCGCCTGGGCGAAGTTCTCACCGCTTCGCACCGCGACGAGCGAACCGAACTGGACGCCCGACGTTCCGGCCGAGCTGTTCGGTGCGTTGACCACGGCGAGCGTGCCGCCGAGCACCAGAGCGGTCAGAAGAGCCGTGATCCGGGTACGCATGTGATCCCCCAGCGAAGCGTGACATCCAGCCGAACGGACCGGACGTTCCGGGCAGCATAGTGCGATCCGCGTCGCGGGAAGCCCTCTTCCGGCAACGATTGCGTCGCTCATCTTACTTTGTGTGCGCTGTGCTGACCACGAGTGACTCTCGGTCACGAATGCCGCCTGCCGGCGCCCGTGAGACGATCGCCCGATGGGCTTTCACATGGCGAACGACGCGGACGCCGACCGCGTCCTGGACGAGCACCCGTTCGCGCTGGTCATGGGGATGATGCTCGACCAGCGCTACCCGATGGAGCACGCCTTCCGGGGCGGGTACAAGGTGCTCAGCCGCTTCGGCTCCCTCGAGCCCGCGGCCATCGCTGCCGCCGATCCCGAGAAGTTCAAGGAGCTGTGCAGCGTGCCGCCGGCGATCCACCGGTTCCCCGGCTCGATGGCCGGACGCCTGCAGGAGCTCGCGGCCCACGTCGAGGACCAGTACGACGGCGACGTCACCCGGCTCTGGACCGAGCCGAAGTCCGGCGCAGCGCTCTACAAGCGGGTCCAGGCGCTGCCAGGGTTCGGCAAGCAGAAGTCGCAGATCTTCGTGGCGCTGCTCGCCAAGCAGCTCGACGTCAAGCCGAAGGGCTGGACGACTGTCGCCGGCGACTACGCGAAGAAGGGCTACCGCTCCGTCGCCGACGTGGTCGACGCCGATTCGCTGCAGAAGGTGCGCGACTTCAAGAAGGCCCAGAAGGCGTCCGCCGCGGGCTGACCGCCAGCATCGCGGTGGCCGTGAGCAAGCGGATGCCGGTCGGGATGGCGCCCTCGTCGACGTCGAAGTCGCCTCGGTGCAGGTCGCGTACGACCTGCGCGCCCGGGGATCGCACGCCGAGCCGAGCGAGTGCGCCGGGAATCACCTCGAGGAACGAGGCGAAGTCCTCGCCACCCAGACTCTGCTCAGCCTCGTGCACGTGGTCAGCGCCGAGCATCGCTGCCGCAGCCTGACGGAGCAGGTCGACGCCGGCGACATCGTTGACGACCGGTGGCACTCCCCGCGCATAGTCCACGTCCACGGTCACGCCGTACGGTGCGGCGACGGCGGCGACAGCCTCGGCGACCAGCCTCGGTGCGTCGTTCCAGGCGGCGACGTCCAGCGAGCGGACGGTGCCCTCGGCCAGCCCGCGCTGGGGGATCACATCGGCCACTTCTCCTGCGTCGATGTGCCCCCACACCAAGGAGACGCCGGCCCTCGGGTCCACCCGGCGAGACAGGACGGACGGGACGTCGGTCACCACCTTCGCCAGCGCATAGACGAGGTCCTGGGTCAGGTGCGGACGCGCCGTGTGTCCGCCCGGTCCGAGCAGCCGGACCCGGACATGGTCGCTCGACCCGGTAATGGCCCCGGCACGCAGACCGACGTCGCCGACATCCAGTCGCGGGTCGCAGTGCAGGGCGAAGATCTGCGCCACGCCGTCGATCGCGCCTGCGGCGATCACGTCGAGCGCGCCCCCGGGGTTTGCCTCCTCGGCTGGCTCGAAGATCAGCCGGACCCGTCCCGGCAGCGGGTGTTCCCGTTGCAGCTCCGCGAGTGCGAGGCCGACCCCGAGCACGATGGTCGCGTGCACGTCGTGGCCGCAGGCGTGGCACACCCCGGGAACAGTGGACCGGTAGACGACGTCCTTCTCGTCGCCGAGGGGCAGGGCGTCGATGTCGGCGCGCAGCGCGACCGCGGGGTCGCCCTCACCGATGTCGCACCACAACCCCGTCCCACCGGGGAGCACCTTCGGCACGAGGCCGGCCAGCTCCAGCCGGGACACCAGCGCGGCGGTCGTGCGCGTCTCCAGCCTCGCCAGCTCAGGGTGGGCGTGCAGGTCGCGACGGAACGACGTCAGCTCATCGAGGTGGCGGGACAGGAACCCGTCCAGCCGAGCGGCCAGCACCGCAAGGTCGACGTCAGCGGTCACGGGCCTTCCTGCAGCTTGGCGGCAACGGCCGCCACCGAGGGGTTGACCAGCGCGGTGCCGTCGGCGAACTCGACGGTCGGGATCACCCACTCGCCCTCGCTCAGCTGCACCAGCCGCTCCAGAAAGGCGGGGTCGGCATCGACGTCGACCTCCTCGTACGCGATGCCCGCGTGCTCCAGCTGCGCCTTCAGGCGGTGACAGTGTCCGCACCATTCGGCCGAGAACACGACCGGCGACCGAGGCTTCATGGACACGTCCTTCGTGAGGGGTGGACTCGGACAAGCGTATAGCAAATGATCCCAATCGGTACCTATCCAGTAGACGCTCGCTCGTCGTCCGGGACCGGGAGCAGCCAGCGCGACATCCAGGCGACGAGGGCCTCGTCGTGCGCGAGGCGGGCCGAGATCGGTCCGTACGTGCTGCCTTCGTGAGTCGAGCCCGGCAGCACCAGCACCTGGCTCGGGGTGCCGACCTCGCAGAGGACGCGGTGCATGGCCCACGCCTGGCCCGGCGGGCAGCGGCGATCGAGCTCACCGATGACGAACAGTGCCGGGGTGCGGCATCGATGCGCGTGCAGCAGCGGCGACTGCGACAGGTACACGTCGGCCTTCTCGTGCGGCGGACCGCCGAGCTGGGCCGGGAAGAAACGTCGACCGATGTCGCTGGTGCCGTACATGCCGAGCAGGTCGATGACGGGGTTCTCGATGACTGCGGCCGGAAGCGGTCGTGGTGGACGCCAGCCAGGCCGACAGGTAGCCGCCGTAGGAGTTGCCGGTGACGCCGAGGCGGCCGGCGTCGGCCCAGCCGTGCGCGACGGCGTGGTCGACGACGGCGAGCACGTCGCGACTGGGGCCGTCGGCCCAGTCGCCGTGCACCGCGTGGGCGAAGGCGTCGCCGTACCCGGTCGATCCGCGAGGGTTGGTGTACAGCACGCCGAATCCCGCGTCGCAGAGCGCCTGGGCGTCCAGGGAGAACGCCTCGCCGTAGGTGAAGTGCGGGCCGCCGTGGATGACGACGACGGTGGAAGTGGGCCGGCGGGTCCGTGCGGTGACAGGAACCAGCCGTCGAGCTGGCCGCCGTTCGGCGAGACTGACGACGAACCGCTCGGCATGCGCGAACGGGCCGAGCTGACTCGGCGAAGCCGAGGAGCCGACGCCTCGGGCTGGTCAGGAGGCGAGGTCGATCGTCGCGAGCTCGGGGAACAGCTCGGCCGCCTGACGGGTGAAGACGAGCAGGTCACCGGCCAGGCCGACCGGTGAACAGGAGCGTTGCCCGTCAACGAGCGTCGTCGTACGCCCGCTGTCGACGTCGACCAGCGCGATCCCCATCCGGCCCCTGGCGCCGACGCGGACCACCACCGACCGCCCGCGCGGCGAGCAGGACCTGCTCGTAGGTGTCGGCGAGCTCGGCCGGGCAGTCGCCGAACACATCGCCGAGCAGGTTCTCGGTGCGCCAGCTCGCGAACCGTTCCGTCCGTCAACGACGAACAGGGCGGCGGCACTCCCTCCGGGCGACCGTGCGGCTCGGCGACCAGCACGACCAGCGGCCGTCGCGCAGCCAGGCCGGCACGACCGCCCGTCCGCCGGGATCGCCAGGTCCTCGACGCGTGCCGTCGAGGTGCACCAAGCCGCAGGCACTGCCCACCCACGGAGTCGGTCGGGTCGGCGGACGCCAGTGCGGCGACGCGGTCGCCCTGCGGGGACCACCGGGGCGTCGACCAGCGCCAGTCGTCGTCGGTGAGCCACGCGCCCGTCCCGTCGTCGACATCGACCAGTCGCAGCTGCGGCGGGTCCTCCAGCGGCCCGGGCCGTCGGCTGCCGGGAACGGACGCGTCCAGCGGTACGGGCGGTCCGGTCGATCACCGTCCCCCGCCGGCACGGGACGACGATCTGGGCGCCATCGGGCGACCACGCCGGGCCCCGTCGACGGGCGTCGGCCCCGGCGAGGATGTGCAGTGCGCCGATCGCCGGATCGGCGACGGCCAGAACCGTGCGTCCGTCGCGCTCGGCCAGCAGCGCGAGGCGCCGCCGGCCGGGTGCCCAGACGGCGACTCGGTCGCCGGGCTCGGCACCCGGCAGGGTCCGCTCGTCTCCGGTGCGACGTCGACGAGCGACAGCTCGACGAGCTCGTCCTCGGTGCCTTCTGGGACTCGAGCGGTGGTGAGGGCCAGCACACCGTGCGTCGGGGACGCTGGCGTGGAACGGGGCGCGAGCGGAGAACGGCGGGTAGAAGGCGTCCGCGCTCGACAGCTGCACGGGGTCAGTCATCGGCGTAGGCGACGACGGTGAGGATGCGGCTGGCGTCCGAGCGAGCGGTAGAGGTGGGGTGACGCGCAGAGAACTGCACCGCGTCGCCGGTCTGCAGGGCAGCACGTCGCGACCGACAGGCGAGCTCGACGGCGCCGGCGACGACGTAGCCGTACTCGATGGAGCCGCGCCCGTGGTCGCTCGGAACACCCCTGCTCGCCGGATGCAGATCACCCTCGGAAACGTCGAACCGATGCCGCTCCATCATGCTGAACAGCAGCCGGGCGCCGGTCGTCGTTGCTGTCGATCGGCTGCTCGGATCACGACGAGGCTCGATCTGCGGAGAGCGGGTGAGCTCGGAGAAGCCGATGTCGAGCGCCGCGATCCGGCGTCAAGGTCGACACCGTCGGGTTGGCGACCTCGCGTTCGATCTGTGACAGCAACGCCTTGCTGAGGCCGGTCTGTGGCGCCAGCTCTCGCAGGCTCAGGCCTCGAGCGAGCCGGACGCGTCGCATGTTGTCGGCGACTGCGGTACGGATGACCCACGTCCGTTGTCGTCGCGTTCGTGTCGCGTTCCGGTCGTCGCTCAGGCATCGTGTGGCTCCTGAACCGAGGGGTACCTGATCTCGGCTGCCGGGTACCGAAGCCAACAGCGACTGAGTGTAGGAGTGGCTGGGGTTGGCGAGGATCGACTCGGTGTCTCCGGAGTCGACCACCTGCCCGTCTCGCATGATGTAGAGGCGGGTCGCCACCTGGCGAACGACGGCGAGGTCGTGGGTGATGAAGAGCAACGCGAGCCCGCAGCCGGTCGAGCAGTTCGCCGAGCAGGTTGAGGATCTGCGCCTGCACCGAGACGTCGAGCGCTGAGACGGCCTCGTCGCAGATGAGCAGTTGCGGTGCGCGGGGCCAGGGCTCTGGCGATAGCGACCCGCTGCTGCTCACCGCCGGACAGGCCCTTCGGCTTGCGCCGGCGTACGACGGCAGGCAGCCCGATCATGTCGAGCAGCTCGGGAACATCGCTGCGTCGGGCGTCCGCCGGCTCGAAGCGCCTCGGCAGTGCGGCTCCGATCGTCATGGCGGGGTTCAGCGCTGAGGTCGGGTCCTGAAAGACGATCTGGGCGCGGCGCGCCTGCGGCAGGTCGCTCGACCAGTCGATCGCTCCGCTGTCGTGCGTCTCCAGCCCGACCAGGCACCGGGCCAGTGTCGTCTTTCCTGACCCGGACTCGCCGACGATCCCGACGGCCTCACCGGCGCCGATACTGATGGAGACGTCGTCGAGTGCTGGGGGAGCGGACTCGAGAACCGCTTGCTGACACTGCTCACCGCGACCAGAGGCTCCGGGCATGACCGGGTCGCCCGAACCGCCGGGACCGACAGAGGCGCTCGATCGACCGGCGCCGAGCGGATGCCAGCAGGCGACCTGCGTCGACATCACCTTCCGAGCTGGTGGTTCGTCGGTGCGGCACTGATCATCGGCGCGGGGGCAGCGCGCTGCGAAAGAGCATCCGGCAGGGACTTCCCACGGACGCGGAACCGAGCCGGGACCGCGGGCAGCTGCTCGACGCGGTGACCTCGAGGGTGGCTCACTGTCGCGCAGTACCGCGGTGTACGGGTGTCGCGGGTGAGTCGAACAGGTCGACGCCCGTCCCGCGACTCCATCAGCCGGCCCGGCGTACATGACCAGGATCCGTCCTGCGCGTTCGCGAGCGAGCGCCAGGTCGTGGGTGATCAGCAGCAGCGCCATCGCCGCGCTCGCTGCTGGATGCGGTGCAAGCAGGTCGAGCACCTCGCGCTGGGTGGTGACGTCGAGCGCGGTGGTTGGTTCGTCTCCGATCAGCACCTCGGGATCGCTGGCGAGGCTGGCGGCGAGCGCCACCCGTTGGCGCATGCCACCGGACAGCTCGAACGGGTACTGCTGGGCTACCCGGTCGGGCAGGTCGACCTCGTCGAGCCGGCGCGCGATCTCGGCGTCGGCGCGCCGCGACGGAGGCAGGGCGGCGGCAATCTGCGGGCCGCACCGGTGCACCGGGCTGAGGCTGGTGAACGGGTTCTGCAGCAGCAGGCTGATCCGACGTCCACGCAGGCCGTTCATCGCCGACGGGCCATGCCGCGAGGTCGACTGACGGTCGTCGCCAAGGCGCACCGTGCCGGTCGCGGTCACGCCCGGCGGGCAGCAGTCCGATGAGCGGCCTTGGCCGTCATCGACTTACCGCACCCGGACTCGCCGACGAGCGCGACCGTCTCGTCCGAGGCGAACCGACAGCTCCATGCGACGACGATCGTCGCCGGCCGGCCCGGTGACCCGCAGGTTCGAGCAGCTCGAGGGCGGTGCATCATGCGCACGCCGGCCTCGGCGTTGAAGCGCTCCTGGAGCCAGTCACCGAGCAGGTTGATCGTCGCTGCGGTGATGATGATGAGCACCCCGGGCACGATCGCCGCGGCGGCGTTCTGGCTGAGCAGGTCGCGCCCGTCGGCTCAGCTGGCGACCCCAGTCGGGCTCGCCCGGCCCGACGCCGAGCCCGAGAAAGGAGAGCGCGGACATCGCGACCAGTGCGAAGGCGACGTTCAGCAGCATGGTGGCGAACGCGATGGGAAGCACGTTCGGCAGGACGTGCCGGAACATGATGCGCCACCGACTGAGCCCAAGGACGCGAGCCGACTCGATGTACGGGCGCGTTGCCTGCGTCATGACCGCACTTCGCATCAGCGGATGTCGGTGGGGGAGAACAGCACGACCAGGACGAGGACCGTGACCCAGTAGCCACCGTCGATGAGCCCGGCGACGACGAGCGCGATGAGCGTGACCGGCAGTGCGAGCAGGAGGTCGGCGTACTTGGTCAGAAGGAGGTCGATCCATCCACCGATGTACCCCGAGGCGGTGCCGAGCACCATGCCCGAGCAGCATCGATCCGAGCGCGATGACGATCGGCCCGATCACCGCGGAGCGGGTGCCCGCGATGCTCAGGTCGAGGATGTCGCGCCCGAGCAGGTCGGTACCGAACAGGTGACCGTCGGTGCCGGCGGGGAACCGTGCCGAGCAACGGGTTCTGCGGGGTCGGGCTGGGCACCAGCCATGACGCCGGCGACGGCGAACACGACGATCGCCACCAGCGGGATCGCGCACAGCACGGGCGTGAGCGGAAGGCGTTTCACGCAGCAGCCCGCCTTGCGCACCCGCGGGTCGGCGGCGAAGGAGAACAGGTCGACGGCGAGGGCGGTCAGGGCGATGACGGCGGCCGTGATCAGCGTGATGGCCTGCACCACCGGAACGTCCTTGAAGGTGACCGAGCCCGCCAGGAGCGAGCCGATGCCCTGCAGGGCGAAGGTGACCTCGACCAGGATCGTGCCCCGAAGAGAAAGGCGAACACCAGGCCGAGGCTGGTGACGACGGGGAGCATCGCGTTGCGCAGCACCAGCGGCCGGATCCGGTGCGTCCGACAACCCGCGGCTGCGCGCGAACGTCACGTAGTCCTGGTCGAGCTCACGCAGCACTGCGGTACGCGTGAGCTTCAGCACCAGGGCGCCGAGGCCGATCGCCAGGGTGACCGCAGGCAGCGACAGGTGCCACAGGCGTTCCAGTCCCCCGTCGCCGCTCCCGTACACGGGAAGATGTCGAGCCGGACGCCGAACACGTACAGCAGCACCAGGCCGACGGCGTAGGACGGTGCGCCGACGCCGACGATGGCGCTCGTCGTCGCGCCGCGGTCGACGAAGCCGCCCGCCCGCCAGGCGCTGACGATCCCGAGCGGAACGGCGACCAGCACCGTCAGCACGAACGCGTAGACCGCGAGCTGCATGGTGAGCAGAACCCGGCTGGCGAGCACGGACGTGACCGGCTCACCGCTACGGATGGACTCGCCGAAGTCACCCTGCAGGACACCACCGAGCCACAGCGGGTACTGGTTCAGAAAGGGGTCGTCGAGGTTGTACTGCGCACGGATCTCTGCCAGGGCCTCGGGCGTCGCTGCGCGCACGCCGAGCAGGTTCCGCGCCGGGTCACCCGGCGTCAGCTGCAGCAACGTGAAGACGATGAACGACAGTGCCAGCAGCAGGGCAATCGTCGCGAGCAGCCGACCGACCGTGAACCGAAGAACAGAACCTCGAGACCGCATCAGCTCACGGTCAGGATGCGGGGCGTCCAGGGCGAGACGAACGTGTAGGAGCCGAAGTCCTCGATGGTGTACTCGTCGGCGAGCGCCGTCGCGGCGACTCCCCACCACAGGGGGATGTAGGGGATGTCCTCGAGGGCGACCCGCTGAGCCTCGATCAGCAGGTTGGCCCGCTCCTCGGGGTCGGTCTCCTTCCTGACCTGGTCCATGAGGGCGGTGACCTCGTCGTTGGAGTAGCCGGCGGGTTACCGGACCCGAGGAACCAGCTGGACATCTCGGCTGGATCACCGGTGGTGCTCGAGTAGTCCATGTAGGCGAGCGGCCACTCCTCCGAGCCGATGGTGCCGTACCACTGCTCGACCGGCATCTCGTTGATCTCGATGATGATGCCGAGCGGCTCGACGGCCTGCTTCAGCACCTGGAAGGCAGCGCTCACCTGAGGCGCGCTGTTGGAGATGCCGACGGTCGTGGTGAAGCCGTTCGGAACCTTCGACTGCGCCAGCTCGGCCGCCGCCGCGTCGAGGTCGTAGGGGAGGTCGAAGACCGCGGCGAGTGCCTCGCGAGCGCCTCGGGGCCGAACGACACCCTCGATCTGCTCGGGGGTCGTGAGAGCGGTTGCCACCTCACCGTGACCGTCGAGGAGCTCGTCGACGAACGCCTCGCGGTCGAGCGCGTGCGCGATGGCGCGGCGAACGTGGATGTCGTCGAAGGGTGCGGCGTGGACGTAGAAGTCGATGCCGACGTAGCTGCGGTTCGGCGCGAAGTACGTGGACGTGTTCTCGATGTCGTCCCACGCCTTCGCCTGGTCGAGCGAGATGTTGATCGCCATGCTGATGTCGTCCGACTGGCGGGCGAGCAGACGCGTCGCCTCTTCAGGGATGAAGTCGATGCGCACGGTCTTGACCGGAACCGAACCACCCCACCAGGTGTCGACCCGCTCGAGCTCGACGCTGGAGTCGGGCACGAAGCTGGTGACCTTGTAGGGGCCCGTTGCCGTAGAAGAGCGAGTCGGGTGTGCCGATGTCTCCGTTGTTGGCGTCGACGAACTCCTCGGAGGTGACCCACAGCGCGTTGGCCGCGCACGGCGTCCACTCGAAGGCGACGTCGGCCGACTTCAGCGTGATGGTGACCTCGTTGTCACCCGTCTGCTCGACTGCCTTGGTGTTGCCCCAGGCCCAGGCGGTGTTCGGTGAGCGCTTCTGGTCGCGCGCCATGTCGATCGAGAAGATGACGTCGTCGACCGACACCGGCACACCGTCGGTGTACAGGGCGTCACTGCGGAGCGTGTAGACGTACGTCGTTGGTGACGTCTGCTCCCAGCTCTGGGCCAGCGCGGGCTGCAGCACACCGACGCCGTCGGGTGCGACCAGCCCCTCACCGACGAGCGAAGCGACGTAGTAGTTGACGATCCCGGCCTCTTTGCCCGGGTAGAGGGTGGTCATCGATGCGGGGAATCCGACCGCGAGCAGGTCGATCTCCTGGGAGGTCGCATCGCCGTCGCACTGCCGTCACCGGAGGTGGAGGAGCTGTCGCTGCAGGCGCTGAGCAGGGCTGCGAGGGCGGTGACTCCGGTGCCCTGCAGGACCCGGCGTCGACTGACGGCGGTTCCGAGCATGGGGAGCGAAGCGACGATGAGGGGCGAGTCCGGCATGCGGCGTTCTCCTCGGGGGACTGCGCGGAGGACCGGCCCGGTCGGCCGACCCGTTCAGTGGTTCTTACCATCTGTCTAGGCACAGTAGACGCACGCGAGGTGGTGGGCAAGGGTTCTCGCAGGCCGATTTCGCGCCGTGTCCCGGGGAGGACGCCGGCCTCGCGACGCCGTCAGCCCGGCCACGCCCAGCTGCTGCATCATCGACGCACTGTCCATGACGCCCCAGTGCTCGGCGATCTTGCCGTCGCGGATGCGCGCGACGTCGATGAGGGGGACGTCGATCCGGCGTCCGGTCGCCGGGATCCCCATGAACTCGCCCTGGTGCGTTCCCGTCGCCCGAATTCGGGTGACGACCTTGTCACCCTCGGCGATGGTGTCCTCGATCGTCATCTCGAAGTCGGGGAACGCGTCGAACATGCTCTGGAACAGGGCGCGAACCCCCGCCTTGCCTTCGGGCGCCTCGGGGAAGGGCAGGTCCTCGTGCTCGACCATGTCGTCGGCCACCAGGTCCATGAACCCGTCGAGGTCGTGCTTGCTGATCAGGCTGTAGATGTCGTGCGCCAGGCTGTGAAGGTCGGCCATGGGTGTCTCCTCTCGGGCGAGCACCGCCCGCCCCGTGGGGGCCGAATGCGGTGAACGTACGCCTGTCGCCGTGGACGCGACAATGACCAGTAGTGCCCATCCGGGGCATACTCGGCCCATGCCTGGAATCGCACGCCTCAACTGCTTCGCACTCGACTGCCCCGACCCCCGCGAGCTGGCCGAGTTCTACTCGGCCATCACCGGCTGGCCCCTCGAGGACGACTACGACGACGAATGGGTGTCCCTCGTCAGCGACGCCGGGGCGCACCTCAGCTTCCAGCGGGTTGACGACTACCGTCCGCCGCAGTGGCCCGGCCAGGAGCATCCACAACAGGCACACCTCGACTTCGCGGTCGACGACCTGGATGCCGGCGAGGCTGCGCTGCTCGCCATCGGAGCGCGCAAGCACGAGTTCCAGCCGGGCACCGACTTCCGCGTGTACCTCGACCCGGTCGACCATCCGTTCTGCTTGGTGCTCAGCAGCGACTGACCAGCTCTGACGCGCGGAACGGACGCCGGGGTGTCCGAGCGGCACCCCGGCGTCCGTGGTCCTGCGTCCTACCCCGAAGCCCGCTGGCTGACGTAGATGTCGCCGCTGCGTCCGAAGTAGAGCCGTTCGCCGTCCGCGGACAACGACGGCCGGGACTCGCCTGCCGCAGTGTTCACCGACGGACCGAGGTTCGTCGGCGCGCACCACTTGGCCCCGACCCACCCACGCGTCGCGGTGTAGATGTCCGTCGCACCCAAACCGCCGGACGCGACGACGCGAACACGATCTCGCGACCGTTCGGGCTGACGTTCGGCATGAAGTCGTCATAGCCGGCGACGTTCAGCTCGGTCACCGCAGTGGGCGCGCGGAAGCGGCCGTCGTAACCCCGCTTCGAGACGTAGATGTCCTGCGTCCCAGCGCCGATCGGGTCCCCACTGGAGAAGTAGAGGAAGGTTCCGACCTTGGTCTTGATCAAGGACGGCCCGTACTCCATGCCCACGCCGTTCGGCCCGTTGGGGGCGCAACCCAGGTTGCGCGGCTCGGTCCACGTCCCGTCACGCCAGTTCCGGTGGGTGAGGTAGATGTCGCCTTGTCCGCAGGACGCCGTGCCGTAGGCATCCGTACCGCCCCTGGTGGAGACGAAGAGCAGCCCACCGCCCCGCAGTGGTGTCGGGCAGAAGTCCTGCGCGTCGCTGTTGACCGGCGCCGGCAGCATGACCGGTGCACCGAAGTCGGCGCCGATGCTCGGCCGTCGAGCCATCCAGATGTCGTTGTCGCCACCGGCCCCTCGCACTGACGCGAAGTACAGAGCCTTGCCATTGGGGGCCTCGATCGGGCACCCGTCGGCCGCGACCGGGTCATTGACCGCGGTCACCGGTGCTGCGACGTCCCACCCCAGTGGAACTTCCGACGCCGAGGCGCCACCGACGCCCACCCCGAGGCTCGTCACCATCGCCAATCCCGCGGCCAAGGCCAGCGGTCTGCTTCGAACTGTGCTCATCGCTCATCTCCATTCCCTCGTGCATGGGCGACGGACGAGCGCCTGCCGAGCAGGATTCGCTAGCGACGGTGGACGACCCGGCCCATCGGGGAAGGCTCCTCCGTCGTTTGGCGCCGCCGTCACTACCTAAAGTCGCTTTGGGGTGCTGGGAGGTTGACACGGGGCAGCCACGAATCGCTTCCGATCCTCGGCGACCGCCTCAGAGGTCGTTGCCGGCGTACGACTGGTTGAAGCTCTTGTTGGCCAACGGAAAGTCCGGGACGATCGTGTCGGCCAGGGCCACGGGCAACGCCGGCCAGTTGAAGAACGACGGATCGACCACCTTGACCCGCGTGAGCCGACCGTCGGGCCCGAGCTCCACCCGATGCACGAGCCGGCCACGCCATGCCTCGACCACCCCGAGACCGGTGCCGGGGCCGTCCGGCTCGTTGCGGCGTCCAGACCCCAGGTCACCGGCACCGGCAGCCAGTGAGCGCACCAGCGCTGCCGAGGCCTCGATCTCCCGCGCACGAAGCTGGAACCGCGCCAGGACGTCGCCCGTCGACTCGGTCACGACCGTGAGCGCATCGCCGAGCTCGACGAACGGGTGGTCGCGCCGGGCATCTGCATCGACGCCGGATGCGCGTGCGACGAACCCCACGGTGTGCAGCGCCGTCGCCTCGGCGTACGGGAGTACGGCGGTGCCTGTCAGCCGGTCCCGCACCACCGACTGGCCCAGCACGATGTCGACCAGCTCTGCGACTTCGCCGACGACCCGGTCGAGCACTGTCAGGTCGGGAAGCGACTGCACACAGGTACCACCCACCGTGATCGCACCGCGCAGCAGTCGGTGACCGGTCACAGATTCGTTGACACGCAGCAAGGTCTCACGCAGTCGCTGGGCGTGCGCGTGGGCGATCCCGAAGCCGACGTCGTTGGCGATCGCGCCGAGGTCACCGACATGGTTGTAGAGGCGCTCCAGCTCGAGCAGCAGGGCACGCAGCCGCTGGTCCTGCTCACTCACCACCGCCCCTGAGGCCTCCTCGACCGCCAGCGCGAACGCGAGGGAGTGGCCCACCGCTGTGTCACCGCTGATCCGCTCGCTCAGCTCGAACGCGTCCGCCGGACGCCGGCCCTCGAACAGCTTCTCCACCCCGCGGTGCACGAACCAGAGTCGCGCCTTCATCTTCAGGATGGTCTCCCCGACGACCGAGAAGCGGAAGTGCCCCGGCTCGATCATCCCGGCGTGCACGGGTCCGACGGGTATCTCGTAGACGCCGGTGCCGCCGACCTCGCCGAACGGGATGGACCCGGTGTCCGGGCCGAATGCCGGCATCGGGTCAGCGTCGCTGCAGCATCGGGTACCACCCCTGCGGCCAGTGCGCGTGGCGCACGAGACGCTGCGGCAGAGGGTGCGCGTCCGGCCGGACGCCGTACAGGTCCCGTACCTCACGCTCGAACCTGCCGACGGCGAAGTCGAGGTCGGCCAGGCTCGGCACCCAGGCGTCGTCACGAGCGACGGTGACCTCGACATCGGTGCGTCGTTCGGGGACCGTCGCGAGCCAGCTGTAGACGATGCGGAGCCGGTCGCCGTCGTCGTGGCACGCCACCAGGGCGGCCTGGAATCCGTCGGCCAGCAGCGCACGCGTGACCTCGGGCAGCTCGTCCCGCGACACCTTGCGGATCGTCCGCATCACGCGCCCCCTGTCAGCACGCGGGCGGCGTCACCGACGAACGTCCCGAGAGGGCAGGACCAGCGCAGCCATCAGCACCGGCGGCGGTCAGGGCGAGCACCACCGGCGCACGCGGCCCGTGCCACGAGCGGTCGACCGGGGCGGCGTCCTCGGCCGTCGCACTCGCCTCCCAGCGTCATCGCCGCCGTCAGCCTGCCCAGCGCCGTGAACGCGACAAGGAGCAGCAGCAGGACGAGCGCGGCGACCACCGGCATCCCGGCGGTCCACAGCGCCACGACGATGGCGACCTCGGTGAAGAAGAGCACGAACGGCGGGAACCCCAGCAGCGCCGCCATGCCCACGACGAACGGGCGCGCCGAGACCGGGACGCCGGACGAGCAGGTCGCGTACGTCGTCGATGGCCGTGGTGCCCTCGACCGCGAGCACCCGGCCTGCGACCACGAAGAGGCTGGACTTGACCAGGCCGTGACCGAGCATGTGCACCAGCACTGCGGTCATGCCGAGCGGCCCACCTGCAGCGGCACCGACGGCCATGATCCCCATGTGCTCGATGCTCGAGTACGCCAGCATGCGCTTGTAGTCACGCTGACGCAGCAGCAGCAGGGAAGCGACGAGCAAGGACGCCACACCGCCGACGGCCAGCATCCAGCGGATCAGTCCTGCTCCGATCGCGAGGTCGGCGACGACCTGCAGCCGGAGGATCACGTACAGCGCCACCGACAGCAGCACACCCGACATCAGGCCGGAGACGGGCGCGGGTGCCTGGCTGTGCGCGTCGGGCAGCCAGCTGTGCATCGGCGCCAGCCCTGCCTTGGTGGCGAAGCCGAGCACGCCGAGGGCCACGGCGACCTCGGTCACCCGGGTGTCCATCTGCGGAGCGAGCTCGACCAGCTCGACCCAGGACAGTGTCGGGTTGCCCGCGTCCAGGCTGGCGGCGTAGAGAAGCACGATGCCCAGGAAGGCGATGGCGACGCCGACCGAGCCGAGCACGACGTACTTCCACGCCGCCTCCAGGGAAAGGCGGGTGCGGTGGTGGCCGACGAGGAACGCCGTGGCGATCGTGGTGGCCTCGATGGCGACCCACACGACACCCAGGTTGTCGGCGAGCACGGCCAGGGACATCGCTCCGAGGAACAGCGCAACCAGCGCCGCGTACCGCGGCTCGTGTCCGCCACCACCGCGGCGCGCCACACCACCCCACGTCGCGGTGAGTGCGACGCAGCCGACCACCACGAGCATGTACGCCGAGAGAGCGTCGGCACGCAGCATCCCACCGGCAGTGGTCGGCACCTGTCCGTCCGCGGTGGCCACCGCCAGCGTCGCTGCCGCAGCCAGGATCACCGCGCTCAGCAACACCCCCGACCAGTCGACGAGCAGCTGCCGGGGCCACAGCAGCACGAGGACGGCGGTGCCTGCGGCAAGCAGCAACGGGACCCACAGCAGGACGCCCATCAGTCGCGCAGCTCCTTCAGGTCGTCCAGGTCGACCGACCCGACGTCGTCGCGCAGCCGGTTGGTCAGGACGACCAGGATCAGCACGACCAGCAGCACGTCGAGGGAGACCCCGAGCTCGACGACCAGCGGCACCCCTCCCGCGGTGAGGAACGCGACCGCGGCGATGCCGTTGTCCAGCATCAGGAAGCCCACCAGCTGCGACAGGGCCCGACCCCTGGTGACCAGCTGCAGGAAGCCGATCAGCACGAGCGCGACGCCGACGGGAACAGCCTTGGTGGCCGCATCATCGCTCTGCTCCAGCAGCGGTGACGCGATCACGAAGGCCAGCGCGGTGAGGAGCACGACGAACAGCAGCGCCGCAGTGGGGTTGAGCCGCGAGGCGTCCCGCTGCTCTCGTGACACCGACGCGCCGTACCAGAGGACCGACGGCAGCACCCCGCCCTTGAGCACCAGGACCAGTGCCGCCACCACCAGCAGCTCGAGCTCTTGCTCGTGCAGCCCGATCACGGCGACCAGCGACGCCAGTGCCACCCCCTGCAGCGCCAGCAGCTGGATGGACGCGGTGAGCGAGTGCCGCCACACGATCAGCGCGGCGGTCAGCAGCAGCGCGCCGGCTGAGAGCGCTCAGCAGCTCGGAGAACAACGTGGTCGACATCGCGTCCCCCTCAAGCGACCAGGTAGGAGGCGGTGACGGCGAGGAAGGCGAGCGCGAACGAGCCGGCGAGCAGCTCGGGCACCCGGAACAGCCGCAGCTTGGCAAGGAACACCTCGCCGGCCCCGAGCAGCACCCCGACGATGCTCAGCTTGACCACGATGGCGACCACGCCGACGAGCAGACGGCCCCGACGCTGACCTCGGTGGCCACTCCCCAGGGCACCACCAGGTTCACCACGAGCCCGAGCAGCGCCGTCAGCCGCAGCCAGGAACCCCACTCGAGCCACGCGAGATCGCGTCCGCTGCTCTCCAGCACCATCGCCTCGTGCACCATCGTCAGCTCGAGGTGCGTCGAAGGGTTGTCGACGGGCAGCCGTCCGGTCTCGGCCACGACGGCGATGCTCAGTGCGACCACGGCCAGCAGGCTCACGGGGGACGCCACGACGGCCGGGTCCTCGACCCTGGCGCCGACGATCAGGGAGAGCGCCGAGCTGCCGACCGGGATGGACAGCGCCAGGATCGACACCAGCACCGTCGGCTCGACCAGCGCCGCGATCATCATGTGCCGGCTCGAGCCCATTCCGCCGAACGCACTTCCCGCATCGAGCCCGAGCAGCGCCAGTGCGACGGTTCCGACCAGCAGCACCGAGACCACGACGAACAGGTCGTCGGGGATCGAGGGGAACGTCACCGTGCCGACCAGTGGCACCAGCACCACGACGACCAGGCTCGACACCAGCACCACGAGGGGCGCCGCCACGAACAACCAGCTCGTCCCGTCCGCCCGCATCGGCTCTTTGCGGAGCAGCTTGACCAGGTCGCGCCAGGGCTGCAGGACGCCGGCACCGGCCCGTCCCTCCATCGTGGCCCGCGCCTGCCGGGTGATCCCCACGAGCACCGGCGCCATCAGCAGCACGACGGTGACCTGGACGACGGCGAGGACGACAGCTGACCCGCTCACAGCGCCACCACCACCAGCACGACCAGCAGCGCGGCGAACGAGTAGCCGAGGTAGCGGTGGAGACTGCCGTTCTGCAGCCCCCGAGCCCGTTCACCCACGCTCGCGGCACCGCGCAGCACCGGGCGGTAGACCCCCACCTCGACGGCGTCGACCACCCGCTGCCGGTACTCGATCCGCTCGACCAGGTAGCGCGACTCGTCCGCGTGCGTGACCTCGACGTCCCGGCTCGGACTGAGCATGTCGTCGAAGACCCGCACCAACGGCTCGGCGTACGACGTCGCGTTGTACTGCATGCGGGGGCTGGTGCGAGCGCCTCCACAGCCCCAGGCGAGAGCGGTACGTCGCCGTGGCACTGCGCGTCGGACGACGAGGACCGCGACGGCCACGGGCACAGCCACCGCCGCTGCCAGCAGGGTGAGCGCGACGGGGTTGATCGAGGCGCCCAGGGCCGTGAGGTCGATGCCGCCGGCGGCACTGCCCTCGACACCATCTGCGCCGACGGCGTCGGCGAGCGCGCCGACGTACGCGCCGGGGACCAGACCCAGTGCCACGACCGCTACGGCACCGACGAGCATGGACGCCCGCATCGTCGGCCCCGACTCGTGCGCGTGCTCAGCCGCTTCGCTGCGTGGCAGCGCCAGGAACGCGATCCCGTAGCTCTTGGCGAACGTCAGGAGCGCCAGACCCGCGGTGAGCGCCACGGCGGTCACCGCCAGCGGCAGGGCCACCGCCACCAGCCGGTCGTCCGGCTCGACACCGGCGATCAGCGACTGCAGCAGCACCCATTCGGCCACGAAGCCCCCGGTGACCGGCAGTGCGGCGGCTCCGAGCGCGGCCACTCCGAAGAGGGCGGCCGTCCACGGCATCCGCGCGCGCAGGCCCCCCAGGCTGTCGAGGTCTCGCTCGCCGGTCGCGTGCAGGATCGAGCCGGCGCCGAGGAACAGCACCGACTTGAAGGCCGCATGCGCGACGACGAGCAGCAGGCAGGCGACCAGCGCGACGTCGGCCGTGGACGCGGTGGCCGGTGCGCTCAGGATCTGAGCGACGCCGATCGCGAGCACCATCAGCCCGACGTTCTCGGTGGTGGAGTAGGCCAGCAACCGCTTGAGGTCGCTCGAGACCGACGCCTGCAGGATCCCGTACACGGCAGACGCGGCACCAGCCAGGAGCAGCAGCAGCTCCCCACCACGCCGGCCCGTCCGGCAACAGCCGCAGCGTGGTCAGCAGGAGCCCGTAGATGCCCATCTTCACCATGGCGGCGCTCATCGCCGCGGACACGTGGCTCGGGGCCTCCGGGTGCGCACGCGGCAGCCAGACGTGCAGCGGGACGACCCCCGCCTTGGTCGCGAAGCCGAGAGCGAGCAGCACGAAGACGATGGAAGCTGCGGTGGTGGAGAGGCCGGCTGCGGACATGTCGTCGAACGCGGTGCTCCCGGTGGCGTCCACCAGCACGCCCGAACCCCGCCAGCAGCAACAGGAAGGACAGCTGCGTCATGCCGGCGTACCAGAGTGCCGCGGACCGTACCTGCGGACGTGTCGCGTGGTCGGTGAGCACGAGCACGGTCGAGCAGACGGCCATCACCTCCCACGCGAGCAGGAACGTGAGGACGTCCCCCGCGGCGGGCACCATCTGCATGCCGAGCAGGAAGAACGTGAAGGCAGCCCAGGACGTGCGTGAGCCGGCCGCGCCCCGCGCGTAGCCGATGCCGTACACGGCAGCCAGCAGTCCCACCCCACCGACGACGGCGATGAAGAGGCCCCCGAGCCGGTCGGGCGCCAGGGTGAGGACGCCCCACGGCTCGGCCAGGTCGACGCGGAGCTCGCCCTCGGCGCCCGTCAGCGCGAGCAGTCCGGCAACGACGCCCGCGGCCGCGACGAGGGCGGAGCCGACACCGCCGACGAGCGCGCGCCGTTGGTCGCCGGCCAGCAGCACCGCACCCACCGCTGCTCCGGCCAGAAGCAGCTGGGCAACCAGGGCGAGCTCGAGCGAGGTCATCGACCGGTGACCTGCCGCAGCGCCTCGACGACCTGCTCCGGACGGGGTGGACACCCCGGAATCTCGACGTCGACCTCGACGACGTCGTCGACGGCTCCCGCCACTCCGTACCCGTCGGCGAAGACACCGCAGTTGCGGGCACAGTCGCCCATCGCGATCACCCGCCGCGGCCGCGGCGTCGCCTCGACGGTGCGCACGAGCGGCTGGAGCATGTTGCGGGTGACGACGCCGGTGACCAGGACGACGTCGGCGTGACGTGGTGAGGCGACGAGTCGGGCCCCGTACCGCTCTGCGTCGTACACCGGTCCGAAGGCGGCGCCCAGCTCGATCTCGCACCCGTTGCACGAGCCGGCGTCGACGTGCCGGATCTGGACGCTGCCGGCGGCAAGCGGCAGTCGTGCCGTGGGCTCCGGCGCCGGCGGCGCGGCTTCGGCGACCCGCCCTGTCCGACCGATGAGTCGCGCGAGACGGAGCAGGCTCATGAGCGCCGCCTCCGCGTCCGTGGCCCGAGCTCGCTGCGCAGCGCGTCCCTGTCGGTGTAGATCTGGTGGAGCAGCGTGCGGGCGGCCGTCAGCAGGTCGTCGACCCCCGGGACGCTGAGCGAGTAGCGGACCTCACCCGCCTCGCGGTACTGCTGCACGAGCCCGGCCCGTCGCAGGACGGCGAGCTGCTGCGAGAGGTTGCTCGCCTCGACGTCGATCGCCTCGAGCAGCTCGTGGACGGCGTGATCACGCTGCACGAGCAGCTCGAGCACCCGGATCCGGGCTGGGTGCCCCAGAGTGCGGAAGAGCTCGGCCTTGACGGCGTAAAGAGGTTCGGGCACGCGGCGCTCCAAGGTCGGTAACTGACGCCATCCTCACTTGACGAAGTCTTCATGTCAAGAAGGGATCATCCATCCAGTGGTGACTCAGGTCACCGGCCGACTGCACTCACCCAGGCGGGACGCCGTGGTGCTTCTCCGGCGTGTGACGCACCTTGTTGTCCAGCGCCGCGTACCGACGCACCAGCTCGCCCCGCAGGTCCTCCGGCTGCACAATCCCGTCGATCACCAGGTCGGACGCCAGCCGCATCAGGTCGACGTCCTCCTCGTACTCGGCGCGCTTGGCCGCGACGTACGCCGCCCGCTCACCCTCATCGGAGATCGCCGCGATCTTCTTGGCGTACACCGCGTTCACCGCGGCGTCCGGGCCCATCACCGCGATGTGCGCGGTCGGCAGCGCCAGGCACGCGTCCGGGCTGAACCCCGGGCCGCCCATCGCGTAGAGCCCGGCCCCGTACGCCTTGCGCACGATCACCGAGATCTGCGGCACGGTCGCCTCGGCGACGGCCGTGATCATCTTCGCCCCGTGCCGGATGATGCCGGCCCGCTCCACCGACGCGCCGATCATGAAGCCCGGCACGTCCGCCAGGTACAGCAGCGGGAGGTTGAACGCGTCGCAGAACCAGATGAACCGCGCCGCCTTGTCGGCCGAGTCGTTGAACAGCACGCCGCCGCGCACCGCGGAGTTGTTCGCCACCACGCCCACCGGACGCCCGTCGATGCGTCCCAGCCCGGTCACCAGCTCGGCGGCGTACTCCGGCTTCAGCTCGAAGAACGAGTCGGCGTCCACCAGCGCCTCGATCACCAGATGGATGTCGAACGGCTGCGACTCCGACTCCGGCACCACCGACGCGTCCAGCTCAGCCGAGGGCGCAGCACCCGAGTACGACGGCGGACGGTCCCGCCACGACCCCGGCAGGTAGCTGAAGTAGACCTTCGCCTCCTCGATCGCCTCGCGGTCGTCGACCACCAGGTTGTCGCCGCACCCTGAGACGGTGGCGTGCATGCGTGCGCCGCCCATCTCCTCCAGCGTCACGGTCTCGCCGATGACCACCTCGGCCATCCGCGGAGATCCGAGGTACATGGATGCGTTGCCCTCGACCATGAACACCGCGTCGCAGAACGCCGGGATGTACGCGCCACCGGCAGCGGACGGTCCGAACAGGCAGCAGATCTGCGGCACCCGCCCCGAGAGCGCCACCTGGTTGGCGAAGATTCGCCCGGCACCGCGGCGTCCGGGGAACAGGTCGACCTGGTCGGTGATCCGCGCCCCCGCAGAGTCGATGAACCAGAAAATCGGCAGCTCGGCGGCGAGCGCCCGCTCGGTGACCCGCACGATTTTCTCCACCGTGCGCGCGCCCCACGACCCGGCCTTCACCGTCCAGTCGTTGGCCACCACCAGCGCCGGACGCCCATGCACCAGCCCCTGTCCGGTCACGACGCCGTCGGCGGGTAGCCCCTCGGCCAGCGCGTTGGCGAGCGCGCCGTCCTCGACGAAAGTGCCCGCGTCGAACAGCAGGTCGACCCGCTCGCGGGCGTGCAGCCGCTCCGGTGCAGGCGATTCAGCGGCGGCGGTCATCCGCCCGCTCCGGTGCTGATCGGCAGACCGAGGCTGCGCGCAATGATGAGCCGCTGCACCTCGGACGTGCCCTCGCCGATCTCGAGGATCTTCGCGTCGCGGTAGAGCCGTGCCACCGGCGACTCCTCCATGAACCCGTAGCCGCCGAACACCTGCGTCGCCGTTCGCGTCGCGCGCACGGCCGCCTCGGTGGCGAACAGCTTCGCGGTGGACGCCGCGCGCGCCACCTCGGCGCCGGGGCGTCCGGCGTCCTTCATCGCAGCAGCCGAGTAGGTGAGCAGCCGCGCCGCCTCGAGGTCGACGGCGAGGTCGCTGATCGGGAACGCGACCCCCTGCCGCGAGCCGATCGCTGCGCCGAACGTAGTGCGCGTGCCCGCGTAGGCGACGCACTCGTCCAGGCACCGCTGCAGCAGCCCGACCGCGAGCGCCGCGATGGCGATGCGACCGTCGACCAGGATGCCGAGCATCTGCCGGAGGCCGGCTCCGCGCTCGCCGAGCAGCGCGTCCTCGGGTACGCGGCAGTCGTCGAAGGTGAGGCCATGCGTGTCGGACGCGTGCCAGCCGAGCTTGTCGTAGGCGGGCTCGACGACCAGGCCGGGCGTGCCGGCGGGGACGATGATCGTGGAGATCTCGGGGCGGCCGTCGTCGCGGACGCCGGTGCGCGCGGTGACCGTGATGCACGACGTCAGCGGTGTGCCGCTGTTGGTGATGAACGCCTTGGCTCCGTTGATCACCCAGTCGCCGTCGTGCAGCTCGGCGTGGGTGCGGGTGGCGCCGGCGTCCGACCCGGCGTCCGGCTCGGTGAGTCCGAACGCGGCGAGCGCGCGCCCGGCGACCAGGTCGGGCAACCAGCGGCGGCGTTGCGCTTCGGTGCCGAAGGTGAGGATCGGGTTGATACCGAGGCCCACGCCGGCCGACAGGGTGATCCCGATCGACTGGTCGGCGCGGCCGAGCTCTTCGATCGCGATGCACAGCGAGGTGAAGTCGGCGCCCGCGCCGCCGTACTGCTCGGGGGCGGTGAGGCCGAAGAGCCCGAGGTCGCCGAGCTTGGGCACGAGGTGGGCGGGGAAGGTGTGGGTGCGGTCCCACTCGGCGGCATGCGGCTCGATCTCGGACGCCGCGAAGTCGCGCACCAGGTGGCGCAGCGCGTCGTGCTCGGTGGACTGCTCGACTGTCGGTGCCGTCATGTCCTCACCTCCGCCCGCCGGGAGCCTTGTGGACTCCGTCGGCCGATCGGGTCACGTGCTTGACGTTTACGTCAACGTCAACCAGGCTAGCCCCATGACCCCATCCGCTGGCAAGACCCTGGAGAGGGAATCTTCAGCGCAGCACCAGTGGACGATCGGGGACCTGGCCGCTGAGCTCCAGGTGACGCCGCGCACGCTGCGGTTCTACGAAGCAGAGGGACTCATCGAGCCGATCCGCGGACCTGGCGGCTCTCGTAGATACACGAGGCGCGATCGTGCGCGAATGCAGCTGATCCTGCGCGGCAAGCGTTTCGGCATGACCCTGACCGAGATCGCCGAGATCATCGACATGTACGACGACGCGGAGTCGAGCAGAATCCGCCAGCTCGAACGGGTGGTCGAGCGCGTGGACGAGATCAGCGTCGAACTGGCCCAGAAGCAGCGCGACATCGCGCGCACACTGGACGAGCTGGCGGACGTCTCGAAACAGTGCAAGGCCAAGCTGCGGCAGCTGCGGGCGAGCGGCTGACCGGACGCGGAACGGATCGACAGGGCGGAGGTCGTCATGACTGACGGGGCCGAGCGGGTCGTCGTCCAACGAGGCCTTTGGTACGAAGAACTCGAGGTGGGAGCGCGGTATCGCCACTCCCCTGGGCGCACGATCAGCGAGGCCGACAACGCATGGTTCAGCGCTCTGACCATGAATCAGCAGGCACTTCACGTGGACGCCGTGTTCTCGTCCGAGCAGGAATTCGGCAAGCCACTGGTGAACAGCCTGATGACGCTGGCGATGGTCGTGGGGCTCTCGGTGAACCAGCTGACCCAGGGGACGCTGGTAGCGAACCTCGGTTTCGAGTCGGTGCGCTTCCCGGCTCCGCTGTTTCACGGAGACACCTTGCGTGCCGAAACCATCGTCATGTCGAAGCGCGAGTCGAAGAGTCGTACCGGTCAGGGCGTTGTCGCGCTTGAGCACACCGGCTTCAACCAGCACGGTGATGTCGTGGTCGAGGCGACTCGCAACGCCCTCTGGTTGATGGAGCCACGATGAAGCCGATCGCACCCGAGTCAGGGCCGGCCTACCTCTTCTGCCCCGCATCGCGTCCAGACCGGTACCAGAAGGCTTTGGACGCCGCCGACTTCGCCATCCTCGACCTCGAGGACGCCGTCGCCCCGGCCGACAAGGCAGCCGCGCGACAAGCACTGATCGACAACCCCGTCGACCCGGACGCCGTGATCGTGCGGGTCAATGCGATCGGGACGCCGGACCACGCGCTGGACCTGGAGGCGCTGGAGCAGACCCAGTACGGCCGGATCATGGTGCCGAAGGCCGAGGACCCCGAGGCCATCGCGAAGTTGGACCGGTTCGAGGTGATCGCGCTCTGCGAGACGGCACGAGGGGTGCTTAGAGCCCCGCAGATCGCCGAGGTGCCATGCGTGGTTGCGTTTGATGTGGGGCGCCGAGGACCTCATCGTCTCCGTTGGGTGGGCGATCCAGCCGCCGGACCGACGATTCCTATCGGGAGATCGCACTCCACGCGCGATCGTCGGCTCTCCTCGCAGCCGGGGCGGCAACAAAACCTTGTATCGATGCCGTCCATCTTGACCTGCAGGACGACGATGGGCTTGAAGCCGAGGCTCGCGATGCGGCGGCGTCTGGCTTCGTAGCCAAAGCGTGTGTGCACCCCCGCCAAGTTGATCGGGTCAGGTCGGCGTTCAGGCCCTCAACGGATGAGCTTGATTGGGCGCGACATGTGATTGCGGAAGCCGCGACTGCCGCCGTAACACAGATCGCCGGGGTCATGGTCGATGAGCCCGCACTACAAATGGCTCGCTCCATCATCCGTGCTGCCTCGGATGAGCGCGCCAGTTAGGGCCTCCGACCGAAGGTCTGAGCGGCAACAAGATCGAGCTCACATCACGTCGGCGATCAACCTCTGGATCGAAGGACTGTGTGTTGAAAGGCCTTCGAGGCAGTGCTTGCTACCAGCTCGGTGACCCGGCGTCGCCTTCACCGGACCCAGATCTCGCCACGCCTGGCCTGCTCGTAGACAGCTGCGACCGTGCCCGCATCCAAGACCTGTGGTCGCTTCTTCAGCCAGCGACGTAGCTCACCGGCAGCGAGGACGGTGACGTCCTGAGGTTGTTCCTTGCGGTGGAGGTCGCCAGCGAAGATCACCAGCACGCCACTGACCATGACCGGGAATCCACAGGCGTCGCTGAGCAGACGTGACGCGCGAGTCGCCTCGTGCTCTGAGTTGCGCAGGTAGTGCTGTCGGTGGCCGCTCAGCCACACGCCCCGCGACGAGACGCTCACCCGCTTGCCTCGATGGTTCTTGGTGTTGATGGTGAAGACACCGCCAGGACCGATGACGACGTGGTCGATGTCAGAGCCACGCTTGCCCACCGGGACCGAGTGGAGCGCGAACCAGCCACGTGAGACGAGCTTGGCGAGCGCAGCCCCCACTTCCTCCTCACCATCCGCGCCGCGGCGCCAGGCGCGCTCGTCGGTGTGCACGTCGAGGATTCGGCCGGCATAGGCCAGAAGGCGGGACTGCTGCTTACGCGCCTCCCACTCCCGTTCAGCTTGGACGCGCAGACCCTCGCCGGGTCGGCGTCCGGCCAAGTCGATGGGCGCCGCCGGTGTCGGATCTCCTTCCGGCGGCAGTGCTGGAAGTCCTGGAGGCGGGGGGACAGGCTGGTTCGCGACGAATGGCCTCAGCGCGGCCACGAAGGCTTCAGCGAGTTCTGCTCGCTCGATCGTGCTGACGCCGGTCTGCAGGTCATGCCATCCGACCCGACTGCCATCGGCGTCATTCACATACAGACGGTCCTTGCCGTAGCGCTTCCACGGCTGCACGGTGAGCTCCCCCATACATGGAGCTTCGGCCGCTGCGGGTCAGCGACTTGAGGCTTCCGCGTTGTCGGTGACTACGGCGGCGGCGGGTCTTTGGGCCCTGGTCGCAGACAGCGAGTCCTGGCTGAATGTTCCCGGGCCCCCACGCTGAACAAGGGAGTCCTCTATGTCCACGATGACCACCGGATCCTCCACCGCGCACCACTCGGCGCCCGGAACTAGACAGGGTCCGTCCACGATTCGCAAAGTGGCGTCGCTGCTGGCCATCGCTGCCGGCGTCGTCCTGCTGGCGAGCACGTTCATCAACAACCTGTTCGCGGTCGGACCGGCGTTCGAAGACCTGATCGACGACTTCCGACCGGTCCTGTCTCAGGAGTCGATCGACACCGCCAAGGCCGATGTGGCCTCGCTCGGAGCAGTGTCCGACGAGTTCTCGGGCTCGATGGCACCGGCGGTGGCCGAGCAGCTCGGCATGACCCCCGAGGAATTCTCCGCGATGGTCTCGGACCAGTTCCCGGCCGTCGGTGAGGGAATGGCCACCATCCCCGACGTCGCGACCACCTTCGACGGGCTGCTCACCACGCTCGAGACCCAGCAGCCGCTGTTCGAGTCGGCCGACGCGATCCCGACCGCAGGATCTGCCGGCGACGACCGTGCCGTGGATGATGCTGATCGCCGGGCTGCTGTCGATCGGCGTCGGCATCCTCATCTGGTTCTCGGCCAAGACCGGAGCGATCCTCGCGATCGTGCTGGGTGCGGCGCTCGTCGTCGTGCCGCTGCTGCTCAGCCTGCCGCAGAAAGCGGCCGACGCCGACCAGCTGAACGAGAACCTCAAGCCCGTCTACACCCAAGAGCTGGTCGACCAGGCCAGCGGTGCACTGGCGACCATGGGTGCCATGGGTGAGGAGATGCAGTCGACGATGATGCCGGCGCTGGCCGAGCAGCTGGGCATGACGCCCGAGGAGCTGCAGGCCTTCCTCGGCGACAACTTCCCGGCCGTCGCGGGTGCGCTGCAGAACCTGCCGGACGTCATGGCGCGCTTCCAGGGGCTGGTGACGGTGTTCGACGAGAACCTCGACAACTACCAGACGATCACCGAGGTGTCGTTCGTCCCGATCATCTGGACGCTCATCGGCGCGGGAGGCGTCGTCCTTCTGGCCGGGCTGCTGGCGCTCGGCGGCAGGCGCCGCGAGGTGGCGGCAGCCTGACCGACCATCGGACGCCCGGACCACAGTGAGGTCCGGGCGTCCGATGTTGCCCGATTGTTCGCGATCGCCCCGCGGCACGCTCAACCCGGCTGGCGGTCGCCTGCGGGCTGATGGGTGCTGGCGGGGGCGACGGCGTCCCCGACCGTGCCCTGCCGTCGAGCGATCGCCTGTGATTCGGAGCCACTGGCGCCAGAATGGCGCTATACCAAGCATCCAGGTCAAGGACGCGCCGGGACGCCACCCACGCGGTGCTGCGCCGCCGGGCGGCTGCGGCCAATCAATCGCTGCAGGAAGTACCTGCGCAGCTGGCTGATCCAGCAAGCAAGCTGGCCGACGCTGGATGAGGTGCTCGAGCGGGCCGGTGGGCGTGCGGGCGGTGCCCCGGGTGTGGGAGCTGCGCGCCAACCTCGGTGCGTCCGACGCCGCGGATGTCGCCCTTGCCGAGCTGCTCGACGCACCCCTCTACACGGCCGACCTGCGTCTCAGCCACGCCACCGCGGCGCGCTGCACCTTCGAGGTGCTGACCGAGCCGACGAGCGGCTGAGCAGGAGGTACTTGGGTGCAGTAAGTGGTGTCATGGCACCGCTTACTGCACCCAAACTCCGTGAGCGTGGCTAGCTGAACCGTCGCCGGGCGGAAGCCGCGCGCGATCATCCAGACCGCCAGCACCATCTCCTGCAGCGCCAGCGGCAGGTAGAGCAGGGTCTGCGTCGTCGAGTCCATCTCGACCACACCGAAAGCGGCCAGCAAGTAGGCGGCCACGTAGAGCGGAATGCCGATGAGACCCCAGCCGGAGAGCCAGCGTGGGGCGATCCTCGACCAGAAGAGCGCGATGTAGAACAGGGCGGCACCGAGGCAGAACACGAGTGGCGTGATGATGGCCATCGCCTCGGAGTCGATCAGCACCCGGCCGATCCCGCGCAAGGTCTCGTCCGTACTGTCGAGCCCTCCGAGAGCTACCAGGGACAGCGCCGCAGCAGCGGCGACCACGTAGCAGGCGCTCTCCACCGCTCCCCGGATGACGAGGTAGCCGTAGGCCAGCACGTCGCTCACGGGACGAAGCACGGGCATCAGCACGACAGGAATGAGTGCCAGCGACAGACCCATCGTCAGGATCAGGATCGCGCCGATGACCACCGCCGTCTCGTTCGCGGACGTCCATGCGACCGGGTCAGCAGCGTCGCTCACCGACGACAGGAACACCTTGCTGAGAATGCCCGCAGCGGTGCCGGCGATGAAGAGACAGCCCGCGGCGATCCCCGCGCCCCGGTGCTCTCGCGTACCGGTCTGTGCCGGGACGGTCGGCGTCACCTGCACCTCGAGCCTCCCATTGACCGTCAGTTGCTCAGTCATGACGCACTCTCCTTTCGGCTCAGCTGCGCACTGCCGGCTCTCGCCCGCCTCGGCGTCCACGACCACCGGCATCCGACTCCGCCAGCGCAGCCACGTCGCGTCGTCTGTGACCAGCTCGCACATCAGGTGCGCGACGTTGGCCATCCGGGTGTGGTCCGGACGGAAGAGGCTGCTCACGATCGCCTCGTGGACGACGTACTCGCCGACATCGCCGTCCTCGAGGGTGTCGGGGCGCACCACGACCCATTGCAGGTGTGGATCGTTGGGCCCGACCTCGTGAGCGAGGAAGTCCGCCGCACGTTGGTTGTCACGGGACGGCGGAAGCACGAGCCGCAGAGCCCCGAGGAAGGCGCGCTGCCCTGCACCGCGCTGCGCGTCCACGCTGCCCGGGCTGGTTCACCGAGACGCTGCCCATCAGGACCAGCCGCACCGGCGTTGGCGGCGGGCTCACCTCGATGGCTTCGCGTACCTGACGTACGGCGTGGCCGACCAGGTCATACGGAGGCCCGAGCACACCGCGGACGCTGATGGAGTGGCCCAGGCACGAGATCACGGCGCCGCAGCCGTCGAGGTGTCCGACCAGGATCGGCAGTCGGCAGCGTGAGCAGGTCGGCCTCCACCACCTCCAGCAGCGGGTGACCGACGACTTCCGCGGGCAGCCGGTCGGCGGATCGCACGATCGCGCGGACGGCGACCCCACGATCGAGCAGCTGTGCGGTGACGCGTCCGCCGGTCCGACCGGTGGCGCCGAGGACCAGAACGTGACGTGTGGCGTCCATGATGTGCTCCCTTACGAGTGGGTCAGCGGCTGGCGACCAGTGGCACGTCCGACGCGACCTCGCGCGGAGCCACGTGCTCGCGCAGCAGGCAGATGCCGAGGCCGGTGAACCAGACGATGACCAGCAGGCCGAACACGACTGCGACGGCAGCCAGACCCGGGACCGTCGAGATGATCCCCGCGGCGCCGGCGATGATGCCCGACCCAGCGTCAGCCACGTCGGCAGCGCGTGCCCGCGCAGCGCGACCAGGCTCACCAGCAGCACCCACGTGCCACCGAGAACCTCGCCGCCGGCTCCGCCGAGGCCCAGCGTCACGGGGTAGATGGCCTGCCAGGCACCGACAGCGGTCGCCGGATCGGTCTCGTGCAGGTCGATCACCGAGTTCATGCCGACGATGAAGACCATCCCGCTGGCCACGAGCACGCCGGCCCAGATCACGCCGATGGCGGCGGCGACCCGTGATGTCGCTGGTGCGATGCCGACCAGTCGCTCGTGCATTCCCAGCGCCAGGACGGCCAGCACCACGCCGAACGCCACATAGGCGATCAGGTACATGACGTGAAGGCCGAGCTGGTGGTCGATCAGCAGCTGAACCTGTTCGCCGGGATCGGTGACCGTCGGCATGTTGGTGCCGACCAGGAAGTAGAACATCGCAGCGACCAAGGCCACTGCGAGGTAGAGAGCGGCGAAGCCTGAGGCTCGTCGCGCTGGAGTTCATGGTGGTCATGGGAAACCTCCTTGGCGCGTCGTTGACGGCGCTCGTCCATGTCCTACCTGCAGTTTTGCGCGTTTCGAGGGCCGGCCAGAAGTGTCGAACGTCCCCGTTTTCGCGCAGCAGCTACGGCCTGTCGGTGGGGAGTGCCATGCTTCCGGCGGATCACGAAGACCGGTCAGCCCCTGGACATGACCGGCTGGCAACCTCGCGTCCGCGCAAGGTGCCCTCCAGGGAAGATCCGGCCACCCGATCCCGGGTGGCAAGGGCGGCTCTCCTCGGAGCCTGACGAAGGGACCCACCATGCCCACCAGCGACCCGCGTGACTGGCATCCGGAGCTTGCCGGACCTCGTGATTCACAGCTCGCCGCTCAGTTCGCGGCCCTCATCGTCGGTGCGGACGGCGTCGGCGACGAGCCTGCGCCGGGCACCCGGTTGGAACGGGCGAACCGGGTGTGGGACGCACAGGAGTCCGGACAGATCACGGAAGCCGAGGCTTACCTGCAGATCCGCGAGCTGATGCTCGAGGCCATTGCAGAGGCCGAGGCGGGAAGAGGACGCGGGCTGATCGAACGCCGATTCCGGAGCACGTGGCTACCCGAGGCCGCTCAGGTGCGCATCAGCGCCGGATTGACGGCCGGGCCAATCAGTCCTCCATCAGGCGGGCGAACTGCTCCCACGACTTGCGGACGATGTTCTTACCTCGACCGGGACGCCAGTCGACCGTCCCCTTGCTGATGCGCAGCTCGCCCAGCTTCACGTCGTCGGAGTACACGAAGAACGTGAAGTCGCTGTTGATGACCTGCTTCGGAGGCTGAACGATCTCGACGCGGTGCTCCGGCACGGTGACCTCCCTGGTGTGCGGACCCATTGTGACGGAGTAGGCAGGTTTGTGACCTCGATGTGCGGGGTAGGTGTCGCGTCGCCACCACCACCAACGGAGGTCGTTGTGACACTGGATCCCGGACAAGTGAAGTCCGCTCTTGCAGGCTTGCAGGGCTGGCAGTACGAGGACGGCGCACTGGTCCGCGGGGTACCGGTCGTGGAGGACAGCCGTCAGGGGCTGGTCGAAGCGGTGGCGCGGATCGCCGAGGAGTCCGTGGGGAGGCCCGAGGTTCACCTGCAGCCCGATCTTGTGGTGCTCCGGGTAGGAGACCCCGCCCTCGGTGGAGTCACCCCGGATGACGTCGAGCTCGCGGCACGCATAGACCAAGCGCTCGTGGGGTCGATACCGGATCGCGGCGATTCTTCCGAGGGTCCAACTCCAGGCCGAGCGTGAAGGGAGGCCATCGTGGCTCAGGGTGAACGCCCTCCCCAGCAGCAGGATCCACCCGGTCGGACCAGCGCCATGCGGCCCAGACCCCTGGACTCGATGAGCGACTACGTAGGTTCCGGTCTACTCGTGGGACGCAAAGCCCTGATTACCGGCGGGGACTCCGGGATCGGTCGAGCCGTGGCGGTGGCGTTCGCGAAGGAAGGTGCCGATGTCGCGATCGGCTACCTGTCTGAGCACGACGATGCACATGAGACCGAGCGACTCGTGAAGGAGTCGGGTCGCCGCTGTGTGCTGCTGCCGGGCGACTTGTCGGA
Organism: uncultured Actinomycetota bacterium; assembly: GCA_963743915.1. Taxonomy (GTDB): domain Bacteria; phylum Actinomycetota; class Actinomycetes; order JAHEKZ01; family JAHEKZ01; genus JAHEKZ01. The sequence continues at coordinate 137,155 of CAVURN010000003.1, forward strand.
TGAAGGGCACTGTCGTGCCATGGCGTCACTCGCGCTGTCGGACCTTGGCGGGATCGACCTCCTGGTGAACAACCTGGCAACCCAGCAGCCACAGGAGAGGTTCGAGGACATCACCACCGAGCAGTGGATGCGTACGTTCGACGTCAACATCCACACGTACTTCTTCATGACCCGCGCCGTGCTCCCGCACCTGGAGCGCGGCGCCTCCATCATCAACACCGCGTCGATCAATGGTCTGCGGGGTAACGGGCACCTCATTGACTACAGCGCGACGAAGGGGGCGATTCTCGCGTTCACGTACTCGCTGGCACAGGCGCTGATCGACCGCGGTATCCGGGTCAACAGCGTCGCGCCAGGACCGGTGTGGACGCCCCTGATTCCTTCCACCATGGATCCCGAACAGGTGGCGTCCTTCGGTCAGCAGGCGCCGCTGGGTCGAGCGGCGCAACCAGATGAGATCGCGCCGTCCTACGTCTTCTTCGCGTCGGGTCGCCTGTCCAGCTACTACAGCGGTGAGGTACTCGCGCCGATCGGCGGCGAGACGCTGCCCGGCTAGCCGACCGGCGCGGTCAGACGCCGACGCGCGCCGGCTCGTCCGGCTCGATGTCCTCGATCTCGGACGCGCCGGCCTCGATGTCCTCGTCGGACTCGACGGAGACGTGCGGCAGCACCCGGTCCAGCCAGCCCGGCAGCCACCAGTTCGCCTTGCCCAGGATGGCCATCAGCGACGGCACCAGCACGAGACGCACGACGAACGCGTCCAGCAGCACCGCCGTCGACAGCGCGACTCCGAACAGCTTGATGATCGGGTCGTTGCCCAGGACGAACGCACCGAAGACGCTGGTCATGATGGCGGCGGCGATCGCGACGACGCGTCCGGAGCCGGCCAGACCACGGCGGACCGCCTTGCGGTTGTCGCCGGTGTGCAGCCACTCCTCGTGCATCCGGCTGACCAGGAACACCTGGTAGTCGCAGGACAGCCCGAAGAGGATCGCGAACACCATGATCGGCAGGAACGGGAAGATCGGGCCGGTCGCCTGCAGGTTGATCAGGTCGCCGAACCAGCCCCACTGGAAGACCGCGACGGTGATGCCCATCGCCGCCGCCAGCGACAGCAGGCTCGACAGCGCCCCGGTCGCCGCCACCGTCACCGAGCGGAACAGCACCACGAGGGCCAGGAAGCCCAGGCCGACGACGATCAGCAGGAACCACGGCAGTGCGTCGGTCAGCACCTTGGTGAAGTCCACCGTCACCGCCTGGAAGCCACCGACGTACGCCTGCGCACCGGTGTCGGCCTCGACGCGCCGGGATGATGTCGTCGCGGACGTGGAAGAGCAGATCCGTGGTCGCCTCGTCCTGCGGCGCGGTCGTCGGGTACAGCTGGATCGGCACGACGGTGGCGTCCTCGGCCACCGGCGGTGCCGCCGCGAGCGCCACACCCGGGTCGGCCATCAGCGCGTCGGTGAGCTGAGTCGACCGCGTCCTGGTTGCCTGCTTCGGGCAGCTCCACGGCGATGTAGAACGGTCCGTTGACGCCGGGGCCGAATCCCTCGGCGGTCAGGTCGTAGGCGATGCGCGGCGGCGTGCCCGGCGCCGTGCCGCCGTCGTCGGAGAAGCCCAGGCGCAGCGACAGCATCGGGATGGCGATCACCAGCATCACGATCAGCGCGATGCTGCCCAGCAGCCACGGACGCCCCTGCAGCCAGTTGCCGTAGCGCGCGAAGGCGCTCGGGTGGTGCAGCTCCGGAGCCTTGCCGCCCTTCACGAACCGGCGGTACAGCCAGCCGACGATGGTCACCGGCAGGACGAGCACCCAGCCGAGGTAGCGGAAGACGCGCCCGATCACGTGCGGGACGCCGCTCAGGCGCTGACGCGGCACCGCCTCGCCGTCGGTGATCCACGCCATGCGTCCGGCGAAGGCCCAGGTGCCGAGCAGCGAGAGCACGGCCGGCAGGAGCAGCAGCGCGCCCGACCATCACCATGAACACGGTGGCTGCGGACGCGACCGCGATGCCGTTGAAGAAGTTGATCCGCATCACGAACAGGCCGAGCAGCGCGATGATCACCGTGGCTGCGGCGAACTGCACCGCGCGTCCGGACGTGCGGACGGACTCCAGCGCCGCCGCGCGCGGCTCGCGTCCGTGGATGATCGCTTCGCGATAGCGGTTGATGACGAACAGCGAGTAGTCGATGCCGACACCGAGACCGATCATCGACGCCAGGATCGGCGCGAACAGGGCGACGTCGAGCTGGGCGGCGACCAGCGGCAGGACGAAACCGGTGCTGATCGCGACGGACACGGCCGCGGAGACGATCGGCAGCAGGGCCCCGGCCAGCGCACCGAAGGCGAAGAGCAGGATGACGAGCGCGACCGCGACACCGATGCTCTCCGACGACGGCTCCTCGCCCGAGACGAACGCGAAGACGCCGTTGGCGCCGACCTGCAGGCCGTCCTGACCGTTCTGCGCCTCGATGTGCTCGAGCGAGTCGAGAATGAGCTCGCTGTCGAGGTCGTCGAAGGTCTCGCCCTCGAAGGTGACCGTCGCGTAGGCGACATGGCCGTCGGGACTGACGCCGGCGGGGCCGAAGTGCGCCATGGCGCCCTGCGCGGCCTCCGACGGCTCCTCGGCGGGCTGCTCCTCCGCGGGAGGCTGTCCTCCCTGGTCGCCCTCGCCTGCGGTCGGCTGCTGCTCGGGGCAGTCGGTGCCGAGCGGGTCGCCGTAGGGACGCCACCACGCACAGGACGCCCTCGGACTTGGAGACCTCCGTCATCACCGCCGTCATCGGCTGCTGCACCGCGTCGTCGGTGACGGGGACGCTCTCGTCGTCCGGGCTCCAGACGATCTGGCCCTCCAGACCCGAGCCGGTGCCGGCCGAGCCGGACAGCTCGCTCAGCAGCTCCTGCGCGGTGGTCGACTCGGTGTCAGGCAGCTCGAAGTCGTCGTTGTACTCGCCGCCGAACTGGATGCTGAGGACGATGATCGCCGCCATCAGCGCGATCCAGGTGACCAGGGCCCACCATGGCTGGCGGACGGCCCATTGCGAGATTCGGCCCATGGAAGTGGCACTCCCCGAGGTGGTGGTGGTGGTGCGAACTGGCAGGTCGCGGTGACCAGTAGACCAGAAGTGCCGCTGAGCCCACCAGGGGTTTTTGATCTAGGTCGCGAGGAGCCCGGCTCCTGAGGCAGGCCGCCGCGAGATTCGGCCGATCCGCTAGGTTCGCGGGGTGGTCTACTACATCGGCGGCATCGCCATCGGCCTGGTTCTTCTCGTCGTGCTGATCATGGTCGGGGTCAAGGGGATGAAAGGCCGCCGTTAGGCGGCCAGACGCGTCGACAACCGAACCCCGCGGGGAGGGCTCCATGCACCGGACTCGTTGGATCCTGGGCGCTGTCCTGCTCGCCGCCACCGCCGCAGCCGTGGCGCTGGCGCTGTCAGAGCTCCGCGAGAAGAAGCGTCAGGCCGACGTGGCCGTCCACGACATCGAGGCGCAGCTGGACGCCCTGGACCCGGTGACGCGGGCCGCCGTCATGGCCAGAGTGGGAGCGGACGCCGCACGCCGCCAGTGACGATCGGCGCCGCCCACGGGCCAGGTTCGGCGCCCTCAGCCGTTCTGCGCCTTGATCTCCTTCTCGATCTCCTTGAAGGACGCGTCGACCTCACGCTTGGTCTCGCGGAGTGCGTGAAGCTCAGCCTTTTCGATGGCCTCGGAGATGGTCAGGTCACCGATCACCACGAGGGCGGCCTCGCCGGAGTCGATCAGCTCGCCGAGCTCCTTGACGTCGCTGCGCGACATGCCCTTCCAGAGGTGCCCACCGATGCCTCCGACCGCGCCACCGACGACGGCGGCACCGAGGATCGACGGCGGGAAGAGGATCCCGAGAACCGCGCCCACGCCCGCGCCGGCCCAGCCACCGGTGCGCGTGGCTGTCTCGTCCTTGGCCACGTGCACCTTGCCCTTGTCGTCCTTGGTGACGACCGCGGCGTCGAAGCTGCCGACGGCGTCGACCATGTGCAGCGCCTTCACCACGTCGTAGTCAGCCTGCGCGGACGCCTCGTCGGCGTACACCGCGAGGTACAGGAACGTGCCGTCCTTCTCACTCATCTGACTTCCTCTCACCCAGGGATGTATGTCCTATGACCAGCAATCTTGGCACTGATTCAGTTCGAGGCGTCCCGCGGGTCGACCCGGGCCGGGTTGCGAGCGCGTCGTTCCCGGATCCAGCTCCAGAGGTACTCCAAGGCCGCGGCGAGGGCTAGGACACCCACCATGGCGACGAAGGTCTGCGGCTCCTCGCGCAGGGTCTGGATGGAGAACGCGATCAGAACCACGCTGGTGGCCAGGATCGCGCTCCAGATCACCGACGTGCGCGATGAGGTCTCCTCACGTAGACGAAGCCCAGCCACTGCGACGACCAGGAAGATCGTGAGGGCCACGACACTGCCCAACGAGGCGATAGCGGAGAGGTCGACCAGGTTCGCCAGCAGCAACACCACGACGACCGAGATGGTCAGTCCCTTGGTGCTGCCAACCCGACCTGGTCGAGCGAAGACCGGAGGAAAGCTGCCGGCATCTGCGAGCGCTTGCGTCGAACCCACTGCGCCGTAGATGTTGGCGTTCACCGAAGAGGACGTCGCCAGCAGCGCGGCGACGCGCCATCATCGCGAAGCCCGCATGCCCCAAGCACGGGACGTGCCGCTTCGGCGAGAGCAGTCTCGCCGTTCGCGATGACTTCGTCGACCGAGAGGGTGCCGAAGACACCGATCGCCACCAGCACGTACAGAAGGGTGGTGATGCCAAGCGCCAGGTACATCGCCCCGGGCAGGTCGCGGGCCGGTCTCGGGAGGTCCCCCCCGGTGTAGCTGATCACCGCGAAACCAAGGAAAGCGAAGAAGGTCAGTGCGATGCTGGACAGGATGTCGGGTGCCGGCGGATACGTCGAACGAGCCAGCAGCTCCGGCTCGACCTGGGTCATCGTGGCGACCACGAAGACCGCGAACACGGCCAGCAGGACGATGACGATGACCGACTGGACGCGATCGATGAACGAGCTGCCCAGGATGTTCACCGCCGCCACCAGCAGCACGACCGTGGTGGTCATGACCGCGCGGCCACACCGTCCGAGGTGGAGTTCTCGAAGAAGAGCGCCGTTGCGTAGCTGCCGAAGGAGACGGCCACCATCGAGGTCACGATGATGGCGGCGAAGTACAGCAGCCAGGACACGATGCCAGTGAGCCGCCCGTTCCCGAAGCCCTGGAGCAAGAAGGTGACGATACCGCCCGACGAGGGGTAGCGAGCACCCAGCTTGGCCACGACGTACCCGAGCAATGCAGCCACCACGCCACCGAGCAGGAAGGACAGCCAGACCGCAGATCCGGCGACCGCACCCGCTTCGCCGAGCAGCGCGAAGATACCGGCACCGACCATGGCACCCACGCCCATGAAGGCGGCACCACGAACGGTCATGCCACCACGCGGCCCCTCAGAGGCAGCGTCAGACGTCAGCACCTGGACGGAGACCCTCGAGCAGCAGCACCTGGGCGACCGTCATCCGCTCGATCTCGGTGGGATCGACCGACTCGTCGGACGCGTGGATGCGCGACTTGGCCACGTCCTCCGGTCCCCAGAGGATGAACTCCGCCCCCGGCGCGACATTCCTGCAGGGTCTTGAGCAGCGGGATGGACCCCCCAGAGCCCGCTTCGACCAGGAGCCTGTCCGTAGGCGGCCTCCAAGGCGGTCCGGGCGGCTGCATATGCAGGTCCGGTGGTGTCGCACCTGAAGGGCGGTGCCTCCTTGATGCGCTCGACGGTGACCTTCGCCCCCCATGGCGCATGCGACTCGACGTGCCTGACAAGCGCATCCAGCTCTCGCGTCGGTTCAGACCCAGGCACGATGCGCATCGAGATCTTCGCCTTCACCTCGGGGATCAGGACATTGGAGGATCCGGCGATGGACGTCATGTCGAGCCCGATGGCCGACACGGAGGGCTGCGACCACAGCATGCTGCCCACCGAGCCGCTTCCCGTGCTCTCGACTCCCGGCAGCATGTCGGCCGCCGCGGCGAGATCTGCCTTCGACATGTCGAGCCCGTCCCACTCGTAACGCGAGACACCCTCGACCGCGACGTTCCCCATCTCATCGTGCAACGTGGCCAGCAGGCGCGCCATGGCCACCATGGCGTCCGGAACCGGGCCACCAAAGACGCCCGAGTGCAGTGGGTGCTCGAGCGTGCTCACGGTCACGGTGCAGGCCACGTCACCTCGCAAGCTCGTGGTGAGCGTGGGCTCCCCGACTCGCAGGTTCCCCATATCGCAGACCACGAAGAGGTCGCACCGGAAGAGATCGGGGTTGGCCTCGACGAACGCCTCCAGGTTGCTGTTCGTCTCCTCCATTCCTTCGATGATCACCTTGATGGTGCATGGAGGCGAAGAGAGCGCCCGCAGCGTCCCCAGGTGGATCGCCAGCCCGCCCTTGTCGTCGGCCGCGCCGCGTCCGTAGATGCGACCGTCTTCCTTGGTCGTCGGAACCCAGGGGTCGCTCGTCCACCCTTGCTCGGGGGGAGCCGGTTGGACGTCGTAGTGCGCATACAGCATCACCGTCGGCGAACCTTCTGGGCCCACGATCTCGCCGTAGATGGGCGGGTAGCCCGAGGGGACCTCCATGAGCCGAGCGTTGTCCACGCCGGCCGCACGCAGCAGATCGAGAGTGGTCTGCGCCATTTGGTGCACCGGCTCGGCCGGGTAGCCCGGGAACGCGATGGATGGGATCGCGACCAAGGCGCCCAGATCGTCCAGCACCTGTGGCATCAGCTCTGCAACTCGTTGCTGTACCTGGTCCAGCTCGCTCATCGCAGCTCCTCCCTCGGTGGGATCAGTAGAAGATCCCGGCGATCAGTGCACCGGTGATGATCGTCACTGCCGACATGATCAGCATCGGTACGAAGAATGAGTGGTCGAGCATCTTCGTACCCAGCTTCGTGGTGCCGCTCTGGTCGAACTGCGCAGCGGCGATCTGGGTTCCGTTCGTCGGCAGAGCGTAGACACCGCCTAGGCCGCCGGCCCACAGGCCCGTGGCCATGGCCGGCGACAGCCCCGCGGCCAGACCGATCGGCACGATCGTTCTCGTCGCCGTCGATTGACTCGTCGTCAGGGCGGCCACCAGGAAGACGGCGAGAGCGAAGACGATTGTGTACTCGTTCACCCATCCGCCCACGGTCTCAACGATGTACTCCTCATGCGCCGCGATGAAGGTCGCTGTCAACCAGGCGATTCCGAACAGGGCGATGGCTGCCACCATGCCTCCGGTGAAGACGGATGCACCGGGCACGTCGGACACCTTGGGCTTGCCGACAAGCAGGATGAGGACAGCCGCGGTGAACATGACCAGACCGATCGTCACGGTCATGTCGATCGGCACGACTTCGCCCTCCACCTTGAACGAGGGGCGGAGGTCTGGGAACAGGCCAAGCACGACGATCGCGAACACGCCGGCAAGGAACACGAGTGCCGAGTTGCGCCCCTCCTTGGTGCTGGTGAGCTCGATCTCCTCGCCCGCAGCACTCGGTGGCAGCAGCTCCCCGGAGGCGATCCGCGCCCGCACCTCGGATCGTCGTCCAGCTCCGGACCCATGCGTCCCACGATGAGCCCCGTGACGATGATTCCCACGACCACCGCCGGGATGGTGATTGACAGGATCTCGATGAGGTCGAAGTTGTACGGTGCCACCTCGGTGAGCGTCAACATTGCCGCCATCGCCGCAGAGACCGGCGATGCCGCCAACGCCATTCCCGACTGAACCACGGTGACGGTGAGGGGGCGCGAGGGGCGCACGTTGTTGCGGTAGGACACGTCATAGATCACCGGTAGCAGTGGATACAGGATGTTGCCCGTTCCCGATCCGATGGTGAAGGCGAAAGCCGTGAGCGGGGCGATGGTCGTGATCTGTTTGGGGTGACGACGTATCACCGAGGCGGCAATCTTCACCATCCAGTCGATGCCGCCGGCCACTTGCATGAGTGCCGCCGCCGTGACCACCGTCAAGATGATCAGCGGTGCGAGATGGGCGGCTCTCCCGGAGCCTCTCCGAAGACGAAGACCAGTACTGCGACCCCGAGGCCGCCCCAGACACCGATACCCACGCCACCGGCTCGGGTACCCATGACGATGCATCCGACGACGACAAGTGCCTCTAGAACGAATACGACGTCCACCTACGCTCCTCCGCTCCGGTATGGGCTACTGGTGCTCATCCGAGGTCGCACCCCGTCTGTAGGCGCTGCTCGAGGTTGGCGTAGGCAGTAGTCACGTCCGACCAGGTGTCCTCGATGAGCGGTCGAGCCGTCGCAAGATCTCCTTCATCGAGCTCGCTGAGCGAACGGCGGAGATCGTCCAATGCGGCCTGAAGGTCGGCAGCGGCTGTCTGCAGCGTCCCGTCGGCGGCGGCGCGCAACTGCTGGGTCTCGAGAATCACCGTCTCGACCCCATCGCGAATCTCGTCGGCAGTCGCCGTTGCCGGATCGAGATCACGCAGCTGGTCGACAGAAGCCTGCAGGTCGGCTGCTTGGTCGCACAGGGACTGGTCACGCGTGTCCGCGCAACCGGTCAGGGCGGCGGCGACGAGACATGCACCAGCGGCCCGGAGAACCAGTCTGCTGCTCGGCATTGCTCCTCACGTCTCCTGTGTCGTGCTCACCGAGCGAATCTAGTCGGTCCCAGGCGAGCCAGTGCCACGATCGAAGGTCCCTGGCGGCACGTGTCGGATCCAGGTCAAGCCGTCGTGCCGTCGGTGGCTCGGCGTACCGATGCCCTGGCCGCCTCGACGGCCACTGTCCGCTGACGCTGCACATCGGCTCCCACCTCAGCCCGTGCCGCCTCGACCAGCCCTAGCAGCGCGACGCGGAGCCCGTCCAGCGCGCCGCGGACGGTGTCCAGCCGCTGCTGTGCCGTCACGTTGGGAGCGGTGTCGCGAAGTAGGTACAGCTGTCGGTCCACGCTGCTGATCGTCGTCGACACTTGACTCCAGGCCTCGCTCATCTGGGCACTGGTCGGTGCCTCAAGGACGGAGCTGACCGGTTGTTCCACCAGCCACCGAGCCTCGGAGGTCGTGGCGTCGAAGTCGGACTGCCATGCGGCGACGCGACGACGCCTACCCAGCACCCACCAGATGACTCCACCCGCGATCGCCAGGACCAGGAGCAGCAACCACGGCCACCAGGGCGTCGACTCGGAGGGTTGGGCGGTCGGCTCTGTGGACCCGGACGGAGATGGCGCTGTCGACGGTTCGGTCGTCGTCGGCTCTGCCGTGGATTTGGTCGGCTCTGCCGTGGACTTGGTCGGCTCTGCCGTGGACTTGGTCGGCTCTGCCGTGGACTTGGTCGGCTCTGCCGTGGACTTGGTCGGCTCTGCCGTGGACTTGGTCGGCTCTGCCGTGGACTTGGTCGGCTCTGCCGTGCGCGAGGGCTCGATAGACGCGGAGGCACCCGGTCGCGAGGGGAGCTCGCTCGGTATCAGGCTGCGCGTCGGGGACCCGCTGGGTAGGTCGCCGAGATCTGGCGATTCTCCGTCGCCGCACCCGGTCAAGACGACAGCTGCCCCGATCAGGGCGATCGCGATCCGACGCACTGCCACAGGATAGCCCCGCGCCGCCGCTTCCCACTGGAGGCAGCGTCTCGCCACTAGCGTGGCATCGAGACCATGCACTGGGCCGGACAGAGAGTGGGTGGAGCGTGGCCGAAACGGTCGTCACGGCCGACCCGAGCAGCGAGCGCACCCGCTCCACACGCGTGACGGGCTGGCTGCCGAGAGCGGGCGTGCTCGCTTGGAGCTTCATCGGCATCATCGTGGCTGCAGTGATCGTCACCTCTGCGTTGGCTGCGGTAAGCGAGATCGCTCTGCCCTTGACATTCGCTGCCGTATTGGCGGTCCTCTTCGAGCCGGCGGTCCGAAGACTGGTGCATCGTGGACTCCGACCGACCATTGCTTCTGGAACGGTCGTGCTGGCGCTGATCGCACTGATGGCGGGCGTGACCGTCGCCGTCGTCAACGGCGTGACTGCTCAAGCGGATCAGATCGGTGAGTCGGTGCAGGCGGCCATCGTGCGGGCGTCGGAGACCTTCAGTCTCGACACGTCCGCGCTCGAGTCGGCGCGAGCACAGTTCGAGAGTGCTGCCGCGGCCATGGGCGGCGGGTTCCTGACCCGGCTGGTCTCCGGCGTGAGCGGCGTCATCGGGTTCGCCAGCGGATGCATCCTCGGTGCTCTGATCATGTACTACATGCTCAAGGACGGATCACGACTTCGGGGTGCACTAGTCCGCCTGTTCGACCCGGCTGCGCAACAGGATGTTGACGACTTCGTCGGGGACGGGTGCCAGATCCTCCGCAGCTACGGGCGCGGCCGCACAGTGATGTCTGCCATCGTCTCCTTAGTCATCACGGCGATGAGTCTGATCTTGGGACTCCCCTTGGTCTTCACTATCGCCGTCGTGAACTTCATCGGGGGGTACATCCCCTATATCGGTGCCTTCATCGGTGGTGGCTTGGCTGTGGTGATCGCCTTCGGCGAGGGTGGCTTGGCGGCGGCGGTCATCATGCTCGTCGTGGTCCTGACCGCCAATCTCCTGCTGGAGAACTTCGTCGAGCCGAAGGTCATGGGACGAACCCTCGACATCCACCCACTCGTCGTGCTGATCGTCACCGCGCTCGGCGGCCTGCTGGGCGGAATCGTCGGCCTGATCTTGGCCGTCCCGTTCACCCTGATCGCCGCCAACGCGGTCACGTATCTGCGCAGGAGCGGCGTCTTCGCACAGGTCGCGACTCGCGCAGAACCCGCCCTGGAGAAGATGCTCGACTGACGGAACGGGCGTTCCGTGGGATGGACCCGGCGCATACGCGGGGCCGTTTCTCAGCCGCGTTCGGCGAGCGCCTGCTCGAGCAGATGGCGGTCCTCTGCGCCGAGCCACAGCTCGTCGAGCGGACGCCCGCCAGCACGGCCGATGGCGTCCACCAGCCCCTGCGCCCAGAGGTGCTCGAGCAGCACGACCACCGCCACTCCGCCTTCCGGCACCGCATCGGCCAGCGACCACGAGTCCAGTGAGTCTGCCGTCGGCGTCGTGGTGCCGTCCGCACCCAGGAGCCGCCGAGCGACGGCGCCCTTCGGCAGGCCCTCGACCTCGAGGACGTCCAGGTCGCCGGAGGGGCCCCGCTTGACCACCAGCGCGTCGACGAGCCTCGCGATCCCGGCGTCCTCGAGCCGTCGGGCCTCAGCCAGTGCGTCGCCGGAGAACCGCGGCTCGTCGTACCCCAGGACGAGCACCTGCACCGGGCCCATCACTGTGCGATCCGGGCGCGAAGGGCCTCGTACTCGTCGTCGGTGACGGTGCCCTCGGCGTGCAGCGCATCGAGCATGGCGAGCCGCTCCTCCGCCGAGCGGAGCGGGCGCTTGCGCTGCCGGCCGCGCCGCGTGCTGCGCCGCGTACGCCTGACCGGGGGTGAGCCGACCGCCGTAGTAGGGCACGTCGCCGGTCATTCCCGACCGCATCAGCTGTCGTGGGACCAGGAGCACTGCGCACCTCCGTCCAGGTTCGTTCCTCTAGCTGCGGATCCTCGCAGACGTCGGGTCGTACATCGGGCGCAGTGACGCCGTCACGGTGTGCCGCTGGTCGGCGACCTCGATCTCGTAGCGTGCCGCTCTCGACCCACTCGCGGTCGACGATGTGGTCGGCAGCCGACGTACCCCAGCACCACGGACGCCCCGAGCGTCCAGCCGTAGCTCGCGGACGCCACCTTGCCCACCTTCACGCCGTCGCGGTAGATCGGCTCGTCGTGGTACGCGAGCACCTCCGGGTCGTCGAAGCGCGAGCTGCACGAGCAGGCGGTCGACGCCCGCGTCGCGCTGACGCAGCAGCGCGTCCCGACCGATGAACCCGTCGGGCTTGTCCCACGCCACGGCGAAGCCGAGCCCTGCCTGCAGCGGCGTGTCCGCCCACCCGATGTCGTGGCCCCAGCTGCGGTACGCCTTCTCCATCCGCAGCGAGTTGAGCGCGTGGTACCCGGCGTGCCGCAGCCCCACGGGGTGCACCGGCCTCGGCCAGCGTGCGGTAGACGTGCACGGCCTGGTCGGCCGGGACCAGCAGCTCCCAGCCGAGCTCACCGACGTAGGTCAGCCGGGTGGCGCGCACGAACGTCGCGCCCAGGTCGATCATCCGCGAGGCGCCGAAGCCGAACGACTCGTGCGAAAGGTCGGCGTCGGTCAGCCCCTGCAGCAGCTCGCGGGACCGCGGCCCCATCACCGACAGCATCGCCAGGCCCGCGCTGACGTCGGACACGGTGACGAAGGAGTCACCGATGTGCTTGCGCAACCGATCCATCTCGCGTCCGACGGTGGCGGCAGCGGTGAGCACCAGCCACTCCTGCTCCGCGACCCGCGTGACCGTGACGTCCGCCTCGATGCCGCCCCGGTCGTTGAGCCACTGGGTGTAGACGGTGCGCCCTGGCTCGACGTCGACGTCGTTCGCCGACAGATGCTGCAGCAGCGTGCCGGCGTCCCGGCCCTGCACGGAGATCTTGCCGAAGGAGCTGAGGTCGAACAGCCCGACCTGCTCACGCACTGCGCGGTGTTCCGCCGCCCAGTGCTCGAACCACTTGGCCTTGCCGTAGGAGTGGTCGTAGCGCGGGTCGCACCGGCCGGCGCGAACCAGTTGGCGCGCTCCCACCCGGCCACTTCGCCGAACACCGCACCCGCGGCCGCCATCTCCTCGTGCAGCGGTGAGCGGCGGATGCCGCGCATCGTCTCGCGCTGCTGGTACGGCCAGTGCATCGCGTACGCGAGGTCGAGCGTCTCGACCACGCGCTCCTCGAGGTACCGCCGGTTCACCTGGAACGGCACCACGCGTCGCGGGTCGACCTCGGGAAGGTCCATCGGGGGGCGGCCGTCGACGATCCAGTCGGCCAGCACCTTGCCCGCACCCGGGCCGCTGAGGAACCCGACCGAGTTGAAGCCGCAGGCGGCGTAGTAGTTGGTGAGCTCGGGAACCTCACCCAGGTAGTACAGGCCGTCCGGCGTGAAGCTCTCCGGACCGCAGAAGAAGAGTCGGATGCCCGCGTCGGCGAGCAGCGGGATGCGCTCGACCATCTGCTCGTAGAACGGGCCGAGGTGCTCCCAGTTCTCCGGAAGCGTCGCGAACTCGGCGTCCGCAGGGATGCCGCGCGACATCCAGGGCGTGCTGCCCGCCTCGAAGAAGCCGACCATCAGCTTGCCCGCGTCGTCCTTGACGTAGGACGAGTCGTCCGAGCTCTTGATGGTCGGCATGTCGGACGGCAGGTCGGGGATGTCCTCGGTGACGACGTAGTAGTGCGCGAGCGCTTGCAAGGGCAAGGCAACCCCGGCCTTGCTGCCGAACTCGCGGCCCCACATGCCGGTGCAGTTGACGACGTACTCCGCCTCGATGTCACCGGCGTCGGTGCTCACCCCGATGACGCGGTCGCCACGAACGTTCACGTCGGTCACGAGCGTCTGCTCGAAGATCTGTGCGCCGCCGTCGCGGGCACCCTTGGCGAGCGCCATGGTGGTGTCGGTCGCATTGCCGCGACCGTCCGCCGGGTAGTGCAGCGCTCCCGCGAGACCCTCCGGGCTCAGCAGCGGGAAGAGCTCGACCGCGCGTGCGGCGTCCACCACCTCGACCTCGACGTCGCTGGAGCGGTGCGCGGACGCCTGGCGCAGCAGCTCCTCCCACCGCACGTCGTTCATTGCCAGGTGAAGCGTCCCGGTGCGGCGGAACCCGGTGCCCAGTCCGGTCTCGGCCTCCAGCGACTGGAAGACCTCGAGGCTCTGCTGCACGATCGCGCGGGTGCCATGTGTGGGGCGCGCGAGCGTGATGAGGCCAGCGGCGTGCCACGTGGTGCCGGACGTCAGGGACTTGCGCTCGAGCAGCACCACGTCCTTCCACCCGCGCTTGGTCAGGTGGTACGCGACGCTCGCGCCGACGACACCTCCGCCGACCACGACGACCTGCGCGCGCGAAGGGAGTTCCCGTGCCATGCGTCCACTCCGTTCGTCGTCGCGGGGCCGATGGGTCGAACGGCAGCGTACGCCCGCCCATTTCCTACGGCAGGGCGCCACGATTACCCGTCCTGCGGCGTGACCGTGGCGCTCTGGCGTTGGAAAGCTGCTACCGCACGCCGGGCGGGCGGAACTGGATCGAGATCCGGGGGCCACACGGCTTGGCGGTCTTGGGGATCGCGTGCTCCCACTCGCGCTGGCAGGCGCCCCCCATGACGAGCAGGTCGCCGTGGCCGAGCATGAAGCGCGCGGACGCCCCACCACCTCGTGGACGAAGCAGCAGCGCCCGGGGGGCACCGATCGAGAGGATCGCGACCAGCGTGTCCTCAGTGCGGCCGCGCCCGATCGTGTCGCCGTGCCACGCGACGCTGTCGCGTCCGTCCCGGTACAGGCACATGCCTGCGGTGGCGAAGCCCTCGGGCAGCACGTCGCGGTAGTGCGCAGACAACCGGAAGCGGGCCTCGGACAGCACCGGGTGCGGCAGCTCGGCGTCGGCGTCGTACCAGCTGACCAGCCGCGGGACGTCGACGACGGTGTCGTACATCTGTCGCTTCTCGGCGCGCCACGGTGCGTGCGCGGCGACGGCGTCGAAGAGGGCGTCCGACCCCTGCACCCAGCCGAGCCGGTGGTCGACCCAGCTGCGGGCGTCCAGCTGCGTGCGAGTGAGTCCGAGCGGACAGCTGCTCGAGGGCGGGCTCGGTCGCTGTGTCGAACAGCGACGTCTGCAGCACAGCCATGGAGCGACGCTAGCACTGGTTCGAACAGGTGTACGAGAGATTGGTCGTGTCAACGCTGTTGACAACGTCGTGGACGCCGCGCCAGACTCCAGCCCGTGCCCACCGACACCGTCCGCCGCGCGGTCACTCCCGAGGGCGGTGAGGCCCTCCGCGCCGAGCTGTCGCGCGAGCGGATCCTGGACGCCGCCGAGACGCTGATCGACCGCGAGGGCGACGGTGCCCTCACCTTCCGGCGGCTCGGCGCCGAGCTCGGCGCCGACCCCACCGCCGCCTACCGCTACTTCCGCAACAAGGACGACCTGCTGCTCGCGCTCGGCGACCGCCTGCTCGGCGAGGCCATCACCGCCGGCACCGACGGCCTCACGGCGGACGCTGACTGGCGCACCGCCTTCGGCACGATGGCTCGGGCACTGCGCAACACGCTGGTCCGTCACCCGCGCCTGGCCACGCTGGTGAGCGTGCGCATCACCCAGGGCGAGCACGAGGCGTACGGCATCGAGCGGGGGATGGCGGTCCTGGCCGGAACCGGTCTGTCGACACGCGACGTCGTCGGCATCCAGCGCGCCTTCGCCGACACCGTCCTCGCCTGGTGCGCGTACTCGGCGTCGTTTCTCGCCCTTCCGGACGGAGGCGAAGGCGCGGGACGAGGCCGCGTGGGCCACCACGTACGCACGACTGCCCGAGGACGAGTATCCCGCACATCCACGCCGCGCAGCCCGTACTTCGACGAGTTCGACGACGCCTTCGACCTCGCCCTCGAGCTGCTGCTCGACGGCATCGCTGCCCGTATCACTCGATCACAGGAGACCGCATGACCAACCTCAGCCGCCGTCACTTCCTCGGCGCATCGGCAGCTGCAGGCGCCGGTGCCGCAGCGGTCACCGTGCCCGCCTTCGCACAGAGTGCGGCCGCGTCCGGCACCAAGGCCGCGACGATCGTCCGCAACGCCCGCGTGTTCGTAGGAGACGACGCCAACACCATGGCCGACGCGGTGGCCATCGGCACCGACGGGCGGATCCTCGCGGTCGGCACGAACCGGCAGGTGGCCGCGTACTCCGGGTACGGCACCGAGGTCGTCGACGCCAAGGGCGGCACGGTCATGTCGGGCATCCACGACGGCCACGTCCACCCCATGTACGCGGGACTGCGGGCCCTCAACCCGTCACTCGAGGACGCCGAGCTCACCGCCGTCGAGGTGCAGGACCTGGTCGCCACGTTCCTGGCTGACCCTGCGTTCGGCTCGGAGCCGGACGCATGGCTCACCGTCGAGGCGTGGAACCCCGCCGGTACCCCGAGCGACACCCTGCCGCACAAGGACATCCTCGACTCGCTGGCCACGTCTCGCCCCATTGCCCTCAGCGGATCGGACGGGCACAACACGTGGGTCAACAGCAAGGCGCTCCAGATCGCGGGCATCGACCAGAACACCCCGGACCCGACCGGTGGTGAGATCGTCCGCGACAACAACGGCGAGGCCACCGGCGTCCTCAAGGACGCCGCGCAGGGGCTGGTGACCCAGTACATCCCGGAGCCGACTCCTGAGGTGATGTACGACGCCTTCGTCAGCGCGTTCGCGCAGATGGCCGCAGGCGGCATCACCACCGTCCTGGACGCGTACGTGGACCCGTGGCAGCTCGACTTCTACGCGGCGATGGCCGAGAACGGCCACCTCACCACGCGGACCTTCCCCGCGCTGCTCGCTGCCGACCGGAACGTCAACCACCCGCACCGTTACCTGGCCAAGGTCAAGGAGCTCGCCGCCACATACGGCTCAGTACCCCGACTGCACTTCGGCAACATCAAGATCTTCATGGACGGCGTCATCGAGTACCCGGCGCAGACCGCCGCCCTGCTCAAGCCGTACCTGGACGCCAACGGCAACCCGACCAACAACTCCGGCGACCTGTACTTCGACGCCGAGGCGCTCGGTCGGTTCACCCGCGTCTTCGACGCCGCCGGGCTGGCAGGTGCACACCCACGCGATCGGCGACGGCGCCGTCCGCGCCGCCCTCGACGGGTTCGAGATCGCGCGGAAGGCCAACGGCAACCGGCGCAAGCGTCACACCATCGCGCACCTGCAGCTCGTCCACCCTGCCGACTACGGCCGGTTCGCCGAGCTGAACGTCGTGCCGACCATGCAGCTGCAGTGGGCCACCCGCAACGTCTGGACCATGGAGGCGCTGCTCCCGTTCATCGGCGAGAAGCGTCACGCCCGGATGTACCCGGCGAAGAGCATGCTCGACGCCGGCGCGCCGCTCGCCGGTGGATCCGACTGGCCGGTCGACCCGTTGTACCCCTGGAACCAGGTGCAGACCGCGATCGACCGCATGGGCCTCTACGGCGAGGAGTCACCGCTCGGGATCCACGAGGCGATCTCGCGCCGCGCGTCGCTGCGGATGCACACCCGCGGCACGGCGTACCAGCTGCACCAGGACAAGAAGACCGGAACCGTGGAGGTGGGCAAGCTCGCCGACCTCGTCGTGCTCGACCGCGACGTGAGCACGTGCCCGGTGTCCGAGATCAAGGACTCGGTGCCGCAGCTCACTCTCGTCGGCGGGAAGGCCACGTTCGACATCACCACCGCCTCCGGACGCTCCGCCCGCCGCGCCCTCGACGCCGCCATGGCGACCAAGGGAGCGGTCGGACGCGTCCGTCACGACAAGCTCGGCGGACGTCACAACGGCTGTCCCTGCACCACGTCTCAGCCCAAGTAGGCCGAGGAGCGTCAGCCCATCGGGCCGCGCTGCGTCAGCCTGGCGTTGTTGCCCGACGGGTCGCGGAACGCGCAGTCGATCCCGTAGGGCTGCTGCGTGGGCTTCTCGGTGAACTCGACGCCGCGCGAGGAGAGCTCTTCGTAGGTCTTCATCACGTCGTCAGTGGTGAGGAAGACCGTGCCCGAGAAGCCCATCGCGGTGAGCTCGGCCACCTTGGTGCGTGTCTCCTCGTCCATCACCGGCGGGCCGGGGATGGCCATGAGCACGATGGCGATGTCGTCCTGGTCACGCGGACTCACGGTGAGCCAACGGAAGTTGCCCATCTCCGGCACGGTGACGTCCTCACGGACCTCCATCCCGACCTTGTCGCGCCAGAACGCCAGCGCCTCGTCCTGGTCATGCACCCAGAGCTGCGTCGTGCTGATCCGCATCACGGTGAGTCCTTCCGTCGTGGGGTCGTCGGTTCCTCGAACCTACGGAAGCGACTCAACCGACGTCTTCTCCATTCGTGCTCTTCACCGGACGACCGTAGGCCTTCAGGACGCAGAGCGGGATCACCGCCAGGCTGGCCGCCGAGGGGAACGACTGCCGGTACTCGATCGGGGTCTGGCCGAAGACGCGACGGAAGCTCGATGTGAAGGAACCGACACTGGTCAGGCCGACCTGCATGCAGATGTCGGCCACCGAGTAGTCGGTGCCGCGCAGCAGGGTCGCCCCACGTTCAAGACGACGCGTCAAGAGATAGGCATGTGGCGTCTCGCCGAAGGCTCGACGAAACTCGCGGCTGAAATGCGCGCGTGACATGCACGCCGCGGCTGCAAGGTCGTCGACGGTGAGCGGCTCGGTGTACCGCGCGTCCGCGAGGTCGCGGGCACGGATGAGGTGCCGCACCGCCGGCACCATCGTCTGGAGAGCCGACATCCGGCCAGGGTAGACGGCTGATCGTCGCGGAGGGTAGGCCTCAGCCTCGCAGCAGCTCCGCGGCCTGCAGTGCGCCCACCCGCTCGGCCTCCTCCAGGGGTGTGGCGTCGTCATCGACACCGGTGCGCGTCGCTCGACTTGCCCCCAGCTCCAGCAGGACGCGCACCAGGTCTGCGTCGTTCTGGCTGGCCGCCGCGTGCAACGCCGTCCAGCCGTTGATGCCCCGGCGTTCGAGATCCGCTCCGGCATCGACCAGGACGCGGACGAGCCCGACCCGGTCCTCGCGACCTGACATCACCGCTCCCAACAGCGCGGGGAAGCCGTCGGCTGCCTCGAAGTTCACGTCCCCGCCCTCATCGACGAGGTCTGCGACGACCACTGCGGGGGCCCATGAGATCGCCAGTGCCATGAGCGGAGTACCGGTGTAGGGCTCGTCCACGTTCGGGAAGCCCGGTTGCGTGAGCAGCGCCTCGGGCAGCTCGTCGAGGCGTCCGGAGCGCAAGGCACGCTCGGTCTGCAGGTGGCGGCGCATGGCGTCGTCGATCACCGGGCCAGGCTAACCCCGCCTGTGGGGGGCCATTAGGCTCACCGGCCATGGCCGAGTACCAGATCACCTCGTGGCGGGACCTGCCCTCGATGGTGGTCGCCCGTGAGGGCGACGCCGTGACCAAGGTGCAGCTCGCCGCGCGGTTCCAGGAGGCGATCGACGAGGCCGCCATGCGCCTCGGCGAGACCGGCAGCGACGAGTACCTGGCGGGTTGGACGCGCTCGGAGTGGACGGCGATGGACGGAGACAACTCCCAGGTCGCGGCCGCAGTCTCGGCCCAGCTCGAGGAGTCATGGACGGCGGAGCGGCTGGCCGCGTACCTCGACGGATTGGGCCCTGCCTCCGCCTGAGGAGCGTCCTGAGGCCTCGTAAGGGTGTTCGGCGGTGGGCTCGGTCCGGTAGAACACCGTCATGGCCCCGCGCTTGCTGCCTGAGTCGCCGACGTTCCAGTCGGCGGCTGAGGAGGCGGTCTGGACGGTGCTGCGCGACCAGCTGCCGGACGACGCGGTGCTCATCGCGAACCTGGGGTTGATGGATCGACGCGGCGACTGCGAGGCCGACCTCGCCGTCCTCTGGCCGGAGTTCGGGATCGTCGTCATCGAGGTCAAGGGCGGTCACATCGCCCGCAAGCCGGACGGCTCGTGGATCCAGGTGGGCACCAACGGCTACCGCGGCAAGGTCGATCCGATCCGTCAGGCGCATCGAGGTCGCTACGCACTCAGCGGCTTCATCCGCGAGCGCACGCATCTGCGCAACCTGCGGATCACCCACATGGTGGCCTTCCCGTACACCAAGGTCGCTGACGACTTCGCCGCGTCCGACTGCCCACGGTGGCGCATCCTCGACCAGCTGGACGTCGAGCTGTACGCCGCCGAGAAGGTGGCGCGCACCCTGCGCGACCTCGACGGCCCGGCCGCCCCGGATGCGTCCGAGATCGACCTCATCGTCGACGCGCTCACCGCTCGTCCCGGAACCCAGCGCGAGCAGATCAGCCTCTTGGCCGAGAAGGAGAACGCGGTCGAGCGGCTGACGCAGAAGCAGGCCGGCGTCCTTCACATGCTGCGGGACGTGCCGCGTCTGCTGGTGCGCGGGGGTGCCGGCACCGGCAAGTCGTACCTTGCACTCGAGCAGGCACGGCGCCTCACGCGTGAGGGCCAGCGCGTCGGACTGGTCTGCTACAGCCGCGGCCTGGCGTCCTTCGTCGCCCGTCGCGTCGCGACGTTGCCCGAGGCCGAGCGCCCCGAGTACGTCGGCACGTTCCACAACCTCGGCGTGCGCTGGGGGGCGCGACCACTCGAGGGCGCCTCGCAGGAGTACTGGGACGACGAGCTGCCCGTCGAGATGCTGGGGCTGGCGGCGTACCTGACGGCGTCGGAGAAGTTCGACGCGTTCGTCGTGGACGAGGCCCAGGACTTCGCAGACTCGTGGTGGCCGGCGCTGCTGGCAGGGCTGCGTGATCCGGACGCCGGTGGGCTCGCGATCTTCCTGGACGAAGGGCAGCGCGTGTTCGGACGCCAGGGCGTCCCACCGGCCGACCTCACGCCGATCACGCTTGACGAGAACCTGCGGAACACCCGTCAGATCGCGCAGACCTTCGGCTCGCTGGCGCCGCAGCAGATGAAGTACGGCGGACTGGACGGGCTTCCGGTGCAGTTCGTCCCCTGCAACGTGCACGACGCCATCGGCGTCGCCGACGACGTGGTGACGATGCTGATGGAGTCCGGATGGCCGGCCGAGTCGCTGGCGTTGCTGACCACCGGTCGACGCCACCCGGTGCAGCTCGAGCGGGTGGCGGCACGCGGGACGGGGGGCTACTGGGACAGCTTCTGGGACACCGATGACGCGTTCTACGGCCACGTCCTGGGCTTCAAGGGGCTCGAACGGCCTGTCGTGGTGCTCGCCGTCAACGGCTTCCGTGAGGTGGAGCGGGCACGCGAGATGCTCTACGTCGGCATGTCACGGGCCCGCGACCTGCTGGTGGTGTGCGGCGACCCGACGCTGCTGCGCGAGCACGCCGGCGAGGGCGTGATGCGACGCCTCGGCGTCCCGGCGTCCTGAGCGGTCAGCCGTTGCCCGGCTCCACCCCGAGACCAGCCAGCCACCGGCGATAGGTGCGCACCACGAGGTACAGGAGACGACGATCACGGCATAGGTGATCTGCCCCTTGAGGTAGGTCAGCCACACCGCCTCCGACGAGGACAGGCCACCGCGGCTCTCGGCGTCCGCGTACGTGAGCTGGAACACCAGGGGTGCCGTGAGCACCCAGAACCAGATCCACGGGTGGCGGCGCGGGTGCAGGTGGCTCCGTTCGGTCGCGGTCATGTCGCACAGTATCCACATCCGACGGGCGGCCCGTCGGATCTCGACGACGCCGAGTGCGGAGCTGGATGATGGCGGAGCCAGTCGAGGGTGCGCCAGCACACTCGATGCAGCGGAGCGTCATCCGACGCCGCACTCGGCAGGCCTTTACGTCATCCGGCGCCGCACTCGGCAGGCCTCGGCTCAGACCGCGGAGCGGTAGACGTCCAGCACCCGGCGCACCGCCGCACGGAGCACACCGTCAGCGGTCAGACCGTCAGCGATGCGGGCACCGGGGACCTCGTCGGGCGGCGAGCCACGGAAGGTACTGGCTGACCAGCTCGTCGGGGAGGCCGGTCGACCCCAGGTTGGTCAGCAGCTCCTCGACGCGCGTCCTGCACCGCCGCGACCGGCCAGTAGTAGCGCGACCGGTCACTGCGCGAGTACTTGCGCGCGTGCGCCGCACGATCCGGATCGTCGGGGTAGAAGGGCTGCCAGTGGCCGGGATCCTCACGCATCGCGCGGTCGAGCACGTCGCGGACGCCGGACGCGCGCGTCCCCGAGCAGCTCGTCCTCGACGAACGTCAGGGCGAACAGTGCCTCGCGGTACGCGAAGGTCAGGCCGGGGCCCACCTTGAGGATCGCGAAGTGGTCCTCGACCAGCGCCCGCAGGGCGGCGCGTGACTGGTAGTCGGTGCTGTGCGCCTCGAAGACCATCGACACATCCGGCGGCAGACAGCTGCGCAGGTGCGCGGCCTGACCGGGCACGTACTCGTAGAGCTCGGCGTCGGAGAACTCGACGCCCGGCTGCGCCACCACCGCGCGCACCCGCTGCCATGCGTCCGCCACACCCGGCGGCGCTGAACGCCAGGCGCGTCACCTCGATCGTCTCCTCGACGTCGTCGACCTTGCTCACGTGGATGCCGTGCTCCCCCGCCGACTCGCCGCCCGGCACCGGGACCTCGGTGCCGATGACGTAGCGCGGCTCTGCGCCGCTGTCGGACGCCACCCGCTCGGCCACCACCGCCAGCCGCGCCGCCCGCTCGGCCACCAGCGCCGGTGCCAGCGGCCCTGGTCGGTCGTCGGCACAGCGCATCGAGGTGTCAAGGTGGATCTTGCGTGAACCCGGTCCGCACGTAGGCCTCGACCAGGTCCTCCGACTTGGCCATCGCCGTCTCGGCCGACAGGTGCTTCCAGGGGTTCGGGCCGAGGTGGTCACCTCCGAGCACGAGCCGTTCCGCGGGCAGCGCGTACTGCTCGGCCAGCTGCTCGACCTCCCTCCGGAAGTCGACCGGCCGCATGCCGGTGTACCCACCGTCCTGGTTCACCTGGTTGCACGTCGCCTCGATCAGCACGACGTGGTCACCGGACGCGCCGTGCCGCACGGTCTCGTCGAGCACCAGCGGGTGGGCCGAGCACACCGAGGCGACCCCGGGCGTCCCGCCCGTGCGGTGCGCCGTCGCCAGCGCGTCGAGCACGTGCTCGCTCACTCGTCCTCCTCGTCCACCGGCACCGAACGCAGCCAGCCCTCCACCTCGTCCAGCGCGGGCTGCCCGTCGGTGCCGCCCGACCGACCGGTCGACAGCGTCCCGGCGATCACCGCCATGGCCAAACAGGTGGCTGCGTCGCGCCCGAGCAGCCGTCCGGCCAGGAATGCCGCGTCGAAGGTGTCGCCCGCACCCACGGCATCGACGAAGTCGACCGGCGGCGTCCGCACCGCCCGGTACGTGCGCCCACCCACACGCGCCACGCCCCCGCGCTCGCCCCGCTTCACCGCCGACGTCGCAGCCGAGCTCGGCGACCGTTGCGAGCGCGCGGTCGAGGATCGGCGAGCGGGTGATCGCGGTGAGCTCAGCCTCGTTCGGCAGGAACACGTCGGTCTCCCGCAGCAGGCTCTGGACGTCCCACC
Organism: uncultured Actinomycetota bacterium; assembly: GCA_963743915.1. Lineage (GTDB taxonomy): Bacteria > Actinomycetota > Actinomycetes > JAHEKZ01 > JAHEKZ01 > JAHEKZ01. The sequence goes on from CAVURN010000003.1 coordinate 160,338, forward strand.
GCTCCGCAGGATCCCAGTTCGTGTCGACCGACGTGGTCGCACCTGCGGCCCGGAAGCGCCGGAAGGCGTCGGGAAGGGCCTCCCGGTACTCCGGAGTCATCAGGTGGTACGACGCCGCGTGCACGTGCCGGGCCGGGATGATCAGGCAGCGCCGCCAGGTCGTCCGGCGTCAGGGCGGAGATCGTGCCGGACGCCGTGAGCACCGCGCGGTCGTCCCCCCGGTTGAGGATCACCGACATCCCCGTGGGCCGGTACGCGTCGACGACCAGGTGCTCGAGGTCGACGCCCGCCTCGGCGAGCTTCACCGTCATCAGCCGTCCGAGGTCGTCGTTGCCCACCACCGCGCACAGACCGACCCGCAGACCGAGCCGGGCAGCCCCCATCGCGGTGATGGCGCCCGAGCCGCCCACCACCAGCGCCGCGGAGTCGACGAGCTGCTCCGCCTGCCCGAACCGCGGTTCGAGGTCGGGCGAGGAGACGATCACGTCGGGGTTGGCGTCCCCCACGACGAGGAGGTCGAGCTCGGCCACTCCGCTCTCGGCCACGGGGTCCTCTCGTCCAGGGCGGTCAGTGCAGATAGCTCGGAAGGTGCTCGCGCTGTGCGTCCACCATCTCGTCGAACATCTCACGGATCTGCTGCAGCTCGCACGCCGCTGCCGTCAGCGGGTCGAGCATCAGTGCGTGCACGGCCGCCTCACGGTCCCGCTCCAGGATCGAGGTCACCGCCAGGTCGTTGAACTCCTGGTGGCGCCGGACCAGGGACGCCAGATGCGGCGGCAAGGAGCCGAACGGCTGCGGGTGGATGCCGTCGGCGTCCACCACTGCTGCGACCTCGACCGCGTTGTCAGGAAGCAGGTTGTCGACCCAGCCCTCGTTGGGCGTGGTCACGTAGACCGTCGTGGGAGTCCCGGAGGTCATGGCCTCGACGATGTGCGAGGGGTACTCACCGCCGCGTTCCATCGGGAACTCGCGCGTGCCGTCCAGCACCGCGCGCAGCATCTCGTCGTTCTCGCGACGCCACGTCGGCCAGTTGTGCGCATAGAAGCCGGACTCGCCGATGTACTCCTTGCCCGTCCACCGCTTCACGAGGTCGGGGTGGGTGCGGAAGTAGGGCAGGTACTCCGAGACGTGACCGCTGCTCTCGGTGGGGAACGCCCCGAGCTGGTACATCAGCTCGAACCGCACCGGGTCCTGCTCGAGCACCTCGGGGATGCGACCACGTTCGCGCAGCATCGGGTAGAGGTCCTCACCGTTGCGTGTCAGCTCGACCAGCCACGCCAGGTGGTTCACACCGGCGGCCCGGAACTCGATCTCCTTCTTGTCGAGCTGCAGGTAGTCGGCGAGGTTCTCGACGGTGTAGTGCACCGAGTGGCACATGCCCCACACGGGGATCTGCGACGCCCGGGACGCCGCGAGCACCGTCATCGACATCGGGTTCGTGTGGTTGAGCACCATCGCGTCCGGGCAGAGCCGTTCGACGTCGGCGAGGATCTCCAGGAAGGTCGGGATCGTGCGGAGCGCCTTGAAGAGGCCCCCGGGGCCGATGGTGTCGCCGATGCACTGGTCGACGCCGTACTTCATCGGGATGTCGTAGTCGAAGCCCACCGTGGCCAGGCCGGCCACCTCGATGGTGCTGATGACGACGGTCGATCCGGGCAGCAGCTCGGTCCGGTCGACCGACGACTTCACCGTCCAGTCGCGGCCCGAGCGCTCGATCAGGTAGTCGGCGAACCGGTGAGCGAGCGCCAGACGTTCGGCGTCGATGTCGACCAGACGGAACTCACCGGCGTCCAGCCCAGGGGCCGACAGGAAGTCGGTCATCAGCTCGGCGGCGAACACGGTGCTGCCGGCACCGATGATGGTGAGGACGGTCATGTCACTTGCCTCCCGTCAGGGTCAGGCCGGTCACGATCCAGCGCTGAGTGGCGATGAAGAAGATGAGCACCGGAATCACCATCAGCACCGAGGCCGCCATCACGAGGTTCGTCTGCGCCGAGTGCTGGGTGGAGTACCAGCTCAGGATCACCGGAATGGTGCGCTTCTCGTTCTCGGTGAGGACGATGAGCGGCCACAGGTAGGCATTCCAGTGGAACATGAAGGTGAGCAGCCCCAGCGTGGCCAGCGCCGGCTTGATCTGCGGCAGCACGACCGAGCGGTAGATCCGGAACTCCGACGCCCCGTCCACCCGGGCAGACTCGATCTGCTCGTCGGGCAGTGACCGGATGAACTGCCGCATGACCAGGATGGCGAAGGGGTCGATCGCTGCGGTGACGATCAAGCCCCAGAGGTTGTTGAGCAGCCCGATCTCGACTCAGGATCAGGTAGTTGGGGATCATCAGCACGCTGGCCGGCACCATCATCAACGCCATCAGGTACCAGAACAGGATGTCGCGTCCCCGGAACACGTACTTGGCGAAGATGTAGCCGAGGACCGAGGAGGTGAAGAGCGTGATGACGACGTTGCTGACCGCTACGAAGAGAGAGTTCCGGTAGAAGGTCCACAGCGGCAGCGTCGGGTCTTCGAGGATCGTGGTGAAGTTCTCGAGCGTCCACTCCTGGGGGAGGAAGGTCGGGGGAATCTGCCGGATGTCCGGACCGGTCTTGAAGGCGCCGAAGATCATCCACAGGAACGGCAATGCCGCGATGACGGCACCCACGACCAGCACCACGTACATGACGATCCGGCCGACAGGAACCCGCTTGCGCGGCGGACGGACGACCGTGATGTCGGACTCGCGTGGCAGCTCTGCTGCAGAGACGACGGCCATCAGTACGACCACTTCGTCCGGAGCAGCCGCGACTGCAGCAGAGTGATCAGCAGGACGATCGCCAGCAGCACGAGTGACTCGGCGGCTGCCCAGCCCATGGACTGGAAACGAAAGGCGTTCTCGTAGATGTCCAGCGACATCACCCGCGTCTGGTTGTCCGGGCCACCCAGCGTCATCACCTGGAACAGGTCGAACACCTGGAACGACGAGATCATCGTCAGGATCGCCACGAGCAGGATCGTGGGCTTCAGCAGCGGCAGCGTCACGTACCGGAACCGCTGCCAGGCGTTGGCACCGTCGAGCAGCGAGGCCTCGTTCAGCTGACGTGGGATGCCCTGCAGCGCAGCGATGAAGATGACCAGGTTGTAGCCGATGTCCATCCACAGGTAGGTGATGGTCACCGCGATCAGGGCGATGGGGACACCGAGCACGGTCAGGGTCGGGTCGTTCAACCACGAGATCACGGTCGTGTCGCCGGTGAACTTGGTGATGAGGCCGTTGAGCAGCCCGTACTGCGGGTTCAGCACGTACTGCCAGATCACTGCCACGGCGACGGCGGATGTCAGCACCGGCATGAAGAAGACGGTGCGAAGGAACGGACGCAGGCGTCGGGCGGCCGACTCGATCATCACCGCCAGCGGCAGCGTGATGAGCAGGTTGAGCGGCAGCACCAGGAAGGCGAAGACCAGGGTGACGATGACCGACGTCTGAAAGGTCTGCGTCAGCTGGGACGCCTGGTCGGAGAAGTCGAAGAGCTGCTGGAAGTTCTCGAGCCCGACGAACGGGTTGTCGCCCCCGAGGCCGCCGATCGTGGCGCCCTCACGTCGCGGACTGTAGTTGAAGAGCGAGAGCGCGAACACCCACACCAGCGGCAGCAGCGTGAAGAACGCAAGGTAGACCAGGATCGGCGAAAGGACGATCGTGCGGAACCGGCGCTGAGGTGCGTCCAACGCCCCCCGTGACCGACGCGACGGAGGCGGGGTCACGGGGGGGCGGACGGCTGTCTCGGCTGACATGGTTCGGCGTCCTCGCTAGAGGGCGTTCGCCTCCTGCTCGATCGACGCCAGCGCGTCCGCGGTGCTCTTCTGCCCGTTCAGCACGTCGAGCACGTTGGGCACGATGATCTTGTAGAAGAGCCGGTCACGGTCAGGCAGGCTACCGAGGTACTGAGCGTCGCCGAGGATGTTGAGCCACGGCTCCATGAACGGCGGCGTTGGCGACGAGCTCGTCGCGCGCCGTCCCCTCCGCGTTCTCCTTGAGTGCGGGCAGCGTTCCGGTGCCGAGGTTCCATTGCAGGGCGTTGTCGGCGTTGTTGGCGACGTAGTTCACGAAGTCCCACGCCAGCTCCTGCTCCGGGCTGTTCGACGAGACGGTCAGGCCCCAGCCGGAGTCGGCGGCGAAGTTCCCGTTCTCGAGCGTCGGCAGTGCCACGTACTCGGTGACCGCCGCGACCTCGGGAAAGTCGGCTTCGTACTCGGGCACGACCCACGGCCCGACCAGGCCCATGGCGCACAGCTCGGTGAAGAAGCAGTCGCCCACCCAGTTGGCGGTGTCGGTGTACAGCGTCGGGATCGACGATGCCCTCGTCGACGAAGCTCTTCATCAGGTCCATCGACGCGGTCGCTTCCGGCGTCTGGAAGGTGAAGGTGCCGTCGTCGGCCAGATAGCTGCCACCGTTCTGCAGGATCAGCGACAGGAAGGTGTACGAGATCCCGTCGTTGGTGGTGAAGTGGTAGCCGGCGCGCGTGATCTCGCCGTCCTCGGTGACGGTCATCGCCTTGGCGTCGGCCTTGAAGTCGTCGTAGGAGTCCCAGCCGTCGAGGGCCACGTCGGCGTCCTCGGCCATCGCGGTGTTGACCAGCGTGGCGCCGTACTCGACGTTGGACTCCTGCGGCATCCCGTAGAGCGCGTCGTCGCACTGGTAGCCGCCGAGCGGGCCCGGGAAGAACGCGCTCCTCCGCATCGGCCGAGGAGAGCACGTCCTCGGGCACGGTGGACAGGTTCGACGAGTAGCTGCACGTCCAGCTGCCGAACATCTGCAGGATGTCAGCCTCGTTGCCGGCGGGCAGCGATGTCTGCAGCGTCTGGATGTAGGTGTCGTAGTCGAATGTCTCGAGCTCGATCTGCGCGTCAGGGTTCTCCGCCTCGTACGACGCGATGAGCGCCTCGTACGACTTGTTGAACGACTTGTTGATGTGCGTCCAGATCGTGATGGTGCCGCCCGGAGCCGCAGCGTCCTCGTCGTCGTTGGAGGAAGAGCAGCCGGTCGCCAGCAAGGCGAGCGCCATCGCTCCCACCGCAAGGGTTCGTGCGCTTCTCATGCTTCCTCCTCGTTCAGGACGTCTCGGGCGAGCCGTCCAGGTGGATCACTGCTGTCAGGTGTCGGGGATGGTCGGGATCGAGCCCCTTGGCGAGCGAACGCTCGAGGGCGAGCAGCTGCAGGGGCAGCAGGTAGAGGGCCGGGGCGGCCCAGCTGGGGACCTGCGGGGGGATCTGGTCGGCCGAGCCGATGGTCACCAGGTGCGCCCCGAACGGCGCGATGTCGGTCGAGCACCGCCTGCTCGAGCGGTGCCCGCTCGCGTGAGAGCAGCGCGATGACGACGGCCGAGGCGTCGCACATCGACATGGGCCCGTGCCGGAACTCCATGGAGTGGTAGGCCTCGGACGCCGTGAGCGACATCTCCTTGAGCTTGAGCATGCCCTCGGACGCGATGCCGAAGAGCGGTCCGGAGCCGAGGAAGTAGAACGCCTCGATCGAGGAGTCGCGCCGCGAGGGCAGCCATCGCGTCCCGCGAGTGGGTGAGGATTCCGGCGGCAGCTGAGGGAAGGGTGTCGAGCACCCCGAGGTCCGCTCCGCGCAGGGCGCCGGCCACCGCGGAGGCGATGACCTGCATCGAGGTGAACGAGCGCGTCTGCGCGACGGACTGCTCGGCCGCAGCCGGGGCTGCCCAGACGACGTCGGAGGCATCCGCCAGGGCCGAGTCGGGATAGCAGGTGACGGTGGCCACGCGGGCACCGCCGAGGCGTCGGAAGTGCTCGACCGCCCGCACCGTCTCCGTCGTCGTCCCCGATCGCGAGATGGCCAGCAGCAGGGTCCGCTGCGGGTCGACCAGCCGTGGCTGCGCCTGCTCGAGCAGCTCGGACGCCGGCAGCGCCCAGGCGCGACGACCGGCGTCCCGCAGCAGGGCGGCCGCGGTCATCGCCAGGTAGTGCGTGGACCCGCAGCCGGTCACGAGCACGTCGGTGATGCCGTCGAAGGCGGAGACGAACGAGAGGGGGTCGAGCGCGTCGAGCGTCTGCTGCCACACCTCGGGCTGCGACAGGATCTCCTTCTCGGTGTGCGTCGTCATGGGGCCAGCTCCGCGACGACGACCTGGGTACCGGCGGCTCGCAGCTCGTCGATGACAGCGGGCGGAGCGCCGGGATCGGTGACCACGGTGTGTAGCGCGTCCAGCGGGACGACCTGCCGGGTGCTGACGCGCCCGAGCTTGGTGTGGTCGGCGAGCACGACGGTGCGTTGCGCCATGGCGATGAAGGCCGAGTCGGTGGCCGCCTCGACATCGCCGTCCGCGGTGAACCCGTGCTGGCTGTCGAGCGCGGGCACGCCGAGGAACGCGGTGCTGGCCCGGTAGGAGCGAATGCCGTCGACGGCACGCGGGCCGACGAGCGAGAGCTCGGGCGCACGCAGCGTGCCGCCGACCACGATCACCTGTCCGCGCTGACCCCGGGAGAGCTCGCTCGCCACCGGCAGCGAGTTGGTGACGACGGTGACGTCCGCGTCCACGCAGCAGCTCGGCCAGGCGCAGCGTGGTGGAGCCACCCCCGAGGAAGAGGGTGTCTCCCTGACCGACCATGGTGGCGGCGACCCGCGCGATCGCCTTCTTCTCCAGCACCTGCACGACTGCTGCGCGCCGGGAAAGGCAGCTCACGGACCTGGGTGGCGACCGCGCCGCCGTGCGTGCGCTGCACGACCCCGGAGCGCTGCAGGGCATCGAGGTCGCGGCGCACCGTGGCCTCGCTCACCCCGAGCCGGTCGGGTCAGCTCGCCGATGGTGACGGCGTCCGCACCCTCCAGCATCTGCTGGATCTGCGCCAGCCGGCTGACCCGCAGGGTGGATCGGCTCGCCATGCTCGGATCCTGCTCGTTTCTGCGTCGAATCTGTCAAGAACTTTCAGGAAGTTCTGGTCGAACTGGTACTTCGTGCGGCAGAATCACGGACGCCGTGAGCGTTTCGCTCACTGCTTCGGCCCCGGCCGTCAGGAGGTGACATGGCCCCGATCGTGCTCGAGGGCGTCACGAAGGTCTTCCCGGACGGCACCACCGCCGTGCGCGAGGTCGACCTGACCGTGGCGTCCGGGGAGTTCATGGTGCTCGTCGGACCGTCCGGCTGCGGCAAGTCGACGCTGCTGCGGATGATCGCCGGGCTCGAGCAGACCACCGAGGGACGCATCCTGATCGGCGACCGGGACGTCACGCAACGCCGCACCGCGGGACCGCGACGTCGCGATGGTGTTCCAGAACTACGCGCTCTACCCGCACATGTCGGTGCGCGACAACCTCGGCTTCTCGCTCAAGGTCGGGGGCACCCCGAAGGCCGAGCTGCGCGAGCGGGTCGACGAGCGTGGCGTCCATGCTCGGACTGAGCGACTACCTGGACCGCAAGCCAGGACAGCTCTCCGGCGGTCAGCGGCAGCGCGTCGCGATGGGGCGCGCCATCGTCCGTCAGCCGACGGCGTACCTGATGGACGAGCCGCTCTCGAACCTCGACGCCAAGCTGCGCGTCTCGATGCGGGCCGAGCTGACCAACCTGCACAAGCGGCTCGGCGTCACCACGGTGTACGTCACGCACGACCAGATCGAGGCCATGACCCTCGGTCAGCGCGTCGCGGTGATCGAGGAAGGCACCGTGCAGCAGGTGGCACAGCCGCAGGAGCTCTACCGGCGTCCGGCCAACGTCTTCGTCGCCACCTTCATCGGTTCACCGTCGATGAACGTGGCGCAGGCCGAGGTCGTCGACGACACGCTCCGGTTCGGCGCTTTCACGCTGCCGATCCCCGAGCGGCTGCGCCCGGTCGTCGGCACCCGCTCGACGGTGATCGCCGGGCTCCGCCCAGAGGCGTTCAGCACCGCCGGCTCCGGCGTCCAGGTCACCGTCGACGCTGCCGCCGTCGAGAACCTCGGCACCGAGTCACACGTCTTCTTCGGCGTCGACGCCCCGCCCGTGGGCGTCGCCACGCACCGCGTGGTCGACGACTCCGGTCCGGCGATCGTCGAAGGGACATCGACGGTGTTCATCGCCCGGCTCGGGCCAGACTCCGAGGTGCAGCCTGGCTCCACGCTCACCCTCTGCGTCGACGCCGAGCGCCTCTACCTCTTCGACGCCGACACCGGCGTCACCCTGCTGGCCTGACAACGCCGAGTGCGGTGCTGGTTGACGGCTCCGCCGTCAACCAGCACCGCACTCGGCAGGCTGTGACGTCAACCAGCACTGCACTCGGCGGGCCCTTCAGCCGGCGAGGATCTTGGCCTTCTCCGACTCGAACTCGGCCTCGGTCAAGATGCCCTGAGCCTTCAGCTCACCAAGCTCCTTGAGCTTGGTCAGCTTGTCGTCGCCGCCGGACGCCGGAGCGGCCGCTGGCGGCGGAGGGGGCGGGGCCTGCTGCTGGTCCTGCTGTGCCCACTTGTTGGCCTGGCGGCGGGACACGTTGTTGGACACGTGGGTCGCGGTACCGGCGATGACCGCCGTGCGGGCGACGCCTCGGATGAGACCTGGCATGAGCGGCTCCTTGTCAGTTCAGTCTTCGATGCCGAGCGCGGCGAGCAGCGCCTGGACCGGGATTCGTCCGGCGGCCACCAGCTGACCGCCGCCACGCCGCACCGCTGCCGCGAACGGCGCCGCCCAGCGGTTCTCGTACACCAGCAGGGCGGCCGAGCTGCCGCCCTCGACCGCCGCGGCGGCCTCGTTGATGTCGTCCTCGCCGAGGATGCCCGAGGATGCGCCCTCGAAGATGGCCAGGTCGAGCGACCCGTCACCGTCGAAGTCGGCGATCTCGACGACCGCCACCGAGCCGTCCTCGGCCTTGGTGAAGAACACCAGGTCGAGCAGCCGGATGATGCCGCGGTCGACCAGATCGACCAGGATCGGCAGTCCCTCCCCAGTCATCCTGTTGCCGGGGAACTCCACGACGATGTAGTCGATCGGTCCCAGCTCGTCCACGCTGACATCCGCGATGCTCATCGAGGGCGCCTTCCTGTTCTCGAAGTGTGGTCCTAGACCTTGGTGATGTCGCGTCCGTGCGCCGTCACCGACCAGATGATGAAGACGTTGAGGATGATGATGATGATGCTCCACCACGGCTGGTAGGGCAGCCACAGGAAGTTCGCCACGGCACTGAGCGAGGCGATGATCACGGCCAGGGTGCGGGCCCAAATGGCACCCTGCAGCAACGCAAGGCCGGCCAGGAACAGGATCACGCCCATGAGCAGGTGGATCCAGCCCCACGTCGTGGTGTCGAACTTGAAGACGTACTCGGATCCGATGACGAAGGTCTCGTCGTTGACGAGAGCCGCGATACCGGCGAAGAACTGGAAGGAGCCGACGATCATCAGGATCACGCTGGCGAACATGCTGCCGGCGACTGCGGCGCCGCTGTACCCACTGCTTTCGGACGACATTTGTGCCTCCTCGAACGTCCGGCCCCCTACCGGTGGCCATGAGCCTGCCCTGTCATGGTCCAGCGACACAAGTACCGACACATCACCCCGATGGGATCAACAACCCGACGGCAGCTCAGACGCTGGGCAGCAGGCCTCGCGCTCGCGCTCGTTCGACGGCGTCCCCCCGTGAGGTCGCACCCAGCTTGCGGTAGATGGAGATCGCCTGGCTCTTGACCGTGTGCCGGGACAGGAACAGTGCCTCGGCGATCTGCGGGAAGGACAGGTGGGTCGGCAGGTACTGGAGTACGCGCAGCTCTGCGGTGCTGAGGGTCTGACCCGCCTCGTCCGCCGCGTCCACGCCGAGAAGATCCTCCGTCTCCGCCAGAAGAGCCGTCAGCACGGCCGACCCCTGACCGTCGCCGAAGAGCTCCTTCGCCTCCTGCAGCAGGACGCGCGCTCTTCTCGGATCATCCAGATGCAGCCACACTTGCGCGAGCACCAGGCGACCCTGGATCGCGAACCAGGGGAGGCTCGGACCGATCAGAGCGGTGAGGCGCAGGGCGTGGTCGGCCTCGGCCCGAGCCTGGTCCCGGCGTCCGGCAGCCAGGTGCACCCGGGCCAGGGTCGTGTGGATGACCGCCCCCGGCGGCAGGTACTGCAGCTGGTGCGCGGCCTGGATCTTCGACGCCCGCGCCGCCAAGCCATCGGCCCGCATCCAGGGCCTCGGTCTGCAGCGCCAGCATCGCTTCACCGGCGAGGGCGAAGGCGAGCAGGTGCGGCACCGGCACCCGCTCGGACAGATCCCTGCACGAGACCAGGTCCGCGGCCGCCCGCTCCTGACGTCCGAGCAGGCTCTCCGCGCTCGCCCGCAGGTAGTACGCGACCGTGAGCCAGGGCTCCTGGTCGGAGAAGCCTGCGATCGCGCGGCTCGTCCTCTCGACCATGCCGTCGAGTCCGCCGACACCGAGGAAGGCCTCGAGGATCGCCAGGTCGAGGTGGTAGCGGCCGCCCGCCGTCCTCATGCGCGACCCGACGGCTCACCGCCGCCGCGTAGTGGGAGATGCGCTCGGCGTCCCCGACGTGCGAGGCAGTCCACGCAGCGGTGAGCGCTAGTCCGCACTGCGCCTCCAGCCGCTCTTCGGGGATCCCGTCGATGAGGCGCTGGACCACGGAGTACTTGCCGGAACCCAGGAGCAGCCCCGAGTGCTCCCAGACGAGGTCGCCGAGGAAGCGGTCGTCGGCACACTGGCGGGCGTGAGCGACAGCAGGCTCCAGCTCACCGGCGTCGGCGTACCACTCGGCGGCGGCTCGGTGCGCGGCGTGGAACCGCTCGGTGGAGCGGGCACGTAGCTCACTGCGGAGGAAGTCGGAGAACATCTGGTGAAGCCGGAACGACTCGCCGTCGCCACGGACATGCCCAATGAGCTGGTTGTGGGCGGCGAGGGTTCGGAGCCGAGCCAGCGACCCGGGGGACCCGGAGACAGAGTCGCAGATCGGTCCGGACAGCTCGTCGAGCACGGAGACCGACATGAGGAACGCCGCGTCGGACTCGGAGAGGGCGGCGAAGAGCTCGTCACGGATGTAGTCCGACATCCAGCTCGGCGCCCAGGCCGAGGGGTGGGTCTCGGCAACGAGCTCCGGCGAGGTCAAGATGGCGCGTCCGAGAAGGTAGACGCCGATCGGCCAGCCCTCGGTGAGCTCGACCACCCGCTCCAGCTGATCTCCGGGCAGGTGCACCCCGAGCTCGTCCAGCAACAGCTGCGTCTCGTCGTCGTCGAGCGCGAGATCGTCCGAAGCGAGCTCAAGTGTGCGGCCGGTGCTGCGCAGACGCCGGATCGCCTGCGGAGTCTCTTCGCGACTGGCGACCACGATCTGCGAGCCAGCGGGCAGAGCGGCAGCAAGCGACGCCAGCAGTGCGTCCGTCGTCGGGTCGGTGACGTTCATGGCGTCGTCCAGCACCAGGACGAAGGGCTCGTCCTGGCTGGCGACCATCCGTTCGAGGGACGGCAGCACCACCGAGAACCAGAGCGCGGAGTCGTGCACCACGGGCAGGGCTGACAGCCCCGGCGCCGGCCCCGACAGCTCGACGGCCAGTCGCTCCGCCAGCATGGCGGCGTTCGTCCCCACGGGGAGGGCGAGCCAGATGACCCGTCGGGGCTGGCGCTGCGTCCACTGGGCCACGAGGGTCGACTTGCCGTAGCCACCGGGTGCACTGAGCGAGATGACCCGCGCGTCGGCCGCGGCGTCCAGCCGCTCGAGCAGCCTCGTCCTGGGGACGACAGCTGAGGGCGGAACGACCGGGGCCGATCCCGCCTGGACGGGGCCCGGGCCGAGACTCACGCGCCAAAGGGTAGAGGAGCGGCGCTCGCGCTGCGCCTCGGCGTCAACGAGGTGTGCACTCACCGGGTCTCGGGTGTTGGATCGGGAGATGCTGCTCGATCCTCGGGAGGTGCCCCTCGGCGGGCCGCGCGCGATGCTCGTGCGTCGCACCCTTCCGCACAAGGCCATCCGGACCATCGGCGCGTTCTGCTTCGTCGACCACTACGGCCCGAACCGCGGTGAACCCATGGTCGTCCCGCCACACCCGCACACCGGCCTGCAGACCGTCTCGTGGCTGCTCTCGGGGACCATCGACCACCGGGACAGCGTCGGCTCGGTGCAGCGGATCCACCCCGGTGAGCTGAACCTCATGACCGCCGGTAGCGGGCATCGCGCACTCGGAGTACTCCGTGGGCGACGACGCCTTGCACGGCGTCCAGCTCTGGGTCGCGCTGCCTGAAGACACCAGGCACCAAGATCCCCACTTCGAGCACCATGCCGAACTGCCCACGACCGCTCGCGACGATCTCGAGGTGCGCGTGGTCATGGGTGATCTGCTCGGCCTGCGTTCGCCGGCCGCGACCTACTCGCCGCTGGTCTGTGCCGAGCTCCGCCTGCGGCCCGGAGACCATCGGCTGCCGGTCGAGTCGGAGTTCGAGCACGGGCTGTTGCTGATCGACGGTGATCTGGTGGTGGACGGGACCCCAGTCCCTCGCACCGCGCTCCTGCACCGCTCGTCGGGGACCGATGCGCTTGACCTCGCGTCGTCCGGCGGCGCCACGGCTCTGCTGATCGGTGGCGAGCCGCTCGCCGAAGACCTGCTCATGTGGTGGAACTTCGTGGGTCGGACGCACGAGGAGATCGTCGCCGCCCGGGACGCCTGGGCCTCCGGTCGCTTCGCCCCTGTGGTGGACGACGCGAGGGACCCGCTGCCGGCGCCGGACCTTCCCGGCGTCCGGCTGAAGCCACGGCCCAACCGGCCTGTCCGTCCGGAGGGAGTTGCCGACTCTATACCCCCTGGGGTATTCTGACGCGACCTTCCGACGACCGAGGAGAGCGAAGCATGTGCAGTCCTGCCCGATGCCGCGGATGCGGAAAGACCACCTGGTCCGGCTGCGGAAACCACGCCGACCAGGTCCTCAGCTCCGTCGCACCGAGTGACCGCTGCGGCTGCCGCTGAGCCGCCCAATGCCGAGTGCGGGGCTGGATGACGTGGAGCGTCATCCAGCCCCGCACTCGGCGGGCTTTTCCGGTCTTTGGTGTGGCTAGCTGAGGGCCTTCGCCTTGATCGAGTCGAACTCGGCCTGGCTGATGGCGCCGGAGTCGAGCAGCTCCTTGGCGCGCGCGATCTGGTCAGCAGGTGAGCTGCCGGCCGCCTCGCGGATGTAGGCGTCCTGGGCCTGCTTCATCTCGGTGGCTGCGGCCGCGTTGCGCTCGGCCATGCCGTGGCCCCGGACGATCAGGTAGATCAGCGCGGTGAGGAACGGGATGAAGATCAGAGCGAAGACCCAGATCGCCTTGACGAAGCCATTGGTCTCCTTGTCGCGGAACAGGTCGCTCAGGATCGAGAAGAGCACCATCAGCCACGCGAAGAACAGGAACGAGATGGCGATGAACCAGACGATGTCCCAGAAGCTCACAGGACTACCTTTCTGACAGCGACGGACACCCCGACGGCACCCGATCGGGGCTCATGCTCCCACAGGAGCCGCGCCATACCCCATCACCCCGGCGGCATGAAGCGCCCCGCTCAGCCCCGGGGCAGGTCCTGCCGGTGCCCGGCGGAAGGCAGGTCCTGCCGGTGCCCGAGGCGCTCCAGCCAGCGGACGAACTGCCGGTGGATGTTCTCCGCCCCCCAGATGCGCCCCGCTGGGTCGGTGAGGTCGGCGTCGACGGTCCACGCGGCCGGGTGCACCACCATCGGGAAGGTCTGCCAGCCGCCGAGTCCGCCGTGGCAGCCCACGAGCTCCTCGAAGGCCGCGACCTCGTCGAGGCTCTCGTTGTAGAACGAGTTCAGGTAGACGTCGGGAGCGTCGGGGAACTCGGCGATCCGCAGCAGGTCCTCGCGGGCGTGGGCCTCGAAGCCGGACAAGCGGGTCGTCACCGGTCACCTCTCCGGTGCGCAGGTCCATCGAGCCGTGCTTCCCGATCACCACCGGACCACGCTCCGACATCACCGTGGCGAATCCGACTCCGGGGTGGGCGACCAGACCGGCGACCAGACCCGGGTACGCCTCCTCGAGCTGGCCGAGGTGCTGCCTTCCCGGCAGGCGGGGAAACCAGACTCCCCCGAGGTTCCCCGACCCCACGACCACCAGGGCCGGACGTTCGGCGTCCGGGCCGCCTGCCGCCTGCTTCTGCTCGGCGACCGGTCCCAGGGCGCTGTCGGAGTCCCGCCTCTTGGTCACGCGTCGGGCGACCTTGGCCGACACCGACTGCTGCTGGGCGAGCTGGCCGACGAGCACGTTGACCGGTCCCCACGCCTCGACGTCAGCCAACGCCTCCACGCCGGCGCCGCCGTCGTCCATCAGCGACTCCACCAGCTGCTGCAGCGTCATGCCGTACCGCTGCTTGAAGGTGGCGCCCTGGCTCTGCCCGTGGTCGGAGACGAGGACGATCTCGTACGGACGCGGAGTGATCCCTGAGCTGGCGACCCGCTCGAGCGTGGACACGACGCGGTCGAGTCCGAAGAGCGCATCGGTGGCCTCGCGCCGCACCACGCCGGCGTGGTGGGCGATCTCGTCGTAGTCGACGTAGTCGACGTAGATCGACTTCGCGCCGCGCATCATCGACTCGACCACGAGCGCGGTGTTGAGGTCACGCAGCAGCACGTTCGTGACGCCACGCAGCAGCACGTAGCTGCCGTGCCGGTCGATGCGGGGCTCGATCCCACGCCGCCGCTGCTGGCGAGCCTGGTAGAGCTCCTTGAGCATCTCGCCGATCGTCATCACGAACGCGCGCGCGAAGCCGGCCGGGTGCGTGAAGAAGGCCGCATACGACTGCGACGGGCCGAGCCCGGATCTCGGCTGCTTCATGCCGCTCATCGTCAACAGGGAGACCGGGGCGTCACCGGAGAAGAGGTTGCTGATGCTCACCCCGTCGTCGGCCAGCAGTCCTCGTCCGTCGCTGACCCGCGACTCGATGAGTGCGGCGTCCGGTGGGTGGTTGGCGACGACGAGCTCGCCCCGCTCCTTCTCGTACCAGCGGAACGCCGGGATGTTGTCGTTGTTGCCGTGCAGGATCCCCGCCTGGCTGACCGGTGTCGTGCTCGGCAGCGCGGTGTTCCACGCGTCCATGCGGTGCGTGCCCGTCCGCAGCCAGCGACTGATCGTGGGCACGTTGCCGGCCAGCACGTGCCAACGCAGCACCGCTTCGGGTACGCCGTCGAGCTGCAGGAACAGCACCCCAGGCTGGTCGGTCGGCTCCTGCTGCTCGTTGCGCATGCTCATGCGGGCGGCGTGCACGATCAGATAGTTCTGGGTGTTCACCGAGAACAGCCAGCTGATCAGGGCCAGGATGATGCCGTAGATCCAGGACGCCAGCAGCGTCTCCCAGAAGCTGCCCACCACCATGCCTGGGGTCAGGTTCAGGATGATGTCGATGACCACCGCGTTCGCGAAGATGGCGAGCAGGATCGCTCCCACCCAGCCGAGGAAGCTCGCCACCCACGCGAGCACGACCTGCGCGAAGGGGCTCAGCAGCGAGAACAACAGCGCCGCCAGCGGGATGGACCACCACTCGTCCGGGTAGATCCCCGGTGTGAGGGCGATGGTGAAGGCCAGCACCGCCCACGTCACGACGTAGTTGGCCACCATCTGCCGAAGCGTGGAGCGGCGGTCGGGGGTCGATCGGCCGGCCAGCGCCGCTGCGAGCTTCTGCTCGCGCCTCCGTCGCTCCCAGAAGCGGCTCATGAGTACGGCGATCCCTTCTTTCTACGGGATCCCTGTGACAGGGCACCCGAAGGGTTGAGCGGGGCGCGCCTCACGGGGTCACTCGCATGGGGTCACTCGCATGGGTCACTCGCCGGGCTCACTCGCATGGGGTCACTCGCCGCCTCGGCGGGAGAGGGCGTCGATGCAGACGGTGATCGCCAGCAGCAACGGGACGTTCTGCTCGCCCTCGACCTCGACCCCGTAGGTGTCCCTGACCCGGAACCACTTGCGCGAGACCTCGGCCACCTGGTCGCCGTCACGCTCGATCTCGTACTCGTGGTCGAGGAAGTTGCCCTTGGCCGTGTAGTCCTCGCCGTCCTCGAAGTCGACGACGTACCGGTCACGGATGCCGAGCAGACGCTTGTGCACCTTCGCCTCACGCCCACCGATCTCGATCGTCATCGTGTCGCGGATCGCGAGCTTCTTCTCCTTGATGGTGGCGAGCTCCTTGCCGGACGCGTCCTCGAGGACGAACGTCTCTCGGAAACGCACGGCCTTTCCGTCGACCTTGTACACCTTCTCGCCGTCGGAGTCCTCGACCCAGAAGTCGTTCCCGATGTCGAAGACCTTCTCGCGCATGCAGAAGGTGCGCTTGGTGGGCTTGTCGCGCCGTAGTCCCATGGCTGT
Organism: uncultured Actinomycetota bacterium; assembly: GCA_963743915.1. Taxonomy (GTDB): domain Bacteria; phylum Actinomycetota; class Actinomycetes; order JAHEKZ01; family JAHEKZ01; genus JAHEKZ01. The sequence continues at coordinate 176,642 of CAVURN010000003.1, forward strand.
CCCTTCGGTTGCTACCGGGACCGTACCGGGGGTTGGGCGTGGCGCGAATCACCCTGCCGGGGCGATGCCGGTGTGGTCGATCGGAGGCAGGGTATGGAGTAGGGCACTACTACCAAGGAGGACGACATGGCCGAGGCCACGACCGCAGACCGGCTCGAGATCGTCGAGGTGCCCGAGCTTGCCGACCTCGAACAGGCCAAGAGCCGCGGGCTGCTCAAGGGGATCCTGATCGCGGCCGGAGTGGCTATCATCGCGGCGGCGATCGCCACCGTCTTCAGTCGGCGCTCCGGCTAAGCCCCTGGCGTCGTGAGACGCGAAGGAGGCGCGGGTGCCCGATCCGCTCACCAGCCTCTTCGTCGTCATGCTGGTGGCAGCAGCGGCACCGATCGTCACGCGACTGCTGCCGGACGCCGTGCCCCAGGTCCTCGTCCTGCTCATCGGCGGAGTCCTGATCGGGCCAGAGGTGCTCGGGTGGGCCGAACGCCCTGACATCGAGCTCATTGCCCAGGTCGGCCTCGGACTTCTCTTCCTGCTCGCGGGCTACGAGCTTCCGCCGTTGCTGCTCCGCCAGCGGACCGGACGCCTCGCCCTCTACGCCTGGCTCGTCTCCGTCGTGCTGGCGATGGCCATCGTGGGACTGCTCGAGCTGGCCGGCCTGGTCAAGACGTTCGTCCCGGTCTCCCTGGCCCTCACCACGACGGCGCTGGGGACGCTGCTGCCGATCCTCCGCGACAACGGGATGCTCACCGGACCGATCGGCTCCTACATCTTCGCCGCCGGAGCAGTCGGCGAGCTCGGTCCCGTTCTGGCCATCTCGATCTTCCTGGGCGCGAACGGGTCCTGGCAGTCTCTGCTGGCCATCCTCGCCATCGCCGGCGTCGCCTACGTCCTCGCCCGACTCCCCCGCCACCTGGCGGGTACGCGACTCGGTGAGATCGTCGCGACCACGCAGGAGGCGACGTCACAGTCGGTGCTCCGCGCCACCATCTGCCTGCTCCTCGGCGCCCTGCTGCTCACCCGGGACTTCGGCCTCGACATCGTGCTCGGCGCCTTCCTGGCCGGAATGATCCTCAAGGGCTCCAGCGACACCCCCGAGGCGCAGCACGAGCGCCTGCTCGACAAGCTGGACGCGGTCGCCTACGGCTTCTTCATCCCGGTCTTCTTCGTGTTCTCCGGGATGGGGCTCGACCTGGCGTCGCTGGCCGACAACCCGGTGCGCCTGCTCGTGTTCTTCGCCCTGATGCTGCTGGTCCGCGGCGGCCCTGCCCTGTGGGTCTACCGGAAGGACCTCCGGTTGCCCGAGCGGGTCGAGCTGATGCTGCTGTCGGCCACGGCGCTGCCGCTGATCATCGCCCTGGCCGAGATCGGGCTCGAGAACGGCACGATGCTCCCGGAGAACGCGGCCGCCCTGGTCGGCGCCGGCGCACTGACGGTCGCGGTGTTCCCGTGGGCCGCCACCTGGGTCCGCGATCGCCACCGACCCGAGACCGCTCCGGCCACCGCCTCTGACCTGCGATAACTCCTGCTGCAAGCGGCATACAAGGGCACGACAAGGGGCCACGGCGACGGTGGGTGCACCCGAAAGGCACCACACCCAAGGAGCAGTCACCGTGACCACCACATCCACCCCCACCATCCTCGACGAGCACACCCTGGTCGAGGCTCTCCGCCGGGTCTGCGGCGGAGCCGTCCACGAGCCGGGCGACCCCGGCTACGACGACGCCCGGCAGCCCTGGGCGATCGAGGTCGACCAACGTCCGCGCGTCGTCGTCTACCCCGCAGACGCCGAAGAGGTGGCGGCCGTCGTCCGCCTCGCGGCCGCTGCTCGCGTACCCGTCGTGCCCCAGGGCACCGGACACAACCCGGGCCCGATCGGTCCGATGCACGACGCGATCCTGCTGCGCACCGGCGCCATCCGGGATGTCGAGGTCGACGCGGAGAGCCGCATCGCGCGCGTCGGAGCCGGAGCGCTCTGGATCGACGTCGTCGAGACCGTGGCTCCGTACGGCCTGATGGCCCTGCACGGCTCCTCGCCCGACGTCGGCGTCACCGGCTACTCGCTCGGCGGCGGCATCGGTTGGTACGCCCGGTTCCACGGGATGCAGACGAACAACCTCACCGCGGTCGAGCTCGTGCTCCCGGACGGCACACCGACGCGTGCCAGTGCCGACGAGAACCCTGACCTGTTCTGGGCGCTCCGCGGCGGCGGCGGCAACTTCGGTGTCGTGACCGCGCTCGAGATGAAGCTGTTCCCGATCGAGACGGCCTACGCGGGCTGGCTCATCTGGGACTGGAGCCAGGCCGAGCGGGTGCTCACCGGCTGGGCCGAGTGGTCGCTCACCGCGCCGGACGAGATCTCGACGTCGTTCCGCATCCTGCAGCTGCCCGACATCGAGGACGTCCCCCCGCCCCTGCGCGGACGCCAGATCGTCGCGATCAACGGGGCCGTGCTCGGCACCGACGACGAGGCCGCGGCGATCATCGCGCCGCTCCGGGACATGCAGCCCGACATGGACACCTTCGAACGTCAGCCCGCCGCCGCGCTCTCGCGGCTGCACGCCGACCCCGAAGGCCCCACGCCGGCGGTGTCCGGCGCGTACATGCTCGGCAAGCTGGACGCTGCAGGCATCCGTGCCTTCGTCGAGCAGTTCGGTCACGAGTCCGGGTCGCACCTGCTGCTCGCCGAGCTGCGTCAGCTGGGTGGAGCACTGGCGCGTCCCCACGAAGGGGCCGGAGCGCTGCCCTCCCTCGACGGTGAGTACGCGTTCCTGGCGGTCGGCGTGCCGATGGACGAGGACACGGCCAAGCTGCAGCAGGCCGAGATCGAGCGCGCGCTGGACGCGCTGCGTCCCTGGGCGAACGGTCGCGAGTACGGGAACTTCGCCGAGAACCCGACCGACCCGGCACGGTTCTACGCTCCGGGCGTCTACGAGCGCCTGCAGCGCATTCGCCGGCAGGTCGACCCGTTCCACCAGCTGCGGGCCAACCACCGCATCTGACCGGCCCCCTCACGGGGGTCACAGCGCCAACGGCTCGGCGGGCTGGACGCCGAGCCGTTGGCGTGCCCCGGCCACCAGCACCTCGACGGTGCGGGGTGCGACGAACAGCGCCCGCGCGACGTCGTCCACGCAGGTGCCGGAGTCGAACAGCTGCAGTGCCCTCAGCTCCAGCTCTGTCACCGTCTCGCGAGGGGTCGGCGGTCGAGGTGGCGTGACACCGCTGGCGGCGAGCCTCTGCGCAACCTGTTCGCGAAGACCGCCTGCCCGGCACTCGTCCACGATCTCCAGTGCGCGTTGCAGCGACGTCGCCCGTTCGTCCGCGTCGGACGTCAGCTCGGCGAGCACGAGCAGGGCGCGCACCTGCTCCAGTGGCCGAGGCTCGGTCACGGTCACCGAGTGCCGTGCCAGCTCGACGGAGGCGTCGAGCTCCGCGAGTCGTCGCTCGATCGACCCGGTGACCACCGGTGCACCCCAGTGCTCGGCCCGCTGCAGCTCGACGCGCAGGATCGCGCGCGCGGCGTCCTTCTCCCCCTGCGCGGCGAGCGCGTCGGCCCGGAGCAGTCGAGAGGTGTCCCAGCCGGGGTTGTGCATGCCGATGACCTCCGGCAGGAAGGTGTCGATGACGTCCAACGCTCCGGACCGGTCACCTTCGGCGAGCAGCGACCGCCGCGTGCGCCACGTGCAGCAGCCTGCGTCCCGTCCCGATCCCGGGAGCGGCCAGTGCCCGGTCGAGCAGGTCACGCGCACCGGTGAGGTCGCCCAGGTCGAGAGCGATGAGGACGAGCACCGCGTCGCAGAGCGGCACACCGATGGCCGCAGACCCCCACTCCTCGGTCTCGTAGCGTGCGCTCAGCACCGCTTGCTGGGCCTCGCGCAGCTGACCACCGAGCCACAGCGCGACTCCGCGCCACAGGTGCAGACCCACCGTGGACGTGTCGCCTCGCGCCTGAGCGCTCGCCATGGCCGCGCCCCAGTGCTCGGCGGTGTCCTCTCCGGCGATGATGAGGGCGATGCCGGCCACCTCGTAGAAGACGTCGGCGGCTCCGGTCTGCCAGGTCGGGTCGTCGAGGGCGCCCCGGAGCAGGTCGAGCATCCGTTGCCGGTCGGTGCCCCTCAGGCTCAGCTCGAACGCCTGCTCCACCGCGAGCATCCGAGCGCCGAATCCCGACGGCGTCACGTCCAGCTCGCCCATCCAGCGGTCCGGGGGCAGGTCGTGGATCCACCCGGACACCTTGGCCAACGCGATGAGTGCCTGACGCTGGTCGACGGCGTCCGCCGGCAGCTCGGTGACGGCCGACAGGGCGAATGAGGTCGCCTCACCCTCGGTGCCCACGAAGACCAGCGCGCTGGTCAGCCACAGGGCGATCTCGCCCCGCTGCTCGACGTCGGTGCAGAGTGCGTAGGCCCGTTCGAGCGTCTGCCGGGCGAAGACACCGTCACTCGTCCCGCCGAGGACTGCCGTGCGCACGAGCAGGTCCACGACATCGTCCTCCGGTGGAGGCTCCTCCAGGGCGCGACGCAGGAACGTGGTTGCGGCTTCGAGCGAGCCGCGCGACTCCGCCTGGTCGGCTGCGCGGAGGAGAAGATCCACCGTCTCGGGTCGTCCCCGCCGCGGGGCCTTCAGCAGATGCACTGCGACCTGCTCAGCAGGGTGACCGGAGTCGAGCAGCAGCTGTGCAGCGCTCTCGTGCAGGGAAGCCTGCTCCCCCGCGCCCAGTGACTGGTAGACCGCCTCTGCCACCAGAGGGTGCACGAAGCCGAGGGGGTACTCGTCGGTGAGCAGCTCGGCCCGCGCCAGCGCGGCCACGGCGTCCGCCACGTCCTGCTCGGAGGCGCCGACAAGAGCGGCGACGACGGGCAGCTCGGCCCGGTCACCGAGGACCGACACGGCTTTGGCCACTGCGCTCGCCTGCCCGGGAAGGCGTCGGAGTCGCAGCGTCACGAGGCTGCCGATCGCCCGCGAGCCGATGGCGATCACGGTCTCGGCGTGAGCCGCGTCCGGCTTCACCTTCTCCAGCGCGAGCGCTCGGAGCAGCTGGAGAAGCAGGAGGGGATTGCCGTCGGTCGCCCGGTGGCAGGCGTCGACAAAGGTCGGTGCGGCGTCCTTGCCGAGACGGCCCCGCACGAGCTCCGCCGAGGCCTGCGGCGACAGTCGGCCGGGACGGATGACGGTCGTATGCGGGTCGCCGGAGATCTCGGCGAGCAGCCGGTCGTCCGCGTGTGGCTCGCCGCTCCGGACGGTGCCCGCCACGACGACGCGCGAACCGGACAGCCGTTTCAGCACGAAGGTGAGGAACCGGAGGGAGCTCGTGTCGGCCTCGTGAAGGTCGTCGATCGAGAGCAGCACCGGTCGTTCCCCGGCTGCGGCCGCCACCAGTCGTGACAGACCCTGCAGCTGCCGGTACGAGTCGCCGGCCGTCGCCTCGTCCGCCCGGTCGAAGACGGCCCCGACGGAGGGTCCGAGCTCGACCAGGAGATGCTCGACCTCGGGCTCGTCGAGCAACGGTTCGAGCATCTGGCGCACCACTCCGAATCCGAACTCGTGCTCCATCGCGCTGCCCCGCGCCTCGAGCACCAGGAACCCCGCGTCCGCTGCCTGCGTCCGCATCTCGGCGAGGAGCCTGGACTTGCCGATCCCCGCGGGCCCCTCGACGACGACGAAGGCGCCCTGCCCGGCTGCGGCCCCGTCGAGGCAACCCCGCACCTGGGAGACCTCCGCGTCGCGGTCCACAAGGGGGTCGACCGCGGCCACCACCGCAGTCGGTCGAGCCATCGCTGGTGGAGGGGGTGGCGGCGGCGCGTCCAGATCGGACGCCTGCGCCAGCACGTCTGCCTCGAGCTGACGCAGGGCGGGGCCGGGGTCGACGCCGAGCTCGTCGGCGAGCAGCTCCCGTGCCCGACGGAGCGCGGCGAGGGCGTCGGCCTGCCGTGAGGAGCGGTAGAGCGCCAGGGCCAGGAGGCGCCAGTACTCCTCGTGCAGCGGGTCGTCGCTGGTGAGCCGCTCCAGCTCCGGGACCAGGACGCGGTGCTCTCCCGCGTCCAGGCGGGCGGCGAGCAGCTGATCGCGCGCGACCTGACGCAGCCCGTCCAGCCGGGCCGCCTCCGGTCGCGCCCAGTCCTCGTCCGGGTAGTCGACCAGGGCCGGTCCGCGCCAGAGGGCAAGAGCCTGCTCGAGGTGCGCCACCCGACGAGGCCCGGGAACCGATCCCGCCTCGTCGAGCAGTCGCTCGAAGCGCCACGCGTCCACCGCCTCCGATTCCGCGTCGAGCCGGTACCCGGTTCCCTGGCGGACGATCACCTGCGACTGCGCGGTCTTGAGCCGCCCGCGCAGACGGCTGATGTGCGAGTGCAGAGTCGAGGTGGCCGCGGGGGTGGGGCGGTCACCCCAGATCGCGTCCATCAACCGGTCTGCCGGGACAGCGTCCCCCCGGGCCAGCACGAGGAGCGCCAGGACGCTCCGCGGTTGGAGTCCCCCGAGGTCGATGGGGTCCCCGCCACGCGTCGCCACGACGGGGCCGAGGATGCCGATCTCGAGCCGAGCAGTGTCTGCCGTGACGGACACCTGGCCTCCTCCGGACAACCGCACCTCGCCGAATGGCGGCAGCCTACGTCTGCACGTCGAGTGCACCAAGGTGTCGAGTGCGGAGCTGATGGACGTCACAGCCTGGTCAGTTCTGGGGCTGTTCCTCGCAGGAGGTGGCCTGGTCGCCGCTGTCGTAGTGGCAGGTGTCGGTGCCCGCCTGCCCGTCGACCACGTCGGCCGTGAGGTCCTGGTCATAGGTCTCGAGGGAGTCCCAGCCGGCACCGCCGCGCACCACGTCGGTGTCGTTGCCGACAGTGTCGAGGATCTGGTCGCTCCCGGCCCCACCGATGAGTCTGTCGTCGCCACCGACGAAGTCCCCGACGTAGAGGCTGGGACGGAAAGGGTCACCCGTGCCGCGCCCCCCGGCGCCCGAGAACACGTCGTCACCCATCGCTCCCTCGAAGGCGACCTGCTCGACGCTCCTCAGCCGCACATCGGCGTCCACGCCCGTGGTCTCGGTCGGGTTCAGGTTGAGCAGATGATCGCCCTGCTTGGTGCCGGCGCGGACGGTGCTGCCGGCGTCGTAGGCACGGATCTCGAAGTAGTCCGATCCTTCACCGAGAGCGACGTCGAACTCGATCTCGTCCGAGCCTCCTGGCTCCGCACCTCGTCCAGGAGTGAACGGTCCGCCGTCGAAGTCGATGACGACCGCCTGCTCGGACGACCCACCGCGGACGACGACCTTCGAGATGTTGGACAGGTCGGCAACCTTTCCGCCGGGGGACGTGCACAGGTCCGCATTGACGAGGAGCTCCTCGTCCATCGAACGCTCGAAGGCCACAGAGGCCTCGATGCCCTTGACGTCGACACGGACGACGCCGGTGTCGGCGGCGTATGAGCACGTGACGACGGAGGCAGCGTCGGCTGTGCCGACGAGGATGGGGAGGGTGAGCAGCGACGCGGCCACCAGGGCAGTCCGGCGCCGAAGGGTGGACATGTTCATCAGGGTTCCTCTGTCTCGAAGGTCAGGAGCTCAGGCGGAGATCGCCACGGCCGCGTGGGACTGCTGATCCGTGACGGCAGCCACTCGGCGGATCAGCCGCGCGACCGCTCGCTCACGTACCGCCTCGGGCGCGGACGGGTCGAGCGCGACCTGGCAGAGCACCGGCGAGATGCCCAGGCCTCGGGCCGAGCGGACCAACGCGCGCACCTGCGTCAGGTGTGCTGCCAGGCCGTGCTCGTCGATCGCGCGGCCCAGGTCGGCCAGGTCGTGGGAGCCGGGGAGGGTGAGGGTGGTCGTGATCATGGAAGGGTCCTTTCGGGAGTTGCTGACCCCATGAGTCAAGGGCCGATCCTCGGGCCGGGATTGAGTAGTCGATGCTCAATTCCCGCCCGCGCCGCCCTTGAGTACCTCCCGAACCCCCGCATGAAGGGCGCGCTGGGTGCGAGAGTGGGGCGCACGGCGGCGGGAGGTGACGTGGCGGCACGCTCGGCGGACGACTGGCCCCTCACGGGTCGGGACGCGGTGGTCGACGCGGCGTGGGCTGCCCTCACGACGGGTCCGGCCGTCGTGCTCGCCGGAGAGGCCGGCATCGGCAAGTCCCGCGTGGCCGCCGCGTTGAGCGAACGGGCCCAGACGGCGGGATGGGTCGTGCGACGCGCGACCGCGTCCACCTCGGCCTCGACGATCCCGTTCGGAGCGCTCGCCGCGCTGCTGCCCCGCGTTGCCGGTGACGGGGGCCCCTTGGCCTTGCTGCAGGAGGCGCAGGAGTCACTGACGACGATTGCAGGCGATGCGCCGTTGCTGCTGTGGCTCGATGACGCCCACCTGCTCGATGCCGGGTCAGCCTCCTTGGTCCTGCAGCTCGCGGACGCGGGGACCGCACGGCTGCTCGCCACCGTGCGCAGTGGTGAGGCGGCGCCCGATGCCGTCGAACAGCTGTGGCGGGACGACCGCGGCAGGCGTCTTGACCTCGAAACCCTGGACGCGCGCGACACCGAGCGCCTGCTCGAGGCCGCCCTGGGGCCGCCGGTCGCCGCCGGTACCGCGCACCGCCTCTGGCGTCGCTCGGGGGGCAACCCACTCATGCTCCGCGAGCTCGTGCGTGCCTGCCTGCACTCGGAGACCCTCACGGACGCCTCCGGAGCCTGGCTGCTGGACGACAGCGACGTCGAGTCCCCGGCTCTGACCGATCTCGTCGCGCGTCGGATCGGGACGCTCGATCCGGCGTCCCAGCAGGCGGTCGAGATGCTGGCACTCTCCGACGTCCTCTCGGTCCCCCTGCTGCAGGAACTGGTGCCGGACGCCGACCTCGTGGGGCTCGAGGAGCGGGCGCTGGTCGACATCGACCAGGACGGGCAGCGGGTGGAGGCACGCCTCGCCCATCCGCTCTACGGCGAGGTCATTCGGCGGGGACTGTCGACTCTCCGACGCCGGCGCGACCACGGCCGTCTCATCGACGCACTGGTGGCGACCGGCACACGTCGACGCGAGGACCCGCTCAGGATCGGCTCCTGGTCCCTCGACAGCGACCACAGTCCCGACGCAAGTCTGCTGGCGGACGCCGCCAAGCAGGCGTTGGCGCGCTTCGACCTCGCGCTCGGCGAACGCCTGGCTCAGGCAGCGGTCGACACCGGTGGTGGCGTTCCCGCACTGGTGACCCTCGGGGACATCACCTGGCGGCGGGGTCGCTACGAGGATGCCATCGGCGTCCTCGAGCGTGCTGCCGAGCTCGCGGTGTCCGAGGACGAGATCGCCGACGTCGCCAACAGCCGCTCGTACGTGCTCGAGCTCGCAGGGCGACCCGGAGATGCCTGGCAGGTCCTGGTGGAGGCAGCCGACCGCGTCGGTCCCGATCGGCACGACCTGCTCGACTCCCAGGCGGCGATCCTCAGCCTGCTTGCCGGGCGCTCCCGCGAGGCGCAGGAGGCCGTTGCCCGCGTGCTGGCGGCGCACGAGGGTGACCGAGACTCGCTGGAGCTGCTCGTCAGGTTCCGCGTCGACTACGCGGAGGTCTTCGCCCTCGCCATGCTCGGGCGGTTCGACGACGCGACCCGGATCGCCACCGACGCGTCCACCTTCATCGCTGACCATCCCGAGGCACACATGCCCCCCGAACTCGCCCTGCTCGGGCGCGTTCTCGCCGACACGTGGTCCGGTCACCTCGACCGGGCACAGGCGGACGCGGTCCTCATCGAGCAGGCAGCCCTCGCACTGGGAGACCGTGATGCGGAATGGACCGCGGCGCTGTACCGGGGTCGGGTCGCTCTCGCGCGTGGCGAGCTTCCCGATGCGCTCCAGCACTTCGAGCGCGCGACGGCCCTCGCGCGCGAGCTCGGTGACCCCGCGGGCATCCGATGGACCGTGGGGGGTCAGGCACTCTGCCTGAGCATGCTGGGCCGGGTCGACGACTGCGCCCCAGTGGGCGAGGAGCTGGCGACGCTGCCGGCTCCCGGCGGTCTGTTCGACATCGACCTGCTGCATCGCGGGCGGGCCTGGGCGCACGTCTGCGCGGGAGGGCTCTCGACCGCGCGCGAGATCTTGCGTGAGGCGGCGCACGACGCGTCTGCCTTGGGCCAGCCGTCCGTGGAGGTGATCGTCCGGCATGACCTCGTCCGGCTCGGGGACGGCGACCAGGAGGCAGCCCTCGCTGCGCTGGCCGAGGAGTGCAACGGCCCGTGGCCGACGGCCGCGGCCGCGCACGCGGCCGCACGTCGATCGGGAAGCGGTGACGAGCTCATGGGTGCGGCGCAGCTGCTGGCTGCCTGCGGTGCCCGGCTGGACGCCGCCGAGTGCGCCACTGCGGCGGCCGAGGCCCACCGACGTTCCGGGCGACCTCGGGACGCAACCGCCGCGCTACGGGCCGCGGCCACCTGGCTGGAGGTCGCCCCCGGAGCGCGGACGCCCGCGTTGGTGGCGACACCCGACGCGACGCCGCTGACCAACCGCGAGCGTGAGATCGCGGCACTCGCCGCCCAGCAGATGTCGGCCGCTGACATCGCCGCGCAGCTGCACCTGTCCCGGCGCACCGTCGAGAACCATCTGCAGCGCATCTACACCAAGCTCGGGATCGGCAGCCGCGCCGAGCTGGCTGACGCCCTGGACCGCTGACCGATCCCCCTGCGCCGAGGTCACTACAGTTGTGGTCTCGCCGGACTCACCTCGAGGACTGACCATGAACCGCGTCACTGCTCTGCTCGATGGCCGCACCCCTGTCGTCTTCGACGGCGCCATGGGCACGTTCCTTCAGGAGCGTGGGCTCAGCGGAGGTGACGCGGGCGAGCTCTGGAATGTCGACAACCCGGATGCCGTGCGCCAGATCCACGAGGACTACGCAGCGGCCGGGGCCACCATCCTGACGACGAACACGTTCGGTGGCACCCGCCCCCGCCTCGACATGCACGGCCTCGGTGACCGCGTTCACGAGCTGAACCGAGCCGCTGCCGCGATCGCCTCCGACGTCGCCCAGCGCCATGGTCTGCTCGTCGCCGGTGATCTGGGTCCCACAGGTGAGCTCTTCGAGCCGATGGGGGCGCTGACCGAGGACGAGGCCCAGGCCTTCTTCGCCGAGCAGCTGCAGGGACTGGTCGCCGGTGGGATCGACCTGGTGCTGATCGAGACCCTCAGCGACCTCTCCGAGGTGCGCGCAGCGATCGCCGCCGCCAAGAACGTGTGCCCCGACAAGCCGGTGGTCGTCACGATGAGCTTCGACACCAACCTGCACACGATGATGGGCGTCTCCCCCGAGTCAGCGGTGCGGGCGATGGCCGACGCCGGCGCGGACGCCGTGGGCGCGAACTGCGGACGTGGGCCACAGGAGATGGAGGCCATCATGGCCAAGATGGCCGAGGCCCGACCGGACGGCGTCCTGCTCGTCGCGCAGTCGAACGCCGGCCTGCCTCACCTGGTCGGGGACCACTTCGAGTACGACTGCCCGCCGGAGGAGATGGCCAAGCACGCGCTCTCCCTGCGCGACCTCGGCGTCGAGCTGATCGGTGCCTGTTGCGGCTCGAGCCCGGAGCACATCGCTCAGATGCACTCGGCACTGGCGCAGTAACCACCGGGCCCATCGCCCCTGCCCGAGACCCGGGTTGCGTTCCTAGTGTTACTCGAAGAGAGCACTGGAGGTACCCATGCGTAAAGCACTGGTCGTCTACGAATCCATGTTCGGCAACACCCACGCGGTGGCCGACGCCGTCGCCGAAGGTCTGCGCCAGTCACTTGACGTCGAAGTCCTCGAGGTCGAGAAGGCTCCACTGCAGGTGGCCGACGACGTCGACCTGGTCGTGGTCGGCGGACCCACGCATGCGTTCAGCATGAGCCGACCCTCGACCCGGCAGTCCGCCGGCGAACAGGGCGCCGACCCCGAAGCCGCGTCACACTCCGGCATCCGCGAATGGATCTCCGGGGTCGCGGCCCCCAAGGGGCTGGCGACCGCCGCCTTCGACACCCGGATCGCCAAGCCGCACCTTCCCGGCTCGGCCGCCAAGAGCGCCGAGCGCAAGCTGAAGCGTCGCGGCTTCACCGAGCTCGCGCACCCGGAGAGCTTCTACGTCACGGACACCAGCGGCGGACTGGTCGAGGGAGAGCTGGAGCGCGCACAGGCTTGGGGTGCCGAGCTGGCGCACCACTGAGCCCGGACGCGTCAGCCGTCGGTGACCACGAGCACCAGGACGAATCGGCAGGGCGTCTCGGCCACCAACGCGTGGCGGGCGTCCGGGGCGAGGTACACGACGTCACCGCCGGCGAGCCGTTGCTCGTCGCCGTCCACGGTGAAGCGCAGTGTCCCCTCGACCATCTGCACCACCACTGCACGGGGTGAGGAGTGGTCGGTCAGCTCCTGCCCGGCGTCCATCGCGAAGGCAACGACGCGCAGCAGGGCGTTGTTGACCACCACGCGTGAGGTGGTCGCCGACGAAGAGATGGGCAGCGCTGTCGCAAGGTCGGCGCTGACGAGGGACTCGGTGATCGCGGTGGTCGTCATACGTTGATCCAACGGCCCAGCCGGTGGGACGTCAACGTCGGGGTCACGTCCTCGGTGCGGAACGATGGCTCCATGACGCAGCGAGTGGCCGTGGTCGGTGCCGGCATGGCCGGACTGGCAACGGCCTGGTTCCTGCAGGAGCACGGCATCGCCGTGACCGTCCTAGAGCGTGAACGGGTCGCTGCAGGGGCGTCCTGGGGCAATGCGGGCTGGCTGATGGCCGGCGACTCCACTCCTCTCCCGCACCCGGACGTCCTGCGCTACGGCCTGCGCGCCTGGGTCGACCCCTCATCGTCGTTCTCAGTGCCCTGGCGGGCGGACCTCGGTCTCTACCGGTTCCTGCTGCAGTTCGCGCGGCACTGCACCCGACGGCACTGGGAGGACGGCATGCGGGCGTTCGCCCCGCTGGCCAATGGCGCGCTGGCCGCGTACGACGTGCTCGAACAGGGGGGCGTCGCTCCTGCCTCACGCAGCACCAACCACCTGGCCTGCTTCACCGATCTCTCGCGCCGCGACGAGTACGCGACGCATCTGGAGCACCTCCAGCACTTCGGGCTCACCACCGAGTTCGAGGTGCTGGACGCCGGCGCGGCCAGAGACGCGACGCCGATCGCGTCAGCGGCGGTCCGGGGCGCGGTGGCCCTGCGCGGGCAGCGGTTCCTCGACCCCATGCTCGTCGTGCCCTCCTTGGCCGAGAGCGTCGTCGCCCGCGGCGGTGAGCTGCGGGTGGGAGTAGAGGTGAAAGGCGTTCGGGCAGGGGCTAGTGGCGTCGACGTGCTGGTCGCCGGTTCTCCCCCTCGCGTCGAGCGGTATGACGCTGTCGTGGTCTGCACCGGTGCCTGGTTGAGCGCGTTGGTGCAGCGACACGGCGTCCGCGTGCGGGTGCGGGCTGGACGCGGCTACAGCTTCACCGCGCGGCTCGATGTGCCCGTCGCCGACCCTCTCTATCTGCCGGAGCAGCACGTGGCCTGCACCCCGATGCGCGGGCGGCTGCGGCTTGCCGGGTTGATGGAGTTCCGTCGGCCAGGCGACCCGCTCGACCCTCGCCGAATCCGCACTCTGATCGAGGCTGCGCGTCCGATGCTCGAGGGCGTCGACCTGGACGACCGCGCTGAGGAGTGGGTGGGGCCGCGTCCCGTGGCGGCCGACGGATTGCCGCTCGCCGGACCGACATCCACGCCGGGAGTCTGGTGCGTGGGCGGGCATGCCATGGAGGGCATGGTGCTGGGGCCGGTCACCGCACGGCTGGTGGCGGAGGGTGTGGCATCCGGTTCGGTGCCCGACGTGCTCAGGCCGTTCGACCCCCGGCGCTGACGCCGAGCGCCGCCGAGTGGCGCGCTCCATGCATTCTGGAGCTGATGTGGTCCCGCATTCTGCGCGCTGCGCACCACTCGGCGCGCTGAAGGTCGTCAGTCGCTCGAGGTGGTGGTGGCGAGGACGGTACGCAGCCGGGCACGGTTCGCCTCAGGCCCGGTCAGCTGGAGCCAGAGCACGCGTTCGTCGTCGGCGACGATGCCCACGTAGAGGGGGTAGGCGCCGGGACAGTCACACATCGGCGGCACGATCAGCGCGCCCTTGGCGCCACCGACCCGCAGCGGGCTGACCACGCTGGGGCCGCCGAAGAACGGGTCGGGGTTGTTCGCCAGGTAGTCGGCGAAGCGCGCCGCGCCCGCTGACGTGGTGAACACGAGCACCCGGCTCTCCGCACCGGTGATCTCGGGCATCGCGCTCAACCTCGACGAGCAGCAGCGACTCGTGGCCGACCTCGGAGACCACCACGCCTTGATCCTGCGCAACCACGGATTGCTGACGGTCGGAGAGACGGCGGCCCGGGCGTTCCTGCGGATGTTCTACCTCGACCGCGCCTGTGAGATCCAGCTGTCGGCGGCCGCTGCCGGTCCGCTGCGGCTCCCCTCACCGGAGGTCTGCGAGTACACGGCCGGCCAGTTCGAGGGCACCGTGGTCGGAGACTACGGCGACCCCGAGGGGATGGACCTGGCGTGGCAGGCGCTGCTGCGTCTCGTCGAGCGCGTCGCCCCCGACTACGCCGACTGATGACACGGCCGCCGACCCTGGCCCAGCCCTATCTCGAGGCAGCCGCGAGCGCTCTTGAGCTGGTCGGGCACCCCGAGGTGGAACGCTCGTGGACGGAGCCGAGCGCCCTAGCCGACCTGAGCATCGGCGCCCTTGCCGCCCACCTCACCAGTCAGGTGGGCAGCACGGAGCTCACCCTCGACCATGAGGTGCGCGCCGACGGGCCGGTGTCGACCCAGGAGCACTACGCAAGGGTGGCGTGGCGCGGGGCACCACTGGACGAGGAGACGAATCTCTCTATCCGTTCGAGCTCGGAGCGGCAAGCTGCTGCTGGTCGCGGCACGCTGCTGCACGAGGCCGAGAAAGCTCTGGAACGGCTCACTGCGCGGCTGCACGCAACGGATGGCGACACGGTCGTCCAACCGCCGTGGACGAGGTGGTCCTTGCGTCTCGACGACTTCTTGCTGACCAGACTCGTCGAGATCAGCGTGCACGCCGACGACCTCGCCGTGAGTGTCGGCGTCCAGGCTCCGGGACTGCCGGACGTCGTGCGGTCACCGGTGCGCCACCTGCTCATCGATCTTGCCGCGCAACGGCACGGTGACACCGCGGTGCTCCGAGCACTGAGCCGGTCCGAACGTGCTCCCGGGACGATCGCAGCCATCTGACCGTCACCGCAGGACGCTTACCACCGACGAGTAGTCGTCGGTCCACAGAGGACCCTCGCGACCCGCCAGTGACTGCCATCCATCCGCCAGCAAACCCTCCACCCGGCTGTCCGCGCGGGAGAGAACGATCCAGGTGGACGAGGTCGCACTGTCCTCCACCGGTTGCACATCCACGCGGAACGCGGCCGCGACGCCGGCCTCCCCGGCCAGAGCCGCGGCAACGGACACCAGATCGAGATGACGGTTGCTGACGTGCAGCGCAATCACACCGTCGGCGTCGAGACGGTCCAGGTACAGGGCCAGCGCCTCGCGGGTCAGCAGATGCACGGGGATGGCATCACTGCTGAAGGCGTCCACGACGAGGACGTCGAAGGTGGCGTCGGGAAGCTCGTCCTGCAACACGAGACGTCCGTCGCCGACGTGCACGTCGACGTCCGGGCCAGCGGCGTCGAGATAGCTGAACCAGCGCGTGTCGGAGGCCACGTCGACGATGACCTGGTCGATCTCGACGACGTCAGCGGTGTCCTCGGGACCGACGTACGCCAGCGCCGTCCCGATCCCCAGGCCGACGAAGCCGAGAGAGCGGGGTTCGGCGTCGGGAGCGGAGGCCATGATGTCGCCGAGCGGGCCGCTGCGTGAGTAGTAGGTCGTCGGCGTCGGGTCCGCGCTGCCCCCCGGCCACTCCTGCCAGCCATGGATGGTGGTGCCGTGGGTGAGGATGTGGCGCTCCCCGGCCACCTCGATCTCGTAGGAGCCGAAGAAGGTGCGGTCGCGCCACGCGGCGTCCTGCCGGAGGAGCGGCACCGCCGCCGCGACCACGAGCAAGGTGCAGGCTAGGCCGGCGAAGACCCGCGGAACCGCCACCACCATCAGACCCGAGGTGACCCACGCGAGTCCGAGCACGACCGACGTGAGGACGGCCCACTCCGCCTCTGGCCACAGCTTCACCACGACGGTCACGGCACCGACGACCACGAGGACCTCGAGCACCCATCCGAGGGTGCCGAAGCGGGTCAGGACCCGCGCCCGCGGAACCGGAAGACGGAGTCCGACCGCGAGCAAGGGGATGAGCGCCAGCTGCAGTGCGTACTCCCATGGACCGTTGAACAGCAACGGCGCCACGACGCCATTCAGCACCCCGCCGAGCAGTCCACCGATCGAGACCACCAGGTAGAAACCGGTGAGATGTCGGACGGCAGGCCGGTCTGCGGCGAGCCGAGAGTGGCCTGCCATCCCCGTCATGAAGACCAACGCCAGCCCGAGCGTGACATCGACGAGCACGGGGGTCTGGAGCCGCGGCAGCGCCAGGATCAGTGAACCGAGAGCCAGCATCGTGGCGAGCAAGACGGGCCAGCTCGGCGCGACCCGGCGGCGCTGCCCGAAGGCCACGATGAAGGTGAGCAGGTAGAGCGCCAGGGGGAGCACCCACAACAGTGGGATGGCCGCGACATCGGTGGTCAGGTGCGTCGTGACACCCAGGGACACCCCGGCCGGAAGAAACGCCCAGAAGAGCCAGCGCAGCCGCCGTCGGGCATCGACGTCGCCGGCTGCACCGAGCGGCCCGTCACCGTCGATCTCCGCGGCCGGGGTCGAGGTGGGAGCAGGGATCGTGGCTCCGCGACGCGCGCGCCAGACCGCTGCACCACACCCCACCATCAGCAGCACGTAGCCGACGTAGCCGATCGACCACCACCGGGTCTGCGCCGAGAGCGGCAGGGTCCACTCGATCAGGAAGGGATAGGAGAGCAGGCCGATGAGTGAACCGGCATTGCTGGCGGCGTAGAGGATGTACGGGTCCTGCCCGACCCGCAGGCCCGTCCACGAGTACCACAGCTGCAGCACTGGTCCCGTCGTGGCGAGCACGACGAACGGCAACCCGATCGCGAGCATCAGTGTTCGGATCAGCCACCACACAGGGTCGACGTCGGAACTGGGTGCGGCGTCCTCCGGAAGAGCCAGGGGCAGGACCAGTAGCGGGAGGACGACCAGCAGGAGCTGGAGGGGAAGCTGTCGACGTCCGAGGCGTGATGCCGTCACGTGGACGAGCGCGTATCCGACCAGGAGGAGCAGCTGGAAGAGGAACGTGGCCGTCGCCCACACCGACGGAGAGCCCCCGTAGCTCGGGAGGATCAGCTTCGTCAGCATGGGCTGGCACATGAAGAGCAGAGCGGCGCCCCACGCGATGGCGAGGGCGAACAACCCTGAGACGATCTTCACCCGGTGAGACTAGGGGCGCGCTCCCGGTCTCCGAAGCGCCAATGCCCCGGCACGTCATCCGAAGGGCCGAACCGGCTACGGGTCGTTGATGTCGACGAGTGCCTCCTCGATCGCGTCGATCTCGGCGGCGGGCAGACTCGGCGGTCCGAGGATCTCCGACCAGGCGGTGGCACTGACATCGCCGTAGATGTGGCCGTGCCCGGCCGGGACTCCGTTGGCGGCGAACAGGTCGACGCTGGCCTGCAGGCCCCCGATGATGGGGAGCGCCTGCACCTCGGGCAGCACGTCGTCGCCCCGCGGGTCGAGCCAGGCCGAACGGTCCGCCGTCCACGCGACGATCGGATCCGAGGAGTTGACGAGGTACACGATCCGGTTGTCGGTCTGCCACGTGAGCGACGGGTCGGTGATCTGCTCCGAGCGTGGACGCCACCCGGACGAGCGCACCCGCGTCGTAGTCCGGGCGCCACAGCGGCGATCCGGGTTCGCGGTTGTCCTGCACGCGCTGCCACGTCGCGTCGAAGCTCGGTGGGCCGATCAGCAGCGCACCGTTGGTCGTCGTGGACATGTCCTCGACGCTGGTGAACGCGCTGCCCGTGGAGAAGGCACCCAGGCTCTCGCCGTACACGTACAGCCGTGGTCGGTCATCGGCCGGCATGGTGTCGAGCTCCACCCGGATGGCGGTGAGCAGCTCCTCGGCGTTGGCCTGCGCACGTGCGCGGTCCATCAGGAACGACAGCCAGCTCGGCAGGTAGGAGTACTGGGTCGTGACGGTGGCGACGTCGCCGTGCGCGGCGAACTCGAGCGCGGCAGCGGTCTTGGGGTCGATCCATCCGCTGCCGGTGGTCCCCGCGACCGCGAGGATCGACCGGTCGAAGCCACCGAGACGCCGGAGCTCCTCGACGGCCAGCTGCGCACGCTCGGTGGCGGTGTCAGCCGCCTCGAGGCCGACGAAGGCGCGGATCGGCTCGACCGCGTCCGTCACGCCGGTGACCTCGGCCACATCGGCGGCTGTCCTCCCCTGCCAGATGAACTGACGCCCCTCGCGACCGATGGACTCCCAGCTGACCGCAGAGTTCGGACCGCCTGACCGGTAAGGGGACTCGGGGTTCTCGACTCCGGGCTTGTTGTCATCATTGCGGACCGCGAAGGCTGCGTCGGCGGCCGTGAGAAGGTTGTCGACCAGCACACCGGACACGACGTACCAGGTGAGCAGAGCGGTCACGACCACCGCGATCGTCGCCGCGAGTCGACCGGGGATGCGCAGTCGCTTGCCCAGGAAGCCGTACAGGCGCACTCCGATCCAGCGGACGCCCCGCCCAAGGGCGAGCAGAAGGGCCGCCAGCACGACGCTGAGCAGCGGAGCGAGGACCCAGACCATGGGGACGTCGTCCTGCAGGCCCAGGAGCAGCTTCTGGTCCTGCTGCCATCCACGGCCGAGCCACCCCGCCACGAGCAGACCGAGGGGCGCAAGCACTGCCAGTGCGAGCCACGCGACCCGCCTGAACCCTGCAGGCGCAACCGGCAGCTCCAGGCTGCGATAGGCCCAGCCGAGGAAGGCCCCGACGCCGTAGACCAGGGCCATCGTCACCCCGGTGAGGAGCAGCTGGACCGCCCAGCTGCGCGGGACGAGCGAGGGGGTGGTGGTCATCCATCCCGCAAGGGTGGCCAGCACCGCTCCGGTGAGGCTGAGTCGACGCAACCGGCGCCAGCCTCGTGGGTGGGTGACCGGGGCGGCGACAGGCTCAGCCGTCGCCTGCTTTGCGTGGGACATGTGCACTCCTGCTTCGTGGGCATCGAGTCGTCGAGCCGCTCGGCGGTCATGATCGCGGAGAGAGGGAAGACCCGCCACTCACCGCGACCGTGTCGTGACCCGCGACGCCGGCCTCCGATGGGTGCCGCGACGTCCGTGAAAGAGTGCGGCCGTGACCGAGCGACCGAGTGGCGCGCGCGCCACCGTCGTGGTCGCGGTCGCGTGCTCGTCGTCCTGATGGCGGCCAACCTGCTGCTGGTCGCCCTGCCCTCGGGGTGGGACGTGGTGGCTGCCGTCCTCGGGTCGGTCGGCGTCATTGCGGTGGGCCGGTGGCGTGACCTCACCTGGAGGCAGATGGGGCTGGGGGCGGACACCTGGCGCAGCGGGCTTCGATGGGGCGCCGCCGCCGCAGCAGCGGTCGCCATCGCCTACGCGGTGATCCTGCTGCTGCCCTTCGGACGGGAGACCTCGAACGACCTCGCCGCGCCCGCGGGCGACAGCCTCTGGCTGACCGCCCTGCTGCTGATCCCGCTGCGCACGGTGATCCTGGAGGAGCTGACGTTCCGCGGCGTGCTGTGGGGCCTGATCGAGCGGAGCTCGGGCACGCGCTGGGCGCTGCTCGGCACGTCCGTCGCCTTCGGCTGCTGGCACGTCGCACCGGCCTTGTCGCTCGCCGACCGCACCGGGGGCGCGACCGGGCTCAGCGTGCTCGGCGTCATCACGTTCACCGGGCTGGCCGGGATGTTGCTCGGCGAGCTGCGCAGGCGCAGCGGGAGCGTGATCGCTCCCGCTGCGCTGCACTGGGCCGCCAACGGCCTCGGGCTGGTCGTCGCCTCCCTCGCCTGAGGCTCAGCCGAGCGGGCGGGCCCGTCCGTCGGTCGGGTAGGTCTGCTCGATGCCCATCGCCTGCAGGATCGTCGGCATCACATCCGGTGTGTGGAACGTGGCAGCCAGTCGGCCCGCATCCGGCCATCGACGGCGACCAGAACACCATCGGCACCCGCTGCACGGACTCGCTGGCACCGCCGTGGTCGCCGTAGGCGCCGTAGCTCACCTTGTCGCGCAGCAGTCCGACGATGTCCGGACCGTTGGCGTCCGCCATCGTGTTGACGATGGTCTGCGCCGTCGACTTGAACCATGCCCGCTCGCCTGCGGGAATCGCGTTCTTGTCGAACAGCACGTACTTGCCGCCGTTGCGCCAGTAGGTCGCGATCACGCCGGGGAGCGTCTTCATGACCTTCAGCGCCTCGTTGCGCTTCGGCTTCGACGCGTCCTTCAGCCACGTCTGGATCGACGTCGACTGGTAGCTGAACGCCACGTTCCCGGTGTCGACGAGCGGCTGGATCGACGGCGACGGCAAGTTGTAGGGCGTCGGCAGCGAGTTGGGTCCGTAGTACCAGTTGGTGTCGCTGGACGTACTCCCCGCGGCCGTCTTGCCGTAGAAGTCCTCGCCCCACGTGGCACCGTGGTCGGCGGTGAGCACGACCAGGGTGTCGTCGAGCTGACCGAGCTCCTCGAGCTTGTCGAGCATGCGGCCGAGCTGGACATCGGCAAGCTCGGCGTTGTACTGCACGTGGGTCTGGTAGTCGGGCGAACCTGGGAGCGACTGGCGGTCGTTCTGTGCGCCCCACATGTGGCCGGCCTTGTCGATGCCACCCATGGTGACGAACATGCCGGACCAGTCCTCGTTCTCCATCATGGCCATCGCCGCGTCAGCCACCCAGACGTCGCCACCGAGGTGCGCGTGGTCGTTGCCCGGCACGAACCGGTTGCCGTCGAGCGGGTAGATCCACGACGGGAAGGCAGCATCTGTGCCGTAGGTGTTGGTGCTGTCGGAGTTGACGAACCAGCGTCCGCACGGGTCCTTCAGGTACGACGGCACGTTGACGCCGGACGGGAGAGCGGTAGCGCCCGCCCAGGGCGATCTGGCAGGGGTCGGCGGGGTTGTTCGCGCTTCGACTTCCGAAGCGCACGGCGATGTCGGTGCCGTCGCCGCTGAATGTGTCCCACGCAGACTCGGCAGCCGCGGACTCGACGGCGTATCCCTTCTGCCCGACGACGATGAACTTCTTGCCGGGCTGCGCCTCCTGCAGGTAGTCGGCGAGCTTGGGGTAGCCCTTGTCCTTGATCAGGGTGCCGTACTGGGCGTAGCTGAGCTCACCGGTGATCCACATCTGGTTCGTGTCGCTGCTCAGCAGCCCTTTGCGGTCGCGGTAGGCCTCGTCGACCCACCCCATGTTCCTCGGCGTCTGGCCCGACATCAGCACGTTGTGCGCGATGACGGTCTCCGAACCCATGTAGTTCAGGTACGCCTTCGAGAAGCTGGTGCCCTCGCCTTGCAGCGCCCTGAAGTTCGGCATGTTGAAGCGAGTGGCGTACTCCGGCCGCATCTGGTCGAAGAGCACGATCAGCACCTTGCTCGGCGGATCCGCACTCGGTTCCGCTTGGGCGCTGCCCCCTCCGACCAGCGCGGCTGACGCCAACGCGGCCGAGGTGGTGAGAGCGATCAGGACTGGGCGAATTCGTGGGGTCATCGCGCTGCCTCTCGGAGGGGTTGCGCGGGAGTCTGTACCCGTGTGACCCAGGTCACAATATGAAGCCTCACTCGCGAATCTCACTACATCTGTGGGTTCGCGGCGTTCGTCGGTTTCGTCCCCCACGGGCAGACACGACGTGGCACCGTGGGCGCAGGAGGTGTCATGGCGACGTGGGCGACGCTCCGCTCGATCGCGCGTGCGCTGCCCGAGCTGGAGGAGCAGGCGCCGCGGGACTGGCGGGTCCGCAACAAGATGGTCGTGTGGGAGCGGCCGCTGCGCGCATCGGACCTCGAGGCGCTCGGGGAAGGCGCACCGACCGGCGACATCGTCGGTGTCCGGGTGAGCGACGAAGGCGTCAAGCACGCACTCATCGCCGACGACCCCGACGTGTACTTCACGACCCCGCACTTCGACGGGTACGCGGCGGTGCTGGTGAGGCTGGCCGCCATCTCCCGATCCGAGCTGGAGGAGATCGTCACCGAGGCGTGGCTCGACCGGGCCCCTCGCCGGCTGGCCAAGCAATGGCTCGCACACCGCGACGGAGAATGAGCGAAGTCTCGTAAACCCCGAGCCCTCGCCGAAGCGACTAAGGAGGAGAACCGTCCACACTGGCAGGTGACCTTCTGATGGACGAGGTGTCAGGTCCCGACACTGACCACGCTGCCTCCACCGGTGAGGCGCCGCGCGTCGAGACCTTCACGGCCCTGTTCCGGCGGGAGTACCCGAACCTCGTCACACTTGGATGGACACTGACCGGTTCCCGTGAGGCCGCCGAGGACATCGCGCAGGACGCGATGACCGAGGTGTACCGGCGGTGGGACGACCTGGGCTCCATCGCCGACCCTCATGCCTACCTACGGCGCATCTGCATCAACCGGGCTGCATCGTCCTTCCGTCGTCGCGCAACCGAGCTGCGCGCTCTTCTGCGTCTGTCGTCCGAGCGGCCACGGGCTGACCTGCTCCCGGACGAGTGCGAGGCGTTCTGGTCAGAGGTGCGCGCGCTGCCTCGTCGGCAAGCACAGACGATCGCACTGTTCTACGGCTGCGACATGTCGGTCGACCAGGTCGCCGAGACTCTCGAGATGGCACCGGGAACCGTCAAGTCACACCTGAGCCGAGCACGGAGCTCCCTCGCCGAGAGTCTTGCCGCGCGTCAGGCTGAAGAGGGGGTGGCGCGGTGAACATCGAAGAGCTCGCCACCGCGATGGGCAGGAAGACCCGCGAGGCCGTCCGGGCCAGCCTTGACGACGAGGCAGCCCTTCAAGCCGTGACATCCCGCGAACGCGTGAACCGGCGTACGACCATCGCGGTCGCGATCGCCGTAGCCGTCACGCTGGCCGCTGTGCTCGTCGCACAGCTGATGAGGCCCGACGCGCCTGCGTTGAACCCCTCACCGGCTCCGGCGGCTCCCACGGCGACACCGACTGCAACGCCGAGTCCCACGAGCGCGCCGACACCGCATGATGCCGACCACTCGCTGCTCGCCGATGTGCGCCTCGTCGAGCTTCGCGGCGGCACGTCGACCGACCTTCCCCGGAGCATCCGCAGCATCAACAGTGTGCAGAACTTCGAGACCTCCCCCGACGGCGATCAGCTGGCGTTCTACGGTGACGGCAGCATCTACGTGGCCGGGCTCGACGGGGCCTTGCCTCGGAAGCTCTGCAGTGCCTCGCCCTATGCGGCGCCGAGCTGGGCACCGGACGGGCAGAGCCTGGTCTTCAGTGAGGACCGCGCCTTGCGGGTGGTCGATGTCTCCACGGGCGAAGTTCGGCGCATCACCACGGGCGAACACCCCATCCACACCCCGGACTTCAGCCCCGATGGCGGCACGGTTCTCTTCACCATGCAGCACAACGACGCCCTCGCACTTTGGAATGTCTCGTCGCAGGGCGGTGACCCGGTGCTGCTTCTCGACAGAGCGGCCTTCGGCACCTACTCGCCCGATGGCCGGTCGATAGCCTTCCGACGCACCGACTTCGTCGACGGTGACTATTCGCAGATGTCCAACGGTTCGGTCTGGTTGGCCAGCGCAAGTGGAGGGAATCCGCGCAGGATAGGTCCCTCGACCGCTTGGATGAGCCAGATCTCATCGTCGGCTCTCTGGCCGGCATGGTCACCTGACGGCACGCGGATCGCCTACGAACCGCTCATGGGTCGGCCCCTCAGGGTCGTCGATGTCTCCACCGGCCGGACCCACACGGTCGCAACGGGAACGAAGGTCGACTGGCTGGACGATGACACTCTCATCGTCGGCGACGCGACACTGACGCCGGGCTGAGCCTTACCCCGACAGCCACACCGCCACTACCCTGACGACGATGACCGCCCTGATGCATCGCGTAGGTCGCATCTGTGCGGACAACGCCCTGGTGGTCGTCATCCTTTGGGTGCTCGTCGCGATCAGCCTCACCATCGCCATCCGCGTCTTCGGCGCGCAGACCGACAACGACCTCTCCCTGCCGGGCACCGGCAGCCAGGACGCCACCGACGTCCTGGCTCAGCGCTTCCCGCCCCAGCAGAACGGCACCAGCCCCATCGTCTTCTACACGCCCGACGGGAAGCTGACCGACAAGCAGCACAAGCCGGCGATGAAGGACGCCGTGGCCGCCCTCAAGAAGGCACCGGACGTCTACAGCGTCATCAGCCCCGTCTCCAGCAAGGGTCAGACAGCCGGACTGATCTCGAAGGACGAGGCCACCGGCTACGCACCGGTGCTGCTCACCATCGACTCCGGTCTGGTGGACGAGGACCTCGCGCAACAGATCCTGGACGCCGCGCGCGACCCGGCGTCGAAGGCGGGCATCCAGGTCGAGGCCGGAGGTTCGATCGGCAGCCGGCTGAGCGAGCCGAAGACCGAGAGCAGCGAGGTCGTCGGCCTGACAGCAGCGATGGTCATCCTCACCCTGGTGCTCGGGAGTCTCGTGGCGATGGGGCTGCCCATCCTGGTGGCGGTGTTCTCACTGTCGGCGGCGCTGTCGGTGATCGGGCTGCTCGGGCACCTCTTCGGGATCCCCAGCATCGCCCCGACGGTGGCGACGATGATCGGCCTCGGTGTCGGCATCGACTACGCGCTCTTCATGGTCACCCGCCACAAGGATCAGCTCGCGCGGGGAATGGGGATCAGAGAGTCGGTCGCCGAAGCGGTCGCGACGTCGGGAAGTGCGATCGTCTTCGCCGGCAGCACGGTGATCATCGCGTTGACTGCCCTCGTGCTGGCGGACATTCCCCTGGTCACCTCGATCGGTCTGGCCGCGGCTGTCGCGGTCCTCATCGCTGTCCTCGGCGCGACCACGCTGCTCCCCGCGGGCCTGTCCTTGGTCGGGAACGGCATCCACCGTCTCGCCGTCCCGTCCTTCCTGCAGCGACGCGAGGCGTCCTCGACCGGTGGCTTCTGGGGCGGCTGGGCGCGCGCCGATCACCGGACACCCCTGGATCGCACTCGTGGGATCGGTCGCCCTGCTGGTGCCGCTGATCATCCCGGTCTTCTCGCTGGAGCTGGGCCAGGAGGACATCTCGGTGGCACCCACCTCGACGACGGAGCGTCGGGCGTACGACCTGACCACCGCTGGACTCGGTGTCGGGTACAACGGCCCGCTGCTCGTCGCGTCGACCCTCGACCCGGTGGCAACCCCAAGTGACAAGTACCAGAACCAGTACGACGAGGCCACGTCGCTGCAGAAGGAGCTCGAGCGGGAGAAGAAGTCACTCACCCAGCAGCAGAAGCAGCTCGAGGCGCAGCAGGCCGAGCTCGAGCAGCAGCAGGCAGAGCTCGAGGTCGAGGCCGCTGACCTGCAGACGCAGCAGGACGAGCTGCTCGCGGAGCAGAGCGCTCTGGAGTCGGAGAAGTCACAGCTGCAGGCCGCGCAGCTCGAGCTCGAGCAGCAGCAGGCCACCCTCGCAGCAGGAGGCACGGACGCTGAGAAGCGACGCCGAGGTGCTGGCAGGAGAGGCAAAGCGCACCGCGGCCGCCCTGGCAGCGGTGCGCGCTCGCGAGGCGGTCATCCAGGCAGCGGCTCGACGAAACCACCGATCCGAGCAGGATCGCGCGCCTCGAGCGACGCCTCGAGCGCGTCCAGGTCGCGCGAGCAGGCACTGGTGAGTCGTGCCGAGAGGCTCGAACGTGAAGGGCGTCGGCTCGCGCGGGAGGGGCGTCGACTCGCCGCCCAGGCGGAGCGGCTGCAGCAGGAGGGCGACGCTCTGCAGGCACAGGCAACGGCACTCAGCGCGCAGGCCGATGCGCTCAGCGCCCAGGCGTCCGGGCTGCAGAGGCAGGCTGACCAGCTGCAGGCAGAGGGTGACCAGCTCCAGGCGAAGGGCGACGCGCTGCAGGGTCAGGCGGACCAGCTGAAGGCGGAGCAGCAGAAGGCACAGAAGCAGCAGAAACGCGCCGAGAAGCTGCAGCGCGAGCTGACCAAGGAGCTGACGCAGGCAGGGGGGGACGATCGCGCGACCGACTCGAGAGTCGTGGCGCTGCAGAACACCCTGCTGGCGACTCCCGGTGTCGTGGCTCTGACGCCGCCGCAGGTGTCGAAGAAGGGCGACGCGCTGGTCATCAACGCGATACCGGCAACGGCCCCAGCCTCTGACGAGACCGCGGCACTCGTGGGCGAGCTCCGAGACGACGTGCTGCCCACTCTCACCGACGACGGTCAGATGGAGTCGTACGTGGGCGGCTACACCGCCAGCTACGTCGACCTCGCGACGAAGATCGCCGACCGGCTGCTACTGGTGGTGCTGGCCGTGCTGACGCTGAGCTTCCTGTTGCTGCTCGTCGCCTTCCGCTCGGTGCTGGTGCCGCTGCAGGCGGCCATCATGAACCTGCTGTCGGTCGCGGCGTCATTCGGCGTACTCACGGCCGTCTTCCAGTGGGGCTGGGGACTGTCGCTGGTCGGGCTGGACGCGCCCGCGGGAACCGTCCCGATCGCCAGCTACGTCCCGCTGCTCATGTTCGCGATCCTCTTCGGGCTGTCGATGGACTACGAGGTCTTCCTGGTGAGCCAGATCGTCGCCCACCGTGACCAGGGATCAGCGCCACGTCCGGCCGTTGCCGAGGGTCTCGCCGGAAGTGCCAAGGTGATCAGCGCCGCCGCCCTCATCATGTTCTGTGTCTTCGGCAGCTTCATCCTGAACGGTGACCCGACCGTCAAACAGTTCGGCGTCGGCTTGTCCGTCGCCGTCTTCCTGGCCGGGACGCTGGTGCTGATCCTCGCTCCGGCACTGCTGTACCTGTTCGGCGACCACACCTGGCGCCTGCCGCGCTGGATGGAGCGCCTGCTGCCCGACATCGGACTGAAGGAGGGCCCTCCGTGACCGTCGACTTGAACGCGGGCGCCGACGTCACGGCAGGCGAGGGACGAGCGGGGCCAGCACGTCCTGACCCTCCTGCACGATCCCGTAGTGCGACTCCGGCACCTCGATCCATGCGCCGCTGAGGTCCGACAGCGGTTCGGAGACGATGATGCGCGTCTCGTCGGAGACGTCACGCAGGACCTCCAGCTCGGGATGCAGCTCACGGACCGTCGCGACCAGGGCGCTGTAGAAGAGCGTGCGCGACTGTCCCTCACTCGAGTAGCGGAAGGCCCAGACGCGAACCCCGTCGGTGGTCACCACCGTCATCTGGATCGGCAGCTCGACGCCGTGGGCGCGTCCCACCTGCTCGACGTAGCCGATCATCCGCTCCACCGCGGTGACCGGATCCTGCTGCAGCCCGAAGCTGAGCGCCAGGTGGAAGAGCACCTCGGAGTCCGTGGAACCGACGATCGCCGGGTAGAGGCTGGCATCCACCGCCATCACGAGGTCACGCTTGACCTTCGCGAACTCGCGCACCGCCCCGTTGTGCGCCCACAGCCAGTTCTCGTGCCGGAACGGGTGGCAGTTGGTCTGCTGGACGGGGGTGCCGGTCGTCGCGCGCACGTGTGCGATGAAGAGCGGCGAGTGGATGTGCCGGGCCATCTCCTCCAGATTCGCGTCGGCCCATGCGGGTTGGACGCTCCGGAACAACCCGGGCACTGGGTCACCCGGGGCGTACCACCCCACCCCGAAGCCATCGGCATTGAGCGCGGTCGCCCCCATCGCCGACTCGCGGCTCTGGTGGATGAGCGAGTTCGCCGGCTTCGAGACGAGGTACTCGATGGGCAGGGTCGATCCGGAGTACGCCAACCACCGACACATGCGTGACCTCCTCGCTCGGGACCAGCGTCACGTCTCCGTCGGGGCGACGGCCAGGGTCGGACGACCCTCGGACATCGTCATGAGCGCCGCCACGAGGAAGCAGACCGCACCGAGGAAGGTTCCACCGTTGGCGAGCGTCGCGTCGAGCATGGTCCCGGTGTCCGTGACGTAGGCCCCGACGGCAGAGACTCCGAAGAACACCGACCCCCACAGGTTCAGCGCGGTCACGTGCCAGTCGCGGTGCCGGGGACGCCACGACCACCACCGATGCCCCGCCTCGGCGAACGCGATCGCCGACGCCACCAGGAAGCAGGCCGAGCCGATCACGTCCGGACGCCAGATCACCCGGTTCACGAGGTCCTCGGGGACGGAGAAGAGGGACAGGAACGTCATCACGTTGAAGTAGAGCGTGCCGACCAGCTGGATCGCCGTCGCCCAGAAGCCCATCGCGTGCGGCGTCCATCCGAACCAACGGTGGCCGGACTCCCGCACCACCTGCAGGTAGGACAGGTAGGCGGCCGTGGTGAAGAACAACGAGCCGACGAAGTACGTCAGCGCCGTCGCCTCGCCACCGACGGCGGACGCGTAGGCGGGGATCGGTCCCAGCACGAAACAGGTTGAGCCGATCGCGAACAACAGGCCGATCCACCAGGTCAGTCCGCGGTGCGAGACATCGGCCGCCTTGCGGTGCTGTCTGGCCTGCCACCGCACGACGCTTCCGTCAGGCAGCGAGTACCGGACCTCGGTGACGAAGGGACGCGGTCCCCGGACGACGACGTCCGTCGCGTCGTCCGGGACGTCGACCGGCAGCCGAGCGGGTCGCACGCTCAGTGGCGGAACGACTCGGTGTGATCAGGGTCGTGGGGCAGCTTGGCCGGGAGATTCTCGAGAAACTCGGTGGTCCGGCGCAGGTCGTCGAGGAAGAGATCGGCCAGGTCGCGGCCGAAACCGTTGCGCACGACGACACGCAGCCCGGAGAGGTCGGTGAGGTTGTCCGGAAGCGAGTAGGCGGGAACCTGCCATCCGCGCTCACGCAGCTTGGCCGACACGTCGTACACCGTGTAGTTGGTGACGTCAGGCTTGAGCCGGAAGAAGAACACGGGTAGCTCCGAGCCGTCCGAGAGCAGCTCGTACGGACCGATCTGAGCAACGGCCGCCGACAGGTACATCGCCGTGTCACGACACGCCTGCTGCACCTCGCGGTATCCCTCCCGGCCGAGCCGGATCAGGTTGTAGTACTGCGCGATGACCTGCGCGCCAGGACGGGAAAAGTTCAGCGCGAACGTCGGCATGTCGCCACCGAGGTAGTTCACGTGGAACACGAGGTCCTCGGGAAGGTCCTCGGGCGTGCGCCAGATGACCCACCCGACACCCGGGTAGACCAGGCCGAACTTGTGACCGGATGCGTTGATCGACCGCACCCGCGGGACCCGGAAGTCCCAAGGAAGATCTGGATCGATGAAGGGTGCGACGAAACCGCCGGAGGCTGCGTCGACGTGCACCGGGATGTCCGGGCCACCGGACGCCGCCAGTGCGTCGAGCGCGTCCGCGATCTCCTTCACCGGTTCGTACGAGCCGTCGAAGGTCGACCCGAGGATGGCGACCACCCCGATGGTGTTCTCGTCGCAGAGCTTGAGTGCCTCCTCGGCGTTGAGCTGGAGTCGACCCTCCTCGATCGGGGCGTACCGGGGCTCGACGTCCCAGTAACGGCAGAACTTCTCCCAGACCACCTGGACGTTGATCCCCATGACGAGGTTCGGGCGGTCCGTCGACAGTCCGGCCGCCTCACGGCGCTGCCGCCACCGCCACTTCAGAGCCAAGCCCCCGAGCATCACCGCTTCGCTCGACCCGGTGGTGGAGGTGCCGGTGGCCTGCGCGTCGCCCGGCGCGTTCCACAGCGCGGAGATGATGCTGACGCAGCGACCTTCGATCGCGGCCGTCTGTGGGTACTCGTCCTTGTCGATCATGTTCTTGTCGGAGGACTCGGCCATCAGCCGGTCGGCTTCCTCGTCCATGAACGTGGTGACGAAGGTGGCCAGGTTCTGCCGGGCGTTCCCGTCGAGCATCAGCTCGTCGTGGATCAGCCGGTAGGCCACCTTGGGGTCGAGTCCCTCAGGAGGCAGCGCGTCCTTGGGGATGCCATTGAGCTCGCCGGGCCGTGCGTACACCGGGGCGATCGCCAGCCGTTCGAGCTCGAGAATCTCGTTGCGGTGCAGAGCCATGGCGTCAACCTAGGCCCGCGCGGCCCTCGGGTCCATCGTCCCGATCGGACCATTCACGGGCTATGCCTGGGGGACCAGCGCCAGTACGCGAGCCGGGAACCCAGAGGCACCGGAGATCCTGGGCACGCCCACCACCGCCCAGGCACCCACCGGAGGCACCTCCGCGAGGTTCGTCAGGTTCTCGACGTGCCAGACGCCGCGGGGCAGCGTGACGTCCCGGTGGACGCTGAAGTCGGCGACCTGGCCAGGGTCGATCCCGAGGGTGTCGATCCCCAGTCCCACCACACCCCGCTCGACGAGCAGGGTGGCCGCGTCGACCCCGAAACCCGGGAAGCGCAGCACGTCCGTGCCCGGGTCGGGCCAGTCGGTGCGCAGGAACACCACGGAGCCTTCCTCGACCCGACCGTGCCTCTGCTCGTGGGCCGCCACCTCGGCCGCCGAAAGCGCGGCGTCCGGGTCCTCGTGGGCCCTGTCGCAGAAGTCGATCACCTGAAGCGGCCGGACCAGGTGCTCCGCGGGAACGTCGGCGACGCTCCACGCACCGTCCACGAAGTGGCTCGGCGCATCGAAGTGTGTCCCGCTGTGCTCGTCGAGCGTCAGTCGTCTGGTGAAGGAGCCGTCATGCTCGATGGTCTCGATCGACTCGACGACCAGCGGTGGCGTACCTGGCCAGAGCAGGGTCGAGTCGTCGAGTGGACGCGTCAGGTCGATCACCCGCAGGGACAGTGCCATGAGCACAGTGTGGTGGCGTGCCCGCGATGTGTCATCGGCGTCGCCGGCCTCCAAACACCGAGCCAGGCGCGTGCGCCTGCTTGCCTCCGCTTTCGATGCCGTCAAGACTCGAGCCACATCCCGGGGACGCCTCGGGACTGGAGGGGGACCAATGCGCGCGTACCTGGCTCGGGTGGCCCTGCTCGGCATGGTCGCCGGTACCGCCCTGCTGTCGGTCGGATTCCCGGCGGACGCCGAACCACAGCTGGTGTCCGAGCTGACCTTCAGCCCGGACGACCCCGCTTTCGACCCCTACGGCACGGGCACCGCGGTGCTCGGTGACGTGGGTGTGGCTCCGGAAGGGTGGCTCGACTTCTTCGGACGCAGCGTGGTCCAGACGCCCGACCGCCCGTCACTCAATCCTGGGACGGCCGACTTCTCCTTCGGAGCCCGCATCGCACTCACCCGCGGCGTGGGCGACTGGAACGTCATGCAGAAGGGGTTCTTCAAGGACCGTCAGTGGAAGCTGTCGATCCACGCCCGCAACGGGGCAGCACAGCTCAGCTGCCGCGTCTCCGGGTCTTCGGGGGTCGTGCACGTCTTCACCGACGGAGCGGTGATCACCGACGACGAATGGCACCAAGCGGTCTGCGCCCGGGTGGGGGACGAGGTCCAGGTGCGGGTCGACGGCGCCATCGTCGCCCGGGGCACCGGCGCCATCGGCTCCGTGGCCACCACCAAGCCCTACCTGATCGGTTCCAAGGGGATCGGTGACCTTGCCGACCCTGACCAGTACTTGGGGCTGCTCGACGACGCCTTCGTCATCGTCGACGACCAGGACGTCACCAGCGAACCGGCCCCGGACGGTGACGCCGTCACCGCAACGGTCGAGACCGACCCCGTGCTGCACGCCGGCGATGCAGCCGACGACCCCGCCATCTGGCCACATCCGACTGATCCTTCCCAGTCGCTGGTGATCGGAAACGACAAAGGTGGGGCGCTGGACGTCTACGACATGCAAGGCCGCCTCGTCCAGCGCATCGAGGAGGGGTTCTTCGGCAACGTCGACGTGCGCACCGCCGTGACCACCGGGACGACCACGCGTGACATCGCGGCCGTGTACCGCTCCGGGCTGCGGCTGTATGCCATCGATCCGGAGAGTCGACGACTCACGAACGCGACGGACTCGTCGACCGGCAGCGTTCCCGTCCCCACGGGGGGTGAAGGCTTGTGTCTCTATCAGAGCCCCCGGTCGGGGAGCACGTACGCCTTCGTCATCAGTCGCGGCGGCACGATCGCCCAGTACGAGCTCACCGATGCCGACGCCGACGGCCTGGTCGATGCCACGCGCGTCCGACAGTGGTCGCTCGGCTCCGAGGCGGAGGGGTGCGTCGCTGACGACGAACTCGGCCGGCTGTACGTCGCCGAGGAGGATGTGGCCATCTGGCGCTACGGCGCCGAACCGGCGGACGGGACCACGACCGACGATCGTCTCGCCGTCGACCGCGTGACGAGTGCGGGCGGGCGCCTGGCTCCCGACATCGAGGGCCTCACCCTGACGGACAGCGGGGCAGGTGAGGGGTACCTCATCGCCTCGTCCCAGGCAGCCTCGAACTCATCGAACTTCTTCGCTCTCTACGACCGCGCAGGTGACAACGCGTTCGTGCGGACGTTCCAGGTCGAGTCCGGAGCCGAGACCGACGGGTGCGGCCGCACCGATGGCGTCGCCGCCTGGGCCGGAAGCCTCGGCCCGGCCTTCCCCGACGGGGCCTTCGTGTGCCAGGACAACCTCAACACCGCTCCCGGTTCCTCGGGGAACCAGAACTTCAAGATCGTGCCGTTGCAGCGCATCGTGGCCCCCGAGCCGAGGGTCAACCGACCCCCGTCGGCGGTGCTCGACGTGGTGGACTGCGCAGGGCTGTCCTGCACGTTCGATGCGTCGCGGTCATCCGACCCTGACGGGGATGCACTCGCCTACTCGTGGGAGCTCGGAGACGGCACCGGCGCGGCCGGCCCCCGCGTGACGCACGAGTTCGCCGCTGCGGGGACCTATGACGTCGTCCTCAGCGTCACGGACGTCCAAGGGGCCAGCGACGTCCGGCAGCAGACCGTCGATGTGGCTCCGCTCCCGGATCCGACGATCGAGTTCCGGGCTGCTGTGGGAGTGGGTACGAACGCGAGCAACGTGTCACCGCGCATCCCGACGACGGTGAATGCCGGAGATGCGCTTCTCCTCGCGGTCACGGCCAACCGAGCCGATGCGACCCTCCAGCCACCTGTCGGTTGGCGAACCCTCGGACGGCAGATCGACGAGACGATGCAGACCCAGCTCTGGATGAAGGTCGCCGAGACCGGTGATGCGGGGGCGACCGTGCAGGTGACCTCGAGCCGGCGTGCCAAGCTGGCCGCGCAGATAGCGGCGTACGGGGGAACACACCCCGTCGACCCCGTGGCGGCGGTGCTCTCGGCGAGCGAGACCGGTACGAGTGCAGTTCACACCACACCCACGGCTGCCACCGACCGGACCTCCTGGATCGTGTCCCTGTGGTCGAACAAGTCGTCGGCCACCACCGGCTGGCAGGCCCCGACCGAGGTGACCGCACGCCAGTACCAGGGGACCTCAGGAACCGGCCGGGTCACCGCCCTGCTGGCAGACTCCGGGTCACCGATCAACGCCACGTCCGCCGGCGGACTCGGGGCGACCGCCTCCCAGTCCGGCTCCATGGCGACGATGTGGACCGATCGTGCTGACACCCGCATAGTCCGGAGGGGGCACCGATGCCGACCCACGACGCCGTCCTGCGTGGTGCCCGCACGTTGGACCCGGAGACGGCACTCGACGCCGTCTGCGACGTCGCAGTCACGGACGGACGGATCAGCGCGGTGGCCGTCGGCGGCGACCCGGCCCTGGAGGGGCAGGTCGACCTCTCGGTGGCCGACCACGTCCTCGCCCCCGGGTTCATCGATCTGCACAGCCACTGCCGCGACCTTCCTTCGCGCTGGCTCCAGGTCTGCGACGGCGTCACGACCGCTCTCGAGCTCGAGGCCGGTGAGCTCGACGTCGCTCGCGTCTACCAAGAGTGCGCCGAGGAGGGTCAGCCGAACCACTACGGGTTCTCGGCGTCCTGGGCCCTCGCCCGGATGGCCGCCTGCGGACTGGACGTCACGACTGGTGGAGACGACGCCTTCTTCGAGCACATCGATGCCCCTGCCTGGCACCGCACGATGTCACTGGACCAACGCCGCCGCATGCTGGACGCACTGCACAGCGACCTGGCAGAGGGTGCGCTCGGCATCGGGATCCTGCTGGGTTACTGCGTGGAGTCGGAGGCCGCCGAGTACTTCGACGTCGCGGCACTCGCCGGGCGGCTCGGCGTTCCGACCTTCACGCACGTCCGTGAGCTCGACCGGCCGGACGGCGGTCTCATGGGGGCGGCGGAGGTCGTCACAGCCGCACTCGCCACCGGCGCGCACATGCATCTCTGTCACATCAACAGCACGTCGCTGCGCGAGGTCGATCGGGCTCACTCCCTGCTCGACCGGGCTCGTCAGCAGGGTCTGCGCGTGACGTCCGAGGCCTACCCCTACGGAGCCGGGTGCACGGGTATCGGTGCGGGTTTCCTCGACCCTGCATTCCTCTCGCACCTCGGCCTCACGTCGATCGACATCCGGGTGCTGTCCACCGGGGAACGACCGGCGTCCGACGCACGACTGGCCGAGCTGCGTGCCGCCGACCCGGGCGCACTCGTCGTGATCGATCTGCTGCGCGAGGGGGACCCGGACGACCTCGGATTCCTCACTCGAGCCCTGCTGGCCGACGACACTGCCGTGGCATCGGACGCGATGCCGCTCGTCTCTGCATCGGGGTCACCACAAGACCTGCGCTGGCCCGAGCTGAACGGCGCGATGACCCACCCCCGCACCGCGGGCACCTTCAGCCGGGTCATGAGGTGGTACGTCCGCGAGCTCGGCGTCCTGTCGCTCACCGAGGCCGTTCGCCGGTGCACCCTGGTGCCGGCCGACATCCTGCGCGACGTGGCTCCGGCCATGGCACGCAAGGGCCGGGTCCAGGTGGGAGCCGACGCCGACCTGGTCGTCTTCGATCCGGACACCATCACCGACCGTGCCACGTACGAAGACCCCACTCGCACGTCGGAGGGCATCCGCCACGTCCTCGTCGGAGGTGCGTTCGTCGTGCGCGACGGAGTGCTCGACACCGCTGTCCGACCGGGTCGTCCGGTACGCGGAGCCGTCACCTGAGGACCACGGGTGCGCCACCAGCGGCGACCGGTGCGTTCAGCCGAACTGGAAGTGCTGCGGTGTGGAACTGCAAGGGTTGCCCCGACCGAAGGTGATGTGCCGGGCCTTGACGTCCGTCACGCACCAGAAGACAGTCTTGGTGTTCGTCTCGGGCACCGGGTGTCGGCACAACGAGTCGGGGGCGTTCTCGTGGTCGCTGAGCATGCCGATGAGTGCCTCCTCGGTCACCGAACCCGGAAGCGCCGATGCCTGCTCCAGCAGCTCGGCCCCCCGCTGGAGACGCACCGCCGAACGCTTCGCGTACGCAGGGTCGTCCTCGTAGCCGAGCATCGACTCGCACACGTAGTGGTTGGTGTGCACGAGAGTGCCGGCCTCTCCCAGGGAGGTGGTCTCTCCGTCGGTCGCCGAACCTTCGACGTTGACCACCTGACCATCCGGGGTGGCGAAGATGGTGTTGTAGGCCGACGCACGCGCCGGATGCAGGGCCGCGTCCACGGCATCCTGCATGCTCGACCAACGGAGCTGCTCCCGAACAAGCAGGAGGCGGGGCACACCGATCCGGTTGTCGTTGGGGGCCAGCTCGTTCCCGCTCAGCACGAGGCCCGCGGAGTTCCACCCGACGCTGATCCAGGGCCCGACACCGATGGTGAACATCCCCGGCTCGCCGTCGACTTTCCACTCGATGGCCGTCAGATGCGGTTCCACATCGGCATCGAGGTCGTTGTTGTGAGCGATGAGGACGCGCTCGTCTGCCGTCACCGGTGGGCCGGCCACCAGATCGCTGCACTTGCCCGGTTCGCTGCCCAGGGCCGAGCCGCCGCCCTCGGGGTCGCCGTCGGACTGCCAGATCTCTTCGATCGACGCCGCGAAGACGCGCAGCGGATCGACGTCGGCCGCCTCGGCCACCGCGTCGAGCTCCTCCACGAGGTAGGGCAGTTCGCGCGCCGTCACGTCGCGGTACTCGGACGCGAGCGCGAGCTGTTCCGCCATCGTGCGACCGTCCCGCGGGGTCTCCCCGTGGTCGAAGCTGCTGGCGTTGCGGACCGCGTCGGCACAGGCTGCGCCGATCTGCAGCCCGACGTCGCGATGCGAGCCCTCGACCTGCAGGACCGGGAGTACTGGCCGTTGCGTCATCAGCGTCCTTCCGAGAGCCGGTCCAGCACGTTGCGGGTGACCTGGGTGACCACTGGGTCATGACCAGCCAGGCCGTACACCCAGTCAGTGGTTCCGGACGTGAAGACGGTCCCACCCCTGGTGTAGATCCCCATGACCGCGTGGTTGTGCGACAGGCGCGCGATGTTCTGTGGCGTCGCCTCGCCGAACACCGCCACCGCCGTCTCCTCCAGGTCCCCGCTCTCGCTCGAGCGGTAGCGGGAGGGGAGCTCGCTGAAGCTCCACAGCCGAGCGGGAGCCGTCGCGAGGATCGTGAAGTCCGTCGGCGTCCCGTCCCGGCCGGTCGGCACCGGTAGGCCGTCCTCGTCGGAGAGGGTGAACTCGCAGCCGTCGACCTCGTAGACAGCGATCCGGTCCTCGGTCCCGAAGAGGTCGCCGTAGTGCAGGTCGGAGCCGGCGAACGTCCAGTGGTCCGGCCGCCACGCCGTGAGACCGCCTGACGCCCGCGGAACAGCCTCGCCCATGCGGATGTACCCGCCGCGCGAGAAGCTGACGCCGGTCAGATGGTTCTCGGGCCGACCCACCAGCGCGGAGCACCAGAGCGTCGACACCAGGTGCTGCTGATCGGTGCCGAAGAGGGGGTCCGACTCCGGGTCCGCCTTGTAGGAGACCATCGTGCGTCCGTCGTCCTCGAAGCGCACCTGCCAGCAGACCGAGTTGCCGGACAGGAATGCGTAGTTTCCTCCGTCGGCGATGTAGGCCTCCGCGGTGTCGCGCATCCCCCACGACCAGTACTCGTCGTGCCCGACGCTGACGACCAGCGGATAGCCCTGCACGATCTCGGGGAGGTGCTCCAGGTCGGCGTTGACGGCGACGTCCACCTGGTACCCCGCCCGCTCCGCCCACTGCACGAACAACCGTTCCCACTGGTACCACCCCGAGGAGCCTGACCACCTGGCCAGGCCGTGCAGGTCGGCCCACGAGCGGAAGCGCTCGTGCTCGGGGTCGTGGACGTCGTCGAGGTTGGGGTAGCGCAGGTACGGCTCGGGCTTGCGGAGGAAGCCCTTGGCCAGAGGCCGTTGGAAGGACGCCCGGACCGCCCCGGTGTAGAGGCTCGGCCCGCCCCAGTCGTTGTAGGCGTTGTACGTGTTCGTGGCCAGGACCAGCAGCATCGGTGCTCGCGGGTGAGGCTGGCCGGAGTGCCGGACGACGAAGAAGGCGAGGGCCTCTTCGCCACGGCCCGTCGCGTCATCCCGTGCCCGCATCACGACTTCGTAGTAGCCGGAACGCCAGTGCTCGGGGACGGTGAACGAGACGGACGCGGGCCAGCCGCACCCGTCCTCCGAGGCCCGCTCCGGGACGGCGTGGAGCTGGCCGGTGACCTCATTGTCCCGCCACACGATCTCGCGGGTGCCGCCCACCCGGGCGACCTCCACGGAGAACGTCGGAGCGTCGGTCGAGCAGCAGAGCTCAACGGTCTCTCCCACCGCGTAGCTGAGATGGTTGCAGTAGCCGTCGATCGTCAGAAGTCCCATGGGCTGCGTCAGACCTCCTCACGCTCCGGCTCCATCCTCACCCTAACGGCGGGAGGACCCTCCCCCGTCAGCGACGAGAGTCGATGCCGCATGTGTCCGACGAGCCTTGTTCCCGTCGCGGGCGATGTCCCGGTTCTGGCTCAGACGAGCGTGAGGGCAGCCGCAAGGGCCTCGTCCCACGGACGCATCGAAGGCAGCCCGGCACGGGCCCAGCCGTCGTGGCCGAGTACCGACCACGCCGGACGTGGTGCCGGCCGCGGGTACTCCTGTGTCGTGCAGGGGACGACTCGTGTGGTCGTGTCACCGGCGTGCCTCAGCACCGCCTTGGCCAGGCCATGCCACGTCGTCGCACCGGCGTTCGTCGCGTGGTAGGTCCCAGGCGGGGCGTCCACCTCAACGACGTCAACGATGCGGTTCGCCAGGTCCACCGTCCACGTGGGCTGGCCGTGCTGGTCGTCGACGACCCGCAGCTCGTCCCGCTCGGCAGCGATCCGCCGGATCGTCGCAACGAAGTTGGGCCCGTGCCACCCGTAGAGCCAGGCGGTGCGCAACACCCACGAGCGGTCGGGCAGCTCGGCTCGGACGGCCCACTCCCCCGCGGCCTTCGTCCGCCCGTACGCAGTCCGTGGGTCCTGCGGCGCGTCCTCGGGGTACGGGGTGACGGCCTGCCCAGCAAACACGTAGTCGGTGGAGAGCTGAAGCAGCCGGGCCCCGGTTGCCCCGCACGCCCGGGCCAGCAGCGCCGGCCCGACGGCGTTCACCCGGAACGCAGCCGCCTCGGCGGCTTCGGCGCCGTCGACGTCGGTCCATGCGGCGGCGTTCACCACCACGTCCACACCACGTACCGCGTCGTCGACCTGCGCCTCGTCAGTGACGTCGAGGGTGGCCCGGTTGGCCGCCCGGATGTCATCGAGCGGTCGTCGGTCGGCCAGCACAGCCAGCAGGTCGGTGCCGAGCAATCCGCCGGCACCGGTGACGAGCCAGCGCGTCATGAGCCCACTGGTGCCGCGCGCGCCTTCAGCGGCTCCCACCAGTCTCGATGCTCCTGGTACCAGGCGACGGTCGCGGCCAGCCCGGCGTCGAAGGTGATCTGCGGCCGGTAGCCGAGCTCGTCGGCGATCTTGGAGATGTCGACTGAGTAGCGCAGGTCGTGGCCGAGGCGGTCTTCGACATGGCGCACGCGCTCCCAGCCCGCGCCCACCGCGGCGAGCAGGCGCTCGGTCAGCGCCCGGTTGGACAGCTCGGTGCCGCCACCGATGTTGTAGACCTCGCCCGGGCGGCCGGCGTCCGCAACGAGTTGCACGCCCCGGCAGTGATCGTCGACATGGAGCCAGTCGCGGACGTTCCGACCGTCGCCGTAGAGCGGGACGGTGCCACCGTCGAGCAGATTCGTCACGAACAGCGGGATGACCTTCTCGGGGAACTGGTAGGGCCCGTAGTTGTTGGAGCAGCGGGTGACGACGACGGGAAGCCCGTACGTGCGATGGTAGGCGAGGGCGATCAGGTCGGAAGAAGCCTTGCTGGCCGCGTACGGCGAGTTCGGCGACACCGGGTTCGTCTCTGCCCAGGAGCCAGCCTCGATCGAGCCGTACACCTCGTCGGTGGACACGTGCACGAACCGGGCGACGCGGTGGCGGCGGGCGGCGTCGAGGAGAGTCTGGGTGCCCAGGATGTTGGTGAGAACGAAGTCGGCGGCGCCGGTGATGGAGCGGTCGACGTGGGACTCCGCGGCAAAGTGCACGACGACATCGGCGCCGGCCAGGACGTCGTCGACGCGGGCCGGGTCACAGATGTCGCCCTCGACGAACGACAGTCGCGGATCGTCGGCAACTGGGTCGAGATTGGCGCGCACGCCGGCATAGGTGAGCTTGTCGAGCACGGTGAGGGCGGTTGGCGCAGCGGGGGTGGCCATGCGGCCGTCCAGGAGCATGCGGACATAGTTGGAGCCGATGAAGCCTGCACCACCGGTCACGACGTAGCGCACCGGCCCAGTCTGACACGACGCAAGGGCTGAGGACACCCGGCAAGGGCTTACGGTACGGGGATGCGTGGAATCGTGCTCGCCGGTGGGACCGGATCGCGGCTGTGGCCGGTCACGCAGGCCGTGAGCAAGCAGCTGATGCCGGTGTACGACAAGCCGATGGTCTACTACCCGCTGGCCACGTTGATGGTCGCGGGGATCCGTGAGGTGCTCGTCATCACCACCCCCGAGGACACTTGGGCGTTCCGTCGACTGCTCGGCGACGGGTCCGCCTGGGGGATGCGGATCGAGTACGCCGAGCAGCCACGGCCCGAGGGGCTGGCGCAGGCGTTCGTCATCGGCGCGGACTTCATCGGTGGCGAGCCGGTGGCGCTCGTCCTCGGCGACAACATCTTCTACGGAGTGGGGTTGGGCAGCCAACTGCGGGCAGCAACCGCGGTCGAGGGCGGGCGGGTCTTTGCCTACCGGGTGGCCAACCCCAGCGAGTACGGGGTGGTGGAATTCGACCCCGCCGGGGCGGTGCGCTCGATCGAGGAGAAGCCGGCGGTGCCGAAGAGCAGCTACGCGGTGCCGGGGCTGTACTTCTTCGCCCCCGACGTCGTCGAGATCGCCCGGGGGGTCACGCCCAGCGCTCGTGGGGAGCTGGAGATCACTGCGGTGCATGCCGAGTACCTCCGACAGGACCGGCTGGAGGTGGAAGTGCTGCCCCGGGGGACGGCCTGGCTGGACACCGGAACGTTCACCACGTTGATGCAGGCCGCGGAGTTCGTGCGGGTGATTGAGGACCGGCAGGGCCGCAAGATCGGCTGCCCGGAGGAGGTGGCCTGGCGCAACGGCTGGATCGACGATGACGCGCTGACGGCACTGGCCGAGCCGCTGCGGCGGAGCGGGTACGGAGAGTACCTCCTGGGGCTGCTTGTCGACCGCGACGGGCGGCGCTGAGCATGCACGTCGAGCCGCTCGCCGTCCCTGACGCCTTCGTCGTGACCCCCCGCCAGCACGCCGACGACCGAGGCGTCTTCCTCGAGTGGTTCAAGGCGGAGGTGTTCCAGAGCGCCACCGGCCACCGGTTGCCCTTGGGGCAGGCCAACTGCTCGGTGTCGCGACGCGGGACGCTGCGCGGCATCCACTTCGCCGATGTGCCACCCGGGCAGGCCAAGTACGTGACGTGCCCCTCCGGGGCGGTCCTCGACGTCGTCGTCGACCTCCGCGTCGGGTCGCCGACGTTCGGGGTGGGCGACACCGTGGTCCTCGACGACCAGGACCGGCGAGCGGTGTTCCTCGCCGAGGGCCTCGGCCACGCGTTCCTCGCCCTCAGCGAGACCGCGACCGTCGTGTACCTGTGCTCGACGCCCTACAACCCTGTTGCTGAGCACGGCATCCAGCCGCTCGATCCCGGGCTCGCAATCCCCTGGCCCGCCGACCTTGAGCCGTTGCTGTCAAAGAAGGACGCCGCCGCCCCCAGCCTCACCGAGGCACAGTCGGCCGGGTTGCTGCCCAGCCATGACGACTGCCTGGCGGCGTACCGGGACTGACCTGCCCTCACACGCCGTCGAGGACGGCGCCGAGCTGCTCCCCGTAGACCGAGAGGTCCACGCTGAACGTGGTCAACCTCTCCTTCTTCACCGGTCCGCTGGGGTCCCACTCGTCGGGCGGCATCCAGAAGTAGTGCAGGTCGGCACCCAGCGTCGCCGCGAACAGGTGCTCGTTGCGAGCGGGATAGCCGTTGTGGCCGAGCACGACGATCGCGTCGAGTCGTCGGCAGTGCATCAGGTTGAACAGAGCGGAGCCCGCGAACCCCGCCACCACGCGGGCTCCCGCGAACAAGGCCGCCTGTTCCGGAAGGGGCAATTCCTCGGGGTAGAAGACGTGGAAGCCGTGGCTGGCGAACACCTCCTCGACCTCCGACTGATTCGTGCAGCCTCGGCGGTGTGCGTACCTGGATCCCCGGGACACGAAGATCCGGTCGTGGGGGCTCGCGTCTCCATCCTTCAGGAGTCCGGTCGT
Organism: uncultured Actinomycetota bacterium; assembly: GCA_963743915.1. GTDB lineage: Bacteria > Actinomycetota > Actinomycetes > JAHEKZ01 > JAHEKZ01 > JAHEKZ01. Next base: position 218,354 of record CAVURN010000003.1, read on the forward strand.
GATGCGGTCCCACGTGTCCCGGATCGCGGGATGGGCGGAGTGGGGGGGCGCGTTGTGCCACATCGGCGAGGCCCCGACGACACTGCGCAGTCGGACCGGCCCGTCCGTCGAGACGATCTGGGCCGGATCGATCCCGTAGGAGGTGAAGAGCAGTCGCTCGAGAGTCCCATCCCGTCCCCGGGCGGACCGGGTGTGGAAGAGCGCCTTGAGGTCGGGGAACTCCGCTCTCGCCTGCTCCCAGCCCCAGAGCCGAGCCACGACCTCGGTGGTGAGGTGCCCGAAATGCCCCGAGAACAGGCAATCGAGGTAGTAGTAGGTCCCCTCGAGCTTCGGCGCGTTGTCCACCCGAGGAGCAACGGTGAACCCATTCCCCACTGCCGCCGACCGCGAGTGCGTGAGCTCCTCTGCGTACGGCCAGCGGAACGACTCCGGAAGCATCGTCGGCCCCAGGACGAGGCGGGTCGACCCGGCGCTCACGATGGGGCCGGCATAGTGGCGGAGCGTCAGGTCCGGACCCTGACCTTGACGCCACACCTCAGCAGGTGGCTCGCCGTAGTCGACGACGCGGGCCGCGTGGGGCGACGCCGCCGGGATCGTCGCCAGGATCGAGACTTTGGCGCGCGGCTCCCGAACGATCAGGAGGTCGCTGACCTGATCCTCGCGCAGCTTGAGCAGCGCCTGGCGGCGCGTCTTGACCACCGCGAACTCAGGGGTGACGCCGACGCTCCCCACAAGGTCGTCGCCCGCGGCCTCGTTGAGGAAGGACTCGACGGACTCAGGGGTCCGATCAGCAGAGGACGCCGTCGCGACCGTCAAGTCGAACAGGCACGAGCCACGGCGGCCCAGGTGCACGAGGAGCGCCCGCACACATGCCTGGGCCTCCGGAGACGACGGAGCTGTCGGACCGGCGTCCGCGGCGACGACGATGACGTCCCGGGGCTGGGCCTGCAACAGCTCGCCGAACACGTCCGGCCAGGCCTCGACGTTGCGTCGGCGCCGCACCCAAGGGGACTCGCTGGACCCTGGCGATCCCTCGCCCACCACGATGACATCGACCGCATGGCCGGCGTACGTCTCGATCCACTTCGATGCTTGGCCGATCCCATCCGCATCGCAGATCACGCTGACCTTGAGTCGGCGTTGCATGCCCGCGGCGACCAGCGATGAAGGAGACGGATTCACAGCGCCGTCGCTGACAGGATTCCCTCGCGCGCGGGTCACTCGCTGAAGAGCTCGCCGCGCCACGGCCTTGGGTGTGGTGAGGTTCGCAGTGGCGGGTGGGTCCGGTGGTCGAGGCGGCGCCATCTTGCACGCGGGGGCTGGCCCGATGAGGAGCGCGCTCGGGCGGTTCTTTGCTGCGAGGAGCCGCGCATCCGTCGGCTGGGCTCCCCCAGTCGTCGGTCGGACAGCGATGTCCATAGCGCGCCAGCCGAGCTTGGCCCGCGGGACGGCGAAGGTCAGCAGGAGACCGTCTCCCTCACGGTCGATCGATCCGGTGACGCGCACTTTGCTCGTGGGGCCAACCAGCATCACCTGGACCTCACCGACACCGAGGTCGCCGGGACCAAGCCTGAGGCACACCAGGACGTCCTCGCCTTGCCGTCGGCAGTGGCTCGTCAGGGCATCGCACTGGATTGCCTGCTTCGTGTCCTTCTCCGGCGTCACGGCGCGCTCACATGGCTCAGGAGACCGTGGTGCTCCAGTGCACCTCGGATCGACATGACGGCGTCCTGCCGTTCCATCGAGCGCGCCTGCCGGAGGACGGTCCACAACTCCGATCGCAGCAGCGCGGCTGGGTCGACGGCTCTCGTTCGCAGGGACGCCCAGGCGGGCAGTTCCTGGGGATCGGGCACGACCAGTCCCGGGACGAGGTCCTCGTACTGGTCGACCAACGTCCGGTTCTGTGGGTCCAGCAGGAGGATGACGAGAGTTCCCGTCGGCGTCGTGTCGACCTCGATGACCGCGAGATCTGGGCGGTGACCGCGGAGCACGTCGATGATCTTGTAGACGTCGCCGGCCCACGCCCCGTTCTTCGCGGCGCCGACACGGCCCCGTCCGGCTTGTTCGACCGTCCTGGGAAGGACATCGTCGACGACGATCACACTCGCGGCGTGGCAGTACCGCTCGGTATTGATCACGTCTCGGAGCGCATACTCGGCGAGGTGCATGCCATCGATGAACGCGAGGTCGACGGGCTGCCCGGCAAGATGCGCGAACGGATTGCGACGTGCGAAGAACTCGTCGCTCGTGGTGCGCACCAGATGAACGTCACAGAGCAGCTCTCGAGTCACCTCGTAGTAGGGGTCCACCGCGACGCTCGGCACGCGGGACAGCGTGAGGCTCTTGCCGCTCCTGACGCCGACCTCGAAGTACGTGCGTGGTTGGAGCTTGCGATGGATTTTGGCCAGGAGCTGATGCTTCTTCATGGAGGTCAACCGCCTTCTCTGAACGGGGCGCCTCATGTGTCGTCGAACACCCGCTGTAGCCATTCCGATGATAGAGCCGCCCTCCGGGGCGGTTCGCCTCGGCACCCTGCCGACGCCATCACGACCCTGCGCCGTCCGAGCCTCGGCCAGCAGGAGGATGCCTACCGGTCATCCTTCACCGGCGCGTCCCCTCAAACTCCGAAACGGGCGGCACACCGACCTTCTCCCAGGGGCGGGGGCGTGATGTCCCCCGTCGGCTCACCTTCTGTGCGATCGGCAGATGACCCCGTCATAGTCGGTGGCGACAGCGGTCCAGTCGCGCCCCTCGGTGTCGACGAGGGTGAGTTCGAGTTCGGCCTTGACCCAGCCGAGTCTGCCGGCAGGACCAGGGGTGACGGCCCGACACGGAAGGGACTGCCGGAACAGGCTGACCGTGCCACCTTGCGCCTGCCAGGGCGTGTCGTAGTGAGTGGCGTCCGACTGCTTGAGCACGAGGCCGGCCTTCTCGGAGGTGACCGTGAGGGTCCACTTGCGGTCTGTGAAGCGCAGATCGTCCCTGTTGCAGGCCATCGCCGCACCTAGGTAGACCTTGACGACACCGGTCTGGTACACGACCCCCTGCTGGATCGGCTCGACGGTGGCGAAGCACTCGCTGCGCAGGTAGGTGGAGTCGGTGCCCGGGACCTCGTAGGCGAGCTGGCGGAACGCGTAGACGCCGTTGATCGGCTGCCATCCGTCGTTCGGGGTGCCAGCGCGGGCAAAGGCCGAGGCACCGATGACGGCCGCTGCGATCAAGCCCACAACAACGACACTCGTCACCGCCTTGCGCATAGCCCTCACCCCAATCTACTGATCGTCACGGAGCGTAAGCGGGCACCCGAGGGCTTCGCAGGCAAACCGCGGGGATCCGCCCCGAACGGCCCAATCCGCGCGGGACGATCGTCTGACTACGGCCCCCACCCGGGCAGATGGCGCCCCCAACCCCTTGCTGTGTGGCGGGCACGGGTCCATGCTCGGCCCGGCAGCGCTTGGCGCCGCAAGGCGGAATGGTGCCGCCGCCACCCCGTTCTGCCGTGGTGGCGCGACTCTGGGAGGCGGCATGGACGAGTCACGGGCTCTTCGGCGCGCCGCATGGGCCGGTGCCGCTTCGGTCGTGCTGCTCGGCTTCGGCGTGGGGCTGTGTGCGCTGGTCGGTGTCGACGACCCAGGGGTGTCGGACGCGGCCATCCTCGAGCGGATCGACGATGGCGCCAAGCAAACCGCCGCCGGGATCGGGTTGCCGGTGCTCGGCGTGGGGATCGCACTGCTGCTCTGGTTCGCCGTCGGACTGCGGCGGGTACTGGACCGGCTGTCCGGCGGCGACCCGCTCGCGCACGCGACCGTGCCGGCAGCGGCACTGCTCGGCGGGCTGCTGATCACAGGAGTGTCGCTCGACGTGTCGAGCGGAATCACGGCACTGTGGGACGAGTTCACCCCCGACCCGGACACCGCCCGTGTGCTCGGTACCGCCGGGGCCGTCGCCGGGCTCAGCGGACTGACCGGTGGCGCAGTGCTGGTCGCGGTGACGACCCGGATCGCCCAGCAGGCGCGCGTTCTGCCGACGTGGGCCGTCGGAGCGTCCTACACCGTCGCGGTGCTGTGTCTGACCGGCTTCTGGAGCCGTGGCATGGCGTCCGTGGCCTTCAGCGTGTGGCTCATCGGAGCGGTCATCGGGGTGCTGCGCGCGGCGCGGCGGACAGCGCCTGCCGTCGAGGAGACCGCGGTCACTTAGTCGGTGAGCACATCCCTCTCGTCATCCGTGAGCTCCCGAACCGATCGTCCAACGCGTCGTACTCGCCCCGCCTCCGCGCGAGGAACCGCGTCCAGCTCTCCTCGTCGATCCAGCGGTCGACCGTCAGGAAGGTGAGTTCGTCCACGGCGTCTCGGAACAAAGCAGTCCCGATGAACCCCGGTTCGCGCCCGAACAGCTGAGCCCAGTCCCCCTCCGCCCCGTAGGCCCGCTCGAAGGCATCGACGCACTCGGGGCGAACGCGGTACTCCCAGACTCGGACGAACACCCCCTCATCAGACCACGCGGCCCGGTGACCGGCACGACTCGCCGAAGGCGCTCGATAGCCTGTTCGTCGCCCGTCCGCCATGGGAGGTCCCAGTGACGACACCCTTCACCCAGCGCCCCCAGATCACCGTCGCGACGGCATTGCGACTGGTCGAGGCTGCACTGGCACATGGCGCCGCGAGCGGTGTCCCGGTAGCCGTCGCCGTCTCGGACGCGGCAGGGAACGTCGTCGCGTCCGCCCGGATGGACGACGCGCCACTAGGGGCGACACGCCTCGCAGCGGACAAGGCATACACCTCAGCCCTCTGGCAGATGCCGTCGGGTGACCTGCATGAGTCATCCCAACCCGGGGGTGCCGACTGGGGCGTGACCTCGACCGAGGGCGGACGCATCGTCGCCTACGCCGGAGGGTTTCCGATCCTCGCTGACGGGGGTCTTGCCGGGGCGATCGGCGTCAGTGGCGGCACCGGCGACCAGGACGCGGCCTGCGCCCAAACCGCGCTGGCTCAGCTCTAGGCACCCGGGAGGAGCTCACCCCATGAGGCTTGACGGAAAGGTGGCCATCATCACCGGCGGTGGCAGCGGGATCGGTGCCGCGACCGCTCGCCTGTTCGCGGACGAGGGAGCGGGCGTCGTCGTGACAGGTCGCCGCCCGGAGCCACTGGCTGCGGTCGCGGAGGAGGTCGGGGGACTTGCTGTCACCGGTGACACCGGTGACCGTGCACACGTGGAGGAGGCCGTCGCTGCCACCGTGCATCACTTCGGCGGCGTCGACATCCTCGTTGCCGCTGCCGGGATCTCTCCCGCCGGTTCGGTGGGCGACATCGAGGACAACGCCTGGCGGACCACCCTCGACACCAACCTCACAGGACCGTTGATGATGTCCCGCGCGGTGCTGCCCGCGATGCTCGAGCGCGGCGGTGGCTCCATCGTCCTGGTGTCCAGCACGGCCGGGCTGGCCGCAGCCCCGTCCTCCGTCGCCTACGACGTCTCGAAGGCGGGGGTGATTGCCCTTGCGCGTGCCATCGCCGTCGACCACGGACCGATGGGAATCAGGGCCAATGCGCTGCTGCCCGGCTGGGTCCGGACGCCCATGGCCGACAGGTCCATGGACGCGCTTGGCCTCGAGCGGGACATCACCAGGGACGAGGCCTACGCCAGAGCCACCTCGCAGGTGCCGCTGCGACGCCCCGGGGTCGCGGAGGAGATGGCAGTGTGTTGCCTGTTCCTGGCGTCGGACGAGTCACGCTACGTGACGGGAACAACCCTCGTCGCCGACGGCGGCGGGCTCGCGGTCGAGCTGACCTCGACCGAGTTCACCTTCGGGGGTCAGTCGACGTAGTGCGGTTCGCGACCGTGCATGCGAACTCCCACAGCCCGCTGCGGCCCGTTTGGACGACCGTGTGGCCGTGCTTGCACAACACGTCGGCCATCGCGTCCGGTGAGTGGACAAAGGTTCGGAACCGCCGGCGCCGCAGGGCGTATCCAGCGTTCTCGATCGACGTCTGGACCCGAGTCAGAAGGTTGCGGCGAGGGAAGCTGAAGACCACCATGCGTCGCGCGTGATCTGCAGCAGCACCCAGAAGCCCCTCGAAGTCGGGATAGCAGCACACCACGCGGTGGAGGAGCACGACGTCAGCGGGCGCGACCCCCTCAGGGTCGGTCACGATGTCTCCCAGGCGACGGCTGACCCGATCGCCCAGCTGCAGCTCCGCCAGCAGCTGCGCCGCCTCCGACTCATAGGAGCCGGACAGCTCGATGTTCGTCGCCCGAGCCGCCCCACGCCGGAGCAGCTCGGTGTGGAACCCGCCCACACCACCGCCGATCTCCAAGATGCTCGCACCGTCGATGCCGTGCCCGACGAGGAACTCGGCCATCTGCGCCGCGATGTCGTCCAACCCCGTCGAGCGCAGCTCGCTGGCCTTTCGCCGCGCGTAGCGTGCGGTGAACACCTTCTCGCAGTCGCCGGGCCCACAACAGCTCGTCATGCCTCAGTATCTGCCCGCCAGGGACGTTTGGTGGATGCACGGATAGTGCAGTAAAGTGCACTCATGGACGACACCAGCGCCGCTCTCGCGACCGCCATCGGCGGCCGGATCCGGAAGGAGCGAAAGTCTCGGGGCTGGACACTGGACCATCTCGCGGAGGCGTCAGGCGTCAGCAGACGCCTGGTCGTCAGCGTGGAGCAGGGCGAGGCGAACCCCAGCGTGGCGACACTGCTCCGCATCAGTGACGCGTTGGGGGTCGGGCTTCCCGCGCTCGTCGAGCCTCCAGAGACGAGCACGAGCCTCCGGGTCACCCGACGCGGCGAGGGCGCGGCTCTGTGGGAGTCCGCCGCGGGCGGACGGGGTGTCCTGGTCGCTGGGACTGATCCGCCGGATGTGGTCGAGCTGTGGGACTGGACCCTGGGCCCTGGGGACGAGCACGCCAGCGAGCCGCACAGTGCTGGAACCCGGGAGCTGGCGCAGGTCCGGCAGGGAAAGGTCGTCATCACGGTGGCCGACCAGATGGTGACGCTCGTCGCCGGCGATGCCGTGGCGTTCTCGGGCGACGTGGAGCACGCGTACCGCAACGACGGCAAGCGACCGGCGCGCTTCTCGCTCACCGTCTTCGAGCCCGGTGTCGGCCAAGGCACCAGGACCGGGAGCGCTCGTGGCTGATCGACTCGAACAGGTCCTCGCGGGTGCCGAGGTCGACGCCGCGGTGTTCGCGCTCCGCCCGGACTACCGCGTCCTGCTGGTGGCGGTCAGCGGCCTGACGCCCGGTCCCCTCCACAGCCACGATGAGCTGGTCCGGGCGGCGGAGGCGTCCGCAGCCTCCGCGCTGCGTGATCGATCGGTCGAGGAGCTACCCCACGTCGCAGCGTGGCGTGAGGCCTACCGATCGTTCGGTGCCAAGCCGCAGCGCACGCGCAACAGCCTCGAGTCACTCCTCCGGCGAGCCGAGGCAGGACTGCCGCGGGTGAATGCGCTCACCGACGTGTACAACGCTGTATCGGTCCTTCACCAGGTACCGGTGGGCGGTGAGGACCTCGACCGCTACGTGGGCGCGCCGCGCCTGGTGCGAGCCACTGGCGAGGAGTCCTTCGACACCACGGCGGCCGGCGTCGACGTGGTCGAGCATCCGGACAAGGGTGAGGTGGTGTGGTGCGACGACGCGGGGGCGACCTGCCGGCGCTGGAACTGGCGCCAGGCGCGGCGCACCCAGCTGCGCGACGACACCGAAACCGCTCTGTTCATCCTCGACGCACTCGCACCGATACCCGACGACGCGTTGAGGTTGGCCGCTGATGACCTGGTCGACCACCTGACGCGGTTCGGCACCGATGTCCGAACCGCCCGCCGCCTCATCGCGGCCGAGCCGACGAGAGACGAAGGACGCTGACATGTTGATCCATCCCTGGGACGCTGCCCTCGACACCGCCGAGTGGCAGAACTGGCTCGCCTCAACCGATCGCTTCGGGACACTCGCGGTCAACAACGTCGATCCCACCCACGCGCCGATCGTCCTGCCCACCCACTTCACGGTCGCCGGTGACGAGCTGCTCGTCCACCTGGCGCGCCCCAACCCCGTGTGGCCCCACCTCGAGGCAGCGGCCGAGGTACGGATGACCGTGATCGGTGACTACGCATACATCCCGACCTACTGGCGGGCGAAGGCGGGAGGCCCGGACGAGGACGGCGTGCCGACCAGCTACTACTCCGCGGTGCAGTTCGTGTGCCGGCCCACGATCATCGACGACCCACAGGGGAAGGTCGACATCTTGTCCACACAGCTCGGTGACTTCCAGCCGGAAGGTGGCCACGCCGCCCTCGCCACCGACTCCCCGCCGTACGGCCGGATGCTCGCCGGCATCCGCGGCGTCCGACTCGCCGTCCTGCGCGTCGACGCCAAGTTCAAGTACGACGACGCCAACCCCGTCGACCACCGGGCACGTGTGATCGGGCACCTCGAGCAGCGCGACCACGGTCTCGACACCGGGGCCGCTGCTCAGCAGCGACGGCGACTGGCGGCGATCGGCGACTGGCGCGCTCACAAGTAGGGACCTGGGACTGGCGGTCGCCGTGACAGCTATCCCGTGGTCAGCGGCTGGCTGAAGGCCACCACCATGCCCGCGACCACGATCACGCCGGCCATGCCCAGGAGCGAAGCCCGTGCACCGCTGACCGTGAATCGGTCAGAGATCGCCGCGAAGAACAGCGCCGAGGCGAACAGCACGGTCGACAGGGTGTAGGTGTCGGAGTACCCGTTGGCCTCCTCCCCGGACGCGTGAACTGCGTCCGCCTGCGCCGTCAGGGCGTCCGCCTCCTGGGCCGCGGCCAGCTCGTAGGACGAGAGCTCGAAGGGGCTGGCCGGCGCATCCTTGTTCGTCAGCGGCTCCAGAGCCATCCACTCGTCGAAGGCCGGGCGAGCCTCCTCTCGGACCCGCTCCAGATAGAAGTCCGCCAGCTCATCGTTACCCGTGGTCGCCGCCTGCAGGTATCCCTCGAGGACACTGAGGTCCGCAAGTCGTAGCGCGTAGGCTTCGTCGTTCTTCTCCGCCGCGTCGACGCGCAGCCCCGACGACTGGGTGTAGTTGCTGGACTGGATTCCGTCCCAGAGCGAAGCCTGGTAGCTGCTCCAGGCGGTGGCGAGGGCCGCGACGGCGAGCACCAGGGTGGCGATGATCTCGAAGCGCCGTTCACGGCGATCGGCGGATTCCCCGTGGACGTCAGGCGGCATCGGGGTCCGGCTGGTGGATGCCGAAGGTGTTGCCCTCGGTGTCGATGTAGTAGCCCTGCCACGCCATCCCGGTCAGCGCCATCTTGGGCAGCGCCACCTGCCCTCCGGCGTCCAGGATGCGACGCTCCGTGGCGTCGTAGTCGTCGACCTCCATCGTGCAGACGTACGCATTGGTTCCGTGGCCCAGCGCCGGTGTTGCGGCCGGACGTGGAAGGAGGCCGCCATTGATGCCCGGGACGTCCTCGGGGCCGGTGATGACGCCCCAGTACGGAGTGCCGGTGAACTGCCCGTAGTCCTCGAAGGACCATCCGAAAGCTGACGCGTAGAACGCCATCGCGCGCTCGACGTCGTCCGCCTGGATCTCGAAGTGCACGACTCGTCCCATGTTGACCTCCTGTCTCGGTCCCCATTCTTGCCCTGGCTCCAACCGTCGTCAGGCTCCTAAGCAGGCACGTAGGTCAACCTGACCACGTCGTCTCCGACCGGGTCAGCACTCACCAGCCGCAGCGGTGGCGGCGGCGCCTCGAAGTAGCGCTTGCCGTGCCCAACCACCACGGGGTGCAGGTACACCCGGTACTCATCGATCAGGCCGAGCTCGGTGAGGCCTCGAGCCAGTTGCGGACCGGCAACCTCGATCTCCCCTACCCGATCAGCCTTGAGCCGTCGGATCGCACCTTCGAGGTCACGCCTCGACAAGGGTGGCGTTTGGTCCTACGGACTCCAACGTGCTCGAGACGACCCACTTCGGCTGACTCCGCCATGCCGTGGCGAAGGCGCGTTCGTCGTCATCCCATTCCGGGTGCTCTTCGTCCCAGTAGCGCATGACCTCATACATGCGGCGCCCGTACACACTGCCCGTCTGCGCCCGGGCTTCCTCGATGAAGTGGCGGAAGAGCGTCGGACCCGGCCCGAACTCCGTGTGATCGACGTAGCCGTCCAAGGACTGGTTCATTCCGAACACCAACCTCGCCATGGCGCGTCCTGTCTCCTCAGCCTCCGGTAGCTTCACCAGCCTGACACGAGCGCACCTTGCGAGGGAGGATGCAAGCCGGTTGGATTCGTGGTTCACCCGGCGACGAAGGGACCCCTCATGTCCACGTTCGTCATCGTTCCCGGAGCGTGGGACACGCCCTCGACCATGGAGCCGCTGCTCGAACCGTTGGGATCGGCTGGTCACGACGTGATCGTCGTGGATCTGCCGTGCGAGGTCGCTGACGCAACCTTGGACGAGTACGCGGATACCGTCCGCGCCGTGCTGCCTGCTGACCTGGCTGACGTCGTGCTGGTCGGCTACTCGTTCGGAGGCTTCACCGCGTCCAGGATCGCCCTGGAGCACCCCGAGGTGCCGTTGGTGTACGTGGCAGCGTGGATCCCGAGAGATGGTGCCTCGGTACTCGACCTCTTCGCCGGCGGCGACCCGTTCGAGGTGGGCGAGGACGCAGGGTTCGCCGCCTTCGACGGCGTGGTCCTGAGCGCCGGCCCTGGTCTGTGCGCCCTGAACATCGAACGGTACGTAGCCGCGGCCGATCCGGATGAGCGGGACTCGGTGCGAACCTACCTGGAGCGGACGCAACGTCCACAGGGCATCACGGTGCTGCGCGAGAAGTGGCGAGGCGGTCTGCCGGCTTCACACCGCCGCACCTACATCCTGACGACGGCCGACACGCTGGTGCCGCCAGACGCTCAACGGGTGATGTCGGCGTCCGTGGGCGCGGACGTCGTCGAGATCGACACCGATCACGGACCCTTCCGGGAGCAGCCCGGGCGCCTCGCGGAACTCTTGATCGCCGCCTCCCACTGACGGCAGCGGTACGCCCGAGGATTCGGACCCCTGCTCTTCGGACCGCGAGAAGCAGTCCTTGCGGGTAAGTCGCCGCGGGAAGGGCTCCCGCTAGGCCTAGTTCTAACCCAACCAAAGGAACAGAAAGACACCTATCACCAGCGCTGCGACACCGTATGCGATGTAGAGCGCGCGCGCAGATGGGGCGTCATCGCCTATACGCTGCCAACCGCGAAGACTCTTGCTCGTGATCGGACCCATCCCCTGAAACACGTGCTTCCCCGTTCTTCGGTGGTGCTTCCCACCAAAGAGTAGGCGGGGGAATCCATCCGTGGGCGAGTTAGGCGGCACTGCGACAGCGGCAGGCGCGCCAGTTCCGTGGCTGAAACTGCTGGCGCGCCTGTTCGGCTTCGGTTGATGGGTGACAGTTGTGTTTCGGGTGATGGTTGACACTCCCGATGTCAGGTTAGTGCTCGTTCTTGCGGATGGAGGCGCGTTTCTTCCTCACCTCCCCGGTGCTGGTTCGGGTGACGGTCTTGCAGAGTTCGCTGCCGATCCAGAACTGCAGGATGCTGTCGGTGACCAAGACGTCGCAGTTGGCTCCGGCGTGGTGTTTGCCGACCGAGACCTGTTGCCAGGCGACACTGACCACTCCGTTGGAGGTGACCCGGCGGGCTACCCAGTTGTCGCCGGTGCGGTCCGGGGTCAGCGCACCAAGGTCAGCTGAGGCCGGTGCGGCATCGGCTCGGGCCGGCCGTTGGCTACTGGTTGCGGTGAACCGGTCAGCCGGTGTCTGCATCTGCAGCGACTGATGTGGGCGTTGGGTGTTGTAGTACTGCACCCACTCGTCCAGGGCCTGTTGGGCGACCTTCAGCGACGAGAACACCTGGCGAGTGTCGAACTCCGCCCGCAGGCTTCGGTGGAATCGTTCGATCTTGCCCGTCGTGGTGGGTGACCGCGGTTGGGTCAGCAGATGCTCGATCCCGTTCTCACGGCAGATCCGGTCGAACAGGACCTCGGTCGGTGGGTGACCGAAGCGCCCGGTGAAGACCTTGCCGTTGTCGGTCAGGATCTGCGTCGGAACCCCATATGCAGCCAGCGCATCGGCCAGTCCCTCACAGACCGGGCGGGTCCTTTCGCGCACCATCAACCGTGCGGACACGCAGAACCGGGAGTGGTCATCAACCCCGGTCAACGCCTTGGCCCGGGAGCCGTCAGCCAGCAAGAACCCGCCCACCACATCCATCTGCCACAACTCCATCGGCTGGCCCCGCTCCCACCGCTTCCATCGCCTGTCTCGACGCTGCCGACGATCCGCCTCGATCAAGCCCGCCCGCAGCAGCGCCCGATACACCCCCGACTCACTCGGCACAGAGTCCACCCGCCGCTTTGCCAGCTCGAACACGATCCGACGTGGACCCCAGTACCGGTGCACCCGCCGCAACTCCAGAACCAGCGCCTCGACCTCCGCCGGCATCTGATGCGGACACCACACCGGCCGATGAGACCGGTCAGCCAACCCCTCCAGACCGTCGACCTCATACCGGCTCAACCACGTGTGGAGGGTCTGCCGCGAGACCCCCAGTCCCGCCGCCACATCCTTGACCGTCCGACCCTCAGACAAGACCGCCAAGACCGCTTGATACCGCTGCTCAACCACGCTGATCTCCCTCATACAAGGGAGTGTCAAGAATCAACCGAAACAACTGTCAAGGATCAGCCGAAACACCGTAAAGCCTCAACCGAAGCAGAAATGTCAGGTATCAGCCGAAGTCATACAAACTGCTGGCGCGCCCGAAGGGATTCGAACCCCTAACCTTCTGATCCGTAGTCAGATGCTCTATCCGTTGAGCTACGGGCGCTTAGGCCCCGGAGGGCCAGGCAGACACCTTACCGAGGCGTCGCATCGAACTCGAAACCCGCCTCGACCCGTCGATCTTGAGCGCGGGGGCCGACGCGCCGGGCGTGTCTGCCCCCGCGCTCAAGATCAAGCACCGAGCGGTGAAGGGGCGGAGGCGGAGGGATTTGAACCCTCGACGGGCTTTAAGACCCGAACCCGCTTAGCAGGCGGGCGCCATAGACCGGACTAGGCGACGCCTCCCCACGGCCTCGCGACCGCCCGGTCAGGGTACCGGCCGGCCACGCCGGGCGGCAAAGCACCTCGGGAGGTGCCGGACGCCCTACCGTGAGCGAATGGTCGACGTCTGGGAGGTGCGCGGACAGTCTCTGCAGCACCACGCCGTCGATGTCGACCACGCGGCCACCATGGCGTCCGACACCACGACCACCACCTGGATCGAGGTGAGCGCGCAGGACTTCGAGCGGCTCGGCCCGATGCTCGACATCCACCCGCGCGCCATCGAGGACGCCCTTCGCCACGCGGACGGGACCAGTGCCATGGCCGAGCGCACCAAGCTCGAGCGCTTCCCCCACTGCGAGCTGGTCTACCTCTTCCGGGCCGCAGTGGACGCCGCCCACGAGCTCGAGCTCCACGAGGCGCCGATCATCATCCTGCACGGCTCGGTGATCGCGGTTCAGCACGAGCGGCCGCACGACCCCGCCGATCTCATCGGGCGATGGGAGCAGAGTCCTCAGCTCCTCGAGCAGGGCGTCCCCGCGCTGCTCTACGGATTCCTCGACCTCATCGTCGACTCGCACCTCGATGCCGTTGATGCGCTCTCCGACGCGGTGGACGAGATGGAGGACGACCTCTTCGACGAGACGGCACCCCGCGACCAGGACCCGCGCATCGCCCAGAAGCGCAGCTTCGTGACGCGCAAGTCGCTCGTGCGCCTTCGTCGGGTCACCCAGCCGATGCGCGAGCTCATCAGTGCGTTGATGCGGCACGAGGAAGGCGACCGGGTCGCGGTCGACGTCACGCTGCAGCCCTACTACCAGGACGTCTACGACCACGTGCTGCGGGTCAACGACACCATCGAAGGACTGCGCGACCTCATCACGTCGATCTACGAGACGCGTCTCGCGCTCAACGACCACTCCCTCAACACGGTCACCCGCCAGCTCGCCGCTTGGGCTGCGATCATCGCCGTGCCCACGGCCGTCACGGGCTTCTACGGACAGAACATCCCGTACCCGGGTTTCGCCCAGCACAGCGGCTTCTGGACGAGCACCGTGATCTGGGTCGGCGTCTCCGTGCTGCTCTACGTCATGTTCAAGCGACGCCGCTGGCTCTGACGTCTCAGAAGGTCGGGCGCAGCGGGAACCCGGAGACCCCACCCTTGCCGAGCTTCACCCCGAGCACCTGGTGCAGCTGGATGTTGTTGATGTCGAACCCGACACGGGACGCCGCCATGTACAGCTGCCACACGCGAGCCCGGCGCAGGCCGACCTCCTGCACGGCCTCCTGCCAGTTGGCGTCGAGGTTCACTCCCCAGTCACGACAGGTCATCGCGTAGTGCTCGCGCAGGTTCTCCTCGTGTCGCGGCTCGAACCCGTGGTTCTGCATCGAGGTGATGATCGTCCCCACGCCGAGCAGCTCACCGTCGGGGAACACGTAGCGGTCGATGAACCCCCCTGCACGCGCGCGCTCACGGGTGGTCGGACGGGTGATGCAGTGGTTGAGCAACCGTCCTTCGGGACGGAGCTTGTCGGCGAGCCGCGCGAAGTAGGCGCCGAGCTGGCGGCGTCCGATGTGCTCGGTGAGACCGATGGACGACACCGCATCGAAGTTCGACTCCGGCACGTCGCGATAGTCGAGGAAGCGCACCTCTGCACGATCGGCGAGGCCGCGTTCGGCGATCGCCTTCTGCGCCCACTCAGCCTGCTGTCGCGACAGGGTGACACCGAGTGCCTTCACGCCGTACTTCTCGGCTGCATGCATGACCATCCCGCCCCATCCGCAGCCGACGTCGAGCAGACGCATGCCGGGCTCGAGGGCGAGCTTGCGGGCGACGAGGTCGTACTTGCTCGCCTGAGCCGTCTCCAAGGATGCGTCGGCGTCTGGGTAGACGGCGCAGGTGTACGTCATCGACGGCCCGAGGACGAGCTCGTAGAAGTGGTTGCTGACGTCGTAGTGGTGCGCGATCGCCTTGGCGTCACGCTCCTTGCTGTGCCGCAGACCCCGACGCCACGGCGGCGACGCCTCTTCGGGCGGCAGCGGGGGACGCTTCAAGACCCAGGTGCCGAGCTCCCGCAGGGTGTTGAGCTTGTCGCGCATCGAGACGTCGTGGCTGGCCTCCTCGACGAGCAGGGTCAGTGCGCGGTGCAGACTGCCCTCCACGGCGAGGGAGCCGCTGACGAACGCGCGCGCGAGCCCGAGGTCGCCCGGTGCGGTCGCCAGGTACTGCACGGCCTCAGGCGAACGGATGGACAACGTCACCTCGGCATCGGTGGATCCGAAGGTGCTTCCGTCATAGGCCGTCAGCCGAATACCGGAACGGGTGCCGAGGACACGTCCGAATGCACCAGCGATCGACGACATGGCCATTGCTCCTCCTCAACGCCCTCGGACGCACTTCGCAGTACAGATCCAGAAGCCGCCCGTTGGGGTCGTACTCCTTCTTCAACAGCTGGTACTGCGATCCGTTGTAGGTCCGCCAGAACTCGTCCTCCTCGTAGTACGACGACGAGTAGAGCGACTTGCGCCCGCCCAGCGCGGCCACCACCTCTTCGATCCGACGGTTGTGGTGACCTTCACGTTGTCCGGGGATCTGCTCGACGGAGGACCAGAAGCCGAGGTTGACGTAGGTGGTCGAGGGATCGAGCGCGTAGAGGTCCCAGGTGACCGTGTCCGCCCGCGGCCGCAGGGGGCAGAGCCACACGGGGGCGATGCCGATCTCGTCGTGGAAGAAGGTGAGAAACTCCTCGAGCCGCTCGACAGGCACCTCGACGTCCTGGATGACCGGTTCACGCGGAGCATGTCCGCGTCGCGCGTCCAGTGCGCTCTTCCAGCCATGACGACGCTCGAAGCCGACGACCTTCCAGTAGACGTCGCTGCGCAGCAGCCGACGTGGCAGCAGCGGCCGCACCAGCGGGTTCTGCACGCCGAGGGCGCCAGAGCACCAGAACCAGTCGGTGTCCCAGCGCCAGATGTAGTCGCGGACGGTGAGGTAGTCACTGCTGCGGTGCTGCAGCGAGCGGTAGTAGACGTGGCGTCGCGTGTAGTCGGAGAGGTAGGGAGCGGCGTCGACGAAGCGTCCGACAGTGACCACGATCTCGTCGGGCGCGAAGACCACGCCGTCGAGGAAGTCGACGGTGCGGCCCCTGTGCTCACCGCTCTCCGTCACCTCCGCGAAGGTGCGTGCGGCGTCGGCGGCGGAACGGTGCATGTAGTGCTGCAGCTCGACGAACGGCTGGACCGGCTGCAGCTCGATGCGCAGCCGCAAGGCGTACCCCAGCGTCCCGTAGGAGTTCGGGAAGCCGGTGAACAGATCGGCGTACGGCCCGTCCGGGGTGACGGTCAGGACCCGGCCGTCGCCTGTGAGGACGTCGAAGTCGAGCACGGACTCGTGGGGGCAGCCGTTGCGGAAGGACGTCGACTCGATCCCGAGGCCGGTCACGGCCCCACCCAGAGTGATGGTCTTGAGCTCGGGAACCACCAGCGGCATGAGCCCGTGACGCAGGGTGGCGTCGACGAGGTCCTCGTACGTGGTCATGCCGAGGACGTCGGCGGTGCGGCGAGCGGCGTCCACCTCGAGCACTCCGGAGAACGCGGAGACGTCCAGCCCGGGGGTGGCGCTCGCGTCGCGCATGCGGAAGAGGTTGGACGTGCGCTTCGCGAGCCGCACCGGGGCGTCCGGACCGAGGGCCTGCAGGTCACCCGACAGGCGCTCCACGGCGCGGGCATAGGCAGCGCGCGCGGCCACCGTGCTGGGGGCCGGGCTGGAGGCAGGGGGGCGCTCCGTCACGGAGTGAGCCTAGGGAGCGGAGGCGGGTCAGGGCGAGGGCTTCCAGCAAGATCGTTATGGATGCAGGCCCACGAGCGAGAGCGCCAGGCCGCAGAGGGACGCCACGGCCAGCACCCGGAGCAGGCCCACCCTGGCCCCGAAGACCAGGACGAGACTGAGCGCAGTGAGGGCGAGGGCCCATCCGTCCACGCTGCCGGGCTCGGGGACTGACACCGTGAACGGTCCCCACGAACGCTCGGGCACCTCGCCGAACCAGACGCTCAGCGCGAACCAGACGGCGAGGTCGCCGATCACCCCGACCACGGCGGCGGTGACCGCCGCCAGTGCGCCGGCCACCCGACGGTCGTGTCTGAGCCCCTCGACGGAGGGGGCACCCACGAGCACGAAGCCGAACGACGGCAGGAACGTGGCCCACGCCGCGATCAGGAACCCCAGAAGGCCGGCGACGAGAGCCGGGAGGCCGAGCTCATCGGCCCCGTTGTAGGCACCCACGAACCCGACGAACGTCATCACCAGGACCAACGGTCCCGGCGTCGTCTCGGCCAGCCCGAGACCGGCGACCATGTCGCTCGGGGCGATCCAGCCGTAGGTGCTCACGGCCTGTTGCGAGATGTACGAGAGCGCCGCGTAGGCACCACCGAACGACAGGACCGCAGTCTTCGAGAAGAGCCACGCCTGCTGGCTCAGCAGGTTGTCCGTCCCCAGCGCCAGCACGAGCAGCACCAGTGGCAGCAGCCAAAGGACGAAGGCGGCCACCCCCGCACGTCGTGCTGCTCGTGCGGCCTCGACCGGGACGTGATCGACCTCGTCGTCGGCGTCGACGGTGACGCGTAGCGCGTCCGGAGAGCGACGACCGACGAGCCAACCGACCAACAATGCCGCGACGACCACGAACGGGAACGGCACGTCGAACAGAGCCAGTGCCACGAACGCGGTGACCGCGAGACCGACCAGCAGCGGCGTCCGCAGCGCCCGGCGTCCCACGCGGACCAGCGCCTGCACGACCACCGCCACCACGGCCGCCTGGATGCCGAACAGCAGGGCAGAGATCCACGTGACATCACCGAAGGCGGAGTACACGGCGGCGAGAACGAGCCATCACGAACAACCCGGGCAGCACGAACAGCACGCCGGCCAAGAGGCCACCACCCACCCCGTTCATCACCCAGCCGAGGTAGACCGCGAGCTGCAACGCCTCCGGACCAGGGAGCACCATGCAGAAGTTGAGCGCGTGCAGGTACCGCTTCTCGTCGACCCAACGCCGCTCGTCCACGACGACCCGGTGCATCACGGCGATCTGCCCGGCCGGTCCCCCGAAGCTGTTGACGCCCACGTAGGCCCAGGTCCGGGTGGCTTCGCGGAGCGAGGGCGCGGCGCTCATCCCCGTCACTCTGTCAGAGGTCCGGTCAGGCGGCCGGGTGGACGCCCTCGCGGGCGTCAGATGCGGAAGCGGGAGATCGACTCGCGCAGGTCGTCGGCCAGCGACGTCAAAGATGCTGCTGCGTGGGCAGCCTCGCGGGAGCCGGACGCCGTCTGCTCCGAGACACCGACGACGTCACCCATCACCGATGCCACCTCCGCCGAGGCGTGCTTCTGCTGCTGGCTCGCGTTGGAGATCTCCCGAGCAGCGGTCGTCGTCTCGTCGGCGACCTCGGAGATTCGTTCCAGCACGGTGACGACGTCGCGCGCCAGCGCGACCCCGTTCAGCACCTCTTCGGCGCCCTCAGCCGTGGCGGCGGTCGTCGCCCGCATCTCCGACTGGATCTCGGCGACGATGCCCTGGATCTGCTTGGTGGACGCCTGTGCCCGCTCAGACAGCTTGCGCACCTCGGCAGCGACGACCGCGAACCCGCGACCGTGCTCCCCGGCGCGAGCCGCCTCGATCGCCGCATTCAGCGCCAGCAGGTTGGTCTGGTTGGCGAGCTCGTCGATGACGTCGAGGATCCGGCCGATCTCGCCCGACTTGTCGGCGAGCGCTGCGGTGCGTTCGGCCACCAGCCGTGAGCGGTGCGCGATCGCGTCGATCGCATCGACGGCGTTGGTGACAGCCTCCTGTCCCTCCTCGGCGAACCGGAAGGTGAGGGCGGCGTGCTCGACGACCTCGGCGCTCGAGCCGGCGATCGCCTCGGCCATGTCCGCCAGCTGCTGCAGGGTCGCCGTGGACTCTGTCACCGCCCCGGACTGCTTGCCCGAGGCGAGCGCCTGCAGCTCCGCCGCCGACTGAAGCTCCTGGGCGCTCTCGGAGATCCGCTCGCCTCCGTCGCGGACGCGGTCGACCAGCATCCGCAGAGACACCAAGGTCTCGTCGATGTTGATCGACAGCGCATGCAGAGCTTCGTCGTCATCATCGGGAGTCGGGATGCTGACGGCCAGGTCGCCCTCAGCGGCCTGGCCCAGCGACACGGAGAGCTCCTCGACGGCCCGCTGCAGGCGGGTGTGGTGGCCCTCATGGATGCCGGACTTGAGCATCTCGTCGAAGCCCACCGTCAGCGGGATGATGGCAGCAGCAGCCAGCAGCCAGGGAAGAACCTGCAGACTGAACGTGCCGGAGGCCAAGGCGGCGGCGAACAGCATGCCGAGCGCCAGAAGTGTGAAGGTGGCCAGTCCCTTGCGTTCGACGACGTCGGCGACGAACACCGCCACGGTGACGAACAGGACCCACACCGGGCTGCGCAAGCCCCCGGTGAGCGCCACGAGACCCGCCACCCAGACCATCTCGGTCGTGATCAGCGCATGCGCCAGGCGTCGGTTGCCCTGTTCGATGCCCGAGGTGCTCACCCGACGCGCAAGGACGGTCAGCATCCCGGCGAAGGCCAGGCCGAGGGCGCACCACACCAGCGCGGGGATCAGGGCCACCGGCACCGACTCGTCGGCGGTGTCGATGAGCAACGTCAGCACCAGCCCGAGGACGGCGTTCACCCATGCCGCAAGAGCCCCGGTGCGGGCCAACTGCCGTGGGTTGTCCATCCCCACCTTCCTGGCTCGTCGCGTCCCCGTCCGTCCCGACGCACGCGGACGGACGCCGGCAGGCCGGCGCGCCGCACGGAGGTACGCGTGACCCCTCTGGTGTCGGCACCCACAGCCCCCCGCTTGACCCATCCGGGTTAGCCACCCTGCGGTGGTCCGACCGGGTGACCTGCGGTAACGCGGGCTGGTTACGCTCCGGGACCGTGGCAGGCAGCGGACGGCACCAGGCAGCAGTCGCTGCCGGTGACCACCAGACGGTGGAGGCCGCCCTGACGGTGCTGCGCACCGGCGGCAACGCGGTGGACGCCGCCGTAGCCGCGGGCTGTGCCGCCGCTGTCGCCGAACCCGGGCTGACCAGCCTCGGCGGTGGAGGGTTCCTGCTCTGCCGTACCCCGGACGGCGGCACAGAGCTGCTCGACTTCTTCGTCGACACCCCCGGTCGAGGGCTGCCCACCGAGGACCTCACCCCGCACTTCACCCCGGTCACGGTCGACTTCTCCGGCGCCGAGCAGGTCTTCCACGCCGGGTACGGGTCCGTCGCCGTCCCCGGAGTGCTCCCCGGCTACCTGGCCGCGCACCGTCGACTGGGACGGCTGCCCCTTGCCGACGTGGTCGCCCCGGCGGCCACCCTCGCCCGCCGCGGGGCAGTCCTGAGCCCGACCCAGGCGGAGGTCCTGCAGCTGCTGCGGGACATCTTGGGGCTGACCGCCGAGGCCGCTGACCTCTTTCTCCTGGGGGGCGAGCCTCCGGCGGCGGGTGGCCGGTTGGTCAACCCTGCCTACGCCGACTTCCTCGAGGAGCTCGGGCGCCTCGATCCCGACGGCTGGTCGGACGTCCCGGAGGCCGCGCCGACCGTCGCGCTCATGCGTCAGCACGACGGCCTGTTGACCGCCGACGACCTCGACGCGTACCGCGTCCACCAGCGCGACCCTCACCGGGTCCAGTACCGCGGTGCGACCTTGACCACGAACCCTCCCCCGTCGTTCGGGGGGGCGATCGTCGGGCGGTCGCTGGTCGAGGTGGAGCGTGAGCACGCCGCGCGACACCCCACCGCGGCGGACCTCGTGCACGCGCTGCACGCGGCTACCACGGCCCAGAAGGGCGAACCGACTCTCCCGACCTCGAGCAAGGGGACGACGCACATCAGCGTGGTGGATGCCGAGGGCATGGTCGTCTCGATGACGACCTCGAACGGATCGTGCTCCGGCGTTCTCGTGCCGGGCACCGGCGTGCAGCTGAACAACATGATGGGAGAGGCCGACCTGCACCCCGGGGGGTTCCACGGCGCGTCACCCGGCACGCGGGTCGCGTCGATGATGGCGCCGAGCCTGCTCGACCTCCCGGACGGGTCCGTGGTCGCCATCGGCAGCGGCGGCAGCGAACGGATCCGGAGCGCCCTGCTGCAGACGATCGTGCGCCTGGTCGCGGGCGACCCGCTGGCCGAGGCGGTGGACGCGCCTCGTGTCCACTTCGACGGCGAGACCGCACAGCTCGAGCACGACGTGCCGCAGGAGGTCGCGTCCGAGCTCGCCGGGCAGCTCCCGGTCAACCGGTGGACGCGGCCCAGCCTCTACTTCGGCGGGGTGAACGCCGTGCGGCGGCACCCCGACGGCCGGCTGGAGGCGGCGGGGGACGCGCGGAGGCACGGCATCGGCATCGTGGCCGACCTCTGAGGAGCGCCGGGCCTGGATTCGGCCCCGGCGGGCCGCGCATGCGACACTTTCGCGGTTACCCAGAGAGGATCCGATGGACGGCAATTCCACCTTCCGCCACGCGCGCACCTCGGTGCTGTCGGTCGTGGCGGCCGAGGCTCCCGTGGTCGTGTCGTCCGCCGAGCTCGATGAGCAGCTCGCTCCCGCCTACGAGCGACTGGGTCTGCGTCCGGGGCTGCTCGAGGGCTTGGCCGGCATCCACGAGCGCCGGTGGTGGCCCGAAGGCATGACCTTCGTCGACGGCGCCGTCGCTGCCGGGGCCAAGGCGCTCGCCCAAGCCGGCATCGATCCCTCGCAGATCGGCCTCATGATCAACTCGTCGGTCTCTCGCGCCTTCCTCGAGCCCTCGACCGCCGTCGAGATCCACCACAAGCTGGGCCTGCCACCATCGGCGATGAACTTCGACCTCGCCAACGCGTGCCTCGGCTTCGTCAACGGCATCCACATCGCGGCGACGATGATCGATGCCGGGCACATCGACTACGCGCTCGTCGTCAACGGCGAGGACGCGCAGGAGGTGCAGGAGAACACCATCAAGCGTCTGTGCGCCCCGACGGCCACGACCGGTGACTTCTTCAGCGAGTTCGCCACCCTCACCCTCGGCTCGGGCGCCGCCGCCATGGTGCTGGGCCGCAGCGACGTGCACAGCGAGGGACACCGCGTGATCGGCGGCGTCTCACGCGCCGGCACCGAGCACCACGAGCTGTGCGTCGGCGACGTCAACCGCATGCGCACCGACGCGCGGGGGCTGATGGAGGCCGGACTCGACCTCGCCGAGGCTGCCTGGCAGACGGCCGACGAGTTCGACTGGTCCAGCTGCGACCGCTTCATCATCCATCAGGTGTCCCGCGTGCACACCAGCGCGCTCTGCGAGCGTCTCGGCATCGACCAGAAGAAGGTCCCGCTGTCCTTCCCCTTCTTCGGCAACATCGGCCCGGCATCCGTGCCTTTCACCCTCGCCCACGAGGTGGACTCCTTGATGCCCGGTGACCGGGTGCTCTGCATGGGCATCGGGTCCGGCCTGAACACCGCGTTCTGCGAAATCGTCTGGTGACTGACGCGTCGCTGCCCGCGCGTGACCTCCCGGGGCTCGACCCCACCTGGTCCCGACTGGTGCAGTCGCCGGACTCCTCCGGCGTCTCACGCACGTGGCACGTCCTGGACCGCACGCCGGACGGTCAGGCCGTCGGCACCGTCCTCTGCATCCACGGCAACCCCACCTGGTCGTACACCTTCCGGTCATTGGTGGCCGGGCTCGGGGACCGGTGGCGCGTGGTGGCGCCCGACCACCTCGGCATGGGCTTCTCGGAGCGCACAGGGCGGATGCACCGGCTCGCCGACCGGATCGACGAGCTCGATGCCCTGACCGCCACGCTCGAGGTCGAGGGCCCGGTCCTGCTCGTGGCCCACGACTGGGGCGGTCCCATCGCCCTCGGGTGGTCGCAGCGCCACCCAGACCTCGTCAGTGGCGTCGTGCTGCTCAACACGGCGGTGAGCCAGCCGGACGCGACCGGCGTCCCCCCGCTGATCGCCACCGCGCGGTCGGGTCGGCTGCTGCGCACCGTCACGCAACGTACGCGCGCGTTCCTCGACGGGACGCTGCGGCTCGCCCACCCGACGCTGCCCAAGGAGGTCGCCGCCGCGTACCGCGCGCCTTATCGTTCCGCGTCCCGGCGGCAGGCGATCGCGGACTTCGTCGCCGACATCCCGCTGGAGGACGACCACCCGAGTCGTCCCGCTCTGGACGCCGTCGCGGACGGGCTCGGCTCCTTGCGCGATGTGCCGACGTTGCTCGTCTGGGGACCGCGTGACCCGGTGTTCGCCCCGCGCTACCTGCGCGACCTGCAGCAGCGGCTCCCCCACGCCCAGACCCACCGTTTCGAAGGTGCCGGACACCTCGTCATCGAGGACGCCCCCGTCGCCGAGGTGGTGCAGCGGTTCGCCGACGACCTCGCGGCCGGGCGCACGCGCGACCTCCGCGTCCACCCACCGCTGCTGCCGGCGTCCACCGCCGAACGACGCACCCTGTGGTCGGCGCTCGAGGCACGGTCCGCGGACACCGGCGTCGCCGTCGTCGAGATGGGACGCCGCGGGCCGGCTCGCACGATCACCTGGCGCCAGCTGCACGACACAGTGCGGGACCTCTCCGCGGGACTGACCGCGATCGGCGTCCAGCCGCAGGACCGAGTCGCCCTGCTCGTTCCGCCCGGCGCCGACCTCACCGCCGTTCTCTACGCGACCTGGCGCGCGGGTGCCGTACCCGTGATCGCCGACGCCGGCCTCGGACTGCCAGGGCTGCGCCGGGCACTGCGTGGGGCCGACGCGCAACATGTCATCGGGGTCGCGCGAGGGCTCTCAGCGGCCAAGGGTATGGGTCTCACCGGCACGTACATCTCCGTCGGTGGCTTCGCGCCGGGCCTGCGGCGCGCTCTCGGTGTCGACTACACCCTCGCCGAGCTGGTCCAGATCGGGAAGCAGCTGCCGACCTCGACCACGCCGCCGGTCACGGCAGAGGCAGCGGTGCTGTTCACCTCCGGGGCCACCGGCCCCGCCAAGGGCGTCGTCTACCGGCATGCGCAGCTCGAGGCGCAGCGTGATCTGGTGCGCGACACCTTCGGCATCGAGGCCGACGATCGCCTGGTCGCTGCCTTCGCCCCTTTCGCCCTCTACGGTCCCGCGCTCGGCATCGCCTCTGTCGTTCCCGCCATGGACGTCACCAAGCCCGGGACTCTCACCGCTCGCACGCTCGCCGACGCCGTCGCCGCGGTGAACGCCTCACTGGTGTTCGCGGCCCCGGCCGCACTGCGGAGCATCGTGAGGACGGCCTCAGGGCTCGACGACGCCCAGCGTGCGCGGTGCGCGCGCGTGAGACTGCTGCTGTCCGCAGGTGCGCCCGTGCCACGCGAGACGCTGCGGGCGGCGTCCGACCTGATCGGGGGGTGCGAGGCGCACACCCCCTACGGGATGACCGAAGCCCTCCCCGTCGCAGACGTCACGCTCGCCGAGCTGGACGCTGCCGAGATGCGCGACGGGATCCTGGTCGGTCACCCCGTTCGCGGTGTCCAGGTGTCGGTGAGCCCGCTGACTGCCGACGGCACCGCTGCGGGTGCACTGACCGACGAGGCCGGTGTGACGGGTGAGGTCTGCGTGCGCGGACCGCACGTCAAGGACCACTACGACCAGCTGTGGGCGACGCAACGTGACAGTGCACGCGACCACGGGTGGCACCGCACCGGCGACGTCGGGCACCTCGACCCCGAGGGACGGCTGTGGATCGAGGGGCGCCTCGTGCACGTGGTGACCACGCCGTCGGGCGTCATCACCCCGGTCGGACCCGAACAGCGGATCGAAGGGCTCGACGACGTACGGCTCGCGGCTGTTGTCGGGGTGGGGCCGGTCGGGGGCCAGGTCGCTGTCGCCGTCGTGGAGGCGCCGTCGCAGCCGACGGGGGTGGCGTCACTCGGGCTCACGGACGCGGTGCGCGCGGCGGCGGGCATCGACCTGGCAGCAGTGCTGGTGGTCAAGGAGCTGCCGGTCGACATCCGTCACAACTCGAAGATCGACCGGACCGGTGTGGCGGTGTGGGCCACCCGCGTCCTGTCCGGCGAGGGCTCGGCGTCGCCGTGAAGGTCCTGGTGACCGGCGGGACCAGCCTGCTCGGAGCGGCAGTCGCCCAGCGACTCGTCGACCGCGGTGACAACGTCGTGACATTGCAGCGCGGTGAGGCGTCAGGAGGTTGGCTGCAGGCTCGCGGCGACATCCGCGATGCCGCGGCGGTGTCGAGCGCGGTTCGCGGTGCAGACGCTGTGGTGCATCTCGCCGCGAAGGTGTCCGTGACCGGGCCATGGCAGGAGTTCGAGTCGATCAACGTCGGCGGCACCGAGAACGTCGTGGCCGCGTGTCGCACGCACGGCGTCCGGCGACTGGTCCACGTGTCGTCGCCATCGGTCGCCCACGTCGGTGACCCGCTGATGGGCGCAGGCGCCGACCCCGCCGACCCCGAACGTGTCCACGGCCACTACGCGCGCAGCAAGGCGAAGGCCGAGCAGCTGGCCCTGGCGGAGGCGGATGACGGGCTCTCGGTCGTGGCCGTGCGCCCGCACCTGGTCTGGGGTCCGGGCGACACCCAGCTGGTGGGACGCATCGTGGAGCGTGCCGCGTCCGGCCGGCTGGTGCTCATCGACGGCGGCACGGCGCTGATCGACACGACGTACCTCGACAACGCCGCCGATGCACTGGTTGCCGCCCTCGATCGCGCCGATGCCCTCAGCGGCCAGGCCTTCGTGGTCAGCAACGGCGAGCCACGCACCGTCGCCGAGCTGCTCACCCGGATCTGTCGCGCCGCAGGTGTGCCGGAGCCGACCAGGTCGGTGCCGCGCGCGCTGGCGTCCGGTGCCGGGTTCGTCGTGGAGCGGGCGTGGACGGCGTCCGGACGCCACGAGGAGCCGCCGATGACACGCTTCCTGGCCGAGCAGCTGTCGACGGCGCACTGGTTCGACCAGCGACGCACCCGCGAGGCCCTGCAGTGGACGCCACGGGTGCCGCTCGCCGAGGGTTTCGCCCGGCTCACCACCTACTTTCGACGCCAGACCGCCACGGTCACGCCGCAGGACGGGTAATCCTGGCGCCCTGGCGTAGGAATCGGTGCGGCACAATGGCCCCGTTCCAGGAGGGTTGGCAGAGCGGCCGATTGCACTCGCCTTGAAAGCGAGCGATGCGCGAGCATCCGGGGGTTCAAATCCCTCACCCTCCGCCATCGTCCAGCGTCCAGACCGTACTCAGCGAACGATCAGAGCGTCTTGGCGTAGCAGCGGTTCTGCGGCTCGTTGCGGTAATGCCCAAACCCGGGGATTCGCTCGTAGCCACTGGTCTCGTACAGGTGCATCGCCTCAGGCTGCCCGAGGCCGGTCTCCATCAGGGCGCGTGAGAAGCCCAACGTCCGAGCCTCCTCCTCGACCAGGGCGAGCAAGTCGCGTGAGTAGCCGCGTCCACGGAACGGCCGTCGCACGAACATGCGTTTGACCTCGACGTCCGATTCCGACCTCCGACGCATGCCCGCACACCCCACCACCTCGCCGTCGCGATAGACGAGAAGGAACGAGCCAAGGGGTGGGGCAAAGTCGTCGGGATCGACCGGCGTCTCGTCGCGTCCGCCATACCTCAACACGTACTCCTCCTGCAGCTCCTCGATCAGCTGCTGCGCGAGGGCCGAGTCGTAGCGCACCCGCTCGAGCGTGAAGGTCACCGGACCACGGTAGCTACGCACCCCTACGCTGACGGTCATGGCCCCGCGTCCACTGTCCGAGCTGGTCGACGCGTCGTGGCTTCCCGCCCTCGAGCCCCAGGCCGACACCATCGCCGCGGTCGGAGCCTTTCTGCGCGCGGAGATCGCGGCGGGACGCGGCTACCTGCCGGCCGGCGAGAACGTGCTGCGCGCGTTCCGTACCCCGCTGGACGCGGTACGCGTGCTGATCGTCGGACAGGACCCTTACCCCACACCCGGTCATGCGGTCGGGCTGTCGTTCTCGGTGGCTCCCGAGGTGCGGCCGCTGCCCAAGAGCCTGGCGAACATCTTCACCGAGTACGTCGACGACCTCGGCCTGCCCTACCCCAGCACAGGCGACCTTTCGCCCTGGGCAGCGAAGGGGGTGATGCTGCTCAACAGGGTCCTCACCGTGCAGCCGGGTGCGCCGGCGTCCCACCGCGGCAAAGGCTGGGAGCAGGTGACCGAAGCGGCCATCGCGGCACTTGCGACGAGGGGCGGTCCCCTGGTGGCCGTCCTGTGGGGGCGCGACGCCCAGGGCTTGGCCCCGATGCTGGGCGACGTCCCGCAGGTCGCCAGCGTCCACCCGAGCCCACTGTCGGCGTCCCGCGGCTTCTTCGGCTCGCGGCCGTTCAGCCGGGCCAACGCGGCGCTCACGGCGCAGGGTGGGGAGCCCGTGGACTGGCGACTGCCCTGACCTGACGGTTCTCGGCCTCACGCGACGACGCCCCGAGTGAGTGGTGGTCGATGCCGCGGACGGGTCGTCGACGACGCTGTCGTAGCCTGCGCGTGTGAAAGCTCTGGTGATCGCCAACTCCGGTGACGACGACGCGGGTCACGTCGGGGACCGTCTGCGGCAGCGCGGTTTCGAGCTCGCGGTCTTCCACCGGGACGGGGCGGGTGACATCGACCTCGACGGCGTCGACCTCGTCGTGCTGCTCGGTTCCGACTGGTCGGTCTACTGGGAGCGGGTCAGCAACCACGTCGACCGCGAGTCCGACGCCGTTCGTCGCGCTGCCGACGCCGACCTCCCCCTGCTCGGAATCTGCTACGGCGGACAGCTGATGTCGCACGCCCTCGGCGGCTCGGTCGAGCCGGCACTCCGCACCGAGATCGGCTGGTTCGACGTGCAGTCACAGGACGCCGAGCTCGCGCCGCCTGGTCCGTGGTTCGAGTACCACGTCGACAAGTTCACCCCGCCCGCGGACGCCGAGGTGTTCGCCTCGACCGAGGCGGGGCCGCAGGCGTACCGGCTCGGCCGGATGCTGGCGCTGCAGTTCCACCCCGAGGTGTCGACCGAGATCATCCGCCGGTGGGGGCGGGACGCCGCCGCCGATGCCGAGAAGCATGGGGTCGACCTCGAGGCGGTCTACTCCCAGAGCGAGCAGCTGGCCGAGCAGAACCGACGGCGCTGCTTCGCCCTCGTGGACGCCTTCCTCGAGCGAGTCGCCTTCCCCCAAGGTCTGCCGAGCGCGGCCCTGGGTGACACCTGAGCGCGTCCGCCGTGGTCAGACCGTGAGCTCACGGGTCAGGGAGAGAGTCGAGACGATCACCTTCATGCCCAGTCCCTCGTAGAGGCGCGTCGCGCCCGTGGCGTTGTTGGAGTCCACTCCCAGCTGCAGTGCGGTGCGTCCACGCCTGCGGTAGTCGTCAAAGGCGTTGAGCAGCAACGCCTTTGCGATCCCCTGCCCACGCGCCCGCTTCAGGACGCCGAGCGAACGCACGTATCCGACCGTCGGCGTCGCCGCGGGAGTTGTCACCCAGCAGCATGCCCACAGGCTCACCGTCTCGATAGGCGAACCACCATGCCTCCGGGTCGTACTTCTCGGTACCGCGCCAGAACACCCGGAAGTCGTCGAACGACTGCTGCGAGCTGCCGTGGTGCTCGCTGAAAGCCTCGTTCTGCAGGTCGAGTGCGACTCGCAGCACGCCATCGTCGTCCGGGTCGACCCGACGGATCTGCACCCCCGGAGGAAGGCTGAAGGTGTAGTCAGCGTCTGGCGTCAGCTCGACCGCCATGCGCCAGTAGAGGGCATCCACGGACAGCCCGGCCCGCTCGTAGGCCGCCCGCATCTGTGACTCCTGCTGGTAGATGCCGGCCTTCACCTGCGTGCCTGACCCCCCGCGCGCCACCACCGAAGAGCGGATCTGCTCGAGGCAGGTGGCCACCGTGGCATCGGCCACCGCATCGAAGTTGGTGGCCTCGAGGCGTGGATCGACGTAGACGTCCATCCACGCGTAGTCGTCGTTCTCGTCGAAACCCTGCGCGTAGACGACGACGTCTCCGTCGGCGCGCACTGCCACGACGGTGTCCCGCGTGATGTCGAAGCGGAGCCCGGTGAGGTCGTCGCGCACGTCGGCCTCGGAGGCGTCCGGATAGCCCAGCAGGGCGGTCGTCACCCGACCGATGTGGGCCGTGATCGCCGGGACGTCGTCGAACGACGCGGCACGCACCTCGTGGCCAGGGAGGACGCCGAGACAGCCTGCTGTGGTCCACCCGGTCACCCTGACGGCACCCCCGCGGGTTGGCAAACCCATTTCTGGGGGAAGATGTCTTCATGACGCAGCCGGACAGTGACGCCAACCGCATCGTGATCGTGGGACCCGACGGGGAGCCCGTGGGCGAGGTCGACTCCGACAGTGGTGACGGCCAGCAGTCGATCACCGAGCTCGTCGAGGAGCCCGGCAAGGTCATGCGGATCGGCACCATGATCAAGCAGCTGCTCGAGGAGGTGCGCAGCGCACCGCTGGACGAGGCGGGCCGGGCGCGCCTCAAGGAGATCCACCGGCGGTCGATCGCCGAGCTCGAGGACGGGCTCGCGCCCGAGCTGACCGAGGAGCTCGAGCGGATCTCGTTGCCCTTCACCGACGACGGCGTGCCCAGCGAGGCCGAGCTGCGGATCGCCCAGGCGCAGCTGGTGGGCTGGCTCGAGGGGCTCTTCCACGGGATCCAGACCGCGCTGTTCGCCCAGCAGGTGGCGGCCCGCGCCCAGTTCGAGGAGATGCGCCGCCGCGCGGCGCTACCCGCAGGGTCCGGTCAGGAGATGCCGCAAGAGGCACCGGGACCCCGCAGCAGCGGCCCCTACCTGTAGGCCACACACTCGACGCGTTCCCGCGTCCACCAACTACGCAGTCGGCGGGCTGTTCACCAGGTGGCAGGCGGCGTCGTGGGTCAGGTCGTGGGTGCCCACCCCGATGGGGATGCTCGGCGGCAGGATCGCCGGGCTGACCGTCGAGCAGGCGGTGAGGACGCCGGCGCGCTCGGCGACGCCGTCCCGGACCTCCTGGCACCGTGGGTGGAAGCGGCAGCCACTGGGGATCTTGGTGGGGTCCGGGGTCTCTCCCGTGAGCACGATCTGCTCCATGCCGTGCATCTCGGGCACGACCGACAGCAGCGCCCGCGTGTAGGGGTGCTGAGGGTTGCTGAGCACCTCCTCGGTCGGACCTTGCTCGACGACGCGGCCGAGGTACATCACCACGATCCGGTCGGCGATGTTCCAGGCCAGGCCGAGGTCGTGCGTGACGACGAGCAGGGTGAGCCCGAGCTCTTCACGGAGCTTCAGCATCAGCGCCAGGATCTCGCCCCGGACCGAGGCGTCGAGGCTGCTGACCGGCTCGTCAGCGATGATGACCTCAGGGTCGAGCGCCAGTGCGCCGGCGATCACCACGCGCTGTCGCTGACCACCGGAGAGCTCGTGCGGGTAGCGCAGGAAGAACCGCTCCGGCGGTCGCAACCCTGCCGCTGACAGGGCGCGACTGACGCGACCCGTCTCGTCCTCCATGCCGTGCGTCCGCGGACCTTCGGCCACCGCCTCGTACACCGAGTGACGCGGGTTCAGCGACCCGGTCGGGTCCTGCAGCACCAGCTGCACGTGCTTGCGGTAGGCCTTGAGTCCGCGTCCGCTGTACGTTCAGGGGTTCACCGTGGAAGCGCACCTCACCCGACGCCGGCTTCTCCAGCCCGAGGATCGTCCGCGCGAGGGTGGTCTTGCCGCAGCCCGACTCCCCCACCATGGCGACGATCTCGCCCTTGCGGATCGCCAGGTTGACCCCGTCGACAGCCCTGGCGGTGCCACCCTCGCGACCAGCGAACGTGACGTGCAGGTCGTCGACCTCGACCACGGTGTCCGTCGTGGTCATGGGGAGTGGTCCTCGGCGGCGGCGGTCACGGGGCGACAGCTCCTTCGTCGGCGTGGATGCACGCCACCTGACGCGCTGGGCCGAACGGTTCGAGCTCGACGTCGACCGTGGTGCATTCGTCGGTGGCGCGGGGGCAGCGGGGGTGGAACGAGCACCCCGACGGCAGGTCACCGGGGAACGGGGGGTCACCGGGGAGCCCGGAGGGTGCGTACCGCGACGTGTCGTCACCGATCGTCGGGAACGCCCCCATCAGCGCTCGCGTGTACGGGTGGGCGGGTGCGGAGAAGAGCTCGTTGGCCGTTGCCTTCCTCGACCACGCGGCCCGCGTACATGATGGCGATCCGGTCGCAGTTGGTCGCGAGCACCGACAGGTCGTGGCTGATGATGACCATCCCCATCGAGCGCTCGCGCGCGATCCCCTTGAGCAGGTCGAGGATCTGCGCCTGCACCATGACGTCGAGCGCCGTCGTGGGCTCGTCGCAGAGCAGCACCTTGGGGTCGCAGGTCAAGGCCAGGGCGATCATGATCGCGCTGCTTCTGACCACCGGAGAGCTGGTGCGGGTAGGCGTTGGCGTGCCGGGCGGGCAGCCCGACCTGCTCGAGCAGCTCGCGCACCTTGCGTTGGGCGGACGCCTCGGTGGCGCCCTTCTCGTGCAGCAGGATCGGTTCGGCGAGCTGCTTGCCGATCCGCTGGATCGGGTTGAGCGAGTGCAGGGCGCCCTGGAAGACGACCGCCGCCTCACCCCACCGCACGGCTCGCATGCGGTTCCACTTCATGTCGAAGACGTTCTCGCCGTCGACGAGCACCTCGCCCTCGACCGTGGCGCTCTTCGGGTAGAGACGCAGCACCGTCGAGATCAGGGTGGACTTGCCGCAGCCGGACTCGCCGGCAACCCCGAGCACCTCGCCGGCCTCGACCGCGAGGTTGACGCCGCGAACCGCCGGCACTGGTCCCTCGGCCGGGTGATAGGTGAGCGAGACGTCCCTCATCTCCAGAACGGCCACGGTCACTCACTTCCCAGGCGCGGGTTCAGCACGACCTCGAGGGTACGGCCGATCAGGGTGAAGGCCAGCACGACCGCGATGACGCAGAGGCCGGGCGGCAGCAGGAACCACCACGCACCGCGCAGCGCGGCGCCTGACGTAGTCCGCGCTGTCGAGCATGCTTCCCCAGGAGATCTGCGTTGGGGTCCAGCAGCCCGAGGAAGCCCAGCACCGTCATCGACAGGATGACGATGGCCACCGTCAGCGTGGTGTTGGCGATGACCAGCGGCGTGACGTTGGGCAGGACGTGCCGCGTCATCTGCTTCCAGTCGCTGTTGCCGAGCACCTTGGCCCGCTCGATGTACGGGCGGGCTTCGACGCTCAGCGTCTGGGCCCGG
This sequence comes from uncultured Actinomycetota bacterium, assembly GCA_963743915.1. GTDB lineage: Bacteria > Actinomycetota > Actinomycetes > JAHEKZ01 > JAHEKZ01 > JAHEKZ01. The sequence continues at coordinate 250,669 of CAVURN010000003.1, forward strand.
ACCAGGCGGGCCGTTCCGGGCCATGACGTGACCCCGAGGACGAGCACGGTGATCCAGATCGACGTCTGCCCGAGCACCGCCTGCAGCACGATCACCAGCGGGACGAAGGGCAGCACCAGGAACCAGTCGGTGAGGCGTTCCATGGCGGCGCCGAAGAGTCCGCGGAAGTGACCGCTGGCGATGCCGACCAGGGTGCCGATCACCATCGCGATCAACGACGCCAGGATGCCGATGATCAGTGACGGGCCGCGCGCCCCAGGCGAGCTCGGCGAGCACCGAGCGCCCGAGGTCGTCGGTTCCCAGCCAGTAGTAGAACTCCCCGCTCGGCGGGCGCCAGGTCGTCGTTGGCCAAGGTTCTCGTTCGGGTCGAGCAGGGAGTCGGGAAAGATCAGCGGCGCAGCAAGCGCCACGACGATGAAGAACAGCAGGATGCCGACGCCGAGCATGCCGGTGCGGTGCTTGGCGAAGGTCTGGGCGAAGCGCGGCGACGGCAATGCGACGACGCTTCCACGCGATCGATCGCGGCGACGCGAAGCACTGGCGGCTCGAGCGTCGGTCGGCGCTCATACGCCGGATCCTCGGGTCGATCGACCGCGATGACGAGGTCGGCGATGATGTTGAAGACGATCACCGAGACGCTGAAGAGCAGGAAGAGCGCCTGCAGCAGCGGCAGGTCCTGCGCCTGCACCGCGTTCCACGTCAGCAGACCCAGCCCCGGATAGGAGAAGACCGTCTCGACGGTGATGGCACCGCCGATGATGAAGCCGATGTTGAGGAAGATCAGGGTGATGGTCGGCAGCGAGGCGTTCGGCACCGCGTGACCGCGTCGGATCGCGCGGTCCATCAGCCCCTTGGCTCGCGCCGTCATCAGGTAGTCCTGCCCCAGCTCGTCCACCATCGAGGCACGCATGATGAGCGAGTAGTCGGCGAGGTAGACGGCGGCCAGCGCGCAGGCTGGCAGCACCGTGTGGAAGGCGATGCTGATCATGCCCTCGAGCGTCCACGGATCAAGCCCCGACGCCGATGCTGGAGCCACTCGGGAAGATGCCGGGGAAGGGCCCGATGCCGGTGGAGAAGACCAGGATGAGGATCAGGCCGAGCCAGAACTCAGGCGTCGCGTAGAGGAAGAGCGTGACGCCGGTCGAGATCTTGTCGAACCGGCTGCCCCGCGTTCCATCCCGCGCGGATGCCGATCCAGATGCCGATCACCGTGGCCAGCAGCGTGGAGGTGCCGAGCAGGATCAGCGTCCACGGCATCGCCTCGCCGATCACGTCCCAGACCGGCTTGCCCTGGATGGTGGAGAACGAGTCGAGCTGCAGCGGGTCCTTCAGGTAGTTGAAGAACTGCTCCCAGAGCGGGGCGTCGAGCTCCTCACGCAGCTTGGCGAGGTCCTCGGGGGAGATCTCCCGAGCGCCCTTGTAACGGGCGAGCGGGTCGCCGGGAAGCATCTGGAACATGAAGAAGTTCACGACCAGCACGAACGCGAGGGTCCCGAGACCGGTCAGCAGCCGGCGTCCCGTGAACCGTCCCAGACCCGACACCCGCGACGGGCGCTGGACCCGACCGTCTTCGGTCGGGTCCAGCGCGCCGGCGGAGGTTCCCCCAGGGTCAATCTGCGCCACCCGCTACTCCACGTCGGCGCCGCTGCCACGGCGACCACGTGTCGTCAGCCAGACGATGAGCCCCACCAGCACGGCTGCCGCGGCGACGCCACCCACGATCAGTGCGGTGTTCGTCTCGTCCGAGCCGCCGAACCACCCGAGTCGCCGGTCACCGGCTCGATGTTCAGGTACGAGTAGATGCCGTACTGGAACAGGATCGCTCCGTTGTCGGACGGCTGCTCGACGAACCCGGTGTACCGGTCGCTGCGGTACGCCTGCAGGTAGTCGTAGTACTCGGTGACGATGTAGGCGTTGGCGTCGTAGACCATCTGCTGCATCTGCTTGACGATCTCGGCGCGGGCGTCCCGGTCGATCTCGATCGCCTGGTCCGCGTAGAGCTGGTCGTACTCCTCGTTGCAGTAGAAGCTGTCGTTGAGGCCGGCCCAGATCTTGCCGCTCTTCGACTCGTAGCTCATCTGGTCGCAGGTGAAGACCGAGGTCTGGTAGTCCGGGTCAGGCTCGACCACCCAGCCCCACTCGTACATGTCGAACGTTCCGTCACCTGCGATGCCGTACAGCCGTCCCTCGGACACCGACTCGGCGTTGGAGTCGATGCCGATCGCCTCCAACCAGCCCTGCAGCAGCTGGATCGTCGTCTGCGACGTCTTGGAGTTCTGCCGCGAGTACAGCTGGTAGACGAGCGGGTCCGAGCCGTCAGGCATCGTCCGGATACCGTCCGGTCCCTTGCGTGTACCCGGCGTCGTCCAGCAGCTGGTTGGCGTAGTCGGGGTCGTAGGTGATCGGGTCTTCGATCGTCAGGTGGAAATCGCTGTAGATCGGCGGGATGAACGTGTCACCCGGGCTGCCCCGGCCGTTCAACGTGCGGTCGACCAACGCCTCCTTGTCGATCGCGTAGTGGATCGCCTCACGGACGACCGGGTCCTTCAGCGACGGGTGGCCGTTACCGATCGGCGTGCCGTCCGTCAGCTGCGCACCACCGTTGAAGGTGAGGTAGTTGAAGCCGGAGTACTGCGAGGACTTCGCCGTGATGTTGTCCTCGCCCTCGAGCGTGTCGAAGAGGTTGGCCTCGACGTCGTCGGCGAAGTCGATCTCACCGTTCTGCAGCGCGGTGACCAGTCCGTTGTCGTTCTGGTAGATCTTGAACTCGACGCCGTCGATGTTCGGCGGGCCGCCCCAGTAGTCCTCGATTGGTCTCGAACCGGTAGTACTGGCCCTTGACCGCGTCGGTCATGATGAACGGCCCGGAGCCCACCATGCCCGGAGGGTCGGAGTCGGGCTCGTTGGTGTACTTGCGCGAGCTCGTCGGCGTCGATCTCGCTCCAGATGTGCTCGGGCAGGATCGGCACCGCAAGGTTGTTCATGATCGGCGAGGGTTCTTTGATGGTCATCTCGACGGTGTAGTCGTCGACCGCCTCGACCGTCTCGATGTTCTTGACGTAGCTGCCGTAGTTCGTGCGTTCGATCGACTCACCCTCGATGATGCGGTTGAAGGTGTAGACCACGTCGTCGGCCGTCAGCGGCTCGCCGTCGTGGAAGGTGGCGTTGTCGACGAGGTTGTACGTCCAGGTCAGGCCGTCCTCGGACGACTCCCACGACTCGGCGAGCCGCGGCACCGGCGAGAAGTCCTCGGCGCTGTAGCCGGTCAGCGTAGTCGTAGGCCAGCGCCCACGACTCGTACGCGGCGACGGTGATGCCCTTGAAGGGGTTGAGGTTGTCGACGTCCTGCAGCACACCGACGACGAAGATGTTCTTGCCGTCCTGCTCGAGTGCCTGGGCCTGACCCCCCAGTGTCGCCATCGGCAGCATCGCCGCCACCAGCGCTGTGCTCGCCACGGCCCCGATCCGCAGGCTCCTCCGCGTCCTTGCCATGCCTGATCCCTCCTGGCCCCGCACCCTGCGGTGGCCATGGCAGCCGCACCGGCGGTCGAAGATCCCTCCCTCCCGTCCCTCTCCGGACGGGAGATCTTCCGGTCAAAGGCCCTGCTCGCCGCACGTCGTCCGGCGGAAGGGCCTCTGTCCACACCCAGCGGTGCCTGCTGCGCTGGTGGGGAACGTAAGGGATGATCGCGGCACCCGTCTACCGTTTGTGACCGAACCGTGTCGGCTCCTCCCACCCGCCCGCCGGGCGGTCGCTACCCTCGCCGGACGCTTCCGCACTCGTGGACCGCGGGGAGGCACGGTGAACGACCGACGGGACACCGTGGCTGACGCTGCCCTGCCGCGGGTGCGCGACGTCCTGGCGCTTGCCGGCCCTCGCGGTGGGGCTGCCCCGCGTCGACGCCGGCAGCCGCGGGCTGGACGGCCCGGTGCGTTGGGTCCACGTGAGCGAGCTCGCGGACATCGCCGGGCTGCTGACCGGGGGAGAGCTGATCCTCACCACGGGAATCGCGCTTCCCACGACGGACGTCGACCTGCGCGGGTACGCCGACACGCTCGCCGCCGCCGGAGCGGCGGGCCTGGTGGTCGAGCTGGGCCGGCGCTTCACCGAGCTGCCGCGCGCCCTCGTCCGCGGCTGCAACGTGCACGACCTGCCCCTGGTGAGCCTGCACCGTGAGCTGCGCTTCGTGAAGGTGACGCAGGCGGTCCACTCGCTGATCGTCGAGGAGCAGATCAGCGCGCTCCGCGCCTCGGAGTCGGCGCACCGCGTGTTCACCCGGCTCTGCGTCGAGGGGGCGTCGGCGGCGTCCATCGTCCACGAGGCGAGTCGTCTCTCCGGCTCCCCGGTGGTCTTCGAGAACCTCGTGCACCAGGTGGTCGCCCACGCCGCGGGAGATCGGGCGTTGGACGACGTGCTCCGTGACTGGAGCACCCGATCTCGCGCCGCTGAGACGTCGTCCCCCAGCGATGTCTGCGGGCCTGAGGGATGGCTGGTGGCCACCGTCGAGGCGCGTGGCGAGGTGTGGGGACGCCTGGTGCTGCTGCCTGACGGGGTGCCCACGTCGCACCAGCAGATGGTCCTGGAGCGCGCCGCCACCGCACTCACGCTGAACCGGCTGCTGGAGCAGCACCAGGACCCCATGGAGCTGCAGGCGCATCGCACCACGCTGGCCGACATCATCGACCGGCGCTTCGAGTCCGCCGACGACATCCATGCGCGGACTGCCGCGCTCGGCGTCCCCACTGCTCGTCGGGAGCTCGTCGCCGTGGTCGTCGAGCTCAGCGCCGACCGGGCGCACCAGCCGCACGCCCGGCCGCGTGACCTCGAGGCCGAGCTGGTGGCGGCGGCCCTGCGGTCAGCAGACACCAGAGCGCTGGTCGCCTCACTCCGCCCCGGGCGGGTCGGGGTCCTGGTGCCCCTGCCCGAGGGAGGCGACCCGTCCGTGCTGCTCACCAAGGTGGCGCAGCACGTTCTGGCCAAGGCCGACACCTCGAACGTGGCGCGACCGGTCATCGGCGTCGGCTCGCCCGTGCGCGACCTCGACGCGGTGCGGCGTTCGTTCGCCGAGGCGGCGCACGCGGCAGAGGCGGCCCAGGGATCGTCGGACGAGAAGCCGTACTACGAACTTCCCGACGTGCAGCTGCGTGGGCTGCTCTACGTGCTGGGCGGCGACCCGCGCCTGCAGGCCTTCGTCGAGCGGACTCTGGGCCCGCTGCTCGACCACGACGCACGCAACCACACCGACCTGCTGGCGGCGCTGCAGGTGTACCTGTCCCACGGGAGGAACAAGTCGGCGGCCGCCGACGCGGCGCACCTGTCGCGTCAGGCGTTCTACCAGCGCCTGACGACCATCGAGAAGGTGCTCGGCGTCGACCTCGACTCCGCTGAGGCGTGCACCAGCCTGCACGCAGCGGTGATGGCCTACGAAGCCCTGCGCGCCCCCTGAACAGGCGTGCCGCTGTCCCCGCCCCGTGGGGGTGCCCTGTGACACCGCCTGCGATCTACGGGACTTTCACCGCACCCATGCCGCCGTCTGTGGCGGTGAAGCCCGATCGATACCGTGACGGGTGTGTGCACCGTCGTCGTCGGGTTCCAGTGCATGGCCGACGCGCCACTGATCGTGGCGGCCAACCGCGACGAGCTGCGCGTGCGGCCCAGCGACCCCCCGATGCTGCTGAGCCGAGGAACCACCGCGATGGGGCGGACGGGATCGCGTCGCCGGTGGCACCTGGCTGGCGGTCGACCCGGGGGGACGGGTCGGCGCCGTGACCAACCGCCACCCGGGCGGACGGCTGCCACCGCGTGACCCGGCCCGACGGTCGCGTGGTGGCCTACCGCTCCAGGTGCTGACCGGTGACGACACCAGCGCGGCGACGTCGATGAGCGAGCTCGAGGCGTCGGCCTACAACCCGGTCAACGTCCTCTACCTGTCGCCGACATCCGCGCTGTGGACGGGACTGGACGACGCGAGCGGACGCCGCACTCGCGCGCTCGACCCCGGCGTCCACGTGATCACCGAGCAGGACCCCGACGATCCGGCCGACCCGAAGGCCGTCCGGATCCTCCGGCAGGCCGAAGCGGCGCCTGCCGCCTCGACAGACGCCGCCGACCTGGTCGAGCGCTGGCGCGAGGTGCTGCGCTCGCACGAGTCGCCGGGGGGCGGTTCTCCGGCGTGCATCCACGCCGAGCAGCACGGCACGGTGTCCAGCGCCACGGTCCTGGTCGACGCCGCACGGCGTCCGGTACGAGCACGCCGACGGGCCGCCCTGCATCACGCCCTACGTACGGGTGCTCTGACCACGTCTGGCGGTCCGCCCCCGATTTCCCTCGCATGGGTGCGGCCAAAGTCCCGTAGATCGGGATCGGTGTCACACCGCACCCCCCAAGGGGGTGGAACGGCGGGTGCAGATCGTGGAACGTGAGGCACCATGGAGGGATGGGACGACTGGTCGACCGACGCCGGATGACGCGCCTGCGGGACGGGCGCGCCACCGAGGTCGTCGACAGCCTCGCCGTCGAGGAGCCCCTGACGGTCCGGATCAACGGCGTCGACACCGCCACGACGATGCGCACCCCCGGCCACGACATCGAGCTGGCCCTCGGCTGGCTGGTCTCCGAGGGCATCGTGCGGGCGCCGGACACAGGTCGTCGGCGCCATGGCGTGCGACGAGAGCACCGTCGAGGTACGCCTCCGTGACGGCGTGGCGCCACCCGAGGTGCCGGCTCGGCGCCGGCAGCAGCGCCTGTGGCATCTGCGGTACCGACCGCATCGCCGACGTCGTCGCTCGCGGGCTCGGATCGGCCCGGACGCCGCGAGCGCGCTCGGCACACCGGAGTCGTCACCCAGCTGCCCGGACCGACTGCGCCGTGCGCCAGTCGGCGTTCGACCGCACCGGAGGTCTGCACGCTGCCGCCCTCTTCACCCTCGACGGCGATCCCGTCTGCGTCCGCGAAGACGTCGGACGCCACAACGCGGTCGACAAGGTCGTCGGCTGGGCGCTTCAGCAGGACGCGCTGCCGGCGTCCGCCTGGCTGCTCCAGGTCAGCGGTCGAGCCTCGTTCGAGCTGACGCAGAAGGCGGTCATGGCCGGCGTGCCGCTGTTGGCGGCGGTGTCGGCGCCCGTCGACGTTGGCCGTCGACCTGGCGCAGTGATGCCGGGCTGACCCTGGTCGGCTTCTCGCGCGGCGACTCGTTCAACGTCTACGCGGGCGTGGAGCGCCTCACGCCGGCTGCAGCTGCTCCATCGCCCGTCGCGCAACCGGGCTGAGCTCGACCTGACCCGACGCCACGGCGTCCAGCAGGTCTCGCTGCATCGACGGCGTCCAGAAGAGCCGGATGTGGTTGGCCACGACGCGCGAGGCGTCCTCGTCGGCCATGAAGCTCTGGTTGGCGGCGATCTGGTCGGCCATCCGCACCAGGTCCGCCAGGCTGACCACAGCGCCGTCGATGTGGTGCACCGCCTCGGGGGGCTCGTCGGCGTTGGCCGGACGGATCTGCACCGCGGTCACCTTGTACTCGGGGCAGTTGGTGGCCCAGTCGGAGTACTCGGTGGTCACGACGTTCGCGCCGCTCTCGGGGTGGTGGAACGTCGTGTACACGACGCCCTGCGGCACCCGGTCGGTGATCACGAGTCGCCCGCATGTGCGTCTCGCCGACGCGGCTGCTCAGCGCGACCCAGTCGCCGTCTGGAGATGCCGCGCTCGGACGCGTCCGCCTCGTGCAGCTCGAGGATGTCCTCGGGGTGCCATTCGACGTTGGCAGTACGCCTTGTCTGGGCGCCCACGTTGTACTGCGACAGGATCCGCCCGGTCGTCAGCAGCAGCGGGAACTTGCGGTTCGCCTTCTCGTCTGTGGGGACGTACGGCGTCGGGGCGAAGTGGCCGAGGCCGCGGACGAACCCGTCGACGTGCATGATCGGCGTGCCCTGGGGCGCCGCGTCGTTGCACGGCCACTGCACGCTGCCGACCTCGTCGAGGTGCGCGAACGAGACACCGGCGAAGGTCGGGGTCACGCGGGCGATCTCGTCCATGATCTGCGACGCGTCGTCGTAGTGCATCGGGTAGCCCATGGCCGTCGCGATCTCGCAGGCGACCTGCCACTCGTCCTTGCCCGGCTTGGGATCCATCAGCGGCCGCACCCGGTTGATGCGCCGCTCGGCGTTGGTGAAGGTGCCGTCCTTCTCGAGGAAGGACGTGCCGGGGAAGAAGACGTGGGCGAACTTGGCCGTCTCGTTGAGGAAGAGGTCTTGCACGACGAGGGTGTCGAGCGACCGCAGCGCGGCGTGGACGTGGTTGATGTTCGGGTCGGACTGCGCGACGTCCTCGCCCTGCACGAAGAGGCCGCGGAAGGTGCCCGCCAACGCGGCATCGAACATGTTGGGGATGCGCAGCCCCGGGTCGGCGCGCAGCTCGCGGTGCCCAAACCTCCTCGAAGAGCACGCGCACGGTGTCGTCGGACACGTGCCGGTAGCCGCTGAACTCGTGCGGGAACGATCCCATGTCGCACGAGCCCTGCACGTTGTTCTGACCGCGCAGCGGGTTGACTCCGACGCCCTCGCGGCCGATGTTCCCCGTGGCCATGGCGAGGTTGGCCATGCCCATGACCATCGTCGACCCCTGGCTGTGCTCGGTGACGCCGAGGCCGTAGTAGATGGCAGCGTTCGGCGCGGACGCGTAGAGGCGCGCGGCTGCGCGCAGCTCGGACGCCGGGACACCGGTCGTGGACTCCATCGCCTCGGGGCTGTTCTCGGGCTGCGCGATGAACGCCTCCCAGGCCGCGAACGAGTCGGCCTCGCAGCGGTCGGCGACGAACCCGCGGTCGACAAGACCTTCGGTGACGACCACGTGGGCGAGCGCGTTGACGACGGCGACGTTGGTGCCGGGCAGCAGCTGAAGGTGGTGCTGCGCCTCGATGTGCGGTGACCGCACGAGGTCGGTCTTGCGCGGGTCGACCACGATCAGCCCGGCGCCCTTGCGCAGGCGCTGCTTCATCCGTGAGCCGAACACCGGGTGGGCGTCGGTGGGGTTGGCCCCGATCACCATGATGACGTCGGCCTGCTCGACCGATTTGAAGTCCTGTGTGCCGGCGGACGTGCCGAACGTCGTCTTGAGTCCGTAGCCCGTGGGGGAGTGACACACCCGCGCACAGGTGTCGACGTTGTTGTTGCCGAATGCCGCGCGCACCATCTTCTGCACGACGAAGACCTCTTCGTTGGTGCAGCGCGACGACGTGATGCCGCCGATGGCGTCTGGTCCGTACTGCTGCTGAAGTGCCTTGAACCGCTCGACGGTGAACGAGATCGCCTCGTCCCACGAGACCGCGCGCCACGGGTCGTCGATGGACTCGCGCACCATTGGTTCCATGATGCGTTCGTCGTGGGTCGCGTAGCCCCACGCGAAACGACCCTTGACGCACGAGTGGCCCTCATTGGCGCCGCCGTCCTTCGACGGCGTCATGCGGACGAGCTCATCCCCGCGCAGCTCGGCGTCGAACGAGCAACCGACGCCGCAGTAGGCGCACGTGGTCTTGACCGTTCGCGTCGGCATGCCGAGCTCGATGATGCTGTTCTCCTGCAGCGCCGTCGTCGGGCACGCCTGCACGCACGCACCGCACGAGACGCACTCGGACTCCATGAAGCTGGTGCCGGACGCCGAGATGACCGAGTCGAAGCCGCGTCCCTCGACGGTCAGCGCGAGCGTCCCCTGAATCTCGTCGCACGCGCGCACGCAGCGCGAGCAGACGATGCACGCCTTCGGGTCGAAGGTGAAGTACGGGTTGGACGTGTCGGCGTCCAGGTGCTGGTGGTTCTCGCCGGTGCGTCCGTAGCGGACGCCCTGCAACCCCACCGTGTCGGCCATCGCGTGCAGCTCGCAGGCGCCCTCGACGCAGCTGCCCTCGGGGTGGTCGGACAGGTAGAGCTCGACGACGCCCTGGCGCAGCTTGTCGACCGTTGGCGAGGTGGTGGCCACCTTCATGCCCGGTGCGACCGGCGTGGTGCAGGACGCCGGCGTGCCGGGGCGTCCTTCGATCTCGACCAGGCAGACTCGGCAGGAGCCGAACGACTTCAGGGTGTCGGTGGCGCAGAGCTTGGGGATGTCGACGCCGGCGATCGCGGCCGCGCGCATGATCGAGGTGCCCTCGGGGACGGCGACGGTCGCGCCGTCGATCTCGACCTCGACGGTCGGCTCGCCAGGGACTGCCGGCGTGCCGAGGTCGGCGTCCAGGCGTCCCGCCGGTTCGTGGAGCAGTGTCATCGGGAGACCTCCTGCGCCGTCAGACCGAAGTCTTCGGGGAACTTGGTGAGTGCGCTGCGCACCGGCAGCGGCGTGAGGCTGCCCATCGCGCAGAGCGATCCGCCGACCATGGTGTCGCAGAGGTCGAGCAGCAGGGTGAGGTTGCCGGAGCGGTCGTCGCCGGTGGTGATGCGGTCGATGACCTCGACGCCGCGGGTGGAGCCCACGCGGCACGGAGTGCACTTGCCGCACGACTCCTCGGAGCAGAACTCCATCGCGAAGCGGGCCATGCGCGCCATGTCAACGGTGTCGTCGTGCACCACGATTCCACCATGACCGACCATCGCGCCCGCCGCAGCGAACGTCTCGTACTCGAGCGGCAGGTCGAGCTGGTCCGCACTCAGGTAGGCCCCGAGCGGCCCGCCGACCTGAACCGCCCGGAGTGGTCGGCCGGACGCGGTGCCGCCGCCGAAGTCCTCGATCAGCTCGCGGAGCGTGACGCCGAACCCGAGCTCGACGACGCCGCCCTGCTTGATGTTGCCGGCGAGCTGGAAGACCTGCGTGCCGAGTGAGCGGTCGAGGCCGCGGGAGGCGTAGGCGTCCGCGCCCTCGGCCAGCACGAACGGCACGCTGCCCAGCGTGAGCACGTTGTTGACGACGGTCGGCTGGCCGAACAGACCTTCGAGCGCCGGCAGCGGAGGCTTGGCGCGGACCATGCCGCGCTTGCCCTCCAGGCTGTCGAGCATGGACGTCTCTTCGCCACAGATGTACGCACCGGCGCCCATGCGCACCTCGATGTCGAAGGCGCGGCCGCTGCCAAAGACGTCGACGCCGAGCCATCCGGCGTCCCGCGCGGTCTGGATCGCGGCGCGCAGGAGGTCGCCGGCGTCGGGGTACTCGGAGCGCAGGTAGATGTAGCCCTGCGTCGCGCCGACGGCGAGCGCGGCGATCGTCATGCCCTCGAGGAGAGTGAACGGATCGCCCTCCATCAGCATCCGGTCGGCGAAGGTGCCGGAGTCGCCCTCGTCGGCGTTGCAGCAGATGTACTTGGTGCCGCCCGCGGCGAGTGGGGCGTCCAGCACGGTCTGCCACTTGCGGCCGGCAGGGAAGCCGGCACCGCCGCGTCCGCGCAGCCCGGACGCCGTCACGGCGTCGACGACCTGCTGCGGCGTCATCGCGATGGCGTTGCGCAGACCGACCAGCCCGCCGTGCGTCTCGTAGTCGGCGAGGTCGAGCGGGTCGATGACACCCATGCGGGCGTAGGTCAGGCGGTCCTGGCGGGCCAGCCACTCGAGCTGGTCAACCGGACCGTGGCGCAGCCGGTGATCACCCCCGCGGAGCAGCCCGGCGTCGAGCAGCTCGCTGACGTCGGACGCCCGCACCGGCCCGTAGCCGACGCGGGTGCCGTCGACGTCGACCTCGACGAACGGCTCGAGCCAGAGCATGCCGCGCGATCCGTTGCGGACCAGGCGGATGTCGTCACCGCGGCGCGCGGCCTCGGCGGTGAGCGCGACGGCCACCTCGTCGGCGCCGACGGCGCGGGCTGAGGAGTCGCGCGGGACGTAGACGGTGACGGTCACGGGGTCTCCCCTGAGGCGGCGCGGACATCAGCGACCAGCGCGTCGAGCGTGGCGGCGTCCACGCGGCCGTGCAGCCGCCCGCCGACCGATGCCGTGGGGCCGAGCGCACAGTTGCCGAAGCAGAAGATCTGCTCGATGCCGATGCTGCCGTCCGGCGTCTGCTCGCCGACGCCGCAGCCGAGGGTCGCGGTCGCGTGCTGGACCAGCGCCTCGGCGCCCACCGCCTGGCAGGCCTCACCCCGGCAGATGGCCACGGTGACGTCGGCGGGCGGGGCGCTGCGGAAGTCGGCGTAGAACGACTGCACGCCGTGCACCTCGGCGATGCTCAGGTTGAGCACGTCGGCGACCACCGGGACGGTCGGCGACGGCAGGTGACCGAACGCGTGCTGGACGTCGTGCAGGATCTCGAGCAGGGGGCCTGGCTCGGCGCTGCGGGCCTCGGCGATGTCGCGGATGCGCGCGGCCACGGGATCGGCGGCGTCCGAGGACGCGCCGCCCGGCCTTTCACTGAGCGACCGTTCAGTCATTTCTCCGAGCGTACGCCTCTTGACGTCGAACAACCACGCTCCGAACGGGCGGAATCCACGAGGTGGAACGGTGGTTCCACGCCTGACGTCCCGATTTCTTCGCTGGAGCAGACGATCAGTCGAAGCGCGCCATCGTCCGGACGTTGAGCAGCACCATCCCGGTGGCGAACACCACCGCGACCGCGAAGCCGGGCCAGATCGTCGCCCAGTCGAGGTCGACCAGGATCAGCGAGCGCATGGACTCCATGACGTAGGTGACCGGGTTGAAGGTGGCGGCGACCTCCATCGGACGCGTCAGCAGCTCGCGCGGCACGAAGTTGGGCGTCAGGAACAGGAGCGGGAAGAAGATCAGCCCCGCCGAGTTCGTGGCCGCCGCGTTCCGCGTCTTCAGCGCGACGAACTGCAGGAAGCCGCTGTAACCCACCGCCCAGAGCGAGGTCAGGGCCACGAGCAGGACGAACCCGATGACGCCGCTGGCCACGTCGATGCCGAAGGGCAGGGCGATGAGCACGATCACCAGGGTCATCAGCGTCGACTTCAGGGCCTCGGCGGACAGTCGTCCGAGTGCCAGCGAACCGCGGGAGATCGGTGCGGCCCGGAGCTTGTCGAAGTAACCGTTCTCGATCTCCTCGACCAGGTACAGCGCAGCCGTGCCGAAGGAGGCGGCGAGCAGCAGGGTGCTGGGCAGCTGGAAGGCGGCGTAGCTCTGTCCGCCCATCCAGTCCTGGCTGGCGGTGGGGAAGATCTTGGCCGCCTGTCCCACGTTGACCACGAGAAAGAAGAGCGGGATCAGCAGCGTGGGGACCAGGGCGTCCGGCGTCCGCTTGGCCTCGCGGACCGCGCGCTCACCGAGGACGAGGACGTGGCTCATGACGCGACCTCCTTGACCTCGCCGGCAAGGCGTTCTCGGACGCGGCCGGTGACGTCCAGGAAGACGTCGTCGAGGGTGGGCTCGGTGTCGAGGCCGCGACGCTGCTTGAGGTCGGCCTTCAGCGCCTCGGGGGTGCCCTCGGTGACGATGCGCCCGTCGTCGATGATCGCCAACCGGCCGCACAGGGCGTCAGCCTCTTCGAGGTACTGCGTGGTGAGGAAGACCGTGGTGCCCTGCTCGTTGATGCGCCGCACCTCGTCCCACACGACGAGCCGGCTGGCCGGGTCGAGGCCGGTGGTCGGCTCGTCGAGGAAGAGGACGTCGGGGCGGTGGACGAGGGCGGACGCGAGGTCCAGACGCCGCCGCATGCCGCCGGAGTAGCCCTTGATGAGTCGGTCGGCGGCTTCGACGAGGTCGACCAGCTCGAGCAGCTCTTCGGCGCGACCGGCGGCCTCGGCGCGAGTCATGCCGAACAGGCGCGCCTGCAGCACCAGCAGCTCACGGCCGGTCTGACGGAGGTCGAGCCCGGCCTCCTGGAGGGCCACGCCGATGCGGCGGCGCACCTCGTCGGGGTCGGACGCGACGTCGACGCCGGCCACCGTGGCACTGCCGGCAGTGATGCCGGTGAGCGTGGTGAGCATGCGGACAGTGGTGGACTTGCCGGCGCCGTTGGGACCGAGGAAGCCGAAGATCTCACGGGGGTGGACCGCGAGGTCGACGCCGCGGACCGCGTCGACGGTGCCGGCCCGGCCGGTGAAGGTCTTCACCAGGCCTTGGGCGGAGACGGCGAGGTCGGGGGTGGTGGTGGGGGCTGAATCCGTGGGGGGAGGAGTCATGCAGGGGACCCTAACTTGACCCCCCGACAACCCTCACCCCCGTTTTCTACGTCAGGGCGCCACGATGCCCCGTCCTGCGGCGTGACCATGGCGGTCTGGCGTAGAGAACGGGGTCAGGGGGTGGGGCGGCGGTACTCGGGGTCGACCGGTGGTGGGGTCAGCGTCCGGGGCGGCAGCGCGAGCGAGCGCACGTGCTCGGCGATCTCGCCCAGGGACGCGACCCAGACGTCGCCGTACTCCAGGCCCTGCACGATCACCTGCTCGAGCGCCGCGGTGCGCGAGGGGCGTCCGGTGATGAACGGGTGGTTGGTCAGGACGAAGCAGCCTGCCTCGTCGCGCAGCGCGGCCAGCTCGAGTCCCCACACCTCGCGCACCTTGGCGGGCGAGTCGATGTCGCCCTCGCTCACGCCGGGGATGAAGCAGTACTGCTCCCAGTCGTCGAGCGACCAGTGGATCGGGATCTCGACCAGAGATGCGCCTGCATCCCCGACGGAGAGCTCATACGGCACGTCGGCGTCCATCAGGCTGCTGTCGTAGAGCAGCCCACGCTCGTGCAGCAGCTGCGGCGTGTACCAGGACGGCTCCCACATCGGCGCCCGGTACCCCACCGGTCGGACGCCGGCGACGCGCTCGATCGCCTCCATGCCGCGGTCGAACCAGCGCGCCTCGGTCTCAGGCGAGACATCCTGCAGGCTCTCGTGCATGTAGCCGTGGTGCGCAATTTCGTGGCCGGCGGCGACGATGTCACGGATCACGCCGGGGTGGCGCTCGGCCGTGTAGCCAGGGACGAAGAACGTGCTGCGGACCGCGTGCTTGTCGAGCAGCCTGAGCAGCCGGGGGACGCCGACCAGCGGCCCGTACGACTGGTGGCTCATGACTCCCGGACGGTTCTCCGACCCGGCTGAGGCGAACAGGACCGCTGACTCGGCGTCGACGTCGAAGGTGAACGCAGCAGCTGCTCGCTTGCCCCCGGGCCAGCTGACTGCGCCGGCGGGTGCCGGCCCGGTCATGGCCGCGGCTGCCGGGCGAAGAGCGAGAGGAACTCGTAGGCGAGGTTCGCCGCCGCGATCGAGGTGATCTCGGCGTGGTCGTAAGGCGGGGCGACCTCGACGATGTCGGCGCCCACCACGTTCGCGCCGTCGAAACCGCGGACGATGCCCAGCAGCTCGCGGCTGGTGAGGCCGCCGGCTTCGGGGGTACCCGTACCGGGGGCGTGCGCAGGGTCGAGGACGTCGATGTCGATCGACACGTACACAGGCGCGTCGGCGACCCGCTCACGGATGCGCTCGACCACCGCGTCGACACCGAGACGGTCCATGTCACGACAGTGCACGATCGCGAAGCCGAACGACTCGTCGTCGGCGAGATCGTTGTCGGAGTAGAGCGATCCGCGGATGCCCACATGCATGGCGTGGTCCGCCAGGAGCAGGTTCTCCTCCCACGCGCGGCGGAAGGGCGTCCCGTGCGTGTAGGGAGCGCCGAAGTAGGTGTCCCACGTGTCGAGGTGCGCATCGAAGTGCACGAGCGCGACGGGTCCGTGCACCTCGTTCATCACCCGCAGTGCGGGGAGGGCGATCGTGTGGTCGCCTCCGATGGTGACGACGCGGCGTCCGGAGCCCACCAGCTCACGCAGACCCCCCTGCACCTGTTCGATGGCTTCCTCGAGGTGGAACGGGTTGACCGCGATGTCGCCGGCATCCACCACCTGGCGTCCTCGGAACGGCTGCACGTCGAGGGCGGGGTTGTAGGGCCGCAGCAGGCGCGAGCCCTGGCGCACGTACGACGGCCCGAAACGCGCGCCCGGCCGGTAGGTGACCCCGCTGTCGAACGGGACGCCGACCACGGCGACCTCGAAGTCGGGCACGTCCTCGATGCGGGGCAGTCGCGCGAAGGTGGAGTGCCCAGCGAAACGCGGCACCTGGAGGGCGTCGACCGGCCCCACCACATTGTCGTGCACAATGCGCGGCTCGTTCACCCAAGGCCTCCAGTCCCGTGCCTAGGCACGCGTTCGTGTCTCACCACCGGTCACCTGCACCGTCTGCCCGACGATCGCAGAGACGCGCGGGTCGGCAAGGAACGCTACGGCGTCCGCGACCTCCTGCGGACGTCCGATACGCCCGACCGGGATGCCCTCGGCGTACTGCCGGTGGATCTCCGCGAGGCTCACGCCGGCGTCCCGCGCGTCCACCTCGAGCTGTGGGGTGTCGATGACACCGGGAGCGACCGCGTTCACGATGATCCCCTCCGGGGCCAGCTCGCGACCAAGCGTCTTGGTGAGCGAGATGAGGCCGGCTTTCGATGCTGCGTACGCCGAGGCGTTCGGCCAGCCGATGACGCCCCAGTACGACGTCACGATGACGATCCGACCCCCACCCCTGCGCCGCATCCCCGGTAGGACCGCCTGGATGAGGTGGAACGTGCCGCCGAGGTTGGTGTCGACGACCTTCCACCAGTCGTCGACGTCGTAGTCGACGAGCGGACCCATGGACATGTACGCGTGGTTCGCGACCAGGACGTCCACCGATCCGACGGACGCCTCGAGGTCACTGACCATCGCCCCGATCGCGGCGGGGTCGCAGCAGTCGGCTGGAGCGGCCACGCCACCCGTCGCCTCGACGACGGCCACCATGCGCTCGTCGTTCGCGCGGCCGTTGACTGCCACGACCGCACCGTCGCCCGCGAGGCGCTCCGCGACCGCACGGCCGATGCCCTGCGCCGCGCCCGTCACCAGGGCGACCTTGCCGTCGAGCTGACCCACTCAGATCACCGCCCCGGAGTTCGGCGAGATGATCTCGCCGCTGCAGAAGGTGCCGCTCTCGATCAGGAAGGCCACGGTCAGCGCGATCTCCTCCGGAGCCGCGAGGCGTCCGAGGGGAAGGGTCGCGAGGTAGGACGCGTCGCGCCACGGTGAATCGGCCGGTAGCAAGGGGGTGTCGGTCGGGCCGGGTGCGACGGCGTTGACCAGGACGCCGCTCGGCGCCACCTCGACGGCGAGACTGCGCACCAGCCCGATGACCGCTCCCTTGGCTGCCGCGTAGTGGGCGTCCTCGCTCCCGCCTCCGATGGCGAGCTCGGAGGTGATCGCCACGATCGACCCTGAGCCGCGGTCGATCATCCGCGAGAGCACCGCGCGGGAGAGGTTGAGCAGCCCTCCGACGTGGACGCGCAGCATGCGCGTCCACTGGACATCAGTGATCTGGGCGACCGGGATGATCTCGTAGTGACCTGCCGCCGAGACCACGGCGTCGACGGGGCCGAGCTCGGTCTCGACGCGCGTGATCGCGGCGTCCACCGCGCTGGAGTCGGACACGTCCGCCTCGAGACCGAGATCCCAGCCGGACGGGCGCATGTCCAGCCCCGCCACCCGCCACCCGCGGTCGGAGAGCTCGGCCGCGATGGCGGCACCGATGCCGCTCGCGGCACCGGTGACCACGGCGACACCAGGTGTCGCCTGCCGGCCGTCCGTCATGGTGCCGACTGTTCGCCGGCAAGGTAGGTGCGCGTCTCCGCGTCGTCCTCGGGGTCGTCCACTTCGAACGTCGGGAACGTCGTCATGCGCGGACGCATCGCGGCGTAGATGACGGCACCGATGACCAGCAGTGAGCCGACGACGATGTAGATCGACCAGTTGAGCCAGTTGCCGTAGAAGTCACGCGGCCAGGCGATGTTGAGGAACTGGAAGATCGCCCAGATCACCGCGACGACGGACAGGAACGTGCTCCAGCCGCCGAAGTTGAACGGACCCGGTTGCCACTTGCCGCGCAGCTTGATGACAAGGGCGCCGATCAGCGGGAAGAGGAACGACAGGTAGAAGCCACCAGAAGTGAAGTTGAGCATCAATGTGTAGAAGTCGACCGCCTGCGCGCTGCTGATGAGCATCACGACACCGATCACCGACGCCACCATCAGAGCGAAGATCGGCTGCTTCTGCCCCCTCGTCAGCCTGGCCAGCAGGTGCGGAGCGGGCAGCGCGTTGTCGCGCGCGTACGACCAGATCACCCGGGACGCCGACGTCTGCAGCGCGAGGAACGAGGCCAGGAAGCCGACAGTGAACAGCACCTCGGCGACCTTGGCGACGTCCGAGCCGAGGTGGAACACGAGCGTGTCGTAGACCAGGTCGGCGTTCGGGTCAGCGGCGATCTCCGGCGGGATCGAGAGGATGATCGCCAGCGCCGAGAACATCACGACGATCGCGATGAACGTGATCGAGAAGATGACCGCCTTCGGCAGGTTCCGCCGCGGGTGGTGGACCTCCTCAGCGATGGAACCGGCCGACTCGAACCCGACGAACGACCAGCCCACGAACGCCATGGCGATGAGGAACGGCCCGGACAGCGACAGGTAGCCCTCAGTGGAGAAGCCGTCGGTCAGCACCGAGAAGTCGTTCTCGCGGTGGAAGAGGATCAACCACAGACCGAGCCCGAGGGAACCGACGATCTCGGCGATGATGCTGCCGGTCATCAGCACCTTCAGCACGATCCGGCCGGTGATGTTCGCGATGGTGCCGAGGATGAGGATGACGAACGCGATCATCGCCTGCTCGCCGGGGGTGACCGACCACCCGAAGACGTTGGCCACGAACCCGGCAGAGAACAGCGACACTGCCGCCATCGCGACCACCAGCGTCCACATGTAGATCCACCCGGCCATCCACCCGTACGTGGCACCCAGAAGACGCCGCGACCACTGGTAGATCGACCCCTCGATCGGCCACCGCGAGACCAGCTCGGCGAAGACCATCGCGACGAGCAGCTGCCCGCCGAACACGATGATGAAGTTCCACCAGAACGACGGACCGGCCGTGGCGTAGGACAGTCCGAAGATCCCGTACAGCGCCACGATGGGCGAGATGAAGGCGAACGCGAACGCGAATGCCGTCCACAACGAGAACTCACGCTTCAACCGGTGGTCGGAGTGGACGTCCTCGATGTGGCTGTCGGGGCTGACGTTCGACATGGGGCTCCTTCGGGACGGGGCGTGCCGGAACTATGTGCCCAACCACGGCCCCATCGGAAGGGTTCTGGCCCCAGGTCTGTGCACCTCACCAACTCGCCCCTGCATGCCGGTGGCCACGTGCACAACGGTGCTCGTTCCGGCCCTTGGCCCAGAAGGACTAGCCTCCCGAAGGTGGAGCATGCAGCCAAGGACGACGGCGTCCTGACCGTGCGTCAGCTGCTCGAGGACGACAGTCTCGGCCTGACGCTGCTGACCGGGGCGGAGGCGCTGACGCGTCCGGTGCGGTGGGCGCACTCGACCGAGCTGCTCGATCCCCGGCCTTACCTCCGCGGGCACGAGATCGTGCTGACGGTCGGCTCCGCACTCACCGACGACGAGGCCTGCCGGACCCTCGTGAGCAACCTGACCAGTGCGGACGCGAGCGCGCTCGGCTTCGGTCTCGGTGACGTCGTCGAGGAGGTGCCCCCCGCGCTCGTCGAGGCGTGCCGTGAGGCGGGGCTGCCCTTGGTCACCGTGCCCCGCGGCATCCCGTTCCTGGCCTTCACCGAGCTGCTCGCCGACCGACGGGCCGAGGTGGCGACCGCGCGTGACCGGCAGCTGCAGCGCGTGGTCGCGACCCTGCTCCACGACATCTCGGCCGGGCGCGCGCTGCCCGAGCTGCTGACGCACGTCGACGACGCCCTCGGCGGGCATGTCACGGTCGAGGACTCCACCGCGTCCGCGGTCCTCCCACCCCCGGGCACCGAGGTGCGGGCGTCCCTGCCCAGCGGCGGCACCCTGGTGTGGCGCGGACGTCCCGACAAGGACGTTCCCCCCGACGCCGATGCCCTGTCACATCTCGCGCAGGTGCTGGATGTGCGGCGTCACGAAGTGGACGTCGAACGTGCGCACGACCGCGTCGACTCCGGCCGACTCCTACGCCTGGTGGCGTCGGGCCGCGCCGACCTCGACACACTCGACGAGCTGCTGCGAACCTTCGGTCTCGATACGGGCCCGATCACCCCGGTGTGCTGGCCCCGCGCTGCCGCACCACTGATCGCCCGGCACCTGCCGGATGCTCTCCTGACCGAGATGACATGGGACGACGACACCGAGGTGGCCGTCGCACTCGTCGGCGACCCGAAGGAAGTGCGGGACGTCTCGCTCGCCCACCGCCTGCCGTGCGGCATCGGCAGCGCGGTCGACCCCGCCGGGTTGCGGCACGCGGTCCCGGAGTCGGTGGCCGCACTGTCGCTCGCCGAGCGCTGGGGGCGTCCGGCCACCGGTGCCGACCTGACCACGTTCGAGGGCCTGCTGGAGCAGCAGCCCTCGGAGCGTCTGCTGCCCTTCGTGCAGTCACTCGTGCTGCCGCTGACCGAGCACGATCGGCAGCACGGCACACAGCTGCTTCCCACGCTGCGCGCCTACCTCGTCGGTGAGGGCGGCGTGAACGCCACGGCCCGCGAGCTCTTCCTGCACCCGAACTCGCTGCGCCACCGGCTGGCGCGCATCACCGAGCTGACCGGTCGCAACCCGCTGGTGTTCGACGACCGGGTGGCGCTGGCGGTGGGACTCTGGGCATGGGACCGCGGACGTGCCCGCGGAGTCACGGCGTCCCGCTGACCCCTGCGATCGGAGACGAGTCAACGCCCCGCGGGGGTTTGGGTGCGGAAAGTGGGGTCCTGGCACCACTTTGTGCACCCAACCCGCCAGAGTGGAGGCGCTGCGGCGTGACCGTGGCGGTCCGGCGTAGAAATCAGGGACGGACGAGGGTGCGGCCGGTGTTGGCGCCGGCGAGCACGTCGTCCAAAGCAGCGGGCAACTGGTCCAACGACACCTCGCGCGAGCCGATGTCGTCCAGCCCCCGCGGGCGCAGATCGGTGGCGATCCGCTGCCAGACCGCGCGCCGCTGCTCGATCGGCATCTGCACTGAGTCGACGCCCAGCAGCGCGACGCCGCGCAGGATGAACGGGAACACCGTCGTCTCCAGCCCGATCCCGCCGGTGTTGCCGGACGCGGCAACGGCGCCGCCGTACTTCAGCGTCCGCAGGATGTACGGCAGCGTCGACGCGCCCACGCAGTCGACCGCGCCCGCCCAACGCTCACGGTCGAGCGGCTTGCCGGGACCGGACGTCTCGTCGCGCCCGAGGATCTCGGCCGCGCCCAGCTCCTTCAGGAACCCTTCGGCGTCCGCCTTGCCGGTGGACGCGGCCACCTCGTACCCGCGCTCGGCGAGGATGCCGACCGCCACCGAGCCCACGCCGCCGGTCGCGCCGGTCACCAGCACCGGACCGTCAGCCGGAGTGAGGCCGCGCTGCTCCAGCGCATGCACCGACAGCGCCGCGGTGAACCCGGCCGTTCCGATGACCATGGCCTGCCGCGTCGTCAGCCCAGCGGGCAGCGGCACCAGCCACTCCGACGGCACGCGCGCGTACTGCGTGAAGCCACCGTGATGGGCGACGCCGAGGTCGTAGCCGTGCGCGATCACCTCGCTGCCGACCGCGAGCCCGGACGTGCCGGGCTCGACGATCTCGCCGGCGAGATCGACACCCGGGATGATCGGGTCGATCCGCGCGACCTTGCCGTTCGCCGTCGAGGCAAGCCCGTCCTTGTAGTTGACGCCGGACCAGTGCACGCGGATCACCGCGTCGCCGTCGCCGAGGTCGTCGACCGTGAGCTGCCGCACCTCGCGGACAACGATGTCGCCGTCGCGCTGCACGATGAGGGCGGAGAAGGTGGCGGGAACGCTCGACATCAAGAGACTCCAAGGCTCGGGGACCTGCCCATCCTCACCGAACCCGACCCGCGCGCCAACACACAGAGTGTCGCGTCATCGGTGCGACGTCGCGACACATTGCCGCTGTCCGACGTGCATGCGCACCGACCACCCTTGCTGGATGGACGCCACAGCCAGCACGCACGAGCGGATGACCGCGACGCTGCGGCCACTCTCGATCGCCGTCGTCGGCGCCAGCCCCCGCTCGTTCGCCGGACAGGTCGTCCAGCAGAACTGCGCGGCGCACCGGTACGAGGGACTGATCGTCCCGGTCAACGGCAAGTACGCCGAGATCGCCGGCATTCCCACCATCGCGACGCTGAGCGAGCTCGACACCGCCCCGGATGCGGTGGTCGCCCTCGTCGGGACGTCCCGCGTCCAGGCGATCGCCGAGGAGGCCGCGGCCATCGGGGCGGGTGCTGTGATCGTGCCGGGTGGAGGTTTCACCGACTCCGGTGGGGCGGCGAACGACCTGGCCGCGTCCCTGTCGACCCTCGCGGACGTCACCGGCATCTCCATCGTCGGACCCAACTGCATGGGCGTCGTCGACCTGGTCAGCGGAGCCATGCCCTACATCGGCACCGTCCCCACGGACGTGCGCCGCGGTCGAGTCGCCGCGATCGCGCAGAGCGGTGCAGTGATCGAGGCGTTGGTGAACTGCGGTGGACGCGTCCCGTTCTCCACGCTGGTCAGCAGCGGCGGCGAGGCCGTCACGACCACGGGGGACTACCTGCGCTTCTTCGCCGCCGACCCCGAGACCGACGCGGTCCTCGTCTTCATCGAGGGATTCGTCGACGCTCAGGACGTCCTCGCCGCCGCGCGCGAGGTCGCCGAGGCCGGCAAGACCGTCGCTGCGTGCTTCGTGGGTCGCTCAGCCAAGGCACGCGACGGCATCCTCGCCCACTCCGGCAAGCTGGCACCGAGCGCTCGCGTCACCGCCGCCGCGCTGCGTCAGGCCGGCGTGGTGCTCGCCGACGACCTCGACGAGCTCATCACCCTGGGCGAGATCTTCGGCACCGGACGCCACGTGCGTGGAACTCGCACCCATGTCGTCACCAACTCCGGTGGAGAGGCGAACCTGCTCTCCGACCTCGCCGAGGACGCCGGCCTCGAGCTGCCCGACCTGACCGGGGCCGCCACGTCGCTCCTCGCAGCCCGGTGGCCGGCCTTCCACACCGCGAACCCGCTCGACCCCTGGGGGGTCGACGACTACCCGGCGGTCTACCCCGTGGCGATCGATGCCGTCGCCCGCGAGGACGGCGACATCGTCATCGTGTCGCAGGACCAGCAGGCGACCGCCGGTGACTACGAACGACAGCTGGGGCTCGACCTGGCGCAGTACCTGGTCGACGCCACTGCCGGTCGCGGTGCGTTTCCGGTGCTGCTGAGCCCGACCAGTCAGGACCCGGACCCAAGACTGACCGACCTCTGCCGCGCGCACGACGTCGCGCTGCTGCGCGGCGCGCGCGGTGCGTTGCGCGCACTCGGTTCGCTCGCGCGTCGAACGCCTCCGACACGCGTCGTCCACCGCACGCCGCCACGCATCGCAGCGATCGTCGACGGCCTAGAGCTCACGGAGGACGTGGCACTCGACATCCTCGGCGACTGCGGCGTCCAGACGCCGCGGCAGTTGCGCGTGGCGACGCCGGAAGCGGCCGTCGCGGCGGCCGCCCAGCTCGGTGGCCCGGTGGTCGTCAAGGCTGTCGCCGACGGGCTGCTGCACAAGAGCGACCTCGGCCTCGTCGTCACGAACGTCGTCAGTGCCGACGCCGTACAGCTCGCCGCCCGCGAGGTGCTGTGTGCGGCGTCCACCGCCGGTCTGTCCGTCGAGCTGCTCGTCGTCGAGCAGATCACCGGAACGCTGGACGTCGTCGTCGGCTACAAGCGCGACCCGCAGTTCGGCCCCACGACGGTCGTCGGACTCGGCGGCGTCTGGGCCGAGATGCTGGACGCGGTCAGCGTGCACGTCGGACCGCTCGACCTCGACGGTGCGCACCAGCTGCTCAGCGACAGCCAGGTCGGCCGCATGATGCGCGAGGCCCGTGGGGGCGTACTCGACGTCGACGCGGTGGCGCGCGCTCTGGTCGCCGTCACCGACATCGGTCTGGCCCACCCCGAAGTCGTCGGCATCGACGTCAACCCGATCATCGTCAGCCGCGACCGCGCCGTCGCCGTGGACGCCGTCATCGAGCGGGCGACCACCCCCGAGCCGCACCACCCCGTCGCACCCGCGACATCCATCACCCTCACCCAAGGAGCAACACCGTGACCAGCGAGATCACCTCCACCTTGCGTATCCGCATCGGGCAGGAGGAGGCGCACTACGGCGGCAACCTCGTCGAGGGTGCGCGCATGCTCAAGCTCTTCGGCGACATCATCACCGAGATCGCGGTCATCACCGACGGGGACGAGGGCCTGTTCGTGGGCTACTCGGACATCGAGTTCACCGCGCCGGTGTACGCCGGGGACTTCATCGAGGCGACCGGCCGGGTCGTGAAGATCGGTAACACCAGCCGCACGGTCGAGTTCGAGGCGCGCAAGGTGATCGCATCGCGCTACGACCTCACCCCCAGTGCGGCGGACGTGCTGAAGGAGCCCGTCGTCGTCTGCCGCGCCACCGGCACGACGGTGATCCCCCGGGAGCACAGCCGCAAGAACCCCGACGCCTGACCCAGGAGCGACGCATCCACCCACCCCGGTGGAACACGTTCCCCGTTCATCCAGTGGACAACCACCGGGCCGGACCATCGTTCGTTGTGCTTGACTCTCCCCGACCGACTCAGCCGGGAGGGACCATGAGCACCGTCGTCGTCGTCACCACGCATGCGCTGTCGTCGGAGGACGCAGCTGAGCTGATCGATGTCGCCGGGGGAGAGGCCGCGGATGCCTCGTTCTACGTCGCGGTCCCCGAGGAACCCACGTCCGCTTCCATGGACGCGGTGCTGACCGACTGGGAGCTGGGAGTCACGGCCGGCAAGGGTGCTGCCCAGGCTGCCGTCCCCGAACGCCTCGAGAACCCGGCCGCGGCCGCGGAGCATGACGCCAAGCTGGTGCTCGACACCTCGGTCGACGCGCTGCGGACGGCCGGCGCGCAGGCAGAGGGCATCGTCACGCCGCACCACCCGCTCGACTCGATCGGAGATCTCGTCGCCCACCACGCACCCGACGAGGTCGTCGTCATGGTCCGTCACCACCATCTCAGCGAACTGACCGCGTCCGACCTCGCCGCCAGGATCCGCCGCAGCTTCAAGGTCGAGACCCTGCGGGTCAAGTCCCACTAGAGGCTGAGCAGCTCCTCGAGCACAAGGGCGACGCCGTCGTCCTCGATCGAAGGAGCGTGCACGTCGGCAGCGGCCAGGACCATCGGGTGCGCGTTGCCCACCGCGTAACCGGTTCCCGCCCAACGCAGCATCTCGACGTCGTTCGGCATGTCGCCGAAGGCAACCACCTCGTCCTGGGCGATCCCCCACCGCTGCGCGAGCAGCGCCAGTGTCGTCCCCTTGGTGACGCCGAGCGCACTCAGCTCGAGGAGGGAGTCGTTGACGTCGGAGTGCGTCACCTCGACAACGCCGGACAGCGCGGGGGCGGCAAGCTCGAGCATCACGTCGCCGGGCAGCACCTCGTCACGCACGAGCAGCTTGGCGATGTCGTCGGTCAGCAACCCGTGAATCGGACCGGTCGTCGTCGGCTCGTGAACGTCCCAGCGTGGCCGGTAGGTCGGTTCGTAGCTGAACCCCGACAGCGACTCGACGGCGAACGCCGAGTTCGGCAGCACCTCCCGCACCCGGTCGACCGCGTCAGCCGCGAGCGCACCGGACATGCCGAACAGCTCCAGCACCGCCTCGTCAGCCATGTCGTAGATGAAGGCCCCGTTGCCACAGATGCCGACGCCTGCGTGACCGGTCGCCTCCGCCACCTCGGGCATCCAGCGGGGTGGGCGTCCGGTGACGAAGACGATCCGGATGTCGTCCTCCAGCGCCGCGGCGAACGCCTCGAGCACGCGCTCGGACACCGAGCCGTCATGACGCACGATGGTGCCGTCGAGGTCGGTGGCGATCAGCCGGGGGCGCGGGTTCACCTGACCATCATCGCTGGTCGTCGCTAAGGTGCCACCACACGGAAGGGGATCGGCGTGACGCAGCCCAAGCAGCACAAGATCGTTCTCGACGAGTCGGAGATGCCGACGCAGTGGTACAACATCGTGCCCGACCTGCCGTCACCGCCGCCGCCACCACTGCACCCGGGAACGCATCAGCCGGTCGGCCCTGACGACCTCGCGCCGCTCTTCCCGATGGACCTGATCCTGCAAGAGGTCTCCTCCGACCGGTTCATCGACATCCCGGACGAGGTGCAGGACATCTACCGCCTGTGGCGACCGTCGCCGCTGTTCCGTGCGCACCGCCTCGAAGCGGCGCTCGAGACGCCCGCGCGCATCTACTACAAGTACGAAGGCGTCTCACCGGCGGGCTCGCACAAGCCCAACACCGCCGTCCCGCAGGCGTACTACAACGCCAAGGCCGGTGTCACCAAGCTCACCACCGAGACCGGTGCCGGGCAGTGGGGGACGGCGCTCGCGCTGGCCTGCACGATGTTCGGCATCGAGTGCGAGGTGTGGCAGGTGGGGGCGTCCTACGACCAGAAGCCCTACCGGCGGATGATGATCGAGACGTTCGGCGCGACCGTCCACCGGTCACCGTCCGAGCTCACCGAGGCGGGGCGCGGCTACCTCGCCGCCGACCCCCACCACACCGGCTCGCTCGGCATCGCGATCAGCGAGGCGGTCGAGGTCGCGGTCAAGGAGCCGGAGACGCGCTACGCCTTGGGCAGCGTGCTCAACCACGTCCTGCTGCACCAGACGATCATCGGTGAAGAGGCGCTGCGCCAGTTCGCCAAGATCGGGGAGACACCTGACGTCATCGTCGGGTGCACCGGTGGCGGTTCCAACTTCGGAGGACTCGCCTTCCCGTTCCTGCGCGAGAAGCTCGCCGGCACCATGGACCCGCACATCCGCGCGGTCGAGCCGGCGTCCTGTCCGTCCCTGACGCACGGCACCTATGCCTATGACTTCGGTGACGCCGCCGGGATGACGCCGCTGATGAAGATGCACACGCTCGGCCACGACTTCGTGCCCGACCCGATCCACGCCGGTGGCCTGCGCTATCACGGCATGTCGCCGCTCATCTCGCACATCTACGAGCTCGGCCTGATGGACGCCGTCGCGATCGGTCAGAGCGAGTGCTTCGCCGCGGGCACCCAGTTCGCCCGCACCGAGGGCATCGTGCCGGCACCCGAGCCGACCCATGCCCTGGCCGAAACGGTGCGCGAGGCTCAGCGGTGCAAGGACACCGGTGAGGAGAAGGTGATCCTCACCGCCCTCTGCGGCCACGGCCACTTCGACCTCGCCGCGTACGACGCCTACCTGTCCGGGTCGATGGCCGACGAGCCGGTGTCGGAGGAGCGGTTCGCCGCGGCCCTGGAGACCGTTCCTGCCCTCTGAGGAGAGATTCCCCGGGCTTCAGGTCGGGCGTGCGGCGTGCCGCGCGGCCCATCGACGCCCGGCCAGAGCCGTGACCCGACCGATCGCCGCTCCGGACACCACACCGGCCGCCACATCGCCCGGATAGTGCACGCCCGTGTAGACCCGGGAGAACGCTACGGTCGACCCGGCCAGCCACAAGGGCCACCGCAGCGCAGGGAGCACGTCGCCCACAGCGACAGCGAAGGTCGCGGCCGAGGCCGAGTGGCCCGAGGGGAACGAGCTGGATGTCGGCATCCGCACCCATCGGAGTTCTGGAACACCGGCTTCCTCTCGGTCAGGGCGGGGACGGTCGCCGGCCAGCTTCATGGGTTGGTTGACCACCAGCGATGTGACGCCGATCGCCGCCACACCCGTCGCCGCGGCCCGCCGACCCCGTGGCCCGCCCACGAGTGCGAGGACCCCGGCCACGGCGAACCAGAGCTTGGAGTGGTTGGCGAAGTGCGACAGCCGGCGGAGCGGGGCATCCAGCGCAGGCGTCGACATGCCGGCGACCTGGTCGTAGACCGCGCGGTCCCACCGGCCCAGGGTGCGGAGACCTCGCACCGCCGGGTCCCGCACCCGGCCGCTGGTGGCCTCCGCGTCCCCGCTGCGTGTCTCGATCGTGTCGGCGAGCCGGTCCTCCGGCGTCTCCGGGATGTCGACCCTCACGGCGCGCCCACCGCGTGACCCAGGGCCACCCTCACGAGGTCTGGCACGGTGTCACGCGTCGAACGTCGCGCTGCCTGACCCGCGGGTGAGACACCCGATGCGCTTCGTGGGAGACGCACAGTCAACGCCGCCGAGCGGATCGTGAAGCGCAGCGGCGGCTGCATGCTGAGCGCTTCCCCGTCGACGCCGATCTCCACCGGGCCGTCAGAGCGCACTTCGAACTCAGGGGCCGTCCACTCCTGCCATCCGGAGAAACGCCGGACCTGCCCGACCGCCTCGAGGGCCGCCAGCTTCTCGACGTCGACGGCGCCCCTCACGCGCACCGAGGTGATCCCCAGCACCCCGGCGTCGATCCGCGCACGGGTGCCGGCACCACGAAGACGATGGAGCTCGTAGGCGTTGTTCGACACCAGGATCAGCTGAGCGGTCTCGGCCACCTCGCCCGACGGCAGGGTGAAGCGCAGGTCCAGCGGTACGGCGTCAGGACCCAGGATGTCCGGCAGCATGTCGGCGGCCGTCTGAATCTTCGCGTCACGGTACTCAGCCGACTGGACCACCTTCGCGTAGACGCCCATCGAGGCGTTGTTCACGAAGACTCGACCATTGACCTCGGCCAGATCGATCACCCGCTCGACGCCGTCGCCGAAAGCGTCGAGAGCCCCGACGACGTCGTCGCGGTCGAGCCCCAGATCGAGCGCGAAATGGTTGCGCGTGCCTGCCGGGATGACGACATGAGGGACGCCGTGCTTGCTGGCAACCGATGCCACAAGGGCCTGGGAGCCATCACCTCCGGCCATGCCGATGACGTCCGCTCCCCGGGCGACGGCGCCCTCCGCAAGGGCGAGCAGGTCGTCACCGGGCTCGAGCACGATCGGCTCGATCCCCCGCTCGCGGCACCGGGCCTTCAGGTCGAACTTCTCCGCCTTCCCCCCGCCCGAGCGCAGGTTCATGATGAGCACCGGACGTTGCGCCGGTGGAGCAGCCGGTCCTTCGCCGCGAGCGTCGGGTTCCGCATGCGGGAACACCGCGTCGGTCGCAGCGACCGACGCCGCGGCCAGCAGCAGCGTCACGACCAGGACCCAGAGGCTGTTGCTGGCGACCAGCACCCACACGAAGCTCCCGAGTCCGAGCACCACAGCCGCGGCGGCAACGGCGCGTCTGGCACCGCGCCGGGACAGCACGTACCAGGATCCGACGACGACGAAGCTCAGTGACACCAGGCTGATGATGAGCACCTCCCAGCGCCCAAAGAGCGCACCGACGAGCGCCAGGACGGTGCCGGCAAGCCCCGCGAGCGCCAGTGCGGCGTACAGGCGCCGTGCCGTCGTGGGCCGCTCAGCAGGTCGGTCGGTCATGCGTCTCCTCCGGGGGTCGCCAGCGCACGCCCGTCTCTTCGCGGTAGCGAGCGACGGCGTCGTCCAACGTGGGGAAGAAGTGGGCGGGGTCGATGGTGCGGGTCAGCTCGTAGCGCTCGATCTTGTCACGCACCGGGTCCTTCATCTCGGCGAAGACCAGCGAGATGCCGCGCTCGTTAAGCCACTCGTCGAGCTCCTGCAGCATGTCGGACGCTGTCGTGTCGACATCGGTGATCGGTCCGGCTGAGATCAGGATCCACTTGAGGTCGGGGTGCTCCTCAGCGATGGCGCGCATCTCGTCCGCGAAGGTCCTCGAGTTCGCGAAGATCAGTGGGGCGTCGAACCGGTAGATCATCAGACCGGGAAGCTGGTCGGCGCCGGGGTAGCTCGTGGTGTCGTGCAGTCCGGCGATGCCCTCCACCTTGCCGAGCTCGGCCTGGTACGGCCACCACACCTTGCGGAAGACGTTCAGGATCGACAGCCCGACAGCGATCACGATGCCCGGCAGGACACCGAGCAGGGCGACTCCGAGCAGGGCGATGATCGAGAGCGCGAACTCGACCCGGCGCTGCTGCCAGAGTCGACGAGTCGCAGGGAGGTCCGCCAGCGAGAGAGCAGCCGCGATCACCACGGCTCCAAGGGTCGGCTGGGGGACGTACTGCATGACCTCCGTGGCGAACAC
Organism: uncultured Actinomycetota bacterium; assembly: GCA_963743915.1. Classification (GTDB taxonomy): domain Bacteria; phylum Actinomycetota; class Actinomycetes; order JAHEKZ01; family JAHEKZ01; genus JAHEKZ01. The sequence continues at coordinate 280,652 of CAVURN010000003.1, forward strand.
GATGACGACGGTGATGACGGCCGCTCCCACCAGCCCGGTCACCTGTGAGCGAGATCCCGCGGTGTCGGCCACTGCCGTGCGCGATCCGCTCGTGCTCACCGGGAAGCCCTGGAAGAAGCCGGCCGCGATGTTGGCGGCGCCGATACCGATCATCTCCTGGTTCCCGCGTACCCGCTCACCGTGACGTGCGGCGAAAGACGACGCCGTCGACATCGTGTCGGCGAGAGCGATGAGTGCGATGGCCATGGCCCCCGCGAGCAACGTGGACACGTCGGAGAGGTCGACGCTGGGAATGGTGAACGGCGGAAAGCCCTGCGGCAGGACGCCGATCGTGTCGACCCCGTCGTCCTCGAGGTTCAGCACGTTGACAGCCAGAGACGCGAGCACCACCGCAACGAGGACCGCGGGAACCTTCGGCATCAACCGCTGCAGCAGCAGGATGCCGACCAGGGACGAGACGCCGATGACGGCTGCCGTGCTGTTCGTGGCACCCTCGGCCACCCCCTCCAGGAAGCCGGTGAGCTCATCGATGAGCCCGTCTGCGTCTACCGAGAACCCCAGCAGCTTCGGCAGCTGTCCGACGACGATCGTCAGGGCCAGACCGTTGAGGTAACCGATCTGGGTGGGCTTGGAGAGCAGGTCGGCGACGAAGCCGAACTTGGCGATCCCGGCCACCGTCATGATGAGGCCGACGAGGATGCCGAGGAACGAGGCCAGGGCCACGGCGCGGGCCGGGTCCCCGTCGGCCAGCAGCAGCGGAGCGATCGTCGCGGCGATCATCGGCCCCAGGGACGAGTCGGGGCCGAGCACGAGCACCCGGGATGGGCCGAAGATGGCATAGCCCACCAGACACAGGATTGAGGTGTACAGACCGGTGATCGCGGGGAGACCCGCCAGCTCGGCGTAGGCCATGCCCTGCGGCACGAGCAGGGCCGAGAGCACGAGCCCGGCCACGACGTCCTTGCTCAGCCACGCCCGCTCGTAGGACTTGAGTGCCTCGAGACCGGGGACGTAGGCGAGCACGCTGCCACCATGGGCGGCGTTCGGCCCCTTCGTGCGCGTCGTCACCTTGTCAGTCCCCAGTTCGCAGCATCAACGCGCCACGATGCCATCGCGTCGGGCCTGTGTCGTCACCTCGGTTGGATGACGTCGGTGCCGACGGTTGCCTGCAGCGGCTCCGGAACCCGCACCGAGCCGTCCGGCTGCTGGTGGTTCTCCAGAATCGAGACGATCACCCGCGGGATCGCGACCAGGGTGCCGTTCAAGGTCGCGACCGGACGCGTGGCGTCACCGTCACGCACGCGGACGCCGAGGCGTCGCGCCTGGTACTCGGTGCAGTTCGAGGTGGAGGTCACCTCGCGGTACTTGCCCTGCGTCGGGACCCACGCCTCGATGTCGTACTTGCGCGAGGCGCTCGAGCCGAGATCGCCGGTGGCGACATCGATCACGCGGTACGGCACGTCCAGCTGGTCGAGGAACTGCCGCTCCCACGCCAGGAGGCGCTGGTGCTCGGCGACGGCGTCCTCGGGGCGGCAGAAGGTGAACATCTCGATCTTGTCGAACTGGTGCACGCGGATGATGCCGCGGGTGTCCTTGCCGTACGTGCCCGCCTCACGGCGAAAACAGGTGGAGATGCCCGCATACCGGAGCGGCAACGCATCGGCGTCCAGGATCTCGTCGGAGTGGTACGCGGCGAGCGAGACCTCCGAGGTGCCGATCAGGTAGAAGTCGTCGTGCTCGAGGTGGAAGACGTTCTCCGCCGCCTGACCGAGGAAGCCGGTGCCCTCCATGGCCGGCGGCTTGACGAGCACCGGCGTGACCATCGGCGTGAACCCAGCTGCGACGGCTTGCTGCACGGCGAGGTTGATCAGAGCCAGCTCGAGCAGCGCGCCGGGACCGGTGAGGTAGAAGAAGCGGGCGCCGGAGACCTTGGCCCCTCGTTCGACGTCGATGGCGCCGAGCATCTTGCCGAGGTCGACGTGGTCGCGCGGCTCGAAGCCCTCGGCGGCGAAGTCACGTGGTGTGCCCGAGTGCTCGAGGACGACAAAGTCGTCCTCGGTGCCGACCGGGGCGTCCGGCTCGACGATGTTGGACAGCTGCAGCTGCACTTCGCGCAGGCGTTCCTCCGCCTGGCGGACCGCGTACTCGGCGTCCTTGACCTGCCCGGCGAGCTCCTTGGTGGTGCTGAGCAGCTGCTGCTTCTGCTCCCCCTCGGAGCCGGCGACCAGCTTGCCGAACGCCTTCTGCTCGGCCCGCAGCTCCTCGAAGCGGACGATCGAGGCCCGGCGCTGCTCGTCAGCAGCGATCGCGGCGTCCACCAGGTCCGGGTCCTCGCCGCGCGCGACCTGCGAACGGCGGACGGCGTCCGGGTCGTCACGGAGCAGCTTGAGATCGAGCACGGGGTGAGCCTACCCAGGGTTCGGCCCACGGCTCCCGGTCATTTTCGTGGGGAAGGCCGTGCGTCGACGATTCCCTCGGTCAACGCGGGGAGGGTGACATGGCACCCCTGTGCGTCGGTGCGGCCGCAGGGGCGCCACTGCCAGCGACGCGGCGGCGGAACGAGAGCTGCAGCAGCACCTCGGGCAGCGCGTCGGACGCCACGGGTCGCGACCACAGGTAGCCCTGTCCGATGTCACACCCGAGCTCGCGGAGCCGATCGGTGACCTCGGAGTCCTCCACGCCCTCGGCGACCACCTCGAGCCCGAACTCGTGGGCAAGGTCGACCATCGCCTTGACCAGGGTGGCGCCGCCGGGATCGTCGGCGAGCCGGCGGGTGAACGAGCGGTCGATCTTCAGGGTCGAGAGCGGCATCGACTCCAGCTGCGACATCGAGGTGTAACCCGTCCCGAAGTCATCCACGGCCAGCGTCACGCCGAGACCGGCGATCTTGTGCATCATCTGGTGGCTGCGCACGGGGTCCTCGATGAGCGCGCTCTCCGTCACCTCGAGCTCGAGCCGGTGCGGCTCGATCAGGTGACTGGCCAAGATGTCCTCGAGGAACTCGTCGAAGTTCGGTTCGAGCAGATTGCGCGCCGACAGGTTCACGGCCACCGGCAGATGAGCGAACTCCGCGTCGATGCGGTCCCACTCGGCCATCTGCGCGCACACCATCTCCAGCACGTAGCGGGTCAGACCCTGGATCAGGCCGGTGTTCTCCGCCAAGGGGATGAAGTCGTTCGGCGGGATGTTTCCCCGCTCGGGGTGCATCCACCGCAGCAAGGCCTCGGTCCCGATGACCTGGTCGGACGCGAGGTCGATCTTCGGCTGGTAGTGGATGGACAGCTGTTTGGTCCCCAGCGCGTTCCGAAGGTCCCCGAGCAGCTGCAGCCGCTCCGCAGAGTTGCCGTCGTCGCCGGGGCGGTAGAGCAGCGCACCCAGGTGCGTCGACTTCGCCGCATACATCGCGGTGTCGGCGCGCTGCATCAGCTCGGTCGCGTCCTCGGCGTGCTCGGGGAGCATGGCGATGCCGATGCTCGACTCGACGTGCAGCAGGAGGTCCCCGACCTGGAACGCCTCGTCGAAGGCAGAATGCACTCGGGCCGCGAGCCGCTCGGCGTCCAGCGTCGACCCGATGTCGGGGGCCAGCACGGCGAACTCGTCACCGCCGAGACGGGCCACCGTGTCGGCTTCGCGCACGACGTTCTCGAGCCTCTTGGCGACCTCGATCAGCAGGGCGTCACCACGGTCATGGCCCAGGGTGTCGTTGACCTCCTTGAACCGGTCGACGTCCAGGATCATCAGTCCGACGTTCTTGTTCGCGCGCTGGCCGGCGACGATCGCTCGGTCGAGGCGGTCTTGCAGCAGTCGACGGTTCGGCAGACCGGTCAGTGCGTCGTGCAGGGCGAGGCGCTCGTTCTCATCGGCCTGCGTGCGCAGTGTGAAGCTGGTGCGGTGCACCGTGCGGAAGAGCAGCAGCCAGGCGAGCAGTGCCGCGACCGCGATGACCGCAGCGACGGTGAGGACGGCTCGTTCGACGACGGCCTCCTTCTCGTCCCAGGGGATGTGCACCTCGGCGATGCCGTAGGCGCCTGCCAGACGATCGCCGTAGACGACCGGGACCGTCACCTCGAGCACATTGCCGTCGTCGGTGCGCACGACGTCGGAGACAGGGGCGAGCCGGTCGAGTGCCTGGTCGATCCTGGCGCGGTCGGCGATCGGGGCGTCCAGCGGGGCGCCGGCACTGGTCCAGAGCGGCGTCCCCTCATTGCTGTACAGCGACAGACTGTCGAGCACCTGGACGCTGTTGATGCGTGCGATGGAGTCCAGAGAGTTGAGCACCGCGGGGGACACCGACGAGGGATCTCTCCAGAAGCTGATCGCCTCGGTGTCGATCTTGGACTGGACGCCCTGCGCCACGTACGCCTCGGCCAGGTTCTCCCCGTCCAGCTGCGCCTGGCTCTCCAGCGTGGACGCGAACAGCCAGGTGATGGCCACCGCAAGCAGCACCATGGTCGTCAGACTGACCACGGCGAATGTCCCGGTCAGGCTCATTCGGCGCACGAGTGCCCCATCGGCAGGTCTGACGTGCGGGTTGAGCGGGGCCGCCCTCGGCGGTCAGGCGCGCCCCTGGCGGATCCGCGCCAGCCACGCCTGGGCCTCGCGGAACTCCTCGTCGCTGACCCCCCGCCGCACGACCGGCGCTCTGCCGTCGATCCGGGGGTAGGACCCGAGGTACCGCACCTCCGCGCACACCCTCCGCAGCCCCATCAGCGCCTCACCGACACGGGCATCGTCGACGTGTCCCTCGACATCGACGGAGAAGAAGTAGTCCCCCATGCCTCCGCCGGTGGGTCGGCTCTCGATCCGCGTCAGGTTGACCCCACGCACGGCGAACTCGGTCAGGATCTCCAGCAGTGCTCCAGGGTGGTCCTCGCCCATGAAGAGCACCAGCGACGTCTTGTCGGCCCCGGTCGCGGGCTGGGGCTCCCGTGGAGTGCTGATGAGCACGAAGCGGGTCTCGGCCGGGCGGTCGCCGATGTCGGACGCGAGCTCGTCCAGCCCGTACACCTGTGCCGCCAGGGGAGCAGCAACGGCAGCGTCGTGACCGTCGTGGCCCTCGGCCACCATCGAGGCCGCCATCGCCGTGGACGGTGCGAAGGTCACCTGCGACTCGGGGAGCTCGGCGGCGAGCCACCGACGACATTGGGCGTGGGCGTGCGGGTGCGTGGCGATCGACCGCACGTCGGTCAGCCGGGTACCCGGGCGGGCGACGAGGGAGAACGTGACCGGTACCTGCGCCTCGGCGAGGATTGCCAGCGGCGCACCCGCGGCCAAGGCGTCGATGGTGGCGGTGACCGACCCTTCGATCGAGTTCTCGAGTGGCACCATCGCGCCCACCACTTCGCCGGCGCGTACGGCGTCCACGGCGGAGTCGACGGACGCGAGGGGCACGACCTCGGCCGGTTGCCCGTCCAGCCACTGCAGGAGCGCCGCCTCGGTGAACGTCCCGGCCGGGCCCAGGAAGCCGTAGCGGTCGGAGGCGGCGGGAGCAGTCACGGCGCGCAGCCTAGGGCACCGACTCAGGCGCGCGCGTGGCTCTGACGGGCGTAGGAGATCGCCTGCTCCTCCTCCGGGGAGAGGATCGCGTCACTGGCGCCCCCCTTGACGCCTTTGGCGTAGGTGCGGGTCTCGGTACGTCCGTTGATCGAGCTGATCACGACGCCGTCGCCTGCATCATCGAGAAGTGCGGCCGAGAACGACATGCGGCCGCCCATGTCGTTGAAGGCGTCGTACCGAACGACGGCGACGTGCCGCAGCGCGTCGGAGAGATCGACCCGCAGCCCACCGACGTCCGCCGACAGTGCCGAGACCTCGGTGCGCAGCTGTTCGACCGCCGCGGTCTTGCGGGCCACCGCCTCGACGAAGCTCTCACCGTCCCCCCCGTCCTGCAGCACCAGGTACTCGCGGCGCATCCTCCGCAGCTTGCCCAGCGCGACGATTGCGAGCACCAGGGCGATGAGGGCACCGGCAGCCGCGCCGATGGCGAGCGCGGAGACGATGTCGGGGTCGAGGGCAGACACAGACGTCCCTGGGTGAGTCGGGGTGAGGGCCCCAGGCTAGCGATCGGTGAGCGTCCGCCCGGCACCACTACAGTCCTGGCGTGAACCTCGCGGCCTTCGTGGTGGCACTGGTACTGATCGCACCCGCCGAGCTGCCGGACAAGACCTTCGTCGCCACGTTGGTCCTGGCCACGCGGTTCCGTCCGCTCGTGGTGTGGATGGGGGTGAGCGCGGCGTTCGCGGTGCAGACCACGATCGCCGTCGCCGCCGGCCAGGCGCTCAGCCTGCTGCCCCGGACGCCGGTGCTGCTGGTCACCGCTGCCCTGTTCGCCACCGGCTCGGTGCTGATGCTCCGCGGCGCCGGTGCGGTCGACCCGACCGAGGACGAGGTCGAGGAACGGGATGCCGTCGAGTCGGTCGTGCGGTCTGGCCACCGCAGAGCGTTCACCGTGTCGTTCCTGGTGCTCTTCGCGGCGGAGTGGGGTGACCTCTCCCAGCTCACCACCGCCGGTCTGTCCGCCCGGTACGACGCGCCGCTCGAGGTCTGGCTGGGCGCCTGGCTGGCCCTGACCCTGGTGGCCGGAGTGGCCGCGCTCGCGGGCCGCTGGCTGGTGGCCCGGGTGCCGTTCTCGACGGTGCGCCGGATCTCCGGAGTGCTGCTGGGCCTGCTCGCGCTGGGGACGCTGGCCGAGGCCGCCGGGTGGTCGCTGATCCCGTGAGGCTCGTCTCTGGCGATTGCACAGAACGTGTAGTTACCCACCGGTTTTGTGAAAGTTAAAGGTCCGAACGCCACCGACGGGGGATACAGCGACGTTCGGACCGGTCTCCACTCTGCGCGGGAAGGGCGTCCGAACGCAAGCCCCGACCCCCCGTTTGACCATGCCTTGACCAATGACCGTCGAGGTGCTGCGTCGGCCGGTGACCTCGTTGGGGAGGTCTCCAGGGGAACGGCCGCACGGGGCGTTCAGTGGACAGTGAGCTGTCGGGCCCGGATCGACTCCCGGGCCCGTCGCTCCTGCCCGTTGAGCGGCTCGGGTGCGGCGAGTGCCGCGTCCAACCGGCTGCGGAAGGCCGCCGCCGCGTCCTCGATCTCATCGACCTCGGTGCCGGCGGGCAGGTCCCACACCGGGACCACCAGCCCGCTGGCCCGGAAGGAGCCGAGGAACCGGGTCCGGTCCCCCAGCTCGAGACCCCCCGACACCTGCAGGCGCGCCAACCCGTCGACCAGCTCGCCTTCGTCCTCAGGGAGGACCCAGCGGACCTGCCGTCGCTCCCCCAGCTGCATCCAGTAGGCACCCTCGACCGCCGCGAGGCGTGCGGTGGGCGCAGCGACCGCGTTCGCCCGCTCGAGGCTGCTGCGGGTGGCCTCGTCGGCCGACTCCGGGTCCTCGAGCCAGTAGTCGAAGCCGGAGTGGACGGTGACCCGCAGCGGTGTGGCGGGGTCGACGAGGTCGGTCAGCGCCGGTGCGTCCGCCGGCAGCGGCCGCGGGGGGACCGGGGTCCCGGCCTCGGCTGCCAGGGCGCGCACCAGCGCATCACCGATGTCCCGCGACACGTCACCGCTGGAGGTTTGCGTCTGCGCGGCGAGCAGGACCTGGCCGTCCTGACGCACCAGCGCGGGCCACGCCATGGGGAGCAGTGTGCACAGCAGCACCGGACGGTCGGTGTCCGGCACGGCCAGGGGACTGGTGGCGGCGGGCACGAGGTCGTGCATCGCCACCCAGTCGGCTTCACCGGCGAGACCCGCGAACGGTCGGACGACGCGGTGCTGCGTCGCCTGCGCCTTGCCGTGGCAGGCCTTGTACCGCTTGCCGCTGCCACAGGGGCAGGGCTCGCGGCCCCCGACGACGGGGACATCGCCGTCGGGAGTGGTCACGGGTGCCGATTCGGGGGTGCGACGACGTCTGCTCACGCCTGGACACTAGCGAGGCGTGCCCGCGTCTCCTTCAGGCCTCCGTGGCGGTGAACCGGTCCACCTGCCCGCGCACCGCGCGGGGGCGGTTGGTGATGATCGCGTCGACGCCCAGCGCGCAGAGCAGCTCGACATCGGCCGGCTCGTCCACGGTCCACACGAAGACTCCGCGTCCGGCGTCCTGCACCCGCCGGACGTACCGGGGGTGCTTGCGGATGATCTCGATGCTGGGTCCGGCAGTGGTCACCCCCTTCGGCAGCGCCCCCGAACGCCACGGAACCGGCACCCGTTCCATCAGCAGGACCAGCGGCAGGCTCGGCGCCAGGCGACGGACCCGGCGTAGCGCCATCTCCGAGAAGCTCATCACCGTGACACCGCTGCGCAGCCCGCCTTCAGACTCAGGGCCTCCCGTGAGGCCGAACCGGCGCAGCGAGTCGACCACGGTGCGCTCGACCAGCCCGGCGTAGCGCGTCGGGTGCTTGGTCTCGACCAGAAGCTGCACCGGACGCGGAGCGTCCACCACCAGCTCGAGCAGCCGGTCGAGGGTGAGGACGCGCGAGCTGTCGGCGGTCAACTGGTCGGGCAGCTCCGAGCTGTCGTGGCGCTGCTGCCAGCTGGCGAAGTCGAGCGACTCGAGGTCGGCGAGCTCCAACGTCGAGAGCACACCGGCCCCGTTGGAGGTGCGGTCGACCCGACGGTCGTGCACGCAGACCAGGTGCCCGTCCGCGGTGAGGCGCACGTCCGCCTCGAGGCCGTCCGCACCGTCGTCGATCGCCTGCAGGTACGCCGCGAGGGTGTGCTCGGGCACGACTTCGGACGCCCCACGGTGCGCCACCACCAGTGGTCGGACGGGACCGGGACCGGCCGGGGGCATCACCGCTCCATGGTGTCAGCGCGCGGGCTCGCGAGGCGGGAACAGCACGCCGGGGTTGAGCAGTCCTCGTGGGTCGAGCGCATCCTTGACCGTGCGCATCGCGGCCAGCTCGGCGGCGTCGCGACACAGCGGCAGGTAAGCGGGCTTGGTCCGTCCGACTCCGTGCTCGGAGCTGATGCTGCCGCCGTGGTCCGCGACCACGGCGAACACGGTGCGCTCGAGCCTGTCGTCGAGAGCCGGGGGACCGATCACCTGGATGTGCAGGTTGCCCTCCGCCAGGTGCCCGAAGGTGAAGGCGCGGTGGGGATGGACCAGTCGAGGCAGATGGTCGACGACGTCATCCAGGTGCTCCAGCGGGAGCGCGACGTCCAGAGAGTGCACCACTCCGAGGGTGGCGGCCGCTTCGGGTTGACGCTCGCGGTAGACCCACAGCCGGCGGTCCACCGCTGCGTCCGCGGTGTCCGGCAACCGAGGTTCGCCGACCGTCTCGATGAGCACGTAGTAGGGCCAGCGGTCCTGCAGCGGATGGGGAAGGTGCGCAACGTCGCACACCAGCTCCATGCCGGTGGTGTCCATGTACTCGGCCGCCAGCAGGTCGGATCGCTCGCCCGCTCCCGCCACGGTGGCGACGGCGTCCGACAGTGTCGGGACACCCACCAGGCTGGTGACGCGGTCGCGCGGCAGGGCGTCCTGCAGCTGCAGCTGCACGGACGTGATGAGTGCGAGGGTGCCTTCGCTGCCGACCAGCAGCCGCGAGATGTCGAAGCCGGCGGAGTCCTTGCCGAGGGCGTCGGTGTGGTTCATGACCGATCCGTCGGCGAACACCGCCTCGACACCACGCACCTGCGCACGGGTGTCGCCGAACCGCACCACCCGTACGCCGCCAGCGTTGGTGGCGACGGTTCCGCCGACGGTGGCGGAGTCACGCGACGCCAGGTCGACGCCGTACGTCAGGTCGTGCTGCGCCGCGAGTGCGTGCAGCTCGGCGATCGTCACGCCGGCACCGACCACGACCTGACGCCGTGCGGCGTCCACCTGATCGTGCTGCGTGAGCCGCCGCGTCGACACGATGACCGACTGGGGCTCGACCGGGACCGAACCGCCCACCAGGCCGGTGTTGCCGCCCTGGGTGACCACCGGTGTCTCCGCGGCGGCGCACGCCACCACGACACCAGCCACCTCGTCGGTCGACCCGGGGCGGACCACGGCGAGCGGGTCGGCGGACCAACGGCCCGTCCAGTCCCGCGCGTGGGGTCGGACGACGTCGGGGTCGGTGAGGACGTGCTCGCGTCCGACGATCTCGACGAGCTGCTGCAGCAGGCTCACGGTCGGCACCCTAACGTCGCTGCGCCGCTACTTGAGCAGACGGGAAAGGCGTCGGTCGGCCAGAGGCTTACCGCCCGTCTGGCAGGTCGCGCAGTACTGCAGCGACGAGTCGGCGAACGACACCTCTCGCACCACGTCACCGCACTCCGGGCACAGCTCGCCGGTACGTCCGTGGACGCGCATGGCCGCGCGCTTGTCGTCCTTCAGCTCGGACGCCGGGAGCCCCGACGAGCGCTGCACCGCGTCCCGCAGCGTGCTGCCGATCGCCCGATGCAGCCGGTCGCGCGCGTCGGCGTCCAGCCGCCCGGCGAGGGCGAACGGCGACAGGTGCGCGACGTGCAGGATCTCGTCGCTGTAGGCGTTGCCGATGCCGGCGACGACGGACTGGTCGCGCAGCAGTCCCTTGATCTGCGTACGCGCATGCGCGTCGAGGACGGCGTCGAGGGCGTCGCGGTCGAATGCCTCGGCCAGCGGGTCGGGACCGAGGCGTGCGACACCAGGGACCTCGGACGGATCGCGGACGACGTAGACGGCGAGCTTCTTGCGGGTCCCCGCCTCGGTGAGGTCGAAGCCGGATCCGTCGTCCAGGTGCACCCGCAACGCGATGGGGCTCTTTCCGGGCTTCAGCGGCGCCGGGGGCAGCTCCTCACGCCAGCGCAGCCAGCCGGCCCGGGCCAGGTGGACGAGGAGGTGCAGCCCGTCCACGTCGAGGTCGAGGAACTTGCCGTGGCGCTCCACGGCGGTGATCGAGAGTCCGCCCAGAGAGGTCACCGGAGGGTCGTACGTCTTCAGGACCGCGATGCTCGCGACGTCGACCCGCGCCACCACGCGTCCGACCAGGCGCTCGCGCAGGAACCCGGCGAGCGCCTCGACCTCAGGCAGCTCCGGCATGGGGTCATTCTGGTCCTAGCGGGCGTGATGGGTGCGGCGAGCCCTTCGATCTACGGGAGCGGTGTCACAGGGCACCCCAACGGGGGAGGGGTGGGACGTTTGGCCCTGAGGGGCCTACCTACGGTACCGTAGGTTGCTAGATCATGAGACGCACCGACCTCACGCCCGACGAGCGGGCCCGGCTGCTGCCCCCGGTCATCCAGGGCGGCATGGGCGTCGGCGTCTCCAGCTGGCGGCTCGCCCGCACGGTCGCCCAGCACGGCGGCCTCGGCGTCATCAGCGGTGTCGCGTCCGACCTGCTGGTCGCGCGGTGGCTGCAGGACGGCGACCCCGACGGTCATGTCCGGGCTGCCATGGCGCAGTACCCCGACCAGCAGTTCGTCGCCGCCACGCTCAAGCGCTTCTACCGTCCCGAGGGCCGAGCTCCTGGCGCGCCCTACCGCCCGCTCCCCAGACTCGACCACCACCAACGGCTGGACGCGGTGCGGCTCGCCACGCTGGGCACCTTCGTGCAGGTCCGGATGGCCAAGGAGGGTCACGACGGACCGATCGGCATCAACCTGCTCGAGAAGATCCAGCTCTGGACGCCGGCGACGCTCTTCGGCGCGATGCTCGCCGGACGTCGACGTCGTGCTGGTCGGCGCCGGACTGCCCACGCACATCCCGCGGCTGCTCGACGGATTCGCCGCGGGGCAGCCGGTGCAGCTGCCGATCGACGTCGTCGGCTCAGACGCCGCCGACGAGCTGGTGATCTCGCTCGACCCGAGCACCGTCGTGCCCGAAGCTCCGCGCGTCCTCGATCGGCCGGTCTTCCTGGCGATCATCTCCTCGCACATCCTCGCGGCCTACCTGGCCCGCGATGACGCCACCAGGCCCGACGGATTCGTCATCGAGGGACCGACCGCCGGCGGCCACAACGCTCCACCCACGTCGCATGGAGCTCGACGAGGCCGGCGAACCGATCTACGGACCGCGTGACGTGGTCGACCTCGACAAGGTCGCGAAGGTCGGGCTTCCCTACTGGCTCGCCGGTGGTCAGGCGACGCCCGCGCACGTCGCAGCAGCTCGGGCCGCAGGGTGCGCACGGCGTCCAGGTCGGCACCGTCTTCGCACTCAGCGACGAGTCCGGGCTCACCCCGCCGCTTCGACAGGCGCTGCTGCGCAGCCTCGCGGACGGTACCGCGGACGTGCGCACCGACCCGCGCGCCAGCCCCACCGGCTTCCCGTTCAAGGTGGTGCAGCATGGACGGCACGGTCGCCCGACCCGAGGTCGTCGAGGCCCGCGGGCGCATCTGCGACCTCGGCTACCTGCGGGTCGCCCTACAAGCGTCGCCGACGGCACGATCGGACAGCGTTGTCCGTCGGAGCCCGTCGACGTCTACGTGCGCAAGGGCGGCGACATCGACGACACCGTTGACCGCAAGTGTCTGTGCAACGGCCTCACCGCATCGGCCGGGGTGCCACAGATCCGCGGAGACGGGTCGGTCGAGCCTCCGCTGCTGACGCTCGGGCACGACCTCGCGGCCGTGCACGAGCTGCTCGAGCTCCACCCGCACGGCTGGGCAGCAGCGGACGTGATGCAATGGCTGCTGTCTGAGGTCCGCGCGCCCGCGGCCGTCTGAGCCCGGGAGGTTCACATGTCCTCGTCCCCCTGGCTGCCGGACGACTGGCAGCACCCGCATCGCGTCGACCTGCGGGACCGGACACCACCTGCGACCCATCCGCGCGACGGACGTCGACCTCGACATGCCCGCCGTCATGGGTTCTCAGGAACGGCTGTGGTCGATCTACGGACAGGCCTGGGGCTGGCCGCCCGCCTCCATGACCGCCGAGGAGGACCGCGTCGACCTCGCCCGGCACGAGGCCGAGATCGAGGCGCACGAGTCCTTCAACTACGCGCTGTTCGACGCAGAGGAGACGCAGCTCCTCGGCTGCGTCTACATCGACCCTCCCGAGAAGGTCGGCGCCGACGCCGAGATCTCGTGGTGGGTCGTCGACCCACTGGTCGGCACTCCGGTCGAGGCGGCGCTGGACGAGCTCGTCCCGCGGTGGATCGCCCAGTGACTGGCCGCTGACCCGACCCCGCTACGTGGGACGCGACCTCAGCTGGCAGGAGTGGCTCGACCTCCCGGACCTCGACTCCGCCTAAGCCGGCGTGTGCACGAGCCCGAGGGCCTGCGCCTCCTCGAACAGCTCGTCCCGCACGTCCGGGTGCGCCGCCTGGTCGATGAGGTTGAGCGCTTGCTCCTCCTGCGACTGCCCCCAGATGGGGGCCACCCCGTTCTCGGTGACGACCGCGCTGTGCTGGAAGGACGTCACCGGCTCGTCGACGAGGGGCACGATCGTCGAGCAGTCTGCCTTCGGGTGCCACGACCGCATCGCGACGAGCGCCTGTCCACCGCGAGAGTGCAGCGCCCCCACCACGAAGTCGGTCTGCCCGCCGAAGCCGGAGTAGATCCGGTTGTTGATCCGAGAGGCGTTCGCCTGCCCGAACAGGTCGACCTGCAGCGCGGCGTTGACCGACACCATCAGCGGCCGGGCGGAGATCGTGGCCGGGTTGTTGGTCGTCTCGGTGCGCAGGAGCCGCAGCGACTGGTTGCGGTCGACCCACGCGTACAGCTCCTGCGAGCCGAAGATGAAGGACGCGACCACCGGCTCCGTCGTGTCGAGCGCACCCTTCTCGTGCAGCGCCAGGACGCCGTCACTGACCATCTCCGACCAGATCTTCAGGCCGCGCCGGTCGGAGACTCCGAGCAGGGACGCGTCCGGCACCGCGCCGATCCCGAGCTGCAGGGTGGCTCCGTCCGGAACGAGCTCGGCCACCCGCGAGCCGATCTCACGCGACACGTCATCGATCACCAGCGGTGCGAGGTCGGCAAGCGGCTCGTCGCCCTCGACGAGCAGGTCGAAGCTGTCGACCTCGTACTCACCGTCCCCGAAGGTGTAGGGCATGTGCCGGTTCACCTGGCCGATGACCAGCCCACCGGCCGAGCGGCACTCCTCGATGGCGGCCGGCAGGACGTTGACCTCCAGACCGAGCGAGACCCGCCCGTCGACGACGCGCGAGGTGTGGACCATGACGACGTCGGTCTGCAGGGTCTTGCGGAAGAGCACCGGAACCAGCGAGAGGCGGGACGGCAGGTAGCGCAGGCGCGGGCTCCTGCGCATGCCCGGGCCCACGAAGCAGGTCTCGAGGGTGACGCCCTCGCGGTCGGGCAGTCCGCCCTGGGCGTTCAGTGCCCAGAGCCGGTAACGCGGCACCTCCGCATCGACTGCGGCGACAAGCATCCGGGGTGTCGCGTGGTTGCCACTGACCACGATGCGCGGCTCGTCGCGGAGTGCTGCCACCGCACGCGCCGCATCGGCGGCAGTCACCCACTTCACGTGCTCACCCTAGGCACTGCCGCCGGACTTCACCCACATGGCCGAACACCTGGGCCCCGGGAGCGCCGAAGACATGGGTGAACGGCGCAGCCGGTGCCACGCGAGGGGGTGGCACCGACCGCGCCGTTCGTGTGTCAGGTGCCCCTCAGACGAATCCGGGATGGGGCAGCACGCGCGTCGCGTCCCAGAGGTCGGGCTCACTCGCGCAGTAGACGTCGAGGTCGACGACTCGCCAGCCGAGGTCGAGCAGCAAGGGAAGCACAGGATTCTCCCCGGGCACCGAGACGAGCAGGTCCGCACCGCAGAAGGGTTTGAGCGCCGTCACTGCATCGGGCAGGCAGGACGCGTCGACCGCCGACAGGTGTGTGAGCGTGTGGCGTGCGCGTGTGCGCGTGACGCATCCGGCCGCCACCGGCTCGCTCACCGTCGCTGACGACCAGGGAACGCGAGCCCTCGTGGGCGGACCAGTAGGCGTACTCCACCGAGCGGTCCCATCCGATCCAGTCCTGCTCCAGTGCGGCGAGCTCGGCGGCGTCCGCGTCCCGTACGACGAACGGGGACGAAGGCCAGCCTCGGGGTCACCCCGCAGGTAGAGCAGCGGCCAGCGCGGGGTCATGCCGGCAACGGACGTACAGCGGGAGCGCGGAGGGGTGCAGCGATGAGAACGTCTGGCGGGGTGCTGTCCTGGTCGAAGTCCCATGCGGCCTCGAGGAGCGCGGCGCCGATCCCCTGCCCGTGGGCGTCGGGGTGGACGAAGAGGTCAGCGAGGTGCGTGGCGCCCCCGGCGTCGATCACGCCGGAGTAGCCGAGCACGATGCCGCCCGCCTCCGCGATGACGAGGCGTCCGGCGCTGACGAGGTGCTCGTAGTACGCGTCGTCGACGTCCGCGCCCTCGTCAGGGGGGTCGACCACACCGGCGACATCGAGCACCGCGGGGAGGTCGTCGGGACCGGCGTCGCGCACCTCGATCAGCACACCTCAGCCTAAGCCGGATGCGGCGGGTCAGAAGGTGAGGCCGGCCACCATCATCGTCGCCACGACCACGCCGAGTCCCGTCCAGATGAGCAGGTCGGTGCCGCCACGCACCAGCCAGCCGGCTCCGTCGAGGAACCGGTTGCCGGACAGGTACCCCAGGCGCCAGCCGATGCGCCACCAGGCCACGTTCATCAGCAGCACCATCGTCCCGATCACCAGGCAGTACAGGCAGACCTGACCGATGACGAAGGCGGTCTGGGCGAGGAACCACACCGTGAAGGCCGCCATGAACCCGGCGAAGAAGGTGGCAACACCCCAGGTGACCTTCGACAGCGCCGAGCCGAGCAGCCCGGCGCCCGCCACCCCGAGCGTCAGCGCGAAGACCGACAGTCCGATGGCGGAGTTCGGGATCGGCCCGAACACGCTGGACTGCCACGAGGTCAGCACGCTGCCGCACGAGAACGTCCCGTTGATGTCGCACAGCAGGTTGGCGTCGGCGTTCTCCGCGAGCGCGATCCGCTCGACGAGCTGCGTGATCGTGGAGGCCATACCGATGACCGCGGCCACCACCACGAGGACGTACCACCCACGTGGCGGGCGCACGGAACCCGCGGTGGGGGTCGCAGGGGAGTCCATGAGCTGTGTCATACCTCGATGATCGGGCGCTCACCGCTCACGGAACACGGACCAACGTCCCGGAACGACGACTCATCCGTTCGCGCTACTGGCGTGGCTCCGTCTCGATGCCCCCGACCTCGCGCACCAGAGTGACCAGGTTGGCGACCACGGCGATGGCGGAGCCGATCATTCCGATCCACAGCATCACGGTGACGAGCATGGCCCAGTCGAAGCTGTAGGCGCTGAAGTCGAACGGGAACACCACGAGCACGAGCAGGATCACCGCGAACGACACCACGGCGGTGAACGCGTCCCCGAGCGCCTTCAGCCAGCGGGGATCCGCGATGAGGTAGACCGCGTTGACCACCGCACTGATGACGAGCGAGGCGTTCAGCAGTGGCAGGACGTCGTTCGTCGCGTCGGTGAGGAAGGGCACCTCCTGCCAGCCGGGCCACTCGTTGATGAAGAAGATCATGAGGACGTTGAGGGTGATGCCCAGCGCGTAGCCGAACCGACGGCTGGCGACCGAAGGGCGCTGCCGTCGTGCGGGACGCTCGGGGGTCGTGACCACAGGGGAGACCACTGGGGTGGTCATGGTGTCGCCTCCCGTTCTACAGGGTGGAGGAACCGGCGGGCTGCTGCTGGGTGATGCAGTGCACGTTGCCGCCGCCGAGCAGGATCTCCCGGCCGGGCACGGTGACGATCCGGTGGTCGGGGAAGAGCTGCTCGTAGGTCTTGAGTGCGGCGTCGTCATGCGGGTCGTCGAAGACGGGCAGCACGATGAGGCCGTTGGCGTAGTAGGAGTTCACGTACGAGCCGGCGAGGCGCTCGCCCTCGACGCGCGGCATCACGCCGGGCACCTGGTCCACGCCTTCCGCTTCTTCCGCGGTGATGAGAATCGGACCCGGTTGGTGCACCAGGGTGATCTCGAGCGCTCGCTCTTGGGCATCCCTGGCCGCCTTGAGGATCTGCAGTGCCTCGTGGCTGATGGCGTACTGCGGGTCCGACTCGTCGTCGGTCCAGGTCAGCATCACGTGACCGGGCCGCACGAACCGGCAGAAGTTGTCGACGTGGCCACTCGTCTCGTCGAGGTAGACACCTCGCGGGAGCCAGAGCACGACGTCGACGCCGAGGTACTCCCTCAGGTGCCACTCGATCTGTTCGCGGGTCAGCTGCGGGTTGCGGTTGCCGTGGATCAGGCACTCCTCGGTGGTGAGCACCGTTCCCTCACCGTCGACGTCGATCGACCCGCCTTCCATCACGAAGTCGGGTGCGTAGCCCTGGACGCGCTCGAGGTCGAGGACCTTGCCGCCGACGAGGTCGTCGGCGTCCCAGGGGAAGTAGAGCCCCTTCTCGAAGCCCCCCCAGGCATTGAACTTCCAGTCGACACCGCGGACCTGACGTTCCTCGTTGATGAGGAACGTCGGTCCGCAGTCACGGATCCACGCGTCGTTGGTGGACATCTCCACGAGCCTCACGGCGTCGGAGAGCCGTTGGCGGGCGTTGACGTACTGCCCCGCCGACACGCACACCGTGACGGGTTCGACCTCGGCGATCGCCTCGGCGACCCGGGTGAACGCCATCTGGGCCGGCTTGCCGCCGTTGCGCCAGTTGTCGCTGCGCTCCGGCCAGATGAGCCAGGTACCACGGTGCGGGTGCCACTCGGCCGGCATCCAGTAGCCGTCCTGGCGCGGGGTGGTGCTGAGCGGGGCAGACATCGTTCTCTCCTCACCGGTGGGTGTCGACGGTCTCGTCGAGCTTCACCTCGGTGTGCAGCGAGGCTGCGTCGTCCGGGGCGATCCCTTCGAGGTGCACGTCGGCGTCCGCCTCGGGGTGCGCGAACTCGGGTTCGATGGCCTTGGCACGCCACCGCGGGGCCATCAACGCGAAGACCGCACCGATGGCGACGATCACGACGAGCCCGATGCCCATCTGTGTCACGAAGGTGGTGTCGATCGGGTCGCCCGGAGTCCAGACGAAGAAGACCGTCGCTGCAGCGATGAACCCGAAGACCAGCAGGGACGTGATCCACGCGCCGACCATTCCTCCGGGAACCCGGTAGGGACGCGGGGCGTCCGGGTCGCTGTAGCGCAGCTTCAGGAACGCGACCGCCATCACCATGTAGGACAGCAGGAAGACGACGGTGCTGAACGCGAAGAGGTTCCAGAACAGGTTCTCGACCGTGGCGCCGGCGTCCATCTGGACGAGGGCACCCCACCCTGCGGTGAAGAGCGTGCCGACCAGGGCGGTGGCGAGCGCAGCCGCGACCGGCGTCCGGAAGCGACGGCTCGTGCGTCCGAGGACCGGTGGAAGGTCACCGCGTCGCGCGGCCTCCGCGGCCGACCGGTTGGCACCGATCGTCCAGGGAACCAGTGCTGCGAAGAAGCAGTACAGCGCGCCGATGCCCAGCAGCGTCACGACGAACCCAGCCACGCCAGTGGTCCCGATGCCTGCCTCGAGGGCGCGGAAGAGACCGTTGGTGCGGTTGAAGCCGTCGGTCGGCACCAGAAGCAGCATGCCGATGGTCGCGATCAGGTAGAAGGCGCCGATCAGCAGACCTGCGCTGAAGATCGAGCGCGGGACGTCACGCTTCGGGTCGCGCATCTCCTCGCTCGCGCTGCTCATCAGCTCGAAGCCGAGGAAGTTGTAGACGACCACGCCGAGCAGCACGATCGAGCTCCAGCTCGGCAGCATGTCGGTCGAGGTCCACTCGGTCGCCGACCCGTCGGTCATGGCGGTGAGAACGCCGGCCACGCCGACGACCAGCATGATGGCGACGGTGATGATGGCGGCGATGTTCGTCACCCACTTGCTGGTCTCCAACGTGATCACGTTGATCACGAAGTTGATCCAGATCAGGGCGACGGCCATGCCGATCGTCCACCAGAAGCCGACCTTGAAGTCGAGCGTCTGCCGCAGGAGCGTCGCGAACATCAGGTACACCGACGGCAGCCAGATCCCGACGTTGATCCAGTACCACCACGAGACCTGCGTGCCCCAGAAGCCTCCGAGAGCGCGCTTGACCCAGGCGTAGATGCCGCCGGTGTCGGCGTACGTCGATCCCAGCTCGGCCGTCATCAGGCCGTACGGCACGAAGAAGAAGACGAGGAGCACGATCGTCCAGAACAGGACGGCGGGCCCCTCCTTGGCGGTGATGGGCACCTGAGAGAGCAGCATGATCGCCGCCACGCTGAACAGGATCATGTCGAAGCGCCGGAGCGCCCCGAGCTTGCGATCCTTGGCGTGCGCGGGCTGCCGGGTGCTGGTTGTCGTTGACATCGTGACCTCCTTCGAGGTCTTCGGTGGTTACGCCGACGGGACGCCGGCGAGGAAGTCCTGGACGAGGGCCTCGTGGTGCGCCTTCACGGCAGGCGTCGCGCGTGTGACGCGCGGGTAGACGTACCAGGCGAGCAGGCCCTTCTCGGTGTGGAGACGGTTCTCCGACTGGTCGTAGATGATCGACTTCGGCCCGTCCATGACCGCATCGGTCACTTCCACCCCGCGAGAAGCGGGCAGGCAGTGCATGAACTTCACGTGGTCGGGCGCGAGCGCCAACAGCTCCGGAGTCACCTGGTAGCGGGGTTGGAAGGCTGCCGTTCGGTCGGGGATCTCCTCCTCCTGGCCGAACCACCACCACAGGTCGGTGTAGACGTAGTCGGCGTTCCGGACGGCGTCCTCGACCTCCGGCGTGGCCTCGTACCGACCGCCGTACAGCGACTCGTTGTGCTTCACCTCGTCGATCACCGACGGCCACTGACGTTCGATGCTGTACCGCTCGGGCCGAGCGTGGATGAAGGTGCCACCGAGCATCGTCACGATCATCGCCGTGGACGTGCAGACGTTGGTGGCGTCCCCGATGAAGACGACCGTGAGGTCGCGGAAGTCCTTGTCGGGCACCTTGTGCTCTCGCATCGTGAAGACGTCGCAGAGCGCCTGCGTGGGGTGGTTGTAGTCGGTCAGCCCGTTGATCACCGGCACGGTCGCGTACCTCGCGAATGACGTGACCGTCTCGTGGTGGAAGGCCCGGATCTCCACCGCGTCCACCATGCGCGACAGCACCCGCGCGGTGTCGGCGATGTTCTCCTTCTGCCCCAGGTGGATCTCGCCGGGCTTGAGGTACAGGGCGTGACCGCCCAGCTTGGTCATGGCGACCTCGAACGACACCCGGGTCCGGGTGGAGGCCTCCTCGAAGATCATCCCGAGGCTGGCATCGCGGAGCAGCTCAGGGCAGGCATGCCTTCGGTCGGCGTCCTTGAGCAGCCGGATCAGCTCCATCTGCCGGTACAGGACGTCCGGCCCCAGCTGTTGCGTGTCGAGATAGTGGAGGGTCGTGGGGGATGTCATCGGAACCGACCTCCTTCCCTCTCATGGAAGAGGACCGAAGGGGCCCTGGCCAGCGGCGAAAGTCCCACGACCTGGTCACACCAGGCCTGCCGAGGACCGGGCCAAGGAAGCCAGAGGCTGATCCACTCGACGGAGGGTCCGCAACCGGAAACTCGTGCCGATCCTGTCGGCCGAAGTTTCCACTCTCGCCGCCCGCCAGCCATGTCCCCCTCGTGAGCTGCTTCGTGCGCCTACAGCGGCAGCTCGAGGACCCTCTCGCCGTCGTGGATCGTGTCCGTCGCCCGGAATCCGTAGCGCAGGTAGAACGGCAACGGGGTGTAGGGGCCGTCGTGCAGGCCCACCGACGTGTACAGGATCTCGGCGGGCGGACGGGACCGGACGTACTGCACGACCAGGTCGAGGGCTGCCGTGCCGATCCCCTGCCGCTGCCAGGCCTCATCGATGAGGAGTCGCCACAGGAAGTACGGACCGAGGTACTGCGTACGCTCCGGCGGGATGTTGTCGCTGATCATCACGAAGCCGACCGGCGTCTCGCCCCGGTAGATGGCGCGGTACCACGGACAGGCGTCCGCACTCATCGCGTGCGTCGTCGAAGGACTGGGCGACGCTGGCGACGAAGTGGCTCTGGACCGGCGTCACCTCGAGAGCCAGGACGGCGTCGCGGTTCTCGTCGTCGATGGTCCGGAGCGAGACGTTCTCGAGCGTGCGTGCGTTCATCTGCCCATGGTCGCCCGGCACGGCCGGTGGGACCACTGAATTGCGGTCGCTCGCGTCCTCACAGGCGCTGGACGGCGGCGCGGTTCGTCAGCTGCACCCCACGCAGGTGGGCGTCTGCGGGCGGAGGTCGAGCCGCTCGGCGGGGATCGGGTTGCCGCACACCAGGCAGACGCCGTAGGTGCCGGCCGCCAGTCGCTCCAGCGCCGCGTCCACCTCGACCCGGGTCTCCTTGGCCGCGGACAACCGGTCGAGCGCCGCCTGGTACTCGGCATTGGCGTCGGCGCTGGCATCACCCACGAGCTGGGACTTCAGCGTCTCGATGTCGGCGGCCGCCTCGGAAGCCTGCCTCCCGGCGTCCTCGGCCAGAGCGAGCAGGCTGGTGCGACGGTCCTCGAGCACGTCCGGTGCCGACATGGTGACTCTCCTCAATCTCAGGGTGGGTCTCGGGCCTGCGTGGCCCAGAAACGACGAAATCCCCCGACTGCCGCGCCTGCGGTGCCGGGGGATCGATCAGGATCCGCGGCGCTACGGCGGCGGGACTCGACGCGCCCCCGACTCCATGCCGGCGACGACAGCAGAGCGCCACGACCGGGTGGGTACCCGGGCGCGGACGCAGCGTGGAGCGGAACGGCATGACACGAGGGTACCTCGGGGCGGCGCGAGAGGACGAACGAAGCAAGGTCACCACGCAAATCACCACATGTGGTGATCTCCGCTCACCACCGGCGTCCATACCTTCCGACCATGCGCGACACCACCTCAGCCAGTGAATCGAAGAGAACTGGTCGGAAAAGGAGCTGAACCATGAACGCAGTCATCCGTCGTATCGGCGACCTCAGCGCAAGAAGGCCATGGACGATGGTCGGGGCGTGGCTCGTTGTCGCTGCCCTCTTCGTCGGGCTGTCCGGAGCCCTTGGCGGTGCTTTCGCCGACGACTTCAGCGCACCCGGTAGTGAGAGCGCCAAGGCCATGGACCTGTTGGAGGACCGCTTCCCCGAACAGGCAGGTGGAAGCGCTGTCGCGGTATTCGCAGCAGAGGAGGGACAGCGGCTGGACAGCTACCGCGCCGACATCACATCGGCGCTGTCACGGATCGCTCAGGTCGAGCACGTCGCAACGGTGACCGATCCCTTCGCGACCGACCGCGTGTCTCCCGACGGGAGAGTCGCATTCGCTGAGATCACGCTCGACGTTCCCTCGACGGAGTTCGGTCGGGGTGCTGCCGCCTCGGTCGTCGACGCCCTCGAGCCAGCACGCGACACCGGCCTGACCGCGGAGTTCGGCGGAGACGCGGCCTTTCTCAACGCCGACGAAGAATCGTCGGGGGCCGAGGTCGTCGGCATCCTTGCCGCCCTCGTGGTTCTCGTGATCGCCTTCGGCACCGTTGTGGCGGCACTCGTCCCCATCACGATCGCGCTCGTTTCGGTCGCCATCGGGTCCACCGGCATTCTCCTGCTCGCCGGGACGATGGACGTGTCCACGGCGGCTCCGACCATTGGCGCCATGGTCGGGCTCGGAGTTGGCATCGACTATGCGCTGCTCATCGTGGCGCGTTACCGCGAGAACCGCACGGCCGGCCACCCCAACAGAGTCGCCTTGTCCGCGGCGATGGGTTCCTCCGGCACAGCCGTCTTCTTCGCGGGTGGCACCGTCGTTCTGGCGATGGCGGCTCTTGTCCTCACGGGGGTGGGGTTCCTCACTTCCATCGGCCTGGCCACATCGATCGTCGTCTTCTTCGCTGTGGCAACTGCCATCACGCTGCTTCCAGCTCTGCTGTCGCTGCTGGGGGACCGGATCGACGCGGGTCGGGTGATCGGTCGGCGTCGTGCTGCCAAGCCGGTCGAGGAAACGTTCTGGTGGCGGCTCGCCCACCAGATCTCAGCACGGCCCTGGCCCTACCTCGTCGCCGGCTCGCTCCTGCTGCTTGTGCTTGCGGCTCCGGCGTTGTCGCTGAAGACAGGCTTCCCAGATGCCGGCGACAACCCCACTGCCCAGACCGAACGACAGGCGTACGACTTGCTGGCCGAGGGCTTTGGTCCGGGCTTCAACGCGCCACTGCTCGTCGTCGCGGATCTGCAGGGAACTGGTCTGCAAACCGGCGACGTCTCTCGCCTGGCCGAGGAGATCGCCGCCGTGCCAGGGATCACGGAGGTGGGCGACCCTCGGGTCACCGCCGATGGCGACACCATGGTGCTGCCCACTCTCCCCAGCACCGAACCGTCCGACCCTGCCACCCTGCAGACCCTGGAACGAGTTCGTTCCATCACCCCCACCGGCGTCTACGTCACGGGCCCAACCGCTCTCACGCTGGATCTCGACGAGCAGCTCAGCAACACGCTGCCGGTGTTCATCGGGGCCATCCTGGTCGCGTCTGTGCTCTTGCTGATGCTGGTGTTCCGGTCGATCACGGTGCCGCTGAAGGCTGCCGTCATGAACCTGTTGTCCATCGGCGCTGCGTACGGCGTCATCGTGGCCGTCTTCCAGTGGGGCTGGTTGAGCGCGCTCTTCGGCCTCGAGAGCACCTACCTGATCGCGTCCCCCCTTCCGTTCATCTTCTTCGCGGTGCTGTTCGGGCTGTCGATGGACTATGAGGTCTTCCTGGTGTCGCGTATCCGCGAGGCCTACGACGCCACGGGGGACAACGCCGAGTCCGTCGCCCGTGGGCTGGCGAGCACCGGCAGGGTCATCACGTCGGGCGCGTTGATCATGGTGCTGGTGTTCCTCGCCTTCATCCTCAACCCCTCACCCTTCGTGAAGATGATCGGGCTTGGGTTGGCCACGGCCATCGCCATCGACGCCACCGTCGTCCGCATGATCCTGGTGCCGGCGACCATGGCGGTGATGGGGCGGGCGAACTGGTGGCTGCCTGGCTGGCTCGACCGCGTGCTCCCGCACGTCAGCGTCGACGCGGAGGCTGAGATCCCGCAGGCGGTGTCGGAGCTGCCGGAACGGCCGGAGACAGTCGGGGTCCTCGTGTGACCGTCACCGGCTGAGTTCGACGAACCATGCACCCGCGTCAGTGCGGGTGCATGGTTCGTGCCGGCTGTGCGCGAGGGGGGAGTTGAACCCCCAAGCCCTTTCGGACACACGGACCTGAACCGTGCGCGTCTGCCAATTCCGCCACTCGCGCGTGCCCCGGAAGGGCCACAGCAGGCTATCACCGGGCTGCACCCCGTCCCGAATCGCATCGTTGCTGGTCCAGCGCCCGAGCCGGGCCTCGATACGATCACGGGGAGGACAGGTTCGCTGGAAGGGCCCTGGCCACCTGACGCGACCCCGAGGAGGTGCGGTGGGCATCCTCGACCGTTTCGAGCGGCGCCTGGACCGGATGGTCAACGGGGCTTTCGCCCGCGCCTTCAAGGCCGAGGTGCAGCCGGTCGAGATCGCCGCAGCGCTGCAACGCGAGTGCGACGACCGCGCCGCCATCGTGGGACGCGGCCGCACGATCGTCCCCAACTCCTTCCGGGTGGAGCTCTCCCCCAGCGACCATGCGCGGCTGGAGGTCTACCGGGACGCGTTGTCCCAGGAGCTGGCGGACGTCGTCCGCGAACACGTCGGCGAGCAGGGCTACGCGCTCGTCGGACCACTGACGGTCGACCTGGAACGGGATGACGACCTCGAGACGGGCCTTTTCCGCGTCCTCGGTGAGGCCGTCCAGGGGGAGATCCCACCCGACACCCATCTGCCCAAGGCGTGGCTCGACATCGCCGGCCAACAGGTCCCCCTGAACCAGGAGGTCGTGGTCATCGGACGGGGGAGCGAGGCCGACGTGCGGGTGACCGACCCAGGGGTGTCGCGTCGACACGCCATGCTCCGGCTGCGCCCGGCGCCGAGCGTCATCGACCTGGGATCGACGAACGGCACGGTGGTGGACGACGTGCGGGCCGAGCAGTCCGACCTGCACGACGGGTCGATCCTCACGCTGGGCCGCACTCGCATCGTCTTCCGGGTCGAGGGCGCCTGATGTCCGAGCTGACCCTCACCGTCCTGCGCCTGGGGTTCTTGGTGCTGCTCTGGACGTTCGTGCTCACGGTGGCCGGCGTCATGCGGACCGATCTCTTCGGCCAACGGGTGAGCGGGGGGCGCGCGCCCAAGTCTGCGCAGCGACCGAAGCCGGCCGCCCGCCAAGGCCAAGACGCCCAAGCAGAGCCGACGCGGCACGGCGCGCACGCTCACGGTCGTCGAAGGCTCGCTGGCCGGCACGTCGCTGACGCTGGGGACGGCTCCCATCACCATCGGCCGCTCGCCGGAGTGCACCTTGGTGATCGACGACGACTACGCGTCCAACCAGCACGCGCGCATCTCTCCACACCCGGGGGGCTGGGTGATCGAGGACCTCGGCTCGACGAACGGAACCTACGTCCAGCGCACCCGGGTCACCGGGGTCATGACGGTGCCACTGGGCACTCCGATCCGGATCGGCAAGACCGTGCTGGAGCTGCGCAAGTGACCCCCCAGCCTCGGGGGACGCCGTGGCGCTGAGCCTGCGCTACGCCGCCCGTTCCGACGTCGGCCTGCTCCGTGAGGGGAATGAGGACAGCGGCTACGCCAGTCCCCGGCTGCTCATCGTCGCCGACGGCATGGGCGGCGCCGCTGCCGGAGAGGTCGCCAGCTCCGTCGCGGTTGCCGCCTTCGCCGTGCTCGACGAGGACGAGCCGGGCAACGACCTGCTCGAGGTCTTCGGTGAGACGCTCCACCGGATCGAGGGGCAGCTCGGCGGTCTGGTCGAGGCCGAACCGGGGCTGCGTGGCATGGGCACGACGCTGACCGCCGTCCTGCGCTCGGGGAACCGCGCCGGACTCGTCCACGTCGGGGACTCGCGCGGGTACCTGCTGCGCGAGGGAAAGCTGGAGCGCATCACCCGCGACCACACCCTCGTCCAGTCGCTGATCGACGCAGGGCGGCTCAGCGAGCACGAGGCGGCCGCCCATCCGCAGCGCAACGTCCTGACCCGCGTCCTGGACGGCACCCGCCCCACTGAGGCCGACCTGTCGATCCGCGAGCTGCACGTCGGGGACCGGATCCTGCTCTGCAGCGACGGCCTGTCCGGAGTCGTGTCCAGCGACACCATCGGCGCCACGCTCCTGGCGCACGACGACCCGCAGTCCGCCGTTGACGAGCTGATCGACCTGGCCCTTCGGGCGGGCGGGCCGGACAACATCACCTGCGTCGTCGCCGACGTCGAGGACGGCGAACCGGACACCGAGGCGGAGGCCGTGGCCGTCGGCGCCGTCAGCGTTCAGACGGACGCGCGACGGCTTCAGCTGCCCGACACACCGGCGGGACGCGCTGCCCAGCTGGCGGGAGGCGACGACCCCGACGACCGGCTCCCCGATCGACGGTCGCGGCGACGGCTGCTGTGGCTCACCGGGGTCGGGATGCTGCTCGTCGGGCTCGTGGTGGGCCTCACCGTCGGCTGGTACGCGTGGTCGCAGCAGCAGTACTTCGTCGCCGCGTCCACTGACTCCGGCGATCCGGTGGTCGCCATCTACCGCGGTCCCACCGATCCGCTCTTCGGCATCGACCTGTCCCGCCTGGTCGAGACGTCGACGGTGTCAGTGGCGGCCCTTCCGGAGTTCGAGCAGGAGCAGGTGGACGCCGCGATCGTGGCCAGCAGCCTCGATGACGCCCGGGACATCGTCACCCGCCTGGCCGACGAGGCGCAGCGTTGCGACGAGCCGAATCCACCGGCCGGCTGCCCGGAGAAGCCGTGAGTCCCACGACGTCCGGCACCGCGACCGTCGAGCCGGCGGCGGTCCGCACCCAGAGCCCACGGCGGCGGCGCGGTGCCGAGCTGGCGCTGCTCGTGCTTGCTTACGGCATCTCACTGGCCGCCTTCGTGCAGGTCGACCTCGTGCTGCTCGACGGGCTGAGCGACGACTTCACCACCTTCGCCATCGCCTTCGGATCAGGCTTGCTGGTCGCCCACATCGCGTTGCGTCGGTTCGCGCCCTACGCCGATCCGGTGCTGCTGCCGGTGGTGTCGCTGCTGAACGGTCTGGGTCTCGCCATGATCCACCGTCTGGACCTCGCTCAGGACCGCACGCCGGCGAACCCGGACTACGTGGCCCAGATCGGTTGGTTCGTCCTGGCGGTGGGCCTGTTCGTCGCGGTCCTGCTGCTCGTGCGCGACCACCGCGTCCTTCAGCGCTACACCTACACCGCCATGCTCGTTGGACTGGTCCTGCTGATCCTGCCGCTGCTTCCGCTGCTCGGTGCCGAGATCAACGGGGCACGCATCTGGGTGCGCCTCGACCTCGGCGCCCGCACCTTCAGCTTCCAGCCGGCGGAGGTCGGAAAGATCGTCTTCATCGTCTTCTTCGCCGGCTACCTCGTCGTCAAGCGCGACGTGCTCGCTCTGGCGCGCAGCCGGGTCCTCGGCGTCGATCTCCCCCGCGGCCGCGACCTCGGCCCGATCCTGGTCGCCTGGGCGGCCTCCCTCGGAGTCCTGGTGTTCCAGCGCGACCTGGGCACGTCCCTGCTGTTCTTCGGCGTCTTCGTGGCCATGCTCTACATCGCGACGGAACGACGCTCGTGGATCATCATCGGCGGAGTCCTCTTCGCGAGTGGCGCGCTCATCGCGTACCAGCTCTTCGAACACGTGCGGCTGCGTGTCGGCATCTGGATCGACCCCTTCACCGACGAGGTGGGCGACGGGTACCAGATCGCGCAGAGCCTGTACGGCTTCGCGAGCGGGGGGGTGCTCGGTGTCGGGCTCGGTCAGGGTCACCCCGACTTCGTGCCTTTCGCCGAGACCGACTTCATCATGTCCGCCTTCGGCGAGGAGCTGGGGCTCACTGGCGTCATGGCGCTGCTGGTGCTGTACGCGATCGTCGTCGAACGCGGGCTGCGCACCGCGGTCGCCGTCCGGGACCCGTTCGGCAAGCTCCTGGCGGCTGGACTGTCAACGGCTCTGGGCATCCAGGTGTTCGTCGTGGTGGGCGGCGTGATGAAGCTGATCCCGCTGACCGGCCTCACCACCCCCTTCCTCTCGTACGGTGGCTCGTCGCTGGTGGCCAACTGGGCGCTCGTCGCTCTGCTGCTGCGGGTGAGTGACGCCGCGCGGCGTCCGCCTGAGGCTGCGACCCGCGAGGTGGTGTCGTGAACTCCACCATCCGTCGCACCGCCATCGCCCTGGGCTTCCTGATGCTCGCGCTCATGGTCAACGCCAACGTGCTCGCCGTCATCCAGAACGACGAGCTCCGAGCGCGCGACGGCAACCGGCGTCAGATCATCGACGAGTACGACCAACAGCGCGGCTCGCTACTGGTCGGGCGCAAGGCGGTGGCGAAGTCGGTGGCGACGGACGAGCGATTGCGCTACCTGCGCGTGTACTCCGACGGCCCGGTGTACGCACCGGTGACCGGCTACTACTCGGTCTATGGAGCGACGGGGATCGAGAAGGCGGAGAACACCTTGCTTTCCGGCAACGACGACCGGCTGTTCGTCGACCGGCTGACCACCCTGTTCTCCGGACAGCAGCCCCAGGGCGGCAACGTCGTCCTCACCCTCGACGCGGACGCGCAGCGGGCGGCCTTCAACGGACTGGCCGGCCAAGAGGGGGCCGTCGCGGCGATCGACCCGCGCAGCGGCGCGATCCTGGCGCTGGCGTCCTCGCCTTCCTTCGACCCGAACCTGCTGGCGTCGCACGACCCCACCGAGGTGAGCGACAGCTACGACAAGCTGCGCAAGGATCCGACCGACCCCCTGCTCAACCGCTCCATCCAGCAGGTCTACCCGCCGGGGTCGCTGTTCAAGGTGGTCGTGACCGCAGCGGCGCTGAGCAGCGGTGATTACACACCCGACACCGAGATCCCGGGCCCTGCGGTGCTCGACCTGCCGGAGACCTCGGCCACGATCAACAACTTCGACGACTCCCCGTGTCTGGACGGCGAGGTCACGCTCACGCAGGCGCTGGCGATCTCCTGCAACACGGCGTTCGCGCGCGTCGGGCTCGACCTCGGCGACAACGCCCTCCGCGAGCAGGCCGAGAAGTTCGGCTTCAACCGCGCCCTGGAGATTCCGCTGCCGGTGGTGCCGAGCGTGTACCCCGACGACCTCAACGCCCCCCAGACGGCCCAGAGCGCCATCGGCCAGTACGACGTCCGGGCGACCGCCCTGCAGATGGCGATGGTGGGGGCCGGGGTGGCCAACGACGGGGTGGTGATGAAGCCGTACCTGGTCGCCGAGGAGCAGGCCCCCGACCTGTCCGCGCTCTCCATCACCGAACCGGAACCATTGACCCGCGCTGTGTCGTCTGACGTTGCGGGAGAGCTGCGCGACATGATGGTGACGGTCGTCACCAGTGGCACCGGGGGCAGCGCGGCGATTCCCGGCGTCAGCGTGGGTGGCAAGACCGGGACCGCGCAGGACGGAAACCGCCCGCCCCACGTGTGGTTCATGGCCTTCGCCCCCGCGGAGGATCCCCAGGTGGCGGTGGCGGTGATCGTCGAGAACGGCGGTCGACTCGGAGAAGACGCGACGGGTGGGGCAGTGGCAGGTCCCATCGCGCGAGATGTCATGGAGGCGGTGCTGCAGTGAGCGGCGACAGGACGAACGGGACGCTCGGCGGGCGCTACGAGCTCGGCGAACTGCTCGGGCACGGAGGCATGGCCGACGTCCGCAAGGCGCGTGACCTGAGGCTCGGTCGCACGGTCGCGGTGAAGATGCTGCGGACCGACCTGGCCAAGGACGCCACGTTCCAGGCCCGCTTCCGGCGAGAGGCGCAGTCCGCCGCTGCCCTCAACGCCCCCTCGGTCGTCGCGGTCTATGACACCGGGGAGGACGAGCTCGAGGGCGTCCGCGTCCCCTACATCGTCATGGAGTACGTCGAGGGTCAGACGCTTCGCGAGCTGCTCCGCACCGGTGAGCGGCTCATGCCCAACCGCGCTCTCGAGATCACCGCTGGCGTCCTCACCGCGCTCGAGTACAGCCACCAGCAGGGGATCATCCACCGGGACATCAAGCCGGCCAACGTCATGCTCGCGAAGAACGGCGATGTCAAGGTGATGGACTTCGGCATAGCCCGTGCTGTCGCCGATAGCGGCGCCACCATGACGCAGACCGCCAACGTCCTCGGAACAGCCCAGTACCTCTCGCCCGAGCAGGCGCGTGGTGAGACGGTCGACGCACGCTCCGACGTCTACTCCGCCGGCTGCCTGCTCTACGAGCTGCTCACGGGGCGTCCCCCGTTCCAGGGCGAGTCACCCGTCGCTGTCGCGTACCAGCACGTGCGTGAGAACCCGGCGCCCCCGTCGACGATCACCCGCGACATCGGCCCCGAGGCCGACGCGATCGTGATGAAGGCGCTGACCAAGAATCCCCAGAACCGCTACCAGTCCGCGCGGGAGATGCGCAGCGACATCCAGCGCGCGATCCAGGGCGCCACGGTCTCGGCTCCGCCGGTGCTCGCCGAACCGCCCACGCAGGCGCTGACCGCCGTCACCGAGCCCCCTGAGGAGGAGAAGACGCGCAAGGGCGGCTACCTGGCCCTCATCATCGGCGTCGTCCTCGCGCTCGCGCTGCTCGGCGTCGGTGCCTGGGCCCTGCTCGGTGGTGACAAGAATCTGGTCGCCGTCCCCAACGTCGTGGATCTCTCCCTCAAGAAGGCGACGGTGGCGATCGAGGACGCCGGCTTCGTCGTGGGCGACGTGGAGACCCAGACGAGCGACGCGAAGCAGAACACCGTCCTCAGCCAGAGCCCCACCGGAGACTCCGAGGCCGAGGAGGGGAGCGCCATCGACCTCGTCATCTCCAAGGGACCGGAGCAGGTCGAGGTGCCACTGCTGGAGGGATTCACCGAGACAGAGGCGATCGAGCGCATCCGCGACGCCGACCTGCTCTACGCCGGCTCCGAGGACGTCCCGTCCGACCAACCCGCGGGTACCGTGGTGGGGTCCGACCCGTCGCAGGGAACCCTCGTCGACGTCGGATCCGACGTCACGCTGCAGGTGAGCAACGGCGAGGTCGAGGTGCCGAGCGTCATCGGCGACACGGAGGCTGAAGCTCGGGCCAAGCTCGGGGCGGCCGGCTTCAACGTGACCGTCGTCTACGAGCAGACCGACACCGAGGACCCCGGCATCGTGCTCGAACAGTCACCAGCGGCCGGGGACACCGCCCGCCTCGCGACGACCGTGCTGCTGACGGTGTCCGAGGCGGCCCCGACCCCGACCCCGACCCCGTCACCGAGCCCCAGTGACACCAAGACCAACAACGGCATCGGCAACGGGAGCGACTGACGCCGCACCCTCAATGGGTGCGGTGTGACACCGATACCGTTGATTGCAGGTATGGCAACACCCATCGGCGAGGCCTCGAAGTCATGGGAACGGCGATCCCTTCGATCAATGAAGGCGGTGTCACACCGCACCCATACGTGAGGGGCGACCGGTCGCCCGCTAGCCAGCGGTCGCGACCACCGGTGCCAGGCCCGCAGAGCGTTCGACTGCCGCGGCGTCGCCGCAGACGGTCAACCAGTTGGCGAGGATCCGGTGGCCGCCCTCGGTCAGCACCGACTCCGGATGGAACTGCACCCCCTCGACGGCGAGGGAGTGGTGCTTCATCGCCATGATCACGCCGGACGCCGTGCGTCCCGTGACGTCCCACTCGGGCGGGACGGTGTCGGCATCGACGGCGAGCGAGTGGTAGCGGGTCGCGGTGAAGGGGTTCGGCAGCCCGGCCAGGACTCCGGCACCGTCGTGCTCGACGAGGCTCGTCTTGCCGTGCAGCAGCTCAGGTGCACGTCCGACGGTCGCCCCATACGCCACGGCCATGGCCTGCAGCCCCAGGCACACGCCGAAGATCGGCACCTGCCCGGCCAGGCGGCGCACCAGGGGGACGCACACGCCGGCGTCCTCCGGGACACCCGGACCAGGGCTCAACAGGATTCCGTCGTACCCGGCGGCAGCATCGAGGTCGACCTCGTCGTTGCGCAGCACCGTGCACGACGCGCCGAGCTGCGCCAGGTACTGCACGAGGTTGTAGACGAACGAGTCGTAGTTGTCGACGACGAGCACCCGGGCGACCACGTGAGCCAGCCTAGCTATCCCGATGGAGTGGGCTCGACCGTGACCTCGGTGAACGGCAGGCGAGGCTCGACCCAGGGGAACACCCACCCGAAGAGCAGCACGACGACGACGGCCAGCAGCGCCAGGGCGACCAGCAGCTTCACGCCGACCGGTCCGGGCAGACGCCGCCAGATCCACGCGTACATCAGGCACCACCCCCCAGGGCCGCTGGACGCCCCTCGCCCTTGGGCACCGTCTCGGTCAGGGTGGCGTGAAAGATCAGTCGCTCGTACGACGCCCAGCGGGGGTTGCACGTCGTCAGGGTCATCAACGCCTTGTTCGGCTCGGCGCTCGGGTCGTTGGGAACGGGCAGGATCACCCCGACCTGGGTTGGCGGGACGATGTACTCCTTGGTGACGGTGTAGGTGTACCAGTTGGTACGCGTCTCGACGATGACCGCGTCACCGTTGCGCAGCTGGTCGAGCGAGGCGAACGGCTCGCCGTTGGTGGCCCGGTGGCCGGCGACCGCGAAGTTGCCGATCCGGCCTGGTAGCGCGGTCGCCGGGTAGTGACCGACACCGGCGGCGAGGTCCTGCCAGCCGGACACCCTGCACGATCGGTACCTGGAAGTCGTCGCCCAGGCGGGGGATGTACAGCAGGGCGAACGCCTCGCCTCTCGGCAGCGGCCGCTCGAACTCCGGTGCGGTGCGGGGCTCACGCTCCCACGTCTCGATCAGGCCGTCGGTCTTGGCCTCGGCGGCCCGGTCGGCCTGCAGGTTGGTCCACACCAGCTGGTAGACGAGGAAGAGCAGCACGAGCACCCCGGCAGTGATGAGCACCTCGCCGACCACCCCGGTGGTCCGACGGACCACGCTCACGGGCCGACCTGCGCGTACCGC
The DNA here is from genome assembly GCA_963743915.1 of uncultured Actinomycetota bacterium. Classification (GTDB taxonomy): domain Bacteria; phylum Actinomycetota; class Actinomycetes; order JAHEKZ01; family JAHEKZ01; genus JAHEKZ01. The sequence goes on from CAVURN010000003.1 coordinate 313,597, forward strand.
ATCGTCAGCGTGCCGTCGTAGGGGGGCACGGTCACCGCGTCACGCGTCGTCGACGGTGTACCCGAGCCCGATCAGGTCGGCGTAGCGCCGGTAGAGCGCCACCTGCGGGGACGCCTCGAGGGCACGCTGCAGACGATCGGCAGGACCCACGGCCGTCACGGTATAGGGCGGTGCGTAGACGCGGCCGTGCAGGAGCAGCGTGTTGCCGACGCAGCGCACGGCACTGGTGCCCACGATGCGCTGGTCCATCACCGCGACCGCCTCGGCGCCTCCCGCCCACAGCGCGTTCACCACAGCCTGCACATCCTGCTCGTGCACGACGAAGTCGTCGGCGGTGTAGCCCACAGGCACGCCGGACGCCGGGATGGGGGCGTCCTGAAGCTCGACGACGAGCCCCGGTCCCTTCACCTCGGAGACGAGGTGCTCGAGGGACCGGTCGCCCGGCGCGGGCGCCTTCTGTGCGGCCACGGCCTCGACCTCTGCGCGGAGGTCGTTCACCTGGGTCGTGACGGCGTCGAGCCGTTGCTGCTCGACCCGGATGAGGTCGACCAGGTCGGTACGGCGTTCGGCCCGGACGTCGGTCCCTGAGGCCAGCCGGGCCGACGTCGCGAGCAGCAGGCCGATGACCAGCAGCAGCGCCGGCACGAGTGCGCGCCACACGACCGAAGACCTCACAGCAACTACGCTACGGGGCATACCTGCGCCGCCCGGACCGACGGGGGCGATCGAAGGAGGGGTGGACGTGCCCAAGTCACGGTCGCGCAAGAAGAGCGACTACACCGCACCGAAGGCGTCTCGGGCGTCCGGCCCGGGCAGCAGCGGCCGGTGGGTGGCGCCGACGATGATCGCTCTGCTCGTGGTGGGGCTCGCATGGGTCGTCCTCTACTACGTGGCGTCGTCGTCCATCGGCTTCATCGGCGACCTGGGGGCCTGGAACGTGCTGATCGGGTTCGGCTTCATGTTCGCCGGGCTGATGGTGGCCACCCGCTGGAAGTAGGCGCCAAATCACATCGGTGGAATTACGTCCACAGTGGGGACAACTCCTGTGGACGCCGACCCGTGGGGAGCGCTCATGCCGGACCAGCCCGAACCCGCGCCGGCTGACTACGGCCCTGCTGGAGACCGCCCGGAGCTGGGCCCTGGCCTGGCAGCGGCAGCGACGCGTCCCGGGCATGGCCCTGGTCGTCACCGACCGCAGCCGCACCCTGCTGGCGGAGGTGTCCGGGATCGCCGACCGCGGGGGGATGCGTCCGGCCAGAGATGACCAGCGCTGGCAGATCGGCTCGATCTCCAAGGCGTTCACCAGCATCGCCGTGCTGCAGCTGCAGACACAGGGTCGGCTGTCGGTGCAGGACGCGGTGCTCGATCACCTGCCCTGGGCGTCCCACCTGCATCCCGACCTCACCCTGCACCACCTCATGTCCCACACCGGCGGACTCCCCAACGGCAGCGAGTGGACGCCGGACTCGTTGCTGGAGTCGGCGGTGCAGGGGACGGTGGGCACCCCCCAGCCTCCCGGCCGTCGCTACCACTACTCCAACCCCGGGTACGAGCTGCTCGGGGACGTCGTGGAGACCGTGACGGGTCAGCCGCTGGAGGAGTACCTGGAGCAGCAGGTGATGCGGCCGCTCGGCATGAGCGCGTCCTCCGGCCTCGATCCTCGGCGAGGACCGAGACCGTGACGTCCGTGGCCATCGACCGCCGCGGGACGACGTCCTCTGGCGCGGGGAGGGCGAACAGGTACCCGATGCCTTCTTCCCCAGCTGCACCGCGGACGGCGCGATCGTGGCCACTCCTGACGACATGGCCGTCTACCTCCGCTTCCTGCTCGCTGGTGCTGCGGACGGTGTCCTCGACGCCGACGGGTTCGCGCTGCTGTCCGCGCGCCACGTCGCGGCCGACGGAGGCTGGTACGGCTACGGCCTCCGCATCGAGGAGACGGGCGGACGCGTCGTGCTCGGGCACGGCGGCGGGATGGTCGGCATGTTCGCCGACGTGCAGGTCGACCGCGAGCGCGGCATCGGCACCTGCATGTTGGTCAACGGCCACTGCGACGTGTGGGAGGCGAACGGCTACCTGCTCGGGATGCTGTCCGGCGTCGAGGTCACCGCACTGCCCTGGCCGCCCTCCGATCCCGCCGATGAGACGACCGACGACGCGCGACACGCGCCCTTCGTGGGGCTCTACCGGTCGTACAACCCGTGGATGCCCACCCTGCGCGTCTTCGGCAGCAGCGAGGGCCTGCGCCTGGTCGACCCCGTCGCCGGTGAGGCGACCACACTGCACGCGGTGTCGGGGACGAGGTTCCACGTGGGTCATCCGGACTCGCCGGACATCGTCGAGTTCGATGTCGAGGTCGACGGCCGCTACCAGCGCCTAGAGGTGTCGGGCTGCGTCTACGGCAGGGCCCGACGCGACCCCACCCGGTAGTGGTGCCGGCAACGCAGCCGCCCCGATCACGGTGAGGTCGTCCAGGCAGGACCGCGAGATGGAGGCGCCGTCGACGCAGGCGTCGATCTCGGCGCTCCGGGAGACGGAGACGCCCGCGCAGACGAGGAGCACCAGCACCGAGGCTCCGATCGACACCGCGAGCCGGCTGCGCTGCGGTGAATAGACCATGGCCGCGGTGAGCAGGGTGCCCACCAGCAGCCCGCCCAGGTGCGCTCTCCAGTTGATGTTGAATCCGGGCACGAACCCGATGACGACGTTGATCGCAATGATCGCGATGAGGCCACCCACGTCGAACCGCAGCCGGAGCATCAGCACGAACAGGGCGCCGAACAGGCCGAACACCGCCCCGGACGCCCCCACCGACGTCTGCAGCGGCGAGTCGACGGCGTAGGACAGCACCGACCCGCCGAGAGCGCTCAGCAGGTAGACGACGAGGTAGCGCCACCGTCCCAGGCGTGACTCCACCGCGCCACCGACCAACCACAGCGCCAGCATGTTGAGCGCAAGGTGCATGAGGCCGGCGTGCAGGAAGGCAGCAGTGATCAAGCGGTACCACTCGTCGAAGACAGCGACCGCGACGCCGTTCATCGCGAAGTCCGTGGTCAGCGCGTCATCGGTGACGTACTGCAGCACGAAGAATCCGACGTTGAGCGCGACCAGGATCTTGGTCACCAGGACGGGATCGCGGTGGATCGCGCCGCCCGCGAGCGTGCGCGCCTCACGGACCGACGCGTTGCCCTCGCGGACGCAGTCCGGGCACTGGAACCCGACGGGCGCGCTCACCATGCAGTCCGGACAGATCGGTCGCTCGCAGCGCGTGCACCGGATGTGACTCTCGCGCTCCGGGTGCCGGTAGCAGGTGGGTGGCGCCGACGGGGGATCGGTCGAGAGCTCTTCGCTCATGTCGAGCGGTCAGGCTCCGACGCGCTCGATGGTGACGGACTCGATGACCACCGGGTCGACCGGACGGTCCTGCGCGGCCGTCGGCGTCGCCGCGATGGCGTCGACCACGGCACGCGAGTCGGCATCCGCCACCTCGCCGAAGATCGTGTGCTTGAAGTTGAGCCAGTCCGTCTTGCCGACGGTGATGAAGAACTGCGACCCGTTGGTACCGGGACCGGCGTTGGCCATGGCCAGCAGGTAGGGCTTGCTGAAGGTCAGCTCGGGGTGGAACTCGTCGCCGAACTTGTAGCCGGGACCACCGGTGCCGGTGCCCAGGGGGTCACCGCCCTGGATCATGAAGCCGCTGATCACCCGGTGGAACGTCGTGCCGTCGTAGAGCTTGGCCGTGCTCTTCTCGCCAGTGCCCGGATGCGTCCACTCCCGGGTGCCCTCGGCGAGCTCGACGAAGTTGGCGACCGTCTTGGGCGCGTGATCCGGAAAGAGCTCGAGGCGGATCGCGCCACGGTTGGTGTTCAGGGTCGCGAAGAGCTGCTCAGCCACAGAAAGGTTCCTTCGTCGAGGGGGCGTTCGGTCGATCCTCGCACACCGCGAAGACCCGCACCGTGTCAGGATCAGCCATGGAATCGGTGATCACCCCGCCCCTGCGTGCCCGTCTCGAGCAGATCCGCGACGAGGAGACGTCGGCGTTCCACTCCCGCATCCCACGCTCCCGCGACTGGCTGGAGAGCGCCGGTGAGGTGATGCCCAACGGTGTCCCCGTCTCGTGGATGGCCGGCTTCTGGCGGCACTCACCGGTCGTGGCCGCGTCGGGCTCGGGCAGCACCTTCACCGACCTGGACGGTCATCGCTACCGCGACTTCAACCTGTGCGACCTCGCCATGGCCGCCGGCTTCGCGCCTCCGGCCATCGTCGAGGCGGTCACCCGACAGGCGGCGCTGGGCAACCACTTCCTGCTCCCCACCACGGACGCGGTCGAGGTGTGCCACCTGCTGCGCGAGCGCTTCGGCCTGCCCTCGTGGCAGTTCACCCTGTCGGCGTCCGGCGCCAACCTCGACGCTCTGCGCCTGGCCCGCGCCTTCACAGGGCGGCAGAGGGTCGTCGTCTTCGGCGCGAAGTACCACGGCCACCTGGACGAGCTGCTCTGGTCGGAAGGGCAGCCGGATGGCCTCGGGCTGCCCGACAGCTCCGGACGCCACCTCGTCACGGTGCCCTTCAACGACCCGGCCGCGCTCGAAGCGGTACTGGCAAGCGACGACGTGGCAGCGGTGGTGCTCGAGCCGGTGATGACCAACTGCGGGCTCGTGATGCCGCAGCCGAGCTTCCACGCCCAGCTGCGGACGGTTACTCGGCAGCACGGGACGTTGGTCGTCGCCGACGTGACCCACACGCAGTTCGCGGTCTTCGGGGGCGGCGCCCATGGAGAGGGCCTCGACCCCGACATCATCACGGGCGGCAAGGGCATCGGGGGCGGCGTACCCGTCGGTGTCTTCGGCATGACCCGGGTCCTCGCCGACTACCTCGCAGCGCACGTCGAGGGCGACTTTCGTCGACGCGCCCGCGGTCCCGACAGGAGGCACCCTCTACGCCAACGCATTGTCGATGGCCGCCGCCCGTGCCGGCCTCGCCGAGATCTTCACACCTGAAGCGCACGACCGGGTCGACGGTCTCGGAGCGCGCCTGCAGCGCGGGTTGCAGCAGCTCGTGGACGAGGCGGGCCTGCCCTTCACCATCGATCGCTGGGGCGGTCGCGTGCAGTGGCGCCTGAGCACCGAGCCCCCCGTCACCGGCGCGGACGGCTACCTCTCGGTCGACGAGGCCTTCGCCGACGCCCGCAAGGCCTTCTACGCCAACCGCGGGATCTGGGACGCCATCGCCACCGCTGGCCCGGCAGTGTCATTCGCGGCGTCCGACGCCGACGTCGACGCCTACCTCGACGTCAGCCGCGCGTTCCTCGCTGCGCTGCGCTGATCCGAGCGGGCTGACGCCGTGTCAGCCCTTGCCCAGGTGTGACGCCAGGAACGCGAAGGCGTCGAGCGTCTGGTCGTTCCAGTAGACGCGGGTGTGTTGCCCCTCGCTGAATGACGCGATCTCGGGCTCTTCGGGCAGGGCGGCGACCAAGGCGCGGACCGAGTCGTAGAGCCCGTCCTCGGTGCCGCACCAGATGCCGAGGGGGGTACCCGTCAGAGCATCGACGTCCTCGAACACCGCATCACCTTCGCTGACCGCCGGCGAGAAGGCCGCCACCGCGCGCGCCCATCCCGGCTCGACCTCGGCCATGCGCAGCACGCCGTAGCCGCCCATCGACCAGCCCCACAGCGCGCGCCGGTCTCCGTCGAACCCACGCTCGTCCAGCCACTGCGGCATCTCCTCGAGCACCATGGCCTGCGGGTTGTCTCCGTCCGGCTGCGGCTCCCAGCGCAGGACGTCCCCGTGTGCGCCGGCGAGGACGAAGGGATCGGCCCCGGCGTCGACAGCTGCGGTCAGGAACTGGGGCAGACCGAAGTCGGCGTACATCGTCGGGTTGCCGGTGGCGCCATGGCAGATGACCACGACGGGGAGGCCCTCGCCTTTGCCGTAGCCGGCCGGAACGGCGGTGAACAGGTCCACGTCCTTGCCGCGCTGCTCGCTGTACACGGTCTCGAGCGTCACGCGTCCGACCTCGGCGTCGGGGATGAAGGCGACGGGAGGATCGGTGAAGAGGTTCGTGATCCTGTTCGTCACGCGCCCTGGCAGGAAAGGCCAGGAGGCGGCCGCGCCCAGTCCCACTCCCGCGACGACGGCTCCGCCCACGAGCAGACGCCGACGCGTCACGGGTTCAGTCACCCGGCGAGTGTAGGGCCGGGCAGACCGTCACGCGGCGACGGAGGCGACAGCGTCTGCCACGAGTGCCAACGCGGCTCGCAGGTCGTCCGGCGGCATCACGAGTGACGGCTGAATGTTCAGGCTGGTGGTGCTCGAGTCGACGAGGACTCCACGTTGCAGCGCCGCTTCCGCGACCCGACGCTGAAGGTCGGGGGCTCGTTCCTTTGTCCGGGAATCGCTCACCAGCTCGATGGCCATGAAGCACCCCTGCACCCGCACGTCCCCGACCTGGGAGAACCGTTCGGTCAGCGGCGCGAGCAGCTCGACCCCGACGGAGTGGAGAGCACGGACGTTCTCGAGGATGTGCTCTCGCTCGAAGATGTCCAGCGTGGCCAGCGCAGCGGCACACGAGGCGGGGAGCCAGGACCAGGTGCTTCCCGTGGAGAGGTCGTCGAAGCCTCCCAGCACGCGCTCAGTGCCCAGGACCGCACCGATCGGCATGACGCCCCCACCCATCGCCTTGCCAAGACACATCAGGTCTGGCCGCAGACCCCACAGGTCGGAGGCGAACAGCTCACCGGTGCGCCCGAAGCCGGTCTTGACCTCATCGAGGCACAGCAGCCAGTCGTGCTCGCGGCACAGCGCGACGAGGGCGTCCCAGAATGCCCGGTCAGGAGTGACGACTCCCCCTGAGCCGAGCACCGGCTCGATCACGACACCGGCCACTTCGCCAGGGTCCACCACGTGGAAGAGCAAGTGGTCGCGCAGGTAGTCGACGGTGCTGTCGCCCGTGCCACCGGGTCGGGGGGCGGTGAACGGCGACCGGTATGTGTGCGGGTACGGCACGTGCACGAACCCGCCGCCAAGACCGCGCAGACCCATGCCGATCTCAGCGTGCTCCGCACCCAGGCCCGCCGTGGTGGAGGACTCTCCGTGGTAGCCGCCATGGAATCCAATGACGACTGGACGTCCCGTCGCCCGCCTCATGACGCGCACGGCCGTCTCGATCGCCTCGGTCCCGTTCAGAGCGATGTCGACCCGGGTGAGTCCCTCTGGGGCAACCGCCAGCAGCCGTTCTGCGAGCTGTGTCATCAACGGATGGGTCAACGCGTGGCTGTCCTCGTTGCCGAACGAGACCAGCTGTTCCGCGACAGCGGCGACAATGTCTGTCCGTCCGGCGCCGAAGGGCACCGACGCGGACGAGCTGGCGAGATCGACGAACACGTTGCCGTCGACGTCCTCGACCAGCCATCGTTCCTTGCGGCTCGCGACGATCGGGTAGGCACCGTGCGTCAACCCTGGATAGAAGATCCGTTGCTGCGCCTCACGCGCCTCTCTGCTCCGAGGTCCAGGGACCTGCCCGCTCACGTGCGGGCCCACGAGACTCATGTCAGCCTGCGTGCTGCGGCGCGGCGACCCGCGTCACGCAGCACCTCTCGCGCGCAGTTCCGTCCGTTCGCCCCCGTGACGCCGCCACCGGGATGGGTTCCGGCGCCGCAGAGGTAGAGGTCGCGCACGGGCGTCCGGTAGTCGGCCCATCCACGCACCGGTCGAAAGGCGAACAGCTGGTCGAACGACATGTCACCGTGCAGCGCGTGGCCACCGGTCATCCCGAAGAGAGACTCGAGGTCGCGTGGGCTCAGTACCTGACGGTGTACGACGAGACCGGGCAGATCGGGCATGACACCAGCCAATCGCTCGACCGCCGCATCCGCCACCTTCTCCTTGAGGTCGTCCCAGTCTCCGTCTGCCAAGGTGTAGGGCTGCGAGTTCACGTCGATCGTGACGATGTGATGACCCGGCGGCGCGAGCGAGGCGTCGTGCACGGTCGGGAAGCACACTTCGATGTGCGGGTCGTGCGCAGGGATGCCCTGCTTGGCCTGCGCTTGGGCGCGGTCGAGGTCGGAGAGCCACCCGGAGACCTCCATGATGCCCCGGTGGTAGGGCTGCTCGCCTTCTCCGAGGCCCCTCACGTGCGGTAGGCCTGACACCCCCAGGGTGATCTTCATGCTGGTGCCCTCGATGCGGTAGGCGCGCAGTGCCGCCTCGAAGGAGGACGGCAGGACGCCACCGGGCACCAGACCGAGAAAGGTCCGGTGGGGATCGGCGTTGGACAGCACCCGTGAGGCCCGGATCACCTCCCCGTCGGTGAGCTGTACGCCCCTTGCCTGCCCCTCCTCCACCACGATCTTCGCGACCTCGGCCTCGGTCAGGATCTCGGCCCCGGCCTCGACGGCAGCCTCAGCGAGCAGCTCGGTGACGCATCCGATCCCCCCTCGGACGAAACCCCAGCTGCGGACGCCGGCACCGGCGTCCTCTGAGGCGTGGTCGTGGAGGAGCACGTACGCCGTACCGGGGTCGGACGGACCCAGCACGCTGTCGTTGATCGCATGCCAACCGAAGGCCGCCTTCACCTGCTCGGACTCGAAGTACTGGTCAAGAAGCTGGGTCGCCGACGTGGCAAAGAGCTGGCCAGCAGCCAGCACCTGTCGACGGTGTCGAGCGGCGTGTCTGCCCAGACGCGTGAGGGCGCGGATCCCCGTCGTGCGAAGAGCCGCACTGGGAGGCGTCCAGTCGATCATCGGTGTGACGAGGCCCGCGACGGCTCCGAGGTCGGCCTCGAACTGACCCAGTGCGTGAGCGTCGCGCTCGGAGAATTTCGCGATGTTCTGCGCCGTGACGGCCAGGTCGTCGTCGACGTAGAGGTGCGAACCGTCGTCGAAGACGTGCAGCGAGGGCCCGGCCGGATCGACGACCAGACCTCTTTCGGCCAGGCGGCAGTCCCGCCAGATCGACTCGCGCAGCATCGAGAGCACGTACGCACCGGTGGATGCCCGGAACCCGGGGGCGAAGGTCTCGGTGACACAGGCGCCCCCGACGAACGGACGACGCTCGAGGACGAGTGGCCGCAGCCCGGCGCGGGCCAGGTAGAACGCAGCGACGAGCCCGTTGTGGCCGCCTCCGACGACGATGGCGTCGCGGGTCGTGGTCATCAGGTCTCCAACCGGTTGATGCGGGACAGCCGATAGGCGATGACAGCCAGTACGCCTGAGAGGGCGAGCAGCATGAGACTGAGCGCCGATCCGCCCGCGAGATCCCCCTGATCGAGAATCAGGCTGTTGACCGCCTGGCCGAGCATGTAGGAGCTCGTGCCGCCCACCAGGGTTGGTGCGGCGAAGTCGGTGAAGAGGGGGATGTAGACCAACAGCACCGCGATGAAGATGCCGGGTGCGGCCAGTGGCAGCAGGATGCGCCGCGCGATCGTCCACCAGCCGGCGCCCAGGTCCTGCGCCGCCTGGAAGAGCTTGGGGTCGATGGCCTTCATGGACGCGTAGAGGGGAATGATCGTGTACGTGATCCAGCCGGTCGACAGCACGACGATCACGGCGAGCTTGTTGAAGAGCAGGGCGTCGATGGGGGCGTCGATGATCCCGAGCGTCTCGAGGGCACCGTTGAGGATGCCGTTCCTGCCCAGGAGCATGCGCCAGGCGTAGATCCGCACCACGGGATTGAGCTCGTCGAGGACGACGAGCCCGAGCAGGAGTGGGATCTCAAAGCGCCCTGCCTTGAACGCCATGATGTAGGCGAGGGGGACCCCCACGACCAGCTGGATCAACATCGCTGAGGTGGCGATGATCACCGTCGTCTTGGCGATCTCGAGATACACGGGGTCGGTGAGCAGAGACGTGTACGCCTCGATCGACCAGATCGACTCCGCACCGTTGATCCCCATCCCCACGCTGATGAGCGCGAGCAGGGCCATGGGAACGACGAAGAGCGCCAGAAGCACGAGCAGCGGTACCGTCAGGTACGCCGCCGGCAGCCAGCCGGCACGGGTTCGTCTTTCGGCGTGGTCGGTCCCCGCGATCGCGTCACTGACCAGATCGCTCGCCTGGGTGGCCGTGGTGAAGGTCATCCTCGAGTCCCGGTGGTGACGAGGGAGGCCAGCTCGTCACCGCTGCCCCGGCGTCGAGAGACTCTCCGGATTCCCCACCACAACAGGTAGACGATGGCGACCTGGACCACCGAGATGAGCGTCGACATCGCGTTCACGATGGGCAGGTTGTTGGAGTTCCGCAGCACCGAGTACACCCAGACCGGGAAGGTCTGGTCGTAGCCTCCCGTGAAGAAGCTGATCTCGAAGTTGTTGAACGACCAGGCGAAGGCAAAGATGAACGACGCCGCCAGGGCCGGTGCCAGCTGTGGCAGCACGACACGCGTCATCATCTGCCACTGGGAGGCTCCCAGATCGAGTGCGGCCTCCTCCTGTGACCGCTCGAACCTCACCAGCCTCGCGGCCACCAGGGCGGTGACCAAGGGGAAGGTCGTCATGATGTGCATGACGCCGATGGTCTCCAGGCTCAGGTCGACATCGAGGGAGGCGAAGAGCAGCAGCCCCGCGATCCCTGTGACCAACCAGGGAACCACCAGTGGCGCGCCGACGAGTCCGGTTGTCGCCGACCGACCACGGAACCGGAACCGGGTGATCGCCCATGCAGTGCAGGTGCCGAGCACCACACAGACCGGTGCCACGACGCCGGCGAGCAGGAGCGAGTTGAGGAGCGCCTCGAGCGCCGCCGGATCGCTCAGAGCCGCCGAGTACCACTCGAGAGTGAACCCCTCGAACGGCAGGGCGATCACCGACGAGTCGTTGAACGAGAAGACGGCCAGCAGCAGTATGGGGCCCACGAGGACCACTCCCACGGCGAGCACCATGAGAGTCGCCAAGGAGTCCGACCACCACTGCTGGCGCGGCATCTAGCCCACCTGGATCTCTTGCCAGGCCGCGTCCCACTCCTCCTGGTAGGTGGGCTCGACCTCGGCGATCATCGACTCCAGCTGGCTCGGATCCGCCGCCTCCCGGTCCTCTTCGGGGATCAGTGGCATCGCCTCGGGGTTGACGATCGAGAAGCCCTGCGAGGCGATCACCGCCTGCATCTCCGGTGACAGGTAGTGGTTGATCAGGGCATATGCGGCTGAGACGTTCTCCGACTCCGAGCTGATCCCGAAGCCGCAGATCCACGACAAAGCTCCCTCTTCCGGAGCGATCCACTCCACGTCGACGCCTTCCTTCTGGAGCTTCGCCGTCGTTCCCAGGCCGCCGTCACTGAGGGTGATCTCTCCGGACTTGAAGAGGTTGATCGTGTCCGAGTCCGAGTCGGCGAAGGTACGGAACTGATCGCGGTTGTCGATCATGTAGTCCCGCACCTCTGCGATCTGGTCGGGATCCATGTGCATCGGGTCATCGATGCCCAGCGCCATCGCCGTGACCGCGAGCGGCGTGAGAGACCCCCCGCCGTCGAGCGCGACCTGGCCCTGCAGCGCGGGATCGTAGAGGTCGGTCCAGCTCGTCGGTGGCTCCGGGAAGGCACCGGTCTCGTAGATCAGACCGTGCGGACCGGCCGACAGGGGCACCATCCACGTGCTGCCGTCCGTCGTGACGCCATCGGCGTTCCTGAACGAGCCCAGCATGTTCTCCCACTCGGTGATCTTGCTGGTGTCGATCGGCGCCAGGAGGTCGGCACTCACCAGCGGGCTCGACTCATCGAGGCAGACCTCGATCACGTCGGTGCCAAACCCACCTTTGATCTTGGCGGCCGCCTGCGCATTGCTGTTGAAAGTCGCCGTCTGGACCTCGACGCCCGGGTACGCGTCCTCGAAGGGATCGAGGATCGCGGGGTCGATCGAGTCGTCATAGGTGAAGGTGCGCACCGCTCCTGTGACCGGGTCATCGGCTGAGTCACTGACATCGCTCCCAGCGTCGGAGCCACAGGCGGCGACCGTCGTCGCCAACGCAACCCCGGTGCAGACAGCGAGAAGACGAACGCGGGCTGGAGATCTCATGGGGAACCCTTCGACGTGGACCAACGGGAGCGGGGGAGGAGAGTCATGGGGCTTCGCCGATCACGTGAGCGCCCTCGGGCTGCCACGTGACGAACACCTGCTGCCCCGGGGCGACGCCTCGGACTGACGGCGAGTCACTCAGAGCGTGGACCGCGAGGACGGAGCCGATGCTCAGACCGACGGTGACCTGGGTGAGGGAGCCGAGATAGGTCAGTTCGACGACGGAACCACGTACCCAGCTCACGCGGGGGTCCGGCTCAGGGTCTCCTTCGGATCGCAGCGAGATACGTTCGGGTCGTACCGTGATCTGCAGTGCCGACCTATCGAGGGTCTCACCGATCCCAGAGGGGGCGGTAGCCGTCAGTCGCTGTCCCTCACCGATCCGCGTGGTGAAGACGCCGTCGTGGTACTGCGGATCAGCCATGACCATCAGGTTCGAGGTTCCGATGAAGTCGGCGACAAAGGCCGACGTCGGACGCTCGTACAGGGCACGTGGTTCAGCGAGCTGTTCGACCCGGCCGTCCTGCATGACCGCTATCCGGTCAGACATCGTCAACGCCTCCTCCTGGTCGTGCGTGACGTAGAGGAAGGTCGTGGCGGTCTGCTGATGGATGCGTCGGAGCTCGGTCTGCATCTGCTTCCGGAGCTGAAGGTCCAGCGCTCCGAGCGGTTCGTCCAGCAGCAGAGCGCGTGGCCGGTTCACCAGCGCCCGTGCAAGTGCGACTCTCTGACGTTGCCCGCCTGACAGCTGGGCCGGGCGTCGTTCATCCATGCCTTCGAGCCTCATGGTCCTCAGGGCATCAGTGATCCGGTCGGTCTGCTCGTGACGACTGAGGTGCTTGATGCGGAGACCGAAGGCGATGTTCTCGGCGACGGTGAGGTGAGGGAACAACGCGTAGTCCTGGAAGACCATGTTGAGCGGCCGCTTCGCGGGACGCCTCGGTGTGAGATCGTCGCCGCCGACCAGGATGCGGCCGGCGCTCGGCTGCTCGAAGCCTGCCACGAGGCGCAGCGTCGTGGTCTTGCCGCACCCGCTGGGTCCGAGAAGCGAGAAGAACTCACCGGCGCCGATCGTCAGATCGACGTCGTCGACAGCCGTGACTGCACCGAACCTCTTGGTCACGTGCTCGATCCGCAGCTCTCCCCCTGTCGCGTGTGGTGCGCGCGACGACTCGACCGATGCCTGAGTCATGCCTCCACCTCCGGGGTCGTGAGCACGACGAACAGGTCGTTGACGTTGGTCCCCGTGTGCCCCAAGCGCACTGCCAGCCCGAGCTGCTCACAGGCAGAAGTCGACGAGTGCTGCAGCCTCGCCAGCTGAAGGTCGACGCCGCGCTGCTGGGCTCGGCGCCAGGTCTCACCGTCCACCAAGGCACCCGCGTACGGTGTGCCGCCGTCCGAGCCGTCGGTGTCCAAGAAGATCGCCGCCGAAGCATGCCCAGCGAGCGTCTGCGCGGCACGGAGCGCCGCGTGCTGATTCGGCCCGCCCTGGCCGAACGCTGCGCCGGAAGCGAGCGTGACCACAGACTCACCCCCGCACCCGAGCAGCATGACCGGTTCCCCGCCGGCCTCCGCCTCGTCAATCGCTCGCTGAGCCAGGTACTCGCCGACCTCGTCGGCGTCTCCCTCGATCTCCCGCTCGACCAGCACCGACTGATAGCCCAGGGCAGTAGCCGCCCGTTGCATGGCCTTCGCGGTGCGGGCACCGTCCGCGAGCATCACCGTCTGTGGCTCGACGACCAGCTCTGGCGTCGGCAGATTGCGTTCCAGGTGGGCCCGCACACTGTCGGGGACCAGGTTCCACAGCTCGGCCTGCTGCAGGACGGCGCGCGCCTGGGCTGCGTCAGAGGTGTCCTGCACAGTCGGATCGGTGATGGCGTCGAGCGGACTACCCGCCACGTCGGACACCGTCAGGTTGATGATCCGCGCAGGGAGGGCGGCGAGGGCTACTCGACCCCCCTTGACCGCCGACACCTGTTTGCGCACCACGTTGATGTCCGTGATTGCCAGACCACTGGCCAGCAGCTGCTCATGCAGGGTGCGTTTGTCGTGTGCGCCAACTCCTTCGACCGGCAGGCTCGACAGCGCCGAGCTGCCGCCGGTGAAGCAGGTGATCACGACGTCGTCCGGCCCTGCGTCGGCCGCACAGGTCAAGATCTGCTGCGCGGCCCGAACGCTCCGCTCGGTCGGAAGGGGATGGTCGGCGCACATGACCTGGATACCCACGAGCGCGGGCGCGTCCGGGTCGCGTACCGCGACCACGCCGCCGGCCAGTCTCGACTGCAGGATCTCCTGGAGCGCAGCAGCGATGGGATAGCTCGCCTTTCCCGCACCCAGGACCAGGACCCGACCGACACCGTTCATCTCGTAGCGCCGGCCGTCGACGATCAACACGTCTGTGGCGGGGTCGTACGACACGCATCGGTGAGTGGCGGCGCCTGGATCGGCCGCGGCCAGACCGGCCATTGCGACCTCGAGCACCGCACCCCGATAGCCGGTGTAGCGGCCCGTCAAGAGCTGCGGCGACTCGGTGAGCACCTTGGACAGCAGCTGAGCGCCCGTCCGCGACCGCATGGAGGAACCGGTGACTTGGTCACCGGTCTCCGACTGCAGGCGTGGAGTGGTCACGAGACACGCGACCCCGTGCGATCGAAGGCGCGCCCGGCGTAGCGCGCGGTACGTCCGAGCTCCTCCTCGATCTGGATGAGGCGGTTGTACTTGGCTGTGCGCTCGCCCCGCACCGGTGCCCCCGTCTTGATCTGTCCTGCACCCAGCGCGACGACGAGGTCGGCGATGATCGGGTCTTCGGTCTCGCCCGAACGTTCGCTCACCACGACGGTGTAGCCGTTGGTGAAGGCGAGGGTCGCCGCGTCCCATGCCTCGGACAGCGTGCCGATCTGGTTGACCTTCCACAGCAGAGAGTTGGCTGCCCGCGTCTCCAGACCCCGCTGGAGACGGGCTGGATTGGTGGTGAACAGGTCGTCGCCGACGATCTGGATGCCGGACGCCTGTGTCAGGGCCGCAAAACCCTCGAAGTCGTCCTCGTGCAACGGGTCCTCGATGGTGACGAGCTGGTACTGCTCGATCAGGCGCAGGTACCGCTCGATGAGCGCGTCCCGGTCGAGCTCTTTGCCATCGAGGCGGTACCTGCCCGTGCCCGGGTCGTACCAGTGCGTCGACGCACAGTCGAGTCCGTACTGGATGGCATGCGCCCACCCTGACTTGTCCACGGCCTCGTGCAGCAGGTCAAGCGCCTCCTCCGGCGACGAGATCGGGGGAGCGAAGCCACCTTCGTCGCCGGTGTTGAGCGCGACCTTGCCGAACCGCGCGAGCAGGATGCCCGCCAGCACGAGGTTCACCTCGGTGGAGATCTGCAGTGCCTCGACCATCGAGCTGGCTCCCACCGGCACGATGATGAACTCCTGGAAGTCCAGGTCGTTCGATGCGTGCTTGCCGCCGTTGATCAGGTTCACCAGGGGAACGGGCAGCAGGTGCGCGTCGGACGACAGGTGTCGGTACAGAGGGCGTCCCCCGGCCGAGGCGGCTGCTCGCGCCGCTGCCAGTGAGACCCCCAGCAGGGCGTTCGCGCCGAGCCCGCTCTTGTCCGGTGTGCCGTCGAGGTCGAGCAGGATCGCGTCCAGCTCACGCTGAGAGGCCACGGAGGCACCGACAAGTGCCGGTGCGATGACCCCGTTGACGTTGGCCACCGCTTTCAGCACCCCGAACCCGCCGAAGCGACGTCCCACCGTCACGAAGCTCGTACGCCTCGTTGCTGCCGGTCGACCGCCCACTCGGGACATCCGCCCGTGCCACGACGGCACCTCCCCCGACGGACAGGTCGACCTGCACCGTGGGCAGCCCTCGACAGTCGAGCACCTCGCGGGCGTGGATCGAGGTGATCGTGAGGTCGGTCATTGCTGGTGCTCTCCTCTGTTGAGACTCAGTCGGGCGGCGGATTCGTCCATGTGGTGGTCGATGAGCTGACGGACCAACGCCTCATCGCCGGAGCGGATGGCCTCGAGGATGTCCTGGTGCTCGGTGACCACGCTGGCCTTGTCGGGGTAGAACTCCTCGAGTCGCACGAGACAGAGCTTCGTCTCGGCGACAAGTGTCCGGAACATGCGCTGCAGACGTTCACTGCGGCAGCGCTCGATGATGGTGCTGTGGAACTCCATGTCCATCTCGACGACGTCCGCCCAGCTGTTCTCGACGGCCCCGACGAGACGGTCCATGATGGCGTCGAGCGCAGCTAGGTCTTCGGGGTCTGCCCTCCGTGCCACGCGGACGGCGGCGGCCTTCTCCACCGCCGCCCGCGCGACATAGATGTCGCGAGCGTCGTCGTCATCGAGCTCGACCACGAAGACGCCACGGTTCCGCTCGCTCCGCAGCAACCCCTCCTGGATGAGGCGTTGCATCGCCTCTCGTACGGGACCCCGGCTGACCTGCAGCTCGCGAGCGAGCTCGACCTCGGCCAGCTGCGACTGAGGGGCAAAGGTCCCGTCGAGGATGCCTGCGCGGATCCGATCTGCGATCAGCTCCGGCGTGGATCGAAGACGCAGAGGCTGGAGGCGGTTCTCGGCTGCGGACAACGGTGTCTCCTTCGTGTGGCTCAAAGACCGAGCGAGCTCCAGTCACCCGTGATCGCGCATGTGATCCCGGGCACCTGGATGTTGACGAACAACCACTGCCCATCGGGCGAGAAGCAGGCGCCCGCGAACTCCGAGAAGCCGATGCCGTCGCCGGCTGACTTGCCGTCGTCGGGCACGGTCGGGTCGTAGAGCTTGCCCGAGGCTTCGAGGTAGTGCTGCTGCACGCCTACGAGGTTCTCGGCGATCGTGACCATGGTTCCGTTCGGCCGAAGCCCGAGAACGCGGTTGCTCTTGAGGTTGCCGTCCTCGCAGATCACGATCCCGCCGCCTGGACTCGTGCACATGTTGTCGGGGCCGTCCAGCTCGGCGCGGGACGTCGACTCGAAGAGAAGCACAAGCTCACCTCGCTCGTTCAACTCACCGATGTTGGCCGTCGGCGTGTACTGCCACACCTGGCCGAGGCCGGCGTCTCCACCTTCGGAGGATCCGAAGACCGCCGCACCGTCCCGGAAAGTGCATCCCTCTCCACCGAGGAACTTGGCAGCCCCCTTGGCGCGTCCCTGCTTGAACACGGCCGAGGCATCGTCTTCGGCATCCTTGGGGTTGGGGTCGTCGATGGTGACCCAGTTGCACTCCAGGACCTCTCCCACCGTCTGGCCCACGATGGTGTTGTACTTCGGCTGACCCTTGACGCGCAGCATCTGCAGCGTCCCCTCGCGAAGGTTCGGGCGCTCTCCCTCGGTGTAGCTCGCCGGAAGGTACCGGTAGAACCCGTCAGGCCCTTCGTCCTCGGTGAGGTAGATGACTCCGGTCGCCGGGTCGACGGCGCCGGCCTCGTGGAGCATGCGCCCCATGGCTCGGTAGGGACGGGTGAACTTCGCGGCGTCCTTGGCCGGGTCGACCTCGAACACGTACCCATGGGACCTCTTGCGCCCGGAGCTCACCCCAGCGACCGTCTCCTCACAGGTGAGCCAGGTGCCCCAGGGAGTCGGAGCGCC
This sequence comes from uncultured Actinomycetota bacterium, assembly GCA_963743915.1. Lineage (GTDB taxonomy): Bacteria > Actinomycetota > Actinomycetes > JAHEKZ01 > JAHEKZ01 > JAHEKZ01. Next base: position 331,184 of record CAVURN010000003.1, read on the forward strand.
TGCGCAGTTGGTGTCGGTGCCGTTGAGGCTGATCCACGAGCCGAGGTACTCGGCGTTGGAGGCGTCGAGCTCGAGGGTCACGGTGCCGCCCGGTGCCTTCCGGTCCCATGCGGTGCTGGGATCCCCGATGACGGTGCCGGCCGGGATGTCGTTGCCCTCCCCGAGCTCGTGGTTGCGCACCAGACGCCACGTGCCGTCCTCCATGTCGAAGCAGGCCATGCCGTCGTGGATGGGCGGGGTGATGTAGCCGTCGCTCATCGCAGACCCGAAGGCGCCGAAGGTGTGGTAACTGAACCCGGGAGGGAGGGCGAGCTCGCTGCCGGTTGCCGACAGCGAGGCGGTGGTGGGCCGGACGGTCCGCAGGCTGCCCTGGAGCATGGCGGCCCCGGCCGCGGGGTTGTGCGCCATGACGCCGGCGCTGGCGACGGCGGTCCCGAGCAGGCCGAGTCGGAGGAAGTGGCGGCGGTCAACCGAGCCGCGACGTCCCCTGCCGTCGGCGCGCGGATCGGAGCTGTCGGATGGGGTGCTGGACGAGTGGGGGGAGCTCATGGTCACCTCTTAGGGTGTGACACACCGACTGGTGTGTTCGATTGTCAACAATCCGGCACTCTAGGTGAGACTGCTCCGCCTGACAAGGTCCAAGGGGTGAGACCGTGATCAGCACTCGGCCCGCCCCCGCGCGGGTGCTCTGCCTGTCCTGTCCGACTGAGGACCTCGCGGCGCTGCCTGCCGTGCTGCGACACTTCGGTCGGGCGCTGGTGCCGGCCGGGGGTGCCGGCGACCTTGCCCAGGCGGCGGGCGTCGACGAGCTCTACCTTGTAGAGGTCGCCGCAGACGGGCCCCTAGCGGCGGTCACCTGGCGGGCGCGGCTCGCCCTGAGCACCCCGTTGACCGACCCCGATCCTGGTCTGCTGCTCCCTGCGTCATGGCACGCCCGTCACCCCCTCGCGTACCGCGCTGCCCGCACCCCCCACCTACCTGCCCACCCCGAGGCCGACGGGCGGGACGACGACTGGGACGACGAGGACGAGTCACCCCCTGGTCAGGTCTTCGTTCCGATCATGGCTCTCGACCCGGTGACACGGGCGGAGTGGGTGTTCACCAACGAACTCGTCCCCAAGCAGCAACGGCGCGGACGGCGTTTTGCTCCCCGCGTCCCGACGCTTGTCCACCTGCCTGACTGAACCCGGCATCACGGTGTCGCAGGCACGCCCACTGCGTCGCCGATCAGCCGCGGGCGATCCAGTGGGTGGGACCCGCGACGTCGACGTCGGCGTGGCCCAGGGCCTCGGTCAGCAGCCAGGGAGCGCGGACCGCGCCGTAGTTGCCTCGCCACAGGCAGGTGGAGGGGACCGTGACGGTGGCGGTCGTCGCCACCCAGGTGCTGGTGAGACCGGCGCAGCGGACGCGACCGCCGGCGTCGAGCAGGAAGTCGCGGTCCGCACCGTCGACCTCGTGGCGCACAGCGACACGCAACAATCCTCGATCGCGGGCCTTCAGGCCCATCACGGCGTACCCGTTGCGGTCAGCGCGAAAGTTCATGGTCACCGTGACGGCGTAGTCGCCGTTGTCCACGGTGGCCCCGACGATGTCGAGGCCGGGTCGCGACTGGTCGTTCGCCACGTCGGTCAGCGTCTCCTCCGCCGCCTGCGCGGCCGGCGCGAGGCCAAGAGTCAGGCCGACGCTCAACGCGCCGGCGACGGACAGGGACAGGATGCGGGCTGGTGTTGTCATGGCGAGGCACCGTACGCACTCGGCGAGATGCGCGCGTCGCTCATCCACAACCCACGCGGAATAGCGACAGGGAGCCGGTGTGTTGAGCGGCGCATGACAGCGCGCCAGATCTTCACCCGCGGGGTGGGCGGGTCGCGACGCGTGTCGCTCCGATGTCGCTGCGGCTGAGGTTCCGCACTCCACGACCACCACCATCACACCGGAGCACGTCATGTCGACTCGTCTTGTCACGCCCATCACCACACCCGCCGTCACCACGCCCTCACGCGCGTCGTCGTGGGTGGCCGAACACCCCTTGCTCGCGTTCTTCGCGTGGTTCTTCACCGTCGGTCAGCTGATCGCCTTCCTCCCGGTCATCGTGGAGGCGCAGGGGTTCGAGCTGCCGCGCCAGCCGTTCATCGTCGCCAGCACCCTGGTGGGGCTGCTGCTGCCTGCGGTCGTCATCACCACGCTGACCGAGGGTCGCGCTGCCTCTCGCCGCCTGCTGCGCAGCGCGGTGGCCTGGCGGCTGCCCGTCCGTTGGTACCTGCTGGCCCTGGGCGTCGTGCCGGCCACGTCGCTGCTCATCACCTGGTCCCTCCTGGGTTCGCCCAGCGATCTGGGCTTCGGCAGCGTCGCCAGTGCCCTCGTCGCCGGCTTGATGGTGCAGCTGGTGCTGACCTCGGTGCCCAACAACATCGCCGAGGAGGTCGCGTGGAGCGGGTTCGTGCAGTCACGGCTGCAGCGCACGCACCGACCGGCGGTCGCCGCGCTGATCACTGCGCCGCTCTTCGCGCTGCAGCACGTCTCTCTGGCCGTCGGCGCCTCGGTCGGCGAGGCGGTGGTGCTGCTGGTCCTGCTGGCGGTGCTCTCCGTGCCCTTCCGGTTCCTGACCGGCTGGACCTACAACCGAACCGCCAGCCTGCTGCTCGTGGGCCTGCTGCATGGCGCCGGGAATGCCGTCGCCGGAGGGAGCGGGTTCGGTGAGGGTGCGCTTGCCCGGCTCTACCCGGACAGCGCAGTAGCGCTCATGGCGCACCTGCTGGCGTTCTTCGTGCTCGGCCTGGTGGTGCTCATCGCCAGCCGCGGACACCTGGGTGTCACGACCGACCCACGGTCTTAGCCGCGCCGGATGAGGTTCGGTTGGGTGGAGACGAGGGGAATCGAACCCCTAACCCCCGCCTTGCAAAGGCGGTGCTCTGCCAATTGAGCTACGTCCCCGCGGGGTCTGGCGATCGGAGCGGGGTGGTCAGCGGAGGTCGACGACGGGGGCGTCGGCGTCGCTGACCGCCTCGTTCCAGAGGTCCTGCTCCGCCTTGTCGTTGGACACCTTGCGCCAGATGGCGAAGGCGCCAGCGGCGGCTGCGGCCAGGACGAGCAGCTTCTTCACCATGACGCCTCCAGCTTCCGGGGATGGACCAGTGGGCCTAGATGGACTTGAACCATCGACCTCTTCCTTATCAGGGAAGCGCTCTAACCGAGCTGAGCTATAGGCCCGTGCCGAACGAGAAGGCTACCGGACGCCAGGGGGCCACCCAAACCGGCCCGAGCCCCGCCCCACGCGGCCGAAAGCAACGCCAGGGCGCCACGATGCCCCGTCCTGCGGCGTGACCGTGGCGGTCTGCCGTAGAAATCTCAGGCTTCCTCGGTCGCCGAGACCTCCAGGCCACCCACCATGCTCGCAGCGAGGTTGAACAGGAAGGCCCCGATGGTGGCCAGCGCGGTGATCAGCACCACGTCGATCGCCCCGATGAGCAACGCGACCGACAGCACCTTGCCGAAGCTGAAGTACTGCGTGAGAGTCAGCGCCCCGTCACCCAGGACCGACTCGAGGCTGTCGTCGACCGAGGTGAACACGCCACCGGCCGACAGCATGACCCACAGCAGCATCAGCGCGACCACGGTGATGATCGCCGACGCGACCGACAGCAGGAACGACAGGCGCAGCACCGTCCACGGATCGATGCGGGTCACCGTCAGGTGGACGCGGCGCTGCCGAGGCAGGGCGACGCCACCAGACGGTGCCGGAGTGATCACGGCACCGGGTGGACTGGCGGTCACCGGTCGAGGCGGCGCCGCGGCCCGCTGGAGGGGCGCCTCCGTGTCCTTGGACGCCTCCGTGCCCTTGGACGGAGCGGCTACCGGCTGCGTGGGCGCCGTCTCGGACTTGGTCGACGGGGTCTCGCCCTTGACCGGGGTCGACGCGCCCTTGGTGGACGCCTCGCCGCTGGGGCGGCCGCCGCTGGTCGTGGTCACGCCTCGGTCCCTTCATCGGGCATCGCGGCCGGCTCCTCGGTGGGGGCGTCGTCGACCACGGCCACCTCGGGGTTGCGGGTGACCGCCACCACCGCGTCGCCCTCGCCCACGGAGGTCAACGTCACCCCCATGGTGTCCCGGCCGGTCGCACGTACCTCGCCGACAGCGGTCCGGATGACCTCACCGCTGGACTTGATCGCGAAGATCTCGTCGGCCTCGCGGGCGACGATCGCTCCGACGAGGCTGCCGCGCTCCTCGTTGGCCAGGCGCATCGCCTTGACACCGAGGATCCCTCGGCCCTTCGGCGTCCACTCGTCGACCGTCGTGCGCTTGGCGAACCCCCCGTCGGTCACTGTGACGACGTAGGCGCCTTCGCGGACGAGGTCCATGGCGAGCAGCTCGTCGCTGCCGCGGAACTTCATGCCGATCACACCCTGTGTGGCACGGGCCATGGGACGCAGTGTGGCGTCATCGGCGTGGAAACGCACGGACTGACCCTTGCGGGACACGAGGAGCAGGTCGTCGTCGGCCGAGCAGAGCACTGCTGAGATGACCTCGTCGCCCTCGCGCAGGTTGATCGCGATCACGCCACCGCTGCGGTTGGAGTCGTAGTCGGGCAGCCGGGTCTTCTTGACCATGCCGCCCCGAGTCGCGAGCACGAGGTACGGCGCACGCTGGTAGTCCTTCAGGTCGAGCACCTCGGCGATCTGCTCGTCCGGCTGGAAGGCCAGCAGGTTGGCGACGTGCTGCCCGCGGGCGTCACGCGCGCTCTCGGGCAGCTCGTACGCCTTCGCGCGGTAGACCCGGCCCTGGTTGGTGAAGAAGAGGATCCAGTGGTGGGTCGTCGTGGTGAAGAAGTGCTCGACGATGTCGTCCTGCTTCAGTGCCGCACCCCGCACGCCCTTGCCGCCACGGCGCTGCGCCCGGTAGAGGTCGGCCTTGGTGCGCTTGGCGTACCCGTCGCGGGTGATCGTGACGACGACGTCCTCTTCGGCGATGAGGTCCTCGACGGACATGTCGCCCTCGAAGGGGATGATCTCGGTGCGTCGCTCGTCGCCGAACTTGTCGACGATCTCGGCCAGCTCCTCGGAGACGATCGAGCGCTGCCGCGGCTCGCTGGACAGGATGTCGTTGTAGTCGGCGATCCGCGCCATCAGCTCGTCGTACTCGTCGATGATCTTCTGGCGCTCGAGCGCGGCCAGACGCCGCAGCTGCATGTCGAGGATCGCGGTGGCCTGCACCTCGTCGATCTCGAGCAGCTCCATGAGTCCGCTGCGCGCGTCATCGACGGTGGCACTGCGTCGGATGAGCGCGATCACCTCGTCGAGCGCGTCGAGCGCCTTGAGCAAGCGCACGCAGGATGTGGGCTCGCTCCTCTGCCTTGCGCAGCCGGTAGCGCGTGCGTCGCTGGATGACCTCGATCTGGTGGTTGATCCAGTGGGTGACGAACTGGTCCAGCGAGAGCGTGCGCGGGACGCCGTCGACCAGCGCCAGCATGTTCGCGCCGAAGGTCTCCTGCAGCTGCGTGTGCTTGTAGAGGTTGTTCAGGACCACCTTGGCGACGGCGTCCTTCTTCAGCACCACGATCAGGCGCATGCCGGTGCGGGACGAGGAGTCGTCGCGCAGGTCGGCGATGCCGGAGAGCTTGCCGTTGTTGACGAGCTCGGCGATCTTCTGCGCGAGGTTGTCGGGGTTGACCTGGTAGGGCAGCTGCGAGACGACCAGGCAGATGCGGTTGTGGATCTCCTCGACCTCGATGACCGCACGCATGGTGATCAAGCCGCGGCCGGTGCGGTAGGCGTCGTCGATGCCGCGACGGCCGACGATGAGCGAACCGGTCGGGAAGTCCGGGCCCTTCACCCGCTCGAGCAGCGCCTCGAGCAGCTCGTCCCGCGTCGCATCGGGGTGCTCGAGCGCCCACTGGACGCCGGAGGCCACCTCGCGCAGGTTGTGCGGCGGGATGTTCGTCGCCATGCCGACCGCGATGCCGGCGCTGCCGTTGACGAGCAGGTTCGGGAACCGGCTCGGCAGGATCGTCGGCTCGTTCGTGCGGCCGTCGTAGTTCGGTGCGAGGTCGACGGTGTCCTCGTCGATGTCGCGCACCATGTCCATGGCGAGCGGCGCCATGCGGGCCTCGGTGTACCGCATGGCGGCAGCGGCATCGTTGCCGGGCGACCCGAAGTTCCCCTGGCCGTGCACGAGCGGGTAGCGCAGTGCCCACGGCTGGGCGAGCCGCACGAGGGTGTCGTAGATCGCCGAGTCGCCGTGCGGGTGGTACTGCCCCATGACGTCGCCGACGATGCGTGAGCACTTGGAGAACCCGCGGTCGGGACGGTAGCCACCGTCGTACATCGCGTAGATGACGCGGCGGTGCACCGGCTTGAGACCGTCACGGACGTCGGGCAGCGCGCGCGACACGATCACGCTCATCGCGTAGTCGAGGTACGACCGCTGCATCTCGACCTGGAGGTCGACCGGCTCGATGCGTCCGCCGTGCGGGATGTCGGTGGTCTCAGTCACCTGGTGTCCTTCGTCGGGGCGTGGTGGAGGAAGCGGGGGGCTGGGGGAGCACTAGATGTCGAGGAAGCGGACGTCGCGCGCATTGCGCTGGATGAACCGTCGTCGCTCCTCGACGTCCTCACCCATGAGGGTCGAGAACGTCTCGTCGGCCTGGATGGCGTCGTCGAGGGTCACCTGGAGAAGAATCCGTCGCTCCGGGTCCATCGTGGTCTCCCACAGCTCGTCGGCGTTCATCTCGCCGAGACCCTTGTAGCGCTGGATCCCTTCGTCCTTGGGCAGCTTGCGTCCGGCCGCCACGCCGGCCTCGAGAAGCGCGTCGCGCTCGCGGTCGCTGTAGGCGTAGTCCGCGTCCTCACGCGACCACTTGACCTTGTACAGCGGCGGCTGCGCGAGGTAGACGTAGCCCTCTTCGATGAGCGGCCGCATGAAGCGGAAGAGCAGCGTCAGCAGCAGCGTGCGGATGTGCTGTCCGTCGACGTCGGCGTCTGCCATCAGCACGATCTTGTGGTAGCGCAGCTTGTCGAGGTCGAACTCTTCGTGCACGCCGGTGCCGAGCGCGGAGATGAGCGCCTGCACCTCGTTGTTCTGCAGGACCCGGTCGATGCGGGCCTTCTCGACGTTGAGGATCTTTCCGCGGATCGGCAGGATCGCCTGTGTCTGCGGGTTGCGTCCGTTGCGTGCGCTGCCACCGGCGGAGTCACCCTCGACGACGAAGACCTCGCACTCCTCGGGGTTGTTCGACGAGCAGTCGATCAGCTTGCCGGGCAGGCCGCCGCCGCCGAGCAGGCCCTTGCGGTTGCGCGCGAGGTCGCGAGCCTTGCGCGCGGCGATGCGGGCGGTGGCCGCGTTGATCGACTTGCGTGCGATCTCTTTGCCCTCGCCGGGGTTGGCGTCGAGCCACGCGGCCAGCTGCTCGTTGGTGACCTTCTGCACGAAGGTCTTGGCGTCGGTGTTGCCGAGCTTGGTCTTGGTCTGACCCTCGAACTGCGGTTCGCGGAGCTTGATGGAGACGATCGCCGTGAGCCCCTCGCGGATGTCCTCGCCGGAGAGGTTCGGGTCCTTGTCCTTCAGCAGGTTCCAGCGCTCCCGCGCGTAGCGGTTGACCAACGAGGTGAGCGCGGTGCGGAAGCCTTCTTCGTGCGCACCACCCTCGTGCGTGTTGATGGTGTTGGCGAAGGTGTGGACGCCTTCGGTGTAGTCACCGTTCCACTGCATCGCGATCTCGAGACTCATGCCGAGGTCGGTGTCCTCGGCGCCGATCTCGATGACGTTGGGGTGCGCCGGGCCGGTCTTGCTGCGAGCGTTGATGTGCCGCACGAAGTCGGCGATGCCGCCCTCGTAGTGGTAGACGACGCTGCGCGGCACCTCGGCGTCGAGGTCCTCGTCGTCGTCGGCCGAGACCGGACGCTCGTCGAGCAGCTCGAGGCGCAGACCACGGTTGAGGAAGGCCATCTCCTGGAACCGCTTGGAGAGCGTCTCGAACGAGTAGACGGTGGCTGTCGAACACCTCGTCGTCGGCCCAGAAGGTGATCCGTGGTGCCGGTGGTGTCGGTGGGCTCGCCCTTGGCCAGGTGGCGCGGTCGGGACGCCTCGGTCGTACGACTGACGCCACACGTGCCCGTCGCGGTGCACCTCGACGTCGAGCCTGGCAGGAGAGCGCGTTGACGACCGAGACACCGACGCCGTGGAGCCCACCGGAGACCGAGTAGCCGCCGCCGCCGAACTTGCCGCCGGCGTGCAGCACCGTGAGCACGACCTCGACGGCCGGCCGCTGCTCGACGGGGTGCAGGTCGACGGGGATGCCGCGGCCGTTGTCGATGACCGTGCACCGATCCGTCGGCGTTGCAGGGTGACCGCGATGCTGTCGGCGTACCCGGCCATGGCCTCGTCGACCGAGTTGTCGACGACCTCGTAGACGAGGTGGTGCAGCCCTCGCTCGCCGGTGGAGCCGATGTACATGCCGGGGCGCTTGCGGACCGCGTCGAGGCCCTCGAGGACCTGGATGTCGGTGGCGTCGTAGGACAAGACTCGGGCTCCGTTCGGGGCCGCGCGAAGGCTGGGCGGGCGGCCCGGAGTAAGGGATGGGGTGTCGCGTCGATTCTAGCCTGTGCGGGCCACAGAACTGCCCTCAGAGGGCCGGTGACGTCGGTCAGACGCGCCCAGCACGGCAGGGTCCGACCACTCCCACGCGCCAGAGGGGTTTCGGGCCTCTGAGCGGCGTCCTCGGAAATCCGCCCAGGGGTCGGCCGTCACCCGTAGGTGTCCCGCGGGCCACGCCCCTTGACCCGGAGCCGTCCCTTCTTCCACGAGGGCCCGGCCGGTCCCAGGACCTGCAGGTGGGTGACCGTCCCCGCGCCGAGGTCGTCGTTGAGGCGGGCCAGCAGCGTGGGGGCCAGCAGCCGCACCTGCGTGGCCCAGGCCGTCGAGTCGGTCCGGACGGTCAGGCGTCCGCCTTCGAACTCCTCCGGGACGCAGTGGGCCGCCACCTCAGGACCGACCAGCTGCGACCACCGGCCCTCGACGCCGCCGACCGCGAGCGCCTCGGCCCACCCCCGTTCGTCCACGAAGCGTTCGACGGTCTCTCCGACCGGCTGCGGATCCCGCTCGTCCGGATGCGCCCCGGAGAACGCGGATGGCGACGAGGTCCGACGGCGTCGTGACGGGGCCTTGGCCCCGGACCGCCGGGCGCCGCCGGTGCGCGCCGACGACCGCGCCTGCGCCAGCAGCGCTCGGGTCAGGTCGGGCGAGTCGGCCTCCGGACGTCGGTCGTCGTCCGCGGCGCCACTGCGCACCGCTGCTGCCCTCATCGTCACTGCTCACGCCGCACCTGCCCCGCGTCCACGACGAACCGCGCTCCGGACAGCGTAGGCGGGATGTCCTCGGCGACGGCAGCCGTGACCAGCACCTGCTCGGCGTCCTGCACCATCGCGGCCAGCTGGGTGCGGCGGGTGGTGTCGAGCTCGGCGAACACGTCGTCGAGCACCAGGACGGGGTCGTCACCGTCCTGGCGGAGCAGCGCGAAGGAACCGAGCCGCAGGGCCAGCACCATCGACCAGCTCTCTCCGTGCGAGGCGTAGCCCTTGGCCGGGTGGTCCCCGAGGAGCAGCACGAGGTCGTCCCGCTGCGGCCCGACCAGGGTCATCCCGCGCTGCAGCTCGTCCCGCTCCACCCGCTGGAGGGCGGCCGTCAGCGCCAGGGCCAGCTGCTCCCGCCCGGACACCTCACCGAGCGGCGAGCGGTCGAGCCAGGACGCCCGGTAGTCGAGCCGCGCGTCGCCGCCGGTGGGAGCGAGGTGCGCATAGGCCGAGGCGACCGGCTCGCGGAGCTCGTCGACGAGCGCGAGGCGGGACTCGAGCAGCTCGGACCCGAGCTGGACGAGGTGCTCGTCCCACACGGCGAGGGTCGAGGTGTCGAACGCACCACGCGTGCCCGCCGCACTCTTGAGCAGCGCGTTCCGCTGCTTCAGCACCCGGTCGTAGTCGGCCCGGACCCCCGCCAGGCGTGGGGTGCGCAGCACCATGAGCTCGTCGAGGAACGCCGCGTCTCCCCTCGGGCTCACCGCGCACGAGCCCGAGGTCCTCGGGCGCGAACACCACGGCGCGGAGCACTCCCAGCAGCTCGCGGGCTCGTGGCAACGGCGACTTGTTGATGCGCGCCCGGTTGCTCTTGCCCGGCACGATCTCCACCTCGAGGAGCAGCCGTCGCCCGTCCCGCACGACAGCAGCGCGCACCACGGCGCGGTCTGCACCGTGCCGCACCAGGGGGGCGTCGCCGGACACGCGGTGGCTGCCCAGGGTGGCCAGGTAGCCGATCGACTCGACCACGTTGGTCTTGCCCTGGCCGTTGCGTCCGACGAGGACGGTCACCCCCGGCTCCAGATCCAGCTGGGCGTGCGCGTACGAGCGGAAGTCGACCAGCTCGAGGGCGGTGACGTGCACCGAGCAGCCAGCTCAGCCCGAGAGGCGGACCGGCATGATCAGGTACCGGTAGCTGCCGTCGCTCGCCGCGTCGGCGTCGGTGCGTCCGGAGACCACTGCCGGCTTGGTCGGTGTGGTGAAGGAGATCTCGGTGTAGGCGGTGCCGAGTGCGGCGATGCCCTCCTGCAGGAACTGCGGGTTGAACGCGATGGTGATCGCCTCGCCGTCGTAGGCGCACGAGAGCGTCTCGACCGCCTGGGCCTCGTCTCCCGCTCCCGCCTCGACGGTGGCCTGACCGTCGTCGAACGTCAGGCGGACGGGGGTGTTGCGGTCCGCGACCAGCGCCACACGCTTGACGGTCTCGAGGAACGACGCCGACTCCAGGACGGCCACGGAGGTCGACTCCGACGGCAGCAGCGAGCGGTACTTGGGGAACTCCCCGTCGAGCAGGCGGTTGGTGGTGCGCCGGCTCTCACCGTGGGCGGACCCTTCGAACCCGATCAGCCCCTCACCGCTGCCTCCGCCGGAGAGGGCGATCGTCACGGTGTCGGCGTCGGCGAGCGCGCGAGCGGTGTCGGCCAGTGACCGCCCTTGGACGAGCGCCACGGTGCTGAGGTCGGTGCGCCCCGGCTGCCACGCCAGCTCGCGGACCGCCAGGCGGTAGCGGTCGGTGGCCGCCAGGACGAGCCGGTCACCTTCGAACTCCACGCGGATGCCCGTCAGCACCGGCAGCGTGTCGTCCCGTCCGACGGCGACGGCCACCTGGGCGACGGCGGCCGCGAACGCGTCGCCGGCCAGGGTGCCCGCGGCGTCCGGCATGGCCGGCAGCGAGGGGTAGTCCTCGCGCGGCAGCGTCTGCAGGCTGAAGGTCGACGAGCCACAGGTCAGTCGGGCCTTGCGGTCGCCCTCGTCGGTGGCCACCTCGACGGGACGGTCCGGCAGGCTGCGGGTGATGTCGGCCAGCAGCCGCCCCGACACCAGGATCGCGCCGGCGTCGGCCACCTCGGCGGGGACGTCGACCCGCGCGGACACCTCGTAGTCGAACGAGCTCAGGGTCAGTCCACCCTCGTCCGCCTCGATCAGCAGCCCGGCGAGCACAGGTAGGGGTGGTCGGGCAGGCAGGCTGCGGGCCGCCCAGGCCACGGCCTCGGCGAACACGTCACGCTCGGCGCGGAACTTCACGCGGATCCTCCGGATCGGGCAAGGACTTCGGGGTCAGGTCAGGCAGGACAGGGCTGGATCGAGGAGTTCGTCACTCTACGTGGTCGTGGGGCGAGAGGCTTCGGGACACCTACTGCGGTGCTTGGGGGAGAGGAGATGAATCTTCTCGTCGTCGTCGTCGGTGCCGTGGACAGTGGGGACAACCACGATCGTCGCAGGTGGACGCGGCGCGTCCGGTGCACAGGCAGGTGTGGCCGGCGGGCGGCGGGCTGGTGACGGCTCGTGGACGCGGCGGTGAACGGCCGGTGACATCCACCGTTCGTCCCCAGGGAAAAGGCGATGATGGGCAAGCCGTCCACAGACTTGTCCCCAATGTGTGTACCCAGCGTGATCGCAGGGTGTGAGCGAACTGTCACGTCAACCCTGCCGGGCCTGGGACTTGATCCGGTTCGTCAGCTCGGTGACCTGGTTGTAGACGCTCCGGCGTTCGGCCATGAGCTGGCGGATCTTCCGGTCGGCGTGCATGACGGTGGTGTGGTCGCGCCCCCCGAACTGCTGCCCGATCTTCGGCAGGGAGAGGTCGGTGAGCTCACGGCAGAGGTACATGGCGATCTGCCGCGCGTTCACCAGGACCCGGGAGCGGCTGGACCCGCACAGGTCGTCCAGGGTGAGGCCGAAGTAGGCGGCCGTCTGGGCCATGATCAGGGCGCTGGTGACCTCCGGTCCGGCACTCTCGGGGATGAGGTCCTTCAGGACGATCTCGGCGAGGGCGAGGTCGACCGGCTGGCGGTTGAGGCTCGCGAACGCCGTGACCCGGATCAGGGCACCTTCGAGCTCACGGATGTTCGTGGCGATCTTGCTCGCGATGAACTCCAGGACCTCCGGCGGCGCCTGGAGCTTCTCCTGGGCGGCCTTCTTGCGGAGGATCGCGATCCGGGTCTCGAGGTCGGGTGGCTGGACGTCGGTGGTCAGACCCCACGTGAAACGGGTCCGCATCCGGTCCTCGAAGCCGGACAGCTGCTGGGGTGAGACGTCGGACGTGATGACGATCTGCTTGTTCGCCGTGTGCAGCGTGTTGAACGTGTGGAAGAACTCCTCCTGCGTCTGCACGCGTCCCTGCAGGAACTGGATGTCGTCGATCAGCAGGACGTCCACGTCGCGGTACCGGCGCTGGAAGGCCTGGGCCTTGTCGTCGCGGATGGAGTTGATGAAGTCGTTGGTGAACTCCTCCGAGCTCACGTAGAGCACCCGGGTGCCGGCGTACAGGCTGCGGGCATAGTGGCCGATCGCGTGCAGCAGGTGGGTCTTGCCCAGCCCGGAGCCGCCGTAGATGAACAGCGGGTTGTAGGCCTTGGCGGGCGCCTCGGCCACCGCGATCGCCGCCGCGTGCGCGAACCGGTTGCTGGCGCCGATCACGAAGGTGTCGAAGGTGTACTTGGGATTGAGCCGGGAGTCGCTGTCGAACCGGGGGACGGGGAGACCGCCCCCGGGCCTGGCGGCCGCCTCGTCGGGGATCCGGGCCGCGTCGGCCGCGATCGTCTCGGCGTCCAGCTCGTCGTCGTCGGAGGGGGCGATCTCATCGGCGAGCTCCGGTTCGACCGTCACCGCGATCCTGACCTCGCGGCCGAGCTCACGGGAGAGCACCTCGGTCACGTGGGGCCGGAGCCGGCTCTCGATGAGGTCCTTGGTGAAGTCGTTCGGTGCGGCGAGCAGCGCGGTGTCCTCGACGACCCCGACCGGGCGGGTCAGCCGGAGGAAGGCACCGGCCTGGGGGCCGGCTTCGTCGGCGAGGGTGTCGAGCACCCGGGTCCAGACCGTGGCGAAATCCTGGGTCTGCGTCGTCACCGGTGCCCTCCAGTCCGTCGGGTGCGTGCTGATCGACCTGCTGTCCACACCACGTCCTCGCAGGTCAGGGCCGTGATCCACACACTCATCCACAAGCTGTGGGTGGGGACGGGCCGACCCCCGGCGCGCACCGGTGGAGTCTCGTTCCCCGGGGCGCGGGCGGACGTTACCCGTCCTCCGCGTTCCGCGTCCAGTGGTTGTCCACACCCGAGGGTTCACCGTAGCGAGCGGCGAGCGGCGTGTCTCCCCCACCCCCGCGGGGAAGTCTGCGACGGTGAGAGGTTGCCCGTCCGGCGCGGACGTCGGGGTCGCCGTGCGGCGTCGCGACCGGTCGTCCCGGTTTGACCGTGCATGGCGGTCGCGTTGTACCGTAGGCGTTCGGGCACGGGGCCCAACGGCTCCCGCCCGATCGATGTGCGACCCTGATCCACCCAGAACCTGCCCGGTGGGGGCTGCCCCCGCCCTGCCGCTTCCCGTCTCGGAGTGCCTCGTGTCCAAGCGTACGTTCCAGCCCAACAATCGCCGACGGGCCAAGACCCACGGCTTCCGGCTGCGGATGCGCACCCGCGCGGGCCGCTCGATCCTGTCGGCGCGCCGCCGCAAGGGCCGCGCCCGCCTGTCTGCCTGATCCGCCGTCGCGTGCTACCGCCGGCCCACCGCATGCGCCGGAGCGCCGACTTCGCGTCCGCCGTGCGCGGCGGCCGCCGCAGCGCCCGCCCGACGCTGGTGCTGCACGTGAGGTCGAGACCGTTGGACCCCGAACCGGTCCGGGTCGGACTCGTGGTCAGTCGGAAGGTGGGCAACGCTGTGGTCCGCAACCGGGTCTCGCGGCGGCTCCGGGCAGCCTGCTCCGCCCGCCTCACGCAGTGGGCGGACGGGGACCTGGTGGTCGTCCGCGCGTTGCCCGCCTCGGCCTCGGCCAGCTCCGCCGAGCTCGGTGAGGACCTCGACCTGGCCCTCGATCGGATGCGAGGGGTGACCTCGTCGTGACCTCCCCCGATCTGCCCGAACAGCCTGCTGAGCAGCCCCTTGATCGCCCCGTCGAGCAGCGGCGGGGTCCGCTCGCCCGGGCCCTGCTCGCGTTGGTGCTGGCACCCCTCTGGGTCTACCGCAGGGTGATCTCGCCGATGACGCCCCAGACGTGTCGCTACTACCCGTCCTGCTCGGCCTACGCCGAGCAGGCCCTCAAGACCCACGGGGCACTGCGGGGCTCCTGGCTGGCGCTGCGCCGGCTGGGCCGCTGCCACCCCTGGACGCCGGGCGGCGTGGACCATGTGCCGCCGGCGCGCACGTCACGCGGGCAGACCCCCGCGTCCTCCACCCCCGTGACGGGAGCGTGACCGGTGGGAATCCTGGACCCGTTGTACTACGCCGTCGCCTGGATCCTGGTCCAGTGGCACTCCTTCTGGAGCCTGATCTTCCCCTCCACCAGCGGTGCTGCGTGGAGCCTCTCGATCGTCGGGCTCGTCGTCGTCATCCGGATGATGCTGATCCCGCTCTTCGTCAAGCAGATCAAGGCCCAACGCGCTCTGCAGATCCTGCAGCCGGAGATCAAGGCGATCCAGAAGCGGTACAAGGACGACCGGCAGAAGCAGTCCGAAGAGATGATGAAGCTCTACCGCGAGAACGGGACCAACCCGTTCTCGTCGTGTCTGCCGATCCTGCTGCAGATGCCGATCTTCTTCGCGCTCTTCCACGTCCTCAACTATGGCGTCGCGCAGGACAACCCGGTCGGCCCGATGAACCAGCAGCTCATCGACGAGGCTTCCCAGGCCACCATCTTCGGCGCCCCGATCTCAGCGTCGTTCCTGGGGTCGGACGATCCGAATGTCAAGATTGTCTCGCTTGTCCTGATTCTGCTGATGACCCTGACCACCTTCATCACGCAGAAGCAGCTGCTCGTCAAGGGCATCGCCAACGCCGACTCCAACCCGTTCCTGCAGCAGCAGAAGCTGCTGGTCTACGTCTTCCCCCTGATGTTCGCCGTCTTCGGGATCAACTTCCCGATCGGTGTGCTCATCTACTGGCTGACCACCAACCTGTGGTCGATGGGTCAGCAGTGGTACGTCATCAGGAACAACCCGGCACCCGGCAGCCCCGCCTACGCCGAGTGGGAGGCCCGTCAGGCCCGGAAGGCCGCCAAGCACGCCGGGCACGGTGAGAGCCTGCCGGCGGTCGAGCCGGAGCCCGAGACCCCCAAGCCCCAGCGGAGCCAGCCGAAACGGCAGAGCCGCAGCAAGCGGAAGCGGGCGGCCGGACCCGACCCCGCCGCGAACCAGGAGGATGCATGACCGAGACGACCGACGCTCCCGAGAAAGCCACGACCCTGGCAGCCCGCCTCGAGCGGGAGGGGGACATCGCCGCCGACTACATCGAGGAGTTCCTGGACATCGCCGACCTCGACGGTGACATCGACATGGACGTCGAGGGGGAGCGGGCGATGGTCAGCCTGGTCGGCGGCAACCTCGACCATCTCGTCGGGGCCGACGGCGCGGTGCTCGACGCGCTGCAGGAGCTGACCCGACTCGCGGTGCTGCGCGAGACAGGTGAGCGGAGCCGGCTGATGCTGGACATCGCCGGCTGGCGGGCGGCGAAGCGCACGGCGCTGACCGAGTCCGGGACGACGGCGGCCCAGCAGGTCAAGGAGACCGGTGAGTCGGTGGCCCTCGAGCCCATGACGCCGTTCGAGCGGAAGATCGTGCACGACGCGGTGGCGGCGGCCGGTTTGCGGAGCGAGTCCGAGGGACAAGAGCCGAACCGGTACGTCGTCGTGCTGCCCGCCTGACGTTTCACGTGAAACCGCCGCAGGAGGCGCGGGAGCTCTTCGACGACCCGGAGCGGCTGACCCTGGCGGAGCGGTACGTCGAGTGGCTGACCGGTGCCGCCGTCGAGCGGGGTCTGCTGGGCCCACGCGAGGCCGACCGGATCTGGTCCCGCCACGTGATCAACTGCGCGGTCCTGGAGCGCTTCCTCCCGGCCGGGTCACGCTCGCTGTGCGACCTCGGCTCCGGTGCCGGACTGCCCGGGGTGGTGCTCGGCCTGATGCGTCCGGAGATGGAGGTCGTGCTGCTCGAGCCCCTGCTCCGGCGGAGTACCTTTCTCCGCGAGGTGACCGACGACCTCGGGCTCGCGAACGTCCGGGTGGTGCGGGCCCGCGCGGAGGAGTACGCGGGCGACCGTCCCGCCCATGACGTGGTCGTCGCCCGCGCCGTCGCGCCGCTGTCGCGGCTGGTGGGCTGGGCGATACCGCTGCTGCGGCCAGGGGGCACGCTACTGGCGCTCAAGGGCGTCTCGGCGGAGGATGAGCTGCGCGACGCCGCCCCCGTGCTCAGCTCTCCCCAGATCCGGTCGGCGGAGGTCCTGACCACCGCAGAAGGCGGTAGCGTGACGCACGTCGTGCGCATCGTGCGAGGGGAGCAGCCATGACCGAGCAGCCGCGGGAGCGGGTCTACCCGCTGACGCCTGCCCACGTTTCACGTGAAACATCGGAGGCTGACACCCCGATCGCCCTGGCCGCTCAGGCGGCCGCGCGGATCCGCGGTGGGCGCACCGAGAGCTGGCCCCGTCCCGCCGCGACCCGGGTGCTCACGGTGGCCAACCAGAAGGGGGGCGTGGGCAAGACCACCTCCACGGTCAACGTGGCGGCCTCTCTGGCCCTGCACGGGCTCCGGGTCCTGGTGATCGACCTCGATCCCCAGGGCAACGCGTCGACGGCACTGGCCGTCCCGCACCACGCCGGTGAGCCGAGCGTCTACGAGGTCCTGGTCGACGGCAAACCGCTCCGCTCGGCCCTCCACCCCGTGGAGGCGATCCCGGGGCTGGACTGCGTGCCGGCCACCATCGACCTGGCGGGCGCTGAGATCGAGCTGGTCTCGCTGGTCGCCAGGGAGAGCAGGCTGCAGCGGGCCCTCGCCGAGCTGCTCAAGGAGACCGAGCGGGAGGGGCAGCGGTACGACTACGTCTTCATCGACTGCCCGCCCTCCCTGGGGCTGCTCACCATCAACGCGTTCGTCGCGGCCAACGAGGTGCTCATCCCGATCCAGTGCGAGTACTACGCCCTGGAGGGCCTCGGTCAGCTGCTCCGCAACGTGGAGCTGATCCAGTCGCACCTGAATCCGCGGCTGAGCGTCTCCACCATCCTGCTCACCATGTACGACGGCCGGACCCGGCTGGCCGCCCAGGTGGCCGACGAGGTCCGGGAACACTTCCGGGGCCTGGTCCTGTCCACCGCCATCCCCCGCTCCGTGCGTGTCTCGGAGGCTCCGAGCTACAGCCAGACCGTTCTCACCTACGATCCGGGCAGCAGCGGGGCGCTCTCCTACCTGGAGGCGGCCCGCGAGATGGCCCATCGGGCGGAGGAAGGCGGAGCCGCATGACCGAGAGCAAGAAGCGAGGGCTGGGCCGAGGGCTGGGAGCCCTGATCCCGACCGCACCCGGCAGCCGGACGGACACCACGCCCTCCGGCAGCGGGTCACAGGTGGTCACCGACGCCCTCCTGACCCCGTCGACCGGCGCACCGGCGGACGCGGCGTCCGGCGTCGCGCACTACGCCGAGATCCCGGTCGGATCGATCACCCCCAACCCGCGACAGCCGCGCCAGGTCTTCGACGAGGAGGCGCTGGCCGAGCTCGTCCACTCGCTGCGCGAGGTGGGGCTGCTGCAGCCGATCGTCGTGCGGCCCCTCGGCGGCGACAAGTACGAGCTGGTGGCGGGAGAGCGGAGGTGGCGGGCCGCCCAGGAGGCCGGGTTCGCGGCCATCCCGTCGATCGTCCGGGACACCGCCGACGACGTGCTTCTGCGGGACGCCCTGCTGGAGAACCTGCACCGCGCCCAGCTCAACCCGCTGGAGGAGGCCGCCGCCTACGGCCAGCTGCTCAACGACTTCGGCTGCACCCAGGAGGAGCTGGCGACCCGGATCGGCCGCTCGCGCCCCCAGGTGTCGAACACCCTGCGCCTGCTGCGCCTGCCGTCCGGGGTGCAGCGGCGGGTCGCGGCCGGCGTGCTGTCGGCCGGCCACGCCCGGGCCCTGCTCGTGCTCGACGACCCCGAGGACCAGGAGCGTCTGGCCAACCGGATCGTCGCCGAGGGGCTGTCGGTACGCACCGTCGAGGAACTGGTCACCCTCGGTGACGTGGGTGAGGACAAACCCGTACAAAAGCGGACGAAAGCCCCGCAGAATCCTGCGCTCGCCGATCTGGCCGCCGCGCTGTCGGACGCCTTGGAGACCCGGGTCTCGGTCGACCTGGGCCGCAGTCGGGGCAAGATCACCATCACCTTCGCCAGCGTCGACGACCTGGAGCGGATCGTCGACGTGATCGCCCCGGAGGCCTCGGCCGTGCTGCGGGGTCAGGCATGAAGGCGCGCACGCTCACCGCGGTCGTCGCCGGGTTCGCGCTGGGGGCGTTGGCGGCGTTCGCCGTCCAGCTGCTGCGTCAGAACCCCGACTTCGACCCCACGGGCTACCAGCCGCCGAGCCCCCAGCCGGGCCCGACCGCGCAGTAGGCGTGCCCGCAACCTGGCGAGCCCCTGGCCGGGTGAACCTGATCGGTGACCACACCGACTACTCCGGGGGCTTCGTGCTCCCTCTGGCGATCGACCTCGCCACCACCGTCAGGCTCACCTCGAGGTCGACCGGAAGGTTCACCGCACACTCAAGCCTGGTGCCGGACGAGAGCGTCGACGTCCCGCTCGGTGCGCTGGACGCCGTCCCGCACCGATGGGCGCGCTACGTCGCCGGCGCGGTGCGCCTGCTGAGCGACGAAGGCGTGACCCTGGGGGGCGTCGAGGTGCGGGTCGACAGCACTCTTCCGGTCGGCGCGGGACTGTCGTCGTCGGCCGCCCTCGTGTGCGCGACTCTGGGTGCGCTGCTGGACGCAGCCGGCCGACGGTGGGACCGGCAAGGCATCGCCCTCGCCGCGCGACGCGTCGAGAACGAGTACCTCGGTGCGCCCGTCGGGGTGATGGATCCGACGGTCGTGATGCAGGCGCGTGCGGGACATGCGCTGCTGCTCGACGCACGCACCCTGGAGCGGGAGCAGATTCCCGTGCCGCTCGTGCCGCCCGGGGCACACGAGGGATGCAGCTTGCTCGTGGTCGACACGGGTGTGTCCCACTCCACTGGCGACCACGCGTATGCCGAGCGGGTGACGCAGTGCGCGACTGCCGCCGAGCTGCTGGGTGTCGCATCCCTCCGCGATGTCGCGACGGTGGACGCGCTCGGTGCACTCACCGACCCCGTGCTCCGGGCACGCGCGCGGCACGTGGTCTCCGAGAACGAGCGCGTGCTGACGGTCGCCTCACTCCTGCGTCAGGGGCGGGTGCAGGACATCGGGCCGCTCCTCACGGCGTCGCACCGGTCGCTGCGCGACGACTTCGCGGTCAGCACCGACGCTCTCGACCTCGTCGTCAGCAGCGCGCTGGCTGCGGGCGCCCTGGGGGCACGGGTGACGGGGGCCGGCTTCGGCGGCAGCGCGGTCGTCCTGGTACCGGCGGCGAAGGCCCGCCAGGTCGCTGATGAAGTGCGGAAATCCCTTGTGTCACAAGGGATGTCGTCGCCCACCGTGCGATCGGTGCGGGCCTCCGACGCCGCGGGACCTGTGCAGTGAGTGCGCTGAAAGTGACGCGCCCGGGTCACCCGACGGTGCTGGGCAACCGCACCACCTGAGGACGCAGATCGGTGGTGGGCTGGTAGAGCTGCTGCAGTGCCACGAGCACCGCCTCGGCGACCGTGTCGCGGAGGGAGGGATCGGCCAGACGCGCGGCGTCACCGGGGTGCGTCAGGTACCCGACGTCGATGCGGACGGCCGGCATCCGGGTCCGCTGGAGGATGTCCCACGTCTTGGCATCGGTGCGTCCGTCGAGCAGGTCCGTCCGGTGGACGATCTCGCGCTGCACGAGCTCGGCGAACGCCTCACCGATCACCGAGTGCACGGAGCCGTCGCCGCTCGTGCCGTAGTAGAACGTCGCGACCCCGTGCGCATGCGGACTGTTGTGACCGTCGGTGTGCAGCGAGATGACGAGATCGGCGTCCACGTCGTTCGCGAACGTCGCGCGCTCGATCTCGGTGAGCGCGGGGCGGTCGGTGCTGGCCCCGTGCGTCAGGAACGCACTGACGCCGAGCGCCCCGAGCCGACCCTCGATGCGCGACGCGAGGTCAGCGACGACCTCGGCCTCGACCAGTCCGTGCGCGCAGACGCCGGTGTCGTCACCGCCGTGTCCGGGATCGATGACGATGACCTTGCCCCCGAGGCCGGGACCGCTGCGGTGCAGTCGCTCGGCCTCGCGGATGTGGTGCGGGTCGCCGCCCACGACGGTGCGCGCGAGCCGGTCGAGCGCCCGGAAGGTGACGGGGCCGCACAGACCGTCGGCGGGGATCCCGAGGTTGCGCTGGAGCTCCTTGAGGGCGTGGTCGGTGTCCGGGCCGAAGATGCCGTCGATCCGCCCCGGGTCGAAGCCCAGGTCGTGCAGCCGGCGCTGCAGCGCCGTGACGTCGTCTCCGTGCTGCATGTGACGCGCGCCGTACCGCAGCACGCGGTCACCGAGCGCCCAGCGCGCTCCCTCGAGTCGACGCCACGTCGACGGGCCGACGATTCCGTCGGCGATGAGTCCGCGCTCCTGCTGGAAGGCACGCACCGCGCGCTCGACCTCGGCGTCGAACACCGCGTCCCACTGCGCCTCAGTGCGCTCCGCGGGCTCGTGCGTCAGCAGCCCGAGCAGCGCGAGGTGGTCGCGGATCTGGGCCACCGCCGGGCCGTGGTCGTCGCGGCGGTACGTCGACAGCGTCACAGCACCTCCGGCGAGCTCGGGCCGCAGTCGCAGCTGGTCGTTGACTCGAGGGTAACCCGCGAAGCCGCGACCCTAGCGTGCCGACGCGGGCCCTGACGAGACGCCGGTCGGGTCGGCCTCGGGAGCGGTGATCGGAGCATCTCGGCCACGGCCCCGTGGGACAAACTACCGCAATTCGGACGTCAGCAGCGACGAAAACGCTCCGATCACCGGGAGGGGTCGGGCGGGCCTACAGGAAGTCGGAGAGGTCGGAGAGCAGCGACTGCTTGGGCTTGGCACCGATGATCATCTTCACGACCTCGCCGCCCTGGTACACCGCGAGCGTGGGGATCGACGTCACCCCGGCCATCGCGGCCGCCTGCGGGTTCTCGTCGACGTTGAGCTTGGCGATGGTGAGCTTGTCGCCGTGCTCGGCCGCGATCTCCTCCAGGATGGGAGCCACCATGCGGCACGGTCCGCACCACTCGGCCCAGTAGTCGACGAGCACCGGCTTGTCACTGTTGATGACGTCGGCGTCGAAGCTGGAGTCGGTGACGACGATGGTGGACTGGCCCATGGATTCTCCTTGCGGGGTCGCGGTGCAGGCGTAGCGGTCGGGGTCAGGCAGTGGCCTCGGCGAGGTCACGCCGGGCGTCCTCGAGCGCGGCGAGGTGGCGCTCGGCGTCGAGGGCGGCCGCGCAGCCGCTGCCGGCAGCGGTGATCGCCTGGCGGTAGGTGTGGTCGACGAGGTCGCCGCAGGCGAAGACGCCCGGGACGTCGGTCAGGGTCGAGCGGCCCTGCGCGATCACGTAGCCGTCGTCGTCGAGCGCGACCTGACCCTTGACGAGCTCGCTCCGCGGGTCGTGGCCGATCGCGATGAAGAGGCCGGTGACCGCGAGGTCGCGCTCCTCGCCGGTCTGGGTGTCGCGCAGCCGGATGCCCGAGAGCTTGTCGTCGCCGAGCACGTCGACGACCTCGCTGTTCCAGGCGAAGGAGATCTTGTCGTTGGCGAAGGCGCGGTCGGCCATGATCTTGCTGGCCCGCAGCTCGTCGCGACGGTGCACGACGGTGACGGAGGCGGCGAACTTGGTGAGGAACGTGGCCTCCTCGATGGCCGAGTCCCCACCGCCGACCACGGCGATGTGCTGGTCGCGGAAGAAGAAGCCGTCACAGGTGGCGCACCACGAGACGCCGCGCCCGGAGAGTCGCTTCTCGTTGTCGAGGCCGAGCTCACGGTAGCCCGAGCCCATGGCCAGGATGACCGCGCGGGCCTGGTGCGTGGCACCGGAGCCGAGCGTCACCGTCTTGACGTCTCCGGTCAGCTCGACCGCGACGACGTCGTCGGTGATGATCTCGGTGCCGAACCGCAGCGCCTGGTTGCGCATCTGCTCCATCAGCTCCGGCCCCATGATGCCGTCGGCGAAACCGGGGAAGTTCTCGACCTCGGTGGTGGTCATCAGGGCACCACCCGCGGTCACCGACCCCTCGACCATGAGCGGTCGGAGGTTGGCGCGGGCGGTGTACACCGCAGCGGTGAAGCCGGCGGGGCCGGATCCGATGATGATGACGTCGCGGATCTCGCTCACCGCAGGGCGCTCCTCGGGCTGGACGGAAAGGCGCGGGGCTCGGACGAGCCCTACTGCACAACCGATTCTAGGGTGGGCGGCATTCCCACCGGTCGGCGCCGGGCCGGGGCCGACCCCCGCTCAGCGGGTGATCGTGGCGAAGTAGAAGAGCGGGTCCGCCGGACCGGTGCAGTCGGGGTCGATCACCCAGACGTCGGCGGCGGTCGGGTCGACCTCGTTGGGCAGCACGATGACCGCTGCCGGCTTGCCGTCCCAGGTTCCGATGTCGATGGCCAGCGGCATGATGCCCGGGGCATCGAGGTAGCTCTCCAGACACGCCTGGGCGGCTGCCGGACCTGCCGTCAGCTTGAGCAGGACGTTGGCCGACGCACTGTCGAGCGGGGTGCCCGACGGCGTCGCGGGCGGGGTGCCGGAGGGTGTCGCCGTGTCCTCGGGGCTGGGCTGGGTGCTCGTCTCCGGGGGAAGCGTGGCGGTGGCGGTGAAGGCTGACCGACTGGCGACCAGGCTGGTCGCCTGGCGTTCCAGGGCCTCGGGCTGGTAGTCGGTGCCGGTGCGGCTGGCCACGTAGGCGACCGGGGGGATCGACGCGCTCTCGGCCGGTGCACCGCGATCGGCGGCCGTGACGCTGCCGTCGCCACCGGAGAGGTCGCTGGAGCTCGAGCTGTTCAGGATCGGCACCACGATCGCGCCGATGAGGGCCACGCCTGCGGCTCCCGCCACCAGACCCATGCCGGGACGCCACGAACGTCGACGACGAACCTCGCCGATGGGTACAACTGTGGCTGCCCCTTCGGGAGTGAGGACGGGCTCGGCGGCGACCGCTGCACTCAGACGCTCCCAGACAGCGTCGGGCATGGTGACCGGTGGCAGCTCGGCCAGGGTCGCCGTGACCGTGGCCAGGTCGTCGCGCAGCTCCCCACAGGGGCGACAGTGCGTCAGGTGCTGCAGGGCGTGCGCCGTGGACTCGGCGTCGAGCAGGCCGAGGTCGAGGTCCGCGAGCACCTCGGCGGTGAGGTGCTCGGAGTCGGGGTGCACCGGGTCGTGGTGCTGACTCATGGCTGCGCTCCGTCGGAAGGTGTTGGGGGTGGACCTGAAGGTGGGACGTCCGAGGCGTCGTCGTGGTTCCGCAGGTGGGCCAGCAGGGGTACGAGCTTGGCGCGCCCACGCGCGCAGCGGCTCTTGACGGTGCCGGACGGGATGCCGAGCATCTCGGCGACCTCGTCGACCGGGTAGCCCTCGACGTCGACGAGGACGAGGACGGCCCGCTGCTCCTCGGGAAGCGTGCGCAGCGCGCGATCGATCTCCCAGGCGAGCTCGCGGCGTCCGAGCGGGTCGCTCGGCTCGACCGGGTGTGCGCTGTCGTGCTCGGGGAGTGGGACGGTGGGTCGGGCCTTGGACCGGCGCATGCGATCGAGGCAGGCGTTGACCACGATCCGGTGCAGCCAGGTGGTCACCTGCGCGTCGCCGCGGTAGGTCGCCGCCGCGCGGTGCGCCGAGAGCAGCGCGTCCTGCAGGGCATCGGCGGCTTCCTCGGGATCGCCGATCGTGCGGAGTGCCACGGCCCAGAGCCGGTCGCGGTGCCGCCGCACCACCGTGGCGAACGCGGTCGGGTCGCCCGCCACGTGCGCCGCCAGGAGGTCGGCGTCCGAGCGCGGGTCGTCCAGGGTCACGGCCGAAGCGTATTCACTTCTCTCCCGCCGGTGATCATCCGCCGTGCCGAGGGCTAGGAGAAGAGCGTGGCCTCGACCACACCACCCTGGAAGCCGCCGCCGGACGCGGGCAGCGCGGTGAACCAGATCAGGACCTGGTCGGAGGTCACCGCCGGAGAGAACCGCAGGGTCACGAGGTCGCTGGCACCACGGACCACGGCGAGCCGGCGATAGCCCTCGAGGGGGTCGTCCGGGTCCGGACGCCGGGGAGGTGCGCCCTGCGGGTCGGTCTCGGTGCGGGCCGCCCAGATCTGCAGGTCGCTGCCGCGTCCGGCGAGCCGGAGCTCGATGCCGGAGATGGGGGCTGCCTCGGCCACCTTCAGCTGGAGACCGACACCCGGCTTGAGCCCGCCGAGATTGCGGCTGGCGTAGGTGACGGTGGTCCACGCGGTCGCGAGGTCGCCGTCGATGGCCAGCCCTGCGTCGGAGTCGTTCTCCTCCCCGTCCCCGGAGGGGTCGAACGCGGTGGCGGTCCTGATCGGGAGGGGTTGGGCCTGGGCAGGGGTGGCCGGGTTCGTCGTCGTCGGCGAGGGGCTGGTCCGTGGCTGGGGCTCGTCACGTTCGGCGTCCTGCCAGATCTGCCAGGCGATCAGCACCGCGCCGGTGCTGAACAGCGCCAGGACGAGCACCAGGCCGAGCCACCGCCACAGCAGTCCGGTGGGCTGGTGCGGTTCCTCCTGGACCTCGGCGACGGGTGGTTCGGACAACGCGTCGGCGACGGCGCGGGGTGACTCCAGGGGGTCCTCGACGTCCGGGTGGAGTGCGCGCCACACGATGGCGTCGACGTCGTCGGGGACCCCGGCGCGGACCTGCCGGGGGCGGGCGACCCGGCCCCCGACCACCGGCGCGCCGGGCAGTCCGGCGCACGGATACCCCGGCCAGCGGGCGGTGAGTGCCGCGTACAGCAGCGCACCGAGCCGCCAGGCGTCGACCCCTTCGGCGTCCTCATCCGCCTGCACCCCTTCCAGGGCAGCGCGGACACCGACGCCGACGACGACCACGCCGTGGTCGGTGAGCAGCACGTCCCTCGGATCGAGCACGAGGTGGTGGACGTCCTCGGCCGCCGCCGCGGCCAACGCCTCGGCGACCGCGGCCACCACCGCCCGCGCCTGGTCGGGGGCCAGCGGGCCGGACGCCAGCTGATCGCTCAGCGGGGCACCGGCGAGCCAGCGGGTCACCACGAAGACTCGACCGGCGTCCTCAGCGGTGTCGATCACGCGGAGCAGTCCCGGGTGCTCCACCGCAGAGGCGCGGCGAGCAGCCTGACGGACGGCGTCCGCATGCGGGTGCCCAGGATCGAGCAGCAGCACGCCCACCGGACGGTCGAGCACGGCGTCGCGTCCGCGCCAGAGCGTGCGCCCACGGCCACGGGCGACCTCGCTCTCGAGGTCGTACCTTCCGGCCAGCCGCTCCATCGGAGGTGACGCTACTGCGTCCCGCCGTGAACGACGCCTTCACCCGCGGCGGAGCAACTGCTCAAGGGTCCTGTCCTGCCGCGAGCATGCGCCATGTGACGGACGGCGCGTGCGGAACGTGTGACACTGGCGCGCGTGAAGCCCGCCTTCCGTGTCGCGCTGACGGGTGCAGTCATCGGCTCCGCGTTGTTTGTCGGTGGTTCGTGGGTGTTGCGCGAGACCCATTTCCTGCTCCGGGACGACTACCTGGCTGGCCGCGAGATCGGGCAGAACCACGAGCCGTACTCCAAGCCGCACATGTGGGCCCTTTGTCGGCAGCAGATGGACAGTCGGTACGGGGCTTCCTACTCCGATGCCAGGGCGGCTTTCGAGCTGGGTTGCCACGACGTCATCAACGGAATCGAGAAGGACTTCGGGCGGCTGGACAGCTACCTCCCGGACTGAGTCGCCCTGGTGGCCTCGCCTCCGGACGCGTCGTTCTCACAGGCCGGGACGCCCGACGCCGTACAGGCCGTCGTAGTACACCGGTACGACGCGCACCACGTCGCCGGTGCGCGGGGCGTGCACCATCTGTCCGTTGCCGATGTACATCGCGATGTGGTGGATGGTGTCCGGGTCGGAGGTGTCGTACGCGTAGACCAGCAGGTCGCCCGGCTGCATGGACCCGACCGGCACCGGCGTGCTCGCGAAGTACTGGTCACTGGCCAGTCGTGGGAGGACCAGACCTGCCTGCATGTAGGACCACTGCACCAGGCCGCTGCAGTCGAACGTGGTGGGTCCTTCGGCGCCCCAGACATACGGTGACCCGAGCACGCTCAGGGCGGTGGCCACGGCCTCGGTGGCGTAGGGGGTCGGCCCGCTCGGAAGCGGGCCTGTCCACGGCGTCGCTGCCGCCGCCGCTGCGGCCGCTCTGCGAGCCTCCCGTTGCTCGAGAAGTCGGGTGAGCCTGGCCACCTCGTCGTCAGCCTGGCGCAGCAGGGCTCGCTGGGCACGGAGCAGACGTTGCGCGCGTTCGGCGAGCTCGCGTGCCTCGATGGTCAGCCGGGCCCGCTCGTCGGAGATACGGTCGAGGCGGCTGTGCACCTGCTCCATGAGCTGCTGCGCCTGCTCGGCATCGTCGACCCGCACGATGTCGGTCGTCAGCACTGCGTTCAGGGCCGCCATGTTGCTGGTGACGTCGGTGATCTCCGAGGCGTCGAGCGCCTGGCTGTAGAGGGCTACGGCGCCCCCCGACTGCTCGATCGCGCGCACCCGGTGGGCCAGGTCGATGTCGGCCTGCGTCGACGCCCCTTGGAGGCCGGCCAGCTGCTGGTCGGCCTCGATGGCGCTGACGGTGGTGCGGGCGAGCTCGCCGCGCGCCTGCGCCAGTCGCTCCTGGGTCCATTCCGCACGCGCCCGGAGTCCCTCGAGCTCGGTGCGCAGCGCCGCGGCTCGCGCCTCGAGCGTGTCGAGGTCGGGGGTGGACCGCGGCAGTGCGACGACGGGTGGCGGCGACGCTGTCGCCGACGGAGTCCATACCGGAGCGACCACCAGGACGAGGGCGATCAGCACGCCGGTGCGGGCGAGGGTGCGGGCGGTCACAGCGTCACGCTCGGGATCACGGTCACTGCGTCACGGTCACGGGGAGGAGCTGCCCGTGACGATCGGCTCCTCGTAGATCTTCGTCCGGACCTCGGCGTACTTCGCGGTCCGGTCCCAGCGGAAGAGCAGCAGGGTCGGTGCCGTCTTCTTGACCTCGAACGTCACCGACTCGGGGGTGATCTCGAAGGTCTTCCGGATCAGCTCCGCGCCTTGAGAGGTGACGTACTGGTCGGCGGCGAGGTACGCGGCGTTCGGGTCGTGGGTGTCGGCGTACACCGTGAGGGCCTTGTCGCCCGCCGTCGCCCCGGCGTCGGCGATGCCCACCTGGGTGACGGCGATCGAGAGCACCTCGAAGCCGATCAGCCCGATGATGGCGAGCGTCAGGGTGATGCGACCGAGCCAGCCGAACACGATGCTGCCGGTGTCGTCACCGCGGGCCGGGACAGAGGTCATGGCGTTGAATCGGCAGTTGACTAGCCCATCTTGAGCAGCCCAACCGGGGATCCGGCGACGCCGCCGCTAGGTGCGGCGTCGGCCCGCAACCAGCCGGATCACGTCGCTGACCTCGGTGATCCGGAACAGCCGGACACCCACCAGGTAGCCGACGGCGCCGAACCCGAGGCCGGTGAGGACGATCACCAGGCTGGTGGTGAAGTCGACGGCGCGCCCCACGAACAGCTCGGCCGTCATCACGCCGGCGACCATGCAGGCGGCGGCCAGCAGTGACGCCAGCACCACCCGGACGTGCGTACGCACGACGAGGTAGCCGTCCAGCCCGTCCAGGCGGCGCCGCAGCTGTTGCGCGAGCGACGCCAGCCCCACCCAGTAGGCGAGTGCGTAGGCGAGACCCAGGGCCGGGATGGCGTACTCGGTTGGCACCCAGGCGACGGCGAGGACGGCGAGCACCACGTTGACCCCGTTGAGCACCATGGCGTTGAAGGTGGGAGTCCGCGTGTCCTCGAGCGCGTAGAACGCCCGCATCAGGACGTAGTACGCGCTGAACGCCGGTAGGCCGACGGCGAAGCCGCTGAGGGTGAGACCGAGCAGCCGGGCGGACTCCAGGCTCAGCGTCCCGTAGCGGAAGAGCAGCACCGCGATCGGCACCCCGAGCACGATGAAGGCGGCCGCAGCGGGGACCATCAGCGACCCCGAGGTCCGAAGGGTCCACCCGATCCGCTCTCGCACGACGTCGACCTGGTCGGCAGCCGCGTACTTGGAGAGCCGGGGAAGAAGTGCGGTGACGAGCGAGACCGTGATCACCGACTGCGGAAGCATGAACAGGACGAACGCCATCTGGTAGATGGCGACACCCGCGTCCGCGTCACTCGAGACGTTGACCCCGGTCGCCAGCCGGATCACCACCAAGGTGCCGAGCTGGTTCACCAGCACGAGCAGGATCGCCCATCGAGCGAGCGACCACGCGGTGCCGAGTCCCTGACCACGCAGGTCGGTGCGCAGCCGCAGACGGACCCCGCACCGTCGGAGCGACGGCCAGAGCGCCAGGCTTTGCGCGATGGCTCCCAGCGTGGTCCCGACGCCCAGCAGCAGGATCTCGGTGTCGGTCACGGTGCGGGTGGTGGTGCCGGTGCCCGCGACCGCGAGGAAGGCCAGGGCGCTCGCGATGACGACGATGTTGTTCGTCACCGGCGCGAACATCGGGGCGCCGAACCGCCCGCGGGTGTTGAGCACCTGCGAGACCAGCGCGAAGACGCCGTAGAAGAAGATCTGGGGCAGCATCAGCCGGGCGAAGGCCGTGCCGACCTCGAGGTCACGCGACGTCCATCCGCTCGAGTACAGCTGCACCAGCCACGGTGCGGCGATGACCGCGATGACGGTGATGACTGCCAGCACGAGCACGACGGCGCTGAAGAGCCTTTGCGCGTAGGCCGTCCCCTGGTCGGCGTCGGCGTCCATGTGTCGGACGAGCTGGGGGATGAACACCGCGTTGATCGCGCCACCGACCAGGAGCACGTACACGATCGTGGGCAGGGTGTTGGCGACCGAGTACGTGTCGGCGAAGACCCCACCGCCGACCGCAGCGAGCAGGGCGGAGTTCTTGAGCAACCCGGTCACTCGCGAGGTGATGGTGCCCGCGGCCATCACCGAGCTCGACCTCAGCATCGAGCGGTTGTCACCGGCGAGGTCGGTCACGCGCTGCTCCCACGGGCGGCACGTACCCGGCGACCGATGCGGATCGCGGCCGCGACCACCATGAGGGCGGCCGCCACCCCGAAGACGAGCAGGGCGATGCTGCCGAAGCCCTGGACGTCCACCGTCACCGTGACCGGGTCGTCGTACGGCTTCCCGCGCCGCGTCTGCAGCTGCGCGTCGAAGGAGAGTCGTCCACTCGTGACCGCGTCGAGCTCGACGTCGACGCTGACCGTCTCGTCCGGCTCGACCCGGATGGGGTCGGCGGGCCCGTCCACCCGCAGACGCAGGGGATCGGCGGACGTCAGCGCGAGTCGGACGACGACCGCCTGGTCGAGCTGGTTGCGCACGGTCACGGGGAAGGTGCCGCGGTCGTCGGAGAGAGTGCCGCCACGGGAGAGGATGCGGACCCGGCTCCGCAGACTGGCCAATCGGTCGAGGGTCTCCTGCTGCGCCGTCGCCGCTGCCGTGGGATCGTCGCGCCACGCGGTGCTGATCGAGCTGAACAGGTCGTCGTCGATCGGTCCGCTCAGCTGTTGGGGACGGGACAGGATCCCGGCCAGGCGCCGGTTGTCCATGACGCCCTGCACCGCCGCGTCGACCATCGAGGCGGGGAGCTGCCGCGATGCGGTCGATTCGGGGATGGTCGGGTCCGTGCGCTCGACGGTCGGTGCGCTCGGACTCACCGCCTCCTCGAGTGACACCGGGTTGAGCCAGCTCGCCTTCCGCACCGCGGTGACCAGCTCGTCGGACCACAGCGGCGACGGGTCCCAACGGCGCGGGGGAGCGACGACGAGCAGCCGGGGTTCGTACAGCTCGAGGGCGTGCAGCAGGGTCTCGGCGAGGAACCGCTGCCGGGCGAGGAGGACGTCGGTCGGGGTCGATGCCGGGGTCGCCACCAGGGCACTGGCGGCAGGGTCGGCGAGCAGGAGGTCGAGCTCGGGGTCGGGCCACGAGACGCGTCCGGAAGGGGTGTACGTGAGCGGTGTGACGAGCGGTGTCGTCTCCTCGTCGAGGAGCACCAACGAGGCGCCCGCGCGACCCGCGACGTCGATGGTGGTGTCGTCACCGGCTCCCTCGGCCGGCCAGACGAGGTCCGCTCGCGGTGCCGGTCCCACGAAGCGTCGGTACACCTTGTCGCCCTTGGCCCACCCCGCGCGCAGCATGCGTGGCTCGTCGGCCGCGCCGATGGCCGCCGCGTCCGGGTCGCCGTAGGGCAGGAGCACCACGTCCTGGTCGGCGCTGCTGGTCAGGTACGTGTCGAGCCAGCCGTTGGCGTCGGGGCTGCCGAGAGTGGTGGCGGCGTCGAGGACGGCTGGGTCGACCAACCATGTGGCGGGCGCCCCCGCGCCGGTCCGGGTGAGCACGCTGAGGCGTCCGCCGGCGGACAGGTCTGCGGCGAGGGCGTTGGGGTCGTCGGTGGCTCCTGGGGGAGTGCCGATGACCGGCCAGAACATGAGCAGCCGGCTCGGGGACACCCCGACCCCCTCCGGCGCGTACGGAAGGAAGGTCGAGGTCTCGCTCAGCACGGCGCCGGTCCGGACGTCGACGGCCACGACGCGTAGCGGGAAGACCCCCGCGCCGTAGAACGGCAAGTTGTCTGTGGCCACCTGGATGCGGAAGCGTCGGGTCGAGTCGGCACGTACCTTGCCGAGCTCGTCCGTGGCCCCGAACACCGGAGTGGTGACAGGCGGTGTGGAGGCAGCCTCGGTGATGGCGGCTCGGGACAGGAACGCGGTCGTGCCGACCTCGAGTCGGACAGCGACGTCGTCGAGGGTGCGGGTCGTCGAGAAGGTGCCCACCGTGCGCAGCGTGCCCCCGGCCTGGACGCTGATCGGCGCCAGCTCGGTGAGGCGTAGCTCGGTCTGCAGCGGGGCGGCGAGAGCAGGACTGGAGGTGAGCCCGACGGCACCGGTCGCGCCGACCAGCAGCACGCCCAGCAGCAGGTGGAGCCATCGCCGGACGCCGGGCGCCGGACGCCGGGCAGACGTCATGCAGCGATGGTAGCCAGCGTCAGGTGCGGGTGCGGTCCACGTGACGCTCGTCGTCGAAGCGGAACGAGGCGATGCTCGTGCGCAGGTCAGCGGCCATGGCGTCGAGCGTGGCGAGCGTCTCGGCCCGCTGCCGCTGGCTGTCGGCCTGCTCCTCGGCGACCGCAGCGACCTGTCCCATGGCGGTGACGACCTGGTGCGAGGCCGAGGTCTGCTGCTGCGTGGCGAGCTGGATCTGGCCGGCCGCCTGGTCCGCCTCGTCGGCCACCGCAAGGATGCGGTTCAGCACCACCTCCATCTCCTCGACGTGGGAGCGTCCGGCGGCAGCCGCCTGCTCCCCGGCCTCCGTCGCCTGCAGGGTCGAGGTGGTGCCGACGCGGATGCGCTGGACGATCTCCTCGATCTGCCCGGTCGACTCCCGGGACCGTTCGGCCAGGGCGCGCACCTCGGCGGCGACGACAGCGAAACCGCGGCCGTGCTCGCCTGCCCGCGCCGCCTCGATGGCGGCGTTGAGGGCCAGCAGGTTGGTCTGGTCGGAGAGCTCGGCGATGACCGCGATGATCCGGCCGATCTCCTGCCCGGCGGCGTCGAGGTCGCGCGCCTGCTCCCCGATCGAGCCGACCCGCTCGGAGATGTCGGTCATCTGCTCGGTCGTGACCGCGACGACCTCCCGCGCGACGGCCGAAGCCTCGGTCACCTGGGCGGCCGCCGCCGAGACTGCCCGAGCCGTCTCGGCGATCTGCTCGGCGGTCGCCGCCAGCTCCTGCATGCTGGCACTGGTCTGCGCGATGGCCGCCGACTGCTGCGTGTGGCCCACGGCCGCATCGGCCGCGGCGTTGTGCAGGCCGTGCACGCTGGAGGCCAGGTCGGCCCCCGCGTCGTGGACTCTGGCGACCAGACCCGCCATCGACGCCAGCGCGGTGTCGAGTGAGGTCCACACCTCGCCCACGGCGACATCGGTCCCCAGCGACGACCGGGTGGCGTCTGCCGCCGAGACCAGGTCGCCATGGGCCAGCCGTCCAAGTGCCTCGGTGAGCCGGTCCACCTCTGCGGCCAGAGTGGAGCGCTCATCCTCGACCTGCTCGCGCGACCGCCTCAGGGCCGACGCCAGCAGCGCGGCGAAGCAGCTGAGCAGTCCGAGCGCGACCACCGCTGTCACATGGTGTCCGAGCTGATCTGCCGTCACCGCACCCGTCACGGCTGCGCTCACCAGGTAGCCCGTGACCGACAAGACGCCGAGTGCGGCGGTCCACGCGAAGGGCAGGGACATCGCAGCCAGCACGATGACGAAGACGAGGAAGAGCCACTGCCAGCTCTCCGGGCCACCGGCGGCGACGGTCGACACGGTGATCACGGCCACGAAGAAGACGAGCTGGAGACCGTCGACGAGCGTGGCATGCCGGTGCAGCCAGGCGATCCTGGCGTCCAGCCACGGACGGGCGAGGAACCAGCCGGCGCCGATGAGTGCCAGGACGCAGCACGCCACGAGAGTGGCGACCGACGACCGGCTCAGCGGCGGTGTCGCGGCATCGACGAGCAGGTACAGGGCGACCGGGTTGAGGAGGGCGTAGACGACGGCACACCAACCGGCCACCCGGTGCACGGCGTGTGAGAAGCCGTCGACGTCTTCCATCCATCCCTCCTCATACCGCGGACAACGGAATGAGGATCGGCAACGGCGGTCCCTTCCTGAACCGCTGGCTAGGCTCCTGCTCTGTGTCCAGGTCATCGCGGTCCACGTCGTCGGGTTCGGGTTCCTCCGGGCACGCGGACCCTGAGGCAGCGGCCCGTCGACGGGCGATCACCGAGCTGGTCCGTGTCTCGCCGGTCGTCGACGCCCTCGGCGCGCACTTCACCGAGGCCGGGCACGAGATCGCTCTCGTCGGTGGTTCTGTCCGTGACGCGCTGATGGGGCGGCTGGGCAATGACCTCGACTTCGCCACGTCAGCACCCCCGGACGTGGTCGAGCAGCTGCTCGAGGGCCACGTGGAAGCGATGTGGGACATCGGCAAGGCGTTCGGCACGATCGGGTGCCGGATCGGGTCGCTGACGTGCGAGATCACCACCTACCGCACCGAGCACTACGACCACCGGTCGCGGAAGCCCGAGGTCGAGTACGGGACCTCGCTCGCCGGTGACCTCGGCCGGCGAGACTTCACCGTGAACGCGATGGCGGTGCGGCTGCCGGTGCAGAGCTTCGCCGATCCTTTCGTCGACCTCTTCAACGGTGTCGCCGACCTGGCGTCGGGTGCCCTTCGGACGCCAGGCCGACCTGAGGACTCCTTCGACGACGACCCGCTGCGCATGATGCGGGCAGCGCGCTTCACCGCCCAGCTCGGATTCACGGTGGCCCCCGACGTGGTCACCGCGATGGAGCAGATGGCCGACCGTCTGGCGATCGTGTCGCCGGAACGGGTGCGTGACGAGTTCAGCAAGCTGCTGCTCTCCCCCGACCCGCGGGCCGGCCTGCGTCTGCTGGTCGAGACCGGCGTCGCCGACCAGTTCATCCCCGAGCTGTCCGCGCTCCGGCTCGAGGTCGACGAGCACCATCGGCACAAGGACGTCTACGACCACACGCTGACCGTCGTGGAGCAGGCGATGGGCCTGGAGACCGAGGGTCCCGACCTCGTCCTACGACTGGCCGCTCTGCTGCACGACATCGGCAAGCCCGGAACCCGCCGGTTCGAGCCCGGCGGCGGGGTCTCGTTCCACCACCACGAGGCGGTCGGCGCCCGGCTGACCCGCAAGCGCCTGAAGGCACTGCACTACCCGAAGGACGTCGTCGAGGACGTGTCCCGGCTCGTCGAGCTCCACCTGCGGTTCCATGGCTATGCGGACGGGGAGTGGACGGACTCTGCGGTGCGCCGCTACGTGCGGGACGCAGGTCACCTGCTCGGGCGGCTGCACGCACTGACCCGGGCCGACTGCACGACCCGCAACCGTCGCAAGGCGACCGCGCTCGCCAGCGCCTACGACCACCTCGAGGAGCGGATCGCCGCCCTCAGCGAGGCCGAGGAGCTTGCGGCGATCCGCCCCGACCTCGACGGCAACGCCATCATGGAGATCCTCGACATCCCTCCCGGACGGATCGTCGGCGACGCGTATCAGTTCCTGCTCGAGCTCCGCCTCGACCAGGGACCGCTCGGCCGCGACGACGCGGTGGCCGCGCTTCTTGGCTGGTGGAGGGAGCGTCAGGACGCCGAGCGCGCGAAGGGCCGGTAGAGCCAGCCGGCGAGAAGCAGGTAGCTCACGGCGGCGACGGCCGGGATCAGGCGTCCGACCATGGTGTCCATCGGGAGCAGCACTACGGCCGTGGCGCCCACCACGAAGGCGACGTTGAAGACGAGGTCGTAGGCGATGAAGACCCGCCCTCGGTAGTCGTCGTCGACGCTGCGCTGCAGCACGGTGTCGACGACGATCTTCAGGATCTGAGCGCTCGCGCCGAGGACCACCCACGCGACGACGAGGCTGGTGAGTCGCGGTCCGAACCAGGCCGCCACCGACGCCGCACCGGCCGCAGCCATGGCCAGTGCCGCGGACCGACGACCGCCCAGGACACGCACGAGGGGCGGCGTGACCAGCGCGGCCACCACCAGCCCGGCACCCAGCGCCATGGCGATCGACGCCAGCCCCGCGAGTGCCGCCGGCTCGTCGTCCTTGGTGACCTCGAGGCGGAAGCGGATGAGGACGATCGACCAGACCGTCAGCAGACCGAAGAGCAGCCGATGCACCGTCATCAGCTCGAGGACCCGCCGCGCCGGACGCGTCCGCAGGATGTGGGCGACACCGTCGCGTACGTCGTCCCAGGCCTGGCGGAAGGGGGGAGCCTCGTCACCGGTGAGGTCCGGACCCAGTGACGGCCGGGAGAAGCGGCGGGTGGCAGCGGCCGCGAGCAGGTAGCCGGCTCCCGCCGCCACGAACGGCGCGGCGTCCGACGCACTGCTCAGCGCGAGACCGACACCGGCGCCGACCACGGTCGCCCCCGTGCCGGCGGTGGGTGACAGCGCGTTCCCGCTGACCAGAAGAGGTGCCGGGAGGGTGAGGGGCAGCGCCGCACCGAGGGCGGCGAGGATGAGTCGGTTGAGCCCGAGCGCCAGCAGCGCGGTGCCGAAGAGTGCGACGTCGGACGTCGTCGTCGCGGCCAGCACCGCGAGGACCAGCGCGAGCCCGGCGCGCGCCAGGTTCGCCCAGGCGAGCACGGCGACCCGGGACCACCGGTCGAGGAGCACCCCGGCCAGAGGGGCGGCCAGGGTGAAGGGCAGGAGCAGCACGGCGAAACCCAGGGCGATGCGGCCGGGGGAGGGCTGGCGCTCGGGGGTGAAGAGGACGACACCGACGAGCCCCGCCTGGAGCAGCCCGTCGGACAGCTGCCCCACCAGCCGGACGCGCAGCAGCGCCCGGAAGGCCGGCTCGGCGAACAGTCCGCGCAGGGTGTCGTGGCGCATCGCGGCGAGCCTAGGGGGCGGCCGCGATTCGCGGGTCGGCCTCGGGAGACCGTGATCTGGTGCGGGCGGTGCGCCCGCCTGGGTCAGGCTCGGCCGGCGATGAAGTCCTCGACCGCCTGACGGGCCTCGTCGTCGCGGTACTGCTCGGGCGGCGACTTCATGAAGTAGCTGGACGCCGACAGGATCGGGCCACCGACGCCGCGGTCGAGCGCGATCTTGGCGCAGCGGACCGCGTCGATGATGACGCCCGCGGAGTTCGGGGAGTCCCACACCTCGAGCTTGTACTCGAGGTTCAGCGGCACGTCGCCGAACGCGCGACCCTCGAGGCGCACGTAGGCCCACTTGCGGTCGTCGAGCCAGGCGACGTAGTCGGACGGCCCGATGTGCACGTTGTTCTTGCCGAGGTCGTGGTCGAGCTGGGACGTGACGGCCTGCGTCTTGGAGATCTTCTTGGACTCCAGGCGCTCGCGCTCGAGCATGTTCTTGAAGTCCATGTTGCCGCCGACGTTCAGCTGCATGGTCCGGTCGAGGATGACCCCGCGGTCCTCGAACAGCTTGGCCAGCACGCGGTGCGTGATGGTGGCGCCCACCTGGGACTTGATGTCGTCGCCGACGATCGGCACACCGGCCGCGGTGAACTTGTCGGCCCACTCCTTGGTGCCGGCGATGAAGACCGGGAGCGCGTTGACGAAGCCGACGCCGGCGTCGATCGCGGCCTGCGCGTAGTACTTGGCGGCGTCCTCCGAACCCACGGGCAGGTAGCAGACGAGCACGTCGGCCTGAGTGTCACGAAGCACCTGTGCCACGTCGACCGGCTCTTCGTCGGACTCGGTGATGGTCTCCAGGTAGTACTTGCCGAGACCGTCGAGCGTCGGCCCGCGCTGGACGGTGACTCCGGTGGGCGGCACGTCGGCGATCTTGATCGTGTTGTTCTCGCTCGACACGATCGCGTGGGCGAGATCCTGGCCGACCTTCTTGGCGTCGACGTCGAATCCGGCGACGAACTGCACGTCCCTGACGTGGTAGTCGCCGATCTGCACGTGCATCAAGCCGGGGACGCGTGCGTCGGGATCGGCGTCCTTGTAGTACTCGACGCCTTGCACGAGCGATGCGGCGCAGTTGCCGACGCCCGCGATGGCTACGCGTACCGAACCCATGGGTTACTCCTTCGTCGTGTCCCCGGAGCGGATCGCCCGGGAGTCTTGGGGGGTGGAACGGGAAGAGACGGACGCAGCCGAACCGGTGCGCGCGTTTTCGTCGTCGATCAGCTCGTTGAGCCAGCGCACCTCACGCTCGACCGACTCGAGGCCGTGCTGGTGGAGCGCGACGGTGTAGTCGTCGAGCCGCTCGCGGGTGCGGGTGACGGAGCCGCGCAGCGTCTCGAGCCGTTCCTCGAGGCGTCCACGGCGTCCCATGAGGATGCGCATGCGGGTGTCGGCGTCGGTGCGTCCGAAGAACGCGAACCGGACGCCGAACGTCTCGTCGTCCCAGGCGGCCGGGCCGGCGTCGGCGAGGAGCTCCTGGAAGTGCTCCTTGCCCTCGGCGGTCAGCTGGTAGACGATCTTGGACCGACGGGCCCCGCTCGTCGCTGAGTCGGCGGACTCGGCGATCCAGCCCTGGCGCACGAGGTCCTTCAGGCAGGGGTAGAGGGAGCCGTAGGAGAGGGCGCGGAAGGCGCCGAGCTGGCTGGAGAGCCGCTTGCGCAGCTCGTAGCCGTGCATCGGGGACTCGTGCAGCGAGCCGAGGACGGCCAGCTCGAGCACCCCACTGCGCTTGGCCACGGCACTCCTTGGACGGCGGGACGATATATCGGATCGATACATCGCAACGATGCGTCGCGACGATACGCGGTGGGCCGGGTCGACGCAAATCCACCCGCCGTTCACCCCGCCGCCACCCCTCGACGCGTTCCCTCGGGGAGCGGACGCGGGGGAGCGCGCCGGGACGTACCCTCGAGGGATGCCGCGTCCAGCACGGGTCTGGTCGCAGCGTGCGGTCGTCGACTACGCGCTGCAGCGCAGGGCTGCGCTGGCCGAGCTGCGCCGGGGCCAGGTGTTCGTCACCGACCTGTGTGACGCCGACCCCTACCTGCTGCGGGCTGCTGAGCACCACGGGGTGCCGGCCGACCGGCCCTGTCCGGTCTGCCGGCGGCCCGAGCTGGTCGAGCTCTCCTACGTGTACGGGGACGAGCTCGGGCCCTACCAGGGGCGGATCCGAGCCCCCCGTGAGCTCGAGCTCATGGCCCGCGAGCACGGTGAGTTCCGGGTGTACGTGGTCGAGGTCTGCCGTCGGTGCTCGTGGAACTACCTGACGACCACGTTCCTGATGGGGGACGGGGAGCCGCGTCCCCCGCTCCGGGCCTCGCGCGGCGACCCCGTGCTCTGACCCGTCCGCCGACTGGGTGCAGTGACGGGGGTCCTGGCACCGGAAAGCGCACCCGAGCCCCGATGCCGCCGCGCCCCAGGGCCCCGAAAGCGTCGCCAGCGGGTCGGGGAACGCCGAACCGTCCGCGTCCGTCAGACTGGGGGCCGGCCCCGGCCGCACCCTCCCCATCGAAAGGCCGACGTGCGCATCGACTACCCCCGCCGTGGGCGAACCGGCGCTCGTCGCTTCGTCCCGTCGTGGCGCCAGGTGCTCGGCCTGCTGACCCTCGGGGTGGCCGCCGGGATCGCCGCGTTCATCGCCCTCTACCTGATGATCGACGTCCCTCAGCCGAACGAGCTGGCCACGGCTCAGACGAGCGTCGTCTACTACGACGACGGCAAGAGCGTCATCGGGCGCTTCGCCGAGGTCAACCGCGAGATCGTCTCGCTCGACGACATCCCGGACGAGGTCGAGCTGGCCGTCCTGGCCGCTGAGGATCGCAGCTTCTACGAGAACGAGGGGATCTCCCCGGCGGGAATCGTGCGTGCCCTGTGGAACAACATCCGCGGCGGCGACACGCAGGGAGCCTCGACCATCACCCAGCAGTACGCGCGCAACGCCTACCTCACGCAGGAGCAGACGCTGCAGCGCAAGGTGAAGGAGGCGATCCTCGCCATCAAGCTCGCGCGGGACCAGACCAAGGACCAGGTGCTCGAGGACTACCTCAACACGATCTACTTCGGACGCGGTGCGTACGGCATCCAGGCGGCCAGTCAGGCCTACTTCGGCCGGGACGTCCAGGACCTCACCGTCGCGCAAGGCGCAGTGCTGGCGGCGGTGATCCGCGCTCCGAGCTCGTACGACCCGGTGGAGGGACCCGAGGCCAAGGACGCTCTCGAGGCGCGGGTCCTCGACTACGTGATCCCCGGGATGGTCGAGCAGGGCTGGCTGAGCGAGACGGAAGCCGCCGAGATCACCCGCCTGCCGAAGATCCAGGACCCCAAGGCCCTCAACGCCTACCGCGGGCAGTCGGGATTCCTGCTCGACGTGGTCCGCGACGAGCTCAGGGACCTCGGCTTCAACAAGGACGAGATCGACGCCGGTGGGCTGCGCATCACGACGACGTTCGACAAGCAGGCGCAGGACGCGGCACAGACGGCCGCCACCGAAGGCTTCCCACCGCCTCCCAACGAGGGCGTCAAGCTGGGACTGGTCTCGGTCGAGCCGGGGACGGGCCGCATCGTGGCGATGTACGGCGGCACGAACTGGGAGCGCAGCCAGTTCAACAACGCGATCGCCCCGGTTCCTGTCGGCTCCACCATGAAGGCGTTCACCGTCGCCGCCGCCCTGCAGAACGGGTACACGCTGTCGAGCACCTTCGACGGCAACTCGCCCTTCTACATCGAGACCGAGACCAAGCCGGTCTACAACCAGGGCGGAGCCAGCTACGGGTCGGCCATCTCGCTGCTGTACGCCACCGAGATGTCGGTGAACACCGCGTTCGTCGACCTCACCGAGCAGATGGGTCCGCAGGAGGTCGCTCAGGCAGCCGGTGAGGCCGGGCTCGACGTCGACAACCTGTACGCCGACAGCCCACGCGTGACGCTCGGGTCGGCGGCCTACTCGCCGCTCACCATGGCTGCGGGGTACGCCACCTTCGCCGCCGAGGGCGTGCACGCCGACCCCTTCGCGGTGCTCAAGGTCGAGGACGCCACCGGTCAGGT
Organism: uncultured Actinomycetota bacterium; assembly: GCA_963743915.1. Taxonomy (GTDB): domain Bacteria; phylum Actinomycetota; class Actinomycetes; order JAHEKZ01; family JAHEKZ01; genus JAHEKZ01. Next base: position 371,323 of record CAVURN010000003.1, read on the forward strand.
GCTGTACGAGGCCGAGGAGCAGACGCAACGGGCCTTCCCGGCGACCATCGCCAACGAGGTCACGTACGACCTGGCTCAGGTGGTTCAGGCCGGCACGGGCGCCTACGCGCAGAACCTCGGACGTCCGGCCGCCGGCAAGACCGGCAACCACGAGGGCGAGACGGCGTGGTTCATCGGCTACACGCCGCAGCTGGTCACCGCCGTCGCCTTTCACCGAGAGCTCGGCGGTGACCCGCTGGCACCCCTGAACGGAGTGGCGTACCAACCTGTCTTCACCGGAGCCGGCTACCCCACCCAGATCTGGACGGCTTTCATGAACGCCGCCCTCGAGGGCACCGAGGTGCTCCCACTCCCCGGCCGACCGGTGCCCACCACCAGTCCCTCCCCGACCCCGTCACCGTCGCCCACGACGTCGTCACCGTCACCGTCGCCGACCACCGCGTCGCCGTCGCCCTCGCCGACGAAGACCAAGCCGTCTCCGTCGGCGACCTCGGCGGAGCCGAGCCCGTCCGCCGAGCCCGCCGGAGGCGGACAACAGCCGTGACGGGCCGCCTCCGGCGTCAGGTCCGGAGACGGACGGCACAATGACCCGCGTGCCGACCACTGACCCCTTGGTGCTGCCCAGCCAGGACGACCCGGTGGTCGGGGGGGCCAGCGGATTCCTCGGAGGGCCCGTCGGAAGGCACGCCGACGTGCGGCGTGCGTGGTGGAACCCGGTCCGCGTCCTGGTGCTGCTGGCAGTGCTGGCCAGCGGCTTGGGGGCCGCGATCGACGCCCCGTGCATCACGAAGTCCTGGTCGGACGGGTACGAGCAGTTCTCGCGCGGCTGCTACAGCGACATGGTCCACCTGTATTGGGGACGAGGGATCGCCGAGGGCGTGATCCCCTACGTCCAGGACCCTGCGACCACCGGCGACGTCGAGGTCGAGTACCCCGTGCTCACCGGTGCGGTCATGTGGGTCGTCGCGCAACCGATCGCGGACACCTGGACCGACTCCACCCGCGCCCGCGTCTACTTCTCGCTCAACGCGATCCTCATCGCCCTGCTGCTTGCCCTGACCGTCTGGGCGACCGCACTGACCGTCCGTCGACGACCCTGGGACGCCGCGATGGTGGCGCTCGCCCCGGGAATGGTGCTGGCGTCCACCATCAACTGGGACCTCTGGGCGGTCGCGGCCACGTCCTTGGCGCTGCTGGCGTGGGCGCGCAGGTACCCGGTGCTCGCGGGTGTGCTGCTCGGTCTCGGCGCCTCGTTCAAGTTCTACCCCGTGCTGGTCCTGGGACCGTTGCTCATCCTCTGCCTGCGGGCGGGACGGATGCGGGCATGGGCGCTGACCTTCGGCGCGGCACTGGTGATGTGGCTGGCAGCCAACGTGCCGATCATGCTGGCCAGGTTCGACGGGTGGTCGAGCTTCTACACGTTCTCGTCCGAGCGCGGTGCGGACTTCGGGTCGCCGTGGTTGGTCGTGCAGAACGGGCTCGGCGTCGACCTGCCGGTCGAGCGGCTCAACCTCTGGGCGGCGGGAATCTTCTTCCTGATGTGCCTGGGGATCGCCGCGCTGATTCTCTTCGCGCCCCGGCGGCCGCGGCTGCACCAGGTCGTTTTTCTGACCGTCGCGGCGTTCGCCGTGACGAACAAGGTGTACTCGCCTCAGTTCGTCGTCTGGCTGATCCCGCTGGCCGTCCTGGCAAGGCCCCGCTGGCGCGACTTCCTGTGGTGGCAGGGAGCGCAGGTCGTCTACTTCTTCGCGGTCTGGTGGTACATCATCTGGCAGGCCGATCCGGCACGAGGTCTGCCGGACAAGTACTACTGGGCGGCGATCCTGCTGCACACCGCAGCCACGCTGGTCTACGCGGGGTTCGTGGTGCGCGACGCGTTGCGGCCCGAGTGTGATCCCGTTCGGAGCAGCCTCGGCGAGGACGACCCGGGGGGCGGGGTGCTCGACGGCGCACCGGACCACGTCTACCGAGGCCGACCTGTCGGGCAGCGACGATCGGGACGGCACGGGCGGCACGGGCAGCACGGGCAGCACGCCACCGCCACCGACCCTCGTGTGGGTGCGGTGTGACACCCGTCCCGATCAACGGGACTAACGCCGCACCCATCCGCCGGAGTTCCGTGGCGACGTGTGGGATGGGTGCGGTGATCCCTGCAATCAACGGAGGCGGTGTCACACCGCACCCGTCCCGGTTAGCGGTCCTTGATCAGGACCAGGTCGTCGTACAGAGGGAACAGCCCGACGTCGGTGAAGAGGGAGTAGTCGTCGTCGTCGAGATCCATCCCGGTCACGGTGGCCAGCCGCGCCCACGACCAGCCGCGACTGCGGAAGCGGTCGAACGACTCGAGCAGCAGCGCGTGGCCCAGACCTTGGCCGCGTCGCCGCTCACGGACCCCCAACACACCGATCAGGCCTGTCTGCTCCTTGGTGGTGTCCATGAAGTTCAGCGCGATCGCCAGTGGCCCCTGCTCGTCACGCACCATGACGGACAGTCCCGGTAGCGCGGTCGGGTCGTTGGTGGTGTTGTACTCGTAGTCCTCACGCGACAGGTGCCATCCGCCACGCTTGGGCTGCAGCGCCTCCGACACGACGGTGAAGCCGTCCTCGAGGTCGCGCGTGATGCTGAACGTGCTCACCTCGACGTCGTCGGGCCAGACCGGCTGCGGGCGCGTCCAGTACCTCGCCTTCGAGGATCGTCACCTTCTGGGCGACGTCGTACCCCAGCTGCCGCGCGACGTCGACGAGCTCGGTGTCCTCGCGAGGGACGTCCATCTGCAGGTACCCGTGCGCAGCGGTGTACGAGTTGCTGGCCACGATGCGCTCAGCAGCCTCGAGCAAGGTGCGTGCGTATCGAGCTCGGTCGGGTCCAGGCGGGAGGGCGATGCGCACGGTGCCCTTGGTGAACGGGGCACCGATGTGCACGTGCACCCCGGCGACGTCCTCCCCGCCCACCTCGAGGTATCGGTCGTTGTCGGCGGGCTCGCCCGTCGGGCTGATGAGGATGGCAGCGAGCTCGTCCTCCTGCCACTCGTCCTCACCGCGGAGCCAGCGGTAGTGCGCGTTGATCAGCCGGGTGAAGGTGGCCACGTCGCGGGACGTCCCTGGTCGCAGCCGCATCAGCAGCCGCCTGGTGAGGTGAACGTGCCGGTCATAGGTGCGTCAACGTATCGCAGCGTCAGTGCAGCACGACGCGGTCGAAGGAAGCCGTCGTCATCCGGACGTCCGCCGGCACGTCCGACCCGACCACCGGCGGAGCGATGCCGGAGGGCAGCCACACCATGGACACCTGCATGTGCGGTGGCTCCATGAACCAGCGACGCTTCCCGTCGACGTAGAAGGGCGAAAGAGCGCGCCCCACCGCTTGCAGCCCTCCCTCGGCCGCGAGCTTGGCGCGCGCTGACGCGCCGCGGACGGCGCGAGGAGCGGACATCGCGACACCGTGTGACGTGCCGCCGCCGACGACGAGCAGGTGTCCCTCCCCCGGGGCGCGCCGTTGCCGGTAGCCGACGCGCTGGCCTCGACGGACGCGGTGGCACGCGAGCACGGTGCCTCTGGCCTGGTACGACTCCCGCTCGCCGAGCCAGAGCAGCGTGCCGATCCGTGGCCGGAAGGTCGTCTCGGGATGACGCCGGCGGAGGGTGGCCAGCTCTGCTGCGGTCACGTGGCTGACCCACAGGGTGTCCGTGGGCAGCTGGTGACGTCGCAGGGTGCTCACCCAGCTGCTGATCTCCTCGACGCGTGACAGCTCGCCGTCGTCGATCGGCAGGTGCAGGGCGAAACCGTCGAGCCGCAGTCGGCGGAGATCCGGCACGGCCCGAGCGAGCGCCTCCTCGTCGAGCCCGAACCGGTGCATCGACGTCAACAGCTCGACCACCACGCGACGCCGGTGGCCCGCCAGCGCCCGCACCGCTTCCGGCGACGACAGGGTGAGGACGAGCCTGTCGTCCGCCTCCGGCTCCGGATCGATCGCCGGGTGCCACGGCGTGAGGACGAGCACGTCACCGCCGAACGCGTCGTGCACCATCGGTGCCTCGTCGAGGGTTCCGACCGCCAACGTGTCGCAGCCGAGCCTTGCCGTCTCGGCCGCGAGCGTCGACAGGCCGAAGCCGTACCCGTTGCCCTTTGCCACCGGCACGATCGTCGGCAGGTCGGCCACCACCCGGTCGGCGTGCACGCGCCACGCGTCGGTCTCGATGTGCAGCGCGAACATGGCTAGCGGCGTCCCAGGTAGTAGGTGAAGGCCTTGTGCAGCAGCCGGTTGAGCGGATAGTCCCACTCGCCCACGTACTCGACGACCTCACCACCGGTGCCCAGCTTGAACTGGATCAGGCCGAACAGCGGGTCGTCCTCGTCCAGGGTGTCGGAGATGCCCCGCAGGTCGTAGACGGACGCACCCGCTGCGTGCGCGTCCTGGATCATCTGCCACTGGATGGCGTTGCTCGGACGCAGCTCGCGCCCCTCGGTCGTGGACGCGCCGTACGAGTACCAGACGTGCCGGCCGACCCGGACCCACGTGGTCGCGGCGAGCAGACGTCCCTCGTGCCGGGCAAGGTAGAGGCGGATGCGGTCAGGATCCTCGGCCCGCATCACGCTGCCACATGTTCTCGAAGTAGCCGAGGGGCCGTGGCCGGAAGCCGTCACGCGCGGCGGTCTCGACGTAGATCTCGTGGAAGGCGGCGAGGTCCGCGGCGCTCCCCTGCGACACCTCGACCCCCGCCTTCTCCGCCTTGCGCACGTTGCGCCGCCACAGCTGGTTGAAGCCGGCGAACACCTCGTCGGTCGTGCGACCTTCCAGAGGGACGCAGAAGACGTACCGGGGCTGGAAGTCACCGAAGCCGGCGCTCGACGCCTGCTGACGCCAACCGGTGGTGCGCAGGCGGTTGGTGAGATCGGTGGCAGCGCTCGACTCGTCGTCCGCGGGCACCTCACTGAGGCGTTGCACGTCTGCGGTGGCGATGGCGTCCTTGACGGTGCGCGCCTGCCAGCGTCGCGCCACCACGGGGGGCCCCATCTTGACGGTGAAGCAGCGCTGTCGACGCAGGTGCGCGAGCAGCGGTGCCGTGACCGCGTCGGCGCCATAGCGCTCCCAGTCGAGCACCGGCCCCTCCGGCAGGTACGCGAGTGAACGCCCCAGGCGCGGGATCGCTCGGTAGAGCACCAGCCCGGCGCCCACCAGGCTGTCCCCGTCGAACCACCCCAGGCTCTCGCTGTGCCAGTCGCTCTTCACCGCGCCCCAGGCGGGCGTCTGGAGAAAGGACCCGCTGGCGTCGGTGACGACGTCGAGGTGCTCGGCCGCTGAGATCGGCCGCACTGCCAGGGGTGCGCTCACGGCGGTCAGCCTACGGAAGGTCGCCGGCATCACTCGCGCCGCCGCTCGCGGCCGCCGTTCGTCCTAGGCTGCCGCCATGCGCATCGCCACCTGGAACGTGAACTCGGTCACCGCGCGACTTCCGCGCGTCGTCGACTGGCTCCAGCAGACCGGCACCGACGTGCTGTGCCTGCAGGAGACCAAGGTCGCCGACACCGCCTTCCCTGCGCTCCCCCTCGAGGAGATCGGCTACGAGACGGCGCACTTCGGGCAGGGCCGCTGGAACGGCGTCGCGGTCGTCTCGCGGGTGGGGATCGCCGACGTGGAGCACGGCTTCACCGACTGTCCGGGCTTCCCGGAACCGGCAGACGTCGAGGCGCGAGCCATCGGCGCGACGTGCGGCGGCGTCCGGGTGTGGTCGTTCTACGTGCCCAACGGACGCACCCCCGAGGACCCGCACTACGCGTACAAGCTCTCCTGGCTGGCAGCTGCGCGTGAGCACCTTGCGAACCAGGTCGCAGGCCCGACCCCCTTGGCCGTCATGGGCGATTTCAACATCGCCCCCACCGACGCGGACGTGTGGGACCCGGCGGCCTTCGTCGGCGCGACCCACGTCACCCCTCCGGAACGGGAGGCCTACGCGGCCCTGCTCACCCTGGGGCTCACCGACGTGTTCCCCAGGGCGCTCAAGGGCGACCACCCCTTCACCTACTGGGACTACCGGGACGGCGCGTTCCACCGCGGCATGGGGATGCGCATCGACTTCGTCCTCGCGAACGCCGCGTTGCAGGCGGCGGTGAAGGACGCCTACGTCGACCGTGAGGCGCGGAAGGGCAAGGGCCCCAGCGACCACGCGCCGATCGTGGTCGACGCCGACCTCTGAGGGCGCTGTCCTCCACACTCGGCGTCCAGGAAGCACCTCCAAGGGGACAGTCGGCGGGTTCGGGGGCCAGCGGCAGGCCGTCCACAGGGGGCTCGAGGGTCCGCCGTCCACCGGCGATTTCGTGTCCAGCACCCGCGCCGGGTACTCTCGGCAGGCTGGTTCCGGGCCTGCGCGGCTCGGTTCCCGCCGAAAGGGCGTCCACCGGCACCCGCCACCGGACGTCGCACGCATCGCCCTCCTGTCACGGAACGTCCGTGACCGCCTGAGTCCAGAGGAGGTGGAGAACGCATGCGTCAGTACGAGCTCATGGTCATTCTCGACCCCGAACTCGAAGAGCGCACCGTCGCTCCCTCGCTCGACCAGTTCATGAACGTCATCCGCAAGGACGGCGGCACGGTGGACAAGGTCGACATCTGGGGACGCCGCCGGCTCGCCCACGAGATCGACAAGAAGAGCGAAGGCATCTACGCCGTCATCGACATGCAGGCCCAGCCGGACACGGTCAAGGAGCTCGACCGTCAGCTGAACCTGACCGAGGCGGTCCTGCGGACCAAGGTCGTCCGCAAGGACGGGAAGTAGGTCTGCCATGGCTGGAGACACCGTCATCACCGTCGTCGGCAACCTGACCGACGACCCCGAGCTGCGCTTCACCGCGTCCGGTGCCGCCGTCGCCAACTTCACCGTGGCGTCGACGCCCCGCTTCTTCGACAAGAACACCAACGACTGGAAGGACGGAGACGCGCTCTTCCTGCGCTGCTCCATCTGGCGTCAGGCCGCCGAGAACGTCGCGGAGTCCCTCACCAAGGGCGCTCGCGTGGTCGTCCAGGGACGCCTGAAGCAGCGGTCGTACGAGACCCGCGAGGGCGAGAAGCGCACCGTGTACGAGCTCGACGTCGACGAGGTCGGCCCGTCGCTGCGCTACGCCACCGCCAAGGTCACCAAGGTCACCCGCAGCGGCGGGGGCGGCGGCTTCGGGGGCGGCGCGCCCGCGGCGGCACCCGCTGACGACCCGTGGGCCGCCGCAGCACCGGTCGACGAAGAGCCGCCGTTCTGACGGCACCGAGACCCATCCGACCCATCCCCGCCCCGGCGGGGCCCTGAGCACCAGGAGCACCACGATGGCCAAGCCCCCCCTGCGCAAGCCGAAGAAGAAGGTTTGCCAGTTCTGCAAGAAGAACGCCCCGGTGATCGACTACAAGGACACCACCTTGCTGCGCAAGTTCGTGTCCGACCGCGGCAAGATCCGCGCCCGTCGGGTCACCGGCAACTGCACCCAGCACCAGCGTGACATCGCGATGGCAGTCAAGAACTCCCGCGAGATGGCGCTGCTGCCGTACTCCGCTTCGGCGCGCTAGGAAGAGGTCACGAGATGAAGCTCATCCTCACCCACGAGGTCACTGGCCTCGGCGCCCCCGGCGACATCGTCGAGGTCAAGGACGGCTACGGCCGCAACTTCCTGCTGCCCCGCGGCATGGCGCTGCCGTGGACGCGTGGCGGCGAGAAGCAGATCACCACGATCAAGCGCGCCAGGGACGCCCGTGCGATCAGCGACCTCGGTCACGCGAACGAGGTCAAGGCACAGCTGGCCAGCCTCGACGTCACCCTCGAGGTCCGTGCCGGTGACACCGGTCGCCTGTTCGGCGCGGTGACCGCGTCGGACATCGTGGACGCGGTGTCCGCGGCCGGCGGCCCCGCGCTCGACAAGCGCTCGGTCCAGGTGCCCGCCCCGATCAAGACGATCGGCTCTCACACCGTCACCGTCGCGCTGCACCCCGAGGTCGACGCGACCGTCGAGGTGGACGTCGTCCCCGCATCCTCCTGACGCGGAACCCGTGAGCGGAGCGCCTCCCAGAGGGCGTCCGTCTCACGCGCTGTCTGCCTAGGATCGACCGATGGCGACCTCGCGGCTCTCGCCGATGTCGCGTCTGGCGCTGCTCGCCGGTCGCGCGGCCTCGACGCTCTCGCGCCGGCTCGGTCGAGGGCGCGGTGCCCAGGTCGGCGGCAAGGTGGCGTACCGGCTCTGGCCGCGCACTCTCGACGACCTCGCGTCCGGTCGTACGACGCTCCTGGTGTCGGCGACGAACGGCAAGAGCACCACGGCGACGCTCGCTGCTGCCGCCGTGCGCACCCTCGGCCCCACCGCTTTCAACGCGACCGGGGCCAACATGGAGGAGGGACTGGTCGTCGCGCTCGACACCGACCGCGCTGCTCCCTACGCCGTGCTCGAGACCGACGAGGCCTACCTTGACGTCGTCATGCGCGCGACGCGCCCGCGCGTCGTCACCTTGATGAACCTCAGTCGCGACTTCCTCGAGCGTGGCGTGCGGGCCAAGCGGTTGGCCGCCCTCTGGCGCTCCACGCTGGCCACCGTCGACTGGCCGTGCACGGTGGTGGCCGACGCCGACGACGCGCTCGTCGCGTGGGCGGTGCGCGGGCATCCCGACGTCGTGTGGGTCTCCGGCGAGGACGCCTTCGTCGACGACGCCATGATCTGTCGCGACTGCTTCGTCCGGCTCGACCGTGGTGGCGCCCACCAGTGGCGCTGCCCCTCCTGCGGGTTCGGGCGCCCCGAGCCGCAGTGGGTCTGGCGGGAAGGTGCAGCCGAGGGTCCGGAGGGCCGGGTCGAGGTGCCCACGGTGCTTCCCGGCCATGCCGCCACGGTGAACGTGCTCTTCGCGCTGGCCTCCGCCGTGGCGATGGGAGCTTCCCCCGATCGGGCGGCGGCGGAGATCGCGCGCGTCGAGAACGTGGACGGCCGGTACGCGCCGCACCGCTACGGCGAGCACGAGATCCGCGTGCTGCTGGCCAAGAACCCGGCGAGCTGGACGGAGTCGATCGAGACTCTGGCCACCGCGCATGCGGACGACCCGGGTCGTTCCATCGTGCTGATGATGGGTGCGCGCGGAGCCGGTGGCGGGCAGGACACCGCGATGCTCTGGGACGCCCCGTTCGAACGGCTCGCCGGCGTACCGGTGACCACGACGGGGTCGCGCGGCGACGAGCTCGCCCTGCGTCTCGCGGTGGCCGGTGTCGACGTGCGGCGCACGGAGTCCGGGGACCTGATGGAGGCGGTCGAGAGGCAGCCACCGGGAGCGGTCGACGTGGTCGCGAACTGGCCGGCCTTCAACGCGCTGCTGGACCGGGTGGGTCGCGGCACATGAAGGGGCAGCTGGTCGTCGTCGACCTCTATCCGTCACTGCTGCAGCCCGAGGGTGACCGCGGCAATGCGGTGCTGCTCGCTCACCGCGCGCGCTGCTTCGGTGTGGAGGCGACAGCGACCGTGGTGCATCCGGGAGACCCACTCCCGCCGGCGGACATCGTCTGCCTCGGTGGCAGCGAGGACGCGGACCTGGCCGTGGCCGCCGACCGGCTCCGCGCATGTGGGCTGGTCGAGCTCGTCACCGACGGGGCGGTCGTGTTCGGGGTGGGCGGGGGCTACGCGCTGCTGGGCCATGAGCTCGTCGCTGCGGACGGCTCCCGGCACGAAGGGCTCGGCCTGCTGGACGTGGTGATGAGCGACACCGGTGCCCTGGTCTCCGGGCCGGTGCTCACCCTGCCGGCACCCGAGCTCGGCCTGGGCCAGGTGAGCGGCTACGAGTACCACCGGCAGGTCGCCACCCGCGGAGCCGGCGTCGACGCCTGGCTGCCGCTCGAGATCGGCCACGGCGACCATGGATTCGCGGGCAGCCGCCACCAGTCCGTCGTCGGCTGCTGGATGCACGGACCGGTGCTGCCGAGGAACCCCGACCTCGCCGACCTGCTGCTCCGCTGGGCCGGGGTGGCGGTGGATCCGGCGGGCTGCCCCGAGGACGCGATCGCGGCCCACGTCCGGAGCCGCCGGGCCGCCGAGGCTCGCGCCGCGCCACGGTGACGGTCGGCGTCCAGCATGTGAGATGGGACGTGCCGAATGTGCGTCCACAGGGGGTGGACGCCGATCCCGCTGGTCAGGCCGCCGGCCGGGGGCTGCGGCGCGCGAATCCCCAGCGGCGTCCCCAGGCCCCTCCCCGGCCGCAGGGCAGGTTTCCCCAGGGCGCGGACCCTTGTCCCCAGCACTGTCCACAGGCCTTCTTGGACCTGTCGGACGCACCCGGTAGAACCGTCCTGGCAGGTGACCGGTGCCTGCCTGCGCGTCGTCGCTCCGACGCCGCGCCCGGTCCGGACTGGAGGCGTGGGTGACGGTCACCGAGCTGCCCGACCGCGGCGAGCGCGACTTCACCGCAGCCTTCGACCGCACCCCTCCGCAAGACCTCGAGGCCGAGCAGAGCGTCCTCGGTGGGATGCTGCTCTCCAAGGACGCCATCGCCGACGTCGTCGAGACGGTCCGCGGGGCCGACTTCTACAAGCCGGCCCACCAGACGATCTACGAGTCGATCCTCGACCTCTACGGGCGTGGTGAGCCGGCCGACGCCATCACCGTCTCGGCCGAGCTGGGCAGGCAGGGCGAGCTCGGCCGGGTCGGCGGGGCCCCCTACCTGCACACCTTGATCTCGTCGGTGCCCACCGCCGCGAATGCCGGGTACTACGCGCGGATCGTCTCCGAGCGCGCGATCATGCGCCGCCTGGTCGAGGCCGGCACCCGGATCACGCAGATGGGGTACTCCGACACCGGCGAGGTCGACGAGGTCGTCGACCGCGCGCAGGCGGAGATCTACCAGGTCACCGAGCGACGCACGAGCGAGGACTACGCGCCGCTGGCCGAGATCATGGAAGGCACCCTCGACGAGATCGAGGCCATCGGATCGCGCGGCGGCACCATGGTCGGCGTCCCGACCGGTTTCACCGACCTCGACGGCCTCACCAACGGACTGCACCCCGGCCAGCTCGTGGTGGTGGCGGCGCGCCCCGGTCTCGGCAAGTCCACCCTCGCCCTGGACTTCGCGCGCGCCGCGTCCATCAAGCACGGCCTCACCAGCGTCATCTTCTCCCTGGAGATGACGCGGAACGAGATCACCATGCGGCTGCTCTCCGCCGAGGCGCGGGTCGGCCTGCACCACATGCGTACCGGCAGCCTCGGCGACGACGACTGGACCAAGCTCGCCCGCAAGATGTCCGAGGTCGCCAGCGCCCCGCTGTTCATCGACGACTCGCCGAACATGACGATGATGGAGATCCGGGCGAAGTGCCGGCGCCTCAAGCAGCGGCACGACCTCAAGCTCGTCGTGGTCGACTACCTCCAGCTGATGAGCAGCGGAAAGCGCGTCGAGAGCCGCCAGCAGGAGGTCGCGGAGTTCTCCCGGGCGTTGAAGCTGCTGGCCAAGGAGCTCGAGGTGCCGGTGGTCGCTCTCAGCCAGCTCAACCGTGGTCCGGAGCAGCGCACCGACAAGAAGCCCATGCTCGCCGACCTCCGCGAGAGCGGTTCGATCGAGCAGGATGCCGACCTCGTCATGCTGCTCCACCGCGAGGACGCGTACGAGCGCGAGTCGCCGCGTGCGGGTGAGGCCGACTTCATCGTCGCCAAGCACCGCAACGGTCCGACGGCGACGATCACCGTCGCCTTCCAGGGCCACTACTCGCGCTTCGTGGACATGGCCCACGGCTAGGCAGGCACGTCTCAGTCGTTGATGGCCTCGACGCCTTGCCGCTTCAGCTCCTCCAGATGGGCACGCATCTGCTCCACCACCTCGGGGGCGTGGGGCGTCCAGTCCACCACCTCGGCGACGACGCGCAGCGGCTCCCGCGTGCGGTACGAGCGCGTCGGGTTGCCGGGGAACTTCTTGTCCGTCAGGTTGGGGTCGTCCTCGTAGGGGCCGGTCGCCTCGACCTGGTAGATCCTGCCCGGCCCGTCCCCCACGGCCAGCTCCGCGCCCCAGGTGGCGGCATCCAGGGTCGCGGTCAGGTAGAGGAAGTTCGCCTTCTGTCGCTGACCGAAGTTGGAGCTGTTGCCCACCTGCAGCAGGTCTCCCGCCTTCAGGTCTGCCTTCGTCCCGTGGAAGAAGGGTCCGGGATCCGGCGGGTTCTTCGGTTCGTTCGGCACGGTCACCCCCTCGACTCTCGGCAGACTATCCCGATGACCAGTCCTCAACGGCCGAGGTGGATCCCTCGCCGCCGCGCAACAATGCAGCCGTGAGGATCCTGTCGATCGACCAGGGAACGTCCGGCACCAAGGCGATCGTCGTCGAGGACGACGGGTCGGTCAGTGCGCTCGCCGAAGTCCCTGTCCATCCGCAGTCCCCCACACCGGGCGCGGTCGAGCAGGATCCGGCCGAGCTGCTCGAATCGGTGCTCTCGTCCGGCCGTCGGGCGCTGGACGACGCGGGCGGGAGCGTTGACGCGGTGGCGCTCGCCAACCAGGGCGAGACGGTGCTCACCTGGGACCCGGTCAGCGGACGACCGCTGTCGACTGCTCTGGTCTGGCAGGACAGCAGGGCCCAAGAGGTGTGCGACCGGCTCAGCGACCATCGTGAGCTGATCCACCAGCGCACCGGGCTCGTCCTGGATCCCTACTTCTCGGCACCGAAGATGGCCTGGCTGCGCCAGCACGGTGCCACCGAGGGTGTGGTGACGACGACCGACAGCTGGCTCGTCCACCAGCTGACGGGTGCCTTTGTCACCGATGCGGCGACGGCGAGCCGTTCGCTGGTCCTCGACGTCGACACCGCGGCATGGGACCGCGGGCTGCTCGACATCTTCGGCCTGGCCGACGAGCGGATGCCCCTGGTGGTCTCGAACGACGAGGTCGTCGGCACCACCACGGCCTTCGGTGGCGAGGTACCGGTCGCGGGTCTGGTCGTCGACCAGCAGGCGGCGCTGCTCGCGGAAGGCTGCACGGAGGTGGGGCGCGCCAAGTGCACCTACGGCACCGGGGCATTCCTGCTCGCGAACACGGGCACCGTTGCCCCGCGATCGACCCACGGACTCACCACGTCAGTGGCGTGGCGCACGCGTGAAGGCGTCCAGTACTGCCTCGACGGACAGGTCTACACGGCGGCCTCCGCCCTCCGGTGGCTCGCCGACCTCGGCCTGGTCGAGGACGTCAGGCAGCTCGACGGCGCTGCTGCGCCCGACAGCGACGGCGCCCTCTTCGTGCCTGCGCTGGCCGGCCTCGGTGCGCCCTGGTGGCGGTCCGAGGCGCGGGCCAGCTTCTCGGGCATGAGCCTTGCGACGACACGTGCTCACCTGGTGCGCGCAGTCATCGAGGGGGTCGCGGCCACCGTGGCACGTCTCGTGCAGGTCGTCGGCGACGAGGTGGGCAGCCCGGTGAGCAGCCTCCGGGTCGACGGTGGTCTCACGCACTCGGCCGCCCTGATGCAGGCGCAGGCGGACCTGCTCCAGATACCCGTCGAGGTGTATCCGTCGGCCCACGCCACCCCTCTTGGTGCCGCGGTGCTGGCCCGCATGGCGGTGACCGGTGTCGACCTGGCAGACGCCGCCTGGCCGTGGTCGCCGTCGCACACCTACCAGCCGTCCTGGACGTCGGACCGCGCCGAGGCGTTCCTCGCACGGTGGGAGCGGGCCGTGGATGCGACGCTCGGTGACGACCGATGACCGCGCCACCGTTCGACGTCGTCGTCATCGGTGCGGGTGTCGTGGGATGCGCCGTGGCCCGTCAGCTCGCGGGCCACCAGCTGTCGGTGGCGCTGGTGGAGTCACGACGCGACGTGGGAGACGTCACGAGCAAGGCGAACACCGCCATCCTGCACACCGGGTTCGACGCGACTCCGGGGACTCTCGAGTCGCGCCTGGTGTCCCGGGGCTACGAGCTGCTCTCCGACTACGCCGCGGTCACGGGCATTCCCGTCGAACGAACCGGCGCAGTGCTCGTCGCCTGGACGGACGAGGAGCTGGCAGCGTTGCCTGCGCTGCGCGAGAAGGCTGAGCGCAACGGCTACCGGCGCTGCGAGCTCCTCACGGCCGAGGCCGTCTACGCCCTGGTGTCGTCGCTCGGACCAGGCGCCCTCGGAGGCATGAGCGTCCCCGACGAGTCGATCATCTGTCCGTGGACGACCACGCTGGCGTTGGCCACCGACTCCCTGCAGCGTGGCGTCGCGCTGCACCTCGCCCACACCGTCACCGATGTGGTGGTCGACGGACCGATCACCACGGTGGTCACCGACCAGGGAGACCTGTCCACCCGGTGGGTGGTCAACGCCGCGGGTCTGGGCGCAGACATCATCGACCGACGGCTGGGCCACGACCGGTTCACCGTCGTTCCCCGACGGGGTGAGCTGTTGGTGTTCGACAAGCTGGCGCGCGCCCTGGTCGACACCATCGTGCTGCCGGTGCCCAGCAGCAAGGGCAAGGGTGTGCTCGTGAGTCCGACCATCTACGGCAACGTGATGCTCGGTCCGACGGCTGAGGACAGGACGGACCGCACCGACACATCGACCTCCGAGGACGGCATCGCGTTCCTCCTGGACAAGGGACGGACGCTCATGCCGGCGCTGCTGGATGAGGAGGTGACCGCCACCTACGCGGGGCTGCGAGCAGCCACCGAGCACGGGGACTACGTCATCGAGCTCGACGTCGCACAGCGCTCGTTGCTGCTCGGTGGCATCCGGTCCACCGGACTCACGGCGTCGTTGGCGATCGCCGAGCATGCAGCCGAGCTGCTCGGAGCAGCGCTCGAGATGTCTCCACGACACGACCTCCCCGAACCACCGCGGATGCCGATGATCGGTGAGAGCTTCCCGCGTCCGTACGAGCGTTCGGATCTGATCGACGGCGACAGCGCGTACGGGACACTCGTGTGCTTCTGCGAGCGGGTGAGCCTCGGTGAGATCCGGGACGCCGTGACCTCACCGTTGCCGCCCTCCGATCTCGACGGCCTCCGACGACGCACGCGGGCCATGATGGGCCGCTGCCAGGGGTTCTACTGCGGCGCCGAGGTCGAGGCGCTGCTGAAGGCGGGAACCCGATGACGGCGCAGACGGAGTCGGTCGATGTCGTGGTCGTCGGTGCCGGGCCGGCTGGGCTCACGGCCGCAGCAGAGCTTCGGTGCCGCGGCGTCCCCTCCGTCGTGGTGCTCGACCGCGAGGTCCAGGCGGGCGGCATCCCCCGCCACAGCGACCACACCGGTTTCGGTGTCCGTGACCTCCGTCGGCTGCTGAGCGGTCCGGCGTACGCACGACGGCTGGTGCAGCTGGCGGAGTCGGCTGGTGCGCAGATCCGGACCCGGTCGATGGTCACCGGCTGGGCGGACGACGCCGCACTCCTGGTCACCAGTCCGCAAGGCCGCTACCGGCTGGACGCCGGAGCCGTCGTGCTCGCCACGGGGGCACGGGAGCGGCCACGCAGCGCGCGGTTGGTCCCGGGCGATCGCCCAGCAGGTGTGCTGACCACAGGACAGCTGCAGAACGCGGTGCACCTGCACGGCCGACCGGTGGACGGCCCCGCGGTCATCGTGGGCTCTGAGCTCGTCAGCTGGTCGGCGGCGATGACGTTGCGCGAAGCCGGGTGTCGCTCGGCGGTCATGGTGACGCCTCACCCGCGCCCGGAGGCCTACGGCGCCTTCGCGGTCACCGGACGGGTGGCGCTCGGTGTCGATCTGCGCACGCATACCCGAGTGACGCGCATCCTCGGTCACGACCGGGTCGAGGCGGTCGAGCTCACAGATCTCGCGACCGGAAGGCGGTATCTGGAGCCCTGCAGCACGGTGGTGTTCACCGGGGACTGGATCCCTGACCACGAGCTCGCCCGACTGCGCGGGATCGAGATCGACCCCGCCCACCGGGGACCGCTCGTCGACGCTGCGCTCCGCACCAGCGCACCCGGGGTCTTCGCGATCGGCAATCTGGTTCATCCGGTCGACACGGCGGACGTCGCGGCCCTGGACGGCAGACACGTGGCGGGCGCGGTGGCCGCCCACCTCGAATCCGGCGACCGACGCTCGCCGGCCGTGCGACTGCGGGCCGAAGCCCCGTTCCGCTGGGTGACACCCGGCTGGCTCCGCCCCGACGCCGGCGCACCTCCGCGTCACCGGCTGCTGCTGTGGGCCGACGAACACCACCGCACACCACAGGTCGTGGCGCGGCAGGGAGCCTCGGTCATCGGCCGGAGGCGGCTCCCCTGGCCGGCGTCACCCGGACGCATGTTCCGCGTGCCGTGGAGCCTGGTCGCCGATGCAGACCCGGAAGCGGGTGACGTCACGCTCTCCCTTGCGTGACCTGCGACCCTGGCGCGCTGGGCGCCCGACACCGAGCATGGTGGAGGGGGAGGAATGGGGTGTGTCATGTTCCTCGATCGCCGTGACGCGGGACGTCAGCTGGCCCACCGACTCGAGGCTTGGCGCGGAACCGACCTCGTGGTGCTCGGACTGCCCCGAGGCGGTGTCCCTGTGGCCGCGGAGGTGGCGCGCGCCCTGGGGGCGTCACTCGACGTGATCGTCGTCCGCAAGGTGGGCGTGCCGTGGCAGCCGGAGCTGGCGATGGGAGCGGTCGGCGAGGAAGGCGTCCGGGTGGTGAACGAGGACGTCCTGCGGCAGGCCGACGTGCCGGCGGATGCCCTCGAGGCTGCGGTTCGACGCGAGACAGCCGAGGTCGAGCGTCGGGCCCTGCTGTACCGCGGCAACCGGCCGCGCGTGCCTCTGTCCGGACGGACCGCGCTGATCGTCGATGACGGCATCGCCACCGGGGCCACCGCGCGCGCCGCATGTCAGGTCGCCAGGGCCCACGGTGCCGCTCACGTCGTGCTCGCGGTACCGGTCGCACCCCACGGCTGGAGTCGCAGCTTCGCCTCGGTGGCCGACGAGTGCGTCGACGTCGAGGCGCCAGAGAGCTTCTTCGCCGTCGGGGCTCACTACCGGGACTTCACGCCGACGAGTGACGAAGAAGTCGTCGACCAGCTCACCTCGCAGCCACCGCACGAGGAGCAGCTGGCGATCCCGTGCAACGGATCGATGCTCGCGGGAACACTGACTCTGCCGTCGCTCGCGCAGGGGCTCGTGGTCTTCGCACACGGAAGTGGCAGCAGTCACCGCAGCGTCCGCAACCGGTTCGTCGCCCGTCAGCTGGTCGACGCCGGCTTCGCCACCGGCTTGTTCGACCTGCTCACCGAGGTCGAGGAGCACGATCGGGCCAACGTGTTCGACATCGAGATGCTCACCGGGCGACTGCTGGTCATCACCGACTGGCTCCAGGAGCAGCCGGTGCTGAACGGTCTTCCGCTCGGGTACTTCGGAGCGAGCACCGGAGCCGCCGCCGCGCTGGCGGCGGCAGCCCGACGGGGCGACCGCGTGGCCGCAGTGGTCAGCCGCGGCGGCCGACCCGACCTCGCGATGCCGGTGCTCCGATCCGTGACGGCACCCACGCTGCTGATCGTCGGTGGCGCCGACGAGCTGGTGCTCGACCTGAACCGCCAGGCCCTCGCCGAGCTCCACTGCCCCGCCGATCTCACCGTGGTCCCCGGCGCCACCCACCTGTTCGCCGAGCCGGGCGCGCTGGAGGCGGTCGCCGAGATGGCCGGTCAATGGTTCGGCAAGCACCTCGTCCGACGTTGACCCTCACGCGACGTCAGGCTCTAGCGTCTCCGACATGGGTGATAGGACCGTCGGAGAGGTGGCGACGGCCACTGGGCTCACCGTGCGCACGCTCCACCACTACGACGCGATCGGTCTGGTCGTGCCGAGCGGCCGTTCGGCCTCCGGGTACCGGCTCTACTCGGACGAGGACGTCGAGCGACTGCACGCAGTGTGCACCTACCGCGCACTGGGTCTGTCGCTGGAGTCCATCGGCGAGATCCTGGCCGACGGGGACACCGACACTCACCTGCGGCGCCAGCACGCGCTGGTGGCCGATCAGATCGCCCGGCTGCGCGACGTGCAGCTGACGCTGGAGACGATGATCGAGGCGAGGAGCATCAACGTGGACCTGACTCCGGAGGAGACCTTCGAGCTCTTCGGCGAGCACGACCCGCGTGCGCACCAGGAGGAGGTCGAGGAGCGGTGGGGTGAGACCGACGCCTATCGCGAGTCGACCCGGCGCGTTCGGCGCTACGGCCCGGCGGATTGGCGCGAGATCAAGGCCGAGGGTGAGGAGATCGAGCAGCGCTTCGCCGAGCTTCTGCGTCAGGGCTGTCGACCGGACGCGCCGGAGGCTCGCGCCGCTGCGGAGCGGCACCGGATACACATCGAGCGGTGGTTCTATCCCTGTTCGCTCGTGATGCATCGGGGCTTGGCTGAGCTGTACGTGACCGATCGCCGCTTCGCCGCCCACTACGACGGACGCGAGCCGGGGCTCGCCGAGTTCGTCAGCAGAGCGATCACCGCCAATGCCGCTGCCGCCAACGCTGAGGATGATCCTTCCTAATTCGTCGTGAACAATGACGGTCACCTGCCACCGTCCGTTGGGATCCACTCGTGTCGCGCTCGTCCGCCGCGGTCCTGACCGGGCTGGCTCGTGGGTGCCACCCGGGGCCGACCTTCGTGGTCACTCTGGTCGCGGCACTGCTGACCGTCTCCGGCGGCGCACGCGCATCGACGACGGCTCTCGTGACGCTCACGGTGCTGACCGGACAGCTCTCCATCGGTTGGTCGAACGACTGGCTGGATGCGGCACGTGACCGGACGCGGCAGGACAAGCCGACGGCGGCCGGTGTCATCAGTCCGCTGACGTTGCGGGCCGCGGCCGTCATCGCCCTGGTGGCGACCACGCTGCTCTCCGTCCTGCCGTCCTGGCCCCACGGCCTGTGGCAGCTGGTGCTGGTCGGTGCCGGCTGGAGCTACAACCTGGGACTGAAGTCCACGGTGGCCTCGCCGGTCCCCTATGCGGTGGGCTTCGGGGCACTTCCGGGGTACGCCCTGACCGCAGCCGGTGCTGCCCTCGAGTGGTGGGTGCTGGCGGCCGGGGCGCTGCTCGGGGTGGCTGCGCACTTCGCCAATGCTGCGCCGGACGTCGAGCTCGACCGTTCCCAGGGAGTCGATGGACTGCCCCAGCGACTGGGGGCCCCGCTCTCGCTCGGCCTCGCCCTCGCGGTGCTCGCGGCGGCCGGAACGCTGCTCATCGGACACCTCGACGTGTCGCCGCCCGCCGTTGCCGCGGCGGCAGGGTTGGTGCTGCTGCCGCTGCTCGTGGGACTGGGGGCGCTGGTACGGGGCGGCGACAAGTCGCTGACCTTCCGACTGGTGATGGTGGCTGCAGTGCTGGACGTCGCCCTGCTGGTTGTCGCTGCGTGATCGCCGGCCGGGTCGTCCGGCCCTGCTCGATGAACCTCTCCCCGGGTTACCGTCGGGGTGCTGACCCAGGGCACACCGCTCCCGGGCGGCTCGCGCACTGGGATCCACCATGACCGGTCACCGCGTCTCCGCACTCGCCTCTGTCGTTGCTCTCGGTACCGCGCTCGTGGTGCCCTCCCCCGCGTCGGCGGACGCGACCACGTTCCCGCCGACGATCGGGCCGATCGTCACCGGGGACGTCACCGGGTACCAGTGGATGCTTCCGGCGACCAACGCAGAGGCCGCCCACACCGAAGCCACCGGCGCTGGCGTCATCGTCGCCATCATCGACACCGGGGTCGACGCGTCACATCCCGACCTCGAGGGGCGGGTGCTCGACGGCGCGATCGTGCAGGCGGACGACGTGACGGGGAAACCTGAGCTTGTCCCGGCGACCGTCGAGCAGACTTCGCGCGACTGGTACGGCCACGGATCCCACGTGGCCGGGATCGTGGCAGCCGACGACGACGGCGACGGCGTCACCGGCATGGCGCCGGATGCGCAGATCCTGCCCATCGACCTCGAACCTCGCCGGAGCCCCGTGCGCACGGATGCGCAGTTCTTCTCGATGGTGTCCGCCGGGATCGACTACGCAGTGGCGGAGGGTGCTGATGTGGTGAACATGTCGCTCGGCGGCATCTCCAGCGGCATCGCGCCCAGCAAGCACACGCAGCGCTATCTCGACGCCCTCGACGCCGTGTGCGCATCGGTGGACTCCGCAGTTGCGGACGGCACCGTCGTGGTGGCGTCGGCCGGCAACTCCGGCGACTGGGGCAACCCGGAGGCGAAGCCGGCCGCCTGCCCGGGGGCGGTCACGGTGGCCGCGCTCGGCCCTTCCCTGGACCGCACCTTCTGGTCGTCCTTCGACGCGGCCGTCGACCTGTCGGCCCCCGGTGAGGACATCCTGTCGGTGGACTCCACCGTGGCCCAGCTGTCTCCGACCCCCCACACGCTGGCGAGCGGGACGTCGATGGCCGCGCCGGTCGTCACGGGCGTGGCAGCCCTGGTGAAGGAACGGCATCCGACGTGGGACGCCGACCAGGTGGCGGACCAGCTGACGGCGACAGCCATGGACCTCGGCGTCGCGGGACGCGACCCGGACACCGGCTTCGGCATCGTCGACGCGGCCGCTGCCGTCGGCACGCCGGCACCTGCGCCCGAACGTCAGATGTTCTTCGCAACCTGGGGCGAGATGGTCTGGGGCGGTGACGCGGACGACGCGGTGATCTCGTGGACGACCCCGGACGTCGAGCCCGTCACCGGGTACACGGTCACGGTGCACACCGACACCGGCACCACCGACTACCCGGTCAGCGGTCTCACCGTCCGCGCTGTCGTCGACCTTCCGGACGGTGCGTGGTGGACGGTCACCGCACAGGCAGCCGGTGGCGACGTCACCACCTATCCGCAGGCGCGTCTGGGAGGCGGTGCCGGAGACCGCCCCGAGCGGCTGCGCGACATCCGCATGACCCGCACAGGTGATCGCCTCCACATCACGTGGAGCCAGCCCGCTGAGCCGACCGACATCGACGTCATCCGCGCATGGGTACGCATGAAGGACCCGAACGGCTCGACGTCCCGTCGCCTTGTGGTGGACCAGACCAAACCGTTCCCGGACGGAATGACCGTCCCGCTGCCCCCGCGCGCGCGGTGGTCCGACATTCGGCTGGCGCTGTCCCTGGTCAATCGCGACGACGACGGTCGGACGATCGGCGGTCGCTGGCAGGAGGTTCGGCGCGGGTCCCCGGCGGTGTACGGATCACACGTCGAGTGGGCCGCGGCCACGGGACGCCGTACGGTCGAGGTCGAGGGCCACGTCAGTGACCTGAACGCCCAGCGGGTGTGTGACAACCACACCTGCGCGCGCGAGCCGGCCACTCTCGTGATCGACCGAGGTCAGCAGAACGATCGGATCGACGTCCGGTACAGCACGCAGGGGACGTTCCACACGACACTCAGCGTCGCACCGGGCACCGAGGTGCTCCGCATGCGGATCGTCGGGCCGAAGACGCTGGACAGCGGTCCCCTTGTCCGTGTCCGTGTGCAGCGGTAGCCGTCACAACAGCTGGAGCTGCAGGACCTCCATCGACACAGCCATGGGGACACCGAGCTCGACGCCGGTCTGACGTGCGAGGCCCTCGAGCATCTCCTCGGGGTCGGGCGCGTCGGATCCAAGTCCGGCCAGGTAGGCGCGGTGAGCGTGCAGGGACGCCAGGCCGGCGGCGAAGGTGTCGGTGACCTCGACGCGCGTGAGTCGCATCCGGTGATCCCGCCGCCCACACCTGCCGGACACCGGCCCACGGCTCGAGACCCTCGTCGAGCAGGTCCCGGAAGACCCAGCGGTTGCCCGCATCCCGCGCAGCGTCGAGGACGGCGCGACCACCGTGGATGTGGTCGGCCTGGTTGAGCATCACGCCGCCGTACGTCTCGCGAAAGTTGGTGGTGATGACGATGTCGGGCCGGTGCCGTCTGATGGACGCGGCAATCGCGCGACGCAGGGGCAGGCCGTACTCGAGCATGCCGTCGGGGAACCCGAGGAACTCGACCTCGGTCACGCCTACGTGGGCACAGGCGGCGCGTTGCTCAGCCTCGCGCACTGCGCGCGACTCCTCCGGCGCCAGACCGTCGATTCCCGCCTCGCCGCTGGTCAGCAGCGTGTACACCACCTGCTTGCCCTGACCGGTGAAGCGTGCGATGACGGCCGCTCCGCCGTACTCCATGTCGTCGGGGTGCGGGACCACGACAAGGGCGCGGTCCCAGTTCTCGTCGAGCGGTTCAAGAGCCATGAGGCGACGGTAACGGCTCCAGCCGCGGGGCGGTCAGGCCCCCGACAGCTCAGCCGAGGGTGTCGCGGCGTCCAGGTGTGACAGCAGCCCGCGACAGGCGCTCTCGATCTGGGTGAGGACGCCGTCGAACTCGTCCGCGCCGCCGTAGTAGGGGTCGGGGACGTCGAGACCCTCGGCCAGCGGGTCGAACTCGAGCATCAACCGGACGGCGTCCCCCTGCGGACGCGTGGGTGCGAGCCGGCGGAGGTCGCGCTGGTTGTCGCGGTCCATGGCGACGACCAGGTCGAACGTGTCGAACCACTCGGGGCGGAACTGCTGCGCCTGGTGCTCGGTCGGGTAGCCGCGTCGGCGCAGCGCGGCCTGCGCGCGCCGGTCGGCCGGGTCGCCGACGTGCCAGCTTCCGGTCCCCGCGCTCGCGACCGTGACGCCGTCGATACCGGCCTGCGCCAGCTCGTGCTGAAACACCAGCGCCGCCATGGGCGAGCGGCAGATGTTTCCCATGCAGACGAAGATCACCGAGTTCAGGGGCACGGGCGCGATGGTGACACCCGGCTCGCGCGTCAGCAAGCAACCACGCCTTTTCGTAATGACCTGCGCAGAGCAACTTCAGAAACCAAAGTTCTGCCCTTGGCAAGAAACTGTTTCGATACTAGATTCGGTCATGACCGATCGAATCGAAGATTCCGGGGAGTCCGATATGTCCAGCCTCGACCGTGCCCGACTCGACAGCCTCATCGAGCGGGAGCGTGCCACCTACAGCGCGAACCACCCGCGCAGCCGGGCCGCCTTCGACGCCGCCCAGCGGAACTTGTTCGGCGGCGTGCCCATGACCTGGATGACGAAGTGGTCCGGTGGCTTCCCCCTGTACCTCGACGAGGCGCACGGCAACCGGATCAGCGACATCGACGGCCACACCTACGTGGACTTCGCGCTCGGCGACACCGGCGCCATGGCAGGCCACTCGCCCGAGGCGACCGTGCGCGCCATCAACGAGCGGATCGCCACCAAGGGTGGCTTCACCACGATGCTGCCCAGCGAGGACGCCGCATGGGTCGGCGCCGAGCTCGAGCGGCGATTCGGGCTGCCGCTCTGGTCGTTCTCGCTCACGGCGACCGACGCGAACCGCTGGGCGCTGCGGCTGGCACGGCTGGCCACCGGCAAGGACAAGGTGCTGGCCTTTTCCTACTGCTACCACGGCAGCGTCGACGAGACGGTCGTCGTGCTCGGCCCCGATGGCGAGACGTTGCCGCGTCCCGGTAACGCCGGTCCCGCGGTTCACCCCGCCGCCACCACGCGGGTCGCGGAGTTCAACGACCTTGCCTCGGTGGAGCGTGCCCTCGCGCACGGTGACGTGGCGGTGGTCATCACCGAGCCTGCGCTCACCAACATCGGCATCGTCCTGCCGGAGCCGGGGTTCCTCACCGGTCTGCGCGACCTGTGCACCAAGTACGGCGCCCTCTTGCTGATCGACGAGACCCACACCTTCTCGGCCGGCCCCGGGGGCATGACCAAGGCCGAGAACCTCGACCCCGACATCGTGGTCATCGGCAAGTCGATCGCCGGAGGGATCCCGATCGGCACCTACGGCATCAGCCGCGCGCTGGCCGACACCATCAACTCCCACGACGAGGCGGACCTGATCGACGTCGGCGGTGTGGGCGGCACGCTTGCCGGAAACGCCCTGTCCATGGCTGCGGCCCGCGCGACGCTCGGCGAGGTGCTCACCGACGACGCCTTCGCGGGCATGATCGACCTCGCCACCCGCTTCACCGAGGGCGTCCAGTCGGCGCTTGACGGTTCCGACGTCCCCTGGAGCATCAGTCAGCTGGGAGCGCGCGCCGAGTACCGGTTCGCCCGCCCTGCACCGGTGAACGGCACGGAGTCCAACGAAGCGGGTGACGACGCCCTCGACGAGTACCTGCACCTCTACACGCTCAACCGGGGCATCCTGATGACGCCCTTCCACAACATGGCGCTCATGTGTCCGTCGACGACGGTCGACGACGTCGACCTGCACACCGAGGTGTTCGGCAAGGCGATCAACGAGCTCTTCGCGTGAACGGCGCGGCATCGACGCCGTCCGGCCCCTTCGACCTGGCAGGACAGGTCGCGCTGGTCACCGGCGCCGGAAGCGAGTCGGGGATCGGGTTCGTCAGTGCGCAGCTGCTCGGCGCCGCGGGTGCGCGGGTCGCCATCACGTCGACCACCTCACGGATCGAGGAGCGCGTCGCAGAGCTCCAAGCGGCGGGCGTCGACGCGTTCGGCGTGCCGGCGGACCTCACCGACAGCGTTCAGGCAGGCCTGGTGGTCGAGTCCACGCAGCAGCACTTCGGCCGGATCGACATCGTCGTGAACAACGCGGGCATGACGAGCGTCGCCGACCCTGCCGAGGGCCATGCCGACGCCGTCGCCATGAGCGACGAGATGTGGTGGTCGGGGATCAGCCGCAACCTCGACACGGCATTCTTCGTGACGCGCGCTGCGCTGCGCCCCATGCTCGCCGCGGGATACGGGCGAGTGGTCAACGTGGCGTCCATCACGGGGCCGGTGATGGCGATGGTGGGGAACGTCGACTACGGCGCCGCGAAGGCAGGCGATGGTCGGCATGACGCGCGCCCTCGCGGTCGAGGTGGCCGCCTCCGGTGTCACGGTCAACGCCGTGTGCCCGGGCTGGATCGCGACCGCGTCCCAGACCGAGCACGAGCACCGTCAGGGGCTCCGCACCCCCATGCGCCGGTCTGCGCGTCCGGACGAGATCGCCAGCGCCGTCGCCTGGCTCGCCTCGCCGGGCGCCTCGTACATCACCGGCCAGGCGGTCGTGGTCGACGGCGGCAACTCGATCGCCGAGGAGCGGCTGTGACGCACGAAGTCGCGATCGACGCGATCGACCGCGCGATCATCCGGCAGCTGCAGCTCGACGGCCGGACGTCCTACGCCGACCTGGCGGCAGCGGTCGGCCTGTCCGCGCCGGCTGTCCGGCACCGGATGCAGCGACTGATCGAGACCGAGCTGCTCCAGGTGGTCGCGGTCACCGACCCCCTCAAGCTCGGGCTGCCGGTCATGGCCTTGGTCGGCATCGCGGTCGAGGGTGACATCCGAGCTGTCGCGGACGCGGTAGGCGCCATCGACGAGGTCATCTACCTCGTGCTGACCTCCGGATCGTTCGACCTGTTCGCCGAGGTCGTCTGCGCGGACATGGACGAGCTGTTCGACGTGGTCAACGACCGCCTCAAGCAGATCGATGGCGTCCGCACGACCGAGTCCTTCGTCTACTTCGACATCCACACCCACCGCTTCAACTGGGGTGTGCCGGACTGATCCCTGCAGTGCCCGCGACACGCGGTGGCCGACCATGTCGGGTGCAGAAGTCAACAGCGTGGGGTACACCGGAG
The DNA here is from genome assembly GCA_963743915.1 of uncultured Actinomycetota bacterium. Lineage (GTDB taxonomy): Bacteria > Actinomycetota > Actinomycetes > JAHEKZ01 > JAHEKZ01 > JAHEKZ01. The sequence goes on from CAVURN010000003.1 coordinate 396,838, forward strand.
GGATGAACCCCCTCCCGTCGGCTCTGCACCGTGAGGTGACGTGGCGCGGCGTCCTGCGGGTTCTTGCCCTGGTCGCAGTTGCCGGTCTCGGAGCGTTGCTCGGCCTGGCGGTGGGTGCGCAGCGGACCGAGCACCTGGGCCCGCTGCTGGTCGAGACGAGTGTCGGTCTCTCCCTGACCGGCGACAGCGTGATCGAGGTCCCGCCCCTCGGGTCGATCGTCATCGACAGCCACGACGGTCCGTTGCGGCTCCGTGCCGAGGTGGTGCGCCTCGACCCGGCGGTCACCGAGAGCGCGCTGTCCGGGGGTGGCATCGACACCGATCTCGGTGCGGTGGGCGAGCAGGTGCGCGGGATCCTGCTCAAGGCCTATCTGCAGGCGATGGCAGCCGCGGTCATCGGTGCCGCACTCGCCGTCCTCGTCGTCTGGCGGCGCCCACGACGCGCGGCGGTGACGGCCGCGGTCGTCGCGGGTGTGCTGCTGCTCGGCGCCGCTGCGGGTGCGGCGACGTGGAACAACCGGTCGCTGGCCGAGCCGCGGTACACCGGACTCCTCGTCTTCGTCCCACAGGTCGTGGGCAACGCCGGCGACATCGTCGACAACTTCACCGAGTACGGCGACCAGCTCGGTGACCTCGTCACGAACGTGGGGAAGCTGGCGTCCACCCTGCAGAACCTTCCGACGCTGCCGCAGGACGCCAGCTCCATCCGCGTCCTTCACGTCTCCGACATCCACCTGAACCCCAGTGTCTGGCCGATCATGCAGTCGATCATCGACCAGTACGACGTCGACCTCGTGGTAGACACCGGCGACATCGCCGATCACGGGACCGCAGCCGAGAACCAGCTGTCTGACCCCGATCCAGTCACTGGGCGTCCCGTACGTGTACATCCGCGGGAACCACGACTCTGCGTCCACGGCGGCGGCGATCGCCGATCTGCCCGACACCTACGTCCTCGACAACGAGATCGTCGACGTCTCAGGTCTGACGATCGCGGGCATTGGCGATCCCCGATTCACGCCCGACCGGTCCACCGAGTCCGACGACGCATCGGTGGTCGACGGAGGTCAGCAGCTGGCGAGAACGATCGAGGCCTCGTCGGAGCGGGTCGACATCGCGCTCGTCCACGATCCTGACGCTGCCGAGCCGCTGGCGGGAATCGTCCCGCTGGTGCTGGCAGGGCATCTCCACTCGCGGGACGAGAAGGACCTGGGAGATGGCACGAAGCTGCTCGTCCAGGGGTCGAGCGGCGGCGCCGGACTCCGTGCGCTGGAGACCGAGGACCCGACGCCACTCACCCTGACCGTGCTGTACTTCGACGCGAGCACCCACGACCTCACGGCCCGGGACGAGTTCACGTTGGGCGGGCTCGGAGCCGCGAGCGCGGAGGTGGACCGGGTGGTCGAGGAGCCGAGCCCTGCGGCACAGGTGGAACGGAGAGCACCATGAGGCACTACCGGGTCGAGGAGCAGGACACCGCGCGAGGCAGCGAGCCCTGGATCGAGTTCCAAAGGTCGCCCGATCTGTCGACCGGGCTGTATGTGCTGGCAGCCGGCGAGCTCGACGAGCAGGAGCCGCACACCGAGGACGAGATCTACGTCTGCGTGTCGGGACGCGCACGGTTCGTCACGCCCTCGGGCGAGTGTGACGTCTCCCCGGGATCAGTGATCTTCGTGCCCGCTCACGAGGAGCACCGGTTCGTCGACGTCACGGAGGCGCTGAGCCTGGTGGTCGTCTTCGGCCCCGCAGAGGGCTCACGCGCCTAAGGCGCAGCGGACGTCGCGCGCTGTGCGACGGCGATCCCGGCGATCACCACCAGGCTGCCCACGATCTGGATGACGGTGAGCGTCTCGTCCAGCCAGACCCACGCCACCACTCCGGCGAGCACAGGCTCCACCATGCCCACCACTCCCGCCTCGTGCGCGGGCAGGTTGCGCAGCGCCCCGATGACGAGCAGGAAGGGCGCGACCGTCCCCAGCACGACCACCCAGGCGATCAACCACCAGGCCGTGACCGAGACACCGTCCAGGGCACCAGGCAGCGAGACGGTCGAGGACAGCGCATCCCACGGCACGGTCCACCAGGGCTTGGCGACCGACCAGAAGACCGCGGACACGACGAAGGCCCAGAAGGCCAGCGAGGTGGTGTCTCGCGTGGTCAGCGCGTGCTTGCCGGCGATGTAGTAGGTGGCGAGCGAGATGGCCGCACCGAACCCCGCGAGCACGCCGATGAGATCGAGGTTCAGGCCGCTCCACACCTCGGCGACCAGTGCCAGCCCGCCCATCGCCAGGGAGAGTGCGAGCCACAGGGACCGTCCGAGCTGCTGCTTCTGGACGAAGTGCGCCCAGAAGGCCACCAGCACCGGGCCGGTGAACTCCAGCAGCAAGGCGATGCCGACCGGCAGTCGGGCGATGGCGACGAAGTAGAGCCACTGCACCATGGCGATGCCGACCAGCCCGTACACCATGAGCAGGGGCAGCTCCGCGCGTGACAGCCGCAGACGACTCCGATCGGCGAGCAGCACGAGGAAGAAAAGGCACACCGCTGCCCCTGCGCTGCGAAGCAGCACGAGGCTCAGCGAGTCGACGCCGGACTGCAGGGTGACCTTGGACACCGAGCCATTCACCGAGAAGAGCAGCGCACCGCCGAGAGCCATCAGGTAGCCGAGGGTGCGGTGCGGGTGCGCCCCGAGGTACGTGCGCCCCGGGGGCGGTATCTCGGCGGCGGCTTCGGTCACGGCGGCAGCCTAGAGGCGGCTGAAGGTGTGGCTGCCGCGGCGGTGGAGTCGGATCCGTTCTGCTCTCACGGACCACGGGGGTGGCTGGTGAGTTGCTGCTTACGTGGTCCGTGGAAGGTGACGGGGCCGTGGGTGCCGCGTGTGGTGTCGGGGATGGTGATGGTCCAGCCGCCTTCGTGGACCTGGCGGTGGTGGTGGCGGCACAGCAGCAGCGCGTTGTCGGTGTCGGTGGGTCCGCCGTCGAGCCAGGAGTGCACATGGTGGGCGTCGGTGTGGGCGGGGGGTCGGTCGCAGCCGGGGAAGCGGCAGCCGCCGTCGCGGGCGGCCAGCAAGCGGCGCTGCTGGGGGCTGAAGAGGCGCCGGGTGCGGCCGAGGTCGGTCACGACGCCGTGGGGGTCGAGCAGCAGGGGGGTGAGCTGGGCGTCGCAGGCGATGCGGGCCACGCCGGCCGGGTGCAGGAGGGCGGTGGCGCCGGTGTGCCCTAGGCGCCCTGGCACCGATCCGAGAGCGGTCGGACCTGCGGCACCACCTCGGGGGTCGAGCAGGACGTGCAGGTGGGGGCGTTCCCCTCCGCTGACGGGGAGCAGGCGGTGGTCGGCGGCGGTCTGGACGATCTGCATCAGTCCGTCGGCGCGTCGTTCTGCGGCGTTGCGGGTGTCGTCGGGGCCGGCCGGGACCAGGTGGGGCTCGAGGGCGGCGGTGAGCAGGGCGGCGGACTCGGCGTCGAGCAGCCCGTCCAGGGCGGTCATCCCGTCCATCAGCGGGGACAGGGTCAGGTACCGGCGGTCGAACTGCTGCTGGGTGTGGGCCAGGGAGCCGTCGGGGTCGACCACCGCCTGCAGGTGCTGGCCGGCGGTGCGGACGTCGCCGACGGGGGCTTGTCGGGCCAGCTCGGTGAGCAGCTCGACCCCCTGCTGCTGGTGTTCTGCCGGCAGGTGTCGGGTGCCGCGCTCGACGGCCCGCAGGTGCTCGTAGGTCAACGTCCCCTCGGCAAGGTGCTGCACCGGACCGGCCAACAGGTCACGGGACAGCCGCGCGATCCGGACCCGCTCTGCTGCTTGGGCACCGGTCAGCCGGGTCGCCCCGCGCAGCCACGCCGCGGTGGACGCGGCACCGTGCAGCACCTGCCCGTCCCCGGAGGCGTCGAACACCTCCACCGCCGTCAACGACGCGGCAGCGACCGCGTCGGCCAGCTGCTGCAACCCCGCCACCCACGCCGCCCGCGACTCCGCACCCGCCACCTGCAGCAGGCTCGCGGGCGTCGTCACCGGACCAAGCCCGCACCTGCGCCAGCACCGCGGACAGCGGCTCGGGCAACGCATCCGGGGTGAACACAGGCGGACCTTTCGGTGAGGAACCAAGGACCGGCAGCGAACGGCTCTCCGCACCTCACCCGACCCCCTCTGAACGGAGGTCACCACCTGTGTCATCTCACGCGCTGCCCACTACCCCTGAATGTACGGGTCGGGTCCGACAGACCTTGAGCCGCTGAGCCGCTGATCCGGTGGAAGGATGCGGCCATGTTCGGCGACGCTGTTGCTTCCTCCCTGCTCAGCTCCCAATTCCCCCACGCCCAGTGCGCGTGGCTGACGGGTAGCGCCGCCACCGGTGACGTGACCGCGACTTCTGACGTCGACCTCGTGGTGGTGGCTGACGACGATGCCCCCTCGTTCCGAGAGACGGTGCGCCAGGATTCGCTCCTGGTCGAGCTGTTCGTGCACAGTCCGACCTCGTTGCGGTACTGGTACGAGCGCGAACGCCGTGAGAACCGCTGCACGCTCGCCCACATGGTGGCGACCGGAGTTGCCTTGACCGACTCGGGTCCAGGCGTGCAGCTGCAGCGAGATGCCGAGCTCCACGTCGAGGCTGGGCCGGCACCGAGGCGCCAGGCGGACATCGACGCCCTCAGGTACGGGTTGAGCGCGGCCCTCGACGACCTGACGGACGCCCGTGAGGCTCGGGCTTTCGTGGCCGCGCAGGTCATGGAGCTGGCGGGCGAGCTGCGGCTCGCGCACGCCGACTCCTGGACCGGGTCGGGAAAGTGGTTGCACCGATGGCTCATGCACGTGGACTCGCAGTGCGCCGACGACCTCGCGGCCGGCTGGCAAGAGGCTGCCAACGGTCAGGTCCGACCGCTCGTGGAGGTGGCCGACCGCGTGCTGAATCTGACCGGTGGTCGATTGCAGGCGGGATACCGCCTCGACTGACCCGCTGCCTGGCAGGCGTTAGGTTCAGCAGGTGACCGACCATCCGCGCGCCCGTGAAGCGCTGCAGTCGATCCCTGCCTACCAGCCGGGTCGTGCGGCGCCGGCGGGGGCGGTGAAGCTGTCCAGCAACGAGAACCCCTTCCCGCCGCTGCCCGGCGTGCTGGCGGCGATGGCGGACGCGGCAGCCGAGGTCAACCGTTACCCCGACTTCGGGTCCGCACAGCTCATCGAGGCGCTGGCCCAACGACATGGCGTCCGACCCGACCAGGTGGCCGTCGGCACGGGATCAGTGGCGGTGCTCGGACAGGTCATCAATGCCTACGCCGGTGCCGGTGACGAAGTGGTCATCCCGTGGCGATCGTTCGAGGCGTACCCGATCATCATCGCGCTCTCCGGTGCGCAACAGGTGGCGGTTCCGCTGCGACCTGACTTCACGCACGACCTGGTCGCCATGGCGTCCGCGGTGACCGAGCGGACGCGCGTCGTCATGGTCTGCACGCCGAACAACCCGACCGGAACCGTGGTCCGGCGGAACGACCTGACGGCCTTCCTCGACGACGTGCCGTCCGACGTGCTGGTGGCTGTCGACGAGGCCTACGTCGAGTTCGTGCGCGACGTCGACAGTCCGGACGCCCTCGACCTCGTGTCCGGACGCAGCAACGTCGTCGTGCTGCGCACCTTCTCCAAGGCCTATGGGCTTGCCGGGCTCCGCGTCGGCTACGCGATCGGCCCGACCGCCGTCGTGACCGAGCTGCGCAAGGCGCAGCTCCCGTTCGGCGTCACGGCCGGGGCGGCGGCTGCAGCCACCGCGTCCCTCGCGGCCGAACCAGAGCTGCTGCGCCGCGTGCAGGTGCTGGTTGAGGAGCGTGAGCGCGTCACCGCTCAGCTCGCCGCCCTGCCCCTCGACGTCCCGACGCCGCAGGGCAACTTCGTCTGGCTCCCGCTGGGCGAGCGCACGCAGGACTTCGCGCGGCGATGTGCCGACGCCGGAGTTGTGGTCCGCCCCTTCGCCGGCGAGGGCGTGCGGGTGACGATCGGTGCGCCCGAGGCGAACGACCGCTGGCTACCCGTGCTGCGCGACTTCCTCGGGCTCTGAAGCCCGGACGCGGACGTTCGCCGCGCACGACGAGCGCGACACCGAGCACGGCGAGGGAGCCACCGAGGACGACGGGGAGCGTCACTGGTTCGGACAGGATGAGCCAGCCGAGGAACACCGCGACGACGGGGTTGACGTACGCGTACGTCGTCACCAGCGACGGTGGGGCGTGTCCCGAGCAGCCACACGAAGGCGGAGAACGCGACGACCGAGCCGATGAGCGTCAGGTAGATGAACGCCCACCAACCCTCCGCAGGCACCGCCGCCAGCGAGAAGCCGTCGAACTCCCCGACGACGGCAGCGGCGACGAGCAGAACCACGCCCCCGCCGACCATCTCGTAGACCGCTCCGACGAAGTTGTCGTCGGGCAGCGTCAGCCGCGGCGTGATGAACACCCCGAACGCCCAGCAGAGGGTGGCGAACAGGATCAGCAGGACGCCCCAGAGCTCGACGTCGCCCTGGGTGCCCGGGGCGGGCGAGGACGGCGATGCCGCCGAGCCCGACCACGGTGCCGACCCAGGTGAGCCATCTCGGGCGTTCGCGGCCGATGCCCGTGCGCATGAGCACCACCCACAGCGGCATGGCGGCCACGAGCAGCGCGGCCAGGCCGGAGGGGACCGTCTGCTCCGCGGTGCTCACCATGCCGACGCCGCAGAAGAGGAAGAGAAACCCGAGCACGACGCTGCCGAGAACCGCACGCGGCGACGTGGCGAGTGCGCGGCGTCCGCGTCGGAGGACCAGCACGGTGCCGAGGATGCTTCCGGCGATGACGAAGCGGACCCCTGTGGGGAACAGCGGGGGCTGACCGGCGACGTCGACCACGACCCTGATCCCGAGGTAGGTCGAGCCCCAGACCACGTAGACGATGCCGAGGGCGCTCCACAGCGCCAGCGGGGACGCCGCACGCGTCGCCCGAGCTGTCGTCACGTGACCAGCCTCACACACGCGCGGGAGCTGTTGTCACGGGGATTGACCGGGGTCGAAGGTCCCGGCTCAGCGGCCGGGACTTTCGACCCTGATCGGGGTGCGGACGGCCCCCGGGATGCTGGCTCCACCTGTCAGTTCCTGGCTCGAAAGAGGACCCGTGGACGCGCTAGAGCTCGCTCGGTGGCAATTCGCGATCACCACCGTCTACCACTTCCTGATGGTGCCGATCACGCTCGGACTCTCCATGCTGGTCGCCGGTCTACACACGGCCTGGTACCGCACCGGCAAGGACGTCTACCTGCGGGCGACGAAGTTCTGGGGGAAGATCTTCCTCATCAACTTCGCCATGGGCGTGGTGACGGGGATCGTGCAGGAGTTCCAGTTCGGCATGAACTGGAGCGAGTACTCGCCGGTTCGTCGGTGACATCTTCGGTGCACCGCTCGCGATGGAAGGGCTGCTCGCCTTCTTCCTGGAGTCGACCTTCCTCGGGCTGTGGATCTTCGGGTGGGACCGGCTGCCCAAGAAGGTCCACCTCGCGACGATCTGGGCCGCCGCCATCGGGACCAACATCTCGGCGTTCTTCATCCTGGCAGCCAACTCGTGGATGCAGCACCCGGTCGGCTACGTGGTCGACGAGGGCTTCTCACCGCTGGACCCCACCGGCCGCGCCGAGCTGGTCAACATCTTCGAGGTGCTCACGCAGAAGACCGCCGTCATCACGTTCGCGCACACGATCACTGCAGCGTTCCTGACGGCAGGCTCGCTGATGCTCGGCGTCGCGCTCTGGCATCTCGTGCGGCAGCGCCACCTCGACGGTGATGCGTCCGTCGATGAAGCTGGGCGCGTGGACGATCATCATCGGGTTCGTCGGGGTCGCGCTCACGGGTCACTTCCAGGCGCAGATCATGACCGAGCAGCAGCCGATGAAGATGGCCGCTGCCGAGGCGATCTACGAGACCGGCGAGAGCGTCAGCTTCTCGATCTTCAGCATCGGGACGCTCGACGGCTCCGAGGAGACCTTCCGCATCGGCATCCCCGGCCTCGCATCGTTCCTGGCCACCGACTCCTTCAGCGGCGAGGTGGAGGGGATCAACGACATCCAGGCGCAGCTCGAGGAGCAGTTCGGCCCCGCGGACTACAGCCCGAACATCCCGATCGCCTACTGGTCCTTCCGGTTCATGATCGGCTGGGGTGCCCTGGCGGCGCTGGTAGCCGCCGCAGCGCTCTACCTGTTCCGCGGTGGTCGCAACCCCACGGCACGCTGGATCGGGACGATCGGAGTCCTGACCATCTTCATGCCGCTGCTGGCCAACAGCTTCGGGTGGATCTTCACCGAGATGGGCCGGCAGCCGTGGGTGGTCTACGGCTTGCAGCTGACGGCGAACGGTGTGTCGATCGCGACGAGTCCGGCCGAGGTCTGGACGTCGATGATCGTGCTGACGCTGCTCTACGGCGCACTCGCCGTCGTCGAGGTCGCGCTGCTCGTGAAGTACATCAAGCTCGGTCCCCCGGAGATCACGAGCGCCGACGCCGATCAGGCGTACGACGACCGCGACTCCGACAAGCCCCTGACGTTCGCGTACTGAGGAGCTGACATGGAACTCACGGACGTCTGGTTCTTGCTGATCGCGGTCCTCTGGATCGGCTACTTCTTCCTCGAGGGCTTCGACTTCGGGGTCGGCGTGCTGCTGCCGGTGATCGGGCGCTCCGAGGAGGAGCGCCGGGTGATGATCAACACCATCGGCCCGGTCTGGGACGGCAATGAGGTGTGGCTGCTCGTCGCGGGTGGCGCGACCTTCGCGGCGTTCCCCGAGTGGTACGCCACGTTGTTCAGCGGGTTCTACCTGCCGCTGCTGCTGATCCTGGTGGCGCTGATCATCCGCGGCGTCGCCTTCGAGTACCGCGGCAAGCAGGACTCCGCCACCTGGCGCGCGCGATGGGACGTCGCCATCTTCGTCGGTTCCCTGGTGCCCGCGATCCTCTGGGGCGTGGCGTTCGCCAACATCGTCCGCGGCGTCCCGATCGACGCGACGGGCACCTACACCGGTGGCTTCTTCAACCTGCTCAACCCGTACGCACTGCTGGGCGGGGTCGTGACGCTCGGCCTGTTCACCACCCACGGCGCCACGTTCCTGGCGCTCAAGACGCTCGGAACGGTGCGCGAGAAGGCTCACGCGATGGTCGGCCGGGTCGGCCTGATCACTGCGGTGGCGGCAGTGCTGTTCCTCGGCTGGACGCTGATCGACCAGGGCGAGACCGGTACCTGGATCACGTCGATCCTGGCCGCCGCCTCGCTGCTCGCGGCCCTGGCCCTCGACCGCACGCGGCGCGAGGGATGGGCATTCCTCTTCACCGGGGTGACGATCGCGCTGGCCGTCATCACGCTCTTCATGACGCTCTACCCGAACGTGATGCCGAGCTCGACGGACCCGGCGTACAACCTCACCATCGAGAACGCCTCGTCGTCCCCGTACACGCTCAAGGTGATGACGTGGGTGGCCGTGGTGATGACGCCGATCGTGCTCGTGTACCAGTCGTGGACCTTCTGGGTGTTCCGCCGCCGGATCGGCGTGGACGACCTGCCACCGGAGCCCGCGTCCGTCCGCAAGTCCGTCACCCTGTGACTCCCGGTCGGCCGCTTCCGGCAGCGCCGACTGACAGTGCCGGCTGACAGGGCAGACTGACGCCTCGTGCGCCCCTTCGACCCCCGGCTGCTCCGCTATGCCCGGGCCACCCGACCGCTGCTGGTCGCCCTGGGTGCCCTCGCGGTCGTGCACGTGTCGCTCGCGGTCGCCACCGCAGCACTCGTCGCTGAGGTCGTCACGGCGGTGTTCCAGGACGGCGCGTCGCTGGCCGACGAGTCCACCGCGCTGCTGGCCCTCGGCCTGATCGTCCTGCTTCGACCGGTCGCGACGTACCTGCAGGAGCTCGCCGCGTCCCGCACGAGCGCCCGGGTCAAGCGAGACCTGTCCGACCACGTCGTCGACCACGTCGCAGCCCTGGGTCCGCGCTGGCTGGTCGGCGCACGGCGGTCGCGGCTGCTGGTGCTGCTCGGGGAAGGGCTCGACGCACTCGACGAGTACTTCGCGCGGTACCTGCCGCAGCTGGTGTCGAGCCTGGTGATCCCACTGGTCGTCGTGGTGGCCGTGGGGTCGGCGGACCTGCTCAGCGCCGTCGTCATCGCCGTCACGCTGCCGCTCATCCCGGTGTTCATGGTGCTGATCGGGTGGCGGACGCAGGCCGAGCAGCGCAAGCAGTGGGACGCCCTGCAGACCCTCAGCAACCACTTCCTCGACGTGCTCCGCGGGCTGGTGACGTTGAAGGTCTTCGGACGCGCCGAGGGCCAGGGGCGCGCCATCGCCGAGGTGAACGACCGCTACCGCCGCCGCACGATGCGGGTGCTGCGCATCTCGTTCCTGTCGTCGTTCACACTCGAGCTGCTGGCCACCCTGTCGGTGGCGGTCGTCGCGGTCGAGATCGGGCTGCGGCTCGTCGAGGGCAGCGTCGGGCTGCAGACGGCGCTGTTCGTTCTCGTGCTCGCGCCGGAGGCGTACCTGCCGCTGCGGCAGGTGGGGGTGCACTACCACGCGAGCCAGGCGGGGCTGGCCGCCGCCGAAGAGGCCTTCGCGATCCTCGAGACGCCGCTGTCACCCATCGGGCCGTCAGAAGATGTGGACCTGTCCCTGACCGGACTCGAGCTCGACGACGTGCGCGTCCGTCATCCGGGACGCGTGCATGACTCGCTGCACACGGCGTTCCGGGTGCTTCCGGGCGAGACCGTCGCCCTGATGGGGCCCAGCGGCGGGGGCAAGTCCACAGCGCTCGGAGTGGCGCTTGGCGTGGTGGCGCCGGACGCGGGCGAGGTGCGGGCGGGGACGGTGTCCGACCCCGCCGCCTGGCGCACGCAGGTGGGGTGGCTTCCGCAGCATCCAGGATTCGTCCGCGGAACCATCGCGGACAACGTCCGGGTGGTGGCGCCGCAGGCGTCCGACGACGAGGTGCTCGATGCCCTGCGACTGGCCGGTGCCGACTTCGTGGAGTCCCTGCCCGACGGCATCCACACCGTGCTCGGTGAGCGTGGCTCCGGGTTGTCCGTGGGTCAGCGGCAGCGCATCGCCCTTGCCCGCGTCATCGTCCGGAAGACTCGAGTGCTGATGCTGGACGAGCCCACGGCGGGCCTCGACGGCGTCACCGAGCGCGCGGTGGTGCAGACGATCGATGACCTCTCGCGCGGACGCACGGTGCTGCTCGTCGCCCATCGTCCCGCGCTGGCGGCGACAGCCGACCGCACGGTCGTCGTCCTGCCGCCGCAGGGTGGTGACGGCGATGCGTGACCGGGACCTCGTGCGCTGGCTGCTCGCCCTGGCGCGCCCGCAACGCGGCCGGCTGATCGCCGCGATCCTGCTGGGTGCCGCCGCGGCGGCTGCCAGCGTCGCCCTGATGGGCACCTCCGCCTACCTGATCGCGCGCGCCTCGGAACAGCCGCCGGTCCTCACCCTCACCGTCGCCATCGTGGGTGTGCGCTTCTTCGGAATCAGCCGAGCGGTGGCGCGCTACACCGAGCGGCTCGTCGGTCACGATGCGGCGTTTCGGGTGGTCGCCGACCTGCGGGTGTCCGTCTACCAACGGATCGAGCCCTTGGTGCCGGCGCGTGTCCACGAGCGGTCGTCGGCCGACCTGCTCACGCGCTTCTCGTCCGACGTCGACACGCTCCTGGACGCCTACCTGCGGGTGTTCCCACCGTTCGCCGTGGCCGCAGTCGTCGGAGCCGGGGCGGTCGGGGTGCTCACCTGGATCGAGCCGTGGGTCGGGCTGGCCCTCGCCGCGGGTCTGCTGTTCAACCTGCTCGTCGTGCCGCGGCTCGTCGGGGCGCGGGTGCGGCGTTCCCAGGTCAGCCTGGCGTCCGGGCGTGCTGCGCACTCCGACCAGCTCCTCGAGCTCTTGGAGGTGCTGCCCGAGACCTGGGTGGCCGACACCTCGACGGTCTTCGTCGACCGGGTGCGGAGTGAGCGGGAGCGCCTGCTCCGGGAGGAGCTGCATGTCGCGCGCGGAGCCGGCGTGGGTCAGGCGATCGAGGTGCTGGTGGCAGGCGTGACGGTTCTGATCTGTCTCGTGCTGGGCGTCGCGTCGGTGCGCAGCGGCGGGCTCGACGGCGTGCTGCTCGCAGTCCTGGTGCTGACGCCGATGGCCGCCTTCGACCTCGTCGCTCCGCTGCCCGAAGCGGTCGAGCGGTGGGCAGCGGTGGCGGCCTCGACGCGGCGCGTCCTGGACCTGCTCGAGCAGGAGGAGGGGGAACCGCAGAGGACCGGGACCGCGGAGGCTGCTTTGCCGCAGGGGGCCAACGCGCGGTTGCGAGACGTCGTGGTGCGCTGGCCGGGCGCCGACGAGCCGACGCTGCACGGCGTCTCGCTCGACGTCGCCGACGGTGCGCGTGTGGCGGTGGTCGGACCGAGCGGCTCGGGCAAGTCCACGCTGGCCATGACACTGGCCGGGTTCCTCGAGCCGGAGGCGGGTTCGCTGGACCTCGGGGGTGTCCCGGCGTCAGAGCTGTCGGCGCTGACGCGCCACGCGACGGTGGGGCTGCTGGAGCAGCACCCCTACCTGTTCGACACCTCGGTGGGCGAGAACCTGAAGCTGGCGCGTCCGGATGCCACGGCCGACGAGCTGGCGTCCGCGCTCGCCAGGGTCGGCCTCTCCCCGTGGCTGCGACGGCTGCCGCGCGGCCTCGACACCCCTGTCGGCGAGCACGGCCAGCAGCTCTCCGGGGGGCAGCGGCAGCGACTCGGACTCGCCCGTCTTCTGCTGTCGGCCCACCCGATCGTCGTGCTCGACGAGCCCGACGAGCACCTCGACGCGCTCACCGCGGACGCGCTCATGGCCGACCTGCTCGACGCCGCACGGGGACGCACGACGGTCGTGATCAGTCACCGACTGACGCCGCTCGCGGGGACGGACCACATCCTGGTGCTGGACGGAGGTCGGGTGGTCGAGGAGGGCGCCCACGGTGCGCTCGTGGCTCGGGGCGGTTGGTACGCGCGCACGTGGCAGCGCGAGCAGGAGATCGCCGCCGCCTCGCAACCCGCGACAGCGTGAAACCGGGTGGGGCTGCGGCCGGCAGCTCACGCGTCGTCAGGGTCTGCGGCCTACAGTTGGCGCTGTGTCCATCACCGACCAGGAGCGCTTCGATGTTCCCGAGGTGCTGCTCGACGCGGTGCTCGGGATCGCGCGCGGACTTGAGCTGCCCCACACGCTGCGGGCGATCGTGCAGGCGGCGGCGCGCCTCGTCGACGCACAGTACGGAGCGCTCGGGGTCCTGGGGTCTGATGGCACCATCGAGGAGTTCCTCGTCGAGGGCATCAGTGAGGAGCAACGCGACGCCATCGGCCCGTACCCGAAGGGCGCGGGAATCCTCGGCCTGCTGATCCGCGAGCCGCACTCGCTGCGGCTCGACGACCTCTCCGCCCACCCGGACTCGGTCGGATTCCCGGAGGGTCACCCGCCGATGCGTACCTTCCTCGGCGTTCCGGTCCGGGTGCGCGACACCGTGTTCGGCAACCTGTACCTGACGGACAAGCGCGACGGCAGACCCTTCACCGAGCGGGATGAGCGGCTCGTGGTCGCCCTGGCCGCAGCTGCGGGCGTCGCCATCGAGAACACTCGTCTGTTCGCGGCGGTCGAGCGCCGCGCGCGCTGGCTCCGGGCGGCGTCCGACGTCGCCTCGACCGCGCTGCTCGGAGCGAGCTCCGACGAGGTGCTTGCGGCGGTGGTCGACCAGGCGCACGAGGCGTCGCAGGCCGACGTCACCGCGCTCGTCACCGCCACGGACATCGGTGAGGGACGCGTGCTGCTCGAGCGTGCGTCGCCGAGCTGGGGTGTGTCGTGGATGGACACGACACTCCGCCTGACCGGTGACAGCGACGAGGTCGTTGCCGACAGCCTCCCCGGGGAACCGGCCGTCGTCGTGCAGGTGCCGGTGCGTTCTCTGCGGCGTCAGCACGGGACGCTGGTGCTGGCGTCGGCGTCCCGCGAGTGGGACGGCGACCACGGTGGAGCGCTGGCGGCGCGGGCTTTCGGTGAGCAGGCAGCGCTTGCGATCGGGTTGACGCAGGCGCGCGCCGAGCACGAGCGACTCGCGCTGCTGGAGGAGCGCGACCGCATCGGACGCGACCTGCACGACCTGGTGATCCAGCGACTCTTCGCGACAGGAATGGTGCTGCAGGGGGCACAGCGCATGACGAGCGACTCGGCGGTCGAGGAGCGTGTGGGCCGCGCCGTGCACGAGCTCGACCAGACCATCCGCGAGGTGCGCAGCACGATCTTCGCGCTCCATCACGCCCAGGAGGGTGGTGGCCTGCGCTCCCAGGTCCTGCAGGAGGTGGCGGCAGGCTCGAGCGCCCTGGGCTTCGAGCCCACGGTGCGCTTCGACGGCCCGATCGACAGCACGGTCAGCGACGACGTCCGCGAGCACGTCGTCGCAGCGCTGCGCGAGGCGCTGTCGAACGCGGCTCGCCACGCCCACGCCACTCAGGTGCGGGTCTCGTTGTCGGTGGAGTCCGACGAGGTCGTCCTCATCGTCACCGACAACGGCGAGGGCCCCCCGGAGTCCGGAGGACGCCGAAGTGGGCTCGCCAACCTCGAGGGGCGCGCGTCGGCGTCGGGCGGCAGCTTCACCCTCGAGCCGGTGCGCGACGAGCACGGCGCGCCACGGGGCACCCGCGTGCTCTGGCGAGCGCCGGTCGGCTCGGAGGACGCCGCCGGCGACTGACCCCGGCGCGCGCTGAGCAGTGCGGCGTCGAGCTGCGCTCAGCGCGCTCGGGGTGTGCTCGCTCGAGGCGGGCGATGTAGGCCGCTGCCTGTGTGCGGCGCTCCATCCCGAGCTTGGCGAGGAGCGAGGACACGTAGTTCTTCACGGTCTTCTCTGCGAGGTGCAGCCGGTCGCCGATCTGACGGTTGGTGAGCCCCTCACCGATGAGGTCCAGGATGCGACGCTCCTGGCCGGTGAGCGACTCGAGCCGCTCGTCCTTGGGGGATCCGCCCCGCAGCCGGTGCAGCACCCGCTCGGTGGCCTTGGGGTCGAGCAGCGACTCGCCCTTCGCCACCCGACGGACGGCCCCGACCAGGTCGGCTCCGCGGATGTCCTTGAGCACGTAGCCGGCCGCCCCCGCCAGCAGCGCGTCCACCATCGCCTCGTCGTCGGCGTAGGAGGTGAGCATCAGGCAGTGGACGTCGGGCAGCGCCGAGCGGATCTCGCGGCACACCTCGACCCCGTTGCCGTCGGGCAGCCGGACATCCAGGACGGCCACGTCCGGGCGGACGGCGGGGATACGGGCCAGGGCCTCGGCCGCCGTGGACGCCTCCCCGACCACCTCGAGGTCGTCCTCGAGGCTCAGCAGGTCGAAGAGCCCCCGTCGGACCAGCTCATGGTCGTCGAGGAGGAACACCCGGGTGGGTGCGGCGGCGGGGGTGGTGCCGGAGTCGCTCATCGGTCTCCTTGCGCTGGTCCATCTGGGGGGCAGTCTGCCGTGCCATGGAGGGGTCGGACCAGGCGCCCGTATCATCGTCGCTGATCAAAGGCGGGTTCACCCAGATGACCTAGTCATGTTGGGTGGTCCGCGGTTCACCATGGGACGATCGAGGCCGATGCTCCAAGTGCAAGACACCTGAGGGAGGAGGGTCCGCAGGCCATGGCGAAACACGCACGTGCCTTCGTGAGTGCGGCGGGCCCGGAGACGGCCGGTCGGGCCGCCCTCGCGGTGATCCTGGCCGGCGGCCTGGTCACGGGTGGCCTGACCACCATGGCGGTCATGGCCAGTCGCACGCTGGACGCCGCCCCAGGGCCGGTGGCGGGCGCCCCTCCCGCGGGCATTCCCTTCGAACCCGGCCCGCTCGTGGTGGGGCCCGGCCCGGAGACGTCCGAGCCGAGCGACCAGGGCACGCAGGGACCGACGGACGGCGCCACAGAAGGCCCCGGCGTCGGACCCGGCGTCGAGCCCGGCGGGCAGCCGACCGAGCCGATCGGCCCCACTCGCGCCGACCGGACCGACGGAGCCGACCGGGCCGACGGGACCGACCGAGCCGACGGGACCGACCGAGCCGACGCAGCCCACTGAGCCGACAGGCCGACGCAGCCGACGCAGCCCACCAATCCAGGACCCACCCGCCCTGAGCCCACCCGCCCTGAGCCCACCCGCCCGACGCCCAAGCCGACGAAGGACCACCCCAACAACGGTGGGGGGAACAACGACGGCACCGGGAACAACGGCGGTGGCAACAACACCGGGGGCGGTCATCCCGGCGGGGGCGACTCCGATGGGCCGCACAACCCGGACAAGGGTCACGGGAACAACGGCAACGGTCACGGCAAGCCGGACCACCCCGGCAACGGCGAACGGGCACGGCAAGCCGGACAAGCCCGGGAACGGCAACGGCAACGGGCACGGCAAGCCGGACCAGCCGGGGAGCAACGGCAACGGCAACGGTCACGGCAAGCCGGACAAGCCCGAGTCGGGCAAGCAACGGCAACGGCCAGGGAAACGGCAATGCCAACGGTCACGGCAAGCCGGACCAGCCGGGGAGCAACGGCAACGGGCACGGCAAGTCCAAGCGCCGCTGACAGCCGCGCGTCCGAAACACCCACCCGGGTGTTCCCCTCCACCCCCCGGTGGCCCGAAGATGGACCCACACCGGACACCCCGGTACCCGACGTCGTGCGTCCACGCTCAGCAGCGATCCTGCTTCGTGGTCGTGTGAGGAGGCCGTGTGGCAATCCCTGCCCATCCACCGGACGACACGTTCGTCCAGCTGCTCACCCCTGAGGGTGAACGCCGAGAGAACCCCGACTTCCCGCTGACGCTCGACGACGACGGGATCCGCGGCCTCTACCGCGACCTGGTGCTCGTGCGACGCATCGACGCCGAGGCGACCGCGCTGCAGCGCCAGGGTGAGCTCGGGCTGTGGGCCCAGCTGCTCGGTCAGGAGGCCGCACAGGTCGGCGCCGGCCGCGCACTCCGCCCCGGGGACATGGCGTTCCCCACCTACCGGGAGCACGGCGTCGCGTGGTGCCGCGACGTCGACCCGCTCACGCTGCTCGGTCTCTTCCGCGGCACCACGAACGGCGGATGGAACCCGGCCGACCACGGCTTCGCGCTCTACACCATCGTCATCGGCGACCAGTGCCCTCAGGCCGTGGGCTACGCGATGGGTGTCCAGCACGACGGGACCGAGGACGCCGTCATGGTGTTCTTCGGTGACGGAGCCAGCAGCCAGGGCGACGTCAACGAGGCGTTCATCTGGGCCAGCGTGTTCAACACCCCGGTGGTCTTCTTCTGCCAGAACAACCAGTGGGCGATCTCCGAACCGCTCGAGCGTCAGACGCGCATCCCGCTCTTCCAGCGTGCGTGGGGCTTCGGCTTCCCAGGCGTCCGGGTCGACGGCAACGACGTCCTCGCCTGCCTGGCGGTGAGCCAGGCGATGTTGCAGCGCGCCAGAGAAGGCGCCGGTCCCTCGCTGATCGAGGCGTTCACGTACCGCATGGGCGCCCACACGACCTCCGACGACCCGACGCGGTACCGGCTCGACTCCGACGTCGAGGCGTGGCGGCTGCGCGACCCGTTGGAGCGCGTGCGTTCCTACCTGCACAAGCAGCAGCTGGTCGACGAGTCGTTCTTCACCGAGCTGGACGCCGAGGCCGAGGCGCTGGCCATCCGGCTGCGCGACGGCGTCCGCGCACTCCCGGACCCGGAACCGGCGGACATGTTCACGCACGCGTACGCGGAGCCGAACTCGCTGATCGAGCGTCAGCGGGACCAGCTCACCGAGTACCTGGCCTCGTTCGCACCCGAGCCGGCCGTCGGGGAGGCGTGATGGCCGAGACGATGACGATGGCCAAGGCCCTCAACGCCGGGCTGCGCAAGGCGTTGGAGGACGACGCCAAGACGGTCCTGATGGGTGAGGACATCGGTCGGCTCGGTGGCGTGTTCCGCGTGACCGACGGGTTGCAGAAGGACTTCGGCGAGGAACGCGTCATCGACACCCCTCTGGCCGAGTCCTCCATCCTCGGCACGGCGATCGGCATGGCGATGCGGGGGTACCGCCCCGTGGTCGAGATCCAGTTCGACGGCTTCGTCTACGTCGCGTTCGACCAGATCGTCAGCCAGCTGGCGAAGATGCACGCTCGGTCCGACGGCCAGGTGTCGATGCCGGTCACGGTGCGCATTCCGTACGGTGGCGGCATCGGGGCGGTCGAGCACCACAGCGAGTCGCCCGAGGCCTACTTCGCCCACACGGCGGGGCTCCGTGTCGTCACGCCCTCCAACCCGGTGGACGCCTACACGCTCATCCAGCAGGCAGTCGCGTGCGACGACCCGGTGGTGTTCCTCGAGCCGAAGCGCCGGTACTGGGACAAGGCCGAGGTCGGCGACGGACCGACGATCAGCATGAGCTCGGCGCGCGTCGTCCGCGAAGGCAGCGACGTCACCCTCGTGTCGTACGGACCGATGGTGCGCACGTGCCTCGAGGCTGCCGCAGCCGCCGATCCGGACGGCACCAGCATCGAGGTCGTCGACCTGCGCTCGCTGGCGCCACTCGACCTGGACACGGTGACGGCGTCGGTGCGCCGCACCGGCCGCTGCGTGGTGGCGCACGAGGCGTCGGTCTTCCTCGGAATGTCTGCCGAGGTTGCCGCAGAGGTCACCGAGCAGTGCTTCTACGACCTGGAGGCTCCCGTGCTCCGGGTCGGTGGCTACCACACGCCCTACCCGCCGTCGCGCCTCGAGCACCACTATCTGCCGGATCTCGACCGGGTGCTCGACGCCGTCGACCGCGCGCTCGCCTACTGACGAGGAGTCGTATGCCGCAGGATCTGCAGTTCTGTCTGCCGGACGTGGGCGAGGGGCTCACCGAGGGCGAGGTGCTGAAGTGGCTTGTCGCTGAGGGCGACACCGTGACGGTCAACCAGCCACTGGTCGAGGTCGAGACGGCCAAGGCCGCAGTCGAGCTGCCGTCGCCCTACGCAGGTGTCGTGGCGAGCCTGCACGCCGATGAAGGTGCGCTGCTGCCGGTAGGGGCCCCCCTGGTGACGATCCGGAGCGACTCGACGCCGGCGAACGGGACGCCGCCGGTGGAGGTCGCCCCATCTGCAGCGGCCGACGACACCGCGGCCGACGCCAAGGACGAGGGCAGCGGCCCAGTGCTCGTGGGCTACGGCGTCACGGCGGGCTCGACCCGTCGGCGTCGGAGGGTCGCACCGCCGAGCCCGCACGGCACGCTGCGCCCGGAGGCGGGACCACCCGGCGAGCCGGTCAAGCCCGTGCGACACGGGGGCCTCGAGGTCGGACGCGCAGCGGAGGCGAAGTTCGCCGAGGCGAGAGGACCGGCGCGGGCCAAGCCGCCCGTGCGACGTCTGGCCAAACAGCTCGGGATCGACCTGGGGGCGGTCCGGGCGACGGGACCGGACGGCACGATCACGCGCGACGACGTCGAGGCGGCGGCGGCGTTGCTGGCGCCCGAGACCGCGGGCGTGTCCGCTGTCGCGCAGGGAGACCGCCGGGAGCCGGTGCGCGGGATCACCCGCACGATGGCGGCGGCGATGACCGAGAGTGCGTCGACCATCCCGGCGGTGGCCGAGTGGGTCGAGGTCGACGTCACCCGCAGCCGTGAGCTGCTCGAGCGGATGCGAGCGATGCCGCAGTTCGCCGAGGTGAGTGTCACGCCGCTGCTGCTGGTGGCGCGCGCATGCCTGGCGGCGATGCAGCAGGAGCCGCGGCTCAACGGGGTGTTCGACGCCGACGCGCAGGAGATCGTGCATCGGGCGTCGGTGAACCTCGGCATCGCCGTGGCGAGCGAGCGTGGACTGGTCGTGCCGCATGTGGCGGCCGCTGAGACGTTGACGCTGTCAGAGCTGGCCCGGTCGATCGGCGACGTGGTGCGACGGACGAGGGACGGTGAGGTGTCACCGGCCGAGCTGGTCGGTGCGACGTTCACGATCACCAACGTCGGCGTCTTCGGCGTCGACGGCGGGACGCCGATGATCGCGCCGGGTCAGTCGGCCATCCTCGCGGTCGGGGCGTGGCACGAGCGCCCGTGGGTCGACCGCGGACAGCTGGTGGTCCGCACCACGTGCACGCTGTCGCTCTCGTTCGACCACCGCTTCATCGACGGCGCGACCGGTTCGCGGTTCCTGCGGACGGTGGCCGACGTCCTGGAGGAGCCGGCCCTCCCCGCCCTCTGACAGCCCGCCGAGTGTCCCCTTGGGTGGGGCCACAGCCGGCCGAGTGTCCGGGCTACCGGATGGTGATCTTCACCGGCTTCGACTTCGAGGCGACGTAGTAAGGGGCGAGGTCGGTGGAGTACACGCGGTACTTGCCGTCGGCGTCCGCACCGGGCGTCAGGCGGAGCACGTAGCTGCCGTCGTCCTTGATCGTCGCGTCGCAGCTGCCGCCGCCCCAGGAGCCGCCGGCCGTGCTCTGCCAGCAGATCTTCGAGCCGGCGACGAGCGACGGGCTCCCCGACACCTGGCCGCGGAAGGTCAGTTCACGTCCAGCCCGGATGGTCGTGTCGGGTCGGACCTTGAGGGAGATCGCCGCACGGACGTCGATGGCCACGGTCTTGGTCCAGCCGCCGATGCCGTCCGCCGGGATGTACCGGGCCCAGTACCGGCCGTTGATCCGCGGCTTGGTCTTGAACGACCACTTGCCGCCCGTGGTAGTGGTGACCTCGGAGGTCGCGGCATCCGTCTCCACGCTCTTGGGGGTGGGGTCCCGGAAGATCGTGATGGTCTTGTTCGCGAGCGGCGATCCGTTGGCTGAGGTCAGCGTGCCCGACAGCTCGATGACCTTTCCGCTGAGCACCGTCGACCGGCTCGTCGCGATCGACAGATTGAAGCCGCTCGCCATGCACGTAGCCGATCGGGGTGTTCGCTGGCGTCGCCGTCCGGCGAGATGACGTCGCCGCCACTGTCGATGGCGTACACCGCGAAGTAGTAGTTCTTGCCCGCGCTGAGGTCCGTCGGCGATCACCTCGCGGGCACCGTCCACCGGCACCGTGCCGAGGCTGTGTAGCGCACCGT
Organism: uncultured Actinomycetota bacterium; assembly: GCA_963743915.1. Taxonomy (GTDB): domain Bacteria; phylum Actinomycetota; class Actinomycetes; order JAHEKZ01; family JAHEKZ01; genus JAHEKZ01. Next base: position 417,871 of record CAVURN010000003.1, read on the forward strand.
CCGGGTCCGTAGGTCGCGATTGCCTTGGGTGACGAAGCTGTCGTCGCGGTCTGCGACGACCCAGATACTCGTCGAACGTGGGGAATGTTGGGTCGATGGTGGGGCAGTCGCCCCACGTCACGACCGCCTTCTTGGCGCCGTAGTCGTCGTCGGATCCATTCGCCTTGGGCGGAGTCACGACGAGGTTGGCGGGGTTCTCGGGCGCGGCCGACGCCACTCCCGAGAGGGTGACGACGGCACCGGTGGCCACCAGGCCGATGGCAGCGACAGCAGCAGTCAGACGCTTCAAGAGGTTCCCCCCACTACGTGGACGAGCGATGTTGCCCCCACGGTATGCGACGGGTGCTCAGGGCGTGACGGCCAGGGCGGATATCACCCGTTCGGCCAGGGTGGCGTCCCCCTCGATTCCGACCGGCACGGACGCCGGCGGCCGGCGTCCGCAGAAGAGCAGCTGCAGTCGCTCCAGGTCGAGGTCGAGGCTCGCGTCGGGGTCGGCGTCGTCGTCGCGGACGCCCCGGCCCTCGGCGTCGACCCGTACGGTCACCGCCGCTCCCGGCTCCCCGGTGACGACGACGCGGACCACCGAGCCAGCCGGCGCCTCCGCCTGCTGAGCCACCACGATGGGCAGCGCCTCGAGCATCCGGCGAAGGGACGCCTCCGCCGCCGGGCCGACCATGCGCGGGGGTCGGCCGGTGGCCCGGCGGACGTCCTGCTCGTGCGCCCACACGTCGAGGGTGCGGGTGCCCATGACCCGGCTGACCGGCCCCACCATGCCTGCAGGGCCGCGCATCTCGGCGTCCGGCGTCTCGGGTGTCGACGCCAGCTGGCGGGAGCGCTCCTCGACCAGGTTCGCGAGCTCGGCCACGAGCTCCTGCGGCGGCAGCCCGCGGCGTGCCTCGACCCCCACCTCGGTGTACTGCTGGAACGGCGTCGTGACGTGCGGGAAGCGTGACCAGTCGTGGATCGACGACGGCACGGGACGCCCCGCGAGCTCGTCCTCGACGGCGACCACGTGTGCCACGTTGTCGAAGACGGTCCACACCGGCAGGTCGGTGGGAGCGGACCACTCGTCGTCGGTCAGCTCCCGCGCGAGCGCGAGCACACCGCTGACCGCGTCCAGGTACGCCTCGACCGCATCGTCACGTGACCAGGGGGTGTCTGCCATGCGGCGACGCTATCGGGGCCGCGGAGCGCATGGCAGGCTGGAGCCATGCAGATCGCGGGCATCCAGTTCGACTACGTCGAGTCCGAACCCTTCGACGCGCGCGTCGCTCGCATGCTCGACCTCGTGGCGTCTGCGGCGGACGCCGACCTGGTGGTGCTGCCCGAGCTGTGGCCCAACGGCGGCTTCACGTACGCCACGTGGGAGCCCACGGCGCAGGAGCTCTCCGGTGACATCGTCACGCAGCTGCAGGACGCCGCCCGCTCCGCCGACGTGGTGCTGCACGGCGGCTCCTTCATCGAACGCCGCCCCGACGGCTCTCTCACCAACACCGCTGTCGTCATCGAGCGGGACGGCTCGGTGGCCTCGGTGTACCGCAAGATCCACCTCTTCGGGTTCACCGACGGCGAGCCGAAGTACCTCGCGGCCGGCCAGAACGTGGAGGTCGCCGACACCTCCGTCGGCCGCCTCGGCCTCGCCACCTGCTACGACCTGCGCTTCCCTGAGATGTTCCGCCGACTCGTCGACCAGCAGGTCGATCTCTTCGTGGTACCCGCTGCCTGGCCGGCGCCCCGGGTCGAGCACTGGACGGTCCTGGCACGCGCCCGTGCGATCGAGAACCAGACGCCGCTGGTGGCCGTGAACACGTCGGGCAGGCACGGCGGTGTCGAGATGGGGGGCCGCAGCCTGGTGGTGGACGCGCAGGGCGTCGTCCTCACCGAGGCCGGGATCGACGAGACCGTGCTGCGCGCCACCATCGACGCCGAGGACACCCGGGCCTGGCGCGAGCGGTTCCCGGCGCTGGGCGACCGCCGCCTCTAGGACCCCCTTTCTACGCCAGGGCGCCACGATTACCCGTCCTGCCGCGTGAGTGTGGCGGTCTGGCGTTGGAATTGGGGGTGCGTGAACCGATCGGGGGTCCGGCTGCGACAAGGGGGTAGGAACTGGCCCTCGCCCCTCCGGAAGGACGACAGTGTCCGACGTGCCCACTGACCCGATGACCGACGCAGCCCTGCTGCGCCGCGTCGCCGACGGTGACCGCCGCGCGCTGGAGACTCTCTACGGGCGTCACGCGGGATGGTTGCTGGTCCGGCTCGGGCGCCGCTGTCCTGACCCCGGGCTGGTCGACGAGGTCGTGCAGGACACCTTCGTCGCCGTCTGGCGCAGTGCGGCGAAGTACGGCGGTCAGGGTGAGGTCGCGGCCTGGATCTGGGGCATCGGCGTCCGCCGCCTGGTGGACGCGGTCCGCCGCACGCCGCGTACCACCGTCGTCGCCGAGCCCCCCGAGCCGAGCCTCGAGCTCTCGGCCGAGGAGCGGGTGCTGCTCGGCGTGCAGTACGGCGACCTCGCCGGGGCGCTGGACCGGCTGTCGCCCGAGCTCAGGGCCGTCGTGCAGTCGACCGTGCTCGACGGGCTCACCACCGCCGAGGCCGGCCGTCTGCTCGGCATCCCGCAAGGCACCGTCAAGACGCGCATGAAGCGCGCCCGTGAGCAGCTTCGGGAGGAGTTGGCATGAGTTGGCACATCCCCGAGCCGCTGGCACAGGCGTACGTCGCCGGTGATGTGCAGGGTGCACGTGCGGCGTCCGTCGAGGCGCACGTCATGGCGTGCGACACCTGCCGCGCCCTCGTCGGCGGCGCCGTCCCGACCGACCGTCTCGAGGCGATCTGGTCGGAGGTCGAGGAGCAGGTGGACGCCCCGCGTGCGAGCTGGGTGGAGCGGCTGCTCACCGGCGTCGGGCTGCCGGAGACGGATGCGCGTCTGGTGGCTGCTGCTCCGTCGCTGCACGCGTCATGGTTCACCGCCCTCGTCGCCGTCCTTGCCTTCGCGGTCTGGGCAGGCCAGGCGGGTGGGCGCGGAGCGGTCGTGTTCCTCATCCTCGCGCCGCTGGTGCCGGTGCTGGCGGTCGCCGGCGCGTACGGCCCACGGGTCGACCCCACGTACGAGGTCTCGGTGGCGAGCCCCTATCCGACGCTGCGCCTGGTCCTGCTGCGTGCAGCCGCCGTCGCGCTGGCGTCCGGGGCGCTTGCCGCCCTCGCCTCGACGCTGGTCCCCGACATCGACGTGGCGGCGGCGTGGCTGCTGCCGAGCCTGGCCCTCGTCAGCCTCACTCTCGTGCTGGCCCGCTGGCTTCCGCTGCCAGTGGCGGCCGGCGGTGTCGCGGCGTCCTATGCCGTGCCGCTGTTGCTGGCGCTCTATGCCGACGCGGACGTTCTCGACGTCGTGCTGTCGGCCTCACTGCAGTGGGCGGCACTGGCCGTCGGTGTCGCTGCACTCGTGTTCATGACCACCGACCCGCAGCTGCGGGCGGCCCTGAGGAGGAACCCATGACCCAGGCAGCGACCGTCCATGAGGTCCGTCGCCGGTATGGGCGCACCCAGGCCCTCGACGGTGCCACGTTCACCATCGGGTCCGGCGTGACCGGTCTGCTCGGTCCGAACGGAGCCGGCAAGACGACGCTCCTGCGCATCCTGGCCACCGTGTCCGCCCCGGACTCCGGTGAGGTCACGGTGTTCGGCCGCAACCCCGGCGACGCGGGTGAGCGCACCGAGATCCGTCGCCGCCTCGGCTACCTTCCGCAGGACCCAGGGTTCCAGCGTGGCTTCAGCGTCTTCGAGTTCGTCGACTACGTCGCGATCCTCAAGGAGATGACCGGACGTCGCGAGCGGCACGAGGAGGTGCGTCGCGCGCTCGAGGCGGTCGACCTCACCTCGGTCAGCGGCAAGCGCGTGCGCGCACTCTCGGGTGGCATGAAGCGTCGCACCGCCCTCGCCGCCGCGCTGCTCGGCGACCCCCAGTTCCTCGTCCTCGACGAGCCGACAGCGGGCCTCGATCCGGAGCAGCGGCTGCGTTTCCGTGAGCTGGTGTCGCACGCAGGTGAGGGACGCGCGGTGCTGCTGTCGACACACCAGACCGAGGATGTCGCCGCGCTCTGTCAGGACGTGGTGGTGCTCGACCGCGGACGCGTCCTGTTCCACGGCTCGCCCGCCGAGCTGACCGCCGTGGCCGACGGTCGGGTCTGGTTCGCCGCCGAGCGGAACCCGGGTGCCGAGCTTGCGTGGCGCACCGGAGACGGACGCGTCCGTCACCTGGGCACTCCGCCCTCGGCCGCCGACATCGTCGAGCCGACGCTCGAGGACGGCTACCTGCTGCTGGTCGGCCGGTTCGACGAGGAGGCAGCGGCATGAGCGCGGTGCTGGAGTCGCACGTGGGTGGCAGAGACCGTGCGGTGACGCGATCGACGTGGCGGGCGGTCGTGGAGCTGGGGCTGCGTGAGGGACGCCGAATGGTGACGTCGCCGGTGCTGCTCCTGCTGCTGGCGTTCGTGATCCTGATGGGTGGCGTCGAGACCGTCGCGGAGCGAGCGCTGTCCATGCCGACGGCCCGCGGCGCCTACGACGCCATCGCCTTCTTCACGGCGCTGTACCTCGGGCTGCTCGTCTACATGGCGGCGCACCTGGTGACGTCGTCGGCGCGTCGCACCGGCGCCGAGCCGCAGCTGGCGGCGTCTGCCCTGTCGGTCCGGCAGCGCAGCGCGGGGATGTGTCTCGGCGTGCTGTTCGGTCCCGGTGGGTTGGCCCTCGTGCTGATGGTGGCGGCCGCACTGCTCGGCAACAACCTCGTGGCGTCCAACGCAGACGGCTTCGGGCCGGACGAGCCGACGCTGGGCGTGGTGTTCCTCGTCCAGCTCGGTCTGCTGCTGATCGGTGGTGGCCTGTTCGGAGTCATGTGGGCGACCTGGCTGCGCTTCCCCGGTTCGCTGCCGATCGGTTTCCTCGTGCTGGTGTTCGGCACGGTGTGGCTGGCCGACCCCGACCGCACGCCGCTCCACACCTGGCCGTGGTTCGCGCCGTACATCAGCGTTCCGAGCTGGTTCGACGAACCATGGACTGCCGTACGGATCCCACTACTGGCACACGGCGTATCTCGTCGGTCTATGCGCTCTCGCGGTGTGCGGAACGATGCTGCGCGAGCGTGAGCACCGCGGCCGCTGGCTCGGGATCTCCGCGGCAGTCGCCGCTGGCCACCGGCGTTGCCGGCGCGGTCCAGCTGTCATGAGCGGAGTACTCGTGGCGTCCGAGCGATCGACCCCTCCGCCGTTGCTGCACTACCTACCGCGCCTGTGCCGCTGGCCGCTGCTCGCCGGTGGTGCGCTCCTCGCGTGGGCTCTGACGGGGTGGCGCGCCGGGGACGTCACCACGGAGGTGGGCGCCCTGTGGCTGCTCCGCTTCGTGGTCGTGGTCGCGTGCCTTGCGGCGGTGTTCGCGCTCGACGACCCGTCGCGGAACATGACGGAGCCGCTCGTCGCGACGCGTCGCTCACTCGTGAGTGGGCGCCTCGCGGTGGCCGTCGGCGTCGTGGCGGTGGCGACGCTGCCGGCGGCACTGGCGGTCGGCGAGCGACTGAGCGGTGCCGTGGCGTGGGGGCTCGTGCTCGAGGCGTTCGGCGTCCTGGCCCTGCTCTGCGGCCTCTCCCTCGTGCTGCAGCGTCGGTGGCGGATCACCGAGCCCGCCCAGTACCTGGCGCTGGCCGTGCTGCTCATCGGGGTCGCCGACCAGATGACCGCTGGACGGTGGCCGCTGCTGGCCGGCCCCGGGGAGCAGTGGGCGGATGCGCATGTGCGCTGGGCGGTGCTGGCAGCGGTCGCGGTCGCCGTCGTGGGCTGGCAGCTGCGCGATCCGGCGTCCCGCGCCGGCCGTTTTCTACGCCAGGGCGCCACGATGACCCGTCCTGCGGCGTGACTGTGGCGGTCTGGCGTTGAAATGGGGGTGCGGGAGTAGCCTCGCGACGTGACCACGCCGCACCCTGAGACCGCCCGTTTCGCTGAGACGTTCGCCCTGGTGGGTGAGGCGCTGGACCGGTGGTACGCGGCCGAACGGGTCGACCCGTTGCGCTCCTCCACCGACTGGTCCGAGGCGCTGACCGGTCCGCCCCCGAGGGAGGGGATCGGTGCGGACGCGACCTTGCACGAGTTCGTCACGCTCGTGCTGCCGCACGGCCCACGGCTGACGTCCGAGGCGTCCTGGGGATGGATCACCACGGGGCCTTCGACCGTTCCCACCGCGATCACGGCTGCCAGCATGATCGCGTCACCGCAACGGCAGACGCTCACGGCGTTCAACCACCTCGAGGAGCAGTCGCTCGACTGGCTCGCCGAGATCTGTGGGCTCGGCCCGCACATGAAGGGCGTGTACTCGAGCGGTGGGTCGACGGCCAATCTGGTCGCGCTCGGCGCCGCACGCCAGTGGGCGCTCGAGCAGGCGGGCGTCGACGCCTCGGCGGACGGATTCGACGCCAGTGGCTTCGCCGTCTACACCTCCGACCAGGCTCACCACACCGTCCAGCGGTCGGCAGGGGTGCTGGGCATCGGACGCAACCGGGTGCGGTCCGTTCCGACCGATGACCAGATGCGCCTGGACGTCGACGCGCTGGCTGCGGTGATGGAGAAGGACCGGGCGAACGGGATCGTGCCGATCGCCGTGGTCGTCGCGGCGGGGACCACCAACACCGGTGCGATCGACCCGATCCGGCGCGCCGGTGAGGTGGCCAAGGAGCACGGCGCGTGGTTCCACGTCGACGGCGCGTACGGGCTGCCCGGCATCCTCGACGAGCGTTTGACGGCCCTGTACGACGGACTGGAGCTCGCGGACTCGGCGATCACCGACCCGCACAAGTGGCTCAACGCCCCGGTCGGGGTCGCGGCGACCTTCGTGCGCGACCGCTCGATCCTGTACCGGGCGTTCACCCAAGAGCCCGCGGACTACCTCGAAGGTGCGTTCTCCGACGACGACGTGCAGGTGTCGCTCGACTCGATGGGGATCCCCTACTTCGACTTCGGCGTCGAGCTCTCGTCGCCGGTGCGCGGGGTCGCCGTCTGGGGCACGCTCCGCGAGCTGGGGATCGACGGGGTCCGCGCCCGCGTCGTGCAGGACAACGACTTCGCCCGACGGGTCGCCGAGCGTGCCCGGGAGCACCCGCGGCTGGAGTTGCTGCTGGACCCGGTGCTGTCGATCTGCGTGTTCCGCTACCGGCCGGAGGGCGAGCTCGCTGAGGCAGGCGTCGATGCCGCCAACCGCGAGATCCTGCGCCGACTGGCGCGCGAGACGCGCTTCGTCGTGAGCTCGACGGTGGTGCGGGGCACCTTCGCCCTGCGCCCGTGCTTCATCAACCCGCGCACCACGATGTCCGACGTCGACGCCTTCGTCGACACGGTCATCTCCCTCGGCGACACCCTCTGACCCAAGCCACCCCCACCCGTGTGGGTGCGGTGTGACACCGCTCCCGTTGATTGCAGGTTTGGCCGTACCCATGGACGTCGAGTCGGGCGTCTGGCGCGGCCCGGAGATCGTCTGGTGACGGGTTCCCGGCGTACTGTCGTCGGATGCACATCATCCTGATCCCCGGCTTCTGGCTCGACGGCAGCTCGTGGGACGCGGTCCTGCCCGCGCTTCGCGCGGCGGGCCACCAGCCGCATCCGCTGACGCTGCCTGGCCTGGAGTCCAAGGATGCCGACCGCTCCGCCATCACCCTGCGCGACCACGTCGATGCGACGGTCGAGGTCATCGACTCGCTCGACCCTGCCGACGGCAAGGTGGTGCTGGTCGGTCACTCCGGTGGTGGCGCGGTCGTGCACGCCGCCGTCGATGCGCGTCCCGATCGGGTCGCGAGAGTCGTCTACACGGCAAGTGAACCGGTCGGACCCGGCGACTGCATCAACGACGGATTCGAATCGGCGAACGGCGAAGTTCCGCTGCCCGACTGGTCAGTCTTCGACGATGCGGACCTCGTCGGACTGGACGACGAGCTGCGACGGCAGTTCCGCGAGCGCGCGATCCCCATGCCCGTCCACGTCACGAGCGATGCGCAACAGCTGTCGGACGAACGGCGGTACGACGTCCCGATCACGGTGGTCTGCTGCGAGTACACCAGCGACATGCTGAAGGAGTGGATGGACAACAAGGAACCGGGAGCGCTCGAGCTGACCAGGATCCGCGACGTCGAGCTCGTGGACCTGGCGACCGGTCACTGGCCGCAGTTCTCGCGTCCGGAGGATCTCGGTCACGCCATCGTCACGGCCATAGCCTCACCGTGACCCTGGTGCCCTCGTGAGCTACGCGGTGTACGTGGGTTCTGGACTCACCGCAGACGGAGTCGGGTACCTGGCCGGCTACGGCGACGAGCCGTCCAGCCACTGGCTCGAGGTCATGCCGCGTCAGCAGCATCCGACCGGTTCCGTCGTCGAGGTCGGCGTTACCCCGGAGGCTCAGATGCCGGGAGAGCGATCCACCATCCCGCAGGTGTCCGAGACCTTTCGGCACCTGCGGGTGAGCTACTCGCAGTTCCTCGGCGTGCCGCCGCCGCTGACGAATGGCGGGCTCAACGAGCACGGCGTCGCCGTACGAGACGTGTGGTCGCCGAGCCACCCGCGTCTCGTCGCCATGACGCCGTCCGATCAGCGAGGTCCGAGCTACAGCGACCTGGCGCGGATCGTCCTCGAGCGCTGTCGCACTGCGCGCGAGGGCGTCGAGCTCATCGGTGACTTGATCAATCGCTATGGCGAGTCGACCTACGGCGGCAACTCACACCTCATCGCGGACGCCGGCGAGGCCTGGGTGGTCATCGAGTTCGCCGGTGGTGCTGGGCTCTGGGTGGCCGAGCGCCTCGGGCCGGAGAGCATCCGGGTCAGTCGTCCCGGGTACATCGGCGTCATCCCAGGTGACTTTGCCGGGCACGACGACTTCGCCGGATCGCCGCACCTCATCGACTTCGCAGTGGATCACGGTTGGTACTCGGCGAGCGAGGGCTCATTCGACGTGAACCGCGTCTACGGGGACGGCAAGGGCCGGTGGCCAGGTGTCACCTGGATCGAGGACGAGCTGGCGCGGCGGGCGTCAAGGCCGGAGAGAGTCACGCTCGAGGACTTGTTCTGGGCAGTCCGCACCGAGCGGCTCACGTCCGACACCGCGGGGTACGGCCAGGTCGTCCCGCTGCTGGCGAGTGACGAACCATGGCAGCTGCGTGTCTTGTGGCACTCGGTCGTGGGTCCCGTTGCGGCACCGTTCACACCGGTCCCCCTTGGAACGACGACAGTCGTGCCTGAGCTGGCACAGCACCGTTACCTCAACCGTGGCGAGAGCGCCGCGTTCGTCAGCAGCGGCCCCGGGGACGGCGCTCCGGCCTCAGCGGTGCCCCAGGCCGTCGAGGGCACGCGCTCGGCGGTCGCGGTGCACAAGCGATTGCTGTACCTGCTCGCAGAGCACCACGAGATCTTCCTGCACGAGGTCACACCGGTGTGGCGCGCGTTCGAACGACGGGCCGGCGACTCACTGCGCGAGACGCTCCAGATCGCACGCGTGCTGCTTCGTGAAGGCGAGACTGAGCGTGCTGCGTGGATGCTGACCCGACTGGCGACAGACGAGGCGTTACGCGCGCTCGATCTTGGCGAGGCCATGGTTGCCAGCATGGACGCGCGGGCGCGGGTGCTGTTCGGTGTGCGGACCGAGGGTGGTTGGCGCGGGCCGGAGGTGCTCTGGTGAGTCGCTGTCTCAGCTCTTGAGGTACCAGACGAGAGCCGCGACACCGGCTATCCAGGCCAGACTCACGATGAACGTTCCCAGAAAGCCGCTGCCGCCGCCCGCCAGAACGGCACGTTGCTCCAGGCTTGGCTCGCGGCGTCGGGCGTCGAAGGTGCGACGCTCGCGTCCGCGACATGGTCCGCGCTGGCATTGCTGACGAACGTGGGGGGAAGGGTCTTTACTGCGCCAAGTGCGCGAAGACTGTCGGGGCCTGCTTCCACCGTGCCATCATGCTTTGGTGCGAAAGTGGATGTCGGCTGCGTGGCGGCGGTGGCTCATGTGGCGCTATCGCCACAACCAGTCGACCGATGCCCGAACCGACCGTCTCGCTGCCGAGCACATCGACCGTCTGGAGCACGGCATCAAGGACTCTCGGGGTCCGGAGATGATTTGAGAGCACCCTTCGACGCCTGCCGCCGGGACCGGTTCGGGCGGGGGGTGCTCGGGCACTCCAGGGAGGGCTGACCCGCTGTGGACGATAGACGGACCTGGGCACTCATCGGGACTATCGCGCTCCTCGTCTGCCTTCTACTCGCCGGGTTCCTGTGGTACCTCGACTCCGTGGGCAGTTCGGGTGGGGAACCAGGCGAGGGCATGATCCGGTCGGGTCTTCTGCGGTTGGCGAGTCAGTAGTGGCACGTCTCCGAGCGCCTGAGCTACAAGGACGCGGCTGGCTGAACACCGGCGGCCGCCTGCTCAGTCTCTCCGAGCTCCGCGGCCGCTTCGTGCTCCTCGACTTCTGGACGTTCTGCTGTGCGAACTGCCTGCACGTCATCGATGAGCTGCGCCCACTCGAGCACAAGTTCGCGGACGCGTTGACGGTCATCGGCGTCCACTCGCCGAAGTTCGAGTACGAGGCGGACGCCGCCGCGCTCGCCGCGGCGGTCGAACGCTACGAGGTGCACCACCCCGTGCTGGACGACCCTGACCTGATCACCTGGAAGCAGTACGGTGCGCGCGCCTGGCCAACGCTGGTGCTGATCGACCCGGAGGGCTACATCGTCGCCCAGCTCTCGGGTGAAGGGCATGCGCATGCGCTCGAGGCGCTGCTCGTCGAGCTGGTCGACCTGCATGCCGGACGCGGCACGCTCCACGCCGGAGACGGACCGTACGTGCCACCGACGCCGGAGCCATCCACCCTGAGATTCCCCGCCAAGGCCCTCCGTCTGCACGACGGCACCCTTCTCGTCGCAGATGCCAGTCACCACTCTGTCGCCCATCTCGCAAACGACGGCGAGACACTCATCCGCCGCATCGGCAGCGGCGAGCGGGGCCTCGAGGACGGTCCGCCCGGGCAGGCACAGTTCAGCGAGCCCAACGGACTCTGCCTTCTGCCCCACGACACCGCCGTCACGGTCGGGTACGACGTCGTGGTGGCGGACACCGTCAACCATGTGCTCCGTGGTGTGCGGCTCGACGACGGTCAGGTCACCACCGTTGCGGGCACCGGCGTCCAGTGGATGCAGGGCGATCCGCTGCCGGATTCCGCCGATCCACGGACGCCGCTCAGCTCCCCGTGGGATGTCGTCTGGCACGACTCGTGGGGTGCGGTCGCTGTCGCGATGGCAGGCATCCATCAGATCTGGTCGTTCGACCCAGTGGCCCCGTCGCTCAGTGTGCGAGCCGGCACCACCCAGGAGGGACTCCTCGACGGTGAGATCGGCGACGCATGGTTCGCCCAGCCGTCCGGCTTGGCCACCGACGGTGATGCACTGTGGTTGGTCGACTCAGAGACGTCCAGTCTGCGCCGCATCCGCAACGGGGTCGTGCACACCGAGATCGGCACCGGGCTCTTCGACTTCGGTTTCGTCGACGGCGCTGCTGCTGACGCGATGCTCCAACATCCACTCGGCGTGCTGGTTCTGCCGAACGGATCGGTCCTGGTTGCCGACACCTACAACGGAGCCGTTCGACGCTTCGACCCAAACGCACGCACGGTGTCCACGCTCGCCAAGGACTTCACCGAGCCGTCGGGCCTGCTGCTCGACGGTGAGACGCTGATCGTCGTGGAGTCGGGCGCCCACCGGCTCACCCGCATCCCGCTCGCACAGGAGGTGCTGCAGGTGTCCGGCGACCGCCTGCGCACCCAGCGTCCGCCGACGCCGCTGCGGCCGGGACGCCTGACGCTGTCGGTGGCGTTCACGCCGCCACCAGGTCAGAAGCTGGACGACCGCTACGGGCCGTCCACCCATCTGGTGGTCAGCAGCACTCCGTCCGGAGCTGCTCTCCGACGGTGCCGGCACCGGCACCGACCTCACGCGCACCGCTCACGCTGTCGGACGCCGTGACGTCCGGCGTGCTCCACGTGTCGGCGCGGGCGGCGTCCTGCGACGACGGTGACGCCGAGTTCCCCGCCTGCCACGTGCACCAGCAGGACTGGGGCGTGCCGGTCGAGGTGGACGCGGCGGGGGCGTCCGAGCTGACCCTGCCCGCTCGCCGCCCACTGACCGGACACGCGACAACGTGTGAGCCGGGCGCCTATGACGCCCGAGACTACACGTTGCGGTGACTAGAGGGTGATGCGGCGCATGCCCTCCGTCCGACCTCCAGCGTCAGCAGCTCGTCCTCGAGGGTCGGCTCGCTCGACCGGGAGCGCCTCGGCACCGTGCAGCTCGACGTGCGGCAGGACGCGGTCCAGCCAGCTCGGCAGCCACCAGGCCCGCTCCCCCAGCAGTGCCATGCTCGCGGGGAGCAGCACCATCCGGACGACCGTGGCGTCGACGAGGATCGCCGTCGCCAGCGCGATGCCGATCATCTTGATCTCGACCAGCGGGTCGGCCGCGAACCCGGCGAACACGGCGACCATGATGGCGGCCGCGCTGGTGACGACCTTGGCCGTCGAGCCGAGCCCACCGAGCACTGCTCGCTGCGCGTCACGTCCACGCGTCCACTCCTCGCGGATGCGGGACATGATGAACACCTCGTAGTCCATCGACAGGCCGAACAGGATCGCGAAGGTGATCACCGGCAGGTACGCCGGGATCGGTGCACCGGCGGGGACGCCGAGCAGCTCCGAGCCCCAGCCCCAGGTGAAGATCGCGGTGAGCACGCCCATCGCCGCACCGAGCGACAGCAGGTTCATCACCGCGGCCTTCACCGGCACCGCCACGGAACGGAACGCGACGAGCAGCAGCAGCATCGACGTCAGCACGACGGCTGCTGACGACCCAGGGGAAGCGCTCCTGCATCCGGTCGCTGAAGTCGTCGTTGATCGCGACCGCTCCGGTGATCTCGACGCCGTCGGGCAGCTCGGCGCGCAGTCGGTCGAGCAGCTCGCCGGTCGCCTCGTCCTGTGCGCCCTGCGTCGGGGTGACGTTGACGACCGCCACTGCACGGTCCTGCGAGACCAGCGCCGGCGCCACCGAGGCGACGGCGTCGTCCTGCGCCACCTGCGCAGCGACCGACTCGAGCTCGGACGCCGGCACCTGCGCGGTGTCCGCGACCAGCAGGAACGGGCTCATGCTGCCCTCACCGAACGCGTCGACCATCAGGTCGTGCGCCTGGCGGACCGTGGTGTCCTCGCCGGCGGTGCTGGCGTCCGGCTGGCCGGTCCGCATCGCCAACGCGGGTGCACCGAGCGCGACGAGCAGCACGGCGGCACCCACGCCCCAGATCACCGGACGCCGTCCGACGACCGTCGCCCACCGCACGGCGAGCGGCTCGCGGGCGGTGCGACCTGCACCCGCAGGGTGCAGCACCTGGCCGGTGGCGATCGCGCGACGCTCACGGCGTCCGAACACCCGCAGCTTGGCCAGCCCCATCAGCGCGGGGACGAGCGTGACCGCAGCGACCATCGAGACCGCCACGACCATGCCGGGGGCTGCGCCGAGCGTCACCAGGTTCGGGACGCCGCACAGCGCCAGACCGGCGAGCGAGATGATCACTGCGGTACCGGCGAAGAGCACCGCCTGGCCGGCGGTCGCGGTGGCGTCCGCTGCGGCGTCAGGCACGGACCGACCGGCCCGCAGACCCTCGCGGTGCCTCGTGAGCACGAAGAGGGCGTAGTCGATGCCGACGCCGAGGCCGACCATGGTGGCGAGCGTCGGAGCGACCGAGCTCACCTGCGTGGCACCGGCGAGCACGGCGATGGCCGCCGAGCCGATGCCCAGCCCGATCAGCGCGGTCGCGAGCGGCAGTCCGGCGGCGACGATCGACCCGAAGGCGATCAGCAGGATCACGAGCGCGACCGCGATGCCGATCAGCTCGGCGGTGCCCTCGATCTCCTGCGCCGCCTCGGTGACCCAGCCGCCGTACTCGACGCGGACGCCGGTGCCGTCGGTCGCGTCCGCGGTGGCCTGCTCGAGGTCGGCGAAGCCGGCTGCCTCGGTGACCTCGGTGATGGGCAGGTCGTACTGGACGCCGAGCGCGACGGTCGTGCCGTCCGGAGCCGCGGCGGGGGTCACGGCGCTCACGTGGTCCAGGCCGGCATAGGTCATCGGTGAGGTCCGCGACCAGCGACTGCGGGACGCCCGCCTCGTCGTGCAGCACGACGGTGGCGGTGGCGCCGGACAGCTCCGGCATGTGGGCGTCCAACAGCTCCTGGGCCTTGCCGGACGACGTACCGGGCATCGTGTAGTCGTCGTCGAACGACCGCCGATCGCACCGGCGGTGGCGAAGGCAAGGACAGCGGCGACGACCCAGAGGCCGATCATCCGCCAGGGGTGGGTGGCCGACCATCGACCGAGGTGGTGGAGCAGGCGAGACATCGTGGGGGTCCTTCCTTGTGGGCTTCCCATTCGCTGGGGCCGGCGGTCTGTCGACCCGGTGCCCCACCGTGGCCCCGACCCGCTGGAAGCCGGCTTGGAGCCGGCTTGGAGGGGCTACCCTGCGGGCCTGTGAACGAGCTCCCGGCGTGACGCGGCAGACGCCTCGGTGAGCGTCGCGGTCCTCGGCGTCACCGAGGCGTGCGACGCCAGGGGCGCGCCGATCGACGTCGGTACGCCCAAGCAGCGAGCCCTGCTGGCCGCGCTCGCCCTGCAGCGGGGCCGCTCGGTCTCGGTGGGGGCGCTGGAGGAGATCCTCTGGGGTGAGGAGCCGCCCGCCGCGGTGGCGGCGTCCCTGCAGGCCTATGTCTCGGGGCTGCGCAAGGCGCTGGAGCCGGATCGACCCCCACGTACCCCGGCGCGGGTCGTGGTCACCGCGGTCCCCGGCTATGCGCTGCGCGTACCCGCCGAGGCACTGGACGCCGAGCGCTTCACCGCGACCGTCACCGACGTCCACCGGGGCCTGACTCCGGACGCCGGGTTCGACGGCTCGGTGCTGGCGTCCGCGGACGAGGGGACGCTGGCGCGCCACCGCGCGGCGCTCGAGCAGGTGCTGGCGCTCTGGCGGGGCGAGCCGCTATGCCGACCTCGGTGACGCACCGGCAGCCGTCGCCGAGCGAGCACGGCTGGACGACCTGCGGCTGGTGGCGCTGCTCGACCTCGCGAGCATCCGGCTGGCGCAGGGCGAGCACGCCGCCCTGGCCGGTGAGCTCGCCCCGCTGCGTCACGAGTTCCCGCTGCACGAGGGGGTGGCCCTCCGGCAGGTCGTCGCCGAGTACCGGTGCGGGCGGCAGGCGGATGCGCTGGCCACGCTGAGGGCGGTGCGCGACGAGCTCGGCGAGACGCTGGGCGTCGACCCGGGGCCGGCCCTGCAGGCGCTCGAGCTCGCGGTGCTGCGGCAGGACCCCGCCCTCGACTGGTTCCCCCCGAGCGCAGCGACGCGAGGACGCAGGGGTCACCCGCGCCGAGCCTGCTCCGGCCGCTCCCGTCGACTTGGGGTCGCTGCAGACCGGCGACCCGCGTCTGTGGCCCGTCGTGGGACGTGAGTCCGAGCTGGCGGCGCTGAACGCCCAGCTGGACGCGGCGTCCTCCAGCCACACCGGGTTCGCCCTGTTGGTCGGTGAGCCCGGCATCGGCAAGACCCGGCTGGTCGAAGAGGTGATGGCCCGAGCGCGCGTCCGTGGTTTCGTCGCGCTGGGTGGTCGCTGCTCCGAGGACGAGGGCGCGCCACCGCTGTGGCCGTGGCGCAGCATCCTCGCGTCGCTGCACGCGCAGCTGCCGGCCGACACCTGGAGCGAGGTCATCGCGCCGTATGCCGCGCACCTGGCCGACCTGCTGCCGCCGGAAGCCCTGCTCGACCTCGGCCCGCTGGCCGACGTGTCCGGCGAGGGCGAGGCCGAGCAGCGCTTCCGGGTGTGGGACGCCGTCAGCGGTCTGCTGACGTCGGTGGCCGCACGCCGACCGGTGCTGGTGGTGCTGGACGACCTGCACTGGGCGGACACGTCGTCGCTGCGCCTGCTTCGCCACCTTGCGCAGTCGGTGCCCGAGACCGCCCTCCTGGTCGTGGGGACGCGTCGGCCCAACCCCGAGCCCGAGGGGGCACTTGCCGAGGTCGGGGAGGCAGTGGCGCGACGTCACGGCCTGCGGCTCGACCTCGTCGGGCTGGAAGCCGCCGATGTGGTCCAGCTGGTGGAGGCGGCAGGCGGCCAGACCCCCTCAGCGGAACGCGCCGAACAGCTGCGCGCGCGTACCGACGGCAACCCGTTCTTCGTCGTCGAGCTGGTGCGGTGGCAGGGGTCGGGCACAGCCGGGCAGGAGGTGCCGACGTTGGTCTCCGACGTCGTCGCCCGCCGCATCGACCAGCTCCCCTCGGCCACCCGGCAGGTGATTCGCAGCGCGGCGGTGCTCGGACGGACGTTCGACCTGGACGTGCTGGCGCAGCTGCGGGACGAGGATGAGGACGAGGTCCTGGACGAGCTCGACCCGGCCCTCGCCGCGGGCATCGTGTTCGAGTCGCGCACCCAGGTGGGCCAGTTCCGGTTTCGCGCACGCTCTGGTGCAGGAGGCCGTCTACCACGGGATGAGCGCCGTGCGGCGCGCGCGTCGTCACGCCGAGGCGGCGCAGGTGCTGGCCGACCACCCCGCGGAGGCGGCGCACCACTGGCTCGCTGCCGGTCCGTCTCACGCCGGCAATGCGTGGCGCGCGGCGTCACTGGCGGCCGAGGAGGCCCGGCGGGTCTTCGGCCACGAGGAGGTGGCGCGGCTGCTCGGCGCCGCGCTGCAGGCACAGCGCGACGACCCGACGGCGACGCCCGCGGAGCGGTACGAGCTGCTGATGCGGAGGGGGGACGCGTGCCGCTGGGCCGCTGACGTGCGTGGGTTGGACGCCTGCCTCGCCGAGGCGATCGAGGTCGCCCGGTCGATGGGTGACTACGAACGCGTGGCGCGGGCGGCGGTCGGGACCACCGAAGGCTCGTTGTGGTCGACCCGCGACTACGGCGTGGTCGAGCCCGAGCTGGTGGACGCGCTCGACGCCGTCCTGCGCGAGCTGCCGGCCGGCGACGGCGAGCTGCGCTGCCGCGCGATGCTCTCGTTGGCCAGCGAGCTGTTCTACGCCAACGAGCCGGAGCGCAGCGAGGCCCTCATCGACGAGGGGTTGGCGATGGCGCGCCGGCTCGACGACCCGCGGCTGGCCCTGTGGGCGCTGCAGACTGCTTTCGTCGCGCGTTGGCGTTCCCGCTTCGCCGAGCAGCGACTGGTACTGGCCGATGAGGCCGTCCGGCTGGCTGAGCGCCTCGAGGACGAGACCGCGGAGGCCATGGTGCGCACGCTCCGCGCGGCGTCGGCCCAGGAGCTGGGTGACATCGACCTGATGCGCGCGGACATGGCCCGCGTACGCGCGATCGCCGGACCGCGACGGTTGGCGTTCCCGCTGCTGCTCCTCGGGTGGATGGAGGTGCCGTGGTTGGCGATGGCCGGCGAGTTCGACGCCGCCGAGGAGCTCTTCGCCCGCACCGTGGCGATCAACGAGACCACGACGGTCCGTCAGCGGCCCGAGGTGGTGTTCGGCGCGCTGCTGTCGCATGCGGTACTGGCAGGGACGCACCGACGAGCTGCTGCCGATGATCGACGCGATGGCGGGCAGCCCCATGAAGGTCATCGGTCTGACGAAGGTCTTTCTGCTCGTGCATGCCGATCGGGTCGACGAGGCGCGCGTCGCGGCGTCCGAGCAGCACGTCGACCCTGCGACCTTCCCGATCAGCGATGACTGGCTGACGCTGGTGACGCTGTACCAGGTGGCCCGCATCGCGGTGGCGTTCGAGGACAGGGTCGCGTGCAGCCGGGCCTACGAGCAGCTGTCGCCGTTCGCAGGACACGTGGTGTCCGCGGGGTCTGCGGCCGCGATCGGCACCGTGAACGGCACCCTGGCGCTGCTGGCTGCTGCACTCGGCGAGCGCGATCTCGCCACCACGCACGCCGACCAGGCAGCTGCCCAGCTGAAGACGTGGGGAGTCCCGTCGGGGCGAGGCAGAGCTGGCGCAGTGGCGAGAGCGCTACGAGCTTCTGAGCCTGCACGGGTCAGGCGTACCGGAAGGCGCGGTGCTCCTTTTGCTCGAACGAGCGCCGGAACACCCGTCCGACGCCGAGCAGCATCGGCCCGCCGAACGCCTTGACGCGCGGCATGGCGTAGGTCGGCATCTCGTGGAGCACCCACGGGACGAGAAAGGCAAGCTGGGCCGGCTTCGTGCGCTCGGCCTTCTCCATCGCCTCCCAGTCGGCCGGGGTGAGGTAGCGCTGCACGAGCGGCAACGCCGACTGCTCCTCGTGCGCCATGTGGCGACCGACACTGTCCCTGCCCGCAACCATCCGGACCTCCAGCGCGTGGCGCCCGTCCGCATCAGGGGCGGTCACCATGCGGTCCAGCCCTTGCGCGATGGCCTCGAGGAGAGGGTCGATCTCGGTGTGCTCAGACGCCATGACACGTAGCACCTCGTGGCCGTCCTCGTCGCCTGCCTCCGCGACCGCCCTCTGCAGCCGGGGCCAGAGCTCGGCGTCCTCGAGGCCGTGGTGGTTGTGCAAGGTGATGGAGTACTTCGCCCATCGGTCACGCAGTGCCGTCCACGTGTCCCCGTCGTCGCGAGGCGTGCGGGTGACAGCCTGGACGAACCGGGCGAGGTCGCGACGGAAGGCGAAGTGCATGAGGAACATGCCGATCATGTCGACCGGTCCCTCGGGCGCAGCGGTCTGCCCGGGCAGGGTGATCTGCGTGACATTGGGCTGGTGTGCGCTGTCGCGGGTCATCGGGACTCCCTCGGGACTGACCGGGCCTTCCGGCGAGCAGCAGAATGCCCCACCGGCGTTGGAACCCGCTTGGAGTCGGCTTGGCGCGTCAGAAGGCGGACTCGGCCAGCTCCATGAGGTCGTCGTCCGTCGCCTCGAGGATCGCGCGCTCGGCCGCGAGGTGCGGCAGCACCTGGGCGGTGAACCAGCGGGCGGCCGCCACCTTGCCCCGGTAGAAGTCGGCGTCGGACGCCGACGCGTCACCGTTCCAGCGCCGCGAGAGCGACCTCGGCCTGACGGAGCAGCAGCCAGGCGACGACGACGTCCCCCACCGCGAACAGCAGTCGCGTGGTGTTGAGCCCGGCGCGGTAGACCGACTCCGGCTCGGTGGCCGACGCCTGGGCGAAGCCGGCCATGGCGGCGATCATCGCCTGCACGTCCTGCCAGTGCGCGCCCGAGCTGCGCGCGCTCGCCCGCGAGTGCCGTTGGGCCGCTCGCCGCGAATGCGCCGATCTGCTCGGCCGAGCCGGGTGATGGCGCCGAACTCGTCCCGCACCATCTTGCGGAAGAACAGGTCCAGTCCCTGGATCGCCGTCGTCCCCTCGTAGAGGGTGTCGATCTTGGCGTCCCGGATGTACTGCTCGATGGGGTAGTCCTGCAGGTAGCCGGATCCGCCGAAGCACTGCAGCGACTCCGCCAGCAGCGCGTAGGACTTCTCCGACCCGTATCCCTTCACCAGGGGCAGCAGCAGGTCGTTCAGCGCGCGGTCGGCCGCTGCGTCCTCGCCGGTGGTGTGTTTCATCTCGACGGTGTCCTGCACGGAGGCGGTGAAGAGAACCAGCGCGCGCATTCCTTCGCTGTACGCCTTCTGCGTCATCAGTGAACGGCGGACGTCGGGGTGGTGGATCACGGTCACACGCGGAGCGCTCTTGTCAGCGGAACGCGTGAGGTCCGCGCCTTGGACCCGCGTCTTGGTGTACTCCAGTGCGTTCAGGTAACCGGTGGACAGGGTTGCGATGGCCTTGGTGCCGACGAGCATGCGGGCGAACTCGATCACCTTGAACATCTGGGCGATGCCGTCGTGCACCTCGCCGACGAGCCAGCCGACCGCGGGTTCGCGCTCGCCGAACGTCAGCTCGCAGGTGGTGGACGCCTTCAGCCCCATCTTGTGCTCGACGTTGGTGGCGTACACGCCGTTGCGCGTGAGCAGGTCGCCCGTCGACCAGTCGACGTGGAACTTGGGGACGAGGAAGAGCGAGAGCCCCTTGGTGCCGGGGCCGGCGCCCTCGGGGCGGGCGAGCACCAGATGGATGAGGTTGTCGGTCATGTCGTGCTCGCCAGAGGTGATGAACCGCTTGACGCCGGTGATGTGCCACGACCCGTCCGGCTGCAGGGATGCGGACGTGCGACCCGACCCGACGTCGCTTCCCGCGTCCGGCTCGGTGAGCACCATCGTCGCGCCCCACCGCTTCTGCGCCCACACCTGCGCCCACTGCTTCTGTTCGTCGGTACCGAGGTCGTAGAAGACGCGCGCGAATGCCGGCCCCATGCCGAAGAAGTGGATGGCCGGGTTGCTGCCGAGCACCATCTCGGCGATCGCCCAGCGCAGGGACGGCGGGATCGGCGTTCCGCCGAGCTCGGCCGGAAGGTCGAGATCGGCCCAGCCGCCCTCGAGGTAGGCGTGGAACGCCTTGGCGAACTCCTGCGGCATCGTCACGCTGTGGGAGGTCGGGTCGAAGACCGGCGGTGTGCGGTCACCTGAGGTGAAGGCGTCCGCGAGAGTCGTGGTGGCCAGGTGCTCGACCTCGCGCAGCAGCGCGCGGCCGGTGTCGACGTCGACCTCGGTGTAGGGCCCGGTGCCGAGGAGCTGGTCCCGCCGCAGTACCTCGAACAGCATGAACTCGATGTCGCGGAGGTTCGCGCGGTAGTGGCCCATGGCCTACCCCCTCGGGTCGTTACCGACGAGTAACCCAGTGTGCTACTCATCGGTAACGTCTGGCAAGCACTTGAGGCAGCCAGAGACCCGTCGAGTGTCCCCTGGGGGAGGTCCAGGCCCGTCGAGCGTCCGTCAGCAGGCGCGGTAGACGTAGTTCTTGGTGCCGGGAGCCGTGACCTGCAGGTTCCGCAGCACCACCGAAAGCTTGTCGGCCCAGTGGTTGCAGGTGAACCGGAAGTCCTGGCGCCGGTACTCGATCACGTAGACCTGGTCGCCGTACGCGTCGACGTAGTTGCGGCACTCGCGCCAGCGCCCGCACTCCTCGGCGATGGCGAAGTCGAAGCCGGTTGCCGCCCCGCGCATCGTCTGCCCGGCGGCGTTCTTCTGCCCGATGGGCAGTCCTTCGCTGTGGGCGCGCTCGATGAGCAGCGCCGCGTACGCGAATGCGTCGTCCTTGGTGATCAGCTTCTTCGACCGCGTCCACGAGTCGAGGTTGTCCGGCTCGATGGCGTCGAAGCCGTCCTCACCACAGCCCGCGATCCAGCGGCCGACGATCTTGGCCAGCGCCTGTCGTTTGGCGGGCGTGCGGATGTCGAACAGGATCTCGCCCCAGAAGCCGTCGACGACGAAGTCGCCGTCCTTCTTCAGCAGCAGGTTCCGGTGGTGGTTCTTCCACCAGCGGACCTCGGCCTCCTGCGTCTGGTAGGCGTTGACGTAGCAGATCGTGTAGCCCTTGGCGAAGGGTCGGGCCTCGCGGTCGCGTGACACCAGGCTCACACCGTCGCGCGGCGCGTAGGGGTCGCCGATCTGGTAGTCCCACTTGCTGTTGGCCGGTGGCAGCTCGAGCACCGGACCGGCTGACGCCGGCAGCGCAGCGAACAGGGAAGCGAGCAGCATCGTGCAGACGCCGATCAGTGCGCCAACGGAGACCGACCCTGCCCGAGTCCTCACGGTCGTTCCCTTCGTCGCGCCGTCACCTCAGGGCATCGTCGAAGTAGGGTCCTCCCCTGTCAAGGTGTCACCTGCACCCTGACGCCGTCGGACAGTGGGGTGGACCGCGTGAGTCGGAACTCCGTCGACCTGCTGTGGCTGCCGCTGGGGGTCGGTGGACGCACACCCCTGGTCCGTTGGAGTGGTCGCGCGTACGAGCAGCTGACAGCGCGCCGCAACCGGCGAGCACCCCAACAGCTGTTCCACGCCGGTCTGGAAGTGCTCTCCGACGGTGTCCGGTACACCGTGGAGATGACACCGGCCTGGGGCGTCCCGGACGCGGATCGTGGCGTCGCGGTCAGCGGACCCGTGCTCCTCGCCACCCTCGGGCGGTCCCGCTTCTTCCGGTACGAGGTGCGACGTTGGCGTGACGGGGTGATCCCCGACCGTCGTCACGCCGTCGAGAGCCCGATCCGGGTCAGCGCGGACGCGGACCGAGCGGCAGGGCTTCTCGCTGCGGTGCCGCGATGCCCGGCGCTCATCTGGGGACGCGACGAGCTCGGCGTCGGTGATATGTGGAACTCCAACTCGATCATCGCGTGGCTGCTCGCGACCAGCGGGCACGACCTGCGCGAGGTGAGACCACCGCAGGGAGGACGCGCACCGGGCTGGGCGGCGGGGTTGCACGCTGCAAGTGGCGGAACCGCGCGTTCCTGACGAAGCCAGCAGACCGGACGCGTTGCGCCCTAGGCTCGGGGAACGGAGGGGAGGTGCCATGCCCGACGAGTCCCCGGACGCACCGAGGTTCCACCAGATCCAGCAGCGGCTGATCGACATGTGGCCGGACATGACCCTGCGGACGAGCGACGGTCCTCCCCGCACCGTGATCGTCCTCAGCTCGCTGAGCGTCGACCTGCCCGATCACATGGCACCCCTGGCGACGGCCTACGAGGAGCGCTACCTCTGCTACGTCCTGCTGCTGGCGAAGGCGAAGAACACGCGCGTCGTCTACGTCACGTCGCAGCCGATGCTGCCGAGACTGGTCGACTACTACCTCACGCTGATCCCCGGGCTGGATCCCCACGAGCTGCGTGAGCGGCTGACTGTCGTCTCGCTGAGCGACAGCTCGTTCCGCCCGCTGACGCAGAAGATTCTCGAGCGACCTCGCGTCATCGAGCGGCTGCGACGGATGCTCGAGGGTTCGGAGCACACGCTGATCATCCCGTTCATGTCGACCGAGCTGGAGGCTCAGCTCGGCCTGGCGCTGCGAACACCGGTCTACGGCCCGGATCCATCCTTGTCGTTCCTCGGCAGCAAGTCCGGCAGCCGTCAGGTCTTCGCTCGCGCGGGACACCCCGGGCCGCGGGGCGTCGAGGGTGTTCGGGACCTGGGTGACGTACTCGGCGCGGTGCAGCAGATCCAGGCCGAGTCAGCCGTCGGTGACGTGATGGTCAAGCTGGACGAAGGCGTGAGCGGTCTGGGGAACGCCGTCGTCCGGCTGCCGCCGCACGCCAGTCGGAGCCAGGTCGAGCAGGCGGTCCGTTCGCTGGAGGCCGAGGACACGACGGTCGAACCCGATGCCTTCCTCGAGGCGCTGGAACGCACCGGCGGGATCGTCGAAGAGCTCGTCAAGGGCGATGACTTCTGCAGTCCGAGCATCCAGCTGCGCGCGAGTCCGCTGGGCGAGGTCGAGGTGCTCTCGACGCACGACCAAGTGCTCGGCGGCACCCACCAGCAGACGTACCTCGGGTGCAAGTTCCCCGCGCACGACGACTACGCGCGACTGCTCGTTGAGCCGGGTCTCGCGATCGGCAAGGAGCTG
The DNA here is from genome assembly GCA_963743915.1 of uncultured Actinomycetota bacterium. GTDB lineage: Bacteria > Actinomycetota > Actinomycetes > JAHEKZ01 > JAHEKZ01 > JAHEKZ01. The sequence continues at coordinate 441,341 of CAVURN010000003.1, forward strand.
GCGAGCCGCGGGGTCATCGGTCGCTTCGGGATCGACTTCGTCGCGATCCGGCACGCCGAAGACGGTTGGCAGCTGCGCCCGGTCGAGGTCAACCTCCGTAACGGTGGCACGACGCATCCGATGCTCACGTTGCAGGCGTTGACCGACACCAGCTATGACGCCAGTACTGCCGAGCTCGTCTCACGCGGGCGCGCCAAGACGTACTTGGCTACCGACCACATGCACCACGACGCATTCGCCACGCTGACACCGGACGACCTGTTGGACGTCATCGAGGAGACCGAGCTGGGGTGGGACGAGGAGACGCAGACCGGCATTGCGTTCCACATGGCCAGCGCGATCGCGGTCGCAGGAGACATCGGAGTCACCGCCATCGGCGATTCCCCCAAGCAGGCACAGTGGCTGTACGACGCTGCCAAGCACGCGCTGGTCGGGGCCGTCAGTGAGGTCCGGGACGCGGACACGACGCCTGAGCGCGCCAGCGGTTGACCGAGGCGGTTCGAGGAGCGAACGATGCCCGATCCCAACATGCCGGATGAGTTCGACGTCTACACGCTCGTCATGCTGCGGCGTCCGCAGGAGGCGCCGGCGCTGTCGGACGAGGTGCTCGATCAGCTTCAGGAGCGCCACCTGGCCTACCGGGCAGAGCTCCGCAGGAGCGGCGCCATCGTCGTCAACGGCCCCTTCGACGAGCAGAGCGACCCGTCCTTCAGGGGCATGGCCATCTTCTCGTGCAGCCCAGCTGAGGCAGCCCGGCTGACCGAGGGCGACCCTTCTGTCGCCGCTGGACGACTCACCTACGAGGTGATGCATTGGTGGGTGGGAGCAGGATCGCTGGCCTTCCCGCTCGCCCAGGACCCGGTGGGTCTCCGCCGCAGGATGCCGGAAGGCTGAGACTAGCCTGGTCGCGTGGCGAAGAAGCGGTGGAGCGATCTCAGCAACCGGCAACGCGCCGTTCTCGTGGTCGGCGGTGCCGTCGAGGTGGTACTGACGACTGCGGCGCTCGTCGACCTTGCTCGCCGTCCGAGCGACCAGGTCAAGGGATCCAAGGCGTGGTGGACTCTGGCGTGCTTCGTCCAGCCGGTGGGTCCCGTCGCCTACCTGGCGATGGGACGCGCACAGGTGCGTCCGAGCAGCAACTGACCGCAGCTGGGTTAACGGGGGTGGCAGACCGACTCACTCGGGAATCGGTGGGCCCACCACCTCGAGTCCGTACCGAGGGCCCACCTGGTTCCAGCGAGGGATCTCCTCCTCGAGTGGTGGCCCGTCGGCGCCGGGCAGTCGCAGGTCTTGCGCCGGCGCTCCGACCTCCTCATAGAGGTGGAACAGTCCGCCCGGGTTCGCGAGCCCCAAGAAGCGCGCCGGCTTGTCGCCGCGGATGCGAAAGGCGTGCGGCACGCCGGACGGTAGGTAGATGAAGCACCCGGGATACAGCTCGTAGTCCTCGCCCCCGGCCCGGTACTGCATGCGACCGTCCAACAGGAAGAACGCTTCAGCCTCGCGGGTGTGGCGGTGCATCGGGGTGGCGATACCGGGAGGTTGCGTCACCAGAGCCACGCCGAGCTGACCCGACTCGGGAGGCGCGTCGAGCAGGTGCTCGAACAGGGAGCCCATCGCCCAGGTGCCTCGACTGGTGCCGGGCTCCTTCATGACGACGGTTTCTTGGGAGAGGGTCGACATGGTCACCTCCGGTACCCGTAATTGATCCGAAATAACTTCGGATCAATTGGTACGGTAGGTCGCATGACTCGAGGCGTCAAGAGCCGCTCGTACGACTCACCGGTCCGGCGCGCGGCGGCGGTCCGGACCCGGGCGGCGGTCATCGACGCCGCAGGCCGCCTCTTCAGCGAGCGCGGCTACGCCGAGACCTCTGTGGCAGACATCGCGGCGGCGGCTGGTGTCTCCGTCGACACCTTGTACGCCGCTGTGGGCCGCAAACCCCAGCTGCTGCTCGCCGTGCACGACTCGATCCTCAGCGAGGGGGAAGGTCCGCTCGACGCCGAGCAACGGCACTATGTCCAGGACATCAGGAGGGCCCCGACGGCTTCCGAGAAGATCGACGTCTACGTCGACGCCCTCACCCGCCTGCTTCCGCGGACGGCACCCCTTCTCGAGGCGCTCAGGGTGGCGGGGCGTGACGACCCCGCGTGTCGAGAGATGTACGAACAGGTCAACGACAGGCGAGCGCACAACATGGGTCTCCTCGTCCGGGAGCTGCGTGCCACCGGCCAGATGCGGGACGGGATCGACGACGAGCGCGCAGCCCTCTTGGTGTGGTCGATGAATTCCTCCACGTACTACGAGCTGCTTCGCGCACGCGGGGTCACTGCCGAGGAGTACGGCGCACTGATCCGTGACGTATGGGGGCGAACGCTGCTCGACGAGCGCGCCCAGGCGGCGTCCGAACCCGTGGGATGATGTCGCGAGACAACCGCCGGTTGGGAGCGTGACAACTGATGGTGCCTGCGCTGGTGTTCTTCGGCATCGCGACCCTTGTTGGGTGCGTGATTCTGGCGATCGTGTGGCTGCGCCTTCGAGCAGCCGCGCGACAACCGGACGTGTCTGACGCGGACCTCTGTGAGCTCAAGCAGGCGAACAGGATCAGTTCGATGGCGGTCTTGGCGTCTGTCATCGGTCTTGCGGTCATGGGCCTGGCGTACGTCCTCTTGTGAATCAGCACGTGGTAGTCGCCGCAGTCCGCCGTCTCCGAGGGGGCGCCAACGACATCGCAGGCGGCGACGAGGTACCGGTCGCGTGACACCTAGACTCTCGGCTGTGTGGCGATCCCTGGGTACACCGTCGCGTGCCATCCGGGCCACGCTGGTGTTGCTGGCGGTAGCAGGCGCAGTAGCAGGGGCCGCCCAACCATCCCACGCAGCGTCCGACGCCCCGGTGGTCGTTGTCGGAATCCCTGGGTTGAGCTGGGGTGACATCGATCCCGAAGCGACCCCCAACCTCTACGCACTGACTGCCGACGCAGGCGGCGCACAGCTTTCTGTGCGATCGGTCTTTCGTGTCACATGTGCCGTTGACGGTTGGTTGACGGTTGGTGCAGGGCGACGCGCGGCCGCGCAACGAGTCCAAGGAACGGACGAAACGGAGAACGTACCTGCCCTGAATGACTTCTGCCCGCCTGACCCGGAAGTCGAGCTACAACGGGAAGGCGCCCAAGTCGAGAGCTGGGAATCTCTGGTTGCCTACAACGGCGAGCTCTCGTTCAACGCGCGTCTGGGTCAGCTTGGTGAGGCAGCAAAGCTGAACGGCACCTGCACCGCCGCTTATGGCGCGCGTGCTGCACTCGCCGTTGCAGACGAGTCGGGGCATGTGGAGAACTACTATCCTGCTGCCACCGCGGCCACCTCCGGCAGACTCGCGTCCTGCGAACTGTCAGTTGTGGAAGTAGCGTCGATTGATCTGCGTCCGGGTAACGAAGTCGATCGCCATGCGCAAGTGGCAGCAGCGGATGCCGCGCTGGGCGAGCTGTTGGCCAAGGTCCCAGAGTCGGCGACGGTGTTGCTGCTCGGCCTGGCAGACTCCGCGCCCTCGGCAAGACTGCAGGCAGCATCGTTGTCCGACGGGGATTCGTCGCTTGGCTACCTCACGAGCACGTCCACGAGGCTCACGGGTTTGATTCTGCTGACGGACATCACTCCCACCCTTTACCAGCTCCTGGAGCTACCGCCGGCAACCGACTTCGTCGGTGCCCCGGTCCAGAGCACACCCGCACAGGGAACAGTCGAGGAGCGCAACGCGGACCTCGTCAACCTGGATCGAAAGGTCGACGCCTACGGCGACGTCGCTCCGGCCTTCTTCACGGCTCTGGTCACCCTGCAGCTGATCCTGTACTCCTTCGCCGCCTGGGTCCTGCGCGGTCAGCCGCGCACCTCGGCGCGTCGAAGGCATCTCCTTCGTGTCACGGGGTTCCTGGCGCTGACCTTCGCCGCGATGCCCATCGCCACATTCCTGGCCAACTACTTCCCGTGGTGGACGTGGTCCCGGCCTCGCATGGGCCTCGTCCTGGCGTGCATCGCCGTGGCCCTGTTGACCGCGGGTGTCTCGCTTCTGGGTCGCAAAATCCCGGGGATCCTCGGGGAAGTGTCGATCGTTGCGTCGGTCACCGCACTGGTCCTGGCCATCGACGTTGTGGGCGAGGACTACCTGCAGACCGCGAGCTTGATGGGCTATTCGCCGGTGATAGCGGGGCGGCTCTACGGTTTCGGAAACGTTGCCTTCGCCTTGTTCGTGACCGCTGGAATCTTCGCTGCCGCCTTCCTCTCCGATGGGCTGGTGCGTTCAGGTCGCCGGCGGTGGGCGGCTGCCTTGGTGATAGCCATAGGGCTGGCCTGTCTGCTGGTCGATGGATTGCCCGCGCTCGGTAGTGACTTCGGTGGCGTGCTCGCTTTGGCGCCCGCGTTCGGTGTCCTGACGCTGGGAGTGCTCGACCTCAGAGTCTCGTGGCCTCGGATGCTCGCGCTCTTGGGCATGGGCCTGGCCATTGTCACCACGCTGGCCGTGCTCGACTGGTTGCGCCCGGCCGACGAACAGTCGCACTTTGGTCGCTTCGTTCAACAGGTGCTCGACGGTGAGCTGTTGGACGTGTTGCTTCGAAAGCTGGGCAACAACATCAATATTCTCGGCAGCAGCTTTCTCGGAGTGCTGGTGCCGTCAGCGATGGTCTTTGGACTGGTCGTGCTCATGAGGGCCGGCACCGGCCGCGTGGCAGTGCTCCGCGAGGCGTTTGAGCGCGCTCCCACCTTGCGACCGGCCCTCACAGCGTGGCTCGTGGCCATGGCGATCGGGTTCGCGGTCAACGACTCTGGGGTGGCGATTCCTGCGGTCGGCATCGTCTTTGCCATACCGGCGTTGATTGTAATATCGACCAGGGTTCTGGAGTTCCAGCAACCGCTTCATCAGGAGCCAAGTGATGTCCAGAGCGCAGGAGCTCCGAGAGGGTGAGACTGCACCTTCGTCGTTCTTGCTCATCTATGACGCCGACTGTGCCTTTTGCACGACGTCGGCGAAGTGGCTCGAGCGACACATGAAGCGCGACGCAGCCACGATCGCAGCTTGGCAATCGCTCGACCTTCGAACGTTCGACCTGTCGGTGGACGATGTCACCACCGCAGCATGGTGGCTCGACGGCGAGGGGAACAGGTACCGCGCCCATGCGGCCATTGCGCGGGCGATGCGTTCCTGCGGACCTGTCATCTCGGCCGCGGGGTTCGTCATCGAGAAACCCCCGGTTTGCTGGCTGGCCGCTCCTGTCTATCGATGGATTGCCCGAAACCGTCAGCACATGCCGGGTGGCACGGACTCATGCGCCCTGTAGACGCTGAGTCCACCGACAACCGGTGGCTCGGGCGTGGCGTGGCCACGGTTCTGCTGGGACTGATGATCGTCTGCTTCGCCGCGGACGACGAGTGGTGGCCCCTGTCGGGGTTCTCCTTGTTCAGCCAGGTGCGCGGAGCGGAGCAGACGTCGTGGAGCCTGTACGCCATCAGTGGCGGTAGGGCAGAACAGGTGCCACTGGCCTCGTTGCCAGCGTCGCATTGGGGCAGTCATCACGTCCTCCCCACTCTGACGGATGCCAGCATCGACGAGCAGCGGGGCGCGGTGCGCGCATGGCTTGTGGCCGCTGGCTACGATCCGGACGAGATCGAGATGGTGCGAGTGGTTCGCATCGTTTCTCGCGTTCCCAGCGAGTTGAACGAGCCGGCCCGTGAGGTGTCGCAGGTCGTCACGCTCGAAGTCGACCCGCGGTGAGCCAACGTGTCGCCGGTCTTGGGCGCCTGGCGTGGTTCGACAGGGCGCTCTTCGCACCGGGTTCCGCCCATCGTGTCGCTTGTGTGCGCATCGCACTGGTCCTCATCATCGGGCTCCGCCTGATCACGCATCAGTGGTGGTCCATGAGCGGCCGCCCCGCCGAGCTGTTTCGTCCCGTGCCTGTGGTGGCATGGCTGGACACCGTGCCGTCGGCGTGGGTCCTCACGCTGATCGAAGTCGTCGGTCTGTCGGCGGTCGTGCTCTGCGTGCTGGGCAGGTGGACGCGCCCCAGCTTCGGCACCGCATGGGCTTGTCTGCTCCTTCTCGGCGCCTTCCACAGCAGCGCCGGCAAGATCATGCACAACGAGGTGCTGCTGTTGCTGGCCAGCGTTCCAGTGCTGTTCGCCCCTCGGTGGGCGCGCGCGTGGGACCGGCGCGAGAGCATTGCCGCTGGCTGGCCCCCGCGACTCGCCATCATCGTCATGGCCGCCGTGTACTTCATGGCAGGTCTGCGGAAGGTGATGGTGAGCGGACCGGACTGGGTCTTGAGTGACAACCTCTCATGGGTCCTGTACGCCGGCGCCCAGTCGGACAACTCGCTCGCCCCTGCCTTGGCGGTCGCCATCGCCGGTACGTGGCTGCCACCGGTAGTCGCGGGCGCCACGCTCGTGCTCGAGCTGGGAGCGCCACTGTTGTTGTGGGGCCGACGAACCCGCTATCTCTTCGCCGCCGGCATCGTCGGTATGCACGCGGGGATTGGGCTGCTTCTGGGCCTGGACTACTCGGCATGGGCCCTGACGGTGATTGCGCTCGTGTTTCCCTGGGATCGGCTGCGTCAGGTGACGTCGGAGGAGCGTGCGACCACGCGGCTTCTGCCCGTGCGCTGGGCCAGGTAGAGCAGAGCAGCTGCCGGGACGTGAGCGGTTGCCTCGCCACCTCGATGACTGTCCACGGCTCTCGTCAGGTGAACAGCTTCCAGTTTCCCTCTGACACGACTTCGACGGCGCCGTCGGCCACCTTGATGGCCGTCTGGTCGTCGATGGCGTAGGCGGGGGCGGAGATGCCAGCCGCCCACTGCTCCGCCTCAGCCATGGAGTTACCCGGCTCGCCGTCCTGAGCAAGGTGAGGGCAGATCGAGAAATCCACAATGCCTAGCGTGGTGCCGTCACCGTCCGATGGTCTCCACTGGATGAAGTCCTCCCCGACCTCGGGGGTCATCACCATGCTTCCGGCGCTCAGTCCCACCCATACCGTTTCGTTCAGTGTCGGGAGCAGGTCTGCGAGTCCGGACTTCTGCATCCAGTGGCACAGGTAGAGGACGTCGCCGCCTGCTACAAGCAGGACGTCCGTGTCCCGGACTAGCGGCACCCAAGCCTCTTCGTCGATGCTGGGCAGCGCGGTGAGTTCGAGCACACCCACCGACTTCCAGCCCAGGTCGACCATGGGATTCTCGGATTTTCCAGCGATGAACCGCCAAGCCTCTTCGCCAGGGCCGACCCATGGGTGCCCGTACTGCGCGGTGGGGATACACAGGGCGTTGGAGTCGGCAATCGGCTTGCCTAGCAGATCGACCAGCGCCTCGCGGATGCTGGTGTTGGTGACGCCCCCCGATGTGAGCAGAAGTTTCATCAATCCTCCTGAGTCGGGCGCGACGAGTTGAAAGACTGCTCAGCCCTGGACACCATCAAGTCCGGCTCCTTGTCGTGGCGCCTTCTGTGGCTCGACCGGCAGAGACCTGCGACTTCGAAGGCGAGCGGTGGAGCGGGTGACGAGAATCGAACTCGCACTGTCAGCTTGGGAAGCTGATGTTCTGCCATTGAACTACACCCGCGGCCGCGAGCTGCTGGCTCGCTCGCAGCGACGATGATAGCCGCCGTCAGCGGCCGGCGATGGCGGCGGTGTGACCGTCGCCGGTGACCTCGAGCACTGAGAAGGGGGGCAGGCCTCGGGTGTCCTGAAGGGGCTGGTGCTGCTGCAGCTGGGCGAGGGCCGGGTAGAGGTGGTCCCGCATGAACGCCCGGTAGTCGTCCTCGCTCTCCCAGACGTCGATCATGCGGACGCCGCCGTCGATGGGACCGACGACGTGCGCGAGGCACTTCTCGAGAGCTGTCGGAGGGATGAGGGCGGCGAGCTCGGCCTGACCCCCCAAGGTGATCCCGGGCATGTCCTGGCAGAAGGCGTACATGGGTCCTCCTCGCGTGAATCCGGCCGCTAGGCTAGACTTCCATCTATTGAATAGTGATGACTATAGGGAATTGAGATCAGGTGTCAAGGCGTCCGTACGACTCCACCCGTCGACAGCAGCAGGCGGCCGCGACCCGGAGGGCGGTGATGGACGCGGGGCGTGCACTCTTCGTCGAGCGCGGCTACGCGGCCACCACGGTCGCCGACATCGCGACGTCCGCCGGTGTGGCACCGGCCACCGTGAATGCTGCCTTCGGGGGCAAGGCCGGGCTGCTCAAACGCCTCGTCGACGTGGCCATCGTCGGTGACGACGAGCCGGTCCCGGTCGCCGAGCGGGACATTGCCCGGCGCATCGCCGCCGAGCCAGACGCGCGCCGGCAGATCGAGCTGCTCGTGGGCTCGCTGACCGAGACCCATGAGCGCCTGGCCGAGCTGCACGACGTCGTGACTCAAGCGTCCGGCGTCGACGAGCAGGTGCGGGCTGAGCAGGTCCGTGGCCAGAAACGACGACGTCTGGGAATGGGTGAGTTCGTGGCGCTCGTGCGCGACGAGGCCCTCGCGCACGACCGGGAGACGACAGCCGACATCGTCTGGGCGCTGACCGAGCCTCGCCTGTACCTCGGTCTCGTCCGCGAGCGGGGGTGGACGCCGGGACCAGTACCGGAGATGGCTGATCGATCAGCTGGTGACCGCTGTCCTCCGACCCGACTCACCCGGCTAGTAGTCTCCCCGCGTGCTCCTCTCCGACCGAGACATCCAAGCCGAGATCGCCGCCGGACGCGTCCAGCTCGACCCGTTCGACGCCGCGATGGTGCAGCCGTCCAGCGTCGACGTCCGGCTCGACCGCTACTTCCGCGTCTTCGAGAACCACCGCTACCCGCACATCGACCCGGCGAAGGAGCAGCCCGAGCTCACCCGCCTGGTCGAGCCTCAGGGCGACGAGCCGTTCATCCTGCACCCGGGCGAGTTCGCGCTGGCGTCCACGTACGAGGTGGTCTCGCTCCCCGACGACGTCGCGGGGCGGCTGGAGGGCAAGTCCTCGCTCGGACGCCTCGGCCTGCTGACCCATTCCACGGCGGGCTTCATCGACCCCGGCTTCTCGGGCCACGTCACGCTCGAGCTGAGCAACGTCGCCACGCTGCCCATCAAGCTGTGGCCGGGCATGAAGATCGGCCAGCTGTGCCTGTTCCGGCTCTCGTCGCCCGCGGAGCACCCGTACGGGTCTGAGAAGTACGGCTCGCGCTACCAGGGCCAGCGGGGCCCGACGCCGAGCAAGTCGTTCCTCAACTTCCACCGCACCGACATCCCGCAGGGCTGACGACCAGCCCGCTGGGTGCGTGGCCGGTGGAGACGGGTCGCGTCAGTGCATGCTCATGGGGGGCGGGCCGTAGGGACTGCCGCCTTCGCGTTGGTGCTGGAGCCGCTCAGCGGCGTCGCGGTCCTGGCGGAAGGCATCGCGCTGCTGGTCCTGGTAGCGCCAGATGAGAAGGCGCTTCCAGGCGCGAGCGGTCAGATCAGCGACACGTCTCATGGCGACCCCCTCAGCAGGTCTGGCCAGTGTGACAGAGCCGTCAGATCCGCGGCAGACGTTCAGCCCGCGGGTCAGTGCAGGTGGCTGGCGCGCGCGATCTGCAGACGCTCGTGCGCATCACGCTGGCTGCGGGCACGAGCGGTGCTCTGCTCCTCGTAGCGCCAGATCTGGAACCGCTGGACGAGACGCTCGACGGGGGCGACGACGGAACTCACAGGAGACACCTCTAGGGAAGGGCCGACAGGGGTCGGCGGTCGTGCTGGAAGGACGCCTCCATGGTGCAGGACGGAGCACTGGTGTTCCAAATCGGGGCGCGCGGTTCCACCATGCGGAAGCGCAGCGTTCCGGCACGTCCACCAGGCACGCACGCGGCGGGCTGGGGGCTCAGCCCGCCGCAGCGGCGCCATTCTTCGCGGCCTTCAGCAGCAGCTGGGCGACGTCGACCACCTGCACCTGCTCCTCGCGCTCGACCTCGGACTGCACCTCCGAGACGCCGTCGCTGAGCATGACCTTGCAGAAGGGGCAGCCGACCGCGATCGTCTGCGCGCCGGTGCCGATGGCCTCTTCGGTGCGCTCGGTGTTGACCCGCTTGCCGATCTTCTCCTCCATCCACATCCGAGCACCGCCTGCTCCGCAGCAGAACCCGCGCTCGGAGTTGCGCGGCATCTCGGCGAAGTCGGCACCGGAGGCCCCGATGAGGTCGCGAGGAGGGCTGTAGACCTTGTTGTGGCGACCGAGGTAGCAGGGGTCGTGATACGTGACCTTCTCCGACACGGACGACACCGGGGTCAGCTTGCCGTCGCGCACCAGCGTGTTCAGCAGCTGCGTGTGGTGGACGACCTCGTAGTGACCGCCGACCTGCGGGTACTCGTTGCGCAACGTGTTGAAGCAGTGGGCGCAGGTGACGACGATCTTCTTGGCCCCGACCTCGTTGAGCACCTCGACGTTCTGCTGCGCGAGCATCTGGAACAGGAACTCGTTGCCGGAACGGCGCGCGGAGTCGCCGGTGCAGGTCTCCCCCTCACCGAGCACCGCGAAGGTGACGCCGGCCATGTGCAGCAGCTCGGCGACCGCCTGCGTGGTCTTCTTCGCTCGGTCCTCGAAGGCACCGGCGCAGCCGACCCAGAACAGGTACTCGGTGTCGTCGTCGAGTGGGCCTTCGACGACGTTCACCTCGAACGGCAGGTCGGCGGCCCAGTCCATCCGCGAGGACGCGTTCATGCCCCACGGGTTGCCCTTGCTCTCCATGTTCTTGAAGAGGCCACCGAGCTCGGCGGGGAACTCCGACTCGATCAGCACCTGGAAGCGGCGCATGTCGGTGATGTGGTCGATGTGCTCGATGTCGACGGGGCACTGCTCGACGCAGGCTCCGCACGTCGTGCAGGACCAGAGGACGTCGGGGTCGATGACGCCGCCGCCGATGGCGTGCCCGCTCTCGTCGTGCTCGGTCGGGCCGACGAGAGGACGTTCCGCGGCGTCCTGCACGCTCTGCGAGAAGGCGGTGAGATCGACCGGGACCGGCGGATGCGCACCACCCGTGGAGGCCAGGTAGTCCGGGTGCTTCTGCTTGATGAGGTACGGCGCCTGGGCGAACGCGTTGTCCCGCAGGCTCATGATGAGCAGCTTCGGCGACAGCGGCTTACCCGTGTTCCACGCCGGGCACTGGGACTGGCAGCGGCCGCACTCGGTGCACGTCGCGAAGTCGAGCATGCCCTTCCAGGTGAAGTCCTCGAGCTTGCCGCGTCCGAACACGTCGTCCTCGCCCGGGTCCTCGAAGTCGATCGGCTGTCCACCGGAGTACATGGGCAGCATCGGGCCGAGCGCGTTCGGACGCCGCGAGAACGCGACGTTGATCGGTGCCACGAAGATGTGGAGGTGCTTGCTGTACACGACGATGACGAGGAAGCCGAGGATCACCGCGAGGTGCAGCAGCACGCCGATCGTCGCGAGCTTCTCGTTGGTGCTCTCGCCGAGCGGCTCGAGCAGGTTCGCGAAGAACTGCGAGCCGAACGCGAAGTCGTCGGGGTACGGGAAGTGCCCTGAGTTGATCTTCGCGCCACGGTAGAAGAGCAGCGTCCAGACGACGTTGAAGATCATGAAGAGCACGAGCCAGGCGGCTCCGGTGTGCGAGCCGTAGAAGCGCGACGCGCGACCGCGGTTGTTGGGGTTCTGCTTGATGCGGATCACCGTGAAGACAACCAGGGCCACCAGGACGAGGACGGCGAACAGGTCCTCGACGAAGGCCACGACCGCCCACTCGTCGATGACCGGGATCGTCAGCTCCGGGTCGATGATCGACAGGTACGCCTCGACGATGGTGAGTCCCAGGATGATGAATCCCCAGAACGCGAACGCGTGGGCGATCCCCGGCACCGTCCACTTCAGCAGCTTGCGCTGCCCCAGCACCTCGACGGCCTCGGCCTCGACGAGCTGCCGCGGATCGGGCAGCGTTCCCGCCGGTCGCGGTTGGCCGACGCGGATCAGTCGCCACAGCATGAAGGCGCGGCGTCCGGCGACGAGGGCGACCACCAGGGTCATCACCAGGCCGATGGCGAGGGCTGGCTGCACGAGTCCTCCTGAAGTGAAGTGCTGGGGAGCCTACCGACGCCATCGGCGGTTGCGGGCGATCGGTTCCGGACTGTGACATTCACTGACTCGCCGGTCAGCGGAGGCAAATTTTCGCACCCTGACCCCGGGTGGACGCTAGCCCGCAGCGAGATGGCGCAATAGCGTGGTCCACGCGCGGCTGTCGGGGCGCTGCCGCGCGCTCGCAAGAGTCCCCAGGAGGATCGTTGTGACAGTACGTCGTGTGCGTGGGGCAACTGTGGGGGTCGCCACGGCTCTCGTCGCAGGGCTGGTGCTCGTTCCCGTGACCGGGGCGAACGGCGCCGGTGCAAGCAGCGGACCGAGCTTCCGACCCGTGTCCACCGACGCGGTCAGCGGCGGCGGCGCCGACGCGAGGGCGGCCCGTGCCACCGTGCGGTCGCCGGGCTCGGCGGTCGGTGCGGCCAGCGCTCGGGTGGCCGTCTCCAAGAAGATCCAGATCCTGCAGGTGTGGACCGGCGTCCAGGGGGTCGGCTCGAACGGCGTGTCGGTCGCAGCCGGTCCGAAGCACGTGGTGCAGACGGCTGGACCTCGGGTCCTCGCCTTCGTCAAGTCCACCGGATCGGCCCCCAAGGGTGGGAGCAAAACCCTGCTGCAGTTCTTCGGACTCAGCTCCCCCGTCGTGGTCAGCCAGCCGGACGTGGTCTACGACCCCGTGGGCAAGCGCTTCGTCGCCGTTGCGGTGGCTGACAACAGCGGTGACATCGGCGTGGTGATGCGGATCTCCAAAGGCACCGCCGCCGCCCCGCTGACGGGCAAGAAGTGGCTCGACCCGGTCGAGTTCGCCTTCTCGACGTCCACGCAGGAGGAGCCCGGCCGGATCGACGCCGAGGAGTCGAAGCCACTCATCGGTGTGAGCTCGGACAAGCTCGTCGTCACCACCGTGGCCGACGACCCGGACGACGCGACCGTCGCCAACCGCATCTTCATCTTCCCCAAGGCGCCCTACTACGCCGGCGACGACAGCTTCGGGGGCTGGGCGGCGAGTGTGAACAGCACCTACGACGGCCAGGCGCCTGCGGTCAACGACACGAAGCAGGCCAACGCGTTCGTGGCGATCCCCGACACCAACGACGTCACCGTCACCACCTACACGGGGGCGGCGAAGAACAAGGCGCCTTCGTTCAGCAAGAACGTCGTCTTCCCGGCCAACCCCCTCAACCCGCCGACCCCGGTCACCCAGACCGGTGGCGACACGCTCGACCTGGGAGGCCTGGCGTTCACCGGAGTCGCGTGGCGCAGCAACAAGCTCTACGCCGCCGCCACCGTCAACGCGTCCGGCCGGAACGCCGTGCGCGTCTTCGGCATCAACACCGGCTCCGGGGTCTCGCTCGCCTCCGACAAGACACTGAAGAGCGCAACGGCCGACTGGTTCAGCCCCGACCTGGCGATCGACGGGGCCGGGAACGTCCTCGTCGTCGCCAACGACGAGGGCACCGTCGACGGGCCGTCCCTGGCGGTGTTCGCGCGGAAGGGATCGAACTGGCTCTCGCCGCGGTTCATCGCCAAGGCCACCGGCGTCGTCGACGTCCCACCGGCCAACGGCACGACCGGCTGGTGGAACACCACCGGCGCGGCCCTCGATCCGAGCTCGCCGTGGGACGTGTGGGTCTCCGGCGCCGCCGGCGCAAGTGGCGTGAGCGACGGCCTCACCACCAAGGTGGCGCGCGTCTCGCTGGCCAAGAACAAGGCCACCATCAAGGCGAGCGCGACCAAGGTGCGCAAGGGCGGCAAGGTGACGTTCACGCTGAAGCTGGCGCGTCCGGACAGCAAGGACGTGATCAAGGGCCTGCCGGTGGCGCTGCAGAAGGCGTCGAAGTCCGGAAACTCGTGGACCACGGTGAAGAGCACCAAGACCGGGACGAAGGGCACCGCCAAGGTCACCGTGAAGATCAAGAAGGCAGGCAAGTACCGGACGCTGGGCAAGGCCGTCAAGCAGAAGAACGGCGCCGGCCGGTCGATTGACAAGGTCTCCAGCAAGGCCGTCGACTATCCGCCTGCGGTAGCCCACTCGTGTGACGTAGGTCACACCGACGACGAGGACCCTCCGGAAGATCCGGGGGGTCCTCGTCGTTATGTCAATGTCACGACTTGCGCCGTCACGACTCATGTTATGTGATAGGCCATACCGCAGTTTCCGCATCATCGAGCCACAACGAAGGAGCCAGATCCATGGGCCGAGCCGTCGGAATCGACCTCGGGACGACCAACTCGGTCGTCTCGGTCCTCGAGGGTGGCGAACCCACCGTCATCGCCAACGCCGAGGGCGCCCGCACCACGCCGAGCATCGTGGCCTTCGCCAAGAACGGCGAGGTCCTCGTCGGCGAGGTCGCCAAGCGCCAGGCGGTCACCAACCCCGACCGCACCATCCGGTCGGTCAAGCGCCACATGGGCACGACCTGGTCCGTCGACATCGACGGCAAGGCCTACACCGCCCAGGAGATCAGCGCCCGGGTGCTGCAGAAGCTCAAGCGCGACGCCGAGGCGTACCTCGGTGAGCCGGTCACCGAGGCCGTCGTCACCGTGCCCGCGTACTTCAACGACGCCCAGCGCCAGGCGACCAAGGAGGCCGGCGAGATCGCCGGCCTGAACGTCCTCCGGATCATCAACGAGCCGACGTCGGCCGCCCTCGCGTACGGGCTCGACAAGGGTGACCTCGAGCAGACGGTCCTCGTCTTCGACCTCGGTGGCGGCACGTTCGACGTGTCCCTGCTCGAGATCGGCGAGGGTGTCGTCGAGGTCAAGGCGACCAGCGGCGACAACCACCTCGGGGGCGACGACTGGGACGACGCCGTCGTCACCCACCTCGTCGACCGCTTCAAGGCAGGGCACGGCATCGACCTGTCCAAGGACAAGATGGCGATGCAGCGCGTCCGGGAGGCGGCTGAGAAGGCGAAGATCGAGCTGTCCAGCTCCAGCCAGACGTCGATCAACCTGCCGTACATCACCATCGACGCCGAGAAGAACCCGCTCTTCCTCGACGAGACGCTCACGCGTGCGCAGTTCCAGAACATGACGCACGACCTGCTCGAGCGCACCCGTCGGCCGTTCGAGACCGTCATCAAGGACGCCGGGATCAAGGTCGGCGACATCGACCAGATCATCCTGGTCGGCGGTTCCACCCGGATGCCCGCAGTGGCTGACCTCGTGCGCGAGCTGACCGGCGGCAAGGAGCCGAACAAGTCGGTCAACCCCGACGAGGTCGTGTCCGTGGGTGCAGCGCTGCAGGCGGGCGTGCTCAAGGGTGAGGTCAAGGACGTCCTGCTGCTCGACGTGACCCCGCTGTCACTGGGCATCGAGACCAAGGGCGGCATCATGACCAAGCTGATCGAGCGCAACACCACGATCCCGACCAAGAAGTCGGAGATCTTCACCACGGCGGACGACAACCAGCCGTCGGTGCAGATCCAGGTCTACCAGGGGGAGCGCGAGATCGCCGCGTACAACAAGAAGCTCGGCATGTTCGAGCTGACCGGTCTGCCACCGGCACCGCGCGGCATCCCGCAGATCGAGGTCGCGTTCGACATCGATGCCAACGGCATCGTGCACGTCCACGCCAAGGACCTTGCCACCGGCAAGGAGAACTCGGTCAAGATCTCCGGCGGCTCCGCGCTGAGCAAGGAGGAGATCGACCGGATGATGTCCGACGCCGAGAGCCACGCCGCCGAGGACGCCGCCCGCCGCGAGGAGGCCGAGGTCCGCAACTCCGCGGATGCGTTGGTCTACCAGACCGAGCGGTTCCTGGCCGACAACGCGGACAAGGTGCCTGCGGAGGCCAAGGCCAACGTGGACGAGCCGCTCGCCGAGCTGAAGAAGCTGCTCGAGGCCGAGGGCACGGACACCGAGGCGATCAAGGCCGCGGTCGAGAAGGTGGCGACGGCCAGCCAGGCGCTCGGCGCCGCGATGTACCAGAGCGGTGACACGCCGGCCGCCGGTTCCGAAGCGACCTCCCCCGACGACGACATCGTCGACGCCGAGATCGTCGACGAGGGGGACACGGACGAGGGTGCGAAGGCATGACGGAGCAGGAGCCGAGTGGTCCGGTGATCCGCGACAAGCGGCGCATCGACCCTGAGACCGGTCAGGTGCGAGAGGCGGCGGCCACGGTCGCTGCCTCTGCACCTGATGAGGCACTGGCCGATGAACAGGCAGCGGCCGCAGTCGTCGAAGGCGACCTGGCCGCGCTCGAGGCGCAGCTCGCCGAGCGCACCTCCGACGTGCAGCGTGTCCATGCCGAGTACGCCAACTACCGCAAACGTGTGGACCGTGACCGTGAGCTGGTGCGCGACCAGGCGACGGCCGCGGTGCTGGCTGAGCTGCTCACGGTGCTCGATGACATCGACCGGGCACGCGAGCACGACGAGCTGAACGGCGGCTTCAAGTCGGTCGCCGAGGCGCTGGAGGCGATCACGGGCAAGCTCGGCCTCGAGAGGTACGGCACCCCAGGTGAGCCGTTCGACCCCACGGTCCATGAGGCGCTCACCCACACCGAGGACGAGGCGGTCACCGAGACCACGTGCGTCGCGGTCTTCCAGCCCGGCTACCGGTTCGCGGGGCGCGTGCTGCGTCCGGCGCGGGTCGCCGTCGCCGATCCCCCCGCCTGACCCGAGAACGACGCGAGACCACCGAAGGAGGTGACCCATGAGCGCTCGGGACTACCTCGAGAAGGACTACTACGCCCTGCTCGGGGTCACCAAGACCGCCACCGCGGACGAGATCAAGAAGGCGTACCGCAAGCTGGCCCGCCAGTACCACCCGGACGCCAACGCCGGTGACAGCAAGGCGGAGGAGAAGTTCAAGGAGATCTCCGAGGCCTACGACGTCCTCTCCGACGACGCCAAGCGCCGTGAGTACGACGAGATGCGTCAGTACGGCGGGTCGTTCGGCGGCGGTGGATTCGGCGGGGCCCCCGGCGGGTTCGGTCCAGGTGGCGCCAGCACGGTCAACCTCGGCGACCTCTTCGGGGACTCCGGGCTGGGCGACATGCTCGGCGGGCTGTTCGGGCAGGGCGGGCGCGGGGGCCACCGTCGGGCGAGCAAGGGGGACGACCTTGCTGCGCGCGTGACCCTCGGTTTCCGCGAGGCGGTCAACGGCGTCACCACCCAGGTCCAGCTGCGCTCGGAGGCCGCCTGCCCGACCTGCGGCGGCAGCGGAGCCAAGCCCGGCACCTCACCCCACACCTGCGCCGTCTGCGGAGGGAGCGGTCAGACCGTCCGGCAGCAGGGCGGGTTCGGTTTCGCCGAGCCGTGTCGCGCCTGTCACGGACGAGGGACCGTGGTCGACGACCCGTGCAGCACCTGCCAGGGGGTCGGCGTCACTCCGCAGACGCGCACCGTCAAGGTGCGCGTCCCTGCCGGGATCAAGGACGGCGGCACGCTGCGGGTGCCGGGCAAAGGTGCTCCGGGGCGCGGCGGTGGTACCGCCGGCGACCTTCTCGTCACCGTCCACGTGCAGCCACACCCGGTGTTCAGCCGGAAGGGCGAGCACCTCACCGTGACCTTGCCCATCACCTTCGCCGAGGCTGCGCTCGGCGCCACGGTCAGCGTGCCGACGCTCGACGGCGAGCCGGTCAGCCTGAAGATCCCTGCCGGCACCCCGAGTGGCCGCACCTTCCGCGTACGGGGACGGGGGATCGCGATGAAGAGCAAGCAGGGCGACCTGCTGGTGACCGTCGAGGTCGCCGTTCCGCAACGAAGCGACGGCAAGGCCAAGAAGGCACTGCAGGCGTACGCCGAGGCCACGGCGGACGACGACCCGCGCACCGACCTGATCGCGCAAGCCGGAAAGGACTGACGATGGACGCCAGCAGCTTCGACGACTTCGACGCCGCGCCGGTCTTCGCCATCTCCGTGGTCGCCCAGATCACCGGGATGCACCCGCAGACGCTCCGCCAGTACGACCGGGTGGGGCTCGTCAGCCCGCAACGCACCAGTGGCGGTGGACGTCGCTACTCCGCACGTGACGTCGAGCGGCTGCGTGAGATCCAGCAGCTCTCCGGCGAGGGCATCGGCCTGACCGGCGTCAAGCGGATCCTCGAGCTCGAGCAGCTCACCGCCACGCTGCGCCAGCGGGTTGCTGAGCTCGAAGCCGAGCTCGACGCCGCTCGTCACGCGCTTGCGCAGGTCGACCGCACCCCGGGCAGCTCGGTCGTGCTCCGCGACAGCGCCGCGGTCGTCGTGTGGCGACGTCCCCCGCGATCCACCTTCTAGCGACACCCACGGGAGCCGACATGGAGTTCACCACCCGCAGCAGGGAGGCGCTGGCGAGCGCCCAGCAGGCCGCGGTCTCCGGGGGTAATCCCCAGCTGGAGCCGGTGCACCTGCTGGCCGCCCTGGCCGACGAGACGGACGGCATCCCCGCCGCGCTGCTGCAGGCGCTCGGCGTCGAGCGCCCCGACCTCGCCGCAAAGGCGCACGCAGCCACGAACCGACTGCCGCAGGTGGCGGGCGCAACGGCGTCCGGGCCGCAGGCCTCCGGCGCGCTGCAGCGCGTGCTCGCGCGCGCCCAGGAGCGCGCGCAGGAGCGTGGTGACTCGTACGTGAGCACCGAGCATCTGCTGGTGGCGCTGGCCGGAGTCCCCGGTGAGGCGGCTGACCTGCTGTCGGCATCGGGTGCCACCGAGACCGC
This sequence comes from uncultured Actinomycetota bacterium, assembly GCA_963743915.1. GTDB lineage: Bacteria > Actinomycetota > Actinomycetes > JAHEKZ01 > JAHEKZ01 > JAHEKZ01. The sequence goes on from CAVURN010000003.1 coordinate 460,050, forward strand.
CCTCGCGGACGCCCTGGAGCGCGTTCGCGGCAATGCCCGCGTCACCACCGCGGATCCGGAGGGCACCTTCCAGGCGCTGGAAAAGTACGGGGTCGACCTCACCGCCCGAGCCCGCGACGGCAAGATCGACCCGGTCATCGGCAGGGACGCCGAGATCCGTCGGGTGGTGCAGGTGCTGTCGCGGCGCACCAAGAACAACCCGGTGCTGATCGGTGAGCCCGGCGTCGGCAAGACCGCCGTCGTCGAGGGCCTCGCCTCGCGCATGGTGGCCGGCGACGTGCCGGAGTCGCTGCGCGGCAAGCGGCTCGTCGCCCTCGACCTCGGGGCCATGGTGGCGGGCGCGAAGTACCGCGGCGAGTTCGAGGAGCGGCTCAAGGCCGTGCTCGACGAGATCAAGGAGTCCGACGGCCAGGTCGTCACCTTCATCGACGAGATGCACACCGTCGTCGGAGCGGGTGCCACGGGTGACTCGGCGATGGACGCCAGCAACATGCTCAAGCCGATGCTCGCGCGCGGCGAGCTGCGCATGATCGGGGCGACCACGCTCGACGAGTACCGCGAGCACGTCGAGAAGGACCCAGCGCTCGAGCGCCGGTTCCAGCAGGTGCTCGTCGACGAGCCGAGCGTCGAGGACACCGTCGCCATCCTGCGCGGCCTCAAGGAACGCTATGAGGCGCATCACAAGGTCCAGATCGAGGACACGGCGCTCGTCGCCGCCGCCGGCCTCTCGCACCGGTACATCCCCGCTCGACAGCTGCCCGACAAGGCGATCGACCTCGTCGACGAGGCGGCCTCACGCCTGCGCATGGAGATCGACTCCAGTCCGGTCGAGATCGACCAGCTCCAGCGGCAGGTCGACCGGCTCCGCATGGAAGAGATGGCCCTGGCGCGCGAGACCGACGAGGCGTCGAAGGAGCGGCTCGCCACCCTGCGAGCGGACCTGGCCGACCTGCAGGAGCAACTGGCCGCCCTGCAGACCCGGTGGGAGCAGGAGAAGGCCGGGCTGAACCGGGTCGGCGCGCTCAAGGAGCAGGTGGATGCACTGCGCGTGCAGGCCGAGCGAGCCCAGCGGGACGGCGACCTCGCGACCGCGTCGGAGCTGCTCTACGGCGAGATCCCGGCACTCGAGAAGCAGATCGCCGAGGCGTCCGCGACCATGGAGACCGAGCCGATGGTGAAGGAGACCGTCGGCCCCGACGACATCGCCGAGGTCGTCGCCGCGTGGACCGGGATCCCCGCGGGGCGTCTGCTCGAAGGCGAAGCGGCCAAGCTGCTGCGCATGGAGGACGAGCTGGGCCGTCAGGTGATCGGCCAACGCGAGGCGATCGGTGCGGTGTCGGACGCGGTGCGTCGGGCCCGTGCGGGGATCGCCGACCCGAACCGTCCCACCGGGTCGTTCTTGTTCCTCGGTCCGACCGGTGTCGGAAAGACCGAGCTGGCCAAGGCGCTCGCCGACTTCCTCTTCGACGACCCGCACGCCATGGTGCGCATCGACATGAGCGAGTACGGCGAGAAGCACTCCGTCGCGCGGCTGGTCGGCGCGCCCCCCGGCTACGTCGGGTACGAGGAGGGCGGTCAGCTCACCGAGGCGGTGCGCCGGCGTCCCTACTCCGTCGTGCTGCTCGACGAGGTCGAGAAGGCGCACCCCGAGGTGTTCGACGTCCTGCTGCAGGTGCTCGACGACGGACGGCTCACCGACGGTCAGGGGCGGGTCGTCGACTTCACCAACGCGCTGCTGATCCTCACGTCCAACCTGGGCTCGACCTACCTGGTCGACCCCGAGCTCGACACGGCGACCAAGCGGGAACGGGTGATGGGCGTCGTGCGCTCCACGTTCAAGCCGGAGTTCCTCAACCGGCTCGACGACGTCGTGCTCTTCGAGGCGTTGTCGGAGGACGAGCTCGCCACCATCGTCCAGCTGCAGGTCGGGCTGCTGGCACGGCGGCTCGCTGACCGCCGGATCGGCCTCGACGTCACCTCCGACGCCGCGACCTGGCTGGCCCGCGAAGGGTACGACCCCGCGTACGGAGCGCGCCCGCTGCGTCGGCTCATCCAGACCGAGATCGGTGACCGGCTGGCCCGTCAGATCATCGCCGGCGAGGTGCACGACGGCGACACCGTGGTGGTGGATGCGTCGTCGGACGGGGCGGGACTGACCCTCACCGCTCGGTGATCGCCCGGTGGGGGCGGGCGGTGCGTCTGCCCGGACGCGGACTACGGCGTCGATCGGGATCGAGCACGGCCAGGGACACCAGGCACCAGGCCCAGCCGAGCAGCAGCCCGGCCACCACGTCGGTGAACCAGTGGACCCCGAGCAGCGCGCGGCTGCCGCCGACGGCGACCCCCAGACCCACCGCGACCGCGACCAGCAGTCGACGGTCGGCGCGGACCACCACCGCGCTGACCACCAGGGCCAGCGCGAGGTAGGTCGCCGCAGCTGCAGTGGTGTGACCTGAGGGGAACGAGTTGCCGCTGAAGGTCGCCAACGGGTCGAGCGCGGGCCGGGGTCGCCCGACCAGCCACTTGATGGCGTTCGCCAGCGCCCACTGGCCGACGACCACCACCACCAGGAACAGCGCCCATCGGGGGCGCTTGGCCCACGCCAGGAGGAGCGCCGTGGCCACGGCCGCGAGGGTCAGGACCGTGACGGTGTCACCGAAGTGCGTGATCAGACGCAGGACGTCGGTGCCCAGTGGCCCGGCCTGCTCGCTGGCCCACCGCTCCACCTGGTCGTCCCAACGGCGCACCGGAGTGTTGCGCTCGACGAGCAGCGCCAAGGCTCCGATCACCACGAACGCCACGGTGAGGGCGCCCATCGCCGGCACCAGCACGGTCGTGCGCGCCACCGGTCCGGCGTCCTCGAGTGCGTCGTCGAGCGCCTTCTCGATCGGGACCTCGACGCTGCGACGCCAGACGCGCCAGGTCCACGCCCAGTACGTGAGGACGGCGGCACCGGCGGAGACGAAGAGCAGGAGGAGGAGAGGCATGCTCGCTGTTTACCCCCTCATCCGCCGGGTATGCCCTGCTCATGTCTGAAACCGCTCTCGCCGAGCGTTGGGAGCGGGAACCCGCCCTCAGCGTCAGCGCCGCCCGCCGATGGTCCTCCTACGCCCGCGTGACGGCATTGGGGTGGGTCACCCTTCTCGCCGTCCTCGCCGGAACCGGCCTGCTCCTGACCGGCCCGCTGGCCGACTCCGCCCTCGTCCGGTGGGACGAACGGCTGCCCGAGCAGTGGGAGCGAGGGCGGGACGCGGCGTCCAGCGCTTGGTCGCACAGCGGCAGCACGGTGGGGGACACCCTCACCGTCGTCGGGATCGCGGTGGCCGTCGGGATCGTCCTGCTGGTGATGAAGCGGTGGGCGTCGGTGCTGCTGCTCGCCACCGCCATGCTCGCCGAGGTCAGCGTCTTCGTCGCCACGACCCTGCTGGTGGCGCGTGACCGCCCGGACGTCGCACAGATGGATGTGTCGCCCCCGACGTCGTCCTTCCCCTCCGGGCACACCGCCGCTGCGACCGCCCTCGCCCTGAGCCTGGCCCTCATCGTCTCGTGGAACGTCCGCTCCACCGCGGTCAAGGTGACGGCGTGGTCGGTCGCCCTGGTCATCGGGCCTGTGGTGGCGGTCGCGCGCGTCTACCGCGGCATGCACCACCCCACTGACGTGGCCATGGGCCTGGTGATGGGCGCGGCCTGCGTGCTGCTCGCCTGGCTCGCAGTGAGCGCCTGGGCCAGCGACCCTGACCCCCGCCTCACCGAGGAGAACGCATGAGGATCGCCGTCGTCGCCCACCGGAGGAAGACGCTGGGCGGTGGACTGATGGAGCTGCGCGAGACCTTCGCGCGCCTCGGGATCACCGACCTGCTCTGGTACGAGGTCGACAAGAGTCGCAAGGCGCCGAAGCAGGTGAAGCGCGCCCTGGACGAAGGGGCCGAGCGCATCTTCGTCTGGGGCGGTGACGGCACCGTCCAGCGCTGCCTCGATGTGCTCGCCGGCACGAAGGTCCCGATGGCCGTGCTTCCCGCAGGCACCGGCAATCTCTTCGCGACCAACCTCGGCATCCCCAAGGACATCGCCGGCGCGGTCGAGGTCGGGCTGCACGGAGAGCTCACCTCACTGGACGTCGGCAACGTCAACGGCGAGCGGTTCGGCGTCATGGCGGGCGTCGGGGCCGATGCCCTGATGATCCGGGACGCCGACCGCGGCCTGAAGGACCGTCTGGGACGCGGCGCCTATTTGGTGACGGGGGTGCGCAACCTCTCCGACGCCGTTGCCAAGGTCACCGTCGACGTCGACGGCGAGCGCTTCTACAAGGGACCGGCCGGCTGTGTGCTGGTCGGGAACGTCGGCAGAGCGCTCGGGGGCATCAAGGCGTTCGACGACGCCTCACCCACCGACGGCCGCATCGACGTTGCAGTCGTCACGGCGCGGACGCCCGTGCAGTGGAGTCGCGTCCTCACGAGGATCGCGGTGGGCCGCACCGCCAACGCCAAGCACGTCAAGGCCGTGGCCGGTCGCAAGGTCGACATCCGACTGAAGAAGAAGCGGCTCTACGAGATCGACGGCGGGGACCGGAGCAAGGTGCGGAAGCTGAAGGTCAGGGTCGAGCCCCGGTCCCTGGTGGTGTGCGTCCCCGCTGACGAGGTCGCGTGATGGGACGAGTCGTCGAGGTCCCGGAGACGTACTCCCTCACCGGTGACGACGCGCGCACGACGTTGCGTGAGGCCCACTGGCAGACGGTCCTGCGCCAGGCGTTCACGCGCTTGCGCGCCGCCGACGGATTCAGTCACGCCCGCGCACTGGCCTTCGCGCTGGCCCTGCTGATGGTCGAGGCGATCGTCATCGTGGTCGGGATGGCCGTCGCCACCGGCTCGTCCGCGTTCGCGCGCACCGTCGTCGACGTGATCGAGGGTTCGGTCCCCGGGCCGGCTGGGCAGGTGCTCACCTCCGCGGTCCGCCAGGCGCAGGAGACCGGCTCCAGCCACCAGTACACGGCGCTGGTCATCGGCCTGGTCGCGGTCCTTGTCACCGGCGCGACCGCCATGGGACAGGTCGAGCGCTCGTGCAACCGGATCTACGGGATCGAGCAGGACCGGCCCACCAGGCTGAAGTACTCGCGCGCCGCACTGCTGGCCCTCACCGCCGGGCTGATCGGGGCGCTGGGCACCACCATGCTCGTGCTCGGACGACCCGTGGCGCACGCCATCGACGGATCCTGGGCGGGGACCGTGTGGGACCTCGCCCGATTCCCCCTCGCGGTGCTGCTGCTGGTCCTGGGCATGACCGTGCTGCTGAAGTGGAGTCCACGACGCCGGCAACCCGGCTACTCGTGGCTGCTGTACGGAGCCGCCCTCTCGGTGATGCTGCTGGTCGTCGCCTCACTCGCGCTCGCGCTCTTCTTCCGGTGGAGCACCACCTTCGGTGACACCTACGGACCGCTCGCCGGGATGATCGGCCTGCTGCTGTGGTGCCTGGCGCTGGCGGCGTCCTCGCTCTACGGCGTGGCCATCACCGCCGAGCTCGAGCTCGTCCGGTCCCGCCGGGGTGTGAGCAACGACACCCTCCGTGCGGCCCCCGCGGTCACCGTCTGAGGTTTCTCCCGTCGTCGGAGGGGCATCGAGAGGACCCGTGGCCGCCGGCGTGGGGGACCGGCGGTCACCCAAGGCTGAGGTCAGGTTGACGAGGCGGCGGCTGGCGGCAATCCTCGCGAGGTGATCTCCGACCAGCTGTCGCGACCGTGCCCGTGGTACCGGGACCGGGGTCTGATTGCCAGCACCGCCTTCAGCGTGGCCGTCCTCGCCTACAACCTCACGCAGGACCAGTTGAGCGAGCAGGTGCACGGGGTTCTCGCGGCGGCCCCCATGCTTGCTGCGGTGCTCGTCGAACGTGTCTCACGGGTGGCCTGGGCAACTGTGGTGGCAGTTCTCGCGGCCGTCGTCGGGACAATGCCGGCGCACGCCAATTGGGACACGTCCCAGAACTTGCGACTCGGGTCGATCCTCCTGACCGGAGTGGTGGGGTGGTTCGCGGCCGACGTGCGGCTGCGCAACCAGCGCCGGCTGGTGGCGACGCGTGAGGTCGCGAAGACAGCGCAACGAGCCGTGATGCGCATGACGCCGCCCGAGGCCCAGGGCGTCGATGCGGCCGTCCGCTACGTGTCCGCCAGCGAGGCGGCCAACATCGGCGGGGACGCCTACGAGGCTCTGCTCACTCCCTTCGGTCTTCGCGTGCTGGTGGCTGACGCGAGGGGGAAGGGTCTGCCGGCGGTGCTGTCCTCGGCCGTCGCCCTTGGTGCCTTTCGGGAGTGGGCATACGAGGAACGTGAGCTGACCGACCTGATCGACCGCATGGACGCCTCCGTGACGCGCGAGGTCGCCGACGAGGACTTCGTGACCGCACTGGTCGCGGAGTTCAGCGGCAACCGCCTGACCTACGTGGCCGCGGGCCACCCGGCACCGGTGCTGCTGCGCGACGGGCGGGCCCGTTCCCTGGACGTGCAGCCCTCGCCGCCGCTGTCACTCATCAGTGAGGGGAAGCGACCCGTTGTCGGCGCCGTCCTGCTGCGGAGAGGCGACGTCGTGCTGATGTTCACCGACGGGCTCGCGGACGCGCGCAATGAGGTCGGGGAGTTCTTCGCAGTCGGTGAGGCGCTGGAGCGGGTCGCCAAGGACGCCCTGTCGGTCGACGAGTGCGCGGACGGGCTGCTGGCCGAGCTCCGCGAGTACATCCACAGCGATCTCGAGGACGACGTCGCGATGGTGGCTCTCCGGGTGACCGACCCGGTCGAGCGGCTCACCGAGCAGGGCATCGACTCAGCCGTGGGCGGCGCCTGACCAGCGCGGTTTGTCCCTCGCGCTGACGGGTACGTCTCCCAGGACAGACCTGGAGGTACCCGTGCCCTACGGAACCGTGCTCGAGCCCAGCCAGCTGGTGGCGTCACCCCTGCCGCGCCCTCGGGGCGTGCTGTCCGAGGCGGTGATCGATGTCCTGCAGCGTGATCCCGCCCACTCCCGTGCGCTCCTGCCGCATCCGTCCGGTGGTCACGACGACCCGCTCTACGGGGACGACTCGGCGCTGGCTCTGTACTGCCTCTACGAGCTGCACTACCGAGGCTTCGACGGTGTCGATGCCCGATGGGAGTGGCACCCCGAGCTGCTGCGGTGGCGGCAGCAGATGGAGACGCTGATCGAGGAGCGGCTCGAGGACGAGCTGGGTGCTCTCGAAGAGCACCCCAAGATCCCGCAGGCGCTGCACGACCTCATGGACGCCGCGAGTGGCCCCAGTCTCTCCGCTCACCTTCTGGAGAAGGGCACGGTCGAGCAGCTCGACCGAGATGGTGATCCACCGTTCGGCGTACCAGCTGAAAGAGGCGGACCCGCACACGTGGGCCATCCCGCGGCTGTCCGGGGTGCCCAAGGCGGCAGCCGTCGAGATCCAGGCTGACGAATACGGCGACGGGGTCGCGCGGGACATGCACCAGAACCTCTTCGGTCTCACCATGACCGAGCTCGGGCTGGACCCGTCGTACCACGCCTACCTGGACGTGCTGCCGGGGTCGACCCTGGCGGGCGTGAACGCGGTGAGCATGTTCGGCCTGCACCGCAGGTGGCTCGGCGCCAGCGTCGGGCACCTGGCCATGTTCGAGATGACGTCCGTCGAACCGATGGGTGCGACCGCAGCAGCCTTGCGGCGGCTCGGATTCGGGGCGGATGCCCGGCACTTCTACTCCGTGCACGTGACCGCCGATGCCCACCACCAGCACGTGGCGGCTGACCAGCTGGCCCGGGGGCTGGTCGAGCAGGACGAGCGCTACGCGCGGGACGTGCTGTTCGGTGCGGCCTCGGTGATGGCCCTGGAGGGGGAGTCGGCTCGGCGCACCCTCGACGCCTGGGAGCACGGACGCTCGTCGCTGCTCACCGCCGACGTCCTGGTGGCCTGACTACACAAGTCCCTGACCACCACGTGGACGACGAGAAGGGGACCACTTCCGTGGTCCCCTTCTCGTGCTTCCGCGGCAGAAGCGGTCGGTGCTAGTCGGTGCTGACGTGGCGGTCCTCCACCACCCGGTGCTCGGTGCGCCGGGCGGAGTTGGCCGTGAAGAGGCCGGCGACGAGCAGCACGACGCCGACGGCAGCCACGATCCAGCCGGCCACCACCAGGTCGATCCCGTCGAGCCGGTCAGCAACGGCGAGCGCCATGATCAGGCCGATGGCGGTGAGCAGTCCTCCGAAAGCGATCATGATGTGTCTCCTCAGGTGAAGATGCTGACGCCGCCAGGGCCGACCAAGAGGCCAACGACGATCAGGACGATTCCCCACAGGACCGAGCCGCGGATGAGAGCGACGATGCCGCTCACCACCAAGATCACGGCGACGATCCACAGCAAGAGCTCCATGGGTCCTCCATTTCGGTGTCGTGCCCCGGGGGTACCCCGGGGCGGCATGCGGCAAACCTCACGGACGACCGGTGTTTGGACTGCGGCACTGGGGGTATTCGACGGGTGAGAACTGCACTGAACGAGGGCGGGAGCCGATCCGGCCTGATGAGCCAGAGAGGTAGTGTCAGCGACGTGAATCTTGAGGTGGAACGACGGACTGTCGGCGACGCGCTGGTCGTGTCCGTCTCCGGAGAGGTGGACCTGGCCACGGCCGAGCCGCTGCGTGAGGCCCTGGTGGCCGCGGAGGCAGAGTCGGCGTCCGGCATGGTGATCGACCTGCAGCGGGTGGGCTTCCTCGACTCCACCGGGATCGGTGAGCTGGTGGGGGTGCACCGCCGGTTGCGCAAGAGCGAACGCCCGTTGGCCCTGGTCGTCCCGGAGGGACCCATCCGCAAGATCCTCGCCATCACCGGGATGGACAGCGTGCTGGACCTGCACGAGGACGAGAGCTCGGCGATCGCGGCCCTGGCGATGCGAGAGCCCGGCCATGCCTGAGCGCGGCCGCACTGTCTCCCTGGAGATCCCTGCAGAGGCCGAGTACGTGGCGGTGCTGCGTGCCGCCGCGTCGGTGATCGCCACGCGCCTCGACTTCTCGCTCGACGAGATCGACGACCTTCGCATCCTGGTCGACGAGGCGGCGTCCCTTCTGATCGTCGCGGGTGCCCAGGGAAACCTGCACTGCGCCATCGACGCCGACGGTGACTCCATCGCCCTCAGCCTCAGTGGCGATCTGCCCGCAGGTGCGAGCGTCGCGTCGGACGGGTTCGCCTGGAGCATCGTGCGCGCGCTGGCCCATCAGGTCGCGTCCCATGCGTCCGGCACCGAGCACACGATCGCCGTGACGCGGCGTCGTGGCCCGGTCCTTCATCCCGCCAGCTGATGGTGGCCGTGACACCCGCCGCCGACGCCCCGACGGGCCGCATCGTCCCGCCCGAAGAGCGCGACCGCCTGGTCGAGGAGCACCTGGGGCTGGCCCGGCACCTCGCGCGCCGATTCAGCGGACGCGGTGAGTCGTTGGAGGACCTCACCCAGGTGGCGTACCTCGCGCTCGTCAAGGCTGCCGATCGCTACGACCCCGAGCGCGGCGTCGAGTTCGGAGCCTTCGCGACGCCGACCGTCCTCGGCGAGATCAAGCGTCACTTCCGTGACAAGGGCTGGGCCATCAGGGTGCCGCGACAGCTGCAGGAGCTGCGCATCGCCTTGTCAGCCGCCACCGACGAGCTCACCCACGAGCTCAGTCGGTCGCCCAGTGTGGGCGAGCTCGCACATCACCTGGGGGTGAGCGAGGACGACGTCATCGCCGGCCTCGAGTGTGGCCGCGCGTACAGCACCCAGAGCCTCGATCCACTCGTCGACCCCGAAGAGGATGACACCGCACTCGCAGCGGTGATCGGCACCGGCGACCCCGGTTTCGAGACGGTCGAGAACCGCCAGGCGCTGCGTCCGCTCCTGGCCGACCTTCCGGAGCGCGAGCGGAACCTGCTCGAGCTGCGGTTCTTCCAGGGGATGACCCAGACGCAGATCGCCGCCCAGCTGGGCATCTCACAGATGCACGTGTCGCGGCTGTTGACGCGGACCCTCAACCACCTGAGGACCCAGCTGCTGCAGGAGGGCTGAGGGCTCAGCGGTCGGACGGGTCGGAGTCGAGCACCGACTCCTGGCGGAGGTCGAGCTCGACCCAGATGCGCTTGCCCTCGTCGCTGCGGTCGTAGCCCCAGGCACTCGCCAACGCAGCGACCAGCAGCAGGCCTCGTCCATGTTCGGCCTCGAGGTCAACATCCCGCTCGAGCGGGACACCTGATGGCTCGTCGTCTGCAACCTCAATCCGCACCAGCTGGCCGTCGCGGCTGACGCGGAGGGTGGGGCGGCTGTCGGTGTGCTTGATGACGTTCGAGACGAGCTCGCTCACGAGCAGCTCGGCGGTCGCCAGCAGACCTGCGTCGGCGACGTGAAGCTCCTCGAGCCGTTGGGCTGTCAGGTGCCGAGCCCGCGGGACGCTGTCGACGCCCGCCGGCAGCCGCCAATTGCCAGGTCCGAGGTCGCTGCCTTCGGCGCCACGACGTTCGCGCTCGGCACTCATGCAGGCCATTCTTCCATCCCCGTGGTGTCCCCGCCGCCGATCGACGCCAGGCTGCTCGTGCTCCTTCCGTCGAAGAACTACCCCGTCCTTGACCTCGGCAAACCCGCAGACCGATCTGCGACGAAGGGCTCTGGAGGGGAGGAGCCACGCGGACCACGCTGGGACGGTGAGTGACATCAGGGTCGGTGCACCGCCCTCGTGGGGTCGGTGGACGGTTGCCTGCGGAGTCGCCGAGACGGTCGGCATGGTGGCGGCTGCCGGCGCGTTCACCCTCACCCGAGTCTGGCTCGGCGAGCCGGAGACGGTTGCCGTCGCGGTGCTGACGGTGCTGATCGCCATGATCGGTGGTGCCGTCGAGGGACTGGCTGTCGGTGCGGTGCAGTGGTGGCTGCTGCGGCTGTGGCTGACGCGGCTCGCGGCGTCCGCCTGGGTCGGTGTCACCGTGGCCGCCGCAGTCGCAGGGTGGATGCTCGGAATGCTGCCGTCGGTGCTGGTGCCACTTCTGGGTTCGGACGGCTCGGCGTCCGAGGTCACCGGCCCGCCGCTGTGGGTGATGCCACTGGTCGGGATCGGGACGGGGCTGGTGCTCGGGGGCTTGTTCGGGCTGGCCCAGTACGCCGTGCTGCGCCATCACGTGCGCAACGCCCGAGCCTGGGTGTGGGCGAATGCTGTGGGGTGGGCAGCCGCGATGGCGGTGATGTTCACCGGCGCGGGCATCCCGGCCGGGCCTTGGCCGTGGGTCGAGCTGCTGCCGCTCGCCGCCGCCACTGGCGTGCTCGCCGGGATGGCCATCGGCGCCGTCACCGGCGCCGTTCTGCCGTATCTCGAGCCTGCCGTGGGGCCATGCTCCAAGCTACGTTGGGTCAGTGGCTGACGTGGATCGGCGGAACTCGCCCTGACCAGGGCAGCGCCTCCTCCAGCTGGGCCGACAGCCGCAGCAGCAGCGACTCCGTGCCGAAGCCACCGACCAGCTGCATGCCGATGGGCAGGCCGCTCTCGCTCATGTGCAGGGGCAGGCTGATGGCGGGCTGCCCGGTGGCGTTGAACACGGCGAGGAACGACTCCCACGGAGCCCAGACCTCGAACAGACGGCTGAGCTCGATCGGCTCGGTGGGGTCGTACATCTTGAGCGGAGCGGGGAGCCGTCCGAGTGTGGGGGTGAGCAGCACGTCGTACGACGAGAAGAACCACCCCATGATGCGGGCGAGGTGGTTGGCCTGCCCCATCGCGTCGAGCAGCTGTCCGGCGGTGACGGTGCGCCCGTACTCGACGGCGGCGAGGGTCGAGCCCTCCAGTGTGTCGGCGTCCGGGGTCTTGCCGAGGTAGGCCGAGAGGCTGTCGATGGTGTGGGCGTTGTCGGCTGCCCACACGTCGGTCATCGCGCGCAGGAACGGGTCCCACTCGAAGGTGGGGGTGGCCTGCTCGACGTGGTGTCCGAGGGACTCGAGCAGCTGTGCGGTCGCCTCGGTGGCAGCCGCCACCTCGGGGTCGGCCTCGTGCCCGGACCACGGCGAGCTCCAGTACGCGACGCGCAGCGGGTCGACCGGAGACCCGACCTCCTCGAGGAAGGGCCGGGTCGGAGCAGGGATGACGAAGGGGTCGCCGTACGCCGGACCGGCAAGCGCGTCCAGCAGCGCGGCGGTGTCACGCACGCTGCGGCTCACCATGAAGTGCACCGCCCAGCCGGCGAGTGCCTCGGCGATCTGGGGGCCCCACGTGACGCGCCCGCGCGAGGTCTTCAAGCCGACCACGCCACAGGACGCGGCGGGGATGCGGATGGATCCGCCGCCGTCGCTCGCGGAGGCGACCGGGACGATGCCTGCCCCCACGACAGCGGCGGCGCCACCGCTGGAGCCACCGGCGGAGTGCGCCGCGCTCCACGGCGTGCAGGTGAGTCCCTCCGCGAGGGTCTCGGTGGTACCGAGGATGCCGAACTCCGACGTCGTCGTACGACCGAGGTTGACCAAGCCGCTGCGCCGGATGCGGTCGTAGAAGGCGGTGTCGAGCGAGACGACCCAGTCGGCGCTGAGCCGGCTGCCGTTGCCGCAGTGTTGGCCCGCCTCGCCGTGGAAGAGGTCCTTCACCATCGTCGGGACGCCGCCGAAGGGACCGGAGGGTGCCTCGTCGCCGACGCCGGCGGCCCGTTCGCCGTAGACCTCGACGACGGCCCCGAGCGTCCCGTCGACCTGCTCGGTGGCCCGGACGGCGCAGGAGGCGAGCTCGCTCGGGCTCACCTGACCGGTGCTGACGAGCTGGGCGAGGCCGAGCCCGTCGTACTGGGCGTACTCATGGAGTTCCACGCGGGGATGCTAGCCCGGGCCCGATCACCCAGCGTGACTGGCATTGGGCCGTTCGTCTCATGCCTGCCCCCGGTCCCCGGAAAACGGCCCCGGATCCCGCATACTCGTGCGTACGCTCTGCTGGACCCGTCGCCCCTGGACAGGGGCTTCGCCCTGAACAGGTGGATCGATGCTTCCTGAGCACGTTCAACCGGAGGTCGTCGAGCTCGACGCGACCTTCCGCGCGATCGACGCCGGGACGTCCCTCGACGGACGGTTGGTCGAGTACTTCACCGCGGCCTGGCCCGCCTACCGGCGCTGGTACCTGAGCCAGGGGGAGGCCGCGCGTCCCACCTACGCCGAGTGCGCGACCAACCTGCGCCGGTACATGCCGGAGCTGGCGGACACCTACGACCGGCTGGTGGAGGCCGTCGGCGGCGGCGACCTCGAGGCGCGCTTCCTCAGCCACTGGAACCCGCCTCCGCTCTTTGCGGCGTGCTCGCTTCTGACGTACTCCCGTGAGCGCCATGTGCTGGTGCGCAACTACGACTACCCGCCGCTGCTGTGCGACAACACGGTGCTGGCGTCGTCCTGGCACGGGGCGAAGGTGCTGGCCATGACCGACTGCCTCTGGGGCGCCCTCGACGGCCTCAACGAGCACGGTCTGTCGGTCGCCATCGCGTTCGGGGGACGGCCTGTGGTGGGGGAAGGGTTCGGGATCGGGCTCGTTGTCCGATATGTCCTGGAGTTCGCCCGCAACGTCCCCGAGGCGCTGGCCATCCTGCGGCGGGTGCCGGTGCAGCTGACGTACAACATCGCCCTGGTGGACGCAGCGGGCGACAGCGCGATCGTCTACGTCGCCCCCGACCGCGAGCCGGTGGTGAGCGGAGTCGCCACCGCAGGGAACCGACAGGGACCGACCGTCTGGCCGGAGCACGCCGAGTTCTGCGCCACCGTGCCGCGCGAGCACGCGATGGCCGAGGCGATCGCCGAGCCGGCGCTGGGCGTCGGGGACCTGGTCGACCGGTTCCTCCAGGCGCCGATCTACCGCTCGACGGCCACGAGCACCTGGGGCACCGTCTACACGGCGGTGTACGACACCGATGCCCGGGTGCTGGAGCTGGCCTGGCCCGACGACCGGTGGGCGCTGTCGCTGCACGCCTTCGAGGAGGGGGAGCGCAGTCGACGGACCCTCGTGGCCGTGCCGCCTCCGGTGTATCAACCGGCCCCCGAGCCCGTTCCTGAGCACCCTCCGGTCCTGATCGCCTGACACGGGTCCACTGCTCCGGACCGGTACCGATCAAGACATCCGTGCCCAAAGGCCTGTCCATCGGGGCTATGGTCCGGGCACGATGGGCAAGAAGAAGAAGGACAAGAAGAAGCACAAGCGCAAGAAGCACTTGCGCTCCGACGGCGCACCTCGGCGACTGGACACGACCATGAGCAACGTGGGAACGGGTGGGGCGGCGAAGACCGCCAAGGCGAAGAAGTCGTCCAAGACACGCGCTCGTCGCAAAGCCGAGGGCCCGGTGCTGCGCAGCCTGTCCGACATCTACCAGTACTTCCGGGAGAACACGAACCCGATCTACTTCGTCTCGCCCACCGCCTACAACCTGCTCGGGATCGACGAATGGATCGGCGCGTTCCGTTACATCACCTACTTCGACAGCTTCCACGGCGGTCACTCACGCAACTTCTCGCCGACCCACAGCGGCCCCCGTGACTTCGAGACCTTTGAGTCGGTGAACTCCTACCTGCTCGGCAACAAGGAGGTCATCGACTTCATCAAACGCAACGGACCCGGTCGTGTGCTCTTCGTGATGTTCGATGAGGAGACCGAGGAGTTCGCCCACCAGCTCGGTCTCGACATCGCACTGCCGCCCCGCGAGCTGCGCGAGAAGATCGACTCGAAGATCGTGACGACTCAGCTCGGCAACGAGGCCGGTGTCGCCAGCGTGCCCAACGTCATGGGGCGCGCCAAGTCGTACAAGCAGCTCCGCAAGCTCGCGAAGAGCGCCGGCCTCGGCGAGGACCTCGTCGTGCAGACGCCCTACGGCGACTCCGGACGCACCACGTTCTTCATCGCGCAGGAGGACGACTTCCTGGACAACGAAGACGTGCTGACCGACACCGAGCTGAAGGTGATGAAGCGGATCAACCACTTCCCGGGAACCGTCGAGGCATGTGCGACGCGTCACGGCACGTTGGTCGGTCCGATCCAGACCGACATCACCGGCTTCCCCGAGCTGACGCCCTACCGCGGCGGGTGGTGCGGGAACGACGTGTTCCCCGGAGTCTTCACCGAGGACATTCGCAAGCAGATCGGTCGCATGGCGCGCAAGCTCGGGGAGCGGCTGTACGAGATCGGCTACAAGGGAGTGTTCTGCCTCGACTTCCTGGTCGACGACGACGACGGCCAGGTCTACCTCGGCGAGATCAACCCCCGGATCTCCGGGGCGTCCCCGCTCACGAACCTCATCACCTCTCGGTACGGGGGCGTCCCGCTCTTCCTCTTCCACATGCTCGAGTTCTGCGACGTCGACTGGGAGGTCGACATCGACGCCGTTCAGCACCGGTGGCGTGACTTCGACCGCTGGACGCAGCTGGTCCTGAAGCAGGTCACTGACGAGGTCGAGCTGATCACCGCCGCTCCGCGCAGCGGTCTGTGGCGCATCGACGACGACGGATCAATCGCGTACGTGCACGAGGAGACCGACTGGCACAACGTCAGCGACGACTCCGAAGCCTTCTACCTTCAGGTGTACGGCGAGGGTGAGTACCGGTACCCCGGTGCCGACCTCGGGATCCTGGTCACCCGCGATCGAATGCAGACCGACAGCCGCGAGCTGCTCGCCCGCGGGGCCAAGTGGGCCTCAGCGATCGGCGACCAGTTCCAGGGCGTACCACCGGAAGGCCGCGTGGTCACCCCGGAGGAACTGCTGTACGCGCAAGTGGTTCTGACGCCGGCGGAGTTTGTTCCGCCCCTGTGCGGGGAAGGCGGGTGGGAACACCCATCTGTCGCACAGAGGAGTCATCACATGGGGATCGACGACAAGGCGCGTCACAAGGCCGAGGAGCTCAAGGGCAAGGCCAAGGAGACCACCGGGTCCGCAACCGGCGACGAGGAGCTTCGCGAGGAAGGCCGCGCCGACCGGACGAGCTCGGACCTGAAGCAGGCCGGCGAGAAGGTCAAGGACGCGTTCAAGCGCTGACGGCAGCCGCGGAGAGGCGCGCAAGCGCCTCCCGCAGCACCGTCTCCCTTTTGCTGAACGTCCACCGGACGAGTGCGCGCTCCGCCGGGCCGGGGTCCTCGTAGAACACCGAGCACGGCACCGCGACGACGCCGGTACGGTGCGGGAGCTCCCGACAGAAGGTCAGCGCGTCGTCCCAACCGACCGAGCGCACGTCCGTGGTGACGAAGTAGGTGCCGCGCGGCCGGTGCGCCTCGAACCCCGCGGCCGCCAGTCCGTCGGTCAGCAGGTCGCGGCGCGCGGCCATCGACTCCCGCAGTCCCTCGACGAAAGCCATCTCGTGGGCCAGGGCATGGGCCACGGCGAACTGGAACGGTCCACCGCTCACGAAGGTCAGGAACTGCTTGGTCGTGCGCACGGCGTCGACCAGGTGAGCCGGGCCCGTCACCCAGCCGACCTTCCAGCCGGTGAAGGAGAACATCTTGCCCGCGCTCGAGATGGTGAGCGTCCGCTCGGCCATCCCCGGCAGCGTGCAGAACGGGACGTGCGCCTCGTCGAACGCGAGATGCTCGTACACCTCGTCGGTGACGACGATCAGATCGTGCTCCTCGGCGACCCGGGCCACGGCCGTCAGCTCGTCGCGGGAGAGCACCGCTCCGGTGGGGTTGTGCGGCGAGTTCAGCAGGATGACCTTCGTGCGCGGCGTGATGGCGTCGCGCAGCAGCTGCTCGTCGAGACGGAAGTCGGGGGGTCGGATCCGGACGGGAACGCATCGACCACGCGCCATCGCGATGGTCGCCCGGTAGGAGTCGTAGAACGGCTCGAGGGCGATCACCTCGTCCCCGATGTCGATGAGCGCCAGCATCGCGGCCGCGATGGCCTCGGTGGCGCCAGCTGTCACCAACACCTGCACGTCCGGATCCAGCGCGACGCCGTAGCTGCGCCGCTGGTGGCCGGCGATCGCGTGACGCAGCTCGGGGACCCCCGGACCAGGCGGGTACTGGTTCCCACGTCCCTCACGGATCGCGGCCACGGCTGACTCCGCCACCGACGGTGGGCCGTCGACGTCGGGGAAGCCCTGCCCGAGGTTGATGGCGCCGGTCTGCACGGCGAGGGCCGACATCTCGGCGAAGATCGTGGTGCCCAGACCGGCCAGGTGCGGGACGAGCGGCTCGCGGCTCACGTGCCCACCGTACGGTGGACCGGTGATCGACGACGGGATCGGACCCGATGCGCGCGTCACCGCGTCCGGTGAGCTGGCGCGGGCACTGGACGCCGTCTCCGTGCTCGCGCCGGCCGCAGAGCAGCTCGAGTCCGTGGGCGTGACCCGGGCGGAGGTCGACACGCTCGCCGATGCCGGCGTCCTGTCGGCGGGTCTGCTCCCCGGGTGGACGCCACCGAACGTCCGTGAGCTCCACGAGCAGCTGGCTGCGGCGTCCGGGGCCCTGTGGTTCGTGCTGACGCAGCACCGGTCACCGGCGACGGCTGCCGCCTCGACGGCGAACGCCGCGCTGCGCGAGCGGTGGTCGGGGCCGCTGACGCGGGGAACGGCGCTCGGCGCCGTGGCCTTCGCGCACCTGCGTCGACCGGGGCCGGCCGGCGTCACCGCCAAACGCCTGGACGGCGGCTGGCAGGTCGACGGCCGGCTCGACTGGATCACCTCGTGGGGACTGGCCGACGTGCTGCTGCTGATGGCCGAGTCGCCGGATGGTGAGGTGGTGCAGGCGCTCCTTCCCGCGTCCGCGCGGGAGGGACTCCGCATCACCGGGCCCCTCGCCCTGGCGGCGATGCAGGGGACGTCGACGGTGGGTGCAGTGCTCGACGGACTCCGGATCGAGGACGCCGAAGTCGCCCACGTGGTGCCGAAGGACGAATGGCTGACCGAGGACGCGCAGCGCACCGCCAACGCCCCACCCGCTGTCTTCGGCCTCACCCGGGTGGTCGTGAACGCCCTGGCCGCTGCCGCGTCCAGGCGTGGATCTGCTGAGGCGACGGCACTGGCCGGCCGGTGGAGGACGGAGATGGCGGCGATCCGCTCGCGTTCGTACGCCCTGGCCGACGACGTCGATCCGGCCGAGGCGCTCGACGAGCGGCGCCGGCTGCGGGCAGCCGCGACCCGGCTCGCGCAGGACGCCACATCGGCTCTGATCGCCGTGCAAGGTGGACGCGCCATGCTCACGTCGTCGCCCGAGCAGCGGTGGGCACGAGAGGCGCTCTTCGCGCTGGTGCAGGCACAGACGGCCGTGACTCGAGCGGCGCTCCTGGCGACCTATCGCGGCTGAGTGACGAGCTCGCGCAGCCGGTCGTGCGGAAGGGCAGGAGAGCGGAACCCGTTGCGCCCCGTCATCGTCTCGGCGGCCACGAGGGCGTTGACCACGGCCTCCTCGACGGCGTGCACGGTGGCGGCGTAGAGACGGTCGATGTACCCCCAGGGCACCATCGACACCTGCTGCAGCCGACCCTCAGCCGGACGGCTCCGACCGCCGACGTTCGTCGCCCCGGGGTTGCCGGTGGAGAACGCCAGGAAGATGTCGCCGCTGAAGTGCGAGCCGGTCGTTCCGGTGCGGGCCAGTCCCAGCGGCACGCGCCGGGCGAGCGCCTCACACTGCTGCGGCAGCAGCGGCGCGTCGGTCGCCACCACCACGATCACGGAGCCGCCACCGGGGGGCCTGGTCTCGGCTGCCGCGAACGGATTGTCCTCCGGGATCGCCTTGCCCACCGGCACGCCCCGGATCGTCAGCTCCTCGCGGTCGCCGAAGTTCGCCTGCAGCAGCACGCCGACGGTGTAGGCGGTGTCCCCGTAGCCGACCGAGCGAGATGCTGTCCCCGTCCCGCCCTTGAAGCAGTAGCAGTTCATTCCTGTACCGCCGCCCACGTTGCCCTCGGCGACCGGGCCGCCTCGGGCGGCGTCCAGGGCAGCGACGGCGTGCTCTGTGGTGACGTGATGGCCGTTGATGTCGTTGAGGTCACCGTCGTACGTCTCCCCGACGCAGGGCAGCATCCACTCGGCCGCCACATCCGGAGCGTTGACGATCGTCCAGTCGATGACCCCGCGGTGCACGGGGCCGACGGCGTGCGAGTTGGTGATCCCGACGGGCAGGTGCAGCAGCCCGGTCTCGGCGATCCAGTGCGAGCCTGTCAGCTCGCCGTTGCCGTTCATCGAGTGGATGCCGGCGTGGCAGGCATCGCCGACACCGTCGCGGCCGCGCGGAAGGATGGCGGTGACGCCGGTGCGCACCGCGTGCGGGCCCTCGCCCTGGACGAGCGTGGTGTACCCGACCTGCACTCCGGACACGTCGGTGATCGCGTTGAGCGGGCCGGGTGTGCCGTCGAAGTCGATGCCGAGGTCGCGAGCCCGTGGAGTCGTCGTCATGGGGTGATCGTGTCAGGGTGAGGACCATGAGCACTGCACTGGTCACGGGTCCGACCTCCGGCCTCGGGGCCGGCTTCGCCCGACGCCTGGCGTCTGACGGCCACGACCTGGTGCTCGTGGCCCGCGACGCCGAGCGGCTGGAGCGGCTCGCGTCCGAGCTGCGCGGGCACGGGGTGGAGGTCGAGGTGCTGGTGGCCGACCTCGGTGAACGGGGCGACCTGCGCAACGTCGAGCGGCGGCTGCAGGATGCAGCGCGTCCCGTGGACGTGCTCGTCAACAACGCCGGGTTCAGCGTCAACCAGCGATTCGCGAGCGGGGATGTCGAGCGCGAGCAGGCGATGATCGACGTGATGGTGACCGCGGTCATGCGGCTCACCCGGTCCGCCGTCGGCGGCATGACGCAGCGCGGCAGCGGCGTGGTGATCAACGTGTCGAGCGTCGCCGGGTTCCTGCCCTTCAGCACCTACAGCGCGGCGAAGTCATGGGTGACCACGTTCACGCAGGGTCTGGCGACAGAGCTGGACGGCACCGGCGTGCGCGTGATCGCCGTCTGTCCGGGTTTCGTCAGGACCGAGTTCCACGAGCGCGCCGGCATCGAGGTGAACCGCTCCTCCGACACGTGGTGGCTCGAGGTCGATGATGTCGTCGACCGCGCGATGGAGGACCTGCGGCGCGGCAAGGTGATCTCGGTGACGGGACGCGCCTACCGCGCGATGGTGGCGGGCACCCATCTGGTGCCGCGGGACGCGCTGCGGCGGATGGAGCGGCTGCGCCGCTCCCGCATCGCGGACCGCCTCTGACCTCAGAGCTCGGCGATGAGCGCTGTGATCTCCTTGGCGAGCTCGGTCGGATGCGTCATCGCCCAGAAGTGGTGCGCGTCCACCCGTCGGACGGACCACCCACGAAGTTCGGCTGCGTGGGCGGCACCGTCGTACGGCGACGACAGCCTCAGGTAGCCACAGGGGGCGTCGGGCCAGTCCTCCGGGATGGGGAGCGGCTCGGTGAAGAAGTCCAGGCCACGGGGTCGGAGCCCGGCGAGCAGCAGCGCGCGGTCGCCCGGATCGGCGACCATCTCGGCGAGGTCGAGGTCGGTCCACTCAGGGAACCGGCCACCGTCGGAGAGGTGCTGGGCGAGCTGTGCGGTGAACACCGGATCGTCGAGCTCGAGCAGGTCCATGCGCGTGGCGGCGCGCATGGTCCGGGGCAGCATCGCGTCCAGGAACACGTAGCCGGTCACCGGCGTCCCGGACGACTGTCGGGCGAACGCGATCTGTGGCAGCAGGGGACCGGCGCCGCTGTGACCCACGAGCAGGAGCGGCTCTCCGGGGGCGTCGAGCTGAAGCTGCTGGCTGGCACGGGCGATGAAGTGGGACGCGTAGGGCGGTTCGTCGTCGTCGACCACTTCGGGGACTGCCACCGTGTGGCCGAGCCCGCGCAGGACGTCGGGCAGGACCCCCCAGGCCGCAGCCGACGTCAGGGGCGAGTGGATGAGGGCGAGCGTCGTGGCCATGCCCGCCATTCTCTACGCCAGACCGCCACAGTCACGTCGTAGGACGGGGCATCGTGGCGCCCTGGCGTAGGAGCTGCGGTCGTCAGCTGACGTCACGCCGTGTGAAGGACCACGCGGCGGGCAGGCTGAGCAGTGCGGTGTAGACCATCAGGGTCACGAACGACCGGAGGTTGGTCAGGTCGACGCTCGTCGGCTCCTGGTAGGGGCCCTTCACCGCGCCCGGAACCTCCAGGCCTCCGGGGAACAGGAACGCGACGGCGTTGGTGCTGAGCATGAAGGGTTCGCTGCCGTGGCGCATGAAGGCGAACCTGATGCCGTTCTCGAGGACGACGAAGTACACGAAGGCGACACCCAGGGACGCCCCCGTGTTGCGCACGAGCATGGCTATCGCGTAGCCGATGGTCGCCGCTGCGGCGACCAGCACGAGGCCGCGAACACCCATGAGGAGCATGGTCTGAGTCAGGGTGTCGCGCAGCTCGTCGACCGGCGCGAACTGCTGGTCCCACGTGCCGCGCAGGTTGGCGGTGACGACGCCGAATCCGACCGCGATCGCCATGGCAAGGGTGGCCAGCAGAGCGGTCGAGAGCATGAGGCCCAGCCACTTGATGGTCAGCAGACGCAACCGCCGGGGCTCGAAGAGCAGCTGCAGGGTCATCGACCGCGACGACCACTCGGCGCCGCCGCTGCTCGCACCGATGAGGAAGGCGACACCCGCGGAGGCGATGGCCGCCCCGATCAGAGCAACGGGCAGCGCCTCGTACGCCTTGTAGCGGTCGTCCTGTCCCCAATCGAACCGCCCCAGCGGCTGGGTTGCGGGTTCGCGCCCACAGAACTGCTCCACGTTGTCCGGGTCAGCCGCTCCGTCGGCGCACTCGAGCCAGTAGCGCTGTTGCTCCGCCCGGTTCGCCTCGAGCCGCTCCGGGGTGCTGCCGACCTGCTTGCTGTGCGAAAGAAGACGAAGGTGCTGATCACCGCGATGCCGCCGAGCAGGATCAGTGCCATGACCCGGGCGAAGCGACGGTGGGTCAGCCGGGAGATCTCCGAGCGGAGCAGCGGGAGGGCGTGGTGGGTGGGGCGACGCTCGAGGACAGGGATGCTCATGACTCCTCCGTCTCGTCGGCCGTGATCGCCAGGAACGCCTGTTCCAGGTCGACCTGCTGCGGCATCAGCCACGAGGGGTACAGCTGTGCCTCGGCGAGCGCTCGGGCCACGACCGCACCGTCCTCGACCCGGTCCACCAGGATGCGGCCGTCCTGGAGGTGAGCCGAGAAGCCGGCCGCGGCGAGCACCTCGAGCGCGCGCGGGGCGTCCGTGATCCCGACGGCGAGCGCGCCGGTCGACTGTGACTGCAGCACCTCGTCGACGGGTCCCGCCGTGACGACCCGCCCGTGGTTGATGATCGTGACGGTGTCGCAGATCTGCTGCACCTCCCCGAGCAGGTGGGAGGAGAGCAGCACCGTCACCCCGGAGTCGCCGAGAGTTCGGAGCAGCTGCCGCACCTCACGCATGCCGGCTGGGTCGAGGCCGTTGCTCGGTTCGTCGAGGATCAGCACCGAAGGCTGCTTGAGCAGCGCCGCGGCGATGCCGAGCCGCTGTCGCATGCCGAGGGAGTAGCCCTTCACACGTTCGTCGGCAGCGTCGGTGAGCTGCACGACGTCGAGGACGGCGTTGACCTGGGTGACGTGGGGATCTCCGCCGCGGTCGCGAGCAGCTGCAGGTTGAGGCGTCCGGTGAAGGGTGGGAAGAACGCCGGGCTCTCGAGCAGCACACCGATGTCACCGACGACGTCCGGAAGCGACGACGGGACCGGCTGTCCCAGCACCTGCATGTCGCCCGCGTCGGCGCGCGCGAGCCCGAGCAGGCAGCGCAGCATCGTGGTCTTGCCCGAGCCGTTGGGCCCGAGGAAGCCGTGCACCCCGCCCTCGGTGACCACCAGGTCGAGCCCGTCGAGTGCGGCCTTGGGGGGCTTGCCTCGTCGACGGTAGGTCTTGCGCACGTCGGTGGCTTCGATGACTGGCATGGCGGTCTGTCTACACCAGTGATCGGCCCCCAGAGCCCCGTGAAACAGAAGTTCAGGGACGGATCAGGGACCTTTCGGGGTCTTGCGTTGACGGCTTCGCGGCGGGAACATACCCAGCACGGATATTGTTTTAACATTCAAGTAATTGTGCCGCTCCTCAGGAGAACCGATGTCTGCCGCCATGCCCGCCCTGTACCTCTCGCACGGTGCTCCCCCGCTGCTCGAGCACGAGACGTGGGGTCAGCAGCTCGCCGGATGGTCTGCGGCCCTGCCGCGGCCCTCGGCGATCCTCATCCTGTCCGCGCACTGGGAGGCCGCACCGATCGGGCTGTCCGCGGTCGAGCCCACCGAGCTCGTCTACGACTTCTACGGGTTCCCCCTCGAGTACTACCGCCTCGAGTACCAGGCACCGGGTGCCCCGGAGCTCGGCGCACGCGTGCAGGCCATGCTCACTGGGCACGAGGTCGTGCAGTCCACCCGCCGCGGACTCGACCACGGGGCGTACATCCCGTTGATGCGCATGTACCCCGAGGCCGACGTCCCGGTGTTGCAGATGTCGCTCCCGACGCAGGACCCGGAGCGTCTGGTCGAGATCGGACGCCGACTTGCGCCGCTTCGCGACGAGGGGGTGCTCATCATCGGCTCCGGGTTCATGACGCACGGTCTGCCGTACATCTCGATGGCGGACACCGAAGCCGCGCCGCCGGAGTGGTCGGTGGAGTTCGACGCCTGGGCGGACGAGTCGGTGCGCGACGGTGCCCTCGACCGCCTGCTCGACTTCCGGAGTCAGGCTCCGGCCGTGCGCTACGCGCACCCCACCGTCGACCACTTCACCCCGCTCTTCGTCGCCATCGGCGCCGCGGGTGGTCTCGACGGTTCGGTCGAGAGCACCATCGACGGCTACTGGTACGGACTGAGCAAGCGCAGCTACACCTTCAACTGAGCACACTCGGACTTTGTAGGGTGGCGGCGTGACCGCGCGCGACGAGCTGCTGACCCAGATCAAGGACAAGGCCGTTGTGCACGGCCGCGTCACCCTGTCGTCGGGCCGTGAGGCTGACTACTACGTCGACCTGCGCCGTGTGACGCTCGACGGGCAGGCGTCCCCGCTGGTCGGCTCGGTGCTGCTCGACCTCACTGCCGACCTCGACTACGACGCGGTCGGCGGGCTGACGTTGGGCGCAGACCCGGTCGCCACGGCCATGCTGCACGCGGCCGCCGCCAGGGGACGCCGGCTTGATGCGTTCGTCGTCCGCAAGTCCGAGAAGCAGCATGGTCTGCAACGCCGGATCGAGGGCCCGGACGTCGCGGGACGCCGCGTGCTCGCCGTCGAGGACACCTCCACCACCGGCGGCTCCGTCATGACGGCGGTCGACGCGCTGCGCGACGCCGGCGCAGAGGTGGTTGCGTGCGTGGTGATCGTCGACCGCGGCGCACGCGCTGCCGTCGAGGCTGCGGGCCTCCCGTACCTGGCTGCCTACGAGATGTCCGACCTCGGGTTGGAGTAACGGGTGTTCGCCCCGCAACGGGCTGCGGGGCTACGATCACGGCGACAGGGGTAGTCGTCACCCTTCTCGACGCTGGGAGCGTTCACCATGTGGGTCTGGATCGTGCTCATCGTGCTCGTGGTCCTGGTGGGCCTGTGGGCCGTGGCGCAGTACAACGGCTTCGTCAAGCTGCGCAACATCGTCGAGGAGTCCTGGAAGCAGATCGACGTCGAGCTGCACCGTCGCTACGACCTGATCCCCAACTTGGTCGAGACGGTCAAGGGATACGCGGCCCACGAGCGTCAGACCTTCGAGAACGTCACGGCCGCGCGGGCAGCCGCCGTGTCCCCGGGTGCCGGGCCCGCCGAGCAGGCGGTGCAGGAGAACATGCTGACCGCCGCGCTCCGTCAGCTGCTGGCGGTCGCGGAGGCGTACCCCGACCTGAAGGCGAACACCAACTTCCTCGAGCTGCAGAACCAGCTGACCCAGACCGAGGACCGCATCGCGGCCGGTCGCCGCTTCTACAACGCCAACGTCCGGAACTTCAACACCAAGGTCCAGACGTTCCCGCCGAACCTCATCGCCCGGATGTTCGGCTTCACCGAGAAGGAGTACTTCGAGGCCGAGGACCCGACGGTCCGCGCGGCTCCTGAGGTGCGCTTCTAGAGGGACAGGTCAGCCGACGTCAGGTGCGGGGTCGGCGGCGTCCGCCTGACCGGTCCGGCGCTTGTGCCGGAAGAGCTCGAAGAAGATCGGCACGATCGACAGCACCACCACCGCGATCAGGATCACCTCGATGTTGTTGGCGACGAACTCGACATTGCCGAGGAAGTAGCCGAGCAAGGTGACGCCGGTGGCCCAGATGATTCCGCCGATCGTGCTGTAGATGACGTAGGTGCGGTAGTCCATGCGCCCGACCCCGGCCATCACCGTGATGAAGGTGCGCACGATGGGAAGGAACCGTGCCAGGACGATGGCGCGGGGGCCGTAGTGGTCGAAGAAGTGCTGAGTGCGGTCGACATACTCCTGGCGGAAGAGCCGGGAGTCCGGCCGTCGGAAGATGGTGGGCCCGGCCTTGTAGCCGATCCAGTAGCCGACGATGTTCCCGACGACCGCGGCGATGGTGAACAGCAGGCAGACCAGGGCGATGGGTGTGTCGATGAAGCCGCTGGCCACGAGCAGCCCGGCGACGAAGAGCAGCGAGTCGCCCGGCAGGAAGAACCCGATGAGCAGTCCGCACTCGGCGAAGATGATGGCGATCACGCCGACGAGCGCCCACGATCCGAGCGACTCGATGATCTTCTCGGGGTCGAGCCAGTCCGGGCCGAGCAGCAGGGCGGCCAGCAGACCGGGGAAGTGACTCACAGCGGACAAGGGTAACGAGGCGTCTAGGCTCCCGCGGCATGGACGTCGTCGGCGTGGGGCCTCATCCGCATCCGTGGCCGGACGACGCGCGCCTGGATCCTGAGCTGCTCGCGTCCGGTGACCGACGCAATGTGGTGGACCGCTACCGGTACTGGCGCCGGGAGGCGATCATTGCGGACCTCGACCAGCGGCGACACGGATTCCACGTCGCGATCGAGAACTGGGAGCACGACTTCAACATCGGCAGCGTGGTGCGAACCGCCAATGCGTTTCTGGCTGCCGAGGTGCACATCGTCGGACGCCGGCGGTGGAACCGACGCGGTGCGATGGTGACCGACCGCTACCAGCACGTCCGCCACCACGACGACGTCGAGTCGCTGGTCGGCTGGGCGTCCGAGGAAGGGGTGCCGTTGCTCGGCATCGACAACCTGCCGGGCTCGGTCCCGCTGGAGACCTACCGGCTGCCCGAGCGTTGCGTGCTCGTGTTCGGCCAGGAAGGCCCGGGGCTGTCCGAGGCCGCGCGTGCGGCGTCCGAGGCGACGTTGTCGATCGCTCAGTACGGGTCGACCCGGTCGATCAACGCGGGAGCGGCCGCGGCCATCGCGATGCACGCCTGGATCCGCCAGCACGCGGACCCGCCGGCCCCCTGACGTCGCACCATTTTCTACGCCAGACCGCCATGGTCACGCCGCAGGACGGGTAATCGTGGCGCCCTGGCGTTGGGATCTAGGCTGGACGGCGCCGCCTCGCGCGGTCGAAGGCAGCCGCCAGGCGGTTGGCAAGGTTCTGACGGTCGCGCACGAGATCGGTCCAGACGATGCGGACCACCTCGAAGCCGAGATCTCGCAGCCGGTCCTCGCGCTTCTTCTCCTCGAAGACCGTCGTGCCCTTCCCGTACTTGACCTCGCCGTCGAACTCAGCAATCACACCGAGCTCGACCCACACGAAGTCGACACGTCCGATGAAGCCGCGGTCGTCGAAGAAGTCTTGCTGCTGGCCAGGATCGGGTAGACCGAGCTCGGCGAAGACGACCCGGCTCAGCGACTCACCAGGACTCTCTGACTTTGCCGTCGAGAAGTGGAGGACTCGTTCCACTCGGCGTCTCTGGCGTCGCGGCAGCACCGCGAAGGCGTCCCACAGATCCGTCTCGTCGACCAGCCGCTGGGAGAGCGCCGACTCGCACGTCACGACGGCGTCGGGGAAGTCGAGGGTGGCGGCGCAGTCGACCACGGTGCGGGCGGGTGCGGTCACCGCCAGTGCACCGTCGAAGGTTCGGAATCGAGCAGGCAGCGGCAGCTCGTGCACGCGCAACCCGCGGTAGTGACGCGGTGGACCCTCAGGGCGGGTGGTGTGGACCACCCCGCCCGGCGAGGTGAGCAACGCGATGCCCTGCAGCGCCGCAGCGCTCGGGTGGCTGATGAAGGCTCCGGGTTCGAGGGCGAGGATGCCCGCAGCCGCAAGCAGGCAATGGAAGGTGACGGCGTCGGTGCGGGCCGTGGCAACCGTCTCGGCCTCGGCGTAGACACCGCGTCGGAGGGACCTCCAACGACCGGCCCGAACCTGAGCGCGCACCTCGTCGTCGCTGTAGCCGGCGTCCTGTGCCTGGCGCGCGGTGAAAACCCCGAGCTGAACGGACGCGGTGGCGTCCAGGTGTGGATTCATCGGCACAGGGTGGCGCAGTCGTGCGACGCGTGCCGGACTTGTCCACAGCCCCCGAATTCAACGCCAGAGCGCCACGATTACCCGTCCTGCGGCGAGACCATGGCGCCCTGGCGTAGAAACGGTCATGGTGCGGTTCCCCAGCCGGGCCACGACCAGGGCTCGAGCTCGGTGAAGTCGAAGGTCTCGGTGGCGGTGAAGACGTAACGCCGTACGGGTGCCGCGGTGTCCTCGGTGAGATAGGGGCTGCTGCCGTCATCCGGCATGTCGTGCGTCGTGCTGCCGCCGCCAGCACGCTTGATCGTCACCGAGAGGTCCAGGACCGGAAGCTTGAGCTCGGGCTCGTTCACGAATGATCGCGCAATGAGCAGGTTCCCCTGCACGTCGTCGCTCCTGCTTCCCGTGACGGGAGCAGGGCACCCCGCCCCCACGAAGCCAAGAGCCGCGACATCTGCGCCAGGCGACCCGGAAAAGGTTGCCCCAGCTCCCCCATCTTCTACGCCAGAGCGCCACGATTACCTGTCCTGCGGCGCGACCGTGGCGGTCTGGCGTAGAAAGGGGGCGTGACTGCGAACCTGCCCCCGAACCTGCTGGGCGAACCGCCCGCGACCCTGCTGCCCGAGAACGAGGTCGCCCGCGCCGCACTGGACGCCGGCACCTCACCCCGCGAGGTGGCGGCCGCGCACCCCGACTACGCGCTGGCGTGGGCACTGCTCGCCGAGGGCGCACTCGCCGACGGCGAGGCGGTCGCCGCCTACGCCTACGCGCGCACGGGTTACCACCGGAGCCTGGACCAGCTGCGACGCAACGGCTGGAAGGGTCACGGTCCCGTGCCGTGGGAGCACGAAGCCAACCGAGGCTTCCTGCGCAGCCTCAACGCGCTGGGGAAGGCGGCCGCCATCATCGGTGAGGACGACGAGGCGGACCGCTGTGCGCAGTTCCTGCGCGACTCCAGTCCCACCGCCGCCGAGGCGCTCGCCTCATGAGCGACACCTCCGGCGCCGATCGGTTGCGACGACGCCTCGAGGCGCTGCTCGGCATCCCGATGACCGAAGGCAACGCGGTGGACGTCTACCGCAACGGTGACGAGATCTTCCCGGCCATGCTGGACGCCATCCGGAGCGCCGAGCGAACCGTCGACCTGACGACCTACGTGTACTGGAGCGGGGACATCGCGCGTGAGTTCGCCGATGCGCTGGCCGAGACTGCAGCCCGCGGTGTTCGGGTACGCGTGCTGATCGATGCTGTCGGCGGCTTCAAGATCGAGGACGGCCTGGTCGACCGCATGACCCGGGGCGGCGTCCACCTGCAGTGGTTCCGCAAGCCCTGGGCGAAGTCTCCGTTCAAGCAGAACCACCGGTGCCACCGCAAGGTGCTCGTGGTGGATGAAGCGGTCGCCTTCACCGGAGGCGTCGGGATCGCCGAGGAGTGGACCGGCAACGCCCGCAATGCGGACGAATGGAGGGACACTCACGTGCGCGTCAGAGGCCCTGCCGTGGACGGCGTGGCCGCGGGGTTCTCCCAGAACTGGGCCGAGGGCGACGAGCCGATGTACGACGACGCCGACCAGTTCCCCGAGCACGAGCAGTGTGGCGCGGCCACCATCCAGGTGGTCCGCGGGTCGGCGTCCATCGGCTGGGACGACATGCAGACGCTCTTCCATGTCGTCCTGTCCTCCGCCCAGGAACGGATCCGGCTCACCACCGCGTACTTCGCCCCGAGCCAGGACTTCATCGACCTGCTGATCGGCCAGGCGAAGAACGGCGTCCAGGTGCAGGTGATGCTGCCCGGACCCGGCGCGGACAAACGGGTGTGCCAGCTCGCGTCCGAGTCGACCTACGCCGAACTCGTCGACGGCGGCATCGAGGTGTGGAACTTCCAACCGTCGATGCTCCACGCCAAGATCATGACGATCGACGAGGAGCTCAGCGTCATCGGATCGTCCAACTTCAACCGGCGCAGCATGGACCACGACGAGGAGATCGCTCTCGCCATCCTCGACCGGGACGTGACCGCGACGCTCGACCTGCACTTCGACGACGACCTCAAGCGCAGCCGACCGATCGACCTGGAGCGCTGGCGGGCCCGCGGTCCTGCGCAACGCACGCTCGAGTCGGCGGTGCAGCCGATCCGGCGCTGGCTGTGAGTGCGTCCCTGCTGGACGGGGACGCGGCAGAGCACCTCGTCATCGGCGGTGGGATCAGCGGGATCACCTGCGCCGCGGTGCTGCGGGACGCCGGACGTCCCGTCGTCGTCCGGGACCGCGGGCACCGGCTCGGTGGGCGGATGGCGGTGCGCACCGTCGAGGGCCGCCCCATCGACATCGGGGCTGCCTACTTCACGGTCACCCATCCGCTGTTCCGCGAGGTCGTCGAGCGATGGGCCGACCTGGAGCTGGTGCGCCCGTGGACGGACACGTTCCATGTCGGTGCACCGGACGGTCTGATCGGGACGCGGACGGGACCGATGCGCTACGCGGCGACGCTCGGACTGCGTTCGCTCGTCGAGGAGCTCGCCCTCGGGACTGCCCGTGACACTGCACGACGAGGTGCACGACGTCGGGCCGGGCCCGGTGGTCGATGGTGTTCCGTACACGTCGGTCGCGCTGGCGGTTCCGGGTCCGCAGGCACTGGACCTGCTCGCGGAGTCACTGGTCGCCGAGCGTGTCGCGTCCGACGGTTTGTGGGAGCCGTGCATCGCCGTCGTCGCCACTTTCGCCGATCGCTCGTGGCCCGAGCTCGACGGCGTCTTCGTCAACGACTCGCCGGTGCTGACGTTCATCGCCGACGACGGACGCCGGCGCGGTGACGACGCGCCCGTGCTCGTCGCGCATGTGCACCCGCTGCTGTCCGCAGCCCATCTCGACGATCCCGATGCCGTGGTGGCACCCGCGCTGGAGGAGCTGTCGTCGGTGCTCAGCGTGCCGCTGCACCCGTCGTCGGTGTTCGCCAAGCGATGGTCGCTGGCCAAGCCGCTGAACCCGCGACCGGAACCCTTCTGGCTCGGTTCCGAGCGGATCGGCCTCTGCGGCGACCGCTGGCACGGCCCGTCCCGGATCGAGTCGGCCTATCTGTCGGGCAGGGCGCTCGGACGCGCCCTGGCCCAGCTGGGCACCTGACGCAGGTCAGGGCGCGAGCAGCTGCCAGGCTGCGCGCACCGCTGTCCACTCCCAGTGAGCTCGCGGCTCGCTGATCTCGCCGTCGACGTTGGCGCGCACCGGTTCTCCGTCGACCACGACTCTCACTCCGCGACGGGTGTCGACGTCGGACAGCTCGACATGTCGTCCCTCGCGCAGGCGGTAGGCGAAGCTCAGGCGACGCAGCGGGCCGGTGGTGGAGGCCACCGTCACGTCGACGAGCCCGTCGGTCGGGTCAGCGTCGGGGGCGAGCTCGGCACCTCCACCGATCGTGCGACCGACGGAGAGGCCGACCATCAGCACCCGCCCGCGCGCGGGCATCCGGCGCCCGTCCACGTCCACGACGAGCGGCCAGCCGGGATAGCGGACCCCTGCCAGCACGGCGCCCACCGCGAAGCCGGGGGCACCGAGCCTCGCCTTGGCGCGGGCTCCGAGGCGGACCGCTTCGGCTCCGATGCCCAGGTGCACCGCGTTGACGGCGACCTGTCCGCCCGGTCCGACGAGCAGATCGTGCTGCTGCGGCTGGGCATCGAGCACGAGCGACGCCGCGGCGTGCACGTCGGACGGGATGCGGGTGGTGCGGGCCAGGTCGTTGCCGGTGCCCAGCGGCACGAGTCCGACCGTGGTGGACGCCGCGACGCCGGCGCGGTGGAGGGCGTTGACGGCGGCGTGCAACGATCCGTCGCCACCGGCGACGACGAGCGTGCGCGCGCCGAGGGTGGCGACCACTGCGTCCAGCTCATCGGGGGAGCCCGTCTCCCGAACCTCGACGGGTCCGGCCGTCGCCAGCACCTCCCGCACCGTCGTCACGGCGTCGCGGTCGCTGCTGCCTGCGCCGCGGTTGGCGACGACGACGAAGGAGCGGGCCATTCGCCCACTGTCGCACGACGACAGCCGGGCCCGAGGATCCGCTAGGATCTGCGGGTAATCCCCCCATTTCCGAGGGAGTTCCGCATGCCCGCCATCGTGCTGATCGGCGCCCAGTGGGGCGACGAGGGCAAGGGCAAGGCCACCGACCTGCTCGGTGAGCACGTCGACTACGTCGTGAAGTTCAACGGCGGGAACAACGCCGGCCACACCGTCGTCATCCCGACGCCGGACGGCCCGCAGAAGTACGCCCTGCACCTGCTGCCCAGCGGCATCCTGACGCCGGGCGTCACCCCGGTGATCGGCAACGGCGTGGTCATCGACCCCGAGGTGCTCTTCCACGAGCTCGACGGACTCGTCGAGCGCGGCGTCGACATCTCCCGTCTGGTGGTCAGCGCGAACGCGCACCTGATCGCGCCGTACAACCGCACGATCGACAAGGTCGTCGAACGGTTCCTCGGCAGCCGCCGGATCGGTACCACCGGACGCGGCATCGGTCCGACGTACGCCGACAAGATGAACCGCATCGGCATCCGGGTGCAGGACCTCTTCGACGAGCACATCCTGCGCCAGAAGGTTGAGGGCGCGCTCGACCAGAAGAACCACATGCTGGTCAAGGTCTACAACCGGCGCGCGATCGGCGTCGACGAGGTCGTCGACGAGCTCCTCGAGTACGTCGACCGGATGCGGCCACTGGTCGCCGACACCTCGATGCTGCTCAACGATGCACTGGACGCCGGCAAGAACGTGCTGCTCGAGGGAGGTCAGGCGACGCTGCTGGACGTCGACCACGGCACGTATCCCTTCGTCACGTCCTCCAACGCGACTGCGGGCGGTGCGTGCACCGGCAGCGGCATCCCGCCGAACCGCGTCGAGCGGGTGATCGCGATCGCGAAGGCGTATGTCACGCGGGTCGGGGAGGGACCGTTCCCGACCGAGCTCTTCGACGACGACGGTGAGCGCCTTCGTACGCACGGCCACGAGTTCGGGACCACGACCGGACGGCCGCGACGGTGCGGCTGGTACGACGCAGTGATCGCCCGCTACGCCGCCCGGATCAACGGGGTCACCGACTTCGTGCTCACCAAGCTGGACGTGCTGACCGGCCTGGAGCAGATCCCGGTCTGCGTGGCGTACGACGTGGGCGGCACCCGCCACGACGAGATGCCGATGTCCCAGTCCGACTTCCACCACGCCGAGCCGGTGCTCGAGCACCTGCCCGGGTGGAAGGAGGACATCAGCGGCGCGCGTACCTTCGGCGAGCTCCCCGCCAACGCCCAGGCGTACGTGCGGCGCGTCGAGGAGCTGTCCGCCGCGCCGATCTCGGCGATCGGGGTGGGCCCCGGGCGGGACCAGATCATCGAGCTCCGGCCCCTTCTGGGTTAAGGCACTTGACTTTTTAGTTAAGTCTATTAACATCAGCTCCGAGAGGAGTTCTGATGACGATGACCGTTTCCGTTCCCCAGACCCGCTACCTCGACCGTCCCGGCGGCCGCCTCGGCTACGACGTGCAGGGAGAGGGTCCGCTGGTGCTGGCCGTCCCCGGCATGGGCGACCTCCGCAGCAGCTACCGCTTCCTGGCGCCGCAGCTCGTCGCGTCCGGCTACCGGGTCGCCACCGTCGACCTGCGGGGTCACGGCGAGAGCAGCACCACGTTCTCGACGTACGACGACGTCGCGGCGGCGTCCGACATCGTCGCGCTGGTCGAGCACCTCGGCGGCCCGGCGATCCTGATCGGCAACTCGATGGGTGCGGGAGCGGCGGTCATCGCGACCGCTGATCGCCCCGACCTGGTCAGCCGGGTGGTGCTGCTCGGACCGTTCGTGCGCGAGGTGCCGATGCCGCCTGGCGTCGGGCTGGCGCTGCGGCTGGCGCTGTTGCGTCCTTGGGGGCCACGCTTCTGGCGGTTCTGGCACCGCAGGCTCTTCCCGAGCGCGGTTCCCGCCGACTACGACGCCTACCAGCGCGAGCTGCACGCGTCTCTCAGGCGCCCGGGCGCCTGGCGTGCGCTGCAGCGGACCGCGCGCACGTCACACCAGCCCGCCGACGACCGGCTCGACAGTGTGAAGGCACCCACCCTGGTGGTGATGGGGGGCGCTGACCCGGACTTCCCCGATCCCGCAGCGGAGGCGCAGCTCATCGCCGACCGGGTGAGTGGCGAGGTGGTCGTCGTCCCGGATGTCGGTCACTACCCCCAGGCTGAGGCTCCCGACGTCACGGGACGCGCGGTCCTCGAGTTCCTCGGGACCCATGGCTAGAGCCGGTGTCACGCCGGCGCGCGTCACCGACGTCGCGGCATCGGTGGCCGACCGAGACGGTCTGGACGCGCTGACCTTGGCCGCGGTCGCCGGCGAGCTCGGCGTCTCGGTGCCGAGCCTGTACAAGCACGTCGACGGCCTCGACGGCATGCACCGGCTTCTGACCGTGCGGGCGGTCGACGAGCTGGCAGCGGACATCACCGCGGCGGTCGTCGGGCGCGCCGGCGCCGATGCGCTACCACCGCTGTGTCATGCGTACCGGAAGTTCGCGCGACAGCACCCCGGCCGGTACCAGGCGACGGTACGAGCTCCCGCGGCGGACGACTCGGAGCACCAGGAGGCCGCCCGCCGCGTCCTGACACCTGTCGTCGCGGTGGTCGCCGGGTACGGCGTGCCGGAGTCGGAGCAGGTCCACGCCGCGCGGGTGCTGCGCAGTGCGCTGCACGGGTTCGTGGTGCTCGAGCTCGGTGGGGGCTTCGGACTGCCCGAGGATGTCGACGTGAGCTTCGATCGGCTCGTCGCGTCCGCCGGATCGCGCGCTGACGTCCTGGCCGCAGCACTGAGCGTTCGCTACTCCTAGGGTGTGGGCGATGTCCTCGACGGTGCGCACGGCCCGCCCGGACGACCACGCGCGCGTCGCCGCCGCGGTCGACCGTGGTGGGGCGGGCGTCAGCTGTCGTCCCTGCTGCAACCGCTCTTCCTCGAGCACTTCAGCGGCACCAGCCTGGTGGCCGAGTCGAGTGCCGGTGACCTGGTGGGCTTCCTGGTCGGCTTCGTGTCGCGGGACGACCCGCGCATCGGGTACGTCCACTTCGCCGGTGTCTCACCCGCACAGCCGAGGAACCGGACTCGGTCGCGAGCTCTATCAGCGGTTCGCCGATCGCATGGCGGCACGCGGTGTTCGGCGACTGCGGTGCGTGACGTCGGTCGTCAACATCGACTCGGTCGCGTTCCACGAGGCGATCGGGTTCCGGTCGCCGGTCACAAGGCCGATGCGGGCGTCGACGGCGGGGAGTATGTGCAGCTGGAACGCGAGCTGCCGGTTGCCCCGAGCCCGCCGCGCGGCCGGCGACCTGGCCACCCGCGCGCGACACCGTCCTGGTCGGTGACGTCGTCGAGGTGCGTCCCACCGTCCCGGATGACGCCGACGGCCTCTTCACTGCACTGGACCACGCCTGGTGTGGGAACACCTGACGGTCGAGCGGCCGCGCATGGCCTTGGAGATGCGCGAGCACGTCGAGCGCGCGCAGCAGTCGATGCATCCGTGGACGGTGCGCCTGCGTTCGCCGCTGCGCGATCTGCCGGCGGGCGCCGTCGTCGGGTGGTCGTCCTACCTCGAGGTGTCCGCCCCCGATGCTCGTCTCGAGATCGGGTCGACCGCGTACGCACCGGCGGTCTGGGCGTCCAGGGTCAACCCCGAGACCAAGCTGCTGCTGCTCGGGCACGCCTTCGACACGCTCGGCTTCGGGCGCGTGCAGCTCAAGACCGACGTGCGCAACACGCGGTCACAGGACGCGATCGCCCGACTCGGAGCCGTGCGCGAGGGACTCCTGCGTCGCTATCAGCGCAGGCGCGACGGATCGGTGCGCGACACCGTGCTCTTCTCGATCACTGACGACGAGTGGCCCGCGGTGCGCGACAAGCTCGAGTCGCGCCTGCAGGGCTAACCGGGCAGCGCGTAGTTCGAGAAGCCGGCCCAGTCGACCATGATCACCGTGTCGTCCCCTACCACCCAGGCGTCATGGCCAGGGGGTATCAGGCTGACGTCACCGGCTCCCACCTCGAACTCCGTGCCGTCCGCCATCTTGACGTGCAGCGTTCCCTGGAGCTGGTACCCGGCGTGGGGAACGAGGCACTGGTCGGTCTTTGCGATCGGTTTGATGTCGTTCGACCAGCGCCAGCCCGGCTCGAAGTACGCCCGACCGATCTCGCCTTCCTCGGTGCGGACGAGCTCGAGGCGTCCGTTGGGGAAGTTGCGGACCTCGTCGGGCTTCTCGAAGGTGTGGTGGTGTGCCTGCTTGGCCATGGACTCCTCCTTCAGGAGTAGGAGCCCACTCAACGCCCGACGTCGGACGAGGACAAGACACCAACGGGTGGTTCTCGGGTCAGTGCCCGACTCCCGACATCACGGTCGCGATTCGGGATTCCGATCTCTGGTTTCGCTGACACCGATCCGTTCATCCCGTGGCCGACGTGGCGCAGGCCGTGGAGGAGAGCATCAGGGTGCGGTCGTTGCCTCCCCCACACGGCAGGGCAGCAAGCCTGTGCCGGGGTAGGGCTGAAGGTCTTGCCCGCTGTCGACGGGCGGCGCGCGGGGCCTACCCTGGAGCCGTTCGCGCACGTCACGGCCTAGGAGTCCCCATGAACGCTCCCACCCCCGACCCCGC
Organism: uncultured Actinomycetota bacterium; assembly: GCA_963743915.1. GTDB lineage: Bacteria > Actinomycetota > Actinomycetes > JAHEKZ01 > JAHEKZ01 > JAHEKZ01. The sequence goes on from CAVURN010000003.1 coordinate 496,093, forward strand.
CCGCGGTGAAGAGGTCGTCGCTCTCGACCGCAAGCACGTCTTCCACTCGTGGTCGGCGCAGGGCGCGTTGAACCCCTTGCCGATCGCGGCGGCTGAGGGCTCCTACTTCTGGGACTACGCGGGGACGCGCTACCTCGACTTCTCGTCGCAGCTGGTGAACACCAACATCGGGCACCAGCACCCCAAGGTCGTCGCCGCGATCCAGGAGCAGGCCGGACGACTCGTCGACCATCGCTCCGCAGCACGCGAACGACGTCCGCAGCGAGGCGGCCCGTCTCATCAGCGAGCTGGCGCCGCCGAACCACAACAAGGTCTTCTTCACCAACGGCGGGGCCGACGCCAACGAGAACGCTGTCCGCATGGCACGGCTGCACACCGGACGCCACAAGGTGCTGTCCGCGTACCGCAGCTACCACGGCAACACGGCGACGGCCGTCACGCTGACCGGCGACCCGCGGCGTTGGCCGAACGAGAACGGCATCGCCGGCATCGTGCACTTCTTCGGCCCGTACCCGTACCGCTCGCCGTTCTGGGCCGAGAGCGACGAGCAGGAGGCCGAGCGCGCGCTGCAGCACCTCGAGGCGGTCATCGAGTTCGAGGGCCCGCAGACGATCGCGGCGCTCGTGCTCGAGACTGTCGTCGGGACGGCGGGCGTCCTGATCCCACCGGCGCACTACCTGCAGGGTGTGCGCGAGCTGTGCACCAAGTACGGCATCGTCTACATCGCCGACGAGGTCATGGCCGGCTTCGGCCGCACCGGTGACTGGTTCGCGTACGAGCACTTCGGCGTCGAGCCCGACCTCATCACCTTCGCCAAGGGCGTGAACTCCGGGTACGTGCCCGGTCGGCGGCGTGATCATCAGCGACGAGATCGCCGCCACGTTCGACGACCGGGTCTTCCCGGGTGGCCTGACCTACTCCGGGCCACCCGCTGGCGGCCGCGTCCATCGTCGGCACGATCAACGCGATGCGCGACGAGGGCATCGTCGAGAACGCCCGAGCGATCGGTGAGAACGTCCTCGGGCCCGGGTCTGCGCGAGCTCGCCGAGCGTCACCCCGTGATCGGCGAGGTGCGAGGGCTCGGTGTCTTCTGGGCGCTCGACCTGGTCAAGAGCCGCGAGACGCGCGAGATGCTCGTGCCCTACAACGCCGCGGGCGCCGCCAACGCGCCGATGGTCGAGCTGGTCGGCGCCTGCAAGAGCCGTGGCCTGATGCCGTTCACCAACTACAACCGGCTGCACGTCGTGCCGCCGTGCACCGTCTCGGAGACCGAGGCCAAGGAAGGCCTGGCGATCCTGGACGAGGCCTTCGGCGACATCGCCGAGCACTACCAGGGCTGACCGGACGTCGTCGTTCGGGGGTGGGTAGGGTCGCCCGCGTGGACGTCCTCGTCGTCGGAGCCGGTGCCCGCGAGCACGCCCTGTGCCGGGCCCTGAGCCTCGACGAAGAGGTGGGCGCGCTGTACTGCGCGCCCGGCAACGCGGGCACCGCACAGGTGGCGACCAACACTCCCGTGGACGCCGCCAGCCCTGACGCGATCGCCGAGCTCGCCGCGTCCATCGGCGTCGACCTCGTCGTGATCGGTCCCGAGGCGCCGCTGGTCGCCGGTGCTGCGGACGCGGTACGGGCCCGCGGCATTGCCTGCTTCGGGCCGTCGGCTGAGGCGGCAGAGCTCGAAGGCTCCAAGGCGTTCGCCAAGCAGGTGATGGCGGCGGCGAGCGTCCCCACGGCCATGGCCCACATCTGCGAGACGGCGGAAGAGGCAGCGAACGCCCTGGACGCCTTCGGCCCGCCGTACGTGGTCAAGGACGACGGTCTCGCTGCCGGCAAGGGCGTCGTCGTCACCGACGACCGCGACGTCGCACTCGCGCACGCCGCGGCGTGCGGACGCGTCGTCGTCGAGGAGTACCTCGACGGACCCGAGGTCTCGCTGTTCTGCATCACCGACGGCAGCCACGGTGGTGCCGCTCGTCCCGGCGCAGGACTTCAAGCGTGCGGGAGACGGAGACGCCGGACCGAACACCGGCGGCATGGGTGCGTACTCGCCGCTCCCGTGGGCGCCGGAGTCATTGGTCGACGACGTCGTGCGCACGGTGGTGCAGCCCACCGTCGACGAGATGGCCCGCCGCGGCACACCCTTCAGCGGTCTGCTCTACACGGGTCTCGCGATGACGTCGCGCGGCATGCGCGTCGTCGAGTTCAACGCACGTTTCGGCGACCCGGAGACGCAGGTCGTCCTCGCCCGGCTGCTGACGCCGCTCGGTGCCGTGCTGCGGGCTGCCGCGCTCGGGCATCTCGCCGATCTGCCAGACCTGCGATGGACGCCGAATGCGGCGGTCACCGTCGTGGTCGCAGCGGAGAACTACCCGGACACACCTCGTACCGGAGACCCGATCGAGGGGCTGGACGCCGCCAACGCAGTTCCCGACGCCTATGTGCTGCACGCGGGGACTCGGCTCGAGGGGGACCAGGTGGTGAGTGCCGGTGGCCGGGTGCTCTCGGTCGTCGGGACCGGACCCGACCTGGCCGCCGCGCGGGCGGCTGCCTACACGGCGGTCGACCGCATCTCGCTGGCGGGCTCGCACCACCGGTCCGACATCGCGGAGGCCGCGTGCGGAGCGCATGCAGTAGACATGCAGAGTGCATGCAATTAGCATGCATGCATGCCCAAGACACTCCAGGTCCGCAACGTCCCCGACGAGGTCCACGCTGCCCTCCGCCGCCGAGCCGATGAGTCAGGTGTGTCGCTGTCGGAGTACGTGCTGCGCGAGATCCTTGCGAACGCGACCAAGCCATCGAACGCCGACATCTTTGCCCGGCTGGCGCCGCTCAGGGGTGACTTCTCGACGTCGGAGATCCTCGACGCCATCCACGCCGATCGACCGATGATCGTCGTCGATGCGTCAGTGGTGGTCGCCGCCTTGACGGCACAGCGCGCGGTTGGCCCCGCGGCCCGCGAGGTTCTGCAGAGTGCGGGCCGGCCGCTGGCTGCCCCCGCCCTGATCGACCTCGAGGTTGCGTCGGCCCTCAGGCGGCTCGAGGGAAGCCTCCATGCTCCTTCCGGCATGGCCGAGACGGCGCTGGCCGAGCTGTCGTCGCTGCGACTGGAACGGTGGCCGCACGAAGGCCTCCTCCCTCGGGTGTGGCAGCTGCGTCACAACCTCACCCCGTACGACGCCGCCTACGTCGCGCTCGCGGAACGTCTGGGCGCAACGTTGGTGACCGCGGACGGTGCGCATCTTGCAGCGCCCGGGATCAAGTGCGACATCAGGATTCTCAGCGGATGAGCCGCCGCCCTGGAGCGGGCGCGGTATCGCGCGACAGAGCAGGGATTTCGGCTCCTCTGATCAACCTGGGAGAATGACGCGGTGACGAAGCCGCAGATCCCCGACGTGCTCGCCTCGCGCTACGCCTCCGACGCCATGGCCAGGATCTGGTCGCCCGAGCACAAGGTGGTGCTCGAGCGGCAGCTGTGGCTGGCGGTGCTCGAGTCGCAGCGAGCGCTCGGTCTCGACGTCCCGCAGCAGGTGGTCGACGACTACCGCGCTGTGATCGACCAGGTCGACCTCGACTCCATAGCGGCCCGGGAGCGCGTGACGCGGCACGACGTCAAGGCCCGGATCGAGGAGTTCTGCGCACTCGCCGGTCACGAGCAGATCCACAAGGGTATGACGTCACGCGACCTGACCGAGAACGTCGAGCAGCTGCAGGTGCGCTCGTCCCTCGAGCTCGTCCGCGCCAAGACGGTGGCCACCCTCGGTCGTCTGGCCACCTTGGCGTCCGAGCACGCAACCCTGGTCATGGCCGGTCGTTCCCACAACGTCGCGGCGCAGGCGACGACGATGGGCAAGCGGTTCGCGACCGCGGCCGACGAGATGCTGGTCGCCTACGACCGACTCGACGCCCTGATCGCCCGCTACCCGCTGCGGGGCATCAAGGGTCCGGTGGGCACCAGCCAGGACATGCTCGACCTTTTCGATGGCGACAGCAGCAAGGTGGCCGAGCTCGAGATCGAGATCTCTCGGCATCTGGGCTTCGAGCGGGTCCTCGACAGCGTCGGTCAGGTGTACCCGCGATCGCTCGACTACGACGTCGTCACGTCCCTGGTGCAGCTCGCGGCGGCCCCGTCCTCGCTGGCCAAGACCATCCGGCTCATGGCGGGCAACGAGCTCGTCACCGAGGGGTTCAAGCCCGGGCAGGTCGGTTCGTCGGCGATGCCGCACAAGATGAACACGCGATCGTGTGAGCGCGTCAACGGGTTCGCCGTGATTTTGCGCGGCTACGCGTCCATGGTGGGTGAGCTCGCCGGCGACCAGTGGAACGAGGGTGACGTCTCGTGCTCGGTGGTGCGGCGGGTGGCTCTGGCCGATGCCTTCTTCGCTGTCGACGGACTGTTCGAGACCTTCCTCACCGTGCTCGACGAGTTCGGTGTCTTCCCCGCGGTCGTGCAGCGTGAGCTCGAGCGGTACCTGCCGTTCCTGGCCACCACCAAGGTGCTCATGGCGGCGGTCAGAGCCGGGGTGGGACGTGAGACCGCGCACGAGGTCATCAAGGAGCACGCAGTCGCGGTGGCACTGGAGATGCGCGAGAAAGGTGTCGAGGGCAACGACCTGCTGGCGCGGCTGGCGTCCGATGAGCGCCTGGGCCTGACGCAGGCCGACCTTGACGGTCTGGTCGCCGAGCCTTTGTCGTTCACGGGCACGGCCACCGATCAGATCGGTGCCGTCGCGCTCCGCGTGGCCGAGGTCGTCAGCAGCTACCCCGATGATGCGAAGTACCGCCCCGGAGACATCCTGTGACGGCGATGGCCAACGTGCCGCCGGCGCCCGCGCTGCCCGGGGTCACCCACGTCTACAGCGGCAAGGTGCGCGATCTCTACGAGTATCCCGACGGACGGATGCTCTTCGTCGCCAGTGACCGCATGTCTGCCTATGACTGGGTGCTCCCGACGACGATCCCGGACAAGGGTCGTGTCCTCACCGCCCTGACGGTGTGGTGGTTCGAGCAGCTGGCCGAGATCGTGCCGAACCACCTGCTGTCGATGGACGTCCCCGACGCCGTCGCCGGACGCGCGATGGTCACGCAACGCCTGGAGATGTTCCCGGTGGAGTGCGTGGCGCGTGGGTACCTGGCCGGCTCAGGCCTGTCGGACTACGACGCCACCGGGTCGGTCTGCGGCAACCCGCTGCCCGCTGGTCTCGTCGACGGGTCCCGCCTGCCGACCGCGATCTTCACACCTGCGACGAAGGCCGAGCTCGGTGAGCACGACGAGAACGTCGACTTCGAGACCGTCGTGAAGACGGTCGGCGCTGACGACGCCGAGGCGCTCCGTGCGCTGACGCTGCGGGTGTACGCGCGCGCCGAGGAGATCGCGCGCGAACGGGGGATCGTCGTGGCCGACACCAAGTTCGAGTTCGGACGCCATGCGGCGTCCGGGAAGATCGTGCTCGCCGACGAGGTGCTCACCCCCGACTCTTCCCGGTTCTGGCCCGCCGACCAGTGGGAGCCCGGACACCCGCAGCCGTCCTTCGACAAGCAGTTCGTGCGTGACTGGCTCACCTCACCCGCGTCCGGCTGGGACCGCCACTCGGGTGAGGCTCCGCCTCCGCTGCCCGAGGACGTCGTGGAGCAGACCCGGGCGAAGTACGTCGAGGCCTACGAGCGTCTCACCGGCCGTCACTGGTCCTGAGAAGGACATCCCGAGGGCTACGCCGACCTCCTTCAAGCTGCGAACACTCCTCGTTGCGCTTGCGGTCAGACGGTCCTGGACACACGCATCACGGGGTGGCGAGAAATGTGCGTAGTCTGGCGATCGTGTCGCCGCGGAAGCTGAGCATGAAGCCGTGCCCCGCACCCTCCAGGATCTCCAACTCGGCCGTGGGGTTCTGCTCGGCGTGGTAGCGAGCGTGGTCGACGGGCACGGTCGTGTCCTCGCTGCCGTGCATGATCAACGCCGAGACGTCGACACTGGCGTCGGGACCCTCGTGCAGCAACGCCTGGAGTTGGCGCATGTCATTGCGCACGCCCTCGAGCGCGATAGGGGCAACGAGGTGGTCGCCGAGGTAGCTGCGGATGTCCGCCCGCAGGGATGGGTCCGCGTTGTACCGGTCCATCTCAGTTGGACTCAGTAGCTCCGGGAGGATCGTGCGTGCGAACTTCTCGTCGGCATGGGCTCGACCGTAAGCGGTGAGCTCAGTCGCAGCCTCCTGCTCCAGCGTCGCCGGATCGAACTCCGACTCCGCCTCGATCCCGTGCGAGGGCAGTCCTCGAGCGACGGCGCACCACAGGACGAGCCGGCGGCACCGGCTTGAGTGGTCGCGGGCGGCGAGCAAGGCGATGGGTCCGCTGGCGGACATGCCGATGACGGTGCAGTCCGCCACGCCGATCGCATCGAGCAGGCCGACGTACATCGACGCTTGCTCGTGGAACGTCGCCGCCGTCGCCAGCGGTGTTTGCCCGTACCCAGGACGTGACACCGAGATCACTTGGTGGGACGGAAGCGCCGCGGCCAGCCACGTGTTGAGGCGATAGCTCCCCCCGGGACCGCAACCGTGCGCGACCAAGACGGTCGGGCCCTCACCAGAACGCCAGATCTCGAGCGGTCCGCCAGGGAGCTCGAGCATCACGTGGGTCATGCACACGCGTTCCTGGGCTCATCTGATCTCGGCGCGACTGGGAGGCCAGGTCTGTTCGATGAGATCCTCGCCCCGCGGCTTCATGTCCGCCATCATGACGGATCGGGCTGCACCGGGCTAGACGTTGCGGGCGATGCCGATGATGCTGTACCCGCCCCGTACCCTGGACGCATGACATGGATGGTCACCGGCGGTGCCGGCTACATCGGGGCGCACATCGTCAAGTCGTTGCAGGAGTCCGGGTACGGCGTGGTCGCCTTTGACGACCTGTCCACCGGTGAGGCCCGCAAGATCCCCGCAGACGTGCCGCTCGTCGAAGCGTCCGTGCTGGACGCGGCTGCCGTCGAGAAGGCGCTCCGCGAGCACGAGGTCACCGGCGTCGTGCACATGGCCGCCAAGAAGGCGGTGGGTGAGTCCGTCGAGCGACCGCTGTACTACTACCGCGAGAACGTCGACGGTCTGCTCAGCCTGCTCGAGGCCATGGACACGGCGGGCGTCAAGAAGATGGTCTACAGCTCGTCAGCCGCCACCTTCGGCATGCCCGACAGCGACGATCCGCTCACCGAGGACTACCTCTGCCGCCCGATCAACCCGTACGGCGAGACCAAGCTGATCGGCGAGTGGCTGATGCGCGACGTCGCGGCCTCGCTCGGTCTGGACTGGGTGTCGTTGCGCTACTTCAACGTCGCAGGCGCGGGCGCCCCCGAGCTCGGTGACACCGGTGTCTTCAACCTGATCCCGATGGTGTTCCGTGCGCTGTCCACCGGCAAGAACCCGCAGGTCTTCGGCTCCGACTACCCGACGCCCGACGGTTCCTGCATCCGCGACTACATCCACGTCACCGACCTCGCCGACGCCCATGTCGCGTCGGTCAAGCGCCTCGAGCAGGGGCCGGCGGCGGAGGTCTACAACGTCGGACGCGGCGAGGGCGTCTCGGTGATCGAGGTGATGGACGCCGTGCGTGCGGCCACCGGTATCGACTTCACCCACGACCTGGTCGACCGCAGGCCGGGCGACCCGGCGCGCCTCGTGGCGTCCGCCGACCGGATCCGCAGCGATCTCGGCTGGACGGCACGGTACGACCTGCCGGCGATGGTGAGCAGCGCCTGGGAGGCATGGCAGGCCCACCCGCCCGCCTGATTCGCTGCCGGCGTGCGGCTCAGCGACGCTGCAGCATGAAGTGCACGGCGGCCGATGAGCTGGTCACCAGGTCGATGGTGAATGCGTCCTCCAGCTCGGTGAGGTCTTCGAAGAGCCGCTCGCCGCGTCCGAGCAGCACGGGGGCGACAGCGAGGTGCATCTCGTCGACGAGTCCGGCCTGTAGGTACTGGCGCACGGTGGATGCGCCACCGCCGATCCGGACCGCCTGCCCGCCGGACGCCGAAACCGCCCGTTCGAGTGCCGCCTCGGTTCCGTCGGTGACGAAGTGAAAGGTGGTGCCACCCTGCATCTCGAGCGACTCCCGTGGGTGATGCGTGAGGACGAACACGGGGTGATGGTAGGGCGGCTCCTCACCCCACCAGCCGGTCCAGCTCTCGTCACCCCAGTCACCGCGGATGGGTCCGAACATGTTCCGCCCGATGATGTGCGCCCCGACTCCGTCGACGCCGCGCGCGACCAGATCGTCCTCCGGCCCGGTCACGCCGCCCTCCATGCCGTGCACCTGGCGGAACGTGCGGGTGGCGAAGACCCAGTCGTGGAGGCGTTCGCCGCCGATGCCCAGCGGATGCTCCTCGCACTGGCACGGCCCAGCGGCGAAGCCGTCCAGGGACACCGAGAGACTGTTGACCAGGACCTTGGACATGAGCGCTCCTTCGCAGCGAACCGTCCCCCCTTTCTACGCCAGACCGCCACGATGCCCCGTCCTGCGGCGTGACCGCGGCGGTCTGGCGTAGAAATCGAGGGGGTCTGCCGGGTTCGGACGCCGCCCGTCCCGCCGATAGACTGAGGGCCTCATCCCGCCCCCGAGCAGCCGGAGAAGCCCGTGGCTCGCGTCGTCGTCGACGTCATGCTCAAGCCGGAGATCCTCGACCCGCAAGGTCAGGCTGTCCTGGGGGCGCTCAGCCGCCTCGGGCACTCCGACATCGCCAGCGTCCGTCAGGGAAAGCGCTTCGAGCTCGAGCTCACCGCTGCCCCCGACGCCGCCACTCTCGACGAGATCGCCAGCACCCTGCTGGCGAACACGGTCATCGAGGACTACGCGATCCACGTCGAGGAGTCCTGATGACGGCCCGGATCGGCGTCGTCACGTTCCCGGGCTCCCTCGACGACCAGGACGCGGCACGTGCGGTGCGCATCGCCGGCGCCGAGTCGGTCTCCCTCTGGCACGGGGACGCCGACCTCAGGGGCGTCGACGCCGTCATCCTGCCCGGCGGATTCTCCTACGGCGACTACCTGCGCTGCGGTGCGATCGCCCGGTTCGCCCCGGTGATGCAGAACGTCATCGACGCCGCGCGCGGCGGGCTCCCGGTGCTCGGCATCTGCAACGGATTCCAGGTGCTGTGCGAGTCGCACCTGCTGCCCGGTGCACTGATCCGCAACGACGTCCGCAAGTTCGTCTGCCGTGACCAGTGGCTGCGCGTCGAGAACGCGAACACCTCGTGGACGTCGGAGTACGACGAGGGTCAGGAGATCCTGGTACCCCTCAAGAACGGTGAGGGAGGTTTCGTCGCCGACCAGCGCACCCTCGACGAGCTCGAGGGAGAGGGTCGCGTCGTGTTCCGCTACCTGCACGACAATCCCAACGGCTCCTACCGGGACATCGCCGGCATCACCAACGACCGCGGCAACGTGGTCGGCCTGATGCCACATCCGGAGCACGCTGTCGAGAGTCTGACCGGCCCGTCCCTGGACGGTCTCGGCTTCTTCGCCTCCGTCATCAACCAGCTGGTGGACGCATGACGCGGCACGTCGACACCGTCAAGGACGCCGAGTCCCACCCCGAGCTCGAGCAGCCGTACGCCGACCTCGGCCTCAAGCCCGACGAGTACGACCGCATCCGCGAGCATCCTGGGACGCCGCCCCACCAGCAGCGAGCTCGCCATGTACTCGGTCATGTGGAGCGAGCACTGCTCCTACAAGTCGAGCAAGGTGCACCTGCGGCAGTTCGGCGAGAAGGTGCCGGCAGAGGCGGAGGACATCCTGCTGGTCGGCATCGGCGAGAACGCCGGAGTCGTCGACGTCGGCGACGGACTGGCGGTCACCTTCAAGATCGAGTCGCACAACCACCCGTCGTACGTCGAGCCCTACCAGGGTGCAGCCACCGGCATCGGCGGCATCGTGCGCGACATCCTCTCCATGGGTGCGCGTCCGGTCGCGGTCATGGACCCGCTGCGTTTCGGACCGGCGGACGCGCCCGACACGCACCGCGTGCTGCCCGGCGTCGTCGCCGGCATCGGCGGCTACGGCAACTGTCTGGGCCTGCCCAACATCGGCGGCGAGGTGGTGTTCGACGAGAGCTACCTCGGCAACCCGCTGGTCAACGCCCTCTGTGTCGGGGTGGTCCCGCACGAGCGCATCCAGCGGTCGGCGGCGACCGGCTCCGGCAACCACGTCATCCTCTTCGGCGCCAAGACCGGTGGCGACGGCATCGGCGGCGTCAGCGTCCTGGCGTCCGAGACGTTCGACGCCGGCGAGGACGGCAGTGGTCCCAGCAAGCGGCCCAGCGTGCAGGTGGGCGACCCGTTCGCCGAGAAGGTGCTGATCGAGGCGTGCCAGGAGCTGTTCGAGCAGCAGCTGGTCGTCGGCATCCAGGATCTTGGCGGCGCCGGCATCTCGTGCGCGACCAGCGAGATGGCGTCCAACGGCGACACCGGCATGCACGTGTGGCTCGACCGCGTGCCGCTACGCGACTCCACGCTCGCTCCCGAGGAGATCCTCATGAGCGAGTCGCAGGAGCGCATGTGCGCCGTCGTCGCGCCCGACAAGCTCGACGCGTTCATGGCGGTCTGCCGCAAGTGGGACGTCGAGGCCGTGGTCATCGGGGAGGTGAACGACTCCGGTCGTCTCACCATCGAGTGGCACGGCGTCCAGATCGTCGACGTCCCTCCGAAGACAGTGGCGCACGAAGGCCCCGTGTACCAGCGTCCCTACGCCAGACCCGACTGGCAGGACGCCCTGCAGGCGGACGCCCCGACGTCGCTGGCGCGCCCCGCGTCCGGTGACGAGCTGCGTCAGACCCTGCTGCAGCTGCTGGGCAGCCCCAACCTCGCGTCGAAGGCGTGGGTCACCGACCAGTACGACCGCTACGTGCTGGGGAACACCGTGCTCGCGCAGCCGGAGGACTCCGGCATCGTCCGGATCGCCGACGACGGGCTCGGTGTCGCGGTGAGCACCGACGGCAACGGCCGGTACGGCAAGCTCGATCCCTACGTCGGTGCGCAGCTCGCGCTGGCTGAGGCCTACCGCAACGTCGCGACGACCGGTGCCAAGCCGCTCGCGGTGACCAACTGCCTCAACTTCGGGTCGCCCGAGGACACCGACGTGATGTGGCAGTTCGCCGAGACCACTCGCGGCCTCGCGGACGCGTGCCAGCAGCTGGGCGTCCCGGTCACCGGCGGCAATGTCAGCTTCTACAACCAGACCGGCGAGACGGCGATCCTTCCGACGCCGATCATCGGTGTGCTGGGCGTGATCGACGACGTCGCGCGACGCACGCCGATGGCGTGGGACTCCGACGGCGAGGGCATCTGGCTCGTCGGTGAGACACGCGACGAGTTCGGCGGCTCGGAGTGGGCGCACCTGCAGGGTCACCTTGGCGGACTGCCGCCGACGGTCGACCTCGACCGCGAACGTCAGGTCGCCGAGATCGCCGTTGCGGCGTCCCGTGACGGTCTGCTGACCGCCGCACATGACGTCTCGGTCGGCGGGCTCGGCGTGACGCTCGCCGAGATGGCGCTTCGCTCGGGCAAAGGGGCCCGTGTCTTCCTGCCGGACGGCCTCGATCCGTTCGTCGCGCTCTTCTCCGAGTCGCAGGGCAGGGTCGTCTTCGTCGTGCCTCGCAGCGAAGAGGTGCGCTTCACCGACATGTGCACGGCGCGTGGGGTGCCTGCCACGCGGATCGGTGTCGTGGACTCAGGTGTGCCGGGGCTCGAGGTTCAGGGTCAGTTCACCGTGCGTCTGGACGACCTTCGGACGTCGAGCGAGAGCACCTTCCCGGAGCTCTTCGAATAGTGGCGGGCATCGACGCCGCCAAGGTGGCTGCGGCCTACCTCGACCAGTGGGCGTCGACGCGTGAGTGGTGCGACACGGTCGACGACTGGTCGGCACCAAGTGCCGTGGACGGCTGGTCTGTGCGGGACCTCGTCGCACATCTCGGGCTGGTCGCCGACTCCATCAGGGCGGCGGCGGACGTCATCAGCGACGAACCGCCGCTGCGACTCGGCGACTACCTCGCGACGTATGTCGAAGGTGCGGCGTCCATCGACGAGCGTACGAGAGCCGAGGGCGCGCGTGAGGGCGTCCTGTTCACGGTGGACGCGACCGCCGTGCAGGCCGAGGCTGCCATCGCCGGCGTCCAGGGAAACCCGGTCGTGGCTGCGCGCCGTGGACCCATTCGATGGGTCGACTTCCTGCGGACGCGGTGCATCGAGCTGACCGTGCACACCGACGACCTCGCGCGGTCGGTCGTCGGCGAGGGGCCGCCCCAGTCGCGACCGTGCCTGCAGGTGTCGACGCGTGCACTCGCCGATGTCCTCGGCTGGCGGGCCCGCGGCAACAGCGTCGAGGTGCGGGTGCCGCCGTTCGCCGCCGTGCAGTGCGTCCCTGGACCGCGACACACCCGAGGGACGCCACCCGCTGTCGTCGAGATGGACCCGCTGACGTTCTGTCGGCTGGCGGCGGGCCGGATGAGCTGGGACGTCGCCGCGGCGTCCGGCGCCCTGACGACCTCAGGGCTGCGCACCGATCTGACGCCCTACCTCCCCCTCCTCTGAGAACGACGCATTCACCCGCTCGGGTGGATCAGGATCCACGTTCATCCCGTGGACGAAGCCCCGCACGTGCCACGCTGCTCGCATGACGTCGGGCACGGCAGCCTCGGCAACACCTGGGCACGTCGGTGGGGCAGCGTGCTCGACCGGTGATATCGATCATCGGGACGATCCTGGCGGTCGCTGCTCGGTCTTCCTCCTGGCGGCGCACGGCCTCGCTCGCCGAGACTCGGGGGTGAGGAGTCGACCGGGTGGTACTGGCTGGTCGCGCTCGGGATTCGCGGCGGCTGGGATGCGGCGGGGCTGGTCCTCACCGTCGAGGGTGCCCTCAGTTGCCGTACCTGCCTACGGCTGGTGGCACTGTTGCCGATGCTCGCCGTTGGGGTTGCGTCAGTCCGTGGCTGCATGGCTCCCGCTGTGGTCGTGGCGGCGGCGGACGTGTCGCTGATGATGAGTCACTGGGCATGGTCGCGCCGGGTGCGGCTTCGTGCGCTGGCGGCGTCGCGATGGCCGCGCTGTCCTGGCGATCGTCATCATGCCGCTGGACAAGGAGCTCAGCTGCGAGAACCCCGGCGACCCGCCTGAGACGTGCGACGTCACGTACGCGAACGTGCTGGGGTGGGGCTACTACGAGGAGCGACGACCGCGACCTGGTCGGCTGGATCCTGGTGGCGCTGCTCGGAGGTCTGCTCGTGGCACTGCCGGTAGCGCGGGACGAGGAGGACGCGCTGGTCTGAGCGATGGGGACGGCGATCCCTGCAATCAACGGGAGCGGTGTCACAGGGCACCCGAGGGGGCACCCAAAGAGGGGGTACGGGGAGTAGCCCACCTGTGGCTCACCGTGACGGAGTGATAACAATTCGTGGTCGAAGTGTCTGGCCGCGTGCTCCCCCTCGCGCAGGGCAATAGTGTGCGACCACCCTTCGTTGGAGATCGATAACCATGCCGGAAACCACCGAGGTTTCCCGCGGCTCTGAGACGCCCGCGGCCACTGCCGCCGTCACGCTTCGCGGCCTGCACAAGGCGTTCGGTGACGTCATCGCCGTGGACGGCGTCGACCTCGACATCTACGACGGCGAGTTCCTCACCCTGCTCGGCCCCTCGGGTTCCGGCAAGACCACGGTGCTGCGGATGATCGCCGGCTTCGAGCTGCCGACGGCCGGCACCATCGAGCTCTCCGGTGCCGACGTCACCAGCCGCGCACCCTTCGAGCGGGACGTCAACACCGTGTTCCAGGACTACGCGCTGTTCCCGCACATGTCGGTGCTGCAGAACGTCGAGTACGGCCTGCGGGTCAAGAAGGTGGCCAAGGACGACCGACGCCGTCGCGCGCTCGAGGCCCTCGCCAGCGTGCAGCTCGCCGGCTTCGAGGACCGCAAGCCGGCTCAGATGTCCGGCGGCCAGCGGCAGCGGGTCGCGCTGGCCCGGGCACTGGTCAACCGCCCCCGCGTGCTGCTGCTCGACGAGCCGCTCGGTGCCCTCGACCTCAAGCTGCGCGAGCAGATGCAGGTCGAGCTGAAGCAGCTGCAGCGCCAGGTCGGCATCACCTTCGTCTTCGTCACGCACGACCAGGAAGAGGCGCTGACGATGTCGGACCGCATCGCGGTCTTCAACTCCGGGCGCATCGAGCAGGTGGGTACCCCAGCCGAGGTCTACGAGCGCCCGGCGACGCCGTTCGTCGCGGGGTTCGTCGGCACCTCGAACCTGCTGCAGGGGGCCGCCGCCGAGCAGGTCCTCGGCAACGCGGGCACCTGTCAGCGTGCGTCCCGAGAAGATCCGGATCGCCAGCGCACTGGAGCGCGCTGGTGAAGGTGAGCACTCGGCGGCCGGCGACGTGCGTGAGGTCGTCTACGTCGGCGCGGCGACGCGGTTCGTCGTCGACCTGGAGGTCGGTGGGCTACCTCGTCGCGCTGCAGCAGAACTTGCAGACCTCCTCGATGGAGGTCATGGGGATGCGAGGGCGACACGTTCGTCTCGTGTGGTCGCGAGATCATGAGTTTCGCGTGGCCGACGCCACGTGATCACCAGGATGATTGGGAGGCTGGGATGCAGCGGAACCGTCTGCTGAGAACTGTCGCCATGCTCGGTGTCGCGGGGCTGCTGGTGGCAGCGTGCGGCGACGACTCGGGCGGGGACGGGACGGACACGAGCGGGTCGAATGTGCCTGACGTTCCGATGGCGTCAGAGCTGGGTGAGGGTGAGGGTCAGATCAACATCCTCGCGTGGCCCGGATACGCCGAGGACGGCACAACCTACAAGAAGGTCGACTGGGTGACGCCGTTCGAGGAAGCCACTGGATGCCAGGCCAACGTCCAGGTCGCGAACACGTCCGACGAGATGTTCGAGAAGATGGGGACGGGCCAGTTCGACGTGGTTTCGGCCTCGGGAGACTCGTCGCTCCGCATGATCTACGCCGGCAAGGTGGCGCCGGTGAACACCGAGCTGCTCACGAACTACGCCGACATCGCCGACTTCCAGAAGGACCAGGCGTGGAACTCGGTCGACGGGCAGATGTACGGGATTCCCCACGGCTGGGGGGCCAACATGCTGCAGTGGCGCACCGACAAGGTGAAGCCGGCGCCTGACTCGTGGAGCGTGGTGTGGGAGGCCAACTCGCCCTACAAGGGCAAGATCGGGGCGTACGACTCCCCGACCTACATCGCGGATGCGGCGGTGTACCTCATGGCGACCGAGCCTGACCTCGGGATCACCAACCCGTACGCGCTGGACCAGGAGCAGTTCGACGCCGCGATCGCACTGCTGGAGCAGCAGAAGCCGAACCTCGGTGGCTACTGGGCCAGCTACGTCGACAACCAGCAGAACTTCGAGAGCGGCACGTGGGTGCTCGGTACCTCGTGGCAGATCATCACCAACCTCGCTCAGGCGAATGGCGCCCCGGTCGACGCCGTCCTTCCGACCGAAGGGTCGACCGGCTGGGCGGACACCTGGATGATCGACTCGGAGTCTCCCAACCCCAACTGCGCCTACGAGTGGCTGAACTGGATCACGAACCCCGACATCCAGGCTCAGGTCGCTGAGTGGTTCGGTGAGGCTCCTGCCAACCTCGCGGCGTGCGACGAGACGGCAGTCAAGAACCACTGCGACGTGTTCCACGCTGCCGACGAGGCGTACTTCGACCAGATCTGGTTCTGGACGACGCCTCAGACCGACTGCCTCGACGGACGTGGCGACGAGTGCCTGGGGTATGCCGACTGGGTACAGGGCTGGAACTCGCTGAAGAACAGCTGATCGCTGCTGTCGATGGGGTGGGCGGACAACCCGCCCACCCCATCGACAGCGCAGCCCACGCAGGAGAGGGGACCAGACGGTGACGGCGACGACAGCGCAGGGGGCCGCCGTTCATGCGCGCGCCAACCCGCTGTCCGTCTGGCTGTACCGCCGACCCAAGGCACGGTTGCTGGCCCTGCTCGCGGCTCCCGTCGTCTGGCTGACACTGGCCTACTTTGCAGCGCTCTTTTTGCTGCTGATGACGTCGTTCTACACCGTTGACGACTTCACGAGCGAACCCGTCCGGGCGTTCAGTCTCGAGAACTACCAGGACATCTTCTCCAACTCGGCCTACCTCAAGGTCATCGGCCGCACCGTCGGAATTGCCGCCGGGGTCACCGCGCTCGCTGTCATCTTCGGTGTTCCCATGGCGTTCTTCATCGCCAAGGTCGTGCCTCGCCGGTGGCGCGGGCTGCTGGTCGCCCTCGTGGTGACGCCGCTGTGGGCTTCCTACCTGGTCAAGGTCTACGCATGGAAGACCATGCTCCAGCCCGAGACCGGCGTCGTGGCCTGGATGCTCGACCCGTTCGGGCTGTCCGGTCCTGGGTACGGTGTGGTCGCGGTGATCATCACGCTGACATATCTGTGGCTGCCGTACATGATCCTGCCGGTCTATGCCGGCCTGGAACGTCTCCCCGACTCGATGCTCGATGCCTCTGCCGATCTCGGCGGCCGGGCCGGCCGCACCCTTCGCTCGGTGGTGCTTCCGCTCGCCTACCCGTCGATCGTGGCCGGGTCTGTCTTCACCTTCTCGCTGAGTCTCGGCGACTACATCACCGTGCAGATCGTGGGCAGCAAGACGCAGATGCTGGGGAGTGTCGTCTACAACAGCTACACCACGGACCTGCCCTTTGCCGCGGCCATGGCCACCGTACCGATCGTGATCATGGTCGTGTACCTGGCTGTGGTCCGTCGCACCGGTGCCTTGGACAGCCTGTGAGCGTGCGCACATGACTCTCTCGCGTCCGGCCAAGTGGGCCTTCGGGGTGATGGCTGCGATATGTCTGGCCTTCATCTACGTGCCGCTGGTCGTGGTCGTCATCAACTCCTTCAATGCGTCCCGGGTGTTCGCGTGGCCCCCCCAGAGCTACACGACTGACTGGTGGCACGCTGCACTCACCAACCCGGGGGCTCGCGAGGCGGCTCTGACGTCGGTGCTCGTCGGCATCGCCGCGACGTTGTTCGCGCTCGTCCTCGGCACTCTGATCGCGTTCGCGTTGGGTCGATACTCCTTCTTCGGTCGCCATACGATCTCCTTGCTGATCGTGCTTCCCCTGGCGCTTCCGGGAATCGTGACTGCACTCGCCTTGCGCACCGCGTTCAAGCCATGGCTCGGGACGTCGTGGGAGTGGCTCGGTGTCGCGATCGGCCCGACAGTGGTCGCGGCTCATGCGACTTTCTGCATCGTCGTCGTCTACAACAACGTGATCGCACGGCTGCGACGTATGGGGACGAACCCGGAAGAGGCATCGATGGATCTGGGCGCGGGTGTGTTCACCACCTTCCGCCTCGTGACCTTCCCCCTGATCCGTCCTGCACTCGTCGCTGGTGCCGTCCTGGCCTTCGGGCTGTCCTTCGATGAGATCGTGGTGACGCTGTTCACCGCTCCGGCCGATGTCACCACCCTGCCCATCTGGATCTTCCAGAGCCTGTTCCGACCCAACCAGGGACCGATCGTGAACGCGGTGGCAGCCATTCTGGTGCTGCTGTCCATCATCCCGGTCTACCTGAGCCAGCGCCTGTCCGGTGATCCGGGGCACGCCGGCGGACGGATGTAGCGGACTGCATGACGGACCTGACCCGCGCATGGGCTGAGCAGCAGGACGCCGCTGACGAGCTCGCCTCCTTTCGCCACCGCTTCCACCGCGCGGACCCCAACCTGCTGTACCTCGACGGCAACAGTCTCGGCATGCTGCCTCTGGCCACACGGGAGCGGTTGAGTCGCTTCGTCGAAGACGAGTGGGGGCGTGACCTGGTGCGCGGGTGGCCGCGGTGGGACCCGCTGCCACTCGAGGTGGGCGACACGGTCGGTGAGCTGATCGGCGCAGCCGCAGGGCAGGTGGTGGTGTGCGACTCGATCTCGGTGAACCTGTACAAGCTCGCCGTCGCGGCGTTGGAGGCGCAGCCGGGACGCAAGGTGCTGGTCACGGACGCGCGCAACTTCCCGTCCGACCGATACGTCCTGCAAGGCGCCGCCGAGCGACGCAAGGGCCAGCTTCGCCAGGTGCCGGTCGACCCCGTCGCGGGGATCACGAGCGATGCGCTGCACACCTACCTCGCCGACGACGTCGCCATGGTCGCGTTCTCCCACGTCGACTACCGGTCGTCCACGATCGCGCAGGTGGCCGAGCTGACCGAGCAGGCGCACCGTGCCGGCGCCCTCGTGCTCTGGGACCTCGCCCACTCGGTCGGCGCCGTGCCGATCGAGCTGGACGCCCTGGGCGTCGACCTGGCCGTCGGCTGCACGTACAAGTACCTCAACGCCGGCCCCGGCTCACCGGCGTTCCTCTACGTGCGCCGCGACCTGCAGCCGCGCCTGCACAACCCGATCCAGGGCTGGTGGAGCGTCGCCGACCCGTTCGACATGGATGCCCCTTACACACCCGCCGACGGCATCGCCCGCTGGCAGACCGGAACACCGCCGATCCCGGGCGTGATCGCCGTCCAGGAGGGCGCCGCCCTGCTCGCCGACGCGGGCATCGGACGCCTGCGCGCCAAGTCGGTCGCTCTCACCGAGTACCTGATCGCGCTCGCGGACGCCTGGCTCGCGCCGCTCGGCTTCACGGTCGTCTCCACGCGGGACGCGGAGCGACGCGGCGGACACGTGATCCTCGCCCACGACGACGCCTACCGGATCGGGCAGGCGTGCTCCGCCGCGGGCGTGGTCGGTGACACGCGACCGCCGAACCTGTTCCGCCTGGCGCCGGCGCCGGTGTCGACCTCGTTCGCCGACGTGTGGGAGGCGATGGGTCGCATCCGCGACCTCGTGGCGTCCGGGGCCCACCTCGCGCTGCCGACCGAGCGCCCACGCGTCACGTGAGGGCTGCCATGGTCACGTCCGAGGACCGCTCCATCCTCACCCCCGGTGCCCTCGCGCCCGATGTCGTCGTGAGCTATGGCGACCACGAGGACCAGGTCGCCGAGGTCTGGCCCGTCGACGCCGAGCTCACCCCTGGTCGTCGTGCTGCACGGAGGGTTCTGGCAGCAGTCGTACGACCGCGCCCACTGCCGACCGCTCGCCGCGGCACTCGCCCAGCAGGGTGCGACCGTGATGCTGCTCGAGTACCGCAGGGTCGGGGGCGCAGGCGGATGGCCGCACACCTTCGACGACGTGCGGGTCGGCCTGCGGCGTCTGGTGCAGCACCACCCGCAGGCATCCCGGCGCGTGGTGGTCGGCCACAGCGCCGGGGGGCATCTGGCGCTCTGGGTGGCGGCGACCGAGCCAACGCCGGTGGTGGACGCCGTCGTCGCGCTGGCGCCGGTCGCCGACCTCGGTGCGATGGCGGCGCACTTCGGGTCGGGGGAGAACCCGGTGCGTCGACCTGCTCGGCGGCGACCCGGACGCGCGGCCGGACCGCTACGACCTGGCCGACCCCGTACGCCTGCCGTCGCCGCGCGCGGAGGTGCAGCTGGTGCACGGCCGTGCGCGACACGCTGGTGCCGGTGGAGCAGAGCCGCCGCTACCTCCAGGCACATCCCACGGTCAGCGCTCACCGAGCTCGACTGCGCGCACTTCGAGCTGATCGACCCGCGCAGCACCGCTTTCGCCACGGTGCGAGCGGCCGTGGACGAGGCGACGGACGCCGGCGCGGCCGGCGTCCGCACCCGCCCCTGGTGAGCGCGGCGCCGCCCCCGCCGGTGATCGGAGCGTTTCAGTCACTTCAGGGCCGTCGACGGCAGCCGAGAAACTGACGAGGATGCTCCGATCACCGGCAGGTGGCGCGCGCCGTGTGACTTTGGGGCTCCGGTGGACGACCCCCTAGACTGGGTGGGTGAAGCGCGGCGATGGTCAGCTCACCCACGAGCTCCTCCCCGGAGAACGTGGTCCCCAGGACGCCTGCGGCGTCTTCGGCGTCTGGGCCCCCGGCGAAGAGGTCGCCAAGCTCGCCTACTTCGGGCTGTACGCCCTGCAGCACCGCGGCCAGGAGTCCGCCGGGATCGCGGTCAGCGACGGCGACGGCATCGTGGTCTACAAGGACATGGGTCTCGTCGCGCAGGTGTTCGACGAGAGCCATCTGGCCACCCTGACCGGGCACCTGGCCGTCGGCCACACCCGCTACTCCACCACCGGCTCCAGCAACTGGGAGAACGCCCAGCCCACCTTCCGGCACACCGGCGACGGTGGCGTCGCGCTCGGGCACAACGGCAACCTGATCAACACCGGCGAGCTCGCCCGGCTGGCTGCGGAGTCCGAGGTGGCGCGCGGCGACGTCCTGCTCCCCGGGTTCGCCACCCCCAACGCCACCAGCGACACCGACCTGGTGACCACGCTTCTGGCCAACCACCCCACCCGCTCGCTGGAGAAGGCGGCGCTGGAGATCCTGCCGCTGCTGCGGGGCGCCTTCAGCCTGGTGTTCATGGACGAGTCCACGCTCTACGCCGCCCGCGACGCGCAGGGCATCCGCCCGCTGGTCCTCGGACGCCTCGAGCGCGGCTGGGTCGTGGCGTCCGAGACCGCGGCGCTCGACATCGTCGGCGCGCTCGTACGTGCGCGAGGTCGAGCCCGGCGAGATGGTCGCCGTCGACGAGCACGGCCTCCGCACCCAGCACTTCGCCCAGGCCGACCCCAAGGGCTGCATCTTCGAGTACGTCTACCTGGCCCGCCCCGACACCAGCATCGCCGGCCGCAGCGTGCACGAGGCGCGCGTCGACGTCGGACGCCGCCTCGCGCGGCAGCAGCCGGTCGAGGCCGACCTGGTGATCCCCGTTCCCGAGTCCGGCACGCCGGCCGCGATCGGCTACGCGCAGGAGTCCGGCATCCCCTACGCGCAGGGGCTCGTCAAGAACGCGTACGTCGGGCGCACCTTCATCCAGCCGTCGCAGACCATCCGTCAGCTCGGCATCCGGCTCAAGCTCAACCCGCTCCGCGAGGTGATCGCCGGCAAGCGGCTCGTCGTGGTGGACGACTCCATCGTGCGCGGCAACACCCAGCGCGCACTGGTGCGCATGCTCCGCGAGGCCGGGCGCGGCCGAGGTGCACGTGCGGATCTCCAGCCCGCCGGTGAAGTGGCCGTGCTTCTACGGCATCGACTTCGCCACCCGCGCCGAGCTGATCGCCAACGGCCTCGCGGTCGACGAGATCCGCCAGTCGGTCGGCGCGGACTCCTTGACCTACATCTCGCTCGACGAGCTCGTCGAGGCCACGATGGTCCCGCGTGACCGTCTGTGCACCGCCTGTTTCACCGGTGAGTACCCGATCGAGCTGCCGGAGCCGGAAGCGCTCGGCAAGCACCTGCTCGAGGGCCTCGAACGCGGCAGCACCGCGGACGCGACCACCGACGTCGACGGGCTCGCCTCGGTCACCGCCGGTACCGGCGCGGCCGACGCCCTTGGGCGACCGTGACCATGGACGGGTCTGAGGGAGCCCAGAAGGTCACCTACGCCGACGCCGGCGTCCGCATCGCCGAGGGGAACCGCGCCGTCGAGCTGATGAAGTCGAGCATCGCGCGCGCGTCCCGGCCGGAGGTCGTGGGCGGCATCGGCGGCTTCTCCGGACTCTTCGACCTGACCCCGTTCACGCGGCTGCGTCGGCCGCTGCTCGCGTCCTCCACGGACGGCGTCGGCACCAAGGTCGACGTCGCGCGCCGGATGGACGTCCACGACACGATCGGCATCGACCTGGTCGCGATGGTGCTCGACGACCTCGTCGTCTGCGGCGCCGAGCCGCTCTTCATGACCGACTACATCGCGGTCGGCAAGGTCGTTCCCGAGCACATCGCGTCCATCGTCTCCGGCATCGCGGAGGGCTGCCGCGTCGCGGGTGCCGCGCTGATCGGTGGCGAGACCGCTGAGCACCCCGGCCTGCTCGACCCTGACGAGTACGACGTCGCCGGCGCGGGTACCGGGATCGTCGACGCCGAGCACGTGCTCGGCGCCGAGCGCGTCCGGGCCGGGGACGTCCTCGTCGCCCTGGGCAGCAGCGGGCTCCACTCCAACGGCTACTCGCTGGCGCGTCACGTCTTCTTCGCGCTCGCGCAGTGGAGCCTGGACCGTCAGGTGGACGAGCTGGGTCGCACGCTCGGGGAAGAGCTGCTCGAGCCCACGCGCATCTACAGCCTCGACTGTCTGGCGCTGGCGTCCGCGCAGCGCGAGCACCTGCACGCGTTCTCGCACATCACCGGCGGCGGCATCGGCGAGAACCTCGGGCGGGTGATCCCCGCCGGGCTCACCGCGACGGTCGACCGCGGCACCTGGACGCCGGCGCCGATCTTCGGCCTCGTCGGCGACGTCGGGAGCGTGGCGCGCGAGGACCTCGAGCGCACCTTCAACCAGGGCATCGGGATGGTCGCGGTGGTGGCCCCCGAGGCGGCGGACGCCACGGTGCGGCTGCTCACGGACCGGGGAGTGCCCGCGTGGGTGTGCGGTCAGGTGGCTGCGTCTGACAGCTCGGAGCGGGCCCGCCTGGTCGGCGACCACCCGCCTGAGCCTGCTGCCTTCGATCCCTACGCCAGGGCGCCACGATACCCGTCCTGCGGCGCGACTGTGGCGGTCTGACGTGTCAGCGGCCTGAGTCGGCGTCGCCGTAGGCCTGCGCGTAGGGGTCGTAGGGGTCGTCCTCGACGGTGTCGCTGTGGTCGAGGTGCGCGTCAGCGGCACCGAGCTCGACCGAGAGCTTGTCCACGTCGAGCTCGGAGCTGGAGTACTTCAGTTGCCGAGCGACCTTCGTCTGCTTGGCCTTGGCCCTCCCGCGACCCATGGGCTGACCCCCTCGTTGGGGCCGGGCCCCAGTAGGCGTGTCTGGCGGTCTGTGCAGCAGTGGCGCGACCAGCGCCACCGCCCTCCAGGGTAGACGATCCTCCGCCCGGAGGTGCACCCAGGCGCACCCGACCAGCCGTTCGGCTCAGACCGGCGTCGCCCGCCCGGCGGCCATCCGGGCCTCGGCCAGCCGGTCGGCGGCCTGGGCAGGGGGCACCCCCTCCGACGTCGCCAGCGCCAGGACCTCCAGGGTCGTGTCGAAGATGCCCAGCGCGCGGGTGCGGGCCCGGTCGGCGTCGAACCCGTGCAGCTCGTCGGCCACCTGGATGACCCCGCCGGCGTTGACGAGGTAGTCGGGCGCGTAGGTGACGCCTCGGGCGGCCAGCTGCTGCTCGACGCCGGGGTGCGCCAGCTGGTTGTTGGCGCCGCCGCACACCACCTGGGCGGTGAGGTGTTCGACGGTGCTGTCGTCCAGCGCGCCGCCCAGGGCGTTGGGGGAGTAGATGTCGACGCCGGGCCAGGCCACGAGCTCGGCCTCGGTCGCCGCCACCTCGACGTCGGGGTGGGCGGCCCGCACCCGGCCGACCGCCTCGGCGTCCACGTCGTGCACGACGACGGACGCCCCCGCTTCGGTCGCGTGGTCCACCAGCCGGTGTCCCACCTTGCCCACCCCCGAAGATCGCGATCCGGCGTCCGGTCAGGTCGTCGGTGCCCCACAGGTGCTGGGCGCAGGCCCGCATGCCGCAGAAGACGCCGAGCGCGGTGAGGATCGACGAGTCGCCGCTGCCCCCGTTCTCGGGGCTGCGACCGGTGACGAACCGGCTGGTGCGGGCGACCACGTCCATGTCGGCGACGTAGGTGCCCACGTCGCACGCGGTGACGTACCGACCCCCCAGCGACTCGACCACGCGTCCGTACGCCTCGAGCAGCGCCTCGGTCTTGTCGGTGCGCGGATCACCGATGATGACCGCCTTGCCGCCGCCGAGGTCGAGGCCGGCCAGGGCGTTCTTGTAGCTCATCGCTCGGGAGAGGCGCAGCACGTCGTCGAGCGCGGCGGCGTCATCGACGTAGCGGTGGAAGCGGGTGCCGCCGAGGGCGGGGCCGAGAGCGGTGGAGTGGATGCCGACCAGGGCCCGGAGCCCGGTGGCGGTGTCGGAGGCGAGGACCACCTGCTCGTGTCCGGCGAACCGGTCGAAGAGGTGCACCGCCACGGTCCGACCCTACCGGTGGGGCCGATGCCCCGAACGGGTTAGTCCGGGCACGAGGTGTGAGATGGTCCATTGGAGGGATATCTGGACAAGCTGGACAACCGTCACTCTTTGCATTAGTACGCTTGCGCAGAGCAATCAGGCGGGACGCCGTGCGCCGCACCGCGCCGCCCGACCCACGACGGGACCGAGGGGGGACCGATGGGACCAGGAGCACCCGAGCCGGAGACCCTGCTGACGCCTGCGGAGGTCGCCGCCCTCTTCCGGGTCGACCCCAAGACGGTCACCCGATGGGCCAAGGCGGGCAAGCTCAGTGCGATCCGCACGCTCGGCGGCCATCGCCGCTACCGGGCGGCCGAGGTCTACGCCCTGCTCGAGGGCCTGCAGGTCGAGCCCCCGGAGGCCTCCCCGGACACCCAGGGGCCGCTCGGACCCACTGGCGTGAGCCCCACGGAGAACAACACTCCGCATCGCTGACGCGACACCTGCGGCTGGATTACGCCAAACGAGTGACGCGAATGGTGTGACATGAGTCACACCAGCCCGTCCTGGCTTGCGTCCCCACGCGAGGGCCGTCGATACCATCTCGTGACTTCGCCGCCCGGCGGAGCAGCGCCGGGCACGCCGAATCCTGCCCAGCCCGGCGACTACGCACCGAACCACGTGGGCAGGAGCGGGGGACCCAAGGTTAGTGACCGGCTTCATGCCGGTCTTGGGGTTAAGTCGTGCCAGCCACTGGCTGGGCGACCGGGCACTCTTCGGCCCGCACCCGACAGCTGACCTCGCAGGCGTCGGAGAGGAAACATGTCGCGTCTTTTCGCGCGTCGACGTCTGCTTGCCGTCGGCCTGTCCCTGGCCCTTGCCATCCCGATCCTCGGGAGCACCTCCGCCACCGCGTCCGACCGAGATTTCGAGATGCTGCGGCTCCGAGACTCCGGCCCGCGGGTGCTGCTCGCGCAGCGTGTGCTCGATGTCGATCCTCGGACCGGCTTCTACAACAAGCGCACCAAGCAGGCGGTGAAGCGCTTCCAGGACAACCGCAACTACGAGGCGACCGGCCTGGTCAACGAGCGCACCTGGCACGCACTGGAGCGTCGTTGGGACGCCATCCAGGACGCCAGGCGCCGGATCAACACCAAGTACCACCGCATCATGAAGATCGCCAAGAACCAGAAGGGCGACCCTTACGTCTACGGCGCGGCTGGCCCCGGCGCCTTCGACTGCTCAGGCCTCACGATGTACGTCTACCGCCAGGCGGCCGGCGTCTCGATGCAGCACACCGCCACGGGACAGTTCCGCAAGGGCGACCGCATCACCCGCAAGCAGGCGCGTCCCGGCGATCTGGTGTTCATGCACTCCGGCGGGAACATCTACCACGCAGGCATCTACGCCGGTAAGGGCAGGATCCTGCACGCCTCGCGTCCGGGCACCAACGTCAAGGTCGACCCGATCTGGACCAGCAGCACCTACTACGTGCGCATCCTGCCGAACCGCTAGGAACAGCGTGACGTGAGGAAGGGCCCCGCCATGGCGGGGCCCTTCTCACGTCACGAGCCGGTGCCGGCTGACGTCTTCGCCGGGGAGCTGGTCGACGACGTGCCACTGTCCGGCGAGGTCAGGTCGATGCCGCCGGGCAGCCGCTGCGTGAGCGAGGGCAGCTTCTCGGCGACCTTCTGCTCGACGGCCTTCGCGCGAGGTGACTGCCAGGCGTCCTTGGCGGTCGTCCAGACCTTCTGCCGGGCGCTCTCGTTGGCGGCGAGATAGCCCACGGCCATGCCGACCGCGGTACCGAGCTTGAACATCGTTCCTCCCTGGGGCTGGCGCACCGCGGGGATCTGCGGCGTCCACTCAGCGGTACCCGAGGAGCGCGGGCGGCCGAAACCCCGGCCTGGCGGCGCTCAGCGGCAGGAGGCGGCGCTGGCCGGAGGCTCGTCGCACGCCTGGGGGAAGAGCTCGGTGGAGTAGCGCCCTGCGGCGTAGCCGAGCAGTCCGACCAGCATGAGCGCCGCCAGCACCGTCGCCACGACGACTCCCCGTGCCTCGACCACCGCGCCACCCCTCTCCCAGGACGTCTGTCCGCGCCCCTTGGGGGTATCGGCAGGTCAGCACCGCGAGGTGAGCCGCGGGCGAGGGGCTCATCGACCTACGGCGAATTACCCCCGGGGGGTACTTGACAGGAATGGATCGGAGAGGAACGATGCTAGTACCCCATAGGGGTATAGGGCATCTGGAGGAATCGTGACCACCACCACATCGCGGCCAGCCGCACACCACGACGCGCACCACGGACACCACGGACACCACGCACCGGTCGGGCACGGGAACCACGAGGGCGCTGCGTCCCTGACCGGGGTCGGCAGCGTTCATGGGACCCCTGAGGGCCGCGCGAGCGCCCACGGGGCCAACAGCGGCCACCAGGGCCATGCCCCGCAGGACGTGATGGGCCACGGCGGGCACCACGGGTCGATGTCGATGGCCGAGATGGCGGCTGACATGCGGCGCCGCTTCCTGATCGCAGCCGTGCTCTCGGTGCCGATCCTGCTCTACTCACCGATCGGCCGCGACGTGCTCGGGTTCACCGCTCCTGCGCCGTTCGGCCTGCGGGACGACGTCTTCGCGCTGCTGCTGAGCCTGCCCGTCGTCTTCTACGCCGGGTGGATCTTCTTCGACGGAGCCGTGCGGGCGCTGCGCGCGCGGACGCTGGACATGATGGTGCTGGTCGCCGTCGCGATCGGCGCCGGGTGGACCTACAGCCTGGTGATCACCCTCAGCGGTGGTGGCGAGGTCTTCTACGAGGCGGCCTCCGTCCTGACGGCGTTCGTGCTGCTCGGCCACTGGTTCGAGATGCGCGCCCGCGGCGGAGCCAACGACGCGATCCGGACCCTGCTCGAGCTGGCGCCGGCGAAGGCATTGCTCGTGCGCGGCGACGACGTCGTCGAGGTGGACACCGCAGATGTCGTCATCGACGACATCGTGCTCGTGCGACCGGGTGCGAAGGTCCCGGTCGACGGCATCGTCGAGTCGGGGACCTCCGAGGTCGACGAGTCGATGGTCACCGGGGAGAGCCTGCCGGTCGCGAAGACAGCGGGCTCAGAGGTCATCGGTGCGTCGGTGAACACCACCGGCACCCTCCGCGTCCGCGCCACCAAGGTCGGGTCGGAGACCGCGCTGTCCCAGATCGTCGCGCTCGTGCAGGAGGCGCAGAGCAGCAAGGCGCCGGGTCAGCGGCTCGCCGACCGGGCCGCGTTCTGGCTGGTGCTCGTGGCGCTCATCGGTGGAGCGGCCACCTTCTTCGCATGGATCGCGCTCGGCAGGGACGCGTCCGAGGCGATGCTCTTCGCGATCACCGTCGTCGTCATCACCTGCCCCGACGCGCTCGGGCTCGCGACGCCGACCGCCGTGATGGTCGGTACCGGGCGGGGAGCCCAGCACGGCGTCCTCTTCAAGAACGCATCGGCTCTCGAGACGTCGGCGTCCATCGACACCGTCGTGATGGACAAGACGGGGACCCTCACCAAGGGCGAGCCGGCCGTCACTGACGTGGTCGCAGTGTCGGACACCGAGGTGGATCGCGCGCTGGCGCTGGCGGCTGCCGTCGAACGCGAGTCCGAGCACCCCCTGGCGGCTGCCGTGGTGCGGCACGCCGACGCGCTCGGCGTCGAGCGGCTGACCGTCGACGGGTTCCGCAGCATTCCCGGACGCGGTGCGTCCGGCCGTGTCCAGGGGCACCTGGTCGCGGTGGGATCGCCCACCCTGCTGCAGGAGCTCGGGATCGACGTGAGTGAGCACGCTGCGCGTCGGCGTGAGGAGCTGGCCGGTGAGGGGCGAACCGCCGTGCTGCTCGGTGTCGACACCGAGACGGTGGCGGTCATCGCCCTCGCCGACGAGGCGCGGGAGACCGCGGTCGAGGCCGTCGCAGCGCTGCACGGGCTGGGGAGCCCGCGTGGTCATGCTCACCGGCGACAACGAGGCAACCGCGCGGCGCATCGCGTCCGACCTCGGGATCGACGATGTCATCGCTGGCGTGCTGCCGGAGGGGAAGGCGGCCCAGATCCAGCAGCTGCAGGCGCAGGGTGCTCGGGTCGCGATGGTCGGTGACGGTGTCAACGACGCACCGGCACTGGCGAGGGCCGATCTCGGGATCGCGATCGGTGCGGGAACGGACGTGGCGATCGAGACCGCCGACGTGGTGCTCATGCGTTCCGATCCGCTCGACGTGGCACTCGCGCTGCGGCTCGGACGCGGCACGGTGCGCAAGATGCGCCAGAACCTCGGCTGGGCGATCGGCTACAACAGCATCGCGCTGCCGATCGCTGCAGGCGTCTTCGAGCCGAGCCTCGGCTTGATGCTGCGCCCGGAGATCGCTGCTCTGTCGATGTCGGGTTCGTCGGTGATCGTCGCGATGAACGCGATGCTGCTCAAGCGCCTGCGTCTTCGGTGACGGCGCCGGCATCCACCCGGAGTCGACGCGTGACATGGACTGCGTCGAGCAGGCGCCGGTCGTGCGACACGAGCAGCAAGGTGCCGTCGTACGAGTCGAGCGCCTGCTCGAGCTGTTCGATCGCGGGCAGGTCGAGATGGTTGGTGGGCTCGTCCAGCACGAGCAGGTTGACGCCCCGCGCCTGAAGCAGCGCGAGTGCCGCTCGCGTGCGCTCCCCGGGCGAGAGCTGGGCGGCAGGACGGAGGACGTGCTGGCTCCCGAGGCCGAACTTCGCGAGCAGCGTGCGCACCTCGGCGTCCGACCAGGTGGGCACCTGGTCGGCGAAGGAGCGGAACAGCGTCTCGTCGTGGGTGAACAGGTCGCGCGCCTGGTCGACCTCGCCGACGGCGACGCCGCTGCCGAGGGTTGCCTCGCCCTCCACCGGTGGCAGCCGTCCGAGCAGCAGCCCGATGAGCGTCGACTTGCCCGCGCCGTTGGGTCCGCTGACACCGATCCGATCGCCACGGGTGAGCTGCAGGTCGACCGGCCCGAGTCGGAACCCGCCGCGCTCGACGACGGCGCCGCGCAGCACCGCGACCACCTCGCCCGACGGCGGTGCGCCGGCAACGGACATCTGCAGCTGCCACTCCTTGCGCGGCTCGTCCACCGGGTCGAGGCGCTCGAGCAGGCGTTCGGTCTGCCGCGCCTTCGCTGCCTGCTGCTCGGTCTGCTCGACCCGCGCCTTGCGTCCGATCTTGTCGTTGTCACGCTGCTTGCGCACCGCGTCCCGGACGCCACGCTCGGCCCAGGTGCGCTGCGTACGGGCGCGCTCGGTCAACGTCGCGACCCGCTGCGGCGTACTCGTCGTACGTCTCGCGGGCCTGGCGTCGCGCGGCTTCGCGCTCGCGCAGGTACGCGTCGTAGCCGCCGTTGACGACGAGCACCCGCTGCTGGGCCAGGTCGAGCTCGACGACGCGGGTGACCGAGCGGGCGAGGAACTCGCGGTCGTGGCTGACGAGCACGACCGGGACGCGCAGGCCGCGGACGAACTGCTCGAGCCGCTGCAGGCCGTCGAGGTCGAGGTCGTTGGTCGGTTCGTCCAGCAGCAGCACGTCGTAGCGGCTGAGCAGCAGAGCGGCGAGCGAGAGGCGCGCCGCCTGGCCACCGGACAGCGCAGTCGTGGGGCGGTCGAGGTCCACGGCGAGACCGAGCTCGGCGACGACCTGGTGGGCGCGCTCGTCGAGATCGGCGCCGCCGAGGGCCAGCCAGCGGTCGAGGGCGGCACCGTAGTCGTCGTCCGACCCCGGAGCCCCGGCGGCGAGCGCGTGCGCTGCGGCGTCCAGCGCGGCGTGCGCGGCCGCGACGCCTGTGCGGCGACCCAGGTACTCGCGCACGGTCTCACCGGTGCGCCGATCGGGTTCCTGGGGCAGGTACCCGACGGACGCCGTGGCCGGGTGCACCTCGACCGTCCCGGTCTCCGGGGCGATCAGCCCGGCCAGCACCTGCAGCAGGGTGGACTTGCCCGCCCCGTTGGCGCCGACCAGGCCGACCACGTCACCGGCGGCGACGACCAGCTCGAGGTGGGAGAACAGGGTGCGGTCGCCGTGGCCGGCGGACAGGTCGCGGGCGACGACGGATGCGGACACAGCAGATGACGGTAGAGCAGCCGTCAAGCGGGTTGGACGCGGCGTCGTGACCCACTTGCTGATCTCGATCACCAGGGGAAGGAGAAGAGCCAGGCCAAGGGCGGCCAGCCACTGCGCACCGGTCAGAGGTGTGGTCATGAGGAATCCCTGCGGGCGAGGCAGCTCGGTGGCCAGCAGGATCATGCCGCAGGGGATCAGCGAGATCGCCGCCGCGCGCAGGATCGGGGGCGCGAGTCCGCTGGTGGGGTCACGCCGGTTCGTCAGTGCGTTGAACACGGTGCCGAGCCCCATGACCACGAACGTCATCGTCATCGCGGCGGTGGGATGCTCGACGCTCGGTTCATCCGGCCCCACGACCAACGGGGTCAGAGCGGCGAGGAAGAGCACTCCTCCGTACAGCAGCCACTGGCGGATCGCGCCGCGGTTGGTGATGGGAAGCTTCGGGTCGCGGGGTGGACGGCTCATCACGTCCGGGTCGCCCGGATCGACGGCGATCACCACGACGCCGGCCGAGGTCACGAAGAAGAGCAGGAAGAGCACCATCGACGGCGTCAGAGCGACACCTTCGTTGATGTTGAAAGCCGTCGCGGCGACGAAGAGCATGACCAGCGACAACAGCTGGGTCATCTGGTAACGGATGTATGCGACGACCTTGTCGTAGACGCGACGACCGAGCTCGACAGCATGAACGAGCGTGCCGAAGTTGTCGTCGGTCAGGATCATCCGGCCGGCTTGCTTGGTGACTTCACTGCCGCTCCCCATGGCGACACCGATGTCAGCCTGCTTGAGTGCAGCTGCGTCGTTGACCGCGTCGCCGGTCATCGCGACGACCATTCCCTCCTCCTGCATCACGCGCGCGAGGCGCAGCTTGTCCTCCGGCGTGACGCGCCCGAAGACGTGCAGCTCGGGAAGTCTGAGCTTCAGCTCGTCGTCGGTCAGGCCCTGCAGCTCGCGACCACTGATGGCACCGGGCCCGAGGCCCAGCGTCTCGCCGATCGCCCGAGCAGTGACGGCGTGGTCGCCGGTGATCATCCTGACGTCGATCCCGGCCGCAAGAGCGGTCGTCACCGCGACCTTCGACTCGGGACGCAACGGATCGATGATGCCCACCAGGCCGACGAACGCCAGGTCCTCGACGTAGCTCATGGGATCGCTCTGCAGGGCGGGAAGGTCGTCCTCGTCGAGGACGCGGGCGGCGAAGGCGAGCACCCGCAGACCCTTCTCGCCCATGCGGGCGTTCGCGGCGTCGATTCCTGCGCGCGCCTCGTCGATGGGGACCTGCGAGCCACTCAGTGGACCTCCGGCCTGCGCGCACCGCGCCAGCACCACGTCCGGACCGCCCTTGACCAGCTCGACCAAGTGGTCGACCCCGTCGACCTGGATCCGGTGGAAGGTCGCCATGAACTTGTACTCGGAGTCGAAGGGCACCTCGGCGAGACGCGGATAGGCGCGCCGCGTCTCCTCGGCGTCCACCCCGAGCTTGGCGGCCAGCACCACGAGAGCCGCCTCGGTGGGGTCGCCCACGACAGTGCCGTCGTCGGCGACCGTTGCGTCGCTGTCGAGAGCGAGCCCGTATGCCAGCCGGGTGAAGTCGGGTACCGCGCTGCCGGCCACCGACAGGATGGCGCCGGACTTGCGGTAGCCCTCGCCTTCGACGGAGAACCAGGAACCTGCCGTGTACAGCGTGGACACCATCATCTGGTTCAGCGTCAGCGTCCCGGTCTTGTCCGAGTTGATGACGCTGGTCGCGCCAAGGGTCTCGACATCGGTGAGGTTCTTCACCACCGCCTTGGCCTCGGCGAGCTGCTTGGCACCCATGGACAGAAGTCCGGACACGAACGCGGGAAGACCGGTGGGGATCGCTGAGATCGCCATGGCCGTGCCGAGCAGGAGCAGCTCGTCCACCGGCATGCCGCGCGCAGCGCCGATGACCACGATGAAGGCGACCGCTGACCAGGCGATGATCCCGAGGACCTTCGTCAGGGCGTCCAGCTCCTGCTGAAGGGGTGAGCGCGTGCGGGTGACCGAGGTCAGCATCGTGGCGATCTGGCCCATCTGGGTGGCCATGCCCGTCGCCGTCACGACCATCGCCGCGGTGCCCCGGGTCACCGACGTGTTCTGGAAGAGCATGTTCGTGCGGTCGCCCAGAGCCACGTCGCCCTCGGGGAGGGGCGCGCTGTCCTTGGCGACGGGGGCGCTCTCACCGGTGAGCGCTGCCTCCTGCACCTCGAGGGTCGCTGAGCGGACGATCCGGCCGTCGGCCGGCACGAGGTCGCCGGCCTCCACCTGCACGAGATCGCCCGGCACGACCTCGGTCGCCGGGACGAGCTGCAGCGAACCGTCGCGGACCACCTTGGCCTGAGGCACCTGCAGGCTCGACAAGGCGTCGACGCTGGCCCTTGCCTTGAGCTCCTGTCGCGACCCGAGGACCACGTTGAGCACGATGAGCAGCCCGACGACGATGCCCGTCGAGACCTCGCCGATGAGGAAGCTGACGACGGTCACCGCGACGAGCATCAGGTTCATCGGGTCACGGAGCTGCTGCAGCGCCACCGCCCACACCGACGGGGGTTGCTCGGGGGTGATCAGGTTCGGCCCGTAGGACGTCAGACGCGCCGCGGCTTCTGCCGCGGTGACGCCGGACGTCGGCGTCGGTTCCGAGCGCGCGGACGAGGTCGTCGGCCGGCGTGAGGTGAGGAGGGGGGTCGAGCTCGAGCGACGGTGGACTGGTCGGGACCATGTCGTCTTCCCTCTGCCGTGGACGCGGACGGCGCCAATCTATGGCAGCGACGCCGCAGCGGGCGTGGGGGACCGTGGACGGAGGTGGTGGGCAGGGGCGGGGTCGAACCGCCGACCTTCCGCTTTTCAGGCGGACGCTCGTACCAACTGAGCTACCTGCCCCAGACGACTCTGACGAGCCGACCGAGCGGTCCCGACGGGATTTGAACCCGCGACCTTCGCCTTGACAGGGCGACGAGCACTCCGAACTGCTCCACGGGACCTCAACATGAGGCCTTGCCACCTGGCGGAGTGGCACCCCCAGCGGGATTCGAACCCGCGCTACCGCCGTGAAAGGGCGGCGTCCTAGGCCGCTAGACGATGAGGGCTAGCTCCGCCGGAAGCCCGCTCAGCATAGGGGATGCCCGCGCCAGCCTCCAAAGCCGGGGCTGCGGCGTCCGGCCCGTACGCTGGCGCCGTGCTGGAGATGGACGCCGAGACGTTCGAGCGGCTCGTGGCCGAGGCTCTCGACGGCGTCCCCACCGACCTGATGGCGTTGCTGCAGAACGTCGTCGTGCTCACCGCGGATGAGCCACCGCCCGACGAACCGGACCTTCTGGGGCTCTACGAGGGCATTCCGCTCACCGAACGCGACGGCTGGTACAGCGGCGTCCTGCCCGACCGCATCACGATCTTCCGCGGTCCGACGCTGCGCCACGCCCGCACCTGGGACGAGGCGGTGAGCGAGGTGCGCATCACCGTCGTGCACGAGATCGCGCACCACTTCGGCATCGACGACGACCGTCTGCACGAGCTCGGCTACGGCTGACGGCGTCTGCGTGGCCGCGGCGCGTCCGGTGTGATCGGAGCGGATCAGTCGTCTCTGGGGCCGCGCACGAGAGCTGAAGTGACTGGAATGCTCCGATCACGGATCACCTGTCACCGGTCAGTCGACGAGGAGGACCGCTTTGCCGTCGACGCGGCGGTCCAGCAGGTCCTGCACCAGTGGCATCGGGTCGCTCCACGACCCGACACGGGTCACCTGCGGGTCGAGCAGTCCGTCGGCGATGAGCCGCAGCATGCGCTCGAGCTGTGCGGTGCCGGATCGCCGCCGGGCCACCTCGGTGAAGACCAGCAGCCCCTCGACGCGGGCGCCGGAGTGGTCGCCGAACCAGTAGGGGTCGAGCGCGCTGTCCTCACCTGACGAGCGTCCGTAGGTCACCAGGACGCCCTCGGGCGCCAGGATCGTCGAGGCCCGGCGGAACGACGAGCCGCCCACCGACTCGAGGATCAGGTCGAAGGGACCGGTGGCGGCGTCGATGCCGACGACGACCTCGGACGCGCCGAGCCCCACCAGGCCGGCGCGACGCTCGGGGCGTCCCACGACCGCGGTGACGTGGGCACCCGCCCGGTGTGCCAGCTGGACCGCGAGGCGTCCGACGCCACCGGCCGCACCGGTCACCAGCACCCGCGCGCCGAGCAGCATCCCGCCGAGCTCGAGGGCCCGCCACGCGGTCAGGCCGGCGATGGGCAGGACGGCTGCGGCCTCGTCCGTGACGGCGTCCGGGACCGCGGCGAGGGCGTGGGTGGGGACGGCGACCTGCTCGGCCCAGCCGGCGTCGTCGACGAGACCGACGACGCGTGTTCCGGCTGGCGGGTCCGGAGCCGTCGCCGGCGGCCTGGACGACGGTGCCGACGACGTCCCAGCCGAGCCGGGTGCCGGGCTCCTCCTCGGCGAGATGGCGTACCTCGCCCCGGTTGAGCGACGTGGCCGCTCAACCTCACGAGGGCCTGGTCGGAGGCGGGTACGGGCTCAGGGACGTCGGCGAGGGCCAGGCCCGGTCCGTCCGGTCCGGTCGTGACGAGGGCCTTCACGCCACCTCCGGAAGTGGTCTACAGGTATCGACCGCAGTGCGGCCAGGGCGAGCTGCCCGCGCGCTGGTACAGCTTCCAGGCGCGCTTGGTCTGCTCCCAGTAACCGTAGTCGGTCGGGAGCCCGGTCCCGCCGACTGCCCGCCAGGTGGACAGCGAGAACTGGTAGAGGCCGTAGAAGCCCGCAGGGTTGTACGCGTTGGGGTTGCCGCCGGACTCGCAGCGGGCGAGGCCGGTCCAGTTCGGGCCGGTGCCGACGCGGACCACGCGCCGCTCGTCGTCCTTGACGATCCGCGACTTGACGATCCGCTTGCCGGCGAGGTCGCCGTCGACGAAGCGCTTGCGGAACACGACCTTCTTGACGCCGTGCCGGCCGGCGTCCCACACCTTGGTCGAGCCCTGCCGCACGAGCTTGCTGCGGTCGCGCACGACCTCAGGCTTGAAACGGACGCGTCCGTCGGCGTACGCCAGGCGCACGCGGTGGACGACGGCGAGGCTGTCCTCGACGACGCGGTCATCGCCGGCCAGCGGTCGACCGTTGGGCGAGTAGAGGCGGCCGACCTCGAACGAGGTGGCCTGCATGCGGGTGTAGGTCGCCTCGACGCCGGTGGGCAGCTCGAGCTCGGTGACGACGCCCTGCGCGCGAGTGGCGGTGACGCGGTGGGCGGTGCGGTCCGCGCCGTCCTTCACGACGACGCGGATGGCCGGCGTCCACGAGACGGCCATGCCCCACTTGAGGGGCGTGCTGCCGACAGGGCTGATCAGGTCGGTCTTGTCGAACGGCACGGCGCGCTCGTTGAGCAGCTGGCGCACGGTGTCGGCGCTGGTCTGCACCTTGCTCGTGACCCCGTTGACGGTGAGCGTCACCGTGGTGGTGCCCGCCGCCGATGCCGCGGGTGCTGTGGTGACCAGGCTGGTCGCGAGGACCGCTGTTCCGGCGATGGCACCGCCGAGGGCGCGAAGCGTGAGACGCGAGCCGAGCATGCAACTCCAGACCTTGCACGTCCGGGCAGGAGCACAGCAATGCGCCAGGCGCACTGGTTAGGCGGGCTCCACCCCGGCTGTCAGCACCGGCGGGGAATCCCGGTGCAGTGGTCCCCGTGGGGACCGCGTCTCGTCGGACGCAACAGTCAGGGACCCTAGTCACGGGTTTCGCGCAAAGGCCAACGCTGCAGCGACACTTCCCCAGGGACGAGTCCGGCAAAACGGACACCGTCCTGGGCCTTCGTGATCCAAATGAGATATGAGTCACATCGCGCGCGGGGCTTGTGGACGCGGACTTGTTACCCGTCGGTAGTCGGGCACCTACGGACGGTGCCGAAGGTCCGGGGCCTCAGGGCCGCCGGTACTCCGCGATGACGACCGGGTAGGCGCCGTGCGGCGGGTACACGTGGTCCATCACCAGGCGGAGGGCGTCGGGGTGCTCGGCCTCGACCCGGATGTTCCAGCCGGCCCCGGGCCCGTACGTGCCCTCGAGCTGCAGCGTGTGCGGAGCGCTCAGGCGTCCTGTCGACGCCAGCCAGTGCGGCTGCTGGTGCCACGACTCGGTCCACGTCGACTGGAAGGCGCCGTCCTCGGGAGCGGCGCCGACCACGAGGAGCCCGTCGTGCTCCTCGCCCTCGATCACCCAGGTGTGCTCGACGAGCGCGACGTGGCCGTGTGCCTTGAAGGAGACGTGCGCGCGTGACGGGGACTCCGCGTACTCCTCGTCCGGCAGGAACCGGAACCGGTTGGTGCCCGTCCAGTCTCCGGTGTGGTCGGCGAGCCAGTCGAGTGCCGTCATCGGTCGTCTCCTCGTCGTCTCTCGCGGTCCGTCGGGGCGCACCCTCGTGACCGGTAGTTTGGGCCCCTCGGGCCGCTAGCTCAATTGGCAGAGCTGCGGACTTTTAATCCGTAGGTTCAGGGTTCGAGTCCCTGGCGGCCCACCGT
Source organism: uncultured Actinomycetota bacterium (assembly GCA_963743915.1). GTDB lineage: Bacteria > Actinomycetota > Actinomycetes > JAHEKZ01 > JAHEKZ01 > JAHEKZ01. The sequence continues at coordinate 532,654 of CAVURN010000003.1, forward strand.
GCCTTGTGTTGTCTCGGTTGAGTGGTGACGTTTCCTGCTCGCCTGAGACTTGACGGTGTCTCGGCTGATGGTTGACACCGTCTCGGTTGATTCTTGACACCTCCGTTCGGGCTGATGCGTGACGTTCTGGCTCCGGCTGTCGGGTGACATGGCTTCGGCTGATGGGTTACAGCTGTTTCGGTTGATGGGTGACACTCCTGACCATGTTGGTGGAGTTGAGCGTCGTGGAGCGGCGGTAGCAAGCGGTTCTGGCGGTGATCGCCGAGGGTGTGCCGGTGGTGGCTGCATCCAAGTCCCGACCTGGCATCCTGACGTCAAGATCACCGACGAGGGGAGCCACAAAGTGTCGGCACCGGCAGGCTGGTACGACGACCCACAGAGCCCGGGGCAGCAGCGGTACTGGGACGGCCAGCAGTGGACCGAGCAGCGCCAGCCCGCCGCGAGTGTGCCCCCGCCTCCCCCGACCGCCCCGGTCACGCATACCGCTGCGGCGCCGGAGAAGAGGAGTCACACGACCCGCAACGTCATCCTGGCCGTGATCGGCGTGCTCGTCTTGCTCATGGGCGGGTGCACCATCGCGCTTGTCGCCGTCGGCGGCAACACCGTCAACGAGGCGATCGAGAAGACGAATGACGAGTTGGCCGACCCCGGCGATACCCCTGCGCCCAACGCGTCAGGCAAAGACGATCCGGAGCCGACGCAAGAACTGACAGTCAGCCAGCAGAACGCGCTGGAGTCAGCGGAGTCCTACTTGTCCTTCTCTGCCTTCAGCGAGGCCGGTCTGATCGATCAGCTGTCCTCGAAGGCCGGCGAGGGATTCCCGAAGGCGGACGCGGTTTGGGCGGTCAAGCACGTCGAGGTGGACTGGAACAAGGAGGCTGTCGAGGCCGCTAGGTCATACCTCGACTTCACGTCCTTCAGTCGCAGCGGGTTGATTCAGCAGCTATCGTCCCCCGCCGGCGACCAGTTCACGAAGGCTCAGGCTACCTACGCGGCGAACAAGGTTGGGCTGTAAGGGTCTTCCGTTCGTGCCGGGGGTGCCTGCCGTGGTGCAGACCCAGCCCGGCGCACGCGAATGGGTGTCTGGTTCCGGCTGATGCGTGACGTCTTGGCTCCGGCTGTCGGGTGACATGGCTTCGCCTGATGGGTTACAGCTGTTTCGGTTGATGGGTGACACACCCTGGACGAGGGAGCCAGTCCGCCGGCTGGACGCCTGGCGTCATCCGACGACGCCGGCGGGAACGGGTTCCAGCGACTGGGGGTGCTCCCTCCGACCCTCGATGTCGAAGGTCGGAAGCACCCGGCCCATCCAGTCGGGCAGCCACCAGTTGGCGTCGCCCAGCAGCTTCATGGTCGCCGGCACGAGGACGAGGCGCACCACCGTGGCGTCGAGGAAGATCGCGGTGGCCAGGCCCAGTCCCATCATCTTGATTCCCGGGTCATCGCCGAGCATGAAGGCGAAGAAGACCGCGATCATGATGAGCGCAGCGCTCGTGATCACTCGGCCGGTACGCGCGATGGCTTGGACGACCGATGCCTCGTTGTCCCCCGTCAGCTGGTACTCCTCCCGGACCCTGCTGAGCAGGAAGACCTCGTAGTCCATCGAGAGTCCGAACAGGATCGCGAACATCAGCATCGGGATGAACGCGATGACCGGAACGGTCTCCTGCAGTCCGATGAGGTCCTTGCCCCACCCCCACTGGAAGACCATGACGAGGACGCCGTAGGCAGCGCCGATGCTGAGCAGGTTCATGAGCGCCGCCTTGAGCGGCACCAGCACCGAGCGGAAGACGACCGTGAGCAGCAGGAAGGAGAGCAGCACGACGGCGGCGATGAACCACGGAAGCCGGTCACCGACCCGACCGCCCAGGTCACCCCAGGTCGCGGTCTGCCCACCGACATGCGCGGAGGCTGTGCTGTCGGCCAGCACCTCCGGGAAGACCTCGGTGCGGAGCCGCTCGACGGTTTCCATGGTCGCTGCATCCTGCGGAGGGGTGGACGGAAGGGCGACGAGGGTGGCCACCTGCCCATCTCCGCTCAGCTCGGCCGGTGCCACCGAGGCGACTCCGGGGTCAGCGGCGACAGCTGCGGCCAAGGGCTCGAGGACGCCGGGGTCGGACGAGACGTCGACGGCGATGACCAACGGCCCGTTGACCCCGGCACCGAAGCCGTCGGCGAGCAGGTCGTAGGCCTGACGCTCGGTACGACTCTCGGGCAGCGCTCCCTCATCCGGAAACCCCAGACGCAGCGACAGCGCGGGGGCGGCGAGGGCGACGAGCAGTGCTGTCCCGCCGACCGCGTAGACCCAGGCGTGCCCCGACACATGACGACCCCACCGTTGCCACGTCCGGTCGGCGACGTGAGCCCCCTGACGTTGCCGGCGCCCGGACCGCAGGCCGTTGATCCGGTGGCCGGCCAGCCCCAACAGAGCGGGGAGCAGGGTGACGGCGGCCACCACCATCGTGCCGACGACGACCGAGACCGCGATGCCGGTCGCCGTCATGAACGGGATGCCCGAGACCGCCAGGCCGAGGATCGCGATGACCACCACGCCGCCGGCGAAGATCACCGACTGACCGGCGGTCGCCACGGCCCGTCCAGCAGCCTCCGGCACGTCGAGACCCTCGGCGAGGTACTCCCGATGGCGGGTGACCACGAAGAGCGCGTAGTCGATCCCGACGCCCAGGCCGACCATCGCTCCCACCACGGGGGCGAAGCTCGGGATGTCGACCAGGTAGGTGATGAGGGACAGACCGCTGACGCTCACGGTCAGCCCCACGAGGGCGATGCCGATCGGCAGGCCCATGGCCAGCACCGACCCGAAGGCGACCAGCAGGATGACGACCGCAGCCAGCAGACCGATCGCCTCACCCACGCCCGTCGGCGCCTCCTCGAAGGCGAAGAACAGGTCACCACTCGCCTCCACCTGCAGCAGCGAGCCGGCGGGGCTGTCGGTCACCAGCTCTTTCAGGTTCTCCAGATCCACCGGGTCCAGCTGCTCCACGACGGGGTACTGCACCCGGATCAGCGCGACCCGGCCGTCAGGAGACACCGTCCGAGTCGTCCCGAGCACCTGCGGCAGGTCCGCCAGCTCTGCCTCGAGCTCATCGGTCGCTGAGCGTCCGGCGGACGCCACGTCCAGCCGGGTGTCGTCATCTCGAGGGGTGACGACGACCTGGGCGGTCAGCCCGGCCCGATCGGACTCGGCGGCCACCTGAAGATCCACCGCCTGCTGGGAGTCAAGGCCCGGCACCACGAACGAGTCCTCGAGCTCTCGACCGAAGCCGGTCGACCCGGCCAGTACGGCAACGACCACGACCAGCCAGACCGCGATCACCCGCCACGGACGCATCGCCGCCACTCGACCCCACCGGTACAACAGACCTGACATCACCGCTCCTCGAGGTTGCGCGTCGTCGGCGTCGTCACCGAGACACCTCGAGCGTCGCCAGGAATCGGAGCGCGGGCATCGGTCAGTGGGCGCGAGCTGTCCCGGCCTATCCGCCAGGACACGTCTCGAACTTTCGGCCGAGTCGGTGAAGCGCGCGCACCCCTACTGTGATCGCGTGCTGTCAGAGACCTTTCGCTCGCTGTGGGACGAACCTCGCGCCCCCGGCGCTCCCGCGCGCGTGTGGCGCGACTGGGTGCTGGTCGGGCTCCTGTCCCTGTCGGCGCTGCTCGAGGGGACGTTCCGCAGCGACGTGCTGTGGCGTCCCGTGGCACTGGTCCTGGCGCTGACCCTGGTGTGGACGCTGCTGTGGCGTCGGACGCACCCGCTGCTGATGCTGGCGATCGCCTTCGTACCTCTGACGCTGCTGTCCGTGGCATCCCTGCTCACCGGGGTCGCGCCCGTGGGCCTGTACACGAACGGGTTCATCCTGCTGCTCCCCTACGCACTGCTGCGCTGGGGCAGCGGTCGAGATGCGTTGCTCGGTCTGCCCCTGATCGTGACGACATACGTCCTGGGGATCGCTGCCGACTACACGAACGTCGGGGAGTCCGTCGCCGGCCTGCTGTTCGGCCTGTTCCCCGCGGTTCTCGGCGTCCTGGTGCGGCTGCAGTCCCAGACGCACGCGCAGGAGAAGGAGCAGGTCAAGCTGCGTGAGCGCGAACAGCTCGCACGCGACCTGCACGACACCGTGGCACACCACGTGTCGGCCATCGCCGTCCGCGCGCAAGCCGGCCGCTACGTGGCCGCCACCGACCCAGAGCGCGCCATCGACTCGCTGCGGGTCATCGAGGAGGAGGCGTCGCGGGCCCTCAGCGAGATGCGCGTGATGGTGGGTGCACTGCGCAACGGTGAGGACGCCGACCTGGCCCCGCAACGCGGCATTCGCGACATCCCGCACCTCGCGCACGACGACCACTCTCCCGTTGTCGCCGTACACATCGCGGGCTCCCTGGATGACCTCAGCTCGGCAGTCGACGGAGCCGTGTATCGGATGGCCCAGGAGTCGATCACCAATGCACTTCGCCACGCGCGCGACGCCACGCGCATCGATGTCCGCGTCCACGCGGGTGAGAGTGACATCGGTCTGACGGTCATCGACGACGGTGCACCGTCGACGACGCCCTCCGACCGACAGGGGTACGGCTTGCTGGGGATGCGTGAGCGCGCGGCGCTGCTCGGCGGGACCTTCGAGGCCGGCCCGCAGCGTGACCGAGGCTGGCGGGTCACCGCAGTCCTTCCTCGCGCCGGGGGTTATGCATGACGATCCGGGTGCTGGTCGCCGACGATCAGGAGATCGTCCGTGCCGGGCTGGCGATGATCCTCGACGCACACCCGGACATCGAGGTCGTGGGGCAGGCCGCTGACGGGCGAGCAGCGGTCGAGCTCGCCCGTGAGCTGCGTCCGGACGTCTGCCTGTTCGACATCCGGATGCCGGAGATGGACGGCCTCGAGGCCACGCGTCAGCTGGCCGGTCCCGAGGTCGCAGAACCGATGGCGGTCGTGGTCATCACCACGTTCGACCTCGATGAGTACGTGCACGGAGCGCTCAAGGCCGGTGCGCGCGGCTTCCTGCTCAAGGACGCCGGACCCGAGCTGCTCGTCCAGGCGGTGCAGGCCGCCGCCAACGGAGACGCGCTGATCGCCCCCAACATCACCATCCGGCTGCTCGCCGCCTTCAGCGAGTCGACGGGTCGACCCCCCGCCCAACCGATCGCCCCGCTGACCGACCGCGAGGAGGACGTGCTCCTCACCGTCGCCCGCGGACGCACGAACTCAGAGATCGCCGACGAGCTGCACATCAGTCTGAGCACGGTGAAGACGCACCTCACCGCCCTGATGAACAAGCTCGGGGCACGCAACCGGGTGGAGCTGGCGATGTGGGCCTACGAGACGGGCCGGATCAAGCGCTGAATCAGCTCAGTCGATGCCAGACAGTTCCCGAGTCATCGGTCAAGGTGTCGCTACCCGCGTGGTACCTGAAGAGAATGGGTCCGACCAGTCCAGTGGTCGGCCCCCTGCCCGAGCCGGGGCACGTGATGGTGAAGAAGAACGTCATCGTCGTGCCGGTCACCGAACCGCGTCCTTGGACGCCGGCGGGCGCATCGGCGCACGCCTGTGATGCCGCCGTGTCGAAAAGGCGGACACCGTGCATCCCCTCAGTTCCAGCTCCGCGCACTGCCAGGGTCTGGTAGCTCCCGTCCCCGATGTCATAGGACTCCCACGTCCCGGCGAACGAGTCTGACGCGAGAGCGGCGGCAGGTTGGCCCGCCATCATCAAGGCGGAGAGGGTGAGTAGTGCGGCAAGAGCGCCCGCGGTCTTTCGCATGGCACTGTCCTTTCGATCGGGAGTGGTGCAAGCCCTGCCCCGAGCACTCACACGGTGCTCCCAGCCGCTGTCAGGGCGCCATAGCTATTTGTTGCCGGTCTCGTCGGCCCCCGGGGTGTACCCATAGCCATGCGGACGTCAGGTGCCGTTCGCCGCCTGCCACGGCGGAAGCCAGGTCAACCGCCGCCCTCGTCGATCCATGCGCGGGTCGATGTCACGTCCGCGTGGCACCTCTGCTGCTCGGCGAAGGTCCGCTCGGAGGTCGTCCCAGCCGGCGTCGAACTGCCCGCGGTAGCGGTCGGCCACTCGAGCGGCACGTGGTGCGGCGCGTGCCTAGCGTGGAGCCGCACGCGATCGCGTCTCGGTGCCCGGAGGAGCACGTCGGTCAATGGGTCTCGGCGACCCAGTCGGCGAGCGCCAGGCACATCGCCTCTGCGAGTCCACCCAGCGCACGGTCGACCGCATCTGGCTGCGAGGACATACGAGCCACGACCGTGCCGGTGTGATCGTCGACGAGGACCTGTTGGCCGTGGATCCCGAAACCCCGACCTGGCCCCACGGTCCGGGTCGATCACCCACCACTTGTCACGGTAGTAGGCGGAGTCGGGCATCCCTTCGCGCTCGGAGTCGAACTGTGCTGCGAGCCCGGGGTTGTGCCCGACGACACGGGACACCCACGCGTCGGACACGACCCTGCGCCCGTCCGCCGAGCCACGGTGCAGGTGCAGCAAGCCGTAGCGGGCGAGGTCTCCCAGGGTCACGCAGAAGCCGCCATCGACAAGGGCAAAGCCGGCAGGGCCGAGAACCAGGTCGGCATCGTGCTCAGCCCCCATCGGCTGCCACACCGCGCGTGCGAATGACTGTGCCAGGGGCTCACCGGTGACTCGCTCGATCACCCAGCCGAGCACGTCGGTCAGGATCGACCGGTACTCGTACTCGTGGCCATGGGGAGCCTGCGGCGACATCCGGGCGATGTACTCGTGTGGTGTCGGGTCGTCGTCGTGGCGCGGCATCCACCCGACGGCCCGGAAACCGCGCCACGACTCGCTGTCCTCATCGGCGTAGTCGGACTCGTCGAACGTCACGCCCAGCCCGCATGTCGAGCAGGTGCGCCACCGTGCACCCTTCCCACACCGTTCCGCTGAGCTCGGGGACGACGTCGGTGACCAGCGTGTCGTCGGTGAGGCTGCCCTGGTCCCAGAGCACTCCCGCCAGGGTCGAGGTCAATGACTTGGACACCGACTGCAGCAGATGACGCGTCCGACGTGTCATTCCGTTGGCATAGCGCTCGACCACTGACCGCGCCGTCGTGGACGACCATGAGGCCGTCGACGTAGGTGGTGTCGATGAGCTCGTCGAGTGTCCAGGATCGGCCGGCGTGCTCGAGCCGGAAGGCCGAGGTGTCCAACGCCTTGGTCGGCAGCTCCCACACCGGGCCGTTGCCCCGGTCCACGAGCGCGGTCGGCACGATTTCGCGGGTGTGCTGGAAGGACCAGCGCAGATACGGGAACGTGCTCCAGTTCTCGAAGTCGACCACCTTGTTGCTCGGTGGCGGTGACCCCGCCATCAGGCCGAGGTCGGCGGCTGTCGGGGGCACGGTGGGGTGCAGGTCGGTCATCGGATGAGCGTAGGGCGCGGCTCAGCCGGGCGGCGGGTGGAGTTGCGTGCGTCGCCCGTCCTCCCTACCCTGATCGTGCGGGGAGTACCTCGCGAATTGCGTTTCGTCATTTCGACGGTCAGTGCCGTCCGGGACGCACCCCGGCTCACGCCGGGTGAGGGAGACCGAAAGCTCACGGCTGCGGCCGTGACCGGTCTCGAAGGGGTACGTCCGTGGACGTCTCACTGCTCGCCTGGGCGCTGGTGCTCGGCGCCATTCTCCTGATGCTCGCCGTCGACCTGTTCCTGCACAGGGACGCGCACGTCATCTCGGTCCGTGAGGCCGCGGTGTGGAGCGGGATCTGGGTCACGGTCGGTGTGGCCGCCGGCATCGTGATCTGGACGACGTACGGCGCCGAGTTCGGTCAGCAGTACTTCGCCGGGTACTTGATCGAGAAGTCCCTCGCGGTCGACAACGTCTTCGTCTGGGCCATCATCTTCACGTACTTCGCGGTGCCGCGGCGCTACCAGCACCGCGTGCTCTTCTACGGCGTCCTCGGTGCGCTGGTCTTCCGCGCGATCTTCATCGCCGCCGGGTCGACGCTGATCGCGTCCTTCAGCTGGATCCTGTACGTCTTCGCGGCATTCCTGCTCTACACGGGCTACCGGATGCTGCGCACGCGCAACTCCCACTTCGACCCGGCTCGCTCACGCGCCTACCTGCTCTTCCGGCGTCTGGTCCCGATGGTGGACGAGTACCGAGGGCGCAGGTTCGTGGTGAAGCAGGCAGGGAAGTGGGTGGCCACCCCGCTGCTGGCCGTGCTGGTGATCGTGGAGGTGACGGACATCGTCTTCGCCGTCGACTCGATCCCGGCGATCTTCGCGGTGACCAGTGAGCCGTTCCTCGTCTTCACGGCCAACGCGTTCGCGATCCTCGGTCTGCGGGCCATGTACTTCCTGCTCGCTGACCTGATCCACCGGTTCGTCTACCTGAAGGCCGGACTCGCCCTGGTGCTGATGTGGGTGGGCGTCAAGATGCTGCTGAAGATCGACGTCGTCTACATCCCCACCACGATCTCGCTCGCCGTCGTGGCCACGATCATCACCGCCTCGATCGTCCTGAGCCTGCGGGCGACCCGCGGGCAGGGTCGTCGTCCGGTGGAGTCGGTCAAGGGCCCCTTCACGGTGCTGGACGAGGAGGGCCGCCCGGTCGTCGAGGAGGATGCGCTGCCCGGGAGCCGGAGTTCCGCATGACCGCGGGACACCGGGACGGGCGCCTGGCGCGGCTCGTCGACTCGGGGCGGTTCAACGGGGTCATCGCCGGGGTGATCGTCGCCAATGCGGTCGTCCTGGGGCTGGAGACGTATCCCGGGGTCATGGCCGCGCACGGTTCGCTGCTGATCAGCCTCAACGCGCTCTTCTACGGCGTGTTCGTCGTCGAGCTGGTGCTGCGCCTGGCCTCCTACGGCCGACGGCCGCAGGACTTCTTCCGCAGCGGGTGGAACGTCTTCGACCTGGTGATCATCGGCGCGGCGGCGCTCCCCGTCGTCCGGGAGCAGACGCAGCTGCTGCGACTGCTCAGACTGGCCCGGGTCGTCCGGCTGGTGCGTTTCCTGCCGGACGCGCGCATCCTGATCCTGACCGTGGTGAAGTCACTGCCCTCGGTCTTCAGCACCTTGGTGCTGACGTTCGTGCTCATGTTCGTCTACGGGATGACCGGCTGGTCCTTGTTCGGGCAGGCGTTGCCGGAGACCTGGGGGACCATCGGTCAGTCGATGGTGACCCTCTTCATCCTGCTGACGCTGGAGAACTTCCCCACGTACCTGTCCGAGGCCGAGGCGGTGAGCCCGTTCGCGCAGCTGTTCTTCATCTCGTACGTCGTGCTGGCCGCGTTCATCGTCTTCAACCTGTTGATCGGCATCGTGATCGCCTCGATGGAGAAGGCCCGGCAGCACGAGGCGGAGGAACGCCCACGTGCGCCGGATGCCCACCTCGTCGACCGCATCTCCGAGATCCAGACGTCCCTTCGGGAGCTCCAGTTCGAGCTGTCCCGACGGACCGCGACACCGGCAGACGGCGAGGCTGCGGTGCGTCCGGAAGTCCAGGGCTCGAGGTGCCCTGGCCGGCCCGACCAGCGTTGCGCTCGAGTCGATCGAGGGATCGAACTCCAGCAGGTCGCCGGGCTGGCATTCGAGAACTCGGCACATCGCCTCCAGCGTGCTGAAGCGGACGGCCTTCGCACGACCGTTCTTCAGCACGGCCACGTTGGCCGGTGTCAGCCCCACACGCTCGGCGAACTCACCCACGCTCATCTTGCGTTTGGCCAGCTCGACGTCGAGCCGCACGACGATGGCCATCAGATCACCGCTTCCATGTCGGTGCGCAACACCGTCGCCCTGCGCAACAGGGCGCGCATGACGACCATGAGCAGTCCGAGAACCGTGACCGCGGTGAGCAGGAGCAACAGCAGCATCGGGGCACCCGGATCGTCGGCTTGGGACACGACGAAGAGGAAGAGTCCGAGAAGAGTGGCCCAGGCGGCGGCTATCGACCAGACGATCGCGTCCACCCAGCGGAGCGACGGTTCGCTGAAGATGCGGTCGTCCTGGACCCGCGTGAGGAGCTTCCAGGTCGCCACGATCACGACCTGTATGCAGAGGATGAGAAAGACCGCCACCGCGGTCAGGGGCCACCGCAGATGCGCGTCCTGCGGAGACTCCTCCGCCATGTACCGGAACTGACCCGGCATCGACAGGGTCTGGAAGACGACGAGGATGCCGAACAGCACGACCAGGAACACTCTCAGGGCCGCGACGGCCCACCGTTCAGGAATCATTCATCGAATATCGCTGGCAATCTATCGATTGTCAATCGATTCGTCCCGGGTGTGTGCCTGCTCGGCGCGGTCGCGGATCCCGAGCATGCGTCGCATCATGGGGAAGTCGCCCACCTCCATCAGCAGCACCGTGACCGGAAGCAGCGGGGTCATGCGGTACCGAGCCTTCAGCCGGGTGACGAGGCGGGTGCCGTCGGCGCCCTCCGGGGTCAGTCGCCACGCCCAGGTGGAATCCGGCTTGCTCCAGACCAGCACCGTCGGCTCGTTTACCTCCGCCACCGTGAAGGCGGTCTGCTCGTTCGACGGTGATGCCATCGGCGCTGCGAGGTCCCCGACCGCCACCGACTGGTGCTCCTGGAGCAGCACCTCGGCGCTGGGCCGACCGAGGTTGTCCAGGAGGTCGTAGGAGTAGAAGCCGGCCCTTCCGAACCCGACCTGCGCGAGCCACGGCCACACCCGTTCCGGTGGGGCAGCGATGGACAGGGCTCGGGTGGCCGTGAAGGCGGCGGGCCCGAGCACGTCGTCCCCGGGCATGGCTCCTTCGACCTCAGCCCTGGTGGCGCCCCACGACAGGTGCCAGGACCTGTACTTCGCGGCGCCAGTGACGGCCGCGGCCACGACGGTTGCCAGCACGGCTCTGCGCATGCCGTTCACGATACGGAGATGGCGCGGCAGACTCGAGGGATGCAGAGCGAGCTGATCGACGTCCACACCGGTGACCGCGACGTCGTCGTGGACCTCACCACGCAGTGCGCCTCGTTCGTCCGCGACCGAGGCGACGGTCTGCTGCACGTGTTCGTCCCGCACGCCACCGCGGGGATCGCGATCCTCGAGACGGGGGCGGGAAGCGACCACGACCTGCTCGCGGCGCTCCGCGACCTGCTTCCCGCGGACGACCGTTGGCACCATCGCCACGGCAGTGCAGGGCACGGCCGCTCGCATGTGCTGCCGGCGTTGGTCGCACCGTTCGCCACGCTGCCCGTCGTCGGCGGTCGCCTGGCACTGGGGACGTGGCAGAGCATCTGCCTGGTCGATCTCAACATCGACAATCGAGGACCGGCAGGTCCGACTGAGCTTCGTCACCGCATGAAGGGAGAGCGTCGATGACGGCACGCACGGACGCGGCAGCCAACCACCGCGAGACAGCAGAAGGCTTTGCGCGCCGCGTGCGGGGCGTCACCGCGGGGGGTTGGGACGCTCCGTCCCCCGTCGAGGGCTGGGTCGCGCGCGACGTCGTCCGCCACCTGGTGACCTGGCTCCCCGGATTCCTCGAAGGGGGCAGCGACGTGGTGCTGGCTACCGTTCCCTCGGTCGACGACGACCCGGTGGCTGCGTGGTCGGCGCATGCCGAGCAGGTGCAGACGGTTCTCGACGACCCCGCCACCGACGGGCGCGTCTACACCAGCCAGTTCACCGGTGAGATGCCGCTCGCGCAGGCGATCGACCAGTTCTACACAGCCGACGTCTTCATGCACACCTGGGACCTGGCACGCGCGACAGGACAGGACGAGCGGCTCGACGAGCAACGGTGCAAGGCGATGTACGAAGGCATGCTGCCCCTGGACGAGCTGCTGCGCAGCAGCGGTCAGTTCGGTCCGCGGGTCGATGTCCCCGAGGACGCGTCCTACCAGGACAAGCTGATCGGTTTCATCGGCCGTCAACCCTGAGCGTCAGCCAGCAGCGCGTCGTCCAGGAACCCGGTCACCCGCGACTCCCACTCGTCCGGTGCCGTGGCGAGGCCGCCGGTGTGTCCGGCGCCGTCGACCGTCCAGACGTCGACGCGGGACGGCGCAGCGGACTCGAGGTAGGTGGCGGCGTGCGACTCGTCCGGCATCTCGCCGGCCGTGATGAGCAGGAAGCGGGCGTCGGTCGCCTGCTCGACCGTGTCGTGCAGAGCTGCGGGGCGCGGGACGTCCGTGAAGAGCGCCGTGACGAGATCCTGCACCTTCTCGAGCTGCTCCTGGACCGCGCCGCGGACGCCGTACACGTCGGACAGCCATGACTCGTCCGGCGCCGTGCGCGCCGTCGCTCCTTCGGCAACCACCGCGCGGACGTCGGTGGCGTCGGCTGCGCCGATGGCCTCCTCGCCGCCCATGGACATCCCCACCAGGCCGATCCGGCCGTCCTCGACGTCGTCGCGTCCGTCCAGGTACGCCGTCGCGGCTGCGACGTCGGCGTCGCCGGCCCATCCGAAGTCCATGGCCCGGCCCTCACTCTCGCCATGACCACGCGCGTCCAGCATGAGCACCCCGAAACCGTGCTCGGCCAGCACGGCCGCCTCGTCGAGGACGTTCGAGCGGGTCGACCCGGCCCCGTGCAGCAGGACCACCGCTGCACCGTTGCGGGACGGCACGTACCAGGCGGCGAGCGTCACGCCGTCGGCCGTCTGGACGCGGACGTCCTCGTAGCCGAGGTCCGACGCTGGAGGGGCTGGCCCCGATGGCGGGTCGGGGGACGTGCGTGGCCGCCACCGCGGGTGAGACCACCGAGACGGTCAGCACCAGCGCTGCCAGCACCACGAACCCGGCCAGCACCCGCCGCCAGATCCTCACCCCCGCGGTCGCGCGCACCAGGCCGCCGCCGATCAGCAGCAGACCCGCGACCAGCAGCACGGCGGTGGCCGCCTTGACGATGAAGGGGCCGTCCTTGACCAGGTAGGGCCCGAAGCCGACGGCCGTGGCCACCGTCACGATGCCCACCAGTGTCAGCAGCCACCCGGACCACCGCGGACTCGTGCGCCGTAGGCCGAGGGAGAGCAACCATCCGGAGGCCAGCCCGAGCAGCGTGAAGGTCACCTGCCAGGCCGCTCCCGCGTCCGAGGCGAGCAGGAACCCCGCAGAGGCGCCAGCGACGAGCAGGGTCGCCTCGAGCCGACGGGGACGTGTGACGCCGGTCGTCGGGACGTCGAGCACTGCCTGCTGCACATCTCGAACCTACGGCTGGGGCGCAGGCGGTCGAGCAGGGCCGAATGTCACCGCGACGCCTGCGCGTCACCGACGCGCGCGAGTCACCCCGGGAAGCAGCGACAGTCCTGGGGTGTGCATGAGGCGTCCACCGATGAGCTGACCGAGCAGGACGCCGGCCGCCAGCGCGATGGCGATGGAGGCCGCTTCGACCAGCGAGGCGATGCCCTTGTCGGGCTGGTCCTGGCTCAGCGCGTAGCAGACCCTGGTAGACGGCGAGCCCGGGGAGCAGGGGGATGATCCCGGGCACCGTGACGAGCACCGGGGGAACGCGCATGCGGGCGCCGAAGAAGCGGCTGGCGACGCCGATGGCGATCGCGGGGACGGCTGTGGCGGCGCCCGGGCTGTCCAGCCATTCGCTGACCGTCAGGAACACGACGAAACCGAGACCGGCGATCACCCCGCCGACGATCGCCAGGCGCCAGGGCGACTGGTACGTGATCGCGGCTGCCAGAGCCGCGACGCCCGCAGCGATGGCAGCCGCGGTGACGGTGGACGCGCTCGCGTCGGGTCGGACGGTCGCCGCCATCGTCACGTCGAGCTCGGCGGCAATGGTCAGGCCGAGGAGGATGCCCGACACGATGCCGATCGTCGCGAAGGTCAGCTCGACGGTGCGCGCCGCCGCGGTGACGGCGAAGGATCCGATCGCCTCCTGGGCGGCCACCATCAGGCTCATGCCGGGGAGCAGTCCGATGATGCCGCCGACGATGACCAGTGACGCCTTCACCTTCAGGTCGCCCTGCTCGTCCTCCAGTGCGGTGACACCGACGGCGATCATGACCGACGAGAGAGCCAGCACCAGGTTGATGAAGAACGTGGCGACCTTGCGGTGCGCCAGTCGGTTGCCGATGAACCCGGTGGTGCTCGCCGCGGCGAACGCGACGGCGGCGGTGAGGGCGTTCCCTCCCAGCATGACGGTGATGGCCGCGGACAGGGCGCCGAAGGCGATCACGACGAACCACCGCGGGTACGGACGGCGCAGGTGCTCGATGTCGCTCAGCCGCCGCTCGACGTCGCTGGGCGGAATGCGTCCCTCCGCGAGGTCGAGCACGAGCTGGTGTGCAGCAGCGACACGTGCGTAGTGCGTCGAGCGTCCCCGGACGACGCGCATGTCGGTCAGTCCCGGACGGTCGTTGCCGGGGGCGACGCTGATGACGATCGATCCGTACGTGATGTCGACCTCGAAGGTGCCGAGGCCGACGGCGGTGCCGACGGCGAAGATCGCCGCCTCGACGTCCTCGGTGGGTGCGCCTCCTGCGAGCAGCAGGGTCCCGACCCGCAGCGCGAGCGATACACCGTGGTCGACGGCGGCCAGCTCGGCGTCCTCGCTGGGGCCGCGCCGCGGGTAGACCGCGCGGGTCGGCGTCCGGACGACGGGGATCGGGGCCGTCTCCCCTCGCCAGAGGGCGGTGCGCCAGCGCGAGGGGGTGGGTTCGGTCACCCCGCCAGTATCCCGCGGGCACACTCGCCGGGTGTCCCGCTTCGGTGTCGCGCTCGGCGGGCTCTACGGGACCAGGACGGCGGCTCCGTCGACGCGGTCCGCTGCGAGGTCGGCGAGCGCCCGGTCCGCCGCGTCGAGCGGGTACACCTGGTGGTGCACCTGCAGCGACAGGGACGCGGCGGCGCGCAGGAACTCCTCGCCGTCGGCTCGCGTGTTCGCGGTGACCGACCGCAGCACCCGCTCCCGGAACAGGTGCTTCTGGTAGTCGAGCGGCGGGATGTCGGACAGGTGGATGCCGGCGACGGCCAGCGTCCCGGCGTCGTCGAGGGCGGCAAGTGCGGCGGGCACGATCTCACCGGCCGGCGCGAAGATGATCGCCGCGTCGAGGCGCTCGGGGGGAGCGTCGTACGTGTCACCGGCGCTCGCGCAGCCCAGGGAGAGCGCCAGCGCCCGGGCCTCGGGCGACCGCGTCATGACGTGCACCGTCGCCCCCTGCTGCATCGCCACCTGCGCGGTGAGGTGGGCGGAGGCGCCGAACCCGTAGATGCCGAGCCGCCCGCCCTCGGGCAGCGACGCCATCCGCAGGGCCCGGTACCCGATGATCCCGGCGCACAGCAGCGGTGCGGCGTGCACGTCGCTCCACTGCTCCGGGATGCGGTACGCGAACGCCTCGGGGACCACCGCCTGGTCTGCGTAGCCGCCGTCGGCGTCCCACCCGGTGAAGGTCGCCTCCGGGCACAGGTTCTCCAGGCCGCGCCGGCACCAACGGCACCTGCCGCAGGTGTGGCGGAGCCAGGCGATCCCGACCCGGTCGCCGACCGCCAGCCGCATCGGTGCCCGGGCCGACCCGGCTCACCGTCCCGACCACCTCGTGCCCCGGCACCGTGCGGGGACGGTGCGGGGCGAGGTCGCCCTCGGCCAGGTGCAGGTCGGTCCGGCAGACGCCGCACGCCCGGACGTCCACGACCACCTCACCGGGGCCGGGCTCAGGGTCGGGCAGGTCGACGAGCCGCAGTGGCCCGGACGCCATCGGCCCCGGCTCCAGCACCACCCATGCCCGCACGGCGTCAGCCTGCCGTGCGGACGGGGCCGGGGCCAAGGGTCGATCGGCCCGGCGGCCCGTTCACCCCGGCCCGCGTGACCTGCCGTTGTTCACCTTCCGTTCACCTGGTGGTCGCCTGGCGGACGGCGCGGTCGATCAAGATTTCCGCGCAGTTCACGGGCCACAAGCCCCCGAACATCTGAGGACCAGGGTGGACCCTCTGCTGTTGGCCGTCATCGCCGTCGTTGCGCTTGCCTTGGTGTTCGACTTCACCAACGGGTTCCATGACGCCGCCAACTCGGTCGCCACGGTGGTGGCGACGAGGGCCCTCAAACCGAAGGCGGCTGTCGCCTTCTCCGCCTTCTTCAACTTCGCCGCGTACTTCATCGTCGGCACGGCGGTCGCCAACACCGTCAGCAAGTTCGTCGACGCCGAGTACGCCGGCGTCGCCGTGGTGTTCGCGGCGCTCATCGGCGCCATCACGTGGAACTACCTCACGTGGTGGATCGGCATGCCGTCATCGTCCAGCCATGCGCTGATCGGCGGACTCGTCGGCGCGGGGCTCTCCGTCGGATGGATCGACGCGATCGCGTGGTCAGAGGTCGAGAAGGCGGTCATCGCCATCTTCGTGTCACCACTGGTCGCCTTCACGATCGCCTTCGTCGCGATGTACCTGGTGGCGCTGCTGCAGAAGCTGACCGGGTGGCACGACAACGCCAAGCCGTTCAAGTACCTGCAGGTGGTGTCGGCGGCCGCCGTCTCGTTCGGGCACGGAGCCAACGACGCGCAGAAGACCATGGGAGTGATCGCCGCCCTCCTGGCCGGAGCCGGCTACACGACGGTCGGCGGCGACGGCACCGTCCCGGTGCCCGAGTGGGTGGCGCTCGCCGCCTACGCCGCCATCGCCCTGGGAACGTTCTGGGGCGGCTGGAAGATCATCGAGACGATGGGTCTGCGCATCACGACGTTGCACGCCAGCTCCGGCGTTGCGGCCAACGTGGGTGCCACCGCCTCCATCTTCGGAGCCACCGATCTGGGGATCCCCATCTCGACCACCCACGCCGCCGGGTCGTCGGTGATGGGCGCAGGGGTGGCGTCCGGCCGTGGCATCAACCTCAAGGTGGTCGGCGAGATGCTGCTGGCCTGGGTCGTGACGATCCCGGTGACCAGCGTGATCGCGTTCCTGGTCTTCAAGCTGACGCAGCTTCCCACGCCAGCCGCATGGGTGTCGGTCACCGCGCTGCTGTTCGTGCTCGGTGGCGCGATCGCCTACGCCATGACGCATGCGGTGGGAGCCGACGACGTCGAGCAGGAGATCCCCGACGAGCAGGATCTCGCGGAGCACATCCCCGCGATCCCGCACATCGAGGGCCACGGTCCGGCCGCCTGACCCTCGGCTGTTGATCTGAGCGCGGGGGCAGACCCGCCGGGTGTTTCTGCCCCCAGGCTCAAGATCAACTGCGGTCAGGCGAGGCGCAGCAGCGGATCAGGGGACGCGGACGGTCAGCGCGTCCTCGCGGAGCCGCACGATGAATCCGTGGCCCTCCTCGATCAGGTCCCCGTCGATCTGCCGCGGACGCGCCCGGTGCGTCGTCACCACGACCTTGCGTCCCTGCAGCACCGTGCGTGAGGGGTCGTCGTCGCCGGTGTTGCCGCGCAGCAGCCCCCAGGACGAGCGGGCGTAGTCGACGGCAGTCGTGGGATCGAACACCAGCACCTCCATCTGCCCGTCATCCGGCTCGGACTCCGGCAGCAGGGACACCCCGCCGACCAGCTTGCCGACGTTGGCGATGAGGCAGGTGCGGGCCAGGTAGCTGTGCTCGGGTCCGTCGTCCACCTGCACGCGCAGGCGCAGCGGGTGGTCGCGAACGGTCCGGGCGGCCTGGACGGCGTAGGCCGCCCAGCCCATGCGGGCCTTGACCGCCTCGCTGACGTCCATCATCGCCGCGTCCCACCCCATGCCGCACATGACGAGCGACACGGTGCGGCGACCCTGACCGAGGGAGACGTCGAGCACGTCGATGACGCGGTCCGAACCACCGAACGCGACCCCGATCGCCTCGGTGACCTCGAGCGGGACGTCCAGGTTCCGGGCGAGCAGGTTGCCGGTCCCGAGCGGCAGCAGTCCGAGCGGGGTCTTCGTTCCGCTCAGTGCTGTGGCCACGGCGCGCACGGTGCCGTCACCGCCTGCGGCAAGCACGAGCGAGGCGCCCTCGGCGACGGCGGTGGCGGCCTGGGCGGTGCCTGGCTCCTCGGCGGTGGTCTCGACCCACTGCAGCTCGCCGAGCTCGTACTGCTCAGCAGCGGTGACCAGCCGTGCCCGAAGTCCGTCGCGATCGTTGACCTTCGTCGGGTTCACGATGGCGACGACGGACATGCGCCGACCGTACCGGGCGGCTCCACGACCGCATGCTCTGGCCGGGTGGGTGCGAGAGTGGTCCCGTGCGCGTGCGAACCCCCCTCGGCCGGCTCCCGGCGTTCGTCGTCATCGCGGCCAACGCAGCGTTCTGGCCCGCGTGGACGGCCGCCGTCGGCTGGGCGGCGCAGCGGACCCCGGACCGGCGCTTCTCGTCCGACGACGCGGTCACCCGGGAACGTTCCTTCGAACGCGGCGGCCGCTGGTACCGCGAGGAGTGGCAGATCGAGCGGTGGAAAGGCGCCCTTCCCGAAGCCGGACGTGCGTTCGGCGGGTTCGAGAAGCGTTCGGTGGCGCAGGGCGACGTCGAGGTGATGGAACAGTTCCTGATCGAGACGCGGCGGGCCGAGCACGCGCACTGGGGCATGGTCGCCGGAGTGGCGGTGACGCTGCTGTGGAACCCGTGGTGGGCGACACCGGCCAACGTCGCAGTCGCGGTGGGCAGCAACGTCCCCTGCATCGCCGTGCAGCGCTACAACCGGGCGCGCCTGCGTCGCGCGATCGTCGCGGTGCGACGCCGCGCTACATCTGCTCGATGAGGTCCCGCGGGCCCACCACGATCACCGGATCGAGGTCAGGGTCGAGCCACTGCAGCACCTGACGCATCCGGGCGCGCGAGATGGAGATGCACCCGGCGGTGGCGTCCGTGCCGTTCACGTGCAGGAAGATGCCACCGCCTGCTCGCGTGTCCGCGGTCTCCAGAGCGATGCGCTGGCCGTTCCGCCACCGCAGCGCGGCGGGCAGGTTGTAGTCGAGCACCACCGCGAAGCGGTACTGCTTGCGGTAGGACGCCAGACGCTCGGCCCAGTCGGTGCGCCACTGGGCGTGCCGGGGTCGCCACGGCTGCAGGACGTTGTACGTCTTGGGGTCCGACGGGTCGTACGGCCACCAGTCGTTGGCGTCGACCCGGCGGTACGGCAGCTCGACGCCGCCAGGCTTGGCCAGGCCGAACCCGCGCAGCAGGGCGAACGTCCCGGCCGGGGTGGTCCCGGTGCTCTGCAGGCGGTCCTCCGCGGCTCGCATTCCGTTCCAGCCCACCCGCGCCGGCACCGGTGCCATCACCTGCACCCAGGCACCGCCCGTCGTCCGGCGCCAGGTCTGCAGCCTGGCGTAGCTGGTCTGCCAGCCGCTGGAGGTGACCACCACGACCTGGCGGGCGTCACCGACGTTCGCGAGGCGTGCGGGCAGTGGCGCACCGGCAGCTCCTGCCGGCGCCGCTCCACCCAGCGCTCCGGCCACCACGGCGGCCGCTGCCAGGGTCGCGAGGGCGGCGACGAGTCGTCTCATCCCCCCAGTATCGGTCGGTGGGGCGGGGCGGCTTGAACCCCGGGACCGGCCTGGTGACCACGGAGCGCGCCGGCGTGCGAACCTGGGCCCGTGCGCGGACGCCTCTTCGTGACGGTCCAGACGATGCTCCTGGTGGTCCTGGGGCTGTCGCCCTTCTGGGCCCGGGAGCCTGACGTACCGCTGGTCGTCACGCTGGCGGGGGCACTCGTCCTGCTGGCCGGGCTGGTGGTGTCCGCGCTCGCTCTGCGGAACCTCGGCGACGCCCTGACCCCGCTGCCGGAGCCACGCCCTGACGCCGCGTTGGTGGTCACGGGCCTCTACCGGTGGGTCCGGCACCCGATCTACACGGGGGTCCTCACCACGGCGGTCGGCTGGACGCTGATCCTTCCGTCGTGGTGGACGGCTGGTGTCACCGTCGCTCTCGTCCTCCTCTTCACGTTGAAGAGCCGCTACGAGGAGTCGCTGCTGCGCGAGCGGTACGTCGGGTACGCCGACTACGCCAGGCGCACGCCGCGCTTCGTCCCGCGTCCGCGTCGTCCGCTATCGCTGTAGGCGGCCTGTAGCCGCGGCGAAGGCCAGCACCGATCGTGGGGCGAACGGTGCGCGCCACATGCCGCCATGCATGGCGCCGGCGGCGAGCAGGTCCATGCAGGAGTCGACCGGGACGGCGGGGTTGGCGAGCGATGCGTCGTTGCGCAGGTCGTGGACCAGCAGGGCGGCCATCACCTGTCGGCTGGCTGCCGGGGAGAACACGTGCAATCCGAACCGGTGTGCGCCCCCGTACGCCGAGGCGATCAACGGATTGCTGACGACCGAGCGTGAGCGGGTGGCCGGAGCGACGTTGATCGAGACACGGACGCCTTGCGCCCGGGCCCGCGCGGCACGCCACCGCTGCACCCGTTTGGCCAGGGCGTAGTTGGGCCCCTGCTGCGTGATGAGTGCATCCATCAGCCCGTACCGCTGTCCGGTCGGCAGCGTCTCGATGCCGTCGTACGCGGGTCGGAAGATGCGGCGTCCGCCGAGCTCGCGGGCGATCGACACCATGACGGTCGACTCCGCGTAGCGCCGGCGCGACAGCTCGACCGCGTCGCTCGGGACGGCGTACACGTCGGTGGGGGTCGCCAGGTAGGCGAGGCTGATGTCGGACCGCCGGTCGAGCAGGTGGGCGATCACCGCGTCCACCGCCGCCGTGGTGCGCACGTGCGTCGAGCCCGAGGCGTAGACGTAGTCACCGATGACGAGGGGGCCGGGCAGGTGTGCGAGCCACTCGGCGATCTCAGGCGCCTCGTTGATCACGTCGGTGCCGGCCTTGGCGGCGACGGCGGCGTCCCTGGCGTCCGGGTCGATGCCCCCGCGCACGGGCACGGTCAGGCGTCCGGGCGATCGCCGGGCCTGCTCGATGAGGGGACGCCACAGGTGCGGTCCCGGCAGGTCGACCGCCACGACATGGGCCCCCCACCGCAGCAGCGGCGCGAGCGGCCCCATCTCAGACGCGGCACCGAGCACGACGACCGTGGTGTCGGACAGGTCGAGCCACTCCGGGTGCGCTGCGACGGTGCGGAGAGCCTCGATCGCCGACGGCTCGCCGACCGCCTCGGCCTCCCAGCGGTCGAGCAGGCGCAGCGCGTCGTCGCCGGCGACGCGCGTCTCGTCGTCGACCAGGGTGAACGTGGTGTCGGGCAGGCCCTGGCCACGTACCCGGTGACCGGACAGGTAGTGGGTGCGCGGCACCTCGAGGGCTTCGGTGATCGAGCCCTCCGCGCCCTGGCGTCGGAAACGCATCTCGGAGTGGAAGGCGGTCAGGCCATCGGTGGCGATGAGACCAACGTGCCCGCCGGCCGACAACCGGGTCATCTCGCGGAAGTGCTTCGGGTAGTGGCGGTACCAGTGGGACTCGTCGCGGGCCGCGTCGCTCGCGGCGGTGTCGACCCGACCCGTCGAGGCAGCCACCACACGCCGACCGACCGGCTGGGTGGCCCGCTCGCTGCCGGTGAGCGGGAACACCACACCCGCATGGGACGCGGGGGTGTTCGCCGGCTCCCGGCTGCGACGCCTCACGGGGCCACCGTCCGCGCGGACGCGGCGCGCCGCAGGCGGTCGCGCACCGCGTGCCCGACGCCCTCGTCGGGAGGGAGCACCGCGACGACGGTGTCCAGTCCGGCCTCGTCGGCGGCGCGCAACGCGGCGTAGAGCAGGTGCGCGTACTCGGTGTCGTCGGTCGGGGCCGCGAGTCGTTCGTGCGGGATGCCGGGGTCGGCGAGGTCCGCCAGGGCGATCAGCCCGAACCGGACGGGTGCCAACGTGGCGGCGAGCGCGGCCAGGTCCTCCGGCTCGGTGACGAGCACGCGTGCGCGGGGCGCGTAGTGGGACTCCGTGCTCCCTGGCGCACGGACGCCCGCAGCGTCGCGGACGACGACCAGCCCGGTCAGCTGCTCGACCTGGGCCACGGTGACCGCACCCGAACGCAGCAGCCGAGGGTGTTCGTCCCAGGCGCCGATGATGGTGGACTCCACCCCGACCGGGCAGCGGCCACCGTCGAGCACGAGGTCGCGGTCGGCGTCCAGCAGCGGTCCGAGCTCGTCGACGACGTGCTGGGCGGTGGTGGGGCTGACCTGTCCGTAACGGTTGGCCGAGGGAGCCGCCAGGCCGCCGCCGAAGGCGCGCAGCACGGCGAGCGTGAGTGGGTGCGCCGGCACCCGCAGGCCGACGGTCGGCTGCCCGCCGGTGACGGCGTCCAGCACCCCCTCGCCGCGCGGCACGACCAGCGTGAGGGGTCCGGGCCAGACGGAGTCAGCGAGGGCACGCGCCCAGGGCGGGACGGCGGTCGCCCAGTCGTCGAGCATCTCGGGACCGGGCAGGTGGACGATCACGGGGTGAGTGGCGGGGCGTCCCTTGGTCGCGAAGATGCGGTGCACGGCCTCGGCGCTGCGCGCGTCGCCGGCGAGCCCGTACACCGTCTCGGTCGGAAGCGCGACCAGCCCACCGCGGCGCAGGCTCTGCACGGCGGCGTCGACGTCCCGGGTCACGGCGATCGGCACACGTCCAGTGTGGCGGCAGTGCCGGTCGGGGTGCGCAGAGGCCCGACGGGTGGGCCTCAGGCAGCCGTGCTGGCGCTCTCCGCTGCCTCCCGGCGGGCCCGCCGCTGGCGGGAGCGTCGCAGCGACCGTCGCTCGACCTCGGTGAGGCCGCCCCAGACCCCGTGGTCGAGCCGCGTGGCCAGGGCGAACTCCAGGCACTGGGTGCGCACCGGGCAGCCACGGCAGATCGCCTTGGCCTCCAGGGACGGGTCCGAGGGGCGCTCGGGGAAGAACACGTCGGGGTCGATGGCCCGGCAGCTCGCCTCGTCATCCCATTTCATGCAGCACCTCCGCGTGCTCTCGTCCCTGGCGAGACCAGTAGGACGCGGCGGGCGGGCCCCCGGTTCCCTCCGAGCAGTGAAGAGTGCGGCCGTCTGGCGGCCGGAACCGTCAGCCGTGCGCCGTGCACCTGGCAGTCGGTTGGTGGTGGTCACAGCAGCCCCGCACGTGGAAACTCTTGCCGATCTCGTCGGCCGAAGTTTCCGCAACCGGGACCGGCTAGCGGACGACCGCCTTGATCGACGCTCGGAGGTTCTGGTC
Source organism: uncultured Actinomycetota bacterium (assembly GCA_963743915.1). Lineage (GTDB taxonomy): Bacteria > Actinomycetota > Actinomycetes > JAHEKZ01 > JAHEKZ01 > JAHEKZ01. The sequence continues at coordinate 555,629 of CAVURN010000003.1, forward strand.
GCGGGGGATGCCGCCGTAGCACGAGAACTGGGTCAGGCCCGAGTAGCACTTGCTGAAGGCGTCACTGGCGTTGCCGACGGTGAGCACCACCCGTTGCACGTCTCCTGGAGAGAACCCCACGCGGATGGATCCGTCACCCTTGCGGTTGAGCGCGATGCGGCGGATCCCGGAGGTGCTGCCGTCGTCGCGGACCACGAGCAGCCGGGCCACGGGAGAGGTTCTCCGGGACGGCAGGTCGACGGTGATCGCCAGACGAGCGTCGGAACGCAGCCGGTCACCCGGCAGGATGCGGACGGGTGCGTAGGAGAGATGGTCGAGGGTGAAGCGACGCCACCCGGTGCTGTCACCGGTCCTCGTGAGTCGGTAGCTGCCGACCGACGCCGACGGGTAGGCGGAGCCCTCTTCGAGGAACTCGTCCGGTTCGGCGATGGCCAGACCGAAGTCGCCGAGCACCGCGGTGAGGTCAGCCCCCCGCTTGCGCAGGACGCGCTCGAGTGCCGTGAGCGAGTAGTCGTCGGGGCCGGTGGGGGAGGCGTCCGCACGTTGCCACACCGACCACATCAGGCCCGGCCCGAACCGCTCGGTGAGGTAGCGCCAGAACCCCCACGACCCGTACCGGCTTGCCCCCTTGGAGACGTCGAGGGAGAGCCACGGCCGAGCGAACTGGCTGACGGCGAGGTACTGGCGGTTGTCGTTGACGCTGTCGTAGACCTCGTCCTCGATCCAGGCCGCGGATCCCTCGGCGAGCCAGAGGTCCTCGGTGGCGTCGTAGGCGAACTGGATCGCGTGGAAGAACTCGTGGGCGGCGGTGACCTTGAGGTTCTCCAGCGGGGTGTTGCGGCTGCCGAACTCGCCCTTGGCGTAGTCCTCGTCCAGGACGCAGTAGGACGCGAAGTCGTAGTACCGGTAGTTGGACGTGCGGAGCGCCCGTGAGTCGTCGATGGCGCAGTACCCGTAGAGGCCCGAGTCGCCGATGTCGCTCAGATAGACGTCGAAGCGGGGGTCGTCGTCGTCGATCGAGGCCCGCTCGTCGGTCAGCGGTTCCCGGAACCCCATGTCGTCGATCTCGACCGTCCAGACCGACTCCATCACCGCGAGGGTCCGCTCCACCTGGTTGGGGACACCGTCGACGTCACGGTCACCTGGGTACGGAGCGTCGTCCCCGCTCTCGGTCCAGTGCACGCAGAGGGGCAGGGTGGTCGAGCAACCAAGGTCGTCCCGGGACGCCTGTGCCTCCGGTCCCTGCCAGATGGCGCCGGAGTCCGCTGCCTGTCGACCGCCGTTGGGCCGGGCCAGCAGGGCCCGGGCGGTGCGCCGGTCGGCCCGGTCGAGGGCCGGCAGCGCCAGGGCCAGCTCGCGCAGCGCGAGGGTGGCGTCGGGCTGATGACCGGTTCCGTCGCCGGCGAGCACCTGCTGGGCCAGCGCGAGCGCCTGCTCGGCGTCGGTCGCGACCGGGGCGAAAGCCGGTGGCCCGTCGACGTCCGCCGATGCGGAGGTGACGCTGACGGCAGCCAAGGGCAGGGCCAGCGCACCGGCCAGGACGAGAGCCAGAGCGCGCCGCGGCGCGCGTGGCAGGTGAGCCATGGATCCCCGATCGAGAAAGACCGCCTCTGGGGCGGTGCCGAGCACCCAGTCTACCTGTCCGGGTCGGCCCATCGAGGGGACGTGGAGCGCGGGGGGAAGAGCGTGGCGCGGTAGACGATCAGCCGCGGGTCGCCGGACACGGCCGCGCGGGCCAGCGCGTCGCGGAGGTCGTCGGGGGCGTCCGGTCGGTCGATCGGCAGGGCGAACGCCGCAGCGAGCTCTTCCCACCGGGGCCCGAGCAGGTCGACGCCGCGCTCGGGGTGTCCGCCGCGCTGCTGGTCGAACCGGAGCATGCCGTAGCCCCCGTCGTCCACGACGAGGAGCGTGACGGGCAGGTTGAGCTGGCGGACGGTGGCCAGCTCGCCGAGCGCCATGGCGAGCCCGCCGTCACCCACGACCGCCAGCGTGGGGGTGCCGCTCGCTGCGACGCCGATGGCGGCCGGCAGTCCGTAGCCGAGCGTCCCCCAGCCGACGGGGTAGAGCATCTGACGGGAGCGTCGGACCGCTGCGTAGCCGCCGACCCAGTAGCCCGCGACCGCCATGTCGCACACGATCGCGTTGGCGTCCGGCCAGGCGCGCTCGACGGCGTCCACGACTGCCACGGCCTCACGGGTGCGGGCGTCGGTGGCGGCATCGGCGCGGACGGCGTCGCGGATGCGGAAGGGCGAGTCCGCCCACGGCTCGCGTCCGGCGAGGCGCAGCGTGACCGCGTCGACGAACGCGGCCACGTCGGCGGCGATGGTGAGGTCGGGGTCGAAGGCTCCGCTCGGGGCCAGGTTGACGTCGATCACCGCTGCCGGACGCGGCAGCGACCAGTGCGCCGTGGTCATGCCGTCGAGCGCCGAGCCGAGCACGACCAGCAGGTCGGCGTCGGCGAGCAGCTCGCGAGCGCGGGGCTCCATGGCCGGCACGTCGACGAGCAGCGGGTGGCCCGACGGCAGCACTCCGCGACCGGCGTACGTGGCGAACACGGGTGCGCCCAGCCGCCACGCGAGCGCCTCGACGTCGGCACCCGCGGCGACGGCGCCGCCTCCGACCCAGAGCGCCGGGCGGCGCGCGCGGGCCACCAGCTCGGCGGCCGCCGCGATCTCCGACACCGACGGGGTGGCCGCGGGTGCTGGGCGCGCGGCCGGGACAGGGGGCGCGGGCGCGTTCAGCACGTCCGCGGGGATGCCGAGGTAGACCGGCCCGCGGGGGTGGGTCAGCGCGGTCGCGATGGCATCTGCGGCGGAACGGACGGCGTCCGCAGGGGTGGTGGGCTGCAGCGACGCCTTGGCCAGCGGGGCGAACCACGCACCCGGGTCGGCGGACTCGTGCAGCAGGCCGCGCGGCCGAGCCCGGTCGCGGAGCGCCTCCGGGACGTCGCTGGCGATCACGAGCAGCGGGACGCCGCTCGCCGCTGCCTCGCCGAACGCGCCGAGGGTGTTGGCCGCCCCCGGTCCGCTGGTGACGAGCGCGACGCCGAGGCCGCCGGTCGAGCGGGCGAGTCCGTCGGCGGCGTACGCCGCGGTCTGCTCGTGGCGCACCGTGTGGATCTGCACGCCGGACGGATGCCGGTCGTCGCCGTCGAGGCTGCGCCAGAACGGGAGGTTGTGCACACCCGGGAGGCCGAAGGCGGTGCGGACGCCGGCGTCCGCGAGTGCGTCGAGGATGCGGTCAGCGGTGGTGGACGCCGGTGGTGGGGCCGGTGGTGGACACGCGCCCCATCCTTTCCCAAGAACGACGCATTCACCCGCACTGGTGGAACACGCGCCGCACTCACGCGGTGGACGGGGCCGGTGACGTCGGAGCTAGCGCGTCCAGACGGGTGCGATGTTCTTGCGGTAGCCGCGTCCGAACAGGGCGGTGAGAGCCGAGAGCACGGGGCCGGGAACCCCGTCCGTCACGGCCGCTCGCTGGGCCGGGGTCGCGCCGTCGAGCATCCACGCGAAGAAGCGACCGCCACGAGCGGGGCTGACCTTGGCGAACTTCTTGCCCATCGCCTTGATCTCGGGGTGGTCGCGGTTCTGCTGGTACACGTCCTCGAGCTCGGCCTCCTCGTGGTCGAGGTGCGCCACCGCGGCGTTGCGCAGCTGCTGCATCGCGCTCAGCGCGATCTGTGCATGCTCGGCGCTGGGGACGCGGTTCAGGTCGGCCATGGCGCGTCGGGCGTCGCCCAGCGCGGCCGCCATGGTGTCGTGCTCGGCGTCCATGGTGTCGAGCAGCTCGCGGCTGACGCCGACCGCCTCCAGGTGCGGCCACGCGATGGTGTGCTCGCCCTCGTGGTGGTGCGTGAGCTGGTCGTCGAAGTTCTCCCAGGCCGCGGCCAGCTGCTGGGCGCGGACCGCGTCCCCGGCGGGGAAGTCGCCGAGGGCGGCGATGAAGCGGTCGAGGTCGCGGCGGAAGGCTCCGTGGATCGCCTTGTTCATGCTCATCTCAGCCATGCGAGGAGGGTACGGCGATCCGCGAGGTCGCTCTAGGGTGACGAGCATGGCGATTTCGAGCTCGGCAGGCACCCCGTTCGTCAAGCACAACCCGGCCAACACGTCCGACGTGGTCTGGAGCGGTGAGCTGGCGGCGTCCGACGTGCTTCGTGGACGCCGCGCGGCGTGCGCGGGAGGCGCAGCGTGAGTGGGCGCAGATCCCGGCCCCGGCGCGCGGACGCGTGATCGCGCAGGTCGGCCGGCTGGTCGAGGCGAACAAGGAGCGGCTGGCGGGGCTCGTGACCCGCGAGATCGGCAAGCCGTACGCGGAGGCGCTCGGCGAGGTGCAGGAGGTCGTCGACACGTGCGACTTCTTCCTCGGTGAGGGACGTCGGCTGTACGGGCAGACCGTGCCGAGCGAGATGCCCGACAAGCAGCTGTTCACGTTCCGCGTCCCGGTCGGAGTCGCGGCGGTGGTGACGGCGGGCAACTTCCCGGCTGCCGTGCCGTCCTGGTACCTCGTGCCGGCGCTGCTGTGCGGCAACGCCGTGGTGTGGAAGCCGGCCGAGACGGCGAACGCGGTGGCGGAGGCGCTGACCGCGCTGTTCCACGCCGGCGGTGTGCCGGCCGACGTGCTGCAGACGGTGCCGATGGCCGGGCAGGAGACGTTCCAGGGTCTCACCGGCGCGTTGGAGGCGGGGTTCGTCGACAAGGTCGGCTTCACCGGCTCGACCGAGGTGGGCCGGGCGATCGGTGAGCTGTGCGGTCGGCACCTGCAGTCACCGTGCCTGGAGCTCGGCGGCAAGAACCCGATGGTCGTCATGCCGGACGCCGACCTCGACCTGGCCGTCGAGGGGGCGCTCTTCGGCGGGTTCGGCACGGCGGGGCAGCGGTGCACGTCGCTCGGCACGGTGTGGGTGCACCGCTCGGTGCACGACGCGTTCGTCGACGCCTTCGCCGATGCCGTGGAGACAGCCGTCATCGGTGACCCGACGCAGGACGTGCTGTACGGACCGATGATCGACGAGCGGTTCCTGCAGCGGTTCGAGGGATGGCTCGACCTCGTGCAGCCGCACCACACGCTGCGAGGGTCGACGGGGACCGGACGCATCACGTCGTCCAACCCGCGCAAGGGCTTCGTCGGTGACCCGGACGCGGGTCTGTTCGCGCATCCGACGATCGCGGTGGGCGTGCAGGCGTCCGACGCTCTGTACCGGACCGAGACGTTCGGGCCGTTGGTCGGCGTCGGCGTGTTCGACGACCTCGACGAGGCGCTCGCGTTGGCGAACGGTCACGGGTACGGGCTCTCGTCCTCGATCTACACGCGCGACCCGGAGGCGGTGTGGCGGTTCCGCCAGGGGAGTCAGCGCCGGCATGGTCAGCGTCAACAACTCGACGTCCGGCGCGGAGGCGCACCTGCCGTTCGGCGGGAACGGCAAGAGCGGCAACGGCTCACGCCAGAGCGGCATGTGGGTGCTCGACCAGTTCACCCGCTGGCAGGCGATGAACTGGGACTACAGCGGCCGACTCCAAAAAGCCCAGATGGACACCGCATCGGTGACCGACGCTCTTGGCCGGCGAGCCCGACTTCCGCCTCCCCTGAGGGTGCGGTGTGACACCGATCCCGTTGATTGCAGGGATCGGCACACCCATGGTCGAACGCCACCCACCGTGGGTGGCGACCAAACCTTCATTGATCGTCTGCGGTGTCACACCGCACCCAAAGGGGGGTGGGTCAGGCGAGGGCGCCTTCGGCGAAGGCTTGGGCGTCCGCGTCGCTCTGGAAGACGAGCACCGTCGCGACCGAGTCCTGGATCCACGCGTACGCGGTGCCACCGGCACTCGGTGCGGACACCTTGACGACCTTGGTGCCGTTGATCTCCTCGTAGTCCGGCTCGACGTCGCTGCCGGCGATCCCGCCGGCGAAGCCCGGCAGGAAGCCGTCCTCGAACCCGGGAGTGTTGGCCGCCTCCGGGTCGATCGAGATCCGCATGATCAGACCGGCCTGCTCCCCGTCCTTGAGCACCAGCTGACCCGCGGCCTTGCCGACCTGGGGCGTGCCCTTGACGGCGGCGTCGAAGGCGTCGAGCGCAGCGGCCGGGAGCTTCTGGTACGTGTAGCCGTCGACCTCGGGGAAGTCGTCGAGCGCGGCCGGTGCGGAGGTCTCCTCCGGCTGCGACGACGGCGACTCCTCGGGCGAGCTGCTCACCTCGGGCGAACCGGCGGCCGGCTCCGGTGTCGAGTCGTCGGAGGAGCAACCACCGAGCACGAGCAGCGCGGAGGCGGCGAGGGCAGCGACAAGGGTCGCGGAGCGGCGCATGGGAGACCTCGATCTCATCTGGGTGTCTTCACCCTAGTCTTCGGCAGGTGCCCGGCCGTGCCTTACGGTGCTGGGGTGAGCGATGTCGCCGAGGTGCTGCGGGCCAAGCGGGCCGAGGTGCTGGCGGAGATGGGGCAGCTCACCGAGCCCACCCCCGACACCGGTGGCATCTCGTTCGGCAAGCGCGTCGGTGACGGCACCAGCATCGCCGTGGAGCGCATCACCCAGGTCGCGGCGCACGACCGGCTGCAGGTGGTGCTCGCCGAGATCGACCGCGTCGAGGCCAAGCTCGACGAGGGCAGCTACGGCGTCTGCGACGTCTGCGGGACGCCGATCGCTGCGGCCCGCCTCGAGGCACGTCCGTGGTCGACCCACTGCGTCGCGTGCGCGTGAGCGATCCGCTGCCACGATGATGAGGCGAGCGCTGCGGACGACGGTTCCGTTCGGGTTGGCCGCCGGCACCCTGTACTTCATCATCATCGGGTTCACCGCGACGCTGTTCACCGTGTTCGGGATCGAGGGGTTCTCGGCCCTCGAGCTCGTGCTCTTCATCGGCGTCGGTGCGGGGCTAGGCCTGGTGCTCGGCGTCGTCGTGGGTGTCGTCCTGGGCGCGACCGTCCGACCGGGCGGGACGCCGACGCGTCAACGGGTCATCGGGGCGTTCGCCGGTGGGCTTCCGGTTCTCGTGCTGACCGGCATCGAGTACTTCACGGGAGTCGTCGGCGTCCTGGACCAGGACCCGACGACGGTGGTCGTCGTCCCGACCGCGGTCGCAGCCATCGGCTCCGCCGCCCTGGCCCCCCACCTGACGACTTCGGGGTAATCCGTCAGGGTCATGACCCGGAGGAGTTTCCCCAAAGGTGTGCCGTCAGCCGAAGCGGCCGGAGACGTAGTCCTCCGTGCGCTGGTCCGCCGGGTTGGTGAAGATGTTCCGCGTCCAGTCCATCTCGACGAGGCGACCGTGCCGCTCGCCGTGCTCGTCGACCTCGGCGGTGAAGAACGCCGTGCGGTCCGAGACGCGCGCCGCCTGCTGCATGTTGTGGGTCACGATGATGATCGTGTAGTTCTTCACCAGGTTGTGCATGAGGTCCTCGATCTTCGTCGTCGAGATCGGGTCCAGGGACGCGGCCGGCTCGTCCATGAGGATGACGTCCGGCTCGACAGCGATGCAGCGAGCGATGCACAGCCGCTGCTGCTGGCCGCCGGAGAGCGCGAACGCGCTGTCCTTCAGCTTGTCCTTCACCTCGTCCCAGAGCGCCGCCTTGGTCAGGGACTCCTCGACGAGGTCGTCCATGTTGGAGACCTTCCAGCCGTTGACGCGCGGGCCGTACGCGATGTTGTCGTAGATCGACTTGGGGAACGGGTTCGGCTTCTGGAAGACCATGCCGACGCGTCGCCGCACCTCGATGATGTCGACGTCGGGGGCGTAGAGGTCCTGCCCGTGGTAGGTGATCTTCCCGGTGATGGTTGCGCCGGGAATCAGGTCGTTCATCCGGTCGAAGCAGCGCAGCACCGTGGACTTGCCGCAGCCGGACGGGCCGATCAGCGCGGTGATCTGGTTCTTTCCGAACACCATGTCGACGTTGCGGACCGCCTCGTAGTCGCCGTAGTAGACCGACAGGTCGATCGTCTCGATGACCGGGTCGACGGTGGCGTTGTTCGGGGCCTCGGTGGACGCCACCGAGCTCACGTTGAGCGAGGGCATTCGCTGGGACTCGCTGGGGGTCGTGTCCATGGCTCCCGCCGGTCTCGTGATGTGCGTCCTGCTCGACTCATGATCGATGGTCATGGCCTTCTTCACCAGCGCTTCTGGGTCTTGTTCCGGATGTAGATGGCTACCGAGTTCATGGCGAGGAGGATCACGAGCAGGACGACGCTGGCCGCGGCCGCGAGCTCCTTGAACTCAGCACGGGACTCGGTCGTCCACTGGAAGATCTGGATCGGGAGCGCCGTGAAGGACGACATGAGGCCGTCCGGGTTGAACCGGACGAACCCGATCCCGAGCATGATCAACGGTGCGGCCTCGCCGATCGCCCGCGACAGGGCGAGGATCGACCCCGTGGCCATGCCCGGCGTCGCCGCGGGCAGCACCTGGCGCCAGATGGTCTGCCACTGGGTGGCGCCGAGCGCCAGCGACCCCATGCGGATCGAACGCGGGACGGCGCGGATGGCCTCGCGGCTGGCGATCACGACGGTGGGCAGCACCAGCAGGGCCAGCGTGAGCGATCCGGTGAGGATCGTCGGGCCGAAGCCGAGACCCCGGGAGATGAACGCAAGGCCGAGGATGCCGAAGATGATCGACGGCACCGCTGCGAGGTTGAGGATGTTCACCTCGATGATGCGGTTGATGCGTGCCGTCGGGTTGGCGTACTCCTCGAGGTAGATCGCCGCCGCGATGCCGGTCGGGATCGTCCAGAGCGCCGTGAAGAACATCAGCCACAGCGTGCCGGTGATGGCCGACTGAGCCCCGGCTGTCGCCGGGTTCACCTGCGAGGGCATGTTCAGCACCAGGTCGGCGTCGAGCCTGGGCCAGCCTTTCAGGACGGTGTAGGTCAGCAGGACGACCAGCGTGACGACACCGACTGAGAGGCACGCGATGAGCATCCAACGGAAGAGCTTCTCCCTGAGGGGCTCGCCACCGGACTTCGTCAGCGACGGCCTCTCGCCACCTCGGATCATCGTCGGCGCGCTCATTCGTAGACCTCCCGGTACTTGCGCACCAGTCGGATGCTCAACATGTTGAGCAGGAAGGTGAAGACGAAGAGCAGCGAGCCGACCGCGAAGATCGTCTTGTACTCGATGGAGCCGGTGGGCACGTCACCGGAACCGGTGGCCGCGATGAAGGCTGTCATGGTCTCCATGAACTCGAGCGGGTTCAGTGACAGGTTGGGCTGCAGCCCGGCTGCGACGGTGACGATCATCGTCTCGCCGATGGCCCGGGAGATGCCGAGGATGAAGGCGGCGGCGATCCCGGAGAGCGCGGCCGGGACGACGACGCGCGTCGAGACCTGGCGCTTGTTGCTGCCGAGCGCGTAGGCGCCCTGACGCAGGCCGTTCGGCACGGCGGCCATGGCGTCTTCGGAGAGCGATGCGACGGTCGGGATGATCATCACGCCCATGATCAGGCCGGCTGAGAGGGCGTTGAAGGTCGTGGGAAGGGAGTCGCCGGGCACGATCGACTTCAGGATCGGGGTCATGAAGGTCAGCGCGAAGAAGCCGTAGACGACCGTGGGGATGCCGGCCAGCACCTCCAGGGTCGGCTTGAGGGCCTGCCGGACGCGTTCCGGTGCGTACTCGGACAGGTAGATCGCCGACCCCAGGCCGAGAGGGAGGGCGACGAGGCAGGCGATGAAGGTGATGACCAAGGTGCCGACGACGAGGGGCAGGACACCGAACTGAGGATCCTGGAAGAGCGGAGTCCAGTCGGTTCCGGTCAGGAAGTCAGTGATCGGTACTTCGGCGAAGAACTCGACGGTGGGGATGACCAGGGCGACGATGATCGCCACGGTGGTGGCGACGGCTACTGACGCAGCGGTGAAGAGGACGGCCTTGATCGCCCACTCCCCGTAACGCGGTCGCTGCTGCCGCAGGAACCCTTCGGCTCCCGCGGCAGCAGCGCGCTTGTCGACCTGGATCGTCATCGACAGTGCTACAGACCAGCCGCGGACTTGGCGTCGGCCAGCTCGGACTCCAGCGTGCTCTTCTGGTCGTCGCTCAGCGGGATGTACTGGGCGGCCTCGGCGATCGCGTCGTCGTTCTCGACGTAGTAGTCGAGGAACGCCACGAAGGCCTCGTTGTCGCTCAGGCTGGCGATCGCCGGGTAGATGAAGAGCGGGCGACCCAGCGGGGTGTACGACCCGTCCTGCACCGTCTCGGCGCTCGGTGCCACACAGCCGGAGCCGCTGTCGATCTCGACGGCCTTCAGCGTGTCGGCGTTCTCCTCGTAGTAGGTGTAGCCGAGGTAGCCCAGGCCACCCTCGCCGCCGGCCACACCCTGGACGATGATGTTGTCGTCCTCGCTCGGGGTGTAGTCGGCACGGCTGGCGCCCTCTTCACCGTTGATCTCGTCGGTGAAGTAGTCGAAGGTGCCCGAGTCGGTGCCGGGGCCGTACAGGTCGAGGTCCACGTCAGGGAACGACGGGTCGACCTGGTTCCAGTTGGTGATCTTCTTCTCGGCCTTCGGCTCCCAGATCAGCTTCAGCTGGTCGGTGGTGAGGCAGGTGGCCCAGTCGTTGCTGGTCGGCACGATGACCGTCAGCGCGTCGTTGGCGACGACCATCTCCTGGTACTCGATGCCGTTCTCCTCGCAGATCGGCACCTCGTCCTCGTCGCTGATGGGGCGGGAGGCGTTGCTGAGGTCGGTCTCACCGGCGCAGAACTTCTCGAAGCCGCCACCGGTGCCGGACTCACCCACGGTGATCCGGACGTCGGGGTTCTCTTCGTTGAAGAACTCGCTGGCGGCCGCGGTGAGCGGGCCGACGGTGCTCGAGCCGTCGGCGGTGATCGTGCCGGAGAGGCCGCCGTCCGTACCGCCGCCGTCCTCGTTGTTGTCGCCGCCGCAGGCGGCCAGGGTCAGGGCGAGGGCCGCGACCGTCGCCGCCGGGGCAGCTGCCCGGCGCAGGGTGGTGCGCTTCACGTGTAGGACCTTCCAGTCGATGTGAACTGTCGCGGCGACGCTAGGGATGCGCGGTGACCGGTTGCGGACGTCTCGGTGAACGGGTCGTGGCCCACCGGTGCCGAGTCTGGAAAAGGTCGGTGGACGGGCTGCGGCCGTCAGGTGAACGGAAGGTGAATTCAGGCTTCCCGGGTGAACCGCTGGGCCGTGGACACCTCAGACCGCGTCGGGGAGCATCAACCAGGTGATGCGAGAGACCGTGTCGACCGAAGGGCTCCCCAGCGATTCTCTCCTGTGCCTCCCTGACACTGGACGGCTGTTCGTGGGGGGATTGTCGCCCTGCACGGCTCGTCGCTGCCCCAGCGCGACCAGCCAATCTTCCATCACCTGGCGCAGACACTGACGCCGCTCGGCTACGTCGTCATCGACGTTCGACCGACGATCGGCGGCCGAGGCGAAGACACGCCGTTGGACGTCCAAGCGCGCGACGCACGACAAGCGGTGCGCGACTTGAAGGATCGGATCAATGCACCCGTGGGGCTCTTCGGGTTCAGCCAAGGGGCGTGGTCGGCGGCTCTGGCCGCGTCCGAGGACGACACGCGTGGCCTTCTTGGTGCTGGTCGGGTGTTCTGGCGTGAGTCCTGCCGACCAGATGAGGTTCTACGGTGACGAGCTGCTGCGCCGCGGCGGATTACGACTCGACTGCTCGGGCTGCCCAGCTGCGGCTACGCATCGCGATTGAGGACTGCTCTTCGCGGCACGGGAACCAGGGAGGAAGCACAGGCCCTCCTGGAGGAGTCACGCGACGAATCGTGGTTCCGCGTGGCTTTCGAGAGTGCGGACCTGCCCTCGTCCTGAGGATCGATGGCACGACATGGACTACGACCCGGCGCCATCGTTCACCCGCGTGACCGTCCCGACGCTGCTGCTGTACGGCGCGGACGAGGAGTGTGTGCCGGCCGAAGCCAGCAAAGAGATCTGGTCACGCGCGTCGCAGGCGTCGGGGAACCGAGACATCACGATGCTGGACATTCAGGACTGCGGGCACTTCCCGGCGGCAGGCGAAAGTGCCGCATCCCTGGAGGTTCCCGCTGTCGGCCTTCAGCCCCGCCTACACGGCGGCGCTGCACACGTGGTTCGAGGTCCTTGACGTGTCGGCGAAGACGCGACTCGCAGACCGCCTCTGTCACCGGCGTCAGCGGGTGTGGAGCTCGAGGGCGAGGGCCTGCAGCCGCTCACCAGCACCGGCCGCGCCGGGGTCGGCGTGGACGTGCAGCACGATCAGGGACGCCGTGGGCACGGTGTCCGGCAGCGGCAGGTCCCACGGGTCGGCGGTGGGGGACGCCGGACAGAGGCCGACCAGGTGGTCGACGAGGGCGGGCAGGTACGGACGGTGGCCGCACAGAGCCGTGGGCTCATCGCTGCGGGCCGCGTCGGCCAGCAGTTCGGCGGCCCGCTCCAGGGCGGCCTCCGGGGCTTCGTCGAAGCCCGCCTCGGTCAGCGCCGGCTCGGCGGCCAGTGGCACTCCCGCCGTCAGCGAGTAGGGCCGGACGGTGTCGGAGCAACGGCGAGCAGCCGAGGAGTGCAGCCGGGTGACGCCGTACGCGGCGAGCGCGCGGACGAGCACCTCGGCCTGCTCGACCCCGGCAGCGTCGAGGGGTCGGTCGACGTCCTGCCCGGTCCAGTCCGAGCGCTTGACGGCGTGCCCGTGCCGCAGGAGGACGAACGGGGTGCCGGCCGGCTCTGAGGCCAGCTTCACCAGGGACGCGTCGTCGACGTGCGTCACCAGGGCGGCGGCATCGTCGACGCTGAGCCAGCGGATCTCGTCCACCTCGTCGTGCGGGGTGAACGTTCCTTCGGCCAGCACCTCGGCACGCCAGTAGTGGACGACCTTGCGCTCGCCGTCCACGAGGTACCGACGCTCGGGCAGCGGCCGGCGCAGGGCGACGTGGCAGCCGGTCTCCTCCAGCACCTCGCGGACCGCGGTGCACGTGATGTGCTCCCCGGCGTCCACCTTGCCCTTGGGCAGCGACCAGTCGTCGTACCGCGGTCGGTGGACGAGCAGCACCTCGAGGCCGCGCGACCCCTGCCGGGTGACCAGGCATCCGGCGGCGACGATCGGGTCGCGGCTCACGACTTGGCCGCCATCCAGGTGCGCCACTCGGGGGCTGAGATCCGCGGCCAGGCCTCGACGAACTCGTGGCGCAGCGCCGCCACCTCGGCGCGCTGCTGGGCGTAGAGCACTCCGAGCGCGAACGGTGCACGCGCCCCGCGCGTCGTCAGCGCCAGCTGACGGGCCAGCTCGGCGGCGATCGCGGCGTCCTGGTGCTGCCCGAGCATCTCGGTCACCTGCTCGAGCTGCCGGGCCAGCTTCTTCGCCGGGCCGCCGAAGACCGGCACACACGCCTCGACGGTGTAGCGCGCGCGCTTGGCGGTGATGCGGGTGCGGTGCCAGTGGTCGTCGTGGCCCTCGAGCTCGTCGTGCAGACGCCGGGCCTGCTTCTCGAGGCGTCGCCAGGCGCGGTCGGCGAGCGGTGGCAGCACGGCGGACGCCTTGGGCTCGGCCAGTGCGGTGACGGGCGTGTCCTCGACCGCGTCGTGGAGGGCGTCGACCAGGGTGAGGTAGCGGTCGGAGGCCATCGCCTCGTCGATGCCTGCCTGCGCCTCGACCAGCTCGGCGTCGAGGTGACGTCGAACCGCGACGAGTGCCGCGGCGCCGTCGACGTCCGAGGGCAACATCCGAAGCGCGTCGGTGAGCCGCTCCTCGAGCACCTCGCGGTCGCGTGCCTGCGACAGCACGGAGGCGATCCAGCCGAGCTCCGCGCGCAGCGAGCGCGCCCACACCTCGTCGACCAGCGGCTCGAACGCCTGCAGCACGCTGCGCAGGCGGCGGGCGGCGACCCGGTACTGGTGCACGGCGTCGGGACGGCCGCGACGGACGCGGAGGTCCTGAGTGATGATCGCGTCGACCTGGGTGCGCACGTGGTGGCGCACGGCGTCCGCGGCGGGCTGCTTGGGGCGCGGTCGCGCGCCGATCTCGACGAGCGGGGGCAGCGTGGTGTCGCCGACCATCGCTCGCACCCCCTTGCTCACCGCCGCGGACGGAGCGGCGCCGGCGGTGACGAGTGCGTCGACCGCGACCGCGAGCAGGGCCGGGGCGGACTTGACCTCGACCTCGAGCTCTCGGTACCGCAGCGCCGGTCTGCGGCCCACCGACCACGCTCACCTCGTCGTCGACGACCTCGACGCCCACGCTGCCGTCGTCCGCCATCACCCACCAGGGGATGCGGCGGGTCTGCTGCGTCGCCTGCACCTCGAGCGGGGAGCTGCCGGTGACGCCGTACACGAGGGTCGCCAGCGCCGAGGGGACGCGGCCCGGCCCTCCGGCCGACAGCGGGAGCTGGATCTCCTCGCGCGCGTCCGGGTCGAGAGGGTCCGGGGGCAGCTTCAGGTGCCAGCCGGAGTCACCCACCGGTGCGCCGCCGCAGGGTGATCCGGGCGCGGGCGAGCCGGTGGTCAGCGGTGTCGTAGTAGACCGCGGTGAGCTTCAGGGCGCGCTGGCGCACCACAGGGCCGACGTGCTGGAGCGCCGCGACGATCTCGGCGTCTCCGAACGACTGCGGCACGGTGAGCTTGCGCTCGACCTCGGACGTGACGTCCGGCGTCCCGTCCGGGAGGTCAACCTGCTGCTGTGACACGGCCTGCACCTGGCGCTACCGGAGCGGGACGCGTCGGGACTGGCGTTTGCGCGCGATGAGCTCGGCCTGCAGGTCACCCAGCGGCTCACCGTCGGCGTCGCGGCTGACCTGCTGCCAGCTGCCGTCGGCGTGCAGGTGCCACGACGCGATGTTCTCGTCGAACGACAGGTCGAGCAGGGCACCGAGCTCGGTGACGTGGTGCGCGCCGGTGATGCTGACGAGCGCCTCGACGCGGCGGTCCAGGTTGCGGTGCATGAGGTCGGCGCTGCCGATCCACACGCTCGGCTCGCCGTCGTTCTCGAACCAGTAGATGCGCGAGTGCTCGAGGAAGCGCCCGAGGATGCTGCGCACCCGGATGTTCTCCGACAGTCCGGGCACGCCGGCCCGGATGGCGCAGATGCCGCGCACGAGGACGTCCACCGGGACGCCTGCCTGCGAGGCGCGGTAGAGCGCGTCGATGATCCGCTCGTCGACGATCGAGTTCACCTTGAAGCGGATCGCTGCCTTGCGCCCGGAGCGTTGGTTCTCGATCTCGCGCTCGATGCGCTCGACGAGTCCGGAGCGCACCGAGTGCGGCGCCACCATCAGGCGCTGGTAGTCGGTGGTCAGTGAGTACCCGGTCAGCACGTTGAAGAGCTTGCTGACGTCGTCACCGACGGCGGCGTCCGACGTCAGCAGGCCGAGGTCCTCGTACAGGCGAGCGGTCTTGGGGTGGTAGTTGCCGGTGCCGATGTGCGTGTACCGGCGCAGGACGCCGTCCTCGTCCTGCCGCACCACCATCGACAGCTTGCTGTGTGTCTTCAGCCCGACGACGCCGTACACCACGTGGCAGCCCGCCTGCTCCAGCTTGCGGGCCCACTGGATGTTCGCCTCCTCGTCGAAGCGCGCCTTGATCTCGACGAGCACGAGCACCTGCTTGCCGGCCTCGGCTGCCTGGATGAGCGCGTGGACGATCGGCGAGTCACCGCTGGTGCGGTAGAGCGTCTGCTTGATGGCCAGGACGTTGGGATCCTCGGCCGCCTCCTCGAGGAACGCCTGCACGCTGGTCGAGAACGAGTCGTACGGGTGGTGCAGCAGGACGTCGCGGTGGCGCATGACCTCGAGCACCTCAGGTGCCTGGCTCGTCTCGACCTCGCTCAGCTCGGTGGACGTCATGGGCACGAAGGGCGGGTACTGCAGGTCGGGTCGGTCGAGCGCGGCGATGCCGAAGAGCCCGGTGAGGTCGAGCGGCCACGGGACGGTGACCACCTCTTCGCGGGCGATGTCGAGCTCTTCGACGAGCAGCTCGAGCACGTGCGGGTCGATGGTCTCCTCGACCTCGAGCCGCACCGGCGAGCCGAAGCGCCGGCGGGAGAGCTCGCGCTCGAGCGCCTTCAGCAGGTTCTCCGACTCGTCCTCCTCGACCTCGACGTCCTCGTTGCGGGTGACGCGGAAGGTGTGGCGCTGGAGGATCTCCATGCCGGGGAACAGACGATCGAGGTGCGCGGCGATGACGTCCTCGAGCGGGACGAACCGGTCGCCCTCGAGCGGGACGAAGCGCGGCAGCGTCGGTGGCACCTTGACCCTGGCGAAGTGCTCCTGCCCCGTCGCCGGGTTGCGCACCACGACGGCGAGGTTGAGCGACAGGCCGGAGATGTACGGGAACGGGTGGGCAGGGTCGACGGCCAGCGGCGTCAGGACGGCAAAGATCTGCTCGTCGAACCACCCCGTCATGGCCTTCTGCTCGTCGACGTCGAGGTCGCGCCAGCGCAGGATCTCGATGCCGGCCTCGCTCAGCTCGGGAGAGAGGCTGCGGTAGGCCTGCGCGTGCTGCGTCATGAGCTCGCGGGTCCGCTCGTGGACCCGCTTCATCAGCTCGCGCGGCGTGAGCCCGCTGGCCGCTCGCACCGCGATGCCCGCCGCCATGCGGCGCTTCAGGCCGGCCACCCGGACCATGTAGAACTCGTCGAGGTTGCTGGCGAAGATCGCCAGGAACTTGGCGCGCTCCAGCGTGCGGGACGGTCGTGTCCTCGGCGAGCTCGAGCACGCGCTGGTTGAAGGCGAGCCACGACAGCTCCCGGTCGGAGAACCGGTCGGCAGGCAGCGGCTCGTCAGGCGCGGCAACGGCCTCGCTCACAGAGGACCCCTCTCATCAGGTGCCTCCATGGTGACAGCAGCGGGGGCATCGGTCATCCGGACCAAGGTCCCCATCACCCGTCCGGTGGTGACGGCGCGGTGCGCCCGGCTCAGGCGGGGGACCGGAACTGGACGTCGGAGTCCCAGTGGGTGAACCCGAGCCGCTCGTAGGCGGTGATGGCCCGCCGGTTGTCCGCGTCCACGTACAGCATCACCTCGAGCAGGCCCCTGCTGCGCAGGTGGTGCAGGCCGGTGAGGATCAGGGCACGCCCGAGCCCGGTCCCCTGCTCGGAGGGGTGGACGCCGACCACGTACACCTCGCCGATCAGCTCGTGTCCGTGGTGGTGGGGCTCGGTGCCGTCGGCGTGGCTGTGCCCGTGCTCGTGGTCGCCCCCGTGGACCTTCGTCCAGTGGTAGCCCACGAGGCTCCCGTCGCGCTCGGCCAGGAAGAACCCGGCGCGGTCGAACCAGGGTTCGGCCATCCGCCGGTGCAGGTCCTCGCGCGTCAGCGACCCCTGCTCCGGGTGGTCGGCGAACACCAGCGCGTTGAGGGCGACCCACGCGTCGTCGTCAGCGCCCGGGACGAAGGTGCGCAGGCTGACGCCGGGGGGCACCTTCGGTGTGGGCAGCGGCGCCGAGAGCGAGCGGCGCAGCTGCAGCAGCTCCCGCACCTTGCGGAATCCCAGGCTCTTCGCGAGACCGACCGCCGAAGGGTTCTCGCCGTGGGCCCACAGGCGCAGCCGTCCGTCCGGTGTCTCGGTGCGGGCGGTGGCGACGAGTCGCCGCCCCACACCGCGTCGCCGCCACGAGGGGTCGACGACGACCTCGGCGCTCGACCCCGCCACCGTGTCCGTGACATCGAGGTGCGCGTAGCCGGCCAGCTGCGGATGATCGCCGCGCGCCGGACCGTGGACGAGGATGTGCCGGATGCCGACGTCGCCGCCGTGGCGCAGGTGCAGCGTCGAGTGCTCCGACAGCGGCCGGACGCCGTCGGCCTCGGTGGCCCGCTCGGCGAGCAGGGCGACGGCTGCGGTCTCGTCTGCGTCGAGCCGGGTGAGCACCTCGACGAAGAAGCCGTCAGGCTCGCTGCTCTCGGCGCTCATGCGTGCAGCCTAGGCCGCGGCGTCCGCCTCAGGACGACGCGCTGACGAAGCGGTAGCCGACGTTGCGGACGGTGCCGATCAGCTGCTCGTACTCGCCGCCGAGCTTGGCGCGCAGGCGTCGCACGTGGACGTCGACCGTGCGCGTGCCGCCGAAGTAGTCGTAGCCCCAGACCTCCTGCAGCAGCTGTGCCCCGCGTGAACACCCGTCCCGGGTGCTGGGCCAGGAACTTCAGCAGCTCGAACTCCTTGTAGGTCAGGTCGAGCACGTTGCCGCGGAGCTTGGCGGTGTACGTCGCCTCGTCGATCACGAGGTCGCCGTTGCTGATCAGCGGCTGGTCACCGTCGTTCGTGGCTGCGAGCCGCTCAGTGGCGAGGCGCAGCCGCGCGTCCACCTCGGCCGGGCCCGCGGTGGCGAGCACCACGTCGTCGACGCCCCACTCGGCGGTGACGGCGGTGAGTCCGCCCTCGGTGGTGACCAGGATCAGCGGCACGGTGACGCCGGTGGTGCGGATCAGCCGGCAGAGCGAGCGGACCCGTGGCAGGTCGCCGCGTCCGTCCACGAGCAGGGCGTCGGCCGGTCCGGAGTCGAGCAGCGCGGCGGCCTCGGCCGGCAGCACGCGCACCTGGTGGGGAAGCAGCTCGAGGGCAGGCAGCACCGACTCGGCGGTGGGACCACCGTGCGTCAGCAGCAGCAGCCGTGCCACGCGTCCTCCTCGCTGTCGCCCCCCTGAGGCTATCGACCCGTGGGGGACGCGGGTGAACGCGTCAGGCGCTCACCTTGGCCGGAGCCGCTGCCGCCACCGGACGCCGGATGCTGCGGAGGAAGAGGTACATCGTCGGCACCAGGTAGGCGAACCAGGCGACGACCTCGAGCCAGCTGGGCACCGTCCGGACCGCGAAGAGGCCGCGGAAGAGGGCGTACTGCACCGAGTCGGTGGGGAACGCGCCGCTGATGTCGAACGCGATGGAGTCCTCACCGAAGAGCAGGCCGGCCTCCTGCAGCTCGTGGATGCCGTAGGTGAAGACGCCGGCCGCGATGATGATCAGGGCGAAGCCGGTCCACTTGAAGAAGGTGCCGAGGTTGACGCGGAGCGCTCCTCGGTAGATGAGGAGTCCGAGGGCGACCGCCACCACGAGGCCGAGCAGGCCGCCGAGGATGGCCAGCCAGCCACCACCGGTGGTCTGCAGCGACGACCAGAGGAAGAGCGCGGTCTCGAACCCCTCGCGGGAGACGGCGATGAAGGCCATGGCCGCGACGGCGCCCGCGCCGGCCGCGGTCGCCTTGTCGAGGTGGGCGTGCAGCTCGCCCTTGAGCGCGCGGGCGTTGCGGGCCATCCAGAAGACCATCCAGGTCACGAAGGCCACGGCCAGCAGCGCCATCACGCCCTCGAACGCGGCCTGCGCCGCCTCGGGAAGCCGGTCCGCGGCCAACGCGAGGGCGCCACCGACCGAGAGCGAGAAGACGGCAGCGGCACCGACGCCCGCCCAGACGTAGCGCACCGAGCTGCCGCGGTCGGTCTTGACCAGGTAGGCGATGAGGATGCTGACGATCAGCGCGGCCTCGAGGCCCTCGCGAAGCGTGATGAGAAAGGCGGCGAGCATGCGGCGGTCCTTCGGGAGGGGCAGCGGGCCGCCCGTGCTGGTGGAGTTAGGTAAACCTTACCTTTGACAGGTCTCCCGTGCCAAGCCCGTCAGGCGTCGGGGAGAATCGGGGGATCGGGGCGGACCGGTCCGAACGGGAGGCGGGGATCGATGGCGGTGCTGCGCTACTGGGCCGGTGCCCGGGCTGCGGCGGGTGTCACCGAGGAGCAGGTGGACGCCGCGACGCTGGCGGCCGCCCTCGACGCGGCCCGGGTCGGCCGGGACGAACGGTTCGCGCGGGTGCTCTCGGTCTGCGCCTTCGTCATCGACGAGCAGCCGGCGGGGCTGACCCCGCCCGACCAGCTGCCGCTGACCCCTGAGTCAGTGGTCGACGTGCTGCCGCCCTTCGCGGGCGGAGCCCGCGACATCGGGCTGAGCGCAGCCGGAGCCGGCTAGCCGGATTCGGCGGTGCGGCATGATCGGCGGGTGACCGCCGGACTCCACCTGCCCGACTGGCGCGCTCCTGCTGTCGGTGCCGTGGCGTCAGGGGCGCTGCTCGTCGGCGGGATCGCGGACCTGCCCTGGCTCTGGATCCCGGTGGTCGGCCTGCAGCTGATCGTCGTCGTCACCTGGCACCGCACCGCTGACGCGCCGGCAGCCGCCAGCGGTGCGCTGGTCGGTGCCGGACTCGCCGCGATCGTCGACGTCGTGGTCGCGACCACCGAGGACGCGCCCAGCCTCGGTCCGGTGGCGGTGGTGCTGGGCGCCGGCTACCTCATCGCTGTCGCGCAGCAGCTTGTCCGGCGCGACGGCCGGCCCCGGCTCGTCGACTCCATCGCCACCTCGGTCACCCTCGCCACCCTGGCCGCGTTCGGTGCCGCGTGGGTGGTCCTGGTGCAGCTGCCCGACGGGCCGGACATCGTCGTGGTGCTGGCCGGCGCGTCCGCCGCCGCCGCCGTCGGACGCCTCGCGCCCGGCATGTCAGGCGCGGCGGTCGCCCCGATGCTGGCAGCGGTGCTCGCCGGATGGGTGCTGGGCATGGCGGTGGACGCCGCCGGACTGGGCGTCGCGCTCGGCGTCGCGGCGGGTCTGCCGACGGCGCTCGCCGCGCTGCTGCAGGTGCGGCTCGGCACGCAGCTCGGCGACCAGCCCGGCGTGCTGCGGGGGGCCTGGCTCCCCAGCGGTGCCTGGCCGCTGCTGCTGATCGCTCCGCTCGGGTACTTCGCCGAGCGGCTCCTCGCCTGAGGGGAATGACGGTGACCCCCTCAGCGCTGGTGTCGGCGTGAACGACGTCGGGCTCCTCGTGCTGGCCGTCGTCCTGGTCGCGGCCACCGCGTTCGGCGTCTGGCGTCGACGCACCGACGGGCGGCTGCGGGCGACCGACCCGGCGGCACCGGAGCGCCCGACCTTCCCGGCGTCCGACCTCGGGATCGCGCTCGGCCCGCGGGCCACGCTGGTGCAGTTCTCCAGCGCCTTCTGCGCGCCCTGCCGGGCCACCCGTCGGGTGCTGAGCGAGGTCGCCGACATGGTCGACGGCGTGGTCGCGGTCGACGTCGACGCCGAGGCGCATCTGGACCTCGTCCGCGAGTGGAACGTCCTGCGCACGCCCACGGTCTTCGTGCTCGACGCCGAGGGACGGGTGGCGCAGCGCGCCGCCGGACAGCCCCGCACCGTCGACGTGATCGCGGCCCTCGGCGCCCTCGGCAGCGGGTCGTCCGCCGAATGAGACGGTGTCTCACCATGCGGGACGCAGGTGACACCGGCAGGGCGGGGTCCCTAGCCTCGAGCCCATGACCGGTGACCTCCTGACACGGCGACGCGCAGTCGACCTCTGTCGGGTCTCCGGCTGCCTGTGTTGCGGACGCTGAGCACTCTCGCCCGTCCCCACCCGCGGATCTCCGGCGCCTGAGGCGCCGGTCGCCGCTCCACCACCACCTTCGGAGAACCCGATGATCGACCCCCGTGGTCCGCGCTTCGCCGCGGCCGTCACCACCCTCGTCCTGGCCGTCGTGCTGCTCACGGGCAGCGTCTGGCTGCTCGCCGCGCAGACCGCCGTCTTCGCGGTGGGGGCCTTCGCCGGCTTGCACCGCAGCCCGTACGGCGTCGCCTTCCGCCGCTTCGTCCGCCCGCGGCTGGCCCCGCCGGCCGAGCTCGAGGCGTCCACCCCGCCCCGCTTCGCCCAGGGCGTCGGCTTCGCCTTCGGCCTGGTCGGCACGCTGGCGCTGGCGCTCGGCGCGTCCACCGTCGGTCTGGTCGCGGCCGGGCTGGCGCTCGCGGCGGCGTTCCTCAACGCCGCGTTCGGGTTCTGCCTGGGCTGCGAGATGTACCTGCTCGGACGCCGGCTGCTGCCCGCGCGTCCGGCCGTCGTGGCACCGGCCGTCGAGGAGGCCAGCGCATGAGCCGCTCCGACGTCCTGGTGGACGCCGACTGGGTCGAGGCGCACCTGGCCGACCCGTCGGTCGTGCTCGTCGAGGTGGACGAGGACACCAGCGCCTACGAGAAGGGTCACATTCGCGGTGCCGTGCGGCTGGACTGGAAGCGCGACCTGCAGGACCCCGTCAAGCGTGACTTCGTCGACCGGCAGGCGTTCGAGGCGCTGCTGTCCGAGCGCGGGATCGCGAACGACCACACCGTCGTGCTCTACGGCGGCAACAACAACTGGTTCGCCGCCTACGCGTACTGGTACTTCAAGCTGTACGGCCACGGCCCGGTGAAGCTGCTCGACGGTGGCCGCAAGAAGTGGGAGCTCGACTCACGCGAGCTGGTGTCCGACGTCCCGGATCGCGAGCCGACGCAGTACCGAGCCCGCTACCAGGACACCTCGATCCGGGCGTTCCGCGACGACGTGCTGTCCGCGATCGGCACGCACAACCTGGTCGACGTCCGCTCACCCGACGAGTACTCCGGACGCCTGCTCGCACCGGCGCACCTGCCGCAGGAGCAGTCGCAGCGTCCGGGGCACGTCCCGACCGCGGTGAACATCCCGTGGTCGAAGGCGGCCAACGAGGACGGCACGTTCCGCGACGACGGCGACCTCACGGCGCTGTACGAGGGAGCCGGTGTCGACCTCGGCAAGGACACCATCGCCTACTGCCGGATCGGTGAACGGTCGGCCCACACGTGGTTCGTGCTGCACGAGCTGCTGGGCGTCGAGAACGTGAAGAACTACGACGGCTCGTGGACCGAGTACGGGTCGCTGGTCGGCGTCCCGATCGAGCTCGGCGACGGGTCGTAGGGGGCGGCATGTGCGGAGCAGTGGCCGGAGGGCCCGACATCTTCGGCGTCGACGCCACCAAGGAGGCGGTGATCCAGGGCGTCGTCACGCGTGACGGCGAACCCGTCTCGCCCGCCTACGTGAGGCTGCTGGACGCGTCCGGCGAGTTCACCGCGGAGGTGCCGACATCGACGTCCGGCGAGTTCCGCTTCTTCGCCGGGCCCGGCCCGTGGACGGTGCGGGTGCTGGCAGCTGGGGGGACCGCTGACCGCACCGTCCACGCGTCCGTGGGGCAGGTGGCCGACCTCGCCGTCACGCTGTAGCGGTCGCGCAGGCGCGCATTGGAGGATTCCTTGCGGTTTCAGGCACTGCGCGGCGTCCAAAGCGCAGGTGATCCTCCGAACCATCGCGACACGGCGACCCTCTGGACGGGGTAGCCGGCTCGAGCCAAGCGATCGACTTCCGCGACGACTCGTGGGGGCAGCTCGATCCCCAGGGGCTGTGGCACGTCGACGGTCACGCCGACCGGCCAGCGGAAGCCGCTCGCGCGCTGCTTGCCGACCGCTCGGTGGTAGCGGCGCTCGAGGGCCGCACCGTCGTCGGCGACTTCGGGCCACCCCCAGCGGGGGACCGCGAACCCGAGCTCCTCCAACCAGTCGTGTCGGCGTTTCTCGTCCCAGATGACCTCGGAGGCGTTCTCGTTCGCGTACTTGCCGTTGCCGTCCGCCTCCCCGACGACGCCGTCCTCGACCCAGAGCTTGTCCACCCGGGCGACGCGCCCCCCTTTCCTGATCACGACGTTGCACAAGGGGAGCGGCAGGCCGAGCTCGATGACCCGTCCCCGGGACAGGGACTCCAACGGAGACTCGGACGCGGGGTCGCCTGCCGTGAGCGCCAAGCGGGCTCGGTCGACACCGGCGAAGGTGCCTCGCTGCTCGAGCGCGGTCTGAAGCCGTCCGAGCGGAAGACCCCGCCGCAGGGCGGCGTCGAGGGTGATGAGTGCGTCCGGTAGTGGGACAACAGACGCGACGTCAACCACGGTGTGGGCCAGGCTCAGCGTGGCGAGCGCTTGTCGCCGACAGATGTGCTCCCGGTCGAGGGCGCGTCGCTGGACGGACGCCGAGGTCAGGGGGGACGCGTCGGGGCCACGGATCACCGCTGGCTTGCTCGGGATGCTCCGCACCGGAAGTCCCCAGCTGATCGCCGAGGTGGCCGCCCGCGCGACGCTGTCCGGCGCCGACAGCTGCACACCCAGCAGGCGCATCAGATGACGCTGCTGTGCAGTGGCGGCGGACCAGCGGTCGCTGTCGACCAGGCAGCCGGGGGCGACGCGGATGAGACGCCCGCGGCGCACCCACGTGGCGATCGTCCGGTCGCTGACGCCCACTGTGTGCAGCTGCGCCCGGGTGACGACGCCGTGCTGGCCGTCGAGCAGGCACCGCACCGCGTCCGTGAGAGATCGAGCCATCGAGCGAGCGTCACAGCACCCGGCGACGCCCGTTCTCTCGACGCCGCCCGCTGTGGACGGAGACGGCGGGTGTGGGCTGTGGACCGTCCAGCGGCGCAGTGTCGTCGTCGATCGGAGGTTCGCCTGCGGTTTTGCGGCTCCGGACGGCCTCGAACCGCACGGAATCCTCCATTGCAGGATCGTGGACGCCGGGGAGGTGCTGCGACAGTTCCGGCGGCTCTGTGCCGATACTGGAGCGCATGGAGCAACACGAGCGACACGAGGACCTCGACCGACGCGCCTTCCTCACGCGCGCCGGGCTCGTCGGCGCCGCAGCGGCGTCCGGGGCCCTGGCGTGGACGGGCGCGGCGCAGGCCGGCGACGGGATCACCAGCCCGCTGAAGGTGGTCATCGGCGAGTCCACGCGCGGGCGTCCGATCCGGGCGTATCTGATCGGCAACCGCCAGGCGCGCAACCGCTACGTGGTCCTGGGACAGATGCACGGCGACGAGCCGGCGGGCCCGTACGTGGTGCTCAACCGGCTGCTCGACGCCGCTCCGCTCGAGGACTTCGCTCTCTGGCTGATCCCCACCATCAACCCTGACGGACGCGTCCGCGGCACGCGTACGAACGCGCGCGGCGTCGACCTCAACCGCAACTTCCCGAGCCGCACGTGGGTCTACAACGGTGCCGGGACGCGCTACTTCTCCGGGCCGCGTCCGGCCAGCGAGCCCGAGACCCGCGCGTTGGTGCGCTTCCTCACGCGCGTCGAGCCGCAGACGGTCATCTCGCTGCACCAGCCACTGGCGTCGGTCGACTTCTCGGGGGGCGACGAGGAGGTCACGCGCTGGCTCGCGCGCAACCTCCGGCTGCCGGTGGCGAACATCCAGGTGTCCGGTGGCGGCACGATGACCAGCTGGTTCAACCGCGAGTACCGCCGGCGGACCGCCGTCACCGTCGAACTGCCCCCGTCCACCACGCCCGAGTACCGCAAGAGGGTGGCCGAGGTGCTGCTGCTGCACGCCGAGCGTCGCCGCGTCTAGCTCAGTGCACGAAGACCTTCAGCAGCAGGATCAGCACACCGAAGGACCCGACGATCAGCGCGTTCAGCAGGATGCTGAGAGCCCCGCGGCCCTCCCGCACCCCGAGCAGCACGCCGTAGACGAACAGCGCGCCGATGCCGACACCCACCGCCAGGTAGGACGCGGTGTCGCGCGAGATCCAGCCGAACGCCCCGAGCAGCAGCGGCACGAGGATCGGCACCGACGACTGGAGCATCGGCCACTCGGCGGCGGCGATGGCGCGCACCTCGGCGGCCGTCAGGTGGCGTCGAGCCACCATGCGGGCGGCCACGACGAGCGAGTAGACGTGGGCCAGGTAGAAGACGGCTGACGTGACGACGACGATGAGGATCGACTTCTCGAGCTTCTCGGGGCTGTGCCCGAGGGCGGCGACGACCGTGCTCGCCAGGATCGTTCCGTAGATCGCGCCGGCGATCGCGTGGGCCTCGTGCTCGGCCCGTCGCAGCTGCTCGTGGTCGACGACGTCCTCGTCGGGCACGCCGATGACGTCCTCGATCTCGTGGTCGAACTGCTCGCTCACCGGTGGTCGGCTCCGATTTCTACGCCAGGTCGCCAGGATGCCCTGTTCGCCGGCGTGAGTGTGGCGGTCTGGCGTTGGGGGGCGGCGGCTGATCCCGCCTCGTAGGATGGTCCCATGCTCGAAGTCGTCTACACCGGCCTGCTGGTCGTCGTGTCCCTGCTGATCGCGTGGTTCTCGTTCTACGTGGTCTACAAGCTCTACAAGGGACAGGGCTAAGCCCGCAGTGTTCGAGATCCCGGCCGACCTCGCTCCGGAGTGTGCGCCGGTCGCCTGGATGCTCGGCACATGGCGCGGTGAGGGCGTAGGCGGCTACCCCACGATCGACGACTTCCGCTTCGCGCAGGAGGTCACCTTCGAGCAGAACGGCAAGCCGTTCCTCGCCTACCGCTCGCGCAGCTGGCTGCTGGACGCCGACGGCAACCGCGTCCGCCCCACCGCCGCCGAGACCGGCTTCTGGCGCCCGCAGCCCGAGGGACGCCTCGAGGTGCTGCTCGCGCACCCCACCGGCTACTCCGAGATCTGGGAGGGCACGGTCGACGGCCCGCGGGTCGAGATCCACACCGACCTGGTCGCGCGCACGTCGTCCGCCAAGGAGTACACCGCCGGGCACCGGCTCTACGGCCTCGTCGAGGGCGACCTGATGTGGGCGTTCGACATGGCGGCGATGGGCGAGGCGCTGCAGCCGCACCTGTCGGCGCGGCTGGCGCGTGTGGAGTGAGCCGCGACGACTGGCACACCGAGCTGCGCTCGCGCGGCTACCGGCTGACGCCGCAGCGGCAGATGGTGCTGGACGCCGTGCGCGACCTCGGGCACAGCACGCCGGACGAGATCGCCAGTGCGGTGCGGCAGCAGGCGCCCTCGGTGAACCTCTCGACGGTGTACCGCACCCTCGACCTGCTCGAGCAGGTCGGCCTGGTGACCCACACCCACCTCGGCCACGGCGCTCCGACCTATCACGCGGCCGACGGCGACGACCACGTCCACCTGGTCTGCCAGCAGTGCGGGCACATCGAAGCGGTGCCCGCGGCGCTGGTCGAGCCGCTGGTGGGAAGTTTGCGGGAGGCGCAGGGGTTCGAGGTGAATGTGGCGCACGTCGCGATGCACGGACGGTGCGCGGACTGTGCCGCAGCAGACAAGGAGCCCACGTGATCCAGAACGCGATCGCGCCGCCCGAGGGCTCGCTGGACGCCGGGGTGGCCTGGCACTACGGCGACCCGCTCGGCGAGCAGCGGCAGCTCGACCGCGGCGAGGGCTACGTCGACCTCTCGCACCGGCCGGTGGTCGAGGTCGCGGGCGAGGACCGGCTGACCTGGCTGCACACGCTCACCTCGCAGCACCTGTCGGCGCTGCCTCCTGGCCAGTGGACGCAGGCGCTCATCCTCGACGCGAACGGGCGGGTCGAGCACCACCTCGACCTCGTCGACGACGGCGAGCGCGTGCTGATGCACGTCGAGCCCGGCACCGTCGACGACCTCATGGGCTACCTGCAGAAGATGGTGTTCTGGTCCAAGGTCGAGCTCCGCGTGCGTGACGACCTCGGCACCGTGTGGCGTCCCGGCCCCGCGGGCATGGACGGCGCCGACGGGTTCGCCTTCGTCCCGCGCGACGCGGTCGCGGCGACGGACGGGCCGGCAGCCGGCACCTGGGCGTACGAGGCGCTGCGCGTGGCGGCCGGACGCCCGCGGCTCGGCTTCGAGACCGACCACCGCACGATCCCCGCGGAGGTCAACTGGATCGGCGTCGCGGTGCACCTCGACAAGGGCTGCTACCGAGGGCAGGAGACCGTCGCGCGGGTGCACAACCTCGGCAAGCCGCCGCGGCGTCTGGTGCGGCTGCACCTCGACGGCAGCGACGAGCAGCTGCCGTCGCGCGGTGACGCGCTGGTGCTCGAGGGCCGCACGGTGGGCTTCGTCGGGACGGTGGTGCAGCACTACGAGCTCGGTCCGGTCGCCCTCGGCCTGGTGAAGCGTCAGCTGCCGGACGACGCTCCGGTGCGGGCGGCGTCCCGTGACGGCGACGCCGTCGTCGAGCGACCCGTGACGCTGGAGACCGTGTAGGCAACCGCACAGCACACCTTTGGGGTGACTCGTCCGGGTCATGACCCGGACGAACTTCCCCGAAGACGTGCAGTTGCCGTGCGTGCTCGGTGGGGATGGGAGGATGGGGCGTGTGACGCGCCGATCCCGCCTGCTGCTCGGCGCGCTCGTGGTGGTGGTGCTGCTCGGGGTGGCCGCCCTCTGGATCGTCGTCCGGGCCCAGCAGGCCGCTGACGCGCTGAGCAGCGCGCGCACCGGAGTCACGCAGATCCGCGAGAACCTCTCCGCCGGACGCCCCGACCCGGTGCAGCAGCAGCTGGCGGTCGTGCAGGCCGACACCGCCCGCGCGGTGGACGTGACCAGCGACCCGGTGTTCCGCATCGCCGCGCAGATCCCGGTCCTCGGCGCCTCGCCCGCGGCGGTCCGCGACGTCGCCGAGGCGGCGGACGCGCTGGCGCAGGACGCCCTGCCCGACCTGCTCGAGGCGGGCACCGCGCTCAACCCGGACGGCATCCGCCTCGAGGGCGACCGGCTCAACCTCGCCGCGTTCGAGGCGGCGACGCCGCCGCTGCAGGACGCCGTCGCGTCGCTGAGCGCGATCTCCGCCGACGTCGCCGCCATCGACACCGCCGGGACGCCGGGCCGGGTGAAGGACGCCGTGAACGGCCTGCAGGACGACCTCGACGACGCGCTCTCCGAAGCCGAGTCGGCGCGCCGGGGCGCGGAGCTGATCCCACCGATGCTGGGCGGCGACGAGACGCGTCGCTACTTCCTCGCGCTGCAGTCCAACAACGAGGCGCGCGGGACCGGCGGGTTCTTCGGGTCGTTCGGCGTCATCACCGCCGACGACGGCAAGGTCGACGTGCGCCAGCTCGCCCCGCGCTCCGTGCTCTACGACCAGACGTACGACCAGGTGCCGCTGGACTTCGGGCCCGACTACGCCGCGCTCTACGGCGACGACCCGGCCAGCTGGGCGAACGCGAACCTCTCGCCGCACTACCCGTACGCCGCGCAGCTCTGGCTGAAGATGTGGCGCGACCGCACCGGCGAGCAGCTCGACGGCGTGGTCACGACCGACCCGGTGGCGCTGTCGTACCTGCTCGAGGCGACCGGGCCGGTCACCATGCCGGACGGCCGGGTGATCTCGGCGGACAACGTCGTCTCCTTCACCGAGAACGAGATCTACTTCCTCATCCCCGACGACGACGCCGCGCGCGACCAGTACCTGCAGCAGGTGGCCGAGGCGTCCCTGAAGGCGGTGCTCTCCGGCGAGGCCGACCCGCGCGCCCTGCTGGACGCCCTCGGCCGCGCGGCCGGCGAGCGGCGGCTGCTGGTGTACTCCGATCGGGTGAACGAGCAGGCCGAGCTCGCGGCGTCCGCGATCGGTGGGGCGCTCCCGGGCGACGCCGGGCCGTTCGCCGGGCTCGCCACCATCAACGGCGGCGGCAACAAGCTCGACTACTACCTCGACCAGGGGCTCAGCTACCGGGTGGTGGGCTGCCTGCCGGACGGCGGGCGGCGGGTCGAGATCACCGCGACGTACAAGAACACGGCTCCCGGCGACGGCTCCCTGCCCCTGTACATCGACGCGCGGGGGGACCGGCCGCTGACGCCGGAGGGGCTGCCGCCGAGCGGCAACGGGGACCACTTCTTCTTCACCCAGGTCTACGCGACCGCCGAGTCTTCGCTGGTCAGCGCGGTGCGGGACGGCAAGCCGATCGCCATGGAGCAGGGCCGCGAGCAGGGGCACCGGGTCTTCCGGGCGGGCCTGGAGGTCAAGGCGGGGGACTCCACCCGCGTGGTGCTGACCGTGGACGAGCCGCCCACGTCCGGCGAGCTGCGGACCTTCGTGACGCCCCTGGTCAAGCCGGTCTCGGTGGATGCCGACATCACGGAGTGCGGCGGCGACTAGCCCCGGCGTGCCCGCATGACGCTAGGCTAGGGAAGCCGACGGCCGGGACTCCCGGTCGACCGTTTACGACTGCTCGGGGATGCGCAACCCCGGGCTGCAACAGATGGGGGTGCGGAGTGATCGGCACCAAGACGCGTCGTGGCATGGCCTTCGTGGCCATCGCCGCCGTCCTGTTCATGCCGCTCGGCCTCGCGCCGGCGCATGCCGACCCCGACTACCCGCCGTCGTTCTACAAGATCACCGCCGAGCGGTACACCGCCACCATCGGCCAGCGGATCCAGTTCACCGCCCAGACCTTCCGCTCCGGCTCCACGGTGACGGTCGACGTCACCGAGTCCGGTGCGCCGTCCGCCGACAGCGCCACCGTCACGGCCAACCGCAAGGGCATCGCGAAGGCGTCGGTCACCTTCACCGTCGAGGGCATCAACACGGTGACGATGTCCGGCACCGCCGACGACGGCCGCCCGCTCGCGCTGGCCGCTGACATCACGGTCACCGCCGAGAACGTCGAGCCGGTCAACGGCAACGGCGGTTCCGGCGACAACGCACGGCGGGAACGACTCCGCCGGTGGCATCCCGATCCTCGGGGGCGGCCTGCCGCGCACCGGTGGCGAGATCGCCGGCACCGCGCTGGTGGCGGCTGTCCTGATCGGTCTCGGTGCACTGCTGGTGGTCTTCACCCGTCGCCGCCGCACCAGCTGACACCCCGCTGACCTCACAGCCCGCCGAGTGCTGGGCTGGTTGACGCCACAGCCCGTCGAGTGTCCCCTTGGGTGACCTCAGCCTGTCGGTTGCGTCCGTTGAAGCGATACTCACGCTTTCGGGGGCCCCGAGCCCGTCGAATGGTGAGTATCGCTCCAATCGACGGCGTGGGGATTCCGGAACCCTTCATACCCAGTGGACGTTCCCGGTTGATTGTGTCGTCGGCTGGCGTCTAGGCCCCATTAGTGTCCCGGTCACCGAGTGTGGCTCCTCAGCGCTCGGACCAGGTGTCCCCACCGTCGCTCGAGACCAGCATCACCGGCTCGCGGTTTCGCAGCCCGAGCAGCACGGCGTCCTGCTTCGACGTGAACGCCACGTCGAGCACCCGGTCCACCTCGACCGACGCCGACGGGCAGTCCAGACGCCGGAACGAGGCGCCCTCGTTGACGCTCTCGCGGAGCTGACCTTCGCTGCAGTCCCCGCCCGGTCCGAAGAGCACGAAGGCGGTGCGCGTGCCCGCAACGTCGAGGTCGAGCACCGTCTCGGCACCGTCGAGGCCGAGCTCGGGACGGTCGTCCGTCAGCCGCTCGAAGATCTCGCCGGCGTTGGTGGTGCGGGCCAGCAGCCGTGACCCCGTGACGGCGTTCTGGCACAGCAGCAGCCCTTTGGTGTCGTCCCAGAACGCCAGGTGCTGCGGCTCCCCGTCAGCGGCGTCGCACGGCTGGCCCGGCTTCACGCCGCGCACCGGCACCAGCCGCAAGTCGGCGTCGACGCGGTAGACCGAGATCTGCGGCTCCCCGATGGTCTGCTCGATGCCCCAGACGCGGTCGCCCTCGTACCAGGCGTCCAGCAGCACCGGGTTGTCCTCGCGGTACACCCACGTCTTGCCGCCGTCGTCGGTCAGCGCCACCCCGCGCGAGCACGCACTCGTGGTGCCGGTCGCGACGCCATCGGACGCGTTCGCGAACGACAGCGCGTACACGTTGGCCAGCGGGATCGAGGACGGACGCCACTCGCCGCCGGCCTCGCTGCGCTCGAGCGGCAGGGCGTCCGAGTCGGCGTTGCAGTCCGTGGGGCCGACCCACCGCCACACGGTGTCGCCGGACGCCGCCACGACACCGATCTCGAGCGCAGGCGGCGTCTCCGGAGCCTCGACAGGGCGCAGCGCCAGCAGCACGAGGAGCACTGTGAGGATGGCGAGCACCACGATGACCACGCCGGTGACCAGGTGGCGTCGCCTCACGAGTGCTCCCCGTTCACGCGCTCGACCCACTCGCCCTCGAGCAGCTGCCCGTACAGCTCGACGATGTCCGGGACGATCGCGTCCGTCTTGACCCCGTACTCCGGCGCGATGCGTTCGGCGACCTCGCCCGCGTCGACACCGCCTTCCCCCGCATCGACGATCTCCCGCCACACCCTCGTCGCGGTGTCGGACAGCCCGATCCGGCGTCCGGAGGGCAGGTGAAGCAGCACCGCCCGCGGCGGGTCAGCCGCCTCGTCGAGCACGTGGGCGACCCAGTCCGGACGCCGCACGCGCCCCGACGCGTCACCTGTCACCTCAGCCACACCACCCCGAGCTCGTCACATCAGTCACACCCGTCACACCCGAAAACGCTCATCATGCGTCATCATGGGGGACCGGGTCCCCGCACGGCGCGCCGCGTCGTACGCTTCCTCGACGTGCGGTCGACCCGGCTGACGACGCTCCGCAATCGAAAGGTCACGCACCGTGGACTTGAGGGACTACCTCGACATCCTGCGGGCGCGGTGGCGCCTGATCACGGCCACCACGCTCCTCGGGATCATGGCGGCAGCCCTCGCCTCGATGATGGCCACCCCGATGTACACCGCCACCGCGACCACGTTCGTGTCGGTCAACGGTGGCACCGCCAGTGACGTCAACAGCGCCTACACCGGCTCGCTCTTCGCCCAGCAGCGGGTGAAGTCGTACGTCGACGTGGTGCGGTCGGACGACGTGATGACCGCGGTGATCGACGAGCTCGGCCTGGCCAAGAGCCCCAACGCTCTCGCCGGCCAGATCGACGTGAACAACCCTCTGGACACGGTGACCCTGGAGATCTCGGCCACCGACCCGAACCCCGCGCTGGCCCAGTCGATCGCGAACGCGACGGCCTCCCAGCTCGAGCAGGCTGCGGCCGAGCTCGAGCCACCGGGGGCGGATGGAAACCCGCTCGTCAAGGTCACGACGACGCAGCCGGCCGCACAGCCCTCGTCGCCGTCGTCGCCCCGGACGATGATCAACCTCGCGCTCGGGCTTCCTGGTCGGTCTCGCCATCGGGGTCGGTGCGGCGGTGCTGCTCGAGACGCTGGACACCCGGATCAAGTCGATCGAGTCGCTCGCGAAGTACTTCGACCAGCCGCTGCTGGGTGTGATCGGCTACGAGCCCGAGGCCGAGAAGAAGCCGCTGCTGACCGACTACCCCGGCCAGAGCAAACGCTCCGAGTCCTTCCGTCAGGTGCGCACCAACCTGCAGTTCGTCGACATCGACCACCGCCCCCGCTCCATCGTCGTCACCAGCGCGGTGCCGCGCGAAGGCAAGTCGACGACGGCGATCAACCTCGCGATGACGATCGCGCAGACGGGGCAGCCGGTGTTCCTCATCGAGGGGGACCTGCGGCGCCCGAAGATCTCCGAGTACCTCGGCATCGAGGGCAGCGCCGGCCTCACCGACGTGCTGGTCGGACGCGCCACCGTCGACGAGGTCATGCAGCCCTGGGGAAACACCGGCAACCTGTGGGTGCTGGCCTCCGGAGCGTTGCCCCCCAACCCGTCCGAGCTGCTCGGCAGCCAGGCGATGGCCGACCTCATCCGCCACCTCGAGAAGCGCGCGACGCTGATCATCGACGCGCCGCCGCTGCTGCCGGTCACCGACGCCGCGGTGCTCACCCGTCTCGCCGGTGGCGCGATCATGATCATCGCCACGGGCAAGACGCGGCGCGAGCAGCTGCGCACCGCCACGAGCAACATCGAGTCGGTCGGCGGCAAGATCCTCGGTCTGGTCATGAACATGGCACCCGCGCGCGGACCCGACTCGCACCGCTACGGGTACGGCTACCAGTACGACTACCCGAGCACGAACGAGCGCCAAGAAGCTCGACGACCACGCTCCGGTGATCCCGGCCGGGCTCGGTGGCCTGCCCGGGGTCAACGGCTCGCCGACACCGACGGTGCCGGTCGGACGGTCGGGGCGTCCCCGAAGCCGCACGAGCCGAACTCGGTGGCCGAGGTGATCGAGGGACACATGGGCTCGCCGCGTCCCGCGTCCAAGGCGTCGGTGCAGGCGTCCGCCGCGCTGACGGTGACGGCGCTCGGGCCGCTTCGACGCCGGCGCCCGCGGCGAAGACCCCAACCGCGACATCGGGCCCCCCGCTGCAGAGCGTCGTGCCCGCGGAGGAGAAGGTCATCGGCGGCTCGGCCGGCGTGCCGTTGGCGACCACGACGCCGGTGGTGAGCAACCCGGTTCCCGAGCTGTTGCCGGCGGACACCGCGTCCGGTGCGCGCTTCGGCCTCGACGACGACGCCCCGTTGAACGGCGTGGACGAGGTGCCGGTGGACCGCACTGCGGCCGAGCCGGTCGCGACCTGGACGCCGCCGTCCCCGCGGGCCGCGCTCGACCCGCTCACCGCGCCGTACGAAGAGGTCCAGGTGGCCGACCTTCGGCGGCAGGCCCCCGAGGAGCCCGACGGGTCCTGACGCGGCAAGCGATCGCGTGCGACGCGGCGACTAGACCGCCAGGCAGCCCAAGACGGTGCAGCGACGCGTCGGCGAGCACACCGCCGTCGTCGTGCAGGCCGCGAAAGCGCCGCCGCAGGTCCCGCCAAGACCGCAGTTGCCGTGGGTGCAGCCGCCGTTGCCTGAGCAGGTCGACCCTGGGCCGCCGCAGGTCTTGGGCCCGTCGGTCCGCCCCGAGCACTGGCCGGCGGTGCAGTCGGCGGTGGTCGCACACGGCAGTGCTGATGCCACCCGCTCGGCACGTTCCGCCCGTGCAGATTCCCGTGATGCAGTCCACCGGTGCGTCGCAGGGATCTCCCGTGACCCCCTGGACGCAGACGCCGCCGGAGCAGATGCCCTGAGCGCAGTCGGAGGTCGCCAGGCAGGTGTCCCCGAGCTGACCCGGCTGACACGTCCCGCCACTGCATCGGCTGGTCACGACACTCGGCATTGACCAGACAGGTGCTGCGCCGACTCCGCAGAGCGGACACCCGGCTGCCCGTGCCAGCAGAGTCCCCTGCGAGCACGGCCCGGACGCGGCGGCGGCCGGAGCGGTGGCGGACTGGAGCGCTGGCACCGACCACACGGCCGCACCGACGACTCCAGAGCGGCGAAGGAAGTCGCGGCGGCTCATGCCGCGGCGAGGTGTCGGCGCATCTAAGGCCTGCCGACGGGCGACTCTGCGCGCGAGGGTGTCGAGCCAGGAAGTCATACCCGTCCGACTCCGGTCGTGATGCTGCCGGGTACTACTTCACCGTTGCCGATGCGCTTTCGCGGGAACCGACACGCCAGCCCGCAGCTCGCGTCAGGTGACGCTGATGCCGTCCACCGACGACCGCGGTGCCGAGCGACGCGGCGTGACGCGTCCCCAGCACCCGCACCTCGAGCGTGTGCCGCTGGTCGTGACGGCCTGAGACGGTGACCGTCGCTGCCGATACGGCGAGGGCCGGCGCTCAGGATCCGCGGGCACCCGCGGTGCCGACGGGGATCCGCCAGGTGGGTGGTGCGCCGTGCTCAGGGCAGGACGACGAGGGCACGGGCTGCCAGCACCCGCACCAGGTCCTCGACGTCGAGCAGGATCTCGTTGGAGTCTGCGCCGTAGTGCGCGGCCAGGTCGCCGGCGAGCTGGGTCAGGGTCATCTCGCCGTCGAGGGAGAGCCAGACGGCGGTTCCCGGCCCGTCGAGGTGGTGCAGGTGCTGACCGTCGAAGAGCACGGCCTCGCCCTCGAGCACGATCCAGTCGACGCCCTCCGCGCGCCTGGGGCCGGCGGTACCCGATGGGGCAGCTTCGGGGGTCGTGCTGATCTGCTCGGGGTGCTTCGCCCCGGTCTGGGGCAGCAGGGTGTCGGTGATCACCTTTGCGGCGTCGAAGGCGTGGCCGTAGCTGACCTGGTAGGCGGGCACGCTCAGCACGAGGCGGGCAAGCGCAGCCAGGGGGCGGGGCTCGATGGCCCACATCGCGCTGGACTGCTCTCCCAGGACGAAAGCAGCGCGTGCAGGGGTGACCTCTTCGATGCCGACGTCGTTCCGCTCCTCGTCGACGTCCGGGAAGACGATCAGGGCGGGACGCAGAGGCGCGTCGGGCAGCGAAGGTCCGCCGAGCCGTTCCGGGGGCAGCTGCCAGTTGCCCGAGCCCTCGGAGACCTCGTCCTGCGGCGGGCTGCAGGTGGGCGAGGAGCTCGTGGGAGCCAGGCTTGACGGTGAGCGGCTTGAGGAAGGGCTCGATGGCGAGGGTGTCCGGGTCGAGGCAGACCGTCTCGTCGGTGACGTAGGCGAGCCCCTGGGTGACGAGGGCGGCGGTCAGCGTCGTCTTGCCAGCACCGGACGCGCCATGCACGACGATCGTGCGCCCGTCAGACGTCGCGGCACCACCGGCATGAAGGAGCAGCTGCCCACGCCGGGCATCGATGAAGGCAAGCGTGGCGCGTCGGCGACCTCGGCGTCCGTGGTGCAACGGCAGAGCGTTCAAGCGCGACTGTCGCCAGGGTGCTTCTTGCATTGGCCGCCAAGACCGCGTTTCCGCTGCGCTGGCACACTTGCGTGTTGTCCGGCAGGTGGCACCTGCTCCGCCACAGTACCGCATTGCTTGGAGCAGTCAGCTGTTGTAGCACGCACACGCCGCCTCGCACAGGCGGCTCCCACGCCTCCGCAGATGCCCAGGTAGCAGACCGACGAAGTCCCCGCATGCACGCCAGTCGCCGACCCGGCGCACACCGATGCCGACGGCCCGGGTGACGCGCTCGCCGCCGGGGCCATGACCGTCTGCAGGACCGGGACGCTCCAGGCGACTCCACCGACGACGCCGGCCTTCTTCAGGAAGTCGCGCCGTGAGGAGGCGGGCGCAGGAGCCTGCCGGAGGCGGGCGAAACCGACTCCGGGGCAGCAGAAGGGGCGGCCTCAGCCGCCCGCTTGGCCCACCTGTCGAGCCATCCACCCATGCTGTAACCCCCGAGAGTCGAATCCGGCCCTCCCGAGAATAGGGGTTCGGGGGTGGGTATGGCGAGCCGCCCGACCGGAAAGACCCCGGTCGGGGCTCAGGCGGGCCAGATTGCCTGGTCAGGGGCCCGTGGGGCGGAACCCCTGACCAGGCATCCGGCCGTCTATGCGGACGCAGTAGCCGTTCCGGCAGCGACCGGACACGCACTTGTTGTTGTTCTGCACAGGCGGCGCCGGTTCCGCCGCAGGTGTGTGGTCTGGTTGGTGCCGCAGGTGGTGTTGTCCGTGCAGTCCGCGGTGGCCCGGCAGTAGCCACCGAGGGGGTTCTCGAAGCACTGCCCGCCGTTGCACTTGTCCGACAGGCACTGGCTGTTGGCCGTGCAGGTCGTCCCGGGCCACGAGGCGAGGCAGACGCCGCCGAGGCAGTTCCCGCTCTGGCACTGGCTGTCCGTGATGCAGGCGGTGCCGTTGCCGTAGGGGATCATGCAGATGCCGTTGAGGCACACCAGCCCCGAGGCGCACTGGACGCCGGGTCCGCACGCGGTTCCCGGGGGGCACGCCACCGTGCACGGTGCACGCTGGCAGCCGCCGCAGGGGCGAGCGCCGACTGCAGCAGCGGGGTGGTCCACACGGCGGCACCGACGACGGCACCGCGGCGGAGCAGGGCACGACGAGAAATCCCCTGCGCACTCGGCGCAGGGGTGATCGCGTCGGGACGCCCGGACTCAGGCGTGGATTCGATCCCCGAGACAGCTGTGCGATGACGAACTCGGTGACCGGTCGACGCCTTGGCCAGGGCGTCGAGCCAGTGCCCCACGGGGAGAACGTCGGCATTTCGGCGTCCGTGCTTGAGCCGGCCTCGTTCACCCATTCGGCCTAACGGCAGCTCCGGACGCCTCCGCCTACCAGTCACGCTCGTCGCGGGTCGCGGAGACGATGGCCACGTCGATCACGCGTTCGAGGGCCAGCCCCTCCTCGGCCAGAGCGTCCTGCAGGACGTCGAACGCGCCGGCGACGGCACCGTGGGGGCTCGTGGGAGGCGAGACGTAGTTCAGGGCGAGCCGGGTGATCCCCTGCGACCCCATGGCCAGGCCGACGCCGGACCAGCGCCGCGGCTCTGACATGCCGAGCTGCCGCACCGTGTCGTCGTCGGGGGGCGGGTCGACGGCGAGCGTCAGCCGCACCTCCCACTCGTCTGTCACGCGTCAATCCTGACCGGTGCGTCAGCACCCGGACCGGCTCCGACACGCGCTAGATCCACATGCGAGCCGAACGGACGAGTGGGCGGTCAGCCCAGCACGCGCACGGACGCCAGCAGGTTCAGCACCTCGGGACCGCCCACCGCCACGGTGGACGCCAGCTCGCCGTCTCGCAGGCGCACGGCGGTCGGTGTCCCCGGAGCCTGCAGCGCGCCGCCCACGCCGAACGTGGGGTCGAGCGCCACCGGCACGGTGAAACCGCGCTCGCGCACCGCGTCCGCCGAGCTGTCGCGCACCACCAGCACCAGCGGCACGCTGCTCTGACGCCGCAGCACGTCGTCCTCGATCTGCTGGCAGAAGCCGCACCCGGTGTCCCAGAACAGCAGCACCGCGTCGTCGCCGGCAGCCTCGGCGATCGGCATCCGCTCGCCGTCCATCTCGACCATGACGTCCGGCGCCGGATCGCCCTCGCGCACCGGCGGCGGCCCGATCACCAGGTCTTGCGGCGCCCGGCCCGCGGCCGCCTGATAGAGGCGCCGCACGTCGTCGGAGCCATACGCAGGGGGTGTTGTGACCATGCCGTCGGCGCTCACGACCACCGCGCCGGGTGTGTACTCGATCCGGTAGTC
This sequence comes from uncultured Actinomycetota bacterium, assembly GCA_963743915.1. GTDB lineage: Bacteria > Actinomycetota > Actinomycetes > JAHEKZ01 > JAHEKZ01 > JAHEKZ01. The sequence continues at coordinate 593,957 of CAVURN010000003.1, forward strand.
GTCGACGGCGCGCGCCGTCGTGCGCGTGGACGGTCACCGCGCCGAACTTGCCCGCGATCGCGTCACGCTCGCCGCCACTCAGCACGACGACGTTCGGCCCGGTCTCGTCGGCCTGCCAGTCATTCAGGTCGTCGACCAGCTCGCCGCAGGCCTCGCACCAGGGCGCGACGAAGACGAAGAGGTTGACGCGCTCGGGGTCGGTGACGTCGTCGAGCGCGACGTCGCGACCGTCCGCGTCGACGGCGACGAGGGCCGGCGCCTGCCACGGAGCGAACTCGTGCGCGTGACCGTGGTGGACGCCTGCGCCTGCGGCCTCCAGCTCGTCGATGCGCAGCAGCGCGCGTCCGTGCCGCCGGAGCACCATCAGGAAGAGCACGCCGAGCGCGACCACCGCTGCCCCGAGCAGCACGACCGCGATCGCGAGCCACGTCTCGGTACTCGTGAGCCCGTCGAAGGCGTCCGCCACGACCTGCCACGGCCAGCCCTGAGAGCCGCCCCCGGCGAGCGTCACACCCGCCAGCACCATCAGCCCGACGTTGCGGGCGACCGACCACCACGACAGCGGCTTGGTGGACATTGCCCCGAAGCAGTGGCAGTCGACGCGGTTGTCGCGCAGCAGGTTGGTGACGATGCCCAGGGTGAAGGCCGCCAGCAGCCCGAGGGCCAGCACCGCGCCTGCCACGACGGCCGGGCCACTGGTCACCAGCAGCAGCGCCGACAGCAGCTCCAGCGGCGCCAGCGAGACCGCGACCAGCGGGGTCAGCGACGCCGGGACGCCGAAGTCGCGGACCGCCTTGCGGGCACCGTCGGCGTCCCGCAGCTTGGCGACCGCCGAGACCACGAAGGTGGCGGCGAGCGCCACGCGGGCGATCAGGGCGACGAGCTCCACGGCAGGTACAAGTCCTTCGGCGGTGACGGTGATTCCGCGCCCATTCTGCCGGGGCAGGTCTCCCCGGCGCCGCAGGAGGCGTCCGCGGAGGCTCAAGAGTGGAAACTTGTGCCGCTCTGGCGCGCATTTGTTTCCACTCGTGGACGTCCGAGGGATACCGCCAGCGGACGCCACCCGCGGCCGCGCCCCGGCGACCCGAGACTTCGGCGCGCATTCACCGGACGTTCGCGCAGGTGAGACGCACCGCTCACCTCGCGCGCGGACCGTGGCCGCATGACGACCACCGACCCTCGGTCACTTCCCCTGCCGACGGTGCCGCGGTACGGCGTGGACTTCTGGCGCGAGGCGCTGGCGTCCCCCGCGCTCGTGGGTCTCGGCCCCTACGGACCGTTGGGCCCACCGGACATCTACGGCGTCCGCGTGCCCGGTGGCTTCCGCGCCCGCGTCATCGGTCGCAGCGGGCGTCCCATCACCGGAACCGGTCACACGTGGCACCTGCACCCGTCCGACGGCGCGACCATCGCCACGCGCGACGGTGGCTGGGTCTACGTCAGCAACTCCCAGGCCGGACCAGGCGAAGGCGGCGCCAGCGGGATCCGCTTCCGCCAGGACGGGCACATCGTCGACGCCTACCGCGTCCTGGACGGGACGCTCGGCGTGCGGGCCGGCAGCCGGACGCCGTGGGGTACGTGGCTGGCGGGGGAGACGGGGCGCACCGGGCGGCTCTGGGAGTGCACACCGGACCGTCCGGGGCAGGGGCAGATGTACCCGCTCGCGGGATCGTTCGACCACGGAGCCCTCGCCATCGATCCGCGCACCGGCGTCGTCTACCTCTGCGAGAACGACTACGACGGCCGGCTCTACCGGTACCGGTCGGACATCTACGGTGAGCTGTCGAGCGGCGTCCTCGAGGCGGCCAAGGTGCGGCGGAGCGGCCACGTCGACTGGGTCGAGGTGTCGAGCAAGCACCCCGAGCGCAGCGATGCCACGACGGGCTTCCATCGCACCGACGGCGCGTGGTTCGCGGACGACGCGCTGTTCATCACCAGCGCCGACGCGCGCTGCGTCTGGGCGTTCGACGTGCGGGCCAACGAGCTGTCGCTCATCTACGACGCCGCGACGATGCCGGTGGACGCCCCCATGCGCGAGCCCGGAACGGTGACCGTCCACGAGCGGTCGGGCGACATCCTGGTCGCCGAGTACATCGACCAGCCGCTGCTGGTGCTGCTGGCCGACGCCAGCACGCGACGCGTCGCGGCGCCGTTCCTGGAGCTGGTCGGCCACGGGGGCAGTGAGATCACCGGGATCGGGTTCGACCCGACGGGCACGCGGCTGTACCTCAGCTCGCTGGTCGGCAGCGACGGGAGCGGGCTCACGTTCGAGGTCACTGGGCCGTTCCGGCGTCACCGATAGCCCCTGGACGGCAGTCCGCCCGCCGCGCTTCTCAGCAGGCAACGGGCGGATGCTCTATGGGGGTGTTATCGGCACCTTCCGGCCGGATCTGAACCCCTGCCCGCGGGACGCCACCTGGTCCGAACCGGCGTACCGTGGACGGGTGACCGCTCGACGCGTCCTCGTGGGTGCGGCGGCAGCGCTGGCGCTGTTCGCGCTCGTGATCATGCACGGGCTGCCGCTGGCGGCGTCCAACGCGTCGCCCGAGCCGACGGTCCACGCGATGCCGATGACGGCGTCGCACGAAGGCCACGCCATGCCGGAGCCGACCGGCGCCGCGACGACCCAGACCTCACCGGACGCCCCCGCGCCGCACGAGCACACGCTGGCCCACCTGTGCCTCGCCGTGCTGACCGGCGCGCTGCTGCTGCTCCTGCTCGTGGTGGGACGTCGTCCGCTCGGTGCCCACATGTCCGCGGCGTCGCTGGCCGCCCACGTCCGCGCTCTCGTTCCACGAGCGGTCGGCCCCCCGGCACTCGCTGAGCTCGGTCTCCTGCGCTGCTGATCGGACGTCGCGACGACGTCCCGATCACGCACGCCCACACCCTGAGGAGACCTTCCATGAAAGCGCGCATTCTCACTTCCGCGGTAGCCGCCGTCCTGTTGCTCGGCGGCTGCGTGGAGATCAACACCGACTCCGGTACCGACGCCGGGTCCACCGACCACAACGCGGCGGACGTCACGTTCGCCCAGGACATGATCCCGCACCACCAGCAGGCCCTGGTCATGGCAGATGTCGCGATCGAGGGAGCGCAGACGCAGGAGCTGCGCGACCTCGCCGAGCGGATCAAGGCGGCGCAGGCGCCGGAGATCGACCAGATGACCTCGTGGCTCGAGGCGTGGGGCGAGGACGTCCCCGACCTCGACGCGATGAGCCACATGATGATGGGCCACGGCGACGACGACGAGCTCAACGACATGCCCGGCATGATGGACGCCGACCAGATGCAGCGGATGACGCAGATGATGGGCGGCGGGCGAGCCTTCGACGAGATGTGGGTGCGGATGATGATCGCTGCACCACGAGGGGGCGATCGAGATGGCCCAGGAGGAGCAGTCGTCCGGGCAGTACCCGGACGCGATCACGCTCGCCGAGGACATCGAGTCCGCCCAGACTGCCGAGATCGCCGAGATGAAGCAGATGCTCCGCGACTGGAGCTGACCCAAGCCCCCGCAACGTGTTGGATCTGTGGGGTCATAGGCCCACAGAACCTACACGTTGCGGGGGTTGGCGCCGTCAGTGCATGTGCTCCTCGTCCATCTTCATGGCGGTGACCGTCACCGTGGCCTCGACGGGCTCGCCGTCGGCGGCGTACTGGTTGTGGTCGTTGCCGTTGAGCGTGACGGTGACCTCGTGCTCACCGGGCTCCATCGCCATCGGGCCGATGAAGTACCACTCGCTGTAGACGCGTGAGAGCTTCACGTCGTCGATGTACACGTGGGCGTGCCCCTCGCCTGCGACGTGGTCGCCGCTGGCGTGCTCGGGCGCCCAGGTGAAGTTGCCAGTGGTCGTGTGCAGGTTGAAGCCGCCCATCGGGTCCGGCGTGACCTCGATCGAGACCGTGGGCGCGTCTGCCGCGGGCAGGTCGCGCAGCTGGTGGCTCTCACGGTCGAGGGTGGTGAGCAGCTCACCGGTCGGTGTCGCCGAGGGGGACGCCGCGGGCGCGGCCTCCTCATCGGTGCCGCACGCGGTCAATGTGGTGGCCAGCAGCGCAGCGGCACCGATGGCGAGCAGAGCAGTGGAACGAGACATGTGAAGTACTCCAGGAGAGAACTGCGGGCAGCGATGCCCGCAGGAAGGAAAGGGACTCAGGCGAAACCGGCGGCGGCCGGTGGCCCTCTCCAGGAGACGTTCGCGCCGAGCACGCGCTCGACATGCGGGTCGAGGCGCGCGACGCACCGACAGAGGGGCGCAGACGCCACCACCGCAGACGGCGTCCTGCGCAGAACGGCAAGGGGGCGGAAGACGAGCCACTCGACGACCACCCACAGCAGTCGCTCGCCGGCCGACAGCCACAGCGCCACCAGCAGTGCGGCGACGCTGTGCGCCACCACCATGGACGCGCTGAGCGCATGAGCGTGGGTGGCTGCGGTGCCGATGGCCGGCGCGTCGAGGGCAGCGGCGCCGTGCTCGTGACCGACAGCCGTCGACCCCTGCGCGAGCGCGCCGAAAGCGCCGTGCAGCAGCCACTGACCGCCGACCACGAAGGCGACGAGAGCGGCCGGCGCCAGGCGTCGGCGGGTGGCGAACCACGCGGCGAGCGTCACGGGCCGGCCAGCAGGGCGGCGTGACCGAAGGACGGCAGACCGGCTCCTCCAGCACCGTGCGCCACGGACGCGAGAAGCAGCACCACGGCGCTGAGCACGGTGGTGCGCAGCAGTCGGTGCGGCGCGGTCATCGAGGTCGAGGCTAGTCACCTGCCTGCGGCCCGCCGTCAGGGGCTAGCCTGCGCGCAGGACGCCACCGGGCGCGCCGGAAAGGGAGCCGATGACCGACCTTCACTACCTGTCAGCCACGGACGCGCTCGCGAAGTTCCGGAGCCGGGAGCTGTCCCCGGTCGAGCTGATGGAGGCGACCATCGCCCGCGCCGAGGCGGTCGAGCCGGACGTCAACGCGTTCTGCCACACCTACTACGAGCGTGCGCTCGAGCAGGCGAAGGCGGCCGAGGCGGTCTACGCGCGCGACCCCGACGCCGCGCGGCCGCTCGAGGGGCTGCCGGTCGGCCTCAAGGACGAGGTCGAGATCGCGGGCGAGCCCGCCACCCAGGCGTCCCTGGCCTTCAAGGACCTCGTCGCCGAGGAGACCACACCGATCGGTGAGCGCATCCTGGACGCCGGCGGCATCATCCACGCGCGCACCACCACGCCGGAGTTCTCGTGCGCCGGGTTCACCCACTCCAAGCTCTACGGCGTCACCCGCAACCCCTGGAACCTGCACTACGGCGTCGGCGGCTCGTCCGGCGGCTCGGGTGCGGCGCTTGCCGCCGGAACCGCGACGCTCGCCAGTGGCTCAGACATCGGCGGATCGATCCGCATCCCCGCGTCGTTCAACGGTGTCGTCGGCTTCAAGCCGCCGCTGGGACGCGTCCCCGTCGAGCTGCCGTTCAACATGGACCGCTACTGCCACAACGGCCCGCTGGCCCGCACGGTCGCCGACTGCGCCGTGTTCGAGAACGCCCTCGCGGGTCCGCACCCGCACGACCACGTCTCGCTGCGACCCAAGCTCGAGATCCCCGAGACGCTGGACGGCATCGAAGGCCTCCGCATCGGCTACACCGTCGACTTCGGTGGCTGGCCGGTGGACGCCGACGTCGCCCGCAACACGCGGGACGCCGCCGAGGCGCTCCGTGACGCCGGCGCGACGGTCGACGAGGTCGCGCTGACCGTCGACCACGCGCTGATGAACAAGGCAGCCGCCGTGCACTTCCAGACGATGTTCGCCGCGTGGATCGGCAGCGTCGCCGAGGAGCACGGCGACCTGCTGAACGACTACGCCATCGAGTTCGCCCGCACCACCGCCGAGGACGGCAAGGACATGGGCGTCCTGGACGGGATGCTCATCGAGACCGAGATGTGGAAGCCGATCGGCGACCTGTTCGAGCGGTACGACGTGCTGCTCGCGCCGACCATGGCGACCCGCGGGCTGGTGGCCGGCGATGGCTACGTCGGCAAGGGCCTGGAGGTCGGCGGCGTGATGCTCGACAGCTACGCCGACACGCTCATGACCCCGGTGTTCAACATGTTCAGCCGCTGCCCGGTGCTCAACGTGCCGTCCGGCTTCGCCGACAACGGCGTCCCGACCGGGCTGCAGATCGTCGGGCGCACCTACGACGACGTGACCACCTTCCGGGTCGGGGCCGCACTCGAGCGGGTCCGCCCCTTCTGGGCGGGCCAGACCCCGCAGTTCACCAACGAGCCCCACTGAGCCAACCGACGGACGAGGTTCTCCACTGGAGGATTCCTTGCGCTTTCGAGCCCCTATCGGCTGTGAAAGCGCAAGGAATTCCACAATCGGCGGCTGGCCGGCACCCTTGCTGGTGGTGACGCGGTGCGTGCGACGATCGACGCATGGACGCCGCACCCTCCGCGACCAGTCCCCGTGGGCTGCTGTTCGACATCGACGGGGTGTTCTTCGTCGGGGACGAGCCCGTGTCGGGCGGGGCGGACGTCATCGCCTGGGCGCAGGACGCCGGCATCCCGTACCTGTTCGTCACCAACACCACGTCGCACCCGCGCGCGTATCTGGCCGACAAGCTGCGCGGCTTCGGAGTCCCCGCAGATCCTGAGCACATCCTGTCGCCCGCTGTCGCCGCGCACGAGTGGCTCACCGAGCAGCACCGGACTCCGGTCGCGCTGTTCGTGCCCGACGCGACGGCGGCGGAGTTCGGCGACCTCGAACGCGTCGCACCGGACGCCGAGACCGGCGCCGCGGCCGTCGTCGTCGGCGACCTGGGCGAGTCGTGGGACTTCGCGACGATGAACCGCGCCTTCCGGCTGCTCACGTCCGATCCACGGCCGCCGCTGGTGGCGCTCGGCATGGCCCGCTACTGGAAGGACGTCGACGGCCTCCACCTCGACAACGGCCCCTTCGTGCAGGCGCTCGCCTTCGCCTCCGGCACCGAGCCGGTGGTGACCGGCAAGCCGGCCCCGGAGTTCTTCCACGCGGCCGCTCACCGGCTGGGTCTGGCGGCGTCCGACGTCGTGATGGTCGGCGACGACGTGCACGGCGACGTCGGCGGAGCCCAGGGCGCCGGCATGCGCGGCGTCCTGGTGCAGACCGGGAAGTTCCACGCCGGCGACCTCGAGCAGGGCGTCACGCCGGACGCCCTGCTCGCGTCGGTCGCCGACCTGCCGGCCTGGTGGTGCCAACCGGACTAGGTGCAGCGAGGCCTGCCGTCAGCTCGTCGGCAGCAATTCGTCGTCGTGCGCGCGGAGGCTTGAAGTTGCCCTTGCCCTTGAGGCTGTTGACCGATGAGGTGTTCATGGCATACGTGAGCGTGGACGCCGCGACGGCGTCGCTGTTCACGTCGAGCACTTCGTTGCTGTTGTTGGCGTAGGTGTCGCACGCCTGGTGGTAGCAGGGGTCGTAGGCGACTCCGGCCGTGCCGCCGAAGGTGGCAGCCTGCTGCGGCGTCTTGAGCACTTCGGCGCCGGTGAACAGCCCACCGAACGGAATCCCGGAGTCGAAGAAGGCCGCGTAGTCGGAGCGGAACGAGATCTCTGTTTGCTCCGACGCGAGGCCGCGGTTGGCGTAGAAGTTGGTGAAGTAGCGCTCGATCGGTGCCGATCCTGGCGGGCCCGCGAGACCGAACTCCGAGCCGTCACCGTCGTAGACGAACCGGACGTAGTTCGGCGAACCGATCATGTCGAAGTTCAGATACAGGGCGATCTTGGCGCGTTGTTCGTCCGACAGACCGAACACGTAGTGGTCCGAACCGACGAGCCCGGCCTCCTCGGCTCCCCAGAGGGCAAAGCGCACCGTGTTTCGCGGGTTGACCTTGGCCATCTGTTGCGCGGTCTCGAGGATCGCCGCGACGCCGGAGCCGTTGTCGTTGATGCCCGGTCCGGTGTCCACCGAGTCCAGGTGCGCGCCGACCATCACGACGTTGTTGTCGTTGCCGCTCCTGGTCTCGGCGAAGACGTTGGAGGTCTCAGCCTCGCCACGGAAGACGTTGGCGAAGAGGCGCATGGTGAGCCCAGGGGTGGCCGTCAGCTGGGCGCCAAGACCGTAGGTGGCGTTCATGACGGGTATCCCCGAGGTGTTGCCGGCCGTCAGGGTCCCACCGATCAGCCCCGTGCGATCAGCTGTGTTGCCCTGGTTGAAGAGGATCACGCCGACGGCGCCAGCGGCTGCGGCGTTCTCGGCCTTCAGCTCGAAGGTGCATGTGCCGCGTTGGATCAGAGCGATGTTGCCCGCGGGGAACCCGGCGAAGTCACCTGCTTCACATCCACTGGTGGACGTGTTGCCCAACCCCAGCTGGATGTCGACAGCCGTCACCGCTGCGGTGACGTCCCCGGCGTCGGACTGATCGAAGGCCTGGAAGTCGACGAGCTCCTGGTAGGTCACCGACCCCGGGGCGATCTGCTGCAGGGCCGAGGGGCCGAGCCGGATCGAGGCGAAGAACGCGAAGGGCTGGACAGTGACCTGGTAGCCGGCGTCCTCGAAGACGTCGACGGCGTAGTCGACGGAGGCGTCGTAACCGGGAGTTCCCGACGCGCGGATGCCGTTGTTGGCGTCCGCGATCTCCTGCAGGGCAGCCTGGTGCTCACGGACGCCCGCGAGCTTCACGCAGGCGATGAGCTTGGCGATGGTGTCGTTGGTGCGGTTGGCGCAGCGGCTGTCGGTGACGCCGGCGGCCGGGGAGACCGGAGCGATGACGACCGAGGCAGCCACGAGTGCGGCGGCCGCTGCGAGGGTGGTGGTTCGGCGCATAGGAGAACTCCCGTTCATCCCCGAGCGGTGGGCACTGTCTAGTGCCTTGCGGTGCGGGCGGTCAATGATTCGCCTGCCGACGTCCCCGGGTAGGTGTCTGGAATGTCTCGAGTGGCGCATTAGTTGAACCTTCATATACTGGAGCCACCCATCCAGCAGCCGGAGGTTCCGTGAGCACCCACCCGACCCGCCCCCGTATCCAGGTCATCCTCGGCTCGACCCGCCAGAACCGGGCGGGTGAGCAGGTTGCCTCGTGGATCACCGAGCTGGCCGCAGTCGCGCGACGACATCGACGTCGAGCTGGTCGACCTGCGCGAGTTCCCGCTGCCGTTCTTCGACGCTCCGGTGTCCCCGAAGCGTGAGCTGTCCGACGACCCGCGGGTGCGCGCCTGGGCCGCCAAGGTGGCCGAGGCGGACGGCTTCATCTTCGTGACCCCGGAGTACAACTACGGCTACCCCGCCGTGCTGAAGAACGCGCTCGACTCGATCTACTACGAGTGGAACGACAAGCCGGTCGGTCTGGTCGGCTACGGCGCCGTGGGCGGGGGACTGCGCGCCGTGATGCAGCTGCGGCAGGTCGTGGTCGAGCTCGGGCTCGTCCAGGCGCACGCCCACGTCATCGTCCCGTGGGTCGGGCGGGCGTTCGACGACGACGGCAAGCCGCGCGACGAGGTCACCCGCCGCATGGCGTCCGGCATGCTCGACGAGGTCGCCGAGTGGGCGCTGCTGCTGCGCGCCAAGCGCGAGGACAGCAGCGGCTCGAACCCAGACCGCCTGCAGCTCGGCGCTGGGTCGTGCCGCTAGTCCCACGTGAACCCGGGTGGACGCGGCCGGCACTCTTGGCGCGCCAGCTGACGGTACTTCTTCACCTGGTCGCGGTAGTGAGGGTTGCCCGCCCTGTTGTGGAGCTCCTCGGGATCGGTCGCGTAGTCATACAGCTCCCGGCCGCGGTGGTCGTCGTACTCGACGTAGAGGTAGCGAGCAGTGCGGATGCCGCAATAGGCGGGGTGGATCCCTACATCGGTCGTGTTCTCGGTCTGCTCGATGACGGTGTGCCGTGGGCGCTTGGCCGACAGCAGTGAGATCCCTTCGACATTGGGCAGGGTGGCACCGGTGACGTCGAGAATGGTGGCAGTGACGTCGACGTTCGTGACGATCCGCCGTGGGTGCGATGGCGGAATGACGCCGGTGTACCGGATGCCCATCGGGACGCGCACCGAACGGTCGTAGGGCAAGTCCTTGCCGGTGAGCCGGTGTGAGCCATTCATGAGCCCGTTGTCGGAGAGGAAGACGAACAGAGTCGGTTCTCCAGCAGCGGTGCGCACCAGACGTCCCACGGCCTCGTCGATCGCGAGAAGCGTCTCCCGCTGTCGGGTCAGTTTCAGCTGCTGCTGCTCGCGGTCCAGCTTCGGCCGTCGTATCCACTTCGGCTTGTCGGAGACGTCTGCCTCGTTGAAGGCTGCCACGTCCGTGACGTCCGCGAGCGGCAACGTGCCTTCATGGCGCGGCGCCGGGATCCGGGGCCAGTGGGAGCCGAAGGGCGTGAACCAGACGAAGGCGGGACGCGATGACTGGGCGAGGAAATCCACCGCCAGGTCAGCGAGGACGTCGGTGGAGTAGTCCGACTCGTTGTCCCCGTAGTAGACGGGTTCGCCCGTTCCCTCGAGCTGGTAGTCGAAGTAGCGGGGAAGTCGTGAACGACCGGAAGACGTCCCACCCCGGGGGGACGGTGCCGCTCCAGGCGTTGAGGTACTTGCCGAAGAGGCCGGTGCGGTAGCCACGAGCGTCGAGGGCCGTTGCCAGGGTGTGGTCCTCGTGCACCTGGAAGGCCGGCCAAGCACCGTGATTCTCGGGGTCGTTGGTCCAGACGCCGGTGGTGTGGGAGTGCTGCCCGGTGAGCAGGGACGCCCGCGACGGGCAGCAGAGAGGGGTCGGGATGATGCCGTTCCTGATCGCTGCGCCTCTGCGCATGATCAGCTTACGGACGTTGGGCATGACATCGAGCGTGCCCACGGTCTGGTCGTCGGTGAGGATGACCACGACGTTGGGTCGTCCCGGCGTCGGGGCCGCCGCACGTTGGATCGCTGGTGGCGTTGCCGCGGCCTCGGCCGGCTGGATCGGAGTGGCGCCCACGGCGCCCACAGCTCCGAGGCCGAGCGTCAGGATGAGTGCCGGTCCAAGGACGCGTCGTGTGATGACCCCCGTCATGACCTGCCTCCTAGTTCCAGCTGAAGTCCGGCGGGAACGGCTGACAGTTCAGCTTCGTCCTCCGGTCCAGGCGTCTCTCGATGGCTTGGTACTCCTTTTCCCCCGCGACGTTGTCCAGCTCAGCCGGGTCGAGCATGTAGTCATAGAGCTCTCGCTCCTTGCCGGTTGAGTACCGTACGTAGAGGTAGCGCTTCGACCGCCACCCGCAGTACGCCGGATGTCGCTCGGAGGCCATCGCCTCAAGGACGACGCCGCGGCGACCACTCGAGAGCGCTGACCGTCCCTCCATGGCCCAGCTGACGCCTGCCGCCTCGGCAATGGTGGCAGTGACGTCGATGTTGGCCGTGACCCGCCCGGAGACCGAGCCCGGCTCGATCACACCGTCCCATCTCATGAACAGCGGAACCCCGTGTGCAGCCCGGTAGGGCATGTCCTTCCCTTGCAGACGATGGATTCCCTGCATCAGCCCGTTGTCGGAGAGGTAGATGAACAGCGTGTTCGAGGCTCGATCGCCCGTTGCTGACACGAGGGCGCTGACTGCCTCATCGACGCTCCGCAGGGTCTCCAACCGGCGCCGTTGCTGCGCTTCCAGCAGGGCCTCTCGCACCCTCGGTGCGTCCCGCAGCCACGGAGGCTTGTCGCTCATGTCCTTCTCGTTCACGCCCTCGGGCATGATGATGGGCTGGTCTGCCCACGAGTCCACGTGTCGGGGTGCTGGCTGGAGGGGAGAGTGGGGGCCGAAGACGCTGAGCATGACGAAGAACGGTTGGTCTGACGGGGTGCTTCGGGCGAACTCGACCGCCTGGTCGCGCAGCACATCGGTCGAGTAGTCCTCCGGGGCCTCGCCGAAGGGCCCTGCCTGCTGAGTGCCGATGAGCGAGTAGTCGTAGTAGGCGGCGTCGTTGTCGCCGGGGGGCTTGATGGCGAGGAACTCGTCCCAGCCTGGTGGAATGGCGTGCTTCCCGTCGACCTGCCACCCGTACCGGTTGTAGCCGTTCATGTACTTGCCGAAGAAGCCCGTCCGGTAACCGCCAGCTGACAGCTCCGTCGCGAGGGTCTGGTTCTCGTCGTCGCGAAAGGCCGGCCAACCGCCAAAGGGGGATCCCGGGTGGTTGCTGTAGACGCCGGTGCCGTGGGCCAGGCGGCCACTCAACAGCGCGGAGCGTGAGGGACAGCACAAGGTGGTCGGGATGACGCCGTTCTGGAAGGTGACCCCCAAGTCCCGGATCTCGGACCTCACCCCCGGCATTGCCGCCATCGTTCCCTTGGGCTGGTCGTCGGCGAGCACGAGCACGATGTTGGGGCGATCCGCTACCCCCGCTTGGGTCGGCGCAGCCGCCTGGGCGGGTGAGGCAGGGGAGGCGACCAGGGCCCCGAGCATCCCTGCGGTGACGAGGAGAACCGCCGCAAGGCTGTACGAACGTCTCGCCGTGAGCCTCGTCACTGCCCTGCCTCTCTGTCCGCCGCTCACGATGCGCGATCGTCCGCGCCTGGTGTGTCGTCACCGGTCCTCAGGCACGATAACTGGCATGACCCCACGTCGCGACATGCGCATGACCGGTGTCGTCCTCGGATCTCCCGATCCGCGTCGCTCGCTGCGGCGTCCTGCCTCTGGGGCGTCGAGATGCGCCTTCGCCACCAAGCCCCTGACGGCGTCCACCTGGCCGGACTTCGCCGCCCTCGTCGAGAGCAACAACGGCGTCTGGGGCGGTTGCTGGTGCATGGGCTTTCACTCGGAGGGAGTGGGGGGCGACCGGACCGCGGAGGAGAACCGCGAGAACAAGGAGCGCCGCGTCCGTGAAGGACGCACCCACGCCGCGCTGGTCTACGACGGCTCGACGTGCGTCGGCTGGTGCCAGTTCGGGCCCACGGACGAGCTGCCGCGGATCAAGAGCCGACGCGCCTACGAAGCCGAGCTGACCGACCTTCCGGACTGGCGGATCACCTGCTTCTACGTGGGCAAGGGCTTTCGCGGACGCGGCGTCGCGGCAGCGGCGCTGGCTGGCGCGGTCGACGAGATCGCCCGGCTGGGCGGGGGCATGGTCGAGAGCTACCCGGAGGACGCCGAGGGCAGGAAGGTCTCTGGCTCGTTCCTGCACAACGCGACGCTGGCGATGTTCGAGCAGCAGGGGTTCGAACGGACCCGTCGGATCGGCAAGAACCGCTGGGTCGTCCGCCGAGAGGTGGTCAGGGCGCGGCCGGGGAAGCCGATACAAGAGTCATGACGGCGATCGAGGGGGCTGCGGCAAGTCATTCCGCGCAGAAGCACGGGTGGCGTTTTGGGGTGGGCGTGACCTTCCTGGTGCTGGTGCTCGTGCCCATCGGGCTGGTCGCACAGGCCTTGACGGCACATTGGGTCGCCGTCTCCCTCGGCCCCACGCATCATGACGCGATCGAAGCGGGTGGGTCGCAGACGGAGGACGGTCCCTCGGCGTCACCTACACCCACGGTGCATGCGAGGAGAGACGCCAGGCCAACTTGATCGAGGAGTCGTCGCGCCGCGTGGTGCTATCGGTCACCTACAAGTCCCAACCATGGCCAGAGGACTGCATCCTCATCGGGTACTACAAGATCAGCTACTTCACTCTGGATCAGCCGTTGGGCGAACGACGCGTCTTCTACGAGTCAGGCGAGGGCCTGCGCCCGCTGACGCTCGGTGACCCGATGCCACCTGGAAGTCTGCCCCCGACGG
>CAVURN010000004.1:0-8348 GCA_963743915.1 uncultured Actinomycetota bacterium
TGTCCGACCCGCTGCGCAACCTGCTCGCCGCGCCGCCCGACCTCCCGGTCACCGCGGGCCTGGCCGCTCTCGTCGAGGCGCTTCGCACTCGCGGAGTCGCGGTGGTCCAGGCACCGCCGGGCACCGGCAAGACGACCTTGGTCCCACCCGCGGTCGCCGAGGTCGTCGCCGGACGGGTCGTCGTCACGCAGCCCAGCCGCATCGCTGCCCGCGCTGCTGCCCGTCGGCTGGCGCATCTGCTCGGCGAACCGGTCGGCGAGACGGTCGGATACTCCGTACGCGGAGACCGACGCAGCAGTCGACGTACACGTGTCGAGATCGTCACGACCGGTCTGCTGCTCCGGCGGATCCAGCACGATCCCGAGCTGGTCGGCGTCGGGGCCGTCGTGCTCGACGAGGTGCACGAGCGCCACCTCGACGCCGACCTGACCCTGGCGCTGCTCATCGACGTCCGGGCCAACCTGCGTGAGGACCTGTCCCTGGTGGCGATGTCGGCCACCATCGAGGCCGAACGGACGGCCGCCCTGCTCGGCCGAGGTGACGATCCCGACGGTCCCGACGATCTCGGGGGCGCTCCGGTGATCCGCGTCCCGGGTGCCCTGCACCCGGTCCAGGCGGTCTGGTGCCCGCTGCCTGCGGGGGTGCGCCGCACCGACGACCGGGGGATCACCCCGGCGTTCCACGACCATGTCGCAGCGACCGTGCGTCGTGCGCTGGTCGGGCACGAGGGGGACGTCCTGGTCTTCGTGCCGGGTGTCGCGGAGGTCGAGGCGACCGTACGTCGCCTGGCCGGCGTGGACGCGGCCGTGCACGCCCTGCACGGACGTCTGTCCGGCGCCGAGCAGGATCGTGCGCTCAGCGAGGGCCCGCGTCGACGAGTGATCGTCTCGACCGCGGTCGCCGAGTCGTCGCTGACGGTGCCCGGGGTACGCGTCGTGGTGGATGCCGGGTTCTCGCGCGAGCCGCGCACCGATCACCGTCGCGGACTGGCTTCTCTGGTCACCGTCGCGGTGAGCCGGGCAGCGGCCGAGCAGCGGGCGGGACGGGCCGGACGGCTGGGGCCGGGGACCGTGCTGCGTTGTTGGTCCGAGGCGGAGCACGCGCACCTGGCCGCTCACCCGGAGCCCGAGATCGCCACCGCCGACCTGACGGCCTTCGCCCTGGAGGTGGCGTGCTGGGGCAGCCACGACGTCCACGACATGGCGCTGCTCGACCAGCCACCGGCGCACGCACTGTCGGCGGCCAAGGAGGTGCTGGTGGGTCTGGGGGCGATGACCGAGGACGGGAGAGCCACCTCGCGGGGCCGGGTGATCGCTGGCGTGCCGGTCGATCCCAGGCTGGCGCGTGCCCTGATCGACGGGGCCGGTCTCGTCGGGGCCAAGCGGGCCTCGGAGGTGGTCGCGATGCTGAGCGAGGACGTACGCGCTCCCGGCGGAGACCTGGTTGCTGCGCTCCGGTCACTGCGCGCTGACCAGCGGGCAGGATCGTGGCGCCGCCAGGTCACCCGGCTGGAGGAGGTCGTCGCGAAGCAGGGCACCGCCGGCGACCGGAGAGGGGCGTCGGGCCACGCCCGAGCACTCACCGATGACGTGGCGGTGGGTCTGGTGGTGGCCCTGGCGCATCCGGACCGGATCGCACGCAAGCGCTCCGGTACGTCGAGCTACCTGATGGCGTCCGGGACAGGCGCGGCGCTCGACTCGCGCGACCCGGGGCCGCTGGCCGGACTGGAGTGGCTCGCGGTCGGTGACGCGCAGCGACGGCCCGGGCAACGTGAGGCCCGGATCCGCGCGGCGGCCCCCCTCACCGAGGACCTCGCGCTGGAGGCAGCGGGATCGCTGTGGACCGAGGTGGACGAGGTCACCTGGACCAGTGGGCGGGTGCTGGCTCGCCGACGGACGTTGCTGGGCGCGATCGAGCTCAGCTCGACCCCGCTCAGCGATCCACCCGCGCAGGCCGTGAGCGACGCGATCCGAGAGGCGGTCGCGAGCGAGGGGATCGCTCTCCTCGCCTGGACGGAGGCGGCCACGGCGCTGCGCGCCCGCCTCGACTTCCTGCACCGCGCGCTCGGTGACCCGTGGCCCGACGTGAGCGACGCAGCACTGACGCAGGACCTCGACTCCTGGCTCGGGCCGCAGCTGGCGCGGGTCCGCTCGGCCCAGGATCTTCGTCGTATCGACGTGACTGCCGCCCTGCGAGCGATGGTGCCGTGGCCGGAGGCGGGCAGGCTCGACGACCTGGCCCCTGAGCGCGTCGAGGTGCCCAGCGGGTCGAGCGTGCGGATCGACTACTCCCAGGACCAGCCGGTGCTCGCCGTGCGACTGCAAGAGGTCTTCGGCTGGACCGCAGCACCGGTCCTGGCCGACGGCAGGGTCCCGCTCCTGCTGCACCTGCTCTCCCCCGCGCGACGCCCGGCCGCCGTCACCGCAGACCTGGAGTCCTTCTGGGACAACGGCTACCCGGGCGTGCGTGCTGACCTGCGCGGGCGCTATCCCAAGCACGCCTGGCCCGAGGATCCACGCAGCGCACCAGCCACCGCGCGGACGAACAGAGCTCGCCGAAGCTGAGTGGCGTGTTGACCCCGCCTGGGGTGGATCTCCCTGCCCACAGGGGCGCGTAGCGAAGCCCTGCAAACCGCCGCCTGAGTGTCAGTCGAACTTCACGAACGCGCGCAGGGAGCCGTCGTCGAAGTCACGCGTCTCCGCGAAGCCGAGGGACTCGTAGAACGCCCGCTGGCCCGGCTCGTCGTCGGTGAGCAGCACCTTCTGCCGGACCGATTCGAACGGGGCGAAAGCCTCCTTGACGAGCCGCTTCCCCAGACCGCGACGTTGCTCGGCGGGACGGACCACGACGTCTTGGAGATAGGCGATCGTGGCGCCGTCACTGATGACGCGGGCGAGACCGAGGAGCTGCCCGTCCCGACGAGCCGCAGCGACGCGGCTGGAGCCCAGCATCGCGCGGTGCAGGGTCTCTGGATCCTTCGCGTACGTCGCCCACCCGACGGCGTCGTACAGGCTCACGAGCTCGTCCCTGGTGGGAATGGCGGCTGCTGTGATGTCGACAGTCATCTGGGCATCATCGTCCGTGCGGGAGCGTCACCGAAACCGGATATCCAGGACACATGCGTGCACGCTGGTGAGCCTGTGTTCTTGCCCAGTGCGCTTGAAGGAACGAGTCGCCCTGGGCATTGGTCCTGAGACCGCCCTCGGTCAGTGCCGGACGCGGAGCCTGGTCGCCCAGGACGCTGCGTCCGGGTCGTCGACGTCGGTCACGGCGTACAGGGACGTCTGTCCCTCGTCGGCGTCCAGCACCATCAGTCCCTCGACCTTGATCACGCTGCCGTCGAGTCTGGGCAGGGGTACGACTTCTTGGACATGGTCTCCTCGGATGCGTGCCAAGGCCGAGGCGACCACCGGCCCGTCGTCGCGGGGGTCAGGGCTGTCCTCGGCGGCGGCACTGGCGATCAGGTCGCCCCCGGGCAGCGCGACGACGTCGGTGATGGCCAGGCCGACGCCACCCACGGCGCCGAGGTCGTAGTGCACGGGACGGGTGGCCGTCACCTCTGCTGCGTCGAGGTCTCCCAGGGTGGCAGCCACTGCGGTGCGTACGTCGATGTGGACGCTTCCCGAGGGCATCCCGGCCGAGGGGAGCCCGCGGTGGAACCACCGCAATGTGTTCCCGATGATGCAGGCGCCCTCGAGGTTGAGCAGCTCGAGGTCGACGGCCAGGGCAGCCGCCGCGGCGGCGTACACCTGTGCCATGTCGGCGACCACGGCCCTCGGCCGGCCGTCCTCGAGCCGAAGCAGGCACCACTGCATCCGGGCCGGGGAGGAACCCGAGCCCATCACCAGCACCGCTGGCGCCCCACCGACCTCGACCTGACAGGCGGTCTCGAGGTCCGGTTTGAGGTGCTTGGTCCCGGACGCCTCGTCGAACACGTCATGCCCGCCGACCGGCGGGAGGAGCCGTACGCGAGTGGCCGTTCCGTCACGGAACCAGGCCGCTCGGGTGGCGTCGTCCGACACCACCAAGTGGCCGTCGCCGAAGGGAACGACCGCGGAGGCCGCTCGCACCGGGGCGCCGTCGCGGAATCGAAGCCGTTCAGCATCCAGCATCTCGACGTCCATGACGAGATGCTCCCAGACGCGTCCCCCAGCGCGTCTGAGCGCCGCCTTCAGGCGCATGCAGAGGTCCGGACCTGGCGAAGACTGCTCGAGTGCGTGATCAGTAGGCGCTGTTGCCGCTGCGCAGGAGCTCGGCAAGGGAGGTGGCCCGGTGTCCGGTGAGCCGCTCCACGTCGTCGGTCACGCCGGCGACTTCGCCAGTCGCGATGGCGGTGTACGTGGAGATCCAGGCATCGACCTGCCAGCTCGGAGCTCCGTATGAGGCGCGGGACGCGTACGCCTCCTCCAGCGTCTCGGCGGCGTAACGGGTGGGACGCCCAAGCTCAGCACTCACGGTGGTGGCGACCTCGTCCAATGTGAGTGACTCGGGTCCTGTCAGGGAGTAGGTGGAGCCCGCATGGGTGGCCGGATCGAGGAGGACGACGGTGGCGGCGTCGGCGACGTCGTCCTGCGCGACCGCGGCAACGCGGCCTTGTCCGGCCGGGCCGCGGATGACACCGTCTTCACCGACCAGGGCAGGCATGAAGTCGGCGTAGAAGTTGTCACGCAGGAACGTGAACGCCATGCCGGAGGCGCGGATGTGCTCTTCGGTGGCGTGGTGGTCGCGTGCGAGCGTGAAGGTGGCTTCCGGCGAGGCGCCGTAGAAGGAGATGTAAACCAGATGTTCGACCCCCGCCTCGGTCGCAGCGTCGATGAACCTCGTGTGTTGTGCCACCCGGTCGGCGGTCTCGGAGGCCGAGACCATGAGCACGGTCGGCACGCCGTCGAGGGCGGCGATGACGGCTCGGCGGTCACCGAACGGAGCATGCGCCACGGTCGATCCGGACAACCGCGGCGCCCGCGACGGGTCACGCACGAGCAGACGTTGGGAGGCGCTGGCGTCGGACAGTCGCTGGGCGACGCGGCCGCCGAGCCGCCCGGTGGCTCCGGTCACTCCGATGATGGTGGTGATCTCAGGCACCTGGACTCCTCGTGGGGAAGACCACGGCGTTGCCGCGGGGTACGACTCGACGCTACGCCAGCCAGACCTTGGCGGCATTCTGCGGTGATCCGGACACGCCTCACGAGGTGTCGTTTCCGTGCTGGTCACCTCCGGCAGTGCGCCGCCCACTTCTTCCACCCACGGGTCTCTGACGTCGGTCCCGTCGGGAGAAGGACGAGTCAGTGGCCTGTGGCCGATGGTGGTGTGGCCGTCAGCCACGCTCGAGCAGCCACTCCTCGTATGGCACCGGCTCGGCCTCTTCCTCCGCCTGGCTGACGATGGAGTCAGCGAACCAGGTGCGCAGCGACACCATCTCCGGAGTGGACCGCAGCGTGAGCAGCTGGTGGGTCTCGCTGATCTCATCAGCCAGGTTCTCGGCGGCCAGCAGCTCACGGAGCGTCGCGGCCATCTCACGGGGAAGTGTCATCTCGATGTCGACGTACTCCATCCCCACTGCGGCGGCGTCCAGGGCGGTGCGACGACCCAGGTGGCGCGCAAAGGCAGGGCGCGTCACCAGTCGCTCGATGAGCAGACCCAGCTCCCGCGGTGGGGTCGAACCTTCGTCGGAGTCGATGAGCTGGAGCTCCCGAACCAGGTCGTCGAGCCGCTGGTCGATCTGGAGTGCGAGCTGCACCGGACACCGAAGTAGCCTCACCCTCGCCCAGTCGGCGGGCAGGACGACCTGCTGCGGTGCCGCGCGTTCGGGGTACTCCACCACCGGCGGGCGTACGTCGTGCTCGACGCCGTCGCCGGCAAGTTCGGCCCACACGCCTCGTCCATCGACGCGCTCCTCGATCCCCCAGGACTCCGCCAGCACCGACACGATCGCCAAGCCGCGACCGGTGGTGCCCTGGCTCACGACCGGTGGCGGGGCCACCGCCGCGAGCGGGACCATGCCGCCGGCGTCCTCCACCGTGAGCCGCACGCCCGGCTCGACGTCACGCAACCGAACGCGTAGGTAAGGGCTGCCGCTGTGCAGGGCGGAGTTCGCCGCCATCTCGGTGACGCACAGGGCGGCGTCGTCGACGAGATGCTCGCGGCCCCACTGCCGCAACCCGTCGATGACGAACCTGCGCGCTCCCGGGACACTGGAGGTGTCAGCGACGAGCTGGACTCGCAACTCCGGGTGGGCCCCTCGGGGCATGGACGTCACGCTGGCATTGTGCCCGACCTGTACGCCGCCCCGATCGTGTCGATTCGCGACGACGCTGAGAGCCGTGCCCCCGTCGCAAACTCGCTCCGGACGTGCGTCCCATTCCGCCGCGAGTCGAACAGCCTGACATCGGCGTGGGCGGACGGCCCGTCAATCCTGCGAGCCGCCCAAGCCCTCAGCCGACCACCTCGTGGAGGTGGACGCCGTGGTCCGTGGCGATCAGCTCGGCTGCCTTCTCGCCGATCATGATTGCCGCAGCGTTGGTGTTGCCGCTGACGACGTTCGGCATGACACTCGCATCGGCCACGCGCAGGGCCTCGATGCCGTGGACCCGCAGCCGCGGGTCGACGACGTCGCCGATCCGACAGGTCGACGTCTCGTGGTAGACGGTCAGCGCGTAGTGGCGGGCCAGGTCCTCCAGCAGCGCGTCGCTCGGTTCGGCGCCGGCGAGGTGGCCGTGTGCCTGCGCAAGGTGCGGCGGAATGACTGGCTCACCCAGGCCGCCGCCGGGCCATGCCTTCGCGACCTCGAGGGCCCTGCGCATCACGGCGACCATGACCGTCACGTCGTGCGGGTCGTCGAAGTAGTTGAGCTCGATCCGCGGTGGGACCGCGGGGTCTGCGCTGGCCAGCGTGACAGAGCCCTCGGAGTGGGGTTGGACGGGATTGGGCAGCACGACCACCTGGCCGCGCGTCGGGTCCAGGAAGGACTCCGGGTCCTCGAAGAACGCAGACGGCGGGAGTCGGAAGACGCCTTCCCAGATCGGCGGCGTGTAGCCGGTCGCGAGGAATCCGATCTGCGCGTCGTGGGTGTGCTCGTCGCCCAGCCCGGTCGAGAAGAACGCGACAGCGTCGTAGAGGGAGGACGAGGCGAGGCCGCGGCCGGTGGTGAACCACTCGGCGATGCGGCGCTCCGCCTCGGCCTTGGCAGCGGCAAGGGGCTCGGGCAGGTCGTCATCGTCCGCGGGGTCGGCCGGCAGCGGACCAGCGGGGGCCCGCAACGCGTCCGGCCCGAGGGACATCGCCACCTCGGTCATCGTCTCGCCGATGCCGTCGGCGGCGAACATCAAGGGTGTGTGCAGGTGGTCCTTGAGGTGACGCCCGACGCCCGGGAGGTCGACGACGCAGGCCACCCCGACGGCGGTGAGCTCTTCGCGGGCCCCGACCCCGGAGAGCAGCAGCAGGTGCGGCGACCCGATGGCGCCCGCGCACAACACCACCTCGGTGCCCGCGGCCACCTTCTCGGAGGTGCCGTGCTCGGTGCGGTAGGCCACCCCGGTGGCGCGAACCACCTCCCCGTCCGCCTCGAGCAGGACCCGCTCGACGAGCGCGCCGGTGACCACGGTGAGGTTCTCCCGGTCCATCGCCGGCTCGAGGTAGGCGTGGAAGGTCGAGCTTCGCCTGCCG
The DNA here is from genome assembly GCA_963743915.1 of uncultured Actinomycetota bacterium. GTDB lineage: Bacteria > Actinomycetota > Actinomycetes > JAHEKZ01 > JAHEKZ01 > JAHEKZ01. Next base: position 7,663 of record CAVURN010000004.1, read on the forward strand.
TCCTTCGTCGTCGTCTGGAAGAGCGAGGCCACCCCCTCGGGGCTGAGGCGGTCGCGACCGTTGTAGTCACCCTGCTTCATGCCCGCGGCGCCCGCGGCCTCGACGAACTGGGTCGAGGCACGCAGGATCGGCTGGCGCACCGACACACCCACCGGGCCGTCGTGCCCGTGCACGTCGGGGTCGGCGTGCAGTTCGGGGCTGTCCACGAATCCCTCGGCCTTGCGGAAGTAGGGCAGGACCTCCTCGTAGGACCAGCCGTCCGCGCCCCCGGCGGCCCACGAGTCGAAGTCGCCCGGGTGCCCCCGCACGTACGCCATGTAGTTCAGGCCGGAGGAGCCGCCGAGCATCTTCCCCCGGGGCACCATCATCTGGCCGCCGACCAGGCCCTTGCCGACCCCACCAGGGTCGCCGTTGTACATCCAGTCGGTCGCGGGGTCGTTCTGCAGGCTGGCGACCGCGGCGGGCACCAGCTCCGAGGGCGGCGGCGGCCCGCCGGCCTCGAGCAGGCACACCCGGACATCCGGGTCCTCGCTCAGCCGGGCGGCGACCACGGCGCCCGCCGATCCCGCTCCCACGATCACGTAGTCGTACGTCGAGTCCATCGATCCCACCTCGTTGTGGCACCTCGCCGGACGGCGGGGACGGTCTCGCCACGCAACCACACTCACCAAGGGGAAACAAGGGAG
>CAVURN010000005.1:0-582295 GCA_963743915.1 uncultured Actinomycetota bacterium
GGGTTGGGGGTTGGGGGTCGGGACCGACCTGGTGGGAACCTTTACTGTCGACCACGTACCTCGTACGTTGTCCGGACCTTCGATGAAGGTTCGATGAACCCCGCTGTCACCACCGGCGACCCGATCAGGCCGACCGGTCTGGCGCATCGGCAGATGAGCGCTCAGATCTGGTGCGCAGTATTGCTACTTCACGTTCGAGTTCAGCTAGCCGTACGTCGCGTGCGTCATCCTCGGTTGGCGTTGACTCGTGATCCGAGGAGTGTCCGCTCCCGTGTCCGTGGGACATCCCACGCATCATGAAGAGCATCATGAACGGACAGGCCAGCAAGATCAGCAGGGGCAGCCAGTTCTCCATCGTCATTCACCTCCTCACGTGACTTGCTTCGGTGGTTCTCGACACCACTCTCGCCCACAGACCCAGCGGAACCCGCAGACGTTCGGTGTAGATATCGTGAAGGTTGCCGCTTCATGAGAACTTCACCGTCACCGACGGTCGATCCATACCGCGACGTCGCATCCTGGATGTACCAGCAAACCCCAGGAGGCTCACCATGATGGATTGGAACGACTACGGATTTGGTTGGAACGCCGGGCTCGGCATGTTCATGATGGTCATCATCTGGGGCGGTCTTATCGCCCTTGGTGTCTGGGCAGTCGCCCGTATCACTCGCGACCAGGAAAAGCCGCCAATTGAGGAGTCCCCCCGACAGATCCTCGATCGGCGCTTCGCAGGCGGCGAGATTGATGCCGAGCACTACGCCGATGCGAGGCGAATCCTGGAGGGGCGGGCCATCATCACCCCCACCCCGCACGCCTGACCAGGACTACCGTCATCCTCCGAGGCCCAACAAAGTCGGAGGTTACAGATGGCTGACCCGCTACGGGTACTAGTCGTTGACGACGAGCAGGCATTGGCCAAAGTGGTCGGAAGCTACCTAGAGCGCGAGGGCTTCATAGTCGACCTCGCCTTCGACGGTCCCTCAGCAGTGACGGCTGCACAAGATCATCGACCCGACCTCGTGGTTCTGGACCTGATGCTGCCCGGATTTGACGGAATCGAGGTTTGCCGACAGATCCGTGTGTTCAGTGACGCCTACATCATCATGCTCACTGCCCGCGACGAGGAGGTCGACAAAGTCGTCGGGCTGTCGGTCGGTGCCGACGATTACCTGGTCAAGCCCTTCTCACCAAGGGAGATGATCGCTCGAGTACGGGCCATGCTGCGCCGCCCCCGCACCGTCGCCGGCCTCGCCCCCGATCCTCAGTCACACTCCGAGCTGGAGGCGCTGATTGTTGGGGACCTTGTGGTGGACACCGTCGCGCACCGTGCACTTCTGGGTGGTGCGACACTCGACCTGACGCGGACCGAGTTCGACCTTCTGGCCACGATGGCTGCCCACCCCCGGGCGGCCTTCACTCGGCGCCAACTCATTGACGCCGTTTGGGGACCGGAGTGGTACGGCGATGAGCACGTCGTCGATGTTCACGTTGGACATCTTCGGCGCAAACTCGGTGATGACGCCAACAGTCCGACACACATCCGGACGGTCCGCGGTGTCGGCTACGGAATGGCGGCCGGATGATGCACCCACCGCGCGGGCTCGCCTCCAGGCTCATGGTTGCTCAGCTACTAGTGATCGCAACCGGGGCATTGACCCTGGTCGTCGCCTCCGTGCTCGTCGCACCCGCACTCTTCTCCGAGCATCTGACTCGGACAGGCGAGGAGTCCCCGCAGGTGCAGCAGCACGCCGAGGAAGCGTTTGCCTCCTCGTTCGCGATCTCACTCGCGGTGGCGATGGTGGCATCGCTGACCGCCGCTGGGCTGGTGTCGTGGTTCATGGTCCGCCGCGTCGCCCGGCCGGTGGTCGCACTCGCAGATGCCGCAGATGCAGTCGCGGGGGGCGACTACACGGTGACTGTGCCCACCGGTGGTTTCGGCAGCGAGCTGACCCGGCTCTCCGACGCCTTCGACCACATGGCCAACCGGCTCGCCGCCACCGACGCCACCCGCACTAGCATGCTCGCCGACCTTGCCCACGAGCTGCGCACTCCGCTGGCGACCCTTGAGGCCTACATCGACGGAATGGAAGACCACGTAGTCACGACCGACAGCGCCTCCTACGCAGTGATGCGCGACCAAGTAGCCCGCCTTCGGCGGTTGGTAGTCGACCTCAGAGAGACGTCTGCCGCCGAGGAGCACGCTCTCGGGCTTGTCCTGACCCCGCAAGACGCCAGGGTCATCGTTCGTGACGCCGTCGCGGCGGCCCAGCCCAGTTACCAATCGAAGGGCGTACAACTCCAAATGCGCCTACCGGCGGAGCCGGTCTCCGTACGGGCGGACGCGGAGCGTGCTCAGCAAGTGCTGGCCAACCTGCTCAACAACGCCCTCCGCCACACGCCACCGGACGGCCTAGTGGAAGTTGACTTGGAGCCCGTCACCGACGGGCTCAGTGCACATCCTGGTGTCGGATAGTGGTGAGGGGATCCCCGCTGACGAAATCGATCACATCTTTGAGCGCTTCAGACGCGCCGACCCCGCCCGCGCCGCCAGTGACGGTGGTGGCAGCGGGTTGGGACTCACCATCGCTCGCGCAATCGCTGAAGACCACGGGGGGTCATTGACGGCGCAAAGCAGCGGCGTTGGCCATGGCAGTTGTTTCACCTGGACACTCCCGAAGGACGGCACGTCGTGACAAGGAAGCGCCTGGTGGCGACAGCCGACCGGCGTGAGCGCTGCAGGTGCGACGGGTATGTGGCCGCCAGCCGACCCGATCGACGACGCCGTCTCCCGACGTTCAGGGCGCTACGCATTGGCGCGCATCGCCGCACCCAAGCTGTCTGCGATGACATTGTCGCGTCCGGCCCTCACGTGCATGTATACCTGCGCCGCGTCTGGGGTGGCGTGCCCCATCCGAGCCATCAACTCAGGCAGGGTCGCGCCGGACTCGGCAGCAAGCACCTGCGCGCAGTGCCGGAGGTCGTGAAACCGCATCTTGGGCACGCCCACCGCCATCGTGGCCCTGTGCAGCATCTCTGTCAGGTTGCTGCGTGCCGGAACGGTTCCGTTCACTGTTGCGAACACAAGTGCTTCGCTTCCCCCGGCGACAAATGCGCTCATGTGCGCGACGAGCACGTCACGGAGCGGACCGGGCAACACCACAGTGCGTACTGACGCGGCGGACTTCGGGGTGTCCACATCAATGGTGCCGTCGTCGCTGCGCCGGACCCGACGCCGTACCCGCACCACCGGCGGGGCTGCCCCAAGGTCGAGATCGGCTCGGGTCAGCGCGAGAAGTTCTCCCTGTCGGAGACCCGACCACGCCGCAGTCAACACCAGAGCCTGGTACCGCGGCGGCATCGCTGCGGCAACATTTTCGATCTGTGCCGGGGTCAGCAACCGTTCCGCAAGATCCCGACGCTGAGCATTCGGACGAGGAGTGCCCGCGCCGGCAATCCGACAGGGCTGCTCCCCGATCAATCCGTCGCCGTGAGCCGTCGCCATTGCCGCCCGCAGCAGTCGGTAGGCCTGGGCTTGGCGTGTCTTCCCATCCCGGACCGTCGCCGAGCTGGGCGCCCGACCAGCGGCAGTCAGCCGCTCACGTTCAGCCGCCAAATCCGCTGCGAGGCGGCGGCCGAGTCGGTAGTGCCAGACCCGCACGGCATCCGCGGTTAGGGCGCCGAGCCTGACCTTGCCGATGTCAGGGTCGATGCACCCGCGAAGCAGACCCCGGTACAGCTCCTTCGTGGAGTCTTTCGCCTTGGGGTGCTGCTCGATCCAGCGTGCGACGTACTCCCCTACGGTGTACGTCGTGCCAGTCGACTTCCGCGGCGCCTTCCACACGCCTCGCACCATGTCCGCGTGCTGCAGATCCAGCCACACCGCTGCGTCCGTGCGCGAGGTGAACGTCATCGGTGCCGACACATAGCGACCGTCCGGGTCCACCATCCGAGCGCGAAACCGACCCGAGCTCAGTTGTTCCACCGCTCCCCATGACCGACGCCTACGCCGAGCCTTGGACGCGACATGAGTTTCCTTGCCTTGCTCCGCACGAGTCATCGTGTTTGACCTCCCTCAGTGGTGACAAAGTTCGCCACCGCTATTCCGCACTCCCTCCAAAGAGGTGTGCAGGAAGGCCCCCAACACTGCATCGCTGCAGGTCAAGGCAGTGATCAACTCGCGACTAGTCAGCCTTCCAAGCTGGCCATGCGGGTTCGATTCCCGTCACCCGCTCCATGTGTCGCGGTGGCACCTTCGGCTGACGAAAGGTGAGCGCACCCGGCCGTGTCAGACTCGAAATCGCCGGGAGAAGCCGGCCCGAGCCCGAAGGGCGGTCCTATGTCCACGTTCGCGCTGGGCTACCCCGGAGGATCCCTGCCCCTGGACCTCGTCGAGGCGACCGACGGCCCTTCCGGGCTGGACGTGAGCCGGGTCCTCGCGTCGACCGGTCAGGTCACCCTTGACCCGGGATTCAAGAACTCCGCGTCCTGCACCTCGGCGGTCACCTACATCGACGGAGACGCCGGCATCCTGCGGTATCGCGGCTTCCCGATCGAGCAGCTGGCGGAGCGGGCCTCCTTCCTCGAGGTCTCCTACCTGCTGATCTACGGCTCGTTGCCGACGGCCGCGCAGCTCCAGGGCTTCCGACGTGACATCGCGCGGCACACCCTCCTGCACGAGGACCTGCGGTGGTTCTTCGACGGCTTCCCCCGTGACGCTCACCCGATGGCCGTCCTCTCGTCAGCCGTGAGCGCGTTGTCAGCGTTCTACCAGGACAGTCTCGACCCCTTCGACCGCGAGCATGTGGAGATCTCCACCATCCGGCTGCTGGCGAAGGTGCCGACGATTGCGGCCTACGCCTACAAGAAGTCCATAGGGCAGCCCTTCCTCTACCCCGACAACTCCTTGGGCTACGTCGAGAACTTCCTGCGACTGACCTTTGGCGTACCGGCTGAGCAATACGAGGTCGACCCGTTGATCGCCAGGACTCTCGACATGCTGCTGGTCCTGCACGCCGACCACGAGCAGAACTGCTCGACCTCGACGGTCCGGCTCGTCGGTTCCTCTCACGCGAATCTCTTTGCCTCGGTGTCGGCCGGTGTCAACGCCCTGTTCGGGCCACTGCACGGAGGCGCCAACCAAGCGGTCATGGACATGCTCGTGGGGATTGAGGCCGACGGTGGGAACGTCGATCGATTCGTGAAGCGAGTCAAGGACAAGGAGCCCGGGGTCAAGCTCATGGGCTTCGGTCATCCCGTCTACAAGAACTACGACCCGCGGGCGTCCCTGATCAAGCAGGCGGCGCACGACTTGTTCGACTCCCTGGGCGTGGACGATGATCCGCTGCTGGACGTCGCCCTGCGGCTGGAGGAGCTCGCTCTCAGCGACGACTTCTTCGTCTCGCGAAGGCTCTACCCCAACGTCGACTTCTACACCGGAATCATCTACAAGGCCATGGGCTTCCCCACCCACATGTTCACTGTGCTGTTCGCGCTCGGCAGGCTTCCGGGCTGGATTGCGCAGTGGCGGGAGATGATCGACGATCCGCAGACCAAGATCGGTCGCCCTCGCCAGGTGTACGTGGGTGAGCCGGCGAGGGACTTCGTTGCCCTCGAGGACCGCGGGTAGACCAAGGAACTCCTGAGGACACTGCGCGAAGTCTGTTCCGGCCTGCAAATCGGGTTCCCATCATGGCCACCCATCGGTGAGCACAGCAACGCCTAGCACCATCGTCGGCAGGTAGAGGACCGCAGGGATGACGTCGCCACTGATCAGCAGCCAAGCGACGGCGGCGACACCGGAGAGCAGCACGACGACAGCCACGGCAGGGGCGACGACCCCCGTCAGCAGCAGCGTGAGCCCGAGCGCTGCCAGCGCGGCGCCGGTGATCAGCACGAAGCCCTGGAACAGTCCCCCGGTCGCTGCGTCGAGAAGGGCTACCTCTCTGCTGCTGAGGGAGTCCCCGTCGAGGTCGGCCAGCAGTGGTGTGGTGCGGGCACGGATCGCCAGCACTGCGCACCAGAGTCCGCCGCCGATCCCGTAGGCGACTGCACAGGTCAGCACCGCCGCCGTGCCCAGCCCACCGGGCATCGCGGGTGCCAGGGCGGCCATACCTGCTGGTGGTGACGACCGTAGCCAGGGCGAACCCCACGTTGAGCCACACCCAGGCTGTCCGGTGGGCTCCCACCGTGGCGACGAAGGCCTCCCTCGGCATCGACCAGATCGGAACCAGTGCGGGGTGGGCAACCGGGATCAGACCCACGACCGGGCCGGAAATGAGCAGCCATGCGGCGAGCACAGAGGGGTCGGTCATGGGTTCCGTCGTTCCGCGCGACGGGACGATCTCTGCCCCGCGATCTCCTCGACGATGTCGAGCACGCGCTCGAGCTCGTCGTCGGTGTTGTAGTAGTGCGGGGAGAACCTCACCAGCGGGTGGACGGGCCTGACCTCGGCGTCGAACTGGCTGTGCTCCGCCACAGTGAGCGAGACGTTGACACCGGCTGCCTTCACCCGCCGCGCCAGCTCCTCCGAGGGCACGCCGTCGAGCGCAGCGGTCACGATCGCGCATCGGGTGACACCGAGGTCGTGCGTGCGGACGCCGGGAATCGCGTCCAGCCCCTGTCGCAGCCTGTGCCCCAGGGTGACGGCTCGGTCACCGATCTCCTCGAGGCCGAGCGCGAGGGCTTGGTCGACGGCGGATCCGAGCCCGAGGACGTTGCTGTAGCTGCGCTCCCAGGACTCCAGACGGCGGGCGCCCTCGCGCCAGTGGAACCCGCGTCCGCCGTCCCAGGTGGCGGCCTCGATGTCGCTGACGTGGGGGTCGATCCGCTCCAGGGCCTCCCGACGCACCCAGAGGAATCCGGTGCCTCGGGGCCCACGGAGGAACTTGCGCCCGGTAGCCGTGACGAAGTCGGCTCCGATCTGGTTCACGTCGACTGGGAACTGCCCGACCGACTGGGTGGCGTCGAGGAGATAGAGCACACCGGCGGCGCGAGCGGCCTCGCCCACCTCGACGGCCGGGTTCACCAGTCCCCCACCGGTGGGGACGTGGCTCATGCCGATCAGCCGGGTGCGGTCGTCGACGAGGTTCGCCAACGCCTGCACGTCGACCTGTCCGGAGGCGTCGTTGGGCGCGACCTTGATATCGACACCACGACGCTCAGCCGTCTGGAGGTACGCGAGCACATTGGAGCCGTACTCCGCGCGCACGGTGATGAGGTTGTCGCCCGGCTCAAAGGGGATGGAGTAGAAGGCCGCGTTGAAGGCGTGCGACGAGTTGTCGAACAGTGCGACCTCGTCCCGGCTGCCCCCGACGAGGCGTGCGATCGAGCGATACACCGCTTCGATCTCGTCGCGACGGGCCTCCTCAGCCTCATAGCCACCAATCCTGGCCTCGAGCTCGAGATGGGAGACCATCGTGGCCAGGGTCGTTCGACTGAGCAGCCCCGCTCCAGCGTTGTTCAGGTGGATGACGTCCTGAACGCCAGGCGTGTCCTGGCGCACCGCCTCGACATCGAGACCCACTCTGCCTCCTCGGTCAGCCGACGAGCGCAACCTCGTCGCCGACGTGGACGCGTCCGGGTGACACAACATCGGCATACACGCCGAAGTAGAAGCCCTTGCCGAACCGCGCTGTCTCCCCGCGTCCACGACGTCGACCGATCATCTTGAGGGTCTGCAGGTCGACGACTCCGGTGTCTGGGTTACGCGTGGTGGCGGCGCAGCGCTTGACGGGTCCCCCCACGCGGAGCACCGCCTCGCCCAGGCGCAGCTCACGACCCGCCCACGTGTCCTCCTCGTGCGGTGCAGCGCCCGAAAGCTCGACGTTCATGCGGAACCGTCGCGCGTCTACCGGGCCGGCCTCACCATCCGCCAGTGCCTGCACCGAAGCCGAGCTCAGCAGGGTGAGCCTCGCGATGTCGTACCCACCCGAGTCCCCCAGCACCAGTCGCACGGGACGCCCCGCGATGTCGGAGAAGTACTCCCCCCACATCGGCACCACGTGGCCGGACACCGACCGCTCGCCGTAGAAGTCCGTGTCGACAGCCTCACCCAGCTCGACCGGTGCAGACCGCGTCTGGCCGTCCGGTCCGTGCACCCGCAGGACGCTCGACCGAGGATCGAAGTCGGCGCGGTGGGCCATGAGACCACCGAGCTCGGTGCAGCTGATGAGCTTGTCGTTCTGGTCGATGAGGAAGAGCGCCCGATCTCCCTCGACACCGTCCGTGGACACGTCGACGAAGGGCGGGTGCTGAACAGCCAGCCCCTTCACCGGAGTCACCGACAGCACGGAGACCCGAAGACTGTGACTCCGCCGCCATGTGGGCTCCCGTCCCGGGACTCGGAAGGCCCCGTCGAACGATCGTCGCACACGGTCGCCTTCAGCCCACGCCGGCCAGTCCGTCGCCCAGGATCGTGGCCCCGATCAGGAGCAGCACCGCCGCCACGATCACGTCGTTGTGGGTCACCAACCGCTGCCGCAGGCCGGCGAGTGCCTGCCGACCCCGGTCACCACCGAGCTGGCTCACCAGCACCACTCCGAGCACGGTGCTCGACGCGAGCATCACGAAGATCAGCCCCTTCGACGAACACCTGGTCGGCGGTCTGGTCGACCTGTCCGATCACCGACGCCGACGCGAGGGCGAAGGCGAGGTTCTTGGGGTTCAGGGCGGCCAGGCTCACCCCCACCACGAGCGCGCGGCGCGGGGTGGCGGTCACGATGCCCGCCATCCACCGCGGCGTGCCGGCTTCCTCGTCGCCTCGCGGTCGGGCGAGGAACTTCCGGACGCCCAGCGCCACCAGTCCAAGGCCCAGCAGGACCCGGACCCAGGACATCCACGTCGCCGAATCCCCACCGCCGATCAGCGTGCCGAGAGCCACGGCCACGGCCGTCAGCGCCGAGAGCCCAACCAGCCATCCGACGACGAACGCGGGTCCTGCCCAGCGGCCATGAGGCCCACCGACGACCAGGATCGCGCCGACCACGGGGAACGGGCTCAGCGCGATACCGGCAGCGCTCGGCAGCAGCGCCCCGACCACGTCCCACAGCATGCGATCAGTCTCTCGCGCGCCGCTGCCCGGCCCTACGAGCCGGGCAGCTTCGACCTTCGCCGCTAGTCGTTCCCTGGACCACTGTCACAGTTTCCTGGTCCGCCCGGGCCCGGCCCGCGGTGCACGGATCCGAATCCTTGGTGTCCTGAGCCTGCGTCAGGGGCCATCTCGGACTCGTACCGGTAGTGGTGACGGTGCTGTTCCTGGGCCATCTCCCGGTCCCCCTGGATCGCCGGGGAGTCGTCGCGCAGACGGAGCATGGAACGCGTCTGGTCCCCGCCGCAGTCCTGGCTGCAGGTCTGGTCACGGTCACGCACCTGGTCCTGGTCCTGGTCGGCAGCAACAGCGACACCTCCGATGGCACCCACGAGCACCAGAGCGGTGGCACCCGCCACGAGAGTCTTACGCATCTGTCTCACGTCCTTCCTTGTCCTCGTCCTTCGGAATCAGGCTCTCTCGTGGTGGTGAGACCCGGGTGACGGCGATGTGGAGATCCTCTGGAGATCAGGTCCGAGGGCCCTGTCCTCGGCGGCAAGGGAACAGAGAATGGGCACGTGCCCAACGTGCTGGTGGTCGAGGACGAGCGCGACATCCGCGAGCTGTTGCGCCGCTACCTGGAGCGGGCAGGGCTGTCGGTGCTGACGACCGGCTCAGGTGCCGAGGCGATCGCACTGGCCCACGGCGGTACCGCTGACCTCGTGCTGCTCGACCTCGGGCTCCCCGACGTCGAGGGCACCGAGGTGCTGTCGGAGATCCGCGAGGCGAGCACGATCCCCGTCGTCGTGCTCACGGCGCGTAGCGACCTGCAGGACCGCATCCAGGGTCTCGAGCTCGGCGCCGACGACTACGTGACCAAGCCCTTCAGCCCACGCGAAGTCGTGCTCCGCGTCCAGGCGGTGCTGCAGCGCACCACGAGTGCTCCAGAGCCGGTTGCCTCGTTCGGAGGTGGACGCCTCACGATCGACGAACCTCGGCACGTCGTCTCGATCGACGGTGAAGCGCTCGACCTCACCCCGACCGAATGGGGACTCCTCACGTCTCTCGCGTCCTCGCCCGGACGCGTCTTCTCCCGGTACGAGCTCGTGAATCGAGTTCGTGGCTACGAGTTCGAGGGCTACGAGCGCACCATCGACTCACACGTCAAGAATCTGCGCCGCAAGCTCGGTCCCGCCGGACCTGATCTCGTGCATACGGTCGTCGGCGTCGGGTACCAGCTCGGGTGGCACCGTGACCGCTGACGCCGGTGTCCCCCCCGAGATTTCCAAACCACGCGGATCGCTGGGAGCGCGCCTCACGCTCGCCTTCGTCGGCGTTGCGCTCCTCACCATCGCCCTGGTCACCACCGCTGCGTTCATCGGAACCGGGCGCGGGCTGAGCTCGCTGACCAGCCAGGACAGAGAGAGCGTGAGCGCGGAGGTCGAGACGTCGCTGGCGGCGGCCTACACGTCGGCGGGAGGCTGGCAGGACGCAGACCTGACGGAAGCCTTCTCCCTCGCGAACACGTCGGGTGCCTCCCTGCTCGTGTTCGACGCCGAGGGCGACGCTGTGGCTGGGGCCAGCGGTGGGGCCGGGAACGGTGCCGGCCACGGGCCTGGTCACGGTCCCGAGGGCGGAGCCCGCGCCGCGGCTCCCGTAGTGGTGGACGGGACCGCGGTCGGCTCCTTCAGCTTGGTCTTCCGCACCTCCGCCTACAACCTCGCCCGCGGTATCGCTTGGTGGTGGATCGTCGGAGCCGCGGTCCTCGCGCTCGCCGTCGCGGTGGGCGCCGCCTACCTGGTGACGTCGCGTGTGTCGCGTCCCCTGACGGCAGTGGCCGCGACGGCTCGGAAGTTCGCGAGCGGGGACCGCACAGCACGCACGGGTGTCGACGCCGTGGGTGAGCTGGGCGATGTCGCGCGCGCGCTTGACGAGATGGCCGACGAGGTTGAGTCGGCTGAGGAGCTCCGGCGGCGCGCCGCGTCGGATATCGCCCACGAGCTTCGTACGCCGCTGACGTCGTTGCGGGCTGGACTGGAGGAGATTCGTGACGGACTGCTCGCTCCCGACCCCGTCGTCGTCTCACGACTCCACGACCAGACCCTGCGGCTCGGGCGCATCGTCGACGATCTCGCGGCGTTGTCGGCCGTCGAAGGCGGAGCGCTTCGACTCCAGCGTCATCCCGTCGATCTCGCTCATCTCGCCCGCACCCAGGCGGCCATCGAGGAGCCGCGCATTCGCGCGTCGGACATGGAGCTCCGCATCGATGTCCCCGAAGGTCCCGTGACCGTCATGGGTGATGCCGACCGGCTAGGTCAAGTGGTCAGCAACCTGCTGTCGAACGCCGCACGCTACTGCCGGGCCGGAGATACGGTGACGGTGGAAGTGGCCGCCACCGACTCCCAGGCCCGGCTTGTGGTGTCCGACACAGGCCCCGGGATCTCCGAAGACGACCTGCCCCATGTCTTCGACCGGCTCTGGCGCGGGCAGGGTGCCGACCGGGTCGGCGGCTCAGGGATCGGCCTGGCCGTGGTCCGAGAGCTCGTCACTGCACACGGGGGACGGGTCGAAGCGGCCTCAGACGGACGCAGCGGAACCCGCATGACGGTGTTCCTGCCGATGGTGACTCAGAGCTGATCGAGCTGGAATCGGTAGGCGGAGAGGTGGTTCCTCGAACCGTTGCGGAGGGCCTGCAGCACGTCATCCACGTGGCTGGAGGTCGACACGTCCAGGGCGTCCGCCAAGTCGGCCAGATCGGTGCGTTCGATGACAACCCCCACCCGGAGGGCCGCGACCAGGGACTTCTTGCCGCGGGCGGTCAACTCGTCGAACAGCTTCTGGAGCGTGGGATCGGTGAAGTCCCCGAGCGTGTGAGACGCAGCCGGGTCGGTGATCCCGTAGGTCTCGAGGAGCCCGGCCACCGCGGCCGTGTGGCGCATCTCGCTGTCAGCGATTGTTCCGAAGACCCGCAACCGGTAGTGCCGGGACATGATCACGTAGACGTCATGCGCGAGGAACTCCTCCTCGCGGATGTAGCGAAGGTTTGCGGCCTCCTGCTGGCTCAGGGACACCCCCGACTCCCGAGACCCGCGATCGTCGCCGGCCAGGCGACCGGACGCGGGCGTGGCGCCCGGCCCTCCGACCAGTCCGGCGGCCATGATCGTGCTGATCCCGACCAGCGACCAGGTCAAGGTCCGGCTACCTCTCGACATCGTCGGCTCCTCTGCTCCACGGGACTGTCAGCTCGACCTTCCTCGTGTTCCAGCAGAACCCGATCGCGAGGACCTCCCGTGGACGCGAGGTGGAGATCGAGTGGAGACAGGGGTGGGCTCACCTACCCATGGTTCACCCGCACGGTCTCCCCGTCGCGCGGCACGACAGCGTTCCACCGCAGCTCCTGCCGGAAACGACGGGCATCTCCCCGTCGCGGGGCACGACGGCGTTCCACCGCAGCTCCTGCCGGAAGCGACGCGCGAGAGCCGCCGACGACTCCGGCTCGCCGTGCACCAGGAACGTGGTGTCCGGTGGCTCCACCATCTGTGACGCCCACTGCAGGAGCTCGTCCGCGTCCGCGTGCACCGAGAAGCCCTCGATCTGGGTGACCTCGGCCCGAACAGGGATGTACTTCCCGTGCATCTTCAGGGCAGATGCTCCCTCGACGAGGTCCCGGCCACGCGTCCCGACGGCCTGGTACCCGACCAGCACCACGCTGTTCCGCTCCTCCGGGAGCAGGTACTTGAGGTGGTGCACCACGCGTCCGCCGGCAGCCATGCCCGAGGCGGAGATGATGATGCACGGGTGATCGGGCGAGTTCAGCTCGCGCGACTCCAGTGCGGTGTGAGCCTCGCGCAGCCCCGCGACCTCGAGCAGTGACGCCACGCCGTCCCGAACGTCACGTCGTTCGTTCAGGAGCGCCTCTCGGTAGATGCGAAGCACCTGCAACGCCATCGGGCTGTCGAGGTAGATGGGCACCGCCGGGATGTCACCGGATGCCAAGAGCCGTCCGAGAGCCACCATCAGCACCTCGGTGCGGTCGACCGCGAACGCAGGGATGACCACCACACCACCCCGATCGACGGTGCGCCGCACGACGTCGGCGAGCTCGTCGACGCCGGACGTCGGGTGTCGCCGGTCGCCGTAGGTCGACTCGATCACCAGGGTGTCCACGGTCGGCGGCGGCTCCGGTGGACGCAGCAACGGATGGTGCGGACGCCCCAGGTCGCCGCTGAACAGCACCGACCCGAAGGGCGACTCGAGGAGCACCGAGGCCGAGCCGAGGATGTGCCCAGCGGGCCTCAGCCGCGCCGAGAGCTCGTCACTGACCACGCGCTCCTCGTCGAAGTCCACCGGCGTGAAGAGCGGCAGGACCCGTTCGACGTCGGCAGCGTCGTAGAGCGGTTTCGGGCTGGTGTGCTTCGAGAAGCCCTTGCTGGCCGCATACGCCGCGTCCTCCTCCTGCAGCTTGGCGCTGTCGCGCAGCACCAGCTCGGCGAGACTGAGGGTGTCGTGGGTCGCGATGACCGGACCGGTGAACCCGTCGCGGGCCAGCACCGGCAGGTAGCCCGAGTGGTCGAGGTGGGCGTGACTGATCACGACCGCGTCGAGCACGGTGGGGTCGAACGGTGCCGGGTCCCAGTTGCGGCGTCGCAACGCCCGGAGTCCTTGGTAGAGGCCGGCGTCCACGAGCACGTGCGCGCTGCCCGCGCGCACGAGAAAGCGGCTGCCGGTCACGGTGCCGGTCGCGCCGTAGAAGGACAGGGTCATCGTCGACGGCTCAGTGGGGCTGCATGGCTTCACCTTGGTGCCTCAGCACCGGTCCGGGCCAGTGCCCAAAGGTCCCCGCGGCGAGTGTCTACTCGCCGACGGAGCCGTCGATCATCTCGCGCAGCAGGTCGGCGTGACCGTTGTGTCGCGCGTACTCCTCGATCAGGTGAGTGAGGAGCCACCGCACCGAGAGCGTGTCACCGGTACGGGGGTGCACGAAGGTGTCACCGAGTCCACGTCCCTCGACCCGCCGACGTGCCTCCGCCATCTCCTCGACGAGTGCCCCGTAGTCCTCCTCCGCCGTCCCGGGGGTCGATCTCGTCGAAGTCGGCATCGGGGTTCTCATCGGTCCAGTACCGGTATCCGACGTCTTCGCCCGACATCCGGATCCGGAACCAGGCGCGCTCGACGTCGACCATGTGCCTGATCAGGCCGAGCAGCGACAGCGTCGACGGCGGGATCGACCGACGGGAGAGCTCCTCCCCGGTCAGCCCGGAGCACTTCCACAGGAAGGTCTGGCGCTGGAACTCCAGGTACCCGAGCAGCGTGCTGCGCTCGTCGGCTACTGGCGGAGGGTCCTCGCGGGTGGCTGGGGGCGCTGTCCACGTCATCGGGCCACCCTACGGATGACCTCGCGCCGGGAAAAGGCTTCGCAGTCCAGTGGGTCGAGGTGGTAGGCACGGGGCGTGACCATCGTCGTACGACCGTTCGGTGAGGGCTTCAGTGATTCGGAGTCGGCGCTGCGCGCCCTGCTCGACGTCGACGAGTCGGCCTTCGGGGAGGCGGCGGGAGAGAACCTGGACTCCCCCCACCTCACGATCCTGGAGCAGGACCGGACGCTGCTCGCATGGGATCACGACCAGGTCGTCGGGGCGTCGTCGATCTACACCCTCGACCTCAGCACGCCCGGCGGTACCGTCCCGACGGCCGGTGTGACCTGGGTCGGCGTCCGCCCGACCCACCGGCGGCAGGGCGCGATGCGGATGATGCTCGCCCAGCTCCACGCACAGGCGTCCGAACGGAACGAGCCGGTCGCCGCACTCTGGGCGGCGCAGTCACCCATCTACCAGCGGTTCGGATACGGGGTGGCGACCCGACTGATGAGGACGGTGATCCCCAGCGCTGCCGGCGCACTGTTCGAGGCACCGACCGACGCCTCGATCTGGCTCCGCATGATGGCGCCCGCCGAGGACCGCGAGCTGACGCAGCAGGTCTACGACGCCATGAGGTCCAGGCGTCCCGGCTTCCCCGCGATCGATGAGAAGTGGCATCGACGCCTGGTGGACGACCCGGCGGATCAACGCGGTGGAGCGTCCCCGTTGACCACGGTCGTGGCACTGGATGAGGACGGACCACGCGGGTACGTCCGCTACACCCTCAAGCCGAACTGGTCGGAGGGCTATGCCGACGGCACCGTGCAGGTGCGGCACATGCTCGCGCTCGACCCTGCAGCGTCTGCAACCCTCTGGCGCTACCTCATCGAGTTCGATCTCTCCGGACGCGTCGATGCATGGAACACAGCGGTCGACGATCCCTTGCAGCACTGGCTCGAGGAGCCGCGGCGCGGTACCCGCCAGGTGGAGGACCAGCTCTACGTGAAGCTGCTGGACGTCGGTGGCGCCCTGGTCCGGCGCACCTACGCTGCCCCGATCGACATCGTCCTGGAAGTCCGCGATGACGACGTGCGGGAGAACACCGGGCGTTGGCGGCTGAGCGGCGACACCGAAGGGGCGGTCTGCGAACGCACCAGCGACCCCCCTGACCTGTCGATGGACGTCCGGTCGCTCGGCGCCGCGTACCTCGGCGGCACCACGTTCGTCGATCACCGGTCCGCCGGCTGGGTGTCGGAGCACACGGCGGGCGCGGCAGCCACCGCGAGCGCCGCGTTCCGGCACACCCCGGCCCCCTACTCGCCGTTCGTCTTCTGAGGAGTCACTTCTGGCAGGTCGGGCACCAGTACAGGACGCGCCCGGCCAGGTCCGCTGACCTGATCGGGGTGCGGCAGCGTCGGCACCAACGCCCGGTGCGGCGGTAGACGTAGTGGGCGTCGGTCGCACGCACCACGCGCCCCTGGTGCTCCCGGTCCGCCGGCTCGGTGGTGATGATCCGTCCCTGGCGGACACCGGCGCGCAGCAGCGTCCGGGCGTCCTGCCACAGACCGCTCCACGTCTCGGCGTCCACGTCGGTGCCCGGACGGTACGGGTCCACGGCCGCGCGGTAGAGCAGCTCGGCGCGATAGACGTTGCCGATACCGGCGACGACGGTCTGGTCCATGAGCAAGGCGGCGATGGGCTGGCTGCTGCGCGAAAGACGCACCCAGGCACGTGCGGGGTCCGCGTCGCGCCGGAGGGGATCGGGGCCGAGTCTGTTCACGATCAGCTGTCGCTGGTCGCCGTCGATCAGCTGGCAGCGGGTGGGACCGATCAGGTCGGCGAACCAGTCGTCCACGGCGAGCCGCATCCGCACCGTCGGTCGCGCTGCTGGCGCCGGCTGCCGCGCCGTCCAGACCTTGCCGAACAGTCCGAGGTGCACGTGCACGTAGCGGCGGCCGTCGAACTCGTAGAACAGATGCTTGCCGTACGCCTCGACCGCCCGCAGCGCGCGACCCGTGAGCCGCTCGGCGTCCACGAACCGACCCTGAGGGCTGGTGACGCGCACCTCGTCGCCGACGAAGTGCGACCGGTGCTCACGCGCGATGCGGTGGATCGTGTGACCCTCGGGCATGGGGACACTCTGCCGTCCCCCTCGACGCCTCAGCGGAGTGGGGGCACGCGAGACGTCCGCTCGTAGTCGGTCAGCTGACCGATCCGCCGAATGTGACGCGCGTCGCCGCTGAAGGGTGTCGCCAGGAACGCCTCGACGAAGGCGAGCAGCTCGTCCTGCGCGTGCATCCGCGCACCCAGCGACATCACGTTCGCGTCGTTGTGCTCTCGCGCGAGCCGTGCGATCTCCTCGCTCCAGACGAGGGCCGCCCGAACGCCGTCGACCTTGTTCGCGGCAATCTGCTCACCATTGCCCGAGCCTCCGAGCACGATGCCCAGACTGCCCGGGTCCGAGGCGACCGCGGCTCCCGTCGTCAGACAGAAGTGTGGGTAGTCATCGAGCGCGTCGTACTCGTGTGGGCCGTGGTCCACCACTTCGTGGCCTCGCGCGGCAAGCGATCGGACAAGAGCGCCCTTTGCCTCGAAGCCGGCGTGGTCGGAGCCGATGTGGACGCGCATCAGCCCTTCTTGACCTTCTCGACGATTCGCCAGGCCAGCGGGAAGAGGCCGGCCGCCGCCAGCACCTTGAGCGTGTCGGTGATGACGAACGGGTAGAGCCCGTACTCGAGACCGGTCGCAAGATTGACGTCCAACGCGTTCATGAGGACGGGAACCCCGATCGCGTAGATGATCAGCGTCCCGAGGAACATCTCCGCGGTGGAGCTGAGGAAGCGGCGATCGTTCCCGCGTCCGGACAGGTAGCCGACAACTGCGGCCGCGACGATGAAGCCGACGAGGTAGCCCATCGTGGCCCGCGCCGCGTCGTAGCCCGAGTCAGCGCCCTGGAACCACGGGACACCCGCCAGCCCGGCCGCAAGGTAGAGCGCCATCGACAGTGCTCCCCGCAGCCATCCGAAGGAGGCACCCACCAGCAGCACCGCGAACGTCTGCAAGGTGTACGGCACTGGGGAGATCGACGGGATGGTGATCGACACCTGTGCCGCCAGGCCGGTCAGCGCCGCACCGCCGACGACCAGGGCGGCGTCACGGACGATCGCAGTGGCTCCGGTCCCTGGGATCAGGTCGGCAAGGGTTCCCGGGCGGGTGAGCGAGGGGGACAGGGTGGTCACAGGGGCCTCCATGGGCGGCTGACTGGCGAGCAACTGTGCGACGCGGACAACGCTCCGGAACGCTAGCGCACACCGGATCGGCTCCTCGCGGTGAGCACCCCCAGAAACTGGACAGCAGGTTTGGTGAGATCACCACAGAAGGCGTGGCATGAGCCCCTCATGTGTGCTGCACTCGGACCGTCGAGACTGGAGAAGGTGCAGCTGGGCACGAGGACCCTGCCGTGATCGGTGCCTCCCCGACCCAGCACGAGCGCCTGCCCCTGGTGGCCTCGATCGTGATCTCATCGGTCGGAATCGTGGCCAGCATCGTCGGTTGGTGGCTCGTCCGGGCGCACAACGAGGGGGCCGTCGAGACCGGAGGCCGCATCCGGGATCTCGCTACTGGCTGGCGGTGGTGGCCGGGATGCTCGCCATGGCCCTCATCATGACGCCCGTCGTGGCCGTGGCGAACGCGTTCGTCGTGACCCGTGGCGTCATGCTCAACGACTGAGCTGCCAGCAGCAGGCCTTCCAGGAATCCCGGTGCCGGACTGGATTCGGCTCCACTAGGTTTGAGAGCGGCGCGCTCGCGAGTGACGGGCGTAGCGTGGCCGTCGATCCCCGCCCCGAAGGAGAGCCCGTGCCCGGCGAGAACCTGACCCGCGACGAGGCGCGCACGCGCGCCGGCCTGCTCAGCGTCGATGCCTACGAGGTGACACTCGACCTGACCACGGGCGACGAGACCTTCCTCTCCGACACCGTGGTGCGCTTCTCCGCCGAGTCCGGAGCCGAGACCTTCATCGACCTCATCGCCCCACGCGTCCGGTCGATCACCCTGAACGGCGCTGACGTCGACGTGGCCGCCTTCGACGGTGCACGAGTGAACCTGACCGGGCTGGCGTCCGAGAACGAGCTCCGCATCGTGGCCGACTGCGCGTACATGAACACGGGCGAGGGGCTGCACCGCTTCGTCGACCCCGTGGACAAAGCGGTGTACCTCTACACCCAGTTCGAGGTCATCGATGCACGACGTATGTTCGCCTGCTTCGACCAGCCCGACCTCAAGGGCACCTTCGCCTTCGCCGTCACCGCACCGGACGACTGGGAGGTCATCTCCAACTCCCCCACCCCGACGCCCGAGACGATCACTGCAGGAACCGCGCGCTGGGTGTTCGATCCGACGCCGCGCATGTCCACGTACATCACCGCGCTCGTGGCCGGCCCGTACCACGCGGTCCGCGACGAGCACCGCGGCATTCCGATGGCGGTGTTCTGCCGCCGCTCGCTCTCGGAGTACCTGGACGCGGATCGCGTCCTGGACGTCACCAAGCGCGGGTTCGACTTCTTCGAGGAGCTGTTCGCCCGTCCCTATCCGTTCGAGAAGTACGACCAGCTGTTCGTGCCTGAGTTCAACGCCGGTGCGATGGAGAACGCCGGTGCAGTGACCATCCTCGAGGACTACGTCTTCCGGTCCAAGGTCACCGACGCGGCCTACGAGCGTCGCGCCGAGACGATCCTGCACGAGCTCGCGCACATGTGGTTCGGCGACCTCGTGACGATGCGCTGGTGGGATGACCTGTGGCTCAACGAGTCGTTCGCCACCTACGCGTCGGTCCTCGCACAGTCGGAGGCGACCCACTGGACGAACGCGTGGACCACGTTCGCCAACCTCGAGAAGACCTGGGCCTATCGGCAGGACCAGCTGCCGTCGACCCACCCCATCTCCGCGGACATCCGGGACATCGAGGACGTCGAGGTCAACTTCGACGGCATCACGTACGCCAAGGGCGCGTCAGTGCTCAAGCAGCTGGTGGCGTGGGTCGGCCGTGACGCCTTCGTCCAGGGGGTTCGCTCGTACTTCGACGAGCATGCGTGGGGGAACACCGAGCTGTCGGACCTGCTCGGCGCGCTCGAGAGGACTTCCGGCCGCGACCTGTCGAGCTGGGCCAAGGAGTGGTTGGAGACCGCCGGTCTCAACACCGTCCGCCCCGAGTTCACCACGGACGCCGACGGTCGCTTCACGACGTTCGACATCGTGCAGTCCGCGCCGGCGGACCACCCGACCCTGAGGTCGCATCGGATGGCCGTGGGCCTCTACCGTCGCAGTGAGGCCGGCTTGGTGCGCGAGCAACGAGTCGAGCTGGACGTGGTCGGTGAGCGTACGGCGGTGCCCGAGCTCGTCGGTGTGGAGCAGCCGGACCTCGTGCTGGTGAACGACGACGATCTCGCCTACACCAAGATCAGGCTCGACGAGCGCTCCGCTCGAACCCTCGTCGATGGCATCGGGGAGCTGCGCGACAGCCTGGCGCGCGCCCTCTGCTGGACCGCCGCCTGGGACATGACGCGGGACGCCGAGCTGTCGGCGTCGGACTGGGTGGCCCTCGTCCGCAGCGGGCTGCCTCACGAGTCCGACATCGGTGTCCAGCAGGGGGTGCTGCGGCAGGCGGCGTCGGCCCTGCACCTGTTCACCCCGGTGGCCGGACGCGAGGCAGCGCTGGCGGACTTCGCCGACTTCCTCGGGGAGCAGGCGCGCGACGCCGAGCCGGGTTCGGATCGTCAGCTCTCCCTCGTCCGCTCCTTCGTCTCTCTCGCGCGAACCGACGAGCAGCTGTCGCTGGTGAGCGCTGCCCTGGACGGCAGCGACCCGTTCACCGGCCTGACCGTCGACGCCGACCTGCGATGGGCGCTGCTGCACCGACTCGTCGCCATGGGTCGTGCGGACGATGAGGCGATCGAGGCTGAGCTGGAGCGTGACCGGACTGCCAGTGGCGAGCGGC
Organism: uncultured Actinomycetota bacterium; assembly: GCA_963743915.1. Taxonomy (GTDB): domain Bacteria; phylum Actinomycetota; class Actinomycetes; order JAHEKZ01; family JAHEKZ01; genus JAHEKZ01. The sequence goes on from CAVURN010000005.1 coordinate 20,377, forward strand.
AAGCGGCCGCGACCCGCGCGGCGCTGCCCACCCTCGAGGCGAAGGAGAGCGCTTGGCGAGCCGTCGTGGACTCGGACGACCTTCCCAATGCGCTGCTCAACGCGACCGTTGCCGGCTTCAACAACCCCGATCACAGCGAGCTGAACCGAGCCTTCGTCGACCGCTACTTCGGGATGATCGAGGACGTGTGGCGCACCCGCACCAACGAGTCGGCGCAGACGCTGGTCAATGGGCTCTTCCCCGCATTCCTCGTGGAGCAGGAGACCATCGACCGCACCGAGGCACACCTGGCGGCGCATGACACGCCTCCGGCGCTGCGTCGGCTGCTGCTCGAAGGCGCCGACGGCATCCGCCGCGCGCTGCGCGTCCAAGCCGTGAGCTGAATTCCCGCCGAGTGCTGGGTTGGTTGACGCCACCGCCCGCCGAGTGCTGGGTTGGTTGACGCCACGGCCCGTCGAGTGCTGGGTTGGTTGACGCCACAGCCCGCCGAGATGTCATGGCTGGCTCGAGGCTGCCTTGGCCTCGGCAACGAGTTCCGACACCTGCTGCTCGAAGTGAAGTGACGTCGTGAAGATGTCCTCGCGTCTGAAGGCCCGAACCGTCCATTCTCGCCCTTCGATCCAGCCACGTCGGGCTTCGTCGTGCGCGCGTTGCTCCTCCGGGTGGAACTCCTCTCCGTCGTACTCGAGCGCGAGACGCCAGTGCTCCCATCCCAGATCCAGGAAGAACCGCACCCGACCGAAGAGGTCGTAGACGGGTATCTGGAGCTCGGGTCTCGGCAGGCCCATGTCGAGGACCCGGAGTCGAAGCCGAGACTCACCGCCAGACTGAGATCGTCCATCCGCCTTCTCGGCCGTCGAGTAAGCCTGGCGGATCCCCCGACGGCCCTTCCAGCGAACGAGCTGCTTGGTGAACTCGCCCAGATCGATCAACTCCAGGTGCAAGAAGGCGTCGACGGCCACCAGCGCGTCCGTGCGAGGTGCAAACCGAGCTAGATCCGAAGCCGTGCGTAGGGGCGTGGTCACCCTGAGCCCGCCGACTTCGATCACGTCAGAGGGGAGAAGATCATCAGCCACGTGGGCCTCCATGAGGCGATTGCACGGTCTCCGCCCAGGGGTTCGAGTGACCGTGTCAATTCTCGGCGTCGCCGGGAACCCTCGATGGTCCAGAGCGTCCACGCCGTGAATCCAGGCAGCGGCACGACGGGCCACGACGACATCCTCCGAGATTGCCCGTCTAGTGATGGCGAGGCGAAGCTCGAGGGTGTCGGGCACCTTCGCGTCGACGAAGAATCCCGGCAGCACCTCCCGCACGAGACCTTCCTCGCTCAGCGTGCGCCAGTGTCGGTCTTTCAAGCCGAGGTCTCGGGCCTCGTCGCGGGTAAAGGGACTTGATGGCAACATGCTGCGCAGAGTGGCCCGAGGGTGAACCTGGGGTGGGTGCCCCGAACTGATCTGTGGATGACGCTTGGTCGAGATCGTGGACGGTCCTCGGACCCGCACTCGGCGAGCCTGGCGTCAACCAGCCCCGCACTCGACGGGCTTGCGCGTCAACCAGCCCCGCACTCGGCGGGCCTGGCGTCAACCAGCCCAGCACTCGGCGGGCTGTCAGAAGTCGGTGCCCGAGTGCAGGGTGCGCGGCTGACGGGCGTGCTCGCTGAGCGTGTGAAGACCGGCGACGATGCCGCCGGCGAGGTCGCCGGCCGCGAACGACGAGGTCATCGACATCGCACCGAGAGCTGTCGCCCGGTCGTCGAGGTAGCGGGACGCGTGGCCCCGGTCAGGATCTCGAGCTTGCGGTGCGCGGGATCGACGAGGACGACCACAGATCGGTCCGCCTGGTCGCCCAGGGCTCCGAGCAGCCGGCGTCCCTGCTCGCGCAGGTCACCGTCGGGGCACCGACGAACACCGAGTAGTGCAGGTCGCTCTCGGCGTGCGCCTGTGCGATGGCGCGCTCGATCGCCTGCGCCTGGGCTCCGGAGAACGCCTCACCAGCGGGCACTGCAGCCACCACCCTCCTGCAACGGCTGCGCCGAGGCGGCCGCGTCGAGGTCACCGCCACCGATCCAGACGGGCTGGGCCCACCAGGAGAGGCCGGGACGGTACTTCGGACTACGGACCCACGACGGTGTGAACACCAGCAGCGTCACCACGACGTAGAACGTCAGCGGCAGGAGCACGAACCACCCAAGGACTTCGACCGTGGACATGGCGCCACGGTAGCCGAGGTCGGGCCCGGATCGGTCAGGCAGGGAGCGCAAGCGGCTGGAAGGCGTTCCGCGCCGCGGACGCGCCAGCGCCTCGCCCGGCGTGGTCGAGCAGGTAGGGCACCCACGCGGGGTCGGCGCGACCGGCCCCGAGGATGCGCCAGGCCGGGCCCGACCGGCTGGAACGGCGCATGGCGCATGCGCCAGCCGAGGTCGGACACGTCGCGGTCCGCCTTGAGGTGGTTGCAGCGACGACAGGCCGACACCACGTTCTCCCACACGTGCAGCCCACCCCGGCTGCGCGGCACCACGTGGTCGAGGCTCGTCGCGGGCGAGTCGCAGTAGACGCAGCGACCGCCGTCGCGCGCGAAGACGGCACGACGGGTCAGCGGAACGTGGGCCCGGTGCGGCACCCGTACGTAGCGGATGAGCCGGACGACGGACGGGACGGGCTCGACCCGTCGTTCGCTACGCGCTACCTGGTCGGTGTGCTCCACCGGGGCGGCCTTCTGCGCAAGCACCAGCACGAGCGCCCTGCGATCCGGGACGACGCAGAGCGGCTCGAAGGTGGCGTTCAGCACCAGGGCTCGAGACATGGCCCCACCAGTGTGACCGGAGTCGCGCCCGGGGGCCAGCAACTTGCGGTGCAACCTCCTCGGTCGACGCACCCGTGACGGGTCCTAGGGTGGTCGACATGCCTTCTGACACCGCACGCCCGGACTACCCGTCGGCCGAGCGCCTCCCCCTGGTCGAGACGTTGCACGGTCACCAGGTGGCCGATCCGTACCGTTGGCTGGAGGACGCCGAGGACGAGCGCACGGTGGCGTGGTCGAAGGTCCAGGACGCACTCTTCGCCGAGGCACGAGTCACGTGGCCGGGCCAGGAGCACGTGCGTGCTCGGGTGTCGGACCTCGTCGGTGCGGGCATGATCACGGTGCCCGTGTGGCGAGGTGATCGCCAGTTCCTCATGCGGCGTACCGCCGAGCAGGAGCACGCCGTGCTGCTGGTCATCGAGGCCGACGGCACCGAGCGCGTCCTGATCGACCCGATGGAGATCGACGCCTCGGGCACCACGACGCTCGACACCTGGCAGCCGAGCAAGGAAGGGCATCTGCTCGCCTACCAGCTGTCCGAGGGCGGTACCGAGGAGTCGGTGCTGCGCGTCATGGACGTCACGACCGGCGAGACCGTCGACGGGCCCATCGACCGCGCCCGCTACTCCCCGGTGGCCTGGATGGTCGGCGGAGACTCCTACTACTACGTGCGGCGACTCCCGGCCGACCAGGTTCCCGCGGGTGAGGAACAGTTCCACCGTCGCGTCTGGCTGCACCGGGTCGGCACCGACCCCGACACCGACACCCTGGTCTTCGGTGAGGGCAAGGACGCCACCAACTACTACGGCGTCACGGTCAGCCGCGACGGCCGGTGGATGTCCATCACGGCCGCCGCCGGCACCGAGCCGCGCAACGACCTCTGGGTGGCGGACCTCACGGCGTCCCGCCCCGATGCCCCCGCGCTCGTCACCGTGCAGGAAGGTGTCGACGCCCAGACGTCACTGCAGTTCGGGCGGGACGGTCTGATCTACGCGTACACGAACCTGGACGCCCCCCGGGGCCGGATCCTGGTGAGTGAGCCCGGTGTCTGGACCATCGACACCTGGCGCGAGCTGGTGCCGGAGGACGCCGAGGCTGTCCTCGAGGGATGGTCCGTGCTCGACGGTGACGAGCTGGCCGACCCGGTCCTGCTGGTCGCCCGCAGCGCCCACGCCGTCGGACGCATCCACCGGCACGACCTGCGCACCGGAGCCGAGACCGGATCGGTCCCGATGCCCGGTCTCGGCACCGTCGCCGGGATGAGCGACCGGCCCGAGGGGGGGCACGAGGCGTGGTTCGGCTACACCGACCACACCACGCCGGCGTCGGTGTACCACTACGACGCCCGCACGGACGAGACGACGCTCTGGGCAACCGCCCCAGGCTCGGTCGAGGTACCGCCCGTGACCGCGGAACAGGTGGTGTACGCGTCCAAGGACGGGACCGAGGTTCGGATGTTCGTGCTGCGCCGCTCCGACGCACCTTCGTCTCCGGCGCCGACCATCCTCAACGGGTACGGCGGTTTCGGCGTCGCCCTGACCCCCGCGTACTCCGCCACCATCCTCGCGTGGGTCGAGGCAGGGGGCGTCTACGCGGTCGCGAACCTGCGCGGTGGCGGCGAAGAGGGCGAGCAGTGGCACCGCGACGGCATGCGGGACACCAAGCAGAACGTCTTCGACGACTTCCACGCTGCCGCTGAGTGGTTGGTGGCCCATGGCGTCACCACGCCGCGAGCAGCTGACGATCTCGGGTGGCTCCAACGGCGGGCTGCTGGTCGGTGCGGCGCTCACTCAACGCCCGGACCTGTACGCCGCCGTCATCTGCGCCGCTCCGCTGCTCGACATGGTGCGGTACGAGCAGCACGGACTCGGACAGACCTGGTCCGACGAGTACGGCACGGCGTCGGACGCCACCGAGCTCGAGTGGCTGCTCGGCTACTCGCCCTACCACCACGTCCGTGACGGCGTCGACTATCCGGCGACCTTGTTCACCGTCTTCGACGGTGACACGCGCGTCGATCCGCTCCATGCGCGCAAGATGGCCGCCGCCCTGCAGCACGCGACGTCCGGAGTGCGGCCGATCCTGGTCCGACGCGAGTCGGACGTCGGTCACGGAGCACGCGCGGTGACCCGAGCCGTCGAGCTCTCGGTCGACACCCTGACCTTCGCCGCGGCCCAGACCGGCCTCCGCTGGGACGCCTGACCCAGTAGCGTTCTCCTACGATGCTGATCCCGCGAACGCTGATGCCACGGGCTGAGAGCACCTCGGAGCAGGTGGTCAGCTGGCTCGACGACACCGTGCTCGGCTCCGTCGTCGTCGTGGTCGTCGTTCTTCTGCTCGCTCTGCTGGCCCGTTGGCTGTGGCACCGCTTCGTCCGCAGGACCACGGTGACCTTCACCAAGTCGGCGGTGACGCGCTACCTGTCCGGCGACAAGGACTCACCGCGCGAGCGCGAGATGGCGATCGAGCGGTATCGCGCCAGGGCGGCAGCAGTCGCGTCCCTGATGATGTCGGTCGGCACGTTCGTCATCGCTGCCGTGGCCATCCTGTTTGCACTGAGCTCGATCGGCATCAACATCGCGCCGCTCCTGGCCAGTGCGGGAATCGCCGGTATCGCCATCGGCTTCGGTGCGCAGACGATCGTGCGCGATTTTCTGTCCGGCGTCTTCATGATCCTGGAGAACCAGTACGGAGTCGGCGATGTCGTGACGATCAACGGCATCACCGGGACCGTCGAGGACGTCGGCCTGCGCATCACGACGGTCCGCGACTTCGACGGGACCGTCTGGTACGTCACCAACGGCTCGGTCACCGAGCTCGGCAACCGCAGCCAGGGATGGTCCGTGGCTGTCGTCGATGTGCCGGTGGGGCACGGCGCTGACCTCGAGCAGGCCAAGTCCGTCCTCGTCACGACCGTGACCGAGCTGCAGCAGGACGGGGCATGGGCCAATCGGATCATGCCCGACGAACCGGTGGTCGGTGTCGAGTCGATCACCGCGACCGCCGTCACGATCCGGATCCGGCTTCACACCGTGCACGAGCAGCAGGTCTCCGTCGCTCGTGAGCTCCGCGTCCGCGCTGTGAAGGCGTTGGAGGCGGCGAGCATCCCCCTCCCGAACCCGACGCAGAACCCTCTTGCGGAGCCGGACGCCCCGTAGACGTCAGGTGCCGTGTCGCAGCCGCTTGGCGTACTTGTCCCAGGGGCGCTGAATCAACAGCGGGAACAGCAACCGCACGGGTGTCGGCAGATGTCCCTTCATGTACGCCTTGTCCGTGTCGTTCAGGGGTTCGAGAAGCAGGCCGAACGCGACCGGCATCATGTTCTTCGGGATCCCGGCCTGCGAGTGCTCTGCCACTGCGCCCCACTCCTCTTCCGTGAGAGTCACGGCCGCCAAGGGCACGACCTTCTGCTCCTCGTCGTCGAGGTGGGGTTGCAGCACGATGTTGAGAGCCTCGAGCGAGGCGGCCAGCCGTTCGCCGGTGTCGGCTGACGGGGCGCGGCGCCAGGCCGAGCAGGACTCGGAGACGGCGTCGATCGCGCCGTTCACCTCGACGTGCTGATGACCGACTTCATCGACCATCGTGAGCTGATCCGGCGCCCGCTCAGCCAACAGCGGATACAGCAGCAGGTCCTCGCTCTCGTGGTGGTGGTGCAACATCATGACGATGAAGTCGATGTGGTCGCCCAGGAACTGCACTCGATTCGCTGAAGGCATGGGGTCAGCGCGCACGAGTTGCGCCGACTCCTCAAAAGCTCTCCTGAACGTCGTGTGCACGATCGCCATGTCTCGGACCTCGATGGGCTCAGCTGCGGACATGTTGCGGCCTCTCCGTGGGGGTATCGCCGATGACGTTGATCGTGTCGGAAGCAGCGGAGATTGACCAGGGAGTGCACCGGACGAGAAAGGGCGGCGGGTCGGGTCGCACCGAGGAGGGTGGTGCTGACCCGACGCCGCCGCCGAGGGGATCCGCGCCGACCGCGTTGCGGAGAGTCGTGGTCGGACCGATCCGGATCCCTTGCCCGTTCACCCCTGTCATCGGTCCCACACGTACGGCGGCTTAGCCACCCCTGGAAGAATCACCCGCGTGGACGCATCGACCCCCTCGCTGTACGACCGGATCGGCGGTACGGACGCCTTCCGGCGCCTCGTCGAGGTGTTCTACGCCGGAGTGGCTGACGACCCAGTCCTGCGACCGCTCTACCCCGAGCAGGACCTAGGCCCGGCGGCCGACCGCCTCCGCATGTTCCTCGAGCAGTACTGGGGCGGCCCCCGCACCTACTCCGACCAGCGCGGTCACCCGCGGCTGCGGATGCGGCATGCCCCCTACCGGGTGGACGCCGACGCGCGCGACCGGTGGTTGGCCCACATGCGCGCCGGGGTGGACGCCCTCGAGCTCGACGCCGACACCGACGCAGAGCTGTGGGGCTACCTGCAGATGGCCGCCCACTCCTTGGTGAACACCGACACGCCGGGTGTGGTCAGCCCCGAGCTCTGACCACACCGAGCCGGTCACTGCCGACGCCGGGGAACACCGTTGAGATCTCCGACCCCTCGCACCGCTTCTCGAGGATCTCGGCCAGGATCTGTCGGTAGTCGGTCGTGCCGGCCAGGTCACCCCCGGCGAGGGCCCCTGGCTCGAGGGTCGGCCACGTGCCGTGGACCTGTCCGCCCTGCACCCCACCACCGAGCAGAAGCACGGCCTGGCCGTGTCCGTGGTCGACGCCACCCGAGCCGTTCTCGACCAGACTCCGACCGAACTCGGTGAGCGTGACGAGGGTGACGTCGCCGAGCTTGGGACCCAGATCGGTCGCGAAGGCATCGAGGCTCCTGGACAGCTCGTCGAGCTTGTCGTACAGCCACCCGGACTGGACCGTTCCCATGTCCGTGTGCATGTCCCAGTCGCCGTAGTCAACAGCGGCGACCTGCAGCCCCACGCCCGCCTTGACGACGCGCGCCACGTCACGCAGCGCCCGCCCGAGGTCGGTGTTCGGGTAGTTGGCGGCCGGTGTGTAGCCGGCGTCCTGCATCTGGGCCGCGCCGGACAGGGCGGACAGTGTGGTCGCCGCGGGCACCCCAAGGGCAGGGGGCGCACCCTCGTGCAGACCGGTCAAGGCATCACCCCAGCGTCGCCGCTCGTCGGCGTCCCAGGCCCCCGACAGCTCGAAGTCGTCGACCGACCACATGGCCAGCTCGGGAGACGGGCCGCGGAAGGCAGGGGCCGCCATCCCGCTCCCGAGCTGGACCGCTTGGAAGGCCGTTCCGGAGTCCCGAAGGCCGAGCGTCCGGTCCAGCCACCCCGTCCGGGTGGAGGTGCCGGGAGCGGCCCGTTCGAGCTCCTCCATGGCCTCGAAGTGCGAGCGCGTCGGGTTGGTCATGCCGACGGCCTGCACGGCCCCGAAATGACCGCTGTCCCACCACGGCTTGAGCGGCGCCATCGCCGGGTGCAGCCCGAACATCGCGTCCAGCGGCAGCAGGGCGTTCTGCGGGATGGCGATCGTCGGACGCGCCTGCCGGTAGCGGGGGTCTCCGGTCGGCACGATCGTGTTGAGGCCGTCCAGGCCGCCGCGCAGGGACAGCACGACGAGCACGTCGCCGGTGTAGGGACCGGCCGCGAAGGCCATCCGCGTCGACAGCGTGGTCGTGGCCAGACCTGCCAGCGCCCCCACCGCGCCCAGACCGCGCAGGAAGGAGCGCCGGGAGACTCCGGAGCAGTCGCAGCTCTCGGTGGTGGACGGTGTGCGGGCCATGACGATCACCTGATCCCGTGGTACGGGGAGTCGAGGATCAGGGCCACGAGGTAGGGCAGTCGCCACCCCACCGCCTCCGAGCCGCTCGTCACCGGGTCGGTTGCCGCGCGACCGAGGAAGCCGAGCACGGCCTGGCGGTGCGCGGGTGCCAGGGTGCGGAAGACGAGCCGCTGCGCCAGCGCGTCCACGAGCGCCCCGTGCGTACGCGGGAGTCGGTCAGGGAGCAGCGAGCGCAGCGGCGGCTGGGTGAGCTCGTCCGGCCACCAGTGCGCCGCCAGGGACAGGTGCGTGTTCCAGCGACCGAGCGTCACCCCGGCGGACTGCCACGACGAGGCGACGTCCGGGTACCCGTCGGGTGGTGACCAGGCGAGCGGCTGCTGTCCGAGGCCGTCGGCGATCCACACCAACGCCTGCATGCCCGCACGCCCACGCTTGTCGGGCCGGTATCCGAGGACGCGAAGGGTGGCGACGAGGTCCTCGAACGGACGCCGGGTCTTCTCGCCCAGCGAAGCGGCGAACTCGGGGCTGCGGAAGAGCTTGCGGAGCACGGGCGTGATGGCGGTCCCCGAGGCGAGATAGGTCGCTGCCAGTCGGTTGACCAATGCAGGGTCCGGGTCGTCCGCGACGAAGCGCACACACAGCTTGTGGGCGAGGTGGTGCGCCGTGGAGGGGTGGTTGGCCAGGTACTTCAGGTAACGGATGCCCATCGCGTAGCCGTCGGCGTCCGGATTCGGGTCCGAGAACCCCATCACGGTGACCGGCCCCCGGTAGTGCTCCCGCGCGGTGTACTGGAACGTCCCTTGGGTCCAGTTGATCCCGAACCCGGTCATGATCAGCGTCGAGTTGCGCATGTCCGCCTCGTCGTACCCGCCATCGACACTGACCGAGTGCAGCTCGAGCAGCTCACGCCCGTAGTTCTCGTTCGGGTTCTCCTTGGTCGAGTCGGCGTTGTTCAGGTAGAGAAGCATCGCCGGGTGCGTCGCGCTCGCGATGAGCATGTCCTCGAAGCGCCCCAGTGCATGGCGTCGGATCACGCGCCGGTCGTAGTCCTGGCGGTTGTCCCACACCCGGTCGCTCGGGTTGGTGACATTGAGGTGGTTGGACCAGAAGTCACACATGACCTCGAAGAGCTGTCGCTTGCTCCATGTCGCCCGGGCCACCGTCGCCATGGAGAGCTCGAACATGAGATCCCAGGAGAAGGGTTCGAGGCCGTCGCGCGCCTCGGGGATCGTCCACCCGACCCGCGGGAACCGTGTCCGGATCAGCTCGGTCGCATGCGGAGTCGTCGATGCTTGCCGGCCTGAGCTGCTGGTCGAGCCACTCCCGCCGTCCCAGGCGCTTGATCCGCGACACGGTGGACGGGGTGGCACCGTACGTCGCCCGTCGCAGCAGGTGCAGGTCCTGGTTGTTGCTGACGAAGTCGGCCCCCGTCCCGGCCGCGGACGCGACGCCAGCCGCCAGCGGCAGCGTGGCCGCACCGGCCCCGGCTGCCGCCAAGCCGAGCACGTGGCGTCGGGTGAGCGTGGTCATGACTGCCTGTCGTCCCCGCAGGACGGCGTCCTTGACGTTTCGGGCCATCCGTCACCCGATCGGACTCGTGCATGTGGGCTATGGAGCCCGGTTCACCCCATTTCGAACGTCCGAGACGCCCAACGATCCTGAGGTCAGGGAAGTGGCAGGACCGGGATCGACGGCAGCAGGCCTCGACGAGCAGCGACGCTGCCCCCGGGCACCGCCAGCCGCGTCCAGGTGTCGGTCGAGTACGCCACTGCGACCCCGTCGGCCGGGCCCATCAGCCCCAAGGACTCGGCTGCGTGCGCCGCGCGCACCGGCACCTCGGCCAAGCACGTTCGTTCCCAGACGTCGTGGGCGATCTGCTCGAGCGCAGCCCTGTCGGTGACGCCCTCCGCGCGCTCGTGGAAGAAGTGCTTGGCCATCTCCACTGCTGCACGCACGTTCCCCACGTCGCCTCGCAGTCGCTCCTCCCAACCACTGCGCGGAGGGAGCAGGCCCACCCAGGTCGGTCCGCTGACCGAGGCAGGGATCTCGAGGACGAGTCCCTTGCGTGCACGCTCGAGCAGGCGCTGGGCGGACACTGTGGTGTCCAGCCGGATCGGCTCACCCAGGGCGACCGGTCGGAGCGCCACCACTTCGAAGGGTGGCCCGCTCCACACGCCGAGAACCGTCCCCCCAGCCTGCAGTCGGACGGCCGCCCGGTTGTCCAGGGCGACGAGCCGCTCGAGGTACTGAACGAGACCCTGCCGGTCGACCTCGTCGGCGACCACGACGTGGTTGCTCATGGCTCGAGGAAGGGTTCGAGGGCGGCCCGCTCCTCGGTCGACAACCGGCGGGGGCGCTCAGCAGAGACGTCGTACGGGACCAGCACGGTCGCAGCCTCGGCGTACACCGGCCCACCGTCGTCGCACACCTCGTAGCGAACAGTGAACGACGAATTGCCCAGTCGTGACACCCACACGTCGATCGGGACCGGCTCAGGTCGAAACACCAGGGGTGCCTTGTAGTCGATCTCGTGCCGCGCAACCACGATGCCCGACGACAGGCGCTCGCGCGCTACCTCCTCACCGGCGTGGACGAAGAGCAGGTCGACCCGAGCCTCCTCGAGGTAGGTGAAGAACCGGGTGTTGTTGACGTGGCCGAACGCGTCCATGTCCGACCATCGCAAGGAGCAGAGAAAGCGGTGCCGCGCCATCCGATCAGCCGCGGGTGAGCTTGCGGTACGTGGTGCGGTGCGGGCGTGCCGCCTCGGCCCCGAGCCGCTCGATCTTGTTCTTCTCGTACGAGTCGAAGTTGCCCTCGAACCAGAACCACTGCGAGTCACCCTCGTACGCGAGGATGTGCGTGGCGACGCGGTCGAGGAACCAACGGTCGTGCGAGGTGATCACGGCGCAGCCGGGGAACTCCAGCAAGGGCGTCCTCGAGACTCGCCAGGGTCTCGACGTCGAGGTCGTTGGTCGGCTCGTCGAGCAGCAGCACGTTGCCGCCCTGCTTGAGCGTCAGCGCCAGGTTGAGGCGGTTCCGCTCTCCGCCGGAGAGCACCTTGGCCGGCTTCTGCTGGTCCGGACCCTTGAAACCGAACGCTGCCACGTAGGCGCGGGACGGCATCTCGACGTTGCCGACCTTGATCCAGTCGAGCCCGTCGGACACCACCTCGAAGAGGGTCTTGTCGCCGTCGAGCCCGGAACGCCCCTGGTCGACGTATGAGATCTTGACGGTCTCGCCTACCTTGATCTCGCCGCCGTCCGGCTTCTCCTCGTCGACGATCATGCGGAACAACGTGGTCTTGCCGACGCCGTTCGGCCCGATGACTCCGACGATCCCATTGCGGGGCAGTGTGAAGGACAGGCCGTCGAAGAGCAGCCGCTCGTCGAAGCCCTTGACCAGGTCGTGCGCCTCGATGACGGTGCTGCCCAGACGCGGACCCGGTGGGATCTGGATCTCCTCGAAGTCGAGCTTGCGGTGCTTGTCGGCCTCGGCTGCCATCTCCTCATACCGGTCCAGACGCGCCTTGCTCTTGGTCTGCCTCGCCTTCGCGTTCGACCGCACCCACTCGAGCTCGTCCTGCAGGCGCTTCTTGCGCTTGGCGTCCTTCTGACCCTCGACCTTCAGCCGGGCGGCCTTCGCCTCGAGGTAGGTGGAGTAGTTGCCCTCGTACGGGTAGGCCCGACCGCGGTCGAGTTCGAGGATCCACTGCGCGACGTTGTCGAGGAAGTACCGGTCGTGGGTGACCGCGACGACAGTGCCCGGATACTTCTCGAGGTGCTGCTCGAGCCACAGCACGCTCTCGGCGTCGAGATGGTTGGTGGGCTCGTCGAGCAGCAGCAGATCGGGTTGCTGGAGCAGCAGCTTGCAGAGCGCCACACGTCGTCGTTCACCACCGGAGAGGATGGTGACGTCGGCGTCCGGCGGGGGGCAGCGCAGTGCGTCCATCGCCTGCTCGAGCTGTGAGTCGAGGTCCCAGGCGTTGCGGTGGTCGAGCTGCTCCTGCAGGGTGCCCATCTCAGCCATCAGCGCGTCGAAGTCGGCGTCCGGCTCGGCCATCTGCTGCGAGATCTCGTTGAACCGGTCGAGCATCCCCTTGGTCTCGGCGACGCCTTCCTGCACGTTCTCGAGGACGTTCTTGTCCGGGTTCAGCTCGGGCTCCTGCAGCAGGATGCCCACCGTGTATCCGGGGGTGAGCATGGCGTCACCGTTGGAGGGCTGGTCCAGGCCCGCCATGATCTTCAGCACGCTCGACTTGCCGGCCCCGTTCGGGCCGACGACACCGATCTTGGCGCCGGGGTAGAACGCCAGGGTCACGTTGTCGAGGATGACCTTGTCGCCGTGCGCCTTGCGCGCCTTGGACATGGTGTAGATGAACTCAGCCATGTCGGGAAGCCTAACGAGCGGCGTCCCGCCCGCTCTGGCCGGTGTGCCGGCGTCAGGCGACCTCGGGAGCCGCCTGTGGCTCCGCGCGACGGTGACGTGTGAACGTGGACCGGCCACGCGACAGGTCGTGACCGACCGAGGTGGCGATCACCTGGATCGACTGCCGCGGCCCCTGCTCGCTCTCCCATGTGGACACCCGCAGTCGGCCTCGCACGAGCACGGGGTCACCTTTGTGGATGGATGCGGCGACGTGGTCGGCAAGCGCCTTCCAGCACACCACGTCGAGCCAGACGGTCTCGCGGTCGACCCACTCCCCTGTCGCGCGGTCGAGATACCGCTCAGCGGTCGCCATCCGGAAGCGTGCACGGTTGCTGCGCTCCCCCGCCGCGTGGCTGACATCGGTGCCCACCGTGCCGGCGACGGTCACGAAGATCTCGTTCATGGTGCCCTCCTGGAGGTCGGAAGCCCTCAGGGTGGTGCAGAGCAGGTGTCTGTCGCACCGACTGCCTTCGTCCTGTGGATAGCCATCGCCCAGTCCCAACTAGGGTGGGAGAGGTCGCCCAGAGGAGACTCCACGTGCCAGGACCAGAGCCCCGGCCGCCCGACGCATGTGACGCGGTGGTCGTGTTCGGCGTCACCGGTGACCTGTCCTACAAGAAGATCTTTCCTGCGCTTCACAACCTGGCACGCCGCGGACGACTGAACGTGCCCGTCGTCGGGGTGGCCCGCGGCGACCGCACGGAGGACTGGCTGCGATCACACATCAGAAGCAGCATCGCCGAACACGCCGAGCAACCGGACGCTGCGGCCACCGACGAGCTCGAGAAGCAGCTGGTCTTCGTCGCCGGCGACTACCAGGACCCCAACACCTTCGAGCGACTGACGCGGGTCCTCGAGCACAGCCGGTGCCCGCTGTACTACCTCGCCATCCCACCCAGCCTGTTCGAGACGGTCGTCGGACAGCTCGCCACCGCCGGGCTTGCCGCCCGTGGGCGGGTGGTGGTGGAAAAACCCTTCGGGCGCGACCTGGCATCGATGCGCGAGCTCGACGAGGTTCTCCACACCGCCTTCGGTGAGAACGACGTCTTCCGGATCGACCACTACCTGGGCAAGGAGTCCGTCCAGAATCTCCTGTACTTCCGCTTCGCCAACTCGTTCCTCGAGCCGCTCTGGAACCGCGCCCACGTGTCGAGCATCCAGATCACGATGGCCGAGAGCTTCGGCGTGGAGGGTCGAGGCGCGCTGTACGAGGAGCTGGGCGCGGTGCGGGACGTGGTGCAGAACCACTTGCTGCAGGTGGTCTCGCTGCTGGCCATGGAACCGCCCGTCCGCAACGAACCGGGCCCGCTGCGCGACGAGCGCGTCAAGGTCTTGCACGCCATTCGCCCGCCCTCCCCTGCAGACCTGGTGCGCGGTCAGTACCTCGGCTACACCGATGAGGCTGGGGTGTCAGCGGGCTCGACCACCGAGACCTATGCGGCCCTGCGACTTCACATCGACTCGTGGCGGTGGAACGGGGTGCCCGTGCTGATCCGCGCAGGCAAACAGCTTCCCGTCACGGCCACCGAGGTCCTGGCGACGTTCCACCGTCCGCCCCAGCGACTGTTCGACGAGACCCTGCCACGCGACAGCAACCACCTGCGCTTCCGGCTCGGACCGGACCGGGTCTCGATCGCCCTGGGCGTCCGTAGCAAACGACCGGGCGAGGTACAGGTCGGTCGCAACGTGGAGCTCTACACCTGCGATGACGAGGTCGGCACCATGACCGCCTACGAGCGCCTCATCGACGACGCCATGGACGGTGACCCCACGTTGTTCGCGCGCGCGGACGCCGTGGCGGCGTCCTGGCAGATCGTGGACAGCCTGCTGGACGGCGGCCTCGACAAGGCACCGGAGCTTTACCGCCCCGGCACCTGGGGCCCGGCAGCGGGCGACGCACTCGCCGCCGATGTCGGGGGCTGGCACGAGCCGGGTCCTGAGTGAAGGTGGTGACTGTTCAGCCACGCGCTGTGCGCGAGTAGTGAGCACGCACCTTTGCGCGGTTCCCACAGGTGCGCATGTCGCACCAACGCCGGTTGCCTGCTCGACTCGTGTCGAGGAAAAGCCATCCGCAGCCACCGGCATCCACCGGGCACTGGCGCACCAGAGCCAGCTCCGGCTCAGTGAGCAGGTCCCAGGCGTCGATCGCGACCGGCCAGAGCACCTGCGTCAGTGTGTCCGCCGGACGCCACTCCTCGCGCACGCCACCTCGTTCGTCCGGGCCAAGAACCCGGTGGCCGATGCTCTCGCCCAGGGCGTGGTTGAGCTTCGCCAGGTCCGAGCGCCGCACGTCCTCCTGCAGACGGGACGCCTGCACCAGGGCGAAGACAGCCTCACGCATGCCAACCGCCTGACGATGCGCCGCCCACGCCTCTTCCGGATGGAGACGCGCTCGACGGTGCAGCCACGAGAGGGAGCGTGGTAGCGCGACGTCTTCGAACTGGAACCAGTCCAGCACCGCGTCGTAGTCCGGCAGGTAATCGTGGCTCCCTCCGGGACGACGCGGGTCGACCGTGTTGGCGAAGTCCAGGCAGAGGCGTCCGCCGACGCGGACCGGGAACGCAGTTGAGCTCACGCGAAGATCCTAACCGGCCTAACCGGTATCAAGCTCAAGGTTGCGCCCTCGGGTCCGCTCCAGGGAGGCTGATGGACCGTCGAGAGGACCGCTGACATGCCGAAGCGAAGCGCCGGACTACTGCCCTATCGCTGGCGTGGAGAGTGGCTTGAGGTGTTCCTCGTCCATCCGGGCGGCCCCTTCTGGGCATCGAAGGACGAGGGAGCCTGGTCGATCGCCAAAGGCGAGTACGACCCGGGCGAGGACCCTCTGACGGTCGCGCGCCGCGAGTTCGAGGAGGAAGTGGGTCAGCCGCCGCCGAGCGGCACCCCGACCCACCTCGGTGAAGTGAGACTCGCGAGCGGGAAGCTCGTGACCGCGTTTGCCGTCGCATCCGACTTCGAGGTGGACCAGGTTCAGAGCAACACGTTCACCATGGAGTGGCCACCCCGGTCAGGACGAGTGGGCGAGTACCCCGAGGTCGACCGCGGCGAGTGGATGCGAATTGCAGAGGCCCGCGTCAAGCTCAACGCCGGGCAGGTGCCGTTGTTGGACCACCTCCAGGAGCAGCTGCGCCTCCTGGAGCGCAACTGACTCCCGCGTCGTCGACCGGAGGGGAGAAGACGTCACGTCGTCAGGGTGTCCAGTCAGGCGTCGACTGCAGACTCCTCGACGCTCGGGCGACGGATCAGGTGCACGGCGGGACTCTTGAACAGCGCCGTCACCCGGGTACCGGGGACCAGCTCGAGATCGTCGCGGGAGGCCCGGGTGATGAAGGCATCCAGCGGGAACCCGGCGTCCAGCCCGACACGCACGAGCGGTCCCTCCGGTGAGACCGATGTGACCGCCGCTGGCAGGTGGTTGCGCACGCTGCTCGTCCTGCCGTGCAGCTCGTGAATGTCGGCAGGCAGCTCGAGCGCGACGTCCTCGGGACGGATGCAGACGATCACCTCATCGCCGACACTCAGCCCGCCATCCTCGTCGCGGACGATGGCGCTGAGCTCATGGCCATCGACGCGCACGGTCGCGACGCCACGCGCGACCGCCACCACGCTGGCGAGCAGCGCGCTCTCGACGCCGACTGCTCGTGCCACGTCGGCGTCCACAGGATGGGCGAAGACATCCGCGACAGGTCCCACTTGGCGGACCGCGCCGTCCAGCAGCACAACGACGCGGTCGCCCAGGGCGAGCGCCTCATCCCTGTCGTGCGTGACAACGAGAGTCGGCACAGCCTCGGTGAGCAGGATCCGGCGGAGCTCGGTGCGCAAGCGGGTGCGGGTCGGGAGGTCGAGCGCGGACAGCGGCTCGTCCAGTAGCAGCAGGCGGGGTCGCGGTGCCAACGCCCGGGCCAGCGCCACCCGTTGCGCCTCGCCCCCGGAAAGCTGAGGGACCCTCCGGTTCACCAGGTGGGCGGAGTGAGCAGCAACAAGAGCCTCGTGAGCTCTCTCCTTCCGCTCGGACCGTGGCAAGGAGTGGAGCCCATACGTGACGTTGGCCATGACGTCGAGATGCGGGAAGAGTGCGTGGTCCTGGAACAGCAGGCCCACCTTTCTGCGCCGTGCGGGGACGAACCTGCGGCGTCCGTCGTCCCAGAGGTCACCGGCCACCGTGACGTGGCCGCCGACCGTGCGATCGAGCCCCGCGAGCACGCGCAAGAGCGTCGTCTTGCCCGACCCTGAAGGTCCGAAGAGCACGGTGACCGGTGGGCCGGCCATGGGCAGGGACACGGCAGCATGCACGACATGGCGCCGCACGTCGAGGTCGAGTGTCGCCTCGTTCATGTCCGCCCCCATACCGCCGGACTGCGCCTCTGCAGGACGTAGGTCGCCGTGAGTACCACGAAGGAGAAGAGGAGGAGCGCCAGACTCGTTCTCCCGGCGGTGGCGTAGTCGAAGGACTGCACCGAGTCGTAGACCGAGATCGACAGCGTGCGAGTCTCACCAGGGATGTTGCCGCCGACCATGAGCACCACGCCGAACTCGCCCACGGTGTGCGCGAAGGTGAGCACCGCCGCAGTGGCCAGGCCGGCCCTCGACAGCGGGAGCGCGATCCGCAGCAGGGTGACCACAGAGCCCCGACCGAGCACCGCAGAGGCCTCGAGCAACCGTCGGTCGAGCTGGGCGAACGCCGCCAACAGAGGCTGCACGGCGAAGGGCAGGCTGTAGAGGACCGAGGCGATGACCAGCCCACGGAAAGTGAACGCGAGGGTGGTGCCGGTGAGGTCCTGCCACCAGCGACCGATCGGGGACTGGGCACCGAGGGCGACCAGCAGGTAGTAGCCGAGCACGGTGGGCGGCAGGACAAGGGGAAGCGCGACGACCGCCTCGACGAGGACCGGCCACCGACGGCGTGTGAAGGCGAGCCAGCCCGCGAGGGGGACCGCGATGGCCAGCAGGATGACGGTGGTCACGACGCTGAGCCGGACGGTCAGGCCCACCGCCTCCCAGTCCACCGCTCAGCCGCCCTTCGGCAGGGAGAACCCGTACCTCTGCAGGATCTCCCGGCCCTCCGCGCCGAGGATCACGTCGCGTACGTTGCGAGCTGCGTCCGGGTCACCAGCGGCCGCGAGCACCACACCGCCCTGATCGAGCCGCGCGAACGAGTCGAGCGGGACGCGGGCCCACGCGCCCTCGTCGGCAACCCCTGGCGCCAACACCAGCGACAGCGCCACCACGCCGGCATCGGCGTTGCCGGAGAGCACGAACTCCGCCGCCTGTGCCACGTTCTCGCCGAGCACCAGCTTCGGTTGTACGTCCCCGTACACCGCGAAGTGCTTCATCGCTTCCACGGCCGCCACCCCGTAGGGGGCATGCTCGGGATTGGCGATCGCCACCGTGCTGATGGACGGGTCTGCCAACGCGGAGAGGTCGCCGGTGGGCCGGGGGCCCTCGCCATCGGACACCCACTCGACAAGACGCCCGACCGCGTACGGAAAGAGGTCCTGCTCGACCGCGAGGCCACGGTCGACGAGGTCGCGCGGGTACTGCAGGTCCGCCGACAGGTAGAGGTCGAACGGCGCGCCGTTGACGATCTGCTGAAGGAACGTTCCGGAGGAGCCGTACGTCGTCGTGACCTCGACGTCCGGGTACTCCTTGCGGACGAGATCGATGATCTCCTCGAGGGCGAACTGCAGGTCTGACGCCGCGGCGATGCGGACCACGCCGTTGCCACCCGAGGTCGTCGCTGCCCTCTCCGGCGACGGGTCCGAGCACGCGCCGAGCGCGAGGCCCAGTCCGACGAGGACAACGATCAGCCGAGAGGGCGTCACTGCGCAACCACATCGACCGCCTCGACGATGACGGTCGTCGCCTTCACCACCGCCGCCGCCAGGGTGCCCGGCTCCAGGCCCAGCTCGTCGGCCGCCTCACGGGACATGAGGGACACAAGGCGGAACGGGCCCGCCTGGATCTCCACCTGTGCCATGACACCGTCGCGCTGGACGTCGGTGACGATCCCCTCGAGGCGATTGCGTGCAGAGGACTCGTGCGAGCTCTCCTGCGGCCACTGGTTGCGCGCAAAGTGGGCGACGTCGACCCCTGGGACGACCGTCCGACCCGCGTCGTCCCGGCCGCTGCCGAGCTTGCCCTGGTCGATCCACCGCCGCACCGTGTCGTCGCTGACCCGAAGCAGGGCGGCCACCTCACTGACCCGCAAGTTCGTCATGAATCGGCACTCTATACCGATTCTGCGGATCCCTTCGCGATTTTCCTCCGCACTCGCCGTACCTTAGGGCCGCGCGCCTGAGGGGGAATCCTGCTCGCTGAGGTCGACCATGGTCGGCGCGTCGTGCAGTGACCGGCCCTGCTGATGACGCTGCACCTCGCGACGTACGTTGGCCGACTCACGCTCGATGGTGCCCAGCCAGCGCTCCCACACCTGCTGCATCGGACGGACGAGCCCACCGCCGATCCCGACGATGAGGATGCCCGCAACGGTGGCCAGCACCGCGACGAGGACGGGTGTCGTGATGGTCGCCGCGACACCGATCTGGTCCAGAGCGGCGATGATCCCGAGCCCCAGGATGAAGACCGCAGCGATGTTGGCCAGCACGCGGCCGTACGACAGTCCCCCGAGCACCCCCGTGACGATCTCTCGCACTGCACTGGCGATCGCGGCCGCGACGACCACGATGACGATGGCGACGATCGCCTGTGGAAGCCAGGCGATGATGCTGGCCAGAAGCTCACTCACCGCGTTGGGGCCGAAGACACCGAAGGCCATCTGCAGGGCTAGCAGCAGCACGGCGACGTAGACGATCTTGGCCACCAGGTCGCTGGCGTCGTACCGCGAGGACTCCAGAGCACGTCCGACACCGCCCCGTTCGACGGCTCGGTCGAAACCGACCCGCTCCAGGACCACGTCGGTCGCCTTGCTCAGAACCTTGGCCAGCAGCCATCCGATCAGCAAGATGATCAGGAAGGCGGCCAGCTTCGGAAGGAAGGTGGCCACGCTGTTCCAGGCGTTCGTCCAGCCTGTCTCGAAGTCCATCGTCGCTCCTCGCGCGTCTCGGGCCCCGCGGGTGCAGCGGCCAAGTCCTCCCGTCGTTCCCCCTGACGGCCGGACCAAACCCGTGGCTCCTCCAGCCGGTTCCTGGGGCCTTTGGCACTGACGGTTCACGCCCAGGCGTGATGGGCTACCCGTAGGCGTCTGAGTGCCGACAATCTGAGGCTTCGAAGGAAGTGGTCTCATGACAGCCATCGCCGTCTCCGGGCTGGTGAAGGACTTCGGGCCCGGGACCAGGGCTCTGGACCATCTCGACCTGCAGGTCGAGACCGGTGAGGTGCACGGGTTCCTCGGGCCGAACGGTGCCGGGAAGACGACCACCATCCGCGTCCTGCTGGGGATGCTGCAGGGCCGACGCCGGCACCGTCGACCTGCTCGGTGGCGACCCGTGGCGCGACGCGGTGGCGCTGCACCGGCGGCTCGCGTACGTGCCCGGCGAGGTGAACCTCTGGCCCAACCTCACCGGCGGTGAGGTGATCGACCTGCTGGGCGACCTGCGAGGGGGGCTCGACAGCGACCCGTCGGGACGACCTGCTCGAGCGCTTCCAGCTCGACCCGACCAAGAAGATCCGCGCCTACTCCAAGGGGAACCGGCAGAAGGTCGCGCTGGTGGCGGCATTCTGCTCCGACGTGGAGCTCTACCTGCTCGACGAGCCGACCTCGGGGCTCGACCCCCTGATGGAGGCGGTCTTCCAGGACGTCGTCCAGGAGCTGCGCGCCGCTGGACGCAGCATCCTGCTCTCCAGCCACATCCTGTCCGAGGTCGAGGCGCTGTGCGACCGCGTCACCATCATCCGGGCAGGACGCGCTGCCGAGAGCGGAACGTTCGACGAGCTGCGGCATCTCACGCGCACCTCCGTGGTCGTCGACACCGCCAAGCCGTTGCAGTCGGTGGCGCAGCTGCCTGGCGTACACGACAGTCACGTGCGCGACGGGCATGCGGAGTTCAGCGTCGATCCCGACGAGCTGAACCAGGTGCTCAAGCACCTGGTCGACCTCGACGTGCGGTGCCATGGTCACGTCGCCACCCACGCTCGAGGAGCTGTTCCTGCGGCACTACGGCGAGGACATCGCGCCGGCGGCCAGTGGTGGCGCCTGCCAAGGAGGTGACCGGCTCGATGAGCGGTTTCGTCGGAACGATGCGGCTGATCCGCCTGGCACTTCGGCGTGACCGCATCACCCTTCCGGCGTGGATCCTCGGAATGTCCGCCTTTCTGGCCGCGACGACGGCGATGTTCGAGGACAGCTACGGAGAGCAACCCGATGCTCCTGGAGCCGGACACCCGGATCGTCGTGGAGAACCCCGGCATGCGGGTCCTCGGACTGGTGACAGGCCAGTCGGTCGGCGGCTACACCCTGCACCGTGACGCGCTGACCCTGGCCGTGCTTGCCGCACTGATGAGCATCCTCGCCGTCGTCCGGCACACCCGGCAGGCCGAGGAGCTCGGACGTGCGGAGATGCTCGGAGCCGGTGTGGTCGGTCGCTACGCATCGCTGGCCGCGGCTGTCGATCGTCGCGCTCGCGGCGAACGTGGTGCTGGCGCTCATGCTCGGGCTTGCGATGGTCGTCGCGGGACAGCCGGTCGCGGGGTCTCTGGTTGCAGGTGCGTCGATCGCACTCGTGGGCGTCGCCTTCACCGGCGTGGCGGCGGTGACGTCGCAGCTGGCTTCCACCACTCGCGGAGCCAGCGGTCTCGCCGGGGCGGCTCTCGGCCTCTCGTTCATGCTGGCGGCGCTGGGGAACATGCTGGGCACGGTCGACTCCGTCGCCCTGCGGGTCACCAGCGCCTGGCCGGCGTGGCTGTCCCCGATCGGCTGGGGACAGCAGATGCGACCCTTCGCCGACAACCTGTGGTGGCCCCTCGGTCTCTCCCTGCTTCGGCACTGCCTCGCTGTTCTGGCCTGGCAGTCGTCCTCGTGGGAAGGCGGGACGTCGGGCGGGGGATGTGGCCGGAGCGCGTGGGAGCCGCACACGCAAGCCCCGCGCTGTTGAGCCCGACCGGTCTCGTCTGGAGGCTCCAGCGCGGCGCCCTGACCGGTTGGGCGGTCGGGCTGCTGGGCTTCGGCCTGGTCTTCGGGGCCCTGAGCGACCAGATCGGTGGTCTCAAGGGAGCCGCAACGGACTGGTACGCCACCTTCGGCGGCGAGGCAGACCTGATCGGCGCCTACTGGGCCTCGATGATGCAGCTCGCCGGAATGGCGGTGGCGGCCTACGTGGTGACGCTCCTGCTCCGCATGCACCACGACGAGGCGCAGGGCACCCTGGAGCCGGTGCTCGGCACCGCGGTCTCCCGGACTCGCTGGCTGGGGGCGTACGCCATGAATGCCCTCGTCGGGCTCGCTGTTGCTGCTCATGGTCTTCGCCGTGTCGATGGCCGTCGTCGGCGGACAGGTTCTCGGTGACACGCCGACGCTGCTGCGCGACCTCATCGGAGCCGCACTGGTCCAGCTCCCCGCCATCGCCGTCCTCGGTGGCGCTGTCGTGGCAGCGATCATGTTCCTGCCCCGGTGGTCGGTCGGGTTGTCCTGGGCGCTGGTCGTGCTGTCGATCTTCGTGGGTCCGATGTTCGGCCCTTCGCTCCAGCTGCCCGCGTGGCTGCTGGACCTGTCGCCCTTCACCCACGTGCCCAACGCACCGGCCGTCGCGGTGACCGTGGCACCGATCCTCGGTCTTGCGCTGGCGTCCGCACTGCTTGCCGCTGCAGGAGTCATCTCGCTTCGCCGACGCGACCTCGCTCTGCCAGCCTGAAGGGCACCATCCCGCCAAGCGTGTCCCTGGGAAGAAGGTGAAGTGACGAATCCGTAGCCAGGGACAGCGGCCAGGTGGAGGATGAGACGCAACCGTGGCTGAGCCTGCCTTGGACCGGGAGTGAGGAGTCGGCCTTGAACCGTGCCTCAGCGACCATGGTCTCGCAACTGCCGTCGGGTCACTCACGTCGACGACCATCGGGTGCGCCACCTCCGCTTCCCCATCCCCTGGAGCGCTCCGGGAAGCTCGCGCTTGCCCTGTTGGTCGCCATCTCGGCCGTCTGGGGGGTCGCACTCCTGATCGACCCTATTGAGCGCGCGGCGCTTGGCTTCGAGGGTTCGCTGATGGTCTGGGTGGCAGATCATCGATGGGGGCCGCTCACTGCCGTCGTCGATCCCACGTACGACCTTCTCTACACGTGGGCGGTCCCCGCTATCGGGTTCAGCTCGCTGTTCGTCATCGCCTTCGCCATCCGTCGTATCCGCTTCGGCGTCGCGTTCGTGTTGGCACTGGTCCTCGTCGTCATGTTCGTCTCCCAAGCCCAGCAGTTCGCGGTGCGTCCCCGCCCCTACGGGATCGAGATTCTCGCGCGGTGGGAGGGGTTCTCCCACCCGCTGCGCAGCGCAGCCATGCTGACGGCGGTCTGTGTCGCCGCTGTGCTGCTTCTCGCGCCTGTGGGAGAACTGCGACGCCGTGCGACGTATGCGGCCGGAGCCCTCATCGGGTACACGGGACTGTCCGCCGTGTACCTCGGTTCAGCCCACCCCAGTGATGTCTTCATGGCCGTCGTCATCGCCACCACGATCACGATCCTCGTCGTACGACTCGTGGCACCACCGACCGTCTTCCCTGTGGTCTACCGGCGAGGAAACGCTGCTCACCTCGACATCACCGGCAACCGAGGGTTGGCCATACGCCGCGGGATCGAGGACCAGCTCGGCTACCGGGTTCTCGACGTCGAGCCTGTCGGCCTGGCAGGTTCAGCCGGATCGACTCCGCTGAAACTCGAGGTACTCACGACCGACGGAGCCAGCCGAACACTCTTCGCCAAGCTGTACGAGACCACCCACCTTCGATCTGACCGTTGGTACAAGGTCGGCCGGACCCTGATGTACGGCCAGCTCGAAGATGAACGCAAGTTCGGTTCTGTCCGGAGACTGGTACAGGCCGAGGACTACCTCGCGTACAAGGTCACTCAGGCAGGCATCCGCACACCGCAGTGTCACGGAATCGTCGAGCTGACGCCGGAGCGTGAGTACGTCCTGGTCTTCGACTTCCTGGACGGGGCGGTCGAGATGGGTCAAGCGCAGGTCACTGGCGAGCTCATCGACCGCGGCATTCGAATCGTGCGTTCACTCTGGGACTACGGCCTGGCGCATCGCGACATCAAACCGGCAAACCTCATGGTCACGGCCGACGGCGATGTCGCCTTGATCGATGTGGCGTTCGCCCAGGTTCGACCGTCGCCTTGGCGGCAAGCCGTCGACCTGGCCAACATGATGCTCGTGCTGGCACTGCGCAGCGACGCCAGGACGGTCTACCAGCGAGCGCTCCTGCAGTTCACGGCGGACGACATCGCAGAGGCATTTGCCGCATCGAGGGGCATCACATTGCCTTCACAGGTGCGACGAGAGCTGAAGACAGACTCGCGGGACCTGCTGGCGGAGTTTCGGGCCATGGGGCCAGCTCGCAAGCGCGTGGCGATCCAACGGTGGAGTGTTCAACGAGTCCTGTTCACCGCATGGGTCCTGTTCGTGACCGGGATCGTTGTCGGTCTGAGCTGGGAGTTCCTCCGCATGACCGGGATCGCGCCATGAGGTTCTCGTCAGGGGTCGCGTTGTCGGCGGTCCTGGCCATCGCCCTCACCGGCTGCAGTGCCGAGCCGCCGAGCCCCGACCTCAAGTGCGCCTCCCGTCCAGCCCAGGTGCTTGCGGCGCAGTCCGTGCCCCAGGCGGAGTACGTGCCGTGCATCTCGGACATTCAAGCGCCGTGGATGCTGATGTCCACGGACTCTGACCAGGACCGCACGCAGGTCGTGATGCAGTGGTCGAGCTCCGGCAATGCTGCCGAACGCGCACTGGTCACCCTGCAGGCCACCTGTTCCCCGGGGGAGAGCTCAGTGACCACCACTGGGATGCCCCCCGATGTGGGTGTCACCCGCACCGTCAGTGGACGCACCGTGACCACGGTCTACTCCTTCGAGGGCGGCTGTGTGCTCGTGGACCTGACGGGGGGTCGTCAGGATGAGGTCGAGCCGCTCACCTCCGATGACTTCACCATCAGGTTCGTCTCGCGCGAAATCCTCGATCAGTACGTGCTCGGGCAGACCAATGATCGGGTGGGACTGGATCCGGGAGAGGAGTCGTAGCAGCCGTGCGCTCTCGCCGCTCACAGATCATCCAGGGTGTCATCTCGCTGTTTGTCGTCGTGGCGATCTTCTGGTTCGTCTTGCCCAAGATCGCCGACTTCGGCGAGGTCTGGCGAACCATCAAGGCAATGACGGGACTGGAGATCGGAGTCCTGGCTGTGGTTGCGGCCTTCAACATCTGGACGTACCTGCCGCTGAACATGTCCGTCCTTCCGGGCCTTCGCATGGGTGAGGCATTCGTCGCGAACAACGCATCGACGGCGGTCGCCAACACGCTCCCAGCGGGCGGAGCTCTGGGTGTTGGAGTGAACTTCGCCTTCTTCCGTTCGTGGGGATTCGAGAATGCCGCCATCACACTGGCGCTGCTCGTGGCCGGAGTTCTCAACACATTCGTCAAGCTCGGACTGCCGATCGTCGCCCTGACGATTCTTGGCTGTCGGGGGTGATGCGTCGGGCGCCCTGATGACTGCTGCAGTCGTCGGGCTGCTCATTCTCGTTGTGGCCGTGACCCTCTTTGCGGCGATGCTCAAGACCGATGCCTTGGCCAGACGAGTCGGTGACGGCCTGGGGGCTTGCATGAACTTCGGGCGCCGGCTGATACGACGTCCGCCGGTCACCGGCTCTGGCCAGCGTGCCGTCAACTTCCGTCACGAAGCAGTCGCACTCCTGCGCAAGCGCGGGTGGTACGCCGCAGGTGCAACCATCCTGAGCCACCTTTCGCTCTACCTGGTGCTTGTCGTGTCACTGCGCCAGGTAGGGGTCTCCGAGGATGAGGTCAGCTGGGCTGTCGTACTGGCTGCCTTCGCCTTCGGCCGGCTGCTGACGGCCTCTGCCCATCACCCCAGGCGGGCTGGGGGTGATCGAGCTCGGCTATGTCGTGGCCCTGTCAGTCGGGATGGATGACAGAACGACCGCTCAGATCACAGCCGCAGTCCTGGTGTTCCGAGCCTTGACCTACATCCCACCGATCTTCATCGGTGCAGGATGCTATGGGTTCTGGCAGCACAACAAGAGCTGGCGCCATCCTGTGGGGAGTCGCCCGTCCCTCGCCACGCCGACGACGGATTCGCCATCGCACCGTCCCGCTCCAACCTGACGCCGCAGCTTCGGCTGGTCCAGACACACGACGCCGGCCTTGCAGGCATGCGGGCTGACACGATGCTCCAGGGAGGTGGCGTGGACGAGCTGGAGGGTGATGTTGCCGCCGCCACGGCGATGCGGCCGAACCTTCGGCGCGCCGAGCAGGTGCCCAAGGCACTGGCGGCAGCGACCGTTCTGGGCCTCACCACGTATCTGACCCTCCAAGGCGTCTCCGATGCGGAGGAGCACGTCTTCGTCCGGCTTCCACGACGTCCCGCGATGGGTCGACCACCTCCTGTGGCTCCCCATGCAGGCGGGTCGGCCTGGGCACCGGTCGTGGCAGCGGTCATCGGGTGGTACGTCACACGATCCTGGCGACCCACGGTCGGAGCACTGGTGGTCGGCTGGGGCGGGTGGGTGCTCGCCAAAGGCGTCAAGGTGCTCGTCGGTCGGGGCCGCCCCTGGGAGGAGCTCGGCAAGTGACGTTGTTCGTGCGAGCGCCCCATCGGAAGGCCTCGGCTTCGTGAGCGGCCACACCACGGTGGCATTCGCCTGCGCTGCCGTGCTCGCCCCCTACCTCAGCCGCAAGTGGCGCGTGGTGGGTTATGCACTGGCCACTGTCGTGGCGCTTGGCCGCATCGTCGTGGGTGCCCACTTCCCGCTCGACGTCGTGGGAGGCGCCAGTCTCGGGCTGCTGTTGGCCTACCTGTGGCACCTCTCGGTCGGCATCCGCCAGGACGACGCGGTCCCATGACCTCGACCGACCGCGAAGTGGACCCGTACGCCGGGTCCGTGGGAACGACGCCGCCTCGACCTCGTCGTGCTCGTGGTCGCTGCCGTCACGTCGGCGTGAGCGCCGCCGTCGCTGCCCAAGGCATCTCCTCCCTCGAGGCAGCCGCCTTCCACGCGATCAACGACCTGCCTGAGACCTTGAGACCACCTCTGTGGCTGGTCCAGTTCCTGGGCGGGCTGCTGGTCCCGGCTGCGGCCGCGATCTGGCGCTGCCCTGTTCCGAAAGTGGCGCCTCGACACTTGCGCTGCTGCTGCTGATCCCGCTGAAGCTGCTGATCGAGAAGGGGGTGATCAAGGAGCTGGTCTTCCGCGCACGACCCGCGACGTCGGTCTGCGAGGGAGACCTCAACTGCCTCAACCTCCGCGACGTTCCCGCCAGTCGGGCCCAGCTTCCCCTCAGGGCACGTCATCATCGCGTTCGGCATCGGGTGGTTGGTCGCTCCCTACCTCGGCCGCCGGGGGCAGTGGGCAGTACTCGCCCTGTGCCTGCTGGTCGCCTTCTCGCGGATCTACCTTGGGGCGCACAACCCACTCGATGTCGTGGCCGGGGCCGCGTCAGGCCTCGCCCTGGCGGCGGCGCTCAACCTCGTGCTCGGTGTCCCGAGACGCGCTCACGCCTAGCTGAGCCGACCGATGCCCGTGCCATCACGATGGCCATGGTTCTGGCACCATCCCGACATGAGCCATCAGTTTCAGGTCACCTTCGATTGCCAAGATCCACGAATGCTGTCGTCGTTCTGGAGAGATGTGCTGGGCTACGTCCACCCACCGCCGCCTGGTGTCGCCCTGCCTGAGGACGCTGACCCGCTGGCCGCCTGGGAGGAGTTCCTGGCCAGGGTTGGGGTCCCAGAGGATCAGCGCAACACACGATCGGCGATCGAGGATCCAGATGGACGGGGGCCACGTCTCTTCTTCCAGCAGGTCCCGGAGGGCAAGGTCGCCAAGAATCGCGTCCATCTCGATGTCCGAGTGGCTCCGGGACTTGAGGGAGACGAGCGGATGGCGGCATTGGAGACCGAGTGCGGGAGGCTCGTCTCGCTGGGGGCGACGCGGGTGCACCGCTACGAGCCTCAGCCGCCCATGAGCGCTGGGCACATCGTGATGACCGACCCAGAGAGCAACGAGTTCTGCTTGGACTGACGCTCGCGCGTCGAGGCAATCAATCCGCTGCGTTGCCCGGGTGGAGCGTCCCCGTCTCCCTCTCGGGCACCGCCATCCGATGCGGATCGAGGTCATAGGTCCACGGCAGGCCCGACGCCTTCCAGCCGTTCTTCAGCCGCATCCCGTGGAACACGCTGTCCGGGTCGTCGACCTTGCTGCCCTCCATCCCGTCGAGGATGTTGTAGGCGTTCGTGAACCCCGCGGACGCCAACTCACTGATCGCTATCGCCGAGCGGCCGCCCGAACGGCATGAGACAAGAATCGTGTCTTCATGCGAGAACCGTTCCTCGACAAGCCTGACGAACTCCTGGTTGAGCTCCCACGGGTAGCCCTGCTTGGCGTCGTCCCAGACGTACGCCATGAACGCAATGGGCACGTTCACAGCCATGGGCGCGTGACCGACGAACACCCACTCCTCAGGCGTCCGCACATCGAGGAGCTTGACGCCGTCAGGGTCCTCCTGCCACAGGTCGTATGCCTCCTTCGCGGTGACGTAGAGGCCCAGGGTCGTCTGCCGTGCTTCGGCAACCGGCCGCCCGGCATGTGTGACCGTCCCCATGTCGTTCCTCCGCCCTAGCCCAGCCGCATGGCATCGACCTCGAGCCCGCCGCCGGCTGGCAGCTTGCTCCAGCTGCGTCGCTCCCACTCCTCCTTGAGAACCTCGGCCGCCGCCTGCTCCAGGAACTCCGGGCGTGCCCACTCGTCCACATCGAAGTCGTTCTTGACATAGCCATGACTGACCATGAAGTCCTTGCCGATCTTGATGCACTCCAGGTTCCGCGCGCTCAGGCTCGGCACCATGTCGACGTCCTTGATGCCCTGGTACGTGTCCTCGGCGTCGAGGTAGAAGGTCTGCCGATTCAAGATCGCACCGGCCGCCCGCTTGTGCTCGTTCGCCCACCGGCCGACTTTGATCATTGCCTTCATGTAGGCCAGGACGAGTTCAGGGTGCTCGTCTGCCATCACGTCGCTGCACGTGATGACGGCTGGCGTGTTGGCGACCTGGATGGTCCAGTCGGGATACCGCGACAGGTCCTCGATCATCTTGATCCGACCGGTCGCTTCTTGGAGGTGCTGGAAGACCTTGCTTTGCGTGTAGATGGCGTCGACCTTGCCCTCGAGCAGAGCCGTCTCGAGCGGGCGGAATGCCAAGTCGTGCTTGTGGTCACGTCGCATCCACAGCTCGGACGGGTTGTTCATCTGAACCTGGAGCATCTCCGGCTTGTCATACCAGTCGTCCGGGTACGGGAACTCGACCAGCTCGACGTCGTCCATGGTCATGTCGTGCAGACGCAGCATGTTCTCGATGCCCATGTGCTCCTGGATCCGCCACCAGTCGTTCTTGATGGTGTTCAGGCTCTTGGAGATACCGATCTTCTTGCCCCTCAGGTCCTCCATCCGGAAGATCTCGTCACGGGCACGCACCGCCATGCAGCCGCCCTCGTGCACCCATGTGGCACCGAGCAGGACCGTGCGTCGGACGTCGGCGCGGACGTGGATCGGTGGGTACAGGCCGCCGAAGCGGATCAGGTTGTCGAGGTTGTGGATGTAGTGCGGGTACCAGTTGTTCTCCGGCGCATGCCGGAAGTACGCGTACTCGACGCCGATCTTCTTGAACTCTTCGCGGCACCAGCCAAGCTCCTGGTCCACGTTGTTCGCCGAGACCATCGGACAGTTGGTGAACCACACCTCGTCCCACCGCAGCGGAACGGTCGTCGACACGCGCTCGGTCCCTGCCGTCGTCATGGGATCCTCCACCGTTCCCCGGGGCGAGCAGCCTAATGTGCACGCCTGTGCACATTAGAACATCTAGCTGAAGCCTCAGGGGAAGGTCGAAGGTCCCTACGTCGCCTCGGCTTCCTCGGGCTGAACCAGGAGGATCGTCGGGCGACGGCCACCGAGTCGCGCCCAGCCGACGCGCAGAGTGCACCAACTCCCCGCGCCATTGGTCAATCGAGACGTCCTCAAGCCCAGCGGCGGCGATGAGGTAGTCCTCGAAGACCCGCCAACCCAGAGCCGCAGCAACAATCTGCGCAGCTCGCAGTCGCGCTGACCGCGCGTCCACCTGATACCCGTCGACCAGCGTCTCAGCCATGGCCGTCACCGGATTGAGCTCGAGGTCGACATGCAGCGGCCGACCGGAGATCGTCAGGCTGGCGGCGATCCGGACCCACTGACCCATGACCGTGTCCGCATCGAAGCCCTGTCCTTCCAGAGGGTTCCGCGTCACCGCCTCTGCCAGTCGTCGCGAGACGTCATCGAACACTCCAACGATGAGAGCCTCACGGTTCCCTACGTAGCGACGGATCAATTCAGTGTGGACATTGGCCTCAGCTGCGACCTCGCGGAGCGAGACACCATCGACGCCTCTAGTGGCGAAGAGTCGAGTCGCGGCATCGAGCACTGCCCTCCGCGTCTCGGTGACACCAGACGGCTCACCAGGGGCTCGTCTCGGACCACGGCGTACGCCCTCAGCACTCACGAACAACATCCTGCCCTGGCTCAGCCGAACCCGAAACGGCTCCGGCCCGACTCAAGCCGACACCCGCTCCAGGGTCCCATCAACCCATGTCGAGACCTTCGAGTGGCGACGAGGGTTCGATGTCCGGCAACCGGACCATGCGGAAGGCGTTGATGAAGCCAAGCAGGCACGCCAGCACGGGGACAAGCATCGCCACCTGAAGTGAGATCGCTCGTGCATCGTCGTTGATCGCGAGGACCTCCGCCTGGACGTCAGGCGGTTCGTCGACGATCAGTGCTCTGGAGCTGAGTGTCACTGACGACCTGGGCGTCATCCTCCATGGCTGTGGCGATCGCGGACTTCTGATCCTCGGGGATCACGGAGCTGTCGTCCGTGAGTGCCGTGAACGACATCGCCATCACGGCGAGCATCAGACCCCCTGCGAGAGCAAGTCCCAGGGACAGCCCGAAGTTGCCACCCGCGGAGTTGACGCCGGCAGCCTCACTGGCTCGCTCCTCCTCGATCGGCGCCAGCGTGTAGTTGTTGAGCTGCGACACCAGAAGGCCGAGTCCTGAGCCGGCGATGAGCAGAGGCACGAGGAGCACCAGGGCGCCCTGGCTGGCATCGCCCCTCGGGACGACCGGGATCACGAGCACCATCCCCACGAAGCGCAAGCGCGAACCCGGTTCGCACCATGATGGCCGGCCGCCATCGGCCGGCGCGACGACCGGCTCCCAGCGCGACGAAGAACATGCTCAGCGACAGTGGGGCGATCGCCAGGCCGGCTTCCAGCGCGTTGTACTCCAACGCGATCTGCAGGTAGATCGGGATGGCGATCATGGCGCCGCCGAGTGAGATCTGCTGGAGCATCTGCTGGGTGATCCCGATGCGGAAGTTGGGCAATGCTGAAGAGCCCGGGATCGAGCAGGAACGCGCTTGCCCTCCCGTTTGCGCCGCACGAGCCAGCGGGCCAGGCCGAAGAGCCCGACACCACCGATCAGCAGGAGCGCGAGGACTGCCTCTCCGCCCTCCTGCCACACCAGGATGCCCAACACGACGCCGCCCATACCCACGACGGAGAGCACCGCACCGACGCCGTCGACACTTCGATCCCCGGTGTAGGCAACGTCCTTGACAAGTCCGATACCCATCAGCACGACCGCGATGATCACGACCTCGAGCAGGAAGTTGATGCGCCACGACCATGCGGTGGTGATGACCCCACCGATCAACGGGCCGATGGCAGCAGCAATCGCCATGGAGGCACCGACGAGGGCGTAGACCTTGGCTCGGGCAGCGCCCTCGAAGTTGCCGTGGATGAGCGACTGCATCGCGGGCAGGAGCAGCGAAGCACCAAGCCCACCGATGATGGCCCAGAACACGATGATCGCCGTCACGCTCTGGGCGAGAGTCATCGCGAGGGCACCGATGGCGTAGGCGAGCAGTCCGATGACGTACGCCCGCTTGCGGCCCATCAAGTCACCCATCTTGCTGTTGATGAGGATGAAGGCCGCGGAAACGAGCGCCTCCAATGCAATGGCCGACTGCACGCTGCTGACCGTCGTGTCGAGGCTCTCGGTCACCGCCGAGATGGACACGTTCATGATCGTGGTGTCGACGACCAGTACGAACATCGCCATCGCCAGCAGCAGCGGCAACCACCTGCTTGGGGTGGACGCTTGCTCGGACCCTTCACCATTGGATCCGGCATCACCGATGCTCGCTGAATCACTCATGGCAGCATCCTGGCACGGCCCCAGTTCCCGCTAGACCGCCAGCGGCCTTCGGCGCGGCGGTTGTACTTCAGATCGCTGGTCGCCACGATCGATCAACGCTGCCCACAGTGGCGAGCTCCCCGTCGGTTCGAAACATCGCGAAATTCGATGACCAGGAGGGACCGTCAGTGTCAGCTGACCTGCTTCACGACGCTGCGCAAAGCCGTGTCGGTGTGCCTATGCACCACCACAGCAGGCGGCGTGCCGGCCGAAGACAGAGTCGTGACCGGCAGACCCCATCCCTGCCATGGCCGCCATCTTCCTCACGGCCCCACGCTGGCTCGCCGACGTCGCGTCGTACACGACCTCTCCCGCGATCATCGTGTGGTTGACGGCTGCCTCACGGATCTCGCTCACCGGTCCGCTCGTGATGTCCCGGTCCAGGACGATCAGGTCGGCGCGCTTGCCCTTGGCAATGGTCCCCGTGTTCGGGCTGTGCATCTGGAAGGCGCTTGCCCTGGTGTGCATACGCAGCGAGTGGCCACGCGAGAGGGACTCCTCCGGATCGAGCGGTGTGGGATCGGCACTGTTGGTCGTGGTCCGGTCCACCGCGGTCGCGATCTGGTTGAACGGGCTCAGTGGATCGACAGGCCAGTCAGAGCCTCCAGCCAGACGCGCCCCGGCCGCACTGAGGCTGCGCGCCGGGTACAGGCGGTCGAACCTCGCTTCGCCGATGTAGGGCCGAAGCGCATCCAGCGTGAAGACGTTGCGCACGGCCCACTGCAGCTGCATGCTCGCGATGACGTCGAGCCTGCCGAACCGCGCGTAGTCGTCAGGATGAACCAGTTCCAGGTGCGTGATCGTGTGGCGGTTGCCACTGCGGCCATTGGCCCGCAGCGCCGCCTCGTAGCCGTTGAGGGCGACGCGAACTGCGCGATCACCGATGGCATGGGTGTGCACCTGCCAGCCTTCGCTATCGAGCTTGACCGCAAGCCGCTTGAAGTCGTCGTTGCTGACGTACAGGTCACCCCTGTTGTCGGTCGGCTGTCCATCGCCGTCCAAGTACGGCGCGAGCAGCGCCGCCGTCTGGGCGGGGTACTCCATCACCCCGTCCATGAAGACCTTCGCGGTGGTCAGGCGCAGTCGGGGCACGTCGCCGAAGCGGTTGCGCAGCGTCCTCAGCATCTCCGCTGCCTCGCTGGGCTTGGTGGCGAGCTCGGCATCCACTCCGAGAGCAGGGATGACGGTCTGTCGGAGCACGCCTCGGCCGAGCAGGTCGCGGTAGGTGCGCAGGCTGGCCCTGCTCGACACGGCATCCATGAACGACGTGATCCCGTTGGCCAGCAGGAACGTTCCCATGTTCTCGTACGCGACCGCCAGCTCTTCGTCCGTGGGGGGTGGGATGACCGCGGCGACCATCCACTGCGCGTTGTCCTTCAGCAGACCGGTCGCTGCACCCGTCCCATCACGGACGATCTCGCCGCCCGAGGGATCTGGCGTGGAGTTGTCGACGCCGGCCAGCTCCAGTGCCCGACTGTTCACGAAGGAGTTGTGGAAGTCCGATCCCTGCAGGTAGATCGGACGAGCCGTGTCCAGCGCATCCAGCATCGACTTGTTGACCACCGTTCCGGGGGGAAGCATGCCAACGGGGTTCCAGTTGGTCACCTGCAGCCAGCCATCGGGTTCCTTGTCGCTGCTGGCGTCGAGCATGGACTGCAGCAACGCCTGAAGTTCCGGGACCGTGAGCTCGGCGTTGTCGAGTGAAGGATTCAACGACTGTTCAGCGGCACCGAGTGGGTGCATGTGACCGTCGTGGATCCCGGCCATGACGGTGCCGCCGCCTGCGTCGATCACCTCGGCGCCGTATCCAGCCAGGCGTCGGATCTCTCGATTCGACCCCACCGCCGCGATGGTGCCGTTCGCTGCCACGGCGACCGCCGACGCCGAACTCGGCTCGTTCGTTCCGGTGAACACCCGTCCGTTGACGATGATGGTGCTCACCTGGGCGCCGGCTCCGGTCGCCCGCACTCCGGCCCGGGCACTCGCCACGCCCGTCGCCGACAGCAGGCCCACGGCTCCGGCACCGCCCAGGAAGCTTCTGCGACCGATCTCTTTCGACATCACGATCACCCTTCTTGTCGACCACGGCGTGCTGATGTCGGTACCGTGTGTGATTAACGTGTTAATCACAAGGGGTTGAGTCGATTGGTGCACCAGGGCGGGCGTCCCACCTTGAGAGAGGTGGCCCAGGAGGCCGGGGTGTCCACTGCGACGGTCTCGAACGTCATCAATGGCACCGGCCGGCTCTCAGAGGCGACGCGCGTACGTGTGATCGCGGCCGCCCGAAAGCTGGGCTACCAGCCCAGGAACTCCGTTCGAGCGCTCAGCCGAGGTGGCTCCGGCGTCCTGGGCCTCACCCTCACGACCTTTGGCAGCGACTCGGTCTCCTACACCGAGATCCCCTACTACTCCGACCTGGTGCTGGCAGCCATCGGTGCCGCCAACGACCACGGCTACCTGCTGCAGGTGATGCCGAGCACGCTCTCGCCCTGGATGTGGATGACTGCGCCACTCGACGGGGTGATCCACAGCGAACCGAGAGCCACGGACTCGGTGCGAGCCATCTTGCTGCAGCGCGAGATACCGATCGTCTACTCAGGACTTCCGCTGGACAGCAGGTCCCGGGATGCGTGGGTCGACTGCGACCACCGCCTTGCCGTCGAGCTGCTGGTCGAGCAGTTCATCGAGGCGGGCGCACGCCGCATCGGGCTCGTCGTGCCCGAACACAACGACGCCTACCCGCAGCTCGTCCTGAGCGCATTCACCAGTGTTTGCGACAGCCAGGGAGTCGAAGCGAGCGTGGAGGGCTACGAGCCTGTCCCCGAATACACAGCGTCAGAACGGTCTGCGGTCGACAGGCTGCTCACCAGGTCGGAACGGCCGGACGCCCTCTTCGGGATCTACTCGGACTCCGGTCACAACATCCTCGCGCAGGTGCGCGACCACGGCCTTCGCGTGCCCGCCGACCTGCTGGTCGGCTGCTTCAGCGAGGATCCGGCCTACGCGCTCACAAACCCGCCCGTCACCACGATCAGCCTGCAGCCGCGTTCCGTCGCCGTGGAGGCGGTCGACCTGCTCGTCGCCCTGATCGGGGGCCGCAGGGGCATTCAGCGCCAGCGCATCGTGTCACCCGTGCTGCACGCGCGTGCATCGTCCACGGGTCTTGCTCACTCCCAGCGCTGACCCCGTCCCTGGGCCTGGCCTCTAGATCACCAGCCGCCTTCAGCGCGGCGGTTGTACTTCACATCGCTGTCGCCGAGATCGAACACCAGGAGCTTGCGTTCGGTGAATGACTCCAGGAACCACTGCGACAACTCGCGTCCCACACCACTCTTCCCCGCGCCGCCAAAGGGTGCGAGCTGGTCCCAGTAGTTGCTGGTCTCGTTGATGTTCACGGATCCGTGTGGCAGTGCCTCACCAACGCGCCATGCAGTGGCGAGGTCGCGAGTCCAAAGAGAGGCAATCAGCCCCAGTTCGCTGCGATTGGCGATCTCCACAGCCTGCTCGGCTGACGAGATCTTCATGATGGGTGCCACCGGCCCGAATGTCTCCTCCTGCATGATCATCATGTCCTCAGTGACGCCGGTGAGAATTGTCGCGGGGAAGTAGAGCTCCTCCTCGGGTCCGTACTGCGTGATCTCAGCCCCGCGTTCGCGCGCGTCATTGACATGCTCGACAACTCGTTTGAGGGTCGCGTCGTTGCAAAGCGGTCCCATTTGAGTGGCTTCGTCCGCCGGATCGCCGATCTGCAGAGCGGCGGCCTTCGCCTTCAGCTTCGCAACAAACTCGTCGTACACATCCTCGTGTACCAGGAGTCGCTCGGCGGACGTGCACACCTGACCTGAGTAGTAGAAGCAGCCATTCATCGCTCCCTCGACGGCGGCATCCACGTCCGCATCACTCAGGATGATGAAAGGACCATCTCCGCCGAGCTCGAGCAGGTGCGGTTTGAGCGCGGCCGCGCGAGCAATCTGCTCCCCAGTCTTGGTTGAACCGGTGAAGAAGATCCCGTCTACGTCATCGTGAGAGACGATCGCGGCGCCAACATCCCCGAGCCCCTGGACGACGTTGACAACGCCTGGCGGCAAGCCAGCCTCCTCAAAGAGCTGAGCTACCATCGCGCAGCTCACCGGCGCGTACTCGGACGGCTTCCACACGGCCGTGTTGCCGGCCGCGATGATGTGCGCCAGCGCGATGGAGGAGATGTCCGTTGGGAAGTTGTAGGGGGTGATGACGCCCACCACACCCAGTGGACGGTGGCCAAGTACGAGCCGCTTGTTCGTTGTCTGTTCCTGGGTCGACGGAAGTGACAGTCCCCGGTGCCGGAGTATCTCCTCGGCCGCCTTGTTGTACGAAGGCGCCGAATACTCGTAGACCTCCTCCCGAGAATCGGTGATCGTCTTGCCGATCTCTGCCGTGAGCATCTGCGCGATCGGCTCGGCGCGTTCCAGGAACAGCTGGTGAATTCGGCGCAGGATCTTTGCGCGTTCGATGATCGGGAGCGCCGCCCAAGACGGCTGAGCGGCTCTCGCAGCCGCAACCGCCTGATCCACATCCGAGGTGTCGCAGCGAGCGACGACATTGACTACCTCCCGCGAGTGCGGTGATCGCACTTGGAAGGTGCCGCCAGACCCTGCTATCCACTTGCCACCGATCAACGCATCAACTGGCGCCGCGGGCATACCGCTCATGTTCACTCCTCGGTCGACTCAATCAACCTAGAGTTGCGCCCCTCACGGGTCAACGGGGCGTAGATCAACGCTCCATCCGCAAGGACTCCATCCGCGGTTGAGGGCACCAGACCCCCAACGAATGAGCCCTCTTCGCCGATACAGTGCCGAGATGAGCGCGCAGCCGACAACCGTCGCCCCTATTCCTGTGACATGGCCAGCCCACGACCCGGCTACCTATCGAGTCGTACCCCAGAGCGCGGCTCCACTGGACCGAGACCGCGTGGAGTCTCTCCTCGCGGCTGAGTGGGAGCGGTTCACGGCACAGACGCCTGGCTCCGGCAAGCACCACGCCCGTGCGCTTGGGTCGCTGCCGCTCGGCGTCCCCTCGACCTTCCAGTACTGGGAGCCGTACCCCGTCGCCATCACGAGCGCGAAGGGTGCCTGGCTCACCGACGTCGACGGCCGCCGGGTGCTCGACCTCTCGATGGGCTTCGGCGCCATGCTGGCGGGCCACCTCAATCCCGCCGTGGTGGCCGCGGTGGGCAAGGCGCTCGAGACCGGAACCCTGTTCGTCACGCCGTCGCCCTCGGCCACCGAGGCGGCCGAGCGCTTCCAGCGGCGCTTTGCCCTCGACCAGCTGCGATTCGCCAACTCGGGTACCGAGGCGACGATGTATGCGGTGCGCACTGCCCGGGCCTTCACCCGTCGCAAGGCGATCATCAAGATCGAAGGTGGCTACCACGGCGGGTACGACGCTCTGCAGGTGTCGGTCAAGCCCGACCTCGCGGACATCGGCCCTGAGGACGCTCCCACGCCCCAGACGCCATTCGAGGTGGAGGCCGGAACGGTCCACGTGGTTCCGTACAACGACCTCGATCGCCTGGAGCAGCTCTTCGCCGAGCATGCTTCGGAAGTCGCCTGCGTGTTCATGGAGCCGGTCCTCGAGAACATCGGCATCGTTGTCCCTGACGAGGGCTACCTCGCCGGAGTGCGCGCGATGTGCGACGCCAACGGCGCCCTCTTGGTGTTTGACGAGGTGAAGACCGGCCTGACGGCGGGTCCCGCGGGAGCCGCACAACGCCTCGGCGTCACCCCTGACCTGATCTGCCTCGCCAAGAGCATCGGCGGCGGCTTGCCGCTGGCAGCGTTTGGGGGGCGCGCCGAGGTCATGGAATGCCTGACCGATGACCGAATGCCGCACTTCGGCACCTA
Organism: uncultured Actinomycetota bacterium; assembly: GCA_963743915.1. Taxonomy (GTDB): domain Bacteria; phylum Actinomycetota; class Actinomycetes; order JAHEKZ01; family JAHEKZ01; genus JAHEKZ01. Next base: position 58,678 of record CAVURN010000005.1, read on the forward strand.
CAACGGCAATCCACTCGTCGTGGCCGCCGCTGTGGCGATCGACGAGATCGCCACAGCCGAGGCACTCACGTCGGCCGAGAAGCTCAACGTCGACGCGCTCGGGGCCATGAACGCCATCATCGGCGAGTACGACCTGCCGGCACACACCGTTGGCTTGGGCGTCAAAGGTGCTGTCACCTGGTCGACGACTCCGGTCCGCAACTACCGCGACTACAAGCGAACCGACTTCGGCGCCGCCGAGCTCAGCTGGCTGTGGGGCGTCAACCGCGGCATCCTCACGCCGCCCGGGCTCGACGAGCAGTGGCTGGTGTCACTGGCCCACACCAGCGACGACATGGACCTGCTCGTCAGTGACTTCCGGGAGCTGGCAGAGTCACTGCGGGGCTGAGCAGCTTCTGTCACTCGCGTGCAGCACGAACTGGTCGGCTGGTGCTGACACCCAACTCCGAGAAGGCGTGACGAATCGGAAGAAGATTCAGCTGAGCCGGGGACTGACCTTTGGGCACGGAGCACGACTGGCAACCGCATGCCTGGACCTTGGTGATGTCGCGACCAGGACCCTCGCAGTAGAGGGCGAATGCCTTGACCAACTCCTTGGAGACTTGGCCTTGGACTGGTTGCAGCATCGAGCACCTCGGACGCTGCAAGGGCCACGGCGATCACCGGGACGTGCCACGCTGGTGCCGTATCCGTTGCAGGAGTCGGAAGGTTCTGCGGAACTCCGAGACCGCTTCACGCTCTTCTCGGCGGGAGTCTCGGCGCCGCCAGATCGACCGCAGAACCTCAACTGGCGAACTCCAACGATGTGCGCCCTGATACACGCGAATCCAGACAGCGCTTGGACCTACCCGGCCTTCGGCAACTGGTCATCCATGAAGCTGTAGACCGGGCCGCCCCAGTCGGTGACCTGGCCGCGCCCGAGCTCGACGCCGCACACTGAGCCGTTGCCATTGCCCGGCATTCCATACGACAGGACCCCGCTGTTCGGATCATCGACCCGAGCGGGCACCTGGTAGCCCTGTGCAGTCAGCGCTGGTACGGAAAGAAGCTTGAAGCCGGAAGGACACCCTTCTGAGGGAGGGCCGGCATTGGCCGGTGTTGCTGCGCCAGCGGTAAGGAGCGCTGCGATGACTGCTGGAGTCACGAGCGACATGGGACGAAAGGTCATGGTTCCTCCTCGGTGGGACATCCCCGACAGGAGATCGGGCGAGACGCCTTCCCAGGATGCTGCGCTGGTCGTGGCGGAACCATTCGGCATTCGGCTAGTCCTGGCAGAGACCTGGATTCGCCACATCCGCGTGGCTAGGGTGCAGACGACGGTGAGGTGACGGAAATGACCAGGACTGTCAGCGACGCAGATGTCCATCGGATACTCGGCCTTGTCGAGGATGCGTACGCGGACCCCTCCGACCAAGCACTGCCCACCATCGTTTTGGAGCGGGCATTCGACCTTGTCGCGTGCGACGTCATCTCCTTCGTTGACTTCGACCCCTACCTGGCTGTCACGTACGAATACATCGACCATCCATTCGAGCCACCCGACGGAGAGGAGGACGATGACGCATTCTGGCGACACTATTGGGACACCCCGTCGTGCTACTGGCCCAGTCGATCCGGCGACGTTCGACCCATCACGACCATCAGCGACTTCCACAGTCAACGTGAGTTCCACCAGACCGGCATGTACACCGATTACCTAGCGCATAGTCAGATCGAACACGCGATGATGATGTGCCTCGGCGGACCTGGCAGCCGTACTCGCAGAATCCTCTTCTGGCGTACCGGGGGCCAGGACTTCGATGACCGTGACCGGATGGTTCTCGCTCTACTGCGCGCCCCGCTGAATGAGGTGTACCGCCACCGTTCGAGCGCCGCTGTTGCAGAACGACTGCTCACACCTCGGCAACGGGAACTGCTTCAGCTGGTCGCAGAGGGACACACAAACGCCGAAATGGCCAGACACCTCTTCGTCTCGGTCTCGACGATCCGCAAGCACCTTGAGAACATCTATGAGCGGCTCCAGGTCACCAACCGTACGGCGGCGGTCGCTCGAGTGTTTCCTGCCGCACGGTCCTGAATCGATCGAGCCGCGCACCCGCATCCCGAGCCACCGACGGTGCCTGCCGCGGAACTCACCTCGCCCGGATGCCGAACGAGACCTGCTGCCCCGCGGTCTCCCCTGGGTAGATACGGCCATGCCGCGGCCCAGCTCCACCAAGCGGCACTCGAACGGCGTGGATACAACAGTGCGGCGGGCACGTCCCCAACGCAGCCCCCAGGTAGCTGCCCGACATTCCCCGCAATCGCCGACAGCACCGCGGCTTGCTCGGCCGCGCCCGCCAGCCCATCGAGAGCCACGAAATCCCTCCCTGACGCCCTGATCGTGGCCGAACTGGCGCCACCCCGCCCCCTAGACTTGATCCGCCCCGATCCGACCCGGTCGCGGCAGGGACCAGCCGGTTTCCCGCACGGAATTCCGCACGTCCCGCCCCCGTAGCTCAGCGGATAGAGCAGCTGCCTTCTAAGCAGTTGGTCGCACGTTCGAATCGTGCCGGGGGCACCGAAGCGGTGGTAGAAGGTGACCTTCGCGGGGCTAGTCGGGACCAACGTCCCTCCCCGTTCATCGGCTCGAGCGCCGATGCTGAAAGCGTCCCCAGGAGGTGCGTGATGACCAGAACCCGTCCGGCCGTCGCTGTCGGCGTCGATGGCTCCGAGGAGGCCTTGACCGCTGCTCAGTGGGCTCTGGACGTCGCCGTCCGACGTCACGTGCCTGTCGAGGTCGTCCACAGCTGGTCCATCCCCTTGCCACCGGTCGGCCTCGGGCCAGCACCGGTGGGCCTCTCCGACGACCGCATCCAAGAAGCAGCTCAGTCCGTCCTCGACGAGGCGGTAGCCGCCCTCCAGGCACGCGGCACCGACGTCGAGGTGACCGGAACCCTCTACCCGGGGACGCCGTCCGCGGCACTCCTGGAAGCGGCGGATCGGTCCTCACTCGTCGTGGTCGGTGCCTCCGGACTCGATCGGGTGACCGAGTTCGTGCTCGGGTCCGTGACACAGCAGGTCGTGGCTCACGCATCCTGCCCCGTGGCCGTCATCCCCTCAGGCAAGCAGGTCGAGCCCGGTCTGGAAGCCGGACGGGTCGTGGTCGGCATCGACGGCTCCGAGCTGTCAGTGGCCGCCACCCGACTGGCGTTCGAAGAGGCGTCCATGAGACACGTCGGCCTCACCCTGCTGCACGTCTGGAACGCGCCCGCGTACGACACCGCCGGCATCGTCATGCCGGACACGCTCCAGCTGGAGGAGGCACACACCGACGAGCTTCGCGCCATGGCCGAGACCGTGGCCGGACTGGGTGAGCGCTACCCCGACGTGCATGTCGAGCAGCGACTGCGTCAGGGGCGTCCCGCCAACGTCCTGGCGGAGGCCTCGCACGGAGCGGAGCTGGTCGTGGTGGGCTCGCGCGGCCACGGAGGCTTCACCTCGCTGCTTCTCGGCTCGACGAGCCGTTCCCTGCTCCACCGCGCGGCCTGCCCGGTGCTCGTCGTCCGACAGGGGACGGTGACCGTAATGGGCGCCGCGACCACCACCCTCAGCCCGACGTTGGTTCGCCAGCTGGTCGGGGCTGCTGTCGCCGCCCCCTCGGTCCACAACACCCAGCCGTGGCTCTTTCGGGTCGACGGCGAGCGGATCCACCTGTACGCCGACCCGTCGCGACACCTGCAGGCCCAGGACCCCGACGGGCGGGCGCTGCTGATGTCGTGCGGCGCCGCGCTGCTGAACCTCAGGTTGGCCGCCGAGCACCACGGCCACCCGAGCGAGGTCACGCTGCTGCCGGACGCCGACGACCCGGACCGGCTGGCCACGGTGGACCTGGCAGGGCAGATCTCCCCGACCGGGATGGCCGACGAGCTCTTCGCCGCCATCCCGCACCGCCACACCAACCGGATGCCGTACGAGGACCGCCCCGTCCCGCCTGCGGTGCTGGACGCGATGCGCGTCGCCGCCGAGCAGGAGAGTGCTGTCTTTCACGCCGTCACCGAACCCGGTGAACGCCGACGACTCGTCGACCTGATCCACGACGCGGACGCCACGGCCGACCCGCGCGTCGAGAAGGAGGCCCGCGCCTGGACCGGCGTCGACCCCAACCGTCCGGACGGCGTCCCGACCGAGGCGCTGGGTCCCCTCCCCGCCAACCCCGGCACGCCGCACCGCGACCTCGCCCCTGGACGCCTCATCGCCAGTCGTGGTTTCGCCGTCTTCGAGCACGACCCGACCCTGGCGGTCCTCACTACGAGCCAGGACGACCGGTACTCCTGGATCGTCGCCGGCCAAGCCCTGCAGCGGGTGCTGCTGGTCGCGACCATCGAGGGTCTGGTGGCGACCTTCGCCAACCAGCCTCTGGAAGCGCCCGGCCTGCGGTGGCTGGTGCGCGACCCCGACCAGCCCATCGGGTTCCCGCAGATGCTGCTCCGCCTCGGCTATGCACCGGCCGCTCCGGCCACCCCACGACGTCCGGTCGAGGACGTCATCATCGACGCCTGAGAGGCCCCGTCCCTGCCGGGCGCTAGCCTTCGGGACCATGAGCAACGCGCACCTGGTCTGGGTCGACTGCGAGATGACCGGTCTCGACCTTGTCCACGATGCCCTCATCGAGCTGGCCGTCCTGGTGACCGACGACGACCTGAACATCCTCGGCGACGGCGTCGACGTGGTGATCCGTCCACCCGACGCGGCCCTCGAGCAGATGGACGACTTCGTGCGCACGATGCACACCACGTCCGGGCTGCTCGACGAGCTCGCCGGCGGCATCACCCTGGCGGACGCCGAGGAGCAGGCACTCGACTACATCCGTCAGTTCGTCCCGGACCCGGGCAAGGCACCCATGGCGGGCAACTCGATCGCCACCGACCGCAACTTCGTCGTCCGTGACCTTCCGAAGCTCGATGCCCACCTGCACTACCGCATGGTCGATGTCTCGTCGATCAAGGAGCTCGCCCGTCGCTGGTTCCCCCGTGCGTACTACCAGGCGCCCGCCAAGCACGGCGGACATCGCGCCCTCGCCGACATCACCGAGTCCATCAACGAGCTGGCGTACTACCGCGCGGCCGTCTTCGTCCCGCCGCCCGGGCCGGACTCGCAGGGAGCCCGTGAGATCGCGGCACGCTTCGGTGGCGCCAGCGGGCAGGCGACCGCGGGCGAGGACGCCTGACCGGTTGGGGAGTCCGCCCGCTTCCTCGGTAGACTTCAGCCGGCCTTCACGGCCGATGGTGGGTGTAGCTCAGCTGGTAGAGCACCTGGTTGTGGTCCAGGGGGTCGCGGGTTCGAGTCCCGTCACTCACCCCAAGTCGTCCCCGCGGCGACCCGCGTACCGGTCACGACGCTCACGCTTGAGGCGGTGCAGGGGGTCGACGTCGTCGTCGAGCTGCGCCGGCCCGAAGAAGAACAGGCCGAGCTGGCGCACGCGGTAGCCGATCCGCCAGGGAATGTCCTCGTACCAGCGGGGACCGGGTTCGTTCGTCTCCATGGGTCGTCCCCTTTCTCGGAGCCGAGCCACGCCTTCGGGGGTCAGCCGTCGGTCACGCGGCCCGAGACCGGCGCACCGACCGGGTTGCCGAGCTCATCGCTCATCTCGAGCGTCAGCCACTCAGCCCCTTCGGTCAAGTCGTCGGCCACCGTCGGCACCCTCAGGGACGCCGACGTGGTCTGCTCGGGCAGGTAGAGGACCAGCTGCAGACCGAGCTCGTGCAGCGTGACGGGAGAGTCGGGAACTGGCGCCTGGCGCCGTAGCCACCTTCGCGGCACGTCGGCGCTGCCGAGCTCGGCCCGATCGGCGGGGTCGGGCACGGCGGACGCCACCACGACGTAGCCGTAGTCGGCCGGCGCGCTGAGCTCGATGCGCCAGCGGAGCGCCGCGCCCTCTGTGACGTCGGTGGCCAGCGGGGTCACTGACACCACCGGGGCGGGGTCGTCGTCCACGACCACGGCCCGTCCGAAGGGAGTCCGCACGACCAAGTTCCGGACGGCGTACGCCTTCACCGTCCAGGCCCGACGGTCGATGTCGTCACGGGTGTCACCCTCGAACGGGAATCGCAGCACCTCACGGGTGTCGCCCGGTTCGAAACGCACCCGCTCGACGCTGGTCGCGCCGTCCGGGGACAGCACCTCGAGGGACGCGACCGTCACCACGTCGGACGCGGTGTCGAGCACCAGAGGCAACCGTGCGACGCCGGCACCGTCGCCCTCGGGTGTCTCCACGATCGGGACGTCGAGGCGGGGAAGCCGGGCAGTGGGGAGCGCACTCAGCCCGGGCCGGTAACCACTGAGATCGAGCACCCAGACTCGGCCACGGTCACTTCTCGCGACCACCCCCGCTGCTGTGATCTCCGAGGCATCGAAGCGGCCGACCTGCGGCAGCCGCGCCCGGAGTGTCTGGCCCCACACCTGCCCACCGCCCTGCCCACCGGGGAGCGGAAGGAGGCGAGGGGTCTCCAGGGTGAGGACCCGCCCGGCGCTGTCGACGAGCCGCAGCGCAAGGTCGACCGGGCCATGCTCGGGGTCCAGCGCCACCCGAGCCTCGATCGCTCGGTGCTCGGAGAGGTCGAGCGGCTCCCGCAACGACAGCAGGGCGCGCCCCTGCCCGCCTGCCCAGCGCAGCTCCATGGCCGGCGCCGCAGGGACACTGGAACCCCACCAGGCGCTGGGCCAGTGCGGCGTCATGATCGGGTCACGCCCGCGTCCGCACAGGTCGGCGTCCCCCGCCCCGGTACGCCCCTCGCAGAGCGAGGCACCGTCGCTGCCGACAACCCGCCCGTCGAGGCCCGGCCGGACCGTGACGCGCTCCCCGCCGAGTGCTGCAACCCGAACGTCGAGCCCAGCGGTCGAGGGTGCGGTGACACCGGTTCCGTCGATCATGCGCAGGGCCGCGGGTGCCTCGCGCAGCACGGCCTCGGCCGAAGCGGTCACGTAGGTCTTCGCCACCTGACGCTGCTCGGCGGCGGCGATCCGCGTCGGGGAGTCGGCCCGGCACTCCGGTCGGCGAATGGCGTCGTCGCGCGCGTTGGCCGTGGCGAGGCCGGGCGTCCACTCGGTGTTGAAGAAGTTGTGGTTGCCGCCGACCACCGCGATCGCAGAACGGAGCGCAGGGTCGTCGGCGACATCCCGAGGACGGTCGACAAAGACCTGACCGTCCAGCGACACCACGTCGCCGTCGCAGGTGGGCAGCAGGGTGGTCGTCGGTGTGTACGCAGGTGTCTGGCGCAGGGCAGCCGTCGGTGCCAGCGCCACGGTGCCTGCGACGCGCCACGGTGCCGAGGCGTTGGCGTCGATGGCGACCCGCTGCACTCCCTCGCCGCCACGACTGTGGCCGATGAGCAGAACCTTCTGCAGATCGACCCTTCCCTCCCAGGGCCCGCCCGGGGCAGCCCACTGCGACCACAGGTTCAGGTGTCGGCGCACGAGCACGGACCGGGCGGCCGTCCCGCCGTCCTCGGTGGGGGTGTCCTGCGCGTTGATGCCGTTCGCCGAGATCGACACGGTGACGAACCCGCGTGAGGCCAGGTGTCGCTGCAGGTAGGTGAAGCCTCGATGGCTCGGCACGGCCTCCGTGCCGTCCGGACAGGGCCAGGCGACGCTGAGGCGGCCGGTCTCAGGTCGGTAGCACGTCTCGTGCCGTCCGTGCAGCAGCACCACGAGCGGACGTGCTCCCGCGGCGTCGACCGGCGCCACCACCTGGGCGAGCATCTCGACCGGCTCGGGCAGGTCGAGGACCGTGCGGCTCGCGCGGCGGTAGCTCGTGACGGCGACGTCGAAGCGGCCAGCGGCTCCCGGGTCAGAGGTGCGCGTCACCGTGCGCAGCGACGACTGCCTGGACGTGCGCGACGGGGTGGGGTCCACTTCCGGTGCGCCCGTGAGCGGCATGCCCCCGGACCAGACGGCGAGCTCGGGGGCGTCCGTGGAGGCGAGCGTCGCCAGCTGCTCCGGTGTCACCCGTGCTGAGACGGTGCGCTGGTCGCGGCGCAGGCCTGCGGGCGCCAGTGGGCGTCCCTCGAGACGCACCTCCAGCGTCGCGTCGCCCCAGGGCAGGCGCTCCGGGGACCGCCAGTGCAGCACCGGTCCCGCGCTGGTCGTGCCCAGCGTCCAGCCCAGAGGCAGCGCCAGGGCCGCAGCTCCCCCGGCCGGCATGGCCTGAGCAGGCACCAGAGCACCGCTGGAGACGGTGAGCACGGTGGCAATGAGGGCGGTCAGCAGCAGTCGAAAGCGCGAAGTCCACGTCACCCGAAGGACTCTAGAGCGGCGGATCTGCCGGGCGCGCGCCATTTCTTCCGCGCCCCTCCCTCCGATTGCGCCATTCGTGGCCCCAGCGTTGCCGTGCCGCCAGAGCCGTCCTAAGGAACGGTTAACGCGCTTCGTTCCGAGGGTGAGGAAGGCGATGGTCGTGGTGTCCGCCCCTTCCCAGGAGGAGAAATGAACCCAGCAACTCGGATCGCCGCCATCATCGGTGTGTCAACACTGACCTTGGCCGGAGCCGGCATCGCGCTCGCGACGGTCGGGCAGGCGTCGTCCGCGTCCACCGACGCGCCCGCGGAGACGCCTGTTGCCGCCACCCAGAACGACGGACCGAACCTGAACGCACTGGCTCGCGAGCTGGACCGGCTGGACGACCGCTCCTCGCACCTGGCCGCCCTGTTGGCCGGTACCCGGGCCCGGGCCGACCAGGTCGCCGCGCGGAACAGCACCGCCGTCACACCGGTCACGGCACCCGCGGCCCCCAGCGGCTCGTCCGGTTCGTCGTCCTCCGCCGGTGACGACGACTCCGACGACTCGTCCCACGGCTCGACCGGCGCGTACCAGGACGACGACCGCGATGAGGGCTACGACGACGACGCGTACGAGGACGACAGCGACGACGACGGCGAGGACCACAGCGAGGACAGCGAGGACGAGGACCACGAGGACGAGAGCCATGACGACTAGTCGCCTCTCTCCCCTGGTCCTCACCGCACCAGCAGCGGCTGTGGCGGTCGTGGTCGTGACCGGCTGGGCAACTACGGGTGCCGACGCGGAGTCCGCGAACCCGGCGCCCGCACCCGCTCCTGCCGCCAAGGTCGTGAATGCCGCACGTCACGACGCCTCGGAGGCGCGCGTACTGAGCAAGGCGATCCACGCCGAGCGGGCAGAGATCCGCAAGCTCCAGCACGCACTTGACCGCGCGCGCAAGCGACTCGCGGCCGAGCAGCGGCAGAGCAACGTCGTCGTCGCGGCGGCGCCGAGCACCAGCTCGTGGAGCTCCGTCCGGATCGTCCGGATCGAGCTCGTCCGGCTCGGGCGGGTCGTCCGGCTCCTCGAGCTCGTCCGGTTCGAGCTCGTCGGGGTCGTCCGGCTCAGGCGGGTCGTCCGGCTCGGGCGGGAGCACCAGCAGCCAACCCTCGACGAACACGACCACCGCGGGGTCGTGATGGGCACGGCACTCGCACCCTCGACATGGTCGCGTCACACCTTCGCGACCATGGGCACCACGGTCGTGGTCGAGCTGCCGGACGCCTCGACGGCGCCCGAGCACTTCGGGGCTGTCGAGGAGCTGTTCGACCGCGTGCAGCGCAGCTGCACCCGGTTCGACAACGGCAGCGACCTCATGCGGGCGAACGCCTCACCGGAGGAGTCCCATGAGGTCAGCCCCGAGTGCGCGGCGATCGTGGCGGAGGCACATGCCGCCTACCGCGCCACCGAGGGTCGCTTCGACCCACGGATCCTCCCGTCGCTCGTAGCGGTCGGTTACGACCGCACGTTCGACGCTGTGAAGGAGGGCGTCGCCACCGGCCCGGTGGCGACGCCCGTCCCGGACCGGTCGGACTGGCGTCCTGCCGTCGGTGCGCGCCGAGTCACCCTCGGGCAGGACCCCATCGACCTCGGGGGCATCGGCAAGGGCTGGACCGTCGACCAGGCGAGCCGGCTGCTGGCGACTGCGCCGTCCGCGTGGCTCGTCAACGCCGGAGGCGACCTCGCGGTGCGGGGCGACGGACCGGACGGTGACGGCTGGACCGTGGGGATCGAGGACCCTCGTGACCGCACCCTCACCCTGGCGGTGCTGCGTCTGCGCGACACCGGGTGCGCGACGTCGTCGACCGGACGACGCACGTGGCTGCAGGACGGCGAGCGACGTCACCACCTGATCGACCCACGGACCGGGATGCCCACGACGTCCGGTCTGCAGTCCGTCACCGTCGTCGCCGACTCGACGATGACCGCCGAGGTGTGGAGCAAGGCCCTGCTCATCGCCGGCGTCTACGAGGTCATGGACCTCTGCGAGGAGAAGGGACTGGCCGCCTACTGGGTCACCGACGACGGCTACACCGGATCCAGCGTGGCGATGCGTCCGTACCTGGTGTGGGAGAGAGGACACGATGTCTGAGGTGGTCGAGCTGCCGACGAACCACAGCACCTGGCGACCGTGGGCGAACGCCGCGGCCGTGGTCACCAGTGCCGTCGCCGCAGGGTGGGCGACCGGGTGGGTCGCCGTCCATGTCGCCAGTGCTGAGCACCCCAAGTGGCTGCTGGCGCGGGTGTCGGGCGTCGCGGCGCTGCTGATGCTCACCGCGCTCGTGATGCTCGGGCTGCTCCTGGCGCATCCGCGTGGCACGGCGCTGCGCTCACTTCCGCGCGCGACCATGCTCCGCGTCCACGTGGGGCTTGCCGCGTTCACCGCCGTCTTCACGACGCTGCACGTGGTCGTGCTGGCCCTCGACCCGTGGGCCGGGGTCGGCTGGGCGGGGGTGTTCCTCCCCCTGGGTGCGGAGTACCGCCCGCTGCCCGTGACACTGGGCTGGCTCTCCCTCTACGCGGGTCTGGCCGCAGGACTGACGGCGCGGTTCGCCGGTCAGCTCGGTCGGATCTGGTTCCCCCTGCACCGTGTCACCCTCGCCACCTATGCGCTGGTGTGGGCGCACGGCGTCTGGACCGGCAGCGACACCGGCGCACTGCTTCCCCTGTACGCCGCATCCGCTGTCCTCGTCGTCACCACTGCCATCAGCCGCTACGCCGCGTCACCGATCCGGACCTCGCTCGGGGGGGCCCGGCCATGAGCGCGATTCTCGAGGGGCCGATCGCCATCGGTGGGGACGGAACGGCGCACGCCCAGGGGCACACGCTCCAGGAGCATCTCGCCACCTTCGGGTCGGCTCCCGACCGTCACGACCTGCTCGACCGCGTGCACGAGGCTGAGCTGCTCGGTCATGGTGGCGCGTTCTTCCCCGTCGCCCGCAAGTGGCAGACCGCCCTGACCGCTGGGGGTCGCGGCATCGTCGTCGCGAACGGCGCCGAGAGCGAGCCCGTGAGCGCCAAGGACGCCGCTCTGCTGCAGGTGCGCACGCACCTGGTGCTCGACGGCGTCACAGCTACTGCGCGCGCCACTGGTAGCACCGGAGCCATCATCTGGCTGCACCGCGGCGCCCGGCACAGCCGGGTCGCGGTCGAGCGTGCCCTGCACGAGCGCCTGGCCAGCGGTGTCCTCGACGTCCCGATCCAGATCGTCGAGGGGCCCGACGGCTATCTCAGCGGTGAGTCAAGCGCGATCGTCCGCGCGCTCTCCGGCGGCCCCGCCCTGCCGATCGTGCGCGGCGTCCCTGCCGCGGTCCGTGGCGTCTCCGACCGCCCGACTGTGGTGCACAACGTCGAGACACTGGCGCGGGTGGCCCTTGTCGCGCGCGGGGCGGATCTGGACAGCGGCCACCGGCTGATGACCGTCGCCACCTCCGGACGTCGCGTCGTCACCGAGGTGCCGGCCGACCGACTGCTGGCCGACCTGCTGACGGAGACCCACGGCACCGCGGATCTGCGCGCGGTGCTCCTCGGCGGCTACGGCGGGACGTGGCGATCCTGGAGTGACGTCGCCGCCCGCAGCGTGGACACGCTGCAGCCCGCGGCCAGCGCGGGCATCGCGCTGGGCCTGCCCACCGACGGCTGCGGCCTCCATCTGTCGGCCAAGATCCTGCGGTACCTCGCGGCGTCCAGCGCCCGCCAGTGCGGCCCGTGCCTCTTCGGTCTCGACGAGCTGGCCGATGTGATGGACCGGGTGGCGTCGGGACGCGGACGTAGGTCCGACCTCGATCGTCTCGACCGCATCGCTGCACAGGTCGCGGGACGCGGGGGCTGCCACCACCCCGACGGCGCGCTGCGCATGCTCGAGTCGGCACTCGACGTGTTCGCTGCTGATCTCGCCATGCACCGCCGCGGCCGTCGGTGCACCCTGCGACACGACGCCTTGGTCTCCCTTCCGGAGGTGGCCTGAGATGACCCGCCAGACGACTACGCAGCCGCAGCTGCGCATCGACGCCACCCGGTGCGACGGGGTCGGCATGTGTGCCCTCGTCGCACCTGACCTCGTGACGCTCGACGCGTGGGGGTTTCCGGTGATCGCCGACGTGGCCGAGCTCGTCGCGTCCGGCCAGATCACCGAGCGTCAGGCGCGAGTGCAGGCCCGTCGCGCGGTTCGGGCGTGTCCGCATCGGGTGTTGAGTGATTGATCCGCCGAGCGGGGGATCTGTGGTCCCTCGCAAGGGTGAGCGGTGACGTACGACACACCCGTTCGGTTCAGCAAGCGCGCCACCGCCCTCACCGAACCAGAAGATGTGATCAAGCGAACGCTTGACGGCGTACGAAGGGGGGTCGGCAGTGATGGTGATGGCTCTGCTGCAGGACCACGTGCCGCTGTCCTTGCTCTACGACCTGTGGAACCCCGACGGCCCGGAGTCGTGGGAGATCCTCGCCGTGGAGCGCGGATGGCTGGACCCGCGCAGCCTCGACCGGTCGACGCTCGTCGGCGTCTGAGGCCGATTTCTGAGGCACCGGATCCCGCTGCTAGAGTCTCCTCTGCTCCGCCGGACGTTCGCGTCAGCAGTAGTCGGCAGGGCACCGCGCCGCTAGCTCAACTGGCAGAGCAGCGGACTCTTAATCCGCGGGTTCGGGGTTCGAGTCCCTGGCGGCGCACCCGTTTCGATGTTTGGTTCCGGCTGATGCGTGACGTTTTGGCTCCGGCTGTCAGGTGACATGGCTTCGCCTGATGGGTGACGGTGGCTCCGCCTGATCGGTGACACTCCGGAAGTGAGTTGAGCCTGTCAGAGCCGAGGTATGACGTCAGACCAGAGAAGGACATCGCTGGAGGCGTTCGTGTCGTTCTCGACCAGGTCGCTCGCGTACGAGTGGAAGGCCACGTGCTCGCCATCGCCACTCATGGCAACGCCACCGCCGAACGCACTTGCGACGTTTCCCGGGCCATTCGGGCCTCGTGACACCAACACTGCGGTTCCGCCGACCTCAACTCGGAACGCGTCGGACACCTCATTGCCGTCGCGGCGGACGAGGTTGGTCGCCTCTGACGCGAACGCTACGTACCTACCGTCACGCGACAGTGTCGGTGCCCAGCTGTCACCATGCGCATCGCGACCACCGACTCCCTGGGAGACGCCTGTCAGGTCGCCTGATGACAGGTCAACGACCGCCACGTCATAGAGCGCATAGCGCGGATCTGGGTCGATGCCGTCACTCCGGGATGCGAATGCCGCGACGTGTCCATTCGCGGAAATGGCGGGCGCTCCGTCACTGGTGCCACCGGGCAGGATCTTCTCCGACCAAAGCAGTGTCGAGCCCGCCTTCGAGAGTTCACGGACGAAGAATCCACCCGGCGCCTTTGGATGACGCCCTGCCCGGCCCCACGTGAACCCGACCGTGCGGCCGTCAGCCGATATCCCACCGAGTCCGACCGCTCCTACGAAGTCCTCACCGTTGCGCTTGACCGAAACCAGCCTGGTGCTGCCGGTCGCGACGTTGTGGACGTAGACATCCTGCTGCTTCCACGTCTCTACGTCCTTCGGGTCATGGTCGTGAGCACTGAGCCGAGCCGACGTCAAGAACGCCACCCTGCTGCCGTCAGCAGAGATCACTGCCGCGTCACTGTCGCGATTTCGCTGAGTTCCGTCGGTCGCCCGCGAGACCAGGGTCAGGTCCTCCGTCACCATGTCCAGAACGAAGACGTCGTACTTGTCACCGTTGGTGTCGTCGGACGACAGCTCTGGCGAAGCCGAAAGGAAGGCCACGTATCGCCCGTTCCTCGATACGGTCGCGCCGCTTCCGCCAACGGCAACGCCATCAGCCTCGCTGACCAGTTGAGCGGTGCCCTCCAAGGTGTCGCGCAGGAAGACGTCCTCGAGCCCATTGGTGTCGGTCGCGTCCAGCTGATTCCTCGACTGGAACACGACGAACCTGCCGTGATGCGAGACCACCGGACGGGCCGCTGGCAGTCGACTGGCCACTCCGGGTGGGTCGCCGGCGTCGCCGGCTGAGATCAGGGTGAGCGACCCCGCAGCCAAGCCCGCCGAGCGTTCACCGGCTACGGACGTGCTCAGCGGGAGCGAGCCGGCCATAACGATGACCGAGAGACATGTGAAGAGGGTGCGGTGAAGTCTGCGCACTGACGCTCCATCCTGGATCGAAAGGGATCTAGCGGTGAAGCGGACCTGCTTTGCGAGCGTACCTGGAGGGTCAAAGCGGCCCGTCTACCGCCAGCCCCAAGGGAGAGGCTGGATCCAGATACCCGCCCCTGTTTCCCCAGTAGCCGCACGGGGGTGGACCCGGGCAGTCGTCTAGTCGCCACCTGAGACGGTGATGACGACCTTGCCCCTTGGATGGCCATCGATCAGGTAGCGCAAGGCGTCAGGGGTCTCCGAGAGTTCGAAGACGCGGTCGATCACCGGCTTCACATCACCGGATTCGATCATCGCGGCAAGGGTCGCGAGGTCGGCGCTGTGCACCTTGCCGTCGACTTTGATCAGCCGCTGCGGGACCAACGGTGAGACCAGTGCTCCCCGGATCGCAACGGTGCCCGGCCCGAAGAGGCCGCCGTGCTGTGAGCCACCGACGGCGGCGAGCGTCCCTTGTTTGGTCAGCGTCCTGCGAAGCGCCCTCAGTGAGTGTGTGCCGCCGACGTTCACGATGAGGTCGTACTTCCGTCCGGCATCGACTGCCGCACTGGTCGTGTAGTCGATGACCTCGACCGCACCCAGGGACCGCACCAGATCCACGGCCTCGGTTCGACACACCCCCGTGACAACACCACCCAGTGCCCGCGCGATCTGCACGGCGAACGTTCCCACACCACCGGATGCCCCAATGACGAGCACCGTCTGCCCGGCCTCCAGGCCATCGCCCGCCCGGACGCCCGCAAGCGCCGTGACGCCGGCCATGGGGACCGCCGCAGCCTCTTCGAACGACAAGCCCTTCGGCATGTGGCCAACCTGATCCGCCGAGACGGTGATCACCTCGGCGCACCCGCCCCGCATCATCGTCTCGGCATAGACCAGGTCTCCTGGTGAGAACCGCGTCACCTGATCACCCACGGCATCGACAACCCCGGCCACATCCGAACCGATGATCATCTGCTGACGCGGCCTGCGGAGACCGACGGCCAGGCGGGCCAAGAAGGGATCGGCGAGCATGATGTGCCAGTCGGCCGCATTGAGTGAGCTGGCGCGCACCCGGATGGCGATCTCGTCGGGCCCTGGTCGAGGGCTCTCGATGTCCTCGAAGCTGAGGTTCCGGGGTGGTCCGTACTCGCGGTACACCCAAGCCTTCATCGTGTTCCTTCCTGGACGGCGCACCGAGAGTCACGAGTGTAGGGGTGGCGGTGCAGCGCTTCGCCTCTGATGGTCCGGGTCCTTTGACCCCTCATCACACGGCCCTTGGCCACTTCTGCGTGTGACGGATTCCCGACAGGGTGGAGGCAACGCGGAGGACGGCAGCCATGAACCCTTCAGTCTCCAGCACACGCCCAGACCTCGATCGTCGTCAGTTCCTCACCATGGTCGGAGGTGTCGCGGCGGGTCTCCTGGTCCCAGTGAACCGGCTGACCCTGCCTGCGCTCCAGGGCGCGTCCCTCGCGGGGACGGTGCCCCAGAGGCTGGCCATGCATGTCCATGGCAGCTGGTCCGAGGGGTTGGCCAGCTGGCACGCCCAGTTCGCACAGGCCGCCGCGAACGCCGTCGACGTGCTGTACCTCACCGACCACGACGGCCGCGCGACTGCCTACCGCTACCTGCCATCGCTGTCGGGCGTGACCTGGGTGCGCAGCACCACTGGCTCTCTGGCCCGACAGGCCTCGACGACGAGCGGCGGCGGCTTCCGGCTGCTCGCCGAGAGCGGGTCGAGTACCTCTGCCGCGACAGTGACGCTTGCCCTGCAGGGAAAGCCCCTGGCGTTCAACCGCCTGCGCACGAGCATCGCCGGCCACTCGTTGCGCCACTCCGTCAGCTCGTCGTCGCTGACGGGTGGGGCCACCTACGAGGTCATCGTCAGCCTGTCCTACCGCCCCGCGACCGGAGGTCGTCCCGCGGGCAACTACGAGCTCCGCTACCGCTTCGGCTCTGCCGGGTCCGGACGCTTCACGGAGAACAACGGCCTCAGAGGCGTCGTGACTCTGCCCGTCCAAGCCTCAGGCACCATGGTCACTCTGAGACCGGACGTCGACGTCGCAGCGATCTGGCCGGACATGGTGGCGATGGACAACGGCTTCTACGGCCTCGCCTTCTCCGCGAGGAGCCCCGCACGTGGTGCCGTCGCGGACATCAGCGTCTCCAGCGTCCAGATCGTGCGCTCCCAGAGCGATCCGGCAAGCGTCGCCGCCAACCAGCAACAGCTCATCGCCTCCTACTCCGCTCGATTCCCCACCGTCACGGCCAGGGCGACCACGGAGGTGAGCCGTCACCTGCCGGACATGAACCCGTTCGGCGTCCCCCAGTTCTTCTCCGACTACGCGCTGGACACCGCGTCGAACCATGACGCCTTCTACCGCGACATCGTCCGCGACGTCCAGGTGCAAGGCGGTGTCTTCTCCTGGAACCACCCGTTCGGCTACAACGGCGGACCATTGCTCGGCAGTGCCGAACGCATCACCAAACGACGGGACGTGTACCGCAAGCTCGCGGCGGTGGATGTCTACGGCGCCGACATCCTCGAGGTCGGCTACAGCGTCCGCGGCAACGTCGATGCGGCCACCCACCTGGCACTGTGGGACACGTTCTCGCGCAACGGACGCTTCCTGACGGGCAACGGGACGAGCGACGACCACGGGGGCAAGTCGTGGAAGGGCCTGGGCAACGGGTTCCTCACCGCCACCTGGGGTGCCTCCAAGGCGGACCAGGACGTCGTCGCAGCGCTGCGATCCGGACGCACCTTCCTGTACCACTGCGGACGCTGGCCCAACGCCGAGCTCGACCTGCTGGTGGACGACGTGCCCATGGGCATGGCGTCGGTGAGCAGCGTGGGATCGCGCACGCTGACGGTGTACGCCGGCACCCTTCCGACGGGCGGGCGGGTCGAGATCGTCCAGGGGCCGGCTGACTGGTCGGGTGCCGTCGATCCCGATGTCTCGGTGGTCCGACAGCTCAACGCGTCCGCATTCGTCGACGGTCGGGCAACAGTGAACCTGGACACGACGGAGTCCAGCTTCGTGCGCGCCACGGTCCGTCGGAGCGACGGGACCATCGTCGGTGCAGGCAACCCCGTGTGGCTCCTGCGCTCGGCGCCTCCCGGCGGGATCCCCGCACCGCGAGCGGCGTAGGGCCGTCAGGGACGCAGGGCGCGACGCGCCAGACGGGCTGCACCCTTGCCCTTGGCGACCACCAGCTCATCGATGACGCCGCGGAACTGGTCGCTCCTCGACCGCGATGCCTTGTTCGCCACCGTCAACGCGGAGCCGCTCGACACCAAGCCGGTGCGCCCCCGCTTCGAGGTGCGCTGACCATCGACGACGAGGACCACCTTGCCCGGTCGACGGATGCAGATGACGCGGTGCCAGCGACGATCGGCTGCGATCCCGCTGACCCGCGACGTGACCATCACGGTGCCGGCACGTCCTTTGACGCGGCACTGCACGCGACCGCCGTCCCGGCCCAGCAGCTGCACCTTCCACTGACCTCGGCTGCCGAACTGGCCCTTCTGGACGAGGTTCGGAGTGTCGGTTCCACTGAAGGCGTAGCTCCCATCCGGTATTCGAAAGGCAACGGCGACCGCAAAGCGTCTCCTGCCGGGGTCCAGACTGCCGTGATCACCGCCCCGGGCCACGGACGTGCGGTCGAACCGGACAGCCGCCGATCCCCTCCGGCCCTCCGCCCGCGCCCAGCTGCCCGAGAGGCGGAGTGGATGGTTCTGCGAAGAGAGGTCCGCCACCTGGCCGGAGCGCACACCGAAGCCCCACCGTCCGACCACTCCCTGCGCCTCGGCCTCCGCCGGAGGGCCCGTCAGCAGGGAGACCGCCAGTCCCAGCGACACACCGAGGATGAGTCCCCTCACCTGCCCGCCCTCCGCGCGCCTGACTGCGCGAGGGCTCGCCGCAGCTCAGCCTCTGAATCGAAGCGGATCTGCTCTGCGTCCAGCAGGGCAGTCACGAAGGTGTCGCATGCCCCGCTTCTCTGCGCGGTCCGCACCAGTTCCTTCTTGGTGGCAGGAAACGAAACCTGGTCGAGGAGGCCTCCGGGCGCTGGCTGTTGAAAGGTCATGAACTACCTCCTACCCAGAGTGACTGACGCCCAATCCGTGGGGCACGGTGTTCTTTCGCGTGGCTTACGCTGGCCAGATGGAGCTCGCCTTCCCGACGGTCACCGCGGTGCCCTGAATGGACAATGCCCGTGCCGCTCTCGCGCTCGAGGCTGCCCACGCCGGCACCTGGAAGTGGACGATCCGCACTGGAGAGCTGGAGTGGGACGCCTCGCTCGAGCGGGTGTTCGGACTCGAGCCGGGTACTTTTCCGGGAACCTTCGATGCGTACATCGGCCTTCTCCACCCCGACGACCGCGAGCCCACCCTGCGGACCATCCAGCAGGCTCTGGCCGAGAAGGTCGACCACTACGTAGAGCACCGAATCCTCTCCAGTGACGGATCTGTGCGCTGGATCAGTGGACGCGGGCGGGTCGTCCTCGACGAGTCCGGCGAACCCAAAGGAATGGTGGGCATCGGTGAGGACATCACCGCCCAACGACTCGCGGAGGAAAGGCTCCGCTTCCTGGCCCATGCGGGCGACCTGCTCGGCAGCTCGCTCGAGCTGAGCACCACTCTCCAACAGCTCTGCGACCTGGCGATTGAGGCGCTCGCGGACTGGTGCACTGTCGACCTCATCGACGAAGACGGGGTGCAGCTGGTTGCTGTCGCGCACCGCGACCCTGCCCGGGTGGCCTGGGCGCGCGAGCTCAGGGAGCGGTTCGGCGTCGACATGGACTCCGACGTGGGACTCGCCTCGGTGCTGAAGACCGGGGTTCCGTACGTGCTCAAGAGCATCGACAGCAACTGGCTACGGCAGGCCCTGGAACAGCTCCCCGACATCACTGAGGAGGAGATTGAGCGGTTCATGTCGCTTGACCTCCGCTCATCCATGACAGTGCCTCTCAAGTCGGCCAAGGGTGAGGTCCTCGGGGCCATCGGATTGGTGTCCGCGGAAGGAGGTCGCTACTACACCGACGACGACGTGACTCTCGCGTTGGAAATCGCTCGCCGCGCCGCCACCGCAGTGGAGAACGCGCAACTTTTCGCCCGCACGCAAGACACGTCTCAGACGCTGCAGCGGAGCCTCATGCCACCGGAGCTTCCCGCTCTGCCTTTCGCCGATGTCGCGGTCTGTTTCGCCCCCTTCGGCGGACAGAACGACCTCATCGGGGGTGACTTCTACGACCTGTTGGATCTCGGGGACAACACGTGGGGCGTCATTCTGGGTGATGTTGCGGGCAAGGGGGTGGCAGCTGCCGCATTGGCCTCGGCAACCCGCTGGTCGTTCCGTTCCATCGTCAGGCGTGACGCTGACCCTGCACGCGTGCTGGAGGAGCTGAACGCCACGCTGGTGACCCAGGACTGGGAGGACCGCTTCGTCACCGCCGTGGTGGCCGTCGTCCGCCGACAGGCCAGTGGCAGCCTCACGATTGACGTCTCGGTCGGTGGTCATCCAAGTCCGATTCTCAGGCGGGCCAATGGTGACACCCACCCGTTGACGGTGCAGGGGAGTCTGCTGGGTGCATTCCCGGACGGAACTTGGGAGACGAGCACGGTTGTGCTCGAGCCTGGGGATGCCCTTCTGCTCTACTCGGACGGACTCACCGAGACGGCCGCGTCCGACGGCATGCTGTTCGGTGAGGAGGGCGTGGTGGCGGCATTGGCGAGCGGTGATTGCGCGGGCACCACCAGTGCAGACGTACTGGTGAAGCACCTTCGATCCGCCGCGACCGACTTCGGACACCAACGCGACGACATGGCGATGCTGGTTCTCACCTGTGCCCCTGGGGCAACTGCGCCCAACTGGGTCGACGGCTCCTAGCGCGGTGGATCTTCACCAACTCGGCCGTCGATGGACTCGCGAAGGAGATCGGCGTGACCGGTGTGCCGCGAGTACTCCTCGATGACGTCGACGATCCAGCGTCGGAGATTGGGCGAGTTCCCCGCGTCATCGGTGATGCCAGTGACCGGTTGGTCCAGCCCTCCATCCGCCAGCCGCTCTCGGAGCACCGCCCGAGAACGATCGGTGGCACCGAGCCAGAGTGCGTACAACCGCTCAGGGGTGTCGGTTGACGCCGAGTGCCACTCCCAGTCCGGATCCGCATCCCAGTCGCCCTCGCGCCACACCGGGTCACCGACGTCGTCACCGAGCGTCTGCGAAAACTTGTTGTCCTCGACGAGTGCCAGGTGCTTGAGCAGCCCTCCCAGCGTCATTGACGACGCGCCGACCGTGGACTGCAGCTGTGCCGCGTCCAGACCCCAGGCCTTCCACGCGAAGGTGCCGCGCATCCGGTCCAGTGACCCGAGCAGGGCGGCCGCCTCGTCGCCGGCGAGTGGGGGTTCGATGTCGTGCCACGGTTCCCTGGTCATGTGGGCAGGCTACCGGCGCCGTCGAGAGGTCAACCTCGGCTGATCGGCTGGCACACTCGGTTCACCATGAGCAGCGCCCAGGAGCTTGCCGACGCCACACCGGCCGACCGCGACCGCTACGTCGACCTGCTGCGCGTCGTCGCGTTGGCCGTGGTCATGCTCGGCCACTTCTTCATGGTCGCCGTCGTGGTCGAGCCGGACGGCGCGGTCGAGGTGACCAACGCGCTTGCCGAGATCCCCTGGGCGCAGTGGCTCACCTGGGTGCTGCAGGTCATGCCGGTGTTCTTCGCCGTGGGTGGCTTCTCGCACGCAGTCGGGTGGGCATCGGTCGAACGACACGGTGGCAGCTATGCCGACTTCATGGCGGCACGTGTCGAACGGCTTCTGCGGCCGACGCTGGTGTTCATTGCGATCGGCGCGACGCTCGGTGTGGTGGTCGAGGCGTCCGGAAATCTGTCGGCAACCGCCACGATGATCCTGCGTGTGATCCCACAGCCCTTGTGGTTCATCGGCATCTACCTGGCGGTCGTCCTGCTGGCACCGCCGATGCTACGCGCGCACCGACGGTGGGGACTGCGGGTGCTCGTCGTGCTGTTCGCGGCGACCGCGGCTGTCGACGTCGCACGCCTCGCGCTCGACGCTCCCGAGGTGGTCGGCTATCTCAACTTCGCCTTCGTCTGGCTGGCCGTGCACCAGTGCGGCTTCTTCTATGCCGACGGGGTCGCCGACAGGGGAGGACGCCGGCTTGCCGCCGCGCTCGCAGTCGGCGGACTCGCAGCCACCACGGGGCTCGTGCTGCTGGGCCCGTACCCGGTGTCGATGGTCACGCTGCCGGGTGACGAGGTGTCGAACATGACTCCGCCGTCGCTGGCGCTGCTGACGCTGTCAGTGTGGCTCATGGGTCTGGCGCTGCTGTTGCGCCCTCTGGCGACTCGACGCCTGCAGTCAGCCCGCACCTGGACCGTCGTCGTCGCCGCCAACGGCGTCGTCATGACAGCGTTCCTGTGGCACCTGTCGGCGATCATCGCCGTCGACGGCGCCCTGGTGCTGGCGGGCGCACCCATGTTCCCCATGGTGGGCTCGGCAGAGTGGTGGTTGCTCCGCATCCCGTTCCTGGTGCTGACCGCAGCGGTGCTGGCGGGCCTCGTCGGCGCGTTCCGGCGCTTCGAGCGTCCCCGTCGCTGGGTCATCCCCGCGGTGGCGCATCGGCGTCGGCACCGGGACGGTGGCGCCACCATCGGCGCGTGCCTGGCGCTGGTCGGCATCCTCGGCCTCTCTGTCGCCGGGTTCGCCGGCGTCCTGAGTCTGCGCACCGCGACCCTGGTCGTAGTTCCCATGGCGTCGCTGCCTTCGGTCGCCCTCGTGGCTGTCGGCTACTGGCTCACCGTGAGGTCGGCGCGCGCAACCACGGTCGCCCGAGACCCGCAACGCGCGCCGTAGGGTGGCTCGAGACCAGCGATCCACCGTCCCGGAGGCACCCATCACGTGACCGAGCAGCTGTTCGACGCCGTGGACGCGGCGATCCGTGACGCGGCAGCGCGCGCCGTCCTGCCCCGGTGGCGGTTGCTGGAGGACGGTGCTGTCAGCGAGAAGGCTCCGGGCGAGTGGGTCACGGATGCCGACCATGAGGCGGAGCAGCTGCTCACCGACGCACTCCACACCCTGGAGCCTGGTGTGCCGGTCGTGGGCGAAGAGGCTGCGGCTCAAGACCCGTCCATCGTCGCCGCGGCCGCCGAGCACGAACGCGTGTGGCTGCTCGACCCGCTCGACGGCACGCGTTCGTTCATCGCCGGCAGCCCTGACTTCGCCACGATGGTCGCGCTGGTCGAGAACGGCGTGACCACGGCGGCGTGGGTGTGGCAGCCGGTGCACGCGCACATGTACGTCGCGGTGCGCGGAGGTGGGCTCACCTGTGACGGGGAGCCATTGACCCGCCCCACGGATCTCGCCGTCGGCAACCCGCTCCGCGGAGTCCAGCGGACCAGCCTGATGCCGGGACCCCTGCGGCATGCGGTCGAGCCTGCCTTCGCGTCCGCGGGACTTCCGGCGGCGGACGTCCTCGCCGCCGGTGTGGCGTACCCGCAGCTCTGTGAGGGGCTTCTCGACTACGCCCTCTATTGGCGGACGCTGCCGTGGGACCACGCTCCCGGCGAGCTCTTCGCGCACGAGGCGGGCCTGATCTGTCGCCGGCTCGACGGCAGCACCTACCGGCCGTGTGACGGTCGACGCGGGCTGCTGACGGCGGCGACACCGCAGGTGTGGGACGACGTGCGGGCTCTGCTGCCGGCCAACCCCGAGCGCTGAGCTCCGGAGGGCTCAAGTTCGGGTCGAGAGCTGCCGAACTACACCAGTGTGATTCCCCCCTCCCCCGAGGTGGCGCGGACGTGGTCGCTCCTCCGTGCCGGCATTCCCCTCAGCCTCCTGTGCGACCTCGCCTCACCTGACGGACCCCCCTCGCGCGAGATCTACACCGCCGAGGTGGTCGCCGACGACGTCGACCGGGCCCACCCACCTGGCCGATCGATCACGCTGCCGGAGATCTCGATCTTCTCTGCATGACCAGACGACGAGTGGCCGCGGTGGGTGTGGCCGCGGCCCTCGCGCTCGGGCTGGCCGCAGCACCCAGCTCAGGGCACACGAGCGACGACGGACGGACTGCTCCGGACACGACCGACAGAGCCGTCGCCGGCTGCCGGGTCTTCCCGGCGGACAACTGGTGGAACGCCGACATCAGCGCTCTGCCGCGCCATCAGCGGAGCGATGAATGGATGCGCCACATGTCGCCGCGCTCCCGCCTGCACCCCGACTTCGGTCCCGCCTTCGGCGCACAGCGCATGCCGTACGGCATCCCGGTCACCGTCGTCGGTGGCGACCATCGCAAACACCCGGTGCGGTTCACCTACGCGAGTGAGAGTGACCGGGTGCGCTACCCGCTCGGGAACGACACCAAGATCGAGGGTGGCTGGAACTCCGGCGGTGACCGGCACGCGATCATCGTCGACCGGTCGCGCTGCCGTCTCTACGAGACGTGGAACACCCGACGCCGCGACGGCCGCTGGCACGCCGGCTCGGGCGCGGTGTGGGACCTCGGTTCCAACGCCCTGCGACCCGACGGCTGGACGTCGGCGGACGCCGCGGGCCTGCCGATCCTGCCGGGGCTCCTCCGATGGCGCGAGGTGCGACGCGGCACCGTCGACCACGCGATCCGCTTCACGACGGACGTCACCGACCGTCGCTACCTGTGGCCGGCGCGGCACCAGGCGGGCGCCGTCAACAACCGGAACTACCCCCCGATGGGTGCACGCTTCCGCCTCTCGGCGTCCTTCGACCTCGGCCCCTACAGTCGGCAGACCCGGGTGATCCTGCGGGCCATGCAGACGTACGGCCTCGTGCTGGCGGACAACGGCTCGCCCTGGTACTTCCAGGGCGACGCGACCAACAAGTGGCCGACGCGGGTGCTCGACGAGCTCAAGCAGATCCCCGCGCGCGCGTTCGTCGCGGTGGACACGTCGTCGCTCATGGTCGACCCGGACAGCGCCGCCGTCGCGACCGGCTAGATCAGGCGTCCTGCACCGTGCGGACGCCGAGAAGTGCGGCGAAGCCGAGCAGCCCGACGCCGGCCGCGACGTCGATCCCCCACAGCACACGTCGACCGAGCCGTTGACCGACGCGGGACGCCACCAGCGCCAGCACCAGGAACCAAGCAGCGCTCCCCAGTACCACTCCGACCAGCAGCGTGACGGCTGACGCCGTGGAGTCGAGCAGCTCTGCGGTTGCGGCGGCACCGAAGATCGCAGCCCACGACACGATGGTCAGTGGGTTGGACGCCGTGGCGACCAGACCCGTCCGGAAAGAGGCGGGTACGTCAGCGACCTCCTCGGACATCTCCCCGCCGAGCCGGATGCGCCATGCGTCCCGCAGGGTGCGCACACCCATCCACAGCAGCACGCCCGTACCGATGGCGCCGAGAGCGAGGCGGACGGCGTCCACCTGTACGAGCGCAGCAGCACCGAGGACTCCGAGCGCCGCATAGAGACCGTCGACCGTGGCGGCGCCGGCACCGATCGCGAAGGCGGGTCGGAACCCGCCTCGTGTGGCGGTGCGGATGCACAGCAGCGAAACCGGACCGACCTGCGCGGCCACGAATGCGCCGAGCAGCAGGCCAGCAAGGAACGCGTGCGTCATCTCGTGATCATGGCAGCGTGTCGAGGGCAGACGCACACGGTTATCGGGTCAGAGGTAGAGGCCGGTGCTGCTCTCGACGCGGGCGGCCGCCACCGCGTGGATGTCGCGCTCACGCAGCAGGACGAGGGTCTCGCCGCGCAGCTCCACCTCGCCGCGGTCCTCCGGTTCGAAGAGCACCCGGTCGCCCGGACTCGCACGGTGCGCACGTTCGGCCCGACGCCGACGACCTCGGCCCAGACCAGACGCTTGCCCACCTGCGCCGTGGCGGGAATCACGATGCCCCCGGTGGAGCGGCGTTCACCGTTGGGTCCTTCCTCGCGCACCAGCACCCGGTCGTGCAGGAGCTGGATGGGGAGCGCGTCAGCGTCGGCCATCAGCCGCGGTGGAAGATCTTGCGGAGCACGAGCAGAGCGGTCACGGTGCCGGCGGCGATCGCGATCGGCTTCACCTTCGGCGACCCGTCCTCCTCGACGAAGACCTTCTTGACGCCGTCGAGGGCATCACCGGCGAGGGCCTGGGGCTGCAGCCGGTCGGAGAGCTCGTCCACCTGGTCGGCGAGACGCTTCTGCGCCGCGTCGATGTCGGACTGGATCTGCTCGGGGCTGCGGGCCTCGACGGGCGGGGCGTCCGCAGACGTGGATGAGTCGCTCACTGCACACCTTCGTTCGTCCGGATCGGTCTCCACCGTAGCGGGACCGGGCGCCGGCATGGACCGCACCTCCCGGCATCACCAGGGGTGCTTGTTGCAACCAGTTTGCAGGAGCCAGATACCTGCACTAGCGTCGCGCGTATGCGTCTCTCCCGCGCCCACCGCCCTCACCGCCGTGCTCGCAGCGACCCTGTTGCTCTCCGCCTGCGGCTCCGACCCGGAGGCGTCCGACGGACGCCTGGACGTCGCCACCACCGTGGCCCCGATCACCTCGATCGCGGCCAACATCGGCGGCGACCGGGTCGACGTCACCGGGATCGTTCCCGAGGGCACCAACAGTCACACCTTCGAGCCGGCGCCGCAGGTCGCCGAGCTGCTCAGCACCGCCGACATCGTGTTCGTCAACGGGCTGCAGCTCGAGGAGCCGACCAAGGACCTGGCCGAGTCGAACATGAAGGACGACGCCGTGCTCGTCGAGATCGGCGACGAGGTGCTGCCGCCGGAGGACTACATCTACGACTTCTCGTTCCCCGAGGAGGACGGCAAGCCGAACCCCCACCTCTGGACCGACCCGACCTACGCGATCCAGTACGCCGAGGTGATCGCGGACGACCTACGCAGAGCAGGACCCCGACAACGCCGACTACTACGAGAAGAACCTGGACGCCTTCACCAAGAAGGCCAACGCACTGGCAGACGCTCTGCGCGCCGACCAGCAGACGGTGCCGGACGGCAACCTGAAGCTGGTGACGTACCACGACGCGTACGCGTACTTCGCTCAGACCTTCGGCTGGGACGTCGTGGGCGCGGTGCAGCCGAAGAACTTCGAGGACCCGACCCCGCAGGAGGTCGCGCAGATCATCGACCAGGTCGAGGCAGAGGGCGTCACCACGATCTTCGGCTCGGAGGTCTTCCCCTCCGCCGTGCTCGAGGAGATCGCCAACGCCACCGGCGCCCGCTACGAGGACACCCTGCGCGACGACGACCTGCCCGGCGAGCCCGGAGAGGCCGAGCACTCCTGGCTCGGGTTGATGAGGTACGACTACGTCACCATGATTGAGGGACTGGGCGGAACGGCAGACAAGCTGTCGACGGTGGACACCACCGACGTCGCCCCTGACGAGGCGGAGTATCCCCAGTGACCGGCAACGGGCGTCGGGCCGGTGATCCTGACGCTCGACGACGTCAGCGTCGGCTACGAGGAGACGACCGTCCTGCGTGACGTCTCGCTTCCACGTCCATGCCGACCAGTTCACCGGCATCGTCGGCCCCTCAGGCTCGGGCAAGACCACGCTGCTGCGAACCCTGCTCGGCACCCTGCGGCCGCAGCGGGGGCGCGTCACCGCGGACCCCGGGCTGCGCATGGCCTACGTCCCCCAGCTCGAGACCGTGAACTGGAACTTCCCGGTGACGGTCTTCGAGTGCGTCCTGATGGCCCGCACGCAGGGACGTCAGTGGCCGCGTGCGAGCCGGAAGGACCGGCGTGAAGTGGCACAGGTTCTGGACCGCCTGGGCATCGACGACCTCGCCGAGCGACACATCCGCCAGCTCTCCGGTGGCCAGCAGCAACGGATGTTCCTCGCCCGTGCCCTGTTGTCGGAGCCGCAGCTGCTCGTGCTGGACGAGCCGACGTCCGGCGTCGACATCAGCACCCGGCACGACATGCTCCACCTGCTGGCCGACCTGCACGAGGACGGCATCTCGATCATGCTGACCACCCACGACCTCAACGGCATGGCCGCGCACCTGCCCCATCTCGTCACGGTCAACGGCCGGATCGTCGCCGAGGGCACTCCCCAGGAGGTCATCACCCCGGACGTCCTCGAGCAGACCTTCGGGGCGCGTCTCGAGGTCCTCGAGCACCTCGGCATGCCGGTCGTCGTCGACGACTACCACCGCGCCGGCCCGCGGGCTGCGTCATGACCGACGTCCTGCTGATCCCCGATCTCACCGGCCCGCTCCAGTACGCGTTCTTCCAGAAGGGCCTGGTGGTCGCGGCCATCTCCGGCGCGCTGCTCGGCTTCGTCGGCGTCTACATCACGCTGCGCGGGATGAGCTACATCGGCCACGGCCTCTCGCACGCCATCTTCGGCGGCTTCGCGGCGGCGTCCCTGGTGAGCGCGTCCTTCATCTACCTCGGCGCCGGCATCTGGGGCGTGTCGTCCGCGCTCGCCATCAACTGGGTGTCACGCAAGCACCGGATCGGCGCGGATGCCGCGATCGGCGTGATCACCACGGCGTCCTTCGCGCTCGGTGTGGCGCTGCTGAGCCACTACGGCAGCTCGGGCCCCTCGTTCGACAACGCCCTGTTCGGTTCGATCTACGGCATCAGCACCGACCAGATCGTCATGCTCGTCGGCGTCAGCGTCGCGACCGGCCTCTACGTGTTCCTGCGCTACCGTTCGCTGCTCTTCACCACGTTCGACCCCGAGGTCGCGGCCGTCAGCGGCGTCAACGTGGCCCGCACCGAGGCGATGCTGATGCTGCTGCTGTCACTGGCGATCCTGGCGACGCTGACCGTCATCGGCGTCACCCTGGTGGCCGCGATGCTGGTCATCCCGGCGGTCGTCGCGCGCATGGTGACCGACTCGTTCAGCCGGATGCTGGTGATCTCGACGCTCGGTCGGCGCCGCCTGCGGTCTCGCCGGCATGTACCTCAGCTACTTCGCCGACGTCCCCTCCGGAACCATGATCGTCCTGACGGGGGCCGCGGTCTTCACGCGTCACCCTGGCATGGAAGGGTGGCAGGTCCCTGCTGCGGACGGCGGGGATGGACGACCACGTGGACGCGCCCGCGCCCCTTCCGACGCCCACCAGGAGTGCTTGATGCCCGAGACACCCCGGCTCTCGCCCGGCGACCGCGCGCCCGACTTCGCGCTCAGCGACGACACCGGCGAGCTGGTTCGGCTCTCCGACCTCAAGGGCAGCAGAGTCATCGTGTACTTCTACCCCGCGGCGATGACCCCTGGGTGCACCACGCAGGCGTGTGACTTCACTGCGGCCATGACCGACTTCCGCACCGCCGGGTACACCGTGCTCGGCATCTCCCCGGACAAGCCGGAGAAGCTGGCGAAGTTCCGCAATGAGGGCTCGCTCAACTTCACCCTGCTCTCCGACCCGAGCAAGGAGACCATGACGGCGTACGGCGCGTACGGCGAGAAGCAGCTGTACGGCAAGACCGTCGTCGGCGTGATCCGCTCCACCTTCGTGATCGACGAGAAGGGCGTGATCGAGCAGGCGCAGTACAACGTCAAGGCCAAGGGCCACGTGGCCAAGCTCGCCCGCGAGCTCGCCATCCCCCTCTGACGACCCAAGAACGACGCATTCACCCGCTCTGGTGGAACAAGCTCCGCCGTCATCCTGTGGACAGACGGCCGTCCTAGACTGCGGGCACGCGGAAGTGGCGGAACTGGCAGACGCGCACGGTTTAGGTCCGTGTGCCTTCGGGCGTGGGGGTTCGAGTCCCCCCTTCCGCACTCAGTGCCTATGTGGCTACGTGCCCGAGGTGCATCGGGCAGGTGCTCTGCCAGCGCGCGGAAGGCGCGTCCGCGATGGCTGATCGCGTCCTTCTCCTGCGGCGACATCTCCGCCGTGGTCCGGCTCTCCCCCTCCGGCACGAAGATCGGGTCGTAGCCGAAGCCGTTGACGCCACGCGGTTCGCGCAGGAGCGAGCCGGAGAGCCTACCCTCGACGACGTGCTCACCACCGTGCGGCAGCGCAAGCGCCGCGGCGCAGGCGAAGTGGGCGCTGCGCCGGTCGTCCGGTACGTCGGTCAGCTGCGCGAGGACCAGGTCGAGGTTCGCCTGGTCGTCGCCGTGGCGGCCCGCCCACCGGGCGCTGAAGACGCCCGGCATGCCACCGAGCACGTCGACACAGAGACCGGAGTCGTCCGCGACTGCAGGCAAGCCCGTCGCCGCGGCCACCGCGTGCGCCTTGAGCAGTGCGTTCTCGGCGAAGGTCGTCCCGGTCTCGGCCACGTCGTGCAGATTCGGGAACGCGTCCGCACCCATCAGGTGCACGTCGAGTCCGACGTCGGCGAGGATCCGCTTCAGCTCGGCAACCTTGTGCGGGTTGCGCGTCGCGAGGACCAGTCGGTGCATCACCGCGCCAGCGCCTCCTGCTGCAGCCGTGGCCAGCTCGGTGCAGCCGGCGACGGCAAGGTCGAGCAGGGCGTCGAGCTCGGAGCGGTCGAAGGGGACGCCCTCGGCGGTCCCCTGCACCTCCACGAACCGGCCGTCGCCAGTGCACACGACGTTCATGTCGGTCTCGGCGGTGACGTCCTCCTCGTAGCAGAGGTCGAGCACCGGGTCGCCGCCGACGACGCCCACGGAGACGGCCGCCACCGAGCCGGTCAGTGCCTGTGCCCCGGCCTTGACGATTCCCTGCTGCTGCGCCCACGCCACGGCGTCGGCCAGCGCGACGTAGGCGCCGGTGATCGCCGCGGTCCGCGTCCCTCCGTCGGCCTGCAGCACGTCGCAGTCGAGCACCACGGAGTTCTCGCCGAGCGCGGAGAGGTCGACCACGGCGCGCAGCGCGCGTCCGATGAGCCGAGAGATCTCGTGCGTGCGGCCGCCGATCTTGCCGCGCACCGACTCGCGGTCGCTCCGGGTGTGCGTCGACCGCGGAAGCATCGAGTACTCAGCCGTCACCCAGCCCAGCCCACTGCCCTTGCGCCACCGCGGGACGCCCTCGGTGAGCGACGCGGTGCAGAGCACCCGGGTGCGCCCGAACTCGACGAGCACCGATCCTTCGGGGTGCTCGCTCCAGTGGCGGGTGAACTGGACGGGGCGGAGCTGGTCGGCCGATCGGCCGTCGACGCGCGTCATGCGCGCAGGCTATCGACCCACGTCCACGGCGAGGCCGGGGGTGGCCAGCTCGATCGGACCGTCGAACACCGCGGAGGCCTCCGCCAGGGCGACGTGCTGGGTCGTGCCACGGCGGTACGTGCGTCAGCACGAGGCGTCCAGCCCGGCTCTGCTGCGCAAGCGCGCCGGCTTCGCGTCCGGTCAGGTGGAGGTCGGCGGGGTTGTCCGATCCCTCGATGAAGGACGCCTCGGCCAGCAGCACGTCGGCGTCGACCGCCAGCTGGTCGATCGGCGCGACAGGGACCGGTGTCTCCGGTGTAGACCAGCGTGGCACCCCCGGCCGTCAGGCGGATGCCGTAGGCCTCGATCGGGTGGGCCACTCGCTCGGCGCGGATGCGGAACGGCCCCACGGCCGCCGCACTCGCGAGGTCGCGGAAGTCGAAGGCGCTGGTCATCCCCGTGGGTGTGGCCATGCCCGTACGCACGCGCCAGGCGCTCGGCGCTGTCGGTCGGTCCGTACACCGGAAGGCGGCCACTGAACGCATAGGGCCCGTACCGGTGACCCACGTACAGCGAGGTCATGTCGACGCAGTGGTCGGCGTGCAGATGGCTGAGCACGATGGCGTCGATCTGTGGCAGCTCGATGTGCTGCTGCAGCGCACCCAGAGCAGCCGTTACCCAGGTCGACGACGAGCCGGAAGCCGTCGTGCTCCACGAGGTAGCAGGACCCGGAGCTCGTAGGGCCCGGCATGCTGCCGGAACAGCCGACAACCGTCAGCCTCACGCAAACACTCCGGCATGCTCCACCGAGTCGACCTCCGGCCCGAGGAACCGGGAAGCCAACGTGGCGAAGGGCGCCGGGTCGCCGGTGGCGAGGAAGCGGTGGGAGGGCAGGGGCAGCGACTCGTCGCGGAGCAGGTTCTGCTCCGACAGGACGCGGTAGACGTCTCGCGCGGTCTCGTCGGCGCTCGACACCAGCGTGACCTCGTAACCCATCACGTACGAGATGACACCCGCGAGCAGCGGGTAGTGCGTGCAGCCGAGAACGAGGGTGTCGACGCCTGCCTCGCGCAGCGGATCGAGGTAGGTGTGCGCGGTCCTCAGCACCTCGGGCCCGCCGGTGAGTCCGCGCTCGACGTAGTCGACGAACAGCGGGCACGCCGCCTGCGACACCGTCAGGCGCGGCGCCGCGGCAAAGGCGTCCGGGTAGGCGCCCGACGTGACCGTGGCCTCGGTGCCGATGACGCCGACGTGACCGTTGCGCGTCGCGTGCACGGCGCGCCTGACAGCCGGCTGCACGACCTCGACGACCGGCACGCGGTAGCGCTCGCGGGCGTCCCGCAGCACAGCGGCGCTGGCGCTGTTGCAGGCGATCACGAGCATCTTGACGCCCTGGTCGACCAGGTGGTCCATCACGTCGAGGGCGAAGGCCCGCACCTCGGCGATGGGACGCGGGCCGTACGGCCCCCGCGCCGTGTCACCGACATAGAGGATCGGCTCGTGGGGAAGCAGGTCGAGCACCGACCGCGCCACCGTGAGTCCACCGACCCCGCTGTCGAAGATCCCAATCGGTGCGTCGGCCACGGCGCCAGGGTAACGGCACACCTTTGGGGAAACCTGTCCGTGTCATGACCCTGGCGTGTTACCCCAAAGGTGTGCTGTCCACAGCGCAAGACCGGTCGGTGGCGAGTGAGGGGCCCCTGCGGGCACGCTCCCCGGCATGCCACGACTCACCGCATCGGCGCAGCGGCACAGGGCGCTGCAGAGGCTGGCGAAGCCTCAGTCCGGGGTGTTCAGCCGCACCCAGGCACTTGCCGCGGGGTGGAGCGACGACGAGGTCGCAGCCCAGGTCGCCGCCCAGCGCTGGCGGCGCCTGCATCCCGGGGTCTATTACCTCAGCAACGGAGCGTTGACCCGAGATGCGGTGCGGTGGGCGGCGCTTCTGTGGGCTGGACCGGGTGCTGTCCTCAGCCACGAGTCTGCTGCGGAGTGTCACGGACTAGCAGCCGCGGCCACGACCACTGCCCCTGTCACCGTTCTGATCCCCTGGGAACGCCGGTCCGGCAGGTGCCCTGGCATCGTCGTCCGCCGGCGACGGCAGTTGGAGCATCACACTCGCCTTAGCTCCCCACCCACGACGAGGGTCGAGCACACCGTCCTAGACCTGGCAAGCGATGCGTCGACCGTGCGTGACGCCGTCGGATGGATCACTCGCGCCTACCAGCGCAAGCTCACCACACCCGCCCGACTGGAACTGGCGTTGAACTCGCGGGTGCGCCTGCGCCGTCGCCGGCTGCTGCTCGCGCTCGTCGCGACGATCTCGCCGGACGCCGAGAGCCCGCTCGAGCACGAGTACGACCATCGGGTGGCGCATGCCCACGGCCTGCCGGCCGGCAAGGGGCAGCAACGCGAACGGACCGGAGGGCGCGGTGTCCGAAGGGATCGTGACTACTCGGAGTACGGCACCGTGGTCGAGCTCGACGGGCTCGCCGGACACGAGGACGCGTGGGACACGTTCCGTGACATGGACCGCGACAACTGCACCCAGGAAGACGGCAAGGCGACGCTCCGCTACGGGGCGGTTGACGTTTACGGGCGTCCGTGTGACGCCGCGCGACAGGTCGGCGTGCTGCTGCGCCGCGGAGGCTGGACCGGACAGCTCGTCAGTTGCGGACCCAGTTGCACGGCTTTGGGGTAACCAGTCCGGGTCATAGCCCGGAAGATTTTCCCCAAAGGTGTGCGGTGACGCCGTCACGCCCAGAGCTGGCCCTCGATCGCTGCCTCGGCGGCGTCCAGCGACTCGGCGTCGTAGACACCGGTGGACAGGTACTTCCAGCCGCCGTCGCACACGATGAAGGCGATGTCGGCCTCGACTCCCGCCTTCACCGCCTTGGCGGCCATGCCGAGCGCCGCGTGCAGGATGGCCCCGGTGGAGATGCCGGCGAAGATGCCCTCCTCGTTGAGCAGCTCGCGGGTGCGCCGCACCGCGTCACGCGGGCCGACCGAGTAGCGGGTGGTGAGCACCGAGGGGTCGTACAGCTCGGGGACGAAGCCCTCGTCGAGGTTCCGCAGCCCGTAGACCAGCTCGCCGTACCGCGGTTCGGCGGCCACGATGCTGATGTCCGGCTTCTGCTCCCGCAGGTAGCGGCCCGCGCCCATCAGCGTGCCGGTGGTGCCGAGTCCGGCGACGAAATGCGTGATGGTGGGCAGGTCGCGCAGCAGCTCCGGGCCGGTGCCGCGATAGTGCGCGTCGACGTTGGCGGGGTTGCCGTACTGGTACAGCATCACCCAGTCCGGCTGCTCGGACGCCATCTCCTTGGCGACCCGCACCGCTTCGTTCGACCCCCCCGCAGCGGGCGAGTACACGATCTCGGCCCCCCACATGCGCAGCAGCTGGGTGCGCTCCGCCGAGGTGTTCTCGGGCATCACACACACCAGCCGGTAGCCCTTGAGCCGGGCAGCCATGGCGAGCGAGATGCCGGTGTTGCCCGACGTGGGCTCGAGGATCGTGCACCCCTCATGCAGGGTCCCCTCGGCCTCCGCCGCCTCGATCATCGCCAGGGCCGGCCGGTCCTTCACCGATCCGGTCGGGTTGTGGTCCTCGAGCTTGGCCCACAACCGGACGTCTGCGCTGGGCGACAGCCGTGGGAGCCCGACCAGCGGCGTGTTGCCGACCGAGCCGAGCAGCGAGGCGTAACGCGTCATGGAGTGGTCAGCACGGGACTCAGCGGGAGCCACCGGCGACGGCCGGCAGGATCGTGACGGCGTCACCCTCGGACACCTCGGTGTCCAGGCCGGCGAGGAAACGCACGTCCTCGTCGTTCAGGTACACGTTGACGAAGCGTCGGAGCCCGGCGTCGTCGACCAGCCGGTCGGCGATCCCCGGGTGGTGCTCCTCGAGATCGGCGATGAGCGCCGAGAGCGTCGGTCCGGACGCCTCGACGGTCTTTGCGCCTCCGGTGTAGCTGCGCAGAATCGTCGGGATGCTGACCTCGACGGCCACTGGGTCTCCTTTTGTCGCAATCAGGCGGGTGCATCGTTCAACGTCGGAACGATGCTCACATCTTCCTCTGTGACCACGCCGTCCACGATTCGAAACGACCGGATCTCCTCGGTGTCCGGGTCACGCGTGGAGACCAGCAGGTAGTGGGCGCCGGGCTCGGACGCGTACGAGACGTCGGTCCGCGAGGGATAGGCCTCCGTCGCGGTGTGCGAGTGGTAGATGACCACGGGCTCCTCGTCGCGGGCGTCCATCTCGCGGTACAGCCGCAGCAGGTCCATCGAGTCGAACTCGTAGAAGGTCGGTGACCGCGCCGCGTTCACCATGGGCACGAAGCGCTCGGGACGGTCGCTGCCCGCAGGGCCGGCGACCACGCCGCACGCCTCGTCCGGGTGGTCCCGACGCGCGTGGGCGACGATGGCGTCGACGACGTCCTGGGCGATCTCGAGCACGGGACCAGGCTAGGGGGCTGCCACCGTCTCCCCGCCGCCGCCCCGGTCGTCGGCGAGGACCTCGACGAGCTCGTACTGCAGGGCGGTGAGCAGGTCGTAGGTGCTGTAGGCGACCAGGTCGTCGGTCTGCTCCGCCGGTCCCTCTTCCGTGATCGCGAGGCGGGTTCCCAGCATCAGTCGCAGGTCGTTGAGTGCTCCGAGCACCGCGCGGCTCGTGGTGGCGTCGAGCAGGACGTCGTCCGCCTCGAGCAGCCCGGCGAGCGTGGCGGCGTCCTGCCGCTTGCGGGTCAGCAGGGTGTCCTGGCTGAACCTGCGGAACTCCGCGGACGCCGTGGGGTCGTCGAGCACGGCGTCCGGCAGCAGCCGCGCCAGGGCCGGGTCGGAGGGCCGTTCCGGTGGTTCGTCGAGGGTGGCCGCCAGGGCGTCGAGCGGGTGGTCCGGCACCTCGGGCTCGGGACCGAGCAGCTCCTGCAGGTCGGTCAGGTAGAGACGCAGCCGCCACGCCCAGGGGTGCAGGGTGGCGTGGACGCCGTCGGCATCGGCCTCGAAGGCGAGGGTCATCGGTCCTGCTGCAGGGTCGCCCAGAGCCCGTAGCCGTGCAGCGCCGCCACGTCGCGTTCCATCTCCTCGCGCGAGCCGCTGGAGACGGCTGACCTGCCCTCGTGGTGCACCTGGAGCATGAGCTCCTCGGCCTTGGCGCGGTCGTAGCCGAAGTACTCCTGGAAGACGAAGGTGACGTAGCTCATGAGGTTCACCGGGTCGTTCCAGACGATCGTGACCCAGGGGGTGTCCGGCAGGACGTCGCGCTCGGTGCTGGGACGATCGAGCTCGACAGGGGCGGTGGTCACGCCGTCCATGGTGCCACCGACCTGCGACGATGGTGGGGAGACATCGGAGGCCTGATGCAGATACCCCCGCGCACGCCCGGACTCCCGGAGCCCGCGCTCCTGGCCCGCATCCGCGAAGCGGTCATCGGCGACGACACCGTCATGCCCGGTCCCTACGGCCCGCGCCGCGTCACGTACGCCGACTACACCGCCAGCGGACGCGCTCTCGCCTTCGTCGAGGACTTCATCCGCGACCAGGTCCTCCCGCGTTACGCCAACACGCACACCGAGTCGAGCGGCACCGGACGCCAGACCACCCGGCTCCGGGAGGACGCGCGCCAGATCATCCGGTCCGCGATCGACGGTGACGAGGACACGTGCGTGATCTTCTGCGGATCCGGTGCGACGGGGGCGATCGACCGGCTCATCGCCATCCTCGGCCTGCGCCTGCCGTCGGCGCTCGCCGACGCGTACCACCTGGACGCGCACATCCCCGCCGACCAGCGCCCGGTGGTGTTCACCGGCCCGTTCGAACACCACTCCAACGAGCTTCCCTGGCGCGAGTCGATCGCCGAGGTGGTGCGGATCCCTGAGGACGCCGACGGCCACATCGACCAGACGGTGCTCGCCGAGCAGCTCGAGGCCCACGCTCATCGGCCGCTGCGGATCGGTGCCTTCTCAGCAGCGAGCAACGTGACAGGGATCGTCAGCGACACCTACGGCATCTCCGCCCTCCTGCACCGCCATGGGGCACTCGCCATCTGGGACTTCGCTGCCGCCGGCCCGTACGTCGACATCGACATGGTCGCCCCTCCGGGCCAGGATCAGCTCGCCTACAAGGACGCCATCGTGCTGTCCCCGCACAAGTTCGTCGGCGGGCCGGGCACGCCGGGCGTCCTGGCGGTGCGGCGGCAGCTGCTCACCAACCGCGTGCCCGCCGTCGTCGGCGGCGGCACGGTTGCCTACGTCAACCCCGAGGACCACGTGTACCTCGCCGACCCGGTCCACCGCGAGGAAGCAGGGACCCCGGCGATCGTCGAGTCGATCCGCGCCGGTCTCGTGTTCCAGCTGAAGGAGGCCGTGGGCGCCGACGTCATCCACGCCCACGAGAGCGACTACGTGCGTCGCGCCATCAGCGCCTGGTCCTCGGTGCCCGAGATCGAGGTGCTCGGCAACCTCGACGCCGAACGCCTCTCCATCCTGTCCTTCGTCATCCGCCGCCCTGGCGGTCGCTACCTGCACCACAACATGGTCGTCGCGCTGCTGAACGACCTCTTCGGGGTCCAGGCACGAGGGGGATGCTCCTGTGCGGGCCCCTACGGCCACCGGCTTCTCGGCATCGACATCGAGCGCTCCCACGAGTACGAGCGCGCCATCACCGCCGGCTGTGAGGGCATCAAGCCGGGGTGGGTGCGTGTCAACTTCAACTACTTCATCGGCGAGGAGGTCTTCGAGTACGTGGTGCGCGCGATCGCCTTCGTGGCGCAGCACGGGCATGACTTCCTCGGCGACTACCTGTTCGACCCCGACACCGGTCTGTGGCGGCACCGGGCGGCGTCGGTCGACGTCCCCCTCCGGTTGACCGACCTCGGCTATGACGCCGCCGGTGTGCTCACGCAACCCGCCGCCCCTGAGCGCGCCGATGCCGCCGTGCTGGAGGAGTACCTGGCCGAGGCGGAGCGGCTCCGAGCGTTGCGGGCGTCCGCCGAGCCCAGCGGTGACGCACACGTCACCGACGACTTCGACGCGCTGCGGTGGTTCGAGCTGCCGGTCGTCTCGCTGCCCAGCCGGGACTAGCGCAGCGTCAGCTGCCGGCCGTACCGGGTGAGGCGGGACCAGGACCCGGCACCCTCGTTGCCGAGCGCCCAGATCGCGATCCCCCGCAGACGGTGACGCTGGACCAGCCCCACCTTGGCCTGCAGCGAGCGCGCGTCGTCGTACCAGACGACCCGCTTCGCCCGACAGGTGCGGTCACCGGCGGAGTACTTCTGGGTGTACGTGAAGTACCGGCTCGTCGCGTCCTTGCGCCAGATCGGCTTCTTGCCGATCGAAGCGGCGAAGTCCTCCATCTCGGCAGACGTCCGCGAGAGGGTGGTCTTCGCCGACGCCGGGCACTGCCCGGAGAGCGTCCCCCCGAACCAGTCCCGCCCGTAGGCCGGCATGCCGATCGAGATCTTGCGCGGGTTGATCCGTCGGCTGGCGAAGGACGCCACGTCGTTGACCCACGACTTCGGCGCGATCGGCCCAGGAGGGCCACCCGTCCCAGTGGAAGTCGTAGGTCATGATGCGGATCCGGTCAGCCGCCTTGCCGAGTCGGCTGTAGTTGTACACCCACCAGTTGGGGTCGCCGGCCGACGTGCGCGAAGCCACCGTCACCGTCAGCCGACGGCCCTGCTTCTGCAGCTTGCGCTCGAGCTGGCCGACGAAGACCGGGTAGTACTTGCGCGCGGTCGCCTGGTCCGCGTCGGAGCCGAAGTTGATCGACTCGTAGTCGAGGTCGAGCCCGGCGACGTCCCACCGGGCGGCGAGCTGGGCCAGTGCCTGGACGTGGGCGGACCGACGGGTCGGGTTCGACACGATGTCGGCGAACTCTCCGGCCGACAGTCCCGTCGAGACGGTGGGCACCACCGGCACACCGGCCTGGCGGAGGGAGGCTCGCATGTGACGCCACTCGTCCAGGTCGTCGGTCAGGACGATCCGCGACGCCGAGTCCGCGCGGAACACGAACGGAGACGCCTCTTGGAAGACCGGCGCATTCCTGACGACGGTGCGCGTCGACGCCGCTGCTGTTCCAGTACGGGAGCCAGCCGGTCACGTACGGCTCGGGATCACGCTGACCTGCGGACGCCGGGGGCGCCACCGTGGCGAGGACACCGACCGCGGCCATGACGGCGAGCCCGGTCGAGAGCAGAGGGCGGGTCCGGCGTGAGAGGCTCATCGCCCCAACGTCGGCGGAACGATCTTGGCTCTTGAGAGCCCACCCGCGCGGTTGTCGGCGCACCTAGCGGTGCCTCCCGGACCAGCTCCAGGGATAGTCCGGGTCGTCGGCCTCGAGGGCGGCGGGACCGAGCTCCAGCGGACGGAAGGTGTCCACCATCACCGCCGTCTCGTCGGTGGCCTCGACGCCGAGACTCGCCTCCACGGCACCGGGCTGCGGACCGTGGGTGCAGCCGCTCGGGTGGAGCGTCAGCGACCCCTGCCCGATCCCCGACCCACGTCGGCTCGTGAACTCCCCGCCGACGTAGAACAGCACCTCGTCGGAGTCGACGTTGGCGTGGTTGTACGGCGTCGGGATCGCCAACGGGTGGTAGTCGAGCTTGCGGGGCACGAAGGAGCAGACCACGAAGTTGGGACCGGCGAAGGTCTGGTGCACGGTGGGCGGCTGGTGCACCCGACCGGTGATCGGTTCGAAGTCGTCGATGTTGAACGCGTACGGGTACAGGGCACCGTCCCAGCCCACGACGTCGAACGGATGGTGCGCGTACACGAATCGCGAGAGCCCGCCCCGCGTGCGCACCACGACCTCCACCTCCTCGCCCTCGACCGTCAGCGGCTCGGTCGGTGCCCGCAGGTCGCGTTCGCAGAAGGGCGAGTGCTCGAGGAACTGCCCGCGTTTCGACAGGTAACGGGCCGGCGGCCCGACGTGCCCGGTCGCCTCGACGACGAGCAGACGAAGCGGCTCGCCAGGAGCGGGGAGCACCCGGTAGGTGGTGGACGTGGGCAGCACCACGTAGTCGCCACGACCCACGGTCAGCGCACCGAAGACGGTCTCGACCGTCGCCTCGCCGGCCTCGACGTAGAGCAGCTCGTCGCCGATCCCGTTGCGGTAGAGCGGGGACGCCTCGCGCGCCACGCAGTAGGACAGCCGCACGTCGCCGTTGCCGAAGAGGAGCCGCCGTCCGCCGACGGCGTCGTCGGCCGGACCGACCTCGACCTTGTGCGCGCGGATGTGCCGCGGCGTCAGGGGGTGGTTCGGTCGCAGGTCCTGGGGCGTCGGCTCCTGCCAAGCCTCGATCGACACCACGGCCGTCGGCAGGTGGCCGTGGTACAGCAGGGCCGACTCGCTGGAGAAGCCCTCCTGCCCCATCAGCTCTTCTGCGTACAGGCCGCCGTCGGGCCGGCGGAACTGGGTGTGACGCTTGCGGGGAACCTCACCCACGACGCGGTAGTGCGGCACCTTGCTCCTCCCTCGAGCCCTCCGGACGACGCCCCTTGGGGCCCTTCTCGACCTTCCGCTACCGTCGCAAGGGTGTCAAGACTGGCTGGGCTGACCGCGGCGCTCATCGACGATGCCGCCGTCTTCCCTCCGGGGGACGCTCCGCTCGCCGACGCCGTCGCGGCCGCCTACGGCCGGGCTGACGGCCCCACCGAGCAGCTGGTCGGCCCCCTCCTGGTGCCGGCGTCCGCCACCGCCCGTCTGCGTGAGCTGGCTGACCCGCAGCGGATCTTGCGGGTCGCCCTGATCGGCGACACCGGCCTCGAGGGGCTCGAGGCGGCCCGGGACGCGCTCCAGGACGACCCGTGGATCGAGCTCGCCCATGTGGAGCTGGCCGTCCCGCGCGACCCTGATCCCGCACGCGCCACGGCGCACCTGCTCGAGCGGCTCTCGTTCACCGTGCCGGCCTACCTCGAGCTGCCCGTCGACCAGGACCCACGACCAGCGCTCGCGGTCCTCGCCGCGGACGGCGTCGAACGCGCCAAGTTCCGCTGCGGACCGGACGTGATCCCCGCGACCGCCAGACCTGGCCCGGGCGCTCTCCGCCGCTGTGGCCGCGAACGTGCCCTTCAAGCTCACCGGTGGCCTGCACCATGCGCTCCCCACCGTCGAAGGTGGTGTCCGGCACCACGGTTTCCTCAACGCCCTGGCCGCCACGGCCCTCGCCCTCGCCGGGGCGGACGGGGACCACCTGGTCGCGGTGCTGGACAGCTCCGACGTCACGACGGTGCTCGCCGCCCTCGACACCGCCGACGTCGGACGCGTGCGCCGTCAGTTCCGCTCCTTCGGCTCGTGCAGCATCGCCGAGCCGTTCGACGACCTGGTCCGACTGGGCCTACAGGAGGAGTCGTGAAGCCGTCGTGGATCCCCGGAGCCGACGGCTCCGAGTTCTCGTCCGCCACCCTTCCCCTGGGGCTGGCCCGTCTGCCGCACGACGGCGAACCCCGGCTGGTCACCCGAGTCGGGGACCAGGTGCTCGACCTGCACGCGCTGGCGGAAGGCGGGGCACTGCCCCCGGAGCTGTCGGCCCGGGTGCTGAACCCTCTGCTGGCCGCAGGGCGCGCCACGTGGGTCGCGACCCGCACGAGCCTGGTCGACCTCGTCACCGATCCCTCCCACCAGGCGCTGGTGACGCCCCACCTGGTGCCGCTCCGGGACGCAGAGCTGCTGCTCCCCTTCGACGTCGCGGACTACGTCGACTTCTACTCCTCCGAGCAGCACGCGCGGAACGTCAGCGCCATCTTCCGCCCCGAGTCACCGGACCTGCCCGAGAACTGGAAGCACGTGCCGATCGGCTACCACGGGCGCGCAGGGACGGTGGTCGTCAGCGGCACACCGGTGCGACGCCCACGGGGACAGCAGCGGCCGCGCGGGGCCGCTGAGCCCTCGTTCGGTCCGAGCCGAAGGTTGGACATCGAAGCCGAGGTCGGCTTCGTCGTCGGGACGCCGACCTCGATCGGGAGCAGTGTCCGGCCGTCCGACTTCTCCGACCACGTGTTCGGGGTCGTCCTCGTCAACGACTGGTCGGCACGCGACATCCAGGCGTGGGAGTACGTGCCACTGGGACCGTTCCTGGGCAAGTCGTTCGCCACCTCGGTCTCCCCGTGGGTGGTCCCGCTCGATGCGCTGGACGCCGCCCGACGTCCGCTCGGTGAGCAGGACCCTGCCGTCTTCGACTACCTCAGCGACCCTGAACCGTGGTGCCTCGACCTGCGTCTGACCGTGCGGCTCAACGGCACCGTCGTCTCCGAGCCGCCCTTCGCGACGCAGTACTGGTCGCCCGGTCAGCAGCTGGCCCACCTCACCGTCAACGGCGCATCCCTTCGGACGGGCGACCTGTACGCGTCCGGCACCGTCACCGGTCCGGACCGCCGCCAGCGTGGCTCCTTCCTCGAGCTGAGCTGGGGTGGATCGGAGCCGTTCGCGCTCGACGACGGCTCGACGCGCACCTTCCTCGAGGACGGCGACACGGTGTCGATCAGTGCGTGGGCACCGGGCCCCGATGGCACCCGGATCGGCTTCGGCGAGGTGGTTGGAACCGTCACGCCTGCTCTGACCGCGGACGAGGGGTGACGGGATGCCGACCGTCACTGCGACCCGCACCATCGAGGCGCCCGATCTCCCGCGTCTGGGCGGTGTTCACCGATCTCGAGTCCAGTCCGGAGCACCTGAGCGCCGTCGAGGACGTCGAGCTGCTGACCGACGGACCGTTCGCCGTCGGTACCACCTGGCGTGAGACGCGGAAGATGTTCGGTCGCACGGCCACCGAGGAGATGCAGGTCACGGCTCTGGAGCAGCAGGTTTCCTACGACGTCGGAGCCGTGAGCCAGGGCACGACCTACGTCTCACGCTTCGACTTCCGCGAGATCGACCCGAACACGACCGAGGTGCGCTTCACGTTCACCGGGGAGACGCAAGGAGGCGTGCGGAAGGCCATCAGTGCCGTCATGTGGCCGCTCTTCCGGGGCAAGGTCGCCAAGGAGCTCCGGCGCGACCTCGACGATCTCGCCGAGGTCTGTGAGAAGCACAGCAGAGCATGAGGTGTGCGTGGCCGAGACCTCACCCAGGGGGACACTCGGCGAGCCGTCAGCGGGGGTCTGCGGGCTTGTCGCCGTCGACGAGCCATTGCCGGAACAACCGGTCGAGCTGTTGGTCCGAGATCCGCTCAGCGAGCCGCTTGAAGTCGCCCGTCCCGGCGTTGCCCCCCTCGTGGATCCGCGGCCACGCGCGCATGATCCGCCAGAACGGGCGGTCCCCGACGGTCAGGCGCAGGGCGTGGAGCGCCATCGCGCCCCGGTAGTAGATCGGCGAGTCGAACATGCTCGGGTACCCGGGGTCGGCGACGGTCAGCTTCCAGAAGTCACTGCTCGCCGGACGGGAGAAGGCTTGATCGAACTGAGCGGCCACCGAGCGGCTTGCGTCGTGCGCGGACCACATCCACTGGGCGTAGGTGGCGAAACCCTCATTGAGCCAGATGTGACGCCACCGCGTGACGGCCACACTGTCTCCGAACCACTGGTGCGCGAGCTCGTGCGCCACGGTGGACTCGA
The DNA here is from genome assembly GCA_963743915.1 of uncultured Actinomycetota bacterium. Taxonomy (GTDB): domain Bacteria; phylum Actinomycetota; class Actinomycetes; order JAHEKZ01; family JAHEKZ01; genus JAHEKZ01. Next base: position 101,754 of record CAVURN010000005.1, read on the forward strand.
GGCCGGACCACTCAGCGGTCGCCTTGTCGTAGGTGGGACGGGTCTGGTTCTCGAGTGCGTAGTAGCTGTCGTGGGTGTCTGCGATCCCACCGGCAGCCTCGAACGGGTACTGACCGAAGCGACGGGTGAAGAAGTCGACCATCTCCCCGCCCCGGGCCAAGCTCCGGTCGACCCGCTTCGGGAGTCCACGGTCGACGAAGTTCAGGACGGGCACCCCGTGGGCGGACCTCGAGCGGTCGAACCGCCACTTGCCGATCGCGAGCGTCGCAAGGTAGGACGCCATCGGGTCCCGGGCACACCACGACCACGTCGTCCAGCCCGCACCGGTGCTCGGCGGTGCAGCCGGAAGCCCGTTGGCCACCGCGCGCAGGCCCTTGGGCACCGTGGCGTCGACGCAGATGCGCGCCTTGTCGCTCGGGTGCTCGTTCACCGGGAACCAGAACATTCCCGCTTCGGGCTCGCCCACCACGATCGCGCCGTCGTTGGTCAGGAACCAGCCGGACGCCCCGAGGTCAGGGTCCAGGTAGAGGTCCGGTGTGCCCCCGTACTCGACCACCGTCGTGAAGGTCGTTCCGTCCACGATCCCTGACGCCGGTTGCACGGTGAGCTCGTGCTTGCCGGACGCCGTGGTCGTGGCCGCGGCACCGTCGACGGTGGCGCTGGAGGCAGCCAGCCCGTAGAGGTCGAAGTTGAACCTCGACAGGTTCTGCGTCGCCTTGGCCTTGATGGTCGCGGTCCCGTCGAGCTGGTGGGTGTCGGGGTCGTACCGGACCTCGAGGTCGTAGCGCAGCACCTGGTAGCCGCCGTTGCCCTCGGTGGGAACGTACGGGTCGCCTATGCCCTTGGCGCCGGCGGTGAAGGCCACGCCCGCCGAGGCCGCGCCCAGCCCGAGCAGCGGAGCGGCGACGGCGAGCCCCAGTGCGAGGGCAAGGGGTCGGTGAGCAGCTCCGATCCTCACGAAGGAACCCTTTCGTCGTGGTCAGCCGACCCTAGCCCCTCGTCGGCGTCCCTCGGTCACACGTGACCTGCCTCAGCTCCCGGCGTCGAGCAGGAGGGCGGGGAGTGACGCGCCGAACCAGGCGACGACGTCGTCGTGGCTCCAGCCACGGTCGTGGGTCAGGAGGTGATAGGTGGTGTCCCCGAAGACCACCAGCAGCACATCTGTCGCACTCTCGACCGTCAAGCCGGCTCGGACTCTTCCCTTGGTGGAAAGCACCTCGATCACCTCGCGGAAGCCCTCAGCACGCATCCGCTCGTGGAACTCGTAGGTGCGCCGCACCTCGTCGTCGGTCAACGAAGCAGCCCGGAGAATCTCCGACAGCGCACTGGCGCGCTGGAACAGCACCGCTGCGCCGCGCACGAAGTGGCGCAGCGCGCGGCCCGCGTCGTCCTCAGCCACCATCGCCTGCCACCACTCGGTGTCCTGCGGGATGACCGGGTCCTCCTCGCCCATCACGAGCTGGTCGATGACCGCACTGATCAGCGCCGCCTTCGTGTGGAACACGTAGTAGACCGTCTGGGTCGCCACGCCTGCCCGCGCGGCGATCGAGGCGACCGTGGCCCCGTGATAGCCCTTCTCGATGAACTCGTCGTGAGCGGCGCGAAGAATCGCGCGACGGGTCGCGGCCGCCTTCTCTCGGCGTGACCCCTTGACCTGCGACATCACCGGCCACACTATAGGCGCAATGACTAGAGCATGACTCTAGTGAAGGAGTCTAATCATGTTCGTGTCCTCTCCCACCACCACCACCACGCGCACGAACCTGCGCACACCAGGGCTGCTGTGCCTCGCCGCCGGTTTGCTCGGCGCGGCGTCGGGACTCTTCCTGGCGTACGTCGAACCCCAGGTGCCCGACAGCAGGTTCAGCTATCCCCTCGACACTGCCGGCTTCGTCGCGATCCAGATCTGGTTCGTCCTCCAGCACCTGGGGCTGCTCGCAGGCCAGTGGGCCCTGCGTCAGAGCGGAGTGTCCGGCAGGAGCAGGGCGGCCGCCGCCGGCCACCTGATCGGGATGGGAGGCATGGCCCTGCTCACGCTCACCGAGCTGCTCGCGATCTCGGCGTCCGAGTCGCCCTACCCCAGCTCTCGCACCGATGTCCTCGACGCCCTCTACGGCGTCTCCTGCATCGCCCTCGGTGTCGGCCTGACGATGGTCGGAGCCATGGTCGTACGGGAACGCCGCTGGAGCGGATGGCGGCGCTGGCTGCCGCTGACCTTGGGCGTCTGGGTGTTCGTTCCCATGACCCCGGCCATGCTCGCCGGCTTCCTGCCGGCGCGACTGGCGATCAGCGCCTGGATGCTTCTGTTCGCAGCGCTCGGGTGGGCCCTGATCCGCCATGGGGACGTGGGCGAGGCAAACCGCTGACCGACGTCCTCACAGGTTGCCGCGCAGCTCCTGCTCACGTTCGATGGCCTCGAACAGCGCCTTGAAGTTGCCCTTCCCGAATCCCAGCGAGCCATGACGTTCGATGAGCTCGAAGAAGACCGTGGGCCGGTCCTGCACAGGCTTGGTGAAGATCTGCAACAGATAGCCGTCCTCGTCGCGGTCGACGAGGATGCCGCGCTGCTTGAGGTCGTCGATGGGGACGCGCACGGTGCCGATCCGCTCGCGCAGCACCGGGTCGTCGTAGTAGGAGTCGGGCGTGCGCAGGAACTCCACGCCCATCTGCCGCATGTGGTCGACGCTGGCGAGGATGTCGCCGGTGTTGAGGGCGAGGTGCTGCACACCAGGACCGCCATAGAACTCGAGGTACTCGTCGATCTGGCTGCGCTTCTTACCCGCGGCGGGCTCGTTGATCGGGAACTTGACCTTCCGGCGTCCGTCGGCGACCACCTTGCTCATCAGCGCCGAGTACTCGGTGGCGATGTCGTCGCCGACAAACTCCTTCATGTTCGAGAAGCCCATGACCCGGTGGTAGAAGTCGACCCAGGTGTCCATCTGACCGAGCTCGACGTTCCCCACGCAGTGGTCGATGGCGGTGAAGACGCGGCGCTCTGGCGGGGTGACGATGGGGGACGCGGCGCGGAAGCCGGGCAGGAACGGGCCGTCGTACCGGGAGCGATCGATGAGGGTGTGCCGGGTGTCGCCGTACGTGGCGATGACCGCCGCAGTCACGCTGCCGTGCTCGTCCTGCTGCGTCTCGGGTGGGGTCAGGCCCTGTGCGCCGTGCTCCACGGCATGCCGGTAGGCGTGCTCGACGTCCGGCACGTCCAGCGCCAGGTCGACCACACCGTCGCCGTGCTGAGCCACTCGCCGACCGATCGTCGTCCCTGCGTGCACCTCGGCCGTCAGCACGAAGAGCGCCGACCCCGACTTCAGCACGTACTCGGCCTGGTCCCGGTGACCGGTCTCCGGCCCCCGGTACGCGACCCGTTCCATGCCGAACGCGGTGGAGTAGTAGTGCGCCGCCTGCCTCGCGTTCCCCACGGCGAACTGCACGTACGCCATGCCGACGATCGGGAAGTCGTCGGTGGTGGCCTGCTGGGCCTGGGTCGTCACGGTCATCGGCGCCTCCTCGGGTGCCGCGAGCATGGCGGGGCTGATCAGGATGTGCAAGTACTGGCCGACATGGTAGTCAATCTGTACAGTCCAAGCCCATGGACTCTGCAGTCGACTCGCTCGATGCCCGCATCCTCACCCTGTTCCGCGACGAACCGCGCGTCGGCGTGCTCGAGGCATCGCGCCGGCTGGGCGTCGCCCGGGGCACCGTGCAGGCCCGTCTCGACCGGCTCGCGGCTCGGGGGGTGGTCACCGGCTGGGGGCCGGACATCGACCCCGCCGCCCTCGGCTACGAGGTGATGGCGTTCGTGACCCTCGAGATCAGCCAACGAGGTCACCGCCAGATCGAGGCCGCCCTCGGAGCCCTGCCCGAGGTGCTCGAGGCGCACACCATCACCGGTGCCGGGGACATGTGGGTCAGGATCGTCGCACGCACGAACACCGACCTGCAGCGGGTGGTGGACGCCGTGCTCGCCATCGAGGGCGTGGAACGTTCCAACATGGTGGTCGTGCTCGCCGACGGTGTGCCCTACCGGACCGCACCCCTGCTGGAGCTCGCCGCGTCCGACGGCTGACGAACCCCCCGCTGATCGGAGCGTTTCAGTCACCTCCGGAGCATCAGAGCGCCTTGGAGATGACTGAGATGCTCCGATCACCGCACGGGGTCAGACGGACTGAGCGAGGCGCTTGAGCTGGAACGACCCCAGCACCTCGATGATGCCCAGGACGACCAGCCACAGACCCGTCACCCAGACGAGGGCCTCGAGGGTGATGGCCGGCCAGGCGAGCACGACGAGCCCGGCGACCAGGCTCAGCGCTCCGATGAAGATGGCCCAGCCGCGGGCCGGCATGCCCGGGTTCGCCAGGCCTTCCACCAGCTCGGCGATGCCGCGGATGACCCAGCCCAGTCCGATGAGCAGCGCAAGGATGTCGACGGCATGGGTGGTGTCGCGCAGCGCTGCGATGCCGAGGATCACGGCGAACAGTCCGGCGATGGCGGAGAACACCCGCATTCCGGCGCCACCAGTCTCAGGCTGGAAGCTCGACACGATCATGAACAGCCCGGCGAGGATCAGGTAGATGCCGGTGACGACGGCGAAGAACACCACTGACTGCTCAGTGAAGACCATCAACAGCACGCCGAGCACGATCGACGCGAGGCCGAAGAACAGGACCACGCCGAACGAGCGACCGAGGACGCTCTGGACCGAATCGACCGTCGGTGCACTCATAGTCGTCGCGCCTCCGTCACGCGGTGCAGGAAGCGCCGGGTGCGTTCCTGCGTCGGCTCGGAGAGTACCTGCTCCGGCGGCCCGAGCTCGGCAACCTCGCCGCCGTCGAGGAAGGCGACACGCGTAGCGATCTCGCGAGCGAACCCCATCTCGTGGGTCGCCAGCATCATCGTGAGGCCGGCGTCCTTGAGGTCGCGGATGACGTTGAGCACCTCCCCCACCAGCTCGGGGTCCAGCGCCGACGTGATCTCGTCGAACAGCATGATCTTCGGCTGCATCGCCAGCGCCCGGACGATCGCCACCCGCTGCTGCTGCCCACCGGAGAGCCGGTCGGGGTAGTCGGCTGCCTTGTCGGCCAGGCCGAACCGGGTCAGCAGCTCCATGCCCGCGGCCTCGGCCTCGTCCTTTCCGCGCCCGAGCACCTTGCGCGGCGCGAGGGTGATGTTGTCGATGACGCTGCGGTGCGGGAAGAGGTTGAACGACTGGAAGACGATGCCGATCGAGCGCCGCGCCTCGTTCGCGTCAAAGCCCGGCCAGGAGATGTCCTGACCCTCGAGCAGGATCGCTCCCGCATCGATCGGCTCGAGCAGGTCGATGCAGCGCAACAACGTCGACTTGCCGCAGCCGGAGGGGCCGATGAGCGCCACCACCTCGTGCTCATCGATGTCGAGGCTGACGCCCCGCAGCACGGCATTGTCGCCGAAGGACTTGTGCACCTCACGCACCTGCAGCGCGGGCGGGCTCACACCGCACCGCCAGTGGCTTGGCTGCGGCGGCGTTGTCGCTCGGCCATCCAGTCTGCGTATCGCGAGAGCGGGACGGTCAGCAGGATGTAGAAGCAGGCGGCGATCACCAGCGGCGTGAAGTCGAAGTACAGCGCTTGCTCGATCTGTGCGGCCCGGAACATCTCGACCGCGCCGACCAGTGCCACCAGTGCGGTGTCCTTCTGCAGGGCGATGAAGTCGTTCAGCAGTGGCGGGATGACTCGCCGCACCGCCTGCGGAACCACGACGAAACGCAGGCTCTGGTACTGGTTGAGCCCCAGTGCGCGCGCCGCGGCGCGCTGGCTGGGGTGCACGGACTCGAGGCCTGCCCGCAGCACCTCGCTGACGTACGCGGAGTAGGACACCACGAGAGCGAGCCACGCCCAGAAGACCGCTCGGTCCGGCAGCCCTTGCAGGTTGAGGGCAGGAATCCCGAACCCGAAGAGCAGAATCAGCAGGATCGTGGGGATCCCTCGGATGACGTCTGCGTAGGCGACGGCCATCAGCCGAAAGGGCGTGAAGATCGGTGCCTTGAGCCCGCGGACGACGGCGAGCAGCAGTCCGATCAGCAGAATGAGGGGCTCGGCCGTGACGAACAGGATCACGGTCAGCTTCAGACCCTCGAGGATTCGCGGCAGCGCATCCCCGACATGCGCCCGGTTGAAGAAGGCCTCCTGTACGGCTGGCCACCCCGGCGACGACAGGACGAGCGCGACGAGCACTCCCAGCACCACGACGGTGCTGACCGTCGAGATCGTGACGTTCCTGCGGCGCGCACGCCCGATGGCTGCGAGCCGCTCCGGGTCGTGGACCGGAACGGCCCCTGCCACGGGCGTCATCTCACGACCTGGTGCGTCCTGATCAGGACAGGACCGGAGCCTTCGTGTAGTCGGTCATCCACTGGGTCGTGATCGCCTCGAGGTCCCCGGACTCCTGCAGCGCCGCCAGCGCCTGGTTCGCACACGCGACGAGCGGGTTGTCCTTCTGGAGCACGAGCCCCCAGGTGTCGGCCGCCTCGTCCTGTGGCATCTGACCGACGACCACCCCTGGCACCTCCACGGCGGAGAGGTAGAGGGTGGTCGGCAGGTCGGTCACCAGAGCGTCGATCTCGCCGTTCTTCAGGGCCTGCGTCGACGCGGTGGTGTCGTCGAAGACTGCGACGTTCTGTGTCGGGGCGATCTGGTTCTCGACCTGAGCCAGAGCCGTCGTCGCCACCTGGACACCGATCTTGGCGTCCTGGAACTCCGCCAGGGACGTGGCGTCGGCGAACGAGCTGTCCTTGAGGACCAGGATGGCGTTCGCGGCCTCGTAGTACGGGTCGCTGAAGGTCACAGCCTGCTCGCGCTCAGGGGTGATGGAGATCTGGTTGAGCGCGAAGTCGTAGTCCTTCTCGCCTGGCGCGAAGAGCTTGTTGAAGCCCGCGAACGTCCACTCGACCTGGTCGGCGGTGAAGCCCATCTCCTCGGCGACGGCGTAGGCCACTGCTGACTCGAAGCCCTTGCCGTTCGTCGGGTCGTTGTCGATCACGTACGGCGGGAAGGCGGGGTCGCTCGTGCCCACGGTGAGGGTGCCGTCCGCGACGGTGGTGATGTCGGCGCACGCGTCCTCGGTGCTGGGGGCTGCCGACGGGGTGCTGTCTTCCTGCGCGCAGGACGTCAGCGCGGCGACGGCGGCGATCGAGACGAGCGTGACAGCGACGGATCGGAAGGACGAGCGGGCGGTACGCATGGGGCCTCCGGGGCTGGAGGGGCGGGGTGTCCCCCACCCGACACGCAGGTGAACGTCGGCCGAAGCCTACCGGCGCCCCACAGCCCAGGCGCGCAGGGTGTCGATCCTGCGCTGGAGGTCCTCGATCCCGGCCAACGGCACAGCGGGCCCGCCGCAGGCGGCCCGCAGCTCGGCATGGATCGTCCCGTGAGCGTCCCCGGTGCGGTGGTGCCAGGCGGCGATCAGCCCGTTGAGCTCACGACGCAGCTCCGTCGCTGACCGGTGGTCCACCGCCGGCGGGGAACGTCGAACCCGCGTCTTGGTCTGCCTCGCCTGGTGCTCCTTGAGCAGGACCGCCACCTGTTCGGGCTCGAGCAGACCGGGCAGCCCGAGATAGTCATGCTCTTCGGCCGACCCGGCCTCGGCCTGGTGGCCGAACTCGCCGCCGTCGAAGACCACCCGGTCGAAGTGCGCAGCCGACTCCAGCGCCTCGAAAGTGGACTCGGCCAGCTCCGCCTCGTTCTGCTCGGCTGCAGCCCTCGCCAGCAGATCGCGCTCGGCGGCGAACAGGTCGTCCTCGTCACGCACGACACGGCCGAGCACGTGGTCACGCTCGTCTTCCATCGTCGCGGCGTGCTGCAGCAGTGACGGGACGCTGGGCAGGAAGATCGATGCGGTCTCACCTCGACGTCGAGCGCGCACGAAACGGCCGACCGCCTGCGCGAAGAACAACGGTGTGGTGGTGGTCGTGGCGTAGACGCCGACGGCCAGTCGGGGGATGTCGACTCCCTCGGAGACCATCCGGACCGCTACCAGCCAACGCGCTGACGACGCCGCGAACTGCTCGATCAGCCGACTCGCCTTGGGGTCGTCGGACAGGACGGTGTCCACCTTCTCGCCGCAGATCGCGGTGAGGCGCCGTGCGTAGGCGCGGGCGTGCTCGTGGTCGGTGGCGATGACGAGACCCCCGGCGTCCGGCATCCCGCGTCGCACCTCGGTGAGCCGACGATCAGCTGCCGCCAGCACCGATCCCACCCACTCCCCCTTCGGGTCGAGCGCGGTCCGGAGCGCCTGCGCGGTCGCTTCCGTGCCGAGGTCCTCTCCGAGCCGGGCCGCCACCTCGTCCCCTGCTCGGGTGCGCCATCGCATCTCACCGGAGTAGGCCAGGAAGAGCACCGGGCGGACGACACCGTCACCCAGCGCGTCGGCGTAGCCGTAGGCGTGGTCGGACGCGCTCCGCGGCAGCCCCTCGCCATCGGTCTCGTAGCGCACGAAGGGGATGGCGTTGACGTCGGAGCGGAACGGCGTGCCGGTGAGGGCCAGTCGGTGAGCGGCCGGCTCGAAGGCCTCAGCGATGGCGTCCCCCCAGGAGAGGGCATCGCCCGCATGGTGGATCTCGTCGAGGATCACGAGGGACTTGCGGTTCTGCGTGCGGGCGCGGTGCAACATCGGGTGCGCCGCCACCTGGGCATACGTGACGACCACTCCGTCGAACCCTTGCGCAGTGGCTCCCTGCGCGTTGGTGAAGCGAGGGTCGAGTCGGACGCCGACCGCTGCGGCCGCGGCCGCCCACTGGGACTTCAGGTGCTCGGTGGGAGCGACCACCGTGAGCGTCTGCACCCTGCGCTCGTCGAGCAGCCGGGACGCGACCTGCAGCGCAAACGTCGTCTTGCCGGCACCGGGTGTGGCCACGGCGAGGAAGTCGCGTGGCCGGTCGACGAGCCAACGCTCGAGGGCAGCGCGCTGCCAGGTGCGCAGGCCCGGGCGGCGGGCGGAGGAGGGTGTGGTCACGGGGGCCCGAGCCTAGGCACCTGCGCCGACCGGACTGGCGAACCCGGGAGGATCGGCGTGTCAGCGGCTGGGCGCGACCCGGGGCGCCACTGCGGTGGCGAACACCGCGATCGCCGTCATCACCAGGAAGATCGTGAGGTAGACGCCGCCGTCCTGCCCAGGGCGCACGTGTCCCGTCGCGAAGATCACCCCGCCCAGCCCGGTGAGCAGGATGACGCCGAGCGAGTCGGCGATCTGCAGGGCCGCGGAGTTGACGCCCTGCTCGTCAGGTGGCGAGAGCTGGAGGACCAGGACACCGAGGGAGCCGTAGAGCATTCCCATGCCGAACGAACCCAGGGCCCAGGTGACCACGATGATCGTCCACGGCACGACGTCGATGGCGATGGGCGTCGTCAGCGCCAGACCCGCCGCGGTGAAGGCACCACCGATGACGACGAGGCGGTCGCGCGGGATGGTCAGCGTCGGGCGTCCCTGAAGCCAGCTGCCCAAGAACCAGCCGACGGCAGCACCGGACAGCGAACCACCAGCAAGGATGGACGACAGTCCGCGTTCGTTGACGAGCATGAGCGGGATGAACCATTCCGCACCGAAGAAGGCGCCCGCGTAGAAACCTCGCACCATGACGACAGTGGGCAGCCCCCGTCTCAGCTTCAGGGCTCCGACCGGCAGAAGCTGAGGGACGCTGAAGGCCAGCAGCGCGATCGCGAGCACCGCCAGACCTGCCGCAACGGCGTCGAGGCGCTGGCCCGCCACCTGCAGCAGCACGACCCCCACCGACGCCATCAGCGCCAGCCGCTTTCGCCCGGGTCGCGGCGTCGCGTCCGGGTCTGGTTCGACGTGCATCGCCCTCAGCCGAGGCAGCAGGACGGCCCCGACGGGCAGCAAGAGAATGAGGATGCCGAAGAACACCCACCGCCACCCGAAGGCATCGGTGATCGCGCCGGCGACCAGCGGTCCGGCGATTCCGGGGACCACCCAGGCACCCGAGAGCGCGGTGAACACGCGGGGGCGCAGGTGCTCCGGGTACGCGCGCCCGATGACGACGTACAGGGCGACGATGACGGCGCCGAAGCCCAGCCCCTGCAGCGCTCGCCCGGCGAGCATCACCGCCATCGACGGGGCGAACCCGCAGACCAGGGTCCCGAGGACGAACGTCCCGAGCCCGGTGGCGAGGGGCGGAACCGGACCGCGCCGGTCGGCCCAGCCCCCTGCCGCCGCCATGGCGTACAGGCTCGCGGCGGTGACCGCAGTGGCACCCCAGGCGTAGAGCGAGAGGCCATCGAGTTCACGGGCCGCCGTGGGCATCGCGGTGATGACCCCCATGGCCTCGAAGGCCACGATCGTCATGATCGACACCACGCCGATCGTGAGGATCCGGTACTCGGGCCCGAAGATGCTCCCCGGATCTCGGCTCGCCCGCCGCGTCGACAGCGGAGGGGTCGGGGGCGGACGGTCACGCTCCAGCCTAGGAGGTGCGCGTGCAGGTCACTCGCCCTCCGGGGGTCACCCTCCAGCGCGGAAGGTCGTCCACTGGTCGGGCATGCGACATCCGCGCGGCAGGTTCGGGCGACTTTGGCTAGTTCGCGCGTGCCGGCGTCAGCCCTGCTCGCCGGAGTCTCCACGCCCGGCAGCGAGTTGTAGATCTCCTGGCACTCCGGGCAGACGGGGAACTTCTGGGGGTCCCGGTTCGGCACCCACACCTTGCCGCACAGCGCGATCACCGGCGCCCCCGTCACGGCGCTCTCCATGATCTTGTCCTTCTGCACGTAGTGCGCGAAGCGCTCATGGTCACCGGGCTCGACGGGCGCCGGTTCGACGCGCTCCTCGAGGATGGTGCCGGTGCTGCCGGGGTCGGACTGCGGCTGGCCGAGCGGTTCGGTGGTCACGATGCCTCCTGGGCGATCAGTTCAGGGAGGGGTCCTCGGGGAACGTCGCCACCACGGCCAGTGCCGGTGGCTGTCGACGGAGCACACGCTCCCACAGCCGCTCGGGGTCGGTGGCGGTGAGGTCTGCGGGGAGCGCGTCCACGACGAACCAGGCTCCTTCGTCGATCTCGTCCTCGAGCTGGTCCGACCCCCACCCCGCGTAGCCGGCGAAGACCCGCATCGCGCTGATCTCCCCCGCGATGACCTCCGCGGGTGCGTCGAGGTCGACCAGGCCGATGGACCCGTGCACGTGGCGGAACCCCAGAGGCTCGTCCTCCTCACCGCTCCCGGACGTGCGCGCGGCGAGCGCCAGAGCGCTGTCGCGACCGACCGGGCCCTCCTTGGAAGACCACCGACGGCGGGGAGGCGTACAGGTGCCAGTCAGGGAGGATCGCACTGACGTCGGTGGTGGAAGGCCGGTTGAGGATCACGCCGAGCGCGCCACCCTCGTCGTGGTCGACGAGCAGCACCACGGTGCGGGAGAAGTTGGGATCACCGAGCTCGGGAGACGCCACGAGCAGGCGACCGGTCAAGGTGATCTCGGTGCCCTCGACGCTGGACTCGTCCATGACTCCATCTTGCCTACTCGCACGGACTCACGCACCCACCGCGAGGGTCGGGCGCATCGAGCCAGCGGTGTCAGCCCAGCGAGGCAATGGCGGTGCCGAGCCGCTCGGCGGCTTCGTCGGCGACCTCTTTGAGCGCCGGGTCGTCAGCGACGCTCATCATGGCGGCCGGGTCGATCGCCTCGACGACGACGGCACCAGCCTCTTCCCGCACGACGACGTTGCAGGGGAGCAGGACGCCGACGATCGGCTGGGCCGTGATGGCCTTGTGGGCGAGCGGGGGGTTGCAGGCGCCGAGGATCAGGTAGGCGCCCATGTCGGCGTCGAGCTTGGCCTTCATGGTCGCCTGCACGTCGATCTCGGTGAGGACCCCGAAACCCTGCTCGGCCAGAGCATCGCGGGTGCGGGTGACGGCGTCGGCGAAGGGTAGGTCGACGGTGGTGCGCAGCGAGATGGTCATGGTGGAATAATACCCCAGGGGGTATGGTTGAGGAGAGCGACCCCCCGAGACACCGAGGAGACCCCGTGGCCACCGTCACGCTGACCAAGGACAACTTCGCTGAGACCATCAGCGGCAACGACATCGTCTTCATCGACTTCTGGGCGGCCTGGTGCGGCCCGTGCCGTGCCTTCGCCCCGGTCTTCGAGACGGCCAGCGAGACCCACGCGGACGTGGTCTTCGCCAAGGTGGACACCGAGGACCAGCGTGAGCTCGCCGGCATGTTCGGCATCACCTCGATCCCGACCCTGGTCGCCTTCCGCGAGAAGGTCCTCGTCTTCGGCGAGGCCGGCGCGCTGCCCGCACCCGAGCTCGAGAAGCTGATCGGCGCGGTCAAGGAGCTCGACATGGTCGAGGTCCACAAGCAGGTCGCCCAGCAGCAGGCCGAGCAGTCGGCTGAGCAGCTGGAGAAGACCGACACCCCCGCCTAGGCCCCGGGTAAGACCCGCGGGAACTCCCTCGACGTGGCACGGTAGGTCCGTCCGCCCGAGGGAGGCCCCGTGTTCCGAGTCGAGTCCGAGGTCGGCCAGCTGCGCCAGGTGATCGTCCACCGCCCTGGCCTAGAGCTGGCGCGCCTGACCCCGAGCAACGTCCATGACCTGCTCTTCGACGACGTGCTCTGGGCCGAGCGGGCCATCGAGGAGCATGACGCCTTCACCGACGCGCTTCGCAGCCGCGGCGTCCAGGTGCACTACTTCAACCAGCTGCTCGGCGAGGCGCTCGAGCAGCCGGCCGCCCGCCAGTTCCTGCTCGAGCGGGTGGTGCACGAGGAGACCGTCGGCCCGATGCTCGTCAACCCCCTGCGGCAGCTCATCGACGCCACCGAGCCGCAGGAGCTCGCCGACTTCATGATCGGCGGGATCCTGAAGAAGGACCTGCCGGCCCCTGAGTGGCCGAGCCTGCTGTGGCGGCTGCTCGACGACGAGGACTTCGTCCTGACTCCCCTGCCGAACCATCTCTTCCAGCGCGACAACTCGGCGTGGGTCTACAGCGGCGTGTCGGTGAACCCGATGGCGAAACCTGCCCGACAGCGTGAGGCGATCCACTCTCGCCTGATCTACCGGTTCCACCCGATGTTCGCCGAGCAGGCGGATCGGTTCACCGTCTACTACGGGGACGACGACGAGGTCCACGACCCTGCCACGTGCGAGGGCGGCGACATCTTGGTCATCGGCCGCGGCACCGTGATGCTCGGGCTCGGTGAGCGGACCACCCCACAAGGCGCCGAGATGCTCGCCCGCAGCTACTTCCGCAACAGCGGCGGCGACGTACGGCGGGTCATCGCCGTGGAGCTGCCCAAGGCGCGCGCGTTCATGCACCTCGACACGGCGATGACCATGCTCGACGCCGACACGTTCATCACCTACCCCTACCTGCCGGCGGAGCTGCGCAGCTACACGATCACCCCCGGTGACAACGGCGAGCTGGCCATCGTCGAGAACGGCGACCTGTGGACCGCGGTGGCAGACGCCCTCGGCATCGACAAGGTGCGCGTGCTGTCGGTGACTCAGGACATCCGAGCCGCCGAGCGCGAGCAGTGGGACGACGGCAACAACTTCCTGGCGATCTCCCCGGGCGTCGTCGTCGGCTACGAGCGCAACACCACGACCAACCGGTACCTGCAGGAGCACGGGATCGAGGTCGTCGCTGCCGCCGGCAGCGAGCTCGGCCGGGGACGGGGTGGCCCCCGCTGCATGACGTGCCCCATCCAGCGGGACCCCGCCTGACGTGCGCCCGCCAGCTCTGAACGGTTGCCCGCGTCACGCACCTCAATGCCCATCGGGCACCCCCATCTGGGGAGGCGAGCCGGGGGGGGCCAGATCGGCGCCTTCGGCCTCTCGAGTCTTGGCGACAGAGATGAGTACCGGTGATGCGAGACCTGACTTGGCCGCGCAGTCGGCTAGCGTCTGCGCAAGCCACCCGATTGAATCTGGCTCCCATTCAATGAGGTCGCCGACCAACGTCTCGGTACTGGTCGCTGGCCCCCCCCACAAACTCTCACCGCAAGGTGGTTCTTGGTTCTCTCCGTTTGCCCATGACCTGACGGCGTTCAAGAAGACGTGGGTGTCAAGCTCCGAGAAATGGCCAAGGGTGGACTCGAGCACACCCTTGGACGCACGTTGACCAACCGTGAGAGACACCTCCACGTTGACCCGGGCCGCAGGATCGGAATCCCCGAACCAGCGATAGGTCCGCATCGAGGCAATCGGCATTCCGGATCGCCCCCCAAGACGTTGTGTCGGGAGCAGTAGGAGCACTCGGTCAAGGTGGAGTCTGCCGAACCGCTGGACGACATCCGTCGCACAGTGGAGAAATGGCTGGACAGGCAGGGGATCTGTCGGCGCGACTGGGCTTGTTTCAACTTGAAACCAGGCCAGGGGCGAATCCTCGTGCCGACCCTCAAGAAGGTGGGCACTGCCCGCGTCGTTCATCCCCCAAAGGCCAAGATCCTGGCCGACCCAACCCATTCCTTCTGAGCGAACCACAAAAAGGGAGAAGGGGTCTTGGTCGGGATGGACTCTGGGCCATGAATGCGAGGCAATGCGTCCGTAGAGCGCCACGAACATAGTTCCGGGTTCAGACGAACCGGGCGCCACGGCTGGTCTGACGTCGCGCAACTCTTCGCGGAGTTGATCCACCGGCTGGGGAACCTAGAAGACTTGACAGTTGATGGTCGCTTGCCTCATCGGGTTCTCACCAGTGTCCCACTCGCCAACCACGTCAACGTCTACGTGGTTACGCCACGTGGCAAGGTGGAAGTTGGCGCACACTCTGCGAGCGTTCGTGCGATTACCAGCTCCACCACCGGGGCTGAGACGCTCGGTTGACGAACAATCCTTCTGGTACCAGAAGCCGTCGTCGTAGTACTCGTATATGCAGTTGTATACGTCGGCGAGACTCCCACTGCAGTCACCGCGGTCCCACCATCCGTGGCCAGAGACGTCAGTACCGTTCTTGGAGATATGGGGATAATCACGGCCACTGAACGGCGTGCAGGCCCCGAGAGCCAGCGTCACGGCGCCACTCTCCGGTGAGGTGCCCAGGATGTTGGGGTTGTCGATCGGCATCCCGAATTCATCCTCGGGAAGCACTTGCCCAGCTTGGTCAATGTAGACGGCCGGTTCAGTGAGGCCAGGTGCTTCATCACTCGGGGCAGGGGCCGTGGTGGCCGTAGTGGCGGCGTGGGCAGGCGACGTCCTGTTATTGCCGCTGCTGCGTAGATGGGCTGCGCGGCCGCCATCACGAGAACGACGGCGACGATCACGACGACCCGGTTAAGCCCCATGTCAAGTCTCCTCTCCGACAACTTCATCGGAGCGGGGATCGTGGCACTCCGGGAACTCCGCCCTGATGCCTCGATCGTACTCGAAGGTCCGAGTGTTCGTAGCTTGGCGCCACACCCGCAATACCTAGCCAAATGGCCCACACACACGGCCGGGAGAATGCCGCGGACCGCGTCTCCCGGACGATCAGTCGGCCCACCTCAGGTGTGTCCACACGATGGACAACCTCCGCGCATCGTGCGCCAACAATGCTTGTCTCCTTGGCAGTCTGGCGCAGAATCCGGTGGTCGGTCAGGCCTGCTGGGCGGCCTCCAGCCGCTCACGCAGTGCAGCGAGCTGGGTGTTCAGCTCGGCGGGGACGTGGTCGCCGAACTTGGTGAAGTACTGCTCGGTGAGCTCGGCCTCGTCGATCCAGGTCTTGGGCTCGACGGCGAACAGCTCGGCCGTCTGCTCCGCCGACAGGTCGAGCCCGTCGAGGTTCATCGAGCCGGGGGCCGGCAGCTTGCCGATCGGGGTCTCGACCGCCTCCGCGTCACCGTCCAGACGTCGGATGATCCAGTCGAGCACGCGGCTGTTCTCACCGAATCCGGGCCAGAGGAACTTGCCTGCGGCGTCCTTGCGGAACCAGTTGACCTGGTAGATCCGCGGCAGCTTGTCGGCATCGGTGGACTTGCCCACCCTCAGCCAGTGGCCCCAGTAGTCGGCCATGTTGTAGCCGCAGAACGGCAGCATGGCGAACGGGTCGCGGCGCAGCTCGCCGACCGTGCCCTCGGCGGCGGCGGTCTGCTCGCTCGAGACCGTCGAGGCGAGGAAGACGCCGTGCTCCCAGTCGAATGACTCGTTCACCAGCGGCACGTTGGTGGCGCGGCGTCCGCCGAACAGGATCGCGTCGATCGGGACGCCCTTGGGGTCTTCCCAGCTGTCGGCGATGGACGGACACTGCGCCGCCGGAGCCGTGAACCGGCTGTTCGGGTGGGACGAGGGCTCTTCGGACCCCGGCGTCCAGTCGCGGCCCTTCCAGTCGATCAGGTGCGCAGGCGCCTCGTCGGTGAGGCCCTCCCACCACACGTCGCCGTCGTCGGTGAGGGCGACGTTGGTGAAGATGCTGTTGCCCCAGAGCGTGTCGATCGCGTTCTGGTTGGTCGATGCACCCGTGCCTGGGGCGACGCCGAAGAATCCCGCCTCGGGGTTGATGGCGTACAGGCGGCCGTCGTCGCCGAACCGCATCCAGGCGATGTCGTCGCCGACCGTCTCGACCGTCCATCCGGGGATGGTCGGCTGCAGCATGGCGAGGTTGGTCTTGCCGCAGGCACTGGGGAACGCTGCCGTGACGTGGTGCGTCGTGCCCTTCGGGGACGTCAGCTTGAGCACCAGCATGTGCTCGGCCAGCCAGCCCTCGTCCCGCGCCATGACGGACGCGATGCGGAGCGCGAAGCACTTCTTGCCCAGCAGCGCGTTGCCTCCGTACCCCGAGCCGTACGACCAGATCTCGCGGGTCTCAGGGAAGTGCACGATGTACTTGGTGTCGCTGCACGGCCAGGCGACGTCCTGCTCCCCCGCGGCCAGAGGGGCGCCGACCGTGTGCACCGCGGGTACGAAGTCGCCGTGCTCGCCGATCAGGTCGAGGGCGGCCTTGCCCATGCGCGTCATGATCCGCATGTTGGTCACGACGTACGCAGAGTCCGTGATCTCGACGCCGAGCTGAGAGATGGTGCCGCCGAGCGGTCCCATGCTGAAGGGCACCACGTACATGGTGCGGCCCTTCATCGAGCCGTCGAAGAGCGGGCGGAGGGTTTCCCGCATCTCGTCCGGCGCCATCCAGTTGTTGGTGGGGCCGGCGTCCTCTTCCCGCTCGGAGCAGATGTAGGTGCGGTCCTCGACCCGGGCGACGTCCTTGGGGTTGGACCGTGCGAGGAAGCTGTTCGGGCGCTTGTCCTCGTTCAGCTTGATGAACGTGCCGGCCTCGACGAGCTCGGCGGTCAGCCGGTCCCACTCCTCCTGGGAGCCGTCCGACCACTCCACGCGGTCCGGCTTCGTCAGCGTGGCGATCTCCTCGACCCAGGCCAGCAGCTTGGCGTTCTTGGTGGGCGCGTCGGCAAGACCGGGAATCGTCATCGGAACCCCTCCAGGGCGTACTCATCAGGACGTGCCCTCAGGGTGCCCTACGAACGCCAATTCCTCCATGTCGATGGCTGGAAAACCCCCGGTTACCTGCGGGTTTGTGAGCAACTCCACATGATGGAACATCAGATCGGTGACCTGGATCACCCCGCGGAGCGCTTCCGGCGCCCGACCACCTGAGCCGGAAGTCCCCCCTTCGGCCGCAACGTGACCCCGAAGTCCGGTTCGACGGACGCCGGTCGCACCGGCCGAACGCGCAGCGCCCGCGCAACAGCTGCGACCACGAGCGGCGCCTCGAGCAGGGCGAGGTCACGTCCGATGCACAACCTCGGTCCGGCGCCGAACGGGAAGTAGGTCAGGGGGCCTCGTCCGCCCTCGGCCGGTGCCGGCGACCCGAGGAACCGCTCGGGGTCGAAGCGCTCGGGGTCAGGCCACCACTTCGGCGTCCGGTGCATGACGTAGGGCGACAGGATCACCGTGGCCCCGACCGGCAGCTCGAAGCCTCCGAGGGAGTCCGCTTCGAGGCTGCGACGGGTGATGACCCAGGCGGGTGGGTAGAGCCGCAGGCACTCGTCCACCACCGCTCGGGTGTAGGGCAGCCGGTCGAGCAGGTCGGCACCCCAGTCCATGGGCGCGGGGTCGCCCAGCGCGTCGACTTCGGAGTGCAGCCGCTGCTCGGCGTCCGGGTGCGCAGCGAGCAGCACCCACGTCCAGGTGAGCGTCGCCGCGACCGTCTCGTGACCGGCCACGATGAGGGTGACCACCTCGTCACGGACCTCTTCGGGTGTGACGACCCCCTCGTCCAACGCTGCGATCAGCAGCCACAGCACGTCGGAACCAGGATCGGTCCGGCGGCGAGAGGCGAGCACGTCGGCCACCGCACCATCGAGTGTCTGAAGGGCAGCCCGAAGTCGACGACGTCCCGGCGTGGCCCACGCCTCCGGCATCGGCACCGGCTGCTGCGCTCGTTTCACCACGAAGCGAAGGGCGCTCATCACCGCCTCGACGAGTTGGTCGGAGCGACCCGCCAGGCGGCCGCCCAGCAGCGTCGCCGCGACGATCTCCAAGGTCAGCCCCAGCATCTCGGCGTCCATGTCGAGCTCGCGGTCCCGCGGTGCGGCCAGCACTCGCTCGACCCACTCGCCGGTGGCGGCGTGCACCGCCGACGTCATGTCGGCGAGCAGCTCGTGGTGGAACCCGGGCGACATCACCCGGCGCATCCGGCGCCACAGATCCGCGTCCGACGCCAGCAGCCCCGTCCCGGTGACCAGGGCGAGCGTGTCGTACTGGATCGTCCGCTTGCCGTAGGCCTTGTGATTGACCTGCAGCACCCGCCGCACGTCGTCCGGGTCGGTGACGAGCCACACCTCGGCACGCGGCATCGGGAAACGCGCGACCGGGCCGTACCGTTCCGCACACTGCGCGAGGAATGCGGGCGGACGCCGCCGCATCAGTCCGATGTTGCGGAGCATCTCCGGTCCGGTCGGGCCTGGGGGCGGCCCAGGGGCACCGATCGTCACCCGTCCACCCTAGGTCGCCGGTCCGGCGACGCGCCGGGCCTTTCGGTCCGTGTGGAATCGGCGAAGAGGGGGCACCCTGGGTCCAGCACCTCCTCTTCCCCAAGGAGCTGACATGCAGGACGTGACGCACCCGCACCACCCGCACGAGCACCGCGTCTGGGTGGTTCCCGACAGCTCACTCGGTCGGATGGCCTCCCTGGTGTTCGTGGTCGCGACGGTCGTCGCCATCGCGGCGCCCGTGGGCGCATGGATTACCCAGCAGCTCATGCAGCCGGGCGCCGACACTCCGTGGTTCTTCCTGCTGTGGGGCTGCACCCTCGTTGCGCTGATGGTGGCAACCGCCTCAGCGGCGGTCGCGGCAGTCGCCCTCGTGCGTGACCACGCGCTCCTTCTGCTGGCGCCGGTCGTCTTCGCCGTCGTCATGGTCTCCGCGCTCATCACGACCAACGGTGTGCTGAACTAAGCCGGGTGACCGAGACCCTCGTCGACGGAGACCTGATCGACCGGGACGACGACGGCGTCCTGCGCTGCGTCTGGGGAGCCGGCCCGGCCGAGTATCGCGCCTACCACGATGACGAGTGGGGGCGTCCGGTCCACGACGAGCGGCGGCTCTTCGAGAAGATCTGCCTGGAAGGGTTCCAGGCCGGTCTGTCCTGGCTCACCATCCTCCGAAAGCGTGAGGCCTTCCGTGCGGCCTTCGCCGGCTTCGACATCGACGCTGTTGCCGACTTCGGGGCGGACGACGAGGAACGACTCGTCTCTGACGCAGGGATCGTCCGCCACCGCGGCAAGATCAGGTCCACCGTGAACAACGCACGCCGTTGCCGCGCGATGCTCGAGTCCGGCGAGTCACTCGCCGAGCTGGTCTGGTCCCACGAGCCGGCGGCATCGGCGCGTCCCGACCGCGTGACCCGCCAGTGGCTGGCCGAGAACCCCGTCACACCGGAGTCGACGGCGCTCTCCCGGGACCTGAAGCATCGCGGGTGGACCTTCGTCGGCCCCACCACCATGTACGCGTTCATGCAGTCCGTCGGGGTCGTCAACGACCACCAGCACCTGTGCCACGCCCGCTCTGGAACCACGACTCGGTAGCCTGCTGACCCACCGACACCGGAGGTTCGATGACCCACAGCCACACCTACCCGGTCCCGCCCGAGCGGCTGCTGGCCGTGCTGACCGATCCCGACTATCTGGCCGCACGTCAGGAGCGCTTCGCAGGCGTGGGCGACCCTACGGTGGAGTCCACCGGCGACGACATCGCCGTCACGCTGGTGCGGCAGCTGCCGATGGACAAGATCCCCGGCGCCGTGAAGGGATTCATCGGCGATGGAAAGATCACTCAGGTCGAGACCTGGAGCACGTCACCGGGCGAGGACGAAGCCCTGATGGGCACGTGGCGTGGCGAGGTCGCCGCGGCACCGGCCGACATCGGCGGCACCTACCGGATCGCCCCGGAAGGTGATGGCTCGCGCTACGACATCGAGGTGCGGGTGAAGGTCAAGGTGCCGTTGGTGGGCGGCAAGATCGAGCAGCAGGTGCGCGGCTACCTCGACCACATCATCACCAAGGAGCAGGGATTCCTGGCCGACTGGGTTGCCGAGGCATAGCACCGTGACCGCCGTGCGGGACGTCCGTCTCTGCGTCCTCGGGTTCGGTCACGTCATCCAGAGATTCTGTGACATGGTGCGCGACCACGAGAGCCTGCTCGCACGCGAGCACGGCGTCCGCTTCCTCATCACCGCCGTGGGAACGGGCAGCCACGGCTCCTGGGCCGACCCAGCGGGACGCACTCCGGCGGAGGTGGTCGCCGCCTTCCGGACCGAGCGGGGGCAGTTCCCGGCGCCCGAGCAACCAGGTGTCGATCTCATCGCCCAGTCCGGCGCGGACGTCATGGTGGAAGCCACACCGCAGGTGCGAGGGGGACGGACCGCCATCGCCCACGTCGACGCCGCCTTCGACGCCGGCATGGACGTCGTCACGGTCAACAAGGGCCCGGTCGCGTGGGACTACCGTCGACTCCGGAAACGTGCCGACGCCGAGGGTCGCCAGTTCCGGCACGAGGGCGTGACCATGGACGGGTGCCCCGTCTACAACCTTGCCGAGTTCTGCCTGCCGGGCGACCGGGTGGTCGGTTTTCGTGGCCTGCTGAACTCGACGAGCAACTACGTCCTCGATGCCATGGCCGAGGGCGCCACCATGCAGGAGGCGGTGGCTGAGGCGATCGAGGCCGGATTCGCCGAGACCGATCCCTCGTACGACGTCGAAGGGCACGATGCCGCCGCCAAGGTCGCCGCGCTCGCCAACGTCCTGCTCGATGCCGACATCACCCCGGACGACGTCCCGCGCGACTCGATCGCGGAGCTCACGGTCGACGACGTGTCGCGCGTCCTCTCCTACGGGCGTCGCCTGCGTCTGATCGGTGAGGCGCAGCGCGACGACGACGGCGAGGTGTCGGCACGCGTGACCCTGGACCCGGTGCGCAGCCAGGACCCCATGTACTGGATCTCCGGGACCTCCTCGTGCCTGGTGCTCGAGACGCAGCTCGCCGGAACGGTGGAGATCGTCGAACGTGATGGGATGCTCACGCAGACCGCGTATGCGGTGTACGCGGACCTGCTGACGATCACGGCGGCCCGCTGAGCCTGACTAGCTCGGGATCGTGTCGTTCGGTCGTGCCATCAGTACACCAATCGACACCATCCGGGTCTGGTCAGTAGGCGCGGGCGACTTCGCCCGCCAACGGCCAGCCGTTGGGCTCACACCCGTGAAGACCCTTTGACTGCTGCATCATCACGGGGGCGGGCCGGCCACGGCCACCACATCCGGCGTGCCCGAGCCCGAACCAGTGGCCCGTCTCGTGATTGACCACCATGGCGCGGTACTCCCGCAGCGTGCCGCCCGACGAACGGAAGTACGGCGTTCCCCATCGCCAGCGGTTCTGGTTGATGACCACGTAGCGACCGACTCGACAGCTCCAGTAGCGGTCACAGATCGGGGCGAACCTCGGGACGTACGAAGCCTCGGCGAGCACCAGCGAGAACGCGCCACCGCGACGAACCCGCTTGAAGTGCACGTGGGCGCGCGACCATCCACGAGGGTCCGCGAAGATCTCCGCGGTGCGCGTGCGGAACTCCTTCATCGACACGACGACGTCGCCACGGGTCTCGATGCGATAAGGGATCACCCGGACGGTGGTCAGCTCGGCGACGCTGCTGGCGTCACCGAGGTGGTCGATCTGCGCGGGCAGGACGACCCGGTAGCGCTGCGGTCCGTACGTCCCCCATCCGCTGATCCGGAACCCGAAGCGTCCCGTCTCTGTCTGCGAGGTGCGCCCGACGTCCAGCCACTTCCCGTCGCTCCTGCGCTGCAGCGCCACCCTCTCGCCGGGGTAGGCGCTTCGCACCGCCCCGGTGAGCCGCACCGCCCCTGAGGGCCGTACCCAGTCTCGCTGGAGCTCCACGGTCACGGTGGGCTTCACGACGACGGCACGGATGTCACTGGCGCCCCGGGCGTAGGTCGCCGACAGCGGGTGGACTACGCGGTACCGCATCGAGTAGCGGCTGCTGACGCCTGGCCACTGTGCGGCACCGTCGGAGTCGGTCAGCGCCGTTCCACTCTCGACCCATCCCTCGGCCCCGAACTGCCGCGACAGCAGCCGGAGCTCCTCACCGACGACGGGGGTTCCGGTCTGGGCGTCGAGGAGGCGGCCCATGACTGTCGTCTGCTCGCCTCCGACCAGGCGCTCGTCGGCGACCGTCAGCTGCACCTGGACGGCGGGGGGCAGGGTTCGGGTCGCGGCGTCCCGGGCGAGGGGGGAAGCCTCGGACGCCGGCGCCGCCAGCACCGTTACGCCGAGCGCGATCGTCACCGCGGCGGTCAGCAGTCGCGTCCCCATGGGGTCCTACCGTATGTCAGGCTGACCGTCATCCCGAGGAGGCTTCATGCGGTTCCTGATCATCGGCGGCACCCGGTTCGTGGGACGCCACATCGCCGAGTCGGCCCTCGAGCGTGGTCACGAGGTGACCGTGTTCCACCGAGGTCAGACCGGGGCCGACGCGCTTCCGGACGCGACCCACGTGCTGGGCGACCGCGACCACGACCTGGACCGCCTGGCGGACGGGACGTGGGACGTCACGGTCGACGCCTGCGCCTACGTTCCCCGCCAGGTGGACGAGCTGGCCGCGGCGCTGGGCGGACGCGGCGGACGTCA
The DNA here is from genome assembly GCA_963743915.1 of uncultured Actinomycetota bacterium. Taxonomy (GTDB): domain Bacteria; phylum Actinomycetota; class Actinomycetes; order JAHEKZ01; family JAHEKZ01; genus JAHEKZ01. The sequence goes on from CAVURN010000005.1 coordinate 124,873, forward strand.
CGTGTTCATCTCCACCGTCTCGGTGTACGACGAGCCCCTGCCGCCGAACTCCGACGAGGACGCACCGCTCGCGACGTTGGACGACCCCGACACCGAGGTCGTCGACGAGCACACCTATGGCGGCCTGAAGGTCCTGTGCGAGCGTGCGGTGCACCGGCACCACTCCGATGCGCTCGTCATCCGACCGACCTACGTGGTGGGTCCCCATGACTACACCCACCGCTTCACCTACTGGATCGAGCGCATCGCGGACGGGGGACGCGTCCTCGTGCCCGCCGTGCAGGACTACGGCATCCAGTTCATCGACGCCCGTGACCAGGCTCGGTGGGTCTGTGAGCTCGTCGAGCGCAGTGAGTCCGGGACATTCCACACGGTCAGCCCCACACCGCCGTTCACCTTCGCCGACATGGTCCAGACCATCGTCGACGCCGTTGCACCCGACGGCACGAACATCGAGTGGGTCGATCCCGCGTTCCTGCTCGAGAAAGAAGTCGACGACTCTGCCCTCCCGCTGTGGGTGCCCACCACCGATCCCGATCCGGGCATGGCCTGCGACCCCTCGCATGCCCGGGCGCACGGGCTGACCACCCGCACCCTCACCGACACCGTCCGCGAGACGCTCGAGCACGAACGACGGACACCGACCCCGAACCCTGGCGGGACGGGCTGGAGCCGAGAGGCCGAGGCGCAGATGCTGGCGGCCTGGGACGCGCGCTAGACACCGATCAGACGCGACCGGAGATCTTGTCCGCGACGCGGGCGAGGGGGGAGGTGCTGGCCCTGCCTGACCGCTCCTGACGGTCAGCGGCCCGGTAGGTCGCGTACATGGCGTGCACGCCCAGCCACCGGAAGGGCTCCGGCTCCCACTGCCGCACCTTGCGACCCACCCACGGGAGTGCCGTCAGAGCGGTGTCGCGCTCGAGCACCAGGTCGGTGAGCGTCCGACCGGCGAGGTTGGTCGTGGCGACGCCATGGCCCACGTAGCCGCCGGCCCATCCCAGTCCGGTGTCCCGGTCCAGCCCCACGGTCGAGCACCAGTCCCGCGGCACGCCCAGCACGCCGGACCATGCGTGGTCGATCGGCACCGTCGCGGTGGCCGGGAAGAGCCGGACCAGGATCTCGCGGAGCGCGTCGATCGTCTGCCGCTGCGTCGATCCGTCGTTGTCCACCTGTGAACCGAACCGGTACGGGACGCCACGCCCACCGATGGCGATCCGGCCGTCGGCGGTCCGCTGCGCGTAGCAGTAGGCGTGCGCCAGGTCACCCAGTGTCTCCAGACCCTCCCAGCCGATCTCGTCCCATGCGGAGTCCGGCAGCGGAGCGCTGACGATCATCGAGGAGTTCATGGGCAGCCAGGACCGCTTCAGTCCCTTGATGCCCGCGGTGAAGCCCTCCGTGGCACGCAGGACAAAGGTGGCGGAGATGTCCCCGTGGTCGGTGACCACACGGTGCGGGTGGATCTCCAGGACGGTGGTCTGCTCGGCGATGGTCACACCGAGCCGCTCCACCGCGTCGGACACACCTCGGACCAGCTTGGCCGGCTGCAGACGTGCGCCGTGCGGGCTGTACGCACCGCCGTGGGTGTTCGCGACATTGATGTGCTGGACCGACTCCTCCGCGCTGAGCAGCCGGTGGTCGGTCTCGCCCCAGGCGTGCTCCTCCTCGACAAAGGCCTGCAGCCGCGTGAGCTGAGCAGGCGTGTACGCGACTTCGAGGACGCCGCCCTTGGCGATGTCGGCCTCGATGCCTTCACGCTCCGCGACCCCGATCACCTCGTCGACGGTGTCGTTCATCGCATGCTGAAGGTCGACGACCGCCTGACGACCGTGCGTCTGCGCGTAGCGGCGGCGCGACCCCGCAATGCCACCGAAGAGCCACCCGCCGTTACGCCCGCTGGCGCCGTAGCCGGCAAACCGTTGCTCGACGACCACCACCCGCAGCGAGGGCTCGGCTCGCTTGAGGTAGTACGCCGTCCAGAGCCCGGTGAATCCGCCACCGACGATGCACACGTCGACCGACGTCGGTCCGTCCAGCGGGGGCCGCGGCGTCGGAAGCCCGATCTCGTCGTACCAGAAGGAGACATTTCCGTTGAGGGTCACGCACTGATTCTCCCCAGCGACGCATGACCGGACCACATCACCCCCGGAGGACCTCAGCTGACCCTCCTGACCGCACCAGACGGCTACCGCCCCAAGGGGTAGAAGAGTGCCTTGCCCTCGACGCGTAGCCGTACCTCGTCGCCCTCCCTGGCCGACACGGGGGTAGCCGTCCGGACCGCGACACGCTCGCCCCCAGGTATCTCGACCTGCAGAACGGCGTCGTGCCCGTAGAAGGCGACGCTGCACACTCGGCCCGGCGCGCCGGACGCACCCAACGCCAGCTGCTCCGGTCGCACGAGCACCACCCCTTGCCCGTGAGCGTCGTGGCCGACGTCGAGGGTCCCCAGCGGGGTCTCGGCCCTTCCCCGGAGCACGGTGGTGCTGAACTCGACCCCGGTCCCCACGAAGCGGGCCACCTCGAGGTCAGCGGGTCGGGCGTAGAGGTCGACCGGCGGCGCGACCTGCGCCACCTGACCGGAGCGCATCACGGCGACCTGGTCGGCGACCGAGAGTGCTTCCTCCTGGTCATGCGTCACCAGGACGCCGGTCGCCTCGGTCGCCCGCAGCACGCTGCGGACGTCCTCGCGCAGGTCGGCGCGAAGGGCCGCATCCAGCGCGGCGAACGGTTCGTCGAGCAGCACCACCTGCGGCCGCGGCGCCAAGGCGCGAGCCAGTGCGACCCTGGCCTGCTCACCCCCTGACAGCTCGTAGGGGCGGCGGTGCTGGTACCCGGCCAGCCCGATGAGCTCCAGCAGCTCACCCACCCGTCCGGTGCGCTCGGCGCGCGGGACGCCGAATCCGATGTTGCCCTCGACCGACAGGTGCGGGAAGAGTGCCGATTCCTGCGGCACCAGACCCACCCGGCGTCGCTCCGGGGACACGAACGGTCCACGGGCTTCGGCGACCACCCGGGACCCGAGTGCTATGGACCCGGCGTCCGGGCGCTCGAAGCCCGCGACGAGCCGCAGCAGGGTGGTCTTGCCGCTGCCGGAGGGACCGAGGATGGCCGTGAGCGAGCCGTCGGGCGCCGTGAGGTCGACGTTGTCCAGCGCGGCCACGGTGCCGTAACGCTTCGACACCCCGCGCAGCACGACGTCGGTCACAGCTCCTCCTCGACCTGGTCCACAGCCCGGGCGATCCAGAAGGCCGGTACGGCGGCCAGGACCACCAGGGCCGCCGCGAAGGGGGCCGCTGCCGAGTACGCGGCGACCGAGGTTCGCCCCCACAGCTCCGTTGCGAGCGTCTCGACCCCCGTGGGACGCAGGATGAGGGTGGCCGGCAGCTCTTTCATCGCCGAGAGGAGAACGAGCAGGGCCCCCGCGAGCACACCTGGCGCCGCCAGCGGCAGGGTCACACTCCGCATCGCGCCCCAGCCGCTGCGTCCCAGCGACCGCGCCACGTCGTCGAGGGCCGGCGGTGCGGACGCGACCGCCGTGCGCGTCGCCCCGATGGCCTTCGGCAGGAAGAGGACGGCGTAGGCGACGACCACGAGAAGGACGGTCTGATACAGCTGCGGTGCTGCCGCCAGCGCGAAGAAGACCAGTCCGAGCCCGACGACGATTCCCGGTAGCGCGTGACCGGCGTACGACAGCTGTTCCACGACATGCGCGGGGCGTCCGGGGAACCGCGCGAGCAGAATGCCGACGGGAACGGCCAGGGCGACGGTCAGCACCGCGCCGAGCAGAGACATCGACACGGTGTTGCCGATCGCAGCGGTCAGCTCACCGAGGTCCACCCCGCTGCGTCGACCGATGATGGTGGAGTGCGCCAGGGAGAGAGCCGGAACCCCGACTCCGAGCAGGCCCAGCAGCGCCAGCCAACCGTAGGCCAGGGGCGTCCAGCGCCCGAGGGAGATCCCCGCGGGGGTACGGGGCGCGCCCCCACCCACCCGGTGACGACGGGAGCGCCCGCGCAGACGCTGCTCGCCGGCGACCGCGATGACCGTGAGCACGACCAGCAAGAGGGCGAGAGTGGCGGTGGCGCTTCGGTCAAAACTGGCGCGATAGGTGGCGTACAACGCTCGGGTGAGTGTCTCGTAACGCAGGATCGAGACCGCCCCGAAGTCGAACAGCACGTAGAGGAACGCCAGGAGCGCGCCGGCCGACGCCGCCGGCAACGCCTGCGGGACCGTCACTCGCGAGGCCGTGCGCCATGGCCCGAGACCAAGCCCCCGCGCGACCTCCTCGTGCGTGCGATCCCCGCGTCGGAATGCAGCCGCTGTCGGCAGGATCACCAGCGGCACGGTGGACAGGGTGAGCACCAGCCAGGCTCCGAAGAGCCCCGACAGGTGCAACGGGCCGGAGACCCACACGAAGGCAGCGACGTAGGAGGGGACAGCAAGGGGCAGGGTGACGACCGTCGCCCATCCGGCTCGCCATCGCAGGCCGGCACGGGTGATCAGCCAGGCCGTCGGCACTCCTGCGAGCAGCACTGCGGCCGTGACGAGTCCCCCGAGGAGCAACGTGTTTGCCACCAGGTCCCACGTCCGAGGGCGGGTCAGAACCTCGACCCATCCGTCGACTCCCGCCTCGGACGCCCGCGTCACGAGGTAGGCGACCGGGAGCAGGGCGAGAGCGACCGCCACCACCGCCGGTGCCACGAGCAGCAGCGGTGGGCGCCGTGCCCTCGATGTGACCCTCGGCGCCGACGGTGCGGTTGTCGTCACGTGAGTCTCAGATCCACCCGGTCTCGGTGAGGAGTGCGAGCGTTCCCTCGAGGTCGGTCAGCTCGGACAGTGGCACGTCCGGGCCCTGCAGGGTGCGAAGCTTCGGCAGGCCGGGGTGCGCCTGGACACCAGCGACCAGTGGGTACTCCTGGGTCACGTCCACGAAGTACTCCTGGCTCTCCTCGGTCAGCAAGAACTCGACCAGCTCTGTCGCCAGCTCGCTGTCCTCGGCGGTCTCGAGGACACCGACCCCGGCAACGTTCACCAACGACCCAGGGTCGCCTGACGCGAAGAAGCCGAGCTCCGCGGTCATGGCGTCCTCACCGACCTCGGCCGCCTTCTGGAACCAGTAGTAGTGGTTGATCAACCCGAGGTCGATCTCGCCGCCGTCGACGGCGTCGAGGATGTAGGTGTTGGCCTCGTAGGCAACGGCGCCGTTGGCCTTGAGATCGATCAGCCACCGGCGTGTGGCGTCTTCGCCCGCGGAGACGCGCATCGCCGTGATGAACGCCTGGAACGAGGCATTGGTGGGGGCGATGGCCACACGATCGCGCCACATCGGGTCTGTGAGCTCGAAGACACTGTCCGGGAGCTCGCTGTCGCTGACCGCCCCCGGGTCGTAGGCGTAGACCCGGGCCCGTCCCGACGTTCCGATCCATCGACCGTCCGGGGCGCGGTACTCGGCGGGCACCGCATCGAGGACCGTGGGCGGCAGGTCGACGAGCAGGCCCTCGTCGTCGACCGCGCTCAGCGCGCCGGCGTCCTGGGCCCAGAACAGGTCCGCCGGGCTGGCGTCACCCTCCTCGAGCAGCTGCACCGCCAGCTCGGCCGTGTCGCCGTAGCGGACGCTCACCGTGGTCCCGGTTGCCTCCTCGAACTGATCCACGAGAGGACCTACTTGCTCCTCGGCACGGCCGGAGTAGACGACCAGGTCGGCGTCCTCGCCCCGAACCTCCCTCGGTCGTGCACGCAGCCAGAGCGGCCACGAGCGGCCCGGCGACGGCTACCACCGCAAGGGTTCGGACATTCAGACTCATCGGGTCTCCCGGTGTCGCGAGCCCCGTCCGGCCCGACTTAGGCATACCTTACTTAGGGGACCCTACCTTTCGACGCGGGCCTCGGCCGGCTCGACGAGCACCAGCCGCTGGGTGGGGCGGGTCATGGCCACGAAGAGGGCCCGTGCGCCATGGGAGCCCTCAGCCGCGATCGCGGCCGGGTCGACCACGACGACCCGGTCGAACTCCAGCCCCTTCGCCTGCTCGGCCGTCAGCACCACCAACGGACTCAGCAGGACGTCGTCGACCACCGGGATCCACGGCGCCAGAAGCTCCCTGACCGTCGGGTTCTCGCGCGCGGACGTGATGACGGCGACCCTGCCCTCCCCGACCTGTTGCACCTCACTGGCGACCAGGGAGGTCAGATCCCCCGGATCGGCGAGCTCGACGCGGACCGGATCGTCACCCTCCCGGACGGAGGTGGGCGGGGTCGTCGGGTAGCCGGCCGCGTCGAGCATCGCGCATGCGTGCTCCATGACCCGTGCCGGCGTGCGGTAGTTGATGGTCAGGTCGCGGCGGGTCCAGGCGTCCCCGACGTGAGGGGACAACGCCTCGGCCCACGATCTCGACACCGCTGCCCCGGTCGCCTGTGCCATGTCACCCACCAGCGTGAACGACTTGCTCGGGCAACGGCGGATCAGCAGTCGCCACTGCATGGGGCTCAGCTCCTGCGCCTCGTCCACGATGACGTGGCCGTAGGACCAGGTGCGGTCACCGTAGGCGCGCTCAGCGACCGTGAACGAGGGACCCGTGGTCGCGAAGCGCTCAGCGAGCGCCTCTGCCGTCACGAGCTGACGGGCCCGACCTCCGATGGCCTCCAGCACCTCGCGGGCGTGGCGGACCTCCTCGGCGGCTGCGCGCTGCTCGCGGTGCGCCTCCGACGCCGAGGCCGCGTCGTCCTCACCCACGAGCTCTGCCACCTCGTCGAGGAGTGCGACGTCGGCTGCCGTCCAGCGTTCCTCGCGGCCGCGAAGCAGCAGTGCCCTGTCGTCGTTGCTCCATCCGGGCGTGGCGGCGAACAACCGCTCCGGGCTGGCGAACAGATCGGCCAGCACCTGCTCGGCGGCCAGCGGTGGCCAGGCGAGGTTGAGCTCGCGCCGGACGTCAACGGCGTCGCGCAGGATCTCCTCGACGTACGAGCGGTCGACGGAGTCGGGGCTGTCGCCCGAAGCGTTCGCGTACAGGTCGATCAGGCTCTGCAGCATCGTGCGGACGAACGTGACCCGGGCTGCGTTGTGGGGTCGGCCGCCGCGTCGCGCGGTGTCGACTGCAGAACGTACGACGCGAGGGCGCAGCGGCAGCGTCAGGCTGCCGACCCGCAGCCGGCGTTCCTCCTGCGGTACCCGCACGCGCTGCCTCACCGCCCGCTCGAGGAGTTCGACCATGCGCAGGGAACCCTTCAGGGCTGCCGCTTGGTCGTCTTCCGAACCCGTGGCCTCGATTCCCGGGAAGAGCTGTGCAGGGGTGGCGGTCACGACGCCGGTCTCGCCCAGCGACGGCAGCACCTGCGAGATGTAGCGCAGGAACACCGGGCTGGGGCCGACCAGCAGGACGCCGCGCGACTCGAGGCGGTCCCGGTGGGTGTACAGCAGGTAGGCGGCACGGTGCAGGGCCACCGCCGTCTTGCCGGTTCCGGGTCCGCCCTGGACCACGAGCACTCCTTGCAGCGGGGCGCGCACGATCTCGTCCTGCTCGCTCTGGATCGTGGCGACGATGTCGCCCATCCGACCGGTGCGGTGCGCGTTGAGCGCCGCGAGCAGTGCGCCATCGGTGGTGAGCGTGGACGACTCTGAGGTGTGGGCCACCAGGTCGGGTCGCGCCTCGAAGGTGTCCAGGTCGAGCACGTCGTCGTAGATGGCCGTGACGCGTCGATGGTGTGTCTCCAGGTGGCGGCGGCGGACGACGCCCCCCGGGCGCAGGGAGGTGGCCTGGTAGAAGTCGCGGGCTGCCGGTGCACGCCAGTCGACGAGCAGCTGGGTCTGGTCGTCGTCGAAGAGGCCCAGACGTCCGATGTAGCGCGGTGCCCCGTCCACCATGTCGAGCCGTCCGAAACAGAGGCGCTCCTCGACCCCGTGCAGCTGGGTGAGCCGATCCTCGTACAGCGTCGCGAACGCGTCACGCTCCGACCGGGCCTGCGGGGTCCCACTCGCGCCCGCCCGACGCACCCGGCGCAGGTCGTCGTCGACGCGGGCCCGCAAGGCGTCCAGGCGTGCATACAGGACATCGACATGCTGCTGCTCAGCGTCGGTCTCGCTGATGCTCACGGGCGTCCTTCGGTCGGTGTCCCGGGCAGGGGAACAGGAAAGCCTATCGTTCGACCATCGAGCGCCCCGATCCGAGTACGTCGAGGAGTGATGGCTCCGAGTACGTCGAGGAGTGATGGCGAAGCGCGTCGATCGCAGGAATCACACTCGGCGACGTGGAGCGTCATCCGGCGCCGCACTCGACAAGCTGTGGCGTCCACCAGCCCCGCACTCGGCGAGCCCGGCGGCGCAGGCTCACCCGGCGTCGCCGGTGATCGGCGGCTGTCGACTGGCGAGGGTGACACCGGTGCTCGCCAGGCTCACCATCACCAACGCCACGACCTCGGGGGCACCGAGACTCTGGTCGAGGATGAGATACCCAGAGATCGCGGCAGCCGCGGGCTGAAGGCTCATCAGGACGCCGAACACTCGCGTGGGGATCCGCCGAAGCGCGGTCAGCTCGAGGCCGTACGGGATGATCGTCGACATCAGCGCGACGGTCGAGACGCCGATGAGCAGGGACGGCTGATCGAGGACGGCCCCGGCCTGGCCGACTCCGAGCGGAGCGACGAGCAGTGCCGAGAACGCCAACGCGAGCGCCAGCCCGTCGACGCCGGGAAGCAGGCGGCCCACGCGGGCACTGGACAGGATGTATCCAGCCCAGAACAGCCCTGCAGTGAAGGCGAGCACCAGGCCCAGAGGCTCGATCTCTCCCCCAGCCGCCTGAGCACCCAACAGGGCGACGCCACCACCGGCCAGCACGACCCACACCAGGTCGACCAGGCGTCTGGTCTGCACCAACGCCAACAGCAGCGGCCCCATGAACTCGACAGTGACCGCCACCCCCAGCGGAACGAGGTCGAGCGAGCTGTAGAAGACGAGGTTCATGCCCGCGAGGGCAGCACCCAGCAGCGCCGCCGCTCCCCACTGCCGACGCGTCCATGACCGGACGGGCGGACGGAGCACGAGCAGCAGCACCGCAGCCGCGATGACGAGCCTGAGCCAGGCCGTGCCCGCCACTCCGAGATCGTCGAAGAGGGTGCGCGCGATGGCAGCGCCGGTCTGCACACAGGCAATGGCCGTGACGACGAGGACCGGCGCGGGGACGCGATCGGTCACCGAGCGCTTCGTCGACACTCGCGTCACTTTACGCAGCCGGTGGGACACCATGTTTCAGTTGTCGCTCGGGTGCACCGCAGGTGCAGGACCTCTGGTGGGATGCCAGTCGACAGCACGTCCGGCAGCTCATCTCCCCTCTCCCACCAGGAGCCACGCGTGACCACTCCCCCCTCGACCGCCCTGGTGGTCGGCGCCGGAATCATCGGCTGCTCGATCGCCCTCGAGCTCGCGCGCCGAGGGTGGCAGGTCACCGTGCTCGACAAGGGTTCGACGCCCGGGTGCGGGTCCACCAGCGCGTCCTCGGCGATGGTGCGGTTCAACTACGACAGCCTCCAGGAGACCGTGCTCGCGTGGGAGTCCCACGCGCGCTGGAACGACTGGGCCGGTCATCTCGGGGTCGTCGACCCGGCAGGGATGGCGACGTACGTCAAAACCGGGCTGCTCGTGCTGGACGGAGAGCTGCTGGACCGCCAGCTCGAGCTGGGCTTCATGGAGACTCTCGGCATCCCCTACGAGACCGTCGACGCGGACGAGATCCGGCGACGGTTCCCCGCGCTCGACCCGTCACGCCTCGGCCCCGCGTGCCGGGTCGAGGACGAGCACTTCTGGGACGACCCGACCGGCGAGATCGGCGGCTTCGTCCAGCCCGACTCCGGTTTCGTCAACGACGCGACCTTGGCGGCGCACAACCTGGCCCACGCTGCCGAGCACTTCGACGCCACTTTCCGCTGGCGGTCCACCGTGGTCGACGTCGTGCGTGACGAGGCCAGGGTTGCCGGCGTCCGCCTGGACGACGGCTCCGAGCTGCGCGCCTCCGTCGTCGTGAATGCCGCGGGTCCGTGGTCGGTGGCACTCAACACGATGGCGGGCGTGCTCGACGACTTCAGCACCTCGACCCGCGCCACCGAGCAGGAGGTCATCTCGGTACCGGCTCCTGCCGGGTTCGGGCTGGACGACGGTGGCACCGGCGTCCACGACCCCGACTTCGGCACCTACTTCCGGCCGCACCCCGGGGGGACCATCATCGTCGGCAGCTTCGAGGCACCGTGCGACCCGTTGATCCTCGTCGACGATGCCGACGAGGTCCGCTCGGCACCGTCGTCGGAGAACTGGGAGGTGCAGAGCCTCCGGCTCGCCCGTCGGCTCCCCGAGCTCCAGGTGCCGAGCCAGAAGTCGGGCATCGTGAGCGCCTACGACATCACCGACGACTGGATCCCGATCTACGACCGCACCTCGCTGCCGGGCTACTACGTCGCTATCGGGACGAGCGGACACCAGTTCAAGGCTGCACCCTTCGTGGGGGTTGCCATGGCCACTCTTGTCGAGGCCGTCGAAGGTGGTCACGACCACGACGCCGATCCGGTCGTCGTGCACGGTGAGTACACCGGCGTCGACCTCGAGCTCGGATTCTTCGCGCGACACCGGGAGGTCCACCTCCACCGCCAGCTGGATGCTTCGTGAAGGACCAGTACCAGGTCGTCGTCATCGGCGGCGGCATCGTCGGCTGCAGCGTCCTGTACCACCTGACCCTGCGCGGGCTCACCGACGTCGCACTGCTCGAGCGTGGCGAGCTCACCGCAGGCTCCAGCTGGCACGCGGCCGGCGGGTTCCATGCCATCAACTCCGACCCGGTGATCGCGCGGCTGCAGGCCTACACCATCGGCATGTACCGGACCGTCGAGGAGGAGAGCGGGCAGAGCGCCGGCCTGCACCTCACCGGCGGCATCGAGCTGGCCGGGACGCCGGAACGCGCGGAGTGGCTGAAGGCCGAGCTCGCCTGGCACCGGTACATGGGCAACGACGGCGCGCGGCTGATGACGCCGCAGGAGGCCGCCGAACAGGTTCCGATCATCGACCCCGCCGGTCTCACCGGGGCGCTGTTCGACCCGCACGAGGGCCACCTCGACCCGCACGGGGCGACCCATGCCTACGCCGGTGCCGCCCGGAAGCGTGGTGCCGACGTGATCCAGCACACGCGCGTCCTGTCCATCTCACAGCGCGCCGACGGCGGGTGGCTGTTGGAGACCGAGCAGGGGGCGGTGGTCGCAGAGCATGTGGTGAACGCCGGCGGCCTCTGGGCCCGACAGGTGGGGCGCATGGTGGGGATCGAGCTGCCACTCATCCCGATGCAGCACCACTACCTGGTCACCGAGGACGTGCCGGAAGTCGCCGCCCTCAGCGGCGTGATGCCGGCAGTCACCGACCTCGAGGGATTCACCTACCTGCAGCGCGAGCACGACGGGGTGCTGCTCGGTGTCTACGAGACCCATCCCCGTCACTGGCTGGCCGACGGTCCCGGGTGGGACTACGGCATGGAGCTGATCCCTGAGGAGATCGACCGCATCTCACCGGAGCTGTCCATCGGGTTCGAGCGGTTCCCCGCACTGCAACGCGTGGGGATCAAGCGATGGGTGAACGGTGGCATCACGTTCACCCCGGACGGCAACCCGCTGGTGGGCCCGGTGCCCGGACGCCACAACTTCTGGTCAGCCTGCGGCGTCATGGCGGGGTTCTCGCAGGGCGCCGGGATCGGGCTGGCGCTCGCCAACTGGATCGTCGACGGAGACCCCGGAGACGACGTCTTCGGCATGGACCTCACGCGGTTCGGTCCCTACGCGACCGACGACGCATACCTGCGGTCCACCACCGCGCAGTTCTATGCGCGGCGCTTCCTCATCGCCTACCCGAACGAGGAGCTCCCCGCAGGACGGCCCCTGAAGACGTCCCCGGTCCACCCCGATCTGGTGGAGGCCGGCGCCCACTTCAGCGTCGTCCACGGACTCGAGGTCGCCCAGTACTTCGCCCCGAGCCGTGACTTCGAGGAGATCCTGACCTGGCGCCGCTCGAACGCGCATCCGATCGTCGGTGAGGAAGTGGCGGCCACGCGCACCGCTGCCGGTCTCTACGAGACCACCGCGTACGCGCGGTACGAGGTCACCGGCCCCGGTGCCGCCCAGTGGCTCGACCACCTGATGGCGTCGAGCCTCCCGATGGTGGGCCGGATCAAGCTCGCGCCGATGCTCAACGCACGCGGCCACCTGATGGGTGACCTGACGGTGAGCCGGCTCGCCGAGGAGCGCTTCTGGATCACCGGCTCGTACTACCTGCAGGAGTGGCACCAACGGTGGTTCGCCGAGCACCTGCCCTCCGACGGCAGCGTCCATCTCGCGAACCTCTGTGACGACTGGTGCGGGTTCTCGCTGTCCGGCCCATCGTCGCGAGACATCCTGGCCCAGCTCGTCGCGATCGACCTCGACCATGCATCCGTACCGTTCCTGTCGGTCCGCGAGGCGACGGTGGCCGGCACCGACGCGGTACTCGGTCGCATCTCGCTCACCGGCGAGCTGGGATACGAGATCACCGTGCCCGCCGCCCAGCAAAGGGCGCTGCTCGCGGCCCTCCGTGAAGTGGGCGAGCCCCTCGGCATGCGCCTGATCGGGGATCGCGCCATCGACAGCCTGCGGCTCGAGAAGGGCTACGGCATCTGGTCGACGGAGTTCACCCAGGCCTACACCCCTGCGATGTCGGGTCTGGACCGGTTCGTCGACTTCGACAAGCCGGACTTCATCGGTCGTGGGGCTGTGCTCGCCGCGCGCGAGTCCGAGCCGGCGCGTCGACTGGCCCTGCTGGCCATCGACTCGAGCGACGCCGACGCCTCCGGCGACGAAGGGATCTGGCGCGAGGGTCGCCTGGTCGGGTTCACGACCTCCGGGGCCTACGGCCACCACGTGGGAGCGAGCCTGGCCCTCGGGTACGTCGACACGCAGCTGGTCGACGCCACCTCAGCCGGCACAGGGACTGACCTGGTCGTGGACGTCGTGGGAGAACCCCGTCCGGCGCGCATTCTGCCGGTGCCGCCCTTCGACCCGACCGGCGCTCGCCTGCGGTCCTGAGGCTCGCCGGGCATCATCCCGGGTGGGCGATGCCCGGCGACCGGCGCGGGGTGTTGACTGTGATTAGTGCCTGACGTCGAACTGAGGGGGCCACCGTGTCCAGAGAGTTCCGCGGCAAGATCGCGCTCGACGTCAGGGATTCCGTCCCGGACTGGGAGCCTTACCTCGCCCCCAAGGCGGAGCCTGGTGCCCCCAACGTGCTCATGATCGTCTGGGACGACGTGGGGTTCGGGGCCATGGACGTGTTCGGCGGCCCCATCGAGACGCCCGACGATGCGTCGGATCGCGGATCGCGGGGTCCGGTTCACCAACTTCCACACCACCGCACTCTGCTCGCCGACGCGGGCTTCATTGCTCCTGACCGGCCGCAACGCGACCACCAACGGCATGGCCACCATCGCCGAGTTCGCCTCGGGCTTCCCCGGGCATCTCGACCCGGATCCCGTTCGGGAGCGGGTTCCTCTCCGAGGTTCTCGCCGAACGGGGCTACAACACCTACGCCGTGGGCAAGTGGCATCTCACACCCGGCGAGGAGTGCAACCAGGCGGCCTACAAAGGTCGGTGGCCGCTCGGTCGCGGTTTCGAGCGCTTCTACGGCTGGCTGGGCGGCGAGACCAACTGCTACTACCCCGACCTGATCCACGACAACCATCCCACCGAGCCGCCGTCCCGGCCCGAGGACGGCTACCACCTGGCGGACGACCTCTCGGACAAGGCCATCTCCTTCATCCAGGACGCCAAGGTCGTCGACCCGGACAAGCCCTTCTTCATGTACTTCGCACCCCAGGCCGGTCACGCCCCTCATCTGGTGCCGCTGGACTGGGCGGACCGCTACCGCGGGAAGTTCGACCAGGGATATGAGGCCATCAGGCCGGAGATCCTGGCCCGGCAGGTCGAGCTCGGCATCCTCCCCCCCGACACCGAGCTGTCCGCCCTCAATCCGCACGGGGAGCCGCAGCGCACGGGACCGGACGGTCAGCCTTGGCCGCTGCTCGACACGGTCCGCCCCTGGGAGTCGTTGTCTGCCGACGAGCAGCGTCTGTTCATCCGCATGGCCGAGGTCTTCGCCGGCTTCATCTCGTACCACGACGACCGACTGGGCGCGATCATCGACTTCCTCGAAGACTCCGGTGAAGCTGGACAACACGCTGATCGTGGTCGTCTCCGACAACGGATCGAGCGGCGAGGGCGGGCCGAACGGCTCGTTCAACGAGTGGCGCTTCTTCAACGGCGTCTTCGACACCGCCGAGGACACCCTTGCCGCACCTCGACGAGCTGGGAACACCGGCCTCGAACAACCACTACAACACCGGCTGGGCATGGGCCTTCGACACACCGTTCCCCTACTGGAAGCGCTGGGCCGGCTTCGAGGGCGGCACCGCCGACGTGTGCCTGGTGTCGTGGCCCGAGAAGATCACTGCCCACGGCGAGCTGCGCGACCAGTACGTCCATGCCGTGGACGTCGTCCCCACGATCTACGACCTGCTCGACATCGAACCGCCCGAGGTGATCAACGGCCACCCCCAGCTGCCCGATCGAGGGCGAGAGCTTCGCGGACGCACTGCACGACGCGGATGCCCCCGCCAAGAGCACGCAGTTCTACGCGATGCTCGGTCAGCGCTCGATCTACCACGAGGGCTACCTCGCCTGCACCGTCCACCCGCCCCTCAGCAGCTGGGGCAACTTCGAGGCCGACGAGTGGGAGCTCTACCACCTGGCGTCGGACCGTTCGCAGTCGCACAACATCGCCCAGGACGAGCCCGAGCGCCTCGAGTCGGCTCAAGTCGCTGTGGTTCTACGAGGCGGGACGGCTGAACGGGCTCCCCTGGACGACCGCTCGGCACTCGAGCAGGTGCTGGCCGAGCGTCCACGCGCCGCGGACCCCCGCGACCGGTACGTGTTCTACCCGCACTGCTCCGACGTCCCCGAGTCGGCCGGACCCATGATCGCCGGCCGCTCGTTCTCCATCGCGGCCGGTGTCGAGGTCGAAGCCGGAGCCGAAGGCGTGCTCTGGGCCGCCGGCGGTATCCCTGGCGGCCACAGCCTCTACCTCAAGGACGGACGGCTGCGTTACACCTTCAACTGGGTCGGCACGTTCCTGCAGGACGTCGTGTCCGAGCGCGAGGTGACGCCGGGGACGCACGTCCTGGCCGCCGACTTCGTCGTCACCGGCAAGAGTGACGAACCCCAAGATGCCCGGCGCCAAGGGCACCCTGACGCTCTACGTCGACGACGAGGTGGTCGGCAGCGAAGAGATCGTGACTCAACCCGGATACTTCTGCCTCACAGGGGACGGCATCTGTGTCGGGCGGGACAGCGCCTCCGCGGTGACACCGGAGTACGTCGCGCCGTTCGAGTTCCGCGGTGGGACGATCGACCGCGTGGTGGTAGACCTGTCCGGTGAGCGGTACGTCGACCACGAGGCAGAGGTGCGCACCTGGTTCGCACTCGACTGACCCGATCGACGGACCGAAGGGAGGCACCGGGGTGAGCCTCGCACATCCCACGCGCCTTTCACGTCATGTCCAAGCCGACGGGTGCGATCTGCAACCTGGACTGTGAGTACTGCTTCTTCCTGTCCAAGGAGGAGCTCTACCCAGGCAGTGGGTTCCGGATGCCTCCCGAGGTGCATGAGGCCTACATCCAGCAGCTGCTCGAGGCGCAGCGGGGTGTGGACGAGGTCGTGGTCGCGTTCCAGGGCGGTGAGCCGACACTCATGGGTGTCGAGTTCTTCCGGCGCACCTTGGAGCTGGAACGGAGGCTACGCGGCCCCTGGCCAGAAGGTGCTCAACACCCTGCAGACCAACGCCACGCTGATCGACGACGAGTGGGCGAGCTTCCTGGCCGAGCACCATTTCCTGGTCGGTGTCTCCATCGACGGACCACGTGAGATGCACGACGCGTACCGCGTCGACAAGGGTGGGAAACCCACCTTCGACCGGGTGGTAGCCGGGCTCGAGACCCTTCAACGTCACGGCGTGGAGTGGAACGCTCTGACGACAGTCAACGCCGCCAACGGTGACCACGGGCGAGACGTCTACCGCTTCCTGCGCGACGATCTCGGGGCCCGTTTCATCCAGCTCATCCCCATCGTCGAACGGGTGACGGCAGACCTCCTGGTCCAGGCAGAGTCAGGCTGGGGATCACGACGCGGCGAGCGCCCTCTGTACCAGCAACGTGGAGACCTGGTGACCCGGCGGAGTGTGGGAGCCGAGCAGTACGGCCGGTTTCTGATCGACGTCTTCGAGGAGTGGGGCCGGCACGACGTCGGCGACGTCTTCGTGCAGATGTTCGACACGGCCCTGGCCCACTGGATGGGCATGCACCAGACGGGAATGTGCGTGCACGCCGTCACCTGCGGCGACGCCGTGGCCCTGGAGCACAACGGCGACCTCTACTCCTGCGACCACTACGTGGAGCCCGACTATCTCTTGGGCAACATCACCGAGGGAAGGACCCTGCTCGAGCTCGTCGACTCCCCCCGCCAGACGGGCCTTCGGCGCAGCGAAGAAGGACACGCTCCCCGCCTACTGCCGGTCGTGCGATGTCCGCTTCGCCTGCAACGGTGGCTGTCCCAAGGACCGTTTCATCACGACGCCCGACGGCGAGGACGGCCTCCACTACCTGTGCGCCGGCTACCAGTTGTTCTTCCGGCACGTGGACGAGCCCATGAGGGTGATGACCGAGCTCCTCCGCCGCGGCGAGGACGCCACCGGCCTCCGCGACTGGTACCGGCAGGCCGACTCCGCTCGGGCTCGCAACGACCCGTGCAGCTGCGGGAGCGGGCTCAAGTGGAAGAAGTGCCACGGTGCTCACCCCGCCACCGTGAGGTGAGGATCTGGCGGGCGACGTCGACCGTTGCCGTCAGGCCGCTGGCAGGAACCGCCGGGTGTCGGGAGCCCAGTCCCTGCCGTAGCCGGCGTCGTGCACGAGCACCGAGACACGGACGTCACGGTGCAGGCGGATGCAGCTGGACGGGAGTGTGGCCCTCGCGACGGGACGGTCGGTGTCCATGCTGTAGCTGACCCGGCCACACGTCGGACCCGGCATTCCGTCGTCCCGCCAGCTGTCGACACGCAGCAACGCCCACTCGCTGTCGGCGTACGCAGAGATCTTCCACTCCGGGCCGGCGTTCCTCGGCCGGGAGTCGATGAAGATCGCCAGCTCGGCTCCGTAGACCACCTTCGTCAGACGGGTCGTCACCCGCAGCCGGTCAGCGGTGTGCACGTGCTCGACGACGACGCGCCTGATGTCGCTCCGAGAACCGGTGTCGCCAACCTCGTCGTCGAAGCTCACGGTCCCCGCCCACGCGGCCGGGGCAGCGACCAGGCTCAGCACCCCGGTCATCGCGACAGCCAGCATCGAACGTCTCATGGTCCACCTCTCGTCGGACGCCCGGAGCGTCATCGCATCCATTACCTCACGGCGCCCGGTGAAACGGTAGGAATGGTCCTGTGGACACTGTGGCCCTGGCGTCGATCGCCCTCCTGCTGACGGTCTATGCACTGATCAGTCGCCGGCTTTCGACCACGGTGGTGTCGGCGGCGATGTTCTTCCTCATCGGGGGCCTGCTCCTCGGCACGACCGGATCAGGAGCGATTGACGAGACCGCCACCAGCTCCACGATCGAGGCCCTCGCGGAGCTCACCCTCGCGCTGGTCCTCTTCGGCGACGCATCCCGCATCCGCCCTGGAGCACTGCGGCGGGAGGCGACCCTGCCGGTCCGCCTCCTCGGCGTCGGTCTCCCCCTGACCATCGTGGCCGGCACCGCCGTGGGGCTCATGCTCCTGCCCGAGCTGCTGCTGGCGGAGGCTGTCGTCCTTGCCATCATCCTCGCGCCGACCGACGCCGCCCTCGGGCAGGCGGTCGTCACCGACCAGAGGCTCCCGGGCCGAGTACGACAGGCCCTGAACGTCGAGAGCGGGCTGAACGACGGCATCTGCGTTCCGCTGCTGGTCATCGCGCTGGCCTGGGCGGACGCCGAGAGCGGCGCGTTGTCCGCGTCCGAGAGTGTCGTCGTGACGGCCGAAGCGATCGGCTACGGGCTGCTCGGCGGACTGGCTGTGGGTGCGGTGACCGCTGTGGCCCTGAAGATCTCGGCACGACGTGGCTGGGTCGACGCGTCGTGGGCTCAGCTCGTCCCGCTCGGAGCCGCGCTGCTCGCCTACGCGGCAGCGGACGCTGCCGGGGGCAGCGGGTTCATCGCCGCCTACGTCGCGGGGGCCACGTTCGGCATGTTGTACGCCGAGCACGACGCCGTCACGCGCTTCCTCGAGGAGTCAGGTGGTCTGCTCAATGCGTTGACCTTCATCGTCCTCGGTGCCGCGGTCGTTGCACCCAACCTCGACCAGGTGGATCCGACCATGGCGCTCTACGCAGCTCTCAGCCTGACCGTCGTCCGGATGCTGCCTGTCGCGCTCTCGCTCCTGGGCACGGGTGCGCGAGCACCGACCGTGGGCTTCGTCGGCTGGTTCGGCCCTCGAGGTCTCGCCTCGCTCGTGTTCGCCGTCTACGTGCTCGACGCCGCAGGGCTCGCCCACGCTGATCTGGTGGTCACCGTGGCGATGACGACTGTCCTCATGTCGGTCGTCGCGCACGGCGTCTCGGCGGTGCCCCTGGTGAACCGCTACGCCGATTGGTATGTGGCACAACGCAAGGAGTCCCTGATGGAGACCGTGAGCGTCGAGCAGCACCGGACGCGGCACCGAACCTTCGGATGAGACCGGACCGGGGTCACTGTCTGATTCGGTCACCGGCTGGGTCGTACGGTGCACGTCGGTGCAGGACGGCACCACAGACGCGTCCACCCACGTTGACCTCGTAGGTGCCCACCCCGAGGTACTCGGCGGTGACCGGCTCGCCGTCGCGCCGCCAGACGTAGGCCAGAGCCACGCAGGCGCCCAACGTCTCCCCCCAGGCGGCGGACGTCACCTGCCCAACTGCCTCGCCGTCCCTGAGCACGAGCTCGCCGCCCCACATCATCACGTCGGGGTCGGACAGCACGAGGGAGACCAAGGACCTCGAGGGACCTTGCGCCTTCACCCGCTCCACCGCCGCTCGGCCGAGGAAGGGGATCTCCGTCTTGAGCTTGCAGGCAAAGAGCAGACCCGCCTCCACGGGCGTGTAGTCGGGGGTCAGCTCGGCGCCGAAGGCGCGATACCCCTTCTCGAGGCGCAGTGAGTTGATCGTGTAGTAGCCGGCCGGGCGCAGACCGAGATCCGCGCCTGCTGCAGTCAGCTCCTCGTAGACGCCGACAGCGAACTCGGCGGGAACGTACAGCTCCCATCCGAGCTCGCCGACGTACGTGATCCGGGTCGCGCGCACCGTCGCGTGGCCGAGGTCGATCTCACGGCTCGTCGAGAACGGGAAGCCCTCATCGGTCAGGTCTGCGCGCGACAGGCGCTTCAGGAGCTCCCGGGAGCGGGGACCCATGACGCCGAACACTGCGTACGCACCCGTCACATCGACGACGCCGACGCGCTGGTCGTCGTCGATGTGTCGGCGGATCCATGTGTGGTCACGGATGACCGACGCGGACCCGGTCACCAGCAGGTACTCCTCCTGGGTGAGGCGGGTCACCGTGACGTCCGCCTCGTAGCCTCCCCGCTCGTTGAGCAGGCCGGTGTAGACCGCTCGACCCGGGGCGACTGCCACGTCGGCTGTGCAGAGTCGTTGCAACAGGGCTTCGGCGTCCGGGCCACTGATGAGCAGCTTGCCGAAGGAGGTCTGGTCGAACAGGGCGACGGACTCGCGCGCTGCGCGCTGCTCCAGGGCGGACCACTCGATCCACGCCGGCTTCTCCCAGCTGTACTGCAGGTGCGGCTCGGCCCCCGGTGGCGCGAAGACGTTCGCCCGCTCCCAACCCATCTTCGAGCCGAACGCCGCCCCTTCCGCTTCGAGCAGGTGGTGGACGGGTGACCGGCGGAACGGTCTGGCCGTGGTGAGCTCCCGATTGGGCCAGGGCACTTCGTAGTGCAGGCCGAGGATCTCGGCGACCCGGTCGCGCAGCCACTGGTTGTTCCCGTTGAAGGTGGCGAACCGCCGGATGTCGACGGCGGTCAGGTCGCTGGTCGGCTCGCCGCCGACGATCCACTCCGCGAGTGCGCGACCGGCGCCCCCGGCCGAGGCGATGCCGACCGAGTTGAAGCCCGCGCCGACGTAGAAGTTCCGGAGCTCCGGTGCCTCGCCGAGGATGAACTGGTTGTCCGGCGTGAAGCTCTCCGGGCCGTTGTAGAACTTCTTGATCCCGGTGTGCTGCAAGGCAGGGATGCGCTGCAGTGCGTTCTCCATCAGGATCGAGAAGTGCTCCCAGTCCTCGTCCAGGAGCTGGAACTCGAACGGGTATGGGATCTGGTCGGGCGACACCCAGGGCTTGGCCTCGGGCTCGAAGCCGCCCACCACCAGCCCACCCACTTCTTCCTTCATGTACGTGTAGCCGTCCGGATCGCGAAGAATGGGTAGATCGCGGTGGACCCCCTCGATCTGTTCCGTCACCACGTAGAAGTGTTCGGCGGAGTGCAGCGGCACCGTCACCCCGGCCAGGAGACCGACGGCGTATGCCCATTGTCCGGCACAGTTCGCGACCACCTCGCACTCGATGGTCCCGCGGTCGGTCTCCACCCCGGTGACGGTGCCGTTCCGTTGCAGGACTCCCACCGCGCGTACGCCCTCGAAGACCCGCACCCCGAGATTGCGCGCCCCCTTGGCCAGTGACTGCGTGACATCCGTGGGGTTCGCCGTCCCGTCCCCGGGGAGCCACAGGGCACCAAGAAGGTCCTCGGTCGCGAGGATCGGGTACAGCTCGCGCGCCCGCTCCGGGGAGATCAGCTCACACTCGAGGTCATAGGCCTCCGCGGTCGCGGCTGTGCGTTGCAGCTGCACCATGCGGTCCGGAGTCCGCGCGACGGTGACACCGCCGCAGCGCTTGAACCCGGTACCGAGCCCGGTCTCCTCCTCGAGGCGCTCGTAGAGGGACGCGGAGTACTGGACGAGTCGCGTCCCGCTCTCGGTGGCCCGCAGCTGTCCGACGAGTCCCGCCGCATGCCACGTGGTGCCTCCGGACAGCTTTCCCTGCTCCAGCAGGACTACGTCGGTCCAGCCCAGATGTGCCAGGTGATAGGCGACACTCGTGCCGACGATTCCTCCCCCGATGATGACGGCACGGGCGTGCGAGGGCAGGTCGTCACTCATGCGCCAGAGGCTACGACACGTGCGGGTCACAACTCGGAGAGTTGTGTGCCCAAATCTCTATCCACCGACCCGCAGCGTGGTCTAGAGTCCGACTCCGTCGTGGCGCGTCCAGGCAGACGGCCCGCGAGGGTGCTTGCCGTCAGCCTGTAACGGGGGGCTGTTGTCGTCGTTCCTCGGAGGGTGGCGTGGCGGTTGAGGTCGCAGAGGTGATCGACCCGGACCTGCTCGCGCGCCTGGACGCGGTCCCGGAGCTGGTCGACCGTTCCGATGTGGAGCTGCTGCCTGGCGGACTGACGAATCGCAACCTCAAGGTGACGACGCGACACGGCGTCTACGTGGCGCGTCTGTCGACGCCGGAGAGCGCGCTGCTGGCGATCGACCGCAAGAACGAGCACGCCAACTCTGTGGCAGCGGCTGCCTCCGGCGCGGCGCCCGACGTCATCGCGTTCGTACCCGAGGCCAGTGTGCTGGTCGTGCGCTTCGTCAACGGCCGCACGTGGACCAACGAGGATGTGCTCGCCCCCGAGAACGCGCCTCGTCTGGCGGAGGTGTGTCGCCAGCTGCACGACGGTCCGCGCTTTGTCGGCGAGTTCAACATGCTGCGCCTGCAGCCGCAGTACCTCTCGATTGTCCAGGAGCGAGGATTCCGACTCCCCGACCGCTACCTGGATTTCGCAGACGCCGTCAGGGCCATCGGCGATGCGTTCGATGCCCGGCCGGTCGGAAGTGTGCCCTGCAACAACGACCTGCTGGCGGCGAACTTCATCGACACGGGTGACCGGGTCTGGCTCATCGACTACGAGTACTCGGGGAACAACGACCCGTTCTTCGAGCTCGGCAATGCGTGGAGTGAGGCCGCAGGGACGCCGGACGACCTCGAGCGGATCATCGCCGCCTATGTCGGACACCCGTCGAAGCCCCTGACAGCGCGCGCTCGGCTGTGGGGACTCATGAGCAAGTACGGGTGGACGCTCTGGGCGTCGATCCAGGACGGCACCAGCGACCTCGACTTCGACTTCTGGGAGTGGGGGATGGAGAAGTACGTCCGGGCAGTGGACGAGTTCGACTCGCCCGAATTCGGACGCCTACTGGAGGAGGTGCGCCGAGCAGACTGACGGCCGCCGTGCCGAAGATTCTCCCGCGTGTCGCGGAGCGGATCAAGCGGACGGTGCCACACTTCGATCAAGGTCGCGGTACCGCCGCGGCTCTATGGGGTTTCAAAAGGAGACACCTGATGGTGGACATCTCGAAGCTGGGTGATGACGAGAAGAAACTCGCCGAGCTCGGCTACAAGCAGGAGCTGAGTCGGACATGGTCGGGGTTCTCCAACTTCGCCATCTCCTTCTCGATCATCTCGATCCTCGCCGGTTGCTTCACGACCTTCTACTTCGGCTGGAACAACGGTGGTCCGATCGCCATCTCGCTGGGCTGGCCGCTGATCTCTGCCTTCATCCTCATCATCGGCTTCTGCCTCTCCGAGCTGGTGTCGGCGTACCCGACGTCGGGTGGCATCTACTGGTGGGCCTCGAAGCTCGGCAGCACCAAGGCCGGCTACTACACCGGATGGCTCAACCTGGCGGGCCTGGTCGCCATCGTGGCCTCGGTCGCCTACGGCGCAGCCACCTTCCTCGACTACAGCCTTTCGCGCTTCAGCACGTCGTGGGCAGAGGGTTACTCGCTCGAAAGGGTCTTCGTCCTCTTCGCCGTCATCCTGGTGTTCGTCTCACTGGTGAACATCTTCTCCAGCCACCTGCTGGCGATCTTCAACAACATCTCCGTGTGGTGGCACGTCATCGGAGCCTCGTTGGTCGTCCTCATCCTGGTGTTCTTCCTCAAGGACGGCGCGAGCCACTGGGGCTTCAGCGACGTGTTCTCCGGTGAGGTCAACAACACCGGTGGCCTGTTCGAGGGGGAGACCGGCGGACCAGGCTTCTGGTTCTACGTGCTGCCGCTCGGATTCCTGCTGACCCAGTACACGATCACCGGCTACGACGCCTCGGCGCACCTCTCCGAGGAGACCCATGGCGCCGCGAACGCAGCAGCCAAGGGAATCTGGCAGTCGATCTTCTACTCGGCGATCGGCGGCTGGATCCTCCTGCTGGCCTTCCTCTTCGCGGTGCAGGACGCGGATGCGGTGACGGCTGGAGGCGGAGGTGTCCAAGTCATCTTCGACCAGGCGCTGACGCCGAAGATGTCCGGCCTCGTCCTGCTCATCGCCACCATCGGTCAGCTCTTCTGCACCACCGCCTGCCTCACCTCTGCCTCGCGGATGCTCTTCGCGTTCAGCCGAGACGGTGCAGTTCCTGGTGCGCAGTACTGGTCGAGGCTCAACGCGCAGAGGACTCCGGTCTATGCGGTGCTCGCCGTGGCCGTCACCGGGTTCATCCTCACTCTGCCGGCGCTGTGGAAGGTGAACATCGGCACACCAGAGGAGCCGATCTACACCGTGACTGCGTTCTTCGCGGTGGTGTCCATCGGTGTGCTGGGTCTCTACCTGGCCTTCGCAATCCCGATCTACTACCGGTTGAAGGCGGGCAGCGCGTTCAAGCAGGGGTCGTGGAACCTCGGCAACAAGTGGAAGTGGATGGCACCGCTGGCGATCGGCGAGATCCTCATCACGTCGGTCTACTTCATCCTGCCGCTCTACCCTGCAGGTGCTCCGGGATTCATGAGAGGTTTGCTGGGGGCACCCGGCACGGACGAGGTGCCGTTCGACTGGAAGTTCGTCAACTACGCACCGCTTGTCCTGGGCGCGCTCTTCCTGCTCCTCTGGGCTGGATGGCACCTGTCGGCCAAGAACTGGTTCACCGGTCCGAAGCACACCATCGACCTCCCAGAGGGTGTCACGAGTGCTGAGGAGATCGAGCTCGAGCACGAGCACGAGGGCTACCTCACGGGCGAGCACGACAAGCCCGGTCAGTCCTAGCCGTTCGCAGAGGGAAGGGGCGGTGGCCATCGGCCACCGCCCCTTCCTCATACCCGCGCTATCACCACAACAGGTCGAGCGCCAGGAACGCCGCCATCCCGATTGCGATCGCCAGAAGACCTGACCCGCCGCGCCACATCAGCAGGCCCGACACCGCCAGGGCCGCCAGCATCGGGAGGACCGAACCACCGGCCACCTGGGGATGGAGAAGCCCGCCGACCAGCAGGGCGGTGATGGCACCGACGCCGGCGTAGCGTAGGGCCGCCTCGACCTGTGGTCCGACCCCGACTCGGTCCAGAACGAGCCAGGGGAGCAGCCGAAAGGCATAGCTGGCCACTCCGACGGCCAGCACGGCGATCCACATGGTCACGACAGCGACCTCCTCTCGACGGCGATGCCGGCCGCGGCGGCCGCTGCCATGGCGAGCAGGAGTCCGACGCCTGCCGGCAGGGCGGACGTTGCGAGGACGACGCAGACCGCGACAGCTACGGCCGTCGCACCCGGGCGGTTCCCCAGGTGCGGCACCACGAGCTCGAGCAAGCAGAGTGGAAGGGCGACTCCGAGGACGGCGACACCGCCGGCCATGGCACCACCCACGGCTCCCGCGGTCACGAGGACGAGCCAGCCGAGGGTGAGCAACGTTGCCGCACCGGCATAGTGGGCGCGCCGCTCGGTGACGGTTCCTGGACCCTTGGCGCGCTGCTCGGCCACGACCCAGGTGGGGTCGATGACTGTGGCGGCCGCGAGACCTCGTGCCCACCATCGGCTCCCCGCCCACAGCGGGGCCAGCGAGCTGCTGTAGACGATCACCCGCAGGTTGACGAGCACACCGGCCGCGACAGCCACCAGCACGCCTCCTCCGTGGCCGAGGGATCCGAGCACCGCCAGGTGTGCACTGCCTCCGTAGATGGGGAGGGCGCCGCTCCAGGCGGCGACAGGATCTGCACTCGCCGCGACGGTGGCGCCGAGCAGCAGTCCGAAGGGGGTGATCCCCACCAGGAGCGGAGCCATGGCGCGCATGCCACTGAGGAACTCGGCGCGCAGATCGGTGGAGGTGACACGAGGTGCTTCACCGAGCATCGAGATCGTCATGGGAGCACCGTCTCCGACTGACCTTCCCCCGACCTTCCCTGCCGCCGCCACGCAACCCCGGCGGGGTCTGCGCTCCGGGAAGGCTCGGGGAACCCCACCCTCCTAGCGTCCAGCGCGTTCGTCGACAACCGGTCGACACCGCACTGGAGAATCACCATGACCCTCACGATGTCCACCACTCATGCCGCCCGTGTCCGGGTCGGCACCCCTACCGATCCGCACGCCCACCATCGACGCGAGGCTCTCGCCCTGCACCGGTCAAGTCGCCGGACCCGTCGGCGCGCTCACCTGGCGAAGTTGCGGTCGACACTTCGCGCCTTCACGGCTCCGTTCGAGTCGCTGGGCCCGGTGTCGGACGCCGAGCCGTTCGCCGCGGGCTCAGGCGGCCGTGTCGATCTCTGACCGACAACGTGCGGCGTCCAGTGGCTGGCCAGCGGCCTCGAAGAGACGCACGGCCTCGACGAGCATCTGCCGCGCTTCCTCCGCACGACCCTCGGCTCGTGCGAGGTGCGCGCGAGCCTGCAGCAGGGCCGCCTGCCACGACGTGCCTTCCCACAGCTGGGCGGAGGTCTCCGCGCTTGCCAGGTAGGTCCGTGCCCGGTCGAGGTCGTCGGTGGCGATGCACGCGCGCGCTGCCGGCAGGTCGAGCATGATCGTGCAGAAATGGCAGTCATCCTCGCTCGACAGCGTCGCCTCGGCGCGGTCGACAACGGCTCGTGCCGCCTCGGCACTGGGGGCGGCCTCGATCATGCATCCATAGATGCGCTGCAGCAGGTGGTTCCCGATCGGGGACCACCGTGCCAGGGGCAGAGCCCGCAGCAGCAATGAATTGGCCGTGTCCCGGTCTCCGCGCACCAGGTGCAGCTCGGCCAGCCGCTGCAGCGAGTGCGCCTCCCCCGCCGCCGACCCGAGGTCATGATGGAGATCACCGGACTCGAGCAGCTCGTGCTCCGCCAGATCGAGGTCACCCTTGAGCAGTGCGGCTTCGCCACGGAGAGCGGTCGCGAACGCGACCGCCCGCAGGACGCCGGCCTGTTGCGCGGAGACCCGCAGCTGCTCGGCCAGATCCAGGACCTCGTCGTACGGAGTGGGGCCGTAGAGCAGGTACTCGGCGACACAGAGGTGCGAGTCGAAGATCCCCACGGCCAGCTCGGGGCGTGACATTCCGGCACGGAGCTCGGTGCGCAGTCGCTGGAACCATTCGCCGCGGCGGTGTGCGAGCAGCCCCTGGAGCGCGACGAGCTCGAAGAGCTGCCACCTGTCCCCACCCTCGAGCGTCAGCAGGGACCTGGCTTCATCGGCCGCCTCGTCCGCAGCCGGCCAGTCGGCCTGAAGGAACGCGAGGTTCCCCCTCACGAGCAGCAGCTCGACGTCGTTCTCGCTGCCGTCCAGCTCCACCTCCGACAGTGCGAGCGCGGCGGTGTCGAGGTCTCCGGTCAGGGTGGCCGCCCGCGCCAGTCGGGTGAGCAGCCGTGAACGGTTCTCGTCGTCACACGCCGCCAGCGCCGCACGATACGCGTCGACGACCCCGAGCTCACCGCACGCCAGCAGCAGATCAGCCCGCAGCTCGAGCAGCCGCGCGCGGTCGGCGTCCTCTGCGGCGACTTCGACCTTCTCCAGGGCAGTGAGGGCATCACGGTAGGCGCCGTGCGCCGCTTCGGTCTCGGCTGCGTCCAGCATCCACGGAACCGCTCCAGCCGTGTCCCCCGCCTCGACGAGGTGATGGCCGATCTGGGCCGGTGACCGACGCAGGATCTGCAGGGCCTGCGCTGCGTCTCGGTGCGCCTCCCGTCGCTCGCGCTCTCCCATGGCGGTGAGCAGGGCATCGCGGATCAGCGGGTGGCGGAACGTGTAGCCGCTTCGGGTGCGTCGGATCACCCGTTGTGTGATCCCCTCGTCGATCACCGCGAAGACGTCGGCGTCCGGGATCTCGGCCAGGGCCGCGAGCTCGTCGGTGTCGAACGACCCGCCGAGCACCGCCGCCCGTCCGAACGCGTTCGACGCGGTGGCCGACAGCCCCGACGTCAGGCGCAGCACCGGATCGGCGACATCGGGGTCCACATTCCAGGCGGAGGCCAGCTCAACCACGACGAAGGGGACACCGCCGGACTTCTGGAAGATCGCCTCCAGCACCGTCTCGTCAGCGTTCGGCGCGAGCTGGGAGGCCAGTCGCACGGTCTCGTCTCGTCCGAGTGGAGTCAGCTCGATCATCACCGCACGGTGGCGAGCGCTGACGTTCGACCGCAGCTCGGCCAGGCTGCCCGCGTCGACCGGTCGATGGCCCAACGCGATGAGCGCCGGAACGCCCACGATGCTCCGGGAGAGGTAGTGCAGCAGCCGGTAGGTGGCCTCGTCCGCGCTCTCGGCCTGGTCGACGGCCAGGACGACCCCCCGGTCTTCAGCGGCCAGGCGCACCAGCTCCGCGGCGGCGACGAACAGCCTCTGGTGGGCGCCCTGTCCGTCCCACGCCGTCCGCTGCCCAGAGATCGCCTCGCTGATCTCCGCCCGTAACGGGGGTGCCAGAGCCTCCAGCAGCGACGGGTCGCGTCGACACAGCTCCGACAGCGCCTCGAGGACGGGGGCGTACGGCCACTCCCCCTCGACCCGTGCTGCTACGCCGACGCCGACCCGCATGCCGGCACGGGATGCGCGGTCGGTCACGCACCGCAGGACGGACGTCGTCCCCAGACCCTCGTGGCCGCTGACGAAGAGTGTCTGTCCCTCTCCGCGCCGAACGGACGCCAAGAGCTGCTCGACCACACGGACCTCCGACTCGCGACCGGTCAGGTCGGGCTCAGCCGGCGTCGAGCCCGGCGGGTCAGCCGTAGCCAGGACGAGGAGCTGCTCCCGAAGGTCGAGGACGGTGGCGCTCGGCGCGACTCCCAGCTCGTGGCTCAGTGCCAGCTCGAGGCGCTCGAGCTCGCGCAGCGCAGCGCGCGGGTCGCCTGCGTCGGCGAGCGACTCGGCCAGCAGGACATGGGCCTCCTCATCGGCCGGTTCGGCCACCGCCAGGTCGCGCCAGCGTTCGGCAAGGCGCAGCGCGTCCAGATACAGCCGGCGCAGCCGCTCGCGAGGCTGCTCCGCCCAGGGCTCGTACGGATCCCCCGGGAGCAGCTCACCGGCATACAGGTCGGCAGCAGCTCCGGCCGCCCCTGCCTCACGAGCCGCCAGTGCGGCGGTCACCCTCGACTCGAACACCTGCGTGTCGACCTCGACCTCGACGCCGGGGAACAGGGAGACCGTGTCACCGCCGAGGACCAGCGCCCCAGGGTCACCGAGCGCGCGGCGAGCGAAATGCGCCGCCTTGTGCAGCCGTGGCGCAGCGGTCTCCAGGTCGATGTTCGGCCACAGGGCGTCGACCAGCCGTTCCCGGTGCAGCGACCGACTCGGTTCCAGAGCCAGCACCTTGACCAGGGCAGCGGCCTGTCGTCGACGCCACTCTGCGTCGTCCACCGGTACGCCGTCGATCGCCACGGAGAACCCACCCAGCATGCTGATCCGCACGGTGGGAGAGCTCACGGGGCCTCCGATCACGGACAGATGCTGCAAACGTCGTCGCATCCCCCATCGATCATGACGGCGGGCCCGCGACGTGGCAACGGTTTTTGCCATGGCCGCCCGGGCCCGCCGTTGCCATCAGGCGCTAGGCAGCCGTCCGTCCCAGGCCCTCGCGCGAGACGGCGCCCGTCGAGAGCGCGAGGGCTTCGGCGCGGCTCGGGCGGTTCTCCATGGCCCGCATGACGGCGCCGAAGGCTCGCTGGCGGACCACCTGGGCCGCGGACTGGTCGAGCATGGCGGCGAGCAGGGTCGGGGACACACCTGCGCGGGCGGCGGCCTTCGCCATCCAGAGCAGGGTCTCCTCGTGCGGCCCCATGCCGTCATCGGCGATGGCGTGCGCCAGGTCGTCGGCGCCGGTCATGGCGTCCATGTCTGCCCTCATGCCCATGGTCATGTCGTGCTTCATTTCGTGCTCCGATCTCGGTTTGTGAACTGACCGGAGCGACGCTAGGAACGGCGGCTTCCCGTGACCTTCCCCGGACCGGACGCACGGTCCCCTCGTGGGAAGGGCCGAGGAAGGCACCCTCCCTAGCGTCCACGGCATGACGACATCGATCTCTCGCCTGTTCCACCCCGCCGCGACGTCGCGCACGATTCTCGGTGTGTGGGCCCACCCCGACGACGAGGCCTATCTGTCCGCGGCCTTCATGGCAGCGGCGGTGCGGGCCGGGCACCGGGTGGTGGTGGCGACCGCGACCCGTGGTGAGGGTGGCACGCCCGATCCCGACCTGCTGCCGCCAGAGGTCCTCGGACCGCTCCGCGAGCTTGAGCTCGCAGCCAGCCTCGACACCCTTGGGGTCACCGAGCACCACTGGCTCGCCGACGACCTGCGGGACGGCACTCTCGCTGACGTGCCCCTGGCGCATGGTCGTCGACTGGTGTCCGACCTGCTCGAGGAGGTCGACCCCGACCTCGTGGTCACGTTCGGCCCGGACGGCCTGACCGGCCACCCTGACCACCGAGCCGTCTCCCGCTGGGTCACCGAGGCCTGGTTCGCCAGGGGACGTCAGCGGCGACCTCTGGCATGCCGCCCTCACCGAGCAGTTCCTCGACCAGTGGGGGGAGCTGTGCGACGACCTCGGAGTCTGGATGGCACCCGACGCCCCCCGTGCTGTTCCCTCGTCCGCGGTCGTGCACCTGCAGCGGTGCGACGACGCGCTGGCAGCCCGCAAGCTCGCAGCGCTGCGCGCCCACGCGTCCCAGACGACGGGCCTCATCGCTCAGGTGGGTGAGGCCACCTTTGCTCGCTGGTGGAGCCAGGAGGCCTTCGCACCAGCGCGCTGACCTTCCGTACGCAAGACAGCATCGAAGAGACACCTCATGCACCTCAGCGAAGCCCGGCAGATACTCACCGACCCCGCCTTCGACCGGACCCATCGACTGCTGCGCCTGCAGGGGCAGCGCGGTCCGGCGCTGGACCAGGCCGTTGCCTCCGGCTGGGCCATGCGACTCGGTCCCGCTCAGTGTGCGTTCTTCGGAACCCTCGCGATCGCGATCGACGAACCGCGGGTCTTTCTCCTGCTCGCAGGCTTGTCCTCGATCGGTGTCATCACGAGTCACCACCCGGTCGAGTGGCTCTATGTCTCGTGGGCTCGGCGGTACGGCCATCCCTCTCCCCCGGGGAACAGGGCACCTCGTCGATTCGCCTGCCTGCTGGGCGCCGCGTGCTTCCTCGTTGCCGGAGTGGCGCTCAGCGCCGGGACGGGCTGGATCTTCTGGCCCACCGCCCTACTCCTCGTGCTGCTTCCGATGTACGTCGCCACCACGAACATCTGCGTGCCGTCACTTCTGTTCACGCTCGTCCTGGGGGCCGAGCGGGCGACCTGCGAATCCCTCCCGGCCGCCCTGGCGAGCGGCGGACGGATCGGGGTCTCGAAGATTCTGTAGCGAATCCATTCCTGGATCGAATCCAGTGTTGCTAGAGTGACCCCATGCACTCCGGCCCGGCAGAGCTCCTGCGTGAACGTGGTCTCCGCGTCACTGCCCAGCGTCTGGCTGTGCTGCGCGCGGTGTCGGCCGAGCCCCACGTGACGGCGGACGCCGTCGCCGCAGGCGTCCGGGCCGATGTCGGATCCATCTCGCTCCAGGCCGTGTACGACGCACTTGGTGTGCTCGTCGACGCCGAACTCGTGCGGAGGATCGAGCCCGCGGGCTCACCTGCACTCTTCGAAGCACGGGTCAGCGACAACCACCACCACCTCATCTGCCGCACCTGCGGTCAGGTGAGCGATGTCGACTGCGCCGTGGGTACCGCTCCGTGCCTGACCGCCGCCGACGACCACGGTTACCAGATCGACGAGGCCGAGGTCGTCTACTGGGGTCAGTGCCCCACGTGCTCCGCCAACGAAGCTCTCGAAACCCCCTCTCAAAGAAGCGCCACCCGGAAGGATTCGCATGTCTGACAGTCATGACGCAGTCGTCGGAGACATGAACGACGAGAACGCGAGCAAGTGCCCCGTCGCGCACACGGGCAGGTCGAACCGTGACTGGTGGCCGGAGCAGGTGGATGTGAACGTCCTCCACCAGAACCCGCCTCAGGCTGACCCCATGGGCGACGGCTTCGACTACGCGAAGGAGTTCGAGTCCCTCGACCTCGCGGCGGTCAAGCAGGACATCACACAGGTGATGACGACCTCGCAGGACTGGTGGCCGGCCGACTACGGCCACTACGGGCCACTCTTCATCCGGATGGCGTGGCACAGCGCCGGCACCTACCGGATCAGCGACGGACGAGGCGGCGCCGGCTCCGGTGAGCAGCGCTTCGCTCCCCTCAACAGCTGGCCGGACAACGGAAACCTCGACAAGGCACGCCGCCTGCTCTGGCCGGTCAAGCAGAAGTACGGCCGGGCGCTCTCGTGGGCCGACCTGATGGTGCTGGCCGGCAACGTCGCCCTGGAGTCGATGGGCTTTGACGACCTTCGGCTTCGGTGGCGGGCGTGAGGACATCTGGGAGCCCGAGCAGGTCAACTGGGGCAACGAGGACACCTGGCTCGGCGATGACCGCTACAGCGGCGACCGTGACCTCGCCAACCCGCTGGCGGCCGTCCAGATGGGGCTGATCTACGTCAACCCCGAGGGTCCGAACGGCGAGCCGAGTGCCCTGGCCGCCGCCCGGGACATCCGCGAGACCTTCGCGCGCATGGCGATGAACGACGAGGAGACCGTCGCCCTCATCGCCGGTGGTCACACCTTCGGCAAGACGCACGGCGCCGGCGACGCCGCGCTGGTGGGACCCGAGCCCGAAGGCGCGCCGCTGCAGGAGATGGGGCTCGGCTGGAAGAGCTCCCACGGATCGGGCAAGGGCGGCGACGCCATCACCAGCGGGCTCGAAGGCGCATGGACGCCGACTCCGACCACCTGGGACAACAGCTACTTCGAGACGCTGTTCAAGTACGACTGGGACCTCACGCGCAGCCCGGCCGGTGCGTTCCAGTGGGTCCCGACCGACCCGACGGCCGCAAGTGCCGTCCCGGACGCGCACGACCCGTCGAAGACGCATCCTCCAGTGATGCTCACCACCGACCTGGCGCTCCGGATGGACCCGATCTACGAACCGATCTCGCGCCGCTTCTACGAGAACCCGCAGGAGTTCGCGGACGCCTTCGCCCGGGCCTGGTTCAAGCTGACCCACCGCGACATGGGTCCGGTCACCCGCTACCGCGGCCCGGAGGTTCCCAGCGAGACCCTCATCTGGCAGGACCCGGTGCCGGCCGTCGACCACGACCTGGTGGACGCCGGTGACGTCGCGGCTCTCAAGAGCAAGGTCCTGGCCTCCGGACTCTCGGTGTCTGAGCTCGTCGCCACGGCATGGGCCTCCGCATCGACGTTCCGAGGCACGGACAAGCGGGGTGGCGCCAATGGTGCCCGCATCCGGCTGGCTCCCCAGAGCAACTGGGACGCCAACAATCCCGCCCAGCTCGCCAAGGTGCTGCGGACGCTCGAGAACATCCAGAACGAGTTCAACGCCGCAGCCGGCAGCAAGCGGATCTCGCTCGCCGATCTGATCGTGCTCGGTGGCTGTGCCGCTGTCGAGAAGGCGGCCAAGGACGCCGGCCACGACGTCGAGGTGCCGTTCACCCCGGGTCGCACCGACGCGTCCCAGGAGCAGACCGATGTCGAGTCGTTCGCGGTTCTGGAGCCGAAGGCTGACGGCTTCCGCAACTACCTCGGCAAGGGACACGACCAGCCGGCGGAGCACCTGTTGGTGGACAAGGCACGGCTGCTGACCCTGACGGCGCCGGAGATGACGGTGCTCGTCGGGGGCATGCGGGCGATCGGAGCGAACTACGACGGCTCCCCGCAGGGCATCTTCACCGATCGACCCGGAATCCTGTCGAATGACTTCTTCGTCAATGTCCTCGACATGGGCACGACGTGGACGCCGACCACCGACGCCGAGGAGACCTTCGAGGGACGCGACCGCGCCACGGGCGCTCAGAAGTGGACCGCCAGCCGGGTCGACCTGGTGTTCGGGTCGAACTCCCAGCTGCGTGCACTGTCGGAGGTCTACGCGAGTGAGGACGCGCAGCTGAAGTTCGTGCAGGACTTCGTCGCCGCGTGGGACAAGGTCATGAACCTGGACCGGTTCGACATCGCCTAGTCGCAGGCAGCTGAAGAGGCGCCACGCAGCCAAGGGTTGCGTGGCGCCTCTTCCAGTCTCCGGTGCCTCGCGAAGCGCGCGACATCCGGCTCAGCGTCCGTATTGCGCGCGGTGGTGGGCTGCGACAGTCTGAGCGGCGGCGTCAGGCGACAGCCTGACCTCGACCGGTGAAGGACAGGCCCATGACGGAGCAGCGACACGGCCAGCTGGCGGCCACCATCCGCGGTCTCATGCCGCAGCTGACCGAAGAGCTCCGCGAGCTCGTGGCGATCCCCTCGGTGTCCGTCGCCGGCTACCCGACGTCGACGCACGGTGCGCTGAGTGAGGCGCAGAGCTCCGTCACGAGGCTGCTGCGCGATGCCGGCTGCCAGACCGTCGACACGATCGAGCTGCCCGACACCGCCCCCGTCGTCTTCGCCGAGATCCCGGCGCCGGACCGGGGCTCCCACCGTGCTGCTCTACAGCCACTACGACGTGGTGCCCGCCGGGGACGAGTCGCTGTGGGAGACACCTCCGTTCGAGCCCACCGAGCGTGACGGCGCGCTCTACGGCCGCGGTGCGGCCGACACCAAGTCGAACATCATGGCGATCGTCGGGGCGCTCCGCGCCTGGGACGGACGACCGCCCGTCGGCGTCAAGGTGGTCATCGAGGGCCAGGAGGAAGTGGGGGGTGGCGCCTTCACCGACCTACCCCCAGCAGGACCCCGACCGCTTCGCGTCGGACGTCATGCTGATTGCCGACCTCGGCAACGTCCGCCCGGGCGCGCCAACGCTGACCGTGGCACTGCGAGGCATGGCCAACATCGTCGTCGAGGTCCGGACCCTGGCCTCGGCCAAGCACAGCGGGATGTACGGCGGCGCCGCACCCGACGCGCTGCTCGCGCTCATGCGGGCCCTCGTGTCGCTCCATGACGACAGCGGTGACGTCGCCGTCGCTGGACTTCGGCGGAACGAGTGGACCGGCGGCGGACCGGACGAGGCGGAGTTCCGCGAGCTCGCCGAAGTGGTCGACGGCGCACCGCTCATGGGTACCGGCACCCTCGGCTCCAGAGTCTGGACCGGGCCGGCCATCCCCCAAGACCCGAAAGACAACCAGCATGGCCTCGGTCGACTCCGACGCGATCCCGACCGCTGCTCTCGGGCAGACAGACGTATCCGCCTCACTGTGGTGGCGGCGCGTGGGGCCGACCCGACATCACCGACGTGGCGACCCGCAACCTCGACGCGAGGTTCAGCCGACCGCCTCGACGGGCGCCGCGAGAGGCGCCGCTCAATGCTCAGCTGCGGCGCTGTGCGCCGGACCTCGTGCTATCCCGCTGGGGCGGTGGCGTTCAAAGGTCGGCGACATCCGCTGCGGATGGCGCCGCCTTGCCGGAGTTGCCGGTGGGTTCGGGTAACTGCTGATCACGCCACGACGCGTGCTCACCGAGATCACGAACGAGTCGATCGCGCTCGTCGATCCGACAGTCGATCGATCTGACGCGAACTTCTGGTTCGGCGTCGGATCGACGATCCTGCTGACCGTCCTGCTCGGCATCACCACGTCGCGCGTCGTCGAACGTCGGCGCGGCGCGTACGACCTCGGTGGCCCGACGCCGACAGCCGCAGATCCAGGCCGCAGACGATGCGCCGGATCATACCGACGCAGAGCGCAGGGGCTGCGATGTCGGATCTGGTTCCTGCACTGCTATCACCTGCTGACGGGCGCCGGGCGCCGCTGCGCGACCCGGACACCGGCAGATATTCACGAGGGGTGTCGGTCGAGCCCATCGCCACATCATCAGCACGGCGCGCACGGTGCCAGGGCCGTCCTGGATGCGCACGGCAACAGCGTCCGCGGCAGCCTGGCGGCGCGGCGGCTGTCCGAGGAGCTGGGTCTCGACCTCTTCGCCAGCGCACCCAGCCGGGACGGGCCTCCGCGACACCTTGCGACGCGCGGATTCATCGCGCAGCCAGGTCAGTGAAGTGGGATCCCTGAGTCATCGCCCTCTTGGCGAGGACCAGAGATCCTCCGCTCCGAGGAGTCGATCGGGACGTCATTGATGCTGGCCTCACGTCGGGCCATGTAGCCGAGGTCGTCGAACTCCCAGTTCTCGTTGCCGTACGAGCGGTACCACTGGCCGTCGTCATCGTGCCACTCGTACTGGAACCGAACAGCGATGCGGTTGCCCTCAAAGGCCCAGAGGTCCTTCCTCAGCACGTACTCGTGCTCCTTCGCCCACTTGCGGCGAAGAAACTCGACGATCTGCTCACGCCCGATCAGGAACTCATTGCGGTTACGCCACTGCGAATCAGACGTGTACGCCGCTGCAACCTTCTCAGGGTCCCGGGTGTTCCACGCAGCCTCGGCCGCCCGAACCTTTTGACGGGCAGTTGAGTCATCGAACGGAGGGAGAGGAGGACGGGGAGGGGTGTCGGTCATCCCCTCATTGTGCCCGCGCCCCACTGCCTGCCACGACGTAGTCCGCACGTGCGTCGTCGGGGATCCCTTGCTGGAGGGTAACTACACCTAGCGCAGTGGGGTCATGGTGTGCAGCAGGCGGTTGGGGGTACCAGCCGGCAGCCCGGCGAGCAGCCCCTTCGTCGAGCCACTCAGGATCCAGTGACGAACCCTCGAAGGCTGAGCCCTGGGGTGCGTCGACAGGAACAGCGCCGCCGCGCCACTGACGTACGGCGTGGCCCAGGACGTCGCTCCCGATCCGCGGTACCGGAACACGCCATCACCTCGCAGCACCGACCGAACCCCGACGCCGGGCGCGAACAAGTCCACACACGGTCCGACGTTCGACCCGCTCCAGCGACGGTCGTTCCGGTTCGAAGCGCCGACGGTCAGCACCGTCGGCGCCTGAGCAGGAGTGCGGCGGCACGCGTCGCCGGCTTCGTTACCGGCGGCGGCGACGGCGGTGATACCCGCCCGTTCGAGCCGCCGCATGGCTCGGCTCACGCCGGTGAACCGCTCCGGGAAGCCGAGCGACAGGTTGACCACAGCCGGTCCTCGATGCCCTGCCGCGTCCGCAATCACCCAGTCGATCGCTCGGACGACGCGTCGAGCTTCGACGCGCGCCGGCGGAGAGCCGGTGCCCTCGCCGCCCTCGAGCGCCCTCACCGAGACCAGACGCGCGCCCTTCGCCACACCGGTGACGCGACCTCCCGCAATCCCGGCGACGAACGTCGCATGTCCGACCGCGAACGAGTCGCTGCAGTCGGTCCACGGACCCCCGGCGACGTTGGGCCCACGTCGCGCTCGGCTGCCGAACTCGGGGTTGCCGACCTGCGCACCGCAGTCGACCACGTAGATCGTCACCCCGGAGCCGTCCGCCCTGGACCGGTAGGTGTGGTCAAGCGGCAATCGCCGCTGATCGATGCGGTCGAGCGCCCACCCTGGCGCGCTCTGCACGTTGACGGCTGACGTCGGACCCGCAACGGCGACAGGTCGATCGACGACACCGACGCTCGAAACCAACGCGAGCGCGGCCGTCGCAGTGACGAGCAACCAGCGGACCGGCACGCGTCTCACCCTAGCCACGCTCACACCCAAGGGGAGCACGCCGGACGCTCGGCCACCAGGATCGCGACACTCGCCGCGCTTAGCTCGAGCCGTGCGCCTTGGGTGCGGCTCGTACGTGGGCGCGTTCGCCCTGCTTGCCGATCAGGCTGAGGTACTCGACTGGTCCAGAGCTGGTGGCTGCAAACCAGTGCGGTGTACGCGTGTCGAACTCCGCGGCCTCACCCGGCTCGAGGATGAGGTCGTGCTCACCCAGCACGAGCCGGAGCCTGCCGTTCAGTACGTAGACCCAGTCGTATCCCTCGTGCGTGCGCACGTCAGGCTCGGCGTCGTCGCGGCCGGCAGGAAGCACGAACTTGTAGGCCTGAATACCGCCCTGCCTGCGAGTGAGGGGCAGGATCGTGGAGCCATCGGCACATGGGATGGGCCGCAGGTGAACACGCGGGTTGCCGGTAGGAGGAGCGTCGACGAGCTCGTCGAGAGTGACGCCGTAAGCACGCGCTAGGGGGAGCAACTGCTCCAGGGTGGGGCGGCGCAGCCCCGCTTCCAGCCGGGACAGCGTGCTGGCCGAAATCCCGGTCTCCTCAGCCAGCTCGCTGAGGGTGGTGCCACGACGTTGCCGTAACCGCTTGAGTCGCGGTCCCACCGCCTCGAGCGTTCGATCGGCCGAGGTATCCATATCTGGCATTTTGCCATCCGGCAACGATGTTTGCGCATCCGCCTTCTCGGGCTCACCATCGCACAGGGTGGCTCAACACATCAGTGCCGACCTCGCGAGGAAGACGTCGATGGGCGAAGACACAGGAGGCAACCGATGACGCAGTCCTTCGACAAGGACTACTGGGACCAGCACTGGCACGGTGACCGAGCCGGCACCCCGGTCGCGATGGCTGTGAGCCCGCCCAATCCACACCTGGTGCGTGAACTCGACGATCTGGTGCCCGGGACGGCACTCGACGCGGGCTGCGGTGCGGGAGCGGAGGCGATCTGGCTCGCGTCCCGCGGCTGGCAGGTGACCGCCGCGGACATCGCGGAGGAGGCCCTGACTCGCGCGGGCGAGCGTGCCGCCGAGAGCGGTGTCGCGGGGCAGGTGCGATGGATTCAGGCTGACCTGACCGCATGGGAACCGGGCACAAGGTATGACCTGGTGACGACCCACTACGCGCATCCAGCGATGCCGCAACTGGAGTTCTACCGCCGGATCGCCACCTGGGTCGCCCGGAACGGCACTCTCTTGATCATCGGCCACCTTCAGCACGGGCATGGGGGCGGTGATGGTCAGCCGCTCGCCGCGGCGTCAGTCACCACCGCAGACATCACGGCGCAGCTCGATCCCCCCTTGTGGGAGGTCGTAACGGCCGAGGAGTCGCACCGCACCCTGCCCGGCCACGGTCGCAAACCGGCGATCCTCCACGACGTCATCGTTCGGGCGACCCGCCGACACTGATCTATCGACCGACGCGGCAGCACGCAAGCGGCCACTCAGGTCTCGGTGCCTCGCACCCGGCAGTCCCACGACTTCCTCAGCGGCTGAGGGGACAAGACACAGGGGTCTGGCTCCTAGAATGGATCAAGCTGCTAGGTGGCTTTGCTCGTGCAGACCATGACGCTCTACGCGTCGTGCTGGACCATCGGCGAAGTGCAGGCGGGTGGAGGGTGGCCGTGACAGACGGAGCCTTGAGTGTCAGCGAGGTCACCGAGCAGGAGCCGCCTCGCCGGACCCGCCGAGCTCCACTGTGGTTGCTGGTAGTGCTGTCGCTGATGGCTGTGGGGGGTGTAGCCATTGCGTGGTCACAGCCGGCCAACAACGAACTGAGGGTGGCAGCCAGCGAGCAGGAGTTCCTCAACGCTCTGGACGCGATGCAGACGGAGTGGTACTGCACCATCGACGAGAACGCAGCTGGCCCCGACAGCGTTGGGTTTACATGGGCTGGCTGCAACCTGGGCAGCGACGGAACCAAGTTGAGCGTGGAGTACTGGCAAGATCTCGACGGCGCGCTCGCCCTCACGGCCGAGCTGAGAGAAAGGGACCCCATCGCGTTCACCTCGGAGTGCATCTACATCGGAGACCACGTGGTGGTCACCTGGTCGTCGGCGTCGGCAACCGACGAGGATGTGCAGAAGGTGGCTGATGCGCTCGACGGCTGGAAGCAGCCGGAAGGTCAGCGCGACTGCCCATGAGCGCCCCCTCTCACACACTGAAAGGGCCCGAGGCGTCGGGCCCCTTCAGCTATCCGCGAATGCGGTCGGCGGCTCTTTCGCGAACCGCTCATGGTGGAGGTGGCGGGAATCGAACCCGCGTCCTTCGTCGGCCGTACAGGGCTTCTCCGGGTGCAGCCTGCTGTGCTTTTCTCAGCCCCGGCAGTCACGCAGGCAAGCTGCCGACGGGCTCAGTCACTGTGAGATGTTCCCGCGGGACCCGTGACCGGTCCCTTGGGTGGAGCTTCCTAGTCGACGCCAGACACCGGATCGGAAGCAGCTCCGGGCTGACGGATCTTCAACTTCGCTTAGGCAGCGAGAGCGAGATCAGTGCGCGATGTATTGGCACTTATTGGTTTCCAAGGAATGGTTAACGAGATCGTCCTTGGCATCCTCGACCCGCTTCCCCTGGACAGTCCGTCCAAAGTCGAAACCTTTCACCCCCATGGGTGAACCCTCTTCAGTTGTCCCCCCATTCTACGCGATCGGCCCCTGAAACGCCGACCGGCATTTCGGCCTCA
This sequence comes from uncultured Actinomycetota bacterium, assembly GCA_963743915.1. Lineage (GTDB taxonomy): Bacteria > Actinomycetota > Actinomycetes > JAHEKZ01 > JAHEKZ01 > JAHEKZ01. Next base: position 164,538 of record CAVURN010000005.1, read on the forward strand.
TGTACGGGCTAGGACGGCACCAGCCGCGTTCCATCCACCCATCCCGTGCACACCTGCGCCTGGCGGCGTCGACGACGAGCAGAGGTAGAGACCGGGCACCGGCGTCGTCCAGGGCGACCGCGACAGCACCGGGCGGGCCAGGAACTGGCGCCAGTCGGACGCCCCACCGGCGATGTCACCACCGACCTCGTTGGCGTTGTGCGCCTCCAGCGCCGCCGTGTCCATCGTGTGGCGAGCCAGGATCCGCTCCCGGAAACCCGGTGCGAACCTCTCCATCTGTGCCTCGATCCGGTCGGTCATGTCGACCCTCGATCCGTGCGGCACGTGGCAGTAGGCCCAGCCGGTGTGCTTGCCCTCAGGGGCCCGCGTCGCGGTCCGCGACGGTCGCCTGGACGAAGAGCACGTAGGGACGTTGCGGGTGCTGGCCGGACGTGACCGCGCGCTCGCTCGCGGCGACCTCCGAGGCCGTCCCGCAGACGTGCACGGTGCCGGCCTCGGCCAGCCTCGCGTCCGCCCACGGCACCGGACCGTCCAGGGCCCAGTCGACCTTGAACACACCAGGCCCGTAACGGAACTTGCCGAGGCGCCGTCGGTAGGAGGGAGGCAGCAGCTCGCCACCGATCGCGACCACCTGTCGCGGTGTGAGGTCGAGGATGATGCTGGACGTCGGCGGCAGATCGGCCAAGGACGTCACGCGGTGGTCGGTGACGACCTCACCGCCGAGTGAACGCAGCCTCGCGACCAGGGCGTCCGCGATCGACTGGGATCCCCCCACGGCGACGGGCCAGCCCACGCGATGGGCGAGCCCGCCCAGCAGCATGCCGAAGCCCGCGGTCGTCAACGAGCTGAGCGAAAGCATGGAGTGGGCGGACAGGCCGGCCAACAGCGCGCGCGCCGGGGCCTCCCGGAATGCCACGCGCTCCACGAGCTGCGACGGCCAAGCGCCGATCGATCCGTACCGCGCCAACGCCAACGGAGCCCGCGGGGGGATCTGCAGCGGGGACAGCAGAGCATCGACGAGTGGGTCACCGGCGTTCGCCACAGCCCCCATGACCCTTCGCCACGCGGCGCCGTCGCGACCGAGGCCGGACGCGGTCTCGGCGACATCGCGCAGGAGCAGCGCGCTCTCGCGCTGGTTGAGCGGATGTCCGAGCGGGACGCCGGGGTGCGCGAACTCCAGTCCTTCGGACGCCAGACCGAACGCCCGAAAGGCGTGGGACGCCATGGCAAGCGGGTGCACCGACGAGCACACGTCATGCCGGAATCCGGGCAGGGTGAGCTCCTCGGTGCGCAGGCCGCCACCCCAGGTGGACGCCGCCTCGAGCACCAGCACCCGCTGACCCGCCGCAGCCAGCCGGTTCGCCGCGGCCAGGCCGTTCGGCCCGGAGCCGACGACGATCGCATCGTGGTCCATGTCCACAGCCTGCCGCGTCCAGGCTCGGCTGTCGTCGCGGGGGTTGCTCGGGCGTGCGGGGCGGAGAGGTCACCTGGTGACGTCAGCCAGCCGACGTTCCAGGTACCGGCGCTCGACGTCGTTCCCGACGACCAGCAGCGCCTGGCGGTACTCATCAGCCGCCTCGCTGTCCCGGCCGAGCCGCCTGAGCAGGTCGGCTCGTGCGGCGGGCAGGTAGTGGTAACCCTTCAACGCCGGATCACCGGCCACCCGGTCGAGCACCGCCAGCCCGGCCTGGGGGCCGTCCGCCATGGCGACGGCGGCGGCCCGGTTGAGCTGGACGACAGGGGACGGCCAGACCGACAGCAGATCGTCGTACAGCCGGACGATCAGCGGCCAGTCCGTCCGCTCCCAGGTCGATGCCCGGGCATGGACCGCGGCGATGGCAGCCTGCAGCGCGAACCGACCGTGCGGTTCGGGTCCCACGAGCGCCCGGGCCGCCAGCAGACGCCCCTCGGCGATCTCGTCGGCGTCCCACCTCGACCGGTCCTGGTCCTCCAGCAGCACGAGCTCACCCGCGTCATCCACCCTTGCCGCTCGCCGAGCGTCGGTGAGCAGCATGAGCGCCAGCAGTCCCTGCACCTCGAGCTGCCCGGGCATCAGGCCGCTCAGCAAGCGTCCAAGGTCCAGCGCCCGCACGGTCACCTCACGATCGAGCAGGTCGTCACCCGACGAGGCCGTGTGTCCAGCGGTGAAGAAGAGGTGCAGAGTGGTCAGGACGGCGTCCAACCGCTCCTGCAGGTCGTTGTCGGTGGGCATGACGAAGGGGATGCGCGCGAGGGAGATCTTCTTCTTGCCGCGCGTGATGCGCGCGGCCATGGTCGACTCGCTCACCAGGAAGGTGCGGGCGATCGCGGGAGTCGGCAGGCCGCAGACGAGTCGCAGGGTCAGCGCCACCTGTGTCTCGGGAGCAAGCGCCGGATGGCAGCACGTGAAGACGAGGCGCAGGCGGTCGTCAGGGATCACCGATGCCTCCTCGTCGCGGGCAGTCTCGTCATCCTCCGGCTCGATCAGCAGGGGGATCTTGCGCTGCAAGGTCTGTTGGCGCCGCAGCTGGTCCAACGCCTTGCGGCGTGCGGTCGTGGTGAGCCACGCTCCCGGTCGATCGGGGACGCCGTCGGCGTCCCAGCGCTCGAGCGCGGCGACGAATGCCTCCTGGACACATTCCTCGGCCAGGTCGAGGTCACCGGCGACGCGTACCGTCGCGGCGAGCACCTGGGCCCACTCGCGGCGGTACGCGTCGTCGACGGCGTCGCGAGCGGCGGTCACCCGCCCGAGGTGTCGACGATCGGTCGGACCTCCACGCCACCCTTGATCGCCGGAAGGATCCGCGCGAACCCGATGGCGGCGTCCAGGTCCGCGCACTCGATCACGTAGTAGCCGCCCAGGGTCTCCTTGGTCTCGGCGAAAGGCCCGTCCGTGACCAGGATGCTCGGGGTGCCCTGACCGCGCACGGTGGTGGCCGTGGACGCCGGCGCCAGGGCGTTACCGTCGACGATGGTCCCTCCACCGGCGACGACCTTCTCCTGGAACTCGTTGTGCAGCGTGAGCATGCGCTCCCACTCCTGCGGTCCCATCGACTCCTCTGCCTCGGCGTCTCCGAAGATCAGGAACAGGTACTGGGCCATGAGAACTCCTTCGATGAGAGGTGCTGTCACCCCTCCGACGAACGAGTGTGCCCCGATTCGACAGCTCCGCGGTCAGCCTGTGCCGTCCGGTGCCTACCGGCGGAACGGTCCGGTGATCTCGAAGGTCATGCCGTTGACGCCGTCAGTCCCTCGCTGCGACGTCATGTAGAGGCGCGTCCCGTCCGGGTTGAAGGCCAGCCCGGTGATCTCCGACTCGGGCTTCCAGCTCGACGACGGCACCGTGTCCGGGTCCTGGCCCGGTGACCCGGTCTCGCCCCCTGCGTGACCGACCAGCTGGACGAAGGGAGCCGCGACCCGCGAGCGCGCGCCGTCGGCCAGCAGCACCAGCTGGAGGTCGTCGGCGTCCTCACCGACGAAGATGTCCCCGGACGTGGGGTGCGCGGTGATGCAGTCCGGGTCCTTCAGCGGTGCATCGGCACCGAGCTCAGCGGCGTCGTAGATGACCTCGATCGCGTCCGTGGCGGTGTTGTGCGCCCAGACCCGGTCGTCGCCGGTGGTCGTGAAGTACACGTGCCCGTCGGAGAAGAACGCGCCCTCACCGCGGTTGAAGGCGGTGGTGCGCTTGGTCCGCTCCGCCTTCTGCGTGCTGACCTCGACCCAGCTGAGCCGGTTGCCGGCACTGTTCAGCTTGGCGGCCTCCAGGACTCCCGCGGACAGGTCGCCGTAGCGCTCCGGCAGGAACCGGTAGTAGCCGGCCAGTCGCGTAGTCCTCGGTCAGGTAGACCCATCCGGTCACCGGGTCGACGACCGCTGCCTCGTGCGGGAAACGTCCGAGCAGGGGTCGCGCGACGCCCTGGCTCGGCCGGGTCGGGTCGCACTCCCAGACCAGACCGTCCTTGAACTCCTCGCCGGACAACCAGGTGCCCCAGGGTGTGGCCCCGCCCGAGCAGTTCCACTTGGTGTCGCTGAGGATCCGGTAGGCGTCGGTGATCTCGCCGACGGCGGTTGAACCGGATCGCCGCGGCTCCGCCACCTGTGCCGTTCACCTCGGAGTTGGCCGCGTAGATCCAGCCCCCGTCGGCTGTGGCGAAGCAGGCGGCACCGTCGGGCTCACGGACCCACGGGAACGTGGTGCCCGGCACGCGGTCTCCGGTGTAGCCGATGAGCCGTGCGGAGAAGCCCGAGGGCAGTCGGACCCCGTACTGGTCCGGGGCGCCCAGGGGCCCGTACGGTCCGGGTCCGACCACGACCGGTGAGGCGAGCGCCTCGCGCCAGAAGCCGAGGCCGAAGGTGAGCGCGGTGGTGGTGGCACCGAGCTTGAGGGCGGTGCGACGATCCAGAGTTGTCATCCCGTGAGGCTAGGGATCCGGAAGGCCACGGGAGTGGACGGAGGGCGAAATCATCACAACGGGCCGTCGACGCCTAGACCTGAATGACTATTCAGGTGTTGTCGGGTCCCGACTGGGGGACGGTCACCAGCCGCCTCCGCCCCCGCCCCCGAAGCCGCCACCGGAGAAGCCTCCCCCACCGGAGAACCCGCTCTTGGAGCTGGCGGCGGCGGCCGAGATGGCCCCAGAGGTGCTGACCGAGAAGGCGTTCACCGAGCTGCCGAACGCCGCGTAGGTCCACGGGTGCGGGCTGGTGTACCACGCCACGGTCGGTGCCACGGCAGCTCCACCCCCGGCGGCCGCCAAGGTCGCGAACACCTTGGCCCAGCGTTCGGCCTCGCCGAACACGATCGCGTACGGGAGGTACCTCGAGAAGACGTCCTCACCCTCCTCGAAGCGGATCTGGCCGGCCTCAGCCGTGGCCAGGTACCGCCTGAACCCGAGGGTCCTGGCCAGGACGGCACTGCCCTGTCCGGTGCGGGCCGGCATGGTGCGACCGACGAACCAGAACGCGAGGGCACCGACCACCAGTGCGAGCCCCACCACCCCGAAGGTCGTGTACCGCGCCAACAGGTAGGTGATGCCCACCGCCGCCGCCAGAGCCACGAACCCCAGGACGCCCCAGGCGCTGCGTGTCGAGTCCGGCCGCCGCCGGTACCACTTGCGGTACACGAGCTCGTCGTACAGCTTGCTCTGCACCGCCGAGAGATCGGACGCGAACGTGCGCTTGAGCTCGGAGAGCTTGACGACGTTGCGACCCTCGAACAGCGAGGAGAAGAGCTTCTGCTCGTAGTCCAGCAGGGACTCGTCCCCACCCTTGAGCTGCACCAGCTGCCAGTCACGGCTGCCGAAGAGCCCCGGGTCGGGGATCTCGTCGATCCGCAGGTATCCCCGGACGGCGAGGTCGACGATGGTGGCCGTCACATCGAGGACGTTCGCCTGCTCGTCGATCAGCGTCCCGAGCAGGCCCGGGCGCAGGTCGTCCGGGGGGGACCACTCGACCGGCCCCTCCCCCTCGTCGCCGAACGGCCGCATCTCCTCGGTCGTGGACGAACCAGCCAGCGGTGTCAGCCCAGGGATCTGTCCGACGTAGCGACGGTCACGTCCCCGCCGGACCAGTGCGAAGGCACCGACACCCACGAGCGCCAGGACGCCGAGCCCGGTGCCGATCGGGGCGGGAGACAACGAGAAGGCACGCTGCAGCGACCAGCGCGGCTCGTACATCGGGGGCGGGACGTCGACGGCACCCGTGGGGGTCGCGACCACCACGGTCATGGCGGACCCGCTGCCCAGGCCACGCTGGGCGGCCTGCACTGAGGTGTCGCCCACCTCGAGCGAGTCGCACTTCAGCGCGCTGCCGAGGGGTCCGGCGAAGCACTTGGCGCGCTGCACTGCGGGTGCCGCCACCCGCACCGTCGCCTGCCGGATGGGGACGGCCCAGTCCGCGCCGATCGCGTTCCAGTACAGCTCGTCGTACGCGTCGAAGGCGTTCATCGCACCCACGACGTGGTAGCTGAGCTGGTAGCTCTGTGCACCGATGATCGTGCGGTCCGGGTCGCCCACGCGGATGACCAGCTGCGATCCCTGTTGCGAGACGTCGAGGTCGGTCGGGGCGCCGGTCGAGCTGCTGACGGTGACGTCCTCGATGTCGATGACACGCTCGTACGTCTCGTCGATCGTGGTGTCCGAGCTCTCCGGCGTGAAGGTCTCGGTCACCGGGTAGCGGTTGGGGATGTTGCGGTAGATCCCGTGGCTGCGGTCGGTGAACGTGTAGTCGATCTGCTCCGTGACGTCGAGAGAGCCATCGTCGTTGATGGTGATGGCCACGTCGTAGCTGCTCGATGAAGCCGTCTCCGGCTGCAGCGTCCGCCGGGACCGGCGCCAGCAGCAGCATCCCAGGAGAGTCAGCACAGCCACGACCGACGTCCGCCTGAGCGTCATCGACTTCTCCTAGTCGTCCCGGCCGCGCCGGGCGATGGCGCGCGCCGCGTCCCGCTTTGCCTCGCGCTCGGCGAGGGCCTGGCGCTTGTCGTACGACCGCTTGCCTCGGGCCAGACCGATCTCGACCTTCGCGTAGCCGTCCTTGAAGTACAGCGCAAGCGGCACGAGGGTGAGCCCGGTCTCCTGAGTCTTGCCGGAGAGCTTGCGGATCTGTTCCCGGTGCAGCAAGAGCTTGCGGGCACGGCGCGGCTCGTGGTTGGTCCAGGTCCCTTGCGTGTACTCGGGGATGTGGACGTTGTGGAGCCAGATCTCACCGTCCTTCTCGGCGGCGTAGCCGTCGACGAGCGACGCGCGCCCCTCGCGGAGCGACTTGACCTCGGTCCCGGTGAGCACGAGGCCGGCCTCGACGGTGTCCTCGATGTGGTAGTCGTGCCGGGCTCGCCGGTTCTGGGCGACCAAGGTGCGCCCCTTCTCCCGCGCCATCGCGCTAGCCCTGGTCCGTCAGCGGCAGCGCCGCGGTGAGTCCCCGCAGCACTTCCAGTGCCCGGGCCTCGGCGACATCCGGCGTCGCGGCGGCATCGACCAGTACGTCCGGCTCGACGCCGCGGCCGTCGATCAGCCGACCGGCCGGCGTCAGGTAGCGGCCGATGGTGAACTCGATCGCGGATCCGTCGGGGAGCACGCTGGGCTCCTGCACCGAGCCCTTGCCGTAGGTGCGCGACCCGACGACCACGGCACGGCTGCGGTCCTGCAGTGCCGCGGCGACCACCTCGGCGGCGCTGGCCGTGCCTCCGTCGACCAGCACGACGACGGGTGTCGTCGTGTTGCCGTCTCCGATGGCGTAGAGCGTCCGGTCGGGCGCGTCGCGCTGCTCGTAGGACACCACGGGCCCGCCGTCGAGGAACACCGACGCCACCTCGACCGCCTCGTCGAGCAGGCCGCCGGGATTGCCCCGCAGGTCGAGGACGATGCCACCGGTGGCGCCCGCGTCGCCGGCGATGGCGTCCCGGACGCTGCCTCCGACACCTCGGCTGAAGGCGCGGACGTCGATGAGGGTCACCCCGTCGGCGAGCCGCTCGACGGTCACGTCGTCGGCGCTGAGCACGGCTCGGGTGAGGGAGACCGTGGTCGGCACGCCGTTGCGCAGCAGGGCGAGGTCGACGGTGGTGCCGGCGTCTCCCCGGAGTCGTTGCACGACCTCTCCGACCGAGCCCGCCGACGTGGTCCAGTCGTCGACCGCCAAGATCACGTCTCCGGGCTCCACTCCCGCCTCGTCGGCGGGGGAATTCGACTGGACGCTCGCCACGACCACGCCCGTGTGGCCGGACCGCACCCAGAGCCCGACGCCGGAGTAGCGCCCCTCGAGCGCCTCGGCGAACGAGGCGTAGTCACTGGGCTCGTAGTAGGAGGACCAGCGGTCTCCGAGGGCCTTCAGCATTCCCTCCACCGCCGCGCGCTCGAGCTCGCTGCGGTCGACGGGAAGCGCGGCGGACTCCTCGATCCGGTCGGCTGCCGCGTCGATGACGCCGGTGGAGGAGGAGCTGCCCACCACACCGGTCACCACGCCTGCGCCGTACGCCGCTCCCATGGCGAGCACGACCGCGGACGCGGTCAGGACCCGTCGGGAGGTGGAAGACATGGCGCCGAGTCTACGGGCGCGAGGGGCGACGACCGGTCCAGCCCGAGCGCTGCGGCCCCGTTCAGTGTCGACCTCAGGTTGAGGTCGATCAGGGGCAGAACTGCGACTGGGGAGTCTTCTGGCCGCCGAACCAGCCCATCGGGTCGTGCGGGACGCCGTTGATGTGCACCTCGAAGTGCAGGTGGGGTCCGCTGGAGTAGCCGGTCGAGCCGACGTAGCCGATCGTCTCGCCGGCCTTCACCCGCTGGCCGGGGCTGACGGCGAACGACGTCTGGTGGGCGTAGAACGTCGAGAGCCCGTCGCCGTGGTCGACGAGGGTGTTGTTGCCGTAGGGACCGCTCAGCTCGGCCCGCGTCCAGATCACCACGCCGTCCGCGGCGGCGTGGATGGCGGTGCCGCTGGACGGCCGAGATGTCGATGCCGGTGTGGCAGCTCCGGTACCCGTAGACCGGGTGCACCCGCCAGCCGACACCTCCGTTCGACGGAGCGCCCGGGATCGGCCAGATGCAGCTCACCGGTGGGGATGCCGGACCCGGTGGAGGCGGCCTGGGCGATCTGCGCCTGCAGCGCGTCCTGCGCAGCCTCCAGCTGGTTGAGCCGCTGAACCTCGGCGGCGCGCTCCTGCTCGGCGACGCGCAGCGCGCGCGACCGAAGCTGCACCAGCCGCTGGATCTTCTGCTTGGCCGCACGGGCCTCCTGCACGAGGTCGCGCAGCTCGAGCACCTGCTCCTCGGCCTCGGTCTCGGTGGCTTCGATCGCCTCGACCGTCACCTGCATCTGCTGTTGACGGGCGGCCAGCACGGCCTTGTCGGCGTTGAGCCGGTCGATGACCTCCGCCTGGCTCTCGGTCACCGAGCGAGTCGCCATGACGCGCTGGACGAAGTCGGTGGGTGAGTCGGCGTCGAGGACGACCTGCAGCTCGGCGTACCCGCCCGTCTGGTACTGGTAGCGGACGATGCGCGCGATCAGCGTCTCGGAGCGCACGATGCGCCGTTGCGCCAGCTCGATCTCGGTCTGGACCTTCTCCTGCTCCGCACGCAGCTGTCGGAGCTTCTGCCGGATGAGCGCCAGGCGCTCCCGCGCGCTGGACAGCCGACCGGTCGCTGCTGAGAACTCCGCGCGAGCCGCCGGCAGCTGGACCTGTGCCCGTTCGAGGTCGGCAGCGGCCTCCTTGAGCCGGGACGAGGCGCTGTGGAGGGCGTCCTCGGTGGCAGAGATCTTGTCCTCGAGGTCCTGGGACTGGTCGATGAGGTCGTCGGCCGAGGCCGGGGCCAGCACTCCGGCCACGAGGGCAGCGAGGGTCACACCGGCGGCAAGCGCAGCACGGGCACGCACGGTCATCCCTCCTTCTCCCTAGGACATCGGCAGCAAGTCGGTGGACCTGCAGCCGCAGGTCACACTCGAAGGTACTTCAGCAGCGTCAGGTACGAGACCACAATCGAGACGAGCAACCCGATCGCCATGACGATGCCGCACGTGACCATCACGTGGCTCCACTCGATCCAGCTCGCCTCGTTGAATGCGAACGACTCCCGGAAGAGCCGGTCGATCAGCAGGTACTTGCCCAGCACCAGCGCACCGCAGGCCAGCAGGCCCCCCATCAGGCCCGCGAATGCCCCTTCGAGCAGGAACGGCAGCTGGATGTACAGGTTGGAGGCGCCGACGAGACGCATGATGGAGGTCTCCCGCCGCCGGCTGAAGGCCGCCACGCGGATGACCACCACGATCAGCAGCACCGTCGCGATGAGTGCGACAAATGCCACAAAAAGGGCACCTGCTTGGAACCCGTTGAGCACGTCGAACACGGTGTCGAAGAAGGACCGCATGTCGACGACGTTCTCGACGCCGGGGCGCCCCTCGAAGGCGCTCGCCACGATGTTGTAGTCCTGCTCTGGGTTGACCAGCTTGGCGCGGAACGACTCCTGCATGTCGTCGACGGTGATGCTGTCGGCGATCTCCGAGCTGGCGAACTGCTCCTGGAAGCGCTCGTAGGCGTCCTGCTTGGACTCGTAGAACACGTCGCTCACCTGCGGAAGGTCCCGCAGGTCCTGCTCGATCTGGACGCGCTGAGCATCGGTCACCGCGCCGTCCGGACAGGTGGGCCGGTCGCTGTCGATGTCACGGCAGAGGAACAGCGACACCTCGACCTTGCCGAGCCAGAACTTCTGCATCTCGTTGATCTGCTGGCGGATGAGGTTCGCGGTGCCGAGCAGGGCCAGGGCGATGCTGATGACCAGGACCGCGGCCACGGTCATGGTGAGGTTGCGACGGAGACCGGTGGCGGCCTCGCTCGCGACAAGACTGATGCGCATGGTTCTCTCCGGCCGTCAGCGGGCGTAGCCGTAGACGCCGCGCACCTGGTCGCGGACGAGGTGGCCGCGCTCGAGCTCGATGACCCGTCGGCGCATCTGGTCGACGATGTCGGCGTCGTGCGTGGCCATCACCACGGTGGTGCCGGTGCGGTTGATGCGGTCGAGCAGCTTCATGATGCCGACGCTCGTGTGCGGGTCGAGGTTTCCGGTGGGCTCGTCGGCGATGAGGATCACCGGGCGGTTGACGAACGCACGCGCCACGGCGACGCGCTGCTGCTCGCCACCGGACAGCTCACCGGGGTAGCGGTCCTCCTTGCCGGCCAGACCGACCAGCTCGATGACCTCTGGGACCACCTTCGCGGTGATGTGACCGGGCCGGCCGGTGACCTCGAGCGCGAACGCGACGTTCTCGTGGACGGTCTTGTTGGGCAGCAGCCGAAAGTCCTGGAACACCGTTCCGATCTGGCGACGCAGCTGGGGAACCTTCCAGTTGGAGAGACGGGCGACGTCCTTGCCGGCCACGAAGACCTGGCCGGTCGTGGCGCGCTCCTCGCGCAGCACGAGCCGCAGCAGCGTCGACTTGCCCGAGCCCGAGGCGCCGACGAGGAAGACGAACTCGCCCTTGTCGATCTCGAGCGTGACCTTGTCGAGCGCCGGGCGCGCCTGGCTGGGATAGAGCTTGGTGACGTCGTCCAACCTGATCATGAAGTGGCCCGGCCGGGTCGGGGACAGGGGAAGCGGGCGCGAACGCCCGAGTGCGACCGGGGGGCCAGTCTATGGGTCAGGGCGTCCAGCTCTGGCAACCCCCGGCGGGACGCGCGTGGCGTCGCGGCCCGACCGGAGGAGGGCAGAGAAGAAGGGGCGGGCTTCACAGCCCGCCCCTTCTGCTGCTGAACGCTCGTCGCGAGAAGCGATCAGTGCTTGCGGTGGTACACCGGAACCAGTCGTCCAGGTCCGAGCAGGAGCAGCATCCCGAGGCCGATGAGCAGCAGGGAGGCGCCCAGGGCGCCTGCCACCGGCAGTCCAGAGCCGGTCTTCGGCAGCGCAGCGGCAGCGGCAGCCGCCGACTCGCTGTTACGGGGCTTGCCACCCTTCTCGGTCTCGGTGGGCAGTGCCTCGCCGCCGTGCCGGAGGTCTCGCTCGGTTCGACGGCGCGTGTCCGTGGACTCGGTGTCCGACGGGCTGGCCGTGTCGGTGGACTCGGTGTCCGACGGGCTGGCCGTGTCAGTCGACTCGGTGTCCGACGGGCTGGCCGTCGTCGGTGGACTCGGTGTCCGACGGGCTCGGTGACACGCCTGGCACCTTGCAGTCGTTCTCGTAGATCGCGATGCCGGCCTCATTCCAGTTCAGGCCGTCGTGCACGCCGACGAGCGGCGGGATGATGTCGCCCCACTGGTCGCCGTTGTGCGGCGGTGGGTACTCCTCCTCGGGGTCGAACACCGGCCCGAGGTGCTTGCCGAAGTGGTCAGCGCCACCCTTGCCGTCAATGGCTGACGGGTCGACGGTGATCACGCGGTACGGATTGGTGACAGCGTTGGTGCGGTGGCAGATGGTGACGTTGTCCTCGTTGCCGGGACTCGCCGTCGCGGTGCTCATCCCCAACCACGGCAGCGGCGCGAGCGCGACAAGCAGCACGCCAGCCCATCGCGCCGCCTTGGTCCTGCGGCTGATGGTCATGACCGATCCCTCCCTCAACCGGGCCGGTCTCACCTCTCGCTCCCCGTGGTCGCTGGGCGATGAGCCCGCGGTGACCGAATGACGGCCACGGATCCCTGCTTCCCTGCCTACAGACTAGTCCTCGGCCGTCACTCAACGTGATAGCCGAACGGGTGAATCACCCACTTGGCGGGTGACCCACGTCACGCACCGTACCGTCCGAGGCGCGCTCGAACAGGGGTTTGCCGAATCCGGACTCACCGACCCTGGGCCAGGGCGGCAGTGCTCGATCAGGCTGAGGCGCTGGCGTTCTCCCGCTGCTTGCGCCAACGGATGCCCAGCCTCGATGAAGGCGTCGATGTCGCCGTCGAGGACGGCGTCCGGGTTGCCGACCTCGACGTCGGTGCGGAGGTCCTTGACCATCTGGTACGGGTGCAGCACGTAGGACCGCATCTGGTTCCCCCACGAGCCGCCGGAGTCGCCCTTCAGGGCATCGATCTTCGCCTGCTCCTCCTGCCGCCGACGCTCGAGCAGCTTGGCCTGCAGCACGTTCATTGCGGTGGCGCGGTTCTGCAGCTGCGAGCGCTCGTTCTGGCAGCTGACCACGATGCCGGTGGGAATGTGGGTGAGGCGCACCGCCGAGTCGGTGGTGTTCACGCCCTGGCCGCCGGGCCCGCTGCTGCGGTAGACGTCGACCCGGATCTCGTCCTCCGGGATGTCGACGGCGTCCGTCTGCTCGACCACCGGCACCACCTCGACCCCGGCGAACGACGTCTGGCGGCGTCCCTGGTTGTCGAAGGGCGAGATCCGGACGAGCCGGTGGGTGCCCTGCTCGACGCTGAGGGTGCCGTACGCGTAGGGCGCCTTCACCGCGAAGGTGGCCGACTTGATGCCGGCCTCCTCGGCGTACGACGTCTCGTAGACCTCGGTCGGGTACCCGTGACGCTCGCACCAGCGCAGGTACATCCGCATCAGCATCTCGGCCCAGTCCGCGGCGTCCACGCCACCGGCCTCGGCCCGGATCGTCACGAGCGCCTCGCGGGCGTCGTACTCGCCCGAGAGCAGGGTGAGGACCTCCTGCTCGCTGACGGCCTGGCTGAGCGCGGCCAGCTCGGTCTCGGCCTCAGCCAGCGCCTCGGCGTCACCCTCGTCCTCGGCCAGCTCGAACATCAGCGAGAGGTCGTCGGCCCGCTGGCGCAGCACGCCGATCCGCCTGCAGGAGCCCCTGGACGTTCGACAGCCGGCTGGTGACCTTCTGCGCAGCCTCGGGGTCGTTCCAGAGATCCGGCGCGGCGGCCTGCTCCTCCAGGGACGCGGCCTCGGCGCGCAGAGCGGGCAGGTCGAGCACGGCCTCGATGCTGCCCAGGGTGGTCCGGAGCTGCTCGATCGCCTCGTTCTGCTCGAGTGTCGCCACGTCGCACGAGGGTACGTGATCGGCGAACTGCTCAATGTCGGCCCCCGGTGGGCCGATCAGGGGAATGAGCCACCTGGGGGTCCCCCGTGCGACGACCGATCGCCGCCACCACCGTCGCCATGCTGATGGGCTGCGCCACGGTGGCGTCCCTCGTGGCGCCGCTGGCGTCCGCGGAGGACGACGTCCCGGCTGTCGCCGCCGCGGACGACTCCCTGCCGAACACCGCTCCCAGTGCCGTCGACGACGACGCGGTCGTCACGTCCGGCAGCTCTGTGGTCGTCGACGTGCTGGGCAACGACACCGACCCCGACGGTGACCCGCTGACCCTGGTGGGCGTGGTCGACCCACCGGCGAGCGGGACGACGAGCCTGGTGGAGGGGGGCGTCGAGTACCTCGCTGCCCCTGGCTACACAGGTCCCGACTCCTTCACCTACGAGATCTCCGACGGTGAGCTGACTGCCGTCGCCACCGTCTCCGTCACCGTGACGTCGGACGCCAACACCGCACCGGTGGCCACCGACGACAGCGTCACCACCCGCTGGGGTTCGCCCGTGACGGTCGACGTCACGGCCAACGACACCGACGCGGACGGTGACCACCTCGCGGTGGTCCGCATCTGGCGTCCGGAGCACGGCGGCGCCCAGCTCGTCGACGGCCAGGTCGTCTACACGCCGCGCGGCCAGTTCGTGGGCGTGGACGTCGTCCGGTACCAGGTCGGCGACGGACGCGGCGGCGTGTCCGAGGCCGTCCTCGCAGTTCAGGTCGACCCCGACCACAGGGTGGAGCTGAAGCGCACGAGCACCCCGGTGGCGCTGCGCCCGATGACCGTGCGTGGGGTCGTCTCCACCCAGCTCGGCGGCCCCGTGACGGTCTCCCTGCAGCGCCGGGCGGAGTCCGGTGTCTGGCGGACCCTGCGGTCTCAACGCCTTCGGGACGACAACCAGTTCGCCCTCTCGTGGACGCCACCACGTCCTGGCCGTGAGTGGCTGAGGCTACGGGCGACCTGGGCTGACGGCGCCGATGGACGTCAGGACGGCCTACCGTGCACAGGTCGAGGCGCGCTTCGCCCCTGTCGTCGAGCCCGTGCGGCGCGACGACGTCCCGCACACGTGGCGTCCCGGCTGCCCGGTGGGCCCGGCCGCTCTTCGGCAGATCCACATGAGCTACTGGGACTACCAAGGGCGCCTGCGTCGCGGCACGCTGATCGGCGCTGCGGGGGTGGTCGGCGACTACCTCGCGATCTTCCGGCGAGCCTTCGACACCGGGTTCCCCATCAAGAAGATGTATCCGGCCGATCGCTACGGCGGCGTGGACGAGCGAGCGATGCGCGCCGGGAACACGTCGGCCTTCAACTGTCGGCACGTGACCGGCAACCCCTACCGGATGTCGCAGCACTCCTACGGCAACGCCATCGACATCAACACGTTCGAGAACCCGTACGTCACAGGCTCGCGGGTCTACCCGCCCAAGGCCGCGGTGCCCTACTACCACCGACGCGAGCACAACCTGCGCGACCCAGGCGTCATCACCCGTCGGTCGTCCATCGCCCGCGAGCTGTGGCGACAGGGCTGGGCCTGGGGTGCCCGCTGGTCGTTCCCGGACTACCAGCACTGGTCGAGCAACGGCGGATGACATGACGGCGATGCGAACGGCGATGGTCGGTGCAGCCGGTCTTCTCAGCGTGCTGGGCCTGGGCGCCTGCACGGGTGGTGAGGAGCCCGCGACGCTGGTCGAGGTGACGGAGCAGAGCGTCGATGAGACGGGGTCGAAGGCCAAGAAGCCCGCGGCCCGCACCGGCGACCTCGGTCAGGAGGATCTGCCGGTTCCGGCAGAGCTCGGGGAGGGGTGGGACTACCGCGTGGACCCCGGCAACGCCGAGGACGGCTACGTCGGCAGCGGCGAGCCCGCGACGGCGCGCGACCCGATGGAGGTGCTCGGCGCGATCACGCCCCTGGGCTGCCGACCGGGACAGCTGCCCGTGCCCACGCACGCGCTCGAGGTGACGTACGCCCGGGACGACCTGCCCGGCGTCGGCATGCTGCTGCGTTTCGCCGACGAGGCGACAGCGGCGCAGTTCTTCGACGCGCACACGGGCGTCATCAGCGACTGCGTCGGACGCCGCACGGTCGACCTCGCGGTGGTCCGGGCCGAGCAGGGGGCGTTCATCAGCACCCGCACCGAGCAGCTGGGCCAGACCCCGACCTGGGTCGAGGGAGTCGGCCTTCGTGGCACCGAGGTGCTGCTCGTCGCCGTCGCTGACGACGGAGCGTCCGGCGTCCGGGCGGTGGAGTCCGCGCTGCAGTAGGGGTGACCCGCTCGACAGTGACCTCCTCGCGATGTCGACCTGCTTCGATCGTCGTCATGGGTGTCCCCATCTCGACGTTCACCGGCCTCGCCGTCGGCGCGCTGCTGCTGGTCGGGTGCTCGACGGAGGCAACACCTGAGGGCGCGAATCCCACCCCGGCACCGCCGCCCGTCACCGAGTCGGGCACCGCGTGCCGAGCGCGCCGCACTCAACGCCGTCCACCACCGAGGCGAGTCCCGCGCGCGCAGAGTTCGAGGTAGGCCGCGTGCTGGTCACCGTCCGCCGGCTGGCTGGACGCATAGGCCCTCGCGAGGCGACGTCGGCGGCCTACGACCGGGCCGCAGTCGATGTCGCCTCGCGCTGGCGGTCACTGGGCTACGTGGTGAGCGAGCAGCACTTCACGGTTCCCGAGGGCGTGTCATGGGGCGTTCCCGTCCCCCGCGGGCGGACCCGCAACGTGGTAGCGGCCCCCGTCGGGTTCGACCCCCGGCAGCCCTACGTCATCGTGGGGGCTCACCTCGACACCGTGCCCCAGGCACCAGGTGCTGAGGACAACGCCTCGGGTGTCTCGGTGCTGATGGAGCTGTCGCGGATGGCTGTCGTGGAGGAACCAACGCTGCCGACGGTGTTCGTCGCCTTCGGCGCCGAGGAGCCGCGCGGCTCGGGGGACGACTGGCACCACTTCGGGTCACGCATCTACACCGCGCGGATGTCCGAGTCGGAGCGGCGGAACCTGGTCGCGATGGTGTCGCTCGACCGCGTCGGTGTCGGCGCAGCGGTTCCGATCTGCGGCGGAGGCGTCACTGACGACGGTGTCGTCCGGGACCTGCGGCGTGCAGCCCGGCATGTCGGAGTTCCGACAGTGTCGTGCGGCGTCAACCGGTCCAGTGACCACTGGTCGTTCGAGCGCGCCGGACTGCCCGCAGCCCGACTGGGGTCGACCGCCTACGCGGCCTACCACTCACCGGCTGACCGGCCGGCCGTCGTCCAGCCGGCCCAGCTGCGACGCACAGGATTGGTCGCCTGGAGGTTCCTCACTTCTCGGCGCTGAGGCTGCCGTAGCTGTTCGACCACACGTCGTCGAGGATCTGCGCTTCTCGCTCACCGCTGACGAACCGGGGCGCGAAGTCCTCCCCGATCACCACCGGCCGAGGAGTGGCCGCCATGAGCTCGCCGTCCCAGTAGGTCAGGTCGAGGACGATCCCCTCCATCGTCGGCTGCGAGAAGTCCATGTCGAACACGAAGTTGCCCAGCGAGTACGCGACGAACGAGGTGCCGACCATCTCGGCCCCCTGCACCCAGTGCGGGTGACCACCCACGACCACATCAGCCCCTGCGGCCGCCAGTCGGCGCGCGACCTGTCGCTGCACCTTCAGCGGGCGACTCGTGTACTGGTCACCCCAGTGCGGCAGGACGATCACGGCGTCCGTGTGCGAGCTGACCTCCCGGACCCGGGCCACGATCGCCCGCAGGTCGTCGCGGTTCAAGGGCCCGGTGCGGGGAGGCATGCGCAGCTGGGCGGTTCCCGGTGAGTCGGCGGTGGCCGCTGGACTCTCGCCGATGGCGTTGAACGCGACGATTCCGAGGCTCATACCGCGCGCTTCGATCACTACCGGTCGGAGCGCCTCGCGACGGTTCATCCCCGCACCCACGTGTGTGAAGCCGCCGGCTTCGACCCGGTTCAGTGTGTCGACCAGCGCACGGTCGCCGTAGTCACCCACATGGTTGTTGGCGAGCGACAGGACGTCGAAACCGGCCAGGGCGAGCCCCCGACGCACTTGCGGGTCGGCGCCGAAGGAGTCCGAGCCCCTGAGTCGGCGTCCCGTTCCGGGACAACGTCGACTCGAGGTTGCCGATGGTGAGATCCGCGGCCGCCAGCTCCCGCGCAGTCGGTCGGAGTGGCGCGGCGTGGTCCCCGTTCATCGCGTCCGCCACCCCGCGGGCGAGCATGATGTCGCCCGTGACCGTGATCGTCACCGGGCGTGGGGGACGTACACCCTCGACGAGCAGCGGGTACTCCGCAGGCGTTCGCAGCGGATCGGCACCGTCCACGGTCATCACCGTCACCCGCGGGTCCACCGCGTCCGCGCGGACGACACCGATGGCCCTTGGGTCGCGCGCCACCTGCCGCACCACACTCTCCGCCGAGCCCCCGGACAGGTGGCGCACTCGACCTGCCGTCCCGTCGATGTCGTCCCAGCGTGCGACGGCGCCCTCCCGCAGCTTGCCGGCGTCCCGCGCCGAGACGTCGATCGACCCCCTCGAAGGGTGCACCACGAGGGCCAGGGGCATCCGTGCGAGGACACCTGACGTCGAGGGCGCGGGAGCGACGGCTGATGGCGTGGTCGGTCGCTCACCTACGAGGGTCGGCTCGGTGCACCCCACAAGCAGTCCGACAGCGATGACCGCCGGGCAGATGGTGCGGAGTCGGTGCCTCACCCGGCCAGCGTGGCAGGGTTCGGTGAGAACCGGTCACCTGAGTCAGGGGAGGATCGCCGTGCGGGCGGTGGCGGAGGCCGACACCTGCGCGCTCCCCGTGACGCCTAGCGTGGCGGTGTTGGCGACGGGAAGGTCATAGGTCGCGCTCACCGACACCGACACCGTGGTCGGCGTCGTCTCCACACGCACGATGAGGGCTTCACCGGCCAGGCCGGCATTGCTCAGGTACTCGTCCACGGCGGAGCGCGCCGCACCCTCATCGAGCGGGAGAGGGCCGGACGTCGGCAGGCCCTGGGTGTAGATGGTCTCCTCGTCGACCGCTTGCGCACCGGCGAGCGCCGCACCGTCGGCCGCGGACACGAGGTCGCGTCGTTGCAGGTAGAGCGCAGTGACATCAGTGACCACTGCGACCAGCAGTCCGACGACCGCCACCAGGCCGACGATCAGCAAGAGGACGGTGCCCTCGTCGTCAGCGCGAATCGTCCACCTCACGGTCGAACCTCGGAGTAGCGGTCGACGACCTGGGTGTGGGTCGCCGACACCGGGATGCTCGCCAGTCCGTGGTCGGCGAACGATGGCAGGAACGGAAGTGACACCTGGGTGCGGAACGTCACTTGCACGGTGGCGCCGGGCGTCAGACAGGGAGACGCCGAGCAGGAGATGGCCATCACCCCGTCGCCGGGTTCGATGCCGTGGTCCCCCAGAGTGATCTGCGCGGCCGCCGCTGCGCGACCTTCCGCCTCGGCGGTGGAGGGTGCGCGGACGAAGACACGCGCAGCCTCGCGTGTGGAGGCGTTGGCGCCGTAGGCGACGCGCTGAACGTCGAACACCGCCAGCAGCAGGTAGCAGAGGGGAACTGCCAGCGTGACGGCGAGGACCAGGAACTCGACCATCGCTGCCCCGTCGTCGGTTCGCCGTCTCACGACTCCTCCATCGCGTGACCAGCGACCTGCAAGGCGCCTGATGGCCCCAGCCATCCGAGAACCGGAAGGTCCGCGCGCACCTCGACCACCACCGTCGGGACGCCGCCGACCGTCTCGTAGCCGGCCGTGACGTCGGTTGCGTAGGCGTCGGGGAGGCTCTGGCGGATCAGGCGCTGGGTGTGCAGGGCACCGTCGGACGGCTCCCGGTCCGCGGCCGCGGCGAACCGCGCCCCTTCCCCGGCAGCCGACACCAGCGTGTTCCGGATGTGAAGTGCGACCGCGAGCTGGACCACGGCCAGCATCAGGGCAAGCACCAGCACCGAGACGAGCACGAACTCGACGACCGCAGACCCGGAGTCGTCCGGATCAGGGACCGGTGACACGACCCAGTGCCGAGGTGAAGATCTCGCGCAGCTGATCATCGGCCACCAGCCAGAGGGCGGTGACGAGTCCAGCGGTCATCACGGTCACCAGCACCCAGCCTGGGACGTCCCCGGCGTCGTCTCCCGGATCGGGCAGCCTCGCGAACAGCTTGGCGATCAGTCGTCTCATGTGTCTCTTCCTCCCGTGAACCGACTACGAGCCGAGGGACAGCCCGTAGAAACCTGGAAACAGCACGAACAGGACCGAGATCGGGAGGACGAGGAAGACGACGGGGACCATCATGGCGATCTCCTTGCGTCCCCCGGCCTCGATCAGTGCTCGACGGCTGGACTCGCGCGCGTCCATGGCCTGAGCCACCAGGACGTCTGCGAGTGGCGTCCCACGATCCACGGCGGCCACGACTGCGTCGACGAAACGTTGCAGCTCACCTACCGCATTGCGATCCGCCATTCGCTGCAGAGCCGGCACCAACGGCAGCCCCACGCGGACGTCGTCCAAGGTGCGCTCGAGCTCGGCGGCAACTGTGCCCGAGCCGATGCGGCTCGTCCGCTCCAAGGCCGCGAGAAGGCCCGACCCAGCAGCCACCGCCATGGCGAGCAGCTCGATCACGGTCGGGAGCTCGCTGCGCATGCGATCCGCCCGCCGCTGAACTGCGACAGTCAGCGCACGGTCGCGAGCGAGGACCCCGGCGGCGAACGCCATGGTGATGATCACCAGGCTCGGCAACAAGTCCGTGGAAACGAGACCGCGCATGAGCATCAGCAGGGTGACTCCAGCACCGCCGGCCAAACCCCAGAGGAGTTGCTCCATCCGGAACTGCTCCACCGTGAGCGTGCCGCCAAGGGTGTCGATCCGACGCAGAGCAGCGCCTTCGCCACCCGCAAGCCACGCGATTCGGCGCGATGCCGCATGCACCGTGGAGATCACCCACTGGGGCTGCCACGCCGAGGCTGACGGACGCGAGGGTCCATCGGTCCAGAGCGCCCCCCGACGTCCGACGTACGGCGTGACACGCTCACGCAGCGAAGGCGGGGCCGCCGTCGGGACGTGATGCACCACGAGCCAAACCCCGAGCGCGAGACCCGCAACCGCGATCCAGAGGAGGGCTGTCATCGCAGCACCCGGGACTCGGAGGGCAGTCGGCCGAGGCGCATCATCAAGCGGTAGGCGACGAGTGAGATGACCGCCCCGAAGGTCAGCACCAGTGCACCGGCCGCGGAGTTGTAGGCCTGCACCGCGGCCGGACGCGTCCCCAGCAGGATCAGCAGCACCCACGGAGCCGACACCGCTAGTCGAGCAGCGTTGACCGTCCAGCTCTGACGGCTCTCCAGCTCGCCACGCACCCTCGCGTCGTCACGGAGGAACGCGGCCAAGGTGCGCAGCAGCCGCCCGAGGTCGCTGCCCCCCACCTCGCGCGCCAGCCGCAGGGTCTCGACCACGCGGTCCCCCACCGGGTCCGCGAGTGACTCCTTCAACAGATCGAGCGACTCAGCGAAACGTCCTGATGTCCGGTACTCGGCGTCGAACGCAGAGAATCCAGGACGTAACGACTCCGGCCCCTGTGCCGCCAGCTGACTGATCGCCTCGGGCAGAGACAGTCCGGCCCGGACGCCCGAGGCGAGATTCTCGATGGCGTCCGGCCACACCAGGCGCAACGCCTCCTGCCGACGTCGCTGCAGGTGCTTGACCCAGACGAAGGGCAACGGGCTCACCATGAGACCGATGGCACCGGCGATGACCATCGAGTGTGAGACAACGAGGACCATGCCCCCCGTCACGAGGCCCGTCGTGGCACAGATCGTCAACAGCCGAGCGGGCGAGACGTGTGCGAGGCCGGCCTCGCTGAGCAGCTCGCTCAGACGTGAACGACGCCGGCGCACCACGACCGTCGCTGGCACGATCCACCACCACACGACGAGGCCAACTCCCAGGCCGGTCATCAGACCGATCAGCACCGGGCTCACCACTGATTCCCGGCAGCGAGCAGAGCCGACAGGTCGTGACCCCGTTCGCGGAATCGCTCCGGATGACGGGGGAACCCCTGTCCCCGTGCCAGACGATGCCCATCCCAGGCAAAGAGGTGCTCAAGCTCGATCACGTCCGCTTCGACACGCCCCGTGACCGCAGCGATCTCACGAACCCGACGACGTCCCGCAGCGTCCGTCATCGCGTGGACCACCAGGTCAACCGAGGAGGAGACAGTAGGCACGACGAAGGCATGACTGACGTTCTCACCCGCGAGGAGCGGGAGAGTGCAGAGCTTGGTCACTGCCTCGCGCGCGGAATTCGCGTGCAGAGAGCACATGCCGGGGAGCCCGCTGTTGAGGGCGATGAGGAGGTCCAAGCACTCCTCTTGTCGGATCTCCCCCACGATGATCCGTGAGGGGCGCATACGCAGCGCCTCCTTCACCAGACGCCGCAACCTGATCTCGCCGGTTCCCTCCAGGCTCGGCTGCCGCGTCTGCATGGAGACCACGTCGGGCAGCGGGATCCGGAGCTCGAAGACCTCCTCGACCGTGACGACCCGCTCATCGGAAGGGATCGCGGCTGCCAGGCAGTTCAGCAGAGTCGTCTTCCCCGCTTGTGTGCCTCCCGCGACGATGATGTTCAGTCCACTCGCGACCGCGGCGTCGAGAAATGCGGCTGCCTGTGCGGTCAAGGTCCCCAGACCAACGAGCTGGTCGAGCCGCTCGGCTCTGACCACGAACTTGCGGATGTTGACCGCCCAGTGCTGACGCGTGATGTCGGGGATGACGACGTGCACACGACTTCCATCGGGAAGGGTCGCATCGACGAAGGGCGAGCTGAGGTCGACGCGACGATTCGACGGCTTGAGCATTCGCTCAACGAGATCGCGCACCTGGGCGCTGGTCAGGAGCGTGGGTGTGAGCTCACTCCGCCCGGAGCGGGCGACGAAGACACGGCCGGGCTCATTGATCCAGATCTCCTCGACCTCGGGATCGTCGAGGTATCGCTGCAACGGACCGAGCCCAGCCACGGCGTCCACGACGTCCTGGGCCACGGCGGCACCATCGGAGAGGGGAAGAGCCTGGCTGCTCAGGCTGCGCTCGGCGTAGTCGGCCAGGACCTCGTCGACCACCCTGCGCACCGAACCGGGGTCGGACAACGGGTCGATCCCCCGGACGCGGACGCGGTTGCGCACCTCGTCCTCGACAGCAGACACCGCGTCCATCCCCCACCCCCCTTGGCCTCTGCAGGTCCGGGGAGCCTAGAGATCAACAACGGGCGCCCTCAACCACTTCGACGGAACTGTGGACAAGGCCGCCCATCAGGAGTAGCGAATGCGCGGAGACAGGAGGAGCTCTCACGCTCGGTCACATCGTTGTTGGCTCGCTGTAGCGGGGAACGCACACTGAGTGATGCGCGGGGCTCAGCGTGCACTGATGAGTAGCGCGAAACCTGCATAGAACGGCGGCGGTGTCACAGGGCACCCGGTCAGAGGGTGGCGAGGAAGCGGTCCACGTCTGAATCATCGGAGTAGTGGGCCAGGCTCACCCGGACGGCGCTCCCGCTGTCGCGGATGCCCAGTGCCCCGGTGACCTCCCACGCGTAGTTGTGGCCGTGCCACGCGGTGATGTCGGCGTCGGCTAGACGCTGTGCGGTCTGCTCCGGCGTCTCGCCGGCCACCCGGAAGTAGACGGTTGCCGTCCGGTTCTTGGGGCGTCCGTAGAGCGTGATCCGCTCGTCGGCCTCGAGGGCGTCGAGCATCCGACCCAGCAGTCGGGTCTCGTTCTCGTGCGCGGCGCCGATCGACGCCACGATCCGCTCGCGTCGACTGCCGGTGGCGGCCTCGTCGAGCGCCGCGAGGTGGTCGACGGCCGCCGTGACCCCGGCGAAGTTCGCGAACGACGGGGTGCCCCACTCGAACCGGTCGGGCACGTCGTTCGACGACGACGCGAGCTTGAAGGGGTGGATGCTCTCCAGCAGCGCCGGGTCGGCGATCAGGCAGCCCACGTGCGGGCCGTCCCACTTGTAGGCGCTGGTCAGGTAGAAGTCGCTGCCGAGCTCGGCGATGTCGACCACTCCGTGCGCCGTGCTGTGGACGCCGTCGACGTACGCCAGCGCTCCCACCGCGTGCGCCTGGTCGGTGATGGCCCGGACGTCGGGCCGGGTGCCGAGCACGTTGCTGGCCCCGGTGACCGCAACCACCTTGGTGCGCTCGTCGAGCAGCTCGGCGTACTGCTCGGTCGGCAGCTCACCGGTCTCGACGTCGATCCGCGCCCACCGCACCTCGACGCCCGACGCC
Source organism: uncultured Actinomycetota bacterium (assembly GCA_963743915.1). Lineage (GTDB taxonomy): Bacteria > Actinomycetota > Actinomycetes > JAHEKZ01 > JAHEKZ01 > JAHEKZ01. Next base: position 188,248 of record CAVURN010000005.1, read on the forward strand.
TCGGCCCACTGGACCCACGGCCGCACGTTGGCGTCGTGGTCCAGCTGCGACACCACCACGTTGTCCCCGCGCTGCCAGCCGAACGACAGCGCCTGCGCCACGCGGTAGGTCAACGTGGTCATGTTCGGCCCGAGCACGACTCCGGACGGCTCGGTCGCTCCCACGAGGTCGGCCACCGCCGCCCGCGCGGCGTCGGTGATCTCGTCGGCCGCCCGGCTGCTGGCGAACACCCCGCCGCCGTTGCTGGTGCCGGTGCGGTAGACGTCCGCAATCGCCTCGATGACCGAGGTCGGCGACTGGGTGCCGGCGGCCCCGTCGAGCCAGACCCGGTCGCCGGACAGTGCCGGGTAGAGCGCCCGAACCCGGGCGACGTCGTACACCATCTAGAACCTGCTTCCTCCGGAGGCGACCAGCGTGCGGATGACGCGCAGCGCGACCGAGATGGTCGCGAGGTCGAAGTTGTCGCCGGACGCGATCTCGTGCAGCGTCGTGCGGGCACGGGCCAAGCCCTCGGCGTTGGCGTTCTCCCAGTCCGTGATCCGCTCCTCCGGCGAACCGCCCTGCGCCGTAAGCGCCAGCACGTTGGCCGTGAGTCCGGCGAGCGCCTGGTACAGGTCGTAGCGGAGCGCCATGCGCGCGAGCGCGTGCCACCGCTCGTCTCGCGGCAGGTCGGTGATGCGGTTGAGCATCTTGTCGACCTCGAACCGGTCCGACAGCGCGAAGTAGAGGAAGCCGATGTCGTCAGCCTCCTCCCCCGTTGCGTTGGCCAGCTCGACGATGTCGAGCAGCGAGAACGCGTCAAGGTGCGCGGCCGTCAACAGCGCGAGCTCCTCTGGCACCCCCTGGGAGGTGTACTCAGCAGCTCGGGCCTGCAGCCGCTCCTGCTCCGCACCCCTCAGCATCTCCGGGATCTCGCCGATGAGCCCCTTGACCTGGGCGAAGTGCTCGATCTCGGTCTCCACGTCGAGCAGCGAGCGACGGCTCTGCAGCAGCCAGCGGGTGGCCCGGTCGAGCAGCCGCCGGCTCTCCAGGTACAGGGCGGCCTGCGCCCGTACGGGCACGCGGTTGTCGAGCTCGGAGACCTTCTCCCAGAAGGCGTCGAGGGCGAAGACCTCGCGCGCCACGGTGTGCGCACGGGCGATCTCGACCGGTGTCGCGCCGGTCTCCTCCATCGCCCGGAACCCGAAGGTGATGCCGCCGCGGTTGATGATCTGGTTGACGACGACCGTCGTGATGATCTCGCGACGCAGCGGGTGGGACTCGAGACGGTCCTCGTAGCGGTCGACGACCCCCTTGGGGAAGTACGCCTTCAGCACCCGCTGGAAGTAGGGCTCATCTGGAAGCGCGCTGTCGAGCAGGTCGTCGGCGAGCACCATCTTGGAATAGGCGACGAGCACCGCGAACTCCGGCGAGCTGAGTCCGCCGCCGGCGGCGTCACGGCGGTCGAGCTCGGCGTCGGAGGGAAGGAACTCCAGCTGACGGTCGAGTTCACCCCGCCGCTCGAGGTGGCGGATGAATCGCTTGTGCACCGGCAGCATCGAATGTGTCTGCGCCCGCGCATTGCTGAGCAGCACGTTCTGGCCGTAGTTGTGCTCGAGCACATGCTCGGCAACGTCGTCGGTCATCTCGGCCAGCAGCTCGTTCCGCTGCTTCTGGGTGAGATCACCGGAGCGGACCACCGCGTCGAGCAGGATCTTGATGTTCACCTCGTGGTCTGACGTGTCGACCCCTGCGGAGTTGTCGATCGCGTCGGTGTTGATCCGGACGCCGTTGCGCGACGCCTCGACGCGTCCGAGCTGGGTGAAGCCGAGGTTCCCGCCCTCGCCCACGACTTTCACGCGCAGGTCGCTGCCGTCGATGCGGATCGCGTCGTTCGCCTTGTCCCCCACGTTGGAGTTCGACTCCGTCGAGGCCTTCACGTAGGTGCCGATGCCACCGTTCCAGAGCAGGTCGACCGGTGCCTTGAGGACCGCGCGCATGAGCTCCTGCGGCGTGAGAGCGGTGGTGCCGTCCGGCAGCGCCAGGACGGCGGCGACCTGCGGGCTGATCGGAATCGACTTGAGCGTCCGGGCAAACACCCCGCCACCCTCGGAGATCAGGCTCTCGTCGTAGTCCTCCCAGCTCGACCGAGGGAGCTCGAACAGCCGCTTGCGCTCCGCGAACGACACCGCTGCGTCCGGGTTCGGGTCGAGGAAGACGTGGCGGTGGTCGAACGCGGCGACCAGCCGGATGTGCTCGGACAGCAGCATGCCGTTCCCGAACACGTCGCCGGACATGTCGCCGACTCCGATGACGGTGAAGTCCTCGCTCTGCGTGTCGACGTCCATCTCGCGGAAGTGGTGCTTGACCGACTCCCACGCGCCACGCGCCGTGATGCCCATGGCCTTGTGGTCGTACCCGACCGAGCCACCGGAGGCGAAGGCGTCGCCGAGCCAGAAGCCGTAGCTCTGCGCGATGCCGTTGGCGATGTCGGAGAACGTGGCCGTGCCCTTGTCGGCTGCCACGACGAGATAGGGGTCGTCACCGTCGTGGCGCACCACGTTGCGGCGGGGGCACGACGGCGGACTCGACCAGGTTGTCGGTGATGTCGAGCAGCGCGCTGATGAACGTGCGGTAGGACGCCACGCCCTCCGCGAGCCAGGCCTCCCTGCCGACCACCGCCTGGTCCGGCAGGCGCTTCGGCAGGAAGCCGCCCTTGGCGCCGACCGGCACGATCACCGCGTTCTTGACCGCCTGCGCCTTCACCAGGCCGAGGATCTCGGTGCGGAAGTCCTCCCGACGGTCCGACCACCGCAGGCCGCCACGCGCCACGGCCCCGAACCGCAGGTGGACGCCCTCGACCCGCGGGGAGTACACCCAGATCTCGAACCGCGGACGCGGCAGCGGCAGGTCCGGGACAAGGGTGGGATCGAGCTTGAACGACACGTAGGACTTCGGTTCGCCAGAATCGTCCACCTGGAAGTAGTTCGTGCGCAGCGTGGCGTTGATCAGGGAGAGCAGCGACCGGATGATCCGGTCCTGGTCGAGGCTGCGCACCGCGTCCAGTCCCTGCAGCACCTGGTTCGTCAGGACCTCGGCGGACGCCTCGCGGTCGCCCTTCAGGTTCGGGTCGAGCCGCGTCTCGAAGAGCTCGACGAGCAGCCGGACCAGCGGCACGTGGGCCGCAAGAGCCTCCTCGATGTACTCCTGGCTGAACGTGGTGCCGGTCTGGCGCAGGTACTTGGCATACGCGCGGAGCACCATCGCCTGACGCCAGCGCAGACCCGCCGACACGACCAGGGCGTTGAAGCCGTCCGACTCCGCGCGCCCCGACCACACTGCGGCGAAGGCGTCCTGGAACAGGACCTTGAGGTCTTCGGCCTCGGTCTCGACCTGACCGGTGGCCACGCCGCGGTGGAAGAGCCCGAAGTCGTAGACCCAGACCCTGGTGCCGTCCGCGAGATCGAGCTCGTAGGGTCGCTCGTCGAGGACGTCCACTCCCATGCGCTGCAGCAGCGGCAGCACCTCGGAGAGGGACAGCTCGGTGCCTGAGCGGTAGATCTTGAACCGCAGCTCCCCTGGTCCGGCGCCGGGAGGCTCGTACAGGTTCATGCCGAGCGGACCGTCCGGCTCGAGCGCATACATCCGCCGGATGTCCGCCACGGCCATGCGTGCGGGGAAGTCCTCCTTGTAGGCCTCCGGGAACGCTTCCCCGAACTGGCGGAGCAGCTCGATCGCCTCGGCCTCGCCGAGCTGATCGAGCATCGCCTCGGCGAGGTCGTCGTCCCAGGTGCGGGTCGCCTGCGTCAGCCTGTCTTCCAGCAGGTCGACGTCGACCTGGGGGATCACCTTGCCGACGGGCACCCGCACGACGTAGTGCAGCCGCGCCAGCACGGACTCGGAGACGCGCGCGGTGTAGTCGGCGCTCTCACCGCCGAAGGCTTCGAGAAGGATCGACTCCATCGCGAGTCGGACCTGAGTCGTGTACCGGTCACGCGGCAGGTACACCATCGCTGATGCGAACCGACCGTAGACGTCGTACCGCAGGAAGAGCCGGACCTGTCTCCGCTCCTGCAGATGCATCACGCTGGTGGCGATCGGCAGGAGCTCGTCGACCGTCATCTGGAACAGCTCGTCACGCGGGTAGGACTCGAGGATCTGCAACAGGTCCTTGCCGCTGTGGCTCATCGGCGCGAAGCCACTCAGCTCCAGGATGGCCTTCACCATGCGGCGCAGCACCGGGATGCGGGTGACGCTCTCGCTGTACGCCGTCGTGGTGAAGAGTCCCAGCAGGCGACGCTCCCCAGTGACGTTGCCCTCGTCGTCGAAGGTCTTGAGGCCGATGTAGTCCAGGTACGCCGGTCGGTGGACGGTGGAGCGGCTGTTCGCCTTCGTCAGGATCAGAAGCTTGCGTTCACGGGCCTTGGCCCGCACCTCCGGCGGCAGCTTGCTGAATGCCGCCGATTCGGTGTGGTCACCGCGCAGCAGCCCGAGCCCCGTGCCGGGCTTGGTCACGAGGACGTCCTCGCCGTCGTGCGACTGCAGCTCGTACTCGCGGTATCCCAGGAAGGTGAAGTGCTCGTCGATGAGCCATCGCAGCAGTTCCCAGGCGTCTGCGACCTCCTCCGGAGGCAGGTCGGGGGGCGACTGGTGCAGCTCGTCGGCGATGCGCTGGGCCGCCTCACGCATCTTGCCCCAGTCCTCGACGGCGTCACGGACGTCGCGCAGCACGTTGGTGAGCCGCCGCTCGAGGTCGCGCAGCCGACCGGGATCGGAGATGCGATCCACCTGGAAGTGCATCCACGACTCGGCGATGGAACCGGGAGCCTGGCGCTCCTCGCGGGTGAGCAGCATGCCCTGCAGCTCGCCGGTCAGGCTCCGTTGGACGGAGAACTGCGGATGGGCGACCAGGTGCAGCGACAGGCCCTCCTGGGCCAGGGCAGAGGTGATGGAGTCGACCAGGAACGGCATGTCGTCGGTGACCACCTCGACGACGGTGTGGGGTGACGCCCAGCCGTGTGCCTCGAGCGTGGGGTTGAAGATGCGGACCTTCGCCGTGCCCACCGGCCGGTCCGCGGCCAGCCGTCGCTCGGACACCGCAGCGCCGAAGACGTCGGTGGGGTCGAGGCCGACGAGGCCCTCGTCGGAGACGTGGCGGTAGTAGGCCTTCAGGAAGTCGGCCAGGTTCGGCAGGTCGTCGACCGACCGCTCCGCCTCCTGGATCGCCCGGGCAATGAGATCGGACTTGGCAACACTTGCGTTGCTGAGCATGTACTGCTGCTCCCGTTCGTCGGCCGGGACCTCAGCCTACCCGTCAGCCGTGTCCTCACGCAGGCGCGGGTCGGCATCCGGGGACGCCTCTTCCCCCGCCAACGGCACGCAGACCAGCGTGCGCGGTTCGGGCACCTCGGGGCCGTCGAGGTAGCTCTCCCACGAGTCGCCGGCCGGCGTCTGCCCCTCCGCCGCCACCCAGGCCATCAGCTGCTCGTAGGCGTGGCCGAGCTCGTCGTAGGCCCCCACGTGCAGGGTGGTCGCGACCGGCCCGCCGGGCAGCACCGTGGGTTCCACCCTCCCGGCCGGGACGACCGGTCCTGAGGTCGGGAACCCGGCAGCGGCTTCGAAAGTGTCGTCGAGCATCCGATAGCGGCAGAAGGGAGGCCCGGTCGGGTTCAGCCCCTGCGACCCCAGCGCCTCGAGCACCTCGCCGAACGCTTGACCCACGAAGGTGCCGATCTCCTCCGGACGCATGGTGCCCCGCACCACCGCCGCCTCCTGCGCGACCCGGTGCTCGACCACGAACGTGTACGGCATCGACTCAGCCCATGTGGGGGTAGCGGTAGTCGGTCGGCGGGACCATCGTCTCCTTGATCGCCCGTGGGCTGACCCACCGCACCAGGTTCAGCGGGCTCCCCGCCTTGTCGTTGGTGCCACTGGCCCGCGCACCACCGAAGGGCTGCTGACCGACGACCGCCCCTGTCGGCTTGTCGTTGATGTAGAAGTTGCCCGCGGCGAAGCGCAGCTTGTCGGTCACCTGTGCCACGACCTGTCGGTCGCGGGCGATCACCGATCCGGTCAGGGCGTACTCGGCGATGCCTTCCATCTGGTCGAGCATCGCGTCGAACTGGTCATCCGCGTAGACGTGGACCGCCAGGATCGGGCCGAAGTACTCGGTACGGAAGATCTCGTGAGCCGGGTCCGATCCGACGAGCACCGTCGGTCGCACGAACCAGCCCTCGCTGTCGTCGGCGGTGCCGCCGGCCAGCACTTCGACGGTCGGGTCGGACGCCACCCGGGTCAGCAGGTCAGCGTGCTTGGCGAAGGCGCGCTCGTCGATGACCGCACCCATGAAGTTGGACAGGTCGGTGACATCGCCCATCGAGAGACCGTCGACCTCGCTGGCGAGCTGGTCACGAAGCTCGGCCCACAGGCTCTGCGGAACGTACGCCCGGGACGCCGCCGAGCACTTCTGACCTTGGTACTCGAAGGCACCGCGCACCAGCGCGGTGCGCAGCACGTCGGGATCTGCCGACGCGTGAGCGACGACGAAGTCCTTGCCGCCGGTCTCGCCCACCAGACGGGGGTAGCCGCGGTAGGAGGTGAGGTTCTCGGCGATCCGCTTCCAGAACGACTGGAAGACCGGCGTGGACCCGGTGAAGTGGACACCCGCGAGGTCGGGGTGGTCGAACACCACGTCACTGGCGTCCTTGCCGTGGCCGGTCACCATGTTGATCACGCCAGGCGGCAGTCCTGCCTCCTCCAGCAGGTACATCAGCAGGCTGGCCGCGTACTGCTGGGACGACGCCGGCTTCCAGACCACCGTGTTCCCCATGAGCGCGGGCGCCGTCGGGAGGTTGCCCGCGATCGCCGTGAAGTTGAAGGGGGTGACCGCGTAGACGAAGCCCTCGAGCGGGCGGTGGTCCAGACGGTTCCAGACTCCCGGCGAGGACATGGGTTGCTCGGAGAGCACCTGCCGGCCGAAAGCGACGTTGAACCGCCAGAAGTCGATCAGCTCGCAGGCGGAGTCGATCTCGGCCTGCTGGACGGTCTTGGACTGACCCAGCATCGTGGCGCCGTTGAGGGTGGAACGCCACGGGCCCGCGAGCAGGTCGGCGGCGCGCAGCAGGATGGCGGCACGGTCCTCGTACGACATCGCCCGCCACTCCGGAGCCGCCTTCTTCGCCGCGGCCACCGCGCGTGCCGCGTCGTCGCGACCGGCGTCACGGAGACGTCCGAGCACATGGTGCCGGTTGTGCGGCTGGACGACCGCCATCTCGGCGCCGGAGCCCATCACCCGCTCCCCGCCGATCACCATCGGCAGCTCGCGCTCCTCGGCCACGAGGTTCTTCAAGGTGGACTCGAGAGCCGCTCGCTCCGTCGAGCCCGGTGCGTACGAGAGCACCGGTTCGTTGCGGGGTTCGGGAACCTGCGCGACAGCATCCATGGAGTCCTCCCGGGTTCGTGCCTTCACTCATCGTGGCACGCCGGGCGCGGGGGCGACAGACGAGGGCGGCGGGGCGGTCAGAGGGTCTCGAGCAGCTCGTCGAGGGCGTCGTGCAGACACTGCCCGAGCACATCGAGGTCGGGCATCGCATCCCGGTCCCCGAACAGCCCGAAGAACACAGTCCCGTCATAGGAGGTCACCCCGATGCTCAGGGCCTGTCCCTTGGACAGGGGTGCCACCGGGTAGGCCTCCAGCAGCCGTGCACCTGCGAGGTAGCGCGGCTGCTGGGGTCCAGGAGCGTTGGTCACCAGCAGGTTGAACATGCGGTGGGACAGACCCGCTGCGAGGCGAGCTCCCGCCGCGTGCAGCGTGGGGGGCGCGAAGCCGGCGAGCCCTGCCAGTCGGTGCGCGCTGACCGTCCGATGATCCTCCAGGCCTGCCCGCATCGAGTACGTGACCTGGTGCAGCCGCACCACCGGCGACGGCTCACCCACGGGAAGGTCGAGGACGACCGTGGCGACGACACCGGGACCGTCCTCGTCGTTGACGCTGACCGGTACGAGGGCTCGGACCGTGGTGCGGCTGGTGACCGCTTCACCCCGCATCTGCAGCCACGCGCGAAGACCGCCGGTCACCAGTGCCAGGACGATGTCGTGGACCGAGGCCTCGTAGGCCTTCCGGACCGACCTCAGCTGGTCGAGGGTCACCGACGTCGAGGCGAACCGACGAGCCTGGCCGATGTCGACATTGAGCGGAGAGCTCGGCGCCGTCCTCGCCACCGTACGGGCCATGCGCAGCGCCCCGCCTGCGGCGGCCGTCGCCCGGCCGACGGTTCGGCCGACGTCGGCGACCGCGTGCCGTGCGGTGTCGAGCACCGCGCCCGGACGCTGGACGACCTCGCCCACCGCATCGGTCACCAGAGCCACGGTCGAGGGTCCGCGCCGCGCGACCCAGGCGTCCTCCACGGCGGGTTCGACCGTGTCGGGCTCGTCGTCGAAGAGGACCTCACCCACCTCGATGGCCGCCACACCGTCCACGAGCGCCTGATGCGTCTTGGTGACGAGCGCGAACCGCCCCCCGCCGAGCCCTTCGACGAGGTACATCTCCCACAGCGGCCGCTCGCGGTCGAGGGGGCGGCTGAGGACCCGCGCCACCAGCTCGTGCAGCTGCGCGTCACTGCCCGGTCGAGGCAGCGCCGTGCGACGGACGTGGTAGCTGAGGTCGAAGTTCTCGTCGTCGACCCACACCGGAGCCGCGATGCCACCGGGAACGTGCCGCACACGTTGCCGGTAGCGGGGCACGAGGTCGAGCCTCGACGCCACGAGCTCCGCCAGTCGCGAGGTGTCGAACACCCCCTCGGCGGGCGCGAAGACCGCGAGCCCGCCGATGTGCATGGGCGTCGCGGTCTCCTCCAGGTAGAGGAAGGACGCGTCCAGCGGCGTCAAGCGGTCGACCACCCGATGATGATGTCACTCGACGAGTGCGTGGCCGAAGAGGATCTCCAGCTCCGCTGCCGTCTGCGGGTACGACTGGTGCCAGACACCGGTGATCCCCAGGCCCGCCGCGGCTCGGATGTTGCGTTCGTGGTCGTCGACGAAGACGCACTGTGCGGCGTCCAGTCCCAGAAGCCTGAGAGTGTGCTGGAAGATCTCCGGCTCGGGTTTGCGCATGCCCACCTCGCCGGAGATCACGACGGCGTCGAACAGGTCGCTCCATCCGTCCCTCATGTACTGGTCACCCCAGGAGTTGGACAGCAGCGCGGTGCGGACGTCGTAGCGGCGGATGCGGTGGACGAGCCCCGTCATGTCGGGTGCGTGTGCGAAGCGGCTGAACATCCGGGCGACCAGACCGCTGGGGTCGACCGGTCGACCGTCGCGCCGGGTCAGCCGCTGCGCCAGGTGCTGCTCGAAATCGGGAACCTCCAGCTCGCCCCGCTCGAGGGCGTGGACCGGGTTGAAGCGGGCCTCGAACCCGCCGAGGTCGCCGAACCATTCGGCCATGGCGTCCTGGAAGTGCGCGTAGTCGATGTCGTCGAGCTCAGACCACGCGCGCATCGCGACGTCGATGCCGTCGGTGAGCACCCCGTAGAAGTCGACGATGAGACCGCGGTACCGCTGCACGGGAACGATCGTACGAACCCAGCATCTGGACCACGCGGGACGCCAGCTCCTCGGACGCCACGACGATCGGTGAGCGCGGCTCCACCTCGACCACGGCGCATCCGTGGGCCAGGGCCGAACGCGTGGCTCGGCTGTCGTCCGGGACGTGCAGGGTGACCGGCAGGTCGAGCATCTCGGTCACCACGTCATCCACGCCTCGCTGGGCGGCCGTCGCCCCTGCGTGGTTCATGACCACCAGGGGGACGGCGGTGGGTGCACAGTCACGTGCGCGTGGCAGCTCGCGGACCAGCCGCACCACGCCGACCGGATCGCTCCGTCCCACACAGACGAGGACATCAGCCGTGGCCAACGTGGCGATGGCCGCACCGAAGCGTTGGGGGGTGGCGGGATCGGCCCAGCGAGCGTCGTCACCCTCGAGGCCGTATCCCACGTCCACGACGGTGATCGGCACCGTCTGGCGGGCGCAGGCGAGCACCGCCTCCCAGGACGCCGGGCGCAGCTCGGACCATCGTGCGGCGTTGGGCAGGCCGACCAGGACGCGAGCGCCGGACGGCACGGTCACCGCCAGTGCCGCCAGCTCGCTCGCCTGGAGCGGGCCTGCCGACGCGATGCGCACCGCAGCTGCGACGCCCGAGGTGTCGTCCACCAGCCCCAGCTGCTGGCCGACCGCTGGTCCTACGGTGTCCGCATCCACCAGCAGCGTGTCCGTCCCTTGACGGCTGAGGGCGGCGGCGAGCTCGATCGCCACGGTCGTCCGCCCTGGTGCCCCGCTCGGCCCCCAGACCGCCACCACCGCCCCGGTGCGTACGACGTCCGATGCCGTCCGGTCCGGCGGTGGTAGGGCCGGCTGGCGCCCCAGGGCGCCCGCCAAGCCCTGGGCGCCGGCAGCCACGACGGGTGCTCCGCCGAGCTGGGACACCCGTTCCGCGTCCGCCGCCGTCAGCACCACCGTGACGACCCCGGCCTGTCGCAGGGCATGGACGACGTCGCGATCCAGGCCACGGAGCGCCGGGTCGACGACGACGACATCCACCTGACCCGTGGCGACCACCGCGCGCAGCTCGACCACGTCTCGACAGCGACGGACGAGCTCGACCGCGCGCTGGCCCGCCAGGGACGCCACGACATCTGCCTCGGTCGCACGGTCGACGAGCGCCGTGGCGATGCGCCGGCTCATCCCGACCCCACGGGCACATCGACCAGCGTCACGGTTCCCTTGGCCTGCGCCGCCACCAGCACCGGCACCTCCTCGTCCGGTACGGCGAGCGCCACCCCGACCTCCAGACTCGTGCCCCCGAACGCTCCGCCGTCGGCATCCACCGACGAGACCGACACCGCAGCCAGCACCTGCTCCGGCGGACCGGACGGTCCGCCGGCCCCGTCGCGCTCGACGACGTACACGTCGACCCGGTCCCCAGCGGCCAGGTCCGAGGGCATCTGGTTGCGCAGCACCGGAAGGGTGACCACGCGTACGTCCCGGGCCTCGGTCGGTCCGCGCAGGGCCACGTCGGTGAGGAGCTCCCCGGCTGCGACGTCGCGGACCACCGTCGTGCCGGGTGCCAGCGGCGTGGACGCAGGTAGGTAGGGGCCGAGGTCGGGCAGCTGGACGCGGACGGCGACGACGTCGTCGCCGTCGATCGTGCTGCCGGCCACCGCGCCATCGCGCGCCGCCCACACCGAGACCCGGTCGTCGGACGCGCGGACGACGACCACGACCGCTGCCGTCGAGAGCAGCACCAGCACGACGCCGAGCACCAACCGCGGGTCACGCCACGACCGCCGGGGAAGTCGGGTGCCCGTGGGGCTCTCGGGCACGCGCGTAGCCGTCACGGTCATGGTCACCTCCCCCGCTGGGCCTGCCCCCCTGGCTGCCCGGGCCTGGAGATGATGCCCGAGTCGACGCCGTGACGTCGGTGGTTGTCCACAACCGGCCCCTGCCCGGAGCAATGATCAACACCCAGGGCAACGGGCCGTCACCGAACGCACGGGGATGTCAGACTGACCCGGTGAACCGGCGCTTCCTGACCCTTGCCGACGTGGCAGAGGTGCTCAACGTCTCCGCCTCCCAGGCCTATGCGTTGGTGCGCGGCGGTGACCTGCGCGGCATCAAGATCGGCGGAAGGGGTCAATGGCGCGTGGAGGAAGCCGAGCTCGAACGGTTCATCGCCGAGCGCTACCAGGAGACCGAGCGGTTCATCGCCGAGCACCCCTTCGCGCGCGACGGCGCCGATCCGGGTGCGGACACCGCGGTCGAGGCCGCGACCTTCGACTGATCGTCCGACTCAGTCGTCGGGCAGCAGCGCACCGACCGCCCATCGCACTGCGCTGAAGGGCACCGTCACGTCCCCCTCCGTCTCCGGATCGAGCGTCAGGGCGTCCGCCAGGACGGCGGTGACGACCCCTCGCAGATGACTGCCGTCGCGGAGGGCGAGCCCGATCGGCCCAGCCAGACGCGCCCAGCGACGGTAGACCGAACCCACGCCGCGCGGCACGCGCGGAACCGGCCCGAGCGCACCGCCGGCCGGCGCCGACATGGAGACGACCTCCGCGAGCATCACCAGTCGAGCCCGGCCCTGACCACCCAGCACGGCCCAGCCCTCACCGGCATCCAGCAGGACGCCGTCATGCGTCACGCCGTCGGCGGTGCGCAGCACGACCGGGCGCCCGAGAGCAGCGAGCAGGCGGCCCGCCCAGCGACTGGTCGCGCGCTCCACCTCGACCCGTTCTCCGAGGGCGTCATCGGAGGCCCGCTTGTCGGCCGCTTCCAGCAGCCAGCCGTGCTCGTCCGGGTCGGCGCGCTCAGCAGAGGACGAGTCGGACATGGCCGCACGGTAGCCAGGCAGTCCACAGCACCGAGGGTGATCTGGAGTTTTCCCCACCTCGCGGATCAGCGCCCCATGGCCCTCCTCGCACCGCTAACGTGCAGCCTGTCGTAGGCAAACAGAGGTAAACGAAGGTAAACGACATCTACGAGGAGGTTCAATGGCTACGTCCCTCGCGGGTGCCCTCCCCGACATCCGCCTACTCCCTCCCCCGCCTGAACCCTCCCTGCGGGCGTCGTCGCCCACCACCGGCCAGCAGGTGCTGCCGTTGGAGTTCGTGCTGCCGTCCGGACTCACGGCCGGCGCGCCGCCCGTTCCGGTGGTCGCTCGGGACCGTCCGGGCGTCGCCCCTTGGGCCGCCCGACTCGCCCAGGCGGTGCTGGAGGTCGAGGCGGCCGAGCGGCCGGTCACGCAGCTCGGCCGATGGGTGGCGCCGGACATCTACCGCCGGCTCGACCGCCGGCAACAGCTGCGGGCGCGTCAGCTCGACCCGCGCCGGGCTCGACCGCGCCACCCGGAACAGGTGCGGTCGGTCCACGTCTGCCAACCGACGCCGGACGTCGCCGAGGTCTCAGTGGTCACGTCCGGCGGCACCCGGTGCCGAGCCTTGGCGCTGCGGCTCGAGCACCGACGCGGCCGCTGGCTCTGCACCGCGCTCGACTGGGCGTAGCGGACGACAGCCCCCGGCCGGATGACCGAGGGCTGTCGAGTGTCACACCTAGCTGAGCGGGCAGCTCGCGTTGTTCAGTCCATCGAGGTAGGTGGCGTAGCCGATGATCTGGGCACGGTCACCACTGTCGAGCACGCGTTGGATCTCCGACTGCATCGACGGTTGATCGTCAACCCCCTTGGTGAACCGACGCAGCGGGAAGTCGAGTGCGGCGTCAGCGTTCAGGTACGAGGCCACGGCGGCGCGCAGCAGGATCTGCGTAGCGCCGTTGAGGTCCGAGCCACCCCGAGCCTTGAGTGCCTGCAGCGCGGTCATCGTCTCGAAGTTGACCGTCGAGCTGCTGAAGCTGCCGGGGACGTCAACCCGCAGTGCGGCCTCGACGTCGCTATTGGGCCCGAAGTCGTCCGCCGTCTCACCCGTGCCGTCGTCGTAAGACTTCCAGTCCAGGTGGTTCTTCCAGAAGCCTGGAGTACAGCCTTCGCCGTACCCACCTTGGTTCGCGGACGCCGGTGCGGCGAACACCATGCCTGCCGCCATCGCCAGTGCGGCGCCCATCGCCGCCATTCTCATCACGCGCATGGATCCCCCTTCGGAATCGTCGGTCCCCGAGCTAGACCCATTCTGGTTGCGCTGCGTGACCATGTCGACCACCCGTGGCCGTCATTTCGCCAGAATTGATTACGGAGAGTGATCGACACCTCACCATGCGCACGTGGAAGCGCGAAGAGTGGTGTCAGCGTCGTCCGGGCGCCCCGTGGCACCGCTTGTACTTCTTGCCGGAGCCGCAGGGGCACGGTGCGTTGCGCGGCGTCCCCGCGTACTCGCCCTCGGCGGCGCCGTCGGCTGCGACCACCGTGGCACCGCCGGCGGAGTCCAGGCTGGGCGCCGTGTACTGCAGAGGTTGCTGACGATGCTCCTCGTCCAAGCCCTTCGCGCGGATCTCCGGAGCCACCGCGAACGGCATCGAGGCGTCCGGGCGCACTGCACCCTCCGCTTCGCTCGGCTCCTCGACCTCGACCTCGAGGTTGAAGATGAAGCCGACCGACTCCTCCTTGATGCCGTCCATCATCGCGGCGAACAGGTCGAACCCCTCGCGCTGGTACTCCACGAGCGGGTCGCGCTGCGCCATCGCGCGCAGTCCGATCCCCTCGCGCAGGTAGTCCATCTCGTACAGGTGCTCGCGCCACTTGCGGTCGAGCACCGACAGCACCACCCGGCGCTCCAGCTCTCGCATCGCCTCGGGGCCGAGCTCCTGCTCCCGACGTTCGAGCGCCGTGGCCGGCGTCCTCGAGCAGCTCGGCCACCAGGTACTCGGTGGTCAACGCCGCGCGGTCACCGCCGGACGCTGCCTCGAGCTCCTCGATCGTGACGCCGACCGGGTAGAGCGTGCCGAGGGCGGTCCACAGCTGCTCGAGGTCCCACTCCTCCGGGAACCCGTCGGACGTCGCGCTGCGCACATAGCCCTCGACGGTGTCGGCGAGCATCGGGGCGATCTGGTCGTGGATGTCCTCACCCTCGAGGACGCGGCGCCGCTCGGCGTAGATGACCTGGCGTTGCCGGCTCATGACGTCGTCGTACTTGAGCACGTTCTTGCGCGTCTCGAAGTTCTGCGCCTCGACCTGTGACTGGGCGCTCTTGATGGCGTTGGTCACCATCTTGGCCTCGATCGGGACATCGTCGGGGATGTTGAATCGCGTGAGGAACGCGTCGACGACGTTGCCCTTGAAGAGCCGCATGAGGTCGTCCTCGAGCGACAGGTAGAACCGCGACTCCCCCGGGTCTCCCTGGCGACCGGAGCGCCCGCGCAGCTGGTTGTCGATACGACGCGACTCGTGACGCTCGGTGCCGAGGACGTACAGGCCACCCGAAGCTCGTGACCTCCTCGTGCTCAGCGGCCACCGACTTCTTCGCCTTCTCGAGAGCCTCGGGCCAAGCCTGCTCGTACGCCTCGGCGTCCTCGACGGGCGACAGTCCACGCTGCGCCAGCTCGGCCGTCGCCATGAACTCGGGGTTGCCGCCGAGCATGATGTCGGTGCCGCGCCCGGCCATGTTCGTCGCCACCGTGACCGCGCCCTTGCGGCCGGCCTGCGCGACGATCGAAGCCTCTCGCTCGTGGTTCTTCGCGTTCAGGACCTCGTGCGGGACTCCTCGTCGCCGCAGCTGCCCGGAGAGCAGCTCGGACTTCTCGACGCTGGTGGTGCCGACCAGCACCGGCTGACCCTTCTCGTGGCGTCCGACGAGGTCCTCGATCACCGCGTTGAACTTGGCCTGCTCGGTCCGGTAGACGAGGTCCGCCTCGTCCATGCGGATCATCGGCCGGTTGGTCGGGATCGGAACGACCCCGAGCTTGTAGATCTGATGGAACTCGTTGGCCTCGGTCATGGCCGTTCCGGTCATGCCCCCGAGCTTCTCGTAGAGGCGGAAGTAGTTCTGAAGGGTGATCGTGGCCAGGGTCTGGTTCTCGGCCTTGACCTCCACGCCCTTCCTTGGCCTCGATCGCCTGGTGAAGGCCCTCGTTGTAGCGCCGTCCGGCGAGCATGCGGCCGGTGTGCTCGTCGACGATCAGCACCTCGCCGTTCATGACCACGTAGTCGCGGTCGCGGCGGAAGAGCTCCTTGGCCCGGATCGCGTTGTTGAGATAGCCGATGAGCGGCGTGTTGACGGACTCGTAGAGGTTGTCGATGCCGAGGTAGTCCTCGACCTTCTCGACTCCCTCCTCGAGCACGCCGATCGTGCGCTTCTTCTCGTCCACCTCGTAGTGCTCGTCCGCACGCAGCCGCTTGACGAGCTGGGCGAAGTCGCCGTACCACTTCGAGCTCTGGTCTGCGGGACCGCTGATGATGAGGGGTGTCCGGGCCTCGTCGATGAGGATCGAGTCGACCTCGTCGACGATGGCGAAGAAGTGGCCACGCTGCACGAGGTCGTCGCGGGTCCACGCCATGTTGTCGCGGAGGTAGTCGAACCCGAACTCGTTGTTGGTGCCGTAGGTGATGTCGCACCCGTACTGGATCCGCCGCTCCGCCGGAGCCATCCGCGACAGGATGACGCCGGTCTGCAGACCCAGGAACCGGTGTACCCGTCCCATCCACTCCGAGTCACGCTCGGCGAGGTAGTCGTTGACGGTGACGATGTGCACGCCCTCACCGGCCAGGGCATTGAGATAGGCGGGGAGGGTCGAGACCAGGGTCTTTCCCTCACCGGTCTTCATCTCAGCGATGTTGCCCAGGTGCAGTGCCGCGCCACCCATGATCTGCACGTCGTAGTGGCGCTGACCCAGGGTGCGCTTGGCCGCCTCGCGGACCGCGGCGAAGGCCTCGGGCAGCAGGTCATCGAGTGACTCGCCATTGGCCAGCCTCTTCTTGAAGTGGTCGGTCTCCTCGCGCAGCTCGGCGTCGGTGAGCGAGACGAAGTCCTCTTCGACGAGGTTGACCTGCTCGGCGATGCGGTGCAGCTTCTTGAGGATCTTGCCCTCGCCAGCACGCATGAGCTTGTCGAAAAGAGCAGGCACGCGGGTCTCCGTCGTCGAGGGGCGGTGGGAAGCAGGGCCATCGTAATCAATTGGTGACCTCCTGCCGTCCCCCGGCAGGATGGGCGGATGGAACCGATCACCCTGACCGACGGCGATCTGACACTGCGCCCGTGGGATGCCGACGACGTCGAGGCGGTCTTCACCGCCTGCCAGGACCCCGAGATCCAGCGGTGGACGACCATCCCCTCGCCCTACAGCCGCGAGGACGCCGAGTGGTTCGTCTCGACCAGCCCGGACCGGTGGGAGTCCGGCGAAGCGACCTTCGCCGCCGTGGACTCCACCACCGGAGCCCTCCTCGGCTCCTTCGGGATCGGCAGGTTCGATGCCGTCAGCGGCCCGGAGATCGGCTACTGGGTGTCAGCGGAGGCTCGGGGCAGGGGTGTCGCCACGCGCGCCGTTCGTCGCATGGCGCGATGGGCGTTCGAGGACATGGGCAGCGACCGCGTCGTGTGGAGGGCCTACGTCGGCAACGTCGGCAGCCGCGCCGTCGTCGAATCGGTCGGCTTCCGGGTCGAGGGCATCGAGCGGCGCGGGATCGTGCAGCGCGGGCAGCGTCGCGACAACTGGCTCGGTTCCCTCCTACCGGATGACCTGGCGAGGGCCGCGGCCGGCACGCCGCGCCCGCGCACGACGCTCGAGGGATGGCCCGACTCCGCGGTGACCCTGTCCACCCCCCGGCTGCTGCTGCGCCCCTACCGGGAGTCCGACGCAGAAGCCGTCCTCGCCTACGCGCTCGACCCAGAAGCCTCCCTCTGGGACCCCGAGGGAGTCGTCGACCTCGAGGACGCCGAACGGCGGTGTCGAAGTCGCGCGGACTGGTCACACGGCAAGCACGCCGCCTGGGTCATCTCGACGCCGGCGGACGATGACGTGCTGGGCGGGATCCAGCTGCAGCTGATCGACCCCGAGAACGCCAACGCCGAGATCGGGTACGGCCTGCTGCCGCACGGGCGGGGCCACGGCTACGCCGCTGAAGCGCTGCAGCAGGTGACCGAGTGGTCGTTCGGAACCCTGGCCCTGGAGCGGATCGGACTGATGCACGCGGTGGAGAACGAGGTCTCGTGCCGGGTGGCCGAGCAGGCCGGGTACCGACTCGAGGGAACCCTGCGGAAGTCCCACCGATTCGGTGACGGACAGCTGCACGACGAGCACGTCCACGCACGACTGCGGAGCGACGTCTGACGGACGGTTTCCCCTTGCTTCGCCTGGGGAAACGGCAGGTCACCCTGTCGGACCCCGGTGGCAGAGTGGCCCCCATGACCGACGCCGCCCGCACCATCTGCGACCAGGTCGCCGACATCGGTGACCGGGTCGCGGCCCTGCTCGCCGCCGTCGTGTCCACACCGAGGGTCGCGCCGTGCGGCGGTCCCGAGGGGTTGCCCACCGACGACCGGTTGCGCGCGCTGCTCGTCGGCCTCGAGGCGGTACGCAACGCCACCGAGGCGGCGCAGGCCGAGACGATGGCCGCGATGGCTCGCGAGGCTCAGGCGCTGGATCGGTCCGAGTCCGCGTCCGGCATGCGCGGCCACAGTCATGAGGAGTTCACGTCGGACGAGATCGCGGCCTTGCTGAGCTGCACCACGGTGGCAGCTGCCCACCGGTACGAGACCGCCTGCCGAGTGGCAGCCTTACATCCGGTGCGGCACGCCTGGCGTACGGGGCGGATCGACGGCCGGAAGGCTGCACTGATCTGTGAGCAGGTCGACCACCTTGCGCCGTCGACCCGAGACAGGGTGAGCGACGACGCCGTCGGCTACGGCTCGACTCACACCGTGCCGCAGCTGCGGGCGTGGCTGCGACGGCGGGTGATCGCCGCGGATCCTCACGCCGCCGAGGAGCGGCGTCGACGGGCCGTCGCCGATCGTCGGGTGGTGGTCATGCCGCGCGACGACGGGGTCAGCGAGCTGTGGGCGTTGCTCCCGTCGGTCGACGCGCGACGGATTCAGCTCGCACTCACCGCTGCGGCGTCCGCCTTGGGCGCCGACGACGCACGCACCATGGACCAGCGACGCGCGGACATCGCCGTCGACCTGCTGCTGGGCCGTAAGACACCTCCTTCCGTCGAGCTGCGGGTGGTCGTCTCCGAGGCCAGTCTCGAAGGCAGGTCGGGTGACCCCGCTGAGGTCGCCGGCCTGGGCGCGGTGACGAGCGGCGAGCTGGCGGGCCTGGGCATCGGTCTGCCGGCCACCGAACAGATCACCCAGCAGGTCACCTGGCGACGGCTGGTGACCGACCCCATGGCCGGCACACTCATCGAGCTGGCTGAGAAGCGATACCGCCCCTCAGCGGCCCTCGAGCGGCACGTTCGCGCCCGTGACGTCACCTGCCGCTTCCCTGGCTGTCGGCGCTCTGCCGACGCCGCCGGCACCGACCTCGATCACACCGTGCCGTTCCCTGCTGGTGAGACTTCGGCCGGCAACCTCGCCGTCCTCTGCCGACGCCATCACCGCCTCAAGCACCAGGCAGGGTGGAGCGTGTCACTTGCAGCGGATGGCGTGATGACGTGGACCACGCCGAGCGGTCGCACACTGGAGACCCACCCCTGGCAGTACACCGATCCACCACCCGACGACAGCTGATGCCAGGCGTTGGTGGACGGGCGTCCACCACTACGTTTGAGTGCGTGCCTTCCTCCGAGGCAATCCGACCCCCGACCTCACCCAGGGTGGGTTCGTCCTTCGTCCGTGGCGCTTCGACGTCGCCGATCTGGCCTTCGTCCGACAGGCAGCGGCGGACGCCGACATCGCCCGCTACTCGACGGTCGGCGCGGCTCACTCCTCAGCCGCTGCGGAGGCATGGCTGAGGGGTCGCGTGGCGCCCGATCGCTGCGACTGGGTGATGGAGGCCGACGCCGAACCGGTCGGCCGTGTCAGCATCGCCACCATCGACACCCAGACCCGGAGCGCAGAGCTTGGCTACTGGGTGCTCGCCAGGCACCGGCGCCGAGGCTACGCACGCGCTGGGGTGGCGGTCGCTACCCGCTACGCCGTCGACCGGCTGGGGATGGGCAGCCTTCGGATCGAGCATGAGCGCGCCAACGACGCCTCATGTTCCCTGGCCACTGACGTCGGTTTCGGATCCTGTGCGCCCGCGTCCACGCCGACGCGCGTCGCGGGCACCCTGCGTCACCTGTGGGTGCACACGCGGACCTTCGACAGCCGCTGAGGTCAGGGCAGCTGGGCCACGGCCTCGGCAAGCCGCGGCGCCAAGTCCCCACGGCGCTTCACCACGACATCGGCCAGGCCGAGCCAGTCGGCCATCCGGCGCAGCTCTGCCGCCAACCGCTCGGCTGTCTCCTGCGGGGCGCCCGGTTCGGACCAGGAGCTCTGCACGAGCAGCTGGCCGGTCGTCCGCTCGGCCTTGAGGTCGACGCGTGCCACAAGGGAGTCGTCAAGGAGGAAGGGCAGGACGTAGTAGCCGTGGACCCGCTTGGGCGCGGGGACGTAGATCTCGATCCGGTACCAGAACCCGAAGAGCCGCTCGGTCCGGTCGCGTTCCCAGACCACCGGGTCGAAGGGCGAGAGCAAGGCGGCCCCGCGGACCCAGCGCGGCAGCCTGACCCCCGGGTCGAGATAGGTGGGAGTGCGCCATCCCTCGACCTGGACGGGCAGCAGCTCGCCGGCCTCGACCAGCTCGGCGATCCGCGCCCTGGCATCCTGCGCAGGGAGTCGGTAGTAGTCGCGCAGGTCGCGGGCCGTCGCGACTCCGAGCGAGCGGATGGAGCGACGGAGCAGCTCGCGCTGAGCCTCCGCCCGCCCCGGTGTGGGTGCCGCGATGACCTCGGAGGGCAGCACCCGGTCCGGCACGTCGTAGACGCGCTCGAAACCACGCCGCTCGCTGGTGGTGATCTCGCCCGCCCAGAACAGGTACTCGAGGGCGCGCTTGACGTCGGACCAGTCCCACCACGGTCCGGTGCGCTTGGGCAGATGGCGATCGTGCCGTGCGCTGAGCTCGCCTGCGGTG
The DNA here is from genome assembly GCA_963743915.1 of uncultured Actinomycetota bacterium. GTDB lineage: Bacteria > Actinomycetota > Actinomycetes > JAHEKZ01 > JAHEKZ01 > JAHEKZ01. The sequence goes on from CAVURN010000005.1 coordinate 208,772, forward strand.
AGCGGGCCGTCCGCACGGACGTCTGCCAGCAGCGTCTCGAGCAGCTTCGGCCGTTCCTCGGCAATCCGGCGCATGCCTCCCCACGCGTGGTGCTCCGCGTCGTCCATGCGCCACCGGAGCAACGGCTGCGTGTCGACCGGGAGGAGGCTGGCTTCATGGCCCCAGTACTCGAACAGCAATCGGGGCGGACGGTACGCGGCCCGGTCGAGCAGCTCCACCGGGTAGGGACCCAGCCGGCTGAAGAGCGGGAGGTAGTGCGCCCGGGCAAGGACGTTGACCGAGTCGATCTGGAACAGACCGGTGCGTGAGAGCACCCGCCGCAAGGAGCGGCGGTCGGGCGCACCCTTGGGCGGCGGGTCGGTGAAGCCTTGCGCGGCCAGAGCGACCCGACGCGCCTGAGCGAGGGTCAGGAGCTCCGGGATGCGCGGCATGGCTCGGGAGCGTAGCCCCGACCTCCGACGGTCAGGTGATCTCGAGCAGCTTCTCGCGCACGGCGTACACGACAGCCTCCATGCGCGAGTGGAGCTGGAGCTTTTCCAGGATGTTGCGGATGTGGTTCTTGACGGTGTTCTCCGAGATGAAGAGCTCGCGCGCGATGTCGCGGTTGTTCAGGCCGCGCGCGACGAGCTTGAGCACCTCGAGCTCACGCTCGGTGAGCCGTGGCGTCGGCACCTGCTGGGTGCGTTCGTGGGATCGCTTCGCCATCAGGGCGAACTCGGTCAGCAGCTTGCTCGCCATCGCGGGGCTGATCAGCGACTGGCCGTCGTGCACGGCACGCACCGCGGCCGCGACCTCGTCGATCGAGATCTCCTTCAGCAGGTAGCCGGTGGCTCCGGCCTTGATCGCCTCGTAGAGGTCGGCCTCTTCGTCACTGATGGTCAGCATGATGATGCGGGCGCTCGGTGCGACCTCCTTGATCGCCACGCACGCCTCGATGCCGGAGCCCTTGGGCATCCTCACGTCCAGCAGCACGACGTCGGGGAGCAGCTCGGCCGCTCGGTCGACCGCCGCCTCGGCGTCAGCGGCCTCACCGACCACCTCGATGTCGGTCTCCTGGACCAGCACCATCTCGAGGCCACGGCGAAAGAGGGCGTGGTCGTCCACGACGAGCACCCGGATGGGGTCCTCACGCCGTTCGCTGCGAGCTGCAGGGGGGACAGCCCCCTCGGTGTCCGCGGTCATCTGGTCATGATGGCACGGAATGCCCCCTTCGGGTCACCCATTCGGCCTAGTGGACCACCCGGAAGGACCAGAACTCCTACCGCCATGGGCTAAGCCCGACCCGGTCAGGACGCTGTGGCTCCCGCTGCCGCCGCCTCGACCTCGAGGTGCAGGACTCCGTAGTCGTACCCCTTGCGTCGGTAGACGACGCTCGGGGTGTCGGTCTCGGCGTCGTGGAAGAGGAAGAAGTCGTGCCCGACGAGCTCCATCTCGTACAGCGCCTGGTCGAGCGTCATCGCCGGAGCCCGGTGTGTCTTCTCCCGGACCAGGAACGGACCTTCCGGCCCCGACTCCCCGGCGGCCTCAGCCGCAGCTTCTTCGACCATTCCCGCCGTCGGGGACGCCGCGTGGATGCGCTCGGTGATCGCTCGTCCTTTGCGACGATGGTCGCCGCGACGCTCCGCCGCGCGGCGGAGCCGTTCGACGAGCCGACCGTAGGCGACGTCGAGCGCTGCATACTTCTCGTCGGCAGAGGCCTCCGCACGGATCACGGGACCTTTGCCATGGCAGGTGAGCTCGACCCGCACGGCGTGGTCAGCGAGCCGCGGGTTCTGCTCGGCGGACACCTCCACGTCGACGCGGTGGCACTTCCCGTCGTAGCGCTCGATCTTCGTCAACTTCTCGGACACGTGCTCGCGAAAGCGGTCCGACACCTCGATGTGACGTCCCCGTACGACGATTTCCATGACCCGCCCCTTCGTTGGACCGGCCCCGGCTGCCCGGGGAGGCTCGGCTCTCGGAACCGAGCTGTGCTCTCACCACGAACGCTAGCCCAGCCGCGTGGTGCGGGCGACACCCCATCGGGGTGAGACGGATGCCACGACCGCGGCCCCCACCACGCGGCAGCCCGCCGCCTCGAGGGCCCGGTGCGCCTCGTCGAGGGTGGCACCCGTCGTGACGATGTCGTCGACGACGACCACCGAGGCGCCAGCTCGCGTGACGCGCGCGGCCCGCATGGCCCCGATCATGTTGGCGGCACGCTCCTCGGCACCCAGGCCGCCCTGGTCGGCGACCGACCGCTGCCAGCGCAGCACCGGGCCGCCACTCACCGAGTCGGGGCACCAGCGGGCTGCCGCACGAGCGAGTCGCCGGGCGTGGTCGTGACCGCGCCCGCGGACGGCAGTGCCTCGGGAGGGAGCCGAGACCAGGTGGACGCCACCGTCCCGTCGCTCCACACGAGCGTCTGCCAGCAGCGTGCTCAGCCCGGACGCGGCCAGCCGTCCCAGCGGACCTGCCAGTGACAGCTGGGAGTGCTCTTTGTGCGCGAGGATGGCCGAGCGCACCGGGCCCTCGTAGTCGGCGGCGGCATGGACCAGGTGCCCCCGGGGGGTCCGCACCACGTGGGGGTCGTACACCTCGCGGACGCACGCCTCGCACCAAGGGCGACCGGGGCTGCCGCACTGCAGGCAGCGCCGACCGAGGGCGAGGTCGCCCAGGGAGACCCAGAGTGGTGTCATCCGGACACTGTGCCGACGGGGCGTCATCGGCCGCCGCCTCTTCGGTCAGGTGTGGACGAGCCTCTACCCGGGGTAGGCGGGATCGCGCCCTCGACCGACGGTGCGCCACCCCGTCTCGACGTACTCGGCGATCTCGTTCTCCGCGGTGCCGGCCAGGATCAGCTGGTTCGGCGCAGCCGTGATCTCCTTCACCGATGCGAGCGAGATGCCAGTGACGGGTTCCACCGTCCCGTTCACGAAGACCGTCGTCGGCTCGAGCGCCGAGCCTCTGGTCCCCCCGACCACGACGAGACGATCCGCTCCGGCCCACGACAGCGCACTGACGTCGACCAACGTGAGCTCCACGGGTCGGAACGCCTCGACTTTGGTGTCCCGGCCCGAGCGCACGATGCGTCCGATGAGCAGTCGGCCCTGTCCCCGCTGGTCGCGCACGACCACGGCGACCCGGGTGCCGTCGACCGAGACCCGGAAACCGGTCAGGCGTCCTGCGATCGGGGGGAAGGTCACCTGCCGCCACGGTCCGGCGTCGACCGACCGCGACACCTGCGGCACCTCGGCTCCGGTGTCGACCACCCACACATCACCCTGACCGTCCACCGACGCGGGCAGCAGGCGCCTCCCGGAGATCTGTCGCGCGACGCCGTCCGAGACGAAGGGGGTGGTGAGCCACAAGGTCCGGGCGTCAGCACTCAACCCCGTGACCACCGACCCGTCCCAGGACTGCGAGGGGCTCCGCACCTCGCGGTCACCACTTCCCAGCACCCCTTCGGTGGGGACGGGGTCGCCGTCATCGCTCCAGGAGCTGACCGTCCCTCCCTTCACGAACAGCGCACCGAGCGCCGACACCAAGGCGTCCGAGTCGTACGTCGCCCAGGTGTCGGCATCCATCACCGCCGGCGCGGTGGGGAGCTGCAGCGGGTTGCCCTCGACACTGATCGTCACCCCGGTGACCTCGGGGATCTGGAGCATCGTCATCGTCACCTGGGCAGCCGCGAGCTCGCGATCCTGCACACCCGTGTCGAGGAAGTCTGTGGACAGATCGACCTGAGCGACGCCGTTCTCGACGGGCACCGAGCTGACGACCAACGAGGTCCCCACGGGAATCGTGCTCTGCACCGCGGGCCGCAGCCAACGGGTCGGCCCGTCGAGCAGGGCGCGCATCAGGCTGGTGGTGCTACCGGCCTGCTCCAGCGGGATGTACACGGGGTCGGGGACCAGGAGCGAGCCGTCAGGGTTGAAGAAGAAGGTGTTGAACGCGCGGTACGCGCGTTCAACGTCGAACCGGTTGAGCAGGAGACCCTGCGGCAGGTGCCCGATCCGCCACTCACCGTCCACCCGCTGCAGCTGGAACGAGCGCTGGATGGGGATCCCGGCCTCGGGGGTGAGAGCGCCGTCGACCCCGATGGTGCCCACCTGACGCGCAGACATCAGCACTCGACTGGCCTCCCGGCGCAGCTCGTACCCCGGGATGTCGTCGATGACGGTCACCCCGGCGTTGGGGTCCCACCGGGTGGACGCCGCCGGGGTCAGGAAGAGGCGGGCCACCGCGTGGTCGTTCTCGAAGCTGGCCGACGCCGACAGGAACCCGTTGACGACCTCTTCCGGCGTGGCACCGCTCGCGGGAGCGCGCGGGAGCACCCGGACGATCGGGTCGTCGGCAGCTGCGCGCACCTGGTCACCGCGCTCCACCGGACCGCTGGTGGGCAGCTCCGCGCACCCGACCGTCACGGTGGCGAGGAGCGCCACCAGCAGCAGGCGGCGGATCCCGGTCCTCGAGGACCTAGCCATCTGCTCGACCCTCGGGAGCCGATGACCGCCGCGGGCCGCCGACACTCAGGGGCATCCGACGGCCGGTACGCATGTCCGGCGGGTCAAGCGGAAGGGGAGCCTTGTCGATCTCCGCACCCAGTCGGCGCGGCAGGGTCAGCCGGAAGCTCGCGCCGTCGCCGGGTTCACCCCACGCCTGCAGCCAGCCACCGTGGAGGTGGGCGTCCTCGAGGGCGATGGGGAGCCCGAGCCCGGTGCCGCCGAGCGAACGTGCCCGGGCGGGATCGGCCCGCCAGAAGCGGTTGAACACCAGCGACGACTCACCGGGCCGCAGGCCGGTCCCGTGGTCGCGGACGCAGACGGCCACCGCGTCGTCCGAGACTCCGACTCGGACGTCGATCGGTTCGCCCTCACCGTGCTCGAACGCGTTGGCGAGCAGGTTGCGCAGGATGCGGTCGACCCGGCGTGGGTCGTACTCCGCCGTGGCCGGCTCCGCACACGGGTGCAGCCGGACCTCGGTGCCCATCCGCTCGGCCAGCGGACGCATCACCTCGACGACGGAGGCGACGGTGTCACGCAGGTCACCGCGGACCGGGTCGAGGGTCGCGGCCCCGGCATCGAACCGGGAGATCTCGAGGAGGTCGGCAAGCAGAGCCTCGAACCGGTCGAGCTGGTTCTGCAGCAGCTCCGCCGAGCGCGCGGTTGCCGGGTCGAACGAGCCTCGCGCCTCGTGCAGCACGTCGGTCGCCATCCGGACGGTGGTGAGGGGTGTGCGCAGCTCGTGGGAGACGTCCGACACGAAGCGGCGCTGCACCCGGGACAGGTCCTCGAGCTGGCTGATCTTCAGCTGCAGGCTCTCCGCCATGTCGTTGAAAGACCGGGCCAGCCGCGCCAGGTCGTCCTCGCCGCGGACCTTCATGCGTTCGGACAGGTGTCCTGCGGAGAACTCCTCGGCGATCGCCGCCGCATAGCGCACCGGGTCGACGACCTGACGCGTGACGAACCACGAGATCCACGCGAGCAGCAGCACCAGGACCAGCCCGGCGAACATCAGGGTCCGTTCGACGAGGTCCAGCGTCTGCTGCTCCTGGGTGAGCGGAAAGAGGTAGTAGAGCTCCGCGGCGCCGAGACCAGGCACATCCAGCGGCGCACCGACCGCGAAGCCCGGCACCGAGGGCCGGCCGTCGCCATAGCTGATCTCGGTGAACGTCGACGCCTGCACACCGTCCAGCTGGACGGCCTCCCGCAGGTCCGCCGGCACACTCGCCTCGCGCACCGGGCTGGAGCTGAACTGCTGGAACGACGTCGACGGGCTCAGCAGCAGGACGTCGTACAGCCGAGGGGTGCCCGCGCCGCGGTTGGCCATCTGGACGAAGACCTGTTGCACCAGCTGCGGAGCAGTGTCCGGGTCGGCCTGGTCGGATGCCGCGATCAGCGCCTCGGCCTGGTTGAGCCCGGCGCGTGCCTCGACCAGGGAGGCTCGCTGTCGGGCGTCGAGGAGCCCGGAGGTGATGCGACCGACGAGGATCTGGCCCAGCACGACGACGACGACCAGGGAGAGCGCGAGGGTCGTGGCGACGACCCGCAGGTACAGCGACGAGCGCCAGCGGTGCCGGACCGCGCCGACGGTCCGGCCCATCCAGCGTCCGACCGGCCCGCGGCCGAGGCTGCCTGCGTGGAGGTCCATGCCCTAGGCCGGACCGGCCTTGTACCCGACCCCTCGGACGGTCACGACGATCTCCGGGTGCTCGGGGTCGCGCTCGATCTTCGACCGCAGCCGCTGCACGTGGACGTTGACCAACCGGGTGTCCGCCGCGTGACGGTACCCCCACACCTGCTCGAGCAGGATCTCCCGGGTGAACACCTGCCACGGCTTGCGGGCCAGGGCCACCAGGAGGTCGAACTCCAGCGGTGTCAGGGAGATCGCCTCGCCGTCCCGCTTGACGGTGTGACCGGGCACGTCGATCGACAGGTCGCCGATCTCCAGCGACTCCGGGCGGCCCTCGTCTGTGCGGCGCATCCGCGCGCGGATGCGCGCCACGAGCTCCTTCGGTTTGAAGGGCTTGACCACGTAGTCGTCCGCGCCCGTCTCCAGACCGAGCACGACGTCGACCGTGTCGCCCTTGGCGGTGAGCATGACGATCGGCACCCCGGACTCTGCGCGGATCTCGCGGCAGATCTCGATGCCGTCCCTTCCCGGCAGCATGAGATCGAGCAGCACCAGGTCGGGGTTGAACTCCTTGAAGGCCGCCACCGCCCGCTCCCCGTCGGCGCACAGATAGGGCTCAAAGCCTTCTCCGCGCAGCACGATGCCGAGCATCTCCGACAGCGCGGTGTCGTCGTCCACGACCAGGATGCGTCCCTTCATGGCGCCCATCGTCGCACCTCGGGCCCGGACGTGGCACCACGACGCTCCTCGTGCCACCGTGGCACGATGGCGCGATGACCGACGACCCCACGCCACCGGACGCGTCGCCGGGCCCGACCCCGCCCACGGCCTGGACGCCGCCGCCGCCGATGGGGAGCTGGGGACCCCCACCTCCCGCTCAGAAGCCCGGTGTCATCCCCCTGCGTCCGCTCGGCATCCCCGAGCTCCTGGACGGGGCCATCACGGCCATCCGCCGGTACCCCCGTTCGATCCTTGTGCCGTCGTTCGTCGTGGCGCTCGCCCTCGGGCTGCTGGGGTTCGTCACGTCGCTGCTCACCATCGGGATCTACGACGGCCTCGCCGACCTGGACCCGGAGACCGCGAGCGGCAGCGACATCGTCGGTCTCCTCGGGCCGACCCTGCTGCTGACCCTGGTGTCGGCACTCTTCCAGCTCGTCGCCACGGTGCTGCTCACCGGCATCGTGACGGTCGTGATGGGTGAGGCGGTGCTGGGGCGCGAGATCAGTCTCGAGGAGGCGTGGCAGCGGGTGCGGCCGCATGCCTGGGCCCTGATCGGGCTCTCGCTGCTGACGACGCTGATCCTGATCCCGCTGTTCCTGCTCTGCGTGCTGCCCGGCATCTGGGTGGGCGTCGGGCTCTCGCTGGCGTCGGCTGCGCTCGTGCTCGAGCGCTCCGGCGTCGGGGCCGCACTGAGCCGCTCGTGGCAGCTGGTCAAGGGCGCCTGGTGGCGTACCTTCGGCGCGCTCGCGCTGATGGTGCTGATCTACTTCGTCATCAGCGCCGCCGTCAGCATCCCGTTCTCCGTGCCCGAGTTCGTCGCGCCCTCGATCGACCCGGTCAACCTGACGGTGGACGAGACCCGCTTCATCATCAACACGACCATCAGCACGGTGGGCAGCGTCATCGTCTCGACCATCACGCTGCCCTTCGTCGCTGCCGTGATCGCACTGATCTACATCGACCGTCGGATGCGGGTGGAGGGGCTCGACATCACCCTGGCTCGGCAGGCACAGGGGCTGTGACTGCGCCGTGGGGCATCCCCGTCGACATCGGTGGGCCCGAGGCACGTGACCTGGCGCTGCGCGAGCTCGCCGACCCCGTCTACGCACGGGCGCAGCCGCCGTGGTGGCAGCGAGCCGCCACCTGGCTCTGGGACCGCATCGGGTCAGCCGTCAGTGATCTCGTCGGTGCCGCCGACGGCGTCGTCTGGATCATCGTCCTGGTCGCCGTGATCAGCCTGCTGCTCCTGGTCGTCGCCCGCCGGGTCGGATGGGTGGCGCGTCGACACCCCGCACGCGGTGCGGTCTTCACCGATCGCACCGTGAGCGCCGCCGCGCACCGTGCCTCGGCGTCCGACGCCGCCGCGCGCGCCGACTGGACCACCGCCACCCTGGAGATCTTCCGTGCGCTGGTCCGGTCCATGGAGGAGCGCGGCGCCGTCGACGCCCGCCCAGGGCGAACGGCCGACGAGGCTGCGGCTGCGGGTGCGGCCACGTTCCCGTCGTCGCGCACTGCCCTGTCCGATGCGGCACGCACCTTCGACGAGGTCGCGTACGGCGGACGCCCGGGCACCGCAGCGGGCTACGACCGGTTGCGGGACCTCGACGCCGCCCTGCGGTCCACCTCGATGGTGGGGCAGCCGGCATGAGTCTGACGACGAGCCGCGCGACCGGACGCCGACGCCTGGCCGTCGCGGCGGGGGTGCTGGTGGGGCTGGGGCTGATGACCGCACTGCTGACCCCCGCGACCAGCAGGACCTACCTCGATCCCGATGCCGCGACTCCAGGGGGGACGCGAGCACTCGCCGAGCTGCTGCGCGCGCAGGGCGCCACGGTGGAGCGGACCACCGATGCAGCGCGCGCTCTGCGATCGCCCCCCGGCACCACCGTGGTGGTGGCGTACCCGGAGATCCTCAGCCCCACCGTGCTCCGTGAACTGGAGACTGCTCAGGCGGACGTCGTCCTGCTCGGCGTCCCCGCACAGTCACCCGCATACCTCGGCGTGACCCCGATCGACACCGCCGATGTCGACGAACGCCTCCCGGACTGTGCCCTGCCTGCGGCAACCGCGGCGGGTACCGCGCTCACCGGCGGTGTCGTCTACGCGGTCGGTCCCCATCCGGAACGCGACGACCTGTCCCCAGGCGCCTCGTGCTACCCGGCCGGCGACGGTGGCACCGTCGTCCAGGTGACCACGGCGGCCGGTCAGCGGCACACCGTCCTCGGCTCCGCCGAGTTCATGACCAACGACCGGCTGGCCGACGACGGCAACGCGGCCCTCGCACTGAACCTGGTCGGTACGCAGTCGGCCGTCGTGTGGTGGTTGCCCACCCCGGAGTTCACCGGGACGCAGCCGCTCACGTCGTTGCTGCCGGAGGCTGTGTGGCCCCTGTTGGCCGCGATTGTCGTCGTGGCCGTCGCGCTCGCCGCCTGGAGAGGTCGTCGGCTCGGTCCGGTGGTGGTCGAACCGCTTCCCGTCGCGGTGCGGGCCTCCGAGACCACCGAGGGACGGGCGCAGATCTACCAGCGATACCGCACGCGCGACCAGGCGGCGCAGCATCTCCGGCGACGGACCCAGACCCTGCTGGTCCGGCGACTCGGACTCCCCAGGGCGTCCGGAGCCGACGTCGTCGTCGCTGCGACCTCCCGCGTCGCGGGGCGTCGCGAGGACGAGGTGCAGCGGCTTCTGTACGGTGCTGCGCCACACGACGACGCCAGCCTCGTGTCGCTGGCCCAGCAGCTGTCCACCCTCGAGCAGGAAGCAGGTCAGCGGTGACCGACGGATCCCAGCAGTCCGCACAGCAGCCGGCCCAGCAGGGCGACGACCCGCGTTCCGCCCTGCTCGCCGTACGCGCAGAGGTGGCCAAGGCGGTCGTCGGGCAGGACGCCGTGGTCAGTGGGGTGCTGATCGCCCTGCTCTGCCGCGGGCACGTGCTGCTCGAGGGGGTGCCGGGGACCGCCAAGACCCTGCTCGTGCGAACCCTCGCGCAGACCCTCGCCGTCGACAGCAAGAGGGTGCAGTTCACCCCCGACCTGATGCCGGGAGACGTCACCGGCTCCCTCGTCTACGACGCCCGGACCGCCGAGTTCGCCTTCCGGCCGGGGCCCGTCTTCACCAACCTCCTCCTGGCTGACGAGATCAACCGCACGCCCCCCAAGACGCAGGCCGCGCTGCTCGAGGCGATGGAGGAGCGTCAGGTGAGCGTCGACGGGGTCCCGCGCCCTCTGCCTGAGCCCTTCCTGGTGGCGGCCACGCAGAACCCGGTGGAGTACGAAGGCACCTACCCGCTGCCAGAGGCGCAGCTCGACCGCTTCCTGCTGAAGCTGACGATGCCCATACCGGCGCGCGACGACGAGATCGACATCGTCACGCGGCACGCCGCCGGCTTCGACCCGCGAGATCTGGTGGCCGCCGGTATCAGGGCGGTGGCCGACGTCGCTGCGCTCGACGAGGCCCGGCGGTCGGTCGCCACCGTGACCATCTCCTCCGACGTGGCGGGCTACGTGGTCGACCTGGCCCGGGCCACGCGGGCCGCCAGCGGGGTGGAGCTCGGCGTCTCGCCGCGCGGGAGCACCGCGCTGCTCGCCGCCGCCCGGGCGTGGGCGTGGCTGAGCGCCCGCGACTTCGTCACCCCCGACGACGTCAAGACCGTGGCCAAACCCGCCTGGCGGCACCGCCTCCAGCTGCGGGCGGAAGCGCAGCTCGAGGGAAGCACGGCCGATGGCGTGCTGGACGCCGTGCTGAGCGCGGTCCCGGTGCCGCGCTGACGTGCGCATGGACCTGGTCGTCACAGGACGCGCCACGCTGGGTGCCGCCGCCCTGGCTGTCGCCGTCCTGGTGGTGCCCGGGTGGAGCACGTTCTGGCTCGGTCTTGCGCTGCTGCTCCTCCTGGTGGCCGTCGATGCGCTGCGCGCGCCGAACCCTCGACAGCTGGGCCTGAGCCGAGAGGGGGACACGCAGGTACGGATCGGCGAGTCCGCCACGACGCGGCTCCGCATCACTCACACCGGCACCCGGTCCGCCCGCGGCTGGCTGCGGGACGCCTGGCCACCCTCCGCAGGGGCGTGGCCGGCGGCGGTCCCGCTCGACGTCCCGGCGGGAGAGCGGCGGACCGTCACCACCGAGCTCCGCCCCACGCGCCGCGGCGCCCGCATGCCCGACCGGGTCACGGTGCGCACCCTGGGTCCCTGGGGACTCGCCGGACGCCAGCAGAGCACCGCCGTGCCGTGGCGGGTCGACGTGCTGCCACCCTTCCTGTCCCGCAAGCACCTGGCGAGCAAGCTGGCCCGGCTCCGGGATCTCGACGGACGCGCCGTCGTGCTCCACCGCGGCGAGGGGACGGAGTTCGACTCGCTGCGCGAGTACGTGATCGGCGACGACGTGCGGTCCATCGACTGGCGGGCCACAGCGCGCTCGTCCGACGTCATGGTGCGGACGTGGCGGCCCGAACGCGACCGCCACGTGATGATCGTGCTCGACTGCGGCCGCACGTCAGCGGGTCGGGTCGGGGACGCTCCTCGGCTCGACGCGGCGATCGAGGCGACCTTGCTGCTGACGGCCCTCGCCAGCAGGGCCGGCGACCGGGTCGACGTCCTGGCCTGGGACCGGCGGGTGCGTGGCTCGGTGCAGGGACAGACCGGCGCCGGTCTGCTCCGTGCGGTCACCTCCATGACCGCTCACGTCGAACCCAGCCTGGTGGAGACCGACTGGACCGGGCTCGTCCCCGAGATCGCGCGGCGCTCTCGCCACAGGTCGCTCGTGGTTCTCCTTTCCTCGCTCGACCCGTCACCGCTGCTGCACGGGCTCGCGCCCGTCAGTCCGCTTCTGGTCCGGCGGCATCAGGTGGTGCTGGCGGGAGTCAGCGACCCGGCCATGGCGATGATGCTCCAGCGACCAGCCGACCTGCACGACACCTACCGCGCCGCAGCAGCCGCCGGCTTCGCCGAGGAGAGACGTACGGCGTCCGACCACATGCAGCGGATCGGGCTGGACGTGGTGGACGCGCAGCCGGACGATCTCGCACCCGCGCTGGCCGACCACTACCTGGCGCTGAAGGCAGCCGGGCGCCTGTGACCGGCTACGAGCTGTTGCCGCCACCTCCGGACCCGCCCTGGGCCTGCTGACCGGAGTCGGCGGGCTTGTCGCTGGGCTTGTCGCTGGGCTTGTCGCTGGGCTTGTCAGAAGGCTTGTCAGAAGGCTTGTCGCTGGGCTTGTCGCTGGGCTTGGGATCCGGCTTCGCCGAGCAGATGACCGTCGGTGCCGCGCTGTACGAGGTGGACAGCGGCTCCCGGCGCTCGACCTTCCCGTCACGCGACCAGACGCGGGTGACCACGATGTCGAAGCCGTCGACTCCGTACTGCGCGACGCAGCCTTCGGCCGGGTCGTAGACGGTGCCCGCAGGGCGGATGTTCGTCCGCGGTCCGAACTCCGCCTTGATGTCCCAGTACTTGGTGCTCCACATGGTCGTGGTGACGGAGGTGTCCGTGACCGACGCGGTGATCAACACCCCGTAGGGGGTGTCGTTGCGGAACTTCAGGTCGAGGTTGCCCCACGAGACCGTCGCCTCGAGGCCGGGAAGGTAGCGGGAGATCCAGAAGCCGTGGGCACGCTGCTCGACCCGTGTCATGCCGGCGTAGAACGCGGTGTGCCACATCGCCGTGGTGATGGTCGAGACAGCGCCGCCGTAGTCCTCCACGAGCCGGTTGCCCACGATGATGTAGCCCTTGACGAACCCGTTCTCCGGCGTCCTCTCACCGACGACCCCGTTCAGGCTGAAGGTCTCGCCGGGCTCGAGGACCGTCCCGGTGATCTTCTCGGCTGCGACGCCGATGTTCGTGACCCGGTACGCGGCGTAGGGGAACTCCTGGGTGAACGTCGAGATGACCTCGCTCACCCCCAGGTCCTTCGCCTCGCGCGTGGTCAGGTCCGGGACGACCTTGCCCATCTCGAGCTCTGCCCGACGGTCGTCCGCCGCCAAGGCGGCGACCAGCCCGTCGGCGAGCTGCTGGTCGTCGACACCGAAGCCGGTCTTGCCGGGAACGACCTTGGGCGTCCCTGAGGACACGTCGAACGAGGCATCCACTGCTGGGGTGCCGACCTCGGCAAGGGGCTCACCCAGCAGCTCTCGGAGAGCCGCACCGTCGACCGTGGGCTCCATGCCGTCCTCCGTGGCCCGGAAGGACAGGACGGCCGCGATCTGTTCCGGCTCCACCGTGAGCGTGGCGCCGTCGACCTGGAGCGTCACCGGCGCTGACACGGCCTCGACGGCGGCCGTCGCGGCGGTCTCGTCGAGCTCGGACTCGGAGACCAGCGGCTCCACCGTCTCCACCGCGATGGCGACCGGTTCCTCGCCGACCAGGTAGGAGTCGGCGATCGCAGTGGCGGCGGCGGCCCGGTCGAGGGCGACACCGGCCCGCGGAGCGACCGTGACCACCTCGCTGCCGTCGTATCCGATGCGTGGTTGTCGGACGGGCTGGTCGACCCGCCGAGCCAGGGCGCGGACGCCACGGGTGAGCTGGCGCGCGTCCACGTCGATCGCGGGATCGACCTCCTGCCCGAACACCTGGCCCACCAGGCGCAGGGAAAGCGCCTCACGACGAGGCACGGCGTCCACGCTTGCCTCGGGGTCGAACTGCAGGCCGAAGCGGGACGCCGGGAGGCTCCGGACCCGACCGTCGACGTCCACCGAGACCGACGCGGCGCGCTCGGCAAGCTGATCGTCCAGCCGTTGCACGGCGGCCACGTCGTCCAGCCCCCCGATGTCGACGCCGGCGACCGTGGTGCCGCGCGGGATCTCGCTCCCGACCCACAGCAGCGCCGTGGCGTAGGAGAGCAGGAGCGCCGAGACGACGGCGAGCACGACGAAAGTCGTCGCACGGCGCCGTCGCGCAGACCCCTGCCGCGAGGGAACGGACTCACTCATGCCTCGGCCTTGACCCCCACCGAGCAGTAGCGACGTCGGTAGTAGAGCAGCGGCTCAGGGTCGACCTTCTCCGGGATCTCCACGTTGGTCACCTGGCCGATGACCACGTCATGGTCACCGGCGCGGTGGATGTCCGTGGTCCGGCACTCCAACGCGGCGAGCGAACCGTCGAACCAGGCCACCCCACCGGGCGAGCGGTGGTGCGCGGTGCGGTCGAGCTGGCCGAGCAAGGGACGACCCTTGGTCGCGAACCACCGCGACGTGGCTTCGGCGTCCGCGGGGAGTAGTGAGACGCCCCACAGGTCGGTGTCGGTGATCGCCGTGCCGAACCGTGACTCCCGTTCGACGCAGACGAGGACGAGCAGCGGGTCGAGCGACACAGAGGCGAACGCGTTCGCCGTCATCGCGTGGTCGGTGTCGTCGACGACGCACGTCACGACTGTGATCCCCGTGGCGAAACGACTGACCGCCTCGCGAAAGGCGTCTGGAGTCGGGGTCACCCAAAGACCCTAACCCGAGGTGCGGACTACAGCGCCTGGACTCCCGCGTAGCGGGCGTTGGCGATCACGATGCCGGCCGGGGAGCTGACCAGCCGCAGCGTGTTGAGCGACGTCTCGCCGAAGGCGTTCGCCCGAGCGCTGGAGAGCGCGAGGACGCCCACCATGCGACCGCCGGCCTTCAGCGGCATCGACAGGAAGGTGGCCATCTCCCCTTCGTCCTCGGCGCCGAGGTTGCCCTCAGGGTCGGCAACCCGTGCCTGAAGGTCCCCGACGGCCACGTCCGCGCCGGTCGTGTCGGACGCCGCGTCCGCAAGTCCCTCGAAGAACTCCGCGTACTGCTGCTGCGACGTCTCGCGGGCCACCCGGATGTATGTGGAGTGGTCGTCGAGCATCAGCACCGAGGCGAGGTCGTAGTCGACCACGCGACTGAGCACGTCGAGGACCTCTGCGATCGTCTCCTCGAACCCGTGGACACCCGAGGCGATCTGTGTCACCTCAGCAGCGATCGACGACTCGAACAGCTTGCGGTCGAGCAGGTCGCTCACGCTGCCGAACACGTCGTCGTCCTGCATCTCGACGGGATCGGGTCGAAGGGGCGGACGCCCCCCGCGGCCGGCGTCAGCGGTGGCAAGCACCTCGTGGACGGCCTCCACCAGCTGGGGAGCCTCGAAGTCCTTGGTGAGGAAGCGATCGGCGCCGGCCTGCGCGCCCCAGTAACGGTCGCTGGCAGCGTCGAGCGAGGTCAGCAGCAGGATCGGGATGTCCGCTGTGCGCCAGTCGTCCTTGAGCAACCGGGCGGCCACGTAGCCGGAGACGCGGGGCATCTGGACGTCCAGCACCACCGCGTCCGGCATGTGGCGGAACACGAGCTGAACCGCCTGAACCCCGTCCTCGCCCTGGACGACCGTGAACCCCTCGCGCTCCAGCACCGTTGACACGATGCGACGCAGCGTGGGGCTGTCGTCCGCAATGACCACCGTCGGCATCAGGCGTCCTCTCTCTTCACTCCCCGAGGACTTCGGCGGAAATCGCTCGTGACTTAACGGCCGGTCGCCGTCGGGAAGGCCTCAGCGGCCCACCAGTCGACGGACGGTGTCCACCAGCTGGTTCTGGTCGAACTCGCTCTTGAGCAGGTAGGCGTTCGCGCCGGCGTCCAGACCGGCCCGCTTGTCCGCCTCGTCCCCCCGGGAGGTCATGATCACCACGGGTACGGACTCCCATCCGCGCGTCCGACGGATCGTCCGGGTCAGGGTGAAGCCGTCCATGCCGGGCATCTCGACGTCGGAGAGCACGAGGTCGACGGGATCCCCACCCAGGCGGGCGGCGCCGTCGGCTCCGTCCACTGCCGTCACGACGTCGTAGCCGGCACCTTCGAGGATCACCCGCTGGAGCTCACGCACGCCGATCGAGTCCTCGACCACCAGCACCCTTGCGCGTCCACCGCCTCGAGAGCCGGCGGCGGCCGGCGACGCCGGGGCATCGGTTGCACTCTCGACCGGACGCGCCACCGGGGCATCGAGCGCCACGCCGCGCGCGTACTGCTCGATGGCCAGCTCGCGGACGTCGAGCAGCAGCATGACACTGCCGTCGCTGTCGATGGTGCCCCCGCCGATGAAGGGAGGGCGTCCCAGGAAGCCGCCGAGGTCCTTGACCACGACCTCGAGCTCACCCTCCAGGGCGTCGACGGCCCAGGCCAGCTGCTCGGAGGCGTTGCCGTAGCGGACGACGACGCCCACCTTCGTCTCCCGCTCGCTGTGCGCGCCGAGGGCCCGGCCCAGGTCGGCCAACGGGATCGTCGATCCGTGCCGCACGAGGACCGGCGCGCCCGCGACGGTCGATGTCTCGACGTCGCCCAGGCTGATCGTCTCCACGACGTTCGTCACGGGGACGGCGTAGCGCTCCTCGCCGAGCCGTGCCACCAGGCACCGCATGACGCCAAGCGTCACCGGGAGGGTCATCACGAAGGTGGTGCCGACGCCGAACTCGCTCTCGATCTCCACCGTTCCGCCGAGGTCCTCGACCGCCGTGCGGACCACGTCGAGTCCCACGCCCCGTCCGGAGGTGGACGTGACCTCGTCGCGGGTGCTGAAGCCGGGCTGGAAGAGCACCGAGAAGAGCTGCTGTCCCGTCACCTGGCTGTCCGCGGGAAGCAGCCCACGGTCGATCGCGGAGATCCGGAGCGCCTCCTGGTCGATGCCGTGGCCGTCGTCGGCCACCTCGATCACGATCGTCGAGCCGGCAGCTCGGGCCGAGACGGTGACGGTGGCCTGAGGCGGCTTGCCGGCAGCAGCGCGCACGTCGGGTGCGTCGCAGCCGTGGTCGACCGCATTCGTCACCAGGTGACGAAGGGCGTCCGCCACGCCGTCGAGCACGCGGGTGTCGAGCTCGACGTCCTCACCGACCAGCCGAAGCCGCACGTCCTTGCCAGTCTCGGTCGCCACCTCACGCACCAGCTGCGGGAACGCGGCCACCACCCGACGGACCGGAACCATGGCCAGACCCATGGCGCCGTCGCGCACCTGGGCGAGACGGTTCTGCGCGTCCTCCATCGAGCCGCGCATGTCGCGCACAGCTGCCTGGAACTGGTCCCCGAGAGCCACCAGGGCGTGGATGTTCTCCGACACCTCTGGCGGAAGGGTGACATCGGTGGCCGTGGCCTGACGCAGCAGTCGCACGACGCGGAGGTGCTCGGCCGACATCGCCGTCAGCTCCAGCACTCCACGTTCGACCCGTCGGGTCTCGAGCTCGGCCTCACCGACCACGTCCAGCAGGGCATGGACCCGGCGGACCGGGACCCGGACCGACTCACCCATCTTCGGCCGGTTGTCGACGGTGTCCGTCTCGGTGTCGTCCTCGACGACCGCAGCCCGCGGCACCTCGACCGGGTTCTCCCCGTCGAGAGCGCTCCCCAACGCGGACACGAGAGCCGCCAGGTCATCGTCGGCGATCGGACGCTCGGAGCCCGGGAGGCCGCGGCGGATGCCTTCGGCAGCCGCGAGCAGCAGGTCGACCAGGTCGCGTCGAGGGTCGAACCGGCCGTCCCGCACCGCGCCGAGGAGGTCCTCGGAGAGGTGGGCGACCTCGACGACACCCTCGAGACCGAGCATGCGTGCCGAACCCTTGACGGTGTGGGCGTCGCGGAAGAGAGCCGCGACCAGCTGCCGCGGCTGCGGGTGGCCCTCGAGCTTGAGAAGCCCGTCGCAGAGCGAAGCCAGACGGTCCTCGACTTCCTGCCGGAACGTCGCCACCAGCTCCGGGTCGTTGGCCCAGCTGCTCATGCGTCCACCTGCTCTCGATTGTCGTCGGTGGTTTTGAATTGGGCGATGGAGGAGCGACAGGTCGGCGGCGAGGGTGTTCAGCTCGGTCGCGGCGGCGGCGGCCTGCTTGGAGCCGACCGCGTACTGCCGGGACACATCAGCGACCTGACCCATCGCCGAGACCACCTGCTCCGACGCCGACCTTTGCTGCTGGGTCGCAATGGAAATCTCCTTGGCCGCAGTGGTCGTCTCATCGACCATCCCAGAGATCTTCTCCAACGCCCCCACCACATCCCGCGCCAACGCCGACCCCGCATGCACCTGCCGCGACCCCTCCTCAGAGGCCACGATCGTCGCGTTCGTCTCCGCCTGGATCTGCGTCACGATCGACTGGATCTGCCCCGCCGACTCCTGCGACCGCTCCGCCAACTTCCGGATCTCCGCCGCCACCACCGCAAACCCCCGACCATGCTCCCCCGCCCGAGCCGCCTCGATCGCCGCATTCAACGCCAACAAATTCGTCTGATCAGCCAACTCATCAATCACCTGCAAAATCCGGCCGATCTCCTGACCCTTCTCCCCCAACCCCAACGCCCGCGACGCAATCACATCCACCCGAGCCGCGATCTGATCCATCGACTCCACCGACGCCGACACCGCCACCTGACCCTGCTCAGCAAACCCCAACGTCTCCGACGCGAACGCCGCCACCTGCTCCGCCGTCTCCGCGATCTGCGCCGCCGTCGCCGCCAACTCCTCAATCGTCGCGCTCGTCTCCGCCACCGCCGAGGACTGCTGCGACGCAGCAGCCGCCTGCTCCCGAGCCGCCACCAACACCTGAGACGCCGCCGCCCCAATCCGCTCCCCACCCGACCGCACCCCAGCCACCAACCCCCGCAACGACCCCAACGTGTGATCCAGGGAGCCGGAGAGGGCGAGGATGTATTGGCTGCGCTCGAAGCCGAAGTCTGTTCCCTCGTCGAGGTCGGAGACCTCGACCCGCGCGGTGAGGTCACCCTGGGAGGCCGCCTCGAGTGCGACAGACAGCTGGCGCACCTGGTCGACGAGGAGGGCCTGGTCCCAGCCGGTTCCCTCGGCCGTGTCGTAGAGGGTGCGGCTGACTCCACGGACGATCAGGAAGGCGGCGGGCAGACCGATGCTGAGGGCCACTACAAGGGTGAAGGTCTGCGACCCAGGTGCGGGGAGCCCTCCGACGGCGATCCACTGGCTGACCGCTGGCAACAGGGCGAGCAGTGCCGCCATCGCCCAGCCCGACGCGTAGACCAGGACCGTGCCGAGGTAGGCCGAGCCGACCACGACAGGCAGCCACTCCGCGCTGGTCACGCCCCCCGTCCAGATAGTGGCAAGCGCCACCACGACAACCTGCGCCATGCCCAGCAGGCCGTCCCACCGGTCCGTTCGGGCGTAGGTGTGGTGCTCCCGGTAGGCGCGGACCGCCAGCAACGACGCGGCAACGGCGATCACCGCTCCGACCGTCCACACCAACCACAGCTGGGCCTGGATCGGCTCCTTCTCCGCGACGTGCCACAGGAAGCCGATGAGGACGCTGAACGAGACCAGACCCGTGTGCAGAGAGATCGTCTCGCCGACGTTGCGGCGACTGAAGCTGAGGGAGGCGCCCCCCGCCTTGGTCCGGTCGATCGCGTCCAGGACAGTGCTGACCGACGACTCACTAGACGGCCGTCCGGACGAGACTGCACCCGGCGACGGGTCGAGCGGCGCGCTCGTCGTGCTCACTGCTCCTCCTCGAGGCGTGCTGGGCCGCACTGGCTCAGCCCAGGCAGGGACGAGCCACACGGGTTCCTGATGTCAGATCGGCCCGAACCAGGCCCGGCTGTAGCCCGTTCGGGGGACAACGGAAAGCGCCAGCGGGTGCCGGATCTGGCCTTACACTGGCCGCATGGCGAGGACCCGCTACCCGCTCCTGGTTGCGGGCGCGGGCATGGCGCTGCTCTCGGCATGTCAATCCTCAGGCATCAACGATCAGGACGCTTTCCTTGCCGAGGTACAGCTCTGCCCGGCCACCGGACGACTCCCCCAGAACCGCACACCCACCTGTGAAGTGCCACCAGAAGGTTTGATCTCCCTTGGCCTTGACGCCTGCAGCTGGCTTCACGGCCAGCCATTGGCCCGTCTCAAGCCAGCGTCCCAGCCTTACTGGAAGGACCCCCACGACGTGCATAACGTGGCCAGCCAGTTTGCACGGCAAGAACGCACCACGGCGGCCGTGCCACTGCAGGACGCCGAACAGTCGAATGTCGCGTACTTCGCCTGGCGCCATCTGTGCCGGGACCTGGAGACCCGGTACAACTTCAACGTGCACGAATACTCCGACTGACCATCCCACGCGGCCCGGCGGAGTGGTGCGGGCGACGGATCTGGCTCAGGCGTCGGTGGTTTTGAATTGGGCGATGGAGGAGGACAGGTCGGCGGCGAGGGTGTTCAGCTCGGTCGCGGCGGCGGCGGCCTGCTTGGAGCCGACCGCGTACTGCCGGGACACATCAGCGACCTGACCCATCGCCGAGACCACCTGCTCCGACGCCGACCTTTGCTGCTGGGTCGCAATGGAAATCTCTTTGGCCGCAGTGGTCGTCTCATCGACCATCCCAGAGATCTTCTCCAACGCCCCCACCACATCCCGCGCCAACGCCGACCCCGCATGCACCTGCCGCGACCCCTCCTCAGAGGCCACGATCGTCGCGTTCGTCTCCGCCTGGATCTGCGTCACGATCGACTGGATCTGCCCCGCCGACTCCTGCGACCGCTCCGCCAACTTCCGGATCTCCGCCGCCACCACCGCAAACCCCCGACCATGCTCCCCCGCCCGAGCCGCCTCGATCGCCGCATTCAACGCCAACAAATTCGTCTGATCAGCCAACTCATCAATCACCTGCAAAATCCGGCCGATCTCCTGACCCTTCTCCCCCAACCCCAACGCCCGCGACGCAATCACATCCACCCGAGCCGCGATCTGATCCATCGACTCCACCGACGCCGACACCGCCACCTGACCCTGCTCAGCAAACCCCAACGTCTCCGACGCGAACGCCGCCACCTGCTCCGCCGTCTCCGCGATCTGCGCCGCCGTCGCCGCCAACTCCTCAATCGTCGCGCTCGTCTCCGCCACCGCCGAGGACTGCTGCGACGCAGCAGCCGCCTGCTCCCGAGCCGCCACCAACACCTGAGACGCCGCCGCCCCAATCCGCTCCCCACCCGACCGCACCCCAGCCACCAACCCCCGCAGGTGGCCGAGCGTTTCGTCGAGGGACCCACTCAGCTCCTGCACGAAGACGGGCGCGTCGGCATCCACCGTTCCCAGGGTCACCACGAGGTTTCCGCGGGAGACATCGGCCAAAGCTGACGAGAGCTCCTCCACCTTGGCGTTCACCACGTCACGCTCGGCATTGGCCTCGTACCGAAGGTCGTACAGGTACGACGCTGACTGCTCCATGAACCACGTGCTGAGGGCCAGTCCCAGGGCCACCATCACCCCGACCGGGATCGTCGTGGGCCCCCAGGTGTCGGTCACGAAGCCCGTCGACAGGAAGGCGAGCGCGAGTCCGACACTCATGAACCGCAGAGTCTTGGGCACGAAGGTGACGCCGAGAAAGGGGATGACCACGAAGTAGGGAACCCAGGCCACCCCAGCCGGCCCACCGGTCGTGGCCGTCAGCGCGGTGATCGCTCCGAGCTGGAGCCAGACGGTCGGCTGGTCCCAGATTCCGGTGGTCTCGATCGGCAGCTGCCGGAGCCAGGCACGCGCCGCGAAGGTGGAGGCGACGGCGCCGGTGACACAGGAGAACACCCAGAGGGCAGCGAGAACCGGCCAGGCGGCGGCCTCAACGTCCAGGTACCGCACCGTGAGCAGCGCAGCCAGGCCCAGCAGCAGGACCACGCCCACATGCAGGCACAAGGTCGACAGGAAGTCGCGGCGGGTGAACACGGCACTCCTCGAGGTTCTGGGTCCGTGGGGATCTCCCAGTGGCCCAGTGAAGCGTCGACAGTTCGAGGACTGACCTGAAGACCTGCCTCAGTGGTGGCTCAGGCGTCGGTGGTTTTGAATTGGGCGATGGAGGAGCGACAGGTCGGCGGCGAGGGTGTTCAGCTCGGTCGCGGCGGCGGCGGCCTGCTTGGAGCCGACCGCGTACTGCCGGGACACATCAGCGACCTGACCCATCGCCGAGACCACCTGCTCCGACGCCGACCTTTGCTGCTGGGTCGCAATGGAAATCTCTTTGGCCGCAGTGGTCGTCTCATCGACCATCCCAGAGATCTTCTCCAACGCCCCCACCACATCCCGCGCCAACGCCGACCCCGCATGCACCTGCCGCGACCCCTCCTCAGAGGCCACGATCGTCGCGTTCGTCTCCGCCTGGATCTGCGTCACGATCGACTGGATCTGCCCCGCCGACTCCTGCGACCGCTCCGCCAACTTCCGGATCTCCGCCGCCACCACCGCAAACCCCCGACCATGCTCCCCCGCCCGAGCCGCCTCGATCGCCGCATTCAACGCCAACAAATTCGTCTGATCAGCCAACTCATCAATCACCTGCAAAATCCGGCCGATCTCCTGACCCTTCTCCCCCAACCCCAACGCCCGCGACGCAATCACATCCACCCGAGCCGCGATCTGATCCATCGACTCCACCGACGCCGACACCGCCACCTGACCCTGCTCAGCAAACCCCAACGTCTCCGACGCGAACGCCGCCACCTGCTCCGCCGTCTCCGCGATCTGCGCCGCCGTCGCCGCCAACTCCTCAATCGTCGCGCTCGTCTCCGCCACCGCCGAGGACTGCTGCGACGCAGCAGCCGCCTGCTCCCGAGCCGCCACCAACACCTGAGACGCCGCCGCCCCAATCCGCTCCCCACCCGACCGCACCCCAGCCACCAACCCCCGCAACGACCCCAACGTGTGATCGAACGACTGGGCGAGTCTCTCCACCGCGACCGCGTCGCCCTCGAGGGTCGAGAGCGCGACGGCGTGTCCCACCTCGGCGTCCAACCGGCCAGAAGCGGCCCGCTCCATCGCCGAGGACAGCTCCTCGACGCGAGTGTCCAGATGCGCGCGACTGCGGGCCAGGGTGTCGGCCTCGTCGTACAACGCGCGCGACAGTGTCCGGATCATCAGATAGCTGGTCGGGAGAACGGCACTCAGCGCCGCCGCCAGCAGGATGTCGAACCGGTCCGACGAGGCGGACATGAGGTACACCGCCCATGGCGACGCCAGCAGCACAAGAGCGACGTACCAGCGGAGCTCATGGACGAGGGCGCTTGCGAGGTAGGTGAGCGCCACGAAGGAGAGGATCCACAAGGGGCTCTGGGCGCCGCCCGTCCAGGCCGCGCCCGCAACCACGGCCAGGGTTGCCGCGGCAGCCGTCGGACCGTCCCAGGGGTCGGTCTGGTCGTAGCCGTAGCCTCGACGCAGTGCCTGCAGGCTCAGCAGCGTGGTCGCCAGGGCCACCAGGATCTGCACACCCATCACGACAGCGATCTGCGGTGGCACGGTGCTGCCGGTGGCCCACACCCAGCCCCCGGTGAGGACCAGGACCCCGAGCACCAGACCCCAGTGGAGAGTGATGGTCTCGACGGCGTTGCGGACGGAGAACCGGACGGATACGTCGGGTTCTGTCTCGCGAGCTGCCGCTGGCGACGAGCTCATGGCCCGGCGCCCCCTGACACCCCCGCCGTCTGGTTCTCAACAGGTACGTCATGCGCCTTGAATTGGGCGATGGAGGAGGACAGGTCGGCGGCGAGGGTGTTCAGCTCGGTCGCGGCGGCGGCGGCCTGCTTGGAGCCGACCGCGTACTGCCGGGACACATCAGCGACCTGACCCATCGCCGAGACCACCTGCTCCGACGCCGACCTTTGCTGCTGGGTCGCAATGGAAATCTCCTTGGCCGCAGTGGTCGTCTCATCGACCATCCCAGAGATCTTCTCCAACGCCCCCACCACATCCCGCGCCAACGCCGACCCCGCATGCACCTGCCGCGACCCCTCCTCAGAGGCCACGATCGTCGCGTTCGTCTCCGCCTGGATCTGCGTCACGATCGACTGGATCTGCCCCGCCGACTCCTGCGACCGCTCCGCCAACTTCCGGATCTCCGCCGCCACCACCGCAAACCCCCGACCATGCTCCCCCGCCCGAGCCGCCTCGATCGCCGCATTCAACGCCAACAAATTCGTCTGATCAGCCAACTCATCAATCACCTGCAAAATCCGGCCGATCTCCTGACCCTTCTCCCCCAACCCCAACGCCCGCGACGCAATCACATCCACCCGAGCCGCGATCTGATCCATCGACTCCACCGACGCCGACACCGCCACCTGACCCTGCTCAGCAAACCCCAACGTCTCCGACGCGAACGCCGCCACCTGCTCAGCCGTCTCCGCGATCTGCGCCGCCGTCGCCGCCAACTCCTCAATCGTCGCGCTCGTCTCCGCCACCGCCGAGGACTGCTGCGACGCAGCAGCCGCCTGCTCCCGAGCCGCCACCAACACCTGAGACGCCGCCGCCCCAATCCGCTCCCCACCCGACCGCACCCCAGCCACCAACCCCCGCAACGACCCCAACGTGTGATCCAGGCGTCCAGCCAGGGATGCCGTCTGGTCGCCCTGCAGGGGCAGCTGGGCCATGGCCACCTCGAGGTCGCCCGCTGCGACGACGTCGGCAGCCCCCGACAAGGTGGCGACGTCGGACTCGACCGCCTTCCGCGTCGTGTGTGCCTCGTGCTGGGCGCGCAGCATGCTCATGGTCATCAGGTCGGTGACGGTGGCCAAGATGATGGCGAGCACGCACAGCCCCACGCCGCGTGCTGCTCCCTCGCCGGACCAGGTGTCTGTCACGAGACCGACGATGCCGATCGCCCCGGCGATGAAGAAGCCAAGGAACCGGGCCACGAACCCGGCGAAGACGCCGCTGGCGTAGGTGATCATGACCAGCGACAACACAGGCACCGGAGTTTCCAGCCCGCCCGCGAACGCACCCATCGTCAAAGACACCCCGAGCGTCACCGCGGTCGTCGGACGGTCCCACCGGTCCGTCTCTTCGAAGGAGTCCCCACGACGGACCGCGCGTGTCGACAGCCAGCACACCAGGGCGACGTTGGTGAGCAGGACGGCATACAGGCCGACCAGGGCCGGCACCTGAAGCACGATGTGCGGTTCGAAGACCGCCGTGGCCCAGACCAGGACGGGCGCCGCCACCAGCACCCCGAGGTGGGACGCGATGGTCTCGGTGCGAGACCGCGCCACATAGGGGATCTCGCTGTAGTCCACGTCGTCGGCGAACACCGGCGCTCCTCCATCTTGATCGGGTGATCAGTACCTCTTCGACCAGCCCTGAAGGTGCCTGTAGCCCGTTCGGGGGACTGCCCACGATCTGTCACATCGCGATCCGGGTCTTCTCCGGCACCGCTCGCGCTCAGACCTTGGAACGCTCCAAGGGGGGTTCGGCGTCGGTGGTTTTGAATTGGGCGATGGAGGAGCGACAGGTCGGCGGCGAGGGTGTTCAGCTCGGTCGCGGCGGCGGCGGCCTGCTTGGAGCCGACCGCGTACTGCCGGGACACATCAGCGACCTGACCCATCGCCGAGACCACCTGCTCCGACGCCGACCTTTGCTGCTGGGTCGCAATGGAAATCTCTTTGGCCGCAGTGGTCGTCTCATCGACCATCCCAGAGATCTTCTCCAACGCCCCCACCACATCCCGCGCCAACGCCGACCCCGCATGCACCTGCCGCGACCCCTCCTCAGAGGCCACGATCGTCGCGTTCGTCTCCGCCTGGATCTGCGTCACGATCGACTGGATCTGCCCCGCCGACTCCTGCGACCGCTCCGCCAACTTCCGGATCTCCGCCGCCACCACCGCAAACCCCCGACCATGCTCCCCCGCCCGAGCCGCCTCGATCGCCGCATTCAACGCCAACAAATTCGTCTGATCAGCCAACTCATCAATCACCTGCAAAATCCGGCCGATCTCCTGACCCTTCTCCCCCAACCCCAACGCCCGCGACGCAATCACATCCACCCGAGCCGCGATCTGATCCATCGACTCCACCGACGCCGACACCGCCACCTGACCCTGCTCAGCAAACCCCAACGTCTCCGACGCGAACGCCGCCACCTGCTCAGCCGTCTCCGCGATCTGCGCCGCCGTCGCCGCCAACTCCTCAATCGTCGCGCTCGTCTCCGCCACCGCCGAGGACTGCTGCGACGCAGCAGCCGCCTGCTCCCGAGCCGCCACCAACACCTGAGACGCCGCCGCCCCAATCCGCTCCCCACCCGACCGCACCCCAGCCACCAACCCCCGCAACGACCCCACGGTTCGGTCGAGTGCGTGACCAAGCTCGTCGAGCTGCTCGGCCCGTGCTCCCACGTCGTCGCGCAGCGTCCAGGTGTTCGCCTCACGGTGACCGTCAGGTCGCCCTCGGCGGTCTCGACGAGCACGCGGGAGAGCTCCTCCACCCGGCTGCTGACCGCCGCCTCGAGCTGTTCGGCGGTGAAGCGCTCGGCATACAGGTCCGAGGCATAGAAGTAGACGACACCGACCAGGAAGGTCAGCGTGGCGCCGACGAGCAGACCGGTCTGCCAGTGGTCGGTCCAGGTGTCGGAGTACCAGCCGGCGATTCCGACCGAGGCACCCACCAGCAGGAGCCCACCGCGCAGCGAGTAGCCCAGCTCCACCGACATCCCCAGGTAGGGCGCCCACAGGAAAGCGAGAAAGAGGGTCGGCGCCGCCAGCCCGCCGGTGACGGCCACCAGGACGGCGACGAGCAGGATGCTCACGTACGTGGTGACGCTCTCCCAGCGCATCGTGTCGACGAGTGACTGCCCCTGGTGAACGGCGCGCACCGCGAGTCCGGTGACCGACAGCGCGTTCGCCAGCAGCAGGCCGACCGTGACGGCAGCACCCAGCCGGTGGGCGTCGGTGTCGATCGTCGACCACGCCATCCAGGTCGTCAGGACGGCCGCCAGCAGGACGATCCAGTGCTGGCCACTCGACTCGATGCTGTTACGACGGGTGTACACCGCGCCTCCTCGTGGGGTGAAGGGACGGGTCAGACAGCCGCTCGACGCGCTGACGGAAGCTGGTCGCGCAGACGCAGGACCGCCTCGGTCGCGAGCAGCGCGACCGGACCGTCGACGTCCACGACCCCCTGCACGAGGGGTGCGATACCGGTCGCGATGGTCGCGGGGATCGGCTCGAGCGCGTTGGGGTCACAGTCGAGCAGGCCCGGCACCATGTCCGCGACGAGACCGACCTCGACGTCGTCCTCGGACAGCACGACGAGGCGGGCACTCGTGGGCATCGGCGACAGCGGTGCCCCCACAAGCGGCCGCAGGTCGACCACGGGCAGGACGCGCCCGCGCCAGTTCACGACGCCGGAGAGCCAAGCCGGGGCGCCGGGAACGCGGGTCACGACGGGGACCGGGACCACCTCGGCGACGCTGGCCATGTCCACGGCATAACGGGCTCCGGCGAAGCGCAGGATCACCCCGCCGATCGGCGCGACGTGCTCGTCGGCCTCGGCGGCGTCGGCAAGGCTGGTCGGTGCTGACTCCACGGACAGACCATCGGCCGTCCGGGTGACGACCTGAAGTGCCGAGATCAGGAGCGCGCGGGGGCCTTCCCGGGCTCCCGGAGGTCGATCACCTGATCCGTCGAGGCCCCCTGGGCCTCGAGGAGGATGTCCGTGATCTCCCGGCCGATCAGCTCCTCGCGCTCGAGCAGGGCGTCGCGGAGGGCCTCGACGAGGTGGGTGTTCTCCTCGAGGAGCGCCTTGACGACGACCTTTTGCTCCTGGAGGAGGTCCTCGACAGCGGCTCGGCCGGATCCGTCGGCCAGCACGCGTCCGACGATGTTGCTGTCGTTGAAGGCGCTGTTCTGCACCGCCGCGAACGAGATCAGCGAGTCGAGCATCCCGCACGAGCCCACCATCTCGGCTGCGACGTTCGTGGCATACAGGAGGTCTCCCCCCGGGCCGGTCGACACGTCACCGAAGAAGATCTCCTCCGAGCACTGACCGCCGAGGGCGATCTGGATGAGGGCCAGCATCTCGGAGCGTGACCTCGTGTAGACCTCTTCGGCGTCACCGTGCGCCAACATGCCGAGCGCCGAACGCCGCTTGACGATGGTGAGGACCTCCAGGCGGCGCTCCGGCGCCACCAGGAAGGCAGCCGTCGCATGGCCGGCCTCATGAGTGGCGATGAGCCGTCGTTCGTGGTCGGTGTAGGACACGGGCTGCCCCATGCCGACCTCTTCGACCAGCCGCGCCCGCTCGACGTCCTTCCACGTCATCGCCGAGTCACCCCGGCGAACCGCGTTCACCAGCGCCTCGTCGAGCAGGTGCTCGATCATCACCGGCGTGTACCCCTGGGTGGCACCGGCGAGCGAGTCCCGCCTGTCGTCGTCGTCCAGCTCCGCGTTGTGCGACTTGAGGGCCAGGTAGTGGTCGATGATCTCGCGGCGCCCGTTCTTGGTGGGCAGCTCGAAGGTGAGCCGGCGGTCGAAACGTCCAGGACGCAGGAGCGCGGGGTCGAGGTTGTCCGCGCGGTTGGTCGCGGCGATGAGCAGGATGTTGGTCGGCGGCGGCTCCGGACGCTGCATCTGCCGGTGAGCGGGCAGGTACAGGTTGGCCCTGTCCACCACCTTGGTCATCAGCTTCTGCCAGCCGGTCGGCTCGTCGAACGACTGCATCTGCACGAGCAGCTCGTTGACCACACCACCCACGCCCTCGCTCACCACCGACGCGTTGGTCACCAGCCCGGCCGGCGTCCCGTAGCTGGAAGGCAGCGACGTCAGGCCCCCGCACGCCTGGATGCCGAGCGACGCCAGCGACTGCGGCATCGAGGTCGCCGACAGACCCCCTCGGGCCATCGCGATGGCGTCGATCTCCTCGATGAAGCCGATCGCACCACCTTCCGATCGGGCCACCTTGCGCAGCTGCTTGAAGTACGAGCGGATCTTCCGGGCGGTCGCCCCGTAGTACATCGACTGGAAGGACGTGGCGGACACGAACATGAAGGGCACGCCGGCCTCGCGAGCCATGGCCTTGGCGAGGAAGGTCTTGCCGGTGCCGGGGGCCCCTTCGAAGAGGAGTCCCCGCCGCGGCGTCCCGCCCATGTCGTTGGCGAAGGTGCGGTGGGCCAGGAACAGGTTGAGCGAGCGGACGACCTCCTCCTTGACCGGATCGATGCCCTTGACGTCGTCCAGCCGGGTGGCGATCTGCTCGGGCCGGTACAGGACGTGTGGCGAGCGGCCCGCGCCGACCGTGGTTCCGACCAGGATCAGCAGCAGCGCACCGAAGAAGAGGATGGGAACGAGCAGGTACGCGTCGATGCTCGGCAGGCCCCAGCCCACCGGGTCGCCGGTGACGATCCGGTACCACAGGTAGGCGGCGGGGATCCCGAGCATCACCGCGAGGCTGCGCAGGCGGCGGCGACGGCGCTGCTCACGGGTGGCACCGACGTCGGCGTCGCGTGCGGTCAGCACCGTGGCGCTTCCCAGGCCCGTCGGCTTCTCCACCAGCTGATCACGCTCGGTGTCGGACACCGCGCCTCCTTCGCCCCTGCGCCCGGCCCCGCCATCACCGAGCGTCACGATGGTGCCCACTCTCCCCCAGCGTCAGCGAGCGCGACAGTGGGCGGAAGGGGGCGTCACCCGGTCGGCGTAAGGCCGGCGAACAGGTCGTGCTCGAGGCCGTCGTCACCGGTCGGCCCCAAGGTGCCGCGGGCCAGCCGGAAGTACTCCACGCCCATGGCTTCCGGACCGGCGAGCTCGGACAGCCGGAAGAAGTCGTTCTCGGTCCCCACCTGACTGAGATGTTCCCGAAGGGCGGCGATCTTGACCGGCTCGTGCTCCAGCGCTCGCACTCGGGTGGTGACCCACACGTCGTCCAGTGCCCAGTCGAGCTCCTGGCCCTCTTCGAGTCCGAAGAAGCCCTGACCCCCGGCGGCGACGAAGGCGTCGATGCCCTGCTGAACGGCGGACTGGGGCAGCGCCGTCCAGTACAGCTTGGACACCTCCCACGCGTCACCCAGCTCGGGGCGGAACGACGGGACCGCCGCCAGCAGCAACGCGTAGCTGGTCACCCGGTGTGCCTGGATGTGGTCCGGGTGGCCGTACTGACCGAAGTCGTCGTAGGTGACGACCACCTGGGGCCGCACGCGCCGGATCGTGCTCACCAGGTGCGTCGCCGCCTCGAGCAGGTCGGCCTGCCAGAAGCAGTCGGGGCGGTCGTTGGTGGGCAGACCCATCATTCCCGAGTCGCGGTAGCGCCCGGGGCCTCCGAGGTACTCGTGGTCGGTGACGCCGAGAGCGGCCAGCGCCGAAGCCAGCTCGACGCGGCGGTGCCCACCCAGCTCGTCCCGTTCGTGCGCGGCCAGATGCCCCAGCTCGGGGACGAGGACCTCGCCCTCTTCACCCAGGGTGCAGGTGACCAGCGCCACGTGGGCTCCCTCGGTGACGTACTTCGCCATCGTCACACCGGTTCCGATGGTCTCGTCGTCCGGATGCGCGTGGACGAGGAGCAGGCGGCGGTCGGCGGTCGGCACCGACGGGGAGGAAGACATGGAGCCGACTGTACGACTGCTGGTTGGATGGAGGAATGACGCACCCCGCTGGTGACAGCTTCCCCCGCCAGAACGCCCGGACTCAGCGCTTCACGCTCGGTCGGCCGAGATCGTTCTCGGTGTCGGAGGACGGCAGCACCGTGCTGTTCGTGCGCTCCGCTTCAGGCTCGGACCGGAGTGGACGTCTGTGGCGCTGGACGGCTGCCGACGGCGAGGTCGAGCTCGTGGACCCCGGCACCCTGCTGTCCGGGGACCACGAGCAGCTCAGCCCCGAGGAGCGGGCCCGACGTGAGCGGGCCCGCGAGGCCGCTGGGGGGATCGTGGCCTACACGGTGGACCGGTCCTTCGCCCGTGCTGCCTTCACTCTCTCCGGTCGGCTCTTCGTGACCGACATCGCCGACGGAAAGACGCAGGAGCTGCCCACCAGCTCTCCAGTGATCGACCCGCGGATCGATCCCACCGGGCAGCGCCTCGCCTATGTCGCCGGAGGTCGCCTCTCCGTCGTCGAGCTCGCCGACGGCACGGCGCGCACCGTGACCCCCGAGGAGGGCTCGGACACGGTCAGCTGGGGCATGGCCGACTTCGTCGCAGCCGAGGAGCTCGACCGAAGTCGCGGGTTCTGGTGGTCTCCGGACGGCAGCCGGCTGCTCGTGCAGCGGACGGACGAGGCGGAGGTCACCACCTGGCACGTCAGCAACCCTGCCGACCCCACCGCGCCGGCGGTCCCGCACCGCTATCCCGCGGCCGGTTCCGCCAATGCCAGCGTCTCACTGTGGGTGGTACCTCTCGAAGGTGAGCCGGTTGCCGTCGACCTCCCGGACGGAGCCGAGTACGTCGCGACCGTCCACTGGGGCGAGGGCGGCCTGCCGATCGTGTCCGTCCTCGACCGGGCCCAGCAGCGCATGACCTGGCTGGCCGTCTTCCCGGACGACGGCAGCACCCGCGCGGTGCGCACGGTCACCGACCCGGCGTGGGTCGACGTCGTCCCCGGGACGGGCTGCTGGGACGCCGACGGCCGCCTGCTGACCGTCGAGGTGCGGGACGGTGACTATGCACTCTGCTCCGACGGGGAGCGTCGCAGCCCGGCTGGACTCCAGGTACGCGCCATCCTCGACGTCGGCGAGGACGTGCTCGTCCAGGCGTCGGCGGACCCGGGCGACCAGCAGGTGTGGCGGATGTCTGCGCACGGTGCCGAGATCCTCACCGCGGCACCCGGGTGGCATCTCGCGGCGCGGGGCGGCTCGACCGTCGTGACGGTGGCCGCCACCCTCGAAGAGCCGCTGCCCGTCACCACGATCGACGATGGGGAGACGCAGCACCAGGTGGCGTCCTTCGCGGAGCTCCCGCTGCTCGAGCCACGCGTGACCTTGCTCCCCGCGCAACCCGACCAACCCCGCGTCGCCGTGGTGATGCCGACCGACTGGCAGCCGGGGAGCGGGAAGCTCCCCGTGCTGCTGGATCCGTACGGCGGCCCGCACTTCGCCAGCGTGATGCACCACCAAGGCGCCTTCCGCGAGAGCCAGTGGTTCGCCGACCAGGGCTTTGCGGTGGTGGTGGTCGATGGTCGAGGTACGCCAGGGACGCCGGCCTGGGAACGCGCCGTCCGGTACGACGTGGCCTCCGTCGTGCTCGAGGACCAGGTGACCGGCCTCCACGCAGCTGCGCACGCGTTTCTGGACCTCGATCTCGACCGGGTGGCGATCCGGGGCTGGTCGTTCGGCGGGTACCTCGCGGCGATGGCCGTCATCGATCGGCCGGACGTGTTCCACGCCGCCGTCTCGGGCGCTCCGGTCACCGACTGGCGGCTCTACGACACGGGCTACACCGAGCGCTACCTCGGTCTGCCCGACGACAACCCCGAGGTGTATGCGCGCACCGGTCTCCTCGAGCGCGCACCCGGCCTCTCCCGGCCGCTCCAGCTGATCCACGGGTTCGCCGACGACAACGTCTTCGTCGCGAACACCCTGAAGCTCTCACAGGCGCTCACCGAGCACGGGCGCCCGCACGAGGTCGTGCCGCTGACCGGCATCACGCACATGGCCACGCAGGAACAGGTGGCCGAGAACCTGATGCTGCTGCAGGTCGACTTCCTGCGCCGGGCGCTCAGCCTGCCGGGAGCCGCGTCAGGCTGACGGGTCGGCGATCAGGGAAGCGTCGCCAGCCTCTTCGCCCTGGATGACCGCCACGGTCTCCGGCTCCACCGGGAAGTGGCAGGCGACCTGGTGGCTCGGCGCCATCTCGCGCAGCACCGGCTTCTCCTGAGCACAGAGATCCTGCGCCCGGGGGCACCGGGTACGGAACACGCAGCCGCTCGGCGGGTCGATCGGGCTCGGCAGGTCACCCTCGAGCAGGATTCGCTTCCGCCTGCGCTCGAGGTTCGGGTCCGGCACAGGGACAGCCGACAGCAGAGCGACCGTGTACGGGTGCCGCGGGTTGGCGTAGAGCTGGTCGGCGGGCGTGTACTCGACGATGTTGCCGAGGTACATGACGGCGACGCGGTCGGAGATGTGCCGGACCACCGACAGGTCGTGGGCGATGAACAGGTAGGCGATGCCGAACTCGTTCTGCACGTCCTCGAGCAGGTTGACCACCTGCGCCTGGATCGACACGTCGAGCGCCGAGACCGGCTCGTCGCACACGATCAGCTTCGGCTGCAGGGCGACGGCGCGCGCGACACCGATCCGCTGACGCTGGCCGCCGGAGAACTCGTTGGGATACCGGTTGTAGTGCTCCGGGTTCAGGCCCACCCGCTCCATGAGCTCCTGGACGGTCCGCCGTAGACCGCCTTCGGGCTCGATGCCCTGGATCTTGAACGGCGCGCTGATGATGGTGCCGACGGTGTGCCGCGGGTTCAGCGACGAGTACGGGTCCTGGAAGATCATCTGCATCTCGCGACGCAGCGGAACGAGCTCGCGCCGGGACATGTGGGTGATGTCGCGGCCCATGAACTCGACGGTGCCGCCGGTGGGCTGCAGCAGGCGGAGCATCGCGCGTCCGGCCGTCGACTTGCCCGACCCGCTCTCCCCGACGAGTCCGAGGGTCTCACCGGCGTGGATCTCGAGGTCGATCCCGTCGACCGCCTTCACCTCACCGATGGTGCGCTTGAACACCACACCCTTCGTCACGGGGAAATGCATGTGCAGACCCCGAGCCTGCATCACCGGCGCGTCACTCATCCGGTCCTCCCCCCGCCGTCAGGACACCCAGCCGTTCCTGGGCGATCTCCCGCCTGCGCTCGGGCGGCAGGTGACAGCGGACCTCGTGCCCCGGGACCGTCTCGACCATGCGAGGGCGGACGTCCAGGCAGGCGTTGTCCGGCACCTCGTCCTTGTAGGGACAGCGGGGGCGGAAGACACAGCCGGCGGGCAGGTTGATGAGCGACGGAGGCTGGCCGGGGATCGGGTCGAGCCGTGCCGTCCGCGGCTGGTCCATGCGCGGCATGGAGGCCAGCAGCCCCAGGGTGTACGGCATCTCCGGCCGGTAGTAGACCTCGTCGACGGTGCCTCGCTCGACCAGCCGGCCCCCGTACATCACGGCCACCTGGTCGGCGACCTCGGCCACCACGCCGAGGTCGTGGGTGATGACGATCAACGCGGTGTGGAACTCCTGCTGCAGGCTCTTGATCAGCTCGAGGATCTGCGCCTGCACGGTGACGTCGAGTGCCGTGGTGGGCTCGTCGGCGATCAGCAGGTCCGGTGAGTTGATGAGCGCCATCCCGATCATCACCCGCTGCCGCATGCCGCCCGACAACTGGTGCGGGTAGTCGTCGATGCGGCGGTCGGCGCTCGGGATGCCGACCTTGTCGAGCATGTCGATGGCCTGGGCCCGAGCGTCCTGCTTGGAGATGTCCTGGTGCACCCTGATCGCCTCGACCAGCTGCTTGCCGATCCGGTAGAAGGGGTGGAGCGACGAGAGCGGGTCCTGGAAGATCATCGCCATCTCACGGCCGCGCAGCGACCGCAGGGCCTCATCGCTCTCGGCCACCAGATCGATGCCGTTGATGGTCACCGATCCGCTGACCGAGGCAGCCTTGCGGTTGATGAGCCCCAGGATGGCCTGACTGGTCACACTCTTGCCAGACCCGGATTCCCCGACGATGGCAAGGGTCTGACCACGCTCGAGGTCGAAGTTGACGCCGTCAACTGCACGGACGATCCCGTCCTCGGTCGGAAACTCGACGACCAGGTTGCGGACTGACGAGGTAGGGATCCGTCACGTCAGCCTCACCCGGGGGTCGATGGCCGCATACAGGATGTCGACGATGAGGTTGGCGATCAGCACGATGACCGAGGTCGACGATCACCACGCCGATGATGAGCTGCAGGTCGGAGTCGCTGATGGCATCGATGGTGGCACGACCCAGGCCCGGCAGCGCGAAGACCTGCTCGACGATCACCGCACCTCCGAGCAGGAAGGCAAGATCCAGCCCAGCGGCCGTGACGATCGGGGTGAGACCGGCTCGCAAACCGTGCTTGAAGATGACCGTCCGCTCGGGCAGCCCCTTCGAGCGCGCGGTGCGGATGTAGTCCTCCCCCAGCGTCTCGAGCATCTGGTTGCGCGTGAGCCGTGCGTAGAAGGCGGCATACAGCATGGCCAAGGTGATCCAGGGCAGGATCAGCGCCTCGAACCACCCCCAGGGATTCTCGCTGAGGGGCACCCACTCCGGATAGGGCAAGGGTTGCCACCCATCGAAAAGCTTCGGGGGCAGGAAGACGACGAAGTAGAGC
Organism: uncultured Actinomycetota bacterium; assembly: GCA_963743915.1. Lineage (GTDB taxonomy): Bacteria > Actinomycetota > Actinomycetes > JAHEKZ01 > JAHEKZ01 > JAHEKZ01. The sequence goes on from CAVURN010000005.1 coordinate 243,604, forward strand.
AGCACCAGCCCGATGAAGAACGAGGGGAACGAGTACCCGATGAGCGCTGCGCCCATCGTGGTGCGATCCTGCCAGCGCCCACGCCGCAGGGCGGCGTAGATGCCCATCAGGATGCCGACCACGAGGAAGAGCACGAAGGCTCCGAGCGCCACGCTGATCGTGATCGGCATCGCCTTCACGATGATGCTGGTGACGTCGTCCCCGGTTCGGAAGGAGTAGCCCAGGCAGGGCGCGGGACACTCGAACTGGCCGTCCTGCGGCTGCAGGGAGTCGTCGAAGGCAGGACAGGCCATGATCGGGCCGTCCGCCGGGTAGAAGCGACCGCACGGAATCCCCACGGCGTAGCGGGCAAGCTGCGACCCCATGCTCTCGTCCAGACCAAGACGCTCTCGGATCACCTCGATCTGCTGCGGCTCGCAGTTCTTGCCGCACGAGAGAGCAGCCGGATCGGCCGGCAGGGCCGAGAACATCACGAACGTGGTGGCCACCAGCGCCACCAGCATGAAGAACACCGCGATCAGGCGGCGGACGATGAACGCACCCACGCCAGTGAGCTCCTATGCGGACAAGCGACCGACTCGCGGTCGCGCGGAGGGTTGGGGTGTGACGAGGAGGTGGGGTTCCCGGCTGGCCGGGAACCCCACCTCGTCAGATCACTGCTTGACGTACAGGTCCGCGTACGACCACGAGCCGTACGGGGCCCAGATGTACGCCCCTCCGACGTCAGTGCCGTGCAGGCGCTGCGTCTTGGTGAAGAAGCGCGGAACCACGTAGCCCTTCTGCACGGCCTCGGTGTTGAGGTCCGCCCACATCTGGATCTGCGTGTCCTGGTCGGTCTCGACCAGCGCCTCCTGGATCCCGTCCTCGAAGGCCTGGTCCTGGGTCTCGCCACCGGTGTTCAGGCGGGAGAGGTTGAACCCTGCCTCGGCTCCGAGGAGCTCGGGGATGACGGTCGACGGGTTCGCCCAGTCCGGACCCCAGCCGCTGTTCATCAGCGGGCAGTGCTTGTCCGACAGCACGATCCCGTAGTACTGACCGGGGTCGATCGGGTTGGCGGTCAGCGTGATGCCGGCGGCGTCCATCGACTCGATGAGAGCCTTGGTGGCCTTGTCGGCCGCCGGGCTCGTCGCGTAGTCGTAGCAGAGCTCAGGCATGGGCTCGCCGGACTCCTGGATCAGCTGCTTGGCCAGCTCGGGGTTGCCCTCGTCCGGGACGGGCTCGCCGAGGCAGTCCCTCCCAGAGGCCAGTCGGCACGTACCACGGGTCGAAGTTCGACTTGATGAGGCCGTCGGCGTAGTCACCGGCGAAGTCGCCGCCAGCAGCAGCGCGGAGCGCCGTGCGGTCGATCGCGGCCGCAATCGCCTGACGGTGCTTCTCGTTCGTCACCTGGGTCACGTCGACCGCGATGTAGGTGACGTACGGGTCGAACTCGTCCACTCGGCGGTCCTCGAAGCGCGGGTCGTTGAAGACCGTGGCGAACCGGGAGGGGTCGAGGTCGGAGTAGCCGAGCGACGTGGTGTCCTCACCGGCGTCGGTGATCAGACGCTCGTCGATGACGTCCTGCGCCAGTCCGAACTCCATGACGATCTTGTCGGGGAGAAGGGTGCGCACCGGGTCGGACTCAGGGTCCCATGCCTCGTTCGGGACGAGCACCAGCTCGCGCTTCTTCTCGTACGTCTCGATCTTGTAGGGGCCGGAGCTGATCGGCCGGTCGTCGTACGACTCGCCGGTGTCCTCGGCCTCGGGAACCGGGCTGAACGCCAGCAGGGTGGTGGCGTAGTTGAAGTCCGGCACCGGGCGGGAGAGGTTGAACGTGATGGTGTTGCCGTCGCACGTCACGGCCTCGTCGAAGCCCTCGACGTTGTTCTTCGCGCTCTTGTCGTAGGGGCCGGTGTAGTCCTCGACGTCGAGCATGGAGATGGCGTAGGTCGGGCCGTCGCTGATGACGTCCTGGGCGAACGTGCGTGAGACGCCGTACTTGACGTCCTCACAGGTCACGGGGTCGCCGTTCTCGAAGGTGGCACCGTCGCGCAGCGTGAAGGACCACGACGTCGCGTCCTCGTTCGCCGTACCGAGGTCGGTCGCGAGGTCGGGAACGATGTTCCAGCCGTCGCCACCTTCCACGAAGTCGTACGTGACGAGCGTGCGGTGCATGTAGGCGCCGGCGAACGCCAGGTCCTCACCCGTGTAGTTGCGCTGCGGGTCGAGGTGCTGGATCTGGCTCCCGATGGACAGGAACGTGATCGTGCCGCCTGGTGTCGCATCGCCTGTGTCGGATCCGCCGCCGTCGTCGTCCCCGCCACCGCAGGCGGTCAGCAACAGCGCACCGACGCCGACCAGCGCCGCGCCACGCAGGCCAATTGTGGCCTTACCCATGGGTCTCCTTCGATTCGTGGCCCGGCACGTGCTCCCGAGCCGCCTGATGCCTCGCCTTGTGAGCGAACTGCCCCGGCCGGGTCGGCCAGGGACGGGTGAGGGGCGTGCCGGTCATACCCGGCCCGCCCGCGGGTCGAGCGCGTCGCGCACGCTGTCCCCGAGCTGGTTGAACACGAGCACCACGAAGAAGAGCGCGGTACCCGGGATGAAGAGATAGGTGGGCATGACCGTCACGTAGGTGACCGAGTCGGCGAGCATCTTGCCCCAAGTGGTGGCAGGGGGAGCGACACCCACCCCCAAGAAGGCCAGCGCCGCCTCGAAGGCGATGTAGCTGGGCAGGGTGATGGTCGTGTAGACGAGGATCGGCGCCCAGAGGTTGGGAATGAGCTCCTTGAAGACGATCCTTCGGCCGCTCGACCCCATGGCGACCGCCGACTCGACGAACTCGCGCTCGCGCAGGCTGATCACCTGACCACGGATGATGCGGGCCAGGTACGGCCAGCCGAAGACGCCGAAGACCAGGATCATGTACGTCACGCGGGCCGGGTTGCCCGGAGGTACGCCCATGGCTTCAAGCCGCTGCACGAGCGGGGGTTGCAAGGCCAGCAGCATGATCAGCAGCGGGAAGACCAGGACGAAGTCCATGAGCCGCCCCAGTGCCGAGTCGACCCACCCGCCTGCGAAGCCGCTGATGGTGCCCAGGATCACGCCGATGACGACGGTGATGATCGTGGCCGTGATCGCCACCAGGAGCGAGATGCGCGCGCCGAAGAGCAGCATCATCGCGATGTCGGTGCCCGTGCCCGGCTCGACCCCCAACGGGTGGGACCAGCTGATCCCGGAGTTGAGGAAGCCGAAGGGGAGCCCACCGGTGGACATGTCCAGCTGGTCGACGTGGCTCTTGGTGGGGTTGTCCAGGAAGAAGTTGGCGATCGGGGGACCCACCGTCACCAGCAGCAGGATCACCACGACCGAGATCAGGGAGAACATCCCCCACTTGTCCCGCCGCAGCCGCGACCAGGCGATGGCCTTCAGCGAGCGGCCAGCGATCACCTCGGCCTTTTCGCCGTCACCCAGGGGTTGCGCGTCGAGGATCTCGTCCTCGACGGTGCTGGGAATGATCGGACTGGACATACGGGGCCCGGGACCTCCTGAACATCACGACGCGCCGGCGGATCGCCGGGACGGGGCGAACCTACGGCATGGATTCGTCACCGCCCAAGGGTTGACCCCACCTCGTGACCTGGTGTGTCCAAATCGTGACACGGGTCCGGAAGGAGGGGACCTTAGGCCCGCTTGGCCCGGGCCCTTTGCCGGTTGCGGTCGTTCTGGTCCAGGATCACTTTCCGTAGCCGGACGGTCGCGGGGGTCACCTCGACGCACTCGTCCTCGCGGCAGAACTCCAGCGCCTGCTCCATGGAGAGCTGCCGGTGGGGGATCAGCGGCACCAGGACGTCCCCCGTGGCGGAGCGCATGTTGGTGAGCTTCTTCTCCTTGGTCGGGTTGACGTCCATGTCGTCCGACCGCGAGTTCTCGCCCACGATCATGCCCTCGTAGACCTCGGTCCCAGGTCCCACGAACATCGTGCCGCGCTCCTGCAGGTTGGCCAGCGCGAAACCGGTCGTGTCGCCACGGCGGTCCGCGACCAACGAGCCCGTGGGCCGCGTCCGCAGCTCCCCGTGCCAGGGCTCGTAGCGCTCGAACACGTGGTGCAGGAGCCCGGTCCCGCGGGTCTCGGTGAGGAACTCGGTGCGGAAGCCGATCATCCCGCGGGCCGGCACCAGGTACTCCATCCGCACCCAGCCCGTGCCGTGGTTCACCATCTGCTCCATCCGCCCCTTGCGGAGCGCCATGAGCTGGGTGACCACCCCGAGGTAGTCCTCGGGGATGTCCACCGTCAGCCGCTCGACGGGCTCGTGCACCGCGCCGTCGATCTCGCGGGTGACGACCTGCGGTTTGCCGACCGTGAGCTCGAACCCCTCGCGGCGCATCATCTCGACCAGAACGGCGAGCTGCAGCTCGCCTCGTCCCTGGACCTCCCAGGTGTCAGGACGCTCGGTCTCGTGGACCCGGATCGACACGTTGCCGACGAGCTCGGCCTCCAGGCGGGTCTTGACCATCCGCGCCGTCAGCTTGGACCCGCTGTGACCTGCCAGCGGCGAGGTGTTGATGCCGATCGTCATCGAGATCGACGGCTCGTCGACGGTGATGACGGGCAGCGGACGCGGGTCGTCCGCGTCCGCCAGGGTCTCGCCGATGGTGATCTCGGGGATGCCGGCGACGGCGATGATGTCGCCGTGGGACGCCGACTCTGCCGGCACCCGGTCCAGCGCCTCGGTGATGAGCAGCTCGGTGACCTTCACCCGCTCGATCGAGCCGTCCGCTCGGCACCACGCCACCGTCTGACCCTTGGCGATCGTGCCGTTGTGGACGCGGCAGAGCGCCAGACGCCCGAGGTAGGGCGACGCGTCCAGGTTGGTGACATGGGCCTGCAGCGGAGCCTCGGGGTCGTACCGCGGCGCGGGGACGGTCTCGACGATGGCCGTGAACAGCGGCTCGAGGTCGGGACTGTCGGGCAGACCGCCGTCCTCGGGCTTGCTGAGCGATGCCCGTCCGTTCTTCGCTGAGGCGTACACGATCGGGAAGTCGATCTGGGACTCGTCGGCGTCCAGATCCAGGAAGAGCTCGTAGGTCTCGTCCACGACGTCGGAGATCCGCGCGTCAGGGCGGTCGACCTTGTTGACCACCAGCACCACGGGCAGTCTCTTCTGCAGCGCCTTCCGCAGCACGAACCGCGTCTGCGGCAAGGGGCCCTCGCTGGCGTCCACGAGCAGCAGGACGCCGTCGACCATCTCGAGCCCCCGCTCGACCTCGCCTCCGAAGTCGGCGTGCCCAGGGGTGTCGATGATGTTGAGGGTGACCTGCTGGCCATCGGCCATGTCATGCCTGACCGCGGTGTTCTTGGCCAGGATCGTGATGCCCTTCTCGCGCTCGAGGTCCATCGAGTCCATGACCCGGTCAGCGACGTCGGCGTTCTCGCGGAACGCGCCGGACTGCCAGAGCATCGCGTCGACGAGGGTGGTCTTGCCGTGGTCCACGTGCGCGACGATGGCCACGTTGCGCAGGTCCGTACGGGCGGCAGTGCGGGCGGCTGAAGACGCCATGGGCGTGCAAACTCGCTCTCGAGAAGGGGAAGGACCACCGAACGGTGACCTGACCAGTCTACGGGGCGCGCCTGGGCGTGGTTCGGACGGTCATACCGCTGCCGTCGTCGTTGACGGCATAGGCGATGTCGATCGCGCCGAGCTCGTCGAGGCGAGAAAGGTGAGTTCCCCCGCACGGCATCTCCCCGGTTCCCTCCGGCAGGGCGCAGGTCCAACGACGCCGCCCGGTGACCCGACGGTCACCGTCGTCCTCCACCCGGACCTCGGCCGCCGAGGCGATCCACTGGGCCAGCTGGGTCTCGACCGCCTCGACCACCTCCGACAGGGACGCGGTGAAGGCCGCGGCATCGAAACCCTTCTTCCGCAGGCTCTTGCCGAACCGGTAGGTGTCGGTTGATCCCTCCCGGTCCATCACCGAGGAGACCATCGCGATCTGGTCCAGGTCCGGTCTGCCGAGGGAGTCGCTCCGGATGTCCTTCCCCTCACGCCAGAACCTCGCGGTGGCTTCGTTCATGGCCAGCGCAGCCAGGTGGCAGGCGGTGTGCGAGGCCGACAGGTCCGCGCGTCTGTCGGCGTCCACCACGAGCTCGGCCACGTCACCTGGCGAGGGGGCCGGCCCGCCCAGCACGTGGGCCACCAGCCACGTCCAGCCGGCCTCGCCACGTCTGACGGGGATGTCGCTGCCGACCCGCAGGGCTCCGTCGGGGCCGAGCGCCGCCATCCGGGTGTCGAGGACCGGGACGCCGGACAAGTGCCCGGTGTCCCCGGGCTGGTCGGGCCAGGAGTGGTCGATCGGGTGGAAGGGCGTGGTGTCCACCACCACGACAGCCCCGTCGGCCCCGCCTGCCACCGTGACGACCTGACCGGTCCCACGGGTGGCGCCGTCGGCGAAGGTCACCACCGTCTCCTGCAGCTCCTCGGCCATGGGTGCCAGCCAACACGACCACTTGGGTCAAGGTGCTGGCGCCCCCGGCGGCCCTCGGCCAGACTGCCCAGGACGATGTGACCCACCTCACCGACGAGGAGGTGCTCCACGATGAGCATTCCGCCCCAGGACGTCACGGCCGCGCGTCGTGCCGCCACCGACCTCGTGCGCGCTGTCGAGATCCTCAAGGCCCGGCACGGGGACAGCGTCGACATGCGGCGGCTGCTCGCCGATGCCCAGCGGATCAGCGAGGACCTCGACATCCTCGCCGGCCCCGAGGCTCCGTCCATGGACGACGAGCCGATCCTGATCCCCGACCACGACTACCCTCCGGAGATGTGGCACGACGCGGACCGCGAATGACCTGCCCCCCGGCCGCCTCGACCTCGGAGAGCCCATGACCACCACTGCCCCCTCCGGCCCCCTCAGCTCGGGCACCGGAGCACCGGGCCGTGCCCGCATCACGGCGCGCACCCTGCGCACGGACCGGTGGTGGCTCCAGCCAGCCATCACCATGGTGGTACTGCTGGCCTTCGTCGTGTACGCCACCTGGCGCGCCTTCGAGAACGCGTACTACTACGCCTCGCCCTACCTGTCGCCGTTCTACTCCCCCTGCGTCGCCGAGAACTGCACGCCGGGGTCGGACGACTTCGGCCGGCTCGTCGGAGACTGGTGGGCGCTGTCACCGGCGCTGCTCATCCTGGTCTTCCCTCTGGGATTCCGGATGACCTGCTACTACTACCGCAAGGCGTACTACCGCTCGTTCTGGATGTCGCCGCCCGCCTGTGCCGTCGCCGAGCCGCACCGCTCCTACACCGGTGAGACCAGGGCGCCCCTGATTCTGCAGAACTCGCACCGCTGGTTCTTCTACGCCGGCCTGGCGTTCAACGTCATCCTCACCTGGGACGCCGTCCTCGGTTTCCGCAACGCCGACGGTGAGTGGGGGCACATGGGGCTGGGAACACTGTTCCTGGTGACGAACGCGACCCTGCTGTGGCTCTACTCGCTGTCGTGCCACTCGTGCCGCAACACCATCGGCGGTCGCCTCAAGCACTTCTCCCGGCACCCGATCCGCTACCGCGCGTGGACCTGGGTGAGCCGGATGAACCACCACCACCCGCTCTTCGCGTGGCTCTCGCTCTTCGGCGTCGCGCTGACCGACCTGTACATCATGCTGCTGGCCCGCGGAACCATCACCGACATCACCTTCTTCTGAGCGACGACCGCCCTCACGAAAGGACCCCATGACCGACCTGGAACGCCACTCCTACGACGTCGTCGTGATCGGCGCCGGAGGAGCCGGACTGCGCGCCGCGATCGAGGCGCGCAGTCACGGGCTGCGGACCGCGATCATCTGCAAGTCGCTGTTCGGCAAGGCGCACACGGTCATGGCCGAGGGCGGCATCGCGGCCTCCATGGGCAACGTCAACAGCAACGACGGCTGGCAGGTCCATTTCCGCGACACCATGCGGGGCGGCAAGTTCCTCAACCACTGGCGGATGGCCGAGCTCCACGCGAAGGAGGCACCGGAAAGAGTCTGGGAGCTGGAGACGTGGGGTGCCCTCTTCGACCGCACGCCGGACGGCCGCATCAGCCAACGCAACTTCGGTGGCCACGAGTACCCCCGGCTCGCCCACGTCGGCGACCGCACCGGTCTTGAGCTGATCCGGACGCTGCAGCAGCGCATCGTCGCACTGCAGCAGCAGGACGAACGCGAGCTCGGCAACCCCGAGGCGCGGATCCGGGTCTTCGCCGAGTGCACGATCACCGAGATCCTGAAGGACGGTGACCGGGTCGCCGGGGCGTTCGGGTACTGGCGGGAGTCCGGGCGCTTCATCACGTTCAGCGCGCCCGCGGTGATCCTGGCCACCGGCGGCATCGGCAAGTCGTTCAAGGTGACCAGCAACTCGTGGGAGTACACCGGCGACGGTCACGCGCTGGCACTTCGGGCGGGTGGGTCGTTGGTCAACATGGAGTTCATCCAGTTCCACCCCACCGGCATGGTGTGGCCGCCCAGCGTCAAGGGGATCCTCGTCACCGAGTCGGTGCGCGGTGACGGCGGCGTGCTGCGCAACGCCGGCGGGCAGCGCTTCATGTTCGACTACGTGCCCGAGGTGTTCCGCGAGAAGTACGCCCACGACGAGGCCGAGGGCGACCGCTGGTACACCGACCCCGACACCAACCGGAGACCCCCTGAGCTGCTTCCTCGTGACGAAGTCGCGCGGGCGATCAACTCCGAGGTCAAGGCGGGACGCGGCTCACCGCACGGCGGAGTCTTTCTGGACGTCTCGACACGGCTGCCCGCCGAGACCATCCGGCGCAAGCTCCCCTCCATGTACCACCAGTTCAAGGAGCTCGCGGGGGTCGACATCACCGCCGAACCGATGGAGGTCGGTCCGACGTGCCACTACGTCATGGGTGGCGTGGAGGTCGTGCCTGACGACTGCGCGGCAGTCGGCGTCCCCGGGCTCTTCGCGGCCGGCGAGGTCGCGGGCGGGATGCACGGCTCGAACCGGCTGGGCGGTAACTCGCTCTCGGATCTCCTGGTCTTCGGACGCCGAGCCGGGCTGGGCGCAGCACAGTACGTCGCCTCACTCAGCGACGAGCGCCCACAGGTCCCCGCCGCCACCATCGACACGGCCGCCGAGGACGCCGTGCGCCCCTTCGCCGGCGACGGCGGGGAGAACCCCTACACCCTCCACACCGAGCTGCAGATGACGATGAACGACCTGGTCGGGATCATCCGCCGCAAGGAGGAGATGGAAGACGCCCTCGAGAAGCTCGAGGAGCTGAAGGAACGTGCCCGCGGCGTCACGGTCGAGGGCCACCGACAGTTCAACCCGGGCTGGCACCTCGCCCTCGACCTGGCGAACATGCTTCTGGTCTCCGAGTGCGTGGCCCGCGCGGCACTCATGCGGGAGGAGTCGCGCGGCGGCCACACGCGCGAGGACTACCCGTTGATGAGCGACGACTGGCGGCAGTGGAACTTGATCTGCCGGGCGCCGGCAGACGCCGTCGAGGTGGTGAAGCAGCCGCTGCCCACGATGCCCACCGAGCTGCTCTCGCTCTTCGACCGTGACGAGCTCAGCAAGTACATGACCGAGGACGAGCTGTCCGCGCTTCCGAGGGGCGATGCCTGATGGGATACACCGCACGTCTCCGGGTGTGGCGAGGATCCGACGACCAGGGCGAGCTGCAGGACTTCGAGGTCGAGGTCAACGAGGGTGAGGTCGTGCTCGACATCATCCACCGGCTCCAGGCGACCCAGACGCCCGACCTGGCCGTCCGTTGGAACTGCAAGGCCGGCAAGTGCGGATCGTGCAGCGCCGAGATCAACGGTCGACCGCGCCTGATGTGCATGACGCGGATGAGCACCTTCGACCAGAGCGAGACGGTCACGGTCACACCGCTGCGCGCCTTCCCCGTCATCCGGGACCTCGTCACCGACGTCTCCTTCAACTACCAGAAGGCCAGAGAGGTCCCGTCCTTTACGCCGCCGGCCGCCCTCAAGGCAGGCGAATACCGGATGCAGCAGATCGACGTCGAGCGCAGCCAGGAGTTCCGCAAGTGCATCGAGTGCTTCCTCTGTCAGGACACCTGTCACGTCATCCGTGACCACGAGGAGAACAAGGAAGTCTTCGCCGGCCCCCGGTTCTTCATCCGGATCGCCGAGCTGAACATGCACCCGCTCGACACCCTGGAGCGCCGTCACTCCGCTCAGGAGGAGTACGGCCTCGGGTACTGCAACATCACGAAGTGCTGCACCGAGGTGTGCCCCGAGGGCATCCACATCACGGACAACGCCATCATCCCGATGAAGGAGCGCGTGGTCGATGCGAAGTACGACCCCGCGTTCGGGCTCTTCCGGAAGCTGCGCGAGCGCTCAGGCTCGACGCGCAGCATGACCCGCAACGCGGACGAGGCGTGGGATCTGCTGCTCGCCGTCGAGAGCGGGCAGGTCACCTACTCGGAGGTGCGCCGTGAGGTGGAGGAGCGGCTGGGCGAGGCCCGCTCGGCAGCGAGCACCGGCACCGTCCTGGCTCGGGTCGAGGCGGTCAACCATCTGCATGCCGGACGCCTGACCGAGGCCGCCGAGGCCGCCGAGGTCTCGCTCAGCTGGCACCGCAGCCGCGAGGAGCAGTCGGACGCCTGGGTGACGCTCGCTCGCGTCTACCGGGCCGAGGGCAGGGCTGCGTCGATGGACGAGGCGCTGAGCCAGGCCTCCCACCTGTGGCCGGAGAACCCCCGGCTGCGCACCCTCGCGGATGTGCCGACGTCATGAGCCCGCGGCTGCTCGACGGAGAGGAGGTCGAGCGACAGCTGGCCGACCTTCCCGGTTGGACCAGCGACGGGCAGAGCCTGTACACCAGCCTGGACTTCCCCACCTTCCTCGACGCCATCGCGGCGGTCGACGCGATCGCAGCCGACGCCGAGCAGATGGACCACCACCCCGACATCGACATCCGCTGGCGCACGCTCCGCATCACGTTGTCGACGCACTCGGCCGGTGGGATCACCCAGCTCGACATCGAGATGGCCCACCGCATCCGGGCGCACTCACCGAGCGCCTAGGTGAAGACGCACCGTCAGCCGACGATCAGGTCGAACTCCATGTCGTCGTTGTGCGGGTCGCAGACGACGCGGTAGCTGCCGGCGGTCAAGCGAAGCTTGAACACCCAGCGACCCGTCCCCCGCACGGTTGTCGCGATGGACTTTCCATTGCCGTACAGGTGCCAGTTGTGTCGTACCGTCGAGTCGCGGACCACGATCCGGTAGCGGCCCGGGCTGGGTGTCCGGTCACTGATCTCGATGTCGCGGTCGTCGTTCACGATGCCGACCAGCTTGGGGAGAGTCCCGGCCCTGTTGCTCTTGGCGAGGCTGACGTCCTCACCGCGGTGTCCCGCATCTGTGTGATCCAGGTGACCGGACTCTGCGGACGCCATGCCGATGGCGCCGGCGACAAGCGCAGCGGCTGCCGCTGACGAGATGAGCAACGAGGAGAGCCTCACCCCGTCAACGGTAGCCATCCCCAGGCCCCACGTGTCGCAAGTTCACTAGGGTGGCCCACAGGCCGATCGCGAAGGGAACGCCGTGAGCACACCGGCAGGTTGGTACCCAGATCCTGACGATCCCGCGTCCCAGCGCTTCTTCGACGGCACGCAATGGACCGAGCAGCGGATGCCGGCCGCACAACCTGGGTTCGAGTCACCACCCGCCGAAGGACCCTCGACGCCGGGCAACGGACTGTCGATCGCGGCCATCGCCTGCGGCATCGTGGCCTTGCTCATCTGTCCGATCTTGCTCGGTCCTGCCGGGATCGTCCTGGGCGTCATGGCCCTGCGCCGCGACGAAAGCCTCGCGAAAGTGGGCATCGGCGTCGCCGTGGGGGGCATGATCGGCGGCTTCGTCCTCGGAGCCGTCCTCGCATCGACGAGCTGACATGCCCGAGAACTACTTCGACGAAGCGGTGGCCGCAGGCTACGACGACGACTGCGACGACCTCGACCCCGCGGTGCTCGAGCAGACGGTCGACTTCCTGGTCGACCACGCACGCGGTGGTGACGCGCTCGAGCTCGGCATCGGGACCGGTCGGGTGGCTCTGCCCCTCGCCGGCCGAGGAGTCTCCGTGCGTGGCATCGACCTCTCGGCCCCCATGGTCGCGAGGTTGCGGGCGAAGCCGGGTGGCGCGGATATCGAGGTGATCCTCGATGACTTCGCGCACGCGAAGGTCGCCGGCTCCTTCCGACTCGCCTACCTCGTGTTCAACACCATCACGAACCTCACCAGCCAGGACGAGCAGGTCGCGTGCTTCAGGAACGTCGCCGATCACCTCGAACCAGGCGGGCGCTTCGTCATCGAGGTGTTCGTGCCGATCCTTCAGCGGCTTCCCCGGGGTGAGACCACGCGCATCTTCCATCAGGACGCGCAGGGGTTGAGCTACGACGAGTACGACGTCTCCACCCAGCAGATGTACTCGCACCACTACTCGTTCAGTGACGGCACCTACCGGCTCAACTCCATTCCCTTCCGGTACGTGTGGCCGGCGGAGCTGGACCTCATGGCTCGCATCGCCGGATTGCATCTCGTGGAGCGCTGGGGCGGCTGGGACCGCGCCCCTTTCACCGCTGAGAGCACGTACCACGTCTCGGTCTGGGAGAAGGAGCCGTCGGCCTAGACATCCACCGTCAGGCCGATGGTCACGGTGTGCCCCACTTGGAGCTTCTCCGCCCTCCGCACCTTGTCCTTCACCGGCACGATGTATCCGCCGTCCTTCGGAAAGAGCGAGGTCGTCCACTCGGTGCGGCCGATCTGCGCGGAGACCGGGATCATGCCCCATCCATAGCTCACGAGGGGCGAGACGGCCTCCAGCTGCCCACACTCATCGTCCGGGACGGAAACGAAGTGGAACGGTGAAGGCCCCTTCCAGAACCACATCTGCCCGCTGAACTCCAGGATCATGCGTCGAGAATAGGCGTCGCACTAGAGTGCACTCCTGGTCTGCGGATGGGGTACACCATGAACGCACACGACGATCCGGTCGCGACCTTTCGCCAGCTGCACTCCACGGGATGTTTCGTCATGCCGAACCCTTGGGATGTCGGCAGCGCCCGTGCCCTCGAACGGATGGGCTTTCCTGCTCTGGCCACGACGAGCGCCGGCTTCGCGTGGACACAGGGGCGAGCCGACAACCACGTGACGCTCGAGCGGATGCTCGAACATCTTCGGGCCGTGGTGGGAGCCGTCCAGGTTCCGGTGAACGCCGACTTCGAAGGCGGCTTCGCGGTAGACCCGGTCGACGTGGCGACGAACGTGAGGCTGGCGACGGAAACCGGCATTGCGGGGATCTCGATCGAGGACTCATCGGGTGACAGTGGTGATCCGCTCTTCGAGCTCGAGCTCGCGGTGGACCGGATACAGGCCGCTCGCAGCGCGATCGACAAGAGTGGCTCAGGCGTCTTCCTCACCGGTCGTTCCGAGGGGTTTGTCTGCGGGCGCCCCGACATCGACGAGACGATCCGAAGGTTGCGCGCCTACGCCGACGCCGGAGCGGACTGTCTCTATGCCCCGCGCATCAGCAGCCTCGAGCACGTGGTCGCGATCGTGTCAGCGGTGGCGCCCAAGCCGGTGAACCTGCTGATCAACTCCCCCTTCACCACGGTCGCGGAGGCGGCACGGCTCGGCGTCCGGCGGATCAGTGTCGGAGGAACGCTCGCGCGCACTGCCTGGAAGGGCTTCTTCGAGGCCGCGAAGGAGATCGCTGACACGGGAACCTTCACGCGCTTCGAGCACCTGCCGGATGTCGATGCCTTGATGGACAGGTGACGTTCGAGGTCACCGTTGATCGAGCGGTACCAGCCGGGTCAGAATCGGGCCATGTACCGGTCGGCGGATCCCGAGGATGGCGCCTCTCCCGCGGTGGATCCGGTCCAAAGGACGTACGACACCACCCTCACCGTGGAAGTCGACGGAGAGCTGTTTGCGGTCAGCGTGGGGACGGACGGCGACAATGACTACGTCTGGCTGACCGGCCCCAACCCCGGTTACGGCTTCGGTGAGAGTGGCCCGTTCGAGCGTTCGCTGGTCGACCACCGTGCGGCGATCCGGAACTTCCTCGACCAGATCGACCCGGAGACGGGCTACATCGAGGAGTGAGAGTGTGAGAGCTCACTTCGGAGTGGGCCAGCCTCCATAAGGCACCGTCAGGATCTCCAGGACGTGACCGTCAGGGTCGTCCCAGTACAAACCACGGCCACCGTCGTTGGTGTTGATCTGCTGCTCGAGCTCGTGGGAGGGGTCGGCCCAGTAGGGCAACCCCCTGTCGACCAGACGCCCGTGGATGGCGTCGAACTCGGCCTCGCTGACCAGGAATGCGTAGTGCTGGGCGTGCACTTCTCCCTCCAGAAAGTCCAGCGAGATCCCGTTCGCCACCTCCACGACCGCGAAGGGGCCGAAGCTGCCTGGCTCGGGCAATCCGAGCAGCTCCGCCAAGAACCGCGCCGACCTGGTCTTGTCGCGGCAGTAGACGATGGTGTGGTTCAACTCGACCGGCATCATGTCCTCCGGAGGCGTGTGGCTGCTCACTCTTCACTCTGGCACGAGCATCGTCCAGTGCTCTCCGCCAATCCGGTCTTCCGTAGCTCGGCACGGACGCCCTCCCGGTCAACGTCACGACACGCTGAAGTGGACCCCACCGGACGCGGCATCTGGTGGATCTCACCCGCCGGTGGTTGCCTACGATGCGTCCATGAACGACGAGCCCTCCTTGCCGAAGGTCGGCGCACCCGCGACTCGTGCGCTCAACGCCGCTGGCTATCACTCGGTCAAGGACCTCGACGGTGCAAGCCGTAGGGCGTTGCTGGCACTTCACGGAGTGGGCCCCCGCGCTCTCCGAATCCTGGACGAGGCCATGCGTGAGGGCGAGTTCTCACTGACCGACTAGAACCGTCGCCACTGATCAGACGTTGAAGCGGAACTCCACCACGTCGCCGTCGTGCATGACGTAGTCCTTGCCCTCCATGCGGACTTTGCCCGCAGCTTTGGCATCTGCCATCGAACCGGTGGAGACCAGGTCGGCGAACGACACGACCTCCGCCTTGATGAACCCACGTTGGAAGTCGGTATGGATCACGCCTGCGGCCTCGGGGGCCGTGGCGCCCTTGCGGATCGTCCAGGCCCGGGCCTCCTTCGGGCCGGCAGTCAGGTACGTCTGAAGACCGAGCGTGTCGAAGCCGACCCGCGCCAGCAGATCCAGCCCACTCTCCTCCTGGCCGATCGACTGCAGCAGCTCCAGAGCCTCGGCCTCGTCGAGCTCGACGAGCTCGGCCTCGATCTTGGCGTCGAGGAAGATCGCCTCGGCGGGAGCCACGAGGGCGCGCATCTCGTCCTTCAGGGACTCGTTGACGAGCTCAGACTCGTCCATGTTGAAGACGTAGAGGAACGGCTTGGCTGTCAGCAGGAAGAGCTCACGCAGCGGTTCGAGGTCGAGACCCGCCGCGAACACGGTCGTTCCGGAGTCGAGTACGGCCTTGGCCTCCTCGACCGCCGCGACTTGGTCGCCCTTGCCCTTCACCAGGCGCGCCTCCTTCTGGAGTCGAGGCAGCGACTTCTCGAGGGTCTGCAGGTCGGCGAGGATCAGCTCGGTGTTGATGGTCTCGATGTCGTCCTTGGGTGACACAGCGCCGTCGACGTGCACGACGTCCGGGTCGTCGAAGACCCGAATCACCTGGCAGATCGCGTCGGCCTCGCGGATGTGGGAGAGGAACTTGTTGCCCAGGCCTTGTCCCTCGGACGCCCCCCGCACGATGCCCGCGATGTCGACGAAGGAGACCGTTGCTGGGAGGGTTCGCTCCGAACCGAACATCTTCGCCAGCACGGGGAGCCGTTCATCGGGTACGCCGACGACCCCCACATTGGGCTCGATCGTGGCGAACGGGTAGTTCGCCGCGAGGACGTCGTTCTTGGTCAAGGCGTTGAAGAGCGTGGACTTTCCGACGTTGGGAAGCCCGACGATGCCGATGGTGAGTGCCACGAGCCACCATCGTACGGACGCGCCTGACCGGACTTGTCAGTCCCTCCGGGCACTCTGGTGCCATGGACGTCACCACTGGTCTGCTGCTCACGCTCCTCGCACTGCTCGTCGGCGCCGCCATCGGCGCCGGACTGACGTGGCGACTCGCCACCCACAGGCTCCAGGACGCCCGCTCGGACACCCTCCCGACGGTCGCGCCCGAACAGCTCATCGCGCCGGTGACCGAAGCACTCACGCGGGTCGAGCAACAGCTGTTGGACGCCGAACGCCACCGCGCGCAGGCCCACGGCCAGCTGCAGGCCGAGGTGAAGGCGATGAACGAGACGTCCCAGCTGCTGCGCACCGAGGCGTCCTCGTTGGTGGCCGCTCTCCGGGCCCCCCAGACACGCGGTCGCTGGGGTGAGGTGCAGCTTCGCCGAGTCGTCGAGCTGGCCGGTCTGGTGGAGCACTGCGACTTCACCGAGCAGCTGACGGTGGGCCGCTCCGACGACCGCCAGCGCCCCGACCTCGTCATCCACCTCGCCGGCGGCAAGAACATCGTGGTCGACGCCAAGGTGCCCTTCGCTGCCTACCTCGAGGCGAGCGCAGCGACCGATGAGGCGACCGCGCTCGACCGCCGGGCCGCCCACGCACGCCATCTGCGCACCCACATCGACCAGCTCGCAGCCCGCGGGTACTGGGAGGCGCTCGCGCCCACCCCCGAGTTCGTCGTCCTGTTCGTCCCTGCGGAACCGTTCCTGTCGGCCGCACTCGACCACGACCCGACGCTGCTCGAGCACGCCTTCGCGCAGCAGGTCGTCGTGGCGACGCCGAACACCCTGGTGGCGCTGCTCCGGACCGTCGCCTACACGTGGAGGCAGGACGCTCTCACCGACAACGCCCAAGCGGTGCTGGCGACCGGACGCGAGCTGCACCAGCGGCTGGGCACCCTCGGTGGCCACCTGACGAAGGTCGGGTCCTCCCTGGAGGCCAGCGTCCGGGCCTACAACCAGGTCGTCGGCTCGCTGGAGTCCAGGGTGCTGGTGACCGCCCGTCGGTTCCACGACCTCAAGGTGGTCGACGAGCCCGTGGCCGCCCCGCACACCATCGACCTCGCCCCTCGGTTCCCGCAGGCGGTCGAGCTGTCCGACTCGCTCGAGCCACCGGGGTCCGACACCGAGCTGCCCCGGGCCACCGGGTGACCTGACGGGACTGCTGAAGGCCTTACGGTAGGCGGTGTGTCCGCAACCGTCAGCAGTGATCGGCGCCCCAGCGTGAGCGCACCGGAAGGTCCACGGGAGCCCGAGGGTCGGCTGGTCCGATCCACCGCCCGGCTCGGCCTGACGTCCACCGGGGTGGCCCTGATCAGTGTCGCCGTCGGTCTGGTGGCGTCGATCATCGCGGAGCTGGTGACCGATGGGCTCGGCTGGGTCTTCGCCGTTCCCTTCATTCTGGTGTCGGTCTACTGCGCCTTCGAGGTGTCCGCCTCACAGCTGCGGGCCGCCGTCGTCACCCCGCCCCTCGTGGCCCTGCTGGTGGCGGTGATCAACCCGATCTGGGCATCGGGCCAGGTGGCCGGAGTTCGCGGCTGGACCGTCAAGACCCTGACCACGCTCACGACGATGGCTCCGACTCTGCTGCTGGCGACCGGCCTGGCCGCGGCGATCGTCGGCTGGCGTTACTGGCGCGGTCGTTCGACCTGACGGTGACCCCCGTCACGCCTTGGCGGCCGCCTTCAGGTCCCGCCGCAGCTCCTGCGGCAGCGAGAAGACCAGCGACTCCTCGGCCGCGTTGACCGTCTCGACGTCGCCGTAGCCGCGCTCGGCGAGCCACGACAGCACACCCTCCACCAGGTCCTCCGGCACCGAGGCGCCGCTGGTGACGCCGACCGTCGACACCCCTTCGAGCCAGGCGGCGTCCACCTCGTCGGCGTTGTCGACGCGTATTGCGGACTTCGCGCCGGCATTCAGAGCGACCTCGACGAGGCGGACCGAGTTCGACGAGTTGCCCGACCCCACGACCAGCACGAGGTCGGAGTCCGAGGCCATCAGCTTCACGGCGGCCTGGCGGTTCTGCGTGGCGTAGCAGATGTCGTCGCTGGGTGGGCTCATCAGGTTGGGGTACCGCTGGCGCAGCCGATCGACGGTCTCCATGGTCTCGTCCACCGACAACGTGGTCTGCGACAGCCACACCACCTTGTCGGGGTCAGGGACGTGCACGTCATCGACGTGGTCGGGTCCGTCGACCAGAGTGATGTGCTCCGGCGCCTGGCCCGAGGTCCCCACGACTTCCTCATGACCCTCGTGGCCGATGAGCAGGATCTGATACCCCTCGTTCGAGAACCGGCGCGCCTCGTGATGCACCTTGGTCACCAGGGGGCACGTGGCGTCGATCGTCCGCAGGTTCCGCTGAGCCGCCTCCTCGTGCACCGAGGGTGCGACCCCGTGGGCGGAGAAGATCACCAGGGCGCCCTCCGGCACCTCGTCGTTCTCGTCGACGAAGATCGCCCCGCGGGCCTCGAGGTCCTCGACCACGTGTCTGTTGTGGACGATCTGCTTGCGGACGTACACCGGGGCACCGTAGAGCTCCAGCGCCTTCTCGACCGTGACCACGGCTCGGTCCACACCGGCGCAGTAGCCCCGGGGGGAGGCGAGGAGCACGCGCTTGGCCGACGACATGCCTCCATCGTAGGTGGCCGAGTCAGGGACGCGACCGGTGGAAGAGCGGCGGCGTGAGGGTGGGGGCCCGTACGCTCGGCGCCGTGGCCCTGCAGACCTCTCCTGAGAAGCCGGCCGCCGTTCGGACGGTGGCCAAGGCGGTCGCGGGTTGGATCGACCGGCTCGGCGCCATCTGGGTCGAGGGGCAGGTGGCGCAGCTGAGCCGGCGGCCCGGTGCCGGCATGATCTTCCTCACCCTGCGGGACACCGCCGCCGACCTGTCCGTCACCGTGACGTGCTCGCGACGCGTCCTGGACGCCGCCGAGCCCACCATCGCCGAAGGTGACCGGATCGTCGTCTTCGCCAAGCCTTCGTTCTACGCCGCCCGCGGCACCTTCTCCCTCGCTGCCAGCGAGATCCGGCACGTCGGGCTCGGCGAGCTGCTTGCGCGTCTCGAGCGTCTCAAGTCCACCCTGGCCGCTGAGGGGCTCTTCGCGGTGGACCGCAAGCGGCCACTGCCGTTCCTGCCACGCGGCATCGGCCTCATCTGCGGACGGGCGTCCGCCGCCGAGCGCGACGTCGTCGAGAACGCGCGACGGCGCTGGCCCTCCGTGCAGTTCGTGACGCGTGAGGTGGCCGTGCAGGGGCCGACAGCTGCGGCTGCGGTGACCGCCGCGCTGCGTGAGCTCGACGCGGACCACCACGTCGACGTGATCGTCATCACCCGTGGGGGCGGTTCGGTGGAGGACCTGCTTCCGTTCTCGGAGGAGGGCCTGATCCGGGCGGTGGCGTCCGCGGCCACCCCGGTCGTGAGCGCCATCGGGCACGAGCAGGACTCCCCCCTGCTCGACCTCGTCGCCGACGTGCGGGCCTCCACACCGACGGACGCCGCGCGCCGGGTGGTGCCGGACGTCGAGGCGGAGCTCGACGCAGTGCTGAAGGCCCGGGGCCGAGTCCGCGAGGCAGTGCTGCTCCACCTCAACCGCGAGCAGCAAGGTCTCGACCACCTGCGGAGCCGGCCGGTGCTGGCCCAGCCCCAGACACTCGTCGATGCCCAGCAGTCCCTGGTCACCGACCTCGTCCGCCGGGCCCGGCGGAGCCTGACCACCCGCCTCGAGAACGCCACGCACGACCTGGCCCACACCCGGGCGCGGGTCCGGGCACTCTCTCCCCAGGCCACGCTCGACCGCGGCTACGCGCTCGTACAGACCGCTGAAGGAGCGGTCGTGCGTGAGCCGCCGCCACTGCATGCGCCGTTGCTCGTCCGCGTGGCAGCTGGCTCCTTCTCCGCCACCCGCACCGAACCCACGGAGGCCCCATGACCGACGCCGCAGCCACGCCCGAGATCGGGTACGAGGCGGCCCGCGACGAGCTCATCGACGTGGTCAAAAGACTCGAGGGTGGAGGCTTGACGCTCGAGGAGTCCATCGCGCTCTGGGAGCGCGGCGAGGCACTGGCCACCATCTGTCAGACCTGGCTCGAGGGCGCGCGCGCCCGGTTGGCGGCCGTGGCCCCCGAGGACGCCGAGGAGGCCTAGCCACGCAACCGTCAGCGCAGCGACGAGGCCAGCTCGGCCAGCTCAGGGACGTCTGCCTTTCCCGTCACGACGACGGTCACCGGCGGGTTGAGCCGATCGCGCACCAACACCAGTGCCTGCTGTCGGGTGGTCTCGGACTCCAGCTGCTGCCACGCCACCCCGTCGATCTCGACCTCACCCACGGGTAGCGCGCCGTCGAGCCACTCGTCGATGACGATGGCCGTCGAGGCGTCCGTCTGCTTCACCTCGGCATAGGAGTCGTCCGGCGTCACGTATCCCACGTGCAGGACACCGCCGTCGACGCCCGAGACGGTTGCACTGTCGAACCAGGCGCTGGTCGCCGTCCAGCCCTGGGGTGGCTTCGGCTCCCAGACCGCGAACGGTTCACCGGAACGCACCTGCGTCACCACGCGCTCGACGTCGACCGCTGGGCGGATCGGCCCTTGCACCTCGGGCCGCTGCCAGGCCACGACCCAGTAGGTGGCGAGCACCACGACGCCCACGACCGCCATGGACAGCACGATGTCGCGGATCGTCTCCGACCCTCGTCGGCGTCCCGGCCCGGAGCCAGCGGTGGATGTCACACGTCCATGGTTCCTCATGAACGGCCGAAGGGCGTCTTTGCGGGCGCATCGGACACTGATCGGCGTACTCCGGGCCACGTGCTCCATCCGGGGGCCGAGGGGACTGAGCACTCCGATTCACGTTGGCACCGATGAGAGCCGGATCCGCGACGGATACGATCGACCCAGCCGACGTGAGGGGACCACCGTGACCGAGAGCTCGACCAAAGAGACGCCCGACCGCAACCTGGGACTCGAGCTCGGCCGGGTCACTGAGGCCGCCGCGATCGCCGCCTCCCGTTGGGTCGGGCGCGGCGACAAGAACGGCGCGGACGCCGCGGCCGTCGAGGCCATGCGTCAGCTGATCAACACCGTGAGCATGAACGGCACCGTCGTCATCGGCGAGGGCGAGAAGGACGACGCACCGATGCTCTTCAACGGCGAGAAGGTGGGCGACGGCACCGGCCCGGACGTCGACGTCGCGGTGGACCCGGTGGACGGCACCACGCTGACCGCCAAGGGCATGAACAACGCTGTCTCGGTGATCGCCGTCGCGGAGCGAGGCACCATGTTCGACCCCTCCGCCGTCTTCTACATGGAGAAGCTCGCCGCCGGCCCCGAGGCGTCCGATGTCGTGGACATCCGCCTGCCGGCGAAGGAGAACATCCGCCGAGTGGCCAAGGCCAAGGGCATCGAGGTTCAGGACGTCACCGTCTGCGTCCTCGACCGTCCCCGTCACGACGGTCTCGTCCAAGAGATCCGCGCCACAGGCGCTCGGATCAAGTTCATCTCGGACGGCGACGTCGCCGGCGCGATCATGGCGTGCCGCGAGGACACCGGCGTCGACCTGTTGCTCGGGATCGGCGGTACCCCCGAGGGGATCATCTCCGCGGTGGCCATCAAGTGCTTGGGCGGCGTGATCCAAGGACGCCTGTGGCCGCAGGACGACGATGAGCGACAGAAGGCGATCGATGCCGGACACGACCTGTCGGCGATCCTGGCGACCGACGACCTCGTCAGCAGCGACAACTGCTTCTTCGCCGCCACCGGTGTCACCGACGGCGAGCTCCTGCACGGGGTCCGCTTCCACTCCGAGGGCGCTACCACGCAGACGCTGGTCATGCGCAGCAAGAGCGGCACGATCCGGTTCATGGAGAGCGACCACCGGCTCGGCAAGCTCAGGCGCTACGCGGCGGTGCAGTTCTGACCTCCGAGGGGGCGATCGTCCTCGACGAGGTGGTCAAGCACTACGGTCCGATCACCGCCGTCGATGGGATCTCACTCACGGTTCCCCGCGGCATCGTGCTGGGGCTCCTGGGTCCCAACGGCGCAGGCAAGTCCACGACCATGCGGATGCTGACCGGGCAGACGCGACCCTCGTCCGGCCGCATCACCGTGCTCGGCCACGACGTCGCCACGGAGTCGAAGCAGGCACGCGCCCGCATGGGGGTGGTCCCGCAGCTGGACAACCTCGACACCGAGCTCACCGTGGAGCAGAACCTGGCGATGTTCTCGGTTCTCTACCGGATCCCGCGACGCGAGCGGCACGACGCCGTGGAGCGCGCCCTCGACGTCGCACAGCTGCGCGACCGCCGGGACGCGAAGGTCACCGAGATCTCCGGTGGCATGAAGCGCCGGCTGCTGATCGCTCGGGGTCTGGTGCACCAGCCGGAGCTCGTGCTGCTCGACGAGCCGACTGTGGGTCTCGACCCACAGGTGCGCCAGGAGCTCTGGTCGCTCATCGACGCCCTGCGCAGCCAGGGAACGACCGTTCTGATGTCCACGCACTACATCGAGGAGGCCGAGCGGCTCGCCGACGACGTCGCCGTCGTCTCCCACGGGAAGATCGTGGCGCAGGGCAGGCCCCACGAGCTGCGCGCCGCCCACGTCGGGGAACGCACCACCGAGTACTACGGACCGCCGGACCGGCTGGCCGCCATCGAGCAGGACGCCCACGGGGCCGGGCTCGCCACTCGGCGCACCGGCCCTTCCATCGCCGTCCTGAGATCCGAAACAGCTTCGGAGGAGCTGCTCACCCGGCTCGGCGACGGCGTCCACCGTCCGGCCAGCCTCGAGGACGTCTTCGTGCTGCTCACGGGCGAGGTGCTGGATTGAGCGCGCCACGCGCCGTGCGGCGTTACGAGTGGGCGACCTTCGAGGGCGTCTGGAACCGTGAGCTGACGCTGTTCAAGCGCTACTGGGCGTCCACCACGGTCTCGTCGGTCGTGCAACCGATCATCTACCTGCTCGCCTTCGGCCTCGGGGTCGGCACCCTGGTGAGCTCGGTGGGCGGCATCACCTACGTCGAGTTCGTGGGAACAGGATCGGTCGCGACGGCCGTGCTGTTCGCGTCAGCCTTTCCCGGCATGTTCAACACGTACGTGCGTCGCGTCTTCCAGCGCACCTACGACGCCATCCTCGCCGCACCGGTCAGCGTGGACGAGCTCGCGCTCGCCGAGGGGAGCTGGATCGCGGCGAAGGCGGGTCTCTACGGTTCCATCCCCTTGGTGGCCACCTTCTTCTTCGGGCTGCAACCGTCACCAGGCATGGTGCTCGTCCCCTTCATCGGGTTCGTCACCGGCCTGGGGTTCGCGTTCTTCGGCATGTGGGTGTCGGCGATCATCAAGACCATCGACGAGACGACCTACATCACCTCCGTCGTGCTGACCCCACTCTTCCTCGTCGCGGGCACCTTCTTCCCCATCGAGAACCTCTCGCCCGCCCTGCAGGTGGCGGCGTGGTTCAACCCGCTCTACCACTGCGTCGAGCTGGTCCGGGCGGCCAGCTTCGGCTGGGACATGCCCGTCGACCTGTACCACTTCGCGTTCCTGGCCGTGTTCGCCGTCGCCATGTGGGCACTGGCCGTCCGCCAGCTGCGCCGTCGGCTCGTCGACTGAGCCGTGGCAGCCTCCAGCTGGACGACTCCTTAGGCTGACCCCATGGCTGAGTTCACCTACAGCGACCTGCTCCCTCTCGGACCCGAGGAGACGCCTTATCGGCTGCTCACCACCGACGGGGTCGAGACGTTCGACGTTGCCGGAGAGCAGTTCCTGCGCGTTCACCCCGATGCCCTCACGCGGCTCGTGTACGAGGGCATGCACGACATCGCCCACTACCTTCGTCCAGGGCACCTGCGGCAGCTGCGCACCATCCTTGACGACCCCGAGGCCAGCCCAAACGACCGGTTCGTGGCCCTCGACCTGCTGAAGAATGCCAACATCGCCGCGGGCGGCGTCCTGCCGATGTGCCAGGACACCGGCACCGCGATCATCATGGGCAAGAAGGGCGAGCGTGTCGTCACCGGTGGCGGTGACGCCGAGGCCATCAGCAGGGGCGTGTACGACGCCTACACCCGGCTCAACCTGCGCTACTCGCAGATGGCACCGATCACCACGTGGGACGAGCGGAACACCGGCACCAACCTGCCGGCCCAGATCGACCTCTACGCCACCGATGGTGACGAGTACCACTTCCTGCTCATGGCGAAGGGCGGGGGGAGCGCCAACAAGTCCTTCCTCTTTCAGGAGACGAAGGCGATCCTCAACCCGGACGCGATGCGGCGCTTCCTCGACGAGAAGCTGAGGAGCCTGGGCACCGCTGCCTGCCCGCCGTACCACCTCGCGGTGGTGATCGGTGGCACCAGCGCCGAGGCGGCGCTCAAGACCGCCAAGCTGGCCAGCGCGCGCTACCTCGACACGCTGCCGACCGAGGGCAGCGTGAGCGGCCACGCGCTCCGCGATGTCGAGCTCGAGGCCGAGATCCTTGCTCTCACCCAGCAGTTCGGGATCGGCGCGCAGTTCGGCGGGAAGTACTTCTGCCACGACGTCCGGGTGGTGCGCCTGCCGCGTCATGGTGCGAGCCTGCCGGTCGCGATCGCCGTCTCCTGCTCGGCCGACCGCCAGGCCAAGGGCAAGATCAGCGCCGACGGCGTCTTCCTCGAGCAGCTCGAGACAGACCCGGCTCACTTCCTGCCTGAGGTGACCGACGAGCATCTCGACGACGCGGTCGTCCGGATCGACCTCAACCGTCCCATGGCCGAGATCCGGGCCGAGCTCAGCCGCTACCCGGTCAAGACCCGGCTGTCGCTCTCCGGACCCGTGGTCGTCGCGCGCGACATCGCCCACGCCAAGATCAAGGAGATGCTCGACGCCGGCGAGCCGATGCCGTCCTACCTCCGTGACCATGTCGTCTACTACGCGGGTCCGGCGAAGACGCCCGACGGCTACGCCTCCGGTTCCTTCGGCCCGACGACCGCTGGACGCATGGACTCCTACGTCGACCAGTTCCAGAAGGCCGGCGGGTCGTACGTGATGCTCGCCAAAGGCAACCGCTCGACGCAGGTCACCCACGCATGCCGGGACAACGGCGGCTTCTACCTCGGCTCGATCGGAGGACCCGCGGCCCGCCTCGCGCAGGACGTGATCAAGAAGGTCGACGTCCTGGAGTTCCCCGAGCTGGGAATGGAAGCCGTCTGGAAGATCGAGGTCGAGGACTTCCCGGCGTTCATCGTCGTCGACGACAAGGGCAACGACTTCTTCGCCGAGACAAGCAAGCCGACCCTGACGTCGATCCCGGTGGGCCGGCCGTCCTAGTCCCGGTTTGGCGTCGCTGGGTATTTCGCGGGATGCGACTGCTTCGAACCGGGACACTGGGGCCATGCCCGATGTAGCCAGTTCCGCCATGCTCCCCGACGGCGCCATTGTCCGCGGGGCACGGATCGAAGACGTCCCCGCGATGATGGAGATCGAGTCCGCCCGAGAGGGTGAGGACGACGCCGTCGATCTGGAGCTGGTGGCCAGCACCCCAAGCGGACTGCAGCTGATGAGCGTCGTCGAGCACGACGGGCGCGTCGTGTCGATCGCCACCCTGCTCGACGAGTCCGTGCGAACGGGCAGCGTCACTCTTCCCGCTGGCCAGATCGAGATGGTGGCAACCGCCAAGCATGCCGAGGGCCGCGGCTACGTACGCGCGCTGATGGGACGCTGCCACGAGCTGTCGAGAGCACGAGGACATGTGCTGCAGGTCATGATCGGGATCCCCAACTTCTACCGCCAGTTCGGGTACTCCTACTCGATCCCCATGCACCCGTGGGCAACCGTCACACCTGGAATCCCATCGCCAGATGGCTTCACCGTGACCACGGCGACGGCTGACGACATGGCCACCTGCCACGCGCTGCAGGAACAGATGCAACAAGCCTTCGACGTCGCAATGCCTCACAGCGCCGACTGCTGGAGGTGGCTCCTCACCCACACATCCAGCAGGCAGGCGCTGGTCCGCGACGCAGCGGGAGCCGCCGTCGGGTTGGCCCGCGTCTACGCCGACGACGGGTCGGTCGACATGGGTGAGATCACCGCCCACAGTCCCGAGGCGACAGACGCGCTGCTCGCCCATGCACTGGGACTGACGTCGGACACCGGATCGTGTCGGGTCGGCGTACGTCCCCACGTTCCCGGGCTGGCCGCCCGGACCCAGGACACCGAACGAGTCGACTGGTACTACGTGCGGATCGAGAACCCGAGCGCGCTGTTCACAGCCATGGCGCCCGTCCTTCTGCGACGACTTCACGACGCTGGCAACGCCGAAGGCTCCGCGCTGATCTCGTTCTGGGGTTCACACCTACGGCTGCACTGGACTGCCCAGGACCTTCGGGTCGAGGCTGGCGGGCCGATGCAGGCACCCATCTCGTCTGGCGGGTCCGGTCTACCGCTCGACGCGCTCGGTTCCCTGATGTTCGGCAGCGGTGCCGCCGGGCTCGAGGACCGCTACCCGGATGCCGGGCTGGGACGGCAGGCCGACGTCATGAACACACTCTTCCCACCGCAGTCTGCAGATCTGCTGACCTTCTACTTGCCGTCCTAGAGTCCCGCCGTACACCCCACCGTTGACTTGCGGGCCACTCAGGGCGTAGGACCGGACCCAGGTTGTTCATCCCATCGGGACTTCAGCGCCGACGCCGGTCCAGGTCTCGCGCCAAGGAGAGTGCATCATGACACCAAAGTCATTGACGATCATCGCTGCCGGAGCTGTCGCCCTCGGTCTGATAGCACCGGGAGTCGCCACGGCGGGCGGCAAGATCGAGAGCACCGTCACCATCCGGGCCGAAGGCGCTGACCTCAGCGGCTACGTCAAGTCTCCGCGACCGCGGGTGTGCGCGAAGGACCGCAAGGTCGTCGTGTTCAAGCAGGTCGGAACCGAGCAGGACCCGCGCAACGACGACCGGATCGCCAGCGACATCGCGTCCCTCAACGGGGACAGGGCCGAGTGGAGCACCGGCAACACCGGTGTCTATGGAAGGCTCTACGCCCGGGTGGCGCCGACGCCGGACTGCAAGTCGGACACCAGCGAGACCATTCGCGTCCGGCGCCCGTAAAGGACGCACACCCTCACCGGTCGGGGTGGGTGACAGGTCACCCACCCCGACCCAAGGTGATGGAGGGCTAGTTCGGCAGGAGCACGATGGTGAACATCGTCGCCTTGCCGGACGACGCGCTCGCCGTGGCCGTCAGGCCGGAGCGTGCGCCGGACGCCGACGGCTGGTTGTCGTCGGTGAAGAGGCCGGTCACCCGCGTCGTCGTCGTCCCGACGAGCGCTGGGTCGACGACGGTCTCACGGACCGTCTGACCGGCAGGCGCCGTCCAGCCGGTGGTCGCCGCGTTCTTGTCCGCCCAGTACGACAGCACCCAGGCACCATCGGTCGGAACGTTGACGCCTGGCGTCGTGTGCGCAGCACGCGCAGTCGTCTCGATGGCACCGACCGCGCTCGGCGTCCCGCTCACCCCGGAGTACGCGGCCAACGCCGCTGAGGTACGGGTCGCACCGGACCAGACGAAGGAGATGGCCGACCCCGCGTCCGACGGAGTGGCAACCTTGGCGAGGATCACGGTGCGCACGTCGGTGTCGAGCTCTGCGTCCAGCACGGTCCAGCCCGCCGGCGTGGTGAGCGTCTGCAGGGTCGAGCCGCTCACGGCCAGGATCATCTGGTCACCGGCGACCACGCCGTTCGGAATGGTCCAGTTGTGGGTCGACCTGCTGGCGCCGGTGTACTTGCCGGACACCCGGAAGGCGATGGAGGATGTGATGGGTTCAGGCGACACGGACTGTGACGCCGATGTCCGTCCCACCACGGTTGTCGGTCACCGTGACGCTCACGTTGTAGGTGCCGGCCGTCTCGTAGGTGTGCTGAACGGTCGCGTTCGGGCCGGCAGCGGTGGTGTTGCCGTCACCGAAGTTGAAGGCGTAGCTGACGACCGACCCGTCCGGGTCGCTGCTGTTCGAGGCGTCGACGGTGCAGTTCAGGCCCTTGCAGGTGACGTCGATAGCCGCCACCGGCGAGGTGTTCGGGCCCGTGCTGCTCGCCGCGGTGGACGCGAACATGGCATTGCTGCGCCAGTCTGCCGCCGAGTTGACCGTCACGGCCGATCCGTCGACGCCACCTGCCGCGCCATCGACGCCAGGGGTGAAGTCGATGCTCTTGAGCACGCCCGCGGCGTCAGAGAAGTAGACCTTGCCGCCCGCGAGGAACATGCCCAGTGGCGTGGTGTTGCCCGAGGCGTTCGCCCCGATCAGGCTGCCGCCGACCGCGGTGAAGCGCTGGGCGCCCACGATGCCTGACTCCGGCGTGAAGTAGCGGTAGAAGAAGCCACCAGGAGTGTTCCCCTGAGACCGCGTCGTGTAGTAGAGCCGCGCATTGTCACGGTCGTAGAACATGCCCGTGATGCGGGGGATCTCGGTGCCGAACAGCGTGTACGTCGAGGTGTTCGTGGTGTAACCGTTGGCGTACAGGTTCAGGTTCCGAGAAGCTCCGAAGGAGCTGCCGTCGTAGGAGCGCGCACGGAAGGTGCCGTCGGCCCAGCCCATGTACACGGTTCCGTCGATCATGACGGCGCCACGCGCCTGGTCCCACGTGTCCGCAGCAGGGACGGTGGCACTGCCGAGGATGGCGCTGCCGTTGAAGTTGCGGATCTCCTGGCTCACACCACCGGCGGGTGAGTCGAGCAGCACGACGTCAGCCGGAAGGGTCGCCACCTTGTCGGCCGGCAGTGGAGTTGCGTCACTGTCGAACGGGAATCCCGCCAGGCGGGGGCGGGTCTCACCGGCCCACTTGTTGGTGTCCGACCCGGCCCACACCTGGCTGTTGGTCACGTCGAAGTCGTACAGGCCCACGCCACGCGCGCGGCCGGGGTTCCAGGAGAACGGCAGGCCGTTGCGGCTGTCCAGCGCGGCCATGCCCGACCGCGGCACAGCGCCCGGACCGGCGGCGTCGGCGCGGTAGGGGTTGTTGAACCACCGCATGTGCCCGCCGACGTAGACGACCGGACCGGTCACCTCGACGGCCCAGGACGTGTCACCGCCGGTGTAGTCGGACCAGGTCTCCACCTGCGTGCCCGTGCGGTTCGTCTCCCACCGGCTGACCGTGTCGCACAACCGGTCGGCACGGTAGGCGCCGGTCGTCACGACGACGAAGAAGTTGCCGTTCGGGGCGAAGTCCACGTCGCGCATGTAGGAGTCGAAGCTCCTCGAGCAGTTGGACGTGGTGGTCGACCCGGGCGCAAAGCCGGGGAAGCGAGTCGTGGACCAGTTGGCCAAGGTGGCAGCAGAGGGGCCGATGTCGAGCAGCGCGATCTGGAGGCGGCTCTGGCCGCCGACCGTGTTGAAGTTGCCGATGGCGACGAGCTTGGAGCCGTCGGGGGACACGTCGATCTTGCGGACCGTGGTGGTGCTCGTCGAGTCCCACGCCACACCGCCGAAGTCGGGCACGTCGTAGTTGCTCAGGCGATCGCCCGTGGTGGCGTCGAGAACGGCCATTCCCGGCTCAGACGCCTGCTGCACGGTGGCGAAGGACCCAGCGATGAAGAGCCGCTGCCCGACGAGCCGGAGGTCGTAGACCCGATTGTTGATTCCAGGGGCCCAGAAGTCGGTGCGCGAGCCGTCCGAGAGCTGCAGCTCGGCAACGCGGCCTCCCACGCCGTTCACGGAGCTGAAGGCGCCCGCCACATAGACGGTGGTGCCCGACGGTCCGGGGACGAGCGAGTCCACCTGATCGTTGAGGGTGGGCATGAAGCCGGGGATGATCTGGCCGGTGGTGGCGTTGAAGGCGAAGAGGTTCGACTGGTTGATGATCGGCTGGTTGCTGCCCGCGTTCTGGATCTGGGTGAACTGTCCACCCACGACGACGGTGTTGCCGATCTGCTTGACGACCTGGACACGGCCGTCGAGCACCTTCGGCGTCCAGTTGTAGGGGTTGTCGCTGGCCAGGAGCTCGTCACCGGGCGCTGCCTGCGCCGGGTTGGTCGCGGCCGCAGCCACGGCCACCAGGCTGGTGAGCACCGCGCTCAACGCGAGGAAGACGGCTACGACCCGACGGGTACGACGACGGTCGACGATCTGGTCCACAAAGGCCCCCTGGAAGCGTCCCCAACCCTGTGATCCGGGGAACGGTGATGCCCTATGAGACCAGACCTGGACGCAAAATCCGAACTGACCACGAACCCCTTCACCCGAACGCTGAAGCGGCAATCCGGAGAGTCATCTGGGCATCACCATGGGTCACCGAAACGGCGCGCGGATCCAGGACAAAGCGGGCACTGACGCCGCTCATCCTCGCCGAGCGTTGGCGGCCTGTTCGCCCTCAGCAGACGCGCTTGGCATTTCACTGTAATGATGTAATCCTGCCGCCATGACAGATACACAGCAGCACGACCGAGACTGCCGAGATCCGAGGCTGGCTCACCGGTCGACTCCCCCACTGGTTCGTCGCAGTCCCCGAGGTGTCCGTCGACCGCGAGGAGATCGTCATCGTCGGAGCCCTGGAGGAGCCCGCCGTCGCCCCGGACGCCGGCCCTGGAGAACGCACCGCCGCACGTCGAGGGCGGGCCAAGGCGTTCCGCGAGGAGACCCGCGAGCAGCGCATCGCGGTCGCGCGGGAACTCGAGTCCCGCTACGGACGCCATGTGGCCTGGGGGGTGACCGTCGGTGACGAGCGCGTGCTCTTCACCCACCTCGCCGCTCCGGTGATGACGCGACTCCGCCAGCCGGAGCGTCAGGTCCTCGACACTCTCGTGGGATCCGGCGTCGCACGCTCGCGCGCCGACGCACTCGCGTGGTGTGTCCGCCTGGTCGGCGAGCACACCGACACCTGGCTCACCGAGCTCCGGGAGGCGCTGTCGGCCGTCGAGCGCGTGCGCGCGACCGGGCCTGCCTCCTGAGCCGTCAGACCGAGTCAACCGTCGACGGCACGGAGTCATCAGTGCCTGGTACGCCCGCACTCGGGCGCACCCTCTTCCATCCGAGGTCGAGCACGACCGCGAGAAGCAGCAGCACGACGAGCGCAGCCGCCGTTCCTGGCTCCTCAGCCAGTGTGGTCGTGGCAAACGAGAAGAGGGTCGCCAGCAGCGTGATCAGCGCCACCACCAGCACCCACATGTGGGCGCCGGTCTCATGGCGCACCCGCAAGTGGGAGATCGTCACGAAGGTGAACACGAGCAGCGCCACGGCGCTCCCGATCGACGCGATGGCCGACAGGTCGAAGAGCATGGCCAGTACCAGAGTGGAAGCCGCCATCACGGCCAGACCGACCGGCAGACGACCCCAGCTGCGGCCGAAGATGGGAGGGAACTGACGCTTCTCGGCCAGGTCCTTCGACAGGCCGGCGGCCGGGTAGATGCCCGAGTTGGTCGCGCCAGCGGTGGCGAAGATCGCCGTCACGGCCATGAGCACGTAGCCGGCGTCACCCAGCGCAGGCTTGGCGGCCTCTGCGACGGCGGTGTCACCCGCAGCGACCACCTCATCGACGGTGAGGGCGCCGTACACCCCTAGCGCGATCGCGACGTAGACCACCGTGGCGATTCCGAGGGCCAAGTACATGGCCTTGGGGAGCTCACGCTTCGGATCGGTCAGGTCCTTCGCCGTGAAGGTCACGACCCCGAAGCCGAGGAACGCGAAGAAGGTGAGAGCGACACTCGAGAAGATCACCCGCAGACTCGGGTAACCAGAAGGCGCCAAGAGCGACCAGTCAGCGGTGAACAGGGTGACCAGCGAGAAGATCGCGAGGATCCCGATGACAACCCGCACGATGAGCCCCTGTGCCTTGGTCACTGCGCTGGTCCCCACCACGTTGAGCAGCGTCACTCCGACGACCAGCAGTGCCGTGAACACCTTCGCCCCGGCAACGCTGTCATCGGTGAACATCGCGCTGGCATAACCTCCGAACGAGGTCGCCACCATCGCAGTCACGATGAACTGCGAGCCGAAGGCGAGCCACGCCGTGATGCCGGTGAAGTGACCGTCACCGAAGCCTCGGGACACATACTCGATCAGTCCCGACCCCGACGGGAACTTCGAGCCCAGCTTGCCGAATGAGTAGCCCTGCAGCGCAGCGATCATCCCGGCGAGGAGGAACGACACCCACACCGCTGCTCCCGCGATCTGACCTGCGGGTGCCAGCAGGGCAAAGATCCCAGCCCCCACCATCGCCCCTACACCGATGAACGCTGCCTGGCGAATGGTCATGGACTTCGTGGTGGCAGTCATGTTCACCACCTCCCCATTCACGGTAGGTGGGACGATGCTGGTGGCGTCAGGGTCGGTGGTCCTGGCGCCGGTTCACCCCGGCTCGTGGTCGGCGGACTCCACGGCAGCGACCGGCCGCCCATAGTCGACGGCGTCGCGCACCGGTGCCGGGGTGCGCTCGGCAAGCTGTCGGTCGGGCTCCGCACCAAGCGCCGCGTTGACCGTCGAGAACGCGAGGCGGAAGGCGATGAGCATCGTGACCTCGGCGATGTCGCGGTCGGAGAATCCCGCGGCCCTCAGCGCCTCCACCTCCCGCCGGGTCGTCGCACTCGGATCCCGGACGACCGACCGGGTCCACTCGGCGAGAGCCGACTCGCGTTCGGACAGCTCGGCGGGCGTATCCCCGCGAAGGACACCGGCGGCCACCTGCTCGTTGGCTGCCAGGGCCAGGTTCTTGCCCCAGGCGAGCGAGCAGTAGGGGTCCGACAGCGCAGCCACGGCCGCCGCGATCACCACCGCCAGCTCCACCTGCGACAGCCTCATGTCCTGCCCCAGCTGGCCGCGCAGGTCGCGGAACCCCTGACAGACGTCCGGGCGGTGCGCCCATACCCGGGTGTGGTTGCTGATGTAGCCGTCGTCGGCGACATCCTCCTCGTACATCGCGCGCACGACGTCGTCCAGCGCGGGTTCGTTGAGCAGCATGGATCGATGGTGCTCCTGCACGAGGCCTGGGACAAGGAAGCGCCCCCGGCCCGACCGCGTACGGTGGCGCCATGAGCGATGGCGCCTCCCGCACGGAGCACGACACCCTGGGTGAGGTCACGGTCCCCGGTGACGCCCTCTGGGGGGCAAGCACCCAGCGCGCCGTGCAGAACTTCCAGATCAGCGGGCACACCGTCTCCCCCGAGATCATCCACGCCCTCGCCGACGTCAAAGCCGCTGCCGCCCTGTCCAACGCATCGCTGGGCGTGCTCGAGCCGCGAGTCGCTGACGCGATCGTGGAAGCCGCGGTGGAGGTGGCGTCCGGCCACCATGACGACCAGTTCCCCGTCGACCGCTTCCAGACGGGGTCCGGAACGTCGACGAACATGAACGTCAACGAGGTCCTCGCGCGCATCGCGAGCAACGCGTGCGGCGAAGCCGTGCACCCGAACGACCACGTGAACGCGTCGCAGTCCAGCAACGACGTCTTCCCCAC
This sequence comes from uncultured Actinomycetota bacterium, assembly GCA_963743915.1. Classification (GTDB taxonomy): domain Bacteria; phylum Actinomycetota; class Actinomycetes; order JAHEKZ01; family JAHEKZ01; genus JAHEKZ01. The sequence goes on from CAVURN010000005.1 coordinate 277,043, forward strand.
GGCCATCCATCTCGCAGCCGCGCAGCTCCTGCGAGACGACCTGGTTCCGGCCCTGCAGGGCCTCGAGGATGCGCTCCTCATCCAGTCCCGTGAGTGGGCCGACGTCGTCAAGCCAGGGCGCACCCACCTGATGGATGCCGCACCGGTCACCCTCGGCCAGGAGTTCGGTGGCTACGCGTCCCAGATGCGTCAGTCGATCGCGCGCATCGAGGCGGTCGTGCCGCGGGTGCTGGAGGTGCCGCTCGGCGGCACGGCGGTGGGGACCGGCCTGAACGCTCCGCCGGGCTTCGCCGACCGGGCACTCGCTGCGATCGCCGACCGCACGGGGATCGCCCTGACGCGTCCGACGGATGCCTTCGAGGCGCAGTCGACCCGCGATGCCCTGGTCGAGCTCTCCGGCTGCCTGCGCACCCTCGCCGTGTCGATGATGAAGGTCTGCAACGACCTGCGGTGGATGGGGTCCGGACCGAGTGCCGGGCTCGCCGAGATCACGCTGCCCGCTCTCCAGCCCGGCTCGAGCATCATGCCGGGCAAGGTCAACCCGGTCGTCCCGGAGGCCGTGGTCCAGGCTTGCTGCCAGGTGGTCGGCCTGGATACCGCCCTCACGCTCGGGGCCACGACGTCGATGTTCGAGCTCAACACCGCGATGCCCCTCATGGGATGCAACGTCGTCGACTCCATCGGTCTGCTCGCCAACAGCGCCGTCGCTCTGCTGCAGCTGGTTCCGCGCATCAGCGTCGATCCCGAGCGGCTGCGCCGTTCCGCTGAGTCGTCCCCCGCCGTCGCCACGTCACTCAACCTGCTCGTCGGCTACGAGGCAGCGACGGCCATCGTCAAGGACGCCGCCGCACGCGGCGTCACGATCCGACAGGCGGCGCAGCGCCTGGTCGACGACGGGCGGGTGAGCCAGGACGCCCTTGACGAGGCCCTCGACCTGAACCGGATGACCCACCCGCAACAGCGACACCCGCACCCTCGCTGAGGGAACAGACCCTGCGTCGTCCGCGGGTCAGGGTTCGAACGCGACGCGTTCGCCCGGCGGCGTCACGAGGACCTCCGTCTCGAGCCCGAGCTGGGCGACGGCATCGGCGAACGCGTAGGGCGGTGACTCCATCCGAGACAGGTGGAGACGGTGCAGGCCGGTGACGGCCAGCGTTCCCCAGTGGATCGGCACCGCGTAGCGAGGACGCAGCAGCGCGACGGCCTCCGCCGCGCGATGCGGGTTCATGTGCCCGTCCCCGAGCACCAGCCCCCAGCCCCAGACCGGCAGCAGAGCCACATCCAGCTCCTCGCCGGTCAGGTGCTTCATGCCCGGGAAGAGGTCGGTGTCCCCGGCAAAGTAGACGCGCGCCGGACCCGCCTCGATCAGGTAGCCCACCGCCAGCGCCACCGGACCGCGCGGTTCGCGCTTGCCGGAATGCACGGCCACGGTGGTGGTCACCGTGATTCCCGCGTGGTGGACAACGTCACCGGGGCTGACCTCGGCGAGGTGGTCGAACCCCTTGCTGCGCATCCACGCCCCTGCACCGTGCGGCACCACGATGAGCGGGTCGTTCCTCAGCATCCGCAGCGACGGCAGGTCGAGGTGGTCGTGGTGCAGGTGGGAGATCAGCACCAGATCGACCTCGTCGTAGCCCCGCAGGTCGGCGGCGTGCGGCATCCGACGCAGGATGGTTGCCCCGAGTCGCAGCACCGGGTCGGTCATGACGCGGGCGCCCTCGACCTCGATGAGGACCGTGGCGTGCCCGAGATAGGTCAGATAGTCCCGGTCCGCCACGCGCCCACCCTACGAAAGGACGGCCGCACCTACAGCGTGAGGTCCTCAAGCATCTCGGTGACGAGTGCTGCGATGGGTGAGCGCTCGGAACGGGTGAGCGTGACGTGCGCGAAGAGCGGATGGCCCTTGAGCTTCTCGACGACGGCCACGATGCCGTCGTGCCGGCCCACCCGCAGGTTGTCGCGCTGGGCGACGTCGTGGGTCAGGACGACCCGCGAGCCCTGCCCGATCCGCGAGAGGACCGTGAGCAGCACGTTTCGTTCCAGCGACTGCGCCTCGTCCACGATGACGAAGGCGTCGTGCAGCGAGCGGCCCCGGATGTGCGTGAGGGGCAGGACCTCGAGCATGCCTCGGTCGACGATCTCCTCGACAACCTCGGTGGTGGTGATCGCCGAGAGAGTGTCGAAGACCGCCTGCCCCCAGGGGTTCATCTTCTCGTTCTCGCTGCCCGGCAGGTAGCCGAGCTCCTGTCCCCCGACGGCGAAGAGCGGGCGGAACACCACGACCCGACGGTGCTGGCTGCGCTCGAGGACCGCCTCCAGGCCCGCACAGAGCGCGAGGGCGGACTTGCCGGTGCCGGCGCGTCCGCCCAACGACACGATGCCGACGTCCGGGTCGAGCAGGACGTCGAGGGCGATGCGCTGCTCGGCGCTGCGGCCGTGCAGCCCGAACGCCTCACGGTCCCCCCGCACCAGTCGCACCTGCTTCTCCGGCGTGATCCGGCCCAGGCCGGATCCCCGCTCCGACAGCAGCACCAGACCGGTGTGGCACGGAAGCTCGCGCGCGACATCGAGGTCGATCTGGTCCTCGTGGTACAGCCGGTCGAGTGTGTCGGCGTCCACCTCCACCTCGGCCATGCCGTTCCACCCGGACTCGACAGCACCCTCGGCGAGGTACTCCTCGGCCACCAGGCCGACGGCCGACGCCTTGACGCGCATCGGCAGGTCCTTGGAGACCAAAGTCACGTGCCGGCCCTCGGCAGCCAGGTTGCGGGCGACCGCCAGGATCCGCGTGTCGTTGTCGCCCAGCCGGAAGCCGGGCGGCAGCACGGACGGGTCGGTGTGGTTCAGCTCCACGCGGATCACTCCGCCGCTGTCACCGATCGGGAGCGGCTCGTCCAGCCGTCCGTGGGCCACCCGGAGGTCGTCGAGCATCCTCAACGCCGAGCGGGCGAAGTAGCCGAGCTCCGGGTGTGAGCGTTTGGCCTCCAGCTCGGTGATCACCACCACCGGGAGCACGACTTCGTGCTCGTCGAACCGCGTCCACGCGGCAGGGTCGGACAGCAGGACTGAGGTGTCGAGGACGAACGTCCGACGGTCCACGGGTGATGGCCTCCTTCGGGTCGCGCATCATCGACGCTACGACGGTGACCGCGGACACCGGAGACGCCACGCCGGGCCCCACTAGACTCACGCCACTGGTGGTCCGATCGGGTGGTCCGATCGAGCGACCCGATCCTGGGTGCGTCCAGCGGGCCGAGCGCGAGGAGCAGAGTGGGCGACTTCCTGCACGACGACCAACGTCTGGTCTTCGTGGGCGGCCTGCACCGCAGTGGCACGACCCTGCTCGCGCGCCTGATCGCCGACCATCCCGACACCACCGGGCTCGCTGGCACCGGCGTCCCGGAGGACGAGGGGCAGCACCTGCAGGACGTGTACCCGCCCGCGAAGGAGCTCGGAGGCTCGGGCCGCTTCGCGCACCATGCGAGGGCGCATCTCACGGAGGACTCGCCGCTCGTCGGGAGGGAGAACGCCCAGCGACTCTGGGACTCATGGCGTCCCTTCTGGGACTCTGACGCCCCTTGGCTCGTCGAGAAGTCTCCCCCCAACCTGCTGATGGGACGCTACCTGCAGGCGCTCTTCCCCTCCGCGTCCTTCCTGTTCATCGTGCGCCACCCGGTCACTGTCACCATGGCCACCCGCAAGTGGCGCCGCCGGACACCGTTGCCGCGGCTGCTGGAGCACTGGTTCACCGCGCACACCACCGCCCGGACGGACTTGCCCGCCCTCGAGCGTGTCCACGTGGTCAGCTACGAGTGGCTGCTGGCGGACCCTGAGGAGACGTTGGCCTCCGTGGCGCAGTTCCTCGGTCTGCCCGGCGAGCTCGACCCCAGCGCCATCAAGCCCGACACCAGTACGCCTTACCAGCGGCAGTGGCACGAGCTGCTCGACGCCGGCAAGCGCGGGGCGACTCGAGCGCGCGAGCGGTTCGGGCCGTTGGCGCAGACGTTTGGCTACGACCTCGACGACCTGGACGTCATCCCGCGCCACCCGCTGCTCGACGCCACGGGCACCCGACTGAAGTAGTCAGCCGCCGTAGCGACGGTGGCGCTGCGCGTACGCGCGCAGCGCGCGCAGGAAGTCCACCCGCCGGAAGTCCGGCCAGTACGCCTCGCAGAAGTAGAACTCGCTGTGCGCGCTCTGCCAGAGCATGAACCCCGAGAGGCGTTGCTCACCTGAGGTGCGGATCACCAGGTCGGGATCGGGTTGTCCCTTGGTGTAGAGGTGCTCCTCGATGTGCTCGGCGGCGAAGTCGCGAGCGAGGTCCTCCATCGGGGTGCCCTGGGCCGCATGCTCGACGAGCAGCGACCGCACCGCGTCGGCGATCTCCTGCCGGCCTCCGTAACCGACGGCGACGTTGACCATGATCCCGTCGACGTCGCGCGTCGCGGTGGCCGCCGACTTCAGGGCCTCAGCCGTGGCCTGGGGGAGCATGTCGAGCGCCCCCACCGGGTTCAGACGCCAGCGACCCGAACCTGCAAGTTCGCCCACCACCTTCTCGATGATCTCGAGCAGCGGTTGGAGCTCAGGTTCGGGACGCGAGAGGTTGTCCGTGGACAGCAGCCAGAGGGTGACGCGCTCGACGCCCGCCTCGTCGCACCACTCGAGCAGCCGGGCGATCTTGTCGGCGCCCGCCTGGTGCCCGGTGCTCGGGGCACTGCCACTGGCGCGCGCCCATCGACGGTTGCCGTCGAGGATGACGCCGACGTGCTTGGGCACCTGCTCGGGATCGAGGGATGCGAGGAGCCGCCGCTCGTAGAGCGAGTACGCGACGTCGCGAAGGCCCACGCCGGTGTCCCCTTCCGGATCAACGCCTCGACTCTACCCGCGGAGGGCCCCTTGCTGGACTCCCCTACTGAATCGCGGGGAGGACGACCACCGGACCGTGCGCGTGTCGCACCACCTCGGTGGACACCGAGCCCAGCCACCGGGCCAGCCCCGAGCCCCGGGCCCCGACGACCGTGACGGCGGAGTCGGTCGACGCATGGACCAGTGCCTGCGACGCCGATGAGTGGACGGGAAGCAGGTGGACGACGCCGGCCGGGTTCGGTCCGAGCACCCGCTCGAGGTCCGCCGCCATCTCGGCGCGCACGGCCTCGGCGAACTCGTCCTCGCTCGGGACGTAACCGACGTCTGCGGTCGCCGGTCGCGGTGCGGACGTGAGCGCCCAGGCGCGGATCACCACGAGCGGGACTCCCCGACGCAGCGCGTCCTCGTGGGCCCAGCGAACGGCCCGAGCGGCATCCGGTGACCCGTCGTCGCCGACCACCACGGCACCCCTGGTGACCGGCGAGTCGCCCTGCTGCTCACTCATGCGCACCTCTTCTCGTTCTGGGGCCATCACTCTGTCGCACCCCGCAGGAGCTGCGCGACCTGCCCCCCGTCCCGGGTGGGCCGTTCACAGCGGAACTCGCGACAGACGTAGGCCGCCGCGTGACCGTCCACCGTGGAGCGGCCGGCCAGCAGCGGGACGCCACGCGCACCGGGCTCCCCCACGGCCACGACCCGGCCGGGTGCCGGCCAAGACCACGCCGCGTGGACCAGCGCGTCGCGCTCCGGGCCCTCCTCCCCCACGACTGCGACCTCGCGGGGACCGTCGTGCCAGGCCTCAGCGACCGCCAGCCACCAGCCCGCGAATCGCGGTGCTTTCCGTGCCAGGCCGGTTGCGCCGGCCAGGACGGCCTCCGCGGCTGCTCGGTGACGCATCTCTCCGCCGAGCGCGGCTGACGTCAGCAGGGCCCCGGCGAGGGACGCCTGGCCGCAGGGGGTGGCGTTGTCGGTCCACTCCTGGGGTCGGCGGACGAGCTTCTCGGCGTCGGATGCGGTGTCGAAGAAGCCGCCCCGGCCGTCGCCGAAGCGATCCAGCGCGACATCCAGGAGGTCGATCGCCCGGTCGTACCACCGGGGGTCGCCGCTGACCATCGAGAGAGTGAGCCACCCCTCGGCCGTCTGTGCGTAGTCCTCGAGGACGCCGGCGGCATCACCGGCCACCCCGTCGCGGGACACCCGGCGGAGCCGTCCGTCGACGAGGTGCACGTCCCACAGCAGCTCCGCGCAGGCCGTCGCGGCGTCCACCAGGTCCCCTCGGCCGACGACGGCACCGATCTCCGCGAGGGCGGCGATCGCGAGGCCGTTCCACCCCGCCACGACCTTGTCGTCCCTGGCCGGACGCGTGCGCTCCTCACGGACTTCCCGCAGTCGGTGCCGTACGCGTGACCAGCGGCTGTCGTCGTCGGGATCGGCACGCCGCTGCAGCGTGGACCAGCCGTCCTCGAAGGTGCCCTCCTCGGTGACCGAGAGGAAGCTGGCCGCCCACAGGCCGTCCTCCCGGCCGAGGGCATCCACCAGCGTCTGTGGTGACCAGACGTAGTACTTGCCCTCGACCCCGTCGGTGTCGGCATCGAGTGCGGAGGCGTACCCGCCCTCGGGCGTGCGCAGCTCGGTGACCAGGAAGTCCGCGGTCTCGACCGCGACCCGCTCACCCAGTGGGCGTCCGGACAGCTGTCCGATGTGCAGGGCCACCCGCGCCAGCAAGGCGTTGTCGTAGAGCATCTTCTCGAAGTGCGGCACCACCCACCCGGCATCCACGCTGTACCGCGCGAAGCCACCGGAGAGCTGGTCGTAGATGCCGCCCGACGCCATGGCCCGCAGTGTCCCCTCGGCCATCAGCAGTGCGTCTCCGGACCCGGTTCGTGCGTGGTGACGACAGAGGAACTCGAGCACCATGCTCGGCGGGAACTTCGGTGCCGCACCGAACCCGCCGCGGGCATGGTCGTACTGACGCGCGAGAAGCGGCATCGCCGCCGCGAGGTCGTCGGGGCTCGGAGGGCCTGCGTCGTCCGCTCGCGCCTCCTCCCGAAGGCCGGCGATCCGACCGAGCACGTCCGATGCCTGGGCACGGACGTCGTCCGGCCGTTCCCGCCACACCTCGGAGACGGCGGTCAGCACCTCACCGAACCCTGGCAGCTCGCCGCGCCGCCGCGGCGGGAAGTAGGTGCCTGCGTAGAAGGGCTCACCGGACGGAGTGAGGAAGACGGTCATGGGCCACCCACCGTGACCGGTCATGGCCGTGACGGCGTCCATATACACCGCGTCGACGTCGGGGCGCTCCTCGCGGTCGACCTTGACCGAGACGTATCGCGCGTTCATCAGCTCCGCGATGCCGGGATCTTCGAACGACTCGTGGGCCATGACATGGCACCAGTGGCAGGCCGAGTAGCCCACCGAGAGGAGCACCGGCACTCCGCGTCGCTGTGCCTCGACGAAGGCTTCGGGGCCCCACGGCCACCAGTCGACGGGGTTGTCGGCGTGCTGCTGCAGGTACGGGCTGGCGGCTTGCGCGAGGCGGTTCGGCACCGGCTCATTCTCGCGCTCCCGCCCGGGGCGGACACAATTGCGTCTGGGGAGCGTTTCACCTGCCGTGCCGGGGCGCCGATGCCTGAAGATGGGGTGGGCCACCTCCGGCTGGCCCCTGCCCGCCTGCCGTCGACCGTTGTGAGGGTGCCGTGACCTGGGCTCGCCGCCACCTGTGGTGGGCGTTCCTGCTGCTCGGGACGGTGCTGGTCGCCCTCTTCTACGCCCTCCCCTCACTCGAGTCGGTCCAGCGCCCGGGGCAGCTCCAGAGCCTGTTCTGGGTCGTCATACCGCTGCTCACCCTGGCCGCGATGGCCACCGGCCTCGTGATCCAGTCACCCCCGTCGCGCGCCGTGTGGTTCTCCCTCATGATCGGCGTGGGGCTCACGGGGCTGGGCGACACTCTGTGGGAGTACCCGGAGTGGGTGGGGGTGCGTCCGCGTGACATCCCCTATCCGTCGCTCATCGACTACGTGTACCTCTCGTCGTACGTCTTCCTGTTCGCAGGGATCCTGCTGCTGGTGCGCCGGCGCTCACCCGGCCGCGACCGGGCTGCACTGCTCGATGCCCTCATCGTCACGACGGCGGCGGCCCTGACGTCGTGGATCTTCATCATCGAGCCGTCGATCGGTGACACCGACCTCTTGTCGGCAGAGGCGCTCGTCACGATCGCCTATCCGGTCATGGACCTCCTGCTGCTTGGCGCTGCCACCCGCCTGTGGTTCTCCTTCGACGCGGGCCACAACACGTCGCTCCGTCTGGTCGTGATCACCCTCGCTGGCGTTCTCGTCTCGGACACCGCCTACGCGTACCTGGCGTTGCAGGGCACGTGGCAGGACGGCACGGTCTGGGACCTCGGGTGGTTCCTCTTCTTCCTCGGATTCGGTGCAGCCGCTCTGCACCCCTCGGTGGCGTCCCCGGTGGTCGCGACCTCACCGGAGCGGGCGATCAGCCGTTGGCGGTTCGTCGTCCTCCTCGCCCTGATGGCCATCCTGCCTTTGTCGTTACTGGTCGGTCAGATCAACCTCGCGGACTCCACGCGCGGCCTCGTCGTCATCGTCGGCGCGCTGATCATGTTCGGTCTGGTGCTGCTCCGCCTCAACGACCTGGTGCTCCAGCTCCGCGAGACGCTCCGGCGGGAGCGGGTGATCCGCGACGCCAACGGTGCGCTGGCTGCCGCCGCAGACATCGACAGCATCCGCACCACCGTCGTCCATGCCGCCGCCGAGCTGCACCCCGGAAGCCGGTCCTTCCTGGTCGAGCTGCGTCGTCAGGGCCTCACAGGTGTGGTCGTGCAGACCGTCCCCCCAGGACGGTCGTTCGGACTGCGGCAGGACACGCTCCTGGAGCTCGACGACATCGCCGGTAGCAACGTCCTGCTCTACGGCGACACGGCGATCCACCGCGATCTGGAGCTCAGCGACCAGGCGTCCGTGACCGTCAGCCCACTGACCGGGACGGACGGGATCACCGACGGGTTCCTGGTCGCCGCGGCGCACCCCTCGCTGCCCCGTGAGACACCGCTTGCGCTGGCTGCGCTCACCGAGGCGGCGTCCCTGGCGAAGTCACGCATCGGGCTGGGGCGCGTGCTGGCCGAGCGGGCCAGCGACCTACGGCTGCGGCGGATGCTGCAGCACTCGTCGGACATCATCGCGGTGCTCGACCTCGACCTCAGCATCCGCTACCTCAGCCCCGGGGCCGAGCGGATGCTCGGCATCGCCCCGCAGCACATCCAGGGCACCAGCTGGCTGGACGCCGTCCACCCCGGCGACCGCGGGAAGGCGAACAGCATCATCGAGGCGTCCACCGCCGACCGACCCGCGCACGCGGAGTTCCGGCTGCTGGCCGGTGACGGCTCGCACCGATACGTCGACGTGGTTGCCACGCGCGTCATCGAGCACGACGAACCGGGCTTCGTGCTCACCTGCCATGACGTCACCGAGCGACGGGCCCTCGAGCAACAGCTGTCCTACCAGGCCTTCCACGACTCGCTGACCGGGCTGGCCAACCGTGCGCTGTTCCGCGACCGCCTGGAGCACGCCCTCAGCCGCACCGCCCGGGGCAGCGTGCAGTTCGCCGTGCTCTTCATCGACCTGGACGACTTCAAGGACATCAACGACTCGCTCGGCCACGCCGCGGGTGACACCTTGCTGAGGCAGATGACGCAACGGCTGCTGGACGCGGTGCGCGAAGAGGACACCGTGGCCCGACTCGGCGGCGACGAGTTCGCGATCCTGCTCGAGAGCGTGAGTGGCGAGGACGAGGTGGTGGCCGTTGCTACCCGGATCGTGTCGTCGGCGCAGGAACCCTTCGAGATCGACGAGTCCGTCATCACCAGCGGAGTCAGCGTCGGCGTCGCCGTCACCGACCGCGAGGCGGAGTCAGCAGAGGCCGTCATGCGCAACGCCGACCTGGCGCTGTACGAGGCCAAGAACCTGGGGAAGAACCGGCATGCCCTCTTCGCGCCGGCCATGCACGAGCAGGCGGTGGACCGCCTGCAGCTCTCCGCCGACCTGCGCGACGCCCTGGAGTCCGACCAGCTTCTGGTCCACTACCAGCCGATCGTCGAGCTCACCACGAACCGGATCGTCGGCGTCGAGTGCCTCGCCCGATGGCAGCACCCGACCCGCGGACTGCTCGGGCCCGGGCAGTTCATCGGGCTGGCCGAGGAGAGCGGTCTCATCGTGCCGCTCGGTCGCGAGGTCATGCGGATGGCGTTGCAGGCCACCGGCCGTTGGCAGAGTGAGCTGCCCGACCACGCCGACCTCATCCTGACGGTCAACCTCAGCGCCCGCCAGGTCCAGGAGGACGGCCTGGTCGAGGAAGTGCGCCAGGCACTGGCCGACACCGGTGTCCGGGCGCAGACGCTGGTCCTGGAGATCACCGAGTCCATGCTCCTGCCAGGAGAGGGCGTGACCATGGAACGGCTGCGCGCCCTGTCCGAGCTCGGGGTCCGCCTGTTCATCGACGACTTCGGCACGGGCTACTCCTCGCTGAGCTATCTGCAACAGCTGCCCGTCGACGGGATCAAGGTCGCGCGGGAGTTCGTGTGCACGTTGCGTCCTGGCAGCGCGGACCACGGATCGAACCTGGTGAGCACGATTCGCAGCATCGCAGCCACGCTTGGGCTGTCGTCGATCATCGCCGAGGGCGTCGAGACGCCGGAGCAGCGCCAAGCCCTGATCGAGCTGGGCTACCTGCTCGGACAGGGCTACCTGATGGCCCGGCCCATGTCGGAGCAGGCCCTGACCGAGCTGCTGCGCGACGAGTCGTCGCTACTGGCTGACGTCACGATCTGAGGGGTCCACGGGGTCGGACGGCTCCTCTGTCTCGAACGTCGGCGGAACCTTCTTGACGTGGTGCAGCATCGAGCGGATCAGCAGGAAGGTGGCCAGCGCCAGCAGGACCACGATCGCGAACGCGAGGAGCCCTGGCCCGATGCCGGTCCTCGAGTCCTCCACCGTCCGGATCACGAGGGGCAGCACCGCGAACGTCGACATGGTGCGATTCTGCCGGACCGTCACCGGAGCCCGGCGAACAGGTCGTCCTCGGGCACCGGTACGTCGACCAGACTGCGGGCTCGCTCGTACTCCTCGGTGGGCCACACCGCCTGCTGGACCTCGAGGGGGACGCCGAACCACCACCCCTCGTCGTCGATCTGGGTGGCGTGGGCGCGCAACGCGTCGTCACGGACGGGGAAGAACTCGGCACACGGCACGTGCGTAGTGATCCGCCCCTGGTCACCGGGGCGATCGACCCACTCATCGAGCCACTCCTCGAACGGGGACTCGAGCCCGGCGTCGAGCATCCCTCGATGCAGGGCCTCGAAACGCTCCTTGTGGAAGCCGTGGTGGTAGTACAGCTTGAGCGGCTGCCAGGTCTCACCGAGCTCGGACCAGACATCCGGTGAGCCGGCTGCCTCGAATGCGGCCACGGTCACCTGGTGACACATGATGTGGTCGGGGTGCGGGTAGCCACCCTGCTCGTCGTAGGTGGTGACCACCTGAGGCCGGAAGCTGCGCATCAAGGCGACCAGCGGGCGGGCAGCGTCGTCGACCGGCACCCTCGCGAAGCAACCCTCGGGCAGCCGCTCCACGTCGTCGACCGTGTAGTCCTCGAGGTAGCCGGAGTCGACGAACCCGAGCCACTCCTGCCGGACGCCCAGGATCTCGCGGGCGCGCTCCATCTCGCGGCGACGCACCTCGGGGAGGTTCGCCGCGACCTCGGCGTCGTGGGCGAGCTTGGGGTTGAGCACTTCGCCCCGCTCGCCTCCGGTGCACGTGACGACCATGACGTCGATCCCCTCGGCCACGTAGCGCGCCATGGTGGCTGCGCCCTTGCTCGACTCGTCGTCGGGGTGCGCATGCACCGCCATCAGACGCAGGGCGGACGGGGCCGAGGGGGAGGCTGGCACCGGGCCAGGATAGGAGAGCCGGACAATGGTGCCGTGACTCAGTCCCGTCTCCCCCGCCACCTGCGTCTGGCTCCCCTCGACGCGGATGCCGACGTGGCCCACCTGCAGGCCCGCTACGGCGCCTCACGGCCGCCTCTGGTGCTGGCGGTGGGGGCGGCGCTGGTCGTCGCGTCGTTCCTCGGCTGGGTGGTCTGGGCGCGGTCTGGGCCAGGCCGACCGGGAGCTGCGCTGGAGCACCACGGGGTTCGACAACTCGTCGAGCACCTCGGTCACCGTGGAGTTCGACGTCTTCCTGCCGGCCGGCGCCGATGTGGTCTGCGTGGTCCGCGCGCTGGACGACAACGGCATCGAGGTCGGTCGGGCAGAGGTGCCGGTCGAGGCGGACGGCACCGACGTGCACGTCGTCTACGCTCTCCCTGTGACGGCACGGCCGAGCAGCGCGCTGGCCGACAGCTGTCGTCTCAGGGAATGATCCGGTCGCCGAGACGGCACCGCCGCGCAACCCGTACCCCGCACAGCAGCAAGGAGCGACCCGCATGACCACCTGGCTCTCCCAGGACGCCTACGACCGGCTCAAGCTCGAGTACGAAGAGCTGAGCACGACCCGTCGCGCGGAAGTGGTCACCAAGATCGCGGCGGCCCGTGAAGAGGGGGACCTGAAGGAGAACGGCGGCTACCACGCGGCGCGCGAGGAGCAGGGCAAGCTCGAGGCGCGCATCAAGCAGCTGCGCCACCTGCTGGAGAGCGCGCAGGTCGGCACCCCTCCGGAGGCCGACGGCACCGTGCAGGTAGGGCACCAGGTGTCCGTGACGTTCATCGGTGGGGCGCTCGACGGGGAGACCGAAGTGTTCCTGCTCGGCTCGCGCGAGCAGGCGGGCCACCATGACATCGACGTGTACTCGCCTCAGTCGCCACTCGGCGGCGCCGTGCTCGGTCAGGGGATCGGCACCGAGATCGGCTACACCCTGCCGAACGGCCGGCAGCTGACCGTCCGGGTGGACGCATCCACCCCGTTCGACGCCAGCTGACCCGCGTCGAACCCGGGCTCAGGGGCTGAAGACCACGAGCGAGGCCGAGAAGCCGTGCAGGTGGTTGCGCCCGGCGACCGGACCGATCTCGCCCGCGGCGAAGTAGCCGGCCACCTCGGCGCCGCCCAGCCCGTCCCGGACGGCGAGGGCGTCGTGGTCGCTGGTCCTGAAGAAGTCCTCGCCGCGTCCGTTGCAGGAGAAGAGCAGGGCCCCGGCCGCTCGCCCGGTGGGGGTCGTTGACCCCCACTTCCCGAGCGCTCGACGCAGATCCGCGCTGGCCGCCGCCGGGTCGCGCAGCTGGAAGCTCACCGTCTGCCCCACCTCGACGTCGTCGGCGACGACGAGCGCCCCGCGGTCGACGTCGACCCGGACCAGGTTGCGGATGAGGAAGTCGCCCTGCTGGTGCTCGTCGGCGTACTCGTCCCGCGCCAGCCCGATCTGCAGCCCGCTGCCCGCGGCGGCCTGGTCCTCCGGCGGCAGGCTGCGCAGCAGGTCCTCCAGGCGCTGCAACGCGGGACGTCCGGCCAGCTCGAGCACGACGTTGCCCTCGCACCGCGTCACGGTCATCGGGTTGCCCACCGGTCGGCACCCCTGGCTGACGACGGCGTCGATGCTCGCAGTACCGCCGAGCACCAGGCCGACGGCTCCGCGGTCGACCACCCGGTCGTCGATCAGCAGGCGGGTCGAGCCCGACCCCTGACCGCCGACCGCGAGCCCACCAGCGACGGGCAGACCGGACAGCGTGAGCGTCGACTCCTCGACGAATCCCTCGACGGGGAAGGAGTACGCATCGGCCAGGAGGACTGCCACCTGGTCGTCGGCGTGCACCTCAGGCATGCCCACCACCGCGATCGACTCCGGTGTCGGGATCACTTCGAGGTGGAACGACCGCACCGTGATGCCGGGGCCGGACGCGACGAACACGCTGACCGCCGAGACGTCCTCGATACCGTGCCCTCCGCCGATGACGCCGTGCGAGGACGAGCAGCCGATGCTGTGCGGTGCACCGAGCGTGCGGGACGCCGCAGAGAGGGCGGACTCGACATCGTCGGGACTGGCGGCGCGCACGAAGACGCAGGCGAACACCGGCGCTCCGTCGAGCTCTGCCATCGCGCGGGACGCCGCGATGATGGCCGTGCGTGTCAGGTTGAAGCCCACGGCGACCCCTGACCCGCAGCTGATCACGCCGGCTCCTTCGCCGCATCGGATGCACCTGTCCCCATCGTGGCCGACCGACACCCGCCCCGCACCACCCCGTGCCCTCTCGCCACCCGTCCGGCCCATGGTTGGATCGTGCGCGTGAGTCTCGTCGCACGCCCCTGGGAGTGGGTCGCCTCCACCTTTCGGGGCATGCCGCGAGAGGTCGCCGTGCTCACTGCCGTGGCCTTCGCCGTCGCTGTCGGGTTCGGCATCGTCTTCCCGGTCATCCCGTTGTTCGCCAAGGACTTCGGCGTCTCGGCATTCGCCGCCAGCGCGGTCATCTCGATCTTCGCGCTCACCCGGTTCGTGTCCTCGCCGCCCGCCGGCTGGTTGGTGGACCGCGTCGGTGAGCGGGTGATCCTGGGGATCGGGATCTTCATCGTCGGCATCTCCAGCGCCCTCGCCGGCCTGGCGCAGGAGTACTGGCAGCTGCTCGTGCTTCGCGGCGCCGGAGGCATCGGCTCGGCGATGTTCACCGTGTCGGCGTACGCGTTGCTGCTGCGGGTGGTGCTGCCCGACCAGCGTGGACGCGCGGCACTCGCCTTTCAGGGCGGATTCCTCATCGGCGGCGTGACCGGACCGCTCTTCGGCGCCCCCCTGGTGGCCATCTCCATCAGGCTGCCGTTCTTCGTGTATGCCGCGACTCTGCTGATTGCCGGCTCCATCGGACTGGTGTACCTCGCGCAGAGCAAGCTTCAGGAGCGCGAGAAGCAGGTCGGAACCGACATCGCACCCACACCGCTGTCAGCTGCTCTCCGGCAGCGCGCCTACTGGGCGGCGATCACCAACAACCTGGCCACCGGCTGGTCGCTGTTCGGGATCCGTGGATCGGTGCTCCCACTGTTCGTGACCGAGGCGATGCTGCTGTCGGAGTCGTGGGTCGGGATCGGCATCTTCATCTCGGCAGTCGCGCAGGGACTGTTGCTCATCCCGGCCGGACGCGCGTCCGACATGCGGGGACGGCGTCCGTCCATGATCCTCGGCTCGCTGCTCGTCGCCGTCGCATTCCTCCTGCTCGCCGCCTCGACGAGCATCTGGCCGTATGTCGCCGCCATGGCCCTGTTCGGCTTCGGTTCAGCGCTCATCGGCACCAGCAGCAACGCTGCCGTCGGAGACGTGGTGCACGGACGCGGCGGCACGGCGATCGCGGTCTACCAGATGGCGTCAGACCTCGGCGCCTTTGCCGGGCCCCTCATCGCCGGCGCGCTCGTGGACGCCTTCTCGTTCTCGTGGGCCTTCGCAGCCACCGCGGCGATCTGCCTGATGGGGACGGCGACCGCGCTGGCGATGCCGGAGACCCTGAGGCGGAGCCCCCAGGCAGAACCAGCCTAGGAGGGTCCCCGAAGAGGAGCGCCGGCCAGCGAGCCGTGCAGAAGCCGCACCGCGACGTCCGGGTGCGATCGCCCGATCAGTCCTGCCGCAGCCAGCACGTAACGCGAGTCGACGAGCGCCCTGACCCGCTCGGGGGTGCGCCACCCCCCGGCGGGGTCGGCGACCGCCTGCTCGACGATGGCCCGCGCCTCCGCCGCTGGGCTGTGCCGCAGGACACCCCCCGAGCCGACCACGAGCGTCACGCGGCTGAGGTCCTTGCCCGGATAGCGCACGGACCCCGCCGTGTGCGGCCTGGCGTGACGCCGGAGCGCCACGGTCGCGGCGAGCTGCGCGAGCCGCCGGTCGATCCCGCGCTCGGACGGGGTGTCAGGGAGATAGCCGGGATCCTCATGCCGCCGCGCGGCCGCGGTCTCCAGCAGCTCTCCCTCCGCGAGCAGATGCTCGGAGCCAGCAGCCTCGACGATGCCGGGGGCGTTCCACCGCACTCCGAGATCGCCCTCGACGGTGCGACTGCGCCACAGGGTCGCCACCGCCTCGCGCTCAGCGGGGTCGTCGTCGGGCTCGGGCGACGTCACGGAGTAGACGTCCGTCGTGGCACCACCCACGTCCACCACCACGACGTCACCGACACCGGGGAACTCGTCGGTGCCATCGGCGAGCAGCTCGACCCCGGAGAGCACCGCGTCAGGTGTGGCCGCCTGCACCCATGTGCCGAGGTCGACCCGGTCGGACAGGTGCTTGCCTCCGATCACGTGACTGATGAACACCTCGCGGATCGCCTCGCGCGCTGAACGCGGATCGAGCTCACCGATCTTCGGGAGCACGTTGTCCGCCGCGGTGACCGGTACGGAGTGCCGACGCAGGACGCGCACCACCGCGTCGCGTGCTGCGACGTTTCCGGCCAGCACGACGGGCACACCCACGTCGGCCCGGGCGATCACTCGGGCGTTGTGCCGCAGCACGTCGGCATTGCCACCGTCGGTACCACCGACGAGCAGCAGCACGTCAGGTGCGGAGGCCCGCAGCTCGCCGATCTCGGCGTCACCGAGCTCGCCGGAGGCGACGTGGCAGACCCTGCCACCGGCGGACAGCCCGACGCGGTAGCCCGCCTCCGCGGTGATTGCCCGTTCGTAGCCGACCACGGCGATCCGCAGACCACCGCCGGCCGAGCTGCAGGCGAGCACCTCGTCCTGATCGCCGATCACGATCCCGGCGTCGGCCACCGCGGCGTCCATGCCGTCCATGACGTCGGTCTCGATGGTGGTGCGCGACGAGCCAGTCGCGACCAGACGGCCCTCGGCGTCCACCGCGACCAGCTTGGTGAAGGTGGAACCGAAATCGACGCAGACGAACCGCGAGGGCACCGCCGGCTCAGCCGAGAGCTTTGGTGAGGTCGGCGACCAGGTCGTCGACGTGCTCGAGTCCGACGCTCAGCCTGATGAGGTCGCCGGGGACCTCGAGCGGGCTGCCCGCCACGGACGCGTGCGTCATCCGTCCGGGGTGCTCGATCAGCGACTCCACGCCGCCGAGCGACTCGGCGAGGGTGAACACCTCGGTGCGGTTGACCAGGTCGACCGCTGCCTGCTCGCCACCTTCGACCTGGAACGAGACCATGCCGCCGAAGCCCCGCATCTGGCGCGCCGCGACGTCGTGGCCCGGATGGTCGGCAAGTCCGGGGTAGAAGACCCGCGTCACCTTGGGGTGCCGCGTCAGCATGTCGACCACAGCCGCAGCGTTCTCGCCGTGTCGGTCCATGCGCACGGCCAAGGTCTTGATGCCCCGCAGCACGAGCCAGCTGTCGAAAGGACCGGAGACCGCCCCCATCGCGTTCTGGTGGTACGCCAGCCGCTCAGCGATGTCGTCCGAGCCTGCGATGAGCGCCCCGCCCACGACATCGGAGTGACCACCCAGGTACTTGGTCGTCGAGTGCACCACGATGTCTGCCCCGAGCGCGAGCGGCTGCTGCAGGTAGGGCGACGCGAACGTGTTGTCCACGACGAGCCTGGCCCCCGCACCGTGTGCGACGTCGGCGAGGGCCGCGACGTCCGCGATGGACAGGAGCGGATTCGTAGGCGTCTCGACCCAGAGCATCGTGGTGGTGGGACGGAGGGCCGCCCGCACCGCGTCGACGTCGGAGAGCGCCACAGGCGTGTACTCGACCCCCCAGCGGGTCAGGACCTGCGAGAAGAGTCGGAACGTGCCGCCGTACGCGTCGTCCGGGATGACCACGTGGTCACCCGGCGCGCAGAGGGCGCGCAGGGTGGTGTCCTCCGCGGCCAGTCCCGACGCGAAGGCCAGCCCCCGCACGCCACCCTCGAGCGCCGCGAGGCACTCCTCGAGCGCGGTGCGGGTGGGGTTGGCCGAGCGGCTGTACTCGTAACCGCCCCGCAGCCCGCCGACGCCGTCCTGCTTGAAGGTGGACACCTGGTGGATCGGGGGGACGACAGCGCCCGTCTGGGGGTCTGGTTCCTGCCCGGCGTGGAGCGCGAGAGTCTCGAAGTGGGTCACAGTCCGACCCTAGCCGCCGCGCCTCAGACGGTCAGGCCCTCGTCTGCCGCCTCGCCGGTACCGGTCTGGTCGATCTGGTCGTCCTCGGAGGGCTGCTCGCCGATCACGTCGTCGCTTGCCGGTAGGACGTCGGTCGGTTCCGTCTCGATCCCGTGGTGCAGCTCCTCGAGGTCGTCGGCTTCGTCGAGGTCGGGCCAGACCACCTCGGCCTCGCCGTCCTCCGAGCCTTCCATCGAAACGTCCCGGTCATCGACGTCGCTGTCCTCCACGCGGAAGGTGGAGATCGAGTCCTGCATCGCCGCCGCCAGCGTCGCGATCTGCGCAGAAGCCGCAGCCGTCTGCTTCGACCCAGCGGCATACTGGCGGGAGACTTCGGAGACCTGGGTCATCGCGACGACGACCTGGTCCGACGCCGACCGCTGCTGCTGAGTCGCGATGGAGATCTCCTCCGCCGCCCCCGTCGCCTCATCGACCATCGCCGCGATCCGATCCAACGCCACCACCGCACCAGCCGCCTTACCCGCCCCCCGCTCAGCCGCCTTCGCCCCCTGCTCCGACGCCACCACCGTCGACCGGGTGTGCGCCTGAATCTCGGTCACGATCCCCTGAATCTGACTGGTCGACTCCTGCGCCCGCTCCGCCAGCTTGCGCACCTCCGCCGCCACCACCGCAAACCCCCGACCATGCTCCCCCGCCCGAGCCGCCTCGATCGCCGCATTCAACGCCAACAAGTTCGTCTGCTCACTGAGCTCATCGATCAACACCAAGATCCGCCCCACCTCACCGATCTTGTCCCCCAACCCCGCCGACGACGCACTCACCTGATCCACCACCGACCGCAACGACTCCATCGCCTCCACCGACTCCGCCACCGCAGCCCGACCCTCATCGGTCAACACCAACGTCTCCGACGCCACCCGCGCCACCGAACCCGCCGTCTCCGCGATCTGCGCCGCCGTCGCCGCCAACTCCTCGATCGTCGCCGTCGTCTGGGCCACGACCGCCGACTGCTCCGTCGCCGAACCCGCCTGCTCCTGGGCGGTCGCCCGCATCTGACCTGCGGCCTGCGCGAGCTGGACGCCGTGGCCTTGGGCCTGCGAGACCAGCAGGCGCAGTCGATGCAGCGTGCTCTCGAACGAGTGGGCGAGAGCGGTCAGCTGCTCGTCGTCGAAGTCGACGGGAAGGCTGACGGCCAGGTTGCCATTGGCCGCCTGGTCCAACGCCGACGAGAGGTCACCGATTCGGGCGTTCAGCCGGTCCCGCTCGGTTTCCGCCGCCCTGCGCAGCGCCTTGTTGCGTCGCGACAGCCGGAGGTAAGACCAGACCGCGTAGACCAGCAACGGGAGGGCGAGCGCGAAGAGCGCGATGACCAGGGGTGACACTGCGGCCGCAAGCCCGGTCACGACCGCGTCGTCCGAGGCAGTGATGAACCAGTCGTTCCTGTTCACGATCTGGAGAGTCTCGGACGGGGACAGGCGGGTGTAGGCAACACGCTGGTCGCCGATCGTCGTCAGCCCTGCATTCCCGAACGAGCTCGTGGCCCCCACGAACGTGGTGTCATCGGTCTGGCCGAAGGTCTTCTCGTCGACCTGAGACATGCGGCTGTCGATGGCAGTCATGCCGGTGCGCGCGCCGATGGCCCGCATGACAGCGTCGCCCTCGCGCTCGAGCACCTGGGCGCGCAACGCCTCCAGCCGCAGCTCGAAGTAGAGAACCCCGCGCTTCTCCCCACCCACGACGACCGAGGTGCCGTTGGCGATGACCCACTCGTTGGTCTCCTCGGAGAAGTACGGCGTCGTCTGGAAGATCCAGCCCGCAGGCAGCGACGTCACGTCACCGAAGAAGGTCAGGCTCTGGTCCGCACCGGACTCGAGGATGATCGGCGGTGAGGGAGAGCCGTTGACCACCTCGGCGATCTCCTGGCCGGTGACAGCATCGACGTAGCCGGAGCGCGCGACAGACCCGGGGAAGAGGGTCTGGATGTAGGTCAGCAGCTCGTCGATCTCCTGCCGGGTGGCACCGTCGTCGGCGACCTTCTGCTTGGTGCTCCCAGGCTCGCGGAAGAAGTCCGCAAGAACGGCGTTCTGCGCGGTGAGCAGGCCGATGGCGCCGGCCCGCTCGAACTCCTCGGTGAGCAGCACCTCGGTGTTGGCCGCCGCAGTCCGGAGCTCGGTGTTCTGGTCGCTGGCGGCGTCCCGGGCTGCCTGAGTCGCCTGCCAAGTCAGCCCCGCGGTGGACGAGAGCAGCACGAGGCCGAGCACCAGCGCGGGTCCGCGCATGCTCCGCATCCCGTCACCCTCCGTAACCGTGGGGAGATCCTGGAAGGGGAATCGGCAGCCCCCCGACGATGGTTGAGCCAAACAGGTCACCCACCAGCAGGAGGATCCGTGCTCTTCGGCCGTACCACCACGCTTCCGACCCCCGCCCAGGCCCTCCCCGGTCGCCCCACCCCCGCCTTCGAGGTGCCCGAGCGGCACGCCGTTCTCGGCACCCCCTTGGCTGCCCCCGTCCCGGCAGGCATGGAGGAGCTCTTCGTCGGGATGGGCTGCTTCTGGGGCGCAGAACGCCGGTTCTGGCAGCTTGACGGCGTCTGGACCACCGCGGTCGGCTACCAGGGGGGCGTGACACCGAACCCCACCTATGAGGAGGCGTGCACCGGCCTCACCGGGCACACCGAGGCGGTGCGGGTCGTCTACGACCCCGCCGTGATCGCCTTCGACGACCTGCTCCGGGTCTTCTGGGAGACCCACGACCCCACGCAGGGCTTCCGCCAGGGCAACGACCTCGGCACGCAGTACCGGTCGACCCTGTACTGGACGACCGACGAGCAGCGGGTCGCCGCCGAAGCGTCACGGGACCGCTACCAGGCGGCCCTCACCGCCGCCGGGCTCGGCACGATCACCACCGAGATCGCCCCAGCCCCCACGTTCTACTACGCCGAGGACTACCACCAGCAGTACCTGGCGAAGGTGCCGAACGGCTACGACTGCCACGCCAACACCGGGATCGCGTACCCGTCCCAGTAACCACTGGCCTCGCTGCCCTGGGCTCCTCGCCATCGCCACCCAGTACCGTCGTCGAGGTGGCGACGACTCCAACAACCGGGCCTGGCTGGTCCACGATCAGGACTACTGACGAGCTGAGGGTCTTGCTGGGTGAACCCAATGCTCGTGCAAGACACAAGGTGCGCACCAGCCTGACGGAGGTGGATCGGCAATGGCTGGCAGCCACGCCCTTCTGTGTCCTGGCGACAGCATCCGCAACCGGGCAGTGCGACGCCTCACCGAAGGGTGATCCGGCTGGCCGGCTCGTCCACGTCATCGATGAGCGGACGATCGCGCTGGCCGAACGTCCAGGAAATCGTCGCACCGACGGGTATCGGAACATCCTCGAGAACCCACATGTCGGACTGAACTTCTTCATCCCCGGACGGGGCGACACGCTGCGCGTCAACGGGAGCGCCGCCATCGTGCGAGATGCCCCGTTCTTCAGCGAGATGGTGGTGAAGGGTCACACGCCGATCCTGGCCACCGTTGTTGCGATCGACGAAGTCTTCTTCCACTGCGCCAAGGCCTTCATGCGCTCCGGGCTGTGGGATCCCGACACGTGGGATCCGTGGGGACATGTCCCACGCCGGGCTGTCGTAGCGCATCTGGTCGAGCCGAACGACATGAGCGTCGAACAGCTCGACGAGTACTACCGTCCGGAGAACTACGCCAAGGGCCTGTACACCTGAGGAGTCCTCAGTGGGCCTCAGACGAGGCGCTCAGCGAGCGAAACGATGATCCCTTCCGGTCCCCGGACGTACGCCATTCGCCAGGCGCCCTCGTACTCGCCGATGCCACCGACCAGTCCGTACCCCTCACTGGCCGCCCAGTCGACGGCGGCCTGCAAGTCGCCGACCTCGAAAGCAACGTTCCGCAACCCCAGCTCATTCGCCATGGCATCCGGTCGGCCCGGGACCGATTCGGGTCGAACGAACCGTGCGAGCTCCAGGCGGGTGCCCTCGTGGGGCAGCGTCAGCATGACGATCTCGGTTCGGGAGTTGGGAATGCCGCAGACCGTGTCAAGAAACTCACCCTCGACGAACGTCCGGCCCTCGACCTCCAGACCCAGCGCCACGAAGAACGCCGTCACCCTGTCAAGGTCTGCAACCGTCAGGCCCACATGGTCGAAGCGTCGCGCGTATGGCATCGGCTCACCTTCCACTGGCTGCGTCCACCCTGCCACTGCCCGGTCGCGTCTGCCCCCACCATGCCGTGGACTGGGTAGGTTGAAACGTGCACCCCGGCGCACGCCCGACACGAGGAGCCGACATGCCTCAGTACCTCATCTTCTTCAACCAGCAGTGGGTGGGCGACCACACCGAGGAGTGGTTCCGCGAGCGCGGGCCGCTCGCGATGGCGGTCGTGGAGGAGATGAAGGCTGCCGGCGTGCACGTGTTCGCGGGCGGGCTGGAGGAGGAACCCGAAAGGGCCTTCAGCGCGGATGCGACCAGCGGCACGCTGACGTTCAACGACGGGCCCTTCGTCGAGACACAGGAGTTCCTGGGGGGACTCACCGTGGTGGACGTGGCCGACGACGAGGCCGCCAAGCTGTGGGCCGGCAAGATTGCCGAAGCGTGCGGCTGGCCCCAGGAGGTTCGTCGCTTCAAACCGTGACTTGGCATCGAGTGATCCCCATCAGTTGGCGAGCTGTGTCAACCTCTGGGGGTGGTCCGGCGACTCTCGGGCATGACGAACTCAGCTGCGGAGGAGATTCTCTCCACAGATGATCGGCGCGTCACCCGCGCCCAGCGGGCAACGGCGCCCGCTCGAGACGAGCTCGTCGACATGCTGTTCCGACAGCACTACACCGAGCTGCTCAGACTCGCCGTCGTCATGATCGGTGACCGCGAGGCCGCGGAGGATGCCGTCCAGGACGCCTTCGCGAGCCTCCACCGCAACTGGCGCGCGCTGCGCGAACCCGACGTGGCCGAGGCCTATCTGCGTTCCACCGTGCTCAACCGCTGTCGCTCGTGGGTACGGCGTCAGGTCACCCAGCGGGCCGCACGACCGCTGATGCTCATCCGTCAGCACCAGCCAAGCGCGGAGGACACGATCGTGGACCGAGACGAGGTCGGGTCACTGGTGGCGGTCATGCGCACGCTGCCCCGACGTCAGCGTGAGGTGCTCGCCTGTCGGTTCGTCCTCGACCTCTCGGTGGAAGAAACAGCTCATCTGCTCTCGATCAGCGAGGGATCGGTCAAGACCCACAGCCATCGCGGCTTGAAGGCGCTCGAGAAGCGGATCGAGGTGACCCGATGAGCACCATCGAAGAGCAGCTGCAACGGGACATCTCGGCAGTAACCGGAGGTGTCGTCGTGACGGATTCAGACCTGCGAGAAGCCCGGGCAGTCCATGGAGGATCGCATCGAGGCGACGGGCAGAGCGAGCCGTGATCGCACCTTTCTGGCAGCCGCCGCGGCGGCCGTAGTGGTTGCGGGCGCTGGCCTTCGCGGCGCTTCCAGGCGCTGTCCGAGGACGACGACACGGCGGTGCCGCCGGCCGGTGGCGAAGGTCCACCGATGACTCTACGCGGACTTCCTGAACGGAGAGGCTCCGACGCACGAGAACTCATCGACGGGTTCTGGCGGGTCGACAACGGCAACCTCATGGTGCGGTTCCAGCAGGACGGAACCGTTCAGTTCTCCGACAAGGGCGCGGTCATCTCCGACCCCGTCACCATCGGAACCTACGAGATCGATGGGCGACACGATCACGGTGACGCGTCCGATGCGCCTGGCTGCGTCAGCCCGGAGTGGACCATGCGCGCCGCACTATCCGCGAGCCGGGAGATCGCCAACCTCGTCCTGTCCGACTTGGAGTTCGGGACTGCGACAGCGTCGCATCGACGATCGTCCTGCACCAGGTCGTCCCGACGGGATCGATCCTCGCCGACATGGACAACTCCGGCTGTGCGTGGCTGGCAGGCGACGACCGACAGGAAGTGGCTCTTCGGCGACTGGATGGCGGAGGGCGGCGGCTACCTCCTGGAGACTCACCCAGGACGGGTCCTACTACGTCGTCGATGAGTCTGCTGACGTGGTCGACAACGGCCGCTGGCGGTTCCGCGAGCTCAGACGCTGGAGCTCTTCAGCCGGACCGAGTCGCCACAGTGCGACGAAGGCGACTCGCTCGTACTCGGCAACCTGGAGCAGGTCACCCCCGGCACCACCATGATTCGTGGGACCGTCGAGCAGAACGACTGCGGCGGGGGCTGGACACCGCAGACGTGGATCCGGATCCCCGACACCAGCCCTTCGGACACCAGCGGCGAGCTAGTCGGCGAGCTGACCCAGCGGGTGCAGCAGACAGAACTCGTTTCCCTCGGGATCGGCCAGCACTGCCCACGGCGCATCGCCCTGCCCGACGTCGACTCGGACGGCACCGACATCGAGCAGGCGTTGCAGCTCAGCCTCGTGGTCACCGTCGACCGGGCGCACGTCGACGTGCAGCCGCAGCTTCTGCAACTTGGCGTTTGTGCTCGGCACGAACACGAGGGTTGGTCCTTGCTGCTCCTCAGGTGAGGCACCGATCTCGACCTGGCCGTCGTAGCGGTCAAGAACCGACCAGCCCAGGACCTCGCACCAGAACGCAGCGAGGCCCTCGGGGTCACGAGCATCCAGGACGAGCTCGCTCAGTCGTGATGTCACATGAGTCATGCTGCCAGGCAGCAGACAGGAGACAGGACCTGTCGGGGGTGCGGGTGTGGCGGCAGCGGTGGACAGCCAACGATTGGCGAGTTGCTTGCGGTTTTGGGCCCCGTGATCCCCGAAAAGCGCAAGCAATCCGCCGGTCTGGCCTTTCTCCACCGACGAGCATCCCGCTGACAGACATCGCCGCGCTGTGAGTCCTCCCAAGGGACACTCGGCGAGCCGTCAGGTCACCAGGAAGCCCAGCAGGTCCTGCCGGGTGAGCACTCCGATCGGCTTGCCGTCCTCGAGCACCACCACGGCGTCGGCCTTCTCCAGCGCCGTCACCGCGGCGGTCGCCGGCTCGCCGGCACCGACGCCGGGGAGCGCGGGTGACATGTGGTCCTCGACCCGGTCGGAGAGCTTGGCGCGTCCGGTGAAGAGGGCATCGAGGAGGTCGCGCTCGAGCACGGAGCCGGCGACCTCTGCGGCCATCACCGGGGGTTCGGCGCGCACGACCGGCATCTGCGAGACGCCGTACTCGCGGAGGATCTCGATCGCCTCGGCCAGCGTCTCATTCGGGTGCGTGTGCACGAATGTCGGCAGATCCTCACCCTTCACCCGCAGCACATCGCCGACCGACTGGCTCTCGCCTTCCTCGGGCAGGAATCCGTACTGCCCGAGCCATTCGTCGTTGAAGACCTTCGACAGGTATCCGCGGCCGGAGTCGGGGAGCAGCACGACCACCAGGTCGTCCGGCGTCAGGCGCTGCGCCACCTGCACGGCGGCCACGACCGCCATCCCGCACGATCCACCGACCAGCAGCCCTTCTTCACGGGCGAGCCGACGCGTCATGGCGAACGAGTCAGCGTCACTGACCGCGATGACTTCGTCGACGAGTGACGCGTCGTACGTCGTCGGCCAGAAGTCCTCACCGACACCTTCGACCAGGTACGGACGCCCCGTGCCCCCGGAGTAGACCGATCCCTCAGGGTCGGCACCGATGATCTGCACCCGGCCGTCGGAGACCTCCTTGAGGTAACGGCCGGTGCCGGTGATGGTGCCGCCGGTGCCGACGCCCGCGACGAAGTGCGTGATCGTGCCGTCGGTCTGACGCCACAGCTCCGGACCGGTCTGCTCGTAGTGGGACAACGGGTTGTTCTCGTTGGAGTACTGGTCCGGCTTCCAGGCGCCAGGGATGTCACGTGCCAACCGGTCGCTGACGTTGTAGTACGAGTCCGGGTGCTCAGGTGGCACGGCGGTCGGGCAGACGACGACCTCGGCGCCGTACGCCTTGAGCACGTTGATCTTGTCCTGGCTGACCTTGTCGGGGACGACGAAGACACACGAGTAGCCGCGCTGCTGCGCCACCATCGCGAG
Organism: uncultured Actinomycetota bacterium; assembly: GCA_963743915.1. Classification (GTDB taxonomy): domain Bacteria; phylum Actinomycetota; class Actinomycetes; order JAHEKZ01; family JAHEKZ01; genus JAHEKZ01. The sequence goes on from CAVURN010000005.1 coordinate 302,988, forward strand.
ACCCACGCCGGTGTTGCCCGACGTCGGCTCGACGATCGTGCCTCCGGGTTCCAGCAGGCCCTCGCGCTCGGCCGCGTCCACCATGCGGAGCGCGATCCGGTCCTTGACCGACCCGCCGGGGTTGAAGTACTCGACCTTCGCGTACACCGGCGCCGCGGCGCCTTCGGTGACCTTGTGCAGGCGGACGAGCGGCGTGTTGCCGATCAGCTCGATGACTGAGTCGTAGGTCTCCACAAGGGTCAGCCTACGGCCGGCCCTACTCGAGCCATTCGGCGTCCGGTGCCTGCTCGTGCATGCCTCCGGCCTCGTCGCGGTCGCGGCGGACCGCGAGGAGCACGTAGCCGAAGGCGGCGCCGGTCAGCGCCACCGTGCCGAGCACCATGAGGACCTGGGCGGCAAGCGCCACCCCGAAGCCATCCATCATGAATGAGCGGCCGCGTCCACCCTCGAACTGCACCCACTGCAGCAGGGTCGAGGCGACCAGGGCGCCGAGCCCTCCGAGCAGCAGTCCCCGTGACAGCTTCGACAGGTGGGAGGCCGACTTCGTCAGGGGCTCGTCCATGCGGTCACGATAGCCCGCTGGCGGGAGATGATCGGGCTCGCCGGACCTGACGGCGGGGTCGATTACGGTAGATCATCGACGATCCACAAGCGCTTCGGGAGGCGACATGACACGCGCCAGCCGCGCGCGCGCGATCGCCTCGGCTGCGGCCGTCGGGGGCGCCGGCCTGGTGGGTGCCGGCGGCGCCGTCTACGGCCTCCTGCTCGGTCAATCGCGTCTGGCCCGCCGCCGGATCGGCGAGCCACAGGAGGAGCCGCTCGACGCCGACGGGGTCTACGGCAACGGTGACGCGCCGATCCGCCTGGTGGTGCTGGGCGACTCCGGGGCGGCAGGCTTCGGTGTCGAGCACCCCGAGCAGACCACCGGGGCGGTGATCGCGGGCGAGCTGGCGGCCGCGACCGGACGCCCGGTGCAGCTGCGCACGCACGCCCAGGTCGGGGCGCAGAGCGGTGACCTGCAGGCACAGATCGACCTGATCGAGCCCCCGTGGCCCGACCTCGCGGTCATCGCGGTCGGTGCCAATGACGTCACCCACCGGGTGACCCCAGGCCGGTCGGTGGCCCTGCTGTCGGCGGCGATCGGGCGTCTGCGTGAGCACGGCGTCGCGGTGGTGGTCGGCACCTGCCCCGACCTCGGGACCGTTCGTCCCATCCCGCACCCGTTGAAGTGGGTGGCTCGCCGCTGGAGCCGCTCGCTGGCCGCCGCCCAGACCGTGGCGGCGGTGGCCGCCGGTGCCCGCAGCGTCGCCCTCGCCGACCTGCTGGGTGCCGAGTTCGCGGCGCATCCCGACACGATGTTCGGCCCCGACCAGTTCCACCCGTCCCCCGCCGGCTACCGAGCATTCGCCTTGGCGCTCGCGCCCAGCCTCGTCGAGGCGCTCACCGAGCCTGCGCCTGGCCTGGTCGACCCGGCGTCCCGCGAGCTGGCCCGCGTCGCCGCCGAGGCCGCCGAGGTCGCGGGCGCCGAGGTCAGCGCCGAGCAGGGCTCGAGGGCGCGGCGGCTGCTGCGCCTGCGACGTCCCGCGTCCCCCGCCGACGACTCTGCCGACGACTCCGCCGCCAGCGAGCCGTTGCCCTAGAGGCGGTCCCGCAGCCGCCGGACGCGCTCCTGCCACGGCTCGAGAGGCGCCTCCCCCTGCTCGACGCGCTCGAGGAACTCCCGTCCCACCACCGCCAGCTGGTCTCCGCTGGCCAACGGATGCAGGCGCGGCACCGGCTCAGGCGTCCCGGACGCGGCAGCGGCCCAGGCGGCCAAGGCGTGGCACTCGGCCGCGACCGACCCCGCGGAGAGTCCGTCGTCAGCACGGGTGAGCCGGGCCTCGGACATCGATCGGAGACGGTCCACCACCCGCTCGAGCACCTCGCGGTCAGCGCTCACGTCGGACACGCTCCGCACGCTATCTCGGGACCTTCGGGCTCTTGCGGAGCCCCGATGGGTCGGGCACCGTAGAGGCCACCTTCGACGTTCAGACCTTGGGAGTCGCCATGTCCTCTCTGCACCACTCCGAAGAGACCCACACGAACCTCGTGACCCGGCTGCCCCAGGCGACCGGGCGCACGATGGACGAGTGGTTCCAGGTGGTGCAGGACGGCCCGGCGCTCACCAGGTTCGAGGAACGCGTGCACTGGTTGCAGGACGAGCACGAGGTGTCCCACGGCTACGCCACGGCGATCGTCCACGAGTACGACAAGCGACGCGCAGCGCGTCGCGTGCAGTAGGCCTCCGTCAGTCGGAGTTGAGGATCGCCAGGAAGCGCAGGATCTCGAGGTACAGCCAGACCAGTGTGACGACCAGGCCGAGGGCAGCGCGCCACGACTCACGCTCGGGTACGCCGAGCGCGACGGCCTGCTCGATCGCGTCGAAGTCGAGAACCAGGGAGAACGAGGCGAGGGCTACACCGGCGATGCAGAGCAGGAGGCCGAGACCGCCGACTCCGAAGAAGCCCCAGCCGTCACCGACGCCGAAGAACGAGCTGATGAGGCTCACGACGGCGATGCCGAGGTAGGCGAGCATCGCGCCCATCATCATCTTCTTGAAGCGACCGGTGACCTTGATGATGCGGGTGCCGTACAGGAAGAGCATGGCGACGAACGCCCCGAACGTGCCGATCACTGCCTGAATGACGATGTTCGTCGGCTCCTGCCCGGAGGCAAGGTTGCTCTGGTTGACGTACTCCTGCAGCCAGTAGCTGAATCCCCCGATCACGACGCCCTCGAGCGCCGCGTACGCCAGCACGGCGACGGGCTGGACCTGCTTGGCCATGACCTGCCAGATGGCCAGGACGGTGGCCGCGATCATCGCGATCAGGACGATGCCGAAGCCGACCTGCATGGTCCAGGCCACCCAGGCCGTGGCGAGCAAAGGCACGAACATCGCCGCCGTCTTCACGACGACGTCGGTGACGGTCATCGGTGCACCCACCGGCGCAGCAACAGCGGGCGGTGCCGGTGGGACGTCGTACCCCGCTGGTGCCTCCGTCGTTGCAGTGGCGGTCGCGCCGAAACCTGCGTATCCACCGTTGCGCTTGGCGTCCTGCTCCATGCGCGCGATCACTGGGTTGCGTGATTCCATCCGGACCGATCGTCCCCTTCGTGTGGCCGACGTGCGTAGGACAAGCGTAACCGACTTCGGGTGTGGGGGCGTCCTCGCGCCCTGAGGTCACCGGAGTCACCCAGGTGCCCGGAGTGGGACTCGAACCCACACGCCTTGCGGCAGACCATTTTAAGTGGTCCGCGGCTGCCAGTTACGCCATCCGGGCGACCGTTCCAGGCTAGTGGGCGTCAGGCGGCGGGGGGTGCCTTGGGCTCGGCCGGGCTCGCCGCCTGCTGGAACTCGGTGAAGGGCTCGTGCATCGACCAGAGCGAGACGATCTCGCGCTTGAAGAACAGCGCCATCGTCCAGTCGACGATCACGCGGGTCTTCCGGTTGAGCGTCGGCACCCGACTCATGTGATACGTCCGGTGCATGAACCAGGCCAGGACGCCCTTGAGCTTGATGCCGTAGACGTTGGCGACGCCCTTGTACAGCCCAAGGCCGGCGACCGACCCCACGTACTTGTGCTTGTACTCGTGCAGCGGGAACCCGCGCAGGGCGGCGACGATGTTGTCGGCCAGGACCTTCGACTGGCGGACGGCGTGCTGTGCGTTGGGAGCGCACTCGGTGCCCTCGGGCATGGTCAGGTCCGGCACCGCCACCGCGTCGCCGGCACCCCAAGCGTTCTCGGTCCCGGACACGCGGAGGGTGGCGTCCGCCACCAGACGCCCGCGCTCGGTGAGCGGCAGGTCGGTGCTGGCCAGCACCGGGTGGGCCTTGACCCCCGCGGTCCACACCACCGTCTCGGAGTCGAACTCGGTGCCGTCGGACAGGACGACGTGTCCGCCCACGCACGACTCGAGCCGCGTCTGCAGCTTGACGTCGATACCCCGCTTGCGCAGCTGCTCGAGCGTCCAGACGCCCATCTCGGGTCCGACCTCCGGCAGGATCGCGTCCGCCGCCTCCACCAGGTGGAACTTGACGTCGTCCGGCTCGATCGAGTGGTAGTAGCGCGTGGCGTAGCGCGCCATGTCCTCCAGCTCCGCCAGCGCCTCGACACCCGCGAACCCACCACCGACGACGACCACGTGCAGGTTGCGTGCGCGGATCTCCGGACTGTGCGTCGACTCGGCGATGTCGAGGCACTCCAGAACGCGGTTGCGCAGCTGGATGGCTTCCTCGACCGTCTTGAAGCCGGTCGCCCACTCGGCCAGGCCGGGGATCGGCAGCGTCCGTGAGACCGAGCCGACCGCGATGACGATGTGCTCGTACTCCAGCGTGTAGGGCTCCCCCTCGAGCGGCTGGATGGTCGCGACGCGCTCGGCGTGACGGACCTCGGTCACCTTGCCCGTGAGGATCTCGGCCCCACGCAGCACTCGGCGCAGAGGCACCACCACGTGACGCGGTGACACCGCACCGGCAGCGGCCTCGGGAAGGAACGGCTGGTACGTCATGTACGAGTGCGGGTTCACGACAGTGACGACCGCCTCGTCGTCGTGAAGCTTCTTCAGCAGCCGGAGAGCCGTGTACAGGCCGACGTAGCCGCCTCCCACGATCAGGATGCGAGGCCTGGGGGGGCGGGTGATCGGTGCGGCGCTCATGGCACGAGGGTAGGCACCGGCCCTGGTCCGCTGGCTAGCCGCAGCGGCAAAATCTTGAGGTCAAGTTGTTCTCGACGACCGTGTGGGCGCGTCAGAGTTCCGCCAGCACGCGTGCGCGGGCAAAGATCTCGTCGAGCATCGGTGCCGTGAGACGCCCAGTGAAGGTGTTCTGTTGGCTCGGATGGAACGAGCCCAGCAACGTGACCCTTCCCAGCCCGACCTCGGCCCCGTGGCTGAACCGCGGACGGGGCCGGGGCACGCTCTCGCCCGCCCGCGCCAGTGCGCCGAGTCCGGCCGTCCAGCCGAACGCCCCGAGGGCGACGACGACCCGGACGCCGGGCAGCAGCCGCAGCTCGGCGTCCAACCACGGGGCGCAGGTGTCCCGCTCGAGCGGAGTTGGTTGGTTGGCGGGCGGCGCGCACCGCACCGCAGCCGTGATGCGGACCCCCGAGAGCGCGAGGCCGTCACCGACGGACACCGAGGTCGCCTGGTTCGCCAACCCGGCCCGGTGGAGGGCGGCATAGAGCCAGTCACCGCTGCGGTCCCCCGTGAACATGCGGCCGGTGCGGTTCGCTCCATGTGCCGCGGGCGCGAGACCGACCACGAGGATGGACGCGTCCGCATCGCCGAAGCCCGGCACGGGGCGTCCCCAGTAGTCGTCGGCGGCGAAGGCCCTGCGCTTCTCACGCGCCACCCTCTCGCGCCACTGCACCAGCCGAGGGCACGCGCGGCACCCCGTCACGCGCTCGTCGAGCTCGGCCAACGACGCAGCGGTGGCGGCTTCGCGGATGACGTCGCCGACAGAGCTGGGCGTCACGCCGAGAGGCGTTGATGCAGGAACTCGACGGTGCGGTCCCACGCCAGTGCCGAAGCAGCCGCGTCGTGGACCTCGGGTCGGTCGTCGTTGAAGAACGCGTGGTGCGTGCCGGGGTAGTCGAAGATCTCGACGGTTCCACCCGCACCCAGGATCGCGGAACGCGCCTGCTGGATGCCGGACGCCGCCGAGGTGCCGTCCTCCTCCGAGCAGTGGATCATCGCCGCTTTGCCCTCGTAGTTCGGCCACTTCGGCTCCATGCGCTCCCACGGCAACGCCGGGTAGAAGGCGACCGCGGCGGTGAGCTGCGGAGCCAGTGTCCCTGCCCACAGGGCAAGGGAACCGCCCATGCAGAAGCCGACGGCGCCGATGGCGTTTCCGTTGGTGGGGTCGCTCTCGAAGAGGAACTGTGCGGCACCGGCGATGTCCTTGGCGGCCGGATCCATCGCGAGCGCCATCATCATGCGCATGGCCTCGTCCGGCTCGGTCGTCTTGGCCCCGTGGTACAGGTCGGGAGCCAGCGCCACGAAACCTGCCTCCGCGAACCGGTCGACCACGTTCTCGATGTGCGGCACCAGGCCCCACCACTCCTGGATCACGACGATTCCCGGTCCCCGCCCGGACGCCGGGACCGCGAAGGCTCCCCCACAGGTGCCGCCGTTGCTCGAGAACGTCACTCGGTCGGCCATCGGCCCTCCTGGTCTGACCCAGCGGTGCTGGACCCGTGCTGAACGCGGTGCCGGACACCCTGCTGGGTGCGGGTGCCGGACGCGGTGCTGGACGCGGTGCTGGAGGAAAGGTACCGGGTGAGCCGGTCCCTGCCGAGGCCTCGCCCACCCCCACCCCAGCGGGTGCCCTGTGACACCGCCTGCAATCAATGAAGGTTTCGGGGTACCCACGGCTCAGAGGCCGACGTGATGGTGTGGCGATTCCTTCAATCAATGAAGGCGGTGTCACAGGGCACCCGAAACCGGGGGTCAGCGGTGTCGCCCGAACCGCCGAGGGTCAGGGCGCGAGGGAGGCGGCGATGCCGTCGAGGATGTCGCGCTCGCTCACCAGCACCTCCGGAACGCCGCAGTAGGCCACCACCGCCGACAGCACCAGCGAGCCTGCCGCGATCACGTCGACCCGCCCGGGGTGGATCACCGGGTTGGCTGCCCGCTTCTCCCGCGTGGAGTAGAGCAGCTCTTCGCAGACGCGGTGCACATCGGCTGCGGTGATCACCGCACCGTGGATCCTGGCGGAGTCGTACTCCCACATCCCCATCGCCAGCGCAGCCACCGTGGTGACCGACCCGGCCAGGCCGACCAGGGTCGCAGCCTGTCGCAGCGGAACCGTCGTGGCCGCCTCACGAATCGCGGCATCGATGTCGTCACGCGCCGCAGCCACCTCACCCGGCCAGGGCGGGTCGGTCACGAAGTGGCGCTCGGTCATGCGCACGCATCCGACGTCCACGGACGCGGACGCGGTGGGCTCACGTCCCGGCTCACCCATCACGAACTCGGTCGATCCACCACCGATGTCGACCACCAGGCAAGGCGGGGCGGCAGTGACGATGTCGAGGTCGCGCGTGGCGCCCGCGAACGAGAGGGCGGCTTCCTCCGCACCCGAGATCACCTCCGGCTCGACCCCGAGTCGCCCCCGGATGCCCGACACGAAGACATCCCGGTTGTCGGCATCACGGGTGGCGGACGTCGCGACGAATCGCAGGGCATCGCGCTCCCGTCGACTCGATGATCCCGGCGTACTCCTCCACCGCTGCGAAGGTCCTCTCGAGCGCCGCCTCGGACAGGTGACCCGTGGCGTCCACCCCCTCCCCGAGGCGGACGATGCGCATCTCCCGCGCGACGTCGACCAGGAGTCCCGACCTGTCGTCCACCTCGACGACCAGCAGGCGGACAGAGTTGGTGCCGCAGTCGATCGCGGCGACGCGCCGCGCGCCGCTCACGATGCCGCCTCGGCGCAGGTCTGCCCGCGTGCCAGCCCGCGTTCGGCGATCTCGCTCAACGCCTCGTCTCCGAACGGGTTGACGCCGGGGCCGGCAGCCAGTGCATGACCGACCAGGACGTGCAGACACTTCACCCGGTCCGGCATGCCGCCGGCGGTCACTCCCGCGATCTCCGGCACGTCACCGATCGCCGTGCGCTGCGCCAGGTACGACTGGTGCGCCTTCCGGTACGTGGCCGCGAGCTCATCGTCCACCGCGAGCCGCTCCTGCATCTCACGCATGCGCCCCTCGGCCTCGAGCGTGCTGACCGCACCGGTCAGGCGGGCACAGGTCAGGTAGTACAAGCGTCGGGAAGGGGGTGCCATCGGGAAGCCGTGGCTCGGTCTCGACCACGTCGGGCTCCCCGCACGCGCAACGGTGGGCCACTCGGCGCAGACCTCGGGGCTCGCGACCGAGCTGTCGCCGCACTGCGGCGCGGTCCGACTCGGTCACCCCGGGGGGCATGCCCGACGCCCCGGAGGCGTCGTCGACGCTCACCGGTCGTCCGCCTCCTGCACCGAGCCCCACAACGTGTCGTACCACGCGACTTCGGGGTCGGTCGCGACCCGGATCTCCGGGTTACGCGCATCCTCGACGTCCTCGGGGGACAGCAGCACCAGCCCCTTCTCGCCAGGGAAGACGTAGTGCAGGCGTTCCCGGGCCTGCTCCTCGACGAACGCGTCGTCGCGCCAGCGCTGCGACTGCTCCTGCAGGTTGCCGACGCGCGACTCCAGCTGCGCCACCCGCTCCTCGGCCGCCGCGATCGCGCTGCGCTGTGCGAGGAACTCACGGATCGGGAACGCGAGCGACATCACCAGCGCAGCCGCCACGAGGATCAGCACGACCGCGCGCCCGGTCAGACGTGCCCACAGTGGGCGGTCGTCGACCACCTCGAGGTGCGCACGTGAGCGCGTGCCGTTGGACGCCACGCGCTACGCCGTGAACCTCGGGAAAGCCGCTGCCCCGGCGTAGCGGGCGGCGTCGTCCAGCTCCTCCTCGATGCGCAGCAGCTGGTTGTACTTGGCCACGCGCTCGGAGCGCGCCGGGGCGCCGGTCTTGATCTGTCCGCAGTTCGTGGCGACCGCGAGGTCGGCGATCGTGGTGTCCTCGGTCTCACCGGAACGATGGCTCATCATGCAGCGGTAGCCGTTCCGATGGGCCAGGTCGACCGCGTCCAACGTCTCGGAGAGCGTGCCGATCTGGTTCACCTTGACCAGGAGCGCGTTGGCCACGCCGTCGTCGATACCGCGCTGGAGCCTCTCCGGGTTGGTCACGAAGTTGTCGTCGCCGACGACCTGGATCTTCGCGCCCAGCGCAGCGGTGACGTGCTGCCAGCCCACCCAGTCGTCCTCGGCCATCGGGTCTTCCACGGACACCAACGGGTAGTCGTCCATCAAGGTCGCGTAGTACGAGGTCATCCACTCCGACGAGCGGGTCTCGCCCTCGAAGCGGTAGCCGTCGTCACCGAAGAACTCGGTGGACGCCACATCGAGCGCGAGAGCGACATCGCGTCCGGCGACGTAGCCCGCCCTCTCGATCGCGGCGACGAGGAGGTCAAGAGCGTCCCGGTTGCTCGGCAGGTTCGGCGCGAACCCACCTTCGTCGCCCAACCCCGTCCCGAGGCCGCGCTCCTTCAGGACGGCCTTGAGCGCGTGGTAGACCTCGGCTCCCCAGCGCACGGACTCGCCGAACGTGGCTGCGCCTATCGGCGCGACCATGAACTCCTGGATGTCGACGTCGGTGTCGGCGTGAGCGCCGCCGTTCAGGACGTTCATCATCGGCACCGGCAGCAGGTGCGCGTTGGGACCCCCCACGTAGCGGAACAACGGTAGGTCCGCCGACTCCGCCGCAGCCCTGGCGACCGCGAGCGAGACACCCAGGATCGCGTTCGCCCCCAGCTTGGCCTTGTTCGGCGTTCCGTCGAGGTCGAGCATCACCTGGTCGACGAGACGCTGCTCGCTGGCCTCGTAGCCCAACAGCTCGGGACCGATCTCGTCGCCGACGGTGACGACCGCCTTCTCGACGCCCTTGCCGAGGTACCGCGCCGCGTCACCGTCGCGCAGCTCGACCGCCTCGTGGACGCCGGTGGACGCACCCGAGGGGACCGCGGCACGAGCCACCGTTCCGTCATCGAGGGCCACCTCGACCTCGACCGTCGGGTTGCCCCGGGAGTCGAGGATCTCACGCGCGATGAGGGCGTCGATGGTCGCCACGAATGGGTCCTTCCGGGAGATGAACGTCCTTTCCAGGGTACCCGTCAGGTATGCGGCAGCCCTGCGCGGCGCGCCTGCTCCGCGAAGCGGTGAGCGTGCCGACGCAGCGCCGTCTCGGCGTCCAACCCCTGGCGGCGCGCCGCACTGACGACACCGAACAGCAAGGCTCCGAGCAGCTCCTCGGACAGGTCGTCGGGAAGCTCGGGCTCCTCGACGTCGAGGGCGAGCCCGGCCCGTGCGGTTCGACCGATGAGCTTCTCGCTCAGCGCCAACGCGGGCAGCGCCAGCGGAACGCCGTCGACCACGGACGCGCGCGGGCGTTCGGACGCCTTGAGCTCGTCCCACCTCTCCTGGACGTCGGCCGCGGTGTCGGCGTCGCCCTCGCCGAAGACGTGTGGGTGGCGGCGGACGAGCTTGTCCACCAGCGTGGCGGCGACGTCGTCGACCGACCATGGCCGGTCCGCGGACTCCTCGGCGATACGCGCGTGGAAGGCGACCTGGAGCAGGACGTCGCCGAGCTCCTCCCGCAGGGCATCGGGGTCGTCGGCGTCGATGGCTGCCAGCGCCTCGAACGTCTCCTCCACCAGGTAAGGGGCCAGCGACGCGTGCGTCTGCTCGGCGTCCCACGGACAGCCCCCCGGGCCACGCAGCTGATCCATCACGGCCACGACGTCGAGCAGTCTGGCCCCCGGCAGGTCGTAGGAACCGTGCAGGACCTCGAGCTCCAGGTCGTGTCCCGCCTCAGCTCGCGAGGCGATCGCCGGAGCCAGGGCCTCGGTCAGTGCGACATCGCCATCGTCGCCGACGAGCCACACCACGTCGTGATCGGCGGTGCCGTCGAGCAGATGCGCCGCGAGAGCCGACGTCGACGTCGGCGCCGCCGTGTCCACCTCGATCTCCAGGTCCGCCAGCACCGCCCGCAGCGGATGGCCGGGGCGGGAGAGCACAGCGCCCGCCTCGCCCAACCGCTGCCAGGCGGCATGCGTGAGGAGTCCGGGCGCGACCCGGTGTGTGGTGACCAGCAGGGTGAGCCGGCCGGTCACCGGCTACTGCCCCGTGGGAGCGGGAGCCGGAGCCGGCTCGGGCTGCTCGGTCACCGCCGGGCGGGACAGGCGCTCGAGGGCACGCGGCTCGACACCTGGCACGTCCGGGTTCCACACCCCGAACCGGGGACTCACCGAGACGTCCAGGTCCTCCGCCGTGGACCGGAGTGCCTCGAGGTAGGCCGCATCTGCCTCCTCGGGACTGGCTCCGGGTGCGGCGAGAGCCTCACCCAGCGAACGGCGCAGGACGACGTACTCGGCGGCGGCCTCGAGCCTGGACGGGGGAATCGCGTTCTGCGCGGAGGCGGTCTCGCGCTGGGCCGGGTCGGTGCCCAGCAGCTGGTCGATCTCGGACGCCGAGGCGGTCACGCCCTCCTGCTCGGCGAGCGCCAAGGTGATCTGCTCATTGAGCCACCAGGACGTCAGGACCAGGGTGAGCTGGTCCTCGGGCGGCTGCTGCGCGTCGGGGTTGTCCGCGTACACCCCGGCGAGCTCGTCGGACCACTCGGCGAGCTGGCTCTCGGTGAGACGCTCCTCGCCGACGACCGCGGCGGCTCCTGCCTTGTGGCTGGCGCAGCCGCTGAGCACGACCACTCCCAGGGCTGCCAGTACCAGCGCGCTCCGCACGCGTCGTCCACCTCGCATGGCGCTCACCGTTCTCCTCATCGGTCGACCAGCACCGCCTCGACGAACTCGGTCACCCACTGGAGCAGAGCAGCGTCTCGCAGCGGCTCTCCTCCGACCCGTGCGGTCGTCGGTCTCGGCACCAGGATCGTACGGACCGCCGGCTTGACGGTGGTGCCCGGGTAGAGCCGGGTCAGGCGCAGGGTGGCGGACTCCGGCAGCTCGACCGGGAAGATCCGCACCCTGCTTCCCTGCACCACCACCTCGCTCACTCCGACCGAACGCACGAGCGTCCGGAGCCGAGCGACGTCGAAGAGCCGCTCGACCGGTTCGGGAAGCGGGCCGAACCGGTCCACCAGCTCGTCACGGACGTCGGCCAGTGTCTGCTCGTCGTGGGCGTCCGCGAGCCGCTGGTACGCCTGGAGCCGCACCTTCTCGGACGGCACCCAGTCGTGCGGGATGTGGGCGTCCACGGGCAGCTCGACCCGGATCTCGGCCGGTTCGCCTCCCGACTCCGGCCCCTCACCCTTGAGGGTGGCAACCGCCTCACCGACGAGGCGGAGGTAGAGGTCGAAGCCCACGCCTTCGATGTGGCCGCTCTGCTCCCCGCCCAGCACGTTGCCGGCGCCACGGATCTCGAGGTCCTTCATGGCGACGGCCATGCCGGAGCCGAGATCGGTGTGCTGCGCGATGGTGGCCAGCCGGTCGTGCGCCGGCTCGGTGAGCGGTCGTTCAGGTGGGTAGAGGAAGTACGCGTAACCACGGTCACGCCCGCGACCCACCCGACCACGCAGCTGGTGCAGCTGCGCCAGTCCGAGGGTGTCGGCCCGCTCCACGACCAAGGTGTTGGCATTGCTGATGTCGAGACCGGACTCGACGATCGTGGTGCACACCAACACGTCGAAACGTTTGTCCCAGAAGTCGACGATGATGCGCTCCAGCGCGTCCTCGGACATCTGACCGTGTGCCACCTCGACCCGCGCCTCGGGAACGATCTCGCGGACCCGCGCAGCCGCACGCTCGATGGACTCCACCCGGTTGTGGATGTAGAAGACCTGGCCCTCCCGCAACAGCTCGCGACGGATGGCTGCACCGATCTGCTTCTGGTCGTACGCCCCCACGAAGGTCAGCACCGGATGGCGTTCCTCTGGAGGCGTGAGGATGGTCGACATCTCTCGGATCCCGCCGAGCGCCATCTCCAGGGTGCGGGGGATCGGCGTCGCCGACATCGTGAGGACGTCCACGTGCGTGCGCAGCGCCTTCAGGTGTTCCTTGTGCTCGACGCCGAAGCGCTGCTCCTCGTCGACGACCACGAGGCCCAGGTCCTTGAAGCGCGTCGTGGCCTGCAGCAGCCGGTGGGTCCCGATCACGACGTCGACGCTCCCGTCCGCCAGGCCCTCGATCACCTCGGCAGCCTCACGGTCGGTCTGGAAACGGGACAGCGCCTTGACCGTGACCGGGAATGCGGCAAACCGCTCGGTGAAGGTGTTGGTGTGCTGCTGGACGAGCAAGGTCGTGGGCACGAGCACCGCCACCTGCTTGCCGTCCTGCACCGCCTTGAACGCCGCCCGCACGGCGATCTCCGTCTTGCCGTACCCCACGTCCCCGCAGACGAGGCGGTCCATGGGTATCGGCTGCTCCATGTCCCGTTTCACCTCGTCGATGCAGGCCATCTGGTCGACGGTCTCGACGTAGGGGAAGGCGTCCTCGAGCTCACGCTGCCAGGGAGTGTCCGGGCCGAACGCGTACCCCGGTGCTGACTGACGGGCCGAGTACAGGCGGACGAGCTCGGCCGCGATCTGCTTGACCGCCTTGCGTGCGCGGCCCTTGGTCTTGGCCCAGTCCGCACCACCGAGTCGGTGCAGCGAGGGGGATTCCCCTCCGACGTACCGGGTCACGAGGTCGAGCTGGTCGGTCGGCACGAAGAGGCGGTCAGCGGGCTGCCCGCGGCGCGCGGGGGCGTACTCGATCACGAGGTATTCCCGCGTCGAACCCTGTACCTCGCGACGTGTCATCTCGACGTAGCGCCCGACACCGTGCTGCTCGTGCACGACGTAGTCACCCGGGGAGAGCTGGAGCGGGTCCACCGTGGCCCGCCGCCGCGACGGCATCCGTCGCATGTCCCGCGTCGACGACTTCTGCCCGACCAGGTCGGTCTCGGTCAGCACCAGCAGCTTGAGAGCGTCGGAGACCAGGCCGTGCTCCATGACGCCGGTGGCCACCTGCACGACGGAGGCGTCGCGCACGGGGTCGACCTCGGCGACCACCTCGGCGACGACATCGTCGTCACGCAGCCGCTCGGCGAACCGTTCAGCCGGACCGTGCCCCGCCGTGACCAGCACGACGCGCCACCCGTCCGCGACCGACGCGTGGATGGTCTTCAGCGCCCGGTCCGTGTCGCCCCGGTACTCATCGGCAGCGCGCAGCGTCGTTCCGGCGGTCTCGTCGTCGGGTCCGCCGAAGGGGCCGACACCCCACCAGGGGAGGCCGCGGCCGACCGCGGCCGACCGCACCTCGGCCAGCTCTCGGTAGGAGGCCGCCCCCAGGTCGATCGGCGTGCTGTTCCCGGCCGCGGCGTTCGCCCAGGAGGCCGCGAGGAACTCCTCGCTGGTGCGATGCAGCTCGTGGCTGCGGGTGCGCACCCGCTCGGGGTCGACCACCACCATTGCCGTCGCGTCGGGCACGACGTCGACCAGCAGCTCCATCCCGTCACCCAGCAGGGGCGACAGGGACTCCATCCCTTCGACGGCGACCCCCTCGGCGAGCTGCCCGAGCACGTCGGCGAGCCCTGGGTGGATCGCCACGAGTCCGGCCGCCCGACGGCGCACGGTCTCGGTGAGCGGAAGCTCGCGCACCGGCGGCGCCCACACGCCGTGAGGTGCCGTCTCCAGGCTCCGCTGGTCAGCAGCCTTGAACCACCGGATCTCCTCCACCGTGTCGCCCCACAGCTCGACCCGCAGCGGGTGCTGCTCGACGGCGGGGAACACGTCGAGGATTCCTCCACGGACCGCGAACTCCCCGCGACGCTCGACGACGTCGGCCCGGCTGTAGCCGGAGTCCGCGAGCCGCCGGACGACCTCGGCGAGGTCGATCTCGTCGCCGGCGTGGATGCGGACCGGTTCCAGGTCACCGAGCCCGGTGACGAAGGGCTGCAGCACCGCACGCACGGGTGCGACCACGACAGCCAGCGGACCCGAACCGGGGTCGGCCGGGTCGGGGTGCACCAGCCGGCGCAGCACCGCGAGCCGGCGCCCGACCGTGTCGGAGCGTGGTGAGAGTCGCTCGTGCGGCAGCGTCTCCCAGGAGGGGAAGTCGGTGACGGTCTCCGGGTCGAGCAACGAGCTGAGCGCGGCCACCAGGTCGTCGGCCTCCCGGGTGGTCGCGGTGACGGCGAGCACCGGCCGGGCGGCACCGTGCATGCCGCGAGCCATCGCGGCCACGATGGCTGCGGTGGCCGTCGACGGGACGGTGAGCTCTCCGCCGGTGCCAGTGGCGGCCAGTCGCAGGGCCTCGGCCACCGCGGCGTCCTCGGCGACGAGGGGAACCAGGCCGGCCAAGGACATGGAGCGCTCCTCCCTGCGGGTTGCCCAGGCGCTGCCCTCGAGGCGCAGCACGACGGCCCCGGACATCGTCGATGCCGGGGAGGAGGTCAAGCCTACGGTGCCGGGACGACCCGCGGGACCTCAGATCAACCGCTCCGGAGGACGACGGAGACAGTGGTCGCAGCCGCCGACTTGCCGGACGCGACCGCGGTGAGGCCTGCGCGAGAGCCGGCCAGGGCCGGGACGCCGTCATCAGTGAGCAGCCCCGAGACGCGCACGGTGCCCGGGACGGCCGGGTCGTAGCTGCTGACGGGTGCGGCACGGCTGGTCTGGCCGAGCGGTGGCACCCAGCCCGTGGTCGTGGACGTCTTGTCCGACCAGTACGAGACGACCCAGGCCCCATCGACGGGCACGCTCACGCCGGGGGTCGTGTGCCCGAAGGTCGCGTCCGACGCGGGCTCGTCGGCGGTCGCGACCGGTCCGACCGAGGCGACCCCCGAGTAGACGGCGGTGCTGACGATCGCCCGCGTCGCGACGGTGGTCCCGCCGTCGGAGAACTCCACGCCCACGGTCCGTCCGGCGTCGGCGGCCGTCGCCCATCGGGTGTACACGACGGTGCGGGTCCCGCTGTCGGTGACGTCACCCCGCTCCGTCCAGCCACCGAGCGGCACCTTGTCCGCGTCGAGGATGGCACCGGGATCGGCGCTGGTGCCGCCGCTCACGACCATCAGCAGCAGGTCGCCCGGCTCGACCGTTTCCGGCAGCGGCCACGTGTGAAAGCGCACCTGCTTGCCCTCGTACGCCGCGGCCGCTCGGAAGGCGACCGTCGTGGCGATCGGCGACACTTCGACGTCGACCACAGTCGACGCGGAGGCACCGTCGTCATCGGTCACCGTGAGCGTCACCGGGTAGGTGCCGGCCTCGGCGAAGATGTGGTGCTGCGCCGTCCCACCGGACGCGGAGGTGCCGTCCCCGAAGCTCCACACGTACGACACGAGGGAGCCGTCGGCGTCGGACGAGGACGTCGCGTCGAAGGTGCAGGAGGTTCCGACGCAGGCGCTCCGGAAGGTGGCCGTCGGAGACGCGTTGATGGCGAACGTGGAGGGCTGGGTGGACAGGAAGAGGCCTTTCGCCCGCCAGTCGACGGTGGCGTTGACGGTGCGCGTCCCGCCTCGGAAACCCTGCGGGCCGAAGCGGATCTTGTGCAGCACGCCGTTGGAGCTGACGTAGTAGAGCCAGCTGCCGGAGAGGAACGCCCCCCTCACGGCTCCCGCGTCGACTCCCTTGCCCGCCGATGAGTCGGGCACGGTGTGACGCACCGCGCCGACGACGCCGGACTCGGGGGTGAAGGCGCGGTAGTACAGACCACCGTCGGACCTCCGGGATCGTGAGTCCGCCCGCGTGTAGTACAGCCGGCCGGTACGGCGGTCGTAGAACATGCTGGTCACGCGTCGCATGGACGAGCGCAGGTCCACGACGAGCGATCCGCCGCCCAACGGCACGATGGTCTGGGGTCCGAGGCGGGTGCCGTCGAAAGACTGCTTGCGCAGCGTGCCGTCGTTCCACCCCGTGTAGAGCGTGTCGTCCACCATGAACGCGCCTCTCACGCCCGACCAGGCGACCCCGCCGTCGGCGAGTGCCTTGGCCTGGGGTCGGGCGGAACCGACGAGGTACTGCGACCGGACGTCGGCGGCGCCGACCGCGGGATCGAGCTGGACGACGTCGCCCGGGATGGTCCCGACCCGGTCGGTGGGGAGGGGCAGACCCCCGGACCAGGGGAAGGCCGCGAGCCGGTCGCGCCGCTCACCGGCCCAGACGGGGGTGTCCGAACCCGCCCAGAGCTCGCTGTCGGTGACCAGGAAGTCGAAGACGCCGACCCCTCGGGACCGGGTGGGGTTCCAGCTGAACGGCAGGCCGTTGCGCGTGTCGAGGGCGGCCAGCCCCTCGCGGACCACACCGCCCGGTCCGGCCGTGCCCCCGTCCAGCGAGTACGGGTTGTTCAGCCACCGGAAGTGGCCGCCCACGTACGCGACCGGACCGGTCACCTCGACCGCCCAGAAGGTGTCCCCACCGCTGTGGTCGACCCAGGTGGGCTGCTGCGCTCCCTGAGCGTAGGTCTCCCACCGAGTCGCGGAGTCGCACAGCTTGGTGGGTCCGCCCAGCCCACCGGTGGTCACGACGACGAAGAAGGAGCCGTCCGGCGCCAGGTCGACGTCGTGCAGATACGAGTCGAAGAATCGGTTGCAGTCGCGGCTGCCGAACCGGGACGTGCGCCAGCCGTCCACGACGGCATGCCGCCCTGAGGTGTCGAGCACCGCCACCTGCGTCCGCGTGCGCCCTCCGACTGCGGTGAAGTTCCCGATGGCGACCAGGCGGTCGCCCGCAGGGGTCACGTCGATCTTCCGCACGGTGGTGACGCCACCCTGGTTGACCCCGGAGAACGGCAGGTCGACCGCTCGCGTCAGCCATCCAGTCGACGCGTTCAGCGTGGCCAGGCCCCGGCGGGGCACGCCACCGGCCGACGTGAACGACCCCGCGACGTAGAGGCGGCTGCCGACAAGGCGGAGGTCATAGATCCGTCGGTCGAACGCCGGGCTGCGGAAGGAACCGACCTTCGGGCCGTCGGCGAGGTCGAGCTGCTGCAGCCGACCTGGGCCGACCCCGTTGATCGTGCGGAAGTCGCCGCCGACGTACACCGACCGGCCGTCGCCCGACAGGGCCAGCGCGTCGACCCGCGGCGCCACCCCGGGGGCAGAGGCCAGCACGGGGACGAAGGCGTCGCTGACGGCCCCGGTGGTCACATCGAAGGCGAACAGTCCCGTCCGCGGCAGCACGGGAGCGTCGACGCCGGACTCCTGCACCTTGCTGAACGTGCCCCCGACCACGACCAGGTCCCCGACGCGGACGATCGCCTGGACGCGCCCGTCGAGCACCCGTGGTGTGTGGTCGAGCGGGTCGTCGCTTGCCAGCTGCTCGGCCGCGGCGGAGGCGCTGGCCGGTGCGGTCACCGCGCTCATCGAGCGTCACGAGGGCTGCTGCGACCAGGGCCACTGCCCCGGCTCTGAGCCAGCGGCCACCCCTCGTCCTCGCCACCTGCGCTCCCCCACCCGTCGTCGGCGCACCCACTCGGCGCGCACTGTTGCCTCGCCATTACAGAGCGTGCCGGGACGGTCGGGCGGCGACTGCGGTCGAAAGGGAACCATCGGCGGACGACCTACTTCGTACCGTCAACTCGTGGCTACGCAGCGTGATCTGCGGAGAACGCCGCCCGGTGACGCACCCACCCGGGTGACGGCGCTCCGGGCGACGTCGGGGTCTGCGCTCGCACCACGTACGCTGCCGGGGACTCGCCTGAAGGGACAGCATGGAGACGCACCACCCCGGCCTCACCGACGGCCTTGCGCCGCTCTGGGAGCCCGGGCCGGTCGGCCCGACCCGCCCCTTCCTGGTGCTGCCCTCCGCCGACGACCCCCGCCTCGTGCTGCCGGCGGGGCGCGGACGGGCCGCCGCCACAGTCCTGCACGCGTTGCGGGACGAGTCGACGGCCAAGGCGCGCACCCTCTCGTGGGCCCTGCGCGGCGCTGCCCTGCTCCACGTGCGCACCACCGAGCTGCCTGACCCGCCGCTCCTGGCGGCCGTCGCCAGACACCTGGCACCGGAGAGCGTCGCCGCCGACCTCGTGTACGGCGTCCACCTGGGCCCGCGTCGCGCGAACCGGAAGCCGGTCCTGGCCGTGGCCGGACGGGACGGTGCGCTCCTCGCCATCGTCAAGTGGGGCATGAACCCGCTCACCGACCGGCTTGTCGCCCACGAGGCGACGGCGCTGCACCAGCTGACCTCCCTGCCCGCGCACTCGGGGGTGCAGGTCCCGAGACTCCTCGGTCAGGGGGATTTCGCCGGACACCCCTACGTCGTGCAGTCACCCGTGCCCACCAGCGGAGCGGGTCCGTGGTCGCTCGACCGCGCCATCGAAGCCCAGGTGGCAGTGGCGACGTCGGGCGGACAGGCGGATGCCGAGGACTACCTCACCCGCTTCGCCGCGGCGTGGCGGGACCGACCCACCACCTGCGACCCGGTGGACCGCGACGCCGCCCAGGCGTTCGGGGCGCTGGCGACGACCTGGCTCGGCCACGTCCGACAGTCCTCGCTCGGGCACGGCAGGTGGCACGGCGACTGGCGTAGGACCAACATGGCCCTCACCCGGGACGGCTGCTCGGTGTGGGACTGGGAGCGGTTCGACAGCGGCGCTCCCCTCGGGTACGACGCGCTGCACCTCTTCCTCACCGGCCGCGCCGGTTCGGTGCAGGACCTCACCACGCTGCCCGCGGACGTCTTCGCGAACGCCGCGCGCCTGCTCCGACCGTTCGGCGATCGAGAGCCGCGACGACGCCGAGCTGGTCACCTGCGGCTACCTGCTCGAGCTGGCCGGCCGGTACCTCGACGACGGTCAGTCGACCTCGGGCGCACGTCTGGGAGACAGTCGCCCACTGGCTGCTGCCCACCCTCACCAGCGTCCTGAAGGAACCCACCACCGGGCACGAACAAGGAGCGAACGAGCAGTGAGCAGTCTGCGGGGCAAGAGCAGAAGAGCGGCGCGAGCCGCGGCCGACCGGGTCGGCCGGCGGACGTCGTCGCGCCGGGTCCTGCCGACCATGCTCATCGTGGGCGGGCAACGGTGCGGCACGACCACGCTCTTCAAGGCGCTGCTCGAGCACCCGGGGTTCGTCGGGCCGACGCTCCGCAAGGGCGTGCACTACTTCGACCTCAATGCCGATCGACCCCTGGACTGGTACCGCAGCCACTTCCCCACCGAGTCCAGCGTCGAACAGGATCGCGCAGCGCCAGGGGCACTCCGTGGTCGTCGGCGAGTCGAGCCCGTACTACATGTGGCACCCGCTGGCGCCCGAGCGGATCGCCACGGCCCTGCCCGACGTGAAGGTCATCGCCCTGCTGCGTGACCCGGTGGCCCGCGCCTACTCCGCCCATGCCCACGAGCTCGCGCGCGGCTTCGAGACCGAACCGTTCGAGCGAGCACTCGAACTCGAGGAGGAGCGCCTGGCCGGCGA
The DNA here is from genome assembly GCA_963743915.1 of uncultured Actinomycetota bacterium. Lineage (GTDB taxonomy): Bacteria > Actinomycetota > Actinomycetes > JAHEKZ01 > JAHEKZ01 > JAHEKZ01. Next base: position 322,972 of record CAVURN010000005.1, read on the forward strand.
GGAGGAGCGCCTACGCAGCGGCGCGGTCACGCGCAGCCTCGCGCACCAGCATCTCGCCTACGTCCGTCGGGGGCAGTACATCGACCAGCTCGAGCGTCTCGAGGCGGCCCTGGGCCGCGAACGCATCCTGGTCGTCGACAGCGTCGCCCTCTGGTCCTCGCCGGAGGAGCGCTGGCCCGAGGTCACCCGGTTTCTCGGCCTCCCGGACCACCCGGTGTCGATCGAGCGTCACAACGCCCGTTCGCGCTCTCCCCTGGACGACGCCCTCCGAGAACGTCTCGAGGCGCACTACGTGCCCTACGACGAGCGGCTGGCCGCCTGGTGGGGACGCACCCCGAGCTGGCGGTGACGGCTGCAGCGGACCGAGGAGACAGCGCGGTCTCTGACCGCTGCTGACGACCCACGACTACCGCACGTGCAGGACACCGGACGTCCGGCAGGCGTCACCCGTTTGGCGGCACTTGTGCCAACACCGATCGGACCCCGCTACCTCCGGTGAGAATTGACCCACCGACCACCTCCCCTTCACCGCGACCGAGGAGCATCCGTGCAGGCACTGTCCGACCTCGAAGGTCGCGTGCTGCTGGTCGGCTCCAGCGGTGGTCACCTCGCCCAGCTCCTCGCGCTGGCGCCGCTCTGGCCGCGGGAACGACGGCACTGGGTCACCTTCGACACCGCGGACGCAGTGTCCCAGCTGGTCGCCGAGAGCGTGACGTGGGCGTACCACCCCACCACCCGGAACGTGAGGAACCTGGCACGCAACACCGCGCTCGCGCGCCAGGTCCTCGACGCCGAACGACCCGACGTGATCGTCTCGACCGGAGCGGCCGTCGCGTATCCCTTCTTCCTGCTGGGCCGCGCCCGGGGGATCCCCACGGTGTACGTCGAGGTCTACGACCGGATCGACAGCCGCACCGTGACCGGGAGGCTCTGCCGTCCGCTGTCGACGCTCTTCTGCGTCCAGTGGGAGGAGCAGCAGCAGCTCTACCCGGGCTCGATCGTCGTGGGGCCGCTGCTGTGAGCCGCATCCTCGTCACGGTGGGCACCGACTTCCACCCCTTCCAGCGCCTCGTCGACTGGGCCGACCAGTTCGCCGAGCAGCACCCCGAGCACGAGGTCTTCACGCAGTACGGCTCAGCCCGTCCGCCTCGGCACGGCGAGCACTCCCGGCTGCTCGACCACGCCCAGCTGCAGCGCGAGATCGCCCGGGCCGACGTGGTGGTCTGTCACGGAGGCCCGGCAACCATCACCGAGGTGCGGCGTGCCGGTCTCCGACCGGTCTGCGTCCCGCGCGACCCGGACCGCGGGGAGCACGTCGACGGACACCAGATGCGTTTCGTGCGGCGCATCGAGCGAGGCCGGGATGGTCGCCGCATGCCTCGACGTCGACGACCTCGACGAGGCGGTCGCCGCCGAGCTGGCCCGGCCACGCCGCGACCCGGGTCAGGCCGAGGACGTGGCGCCGGGCGTCCGGCGCATCCATGACCTCATCGCCGAGCCTCACCGCGCAACCTTCGACCGACGGCGACGACGACGACGCGCATCCGGGTCATCTACATCGGCGGCCAGGGACGGAGCGGCAGCACGCTTCTCGAGCGCGCGCTGGGTGAGCTGCCCGGCGTCCTCAGCGTCGGCGAGATGGTGCACCTGTGGGACCGCGGGCTGCGCGACGACCAGCTCTGCGGATGCGGGGAGCCCTTCCACACGTGCTCGTTCTGGCGGTCGGTGGGCGACGTGGCCTTCGGCGGCTGGGACGCCCTCGACGTCGATGAAGCGGTGTCGCTGCGCTACGCGGTCGACCGCAACCGCTACCTGCCCCTGCTCGCGCGTCCCGGCCTCTCCCGCCGCTACCGGGAGCGCCACGCCCGCTACGTCGCCAGGCTGGCTCAGCTGTACCGCGCCATCGCCGAGGTCTCCGGCTCACGCGTCATCATCGACTCCAGCAAGCACGCCTCCTACGCGATGACGCTGTCCCAGGTGCCCGGCCTCGACCTGCGGCTGCTGCACGTGGTGCGTGACAGCCGTGCGGTGGCCCACGCGTGGAGCAAGGAGGTCGCCAGGCCGGAGGCGCTCGGGGTTCCGATGCCGATGTACGGACCGACCAAGACCGCCGTGCTGTGGGACGTGCAGAACACCTTGATCGAGCGACTCAAGCGTCGCCACCCTTACCTGCGGATCCGCTACGAGGACTTCGTCGAGGCGCCCAAGGACGTCCTGCTGGCAGCCGGACGGTTCGCCGGGCTCGGGGACGAGGCCTCCACGCTCGACGTTCCTCGACGCGGACACCCTGCGGCTGACGCCCTCGCACACGGTCGCGGGGAACCCCATGCGCTTCCTCTCCGGAGAGGTGAGGATCAGGGCGGACCGGTCGTGGCGTTCTGACATGCCGACCGGCCGGCAGCGTCTGGTCAATGCACTGACGCTGCCCCTGCAGCGTCACTACGGCTACCGATCGGCAGACTCGTGACCATGAGCCCCTTCCCCCGCGTCGACGTGGTGGTCCCGACCCGCGACCGCCCGGAGATGCTGCGGACCGCCATCACCGCGATCCTGGCGTCGGAGTACAAGGGCGACATCCGGGTCCTGGTCGTCTACGACCAGTCGTCCCCGGACTCGTCACTGGCGACGGAGCAGTCACTGGGCATCGGCGACCACCGAAGCGTCAGCGTGCTGTCGAACAACCGCACACCCGGGCTGGCCGGCGCCCGCAACACCGGGCTGCTGGCAGCGGACGCCGAGCTCGTCGGCTTCTGCGACGACGACGACACGTGGCTCCCGCACAAGCTGGCGGCGCAGGTGGACGCCCTCGCGGCGGAGCCGGACGCGGAGTTCGTCTGCTGCGGCATCGAGGTGCTCTACGACGGGGAGTCGCACCCTCGGGTGCTGGACCTGCGCCACGTCACCCTCACCGACCTGGTGCGTGACCGACTCACCGAGCTCCACCCCTCCACCTTCCTCATGCGACGCGCGGCGGTCGTCGAGGGCTTCGGACTGGTCGAGGAGGAGATCCCCGGCAGTTTCGGTGAGGACTACGAGCTGCTGCTCCGGGCAGCACGTCGGCACCCGATCCTCAACGTCCCCGAGGTCGGTGTCCAGGTCCTGTGGTCCAGCCGTTCCTACTTCACCGCGCGGTGGCAGACGATGCGCTCCGGTCTCACCTGGCTGCTCGAGCGCTACCCCGAGTTCGAGGACGTCCCCGCGGGCGAGGCCCGGATCGCCGGTCAGATCGCGTTCGCGGCAGCAGCGGACAAGGACCGGAAGCAGGGTGCTCGGTGGGCGTGGCGGGCCCTCCGCCGGCGCCCGGTGGAGCCGCGCGCGTACCTGGCGCTCGCCGTCGCCGGTGGGTTGTCTCCGCAGTGGGTTCTCCGACGCCTGCACTCCGTCGGCCGCGGGATCTAGCGGTCGATGATGGTGCGCCACGCCTGCCGGGACGGCGCGTCCCGCAACCGGTAGTCGATGTTCGGCACCTGCGCATCCCAGTACGTGACGAACGCGGCGTTCCGCCGGTCGGTGTACCGGGCACACGCATGCAGCCAGCGCGCACGTCGGGTGCCGTCGTCCCCCGGGAGCAGCCGGCTGGCCAGCTCGGCCACCCCGAACCTGTTCCCCAGTCGACGCGTCGTGCGGTAGGCGGGGCCCATGAGCTTCCGCGGCGCCATGTACTGAGGGGCCCCGCGTGGGCTGTAGCAGTCCCACCCCATCACGTCGATGAAGTCGCCGGGGTAGTAGGTGCGGACGGAGCGGTTCGAGGAGCGGGCCGTCCAGCACATCAGGATCAGGGTGGGGTGCAGCTGCGGGTTGTCCACGCGGCGGGCGATCGCGTTGATGTGCCGCCACGCCGCGCGGTACTGGGCTGCCGAGATCAGACCACGCTCGTGGTCGTCCTCCGGCTCGTGGAAGTACGACCAGAAGGTGGGGCGCTGCTTGGGCGCGTTCCGGAAGAAGGTCCGGAGCTCGTCGTCGACCGCGCCGCTGAGCACCCGGCCGGGCATCTCACGGAACGAGAGCACCACCGGGCGCCGAAACCCCTCGAGCAGTCGGTTGAAGGTGTCGCGGACGAAGGGCTCGTACACCCGGACGATGTCCATGCCCCCGTAACGATCGTCGGACTGCCGCACGGCGGTGCGCCAGTCGATCCCGTCGGACGGGACGCTGGCGCCGAACCGGGTCGACGATCCTCGGCGCTCCAAGCGTGTCCCGTCGGTCGAGGCCTCCGACTCCGTCGACGTGCTGACGATGAGCGGGACGAGGGCGGCGACGAAGGCCACCGCCAACAGGATCACGGGCAACGTTCGGCGTGCGTGGGAAGTCACAGGCGAATCCCTTCGTCGGGGTCACTCTGGGGAAGTGGTCGGTCCTAGTCGTTGAACTGGGACTGCGCACGGTCCAGGCCGACGGTCATCAGCGCAGCCACCGCGTCGGCGCACCTCGTCACGATCTCGGGCACCTCGGGCCGCTCGGCGGCTGCGAAGTCCCGCAGCACGAACGACGCCGGATCCATCCTGCCAGGCGGACGGCCGATTCCCACCCGAGCCCGGTAGAAGTCGCCGGTGCCCAGCGACCGCCGGAGGGACTTCAGCCCGTTATGCCCGTTATCACCCCCGCCGAGCTTGAGCCGCAGCGAACCGAAGGGCAGGTCGAGCTCGTCGTGCACCGCGACCACCCGCTCGGGAGTGACCTTGTAGAAGGCGCAGAGCGGAGCCACCGCCTGACCGGAGTCGTTCATGTACGTGGTGGGCTTGACGAGCACCACGCGGTGACCGTCGACGCGCCCCTCCCACGTGTGTGCGCGGGCGCGTCGATGGCTGCGGAACGCAGCACCACCGGCGAGCTCGTCGACCACGAGGTACCCGACGTTGTGACGGTTGCCCGCGTACTCCGGTCCGGGGTTGCCGAGCCCGACGACCACCCAGGGACGGTCGTCGTCGGTGACCTCCGGTGGACGGTTGCGCCGGATCAGGCCGGCGGCTCCACCGTCTCGGCCACCACGGTGGCCGCCGCGGCACCTGCGGCCGCCTCGGCCTCGGCAGCCTCGGCCGCCTCGTCCGCAGCAGCCTCGGCCGACTGGGCACCGAGGATGTGCACGACCACCAGGTCGGGGTCGGCCACGAGCACCGCTCCGGACGGCAGCGGCACGTCGGAGGCCCGGAGGCTCTCTCCGACTGTCAGACCTTCGACGTCGATCACCAGCTCGGACGGGATCTTGGTGGCTTCGGTCTCGATGCCGATGGTGTCGTTCACGTGCTCGAGCAGACCACCAGGGGCGATCTTGCCCTCGGTGCGGACCAGCACCTCGACGGTGACCTTCTCGCCGGTGCGGACGGCCACGAGGTCGACGTGCTCGATCGTGTGACGGACAGGGTCTCGCTGCACGGACTTCGGCAGCACCAGCTGGGCGCCGTCGTCGAGCTGCAGCGAGAGCAGGGTGTTGGACTTCTTCAGGGCCAGCATCAGCTCGTGTGCCGGCAGGGCCAGGTGCTGGGTGTCGGCGCCGTGCCCGTACACGACGACGGGGATCTTCTTGTCACGACGCAGACGGCGCGCGGCACCCTTGCCGAACTCCGTGCGGCGCTCAGCGGCGATGGCGATCTCGGACACGGGCCTTCAGCTCCTGACGACGGTCGGTCGGTGGGCGTTCCGGCGCAGGTCAGCCCGCGCATCCGCGCCAGCACCGCGTCGATCACGGGCGCCGACCTTCATCTCACAAGGTCGGCACACCCTCGCCGGGACCCGCAGAGTCTAGCCGCGCCTGCGACAGCAGCCCAAATCTGGCCTTCGGGTGACGACCATCACCCGGCGTCCTGGATCACCGGGCCAGGTGGCTGCCGTACGTGGTCGTGACCTCGCGCCAGGCCTGCTTGGACGGCTCGTCGAGCAGGCGGTAGTCGCCCCCGGTGGCCACGGCGTCCCAGTAGCACACGAAGGCGGCGTCGCGTTCGAGCAGCCAGGATCCGATCGATCGCAGCCAGTCACCACGCTTGCTGCCCGTCGCGTCATCCACGCCGAGTCTGGCTCCTGTCTCGGCGACCCCGAAGGGGAGCCCGAGCTCGCGGGTCGCGGCGAGCGCCTTCCCGTACATGTCCTCAGGGTTGGCATAGGGCGACGTGGAGTGCGCGTAGCAGTCCCAGCCCATCGCCTCCACCACGTCAGCACCCGGGAAGAAGCTGCTGACGCTGCGGCCCGACTTCGGACTGGCCGTCCAGCACATCAGGATGACGGTGTTGTGCAGCTGCGGGTTGCCGGCCGCATCGGCGAGCCCCGCGATCCGTCGATAGGCGTCGCGCCACTGCTGCGCCGTGAAGTCCCCGCTCTCGACGTTGTCCTCGGGCTCGTGCCAGTACGACCACCAGATGTCACGGTCCCTGGGGGCGGTACGGAACCACTCGGCCAGGTAGGCGTCGTGCCGCCCGGCGAGCACATCGGACGGGTTGGCCTTGAACGAGACGACGACGGGACCGCCCACCTCACCGGCACGGCCGGGCCACCGGCTCGGCAGGCCCGGGTAGAAGACGCGCACGACCTCCATGCCGCCGTAGGCCGCGTTGGAGTCGGCCAGCGCCTGGGACCACGAGCGTCCCTCCTGGTCGACGCTGGCCCCGAACAAGGTGCTGCCGTCCGCCGGCCCCTCGGTCGGGCTGTTCGTCGGGCTCGGCTGCGGCTCAGGGGCGCTGGTCGTGGGGGCGGGCTGGCTGGGGGTGGGGGACTCGGAGGGGGTCGGCGACGGCGACGAACTCGTCCCCTTGACCGGGTGCACCCGCACGCGGTCCACCTTCAGACCACTCAGCGAACGGAAGGCGGTCAAGGAGACCTGGAGAGTGCTCCGGGCTTCGCTCGGCTCAGCGAGGAAGGCGACCTGCCGCCAGTTGTCGCTTCCCGCGGTGAAGCGTTCGCCGGTCACCGAGGCGACCCGGTCGCCCTTCCACTCGTAGAGGCGGAAGGCACCTTGCACCGGGGCTCCGGTGGCGCGGACCCACGCGGACACCTGGTACTGCACCCCGGGGGCGGAGGTCGGGGCCGTCGCGCGCAGGTCGCGCAAGGTGGCCGAGGCCGCGCGCAGGTGGAGGACCGCCGCCCGTCGACTGCCCCAGACGCCACCGTCGGTGATGCCCAGCACGTCCCCGCTGCCGCTCGTGACGTCCCAGTCGGTGAAGCCGTGCTTGAACCCGCCGTTGTGCACGAGGTTGGGCCCGAGCACCCGGCGTCCCAGGGAGTCGGGGTCGCCGACCGGCGCCGCCGAGGAGGGGATCACCACCGCCGCCACACCCAGACCTGCGGTCAGCGCGAGGGCGGTCGTGACGGCGGCGACGCGGGACGGGGTGCTCGGACTGCGGTTGCTCATGCAGGGCTCCTCGGGCCGGGGATAGACGGCTCATCGGAGGAGCGACGGGGGGTGCTTGACGCCCTGACCACGGAGTTGGGCCATGTGGGTGGACGAATTCGGACTAAGCCGGCCGGGGGTTAGCCCGTGTGGGCGACACCTCCGTGAACGGCGGCGTCGCGCGGGTCAGGCGTTGCCGTCGAAGAGGCTGGTCACCGAGCCGTCGTCGAAGACCTCGCGGATCGCCCGCGCCAGCATGGGCGCGATCGGCAGCACGGTGAGCTTGTCGAACCGCTTGTCGTCGGCGATGGGGAGGGTGTCGGTGACGACCACCTCGGAGACACGGCTGTTCTTCAGGCGGTCGATCGCCGGTCCGCTGAAGATGCCGTGAGTCGCGGTGACGATGACCTCGGCAGCACCCTGGTCGAAGAGGGTCTCGGCGGCCTTCACGATCGTGCCACCGGTGTCGATCATGTCGTCGACGAGCACGCAGATGCGTCCCTCGACCTCACCGACGACCTCGAAGACCTTGACCTCGTTCGGCACGTCAGGGTCGCGTCGCTTGTGGATGATCGCCAGCGGGCTGCCGAGGCGGTCGGTCCATCGCTCGGCCACTCGCACGCGTCCGGCGTCCGGCGAGACCACGGTGATGCGGCTACGGTCCGAGACCCGGCTGGCGACGTAGTGCGCGAGCGTCTCGAGCGCGAACAGGTGGTCGACCGGGCCGTCGAAGAAGCCTTGGATCTGCGAGGTGTGAAGGTCGACAGCCATCAGCCGGTCGGCCCCGGCCGTCTTGAAGAGATCGGCCATCAGACGCGCCGAGATGGGTTCGCGTCCCCGGTGCTTCTTGTCCTGACGGGCATACCCGTAGAAGGGCGCCACCACCGTGATGCGCTTGGCCGAGGCCCGCTTGAGCGCGTCGACCATGATGAGCTGCTCCATGATCCAGGTGTTGACCGGGGTGGTGTGCGACTGGATGACGAAGGCGTCGCAGCCCCGCACCGACTCCTCGTAGCGGACGAAGATCTCACCGTTGGCGAAGTCGAAGAGCGACGTGGGACACAGTTCGGTGTCGAGGAAGGCGGCAACCTCCTCGGCGAGTTCGGCGTGCCCTCGGCCCGAGAAGAGCATCAGCTTCTTGGAGTTCGTCGACTCGATCATGCGCTGCCTTCCGGATCGCCCGTCCCGCCGCGCTCATTCTCCCCCGACCCGGTTGCGCTGTCATCGGCGGGCACCGCCTCTGTCGTCGCGGGCTCGACGGCGGCCTCGGCCGCCCGGGCGGACGCGGACCCGCTCCGCTTGCGCAGCACCCAGCCCAGGATCGTCCGCTGCCTGGCACGGCCGACGCCCATCGCGCCGGCGGGGACGTCGTCGGTGATGACCGACCCCGCTGCCGTGTAGGCACCGTCGCCCACGGTCACCGGGGCGACGAGCATGGTGTCGCTCCCGATCCGCACGTGGTCGCCGATCACCGTCCGGTGCTTCGCGACACCGTCGTAGTTCACGAAGATCGTGGCCGCACCGATGTTGGAGCCCTCACCGATCTCCGCATCCCCCACGTACGACAGGTGCGGGACCTTGGAGCCGTCGCCCACGACGGCCTGCTTCGCCTCGACGAACGCACCGGCACGCGCACCGCGGCCGAGCCGCGTCCCCGGCCTCAGGTACGTGTACGGACCGACGCTGGCGTCCTGCCCGATCACCGCACCCTCGGCCGTGGTGAAGCGGATCACCGCACCCTCCGCCACCTGCACGTCATGCAGCTGCGACCCCGGACCGACCTCGGCTCCGGCCGCCACCGTGGTCGCACCGGACAATGCCGTCCACGGGTGGACGACGACGTCGGGCTCGAGGGCGACGTCGACGCCGATGTCGGTGGTCGCCGGGTCGGCGATCGTCACACCGGCCCGCATCCATCCCTCGTTGATCCGGGTGCGCATCTCGGCGCGAGCGGCGGCGAGCTGGACGCGGTCGTTGACGCCCATGACCTCATGAGGGTCGTCGACGACCTCGGCCGCGACCTGTCGACCATCGCTGACGAGCAGCGCGACGACGTCGGTGAGGTACTCCTCGCCCTGGCTGTTGTCGCGCGAGAGGCGACCCAGCGCATCACGCAGCAGCTCGGCCGTGAAGGCGTAGATCCCGGAGTTGACCTCGTCGATCGCCAGGGTCTCGTCGTCGGCGTCCCGGTGCTCGACCACGGCGGTGACGGCGCCGGACGGGTCCCGCACCACGCGCCCGTAGCCTCCCGGGTCGGACATCCGGGCCGTCAGCATGGTCGCTGCCGCCTGGCTGTCCCGGTGCCGCTCGACGAGGGACTGGAGCGTCCCGGTGCGCAGCAGCGGGGTGTCACCGCTCACCACCAGCACCGTGCCCGCCAGCTGTGGCATGGCGCCCAACGCGATCCTGACCGCATGTCCGGTGCCGTCCTGCTGCTCCTGGACGACCGGTTCGGCGCGGGGGCCGACGAGGGCCAGGTGGTCGGTGACGGCGTCGCGCGCATGTCCGACGACGACCAGGGTGCGCTCAGGCTGCAAGGGCGCGACGGCGTCCAGCACGTGTCCGAGCATCGAACGGCCGAGGAAACCGTGCAGGACCTTGGGAGTATTCGACTTCATCCGAGTGCCCTCACCGGCGGCGAGGACCACCACGGCAGCCGGACGGCTCGGGTTCACGGGGCTCCTGGCTCAGCGGGTGGACGGGGGTCGACCGTCCGCAGGATACCCGGCGGTCCGGTCGGCACCGTCCGCCTGCGGCGGGCTCCCGGGGGAGGATTCGAACCCCCATTAACGGGACCAAAACCCGCTGTCCTGCCCTTAGACGACCCGGGACCGACGGGCCCGTCCGCGACGGGCGCGAGCCCCGGGCGATCAGCCTAACCTGGTGGACGCTCCCGGCCCGCGACTACCATCGCGCTCGTGTCCGAGACCACGATGGTCGAGCTGGTGAACAGCGCGCTCACCGCCTTCGGCATCTCCGACACCGTCTCCGTCGTCGGCCAGTTCGAGCCTCGCGGCACGTCCGGCGGGATGTTCCTTGGTGGGATGGTCGGGGGCAGCGCAGGCGGTGCCCTCGGAGGGTCCATGGGCGACGCGATCGGGGTGGGCGCAGGATCGCTGGCCGGCAGACAGGCGGCCGCGGACGCCGAGGGTCTGCCGCGACAGATGCTGGTCGGTGTCTCCGCATCCATGGTCTACGGGGTCGAGGCCCGCACTCGCCACTCCGTGCCGGAACGCCTGGTCTTCGGCATCGGGCGCGAGGGTCTCCGGGCCGTCGTGCACCAGCGAGGCATGGTGCGGGTGCTCGAGCTGATCCACGACGACACCGGCTCGACGATCGAGCTGGAGGGCAGCCGGGTGCCGGTCACCCACGCCAAGGACGTCATCGACGTCCTGACCTGAAGGTCGAGCCCGCCCAGCCCAAGGGGTCCTGTCTCGACAAGTTACGCTTCCGTAGGTTACGGTGCCGTAACTAGAAGGGAGTCCGAATGACGACGGACCTCACCACGCTCTACAACCCCCCGGTGGACCCCGCCGCCGTTGACGCACCCCCTCGCCAGAGCGCCTTTCACCGCTTCTGGCTCTACTACTTCATCATCGTGCCGCTGCTGGCCCTGGTCGCCGCCATCCCCCTGGCGTGGGGCGGTTTCGTCGGGCCGGTCGACCTGGTCCTGCTGGTCGTCTTCTACGCGGTGAGCGCGACGGGCATCACGGTCGGATTCCACCGGCACTTCACCCACGGCGCCTTCAAGGCCAAGCCATGGGTCCGCGTGATGCTGGCCGTCGCCGGGCAGCCTCGCGATCGAGGGTCCGCTCGACCAGTGGGTCGCCGACCACCGCAAGCACCACGCCTTCAGCGACAAGGAAGGTGACCCGCACTCCCCCTGGCGTTTCGGTGACTCCGTCCCCGCGCTGCTCAAGGGGCTGTACTACGCGCACATGGGGTGGTTCTTCGACGACGGCCACAGCTCCCGTGCCAAGTACGCGCCCGACCTGCTCGAGGACCGGGCGATGCGTCGCGTCTCCGCGAACTTCGGCTGGCTGGTGCTCGCGTCGGTGCTGCTCCCTGCCCTGCTCGGCGGGCTGCTCACGTGGTCGTGGTGGGGCGTCGTGACCGGTCTGGTGTGGGGCGGCTTCATCCGGATCGCCCTCGTCCACCACATCACCTGGTCGATCAACTCGATCTGCCACGTGATGGGGGAACACCCGTTCAAGTCACGCGACCGTTCCGGGAATGTCTGGTGGCTCGCGATCCCGTCGTTCGGCGAGAGCTGGCACAACCTGCACCACGCCGACCCCACCTGCGCCCGTCACGGCGTCGAGAAGGGGCAGATCGACATCAGCGCACGACTGATCCGGTGGATGGAGAAGGCCGGGTGGGTCTGGGACGTCCGCTGGCCCAAACGCACCAGGCTGGAAGCCCGTCGCGCCGGATGAGCGAGCCCCAGGAGCGACGACGCTCCCGGATGACGAGCGCCGCGCGTCGCGAACAGCTGCTGCAGGTGGGGCGCTCGCTCTTCGCCGAACGCGGGTTCGAGGCGACCTCGGTCGAGGAGATCGCGTCCAAGGCCGACGTCTCCAAGCCCGTGGTCTACGAGCACTTCGGCGGCAAGGAGGGCCTGTACGCGGTCATCGTCGACCGCGAGATGCAGAAGCTGCTCGGCATGGTCGAGGGCGCACTCACCGAGGACCATCCCCGTCGGCTGCTCGAGCAGGCCGCCCTCGCGCTGCTCACCTACATCGAGCAGGACACCGACGGTTTCCGCATCCTGGTCCGCGACTCGCCGGTGGCGACCTCGACCGGCACCTTCGCCAGCCTGATCGTCGACATCGCCGGCCAGGTCGAGCACCTGCTGGCGGGCGAGTTCAAGGCTCGCGGGTTCGACGTCAAGTACGCGCCCATGTACTCACAGATGCTCGTGGGCATGGTGGCGCTCACCGGGCAGTGGTGGGTCGACGTGCGCAAGCCGAAGAAGGCTGAGGTCGCCGCCCACCTGGTGAACCTGGCCTGGAACGGACTGCGCGACCTCGAGGCCAAGCCGAAGCTGGGTGGCGATCGGGCATGAGGTGCGTCGATCCTTCCCCCCTCGGAGGGCAAGGGTTAGCGTTCAGACCATGAGCGACCAGACGCCGCAGGACCCTTACGCCGTCCCACCGCCGGGGAGCGTGCCGCCACCTCCCCCACCCCAGGCGACCCCGGGCGCACCGCCCCCCGCGGTCCCTCCGGCCGGTGGGTACCCGCCCCCGCCGCCCGCCGGGTACCCGGCGCCGACGTACCCCGCGGCCGGTTACCCCGGTGGCCAGCCCAAGCGGGGTCACAGTGGGCTCGCCATCACGGCACTGGTCGTCGCGGTCGTCGTGGTCTTCATCTGCTGGATCCCGTTCATCGGGGCGGGCGCAGCCCTCATCGCCCTGATCCTCGGCGTCGTCGCCTGGGTCACGTCCAAGAGCGCCGGTCGGCCGATCAGTCTCGCCGTCGCCGCCACGATTCTCAGCATCCTCACCCTGCTCGCGGGAATCGCGATCACCATCGGATTCATCGCTCTGGTCGACAAGGCGCAGGAAGCCGACCGGTTCTGCCTGCGCACGACGACCACGCAGGCCGAGTACGACCAGTGCTTCGAGGACCGGGTCTCCAGCTGGTTCGGCATCGAACCCAGCCCGTGACCACCGGCGACGCCACACGTGACCGCGACGAGGTCGACGACCTCGTCGCGGCATGGCGGCGAGAGCGCCCGGACCTCGATGTGGCACCGCTGGAGGTGCTCAGCCGGGTGAGCCGACTCGCGCGCCACCTCGACCGTGCGCGTGGCCAGGCATTCTCACGGCACAGCCTCGAGGGCTGGGAGTTCGACGTGCTCGCAGCGCTGCGACGATCCGGTGAACCGTACGAGCTCTCCCCGGGCAAGCTGCTGCAGCAGACCCTCGTCACGTCGGGCACGATGACGAACCGCATTGACCGGCTCGCCGCACGTGGGCTGGTCGAGCGTCATCCCGCGCTGGACGACCGACGCAGCATCATGGTGCAGCTCACCGAAGCGGGGGCGACGAAGGTGGACGCCGCGCTGATCGACCTGCTCGCCCACGAGCAGGCGATCCTCGCCGAGCTGGACGCCGACGACCAGGAGACCCTCACCACCCTGCTACGGAGGGTGCTCCTCCCCTTCGACCGGAACGCAGCCAAGTAGCCCGCCCAGCAGCCGAGACGTCCACCCGCTCAGCACTCGGCGGGAGATCAGTCAGCCGCGATGTAGCGTCCGTCGCGCAGGACAGGGACCACGTCGTCGACATCCACCTGCTCGGCCAGTCGCACGTCATCGGGGAAGCCCCAGTCGATCAGCTCGCGCCCGGACGGCACGCCCGCCAGCGAGTCCCGGTCGCGGAACGCGGCGACCGCTGCGCGCGCCTCCGGAGCCAGCTGCACGTTCGGGTCGAGGGCGAGCAGCCGCTCGGCGATCGCGCCGGAACCGACGTGGTCCTCGTAACAGACGCGGAGCGCACCATCGGGCCACTGCTCGCCGGCAGGCACGAGACCGACGGTGCGGAACCGTCCCTGCAGCCAGCGGGCCACGGCTGACGCGTTCCGGAGCGAACCGGCCACCACGGTGAGGCCGGACATCAGGGCAGCGTGGGAGATCACCGAGCCGTTGGCCGACGGCATGATCAGCCGTTCACCGTCCTGCACGTCGAGCAGGCTGGCGGGTGACAGGGTCCGTCCCTCGCGCATGTTGCGCCCCCGCACCAGGGTGGCACCGATCGCCCGGGCGAGCTGTTCGGCGCGCTCGTGGCCACTGTGCGGCCACACCGCCGCGCCACGCGCGACGGCCACGGCGACGGATGTGGAGAACGACAGCACGTCGACGATCACGACGCACTCGCACGTCTCCGAGAGCAGGCGGAGTCCGCGCGGCCCCCACTCCAGCTGCACCACTGTGGGGTCGACCATCAGTCGACCACCCGCGCTCCGGCCACCGGACCCACAGCAGACACGACCGTCCGGCAGGTGCCCGACGAGGTGAGGGCGACGGCGAGGTCGAGGGCGTGCTCCTCGTCGCGGGCCAGGAAGGCGCAGGTGGGGCCCGATCCGGAGACCAGGGCACCCAGGGCGCCGTACTCCTCCCCGACGTCGAGGGTCATCGCCAGACCGGGGCGCAGCGACACCGCCGCGCGCTGCAGCTCGTTGTGCAGGACACCGCCCAAGGACACGGCGTTTCCCGACCGCAGCGCGGCCATCACCCGGTCCGAGACGCGCGGCTCCGGCAGCACCGAACCCGCCCGCATGCGGTCGAGCTCGGCGTAGACGTCCGGGGTCGAGAGCCCGCCGTCGGCGAACGCGAACACCCAGTGGAAATGACCCCGCGCCAGCACGGGTGTGAGCTTCTCGCCGCGCCCGAGCCCCATCGCGGTGTGTCCCACCAGCCCGAACGGCACGTCCGAACCGACGGAGGCGGCAAGGTCGACCAGCACCTCCCGCTCGAGGTGCGCCTCCCAGAGCCGGTCGAGGGCGAGCAGCGCTCCGGCCGCGTCGGCACTGCCTCCGGCCATGCCGGCGGCCACGGGGATCGCCTTGTGGATGTGCAGGTGCGCTCTGGGCTCGACGCCGAGGTGCTCGGCGAGCGCCCGGGCAGCGACCAGGGCCAGGTTCTCGTCATCGACGGGAACCGTGTCAGCGCCCTCGCCCTCGACGCTGACGGTGAGATGGTCGCCGGGGAGGGCAGTGACGTCGTCGAAGAGCGAGACTGCCTGAAAGACCGTGGCCAGGTCGTGGTAGCCGTCCTTGCGCGGAGTGCCGACGATCAGCTCGAGGTTCACCTTGGCCGGGACCCGCACGGTGACCGGACTCACCCACACGCTCCCCTCGTCACCTGCTCATGGCCCGCCGACGGTGGGCTCGCTCAGTCTGTCAGCAATCCGGTCGGGTCACCTGCGCATATCCGGGCGCCTGTCCGGGCGCAGGTCGGGGTGGTGGGCGGCGACCGCCGCGAAGTCGGAGACCGACAACCGTTCGCCACGCGTCGCGGGATCGACCCCTGCCGCCCGGAGTGCGGACTCAGCCCTCTGGGCGTCCCCCGCCCAACCGGCCAGGGCCGACCGAAGGCTCTTGCGGCGCTGGGCGAAGGCCGCGTCGATGCAGGCGAAGACCTGCTCCCGACTGGCGGTCGTCGTCGGCGGGAGTCGGCGACGGAAGGCGACGAGACCGGAGTCGACGTTCGGAACCGGCCAGAACACCGACTGCGGCACCCGTCCCGCACGGGTGACCTCGGCGTACCAGGCAGCCTTCGCGCTCGGCACCCCGTACACCTTGCTGCCCGGTGGCGCCGCCAACCGCTCAGCGACCTCGAGCTGCACCATCACGAGCCCGTGCTCCAACGAGGGGAAGCGCTCGAGCAGGTGGAGGACCACCGGAACGGCGACGTTGTACGGGAGGTTGGCGACCAGCGCCGTCGGCGCCTCGGGGAGCTCGTCCACCCGCAGGGCGTCCTGCTGGACGACGGTCAGCCGCCCGGCGACGGCGGGGGCACGGGTGGCGACGGTCTCCGGAAGCGCGCGCGCCAGGACCGGGTCGATCTCGACCGCCAGCACCCGCCGGCACTCCGGCAACAGACCGAGGGTGAGGGACCCGAGGCCGGGACCGACCTCGACGACGACGTCGTCGGCGACGACCCGGGCGACACGGACGATCCGGCGCACCGTGTTGGCGTCGACGACGAAGTTCTGCCCCCAGCGCTTCGTGGGGTGGAGGTCCAGCCGCCGAGCAAGCTCGCGGACGGCGGCTGCGCCGAGCAGGGCCGACTCTTCAGGAGAGGTCACGACGTCCAGTCTGCCGCGGCAGCGGTGGGATCAGCTGAACAGCAGAGGGCCGCACACCGGCCACTGGCCAGCCCCTGAACGCTGGTAGAGGACCTGCGCCCGGTACGTCTGTTCCGACGGGCTCGCGTCGACGGGGTTTCCGGTGCCGCCCACGGAGTACCAGGTGGAGAGAGCGAACTGGTACAGCCCGTAGTACCCGGCCGGGTTGACCGCGCGTGGGTTGCCGCCCGACTCGCAGCCGGCGAGGGCGGCCCAGTTCAGACCCTCAGCCCCGGTGGCCGGTGCCGAGAACGGACGCGGTGTGGTGCCGTACGCGACGACCTGGCGGCGTGGCTCGCTCAGGACCCTGCGGTCGAGGCGACGCTCGCGAACGACCACCCCGTCGTGCCGCACCACCCGGCTGATGACCACGCCGCGGCCGTCGCGTCCGCGCTGCAGCACCTTCTGCTGACCGACGTAGAGGTCGGAGTCGGCGCGCCGCACGACGTCGTGGTCGATGGTGAACGCGTGGCGCACCGTGGCGACCTTCACGCGGGTCACGACGATCTCCATGCCGGTCTGGACCTCGCGGCCGAGTGGCACGCTCACGATGTCGTCGCCTCGGAGCGGCACCCCGGCCTCACGCAGGACTCCCGCCACGTTCTGCGCCGTCGTGACGACAGTGGTCCGCCGCTGGTCGTGCAGCACCGTCACCCGATCCGGCAGCAGGACGCCGACCCGTGCTCCGGTGAGGGGCACCCGCTCGCTGCGGGACGCCACGACCTCGGCGCTGTCCGTCCTGAGGTCGAGATCGGCGAGCGCCTCGTCGACGGTGAGCTCGGTCGTCCAGATCTGGGTCGGCTCGCCGTCGACGACCACCTGCAACGGGCGTGCGTGACGGACCTGCACCCGCTCGGCTTCCGTGACGGGGGTGACCGGGTCCGGGACGACGAGGTCACGGTCGTTCACGACGACACCCTGCTCGGTGAGCAGCTCGCCGACGGTGTCGGCGCGCGTCTCGACGGTGCTGAGCTGACCGTCGACCTCGAGCGACACGGGATGGTCGCTGGAGGTGAACCCGGAGACGGCGAGCACGAGGACCGCCGCGAGGGCGCCCTCGAGCACGAGCAAGATCGGCTTGAACACCCGACCGACGCTAGCGGCGGGCACCCCTGGGGGGCCAACTCGAGTCCACAACCCACAGACCCCACGGAGTCAACCTCGAGTAGAGGTTCACTCTTACGACGGCCGCTCGGCCGCGCCTACCAGGGCCCGAAAGCCCGGTCGGTGTTGGCCGCCACCACCGCGCCGAGTGCCGCGAGGTCGACCTCCTTGACGGCGGCCATCGTGTGCAGCGTCACAGGGACCAGGTAGGAGGCGTTGGGGCGTCCACGGTGTGGGAGCGGAGCGAGGAAGGGCGCGTCGGTCTCGACGAGCACGAGCTCGAGGGGGGCCGCGACGAGAGCCTCCCGCAGGTGCTCGTTCGCCTTGAAGGTGACCGTCCCGGCGAACGACATGAACCACCCGTGCTCGGCGCAGCGTCGAGCGAGGTCCGGGCCGCCGGAGAAGCAGTGGAACACGACCCTGTCGGGTGCGCCCTCGGACAGCAGCACCGAGACGACGTCGTCGTGCGCATCCCGGTCGTGGATCACCAGCGTGCGGTCGAGCCGCTTGGCCAGGTCGATGTGCCGCCGGAAGGACTCCTCCTGCGCGGCGCGCCCGTCCTCGCCGGTGCGGAAGTGGTCGAGGCCCGTCTCCCCCACGGCGCGCACCCGGGCATCGCCGGCGAGTGCGGCGATCGTCGCGAAGGCTTCCTCGAAGGTTCCGTCGGCCGACCAGCCGAGGGGCTTCGTTCGGATGCAGCGCCACCGCGGCCACGACCTGGGGGTGGCGGTGCGCGGTCTCGACACCGAAGCGTGAGCTCACCACGTCGTAGCCCACCTGCACCACCCGGGTGACGCCGACCGAGCCGGCCAGCTGCAGCGCCCGTTCGACGGTGAGTCCCGGGCCGTGCTTGCTCTCGTCGAACGCGATGTCGAGGTGGCAGTGACTGTCCGGGACGTCGACCGGCAGGCGCTCCGGCAGCGGAGGCCAGCTCCCCGTGCCGGGGGTCGGCGCAGCGGATTCCGGGGACGAGTCGGACAGGTCGGGCATCCGCCCATCGTGACAGACCCGAACTTCGCGAATCCGTTGACACCGGCTGCTCGGCGGTCGACGATCGGCGGGCCCGGTTGCCCGACCGCACGGAGGAAGCCTTGATCCAGCTGCGCCTGATCGCCGGCGGTTCTGCACTCGCCCTTGGGGCCGGACTCCTCCTCCTGCCGCCGTCGGCCGGGGCAGCGGTGACGTGCACCGCGTTCGGCACGACGCCGGAGTACTCCGGCGTCGTGCCGACTCCCGAGGAGATTCTTGGCTTCCCCCTGGGCAGCCAGGAGACGACGCCCCGCGAGATCTCCGCCTTCGTCAGTGCCGTCGACCAGGCAAGCGACCGGGTCACCAGCGGCAGCGCTGCCACCTCGGTGGGTGGACGCCCCCTTCCCTACGCCGTGGTCGGGGCGCCGGACGCCGTCACCCCCGACGCACTGGACACGATCAGCGACCAGGCCCAGCGCCTGCGCGACCCCCTGCTGCCCGCCGGCGCGGTGGACGACCTGGTGTCGAGCACACCGGCGATCCTGTGGGTGTCGGGCAACGTCCACGGGAACGAGGAGAGCGGGGCCGAGGGCGCACTGCAGGTGCTCTACGAGCTCGCCGACCGCACCGACTGCGTCGCGGACACCGTGCTGTCCAACGCACTGGTCGTCATCCTGCCGACGCAGAACCCGGACGGCCGGGCCGAGGACAGCCGTCGCAACCTCTACGGGTTCGACATGAACCGCGACTGGTTCGCCCGCACGCAGCCCGAGACGGACGGGAAGCTCGAGCTGCTCAGGCGCTTCCCCCCGATGCTCTATGTCGACGCCCACGAGTTCGGGTACTCAGACTTCCTGTTCCCGCCCCACGCCGACCCCGAGTACCACGAGACCCCTGACACCGTTCACGACTGGATCTTCGACGAGTACAGCCCGGCGATCGCCGCCGAGTTCGACCGCGAGAAGCTCAACTACCACCACGGCGCCCCGTACGACTTCTTCGCGAGCATCTTCGGCGACACCGTCCCCGGAGTGGGATTCCACGCAGCGGGCATGACCTTCGAGAAGGACAACCGCGACCTGCTGAGCGCCCGGTCGTTCCAACAGTTCCTGGCCATGTGGGCTTCGGTCTTCCGTGGGGCGACGGGCGGCAGCGACTGGGTACGTCAGTGGCACGAGTCCTACGTCAACGCGTACGACGAGGGCGTTGCCGGCTCTCTCCAGCCCAACGAGGTCTACTGGCCCAAGAGCACCCTCTACCAGCAGGTGCCCAACCAACGGGTGCGCCACTACTTCCTGCCCGACCAGCCGAGCCGCGCGTACGAGCTCGACACCTTGGTGCGCCGACTGCAGCGGATGGATGTCGACGTGTACCGGCTGACCGAGCCGCTGCGTGTCCCGAACTTCACGCCGTACGGCGGCCGGACCCATGCCGAGACTCTCCCCATCGGCTCCTACTGGATCCCGATGGCTCAGGGTCAGAAGCACTGGATCCAGTCGATGCTCGCCAGGGAGACCTACATCCCGGTCAAGGTGACCTACGACGTCACGTCGTGGAGCAACCCCCTCCTGCTGAACCTGGACGGGGGATCGAGCGGCGACGTGCTGGCTCCGAGCGCTGAGCTCGTTCCCCGGGTCACCACACCAGGGTGGGACGGACGTGGTGGCGTCCCGTCCGTGGGGCTGTTCGAGATCCCCGGGTCGTCCCGCGGGTTCGAGTCCGCCGGCCAGACGCGCTACCTCTTCGAGCGCATGTGGGGTCTGCCCTACCGCATGGTGACGGCCAACGACATCATCGGCGGGCTCCGCGACGTCGACGTCCTTGTCGTGCCGGACGGCTACTCCAACTACGCCATGCAGGCTCTCGGGTCGAAGGGCAAGAGAGCGCTGCGCACTTGGGTGAGCGACGGGGGTCGATACGTCGGATGGCAGGGCGGCACCCGGATTGCGATCAGCTCGGGCCTGTCCACGGTGACGCTGGCGAACACGAAGGCGAACGCACCCGGCACGCTCATCCGCACCGTCCTCGACACCGACAGCCCGCTGTCGACCGGTGTCGGCAGGACCGTGTGGGTCATGTACGACAACAACGAGACGATGAGCACCGCCTTCTCCGCCGGCGGGTTCCCGTCGCCGGGATCACCGGCGTACGCCACGTCCGGTCTTGCGGAGAAGGTGGGCGCGCTTGCGGGGACGTCGTTCGTGGCTGACGAGCCCCTCGGCAGCGGACGCGTCATCACCTTCTCGATCGACCCGAACTTCCGGGCCTGGTCGCTCGGCACCCACCGGTTGCTGTGGAATGCCATCACCGGACCGGACCCGGACGCCGTCGGAGCCAGGTTCGCTCGGGGCGAGCGGCGCGCGGTGGCGGTCGACCGGGCCCGGACGGCCGAGCGCGCGACCCCGGAGATGGGCGACGCGCTGCGGGTGGCGGTGCCCAGGGAGCAGGTGGCGGCTGCTCGTGCTGCGCTGCGTCCGCTCGGGCTACGGGTGGTGACCACACCCGAAGGCGAGCTCAGCATCGTCGCGGTCGCGAACGTCGAGCATGTCGGCCTGGAGGAGAGCCGGCGGCTGGCTCGCGTGCTTCCCCGCCTTCAGCGCGCCGACATCACGATCGTGTGGGCCAACCTCCCGGGGCCGTGAGCGGAACAGCACACCTTTGGGGAAACTCGTCGGGGTCATAGCCCGGAGGAGTTACCCCAAAGGTGTCAAAGGCGGACGAGACGCTGGGCGTCGTCGAAGAGCGACCGCTGCGCCGATCGCGCCGCGATGACGGCCGCCATGAAGGCAGCGCCGAGCAGCATGTACATGACCACGATCTGGTAGCGGATGGCGTCCCACGGGTCGACGCCCGCCAGGATCAGACCGGTCATGGCACCCGGCAGTGAGATCAGCCCCACCACCTTGGTGGTGTCGACGGCCGGCACCAGCGCGGTGCGCACCGCGGTGCGGTAGGGCTGCAGGAATGCCGACCCGGTCGAGAGCCCGAGGGCGAGCCGCGCCTCGATCTTCTCGCGCTGGTCGGCGACGACGTCCACCGTGCGCTGCAGCGCCAGTCCCGCGGTCACCATCGCGGTGCTCACCACCATGCCGCCGACCGGGATCACCACGCGCGGCACCGCGTCGATGGTGCCGAGGGCCAGCAGCAGGCCCATCGTCGCCGCGACGGCGACACCGATGCCCCACCAGGCATGCTGCCGCGCACCCGGGATGCCGGCTGCGCGGCGTCCTGCGACGAAACCGGCGATCACCACCATGATCAACAGCCACCCGAAGGCTGCCGGCAGGCCACCCTGCTCGAACACGACGAGCAGAAGCGCACCCACGGCGGCCAGCTGCACCAGGGCACGGACCGCCGCGACAGCGACCTCGCGCTCGAGCCCGAGCTTCTGCCGCCAGGAGATCAGCACCGCCACCAGGACCAGCGCGGCCGATGCTGCGACCCCGAGCCAGGTCGGGATGTTGGCGGTGCTCGAACCCATGGCTCACTCTCCTCCCAGGTAGGTGACGGTCGCGGGGTCTCCGCGCTCGACGAGGCGTCCCGCGTCGAGGACGAGGGCGTCGTGCGTGAGGGCGGCCGCACGGTGCCGGTCGTGCGTCACCAGCACGACGGAGAGGCCCTCGGCCGCCAGCCCGGCGATGACCGCGTCCACGGCCTCCGCCGACCGGTCGTCGAGCGCACTGGTGGGCTCGTCGAGCAGCAGCACCTCCGGCCCGACGGCGAGCGCGCGGGCCAGCGCGAGCCGCTGCTGCTCCCCGCCGGAGAGGTCACCGGGCCGGCGGTCACGGCCGATGTGGTCGAGTGCGACGCGGGTCAGCAGCTCGTCGACGGCGTGCTCGGGAAGGGTGGGCTCGCCGACTCTCACCTCGTCGTCGACCCGTTCGGTCAGCATGGTGGCGCGTTGGGCGACGAGGCCGACCCGACGGCGCAGGTCGCGGACGTCGAGGTCGGGCAGCGGAACACCGTGGAACAGGACGCGACCCGCGGTCGGTTCCTCGAAGCGGTTGAGCATGCGCAGCAGCGTCGACTTGCCGGAACCGCTGGGACCGACCACCGCCGTCACGTGACCCTCGTGGATGTGGTCGCTGACGGCGTCCAGGATGGCGCGCTCGCCGATCCGGAAGGTGACCGCGTCCAGCGTGAACAGCTCGGGTGCAGCACCCTCGGTGTGCGGCATCAGACCGTCGGGAGTGGCTCGAAGCGTGCCGTGAAGTGCCGGAGCTGGTGCGGTTGCTCGACGATGCGGTAGCCGGGAAGCGTGTCGGCGCGACGGGCGACCTCCTGGCACACCTCGATGACGTAGTCGATGTGGCTCTGGGTGTAGGTGCGACGCGGGATGGCCAGCCGGACGAGGTCCATCGAGGCGGCCACCTCGCTGCCGTCGGCCTGGCGTCCGAACATGACGGTGCCGATCTCGCAGCCACGCACGCCGCCGACCTCGTACAGCGCGACCGCCAGCGACTGTCCTGGATAGCTGAGCGGATCGAGGTGGGGCAGCAGCGCGCGCGCGTCGAGGTAGACCGCATGGCCGCCGATCGGCCGCACCACGGGGATGCCGGCCGCATGCAGTGCCTCTCCGAGATAGGCGGTGGAGCGGATGCGGTAGCGGAGGTAGTCGTGGTCGACGACCTCGGACAGGCCTTGCGCCAGGGCCTCGAGGTCACGGCCGGCCAGCCCGCCGTACGTCGGAAAGCCTTCGGTGAGGATGAGCAGGTTGCGGCACTGTTCGGCAAGCGCGTCGTCGTCCATCGCGAGCCACCCGCCGATGTTCCCCATCGGGTCCTTCTTGGCACTCATCGTCATGCCGTCGGCGACCGCCGCCATCTCGCGGACGATGGCTCGGACATCCCGGTCACCCATGCCGGCCTCACGCTCGCGGATGAACCAGGCGTTCTCGGCGAACCGACACGCGTCGAGGAAGAGCGGCAGTCCGTAGCGGTCGCAGACCTCGCGCACCTCGAGCAGGTTGGCCAGGGAGACCGGTTGTCCGCCTCCCGAGTTGTTGGTCACCGTCATCATGACCACGGGAACGTCGGCGGCCCGCTCGGCGAGCAGCTGCTCCAGCGCCGGGACGTCCATGTTGCCCTTGAAGGGGTGCTCGGACTGTGGGTCCCGCCCCTCGGGGATCACCAGGTCGAGGGCCTCGGCGCCGCTGGCTTCGACGTTCGCGCGGGTGGTGTCGAAGTGTGTGTTGTTGGGCACGACCTTCCCCGGACCGCCGAGGGCGGTGAAGAGGATCCGCTCGGCGGCGCGCCCCTGGTGCGTGGGGATCACATGGGCGAACGGGAAGAGGTCCTGCACGGCGTCCTGGAACACGAACCAGGACGGGGAACCGGCGTAGGACTCGTCGCCGTGCTGGATCGCGGCCCACTGGTCCCGGGACATCGCTCCGGTCCCGGAGTCGGTCAGCAGGTCGATCAGGACGTCCTCGGCGCGCAGGTTGAACAGGTTGCACCCGGCCTCGGCCAGGGCGTCACGCCGCTCGGCCTCGGTGGTCAGCCGAAGGGGCTCCACCGAGTGAATCCGGAACGGCTCGATGATCGTGCGGGCCCGCCAGCGGTCCTGCTCCTGCGTCATGGCCGCAGGCTATGCCTTGCCGGCGGCCGCGTCAGCGTCCTCCAGGCGCGGGAAGAGCGCATCCCCCTTGGTGAGCGTGCACCCCGCGGGCAGGACACCCCAGCGTCCGGCGTCCTGCACACGCTGATCGGCCAGGGGGCCGAGAGCCGGCTCGGCGCCGAGCAGGCTCCAGATCCGTTGGGCGGACGTGGGCATGACGGCCGCGTACAGCACCGCCAGCGCCCGGAGTGAGTCCGCGGCGGCGTACAGGATCGTCGCGAGCCGGTCCCGCTCAGCCTCGTCCTTCGCCACCTTCCACGGCTCCTGCTCGGTCACGTAGCCGTTGACCGCCTCGACGAACCCGCGCACGGCGGCCAGCCCGTCGTGGAAGCGCAGGTCGGTCATGGCGGCGTCAGCGGTCGCGACCGCAGAGGCGAGTGCGGAGGCGAGCTGGTACTCGGCGTCGCGTTCGTCGGAGGGGGCCGGAAGTGTTCCGTCGAAGTACTTGCCCACCATGGCCGCCACGCGCGAGGCGAGGTTTCCGAGCCCGTTGGCCAGCTCCGAGGTGTACACCGCGCTCATGTGCTCCCAGGAGAACGAGCCGTCGTGCCCGAACGGGATGGCGCTGAGGAAGTAGTAGCGGAAGGCGTCCGCACCGAAGTGGTCGGTGATCTGCTCCGGCGCGATCCCGGTGAGCTTGGACTTGCTCATCTTCTCGCCACCGACGAGCAGCCAGCCGTGGGCGAACACCTTGCCCGGCAGCGGAAGCCCGGCCGCCATGAGCATGGCCGGCCAGATGACGGCGTGGAACCGCAGGATGTCCTTGCCGACCAGGTGGACGTCGGACGGCCAGGTCGTCGCGAACTGTTGCTCGAGCGCCGGGTCCTGCTCGCCGTACCCGATGGCGGTGGCGTAGTTGAGCAGCGCGTCGAACCAGACGTAGGTGACCTGGGAGGTGTCCCACGGGATCGGGATGCCCCAGGCGAACGACGACCGCGAGATCGACAGGTCGGTCAGTCCCGACTCGATGAAGCTGAGGACCTCGTTGCGCGCGGACGCAGGTGCGACGGCGTCGGGATGGGCGCGGTAGTGGTCGAGCAGCGGCTCGGTGTAGGCGGACAGCCGAAAGAACCAGTTCGTCTCGGAGACGGTCTCGACGGGGCGGGAGTGGATCGGACAGATCTGCACCCCGTCCTCGCCCTCCTCCAGGTCTCCCGGCAGCTTGAACTCCTCGCAGCCCACGCAGTACGGACCGGTGTAGGACCCTTCGTAGATCTCGCCCTTGTCGTACAGGTGCTGCAGGAAGGCCTGGACGCGCCGCGCGTGGCGCTCCTCTGTGGTGCGGATGAAGTCGTCGTTGGCGACTTCGAGCAGGTCGAGCAGGGGAAGCCAGGCGTCCGTCACCAGCCGGTCGACCCACTCCTGCGGGTCGGCACCGTTCGCCTCAGCCGACCGCATCACCTTCTGGCCATGCTCGTCGGTGCCGGTGAGGAACCACACGCGTTCGCCCCGCTGCCGGTGCCAGCGGGTCAGGACGTCCCCCGCGACGGTCGTGTAGGCGTGGCCGATGTGCGGAGCGTCGTTGACGTAGTAGATCGGCGTCGTGACGTAGTACGCCTTGTCCGACTGCTCGGTAGACGACTGGAGGGCGCTCACCCGAAGATCTTAGGGCGCGCTCTTCGTCGAACCGCTCCGAGGCCCACCGAGTGCGTGCCCGGTGGACACCACAGCGCGTCGAGTGCGCCCGGTGACAGGATCGGGGCGTGTCCACTCCCGTGACCGGTCTGCTGGTCCTTGCTGCCACACCGATCGGCAACGTCCGCGACGCCTCCCCCCGGCTGCGCGAGCTGCTCGCGACGGCGGACGTGGTCGCCGCCGAGGACACGCGCCGACTCCGACGCCTGGCCTCGGCGCTCGAGGTAGAGATCGGTGGCGCCGTCGTCTCCTACCACGAGCACAACGAGGGGTCTCGGACGCGTGACCTGGTCGAGCGCATGAGAGCAGGACAGACCGTGGCCCTGGTCACCGACGCCGGGATGCCGTCGGTCAGCGATCCGGGCTATCGCTTGGTGGCGGCGTGCATCGCGGCGGACATTCCGGTGAGCACCGCACCCGGGCCTTCAGCGGCGTTGGCCGCCCTCGCGGCGTCCGGCCTGCCGGTCGACCGGTTCTGCTTCGAAGGATTCCTGCCGCGCAAGCCCGGCCAGCGTCGTGAGCGCTTGCGTTCGCTGGTCGGCGAAGAGCGCACGATGGTGTTCTTCGAGGCACCGCACCGACTGGCGGATGTGCTGTCCGACATGGTCGACCTGTGGGACGCCGAACGCCGGGCGGCAGTCTGCCGAGAGCTGACGAAGACCTACGAGGAGGTACGGCGCGGATCTGTTGCAGAGCTCGCCGCTTGGGCGAGCGACGGCGTCCGTGGTGAGATCACCCTGGTGGTCGCCGGCGCGTCACCGTTGCCGCCAGCCCTGACCGACGACGAGCTCCGGGAGCAGGTCGACCAGCTCGTGGCGTCAGGGCTCTCGCGCAAGGACGCCATCTCTGTCCTCGCCGAGCGCACCGGCATCCCACGGCGCCGGGTGTACAACGCCTCGATCTGACGCGTGTCCACCAGGCACGCACTCGACGGGCTGGGCGTCGGTCGGAGGGACGCTGAGCGCGTTCTAGGATGCCTGGGTGACGGCGACAGCGGGCCTGGGAGCGGTCCACCCCACCGCTGTCCCTGAGTCGCGAGAGGTCGCCGAGCACCGCGCGCAGGTACGTCGTCGGCTGCTGCCGCCGGGCCCCACCGATCGCGTCGCCGGCTGGGTCGGTGCGCTGGCGGTCACGGTGCTCGGCGGCATCCTGCGCTTCTGGGAGCTCGGCAAGCCTCGCGCCTTCATCTTCGACGAGACGTACTACGCAAAGGACGCGTACGGCCTGCTCCAGCACGGCTACGAGCAGGACTTCGTCGAGAAGGCCGACGAGCGGATCCTGCAGGGGAACCTCAACGTGTTCTCCGACACCGCGTCGTTCGTCGTCCATCCGCCACTGGGCAAGTGGATCATCGCGAGCGGCGAGCAGCTGTTCGGCATGAACCCGTTCGGCTGGCGCGTTGCGGTCGCGGTGCTGGGCACTCTCAGTGTCCTGCTCCTGGCCCGGCTCGTGCGACGCGTCACCGGATCCACTGTGCTCGGGACCATCGCCGGCTTCCTCCTGGCGATCGACGGGCTGCATCTCGTCATGAGCCGCTCCGCACTCCTCGACCTGCCCGTGTCGTTCTTCGTGCTTGCGGCGTTCGGCGCCCTCGTCATGGACCGCGAGCAGGGGCGCCGCCGCGCGGCCGAACGACTGGACCGGTTCGAGACCAGCAACCTCGGCCCGGGCCTGGGGTTCCGCCCCTGGCGCATCGCGGCGGGTGTGCTGCTCGGCTGCGCCCTCGGCACCAAGTGGAACGCCATCTTCTTCATCGCCACCTTCGGTCTCCTGACGGTGTGGTGGGACGTGTCGGCGCGTCGAGTGGCCGGTGCTCGGTCCCCGTGGCTCGGCGCACTGCGACATGACGCGCTGCCAGCGTTCCTCTCCATCGTCCCGCCCGCCCTGGTCACGTACGTCGTCACCTGGACGGGCTGGCTCGTCACCGATGGCGGCTACTACCGCACGTGGGCCGACGACAACCCCTCGAGCACATTCGGCTGGATCCCTGGCCCGCTGCGCTCCCTGTGGCACTACCACCATGAGGCCTTCGCCTTTCACACCGGGCTGTCCAGCGACCACGCGTACGAGTCGCATCCGTGGAGCTGGCTGGTGCAGGGCCGACCGGTGTCCTTCTACTACAAGGAGTACACCGACGGGCAGCTCGGCTGCACGGTGGAGAAGTGCGCTCGCGAGGTTCTGGCGGTCGGGAACCCCGTGCTCTGGTGGAGTGTCGCACTCGCCCTCCTGGTGATGGTGTGGCTCGTGATCAGCAGACGCGACTGGCGGGCAGGTGCCGTGCTCGCGGCGGTCGCCGCCGGCTGGCTGCCGTGGTTCTGGTACGCCGACCACAACGAGCGCACCATGTTCTCGTTCTACGCCGTGGCGTTCGTTCCCTTCCTCGTGATGGCCGTCACCCTGTGCCTCGGGTTCGTCCTCGGCCCCAAGGACGCGTCGCCCGCGCGGCGCACGGCGGGCGCCACCGCCGTGGGCGCCTACCTGCTCCTCGCTCTGCTCGCAGCAGTGGTCCTGACGCCGCTCTGGCTCGGCCAGGTGATCCCCTACGACAGCTGGCTGGACCGTCTGCTCGGCATCCAGTCCTGGGTGTGAGTGCGCCTCGCGCACGACCTAGGCTCAAGGGGTGACCATGCGTACCCGTTCCCTGCTGGCCCTCATCGTCTCGTTCCTCGCGTTGGGGGCGGTGGCGCTCCCGGCGTCCGCCCACAGCGAGCTGCTGCAGAGCACCCCCGCGGACGGGGAGCAGCTCACCGAGGCGCCCGCCGAGATCGAGCTGGTCTTCGGCGAGGCAGTGCAGCAGCAGGGCGGCGCGATCATCGTCAAGGGTCCCGACGGCACGCGCTACGACCGGGCGGCATCGTTCACCACCGACGAGAACGTCGCGACGATCGGGCTGGTAGCAGCCACCGACCCGGGCGAGTACAGCGTGGCGTACCGCGTCGTGAGTGCCGACGGCCACGTGGTCAGCGACACCTTCACGTACGAGCTGCTTGCCACAGACCCCTCACCCACGACCGTGCAGTCCGCGCCCGACGCCAGCCCTCTCGCGGGGACGCCGACAGATGACGGAGCCGGAGAGGGTTCGGACATCGGTTTCGTCTGGGTCCTGGGGCTCGGAGCGATCGGGCTCGTGCTGCTTGCCGCGGTGATCGCCGTGGCGGTGCGAGGTCGGCGTGGTCGCGAAGGTTGACGCTCCCCCGCGTACTCCGCGGACGATGTGGCCACGCATGGCGCTCGCCGTCGCGCTGGGTGCGGCCGGGCTGGTCCTGGCGTTCGTCGTCGGCGACAGCGCTCCCCGCACGTCCGTCGAGGGGATCCCGACAGCCTCGTTGACCGTGCAGTGGGGGCTCCCCCTCGTCCGCACGCTCATCTACCTGATGGCTGCCATGACCGTCGGGCTGCTGCTTGCAGCGGCCGCCCTGCTGCCGTCGGCCAAGGACCTGCTGGCGACGGCGTCCGCACGGGCGGCGAGGCTTGCGTCGTGGGCGGCCTGGATCTGGGCGTTGCTGGCGTTGGTACAGCTCGTCCTCGCCTACGCCGAGACGTTCGCAACCTCCTTCGGTGACGCACTCGACCCGGTCGAGCTGCTCAGCTTCGTCGGGCAGTCGCAGCAGGGGGCAGCGCTGGTCGTGTCGGCATCCTTCGCCGCGTTCGCCGGCGTGGCGGCCAGGGAGGCCGAACGGCCTCTCGGCGCGTGGGTCGCCCTGCTCCTCGCACTTCTGGCGACGATCCCGCCCGCTGTCACCGGACACGCAGCGGCAGCGGGCGACCACGATCTCGCCACCTCCTCGCTCGTCGTCCACGTGACAGGTGTGTCTCTCTGGGTCGGCGGGCTGCTCGCGCTGGTCTGGTACGCAGGTGCGGACGGTCGCTTCCTGGCCCTCGCCGCCCGGCGCTACAGCGCCCTGGCGGTCTGGGCGTTCGTCGCGGTGGGCGTGAGTGGTGTCGTCAACGCGCTGATCCGGCTGGACGGGCTCGACAACCTCACGACCAGCTACGGCGCGGTCGTGCTGCTCAAGGTGATCGCCTTCACCGCCCTCGGCATCCTCGGCTGGGCGCACCGTCGGCACACTCTCCCGCAGGTCGACGCCGGCGCACCCTTCGCCTTTGCCCGTCTCGCTCTGGTCGAGGCATCGATCATGGTGCTGACCATCGGTGTCGCGGTGGGCCTGGCGGCAACTGCACCCCCTCCGTCTGGAGACACCACCGCACCACCCCCCGCCGAGGTGCTCCTCGGTCTGCCGATGCCGGACGCGCCGTCGATCCTGGGCATCGTCACCGGCTGGAGACTCGACCTGCTCGTCGTCGGTGCACTGGTGGCGGCCGGCGGCCTCTACGGCCGCGGGGTCTGGACCCTGCACCGACGCGGTGACCGGTGGAGCGTCGGCCGCACCGTCGCGTGGTACGCAGGTCTGGCGGTCATCGCCGTTGGCGCGCTGTCGGGGCTCGCTGTCTACGGACGCGCCGCGTTCAGCCTGCACATGACGCAGCACATGGTGCTGAGCATGATCGCTCCCCTGCTGCTGGTGCTCGGTGCACCGGTCACCCTGGCGCTGCGATCTCTGACCGCGGCCAGCGCTGGTCAACCGTCGGGGCCCCGCGAGTGGCTGCTCGCCGCCCTGCAGAGCCCGTTCGCCAAGGTGCTGACGCATCCGGTGACGGCATTCGCCCTGTTCGTCAGCGCCCCGTACATGGTCTATTTCAGTGGCCTGTTCGAGACCGCAATGCGTCAGCACTGGGCCCACGAGCTGATGCACGTGCACTTCGTGCTCGTCGGGTACCTGTACTTCGAGTCGTTGATCGGGACCGACCCGATCCCCTACCGCGCCAGCTACCCGATGCGCATGGTGACGCTCTTCGCGTCCCTGGCGTTCCATGCCTTCTTCGCCGTCGCACTGATGAGCACCGACACCGTGATCGCCTCCGGCTACTACGAGACCCTCGACCGTTCGTGGTGGCCCGACCTGCTCGACGACCAGACGGGCGGCAGCGCCTTCGCATGGGCATTCGGTGAGCTTCCCGGGCTCATCGTGCTGGTGGTCCTGCTGTACCAGTGGTCGCGCGAGGACGATCGGCAGGCGCGACGTCAGGACCGGCAGGCCGACCGCACCGACGATGCCGAGCTCGTGGCGTACAACCGGATGCTCGCCGCACGGCGGGACAACCCGCGCCAGTGACCCTCGAGCGGCCTTCGGGGGGAGACCTTACTTCAACGTTCAAGCATTGGGTTAGGATGCGCGCATGACCGCCGGACCGTCCCTCGCCCGCTCTGCCTCCGTACGGTGGCTCAGCGACGACGAGCAGGCCACCTGGCGCGCGTTCCTCGCGATGCAGCGCAAGATCCGCGACCGCCTCGAGCGGCAGCTGCAGCAGGACGCCGGGGTGCCGATGACGTACTACATCATCTTGGCCATGCTCTCCGAGGCGCCCGACCGCACCCTGCGGATGACCGAGCTCGCGACCATCGCCGGCACCTCCCAGAGCCAGCTCTCCCACGCTGCCTCGCGTCTGGAGGAGGCGGGCTGGATCGAGCGGCAACGGTGCCTGGACGACAAGCGCGGCTACCTGGCGATCCTGACCGACGCCGGCTTCCAGGTGCTGGCCGAGGCCGCACCCAGCCACGTCGAGAGCGTGCGTGCGGTGCTGTTCGACCGCCTCACCCCGCAGCAGGTGCGTCAGCTGCGCACCATCGCCGACGCCGTCAACACCGACGACGACGCCTGACCTAGCCCGCTTCGCTCCCGCCGACGTTCCGCCCCGCGAACACGCGAAGCGCCATCCCTTCCAGCGCGGCTGCTCTTCGCGTCAGACGAGCCCCGGCCGGCTTGGCGAGAACCACCGTGAGCGCCGGAACAGGATCGGCGAGGTCTCGCGCCACCACTCGACGGCCCTCGACCGACTCGTCGTTGTTCGGCCTCAGGTTGAGCAGGCTCCATCCGAGCCCACGGCCCACCAGCGCCCGCGCGGTCTCCGCACTGCGGGTGCGGTACCTGACCTGCGGTTCCACGCCCGCGGCGGTGAAGGCAGCCCTGAAGTAGTCACGGCTGTGCGGCAGGTCCAGCAGGACGAACGGCTCGTCGGCCAGGTCTGCCAGGCGCACCGACGCGGCGCTGCTCAACGGGTGGTCGGCGGGAAGGAGTGCGTGGGCCCGTACCTCCAGGAGGGGGCGACGCTCGATCGCTTCGCCGAGTCCCAGGTCGTAGGTCAGCGCCACCTCGAAACGTCCCTCGCGCAGCCCGGTCTCGATGCCGTCCAGGGGCTCCTCGACAGGGTCCACCTCCAACCCCGGCAGCTCATCGGCCACGGCAGCCACCAACGTCGGCACCAAGTAGGGGGCCAGGATCGCGAAGCACCCGAGCCGGATCCGTCCCACCAGGCCTTCACCGAGGGCGTGCGCCGAGGTGTCCAGGTCGTCCGCCTGCCGCAGCAGCTCGCGGGCCGCCACCAGGAGCTCGTCCCCGGACGGGGTCAGTGTCACACCGCGGGCATGGTGCCTGACCAGCAGCTGCACACCCAGAGCCCGTTCGAGGTCTGCCAGAGCCGTGGACATGGCCGACTGCGACAGGTGGACCTGCTCGGCCGCAGCGGTCAACGTCCCCGCCTCGGCGACCGCGACGAAGTACTCGAGCTGGCGCAGCGTGAAGCGAGCCCTGGGGCTCCGCTCGTCGGGGGTGGTCACCCGCACTGCCCGTCGTCAGTCGGCATCTCAGTAGCTGATCCAGGTGGTCTTCAAGGCGGTGTACTTGTCGAACGAGTGGATCGAGAGGTCACGGCCAACGCCGGACTGCTTGAAGCCTCCGAAGGGCGTCATCGGGCTCAGCGCATCGACGGTGTTGACCGAGACGGTGCCGACCTTCAGCTGCTCCGAGACCCTCAGCGCCCGTGAGAGGTCGGACGTCCACACCGACGCCGCCAGCCCGAATCGCGTGTCGTTGGCGATGCTCACCGCCTCCTCCTCGTCATCGAACGGGATCACCGCCAGCACCGGACCGAAGATCTCGTCGCGAGCGATCTCGTGATCGTTGGAGACATCGTCGAAGATGGTGGGCGTCACGTAGCAGTCGCTCGACAGGGTGAGTCGATCGCCACCGACCACGAGCCTTGCCGACCTCCGTCCCGACTCCACGAACCTCATGACCCGGTCGGTGTGCTGGCGACTGACCAGAGCACCCACGGTCGTGCTCGGATCCAGGGGGTGACCCGGTGCCATCGCCTCTGCCTGTTCGACGAGTCGCTCCAGCAATGCGTCCTTGACCGAACGGTGGACGAGCAGCCGGGAGTTGGCCGAGCACACCTCGCCCTGGTTGTAGAAGATGCCGAACGCCGACTTTGCCGCCACCTCGTCCAACGAGGTGGCGTCCGCGAAGACCAGGTTGGGGCTCTTGCCGCCGAGCTCCAGCCACACCTGCTTGGCGTTCGACTCCGCCGAGTACGAGAGGAAGAGCTTGCCGACCTCCGTCGACCCGGTGAATGCGAGGCAGTCGACGTCCGGATGGCGGCCGAGCCCCTGACCGGCGGTCTCGCCGAAACCCGGGAGCACGTTCAGCACTCCGTCCGGGACTCCAGCCTCGGTCGCGAGCTGAGCGAGCCGCAGAGCCGAGAGGGGGACTGCTCCGCAGGCTTGAGCACCACCGAGTTGCCGCTGGCCAGAGCCGGTGCGCACTTCCACGCCGCCGTGTCGAGCGGGAAGTTCCACGGGACGACAGCCGCGACGACCCCCAGCGGCTCGCGGCGCACCAGGGCGAGATCGCCACGACCGGTCGGGGCGATCTCGTCGTACACCTTGTCGATCGCCTCGGCGTGCCACTGCCAGACACCGGCTGCCGCGGGGACGTCCACCGCCAGCGCGTCGCTGATCGGTTTGCCCATGTCGAGGCACTCGAGCAGGGCCAGCTCCTCGGCGTTCTCGCGAATCAGACCGACCAGGCGAAGAAGCACCTCCTTGCGGTCCGCGGGGGAGGCGTGGGCCCAGTCGCCCCGGGCGAAGGCCGCACGAGCCGCTGCCACCGCCCGGTCGACGTCGTCGACGTCGGCTGAGGCGACATCGCCCAGGACGTCGCCGGTGGTCGGGCTGAAGTTGGCGAACGTCTGCCCCGAGGCGACGTCGACCTGGGCACCGTCGATGTAGGCAGCGCCCGGCAGCTCGAGCGCTGCGACGCGCTTCTCCCAGTCATCGCGTGTCAGGGCTTGGCTCATGCGGATGACTCCTCAGGGGCGAGTCCAGTGACCTCGCGCCGGAAGGGGACGCTGTCGCCCGTGCGCGGCGGGCCGTCCAGCTCTTCGGCGTACTTGTGTCCTTCATAGACGGCTGCGGCGATCGTGGCGGGGGCGAAGGCGTCGCCGATCGCACGGACACTCAGCAGCCCGGCGTCCGTCCACTCACCGCTGCGAGCGTTGAGGCCGGTGAACAGCTCGTCGCGCGGCAGGCGAGCCGTCACCATCACGACCGCGTCGGCGGGCACCGCCTCCTCGCGTCCGGTGTACGCGCAGGCCAGGGTGACCTCCCCGTCCCCCATTGCGGTCAGCGTTCGCGCCGTTCGCACCTGCACGCCGGCGTTCAGCACCCGCTCCTGGATCCGGATGATCTCCAGCGTGTTGTTCGTCCAGCTCGACACCTGTGCCGCCGGCGTCACCAGCTGGACGTCGTACCCCTCCGCCGCGAGCAGCTCGGACAGGACACCCCCCATGTAGTAGTGGTCGTCGTCGAAGACCACGACACGTGGGCCGGAAGGACGCTCCCCCGACATCAGGTCGTCCGGGGTCAGCACCGGCAGTGATCCCGCGGTGGGGACCGGGGTCAGGTGCCAGCGACCGATGCCGTCGGCGCGCCATCTGGCGCCCGTCGCCACCACCACGTGCTCGAAGCCGCTGCCGATGATGTCGTCGACCTCCATGGGTGACTCCATGGCGACCTCGACGTTCTTCAGGCCACGGATCTGCTGCTCGCGGTGGTCGAGCACCCGCACCCACGCGGCCAGACCGGGCAGGCGGGACTCGCGCCAGACGCGACCACCGAGCTGGCGCGTCGCCTCGGTCAGGGTGACGTCGTACCCGCGTTGGCCCAGCGACTTCGCCGCCTCCAGCCCGGAAGGACCGGCTCCGACGACAAGCACCGAGGTCTCCGATCCGCGCACTTTGATCCGCTCGGGGTGCCACCCGCGCCGCCACTCCTCACCCATCGTCGGGTTCTGCGTGCACCTGATCGGAGACATCGTGAAGTCGCCGGACACACAGATGTTGCAGCCGATGCACTCGCGGATGTCCTCGAGCCTTCCCTCCTCGATCTTGCGCGGCAGGAAGGGGTCGGCGATCGAGGGTCTGGCAGCGCCGATCAGGTCCAGGATCCCCTGACGCACCTGGCGCACCATGGTGTCCGGCGAGGTGAAGCGACCGACGCCGACGACGGGCCGGGTGGTCAGCTGCTTCAAGCCCTTGACGTACTCCTCCTGCGCGCCCTCGGGCCCGAAGCGCGACGTGACGGAGTCGTCCTCCCAGGACCCGAGCACGAAGTCCCAAAGGTCCGGGTGCTCAGCGAGCTCGGCGACGACCTCCTCGATCGCCGCGCGGTCGATCCCGCCGTCACCGAGCAGCTCGTCGACGGTGATCCGGCAGGCGACCGCCGCCTTGCCGTCACACGCCTCCCGGGTGTCCTCGAGGATCTCGCGCAGCAGCCTCATGCGGTTCAGGGTGCTGCCGCCGTACTCGTCGGTCCGCTGGTTGTAGCGCGGACTCAGGAAGTGGTGGATGCCTCCCAGCGCGTGGCCGGCATACACGTACACGATGTCGTAGCCGGCCTCGATCGCACGCCCGGCCGCCGCCTTGTGCCAGCGGCGCAGGTCGACGATGTCCTGCTTGGTCATGGCCCTCGCCTGGACCGGGTCCAACGACCACGTGGCGACCGGCAGGTGTGCCGGACCCATCGGCGCCTCGCGGCTGTAGAGGTTCGGACCGTTCATGCCGTTGTAGGTCAGCTCGAGGCCGGCCAGAGCCCCGTGCTCGTGCACGCGATCGGCCATCCGGGCCAGGGCCGGGATGTCCTGGTCGTCCCAGAGCCGCAGCTCGATGAACGGGCGTGATGTCGGACGAGTAGTGGAACTCGACCTGCTCGGTGCACACCACACCCCAGCCGCCCTCGGCCTTGACGCCGCGCATGGTCGCGAGCGCCGTCACGTCCCGGTACCCCATGCCGTTGCAGTGCGGAACCTGGAAGAAGCGGTTGGGGGCAGTGACCGGACCGATCGGGACCGGTTCGAAGAGGACGTCGTAGCGGGGGTCACGCATCGCTGCTCCTCGGCGGGACGGCCAGCAGTCGAGCCCGCTCGTCTGCATCACTTGCCACGTCGACGACGGTCAACGCCAACGCGGTCGCCGCATCGAGCACGGCGCGGTCGGCTGCGGGCGTCGCGGCGGCGGCGGCGAACTCCGGTTGGTGGTTCACCGCAGGAAGGGAGTCGATCCCGATGTACGGGTGGATCGCCGGCACCACCTGGGACACGTTGCCCATGTCGGTGGACGCCCGGTTCATCCGGGTCGCAGGGTCGTCGGGACTGGCGAACCGGCGTCCGAGGCCCTCGGCGTTGGCGACATACCTGGCCAGCACCGAGGTGTCGTTGCGGAAGTCGGCGTACGGCTGGCCCTCGGACGTGATCGTGAGCCGGCAGTCGGTGGCCAATGCCCCGGCCTCGAAGCACTTGGCCGCGCGAGCCTCGACCTCACGCATCTGCGACATCGTGGTGCCTCGTACGTACCAGTGACCCTGTGTGCGGTCGGGGATCACGTTCGGCGCCTCTCCGCCGTGCGTCACGATGCCGTGCACCCGCGAGTCGGACGGGAGCTGCTGGCGCAGCAGGGCCAACGCCACCTGCGCGATCGTGAAGGCGTCCGCAGCGTTGACACCGAGGTCGGGGTAGGCAGCCGCATGCGCGGCCTTGCCCTCGTAGGTGACGCGCGAGGTGCGAGACGGCATACGCCTCTGCGCTGTGCGACGTCGACCGGCCCGGGGTGGGCCATCAGCGCCAGGTGCGCATCGTCGAAGGCGCCGCGGTCGAGCAGCTCGAGCTTGCCGCCGGCGCCCTCTTCGGCCGGCGTCCCGAGCAGCTTCACGCGGATGCCGAGGTCGTCGGCGACCGCTCCGAGCGCCAGCGCGGTACCGACCGACGACGCAGCGATCACGTTGTGACCGCAGGCATGACCGAGGCCGGGGAGCGCGTCGTACTCGGCGCAGACGACCACGGTCAGCGGGTCCGTCTCCGCGCACGGCCTCGACCGCAGTGGCGACCCCGTAGGCCTGCGGCGTCACGTCGAAGCCCGCCGACCGCCATGGCGTCGGCCACCCATGCCGCTGGCGCGCACCTCTTCCCACGCCACCTCGGGGTGGGCGTGGATCCGGTGGCTGAGGTCGATCAGCGCGTCGGCGTCTCCGCTGCGACGACGCGACGTCGCCTCGTCGCGCACCTCGGTCAGCCGTCACCGGGCGTCTCCCGGTACGCCGTAGCTCGGCGAGCTCTCGGGGTCGAGCGCCCGCTACCAGGTAGGCCTGCTCCTGGGGCTGCCAGACGCGCCAGAGCCGCGCGAGCTCGCCACCGGCTCGTCGTGCCAGTCGACCCGGAGATCGGTCACCGGCCAGGTGTAGACCGGGTCCGGATCGGCGACCAGCAGACCGGCCGAGTGCACGGGGCCGGCTTCGCCCCCGGCGGCGAGGGCGGCGGCGAGCCCCGCGATCAGCCGCTCTCCGAGCGGTGCCGATGGGTCGAGCCTGCGAAGGCATCGGCCGCGGCGTCCAGCACCGACGGCGACGACAGCAGGTTGCCGGCAACGACGACCCCGGCGCGCGACGACCTGGCCGTGCACGCCCAGTGCCTGCTCGACCGGTCCAGGCCGCGGTCGTCGCCGTTGCGGTCGACGGCGGTCAGCTGACGCCAGGCGATGACGGCGCGTGCGGCTGGCGTCCGACGACGTCGGCCACCGCGGCGTCCGGCTCGGCCCCCGCTCGAGGGCGTCCAGCATCGTCGGTCCCAGACGCGGGTCGGTGACGTTCTGCGTGGTGACGGCGCCGACGCCACCGCGGACCCAGGCACAGCGGGCCGCGACTGCCGGTGACGACGACGTGATCGCCACACCCATGGCGCCGGTCCTGGCGCAGTGGCCGCCCACGCTGAACGTCATGACGCCACCCGACTCGGACGAGCACCGCGGTCACGTCGATCTCGACCAGCCACTCCGGCCGGGCAAGCGCGGTGACGACCAGACCGGTCGACACCGGGTAGACACCCTTCAGCCATCGGCCCATCACCCGGTAGACCGGCTCGCGGATAGCGGATGTCGGTGAGGTAGACGACGACCTTCACGACGTCGTCCAGACTCGAGCCGCACTCGTCGAGCAGCATCGCCATGTTCGCCATGGCCTTCTCGGCCTGCCTCGACGTCACCGATCGCAACCGACTCGCGGGTGTCGAGGTCCTGCCGATCTGGCCGCGCAGGTAGACCGTGCCGCCGGCGACCACGGCCTGGCACAGGTCGTTGTCGAGGTTCTGCTCCGGGTAGGTGTCGCGGGTGTTGAAGGGGCGGATCGCGTCGGTGGCTCATGCGCGATCCCCCGAGCTGCACCGCCTGGACCCGTCGCCACACTGGTCGCGAGCTCGCTGCCGCGGTAGGCCAGGTAGCCGCGCTGCGATCGCGATGTGGTCGGCGACGAACCTGGCGTCGTGCCAGACGCCCCAGATGAAGGACGAGCCGCGCCGCGACAGCCACGGCAGCCCGAGGAAGTAGATCCCGGGCTCGGTCGACACACCGCGCTGGTGCCTCGGCCTGCCGGTCTCGTCGAAGGCGTCGACCTGCAGCCAGCCGAAGTCGACGGCGAAGCCGGTCGCCCAGACGATCGACGTGACGCCCGGCGCTCGCGAGGTCGAGCTCGAGGATCGGGTCGGTCACGCACGCCGGAGCCGGGCCCAGGATGCGCGCGCCTCGGCTCCTCGGGCAGGTCGAGCCCGTTGCGCGCGACGTAGGCGTCGGCCTCGTCGAGCACCGAGAGGTAGTTGGCGTCGCCGTGGGCGATGTTGTCGGCCAGGTCCGGCGCGAAGGTGCATCACACCGTCCTCGAACGAGCTCGTCCGGCCGACGAGCATCATGCCGCGCGCGGCGAGGTCGCGGAAGTCGACGGTCTGGCCGCCATGGGCGCCGCTGACCGCGATGGTGACGTGCTCCTTGCCCTGCGGCGGGGTCTCCTCGTCCCACTTGCCGAGCACGCCGAGCCACCAGACGAAGTCGCGCCCGCGATAGCGCCGCGGCGGACGGTCGTGCGGACCGACCGACAGGTAGACGCGCCGCCCGGCGCGCAGCAGCTCGTCGGCGATCTGCACCCCCGACGATCCGGCCCCGACGACGAGCACCGCGCCCTCGGGCAGCTGGCTCGGGGTTGCGGTAGGCGCTGGAGTGGATCTGCTGAGGCCCGGCGTCGTCGGGCACGATCGCAGGAATGACCGGGCGCTGGAACGGTCCGGTCGCGGCCACGACGAAGCGCGCGTCGATGGCCCCGTCCGAGGTCTCGACGCGGAAGCCCGGCCGGCCGGCGTTCCGCTGCGACCGACGTCACCTCGACGCCGCAGCGGATCGGTGCGGCGATCTTCTCCGCGTAGGCGACGAAGTAGTCGGCGACCTGCTCCTTGGGAGCGAACGCGTCCGGGCTCGACGTCGGGGAACTCCAGGCCGGGGAAACGGTCGTGCCAGGCCGGCCCGTTGGCGACCAGCGAGTCCCACCGCCCGGACCGCCAGCGCTCGGCGATGCGGTCCCGCTCGAGGACGAGGTGCGGCACGCCGCACCGGCTCAGGTGCTCGCTCATCGCCACGCCGGCCTGCCCCGCGCCGACCACCACGGCATCGACCACTTCGTCCGCCATCTCGGCACTCCCTGGGTGAGGCTCCGTCGTCCTGGCTGCCTGGCGCTCTCTGCGCACCTCAGGCCGCTGTCTCCGGCATCCTGGTCGGTCGGATACCCCCTGTCCAACAGATGTTCTCGGGGACTGGCTTCGGCTTTACCGATGTAGAGGCGGAGGCGGACGCAGGGGTGCGGAGATCACGGAGGAAGGATCACGCGGTTGGGTGGAGCTGAGGGGATTTGAACCCCTGACCCCCTCGTTGCGAACGAGGTGCGCTACCGGACTGCGCCACAGCCCCTGGCTGTCCACCCACGAGGGGGGACGGCAGGACCGGATGAGGATAGCAACGGAGCGTCCCGCCGCCCGAATCGGTCAGTCGCCGACGGCGCGGCGGCTCGACTCACCGGTCGGCGCGTCCGAGCGTTCGACCGGCGGGGCCGCCTCGTGCTCCAGCAGGGCGTCGAGCTCGTCGAGCTGCACCTCCGCGGCGAGCAGGTCCTCCTCGCCCAGCCCGTCGTCCAGCAGTCGGCCCGACGTCCAGGCCCCCGGTGTGGTGAGGTCGATGACCTTGATCGGTCGAACCGCCTTGGGGGCGGTCACGTAGGTCGGGAGCGGCAGTGGGTTCGGGGCCCACGCCTCGTCACCCTGCTCGACCGCCGCCGAGCCCGCGGACGCCGCGTGCCGCTTCGTCTCGACCGTGACGGCCCGCGACGGGCCGGACACGAACCCTGACGCGTCGGGGCGGTCCTCAGCCGGTGCCACCTCTCGGCGATCAGCCGTCGGGTTCCTCCGGTCGGTGCGCGCGTCGTCCCGCCGCGCAGCGTCCTTCGCCCGGAGCCCGCGGAGCCGGCCATCCGACGGCGCTGCTTCTGCAGAGCCTGGACGCGCAGGTGGACCACGAAGGCGACCAGCAGCACGACCACGACCAGCGGGTGCCCACCAGGGCACGGGGGTCAAGGGCGCTGCGAGCGCGAGGACCAGTGCGAGGGCCGCCAGCACCCCGAGGGTGCGGGCCCGACGCTGGGCGAGGGAACGGGGTGGGCGAGCCGGACGTTTGCGCGCAGCCGGACGCGGCTGTCGGCGGGGCGCCGGACCGCACGGGTCGCTCCGACCGCGGCTCGGGTCGAGGGCGCCGGGTCGGCACCGCGTCCTCGTGGCGGGTCGGCACGGGCTCCTCCACGAGCTCCTGGCGGCGTCGGGCGTCCTGCGCGGCCTGCTCGCGGCGCGAGAGCACGCGCATCGCCTGCCCGAAGCGCTCGACCGAGCGGTTCTCGGAGGCGGTGTCGTGGTTGCGGAGCCACATCGGGATGAGGACGGCGGCCCACATCAGGGCGATCGCTGCATAGATCAGACCGCTTGCACTCACGGGACATCACGGTACGTGCGGGTCCGTTCACTTCTCGGTAACGCGGCCGGTGTGTCGGACCCTGGGTGTACGACGCAGAAGGTCGGGCGCAACGAGACCTGCCGGACGCACACTCGGCGCAGGGAGACCGAGGTCAGCTGAGTGGGAGGCGGGTGCGTCGCCAGCGCTCGGCCACGCCCTCGGGGATCTCGCCGGCCAGCAGCACGTAGACCCGGTGGTCGCGCCAGTCGCCGTCGATGTGCAGGTACGCCTCCCGGTCGCCCTCGTACCGGAACCCCAGCTTCTCGGCCACCCGGCGGCTCGGCATGTTCTCCGGCCGCATCGCGATCTCGATCCGGTGCAGCCGCAACGAGGCGAACGCGTGGTCGGTCGCCAGCGCCACCGCGGTCGGGATGATCCCCCGACCGGCGTGGTCGGCGCCGATCCAGTACCCGATGTGCGCCGCACGCAACGAGCCGTAGTGGACGCCTCCGACGGTCAGCTGCCCCACCAGCCGGCCGTGGTAGGTGACGACGAAGGGGAGCATGCGACCGGCACGGGCCTCGCGGCGCAGCCCGGCGACCATGCTGTGGAAGCCGACGGAGGGTTGGCGGGGGTCCGGGTTGGTCGCCTCCCACGGCCGCAGCCACTCGGCGCTCGCCGCCCTGACGTGGCGCCAGGCTGCCGGCATCCCGGTACCGGATCGGGCGCAGTCCGACCGGCCCCTCGGAGAGCGTGACCGGCCACCCCGTGGTCAGTGGTCACCCCCGGCGAGCTGGTCGCGCACGTGGGCGAGCAGCGGCGCCACCACGGCGACGCCGTCCCGAGCGCCCCCCACCGATCCGGGAAGGTTCACCAGCAGCGTGCGCCCCGCGACCCCCGCGACGCCTCGCGACAGCACCGCCGTCGCGACGCCCGCGGACTGTCCGGCGGTGCGGATCGCCTCGGCGATCCCCGGCACCTCACGGTCGAGGACGCGGCGCGTCGCCTCCGGCGTCCGGTCGTCGGGTGCGAGGCCGGTGCCGCCGGTGGTGAGAACGGCGTCGACGCCCGCGTCCACGGCGGCTCGCAGCACCCGCTCCAGCTCGTCCTCGTCGTCGGCGACCACCGTCGAGCGTCACGTCGCCGACGCCGAACGCGCGCAGCGCCTCCACGACCGCCGGCCCGCGAGCGGTCCTCGTACTCGTGCGCGGCGGCCCGGGTGGACACCGTCACGACGTGGACCCGCAGTGCTCGCGTCAGGCACGGTGCCAGTCCCCGGACGCTCCCCCGGTCTTGGTGTCGACGTGCACCGCGTTCACCTCGGCGGCGGGGTCGACCGCCTTCACCATGTCGATCAGGGCCAGCGCCGCGACGGTGACGCAGGTGAGCGCCTCCATCTCGACGCCGGTGCGGTCCGCGGTGCGCACCGTCGCGCGCGATCGCGACGTGGTCGTCGTGCACCTGCAGGTCGACGGCCACACCGTGGATGGCGATCGGATGGCACAGCGGCACGAGATCGGGCGTGCGCTTGGCTGCCTGGATGCCCGCGATGCGCGCGACGGCCAGGGCGTCCCCCTTCGGCACGCCTGGACCGCGCAGCAGCTCGACCACCTCCGACGAGACGTCGACCCGTCCGGACGCCGTGGCCGTACGCACCGTGACGTCCTTGCCGGAGACGTCGACCATCCGCGCGGCGCCGCGCTCGTCGAGGTGGGTGAACTCGCTCATCCGGCGCGCCGCTCGAGCATGACCACCGTGACGGCGTCACCCGACGCCACGTGGGTGACGTCCTCGGGCACCGCGATCAGACAGTTGGCGCTGGCCAGTCCCGCGAGCAGGTGCGAACCGGAACCGCCGACAGGACGGACGACGTAGCGACCGTCCTCGACACCGAGGTCGCCCCGCAGGAACTGTCGCTTGCCGGACGGGGACTGCACGTTCTCCTTCAGCACCGCCCGCACCGTCGGGCGCTCGAGCGGCTCGAGCGCCTGCATCCGGCGGAGCACGGGGCGGACGAACATCTCGAACGAGACGAACGCCGAGACCGGGTTGCCCGGCAGGGTGAAGATCGGCGTGCTGTCCGGGCCGACGAACCCGAAGCCCTGCGGCATGCCGGGCTGCATGGCCACCTTCTCGAACGTGACACTCCCCATGCGTCCGAGCGCCTCCTTCACGACGTCGTAGGCGCCGACGCTGACCCCGCCGGTGGTGATCACCAGGTCGGCCCGGATCAGCTGGTCCTCGATCGTGGTGATCAGGGTCTTCGGGTCGTCCGGCACGAAGCCGACGCGGTAGGCGGTGGCCCCTGCAGCGTTGGCGGCGGCCGCGCAGCATGAAGCTGTTGGAGTCCGGGATCTTGCCGCCGGCGATCGGGTCGCCCGGCTCGACCAGCTCGCTGCCGGTCGACATCACCACGACGCGCGGACGCGGACGCACCAGCACCCGCGCGCGACCGACCGCCGCCAGCAGCGCGAGCTGGGCCGGGCCGAGCCGCGTCCCTGACGGGGACGACGACGTCACCCTGACGCGCGTCCTCGCCCTGGGAGCGCACGTAGGCGTCCCGCTGCGGAGCCCGTCGGATGGACGACCTCGACGATGTCGCCGTCGGTCCACTCGACCGGGACGACCGCGTCCGCACCCGAAGGCATCGGTCCCCCCGTCATGATCCGCGCACACTGTCCTGGGGAGACGGCGAGGGCGCCGGAGTACCCGGCAGGGATGTCGCCCACCACCGGCAGCATCACCGGCGACGACTCCGAAGCGCCCGCGACGTCGTCGGTGCGGACGGCATAGCCGTCCATGGACGAGTTGGTGAACGGCGGCAGGT
The DNA here is from genome assembly GCA_963743915.1 of uncultured Actinomycetota bacterium. Classification (GTDB taxonomy): domain Bacteria; phylum Actinomycetota; class Actinomycetes; order JAHEKZ01; family JAHEKZ01; genus JAHEKZ01. The sequence goes on from CAVURN010000005.1 coordinate 366,488, forward strand.
CCCACGTGGCCGCGACGTCCTCGCTGAGCGTGCAGCCGTGGGCGTCGAGCAGGCGGAGCTCGAGCGGGGAGAGCGTGTCGATGTTCGCCAGGCAGTCCGCGAGGTGCTGGTCGACGGACTTCATGAGGCCGCCTGATCTCCTGCGCCGCGCTCCTGCTCGCGCACGAACTCCGCGAGCCACGCGCGGAACTCCGGCCCAGGTCCTCCCGCTCGCTGGCCAGCCGGACGACCGCCTTGAGGTAGTCGGCGCGGTCGCCGGTGTCGTAGCGGCGGCCGCGGAAGACCACGCCGTGCACGACGCCTCCCGCGTCCGCCGGCATGCCGGCCAGCGTCTCCAGCGCGTCGGTCAGCTGGATCTCGCCCCCGCGTCCGGGAGGCGTGTCGCGCAGCACGTCGAAGACCGCCGGGTGCAGCACGTAGCGACCGATGACGGCGAGGTTGCTCGGCGCCTCGTCGGCCGGCGGCTTCTCGACCAGACCGGTGACGGCGAACACGTCCTCGTCGTCGGTGGCGGTGACCGCCGCGCAGCCGTAGAGGTGGATCTGGTGCCGCGGCACCTCCATCAGCGCGACCACCGACCCGCCGCGGGTCGCCTGCACCTCGATCATGCGGGCGAGCAGCGGGTCGCGCTCGTCGATCAGGTCGTCGCCGAGCAGCACGGCGAACGGCTCGGCCCCGACGTGCTGCGGCAGCGACGAGCACCGCGTGCCCGAGCCCGCGGGGATCTCCCTGACGGACGTAGTGGATCTGCGCCAGGTTCGTCGACTCCTGCACGCGGGCCAGGCGGTCCGTGTCGCCCTTGGCCTCCAGGGCGAGCTCGAGCTCGACGTTGCGGTCGAAGTGGTCCTCGATCGCCGTCTTGTTGCGGCCGGTGACCATCAGCACGTCGGACAGGCCGGCCGCGACGGCCTCCTCGACGACGTACTGGATGGCCGGCTTGTCGACGACCGGCAGCATCTCCTTGGGCACCGACTTCGTCGCCGGAAGGAAGCGTGTGCCCAGCCCGGCAACCGGGATCACGGCCTTGGTGGGGCGTCCTGTGCTCATGCCCCGAATCTATCGGTCCGACGCCGTCCCGGCGCTGACCGCCATGACCCACCGGTCACGCCCTGCACCCTTGGCCTGGTACAGAGCGCGGTCGGCCGCTCTGAGCAACGTCGCCGAGGTCGTCCCCTGCTCCGGGTAGACCGACCCGCCGATGGACACCGTGACGTGCAGCGGCGACTCCCCTTCGTCACCGTCGAAGGGAGTCGAGCGGATCGCCGAGCAGATGCGCTCGGCGAGGTTCTGGGCACCGGCCGCGGACGTCTCCGGCAGCACCACCACGAACTCCTCGCCGCCGTACCGCGCCAGGACGTCGACCTCACGGATCTCCCGGCCCACCCTGGACGCGAACTCGCGGAGGACCGCGTCCCCCCGCTGGTGGCCGTACGTGTCGTTCACGGCCTTGAACAGGTCGAGGTCGAGCATGAGCACCGACAGCGACCGTTGGAACCGATTGGCGCGTTCGACCTCGCGGTTGAGGCTGGACATCAGGAAGCGGAAGTTGGCGACCCCGGTGAGCGGGTCGATCGTCGACGCGTGTGTCGCCTCGGCATGCAGCATCACGTTCTCGACCGCGATCGACACCGGCCCCGCCAGCGCCTGGAGTGAGGACTCCGCGGCTGCGTCGAAGCCCGGCTGGCTCTCGCCCGCGAAGAGGGCGATGACCCCGAAGACGTGCGGGGGTCGTCGCAGCGGCACCGCGACCACCTGGCCCTGCTGCGGCTCGTTGCTGCCGGGCGTCAGCTCAGGGCTGGAACCGATGCGCCCGCGCACCGACAGCCCGGACGCCGCGACGGAGCCGAGCAGTCCCTCGCCGGGCATCACCGCGTCCGGCACCGCCAGACCCCGGGTGTGCATGCCGTGCTGCGCGTGGACGGTCAGCCCGCCGTTCTCGTCGCCGAGCAGTACGAGGCCGGCGCCGGCACCCGTGGTGGTCATCGCCGTCTCGAGGATCACTGGCATCAGCGTGTCGAGGTCGAGCGTGGCCGAGAGGGCGTCACCGAGCCGGTCGAGGCTGGCCCGTGCCGCGTCCCGGCTGTCCTCCAGCTCGGTGACGTAGGTCAGCAGCTCGTCGGTCATGTGGTTGAACGCGCGCGCCAGTCGACCGACCTCGTCAGCCCGCCGAACCTCGATCGACTTGGTGAGGTCACCTGACGCGACGGCCTCGGCGGCGTCCGTGACCTCCTCGAGCGGGCCGGTGAGGTCGCGGGCGATGACGACCGCCGCGACGACGGCGACCACGAGCGCGACCAGCGCGACCAGCACGACCACCTGCATCAGCGCTCCGCTGGTCGGGGTCGGCGTCGCGACCACGACGTCGAAGGGCATGCCTGCGGTGGCATGTGCGATGGCTGCGGTGATCCCGTCCTGGTCGACCAGCTGAGAATCGGTGCCCGAGTTCGCGACCAGGTCAGCAGCGAGTGACAGGTCGGTCTCCGGCGCCGACGTGCTGGCGATCAGCGCGCCGTCGCGCAGCAGCGCGATGTCGCCGGTGAAGCCCAGCCGCTTCCGCAGGTCGTCCAGGTAGGCGGCGTCGACGGTGATGGAGGTGCGGATCTCCGCAAGATCGGGGCGTCCGTCGACGACCACCTGCAGCCCGGTCGTGACGGCCGCTCCTCCCGTCTCGTTGCTGGCGCAGCTGCTCCACGGGTCGGTGATCAGGACCGATGGCAGTCGCCCGGCGGACGCGACCAGCCCGCCGCGTCCGTCGACGACCGCCACCCAGTCGGCCAGCCCGTCGTTCACCGCGGTGCGCGTCGCGTCCCCCGGGGACGTCGAGGCCACCCCACGACCCACCACGACAGCAGCGGTGGCCACCGCGTCGCACTGCCGGGTCAGGTCGTCGACGACCGCGGAGCGCGTCCCGAGCACCAGGGAGTCAGCACGGTCGCCTGCCGCGCGTGGGACGGTGTAGGTCACGAGGACGGCGGCCGCGACCAGCGGAACCAGCACCAGTGCCACCAGCACCAGTGCGAGTCGGGTTCGCAGCCTCATCGTTCCTCCCCGCTCATCATCGGGGGATGGCGCTCCGGACAATAGGTCCAGAATGATGCGGTGACCCATTTGGAGCAGCCCGAGGAGACCATGCCGACGCCACCCGACCCTGACGCACGAGGGGACAAGAAGGAGCTGCGGGCCGCCGTCCGGGCTCGTCGCGCACAGCGGTCCCCCGAGGACCAGGCCGCTTTCGCCGAGGCCCTCGCCCAGCTGGCAGCCGCCCGAGGGCACCCGACGCGTCGCGCTGTTCCTCGGCGTCGGTGACGAGCCGGACACCGGTCCGCTGATCGCGGCGCTGCACGCCCGCGGAGTCGAGGTGATCGTGCCGATCACCCTCGACGACTTCTCCCTCGACTGGGCGGTCTACACCGGTCCCGACGAGCTCGCCGACGGACGGTTCGGCCTGCGCGAACCGACCGGCCCCCGCCTGGGGCACGCGGCCATCGGCTCAGCCGACGTGGTGCTCGTGCCAGGGCTGTCGGTGGACGCCGAGGGACGCCGGCTCGGTCAGGGCGCCGGCTGCTACGACCGCTCCCTTCCCTTCGTCTCGGCCACCACCCCCGTCCTCGCCGTGGTCTTCCCCGATGAGCGGGTCGAAGGCCCGCTGCCGGAGGAGCCCCACGACCGAAGGGTCGACGGCGTCCTGCCGTAACAGCCGAGTGCGCCCAGCAGCCGAGTGCGGCGCTGGATGATGGCGGAGCCAGTCGGTTGCGCCCAGCGCACTCGACGCAGCGGAGCGTCATCCAGCACCGCACTCGGCGGGCTGTGACGTCCACCAGCCCAGCACTCGGCAGGCTGTGTGTCGCCCCGCTACTGACGTGGTTCCAGGACCAGCGTCTGCGTCGCGGCGGCCGTGGCATCCGCCGAGTACGGCCACGGATACGTGTCACCGGTCAGCCACGCGTCGACCTGGTCCGCGTAGTGCGGGTCGAACACGTGACCGCTCTGGCCGGTGAGGTGGACCCACCGGGAGGCGTCGAGATCGCTGAGGTCCACGACCATGCGCATCGACGGCACCCAGTTCACCTCGTACCCCTCGGCGGCGTTCCAGCCGGTGGCGTTGACGATCCCGTCACCGCCCGGGGTGGCCAACGGGCCTCGGTTGAACAACGCCTCGAGTGGGCCGACGCCGCTGCTGCCGAAGGTCTGATGGGTGAGCTCCAGCTGGTGCAGGTCACCCCACCGCCACTCGGTGGGGTCGTTCCCGAGCCGTTCGGTGAGCTCGGCGTCAGCGTCCTGCATCGCGGCCACGATGATCTCGTCGGCGAACTCGACGTCCTCGGTGGTCGCGTCGTCCCACCAACGCGACCACGGGTCGGTCAACAGCTCGCGCATCACCTCGAACCAGCGGTCGCTGCCGTCCGGGCGCAGGTCACCGGTCAGCTCGTCGTGGAACACCCGGGCCAGCAGGTGACGCCACACTGCGTTGTAGTAGGCGGCGGGCGCCGAGTCGACGGGTTGGTCGAACTGCCAGCCCTCGAGCAGAGCCTGTGCCTCCGCTGTGTCTGCGTCCACGTCGACGTCGAGCAGGTGCGGGACGAGCGTGGGCGCGAAGCCGTTGGTGGTGTCGGTCATCAGCGCCGCCGCTGAGGCGGGAGTGAGCGGATCCGACCGCTCGATCAGGTCGATCAGACGTTGACTGCGGTAGCCGTACGACCAGTCACGCGTCAGCAGGTACGGGTACTCGGGTCCGACCACTGCCTGGTTCGCGGCGACGATGTACTGCTCCGGCGGGTCGAGCGTCCAGGGCAGCTGACCGAACGGGATGTAGCGCGACCAGCCGTAGGAGGTGTTCCATCCCGGCACCGGAGAGGTGCCGTCCCCGCCGATGCGCACCGGGATGTTGCCGGGCATCTGGTAGCCGATGTGACCGTCGACGTCGGCGTAGAGCATGTTCTGGCTGGGCACCTCGAAGGATGTCGCGGCCAACCGGAAGTCGGCGAAGTCGCGCGCCGCGTTCAGCTGCAGGATCGCGTCGGCGGTCCGTCCCGGCTCGAGGGCGGTCCATTGCAGGGCGATCGCGACCTCGTCGGCGTCGGCCGGGAGGTCGGCGGGGCTGAAGGTGTCCTCGACCAGCCGCAGGTGCTCGTCGCTCACGTCGGAGATGAGCGGTCCCCAGTCGGTGGAACGCACCCGGATCTCCTGGGCATCACCGCCGGCCACCTCGATGGTCTCGACGCGCTCGTCGAGCGGGACGAGACGCCCGCCGCGGACGTAGCGGTCGCCGTTGAGCGCTTCGTACGCGAGGTCGGTGACGTCCGAGCCGTTGTTGGTGAAGCCCCAGGCGATGCGGTCGTTGTGACCGATGATGACGCCCGGCAGCCCCGAGAACGTGAAGCCACCGACGTCGTAGGGGCAGGCCGCGTCCACCACGCGACAGCGAAGGTTCGCCTGGTACCAGATGCCGGGAAGGCTGGGCGCGAGGTGCGGGTCGTTCGCGAGCAGTGCGCCTCCCGACTCCGTCCGGTCACCGGTGACCGCGAAGGAGTTCGAACCCACGCCGGGGCCGTACGCACCGAGCCACGCATCCAGGCGCTCGGCACCGGTGCGCGCCGCCAGCAGCGCAGACCGGACCGGTGGTGACGCTGCGACGGCCGGCGCTCGCTCGAGGACAGGTCCTGGTCGCCACCGACCATCGGTCAGGCTGCCCTGAGGCACGATCACGTCGTGCCGGGCGTAGGGGTACGGCGGGTAGAGGTCGTCGACCAGGGAGCGCACCGTGGGCACGAGCAGAGCTCGGTCGGTCTCCTCCTCGAGATTGCCGCGCAGATCCCAAGCCATGGCTTTGAGCCAGGCAACCGAGTCGGCCGGCGTCCAGGGGTCGATGGTGTACCCGCGGGCGGTGAGCCCGAGCACCGCGTACTCCAGGCTCACCTCGGTGTCGTCGTGCGTGTCGAGGTAGGCGTTCACCCCCGACGCGTAGGCAGTGAGAGCTTCGAGCGTCTCCGGTGTGAGCAGGTCGAGCTCCTGCTCGGCGATCCGCCTCCAGCCCAACGTGCGGACGAACGCATCGGTCTCGACCTGATCGGCACCGAACATCTCCGAGAGGCGGCCGGCGGTGATGTGCCGCCGGACATCCATCTCCCAGAAACGGTCCTGCGCATGCACGTATCCCTGCGCGAAGAAGAGGTCGTCGCTCGTCTCCGCCACGATCGTGGGGACGCCGCGCGCATCCCGTTGCACCTCGACCGGTGCACCGAGCCCTTCCACCCGCAGCTCACCCTCGGTCTGGGGCAACGACCGCTGCACCAGCCAACCGCCCACGGCGGTTCCGGCGATCAGCGCGAGAGCGAGCAGTCCGGCCAGCAGCGCCAGAACGGTCGCACCCCACCGCGGCCGCGACCGCCGGCGACGTCCGGGGCCGGAGCCTCGCGCGTCGAGCACCTCCGCCTCTGACACGACGGTGACGCTACCTGCCCCCAGCTTCGTCCCAGCGGCTACGCCTCTCCCGGCTCATGGGAGCCGACGTAGTGCACGACGGCGACGTCCTCGAGCAGGACGATCCCGCCCTTGACCACCTCGGTCACCGCGGGCAGGAAGGCCCGGATCTTGGCGTCCTCGTCGATGATCGTGATCACCACCGGAAGGTCGTGCGAGAGCGAGACCAGGCGGCTGGTGTGCACGAGGGAACGGCGACCGTAGCTCTCGACGCCGCGCACGACCGTGGCACCGGCGAGCCCCGCCTCCCGCGCCCGGATCACCACCTCGGTGTAGACGGGTCGGTGGACGTGCACGTCGTCCTCACCCACGATCACCGTCAGCTTGAGGGCGTGGCCACTGAGCTCGGTCACCGCAGTCCTCCTCTCGCCGACCCGACGACGGAACGTCGTGAAGCCTCCCACGGATCGGTCGGCCCGGAGTGGACGTGGAGAGTGGGGGCTCGGCGGACACAGCCCGCCGCGAGGGGTAGACTTGGCACTCACCAGGGGAGAGTGCCAACCCCGTCCCGAAGGAGCGTTCGTGCCCACCTACGCCTACGTCTGCACCGCGTGCGACCACGCCTTCGAGGCTGTCCAGGCCATCACCGACGACGCCCTCACCGACTGCCCCAGCTGCGGAGGGTCGCTGCGCAAGAAGTTCCACCCCGTCGGCGTCACCTTCAAGGGCTCGGGCTTCTACCGCACCGACAGCCGCGCGGGCTCGTCCGGGAGCACGCCCGTCGACTGCGACCAGCGACGGCGGGACGCCTGCGAAGTCGGACTCGTCCAGCGGCACCTCGAAGTCGGACTCCTCCGGCTCCAGCGGTTCCTCGTCCGGCTCGAAGTCGGACTCCTCGGGTGGCGGAGCCTCGTCGAGCTCCAGCACCGCGGGTGCCGCCAGCTCCTGAACCTGTGGACAGCCGCCCACGGCGGCTCCGTCGGGCCTACCGTCACCCGTCATGGCCACCCCGTCCACCGGCGCGATCCGTCGTTGGCTCGCCCTCCGTCGTCGCCCCCTCGCAGCGGGCGTGCGCCTTCGCCGCTGTCCTGCTGGGGCTGTCCGCGTTGAGCAGCTCCGTCGCAGCAGCTCCTCGACCGAGCCGTCGGCCGACCGCGGCATCAGCATCCCGGCGGGTCAGCTCGCGGTGCCGCTGCGTCTCGCAGACGCCGCGGTCGCCTCGCTGCTGCAACCGGGCGACCAGGTGGACGTCTTCGCCGCCGACAACCGCTCGGGGCGTGGAGGTCGTGGCGTCCGGCGTGACCGTCACCGCCACACCCTCCACCGACGCGGGTCCATGGACGGACGGTGAAGGGCTCGTCGTCGTCCTGGTCGTGCCGGAGCAGGCAGCCGCACTCGCCGCGGCGGCTGCGGGAAGCGAGCTGACGATCGCCCTCCATCCCCGCTGAACCGTGCGCTAGCGTGCGAGCAGGGGAGGAATCGAGAGTGGAGGGTTCATGAAGGGCTTCAAGGACTTCCTCATGCGGGGGAACGTCGTCGACCTCGCGGTCGCCTTCGTCATCGGCCTCGCCGTGGTCGCACTGATCGGATCGGTCGTCGACGGCATCATCAATCCCTTGATCGCCGCCATTTTCGGGAAGACCGACCTGACGTCCGTGGGCACATTCACGATCAACAATGCGACCTTCAGCCTTGGCCTGGTCCTCGACGCACTCGTCAACTTCTTGGCTGTGGCAGCCGTCGTCTACTTCCTGATCGTGCTGCCGATGAACAAGATCAAGGAGCGCATGGCGAAGCCTGGCGAGCCGGCTGCACCCACCGAGGTCGAGCTGCTCGCCGAGATCCGCGACGCGTTGCGCGCGCAGGGTGGCCCTTCTGGCGACTACACCCGACCCGCCGGCCAGTAGGCGAGCGAGGCCGTCAGTCCCCGTGATGGGGCGGGACGTCCTGGCGTAGCCGGTCGTCGTTGTCGTCCGGCTCCCGGTCGACGTCGTCCTCGGTCTGCTCGGGCAGCAGAGGCTCGTCACGCCAGTCGTCGGTGCTCATGCCGCCAGGCTAGCCGTCCACGCGGGCTTCCTATCCTGGTCGCGTGCTGACGACGCTGTCCCGCGTCGGAGTGGCAGGCTCGCGCGCAGCACCACCGCGCGCGGGTGCTCCCGTGGGTGGAGCCGCGTCTGGAACGGCGTCGCCGTGGTGACAGCGACCCGGTCGACGACTTCCTCTTCACCTACTACTCCTTCCGCCCCGCCCAGCTGCTCACCTGGCATCCGGGACTGGGAGTGGCCTGTGACGGAGCCGACGAGCTGCTCGGTCGACGCGGCTACGTGCACACGCCACACGGCGTCACGGTGGACGCCGCCGCGTTTCCCGAGCGACTCACGACTGCGCGGTGGGTGGTGGCACCTCCTCGAACGCATGCGCGAGCGCCCGGCGACCTTCGGGTGCTTCGGGGTCCACGAGTGGGCGATGGTCCACGGCCTCGACCCGGCGGAGATCCGTCACGCGTCGTGGCCGCTGCGGCTGGCACCCGGTCAGGTGGCGGACGTCGTCGAGGATCTCGGCGCCCGGTGCACGCACTTCGACGCCTTCCGCTTCTTCACCGAGACCGCGCGACCGCTGAACGCGCACCAGCTGACGCGCTCCGACCAGCCGGACTTCGAGCAGCGAGGATGCCTGCATGCCGGCATGGACCTCTACAAGTGGTCGTACAAGCTGAGCCCACTGACGTCGTCCGAGCTGGTGGCCGACTGCTTCGAGCTCGCGCGCGAGATCCGCACCGTCGACATGCGTGCGTCGCCGTACGACCTGAGTGACCTCGGCCTCGAGCCGATCGCCATCGAGACGCCCGACGGCCGCGCGGAGTACGTCGAGCGGCAGCGCAGCTTCACTGAGCGCGCCGAACCGCTGCGCGCACGGCTGCTGTCCGAGGCGAAGGCCGTCGACGTGTTCAGCCGAGACGACGTGCTCTACGCCGACGGATCGAGGTAGAGACAGAAGGGGTGGCCGGCCGGGTCGAGCAGGACGCGCACGGTCTCCTGCGGCTGGTAGGACGCCAGCTCGGCACCGCACTCGAGGGCAAAGGCGACCGCATGCTCGAGGTCGTCCACCTCGAGGTCGAGGTGCATCGACATCTGCGGCTCGCCCTCGACGGTCGGCCAGACCGGGCGCGTGTAGTGCTTCTCGGTCTCGAACGCCAAGTTGTACCCGGCGTCCTCCGACGGTGCGACGGCGGCACCGCCGTCGTGTTCGTGGAACACCTGCCATCCCAGGAGCCGTGCGTAGAAGTGCGCGAGCGCGATGCCGTCGGGCGCGTCCAGCACCACCCCCCACCACTGCGTCCGGGATCTCAGTGCCATGACGTCAGCGTCAGTGAGCCCGACGGTCGAGGTACGCCGACGCCAACCGCTGCACGTCGTCGCCGGACAGTGGCTGCTCGTGGCCGGGATAGGCGACCTGCACATCCAGTGACGCAAGGCGACGCATCGAGGCCACATAGCTGTCGATGTCGGACTCGGGGAGCTCGTCGAGCAGCTCGCCGTCGTACAGGACGTCTCCGGTGAACAGGACGCCGTTGGCGGCGTCGTAGAGACCGGCCGACCCGGGGGTGTGGCCCGGCAGGTGGACCACCTCGAAGGAGCGATCGCCGAGGTCGATCACGTCCCCGTCCTGCAGCGGAGCCTCGACCGGCGCGGACGGCACGGTGTAGCCGCGGACGTCGTAGTCGGCGCCCGGCACCGTGTCGATGAGGTAGGGCGGGGCCACGCCGCCGGGCTCGTCGGCGGCGAGGGCATCGGCGAAGGACGCGGGCAGCTCGGCGGTGACGAGGGTGGACTCCTCCGGCTCCAGCAGCATGGGGGCCTCGGCCACGTGACAGGTGCGCCGCGGGAACGCGTGTGCACCGCCTGTGTGGTCGTAGTGACCGTGAGTGATGAAGGCGAGGGGGTCGTCCGCGAACAGGTCCGGGAACGCCTCGTGCAGCGAGCCGATGCCCATCCCGGTGTCCACGACGAGGTCGCCGTCGCGACCCCGGACGTGCCAGATGTTGGCCCGCAGGAAGGGGTGCACCCCCGGCTCGAGGAGCCAGGTGACCCCAGCCGCCACCTCTCGACGCTCGAACCAGGGCGCGCGGACGGGCAGTCCGAGGGCGTTATCCACAGGCCCAGCCTGCCACATCCGTGACGCGGCTCACGCGTGGCGAGCGCGCCGGACCCCGTGCCACGTCGTAGCGTGAGGCTGATCGACCGACCGATGACCGAGGAGTCACATGAATCGCACCGAGCTCGTCCAGGCCGTCTCTGAGCGCGCTGGAGTCACCAAGGCGGACGCCGACCGCGTCCTTGCCGCCATGGCGGAGGTCGTCGGAGAGACGATCGCCAAGGACGAGAAGGTCAGCATCCCCGGCTTCCTGACCTTCGAGCGCGCTTTCCGCGCCGCCCGCACCGCCCGCAACCCGCAGACCGGCGCCGAGATCCAGGTGGCCGCCAAGCACACCGCCAAGGTGAGCGCGGGCGCCACGCTGAAGAACGCCGCTGCCGGCAAGTAGCCGCAGCACCACCCGCGAAGGCGGGGCGGCCCGGTCGGGCTGCCCCGCCTTCGGGTCGTCCAGGGACCAGGTCAGCTGACGAAGCGCAGCGCCATGCGGTCCTGCACCGGCGCGAACCCGAGAGCGCGATAGATGCCGGTCGACGTCGGATTGGCTTGGTCGGCGAAGAGCACCAGCCGCATCCCCTGAGCCGCGAGCCCTCGCACACACAGCGTGCGTGAGCGCCTCCGCGTAGCCGCGACCGCGGTGCGGCGTCGGGCGTGTACACCGGACCGATCCGCGCAACGCCGGCTGCCGGCGGCGTCCGACCGACCATCGACACCGGCTCACCGGCCCGCGTCGGCCCACAGCCACACCTCGCCGGTCCGCAGCCGCGCTCGCATCGAGTCCTCGCCATCGTGCGCCGGCTCGTGGATGTCCCGCAGGAAGGCGTTCATCCACGCGACGAGCAGGTCGAGGTCGCTCTCGTCAGCTCGACGCGGTGTCCCCGCCACCGCGTGCCGAGGCTCGAACAGGTCACCCAGCTCGAACAGCCGAGTGGCCATGAAGAGCTGCGCGACTGTCTCGGTACGCGCCGTCCACATCGCCGCGAAGGTCGCCGCCAACGGCACATCTGCATTGACCCCTGTGACCGCTCGCCCGTCGGCCAGCAGGGCTTCGACCAACGAGGGCAGGCACTCCTCGGGAGCCTCGTCCAGCAGAAGTGGCCACGGCGGGTTCATCGACGCCGCGCCCCTCACGGTCCCTGAGGCGTCCGCCCACCACCCGAAGAAGCTGCCCTCGGGCGCGCCCTCCACCGCCCAGCGCTCCATGCCGACCGCGCTGATGGTGTTCCGGACGGGGTCGGTCAGCAGCAGCTCACCGGCGCTCGCGGCGAACGCTTCGGGGTCAGTGGAGAATGTCCAGGCCATGGGCCACTTTCGCAGGACGACGCCAACCTCTCCACCTCTTTTCGCACGGGTGCGATCGACGACGAGACGTACTACGTCGTGAAGGACTTCACCGCAACCGTCGAGTGATGTGTCGCCTCAGCCGCGCAGCGCGGCCTCGAGGGCAGCGACGTCGATCTTCACCATCGGCATCAGCGTCTGCCACACCCGGCGCGAGGCCTCGAGGTCGCCCTCCCCTGAGAGCAGCTGCTGCAGGTTGGACGGGACCACCTGCCACGTGATGCCGAAGCGATCCGTCACCCAGCCACATTGCAGCTCGGTGCCGCCGTCGGCGAGCGCCGCCCAGACGCGGTCGATCTCCGGCTGCCCGTCGCACGGCACCATGAACGACACCGCCGCGGTCGGCTGGTACAGCGTTCCCCCGTTGAAGGCATGGAACTCGTGGCCGAAGATCCGGAAGCTCGCCGTCACCACACCGCCTGGAGAACCGGTGACCTCGTCGGGGATGCGCTGCACCTCGGTGACCTCGCCGCCGAAGAGCTCGGCGTAGAAGGTGGCCGCCTCTTCGGCGGTGCCGTCGAACCAGAACCAGGTGCTGAGCCCGTCCATCGCGCCTCCCGTGCTCCGTGGGGCTTCCACGGTATCCCCGGTCAACGGCCGGAGACGGCGCCGACCTCCACGGCAAGTGCGCCCGGCGCCAGTCCCAGCTCGAGCTCGGCGGCCACCTGGGCCCACGTCACTGCCTGCTCGCGGCTGATGAGATCACCGTGGGCGACGGTCTGCAGGGCGAGACCGTCCAGCAGCGAGACGAGCCGCCACGCCACGGCATCCGGTTCACCGCAGACCATGAGTCCCTCTGCCACTCCCGCCCGCAACAGCTCGGCCAGCAGCGCCTGCCACTCCTCGTTCAGGCGACGCGTGGAGCGCTGCAGCGCCGGTCGTCGTGCCGCCTCGGCCCACGCATCGAGCCACAGCTGCATCGCGCCTTCCTCGTCCGCGCTGTTGTACGCGGTGATGAAGTGCGCCAGTCGCTCGATGGCGTCCCGCCCGTGTCGGCAGGCCTCGACCGTGCGCTCGAAGTCCGCGGTCGCCACGCGGGCGAACGCATCGGCGAGCAGCTGGTCCATGGACGAGAAGTAGTGGTGGATGAGACCGCTGGAGGTGCCCATCTCGGCGGCGACGTCACGGGCGGTGGTGGCGGCTATGCCTTGGCGCACCATGACCCGGGAAGTGGCGTCGATGATCGCCTCACGGCGCTGCTCCGGCGTCATCCTGGCCACGGCGTCACCGTAGAGGGCTGTTGCACGCCTGTCCAACAGCCCTTAGGGTGCTCCCAACGTCGACCGGAACCCCGGGAGCTCCCCCATGGTCAAGACCACGCCGTTCCACCCGCGCCTGGCCGAGCTGAACACCACCCAGCTCTGGACGCACTGGGCCGGACACCTGTCGGCCACGCAGTACGACATCGCCGCCAAGCACGAGTACTTCGGCGTCCGCCAGGCCGTCGGCTTCTTCGACGCGTCGCCGCTGTACAAGTACGAGATCACCGGCCGGGACGCCGAGTCGTTCCTCGGGGGCATCCTCACCCGCGACATCCGCACCTGCCGTCCTGGGCGCGCGCAGTACACGATCTGGTGCGACAGCGACGGTTACGTGCTCGAGGACGGCGTGGTCTTCCGCCACTCCGCGAACGAGTTCCTGCTCACCGCTGCCGAGCCCAACCTGTCGTTCCTGCAGAACCAGATCGGTTCGCTCGAGGTGGCGGTGGAGGACGTCTCCGACCAGTACGCGATGCTCGCGGTACAGGGCCCTCGCTCGCGGGCGGCGCTCTCGTCACTGGCGCCAGAGGTGAATGAGCTCAGCTACTTCGGCCACTCACCGGCGAAGATTGCCGGCAGCGAGGTGACGGTCAGCCGCACCGGGTTCACCGGTGACCTGGGCTACGAGCTCCGCATCCCTGCCGACGACGCACTCGCGGTTCTGGACGCCGTCATGGAGGTCGGCGAGCCGCACCGCATGCGTCCGTTCGGTGACCAGGCTCTCAACATGCTGCGGATCGAGGCGGGGCTTCCGCTCATCGGAGCCGAGTTCACCTCGAGCCGCTACGCGTTCAACGAGCACGACCGCTTCACCCCGGACGAGCTCGGCTTCGGCTGGCTGCTCAAGGGCATCGACGACGAGACGCGTCCGTTCGCCGGACGTCGTGCGATCCGCGCCGAGCGGGCGAACGGCTCGTCCCGCTGGAAGACCGTGGGCCTGATGGTCGACGGTCACGCCTTCGAGCAGCTGCACTACGACGCCGGGCTCATCCCCCCGAAGGACGAACCACCGGCAGCGTGGGAGACCATGCTCTACGACGCCCACGGCGAACGGGCGGGATACGCCACCAGCTACGCGTACTCCCCCATGATGCAGACCCAGATCGGCATCGCCCGCGTGCGACCGGAGCTCTCCCAGATCGGCACCACGATCGACGTCGAGGTGACGGTCAACCACGTCTACACCACCGTTCCGGCAACGGTGTGCGCCATGCCCTTCTTCAACCCCGAGCGAAAGACGTCCATGACATGACCGACACCAACCGTTACGACGCGATCATCGTCGGGGGCGGGCACAACGGCCTGGTCAACGGCGCCTACCTCGCCAAAGCCGGACTGAAGACGCTGATCCTCGAGCAGCGTCACCTGGTCGGGGGCGCCGCGATCACCGAGGAGCTCTACCCGGGCTTCAGCTTCACCACGTTCTCCTACGCGCTCAGCCTGATCCGACCCGAGGTCATCCGCGAGCTCGAGCTGGTCAAGCACGGGTTCAACCCGATCTACATGCCCACCTCCTTCTCCCCCATGGAGAACGGCGACTACCTGCTGCTCGGTCCCGACCGCGACGAGAACATCCGCGAGATCATGCGTCACTCACCGCGGGACGCGGACGCCATGGACCGGTTCGAGCACGACGTCGCCCGCGTCCTGCAGCTGATGTACCCGCTGTTCGACCGGGTGCCGCCGAACATCTTCGGCAAGTCGGAGGAGGACGCGCTCGACATCGCGTGGCTGCTCGGGCATCTCGGGTCAGCCGAGCCGAGGGTCATCCACGACGCAGTCCGACTCATCACGGGCAGCATCGCCGACTTCCTCGACGACTACTTCGAGAGCGAGGTCCTCAAGGGCTACCTGGCGGCGTCCTCGACGACGGGCACGAAGGTGGGCCCGATGTCGGCCGGTTCCGGCCTGGTCTCGCTGATGATGATGATGGGTGAGCACGACGGGCACCTTGGTTCGTGGTCGTTCCACAAGGGCGGCAACGGCGGGTTCACGCAGATGCTGGCTCGCGCCGCCCAGTCCTTCGGCGCTGAGATCAAGCTGGAGGCCCGCGTCGACCACGTCCTCACCAAGGAAGGGCGCGCCATCGGCGTCGTTCTGGTGGACGGCACCGAGTTCCACGCCGACACCGTCGTCAGCGCGCTCGACCCCCGTCAGACGTTCACCAAGCTGGTCGACCCCCGCGAGCTCCCCGGCGACCTCGTCGAGAGCATCGACCGCTACCAGTACAACGGCACCAGCGCGAAGGTGAACTTCGCCCTGGACGGGACCCCGCGCTACCCGGCGCTCGGGGACCGCACCGACCAGTACCGGGGCTTCGTCAGCTTCGCGCCGTCGATCGAGTACCTCGAGCGTGCGTACGACGCCGCCAAGTACGGCTGGTACAGCGAGCGTCCCTACCTCGACACCTGCCTGCAGTCGTTCCTCGACCCCGACATGGCTCCGCCCGGCAAGCACGTCATGTCGTGCTTCGTGCAGTACGCGCCCTACCACCTCAAGGGAAGCGACTGGGACACCGAGCGGAACAACCTCGGCGACACGGTGCAAGCCACCATCGAGTCGTTCTTCCCGGGCTTCGGCGACCTCGTGCTGCACCGTGAGGTCGTCACCCCGCTCGACATCGAACGCGTGGTCGGCCTGTCCGAGGGCAACATCTACGCCGGTGACTTCCTGCTGCCGCAGATGTACTTCTTCCGGCCGGCACCGGGCTGGAGCCAGTACCGGACGCCGATCGAGGGCTACTACCAGTGCGGCTCGGGCACCCATCCCGGCGGCTGCGTCATGGGCGCACCCGCCCGCCTGGCCAGCCAGCAGATCCTCAAGGACCGTTCAGGCAACAGCTGACGCCGGCGCACTCACGGAAGCTGCTGGACCTCTTCCTCGACCAGGTCGGCCTCGTCGTTCGGTCGTGTCGGTCTCCTGGGCATTGCCTGTCCGCAGGGCGACGACGGGCACGAACCACGCCAGCACGAACGCGGCGGCCATGATCGGCACTCCGGTCAGGAACGTCGTGTCGGTCGCCCGGGCAAAGGCGCCGAGCACCTCACTCTGCAGGTCGGCAGGGAGAGCGGCGATGTTCGCCATCGACGCACGCGGATCTGCTCCTGCGGCTGCGCCGGCAGGCAGGACGCCCTTGAGCTCGGCCGTCAGTCGGGCGGCCCACACCGCACCGAACACGGCCGTGCCGAACGAGCCGCCGATGGAACGGAAGAACGTCGCACCGCTGGTGGCGGTACCGATGTCCCGCGGCTCCACCGAGTTCTGTACGGCCAGCACGAGCACCTGCATCACGTTCCCGAGCCCGGCGCCGAGCACCAGCATGGCGATCGAGATCTTCCAGTACGGGGTGCTCTCGTTCATCTGGGAGAGCAGGAAGAGCCCGATGGTGGCGAGCCCCGTCCCGATGATCGGGTAGATCCGGTAGCGACCGGTCCTGGTGATCAGGCGTCCGCTGGTGATGGACGCCACGAGGATTCCGGCCATCAGCGGGCAGCAGCTGCAGACCTGCCGTGGTCGGACTCGAGCCGTAGACCACCTGCAGGAAGATGGACAGGTAGACGATGGCGCCGAACATGGCGAAGCCCACGACGAAGCCGATCCCCGAGGTGACGGTGAACGTGCGGTTCCGGAACAGCTCCATCGGCACCATGGGCTCGGGGTGACGCAGCTCCTGGAACACGAAGAGCACCAGCGTCACGACGGCGAGCGTCGGCGAGGCCGAAGATCTGCCACGACACCCAGGCGAACTCGTTGCCGCCCCACACCGTGACCATGAGCAGGCTGGTGACACCCACGACGAGCAGTGAGGCACCGACCCAGTCGATGCGGTGCTCGGTGCGGTGGCGCGGGAGGTGCAGCACCGATCCGAGCACCAGGAAGGCCGCGATCCCCAAGGGCAGGTTGATGTAGAAGATCCAGCGCCACGAGAGGTGCTCGGTGAAGAATCCTCCGAGCAGGGGGCCGATCACGCTCGCGATCCCGAACACGGCACCGAAGAGCCCGACGTACCTCCCTCGCTCGCGAGGCGGGATCAGGTCGGCGATCACCGCCATGACCAGCACCATGAGCCCACCGCCGCCGAGACCCTGCAGTGCGCGCGTGGCGATGAGCTCGGCCATGTTCTGGGACAGCCCGGCCAGCGCGGACGCTGCGACGAAGATGACGACCGCCAGCTGCAGCATCGACTTGCGGCCGTAGAGGTCGGAGATCTTGCCCCAGATGGGGGTGCTGGCGGTCGCGGCGAGCATGTAGGCGGTGACCACCCACGACAGCTCGTTCAAGCCCGCCCAGGTCGCTGGTGATGGTCGGCAGTGCCGTCGACACGATCGTCTGGTCGAGCGCGGCCAGCAGCAGCGTGAGCATCAGGGCGCCGAGCGCCCAGTGCAGGTGTCGTGTCGCCGATCGTTCGGTGGTCTCCATCGCGGATGTCACAGGGTCTCCATGCTGTCGGCGAGCTTTCGGGCCAGTCGGGTGAGGGTGGCGAGGTCGTCCGCGGTCCACTCCGAGACCGCCGCGCCCAGCCGGGCGAGCTTCTGCTGACGCGCCTCGCGCACCAGGTTGCGACCGTCGCCGGTCACCTCGAGCCGGGTCGCGCGACCGTCATCGGGGTCTGGGGTCCGGACGAGGTAGCCGTCGGTCTCCAGGCTGCGGAGGTGGCGGCTGACCGTCGACGGGATCCAGGCACGCGCGTTCGGCGAGCTCGCTCGCGCGCAGCGGTCCGATGGCGACGAGGTGCGCGAGCAGGGCGATGACCGCGGTGTCGTGGGGGGACTCGCGACGCCTGCGGCGCGCCGTCATGACGATGTCCCGCAGGGCGTCGGCAGCTCGCCGAGCTCGGATTTAGTTGCTTGCATCACGCAACTATACATCCGTGCGCGCCACGGCGCTCGGTGCGGCCCGGCCAGCTCGCAACCGGCCAGCATGACAGCGGTCAGGTCATGGGAAGCGGGCTGCCGAGCCGCGACTCCCACGATCGGCGCCCGCTCCCCCGCGGAGAACCATTCGAACTTCCCGACGGAGGTCAGGAAAGGACGATCGCCAAGTGGCGACATCCTCAAGCGCGTCCTCGGGCTGGAAAGATCCCGGACCACCGTCGATCAAGCAGGGTGAGGCATACACCTGCTCGGGGTCGACGCTCGCTCCGTTCCACAACGACAGCATCCGGCTCGGGACTGCAGGAAGCTGTGCATCGGACCGTCGTGTCGTCATGGCAGCCACGGTAGAGCGGCATGTGAGCAAGTCCGGGACAATGGCCTCTGGCTGTTGCCGGGTGACGGTGTTGCGATCGGATCAGGACAAACGTTCCAGGAGGTGGGTATGAGCGCCCTCTGGCAGGGCCTGTGGGTGGCATGCGGCGTCCTGACGCTGGTCGCCGGCGTTCTCGCAGGTAGTAGCGCTCGCGCACGGTTGATGGGTCGCATCGCCGTGGGGGTTCTGTTCGTCATCGGCGGCGTGCTTCTCCACGTCGTCAACCTGGTCACCGACGTCGACTACGCCGACTTCGCCGACCCTGCACACTTCGCCTGGGTCACCGATTCTTGGCGTGCCCTAGTCGCCCCAAACCAGGTCCTCTACATCGGCCTGCTGATCGTGTTCGAGGCGACCGTTGGTGTGCTGGTCCTCAGTGGCGGACGGAAGACTCAGATCGGGTACATAGGGGTGATCGGGTTCTATCTCGCGCTCTGGATATTCGGGTGGTTCGAGACCGTCTGGGTACTTCTCATGCTTCCACCGATGATTCTGCTTCTACGCGGAGAGCGGCGCGTCACAGCGAGCGCTCTCCCCACTGACGAAATCGAGCGCGTCCCTCAATCCCTTCGGGCGTGATGATCCTGCCGAGCAGGTTCAGGCCTCGAAGCGGCGGTAGCGTGCCTCCGCGCAGGAGTACACACCGAAGGCCATCAGGCCGATGGCGACAATCGCCAGCAGGATCGAGCCCGCCGGAGCCTGTGCCACCTCCTGAAGGGCCTCGTCGATCCCCGACGTCCTCTTGGGCGCGAAGGTGATGGCGGCATACACGACCAAGGATCCCGAAGAGGGTGAACACCGACTCCTCGCGCCAGGTAGCCGACACGTCCCAACGTCCGGACGACCGGTAGGCCTGCTCACTCATCTGATCGGTGCGCAGCTTCTTCTCGAAGTCAGTGGTCCAGCCCTTTCCACGCGAGGACCAGACCTGTGACGACGATCGCTACGCCCACCACGCCGACGAGCAGCCGTCCCATGTCGTTCTTCATGATCTCTGCGGTGCTGGGTCCGCCGCTGCTTCCCGCATGCATGGCGATGCTCGCCGCGGTCCATGCGAGCGCCACGTAGATTGCTGTCTTGACAAGGTAGAGGACCCTCTTGCCCCACGCCTTGGCAGTGTCGGCGTCATGGACGCTGAGGGCTCCGATGAGCTGCCAGAGGGCATACCCCAAGAGGCCAGCGGCGATCACCCAGAGCAGCACCTCACCGAAGGGCTGTGAGGCGACCGTGTGAAACGCCCCCTTCTGGCTGGCGGAGCTTGACGCGTCCCCGAAGGCCATCTGGAGCGCGATGACTCCGATCAGGAAGTACGTCACGCCACGAGCGATCAGACCAAGTCGGCCCAGTCGTTCGACCCAGGGTGAGACGTCAGCCTTGGCAGGTCGCGACGTGTGTGGAGACGGTCATGAGTTCCTCCTGTGAAGTCAAGGAGGGCGTACCCATGGCTGCGCGGGTGGAAACCCCCGTCCCGCGGCGTCGCTGTGTGTTCGGCTCTCTTGCGTCCTCAGGCGTCCACCCCAGCGGCCCGATCGGCCCTTTGGCTGGGATGATGTGACGTCCGGCCCTCGTAGGACGTGCGGAGAACCTCCGGCACCGCCGGTGACCTGCGGCTTCATGGGAGGCACCAGTGCGGCGTGGACCGCTGAAGTGGGAGAGAGGGCCGACACCACCGGTGGCAACGGACCCGCCAAATCCACCATCACCAACGGCGTGAACGAGGTCGGGCCGGAGAAGGTGTGCCCGCTGATCGGCAACTTGTCGCCTACCTGCAAACAGCTAACCCTTTTTGGCATCAAGGCGCAGGTTGGATTGGATGATTGTTCCTACATTGGGGGTGTGCATGCCGACCCGTGTGAGCGCCGGTTCGACTTACGTGTTTCCGACCCGCCGCCACGCTGGCTAGGAACGAGCCAATGACCCACACATGGACTACGCCGCAACTCAAAAAGCTCGACGCGCCAGATACGGTGACTCGGTCTTACTGGTTGCGCGACTTACAGGCAACAAAGTCGCCGGGACCTGGTCATCAGCCCCTTCTCTCATCGGTGCAGGCCGACATCTGCATAGTTGGTGGCGGGTTCACAGGGCTGTGGACGGCCATCGAGCTCAAGCAACGGCAGCCGAGTATCAATGTTGTCCTGCTGGAGGGCAGCCTGTGTGGCGCCGGAGCCAGTGGCACCAACGCCGGGATACTAATGAACCTATGGCCAAAGCTCCCGGCCCTCGTGCGGTTTGGCGGGCAGAGCGAAGGCCCCGAGATCGCGCGAGCCTCGGTCGACGCCATCGATCACATCAAGCGGTTCTGCGTCGATCACGAGATCGACGCCCAGATGGAGTCGAACGGCTGGCTGTGGGCGTCGAACAACAGCAGTCAGGATGGCGCGTGGGAGGACACCATGGCTGCCGCTGCCCTCCATCACGGCTCTCCCTTCGTCGAGGTCGACGCTGACACTGCGACCCGGCTGGCGGGTGCCCCGGTACGCGGCGGCCTCGTAGACCCCACCTGTGTTGGCCTCCACCCCGTCCGCTTGGTCGACGGGCTCCTGGCAGTTGCCGCGCGCCCTAGGTGTCACGGTGTACGAGCACAGCCCGATGACGGGGATGGCGTCGAGATCACGGAGTGACGACCGTCTTCAGCCGCTATGGCAGAGTTCGCGCCGAGTCGGTGGTGTTGGCGATCAACGCATGGTGCACCAGTTCCCTGCAGTTGAGATCGCACCTGGTGATGACGGCATCCGACAATGTCGTGGTCCGACCGCGGGCAGCCGCCGTCAAGTGCACCACTCACCAACGTGTCCGACGCTGGCCGCCTGCTCGACTACTGGCGACCCGTTGGCGGATGGGAAACTTCTCTTCGGCAAGGCAGGCCTCGGGCTCGGCTGGGGTTCGCGCGGGGCGAGCACGCTGTTTAGCACAGCCCCCCACGCCTGGGACGCCTGCTGTGCAGCAGATTGCAGCGGACACGTTCCCGATGCTGCCGATGCCGAGGTGCGTGTCGTCCTGGCGAGCTCCAGTCGAGTACTCGCTCTCCTCGCTGCCGTTCTTCGGCGAGCTCTCCGGACATCCCAGGTGTCTTCTTCGGCACTGGCTATTCCGGCGACGGAATCGGCCCGTCGGTGCTCGGTGCGCGCATCCTCGCGAGTCTGGCAACCGGCGCCAAGGATGGTCTCTCTACTTCCTTCCTGACCCGTCCACCGTCACGAAGCTGGCTGCCGCCGGAGCCCATTCGATTCCTCGGCGGGCAGCTAGTCAAGTCGGCGATGCTCAGGCAAGGATCGCAAGCAGGACGAGGAGCGGCGGGTCGGCGTGGCCACCGGTCTTCTGAGCCGCATGGATCCGACCACGTTCGTCGGGTGACCACCAGGGGAGGAGAACTCAGTGCGGGAGATCTTGGATGAACTGACCGACGTGGTGGGAGACGGAGTGAGACAGTCGGGTTGGCCACCGTCATTAACACGTCGAGGTCTGCCCCGCGCGATCCGGGCGCGTCCATGGTCGTCGGGCCCAGAAGGGACTGTGCACGGATCGGTTTCCGGAGGGTGCGTGGAAGGGGCCGTCTACGAACTCGCCCAGGAGGTCATGGCGGACGGCGCGCCCGTTCTCGAGCACTACGGCTTCTCCGATACAGACGCATTCGCGGTGGGTCTTACCTGTGGAGGTGAACTCGACGTCTTTGTCGAGCGCGTGAACCGAGCCACCTTCCCAGAATTGAGTAGCGTTGCCGACGATATCCGCAGTGGTCGGTACGTGGCGCTGGCGACGCTGGTTGACCATCCAGATCCCGCCTGGCGCGGTCGGCATCTTGCGTGCTCCACCCAACGAGAGTCCGGGGCTGCGACCACGGGGACTCTGGGAAGCGATCGGGCAGATGCCGCGGTCTCCGACGACGCCCTCGGCCTGCTCGCGGCCGGCCACCACGGCCTGCTGAGTTACGGACCTGACGGCCAACGGCTCGGCGAAGGCATGCGGGTGTTCGTTCAGTCCTTCGCACCACCACCTCGGATGCTCGTGTTCGGCGCTATCGACTTCGCGTCTGCGGTTGCAGCAGCAGGCTCGTTCCTCGGCTACCAGGTCACTGTGTGCGACGCGCGAGCCGTCTTCGCTACGACAGCTCGGTTCCCGCGACGCAGACGAGGTGGTGGTCGACTGGCCACATCGATACCTCGCTGAGGAGCAGCCGGAGGGTCGGATCGACGAACGCACGGTGATCGCCGTACTGACCCACGATCCGAAGTTCGATGTGCCGCTGCTGCAGGTGGCCCTCAGCCTGCCCGCCGCCTACATCGGCGTGATGGGATCGCGTCGCACGCACGAGGATCGGCTCGATCGACTGCGTAGGGCGGGTGTCGACGAGGACGCAGCTTGAACCGTCTGTCGAGCCCTATCGGCCTCGACCTCGGGGCTCGCACTCCGGAGGAAACCGCCGTCAGCATCGCAGCCGACATCATCGCGTCCAAGTGGGGCGGGACTGGACTTCCACTACGTGCGACCACGGGCGCGATTCACCACACCGCATGTCGGTCGTCGCGAGGATGACCGCCGCCCAGATCCACACAGTCGACGACGTCGCCAACCGTCTAGCAGCAACCGGGTACCTATGCGACCGTGAACTGGCTACCGTGGTGTTTCTCGCATTGCGTCTTGACCGACCAGTGCTGCTCGAGGGTGAGCCGGGCACAGGCAAGACCGCTCTGGCGGAAGCACTGGCCGAGTCGCTGGAGCTGCCTCTGCGTCCGGCTGCAATGCTACGAAGGAATCGACTGCCACTCAGGCGCTCTACGACTGGGACTTTCCTCGGCAGATCCTTCACCTCCGTACGCTGGAGGCCATTGGTGGCGCCGCCGGAACATCGGTGGAGGAAGCCGAACAGAGTCTGTTCGACGAGCGGTTTCTGATTCTGCGGCCCGTTCTGGCGGCGCTGAAGGAGGCGCCGAATGTGCTGCTGGTCGATGAAGTCGACCGAGCCGATGATGAGTTCGAGGCCTTCTTGCTCGAGGTCCTCTCGACCTATCAGGTGACGATCCCCGAGCTTGGCACAGTGCGAGCAACTGTGCCCCCACTGGTTGTGCTGACCTCGAACCGGACCCGCGAGCTGCATGATGCCTTGAAGCGCCGCTGTCTCTACCATTGGATCGACCATCCGACGCTCGACCGCGAGTTGATGATCGTGCGGTCACGCGCGCCGGAGGCTTCCGGGTCCCTGGCCAGGAGGGTTGTGGAAGTAGTGCAAGCCATTCGGACCGACCACTCACTCTTGAAGCCCCCTGGGGTAGCCGAGACCTTGGACTGGACGCGCGCGCTTCACTGCCTGGGCGCGACCGAACTCGACCTGGGCACCGCGATCGCGACTCTTGGAGCGTTGGTCAAGTACCGCGAGGACGGTGAGATCGTCCGCCGGGCCCTCCACCAGATCGACATCTGACAGATTCGCCAAACGCGCGGCCATGACCCTCCCGATGTGGCAGCTCAGCAGTCGTTCTGTCCCCATCTGCAGTGTCAGGCCCGGCACCCTGCTGTATCGCACAATCTCATCGCTCCCGAGGTACGGCATCGTTGCAGTTGCTCCATCACTCGCCGCCCAAGAACTGACGGTCAGTGCATCTGACGACAGGACGTTCCATGAACCGAATCTTGGTAATCGGCGCCAGCGGGAAGACCGGGCGACACGTCGTCGCTGGACTCGAGTCCCGTGGGGCTTCGGTTCTGGCGGCCTCAAGGACGCCAGAAGAACTCGATGTCGGGGCTGTGGCCGCGATCCGGTTCGATTGGCACGACGAGTCGTCATGGGGCAACGCCCTCAAGGGCGTTGACAGTGTCTACCTCGTGAAGCCCAGTTCCGCAGATGTCGTTCACATAGTCGACGACTTCCTCAACGCGATGAAGGCGGCTGGAGCACGTCGCGTCGTTCTCCTCTCCGAGTGCGCGGCGCAATATCGTCCGGACGAAGTTCCCGAAAGGTGGGTAGAGCTGAAGGTCGAGCGCAGTGGCCTCGAGTGGATGATCCTTCGGCCGAGCTGGTTCATGCAAGACCTCGTCGACGAGGACTTCTTTGGCTCGATGGTTCGTGAGGGTCGCATCATCGTGATGACAACCGGTGATGCGCCAATCGCGTGGATCGACGCTCGCGACATCGCAGATGTCGCCGTCGAGGTGCTCATCAACGGCTCGTCTTCAGGCGCCAACCAGACGCTTGAACTCACTGGTCCTGAATCCCTCACACTCCACCAACTCGCAGACCGCATCGCAGCGGTCGCTGGCGTTCCAATTGATGGCATCGAAGAGAGCATCACCGAGGCCGAGAGTCGTATGCGTGCAGAGGGTCTCGATGAGGACCATGTCGGCTACATGACACGCATAGCCAAAAGCATCATGGAGGGGCATACAGCGACCGTCACGGGGGACGTCGAGCGGGTAACCGGGCACTCACCACGCGGGTTAGAGGCGTTCCTGATCCAGCATGAACTACGCCTGCGAGGCGATGGAGCCGCGCCGGACGCGGAGCATGAGTTCCAGCGCGCACGTGAGAATGAGGCGCTCTTTCGTCGTCTGATCCTTGCTTGGGCGAACAACGAGCTCGACGAGTTGATGGATTGTTTCGCGGACGATCTTGTGTATGTGGACATGCCATTTCCTGACCATCCGGTGCGGGGAAAGGCTGCCTTCCGCGAGGGCACGTGAGGGCCTATGAACGCCGGGACTCTTTGTCGGTGGCCAGGTCAGTTCGACAAGGCTGTCGGCAGCAAGCCGGCACGTGATGTGAATATGTCGATGCGTGGCGGCCTAGGTCTCTGAGTGTTCGGCTTGAAGCTCTGCAACTCCAGCCTCTGCCCGGGTTGCGGCAGCGTCTAGGGCGCTTTGAACCGCTTCGACGATCTGCTGGTATCCCGTACACCGGCACAGGTTGCCGGAAATCGTCTCGCGAATCTCGTCGTTGGTCAGCCGGCGTGCCTCGTTGTACACCGGGAGCAAAGTCATGAGCAGTCCCGGAGTGCAGAAGCCGCACTGAAGTCCGTGGCATGCGGAAAACGCCTCTTGAAGACCGTGCAGAGTCGAGTCGGATGCGAGCGCTTCGACGGTGGTCACGCTCCGTTGATCACCCTGAACAGCAAGCATGGTGCATGAGCGGACCGGCACGTCGTCAACCAGGACGGTGCAACTGCCACAGACCCCGTGCTCACAACCGACGTGGGTTCCCGTCAGACCCAGTTCGTGGCGCAAGAAGTCGGAGAGGAGCAATCGGGGTTCGACATCACGCACGTGGAGGTCGCCATTCACGGCGATTTCGATTCTCACGCCGATCTCCTCGTAAAACTGTCGTCTTCCAAATCAAATGTTTGGCGAAGGGCACGACGCAATTGATCTGTAAGGACAGCCCGTCGATACTCGCTCGTGCCATGCACGTTGCTCTCCGGTGTAAGCACGGCGGCCACTCGGGTTGCAGCTCTCTCGACCGCAACCTCGTCGACCTGGCGATTGATCAGCTCCTCGTCCAGCCCCGTGGCCAGCGTTGGGCCTGCGCCCGCCGCAATGAGACCCGCGGCCACGGAGGTGCACCGACCCTGAGGGTCCACACGCGCACAGACTGCGGCGCCGCCGATGGCGTAGTCGCCCTTCCGTCGCGCGTACTCTGAGAAACCCCAGCGGCTCTGGTTATCGGCCGCCGGGATCTCGACACGAACGACGAGCTCTCCATGCTGAAGCGCAGTCTGAAAGTGGGTCCCAAAGAAGTCGCGACTGGTGATCCGACGCTCTCCCGCGCTGGACAGCGTCACAATGGTGCCGCCGGTGGCAAGAAGCGCTGCTGGGAACTCGGCCGCGCTGTCGCTGTGGGCGACCGCGCCGCCGAAGGTTCCAGAGTTTCGGATCTGCGGGTGGGCCACCCACGCCGCCGCCGCCGAGAGCAGAGGCGCTGCTTCGCGGACTACCGGACTCCGTTCGACCTCCTCGTGCCGGACAAGCGCGCCAATTGCAAGCGTATCTCCGGCTTGGTGCACTTCCCGCAATTCAGGAATGCGCGAGATATCCACGAGCAGGGTAGGGCTCGAAAGCCTCAGGCTCAACAGCGGTATAAGGCTTTGTCCTCCCGCCAGAACCTTGGCGTCCTCATCGGCATCAAGGAGTTCACAGGCGTGGTCAACAGAGCCTGCGACAACGTACTCGAACGGCGGCGGCTTCACAGGACCACCAAACACATGTGTCTCCGACTGCGGCTCGTGATCTCAACTGTGATATACACCATGTGATCCTTCAGTCGGTTGTCGCTGCGTCGAGTCATTCTGCTGGGATGCATGCGGGCTAGTACGAAGTCCGGCAAAGTCCACCGCTCCTTCCTCGCCTATCGACAACTGGCCGGAACGCTGGTTGTCGGAGCTGAAAGCGACCGGGTCCGCTGAGGCCGGCCGCCGACCATTCAGTTGTGAAAGCCTCAGGTCGTGCGGCGGCGATACAATGCCGTCGCTAGGGCAACGCCCGAGATAAGCGCGAACCCATTCACCCAGTCCGTGACGTAGGGGTCAACACCGGCGAGGCTCAGTCCGTTGTTCAGGACCGCAAGGAAATAGACGGCGATGATTGTGCCCCAGACATTGAAGCGACCCGGGCGAACTGCCGCAGCGCTGAGAAAGGCTGCCGCAAATGCGGGCAGCAAGAACGTTGCGCCCACATTGGGTGACGCACCACCTGCGCGACTCAGGTAGAGAAATCCACCGACCCCGCAGAGCAACCCCCCCGCGACGAACATTGCGGCCTTCAGGCGGTCGGTGCGTAGTCCCACAAGTCGGGCTGCCTCGAGGTTCGAGCCCACTGCATAGATCTGGCGCCCTACGGAAGTGTGCGAGAGCACGAAGTACGTGATCGCCGCTATGACCAGCAGGGTAATAAAAATCGCCGGGATACCTGCTACCAGCCCCGTTCCGAAACTCGTCATTGATGCGGGGATATCGCTAGAAGGGGCAAGCCCGCCGGTCTGCTGGAGGATGACACCGGCAAGGATCGTCATCGTCCCGAGCGTGGCTATGACACCGTTGACATGCAACCGGGTCACGATGAGAGCGTTCACCCCACCAACTCCAGCGCCAATCAAGACTGCTAATGCGACAGCCAGCAGTACATTGCCGCCACCCGAAACGAAATCAGCGACCAGGATTGCCGAAAGCGCGGCGTTGTTACCCACAGAAAGATCAAACTCCTGACCCAGCAGCGGCAGGAGCAGCCCCAGCGAGATCACTCCGATCACTGCCTGGCTGGCGAGAAGGATCCGAAGGTTCGCGGCGGTTGGGAAGGTTGATGATGTCTCCGGCCAGAAGGCGAAGAACAACGCGATCAGGACGAGGATAAGGAGCATCGCATAGGACTCCAGGAAGCTGACCGTACGTCCCTTCAGCGTCCGGTGGCGATCCGGTTCACGTTGCGCATTCGTGTCGGGACCTTGGGCCTCCGGCGTCGGAGTGGAACTGGCACCGCCGGAACGGGCCACACGCTCGACAGATTCTGCGGGGTTACTCATAGCGACTTCTCCTGTGAATACACGACGTCATTGAGGGTGTCCTCGGTCAACGGACCATTGACGCTTGCGACGATCTCGCCGCCACTGACCACCACAGCGCGGTGGGCGACGGCCGCCAGCTCATCGAACTCAGACGAGACGACCAGCACGGCGGTCCCTGCCGCAGCGGCCGTGCGGATGAACTCATGGATCTCGTTGCGAGCTACGACGTCTACCCCCTGAGTCGGCTCATCGAGCAAGAGCACCTCTGGGCGGCGTTGCAGCCACCGGGCCAGGACAACCTTCTGCTGGTTTCCCCCGGAGAGCGCGGACAACGGAGCTGAAGAACCGGGCGCACGGATTCCGAAACTTGCAATCAGGCCTTGGGCCACCCGCTTTTCTCTCAACGGACTAATCCAGCCAACGCGCGAGTAATCGCTCAGACAGCTGATGGAGAGGTTCTCGGCAATACTCAACTCCAGAAACGCGGCCTCCCGCAGCCGGTCCTCAGGAACGAGTGCGATCCCCCGCTTCATGGCAGTTCGAACGTCCGACGGCGCCAATGGTCCGGCCTCGAGGATCACCTCGATGTCGTCTCTTGGCACTACTCCGAAGATCTGCTTGAGTAGTCTGGACCGACCGGACCCCAACAGGCCTGCTACACCGACTATTTCGCCGGCGCGCAGTACAAGTGCGTCAGTCACTTCGCCCCCGGGCGAAACTGGCCGCCGCAGTGTCAACACCGGTTCGGTGCCGCGTGACACAGGCACTCGGGAGCCATCGGTCGTATCATCCGTCGATAGCGTTGCACTTGCAGGTTGACGGACGCGTCCTGAGGTGGCTCCAGTGATCCCCTCGACCAGGGAGTCATGTGTAATGCCCGTTCCAAACAGGCGCGACGCAACTCGACCATTGCGCAGCACGGTCACCTCGTCAGCCAGTGAAATGACCTCATCCAGCCGGTGGGAGACGTAGATGATGGTCTGCCCCTCAGCCGAATACCGACGCAGAGCCGCCAGCAGAACGTCGACTTCATGCTTCGGCAGACTTGCCGTGGGTTCGTCGAGTACAAGAACTCCACGTTTGGCTTCATCCTGGTCCTGCAGCGCGCGAGCGATCGCAACCATCATCTGAGCCGCGGCCGATAGGCGGGACATCGGCATGTCCGGTTCGACGTGCAGCTCAAAACGACCAAGCACCTCGCGCGCCCGTGCCCTTTGAGCCGACCAAGCGATCGACCCCACCACCGTCCTCTCGAAACCCCGGCCAAGTGCCAAGTTTTCTGCCACTGTCAGGTCTGGGAACGTGGAGTTCTGCTGATGGACAAAGTGCAGCCCAGATGCCTTCGCGCGCACTGGAGAATGGTGCCGCGCATCCACCCAGTCTCCGCCCAGTGCGAAGCGGCCGTGGTCAGCCGCGACCACACCCGCGAGCATCTTGATGAGCGTCGACTTTCCTGATCCATTACCACCCATGAGGGCGTGGATCACACCTGCTGAGATCTCCAGAGATACATCGTCTACTGCGCGAGTTGCCCCATACGACTTGCTGACGTTCTCGACAGCCAGAGCAATGGGTTGCCCAGTTAAGACACTCTCAGCCCTGGTAGTTGCGCTCCCGCTCATGGCCGCAACACTGACATGTCTGGAAGGGCTGCGTTCTGCACACCAGAACAAGAATGGACCTGCGATTGGTAGCAACTCTGGTGGCGTCCCTCTAGGCGGTGGCGCGTCACGCAACGGTCCCAGGGTTCGCACGACGCCAGAGATACTCTGGCGTCACAGGCACCTTGGTTGTCTGAATGTCGCCGCTGAAGGCATCGTCAACCGCCCCCGCTACCGCCGCCCCGACTGCGATCAAACCAACCTCGCCTAGCCCCTTCGCCCCGAACGGGTTGTTGGGGGTCGGTGCGTCCTCGGTCATGAAGAACTCGATGTCTGGAACTTCTTGAGCGCCCGGCAGTAAATAGTCCATAAACGACGTGGAGAGCGGTTGACCGTTCTCGTCGTACAGGAACTCCTCGTACAGAGCGCCACCAATGCCCTGAGCGGCGGCACCGATCACCTGACCGCGCGTCATCATTGGGTTGATAGCGCGACCAGCTTCGGTGCTAGTGAAGAAACGACGAAGGGTAGGCGCGCCTGTCCCGCGATCGACCTCGATCTGAACCAAGGTCACGCCGTACGGATAGTTCATGTGATCGTCGAGGTAGACCGCCTGAGCCCCAAGGCCAGGCTCGTCTCCGGCGAGTCGGGCAGACCAACCGTCCCAGCGTGCTGCGATCTCCGCCAGGCTGAGGCCTTGACCAGCGGACCCGGTGACCACGATGTGGCCGTCCTCGAGCGTCAGGTCATCGACATCGGCCTCGAGCATTTCCGCCGCCAGCCGCTTCGCCTTGGCAACGGTGTCCAAAGCCGCCTGGCGCGCAGCACCACCGGCCATCACCGTCGACCGACTGGACCAGGAGCCGACACCTTCAGGCACTAGCTCAGTATCACCGTGCACGACATCTATGAGCTCCACGTCGACCTGAAGCTCCTCAGCCACAATCTGAGCCAATACCGTTTCGATGCCTTGCCCAACAGACGAAGCACCCGTGCGAACTCGAATGCGGCCGGAGGCATCAACATCCACGGCCCCGGTCTCATAGAGCCCGAGACCTGCCTTGTCCATCAGGATTCCAATCCCATTGCCAACCAGACGACCCTGGGCCTGAAGCTCGGAGGCCTCCTGCTGCCATGCGGCGAAGTCGACCGACTCCAATGCCTTGTCCAGGTGGTCCACCACATCGCCGGAGTCGAATGTGTAGGGCTCAAAGCAGATGTCCAAGCCGGGCGCGTAGGGCAGGTCCGTCTGGTCGAGGAGATTGCGCCGACGGATCTCTACCCGAGAGAGCCCGAGTTTCGCCGCTGCCTGGTCGAGGAGGCGCTCCCGGGCGAACGTCACTTCAAACCTGCCGGGGGCTCGATAGGCCGACAACGGGGTCTTGTTCGACAGCACCACGTGAAGTACGCCGTCGAACGCCGGCACCCGATAGGGGCCCGGCACCATGCCTAGGGTGATATCGCTGCAGAGTGGCTCTGCCTGGCGCAGGTAGGCCCCGTGGTTGTGCCAGATCTCATCGGTCATCCCGAGCAGTCGACCGTCGGCGTCGAACGCAGCAGACATCTCGTGGACCTGCTCGCGAGCGTGTGCCGTTGCAACCATATGTTCGAGTCGGTCCTCGGTCCATTTCACGGGCCGCCCAAGTTTCATCGCTGCCCAACCGACCATGATGTACTCGGGAAACACACCGCCCTTGACGCCGAAGTTGCCGCCAATGTCGACATGCTTCATGCGAAGGTCGGCCAGCGGCAGTTCCAAGACTTCGGCGATCAGTCGCTGGGAGTCGTGAATGTGCACCGGGCCCCACATGAAAAGCTGCTTTCGACCTCGGTCGGGCTCTGCCACACAACCTCGGGTCTCCATCGGTACGCCGGAGTGACGGCCCACCACATAGCGGCCCTTGACGACGTGGGCGGCGTTCGCGAACGCGGATGCCACATCCCCGTATGCCTTCTCGATGCGGACGGCCTCGTTACTGAGACCTTCGAACAGTTGCTCCGCGTCCTCGGTCATGGCCGTTTGTGGATCGAGCACAGGGGGCAGTTGGTCGTAGGTGATGTCCACGAGCCCGGCCGCATCTTCGGCCAGGTAGGGCGTGTCGGCGATGACTGCTGCTACGGGCTGCCCTACATAGCGCACGCGATCAGAGGCGAAGACTGGATGCAGGTAGTCCTCGATCTGCGGATACACCTCGTGGTACCCGATTCTCTCGAGGGGGATGCTGGCCGAGATGTCCTCGGCGGTGATGACCAGCCGAACCCCAGGCGCTCGACGTGCCTCCTCTGTGTCGAGCGCGGTGATCCGAGCGTGCGCCTCACTGGACCGAACTACGACCAGGAAGAGCTGTCCATACACGTCGACGTCATCAACAAATCTGGCCTCGCCGCGCAGCAAGCGCGCGTCCTCTCGCCTTCGTACTGACTGCCCCACGTACCTCTTCGCCGAAGGGCCCAGCCCACCAGAAGCTCCAGGTCTACTCACAATGATCCCTGCCTCGCCGGTATTGACAGCGGCAGTGTCAATGTGGAGGCACGCGGCACGCTGCACGTACAGCGGCAAAAACAGTGTCCAGTTACGCAGGACATGGAGTGACCCCCCAGCCGACGGGCGCTTTGCTCAATGGGTGTCAAAGGTCTCGTCCAGATTCGCGGAAGATGTAGACCGCCATTTGATGTGCGCTGGAGAGGATACAGCGCCAGCTGAGTGATGGAGACGAGATGACAACCGTGACCCAAACTATCCCGACCCCCGAAGAAGAGATGCTGAACTGGGGTCGGCTACTTATGGATGGACTGCCCTTCGCCGACCTTATCGCTGCCCGGGACCGGGCCCCCGAAATCACGTGGTTCGACTACTGGATGGGCAGAGCAGACGACTACGAGGCGATGGGTGATACAGCGCTCGCCGCCGGTCATTCGATCAGCGCGGGGTACTGGCTCTGGCTCGGCTCGATGGCCGCCCAGTACGCGCAGTTCCTGTGGTTCGATGAGCGTCGGCCACGTGGCCAGCGGCGCAAGGCGGAGTTGTATCACCGTGCGGCACCCCTCCTGGATCCGCCCGCCATTCGGATCGATCTCCCGATCGACGAGACCCTGATCATCGGCTATCTCCGTCTGCCGAAGCATGCCGAGGGGCCAGCCTCCTGCGCAGTCCTCTTGGGGGGGCTGGAGAGCACCAAGGAGGAGAGCTACATGTTCGAGAACATGCTCCTCGACCGTGGCGTCGCCACCTTCACGTTTGACGGTCCAGGCCAGGGCGAAATGTTCGACGACGTGGCCGTGTCCGGCGACTACGAGAGGTACGCCTCGCGAGTCCTCGATCACCTAGTCACCCGAACCGACATTGCGAGCAACCAGATTGGTGTACTCGGCCGAAGCCTTGGCGGACACTACGCCCTTCGCGCAGCATCCATGGATGACCGATTCCGCGCCTGCGTATCGTGGGGGGGCTTTGTGCAGATGGATGACTGGAGCTTCGAGTACCCGCTGACCAAGCAGAGTTGGCAATACGTCACCAAGTCACCCGATCTTGCGACAGCACAGGTTCGGGTCCGCGAGGCGATCGATGTTCGGCCGGTGCTTCCCAATCTGCAGATCCCGACCTACGTTCTCCATGGCGCAAAGGACGAAACACCGATATCGGAGATCGACTTGCTGCAGCAGTATGCGCACAGAGCTTCGATCGTGCTGGACGTGGAACCAGAGGGCGACCACTGCTGCCACAACCTAGGACCAGCACCACGAGTACGCATGGCGGACTGGCTCGCCTCGGAGTTACATCACTGACGCGTTGGCATCCGACCGGCTGCGCGCAAGAGACGCAAAGAGCAGAGGAAGGTAATGATGGACGAGATCTTGGCTGTCGAATCCGCGGCTGTTGAGCTTGAGACATGGCAGCCCGAGGGCGTGACGATCCTTGCAGGCGACCCAGCCGGACGCGGGTTCACGCTGTTCGAGGACTTTGAGCATGGCGCTCGTGGCACGGGTGTGTTCGAGTGCGATCCCGGGAAGACCACATACACGCTGGAGTACAACGAGATCATCTACGTGCTCGAGGGTGAGGTGACCATCGAGCTGGCAAATGGTTCCAAGGTCGACCTTCGCCCTGGGATGCAGGCATTCCTGCCCGCCGGCCACCTGTCGACTTGGACCTTCCACTCCAAGTTCCGCGAGGTGTGGGTCCTCGCGGACTGAATCCCGGAGGATCAGCTCACGTGCCGCCCGGCGACCTTGATCCCGGGCGGCACGTGACCCGAGCTGCACCGCAGCTACATTCGGCGGTCCCTCAGCACGGGAAAGTCCTCACGCACCTGGCGCGCCAGATCGAGATCGAGTCGAGCGGTGAGTATCTCCTCATCGGAGTCAGCCTGGGCGACCACCTCGCCCGTCGGCGCGACTACTTGGCTGGACCCACCCAGCTCGACACCACAGTGGGTACCGGAACTGTTGCACTGCAGGACCCACGCCTGGTTCTCTACCGCTCGGGCTCGTCCAAGAAGCCGCCAGTGCTCCATTCGCGGCTTCGGCCACGCTGCCGGTATCAGCACTACCTCTGCGCCGCGCTCACCGAGTTTGCGAAAGAGCTCCGGGAAACGTAGGTCATAGCACGTGGCAAGGCCGACTCGGGCAGAGCCCTCTGGACAGGCGAGGTCCGTCACTGTCAACTGGCTGCCCGCCTCCAAAATCTGTGGTTCACCCACTCCGAAGCCAAACCGGTGGATCTTGCGGTATGTCGAGTGGATCTCTCCCAACGGAGACAGCAGCACTGATGTGTTCCACAGGCCACGACCCTCGGCGCCCCTATGTGCGCCCTCGTCGGCCAACTCGATGATGGAGCCGGCATGAATCCAGCAATCCAACCTCGGGGCGAGTTCGGCGAGACGACCAATGGTGTGACCGTGGATAGACTCGGCCGTCCTCGCCCACGAAGCCGAAGCGAAACCGCCGTGTGCCCACAGCTCGGGCAG
Organism: uncultured Actinomycetota bacterium; assembly: GCA_963743915.1. Lineage (GTDB taxonomy): Bacteria > Actinomycetota > Actinomycetes > JAHEKZ01 > JAHEKZ01 > JAHEKZ01. The sequence continues at coordinate 400,962 of CAVURN010000005.1, forward strand.
AAGTAGCAGGTCGGGTCGGCTGATGTTCTGAATGGCAGCACAGACCCGGTCTACTCGGTCTACCAGCGGCTCCTCGTCACCGTAGCCCACCTGGTAGAGCGTGACATCGATCCCACTCATTCGGCCGCGGCCGACGCTTCCTCTGTTGCCGCCGAAGGTGCCTTGGTGAACAGTTCGCTGGACATCGCTGAGAGAACCTTTTCTGGCGTGATCGGTAGATCCCGGAGCACTACACCGAACGGGCTCAGAGCATCATTGACAGCGTTGAGGACCGCGGCCGGTGATGCAATCAGCCCTGATTCGCCCATGCCCTTCACCCCCAGTGCGGAGTGGACCGAGGGGGTCTCGAGATGGCGAATCTCAAACGGTGGGGCCACGTCCATTGTTGGTAGGCCGTAGTCGAGAAACGTGGTGGTGAGCAACTGACCGGTCTCGTCGTATCTCAACTCCTCGAAAACGGCCGCACCAATCCCCTGCACTACCCCGCCGCGGATCTGGCCCTCGACAATGTTGGGATTGATGACCGTGCCGCAATCCTCCACGGAGTACACCTTCTCGAAGCGGACAAAGCCCGTCTCAGGATCAAGCTCTACCAGGACGGCGTGGGCACCGTTGCTGAACATCGCCCTGGCCGGATCATAGGCCTGGGTCGCCTCGAGGGTCGGATCAAAGTCCGCAGGCCACGCGCTCATATCGAAGTAGATGGACGTGGCCACGTCGGCGACAGAGACGCCGGTGTCGGGGGCGCCGGTCACCAAGGCAAAGCCGTCAGTCAGTTCGATGTCTTCGACGGCAGCCTCCAGGAGATTGGCCGCAACAGCCCGTACCTTCTCACGAAGCACGCCTGCGGCTCGCGCAACCGCACCACCTGCGATGACGGCCCCACGGCTTCCTATCGTGCCGGAGCCATAACTGTTGGATGTCGAGCGAGCCGTTTCGACGGTGACATCCTCCACCTTGATACCCAATGTGTCAGCGGCCATCTGGGCCATGGTGGTTGCCAGTCCCTGCCCTTGAGCTGACAGTCCAATCGTGACGTTGGCCGTCCCATTGGGGTTCAACCGGACCGTGGCGGTGTCGTGGAACGTGTCACCAATTCCGTGCGCCTGGTTGGTTGCTGTGCTCTCACCGCTACTCTCGACAAAAACGCTGAGCCCAAGGCCGATGAAGCGGCCCTGAGTCCGCAGTTCTGCCTGCCTGCGAAGGAACGCCGGATAGTTCACCATCTGTTCAATGGCATCGATTGACTCGAGCCAACTGCCTTCGTGGTACACGATCCCCTGCGGGTTAGTCCAGGGAAACTCCTGAACCACGTTGCGGCGCCGAAACTCGAAGGGCGACATCCCCAGCGCGCGCGCGGCGTCATCGGCCAGACACTCGCGGGCCAATGTTCCGGCCATGTAGCCAACCCCTCGGTAGGCCCCGACCGGCGTCTTGTTCGTTGCGACGGCTTCATAGGTGTACTCCACCGACGGGACGTCGTAGATACCGGTGGGAGTCATGACCACCGCGCACCAGGGCTCAACGGCCATCGTCCACGGCGGCATGTGGTACGCGCCGCCGTCCCCTAGCGCGTTGGTGCGAATGCCAGTAATGCGACCACCGGCATCGAGGGCATAGGAAATATCAATGTTCTGCTCGTGGGCGTGTATGCCGGCCATCAGGTTTTCGCGCCGGTCCTCGATCCACTTTACCGGGGAGTCGAGTTCGCGGGAGAGGAGGGGGAGCAGCATCTCCTCCGGGTAGATGTGGGCCTTCTGGCCGAAGCCGCCGCCGGTGTCAGGTGTGATCACCTCGACGTTCTGCTCGGGAAAACCAAGGTACGCCGTGACCATGAATCGCAGATAATGTGGCATCTGCGTGTTGGACCACAATCGCAGTACTCGGGATGCCCACTCATAGTGAGCGATCACGCCACGCGTTTCCATAGGCGCCGGTGACAGGCGACCGGTATAGAAGCGACCCCGCACCACCTGTGCGGCCTCCTCAAAAGCGCCGGCCACGTCACCGAACGATCCGCCACCCTTCAGGCCATAGTGATCTGGCAGATCAGGATTGGCGACGTGTGAAGCGGTCGAGGCCTCATCCGAGCGGGTGACGGCAGGGAGTTCCTCGAAGTCCCAGTCGATCAACTCACAGGCGTCCTCTGCGGCGTAGCGCGTATCGGCTACGACCACGGCGACTGGCTCGCCGACGAAAAGAACCTGATCTTTGGCAAGCAGGGGCATGGTGGTGGGCCTGCACCCCTCGACTGCAAACTCGCCCACCAGCCCCGCACACAGCGGCTCAACGTCGTGACCTGACCAAGCGAGGTAGACACCATCTGCCTGTCGCACGGCGGAGAGATCGATGTGCGTGATGCGGGCGTGTGCCACCGGACTACGTACGAAGGCCGCGTGCAGCTGCCCAGGGACGTCGATGTCGGCGATGAATTCGCCTCGTCCAGTGAGCAAACGAGGATCTTCAGAGCGGAGCACCCGAGACCCCACCGCACGTGCTGCGACGACCGGGGTCTCCATGTGCTGATGCATGTCAAGCTCCCTCATCGGTCCTCAGCCTCCTTGTCACCCGTCCCCTGTGTGCTCTCAACAACGGCCTGCTCGATCGCCTCGATGATGGTCTGATAGCCAGTGCAACGGCACAGGGAGCCAGACACCGTCTCGACAATGTCATCACGCGTCGGGGACGGGTTCTCCTCAAGCAGTGCGGTCGCAGACATCAAAACCCCAGCAGTGCAGAAACCGCACTGCAGGCCGTGCTGCTCACGAAAGGCACGCTGAAGCGCGTTGAGCTTGCCTCCTTCGGTCAGGCCCTCCACGGTGCGCACCTCTTGACCCACGACTTGGACAGCCAAGGTAAGGCAGGAACGGATGGGCTGATCGTCGAGCAGGACGGTGCAGGCCCCACAGACACCGTGTTCACAGCCCAACTTGGTACCCGGAAGGTGTGCATCTTCTCGGATGAAGTCAGCCAGGGTCTTGCGCGCCTCGACCAGGGAGCTGTAGGTCCGCCCGTTGATCGATACCGCTACCTGCAGATGCTCCTCGGGCCCGGCGGTCACCTTGCGACTCCGTTCTGTAGGTCCATCACTGCACGGCGGACAAGATTTCCAACCAACCTTCGGCGAAACTCGGTGCTGCCATGGATGTCAGAGATGGGGGTGACCGCGTTCATGGCCACGTGCTCCGCCTGCTCCGCAAGCTCAGGAGCCAGGGCTGCACCCGCAAGCAGCTCCTCGACAGCAGTGAGGCGAGTGACCGAACCCACCGCCGCGCCAACACTGACGCGCGGATCGGCCAGTGCTCGGTCCTGCATGATTCCCGTGATGGCAATGAGCGCGAGACCGTAGTCGCCCGCCTTTCGGGCGGCCTCCTGAAACGCCCAAGCACTCCTCGTTGTGGGGATCGAGACATGTGTGAGGATCTCGGTGTCCTTCATGCTGGTCATGAATGGCCCGGTGAAGAAGGAATCCGCCTCGATCGTGCGGGACCCTTGCGGGCCGCACACGTGAATCGCTGCACCCAAAGAGAGCAAGACGGCTGGCCATTCCCCCGAAGGGTCAGCATGGGCGGTGCTGCCACCGAAGGTCCCCCGTGAACGGATTTGCGGATGGGCGATGTGGCGAGCCGCCGCGTGAAGAATCGGGACCCGGTTCGCGACCAAGACCGACCGCTCCACCGCGCTGTGGGTAGCCCTGGCACCGATGTGAATTCGGTCGCCCTCCTCCTGGATCCTGGACAGATCCGGAACGTGTTGCAGGTCAACCAGAAGTGAGGGTGTGGCGAGTCGCATGGCGAGCAGCGGCATCAGGCTCTGCCCGCCAGAAAGCACCTTCGCGTCTGGTTCAGAGCCAAGGTAGTGGAGCGCTTCGTCCAGAGTGCTTGGTGCGATGTACTTGAATTTCGGTGGTTTCACATCAGCTCCTGAGATCTTTGCGCTAGCGGACTCGGCGTCCGGCCGAGCGCGCTCTCGCAGCCGCGTATCCGGCGGCAACAACGCTCACGACAGCAGCCAACACGCTAACGAGGGCACTTCCGGTCGGCAGTGCCTTACTCCAGGTCAAGCCCCCAGCGAGCGCAAGGATGTCGAGAACCTCGTCGTCATTCCGATCTGATACCCGTCGAGGCTCAGGAGCCAACGCAGGGTTGGCGGAGACGGACGTAACACCGTCCGGCGGCTGGGAATCAGATCCCGACACCGACGGTGCAGGTGGGGCAGAAGTGCCTTCAGACGCGACCATCTCTTGGAGCCGCTCAGCAAACAGACTCATCAATGCAGCGCTCACCTCAACGAGCGCACCGCGACCGAACTGTGCGACCTTCCCAGTTAGCGCTAGGTCAGTGTCCACCATCACGCGGGTGCCGGCATTTTCGGCGGTCAGCGTCGCAGTGACGGTTGCCGTGACATTGCCCTGCCCGCGCACATCCTTGCCTCGCGCCGAAATGACGGCGGTGTGTGACTCCGGGTCCAGTGTGGTGAACGAAGCCACGCCCTTGTACTCGGAGGTAATCGGCCCCACTTTGATCTTGGCGCGCCCATGGTACTCGTCACCATCGACGGAGGTGATCGATGCACCCGGCAGGCACGGCGCCACCTTCTCCAGGTTCGTGAGAAGGTCCCAGGCCTCCGTGGGTGAGAGCAGAACCTCGAACTCGTTGTGCAGCTGCATCGGTGTCTCTTTCTGCTCATCGCAGTGATCGGTCGAGTGAACGGTGCTCCTGCGCTATCAGCACACAGCAACTCCGTAAGGCATCAGTCCGGCGGGGGCAAGCCGAACCGGAACTCAGCCGCTCCAGGCGGAAAGGGTCCGCCATGCTGCAACACTGCGGCCATGGCGCGAACCTTTGACAAGTATGCCCGCCCAACAGCGAGGCGTTCAGGCTCCCATGCTCGGAGAGCACCCTGCACATCGCCGGATGTGGCCAAGAGGTGGTCGACCAAGCGCCAGGCGTCGGCGGCAGCCTTCGCGGCTCCCGCCGCCGCGTGGGGTCTGGGCGTGATCGCTGCGTCACCAATGAGCGCGACCCGGTCGAAGGCCACGTTCTGAGGTTCGCAGTCGCTGATCGTGGTGACGAAGGGGTTCGGTGCGGCGCTCAGCAGGTCGCGAAATGGCGAGACCAACTCGTTGAGGGCTCGATTGCGGAAGGTGTCGAGGCTTGTCGAGCTCAGGTCTTTGAAGTGGACCGTGACGGGGCGGCGCCCACCGTCCTTCGCCGTCATGAGGCCGTCGAGTGCCTCCCCTTCCTCCACATTCCAGTACCACTGAAAATTGATCCGAGCCCTACCTGTCACTTCCCCGTCGGAGGTGACCTGACAGATGGGGTAAGCGATGATGTGCCCATCCGGCAGTAGCCCATAGGTGAAGGTGCCTTGAAAGAAGCTCCAAATGTCGTCTGAGACGTCGCTCTCGTCGACCATGCCTCGCCACGTGACATATCCAGCGTACGTGGGCGACACCCCGAGTAGTTGGGCGCGCGCAACCGAACTCCCCCCGTCAGCGCAGACCAGTAGGTCTGCACTGACCTGGGTGCCGTCGGCGAACGAGGCTGTCGGCAGTTCTCCATCGAGATCAATACCCACGAGTTCCTTGCCAAGGTGGTAGTCCTCGGTTCCGAACACATCCAGGAGTCTCCGGTAGATGGCGTTGTATGCGGTGAAGCGCCAGTCAGAGGCCACTTCGCCTTTCTTGAGCCCGGTCGCGGCATCGTAGTAGCACATGGCGGAACTGGCGACGCTGATTTCTTCCAAGGTCGTGGACGTGCGCTCAAGAAGGTAGCGGACAAGTTCAGGCTGCACGACGATGCCCGTTCCAAATCCCGACAGCAGTGTTGAGCAACGCTCGTAAACCGCCACATCGCATTTAGCGTCACGCAGCAGATTGGCAGCCGTTAACCCTGCAATCGACCCACCGATCACGGCGACCTTCGGCATGCCCATGGTTGTCTCCAGTCCTGGTCAGAAGTCAGCCGGCGTTCAGGGCCAAGGCAATGGGTCGAAGGGGTGCGCCGCTGGCGCCGCGGAGTCGAATCGGCGCCGCGATGAGACAGAACTCATCCACACCGTCACGCGACAGTTCCTCAAGGTTGACCAGCTCGATCATGGGGACTCCGGCCTCGGCAAGGAAGTGGCAGTGGCCCGGTAGCCAATTGTCCCCATGCTGAGACGGAGCGACTTCGACACACTCCTGGTCCGCGCCGATGGCGGAAATCCCCTGGCCGGTCAGCCACTTCGCCGCCTCAAGGCCAAGCCCGGGTGGGTTCCCGAGAACCTTCGAACCATCCGGCCAGAAGCCCATCCGTCCGGTTCTGACCATGACCACGTCACCGGGCTCCAGGGCGAGGCCTGCCTTCACCAACGCATTCCTGCAGTCGTCGATCGTGATGGCGTAGGAGTCTGGTAGGCACTCCACGCCAAGGCCCTTGGCAACGTCGAGAAGCACGCCTCTGGTGATGATGGGCGGGATGACCTCTGCACCACCCTTCGTCCAACCGCGGCTGCCGAGAGAGTCCTCCGCCGAAAATCCGTTGTAGATGTGTCCGTCCACACCAAAGTGGTTCAAGGAGTCGATGTGGGTCCCGGTATGGGTGTACATGAACACGACGTCGCCGGAGTAACAGACATGCCGATTAACCTCGCTCCCCGCACCGTTCAAGTTGTCCACGACGGTGCCGGAGGGGGTGTGGCTCATGAACAACTGGTAGCTCGGATCGCCAGCAGCCTGGAAACTGGGCATGCCGACGAAGTAGTCGATGCTCAGGTCGTAGCTGCGCGTCCCGTCTACTCGAGCCAAGATGGCTGCCGACTTCTCGGGAGACAGATGATTGAGCGCTCCCAACTGGTCGTCAGGGCCCCAAGGGCTAGCGGCTACCTTGATGCCCGCCTTCGCCATCAGACGTCCGTGCGCTGGAAGTCGACCACCGCGCGTGCCGAAAAGCGCGGCAGGAGCCGCTCGACGACATCGAGGTGGAAGGGGTCGTTCGAGTAGGCGTCCAGGTCCTCCCACGAGTCGAAATCCGTGATCAGGACGCCGTCGAACGGTTCGCCGTTCTCTCCTGGATCGCCCTGGTGGCTCCCCAGCTCCCAATGCTTGATCACCGGCATGGCTGTCGGCAGTGTGTTGAGAATCTCGATGATCTCCTCGTTGCTGTGCCCCTCGGCGACTTTCCATGAGAAGACATGCCGAATCATGCTGCTCTCCTAACGCTCGGTGTCGTGCGACTGCACTGCGTCAGTCTCGGAGAGAGCGCCCAGGAGCGGCTCTGCATACTCCGATAAGAACGGTCTGACACTTGTCAGATGGCGGAACGATCACCACGCGTCCGAGGTGTCGGAGCTAACGCCCGTCCTCGCCGGAGTCTGTCCCTTCGTCTGCCGCAGGTTCAGTCCCGTCATCCAGAATTTCGGCAAGCCGAAGAGCCACCGCGAGCTCGTCTCGGCGGCTGGCGATGGGGAAGCCCAACCGCTGCTCGATAGACCTCAGTCGGTAGGCAACGGTTCTCTCATGGATCTGAATACGGGCGGCGGTGGCTGCGGCGTTCTGCCCTGTGTCAAAGTATGCCCGCAACGTCTCGCGGAGAAGCTTCGTGCGAGCGTCGTTGACGCCGACGGCACCCAACTCGCCGATCATGAAATCACGTGCGGCTGGCACGTCCTGCAAGATGAGGCTCTCGAGGGCGACATCACGATAGGTGGTCACTGGCCGGCGACAGAGTTTCCCGACCCGGAAGGCCTGCCAGGCCTGCCGATGTCCGAGGCGAAAACCCTCCAACCCAAGGGCCGGGCCACCGAGTGCGAGATACGTGCCCGGAGGCGCCTGAATGGATGACCGATGATTCTCGAAGCTGGCCTCCAGGCGACTGCTGCCCAGCCATGCCAGCGAAGTACCACCAGGACCTTCTACAACGAGCAGCGAAGCATCGAGGAGCTTCGCCATTGCTTGTAGCGCCGTGCGGGCACTGGCACCCCATGCGACCACAGCAAGGTGCTGGAGTCGAAGGTTGTACCCCAACTGCTCGGTGTCCGTTGGCACACCGCTGAGCAGGTCTGTGACGATGGCTCGACGCTGGCGGTCACGACTGTGGAAGAAGTATTCCGACTTCTCTCGTTCGTAGGTCACCACGACGTCGTGCGTGATCCGGTCGTTCCATGCGAAGTGGTACCCCGCCGCCTGCTTGAGAACGGCGATCTGACGTGGGCCGTCAGGTACCACACGCACCGTTGTCTCGAGAATCCAGTTCCACAGAACGACCTGACCGATTCGCCGCGTCAACAGCAAGTCGGTGAGTTCGACCCCCGCCTGAGCAGCAACCCTCGCCTCTTCAAGTGCCCCTTCGGGTGCGCCTTCGGGCAGGTGACGGGCGTGGCGGAGGCCGTGGATGATGCTGGTCAGTGCCCCAGTGATGCTGGGTAGCTCTGCCTCTAACAGCATCGGGTCGTTCCGACGATAGTAGTTGGGAGCTCCTGCGCGACTGCGTTCTTGAATTTCCACGCTGATGACCGACACATCGCCTGCAAGCGCGTCAGCCACCGCCCGTAGGTCTTGCTCGATCGACATCACGGCAGTGTAGTCCCCGATAGAGGCCGCCAGCAGCGCAACAGGGAAGGACGTAGCCCTCGTCCGGGCTACGTCCTTCCCACAAGCGGGGGTCAGGAGACGCCCCAAACCTCCTTGTAGATGGACTGGTAGTCAAGGCTGGTTTCCCACTGTGTGCCCTCGGGAGGCAGGCCATTCTCGCCATCGAAGACGGCCACCCCCACACCCGAGGGCACTGTCTCCTCACCCGCAAGGAGACGGTTGACCATGTCGGCAGCAGCCCAGGTTTCGATGCCGGCGTCGTAGCCGAACCCGGCATCCTGGCCCTCGTTCTTGTGGATCAGGTCGACGTTAGCCGGGAACCCGCTGCCAGCGACCACCTCAAGTGAGTCATTGCGGCCAGATGACATCACCGCGGCTGCTCCACCTGTCGTCATCAGGTCGTCGTAGGAGACCGAAATCCCATTGGCATCTGGGTTGCGCAGGAGTGCAGTCTCGAACTTCTGCTGCAGTGGAGGACCGAACTCCGCGGTCTTGACCTCAACGGTCTCCACCGGGCACGTCGGACACATCTCCTCCATCTTCGCCTGGAAACCGTCGCTGATGGCCTTCGTGATGATCAGTTCAGGAACGCTGAACTCGATGATATTGGCCTCCTCGCCGAGCCGTGAGAGAAGCCATACTGCTTGGGACGCGCCCAGGGCCTCCGCCCACTCCACGAAGTTGCCTTCCTGAAACTCCAGCGTACGCGCGAAGTACGACTCGGAGTTCGGATCCACGTCGCTGCAGTCGGCAGCCTCCTGAGAGACCACGGGGATCCCAGCCTGCTTGGCCTCCTCCAACGCGTTCTTCACCAGCGGGCAGTCGATCGAGAAGAGCCAGATGACATCGGCGTTGCTGGCGATAGCCCGCCGGATGCCCTCCTGGTACGCCGCTGGCTCGTACTTGCCGTCGTAGATGGACAGGTCCCAACCAAGCAGCTCAGCAACCTCCGTGGCCGCCTCGGCCTGCTTGGTGCCGGTTGGCGATTGCACTCCTGAGTTCACGATGGCCACACGCGCATCGGGTTGAGCGGCAGGCCCGCTGTCCGGGGGCAAGGCAAACGTCCCATCGCCAAACAACGCTTCGAGCTCCGTTGTCGCCTGCTCGGAGACCGCGTCGTCCGAGCCGGTCTGGGTGCCTTCGCCAGACTCGGTGCTGCACGCGGCAGCGGTGAGCACCGCGGCAAGCACCGCAGCGACGCCAAGCAGGCGTCTAGGACTTCTCATGAAGGGATGCATGTTCTTCCTCTTTCGGTGCTGGCTGCTCGGGACAATTGCCGTGCGGGTCGAAGCGATGAAGGCTGGGTAAGTCGAAAGCCATCAGCATCGGCCCCAACTACCGCAACCCCAACTCCGTTCACCGTGGGTTGTCCTCTCCGTCAAGTTGGCGTCATCCTGTCGGGCCAGGCCGGACACTTCGTTGCGGTTTCGGACGATCTAGGGCAGGGCCCTATCACCTTCCAACAAAAACCAGGCGCGGCACGGCTTTTTGTCACGTAGGCCAGTCGATCCACACCGATCATCACCAGGACCTCACGGGTCACGGTCCCCGTCGGTGAAGAGTCTCAGACGCACAGGTGCCGCAGGCCATCAAGGCGCTGCAGTCACGGTGATTCCCTCGAGGTCAAGGCGAAGGGGCTCCCGCTTGTAGGGAAGCGCAACTGCCGGATCCGGTGAATCAAACTCGCGCGCCAACCGGTGGCCGTCGAACATCGCCTCGGCCATCGCGCGCGGAGAGGAGGCGTCGCCGACGCAGTAGACGCCACGGATACCCGACTCAGACAAGCTTTTGCGGTCACTGACAAGCGCGTTGTACATCTCGTCCACAGGCACGCGCATCGTCACCAAGACAAGTGCCCCGGTCTCCACCCGGAATGATTCCCCATGTGCCCCGAGCCCGACGAGGTGTCTACGGTGTGCCGCAGTCAAGGTGACCTCGCGATACATGGCGACCCGGCTACGGTGGAGTGTCGTCCGAATCGCATTCCCCTCCAGCGTCAAGTCCGCCTCGGGCGCAACCTGCGCATGCGGTGTGACAAGAGCGACTTCGTACCCCTCGTCGGCAAGGAGCTGCGCAAGGCCGGCGCCCATGTAGTAGCCCTCGGTGTCGTATACCGTGACGTGGGTCCCCTCGGTAGGACGTCGGGCCTCCGCCATCAGTTGCTCAGGCGTGAATACCCAGTCGCCCCCTTCATCAATCCCTGGCAAGGACGCGTGTGTCCCGGGTGATGCTCCACTACGCAGCCAGCGTGCGCCTGTGGCCACGACCACGTGCGAAGCGCCATAGTCAAGAACGTCGGTGGCATCCAACCTGGTCGACGGGATGTAGGCCAGGTTGGGGAGCTTGTCGATCTGGATCTGCCGATGGTCGATGAACCGAGCCCACTCCCGCATGCCCGACAACTCAGCGACCGGTCGAAGGTGCCCGCCGAGCTGCTCTGCGGCGTCGACGAGGTGCACTCTCTCCGCCCCTCGTTTGGCCAGACCGATCGCTGCCTCCATGCCCGCCGGACCTGCTCCCACTATCAAGACACTGACCTCAGGATCAGCTAGGGGTTCGAAGCGCTCCGGGTGCCACCCGCGCCTGAACTCCTCCCCCGCGGTGGGGTTCTGAGCACAGGCGAGGTTGCCCCGGTCGAGGCTACTGATGCAGTAGTTGATCCCCGTGCATTCGCGGATGTCCTCGGTGCGACCCTCCTGGACCTTCTTCGGAAAGAAGGGGTCCGCGATGGACTGACGAGCGCTGCCGACGAGGTCTATCAGTCCGGATCGCACAGCCTGCGCCATGAGATCGGGGTTGGTCAGTCGTGACACTCCCACCACGGGCTTCGTGGCGGCCCGACGGACTCGTCCGATGAGCTCCAGGTTGTGGCCTTCAGGCCAGATCCGGGAGGGACTGATGTCGGTCTCCATGTCCAAGTGGGCGCCGAAGTTCAGGTCCCAGAGGTCGACCAGCGAGTCCCCCATCCCGACAAGGGCCACAGTGTCCTCCACACTGTGTCCCCATGGGCCCTGGGTCTCCACCGCCAACCGTGTCGCGATGGCGCACTCGCCACCAACGGCCTCGCGCACCCGGCTGAGCGTCTCGAGCCAAAACCTCGCTCGATTCTCTAGCGTCCCGCCATACCTGTCGCTGCGCTGGTTGTGGAAGGGCGAGAGGAACTGGGCGAACAGGTAGCCATAACCCGCGAGCACTTCCACGATGTCGTAGCCGACTTCGCGAGCGCGCACTGCGGCGCCCACGAAGGCCCGCTGCACACGCTCGATGTCGTCCAGGGTCATGATCTTCGGTGTCTCCGGCGGATACCACGGAGGGTGTCGTTCCGATGACAGGCCAGAGGCAGAGAGTGCGGGTTCACGTGAATGCCGACGCAGCGACTGAACGCCGCCGTGGTGAAGCTCGATGCAGGCCAGCGCACCATGAGCGTGGACAGAATCCACCATCAACGTGTGACGAGAGGCGTCCTCCTCGTCCCAGAGATCGCTCGAATACCATGGCCACTCATCGCTGCTGGGGCCGACGCTGGAGAACTCTGTCGACACGGCCGCCCACCCGCCCTCCGCACGAGCAGCCCGGTAAGCAGCCCAGGTGGCCGGACGGAAGGTTCCAAAGGCGGTGCCGTGGGGCACGTTGTAGAACCGATTGCGAAGGGTTTTGGGGCCGACGACGACCGAATCGAAGAGGATCTTGTGATTGTCGGCTATCGGCACGAAGGGACCATCCTTGGTCAGGTCGGTTTGGCGGCCAGCGCGTGGCAGTCGTGGAACTCGGCCCTGGGCGTCGGCGCAGGTTCGGCGATCACCTCGTCGGAGCCATCCTGCTTGTCTTCGATACTGGCGTGATTGGCAGTTTGCCAACCAGTTCGTCGTCGTAGTCCTCCTCGCGCCACCCAAGGATTCGGTGCTCTCGAATGAATGGCAGTGGGGTGGCGGGATCCGCCTCATCAATCTCCCTGGCGAGGCGGTGTCCCTCGAAAACCGCCTCGGCAATCACGCGCGGCTCAACGCAGTCACCGATGCGGAAGACATCAATTCCGTCCTCCCCGGGCCGCTGGTCATGGCTTGTCAACGCCTCATACAACCCGCTCCGCGAACGACGCTGCGTGACGAGGACAACGGCATCTGCTTGCCAGTCCGCTGTCTTGCCGGCGTGGTATGTGTGATGTCCGGTGACCAGACCCGGCCGGAGGGATGTCACAAGGTGGCTTGGGACTACCTCGATGCCCAGTTTCAGCAGACCGTGCATCACACGCTCACCCTCGTCGGTGAAGAACAGGTACGATCCGACTTGGTCGGCCGGGCAGACCAGCGTGACCTTCTTTCCTTCCAAGGCCAGCTTCTCGGCGATGCTGGATCCCATGAAATAGCCGTCGCAGTCGTAGACGACGACGGATTCCCCGAGAATCGGCCGTTCCTCAACCATGAGGGATTCGGGCGTGTACACCATGGCTGCGTGTTCTTCGACCCCGTTGATCGGCGCGTGGGTGATCGGGTTCATGCCTGTCGCATCCCATTCGGAGCCGGTCGCGACCACAACGATCTGTGCCCCGTAATCCAAGACCTCCTCGGCGGTGATGGGGTGGTCGGTCAAGACCGTGACGCCAGGAAGCTTGGCGAGCTGAGCCTCGCGGTACTCCACGACGCGCCGCCACGTACGGAGTCCGGGCAACTCGGAAACCCAGTTGACATGGCCACCGACCTCGGCGGCCCTGTCGACGAGGTGAACTTGTTCAAACCCGCGCTCGCCCAGGACCCGGGCGCACTCCATACCAGCGGGGCCGGCCCCCACGATAAGTACTGGCTCCTCAGACCTGGCGGACGGATTGAATCGCTCCGGATGCCAGCCGCGGCGATACTCCTCGCCAACCGTCGCATTTTGGGTGCACACGATCCGGCCGCCCCCGTTGTTGAACCGGGAAACGCAGATATTGCAGCCTATGCACTCGCGGATATCCTCAGCGCGGCCTTCCAGGATCTTTGTCGGAATGAAGGGGTCTGCGATGGCGGGACGCGCCGCAGAGATGATGTCGATGACGCCATCACTCACCGCCTGCGCCATCAGTTGCGGGTCGGTGAACCGGCCAACAGCGGTGATGGGTTTCTTGGCATAGGGCCGGACCTGCTCGATGTAGTCCCGCTGCCAGAATGGCTGGAAGAATCGGGACGAACTGCAGTCGTCCGACATGTGTCCGACCTGCATGTCCCACAGGTCAACGAGGTCATCGAGAAGCTCGACAACAGCAATTCCATCCTCATTGACCTTGAACGCCTCTTCTGACTCATCGGTGAATGAGTCAAGACAGAAGCCAGCCACAATCGCACAGTCGTCGCCGACGGCCGCACGCACCTGCTCGACCGTTTCACGCCAGAATCTGACGCGATTCTCGATGGAACCACCGTACTCATCCGTGCGCTGGTTCCAGTAGCGCCAGAGGAATTGCAGCGGCAACGAGAACCCCGCGCGGGCGGAGATCTGAACGAGATCAAATCCGACGTTGCGTGCGCGGATGGCGGCGTCGACGTATGCCTTCTGAATCCGACGGATATCCTGCTTATCCATGGCGTAGCACGAGTGGCCGGACAATGGACTCGTCACCTGGGAAGGCCCGCCGGCTGGGAGACGGGTCCCAAATCCGCTGTGGTCCGGTCCCATGTAGACCAGCTGAACGCCTGCCAAGGCCCCGAACTCATGGACCCGGTCCACCATGAGTTGCAGATTGGCCTCGTCGCGACGATCAATCAATCGAGCCTGAACCCATGGCGCATCATCACTCTCCGCGTCGACAGCGCAGTACTCGGTGTTGACGGCGGCCCAGCCACCTTCTGCACGCAGGCCCCGCAGATAGGCCTGGGCCCCGGGGTGGTCCACTCCGAGCCCGGAACAGTGAGGCGAAACGTAGAAACGATTGCGGAAAGTCTTCGGCCCAACCCGGATGGGCTCAAAGAGGGGCAGGTGACTCGGGTCGGTTGTCATGGCCCTCAACCTAGCCATGCCCATCAGGTGCTTCCTTTCATGAGGTGCCGAATCTGACCCTGACAATTTGCGGATCTGCACTAGCAAGAAATCGTCCGCGGTGATCCCACCTCAGGTGAGCGGGCTCAGGGATCAGCGAGGGTTATCCACGTTCATCGCCCATTGCCCATTCATAGCTCATCTGGACGAGTTGCCACACGACCTCGAGTTCAGCGCGATCCCGTGGACCGTAGACGAGAAAGGAGTCCTGAACTGGATGCGGTACGCCCCACCCGCCTCGGAGAGCGGCATTTACTGCAGACCGAGGCAATGAAAGGTGGAGGCTGCCGTCGTGATGCGGATGCAAGTGCGCAAACTCTCGGCCCTTCTGAAAGCGTGCGGCAGGAGCTCGGCCGAACCCGTCGGCCAGGTGGAGGGCGCGAGCGTGCGACACGGAGACCAGCGTGGGAGCCATGTAGGTGAAGGGCAGGGAGCGCATCCTGAGCCACAGCTCTTCCTGCAGCATCACCGGAGCGATCTGCGACCGCTGTGCGTGCGGAGAAGACCCGATGACTTGCGGTGCCGGGCCGGTACGCATGGGGAACTCGCCGGACGCGTCCATGAGCCGCTCACCCACGACGAAGCCTTTGGGCGATGTCGATGACCCTCTCGGCGAGATGCGTGAGGGCTTCGGTCTGCGTGGCTTCCAGCGGATGGGGATCGGAAGTGCCGGTGACATGAGACACGCCATAGGGGTTTCCATCAACGAACTTCAGCGGTGCGGTGTATCCGGGTGGAACCAAGACACCTCCAAAGTGGTACACACTGTTGTACAGCGCAAGCAGTGTTGACTCTTGACCCCCGTGGGCCGTCTGACTCGAGGTGAACCCGGCGTACGCCTTGTCCGCTAACTCGCCGCGCACCCAAGGCTGGCCCAAGGTGTCGAGGAACTGCTTCAACGGTCCGGCCACATTGCCGAACCGGGCCGGGGTTCCCAGGAGAACGCCATGCGCCCAAACGAGGTCATGGTGCGTAGCGACCTCGACATGTGTCGTAGCCTCGGAGTGCTCAACCCAGGCCGGGTTCTTTGCGATCGCCTCGCTCGGCGCCAACTCTGCGGCCCGGCGCAATCGAACTTCAGCACCCGACGAACGTGCAGCATCCGCCAGGACCTGTGCCATGGCGTGAAGCGTGCCGGTTGCCGAGTAGTAAACGATGGCCATCCTCGTTGACGACATCTCCCTAGCCTTCTATCCACGGGGTAAGCAGTGTCGTCAAATCGTCGATGAACACCGGCTCAGGAGCATGCTGCTGATCGGTAGAAGTTGAGGTCCCGGTCTACTACACCTGCACACTTGCACCGCTGGACTTTCAGGCCCGGGCAAGCAGCTCCACCAAGTCCGAGAATGCGGCCAAAGAGTGTCCGGCGACGAAGTCGTCGACGTGCGGAAGGACGGCCCTCACCCCCCCTTGCACCGGCGCGTAACCCACCTTGCCGCGATGAGGATTGACCCAGACCAAGCGGTGGGTCAGCCGATGAAGCCGAGCTATTTGCATTGCCAGCAAGGTGAGGTCACCGGTTTCCCACCCGTCACTGAACACCACGACCACGGCGCCGCGGGCCATGCCTCGCTGCCCCCAGTGATCCAAGAACGCCTTGATGTCATCACCCAATCGAGTACCACCAGCCCAATCGGGGACTGCCTGCCCAGCCGCCACCAGTGCCGCCTCCGGGTCATGAATCCGAAGCTCTCGTGTCAGGCGTGTAAGCCGGGTGCCGAGGGTAAAGACCTCGACATCTCCCCCCCTGCTGGCCGTCATGATCCGGTGAGACAGACGCAGGAGCGCATCGGCATAGCTGCTCATCGAGCCCGACACGTCGACGAGCAGTATTACCCGCCGAGGACGTGTCCCCCGCCGGCGCCACTCGACCGGCCCGGGTTCACCCATGCGGCGGAGCATCGTCCGCAGCGTGCGATGTGCATCCACCTCTCCCCGCCGCCACGTGATTCGGCGGTGCGTGAGTCGGCGCGGGGCGACCGGCTGCAACGTAGCCATCTGCGCGGCGAGTTCCGCCCTCTGCGATTCATTCAGCTCACCAACGTCACGATGCCGAAGAACCTCCGTGGCACTTGCCCTACCGGCAATCGGTTCGGCGTCGGGATCGGCGGCCGCGCAACCGTCTTCGTCCGGCAACAGCGAGGGAACGGGCTCATCGAACATGACCGGCTGCTCCGAGTCTTGCGGCCCTTCGCCGACTCGGAACCAGACGTCGAAGACCTGGTCGTAGCGAGCAAGGTCGCTGGGGCAGGTGCAAAGCGTCGCACGCCCTGCCCAGTACGTGGTCAGTCGGTCGGAGACACCGAGCAAAGCGACTGCCTCAAGCCACGCGCGAGACCGATCGACGGTGACCGGCACCCCGGCGGCGCGCAATGCGCGAGCAAAGCCAAGCAGAAACTCGTCAGGCTGATGTTCGAAGTCCAGTGAGGTCATCAGACGGTCATCAGTTCGACCGCGGCTGCCTGCACGCGAGATGTGTTCTCGCGATTCTTCACGATGGCGCCGACGGTCGCCGCAGCGGCTTCAACATCAAGATGTGCGACACCGAGCCGCTCGAGGGCCCGCGCCCAGTCGAGGGTCTCGACCAGACCTGGGGACTTCGGAAGCCCACTCCTGTGTCGCAGCTGGTGGACAACGTCGACCAACTGTCGGGCCAGGGTCTCGGAGACATTGGGCACACGATGGCGGACAATCGCAACCTCGCTTGCCAGACTCGGATGGTCCATCCAGTGATAGAGGCAACGTCGCCTGAGGGCGTGGTGCATCTCACGCGTGCTATTGGATGTGAGCACGACCACGGGAGGCAACGTCGCGGCGATCGTGCCTAGTTCTGGGATTCTCACCTGGTAGGTCGAGAGCACCTCCAAGAGCAAAGCTTCAAACTCTTCGTCCGCACGATCCACTTCGTCGATCAGCAGGATCGCCGGCGCTGCTCGGAGCGCATGGAGAATAGGCCTTGAGAGCAGATACTTTTCGTCGTACAGACACAGTCTGGCGTCCTCCACATTGGACCCATCAGACACCGCTTCGAGACTGCGCAGATGCAATATCTGGCGCGGAAAGTCCCAGGCGTAGAGCGCCTGGCTGGCTCCAACGCCCTGATAGCACTGGAGACGGAAAAGTGGCCAGCCCGTCGCGGTAGCGAGCGCCTCGGCGAAGGCGGTTTTGCCAGTGCCCGACTCCCCTTCGAGGAGAAGTGGACGCTGCATCTGGAGGCAAAGGAACGCTGCCGTCGCCAACCCCTCGTCGCAGAGGTATCCAGCATCACTGAGCAGTCGTGCGACGTCGGCCGGCCCTCCCAGCTCCAATGGATCCATGCATTCCACGCTACAAGGTGGGGTGATCATCCGGCATCGGCATGTCGACGTCGGTACCGGTGGCCAAGTCGAAACACTCCACCATTTCCACGGCATGAATTGCCAGATACCTGCGGGCGCCGCGGTCGCCCTCCGCCCTCTTGGCTACCTCCTTCCAGTGATCTCGGCCGATAAGTACTGGATGGCCGGGCACCCCCAAGTAGGACGCTCGTCGGAGGGTGCCAGTCGTCACCGTCCCAGTGAGCACCCGTCGAACGACGTCCGCTCCAACGTCAGGCAAGTCGACCAAAGACACCAGCGCCGCGTCGGCCGATTCCGGCAGCGCGGCCAACCCGGCCCGCAGCGAAGCACCGATCCCCTCGGCCCAGTCCAAGGCCACGATCTCCTCGACGTCAGCATCAAGGAGCAAACGCGCCTCGTCGGCCGCTGCCCCGAGTACAACGCTGACCGCGCCGCAGCCGCCGTCCCGCAGAGCGTCGATCGACCGAACCAGCCACTGGTCTACCAGCGCCTTTGGTCGACCCATTCGCCTTCCTGCCCCTGCCGCCAGGAGGAGGCCGTGGACGCACATACCGGCGAGTCTAGGTCGGCCTCAACCGAGCAACAACGGAGCCGCCAAGGGCCCACCCTCCGTTTGCGTCACTCACTGGTACGAGGTCTGCTTGACTTGGGGTCGTAGAGGGGCCGAAGGGATGCCAGGGCAGAAACTCTCCTTCCGCCGACCTCGATGGCATAGTCGCCATCGACAAACCACGACGAGTCAACGACTTCCGGAGCGCGGACCCAACCCAGGGCCACGGAGCCGCCTAAAGTGTGGCCGTACTGTGCGGACGTGACCCTGCCCACGAGTCGATCATCTCGGAATATTGGCTCATCGTGGAACAGCATCGACTCAGGATCCTCGAGCAGGAACTGGACCAGGCGACGATGGATTGCAGCGTCGCGGGCACGACATAGCGCATCGCGACCGATGAAGCCTCCCGGCTTGTCCCATCGCACTGCGAATGACAACCCTGCCTCAAGGGGATTGTCACCGGAGGAAATGTCATGTCCCCAACTACGGTAGGCCTTCTCGAGCCGCAGTGAGTTCATCGCGTGATACCCGACCGGAGTTGGGGCTAGGTCAGAGTCCGCCTCAGTCAGTACGCTCCACACGTGACGGGCGATGTCCGCCGGGATCAGTAACTCCCATCCCAACTCTCCGACATAGGTAATCCGAGTAGCGCGAACATAACCGAGCCCGAAATCAATTTCACGCGAGGCGCCGAACGGGAAAGCATCGTTGGAGAAGTCCGCGTCGGACAGCGACGCGAGGAGTCGTCGGGAGTCCGGACCCATGACAGCTAGCATCGCCAGTCCCGCGCCAACGTCTGCCACGGTGCACCGATCGTCCGCGGTGATGTTCCTCTTGAGATGCGCTAGGTCGCGACGGACTGTCGCAGGACCCGAGAGAACCAAGAACTCATCCTCAGCTACCCGGGTGACCGTTACATCCGCCTCTATGCCGCCATCTGCGTTGAGCCACTGCGTGTACGTGATCTGCCCTGGTTCGGTGTCCACGTCGTTGACTGAGAGTCGCTGAAGCACTTTGGTAGCGTCTCGACCCTGGACCAACAGCTTGCCGAATGATGAGGTGTCAATGAGTCCAACATGGTCCCGAATGGCCTTATGTTCCGCGGCAGACTCTTCAAACCAGTTAGGCCTTCCGAAGGAGTATTCATAGCGCCCCTCAATTCCATCTCGGGCGTACCAGTTGGCCCGCTCCCAACCGCCCAACTCACCAAACACGGCTCCTGCCGAGGCCGTCTGGTCGTACAGGACGCTTGTTCGCAGGGGTCGTGCGCTTTGTCTCTGCTGAAACGGCCAGTGAACTTCGTACGCAAGGTCGAGGGTCTCAACGACGCGTGCTTCGAGAAATCGACGATTCGTCTCATGGCGTTGGACTCGGGCCGGATCGGCCTCGGGAAGGTCGACCGGGCATCTCCCATCCACAAGCCAATCAGCCAGTACCGAGCCGACACCCGGCCCAGAGAGGAAGCCCACAGAATTGAAGCCGGCTGCCACGAAGTAGTTTCGAAGTGATGGCGCTTCACCTAGGTGAAACATGCCATCTGGCGTGAAGCTCTCCGGACCGCAGAAGTGCAGGCGGATACCGGCGTCCTCCAACACGGGCATGCGTCGAACCATTCTTTCGTAGAAATGGCCAAGATGCTCCCAGTCCTCCGGCAGTTGGATGAATCCCCCACCTTCAGGGATGCCCCTCGATGCCCACGCGTAACTCCCGGGCTCGAAGAAGCCGATCATCAGTGCCCCGGCTTCATCCTTGACATAGGAGTACTCGTCACCACTCTTGACGGTAGGTAGATTCCGGGGCAATCCATCGATGGCCTCGGTGACGACGTAGTAGTGTGACAGCGCTTGCAGCGGGACGGCGACACCGGACTGGCTGCCGAACTCCCTACCCCACATTCCTGTGGCATTTACCACGAACTCTGCTTCGATGTCTCCGGCAGTGGTTCGAACTCCTTTTGCAGCCCCGTCAACGGACAACACGTCAGTGACTCGGACCCCCTCGAAGGTTTTCGCTCCCCGCTGGCCAGCTCCTCGAGCCAGTGACATGACCGTGTCTGTAGCACTGCCGCGTCCGTCACGCGGGTAATGGAGGCTGCCGAGAATCCCCTCTGGTTCAAGAAGGGGATGCATGGCCAGGGTCTCGTCCACGCTGAGCAGCTCAACCTCGATGCCGTTGCTGCGAACTGCGCTTGCCTGGTGACGAAGCTCGTCGAGGCGCTCCGGTGACGTGGCAAGGTTGATCGTGCCTGTCTCGACGAAGCCAGTCGAGAATCCGGTGTCCTGCTCGAGCGACCGAAACACCTCAAGGCTGCGCTGCACGATCTCGCGTGTTCCCCAGGTTTCGCGCGCCTGTGTCACCAAACCTGCGGCGTGCCAGGTCGTCCCCGACGTCAGACTATTCTGCTCGAGGAGCAGAACATCGCTCCACCCCCGACGGGCAAGGTGGTAGGCAGTGCTCGCACCAACGATCCCGCCGCCGACGATCACTACCTGAGCCCTCTTCGGAACAGCTTGATCTGGCGAGTCTTCAGACATGAATGAATCGTCTCCGTTGCGCGCACAGGGACTCTATGGGTCTTCCGGCGAATTCGTCGCAGAACTTGTTCGATCCCTCAGTGCCGGTGCCCTTCCACTCCCTGCGGGTGGATTTCAGTGTCGGGGTGTCCAACGCCAGACCACTGTGCGCCTGTCGCCCTCTGCCTAGCCACCAGCCCCGGCGATCCCGGTTCCACCCGACCTCCGACTGCAGCCAAAGCATTGCACGTCGAAGCCCACGGCCAACGACCGGCGCGGCATCTCCAGGTATCGAGTGGACAGAGATAGACCGAGTTGGAGTGCGACACACCGAGCCCGAGGACGTCACTACCTCTTGGGCCTCACGGAGCCGCGGCGGAGTCGACGGAACGGTCTACTCCTCGCCGCTGCGCACCGGCCTCACGGAACGGATCGACAAGAAGACCGCCGAGATCCGACCCGTACGCCAAGATCCCGCCCGCCACCTCTACGGGGAGGCCGGCCAAGTGGGGATGGCCTGGGGAACCAAGTTCGCCATCGCCTCGCTGCGCTCGCCGATGAGCGGTCACCGAGTCGTCCTCGGCGTCGAGCACGTCCCACCCCGCGGTGGCGGTGGCGAAGCCGTGAGATTCGTCGACCTGATGGTCGACCTTGCCGGTCGGTCTCCGGGGAGCTCGGCACCCACGCCCGACATCAGCGTGCTCAGCGCCGCGAAATCGCTGCCGGACAGGCCCCAGGAGTCGAACCGGCGCCAAAGTGGGCCTCTAGACTTGCTCCGCCTCGGTCCGGACAGATCGCGGCAGGGTCCAGCAGGTTTCCCACAAGGAATCCCGCACGTCCCGCCCTCGTAGCTCAGGGGATAGAGCAGCGGTTTCCTAAACCGTGTGTCGCAGGTTCGATTCCTGCCGGGGGCACCGTGGTTTTGTATTACTCCGGCTGATACGTGACATTTCGGCTTCGGCTGATCGCGTGACAGTGTTTCGGTTGATGGGTTACAGCTGCTTCGGTTGATTGGTGACACTCCCTGGATGAGGGAGATCAGTGTGGCTGAGCAGAGGTATCAGGCGGTTCTGGCGGTGCTTGCCGATGGCGAGACGGTGACCGATGTGGCGGCCCGGTTCGGGGTCTCGCGGAAGACCGCTTCATGGCTGGTTGCGCGAGGTACGAGGCCGGCGGGATGGAGGAGCTGGGGGATCGGTCGCATCGGCCGCGGTCGTGTCCGCATCAGATGTCGGCGGATGTGGAGGTGATGGTCGCGCGGTTGCGGCGGGCGCATCCGTCGTGGGGTCCGCGGCGGTTGGTGTTCGAGTTGGCCAAGGCGGGGGGTGGACCCGGTGCCGAGTGAGTCGGGGGTGTATCGGGCGCTGTCGCGGCTGAGACCTGGTTGATCCGGACGCGCGGCGGCCGCGGGAGCGGAAGTGGAAGCGGTGGGAGCGGGGCTCAGCCGATGGAGTTGTGGCAGATGGATGTGGTGGGTGGGTTCGTGCTCGCTGATGGGCGGCGGGTCAAGGCGTTGACCGGGGTCGATGACCATTCCCGGTTCTGCGTGTCGGCGTTCTTGATGGTGCGGGAGTCCTCCAGCGCGTCTGTGAGCGGTCTGACGTTGGCGCTGCGGACCTATGGGGTTCCCGGGCAGGTACTGACCGACAACGGGAAGGTCTTCACCGGGCGGTTCAACAGACCGCCGGTGGAGGTGCTGTTCGACCGGGTGCTGCGGGAGAACGGGATCGAGCATCTGCTGACCCAGCCCCGGTCCCCGACCACGACGGGGAAGGTGGAGCGGTTCCACCGGGCGATCCGGACCGAGTTCCGCACCGACCGGGTGTTCGCTGACCTTGGCGCCGCGCAGGCAGAGCTGGACGCCTGGGTGGAGCAGTACAACCATCAGCGACCGCACCAGGCCCTGCAGATGGCCACCCCCGCGTCACAGTTCCTCAACGCCCCCGCTTCGGTGGCTCCCCTGCGCCCGGTGCTGACCCGGGGCAGGCCGGACGCTGCCCGCGGCGACGGTGACTGGGTGGCCCGCCGGGCGTCCGCAGTGGGCGTTGTCACGGTGAACTGGCAACAGGTATGCCTGGGGATCGCAGCCGCCGGACGGAACATCGATGTCTGGGTCACCGACCAGGTCCTGCAGTTCTACGACGGCGACACCCTGCTGCGAACAGAGAAACGGAGCACTCCTGGACCAGTCCGAAAGAAGCGGGCGTCGATCCCCGGCGGCCGCGAGACACTACGAGCGAGTGGAACCAATCAACCGACCTAGAACTGTCACCCATCACCCGAAGGTCAACAGGGCACCGTGGTTTTTGTGTGGTCTCGGTTGAGTGGTGACGTTTCCTGCTCGCCTGAGGCTTGACGGTGTCTCGGCTGATGGTTGACACCGTCTCGGTTGATTCTTGACACCTGTTGGTTGCTGTCGTCGTCTCGTCGTAGGTCGAGGCGGAGGGAGCCCGATGGTGCTTCGGGAGCTGAGCGTGGCTGAGCAGCGGTATCAAGCGATTCTGGCGGTGATCGAGGATGGTCTGTCGGTCACGGAGGTGGCCGGCAAGGTGGGGGTGAGCCGGCAGACGCTGCATGCGTGGTTGGCGCGGTATGCGGCTGAGGGGCTGGAGGGTCTGGGTGATCGTTCGCATCGGCCGCGGTCGTGCCCGCATCAGATGGATCCGACGGTAGAAGTACGGATCACCGAGCTTCGAGCGTTGCATCCGGGGTGGGGGGCGGACCGGTTGGCGTATCGGCTGGGTCGGGAGGGGTTCGACCCGGTGCCGAGCCGGGCGGCGATCTCGCGGGCGTTGGTGCGGCTGGGGCTGGTCAACCATGACCGCCGCAAGGGGAAGCGGGAGTACCGCAGGTGGCAGCGGTCGCGGCCGATGGAGCTGTGGCAGATGGACGTGATGGGGGCGGTGATGCTCGCCGACGGCACCGAGCTGAAGGCGGTGACCGCGATCGATGACTGTTCCCGGTTCGCGTTGGCCGCGCGGTCTGGTGCGGCGGGCCTCCTCCCGTCCGGTTTGTGGGGTGTTCAGTCAGATCCTGACGCAGTTCGGGGCACCGGAGGAGGTGCTGACCGACAACGGGAAGGTGTTCACCGGCCGGTACTCGCTGCGCCCGATCGAGGTGCTGTTCGACCGGATCTGCCGGGAGAACGGCATCACCCATCGGCTGACCGCACCCCGGTCACCGACCACGACCGGCAAGATCGAACGGTTCCATGGCACCTTCCGACGCGAGCTGCTCAACGGGCGGGTGTTCGACTCGATCGCCGACGCCCAGCAGCAGGTCGATGCCTGGCTGGTGGAGTACAACACCGACCGTCCCCACGCCTCCTTGCAGCGGCGGACCCCGGCGGAGGTGTTCAACGGTCGCGACCCCGATGCCGGCCCACCGGTCAAGGTTGACCAGGTCCTGGTCCGCCGCGACGGTGACGGCTGGATCAGCCGTCGGGTCGCCTCCAACGGGATCATCTCCGTCGCCTGGCAGCAGATCAGCTGCGGCAAGTACCGCGCCGGCGAGATCGTCGACGTCCATCTCCGTGACGGCCTGGTCGAGATCTGGTCCGGCAACGACCTGATCCGCACCGTCGTCCGCGACAACGAAAGGAGCGTCCGCAAGAAGCGGGCCAGCAAACCCGCCCAAACATAGACTCAAGGCGTCAAGGATCACCCGAGCAGAAACCGTCAAGCATCAGGTGAGACCCGACAGGGGCACCGTGTTCTGTGTGTGGTCTCGGTTGATGGTGAGCGTTCCGGTCTCGGCCGACCCCAGACTGCGCCCGGTCACCGGAAAGCGCCAGGCGCGATCAAGGTGTAGCAGATCGGGTTATTGGGCATGGGGACGGTGAAACCTCATGGAAGGACTGAGGTCATCATGTCCATCTATCAACGCAAGCCGCACTTCGCAAAGGCATACTCGTTCGCCATTGTCACTGGTCTGCTCTTTCTGGTGAGCTGGCTTGCCCAGTTCCTGACCCAGATGCAGGTCGCTCGGGACGAAGCCAGTCAGCATGGCCAACCGTTCCTCTGGTCCGACTACCTGCCTCAGTTCTTCGCGTCGACTTTCGAGAACTGGCAGTCGGAGTTCCTGCAACTGATCTGGCAGGCCGCCGGACTGGCCTTCTTCTACTTCTGGGGCTCGTCACAGTCGCGGGAGAGCGACGAACGCCTCGAGGCGAAGATCGACACGCTCCTCCGGGAGCGAGGCGTCGATCCTCGTCAGGTCAACCAGGATCCCGTGGAAGAGGTCCTGGTCGCGCGACCTCTAGCCGGACGTGATCGACTCGCACTTGAAGACGATGATGTCGCCGCGGTCGCGGATGGCCCTGTCCCTGCCGCCTCCGCAGTAGATCCGGTCAGCACCCTCACCACCCACGGCGGTGTCGGTGCCGTATCCGCCGGTGATGTGGTCGCTTCCCGGACCGCCCTTGACTCGATCGCGCTGGTCGCCCGTTCGGATCCAGTCGTCACCGGCTCCGCCGCGCACCCGATCGTGCCGGAAGCACCGTTGAAGAAGTCCGGACCTGAGCCCAGCAGAGCGGTGTCGTCGCCACCATCACCCAGCACGGTCAGCGAGAACTCAGCGGACAACGTCGACCCGTCGACGAAGTCGTCGCCGAGTCTGGGCCAGACCTCCACGAGCAGGCGGTTGTCCTCGCTGATGCCGTACGGAATCGGGCACTTCGCAGCAATGCCAGCGGACGCCCTTGATCTCCGTGCACTGCGCCGGCAGCGCGTCGATGCGGTCGGTTCCCCTGTCCGCGAAGCGGAGCTGGTCGCCGACCTGGGTGATCACCAGGTGGCTGTTCTGCTGACCGGCGCGGTAGCGGTACCCGCAGTCGGTCTTGAGGATCCTGGCCGCGTTCTTCATCGCCAGGTGGGGGTTGCGCCCGAGGAGCTCAGTGGTGAAGGAACACGTGTCCGGACCTGCAGCCGGTTGCTGGGTCGCGGCTACAGAACTACCGCCTGTCATGAGCGAAGTGATTGCGACGGCCGTGAGGGCGGCCAGGGTGCCTGCGAGTCGTGCGTCTCGCCTGAACATCAATCTCCCGAGGTCGACGACAATGCTGGCCAACGTACCGAGAACGCCTGAGCCATCAAAACGGGACGCGGTACTCGTCGTGTTGCCCCTATTTGTGGGGATACGCGAGGTGTCACCCGCCTGGGTGCACGCACAAATGTGCCTTCTGCCCCTTGATCTACTGCCGGGAGTGACAAACCTCACGGTGAGCGATTTCGAGAAGGCTGTTGTTCGGCGCGTCCTGGGTCCGCGTCCGTTCTGAGCGAAGCGCCTCGTACGCACTAGCTGGACGTGACCGACTCGCACTTGAAGACGATGATGTCGCCGGCGTCGCGGGTGGCCCTGTCCCGACCGCCGCCGCAGTAGAGACGGTCGGCGCCTTCACCGCCGACGATGGTGTCGGTGCCGTAGCCACCAGTGATGTGATCGTTTCCAGGGCCGGCCTTGACGCGATCGTGCTGGTCCCCCGTACGGATCCAGTCGTCTCCGGCACCGCCCTGTACTCGGTCGTTGCCGAAGGCTCCGTTGAAGAAGTCCGGGCCAGCCCCGAGGAGGGCCGTGTCGTTCCCACCATCGCCCAGCACCGTCAGGGAGAACTCCTCGGACAGCGTCGACCCGTCGACGAAGTCGTCGCCCAGTCTGGGCCAGACCTCGACGAGCAGCCGGTTGTCCACGCTGATGCCGTACGAGATCGGGCACTCGGCGGCGATGCCGCGGACGCCCTTGATCTCGGTGCACTTCGCCGGAAGCTTGTCGATGCGGTCCGTCCCCCTGTCCGCGAAGCGGAGCTTGTCGCCCACCTGGCGGATGACCAGGTGGCTGTCCTGCTGACCGGCGCGGTAGCGGTATCCGCAGTCGGTCTTGATGATCCTGGCCGCGTTCTTCATCGACAGATAGGGGTTGCGGTCAATGAGCTCCGTGGTGAAGGAGCAGGTGTCCGGACCAGCATCCGGCTGTGGTGCGGCGACGGCGCTGCCGCCGGCCATGATGGCCGTGGTCGTGGCAATGGTGATGAGGGCGGCCAGCGCCCCAGCAAGTCGTGCGTCTCGCCCGAACATCAACACTTCCCATCTCCGACAACGCCGGCCAGCGACTCAGGACACCCACGCACGGGCAAACGACGCACTGACTCCGGTACGGGCGTCAAGAACCACCTGCGTGTACTGACGGTGTCGGCGCCTCGACCCGCCCTCGGTGTAGGCCGAATGGGTGAAAGGCTCGATAAGGTCGCTCTCGATCGACGAGCAGCTGCAGACGAAAGGCAGGCCATGACCGCCCTTCCCCCTGCCGGCACGGATCCCAGCGCACTGATCCGGAGCAAGGAGTACCGCAGGCTGCTCATCCTCGCGGCCATCGTGGGTCTGCTCGTGTCGTTCGCGTCCTGGGCGTTTCTCGAGGTCGTCCACTGGACCCAGGTCGGCTTCTACGAGTCTCTGCCCGAAGCCTTGGGTTTCGACTCGGCCCCGATGTGGTGGCCGCTTCCGATTCTGGCGCTGGCCGGGGTGCTCACCGCGGTCGCCGTCCTGCGGCTGCCCGGCAAGGGCGGGCACGTGCCGTACGAGGGACTCAAGAGCGGAGTCACTCTCCCGATCGATGTCCCGGGAGTGCTCCTGGCTGCCGTCGCGAGCCTCGGACTCGGGCTGGTGCTTGGTCCGGAGGCGCCCCTCATTGCCCTGAGCTCAGGTGTGGCCATCTTCGCCGTCAAGCAGCTCCACAAGGACTCCTCGGACCAGGTCATCCAGGTGATTGCCGCGGCTGCGGCGTTCGCCGCCCTGTCGAGCATCTTCGGATCACCGGTGGTCGGCGCGGTCATCCTGATCGAGGCGGCTGGGCTCGGCGGCGCCATGCTTCCGTTGATCCTGCTTCCCGGACTCATGGCGGCCGGCATCGGCTCTCTGGTGTTCGTCGGGATGGACAGCTGGGCCGGGCTCAACAACAGCGACTACACGCTGACGGCGTTCACTCTGCCCACCTACAGCAGCCCGACGGTGAGCGACTTCGCGTGGACGGTCGCGCTCTCCCTGGTGACGGCAGTCGTCACCTTCGGGATCATCCAGCTCGCCCGCCTGTCCGCCGTCCGCGTCGGGAGACATCCCTGGGCACTGATTCCTGCGGCTGCCGTCCTCGTGGGACTCGTCGCCATCGCCTTCGCGGAGATCACCGACGAGACCTCCAGCCTGGTGCTCTTCTCCGGGGAGGACTCGTTCGGTCAGCTGCTCGATCCCACGACCAGCCTCTCGCTGGGCACCTTGACCCTCTTGGTGCTCTTCAAGGGCGTCGCGTGGGCCTTGTCCTTGGGCAGCTTCAGGGGCGGCCCGACCTTCCCGGCGCTCTTCGTGGGAGCGGCGGCCGGCCTCATGGCGGCACACCTACCTGGCTTCTCCGAGACCCCGGCGGTGGTGGCGCTCATGGCAGCCTGCGCCGTCGCGGTGCTTCGCCTGCCACTGTCGTGTGTGGTGATCGTGCTGCTGCTCACTGGATCAGCAGGACCCGCAGCGGCGCCGATCATCATCGTGGCGGTCGTCGTGGCCTACCTGACGATCGAGTGGCTGCACGCCTGGCGCGGAGAGCCTGCTCGAGCAGCGGCTTGACGCCGGCCCATCCACGACTCCGCACACACGTCGGGGCCGCCGCACCGAGAAGTGCGACGGCCCCGACGAATGCGCTACTTCTTCAGGTTCCAGTTGACGATCTTCGAGTAGATCTTGGGCGCGATGCCCTTGAGAACCTTGCCCATGGTCTTCTGCGAGTCGTAGACACTGGCGTGCTTGATGGCCGCCTTCTTGCCGGCACCAATGTTGTCGTGGAGCTCGGCGAAGAGCAGCAGGTATCGCGTCGCGTCCGCCGGCACCTTGACGGTGTACTCCAGACCGTGGCGCAGTCATTGCCCGCCAGTCCCAGGAAATCGGTCACCGTGGTGGCCGCCGGCGCCTTCTTGCCCTTGAGCACCAGGGTGACGACCGGGTCGCTGAACGGGGCGGCGGGCGCGTCGCCACTGACCAGCCAGCGGTCGGCGTTCTCGTGGGTCGGTTCCGTGCTGTCGCGAGGATGGTCGTCCCGCTGTCCGATCCCAGATCCGTGTCGACCTGACCGTGGTGTTGACCGCCGTGGCACCCGGGATTGCGCATCTTCACCAGGTACTGAAGCGTCGGTGACGTCTGGATCGCTCGGGCGGTCCCGAACTGACGTGCAGACCCTCCACGCGGCGGGCGCGCCGGTCTTGACCACGTTGCCGTCCCGCGTGGCGAGTCCGTCGGGATCCTTGAAGTCGGTGGAACCCACCCTTACCACGAAACCATCGTCGAATCCGTCATCGGAGCCGACGAAGCCGCCGTCGTACAGAGGTGTGTACCCGTCGGTCGAGTCGCAGGTGTTTTCGCTGTTGTAGAAGTCCCAGAAGGCCACCCCCTGGGAGGAAAGCGCGGGGTCATCGTAACTGAGGTCGATCTCGTAGGTGTGCCGCGAAGAGCGGTCCGCCCATCAGACTCAGCCCGGTCAGGCTGGCTATTCCTACCGTGACGATTTTCCGCATCATGTCCGCACCTCAATCATCCGAATTGCGTACCTTGCGTACCCGCCCGACCCTAGTCACGTCACCCCTCCGGCGTACAGAGGTCACGCACCGTCACTTCACCGTCACGGGGCCCGTCGCCTCACGGCGATCACGCGTGCCAACGCCACCACGACCAGCGCGGTGCGCGCCAGACCCAGCACGAACCCCAAAGGCAGGGCGAATCCGGTCCAGAAGACGAGCTCGAACGGGAGCAGGATCAGCGCTGCCCAGGCGCCCACCGTCAGCTGCTGCCACAGCAGCACGCCGACCACCACCTCCGCGACGCACACGAGGAGAAACCCCACGAGGAGGGGCACGCTCGTCTCGATGCCGCTCCGCGCGAAGGGGCCGTCCCCGTACGTGGGGAAGCCGAGGAACGTCCACACCTCACCGTGTCGGGCGAAGAAGCCGATCGCGTAGACGCACGGGAGGCCGAACCCCAGCCCAGCAAACCAGCTGAGGACGGCCGCGAGCCTCACAGCTGGACGGACTCGACCGTCTCGACGACTCTGCCCTCGGGATTGTGCATGACCGCCCCGCCAGGCCCGGCCCAGAGCTCGCGCAGCCGCCCGTGCAGCAGCTCGGCCTCCTCGGCGGACGCGAAATGCAGGTCGATCATCACGTAGTTCGGATCGCTCGCTGGTCGATGGATCTCGTACCGCTGGACGCCACTGCCCTTGCGGTCGAGTGGGTCGGCGTCGAAGACTCTCTTCCAGTCGTCGTAGGACGGGACCGCGTGTTGGATCCTGAGGATGGCCATGATGCTTCTCCTTTTGCGGTGCGGGTTGCTCACTCACTCCGGCTTGTTGGCGGCATCGCCTCCGATCGAGAACGGCGTGCTGTAACCGGAGTACATCAGGTGCGCCAGCAGCCCCTCGGCAGCGTGCGGGAGGTTGTGGCAGTGATCGACCCACACACCCGGGTTGTCCGCGACGAAGGCGATGTCGTACGACTCGCCGTCGCGGACGTTGAGGGAGTCGACCCACCACGGGCTGCCCGTCGCCTTCTCACCGTTGCGAGCCAGCACCACGGCGTGGTGACCATGCAGATGCATCGGATGCACCTCGCCGCTGTTGTTCTCGATGGTCATCCGGACGACGTCCCCCTCCGTCACCACGAACATCGGGACATCGGGGTACAGGTGTCCGTTGATCGTCCACCACAGTCCCGGGCGTCCGTCGAGGAACCCGGGCCGCCTGTCCACTACGTACTCGAAGGTGCGGTCCGCGACGTCCGGGTCGAAGTCGAGCGGCGCGGAAGTGCCGTACGTCAAGGGGTCCACGAACTCGCGGGGAGCCTCATCGGCCACCAACGTCTCGGCACCGGGCCCGACGAGCAGTGCGGCATTTCCCCCGAGCTCGACGCGGGCGCCGGTTTTCGGGGTGACCACCTCGAGGTCGGCACGTCCGCCGGCCGTCACGGTGAGCGCTTGGCCGTCGACCGGCTGCGGCTCGTTGACGTCGTACCCGTCGATCGCGAGCACGCGGTAGCGCGCCCCCGTGACCCAGACCGACATCGGTCCGTTGTCGGTGTTGACGACCCGCACCCGGACGACGTCACCCGGCGCGGACTCGACCGCCACGTCACCCTCTTCGCCGTTCACCGTCCGGAGGCCGTCGTAGATGTGCACCACGGCCGGAATGTCGAGGTCCTGCTGCTCCTGCTCACTGGGGTGGATCACGACGGCGCCGAAGAGGCCACCGATGACCTGCTCGTGCGAGACCTGGTGGGAGTGGTACCAGTAGGTGCCTGCCTGGTCGGCCACGAAGCGGTAGGTGAAGCTCTCCCCCTCGGGAACGGCGTCCTGGGTGACACCGGCCACCCCGTCCATCGGGTTCGGGACGTCGATGCCGTGCCAGTGCAGCGTGATCCCGTCCGCCACCGACTCGTTCTGGAGTCGGACCTCGACCAGGTCGCCCTGCTGCGCCTCGATCATCGGCCCCGGGGACTGTCCGTTGAGCGTGTAGCCGTCGACACTGCGCCCTGATGCCAGGGTGAACGTCTCCTGGCGCGCGGTCAGCTCGACAGTGACGTTCGCCGGCCGGTCGTCGGCCACGCCCAGGTCGACGATGCTGACGCCGCCGGAATGGTTGCCCATCTCGTGGTCAGTGGGCCCGCCACCGTAGTCGGCGTATCCCATCTCCATGACCGAGTACTCGCTCGGGCAGAAGGCTCGTCCACCACAGCCACCCCAGTGGCAGCACGATCGCGGCTGTCGCCGCGCACGCGAGCAACAACCGACGACGACCGCTCACCGCTCCATCCGCTCGGTGCCGGTCAGCGGATCGGTCAGACCGGCTCCCGCACCGCCGAAGCCGTGGGGGCCGCTTCGGTGGCGGAGGTGACCCGCTTGCCGGCCATGAAGGCCAGGGAGAACAGGATCAGCGCGTTCAGACCGTGCAACATCCCGAAGAGCGCATTCTCGTGGCCCAGCAGCCCGAGGCTGACCTGGACGACCACCGCGAGCAGCACGAACGCGGCCCACTTGGCACCCCCTGGCACCTTGGCGAAGAACGAGACGATCAGGAAGATCAGCGCGATCAAGGGGATGATCATCATTCCGTTCATCCCGTGCACCATGAAGCCGACCACGCCGGGGAAGTCGAGGTCGCTCTCCATGGCGGCCTTGTCGAGGACGCCACCGTCCTTGTCGACCCAGATCCCGAGGCCGGCCATGGCGTAGACGGCCATCATGGCCTGGACGGCGACTTCAGCAGCGATGAGATAGGCGAGGACGCGATAGGTAGTTCTCATGCAGACCCCTCGGTCGAGATTGTGGGGAAATCCGACGTGCCGCGCGGCACGGCGAGGGAAGGTGGTGGAACAGAAGGCACGCTAGAGCGTGCCATGATCATCACGCAAGGCTTCCTGCCGTCCACATCGTGCGACGGTTCCACGATCTGATGCTCCACCGGGACGCACGGGCGCCGAGTGCACCACTCTGATGGCCACCGTCGCCCACGGACCGCAGGAGTGCCACATGCTCGGTAGCCGTCTCACGCACCTGATGCTGATCGTGTCGACCACCACCGCCCTGCTGCTGAGCGCCTGTACGTCCGAGCCTGACGACGAAGCACCACCACAGGTAGGTGAGCCGATGGAGCTGAGCGTCCTCGTCTACAACATCGAGTACAGCGGGGACAAGTCGACCGACGCCGTCATCGAGGACCTCGATGCAGACATCGTGGGCGTGCTGGAGTCGTACAACCGGCTGCCCGAGATCGCCGAGAAGACGGGCTACCCCTACTACAACGTCGGGCTTCAGCTGCTCTCGAAGTTCCCGATCCACGAACCTTCCGGCGCGGAAGGGCTGTACGCGCTGATCGAGGTCCAGCCGGGCTACGCCGTGGCGTTCTTCAACACCCACCTCGACTACGTCAAGTACGGGCCGAAGCTGCTGCTGGACGGGATGCCGATGGAGCAGGTTCTGGCATCCGAGGACGAGGTCCGCACCGACTCCATCAGGATCCAGACCCCCGACATGCAGAATCTCGTGGATGCCGGGTCCCCGGTCTTTCTCACCGGTGACTTCAACCAGCCCTCGAGCCTGGACTACACCGAGGAGACCATCGGGATGCGCCAAGGCATCACCGAGGCGGTCCCGTGGACCGTCAGCGAGGCCCTCTTCGAGGTCGGCATGCGTGACACCTTCCGAGAGATCCACCCCGACCCCGTGAAGAACCCGGGCATCACCAAGGACAACCCGGACTTCCGTGCGGGCGGCTTCGGCGACCGCATCGACTACGTCTACGCGGGTGGACCGGTCACCACGCTCGACAGCAAGCTCGTCGGCGAGAAGGGCGGCCCCGACGTCGAGCTCGGGTACCAGCCCTGGACCTCCGACCACCGCGCCGTCCTGTCGACCTTCGAGCTGGCACCGGTCGCGCTGCCGACGACCGTCTCGCTCGACCGGCGGCTGCTGACCGAAGGCGAGGATCTCGGCGTCCTCTACAACGCACCCGCCACTGGTGAGGACGGCGGCGAGAACACGATCGCGATCGTTCCTGAAGGCGGCACGGCCGACGACGCACTCGAGTCGACGTCCGTCGGCGCGAAGGGAACGACCACGTTCAGCACGGCGGACCTCGAACCGTCCGGGTACGAGATCGTCATGCTGGACGCGGAGGGCAGCGAGCTCGGACGCAATGCGTTCTGGGTGCGGTCACTGGAGGAGGACGTCAGCCTCTCGACCGACAAGCGGTCCTACGCGGTCGGTGAGCCGATCACGATGTCCTGGGACGACGGCCCAGCCAATCGATGGGACTGGATCGGCGTCTATCGCGCGGACGCCTCGAACCCGCGACAGGACGACTACCTGCTCTGGGGATACACCGGCGGACACGAGGCGGGCGCACTTCCACCGACGGTGTTCGGCGAGATGACCCTCGGGCCCGACTCACAGGGCAAGCCGTGGCCGCTGCCGCCGGGCGACTACCACCTTCACTACCTGCTCGCCGACCAGTACAACTCCGCCGGCTTCATCGAGATCACGGTCGAGGAGTAGCAGTGGGCGGCGCGGGTTGAATGCACCCGCGCCGCCACCGCACTCAGCTGTTGACGACCTCGCGCCACGCCTGTTGAGACGCCGAGTCGAGGAGGCGGAACTCTCCTCCGGGGACGAGCGAGTCGAAGTACGTGACGAACTCCGCGCCCTGGTCGGACAGGTGACGGCCGACACGTCGAAGCCAGTCAGCGCGGTCGGCACCGCCAGCGTCCCCTGGACGGAGCTTCGACCCGAGCTCAGCGATGCCGAACCCGACCCCGAAGTTCCGGGACGCCGCGATGGCGCGGGAGAACATCGTCACCGGATCCAGGTAGTAGTCGGACTTGTTGTAGCAGTCCCATCCGATGGTCTCGACGACGTCGCGTCCCGGGAAGAAGTCGTTGAGCGACCGACCCGAGTTGGGGTTGGCGGTCCAGCACATGAGGATGACGGTGTTGTGCAGCGAGGGGTTGGCCGCCTGGTTGGCCAGTCCGGCGATCCGCCGGTACGCCTCGCGCCACTGCTGCGCGGACATCTCACCGCGCTTCACGTCGTCCTCGGGCTCGTGCCAGTACGTCCACCAGATGTCACGGCCCTGCGGTGTGGACCGGAACCAGTTCAGCAGCTGGGCGTCGTACCGACCGGACAGCACCTGAGCCGGCGGGGCCTTGAACGAGACGACCACCGGTCGGTTGACGGCACCAGCGCGACCCGGCCAGCTGTCAGGAAGTCCTGGGTAGAACACGCGGACCACATCGAGGTTCCCGTACCGCTGGTCCGCCGCGGCTACCGCCGAGGACCAGCTCTGCCCACCTTGGTAGACGCTCGCGCCGAACTTGGTGTCCGAGTCGGTACGCCCACTGGTGCCCTCGCCCGAACCGTCGGGTCGGACGGCAGGGCTGTCGATCGGGTTCAGGAACAGGTGGTCGACGAAGACGGGAGCGCCGGCCGGCAGCTTGGCGAACTCGACCGCCATCTGCAGCCGGCTGCTGCTCGACTCTGCGCGGTAGCGGAAGGCCACGCGCTGCCACTCGGTCCCGCTGAGGGTGAAGTCCGCCGATTGCGTGCCGATCTCCCGACCGTCACGCAGCTCGCGGAGTCGCAGTGCGCCGTGCACGGCGGGGTTCGACGAGCGGACGAAGACGACGGCTCGGTAGAGCTGGCCCTGCTGAGCATCCGGAAGACCCTGCCGCGGGTCGAGGAGCGTCACGTCCGCGGCGTCTGCCGACTCGATGCGCAACGCGAAGCGGCTGCCGACCGCGCCCGGGCTCGAGCGACTGACCTCCAGCTGACTCGCCGATCTGATCTCCCACCCTTCGGCTCCCATGCGGAAGCCGGAGTGATCGAGCAGGTTGTCGCTGCCGCGTCCTGCTGACGACAGACCGTCGTTCACGACGACCGCAAGACCTGCGACGACGGCGAACGCTGCGGTCACAGCGGCGACACGACGAAACGAAGCATTCAGCTGAGGCATGGAGACTCCACATCGTTGCGCGAGGAATGACAGACACAGCAAGGGAAATCTCGACTGTCTGCCCTGACGATGGCGTCTGGGCCGAGGGCTATGTGTCGTCAGGTCGCGGTGTGCGCCGACCTAGCCTCGCTCCGTGTTTCAGAACGCTTCGACCCTTGCCCACCTCACAGCGCAGGTCAATTTCCAGGCGTGTCGTGGGCGTGTCGCCCGCAAGATTTCTACAGAGAGTGGTGAGGCGTAGTCAGACAGTGGTGACGCGCGGCAGAAGTCGCGAGTGAGAGGTTCGTCCTACATGGGGCGATTCGTCAGCGTTGCTCTGCAGGCGACTCGGCGTAGAACGCCCGACGCACCGGCTTGACCGGTCGCATGAGGAACTCCGGACGCCGCAGCCCCGACGCACTGGGACCGGGACGGGTCTTCGCGAGCCACTCGTGGAAGACCTCCGACGACTTCGCCGTGTCGACGACGACGTCTCCGTACTGGTCGTCGTCGTGTGCCTTCTCGACGCGCACCTTCTGGTGCCAGCAGTGCATGCCCGACCAGGGATCCGGGTGGACGCCGAACGCCAGGTTCTGGTGCACGCCCGGGTCGTCCCAGTAGATGCGCGAGGAGTCCGGGTCGTCGCTCGCGAAGGGCTTGACGCTGTCCTTGTAGCGAAGCCGCCAATCGCCCGTCCGGCATCTTGCCGACGTCGACCAGACCCATCACCCAGCGGCTTCCCGCGTTCTCGGTGTTGCGCCACCGTCCCATGTGGTGCGACAGCGCGATGACGCCGGGACGGATGGCCTCGGTCGCCCACACCCGCGCCACGAAGTGGCCGATCTCGGTGTTCACCCTGGCCAGGTCACCGGTCGCGAAGCCGAGCCGTCCGGCGTCCTCGGTGTTCATCCAGAGCGGGTGGGTGTTGGAGATCTCGTTGAGGTACTTCGCGTTGCCCGAGCGGGTGTGGATCATCGTGGGCAGCCGGAAGGTCGGCATCAGGACCAGCTCGCCGCGGGAGCGGTCGAGCTCGCGGTGCCCGACGTGCGACTCGATGTAGCCCGGCGTCGCGTACTCCGGCCAGCCGAAGTCGACCATGGTCGGCGAGTAGAGCTCCAGTCGCGGGACGGCGTGAGCCAGCCGGCGACCTGCGAGCCGTCCGCCAGCTGGACGCCCGACGGCACCGGCCTCGCCCACCAGGGGTGGGGTCGAGTCGAGCGTCGTGGGCTTGCGCAGCACGCCCTGCGGGTCGGCGCGTCGCACCGTCGAGCTCGGCGTCGGTGAGCGGGCGCTCGTCGAGCCGGTACATGTCCGTGCCCGAGCTCGAAGACGCCGTAGCTTGCGCATGTACTCCAGCGGCGTCAGGCCCTGCTGCTGGGCCGCCTTCTCCGGCAGCCCGGGCACCTGGTTGTCGAAGACCCAGCCGTAGTAGTCGTCGACCGTCACCTTCTCGCCCGGGTCGGTCCGGGGACTCGAAGTACTGGCGGATGCCGAGCGATCCGTCCGGGTCGATCCGCCACGAGAGCTCGAACCAGAACTCGTTCTCCTCCCAGACCTCGCCAGGGTTCGACTCACGCGAGTCGCTGACCGGCGTGCCCAGCCGCTCCATGGCGACCCGCCGCACGGGCTGGCGGAAGCCGATCCACTTGCCGCCGTACTGTCTCGTACGACTGCGTGTCGTGCCGCTCGGGGCCGTGCCCCATGGGCAGGACGTAGTCGGCGAACATCGGCGGTCTCCGACCAGGTCGGCGTCAGGGCGACGTGCAGGCCGACCAGGCTCTCGTCGGTGAGGGCCTCGATCCAGGTGAAGCCGTCGGGGTTGGTCCAGATCGGGTTGTAGACCCGGGAGAAGTAGACCTCGAGCTTGCCGCGCCCCTCCTTCAGCAGGTGCGGCAGCAGGATCGACATCTCGTTGGTCGACAGCGGGTACTCCGGCGGCCAGAGCTTCTCGTTCCACTGGTCGTGGCCGCTCGGCATGTTCGGGCCGTGCGGGATGAACTTGTTCCATCCGTTGGGGCTGGTGCCCGCCCACGGTGCCGACGCTGCCGGTGAGCACGGTGAGGAAGAAGAGCGCACGCGCGACCATCCAGCCGCCAAGGTTGCCGGCCGTCGCGGCACGCCAGACGTGCGCCGCCAGGCGGCCCTCGGCGCCGGCCACCAGCTCGGCCAGCTCCTCGACCTGCTCGACCGGGATCTGCGCCTCCTGCGCGGCGTACTCGAAGGTGTACGGCGCGTACTCCTCGGTCAGCGCCCGCTGGAACGCCGCGAAGTCGCCGGGGTCGACGTCGGGGTGCAGCTCTCGCAGGTAGGTGTCCCAGTTGATCCACCGACGGACGTAGTCCCACGCCGACCTGGTCGGTGCGCAGCAGGTAGGACGCGATCGCCAGCAGGATCGCCGCCTCGCTGCCCGGCCAGGGGCTCATCCAGAGGTCGGCGTGCGAGGCGGTGTTCGACAGTCGCGGGTCCAGGACGACGAGCTTGGCGCCGCCCTTGACCTTGCCCTCCATGATCCGCTGGGCGTGCGGGTTGAAGTAGTGCCCCGTCTCGAGGTGGCTGGAGATGAGCAGGATCACCTCGCGCGTTCGCGTAGTCGGGCGACGGCCGGTCGTAGCCCCCCCACAGCGTGTAGCCGAGCCGCGCGCCCGCGGAGCAGATGTTGGTGTGGCTGTTGTGCCCGTCGACGCCCCAGGCCAGCAGCACCCGCTCGACGAAGCCGTCCTCACCGGGACGACCCACGTGGTAGATGACCTCGTCGCGCCGGTCCTCCTCGATGGCCCTGCGGATCCGGGCGGCGATGTCGTCGAGCGCCTCGTCCCAGGTGACCGGCTCGAAGCTGCCGCTCCCGCGCTCCCCGACCCGCCGCAGCGGGTGAGGATCCGCTCGGGGTCGTTGACCTGGTTGACGGTCGCCGGGCCCTTCGCGCAGTTGCGACCGCGTGACCCGGGGTGCGCCGGGTTGCCCTCGAGCTTCTTGATCGACAGGTCGTCGTGGTCCACGTAGGCCAGCAGCCCGCAGGCCGACTCGCAGTT
The DNA here is from genome assembly GCA_963743915.1 of uncultured Actinomycetota bacterium. Lineage (GTDB taxonomy): Bacteria > Actinomycetota > Actinomycetes > JAHEKZ01 > JAHEKZ01 > JAHEKZ01. Next base: position 439,484 of record CAVURN010000005.1, read on the forward strand.
GAAGCAGGTGGTCGGGACGAGCATGTAGTGCTTCTCGACCTTGCGAGGATGCGCCTTCGCGTCGTGCAGCGACGACGTCGTCCCACGACTCGACCGGCGGGAAGTTCGAGACGGTCTCACGGATCCGGAGGCCGAACGCCTCGGGAGCGGTGTCCTCGACGCGTGAGGCGGCTGGACCTGTCGGCGCTGGACCTGTCGGGGGGTGCGGGGTCATCACGGCTCCTCAGGACAGCGGGACGTCTTGCGCGGCTTTGACGAACACGGACTCGTACGCGAGGAGGGGCGACCTGCGCGAGCAGACCGACGGCGACGCCGAGCCAGGCCGACGCACCGAGTGCGACCGCGAGGCCACCCGCCAGGGCCACCAGCGACAGCAGGATGCCCACGAACCAGAACGTCTTCGCGTACCGACCGTGCGTGATGATGTGCGCCGCGACCTCGGCGTTGCGGGTGGAGTGCTTGCCGCCGAACTCGACGAGCAGCATCAGCAGGTGCGGCGGCGGTCCCGACGACGAAGGTCGCGGCAGTGGCCACCACGGTGGTCTCGGAGGCGTCGACGAACGGGGCGACGACGAGCATCGCGCCGGCGCCGACCATGAGCGCCTGGGCCTGCAGGTGCCAGAACAGCACCGGTGACTGCCAGAGGTCGCGACCCTCGGCCTGGCCGAAGAGGAACGCGGTGTACCCGGCCGTCATCACCGCTGCGGGGACGCCGAACCAGGCCATGGCCTCGACGAGGCCGTCGGCACCGAACACGTACCCGAGGAACCAGACGCTGATCACGGCGCCGAAGGCCGAGCAGCACGATCGAACCGAGGGCGAGCCACGACGTCCAGTTGGGTTTGGTGAACAGGTAGTAGAAGCGGTCGGGTCGCTTGAGGTCCCAGATCGAGCAGGACGCCGGTGACCGACGGCGAACAGCGCCCCCAGCACCGGCGCCACGACGCCGTTCAGCGCGTTCGGCCCTTCGACGAGCAGCAGCGAGGATCGCGGCCGTGAGCACCGCACCGGACGCGATCGCCTTCGTCCAGAGGTAGGTCCACACCCGCCAGCCCCACGGACGCGGGTGCGCGGTGTTGAGCGTGGTGCGGGCGTTGGTCTTGGGGTCGACCGGCGAAGTCGTCCTGGTTCTCGAGGCGCTGCGGGTCGGGCTGGGCCCAGATGTAGGTGTCGTCGACGGGGGCGGCCAGCGGGTTCAGGACCGCCTCGCTCGCGCCCACGTAGAAGACGTTGGGCCCGGTCTTCTGCTCCGGGCGTCCGGGTCTGCACCGGTGTGATGCTGAGGAACTTGCGGATGCCGCTGTCGGGGTCGTCGAGGTCTCCCATCCAGATCGACTCGGTGGGGCACACCACCACGCAGGCCGGCTCGAGGCCCTGGTCGATGCGGTGGGCGCAGAAGTTGCACTTGGCGGCGGTGTGGGTGTCCTCGTCGATGTAGAGCGCGTCGTAGGGACACGCCTGCATGCAGCTCTTGCAGCCGATGCACCGCTCGCTGTCGAAGTCGACGATGCCGTCCTCGCGCTTGAACAGCGCCTGCGTCGGGCAGATCGCCACGCACGGGGCGTCGGTGCAGTGGTTGCACCGCATGACGCCGAACTCGCGGGTGGTCGCCGGGTACTCGCCCTTGTCGACGTACTTCACCCAGGTGCGGAACTGCCCGAGCGGGATCTCGTGCTCGGTCTTGCAGGCCACCGTGCACGCGTGGCACCCGATGCAGGTCCGCTGGTCGATCGCGAAGCCGTACTGCACCTCAGGTCACTTCTTCCGGATGGTGAAGGTGAAGACCGGTCCCTCGGTCTCGCTCTCCATGAGCTCGTAGCCCATGTCCCTGGCCCACGACGGGATGTCGCTCTTCGAGCCCGGGTCGGTGGCCTCGACCCGGATCACGCGGCCCGCCTCGACCGCGTCGATGCCCTTGCGTGCCAGCAGCACCGGCATCGGACACGACAGGCCCTTGGCGTCCACCACCGTGACGTCTTCCACCATCTCGCTCCTCCTGACGGTCCTCGACCGGTTGTCGTCGGCGCCCAGGGCGCCCTCGCTAGATGAACAGCTGGATGTCCGACCGTGACATCTCGCTCAGCGCGGTCGCGGCACCCGCGGGCTCGCCGAGCCCTGGCCGCAGCTGGTCGGGCTTGATCCCCAGAAGGTCCATCGTCATCTGGCAGGGCCAGATCTTCACGCCCATGTCGAGACACAGCTGGAAGAGCTCCTCAGGGGGCATCACCTTGTGCTGACCGGCGAGCCTGCGCATCATCCACTTGCCCGCGCCACCCATGTTCAGCTTCGAGAGCTTGGCGCGCTGGAACCCGGGAGGGTTCATCCCCGCCAGCATCTTGGTCATGGCGTTGTCCCCGGTGATGCGGACATCGTCACGCACCAGAGGGAAGAGGCCCCAGAACGTGTGGAAGACCGTCACGTCCATGTTGTAGGCCGCCGCGGTGGAGCTGAGGATCATGGTCGGCCAGAGCTTGTCGAGGTCGCCGCTGAAGGCGATGATCGTCATCTTGTCAGGGGTCTCGGTATCGGCCACGCCGCCTCCTCGAAAGAGGGCGCCACCGGGACGCCAGCTCCATTCACCTTAGTTGCGCACATGCGCATGAATCAAGAACTTCGGGTCGATTCGTCTCACGGTCCGCCCTTCGACTCTTCCCCGGGGACAATCGATGTATTAGCGTCTGCGCATGTAACTGGACCCCGCCGGGCACGGCGGGGGCTGATGGCCGCCTAGGAGGTTGCCGTGGCTCGGACCGTGACACCCACTGAGCTCTTCGCAGAGATCGAGCACGGCCACGTGCCGTACATCCTCGACGTCCGCAACCCCGACGAGTACGCCAGCTGGCAGGTCGAGGGAGCCCGCCCTGTCGAGACGCGCAACCTTCCGGTCTGGCGCGCACTCGACGACGTCGACGAGCTGTCCAGGACGCTGCCCGACAACAGCGTGCTGGTCTGTGCGCACGGCAACGGCAGTGAGCTGATCGTGGACATGCTGGCCGAAAGGGGCAAGCCGACCCGCAACCTCGAGGGTGGGACTGCGGCGTGGGCCCAGCTGCTCGTGCCTCGTCCCCTGCCGGGTCTGCCGGAAGGGCTCGTCGGCTGGCAGATCCAGCGTCCGGCCAAGGCATGCCTGTCCTACGTCATCGGCGTCCCGGGACACGGCTGCGTGGTGGTGGACCCCGCGCGCTTCCCGGACTCCTACGTCGAGCTGGCCACCGAGCACGGCATGACGATCAAGCACGTCGTGGACACCCACGTCCACGCCGACCACGTGACAGGAGGGCCGGCACTCGCGGACGCGGTCGGCGCCACCTACTCGGTGCCGATGGAGGACACCGGAGGTGCCACTCCGTTCGAGAACCATCCGCTCGAGGACGGTCAGATGCTCGACCTCGGCCCCGTGTCGCTGCAGGTGCTCGGGATCAAGCTGCCGGGGCACACCCCTGGGACGACGTGCCTGCTCATTCCTGACCACGCGCTTCTCTCCGGTGACACCGTCTTCGTGCGAGGCGTCGGTCGTCCCGATCTCACGGGCAAGGCCGAGGAACTGGCGCGAGAGCTGTTCCACACCGTGCACGAGAAGCTGCGTCCACTCGACCCGGCGACGCAGGTGTTCCCTGCCCACTGGTCCAGTGCCGAGGAGATGGGCGCCGACGGTCTCGTCCGGACGACCATGGGAGAGGTCTTCGCCTCGACGCTGATGAACGAGGAGGATCTCGTGCGCTTCGTCACCGAGATCGTGGGGTCACTCCCCTCAGCCCCCTCGTTCTACGACACGATCCGCGAGGTCAACGCGGGGAAGGTCGTCACGGCCGAGGAGATCGAGGTCCTGGAGATCGGCAAGAACCAGTGCGCCGCCTCCACCACTCTGTGAGGACGTGCGACGGTCACGGCTCGTCGTCACCGAGGTGCGCGGCCATCTCGGCCCGGCACTCGTCCGCGAGGTCATCGGCGAGCACGCGTGCGACGATGCGTCGTAGCTGGGGCGGCACGGAGCAGACCTCGGCGGTGATCCCTGCCTCCCGCACCTCGTCGAGCAGCGTGCTCAACGCCATCGCCCCGGTGACGTCGAGCCGACCGAGGCCCTCGAGCTCGACCCGCAGCCGTTCGGTGCCAGGGTGCTCGGCCAACAGGTTGTTGACGGCGTCCTCCAGGCCCGGAGCCGACGCGAAGTAGAGCACGCCCGACGGACGCACGTGCAGGACACCGTCCTCGTACTCCGCGGGCACCTGCAGGTGGAGCTCACGCCAGAGGTGGACGAGGGTCGCCATCCCGACACCGAGCAGCACGGCCAGGTCGAGGCGCGGGGCCAGCGCCAACGAGGCGACGTACGTGACGGCAGCGGTCGCGAACTGGACGCGCCCCAGGCGCCAGAAGCCGAGCACCGGGCGGATGTCGACCAGCCGCAGCACCGATGCGATCACGATTCCGGCGAGCACCGAGCGCGGCAGGTTCTCCAGCACCGCGGCGAAGGGGAGGAATGCCAGCACCAGCAGGCCGGCCACCAGCCCGCTCCACCGGGTGCGGGCACCGGCGAGCCGGTTCAGCGTGCTGCGCGAGAACGAACCGCCCACGGGGTATCCACCGGCCATCCCGGCGGCAAGGTTCGCGACGCCCTGCGAGACCAGCTCGCGGTCCGAGCTCCAGTGCTGCCGGTCCTCGGCGGCCAGCCGCCGCGAGATGGCGGCCGGTTCGGCGAAACCGACCAGGGCGATCACCAGGGCGGGCACGACCAGCTGCAGCGAGTCACCCCAGGGCAGGTCGAGCGGGTTCGGCACACCCGAGACGGAGACCGCACCCACCGTGGGGCCTCCCAGGTCCGTAGTTGCGGCGAGCACCACCGCTCCCCCGACCAGCAGCGGCACGATCGGGAACGTCGCCGGCAGACGTCGCACCAGCAGCATCGCCGCGACTGTGACGACCGCCAGCACGACAGCCGACGGCGTCCACGCTCCCGGGTCGGCGAGGGCGTCGAACGCCGCCTGTCCGGGACGGTTGCTGTCGGGCGGCACACCGACGGCTGCGGGCACCTGGGAGAACACGATGAGCAGGGCGGCGGCCGCGGTGAACGCGGCGAGGACCGGTTGCGACATCAGGTACGCCAGGACGCCGCCACCCGAGATCCCGAGGACGAGCCGGATGACACCGACGAACAACGCCAGCAGTGCCGCGAGGGCCACGTAGCCCGGCGAGCCCGCCGCCGCGAGTCCGGTGAGGCCACCCAGGACGAGCAGGGAGGTGATGGCGACCGGGCCGGTGGCCAAGTAGGGCGACGAGGCGAAGAAGGCCGCTCCCACCGGAGCGGCAACGGCTGCGAGGAGTCCGGTGGTCGGAGGCAGACCGGCGAGGGAGGCATAGGCGACCGCCTGCGGGATGAGCACGACGCCGACACTGAGCCCGGCGACCAGGTCACCGACGACGGGCCGCGTAGGGACCTCGCGTCGTGCCACTATCCACCTCCCCTGCTCAGCCTCTACGGTACGCACATATGCGCAGACACTGAAGTATGCCCAAGGAGCAGGCGACGCCCCAGGGTTACACTGACCGCACCGCACAACAGGAGGTGCCGTGGACCGCGAGACTTCGCTGGAGATCCACGAGCTGCACGCGCGGATCTGCAAGGCCATCGCCGACCCCAAGCGACTGCTCATCATCAACGAGCTGCGCAACGGCCCTCTCACGGTCGGTGAGCTCTCCGACGCGCTGGAGATCAGCCAGTCGAACTGCAGCCAGCACCTTGCGATTCTTCGCGAGCGCGGAGTCGTCACGGCGGAGCGCAACGGCACCAGCGTCAGCTACGAGCTGCGAGGCGACAAGGTCGTCCAGGCGGTGGACCTGCTGCGCGAGTTCATGGCGGAGGAGCTCGGCACCCGTAGCCGGCTGGGTCGTGCAGCGACGCGGGTGCCGAAGGCGCGCAGCCGACGCTGACCTCAGGTTGTCCCGTCGAACGTGAACCGCTCGAAGGGAGTCGTGCACGCGTGACCGCGTGCCAGCCACATGGACCGAGTCTCCGACTCGCACACCATCGCGAAGAGGATCGTCGCGCCCTCGTCACCTTCGTCCGGGTCCGGATGGACACAGATGTGCTGCCCCTCCGCGTCGTGGTCCGCCAGGAGCGCGGTCATGCCCTCCACGGTGACGCTCGTCGTCTCCGACAGCTTCTGCGCCCGCGCCAACCTCGACTGACTTCCTGCTGACGGGGCGCAGGCCTTCGCTGCGACCGTCGGGGCGAGGGAGTGGTTCGTGTGCACCGTGAGGTCGAGCCGGGCCGCTGTGGTCGCCGTGGTCTCGATCACGCAGGCATCCCCACCGGGAAAGGCACACAGATAGGAGTACCCTCCGGCGCGGTGCTCCGGGGTCGCCCGCTCGAGCGCATCGGCTGGATCGCGTGCGTCGAGCAAGTGGCGCGCGACCAGCGCACGGGGCACTCCGACCTTCTCGTCCAAGGCCGAGAGCGACATCGTGCCGAAGGCTGCCCCGTGCTCGTTGAGCCCGACCAACGGCAACGTTCCCGCCACCATCGGCGCCAGCACGGCCGGAGCGTCGTCGGACACGTCCAGGACGAGGCCCACGGCGCCTTCGTCCCCGGCGTACCACTGCTCGTTGTGGCCCAGCAGTGTCCTGCCGTCAGACCGCAGCACGACGTCGGTGCATCGCTCAAGGGGTGTCGCGGTCACATTGCCGAGCTCGACGACCCCGTAGACCTCCTCGAAAGCGTTGGCGAAGAAGACGTCGAGAAAGGGCTGGTCCGCTCCCTCCGCCATCCCGTGCAGCTGGTCGACCAGGTGCGGGAAGGCGGAGGTCGCTGCTTCGACGTAGGGGGCGAGCAGGACCTCGAGCGACGCGCGATCGATACCGTGATTCGCCAGGTAGCGGCGGTTGAAGTCCACCGACCGGGCGATGCCGTTGCCGAACGCCTCGCCCATCTGGGCGCCTCGCTGGTGCGGCGTCCCCGCCACGCGGATCACACTCACTCGGGCATCGGCCCCCGCACCCGCAGGTACCGCTCGGCGAACCGGTGCAGGAACGCGTCCTGAGGTGGGTACACGCCCTGGACGAAGCCCGGTGACCCGACTCCCCGCTGAGCGCGTTCGCACACCGCCCAGTCCTGGACGCTGACCAGGTCGAGGAAGTCGACCATGTCGGAGCAGTCGAAGTCCGGTGCGTCCACGCTCTCCGGTCGGAACAGGTACTCGGACACGATGGTGGTGAGAGCGGGTCCACGCGGATAGAGCGTGTACACCATGGCACCCGTCGACACCAGGTTCATCATGACGTTGGGGAAGACGGAGTAGCCCCAGTACGTCCGACGGTCGAGGTCGGTGAGATCGGGCAGGATCGGGAGCGACGACGTGCCGGACAGCGTGAAGGTCGAGTAGCCGTCGTCCAAGGTGGCGCCGAGGTCTGGTCGATCCGGGTCGAAGACCATGCCCTTGCGGTACATGGGCACCAGGTTCGACAGCTCGGGGTGCACGCCGGGACAGTGCAGGCACTCGTTGAAGTTGTCATGGATGATCTTCCAGTTGGCCCGCACCTCGTACTCGATGCGGCGGCCGAGCCGGAGCTCACCGACGTGGTACCGCTCGTACTCCAGGGGACCGTCGGGCTCGTCGGCAAGCTGGTCGAGCAGCGGCTGCGGGTCGGGTCCGAGATGGACGAAGACGAACCCTTCCCACTCGTCACAGGCGACTGACCGGAGTGGGTACCGGCTGCGGTCGAAGTCCTCGGTGTCGCGCACGTTCGGCGTCCCGATCAGTCGACCCTCGAGGTCGTACACCCAGTTGTGGTACGGGCAGCTGAAGGCGCCCTTGGTGCTGCCGACCCCTTCGTCGCAGAGCACCGTTCCTCGGTGCCGGCAGACGTTGTAGAAAGCACGGACGACACCGTCCTTGCCACGGACGACCAGGACTCCGGTCCCAGCCACGTCCCGGGCGAGGTAGTCGCCGGGCCGTTCGATCTCTTCGGCGCGTCCGACACAGAACCAGCTGCGTTGGAACACCGTCTCGCGTTCGCGCTGCCACACGGACGAGTCGTGGTAGTCACGCCCCGGCAGGCCAGGAAACGTCTGGTCGATCGCGACACCGGCGATGGTCTCGTCGAGCATGCACAACCTCCTCGAGCGGTGTGGCCGCACCCTCGCCCCGATTGCACCGCCCCGTTGCCTGGGAGGTCAAGGCATACTGACGCGGGTGCGCCTCCGTGTGGTCATCCTGGTCTACCTGGCGCTCTTTGTGGGTGAGCTCTCCTGGTCCGGCGTCACGCCGCTGATCCCGTCATACATCGAGCAGTACGACCTCAGCGACTTCGAGGGTGGGCTCGTGCTCTCGGTCGCCAGTCTCGGCATCCTCCTGGCCTCGGTCCCGGCGGGGTACGTCACCCGACGGATCGACGCGCGCACGCTGACACTCGGCGCCATGGCAGTGATCGGGCTCTCGGGACTGGCGATGGCTCTGCTGCCGAGCTACCCGGCGATCATTGCGGCACGCCTCGTGTTCGGGCTGGCGTTCGGCACGCTCTGGGTGTCCATGGCAGCGTGGCTGGACGACGCGGCGGGCGAGGAGAGCCCCCGGGTGCTGGCCCTGACGACGTCGGTCGTCGGACTGAGCGCCATGCTCGCGCCGGCCTACGCCGGTTGGGTGGCCGACACCTGGAGCCTCAGCGCACCCTTCGTGGGTCTGGCAGCCGTGACCGGACTCCTGCTCGTCCTCCTGTTGGCCGACCGCTCCGGCACCGGCCGTCGCAAGGACCCCGCCCCGCCGCTCAGGGACCTGATCCGCGCCTCGCGAGCAGACCCCGGACTGAGCACGATGCTGCTGCTCACGGTCGCCGCGGCGGTGGTGTGGATGACAGCAGACCTGCTGGTGCCCCTGCGGCTCGACGACGGCGGTTACGACGCAGCGGCGATCGGGCTCGTGTTCGCCGTGTCGTCGTTGGTCTTCGTGGTGTCCGGAGCCGTGACCGCACGCGGCGCCGACCGCTGGGCCCGCCCGGGCGTCGCCGCGACGGCCACCCTGGGGCTCGCGGTCTGCACCGCGCTGCCCGCCATCCTCGTCGGCGTCCCGGTCGCCCTCGTCTTCCTCGTCGGGGCCGGCGTCACCACCGGCATCATCGGCGCGCTCACGTTCCCCTTCGGGCTGCAGGCGGTTCAGCGCGGAGCCGTGACGGTGGCGCTGATGAGCGCCCTCGCCAACATCATCTGGGCTCTCTCCGGCATGGCCGGCCCCACGATCGGCGGCGCCTTCGCCGAGTGGGCGGGAGACCAGATGGCCTTCGCCGTCCTGGCGGCCGTCAGCCTGCTCGTCGCGGTGGTCGTCGGACGCCGCGGCTACGCGGCGCGAGCCTCCTTGGCCGGGCGCAGGTACACGAACCAGTAGACGAGACCGACCAGCAGACCGCCCCCGATGATGTTGCCGAGCGTGGCGGCCGTGAGGTTGCTGACGAAGCCGCCGACGTCCAGCGACGCCAGCTGGTCGGGGGTGAGCCCGGCGTCCAGTGCACGCTCCTCCAGCCCTTGCTCGTCACGGAGCAACAGCCCCTGGGGGATGAAGTACATGTTGGCGACCGAGTGCTCGAACCCGGCGGCGACGAACGCGGCGATCGGGAAGATGATCGCGAAGACCTTGTCGACCACGCTCTTCCCCGCCATGGCCAGCCACACCGCGAGGCAGACCAGGACGTTGCAGAGGATTCCTCGGACGAAGACCACCTCGAAAGGCAGCGAGGTCTTGGTCGCTGCGATCGACAACGCGGACACCCCGACCTCGCCCCCGCCGAGCGACCAGCCGTCACCGACCCACACCATCACGACCACCGACACGGCCCCGACGAAGTTGCCGGCGAAGACGACCCCCCAGTTGCGCAGAAGCTGGACCAGGGTGATGTGACCGTCGACAAGGCTCATCACCACGAGGTTGTTGCCGGTGAACAGCTCGGCACCCGCAACCACCACCAGGATCAGCCCGACCGAGAACGCCAGACCCGCCAGCCATCGGGTGGGGCCAAGGCCGACTGCAGAGCCCGTCCCGACGACGGTCGACAGGACCGCCCCCAAGGCGATGAACGCCCCGGCCAGGACACCCAGCGCGAAGGTCGGCAGCAAGGCGCCGCGCGCCTTCGAGACGCCACGCGTCTCGACCAGACGCGCGATCTCTGAGGGGGTGTACGCCTCGACCCCGGTCATCGGTGAGGGCTGCGTCATCGGGCCTCCTGCCTCGCGTCCGCGAGTCTTCCGGTAGGACGCCCTACGCTGATGCCGACACACCGGAGAGAGGAACGACCATGTCGACCAGTGACGGCCCGGCACCTGTGCCGGAGATTCCCCGATTCCCCGATGGCAAGCCGATGGTCGACACCGCCGGTCGGCCGGCGAGCCCCAAGAGCCGCCTGGCGGCGGCACTCCTTGCCTGGTTCCTCGGCGTGTTCGGGATCCACCGCTTCTACGTGGGGAAGGTCGGCACGGGGATCCTGATGCTCCTGACCTTCGGGGGACTCGGCATCTGGGCGCTCATCGACTTCGTGATGATCCTGCTGGGCTCCTTCAGGGACAAGGAAGAGCGGTACCTGGCCAACTGGTGACCTCCGTCACCGACCGGGGTCTCAGGCTTCCCGCACCTGCAGGAGCACCTTGCCGATGTTCTCGCCCTCGGCGAGCACACGATGCGCCTCAGCCGCTCTCTCCCAGGGAAGCACCCGGTCGACGACCGGAAGCACCCGGCGGTCCTGCACCGCCGGCCACACCTGTTCCACCACGGTCTTCACGATGGCCGCCTTGTCGTCGGTCGATCGAGAGCGAAGGGTCGTGCCGTGGACGCTCAGCCGCTGGCTGAGCAGGCGTCCGAGGTCGAGCTCGGCACGCGTCCCGCCCTGCAACCCGATCACCACCAGACGTCCTTCCGTGGCCAGGCTGCGCAGGTTCTGGTCGAGGTAGCGGGCCCCGACCACGTCCAGGACGACGTCGGCACCGCGTCCTCCTGTCGCCTCCTTGACCGCGGCCACGAAGTCCTGCTCGCGGTAGTTCACGGCGACGTCCGCGCCGAGGGTGAGGCAGGCGTCCATCTTGCGGGCCGAGCCGCACGTGACCACGGTGCGGGCACCGACCAGTCTGGCCAGCTGGATCGCCATGGTGCCGATGCCGGAGCCTCCCCCGTGCACGAGGAGCGTCTCTCCCTCCGCCAGCCCAGCCACCCCCACGACGTTCGACCACACCGTGCAGACCGCCTCCGGCAGAGCGGCCGCCTCCACCAGGCCCACCCCCTGCGGGAGGGGCATCAGCTGGCCGACGGGCACCACCACCTGCTCGGCGTAGCCGCCGCCGGCGAGCAGGGCCGCCACCTCGTCGCCGACCTGCCAGCCGTGCACCCCTTCACCCAGTGCGGCGATCCGCCCTGAGCACTCCAGGCCGAGGACCGGCGAGGTTCCGGGGGGAGGCGGGTAGTGCCCCTGGCGCTGCAGCAGGTCCGCCCGGTTGACCCCGGACGCCACCACGTCGACGAGCACCTCGCCAGGACCGGGGCTCGGATCAGGTACCTGGGTGACCCGCAGCACCTCGGGCCCGCCTGGCTCGGAGAAGGTCACCGCCTGCACGGACCCAACGTAGGGGCAGCCGGGTCGTGGCCGGACAGCGGACAGGACCCCGCACGTGACGGGGTCCTGTCCGCTGAGGTTCGGTGACGGTGCGGTGGTCAGGCGGGCAGCACCGGGAGCAGCACCCGGTTGATGGCGTGGGCGATCTGCTTGTTGCCCTTGTTGATGTCGGTGACGATCACCTGCGGGTTGTCCACGCCCTTGGCCCGGTCCTTGAGGAAGATCGCTCCGTTCTTCTTCACGTTGACCGTGACCTTCTGCCCGTTGGCCATCTCGAGCTTGGCGCCGTCGGACTGCGAGGCAGCCTTGGCGTTGATCTTCACGCCCGGAACCACGTGGTAGAGCAGGACTTCCTCGATGCCGCCGAGCCCGAGCTCCGCCACGAGCTTGCCCGTGAGCTTCTCCTCGTTCTTGGCAGTGATGCCGAGGTCCTTGGCGGTCCGGGCGAACCCGGCGTCGGTCGGGATGAAGGCGGTCAGCCGGACGTCGCCGTCGGTCAGCGCCGAGACCGGTGAGCTGGGGTCGTCGCCGAGCACGGCCAGGACCGCCGCGGTGAGGATGTCGAAGTCCCTGCCCTTGTCGTCGAAGGTCGGCTGACCCTTCTTGGTGTCGGCGAGCAGGATCGAGGCCAGCGACTTCGAGCCGGGTGCCGCCTGGGCGGGAGACGCCAGCGCGAGCGGAGCAGCGGCGAGGCCACAGGCGACGGCGAGGGCGGTGACACGGGAACGCAGGTTCATGAGGTCCTCCTGGGGACGGGGTTTAGCCCCTCTTCCCGGCACGACCGCGACCTGGATGCACAACCTGTGAAGAAGTTCGGGTCAGGCTCCGGTTCAGCGCTCGTCATCCATGGCGGCGACGCCGGGGATCCGGCTTCCGACGACGGTGCCGAGATCCATCGCCAGCTCGAGGTCCTCGTGCGTGAAGACCGGGACGTCCGGGCCCCGGGCGAGAAAGACCTCGCCGAGCACCCGACCCTGGGCGACCATCGGCACCCCCATGAAGCAGGGCTGCACCGGACGCGGTGACTGGCGCACGTACTCCGTCACGACCTCGAGCTCGTCGGTGCTGAGGTAGCCACGGTGGGACAACAGCCGCTCGGCTGCAGCCGGGTAGTCGCTGAGGGGGTAGTACGCGTCCTCCGGGAACGTGACCTGGTCCGGAGCGAGCTCGCCGACGTTGACCAGGTCGCGAAAGCGGTCCCCCTCGATCAGGGTGATGTGCACGCTGCTGGCCGCCATGATCTCGAGGATGGTGAGCGCGGCACCGTGCCCGAGCGACCGCAGGTCCTCGTGGCGATCGATGCGGACGACGAGGTGCCGGATGATCTCCGAGCGGCTCTCACCGATCCAGCCGCGGTGATAGCGCGCAGCGGCCGTCTGCGGGGCTGTCCAGACCACCGCGCACCTCCACCGCGTCTCGTACGGACACTGACTGGTCCCACACACAGCTCACCCCGATGGATCCGGTATCGGCCGATGTCCGCACCTCCTTGATGCGGGACGGCGTCGGCGTCGCGCTAGCGTCGGGCCATGACAGCAGGCACGCACCTCCTCGAGCTGCCGGACGGCCGCACGCTCGACGTCTACCTCGGCGGTGACGAAGGTGGCTTCCCTCTGGTCATGCACCACGGCACACCCTCGGACTCCACGACGTTCGCCGACTGGGACGAGCCGTGTCGAGAACGCGGGTTCCGCCTGGTCTGCGCGAGCCGCCCCGGATATGCGACGTCCACCAGGCTCCCTGGCCGGGACGTCGCACAGGCTGCCCGGGACACCGCAGAGCTCCTGGACCTGCTGGGCGTGGACGCGTTCGTCACCGGCGGGTGGTCGGGGGGCGGCCCCCATGCGCTGGCGTGCGCGGCCCTGCTCCCCGACCGGTGCCGGGCCGCAGCGACGCTGGCGGGTGTCGGGCCGTCCGGAGACGACGAGCTCGACTTCCTCGCGGACATGGGTCCGGAGAACGTCGAGGAGTTCGGCGCGGCGCAGGAGGGGGAGGACGCACTGTGCGCGTGGCTGGCCGAGTTCGGGGAGCCGTTCCGGCAGGTGACGGCGGAGCAGATCGCCGAGGCCTTCGGCGGCCTGGTCCCCCAGATCGACGTCGACGTCCTCGAGGGCGGGTACGCGGCCCAGATGGCGGCCGAGACGCGACGCGCCCTCCAAGGCGGCTTCGACGGCTGGGTCGACGACGACCTCGCGTTCACCCGTCCGTGGGGCTTCGACGTCGGGGACATTCAGACTCCCGGTGACGGTCTGGCAGGGCGACCTCGACCTCATGGTCCCGGTCGCCCACGGCCGTTGGCTGGTGGACCACCTGCCCAAGGCGACCCAGCACATGGTCGCCGGCCACGGGCACATCTCCCTCGTCACGCGCTACCGGGACGAGATCCTCAACGACCTGCAGGACGCCGTACCTGCGACCTGACCACGCTGCGCCTGCTGCTGCGCCTCACGCCTTCACGTACGAGGTCTTGACCACCGTGAAGAACTCGCGCGCATGCGTTCCCTGCTCACGCGGCCCGTACGACGACGCCCGTCGCCCACCGAACGGGACGTGGTAGTCGACGCCTGCGGTGGGGACGTTGACCATCACCATCCCGGCGGTGGAGTGCCGACGGAAGTGGGTGGCGGCCGCGAGCGACGTGGTGACGATGCCGCTGGAGAGGCCGAACTCGGTGTCGTTCGCGGTCGCCAGCGCCTGGTCGTAGTCAGCCACCTCGATGACCGAGGCGACCGGCCCGAAGACCTCCTCGCGGTTGACCGTCATGCTGCTGCTCGTCCCGACCACGAGCGCCGGGGCAAGGAAGTGGCCGTCCGATGCCACGCTCCACCCGCTCGCCGCCGACGACGTCGCCGCCCTCCGTCCTGGCGATCTCCAGGTACCTCTCGTCCTGGGCCAGCTGGGTCGCGTCCACCACCGGACCCATGTCCGTGTCCGACGCGCGCGCATCACCCACCCGCCACTGACGCATACGGGCGGTCAGCGCCTCGACGAAACGGTCGTGGATGCCCGCGGTGACGATCAGTCGGCTGGACGCGGTGCAGCGCTGACCGGTCGACCCGAACGCGCCCTGCAGCGCGACCTCGACAGCCACCTCGAGGTCGGCGTCGTCGAGCACGACGAGCGGGTTCTTGCCACCCATCTCCAGCTGCACGCGAGCACGGTGAGGCTGCGCGGACGCCAGGATGGCCTCGCCGGTGACCACCGATCCGGTGAACGTGATGCCGTCCACGCCCGTCGCCCGGTCAGCACCGGTCCGATCTCACGTCCACGACCCATGACCAGGTTGAGCACACCGTCCGGAAGCCCGGCGCGACGCAGGATGTCGACGAGCTCCCATGCGCTCCCCGGCACGAGCTCCGCCGGCTTGAACACGACGGTGTTGCCGTACGCGAGGGCGGGAGCGATCTTCCACGCGGGGATGGCGATGGGGAAGTTCCACGGGGTGATGACGCCGACGACACCGAGCGGTTCGCGGGTGACCGTGATCTCCAGCCCGGGCCGGATCGAGTCGATGAGCTCACCGGTGTTCCGCAGCGCCTGTCCCCCGTGGAACTTCAGGATCTGGCCGGCGCGCACCACCTCTCCACGTGCCTCGACCAGCGTCTTGCCCTCCTCGCGGGCAAGCAGGTCGCCGAGCTCGTCCGCGCGCGCGATCACCTCGTTGCCTGCGCGGTCCAGCACATCTGCGCGCTCCTGTGGCGTCGCGGACGCCCATCGCGGCAGTGCGGAGCGAGCCGCGTCCACCGCCGCCGACGCGTCGGCAACGGTCGCGTGCCCGTACTCACCGACGATGTCGGACGTGTCACTCGGGTTGACGTTGGGGGTCCAGTCGGCGCCGACGACGTCAGCGCCGCCGATGATGTTGGGCCGGCGCACAGTCGTTGAGCTCATGGTCCGAGCGTAGGCCGCGGCCCAACGGCCCCCCGACTGTCCCCCTGCGTGGGCTCATGGCCCGCCGAGTGTCCCGCTGCGTGACGCCGAACCCTGTCGGCTGCGTCCATCGGCGCGATACTCACGCTTTCGGGGGCCAGGAGCCCGTGGAATGGTGAGCATCGCTCCAATGGACAGGGTGTGGGTTCCGAACCGTCAGAGTGCGTGCCGGGTGGACGGTGTCGGGCGTCGAGTGCTGACGTCGGCGCGACGCCCAGCAGGACCGGCACGCGCGCGGCAGGACACGCGGCTCTCGGCTCAGCCCGCGGCGGCGACCTCGTCGAGTGCCTCACCGATCGCATTCGCGGCGTGCTTCAGCTGTGGCTCACTGATCACGAAGGGTGGGGAGACCTGGAGCGATCCGTCGACGAGCGGTCGCGTGAGCACCCCCCGGTCGCGCAGGGCCAGAACCGCGCGCGGTGCGAGGGACGCGTCAGCGGCGAGGGCACCGGGGTCGATCTGGACGGCGGCGAGCAGCCCGACACCGGCCCGCACCTCGCTGACGAGCGGATGCCCGGCCAGGCTCGCGAAAGCATCGGTCACCACCGGCTCGAGGTCGCGCACCCGACCGACGAGCCCCTCGCGGTCGATCAGCTCGAGGTTGGCCAGACCGGCCGCCGCCGCCACCGCGTGGCCGGAGTAGGTGTAGCCGTGACGCCAGACGCCCGCGGTCCCGTTCCAGAAGGGCTCGGTCACCGACGGCGCGGCCAGCACCGCCCCCATCGGCGCGTACCCGCTCGTCAGCCCCTTGGCGCTCAGGACCAGATCGGGTTGCAGGTCGAACCGGGTGCTCGCGAACCACTCACCGGTGCGGCCGTACCCGGTGATGACCTCGTCGCTCACCCACAGCACCCCACGCTCGCGACACACCTCACGCGCCCGCCGCAGATACTCCTCGCCGGCGAAGTGCACACCTCCGGCCCCCAGGACCGGTTCGCAGAAGAAGGCCGCCACGGTCTCGGCGCCACGCTCGTCGATCGCCTGGGCGAGCGCCTCCGCGTCGTCCCATGGCACGTTCACGACATCCGCGCCCCATTCGCCGTAGCCGCTGCGGTTCGGCTCGATCCCGGCCAGAGCGGTGCCGCCCCAGTGCATCCCGTGGTACGCCCGCTCCCGCGTGATGATCGTGGTTCGCGTCGGCTTCCCCTGCACGCTCCAGTACCGGCGCACGAGCTTGGCGGCGGTGTCGACGGCATCGGACCCGCCCGAGGTGAAGAAGACCTTGCTGCCCGCCACCGGCGCCAGGTGCGCGAGCCGCTCGGCCAGCGCGAGGACCGGCTCGTTGGCCATGTCGCCGAACGTGGAGTAGGCGGCCAGGGAACCCGCCTGGGCACCCATCGCGTCGGCGATCTCGGTCCGGCCGTGACCCACGTTCGCGAACCAGAGTCCGGCAGTGAGGTCGAGGTACTCGCGCCCCGCGGCGTCGAAGACGCTGGCGCCGGAGCCACGGGTGAGCACGAGCTCACCGGCGGCCTCGACTGCGGACATGTCGGCGAAGGGATGCCAGAGGGAGGTCACGAGCGTCCAGGGTAGTCAGCGGCGGAAGAGGGTGGCTACGCCAGCGCGGTCTGCAGGCCGAGCAGCACCGCGGCGCCGACCATCACTGCTGCGAATGCCTGGCGCAGCCGCTCCCGAGGCAGCCGGTGGGCGATGCGCGCCCCACCGAACGACCCCGCTGCGGCGCCCAGCGCCATGGGCAGGGCGACAGCCCAGTCGAGGTACTCCGGACCGCGGACGGCCAGAGCCGCCGTCGCGTTGATCGCGATCACGAGCAGACCCGTCGCGGTGGCCTCGCGGATGCCGAACCCCAGGACGAGGACGAGGGCGGGGACGATGACGAAACCACCGCCGACGCCGAAGAACCCGGTGACGAGTCCGACGGCCAGAGCGGCCGCGGCGACGACCAGAATCGACTTGCGAGGCCCTCGCACGTCGGACGCCTTGGGCTGACGCACCATGGCCACTGCCGCCGCGAGCAGCAGGAGCGAGAAGCCCGCCGTCAGAACCCGGTCGGGCAGCACGGTGGCGAGCCACGAACCGGCGACCGCTGCGACCGTGCCGACCCCGCCGAAGATCCCCCCTTCACGCCACTGCACCGTGCGCGATCCACGGTGACCGACCAGACCGCTCGCCGCGGCCAACAGGACGACCACCAACGAGACCGTGGTCGCCTCTCGCGGTGAGACACCGAACCCGAACATCAGCAGCGGAGCGGTGAAGATGGCTCCCCCGGCCCCGAGCACGCCGAGCATCACGCCGATGAAGGCTCCGGCGAGTGCGAGTTCGACGATCTCCATGTGGCCGTCCCGACTAGCCCACTCGGCCCGGACGTCCGGACCGGTCGACGACAGCCTGTCCGGAGCGGACCCAGGCGTTCATCCCGCCGGCGAGGTTGTACGCCTCGTACCCCGCCTCACGCAGGTGTCGGGTGGCCCGTCGCGAACGGTTGCCGGTGCGGCACACCACGACGACCGGCTTGCCCTTCGGGATGCGCCGAGCCTTCTGGCCGAGGGTGTCCAGAGCCACGTGCTGTGCCAGCGGCGAGTGACCCGTGTTCCACTCAGACTTGCTGCGTACGTCGACCAGACCTGCGCCTTCGTCGATCAACGCGCGAGCCTCCTGGGCCCCCACCGACGGAACGCCGCCGAAGAGCCGGGACAGCAGGCTCATGCATGCACCGCGTCAGCAGCCGGCTGGGAGGTGCGGGCGGTCGCCCGTGACTCCAGCCAGGTCCACCCGACCTCGCGGTCCGGGGCCTCCTCGGAGGTGATGGGCAGCGACGTGTGGTACGCGTTGGTCCAGTCGTCATCGACGTGGACGAGGTTGTCGAGTCCGTGCCGACGCAGCAGCGAGACGACGGCCGCCGCGCGGTACCCGGATCCGCAGCTCACGTAGACGGGACGGTCCTTGGGGATCTCCGCGATCCGGTCAGGCACCCGGTAGAAGGGGATGTGCAGTGCACCCACGACATGGCCGGCCTCCCACTCCTGGTGCTGACGGACGTCGAGGATGAGGGCATCAGCGTCGTTCTCCCGGATTCGCGCGACGGTGGCGAAGTCGACGCGCTCGACGGTGTCCAGGTGGTCTTCGCCGTCGGCCCAGTAGACGGGGCCTCCGACGGCCTGGGCTGCAGGACGGTCGATGCCGATGCGCACGAGCTCGCGCTGTGCCGCCTGCACCTGCTCGGTCGTCTCACCGAGCAACGTGATCGGCGTCCCCCACGGGATCAGCCAACCGACGTAGGTGACGAAGGCACCGTCGAGGTCGAACGAGAGTGAACCCGGCAGGTGGCCGGCGGCGAAGACCTCACGTGAACGGAGGTCGATGACCCACTCACCGCGTTCGATCCGGGCGCGCAGCTCGGCGGGCTCCGCCGGTGACGGCAGCTCGAGGTCGACCGGGGCGGGGCCGGCCGCGTTCGCAGGTCCCATGTGTGCGTAGTACGCCGGGAAGACGTCGAGCCCGGCCAGCGTCTGCTCGACGAAGGTCTTCTCGTCCTGGGTGAGTGCGGGGTTGTTGGTGGCCTCGTCGGCGATGGTGCCTGACGGCCCGTCGTTCTGCGATGCCGCACAGAAGGAACCGAATCCGTGGGTCGGGTAGACGTACGTCTCGTGCGCGAGCGCGCCGGCGAGCTTGTGTACCGAGTGCCATTGGTCGTGCGCGAGGTCCTGGGTGACGTCAGGCGCGACCAGGTCGGGACGTCCCACGGCGCCGTACAGCATCGAGCCACCGGTGAAGACCGCTCCTGGGTGGTCGCCGCGGTGCATCGCGTATGCGACGTGGTGCGGTGTGTGGCCCGGCGTCGCCAGGACGGTGAGGGTCATGGTTCCGACATCGAAGGTGTCCCCGTCCCTTACGGGGAGGTGCTCGTACGGGACCTGGGCGTCCGCGGGCACGAGGTAGGTGGCCGAGTGACGCTGCGCGAGCTCGAGGCCACCGGTCACGTAGTCGTTGTGGACGTGCGTCTCGACGACGTAGGTCACGGTCAGGCCGTGTTCGGCCACGAGGTGCTCGACCCGGTCGATGTCGCGTTGGGGGTCGATGACCACGGCGTGCGTGCCGTCGTGGGCGATGTAGCCGCGGTTGCCGAGTCCCGGTGTCTCGAGGACGAGGACGTGCGGGGTGCTGGTGAAGGTCATCGCGCTGCTCCCATTCCGGCGCCGACCTCGCGGGGCGTCGTCTCCATCGTGAGGCCCGCAGCCCGCCAGGCGGAGGTGCCGCCGTTCACGTTGATCGCCGCGAGCCCGTGCTGACCCAGGTAGTGGGCCACCTGCCAGCTACGGTTACCCGTCGCGCAGATGACGTACACCGATCGGTCCCGGGGAATGTCGTCGAGGCGCAGCGGCACCAGGTGCATGGGCAGGTGCACGGCTCCGGGGACGTGGCCCGAGGCGAACTCGAACGGCTCACGGACGTCGAGGACGACGACGTCGCCGCTCCTCTGCAGCGCCGCGGCCAGCTCTCGGACATCAGCTTGGGGGACCATTCCGGTGTTCCTCTCCATACCCTGGGGGGTATCTGTCGATCCTGTGGGTGGGCGTGGCTGTTCAGGGGTGAGACGCGTCAGGCGAGCGCGAGGAAGAGCTTTTCCATCTGCTCGCGCGTGAGAGCAGGCTGCTCACCGCGCAGCTCGGCGTCCTGGCACTGCCGGATGCCGCTCGCGACGATCTTGAAACCGGCCCGGTCGATGGCGCGGGAGGCAGCGGCGAGCTGGGTGACGATGTCGGAGCAGTTCCGACCGTCCTCGATCATGGCGATGATCCCGCCGATCTGGCCCTGTGCGCGTCGTAGGCGGTTGACGACCTCTTGCGAGACTGCGTCCTCGATCTGCATGCCGGACTCCTTCGGTGACGATGTGCGAGGGTGGCTCAGGGTCATGACCTGTCGCGACCCTCGCTCGTGGACCCGACTTTATACCCCCGGGGGTACCCATGTCCACTCACGACAACGGCGGACGCCACGCCCCGGTCGTCATCTACGCGGCGAGCAGCGCCGACGGCTACCTCGCACCTCCGGACGGCTCAGTGGGCTGGCTCGACGCCTTCGGCGGCGAGGGTGACGCCGACTTCGGCTACGACGCGTTCTTCGGCGGCATCGGGTCGATCGTGGTCGGACGCACGACCTTCGAGCAGGTCCTCGGGTTCGGCGAATGGCCCTATGCGGGCCGACCCACCGCGGTGCTCACCTCGCGGACCGGAGACGGCGACGGCTGGCCGGATGGGGCTCTGCCGGACAGGGATCTGCCGGACGGCGTCCGCTTCGACGCCGGCACCGACCTCGGCAGCCTGCTCGACCAGCTCCAGACGGAGGCGCCGGAGCGGGGGACCTGGCTGCTGGGAGGTGGTGCAGTGCACCAAGCATTTCTTGCCGAGGGTCTGGTCGACGAGATCTGGACACACGTGATGCCCGTCCTGCTCGGCGACGGCATCCGGATGTTCCCCGCGGCTTATCCGTCGCAGCAGCTGACGCTCGTGGAGTCACGGACGTTCCACGGCAACGGCCCGGGTGTCGTGATGCTGCGCTACCGGGTGGGCTGACAGCTGTGGGCGCCCATGAGGCACCCACAACTGTCCATCGAACTACTTGAGAGTCGCGCAGACGACCCACGGGCGGACGATGAGCTCGCCGCTCGCGTTGTTGTTGAACCCTTCCACCAGCCAAGCGTTGGCCACGAAGGAGCCGTCCACGTCACCCTTGATGGCGTTGTAGACCTCTTCGCCACCCTTGAACTGCGCCGGCCGCGACGTGACGATCTGCAGTCCAGCGAACTCCGACTTGGCCTCGTCGGCGCGGCTGTAGCCGCCGCCCAGGGCGATCTTGTCGGGAGCGCACATGACCCACGAGCTCTGGAGCGTCGCCCCGGAGTCTCCGATCCACGTGTCGGTCGAGTTGTCGCCCTCCTCGAGGACGGTCGCACCGGGGTACGGCCCGTCGACCTCGAGGTCGAGGACACGTCCGGTGTTGATCTTCTTGTTGACCTTGTCGGTCAGCTGGTCGTGCCGACCGCTTGGTCGCCGATGTCGTCCATCTTGACACCATTGTTGTGGATGTCGACGGACTTGATCGTTCCGTTCTTGATGTCGTCGGACGTGACCAGCCCGGTCGCGGTGGCAGTACCGAGCCCACCAAGCGTGACGAGCACGACCGCACCCGCCACGACGGCGCCGGTTCTGGTGTGCAGAACAGTACGAATACTCATGGTTCACCCCCGGTTGTGATGGTCCGTCTCAGATGTGCGGACCGAGAATCGTTCTACTTCGCATCCACCACCTGACCGACCGGTAGATCCAGGGGCGTAGGTCCCGGGCTAACCCACCGACACGAAGACGTGTGACGCCCGCGTCGGGTCGAGCTCGGCGTACTCCATGCCGCTGCCCACCAGCACACCGGAGTCGGTGCGGCGCACCTTCACCACCTCACCGGGTCGAACGCCCGCGCGGCTCAGGGAGGTCATCAGCTCATGGTCGTCCTGCAGGGGCTCACCGATCCGTCCGACGGTGACCCGCCGCGACTCGTCCTGCGCCACGGTGTCGAGCCCGACCAGACCGGTCGTCGCGGTCGCAACCGGCTCACCGAGCTCGTCGAGTCCGGGGATCGGGTTGCCGAACGGTGAGTGCGTCGGGTGGTCGAGCAGACCCAGGATCCGGCGCTCGACGGTCTCGCTCATCACGTGCTCCCAGCGACAGGCCTCCGCGTGCACCTCCTCCCACGGCAGGCCGATGACGTCGACCAGCAGGCACTCGGCGAGGCGGTGCTTGCGCATGACGCGCGTGGCCATCTCACGACCGCGCGGCGTCAGCTCGAGGTGGCGGTCGCCCTCGACGGTGAGCAGCGTGTCGCGCTCCATGCGGGCGACGGTCTGACTGACGGTGGGTCCCGACTGCGCCAAGCGCTCCGCGATCCTCGCCCGCAGGGGGACGATGCCCTCCTCCTCGAGCTCGAAGATCGTGCGGAGGTACATCTCCGTCGTGTCGATGAGGTCGCTCACGGTGTCACGGTAGTGGTTCGGTGCTTCTGCCACTCACTGGCGCTGGTGGACCGTCCGTCCACCGACCACCGTCTCGAGCACCGAGGCGGCCAGCAGCCGCTCCGGATCACTGTCGGTCACGTCCGGGTCCACCACCACGAAGTCCGCGTGGCGTCCGGGGGCGAGCGACCCCAGCCGGTCCTCGGCGAAACAGCTCCACGCGGCGTGGGCGGTGGCGTGGGTGAGAGCGTCGCCGATCGGCAACGCGTTCTTGGGCTCGTTCGGTGGCAGCGACGGTTCCAGCGCCGAGCGCCGGGTCGTCGCGATGAACAGGTTCGGCAGCGGAGCGAAGGGCGCCGTAGGCGCGTCCGTGCCCAAGACCAGTCGAGCACCGGACGCGACGAGCGCGGCGACGGGGAACCCGCCGGCGGAGCGCTCGGGGCCGAGCATGGCGCGCCAGTTGTCCTGGATCGCGGGGTCGGCATGGACCGGCTGCATGGAGGCCGTGACGCCGAGTGCGGCGAACCGCGGGATGTCGGCCGGGGCGCAGTACTCGATGTGCTCGATCCGATGGCGCCGGTTGTGCGGCCCTGTGCCGTTCTCCCGGTAGGCGTTCTCGACCGCGTCGAGCGCTGTCGCCACCGCCGCGTCCCCGATCGCGTGGAGGGCCACCTGCAGCCCAGCAGCGTCCGCCGCCGCCACGACCGGTGCCAGGGCTTCGTAGTCCCAGATGGGATCGGGCAGCGCGCCGTTGGTGTACGGCTCGCGGACGTGGGCGGTGCAGCCGTCGATCACTCCGTCGACGATGAACTTGATCCCTGCGACGCGGAACCGGTCCGAGGTGTGCAGTTGCGCGAGCTCAGCAGCATGCGACACCTGCGCCAGGTGCTGAGCTGTCCCGCCCTCGCGGGACATCAACCAGTGCGCGACCACGCGCAGGTCGAGCCACCCGTGGCGCTCGGCGTCCGCGATGGTCTCGAGCGCCGACGCGCCGAGGCCCATGTCGATGACCGACGTGATGCCCGAGGCGGTGAGCGCACCGATCGCGGCGCGCAGGTGGTCGCGACGCTGCTCCTTGGTCGCGATGCGGTCCAGGTGCTCCCACGCGAGCGACTCAGCGGCGGTCTCCTCGAGGAAACCGGTCGCCTTGCCGGACTCGTCGCGGGCGATTCGACCACCGGCGGGGTCGGGCGTCGAGTCGGTGACGCCGAGCTCCTCGAGGGCCATCGTGTTCACCCAGGTCGAGTGGTAGTCGTTGGCGTCCAGCAGCACCGGCCGGTGCGACACCACCGCGTCCAGCATCGCGGCGGTGGGCTCTCCAGGCAGGGCGTCGAAGAGCCAGCTCTTGCCGAGCACCCACCGGTGGTGCGACGTCGCGAGCGCGTGCTCGCGCACGAGCTGTTGGATCTCCTCGAGCGACTTCGCCCGCACCAGGTCGACCCGCTGCAGCGACTCCCCCGTCCCCATCAGGTGGAAGTGCGCGTCGATCACCCCTGGGATGACCAGGTGGCCGTCGAGGTCGCGCTCCTCCACGGGTCCGTCGCTGTCGCGCGCGGCCGTCGCGAGAACTTCCTCGTCGCAGCCCACGACCAGGACGCGGCCGTCGCGTACCGCGAAGGCGGGTGACCAGGGACGTTCCGGGTCCGCGGTGAAGACCTTGGCGTTGCGGTAGACGGTGGTGCCGGCGCTGGCTGGGGTGTCTGTCGTCACAGCCGCATCCTGCCGCACCTCACGGCAGCTCGGACACAGCCGTCCGCCGTCCGAACACCCCGGGATGACCCTCGGGGAGGGTGCGGCGGATGACCAGCCAGCTGCCCCAGATGACCGCCAGCACCAGGGGCCAGCCGAGGGCCACCTTCACGACACCCAGGGCCAACACCTGGCCCGCCAGGTAGAGCGGAGTCATCACGGCGGCCCGCACGACGAAGGACGCGGCCCAGATCCAGCTGGCTCGGCTGTAGGCCAGGACGAGGGACGGGTCAGAGCGCCACCGCGTCCGCTGGCCGACCGCCGCACCCACGATGACCCCGAGCAGCGGCCAGCCGACGACGATCGAGGTGGCCCAGATCAGCGCCGCCGCGAGGTTCGCGAGCAGGCTCGGCAGGAAGTAGTCCTCGGGCTGTCCGGTCCGAGCTGCGACTCCGGCTGCCAAGAGCACTGCCGCCAGCCCACCGAGCACCTGGCGCAACGACTCGCGGCGAACCAGACGGACGCCCGCCACCGCAGCGGCGACGATGAGAGCCGCCAGCAGGGCCGGGGCCAGCGTGGAACCGGCAACCGCATAGGCCACCGCGAAGGTGACGCTCGGCGCTGCCCCCTCGACCGCCCCTCGTGGGCCACCGAGCAGGTGCAGGAGACTCTCCCGGTCGTCGCCGCGACCGGTGGGGGTACTGGGGTCAGTGGCCATCAGAACCCATCGTCGGCGACGGG
Organism: uncultured Actinomycetota bacterium; assembly: GCA_963743915.1. Taxonomy (GTDB): domain Bacteria; phylum Actinomycetota; class Actinomycetes; order JAHEKZ01; family JAHEKZ01; genus JAHEKZ01. Next base: position 464,391 of record CAVURN010000005.1, read on the forward strand.
AGTGGGTGCGTCGACAGGCCTTTCGTCCCCCGGCGCGAGCTGCGTCCCCTCGCCGATGGTGGGTAATCGCCCTACGGTCGAGACGTGGCAGCGACTCGGGCGGTGATGTGGTTCCGGCGCGACCTGCGCCTGGCCGACCACCCCGCGCTGCAGGCGGCGCTCGCGTCCGCCGACGAGGTGGTGCCGGTGTTCGTCGTGGATCCGCACCTCTGGCGGCCCGCGGGCGCGACGCGGCGCGAGTACCTGCTCAGGTCGCTCAACGCCCTGGACAGCTCGATGCGTGGCGCGCTCGTCTGGCGCGCGGGAGACCCGGTGGAACGGATCCCGGCGCTGGTCCGCGAGGTGGACGCGTCCAGCGTGCACGTCTCTGCGGACTTCGGTCCGTACGGGGCGGCGCGGGACTTCCGCGTGGAGGCGGCGCTCACCGAGCTCGGGACTCCGCTGGTTCGCACGGGTTCGCCGTACGCCGTAGCCCCCGGTCGTGTCATCAAGGCGGACGGGTCGCCGTACCGGGTGTACTCACCCTTCTATCGAGCCTGGGTGGCCCACGGGTGGCGGCAACCAGCCCCATCGGTGGACGGGGCACGTTGGGCATCCGGCGTCGTCAACGACCCGCTGCCCATGCTGGGTCAGCTGGGTGCAGGACCGTCCGCGCACCACCTGCCCGATGCCGGCGAGCATGCGGCGCACCGACGGTGGGAGAAGTTCCGCGACGACGCGCTCGAGCACTACGCCGACGACCGAAACCGCCCGGATGTGGATGGGTCGTCGCGACTGTCGGTGCACCTGAAGTACGGGGAGATCCATCCCCGGACACTGCTCGCCGAGCTGGGCGACTCGAAACCGCACGAGGTGTTCCGCAAGGAGCTCGCCTGGCGGGAGTTCTACGCCGACGTCCTGCACCACGCTCCCGAAACTGCTCGCGAGTACCTGCGTCCGGAGTTCGCGGCGATGGAGTACGACAGCGGGCCGGAGGCCGAGGAGCGACTGCGCGCTTGGCAGCAGGGGCGGACGGGGTATCCGATCGTGGACGCCGGCATGCGGCAGCTGCTGCGCGAGGGATGGATTCACAACCGCGTCCGGATGATCGCGGCCTCGTTCCTCGTCAAGGACTTGCACCTCGAGTGGCAGGTCGGCGCCCGGTGGTTCATGCGTCATCTCGTCGACGGCGACGTGGCATCGAACGCACACGGCTGGCAGTGGACCGCGGGGTGCGGCACCGATGCTGCCCCGTACTTCCGGATCTTCAACCCGCTGACGCAAGGCAAGAAGTTCGACCCCGATGGTGACTACGTGCGGCAGTACGTCCCGGAGCTGCGTCACGTCGCCGGCGCTCAAGTGCACGAGCCGTGGTCGGTGCCCGATGGGCACGCCGACGGCTATCCCGAGCGGATCGTCGACCATGCGGCGGAGCGGGCAGAGTCGTTGGAGCGCTACGAGCGCATCAAGCGCGGGTAGCGACCCAGGACTGGTGTGAAGTGCTCCGCTCAGTTCCCGGTGATCACCCCACCATCGCGGCGAGGTACCTCCGCGCGACGATCCGCTGGGCACGCTGAGCCAACGGGCTGACCAGCGAACCTCCCCACGGCGCCGGCCTCGAGAAGGCCGCCACAGAGCCGACCACCACATCGGTCTCGAGCAGCCGCACCAGGAACGCCTCCTCGCCTCGCTCGGGATGCCCGGGCAAGGTGCCGTACGCGAAGCCCGCTTCGTCGTCGGCGTTCACCACCTCGACCACTTCGCAGCCGGCCGGGATGAGCAACGGCCCCACGCCGATCGAGAGCCGGACGCGCCGACCGACAGCGACGTCGCCCTCGGACTCGACGCGGATCCCGGCCGCCCGGTGCATCTGCCACGTCAGGATCCGCTCACGTGCAGCGGTGAACGCATGCTCACCGCGTCCGATGACGCGCGTCTCTCGCAGCACGTTCCACTCCCCTTGCGAGGCACGGCACGCCACGGGCGAGCGGGATCGACAGTCCACGCAGTCGTTCCGGATAGGTGAACTCGGCCACCTCGCCATGGTCGCAGGCGCGCGGGTCCCAGCGGAGGACTCAGCGCGTGTACCCGGTGACAGATGGCGGCCGCCGTCAGCTCGGCGGCTGGAGTGTTCGTCGGCCGGTGGTGTCGATCACGACCTGCCAGCCCTTGAGGTGGACGAGTCGGTGGTGGTGGCGGCAGAGGAGCACAGTGTTCTCAAGGGTTGTGGCGCCGCCGTGTTCCCAGAAGATGATGTGGTGGACGTCGCAGTGCTCGGGCAGCCGTCCACAGCCGGGGGCGACGCAGGTGCGGTCGCGGGCGATGACGGCCCGGCGCAGCGGCGGTGGGATGGTGCGGGTGGCCCGTCCGACGTCGATCACCTGGGACGGGCCGTCCATCACGATCCGCGAGACGGTCGCGTCGCAGCCGATCAGCTGCACCTGCGAGGCGGTCACCGGACCGGTCCAGGCCAGCTGCCCGGGGGCGATGTCGCGGCGATCGTCCGGAGTGGACGCCAGAGTGGCGTGCTCGACGATCACCGACAGGTGCGGGCGCACGCCACCCACCTGCACCTGGTTGATCCCCTCCAACCAGTCGGCGCAGATGTCCGCCAGCGCGTCGGCCCGCCGCTGCGCCGGGGAACGGCCATCAGGTGAGCCGCCGGACGCGTCCGACGTGGCATGACCGTCCCCGTGCTCACCGGACCCCGTGGGTCGACCCTTGGTGTTCAGGGCGGTCAGCAGCAGCGCACCGGAGACCGGGTCGAGCAGACCGTTGACCGCGACCATGCCGTCGTAGGTCTCCGCCACGGTCAGCCCGCGCCGGTCCATCCGCCGGATCGCCTGCTCGTCGGCGCGGTCACGGTCCAAGCAGTGGACCAGCCGGTCCCCGACCCGGCGGAGCTGACCGGGGTCGAGGGTGGTCGCGTGGGACACCAGTGACTGCTCGGCCTCCTGCCGGCGGTCCTGCGGCACCTGGGCCAGCACCTGGCCGATCACCTGCGCGTGCCGCCAGGACACCTGCCCGTCCCGCACCGCCTCCCCGGTGCGGACCTGCTGGCCGGTGACGGCGAACGCCACCTTCGCCCGCGCGGTCGCCTCCGCCGGGGACAGCCGGCAAGCGTGACGCATCCACGACGCCAACGTCGGATGCCCGGTCTCGGCCAGCTCACCGGACTCGGCAAAGTCCGCCGACGCCGCCAACCACAAACCCTCCAGCTGGTCGATCACCTGCCGCATCGCCACCAGCCGCTGCCCGGTCGGCAACGACTCCGCCTCGGAGGTGAACCGCTCGAACGCCAGCCGCGCCTCGTCCACCACGAACCCACCCGGTGGGAACGCTCCGTTCCTCGGCACCCCCGGCACCGCCCAGGCCTCACCCGAAGGGGGTGCGGCGGTGGTGTGCGGGTGACCCATCGTGGCCCTTCAGGTGGGGGCCGATCAGGCCCGGCAGGACGGAGGACAACCACTCACTCGACGTCACCTGCGGCCGCTTGCCGACCGCTCCACCAGACCCGCTCCAGACTTCGAAGGCGGACCACTATTCGAACGTATGTTCGATTATGGCATCACCAACCCCCCGGGTCAACCCTCACCGCGAACAGATTCTTCGACGGTCACTCGCGCGCCGGCCAGTGACGACTCGATCACGCTGAGTCACTCCCCCTAGTCCGTTCGGCAGACGCCGAGCCGTCCGGCCTTCGCGACGTCCGACGCACCCGTACCCTCCCCTCATGCGGGTGATGAGCGTCCTCAGCCTCAAGGGCGGAGTCGGCAAGACGTCCGTCACCCTGGGGCTGGCGAGCGCCGCCCATGCCCGTGGGCTGCGCACGCTGGTCATCGACCTCGACCCGCAGGCGAACACCTCAGTGGTGCTCGACCCGCCCCGCGTCCAGTTCACCTCCAACGACGTCCTCGCGGACGGGCGGGCCGGCGTCCTGGCGCAGGCGATCGTGGCCAGCGGCTGGGGGCCGACCATCGACCTCGTCGCCAGCGAGCGGGCGTTGGAGCACCGCGCCGTGCCCGAAGGTGAGGGTCATGTGCGGCTCCGCGTCACGATGCAGGGACTCGACGACTACGACCTGGTGCTGATCGACACGCCACCGGCGCTCGGCGAGCTCACCCGCAACGCGCTGACGGCCAGCGATCTCGGGCTCGTCGTCACCGAGCCGAGCCTGTTCGCGCTGCAAGGGGCACAGCAGGCGTTGGACGCCATGAGCGTCGTGCGGGACACCAACCTGCGACTGCATGTCGCCGGGATCGTCGTGAACCGGGTGCGCCCCACGTCGTCGGAGCACCGCTACCGGATGGCCGAGCTGGCGCTTGCCTACGGCGACCTGCTCTGGCAACCCCCTCTGCCGGACCGCGCAGTCATCCAGCAGGCGGCCGGAGCCTGCACGCCCGTGCACATCTGGCGCACGCAGGCGGGACGTGAGGTGGCCCGCATCTTCGACGAGTACCTCGACCATGTGCTCGCCACGCAGGTCGAACCCAAACCCCTCCGTCCCGTGTCGGGTGCACCGGCGTCCTGAGACGCCTCGAAGTGAAGGGAGACGGCCGATGAGTCGTCCCGAACCGCGCCCGGCCCTGAAGCGTGCAGACGACGGAGCCGTGCACCCCGCAGCGCCGCGGGTCGCCCCCGAGCGTCACATCCACCCCGCACCGCACGCACCCACCGTCGTGGGCAAGGAGGGCAAGGCGGGGACGAAGCCCGCCGCCGACGAGACGCCGCCCGTCGTCGCCTTCGACGGCAAGCCGGTCACGCTCTCGGTCGAGGTGCCCAAACCGCTGCGCAAGCAGCTCCGCAAGGTGGCCGAACGCGACGGACGCAGCGTCGACGACGTCGTCGTCGAGGCGCTGACCCGCTACCTCGTCGGCTGACGGCCGCGGCGGCGTCCGATGGGTGCCGCGAAACCTGCATAGATTGCAGGCGGTGTCACAGGGCACCCATGGAGGGGTCAGAGGACGCCGTCGTCCATCTCCGTGATGAGGGCGTCCACGACAGCGCGTAGGTCGCCGTCGTGGGCGGCCGCCACCGCCCGCTGACGCTGGTAGCTCGCACCGACTCGCAGCAGCTCCTCCACCTTGCCGAGCTCGTCGGCACACCCCAGCTCGCGAGCGACTGGCTCCAGGTCGGACGCGAGCTCGAGGACCGCGTCACGGAGCGACCGCACCTGCTGACCCTTGTCGTCCACGATGATCTCGGCGTCGAGGCCGTAGCGGGCCGCGCGCCACTTGTTCTCGCGCACCAGCCAGAGCTTGGGCTCGTGCAGGGACTCGCCCGCGTCCAAGGTTCGGTCGAACGTCTCGACCAGTGACTGCGCGAACGCCGCCACGACCCCGATCTCGCCGAGGGTGGGGATGCCGTCGCAGATGCGCAGCTCGACGGTGCCGAAGTTCGGGTGCGGGCGGATGTCCCACCACACCTCGCGGATCGACTCGATCGTGCGCGACGAGATCAGCGTCTCCATGTAGTCCTCGAATGCGTCCCACCCCGAGAGCGCGTACGGCAGACCGGCGGTGGGCAGTCCCTCGAAGACCTTGCTGCGGGCGGACGCCAGCCCGGTGTCCGATCCGAGCCAGAACGGTGAGGACGCCGACAGCGCCAGGAAGTGCGGGATGTAGGCCATCAGTGCGTTGTTGATGGGGATCGACTTCTCGGGCGCGCGCACGCCGACGTGCACGTGCACCCCGAAGATCTGCAGACGGCGCGCGAGCCACTGCATGTCCTCGACCAGCTGCTCGTAGCGGGGGTCGGGACTGATCTTCTGGGTGGTCCAGTCGGTGAAGGGGTGCGTGCCGGAGCACATGACGCCGAGGTTGCGCCGGGCCGCCGAGACCTGGACCTCCTTCAGCGTGCCGGAGAGGTCGTCGCACGCCTCGGCGACCGTCGAGCAGATGCCCGTGATGATCTCGATCGTCGATTCCAGCAGCTCATGCTTGGCCTTGGGGTGCTCCTCGCCCGGCACCGGCGCGATCTCCGTGAGGATCTCCGTCGCACCGCTCGTGAGCTCACGGGTGTCTCGGTCGATGAGCTCGAGCTCCCACTCGATGCCGAGACTGGCTCGATCCGAGGGCTGGAACGGAATGTGCACGCGCCCAGGCTAGGCCCCCCGGCACCGGCACCGTCAGTCCTGCAGGCAAAGACTTCCGGCACCGGCGCCGTGGGGTCAGACGCCGTAGGGGTGCGAGGGCAGCCCGCCGACGCTCCAGTCATCGGTGCGGGGGGCCGGGCGGTGTCCGTAGCCGTCCCGCGCGACGATCCGGGTGATGGCGGTGCCGACGAGGAGCGCGAGGACCGCCACCGTTCCCACGAGGGCGACCCACGAAGCGATCTCGGTCATTGCACAGTCCTCCTTCTCCGTGCAGGTCCGGGGATCCGGACGCTGGTGGTCCAATTCTGGCGGATTGGCTCATTTAGGAGCCGAATCTGACCAGTTGGCCTTGTGCTCCTGCAGTATGCGGGCCATGGTGGACCCATGTCATGGGCCACAGATGCTGAATTGGATCAACTTCTGGCGCGGTGGCGCGGCGAGCTGCGGGGAGCCACTGGTCCACTCCGGGACCACCTGGCCACCGCTGTGCTCGAGGCCGTCGCGACCGGCGACCTCCCGGTCGGAACCCGGCTGCCCGCCGAGCGCCGGCTCGCGGAGTCGCTCGGCATCAGCCGGGGGACAGTCGTCGCCGCCCTCGACCAGCTCGTTGCGCGCGGCATTCTCGAGCGCCGACCGGGGTCGGGCAGCTACGTGCGCTCCGCTCCGGTGACAGCGGCACCACTCGCCACCCCCGTCGACCAGGTCCTGGTCGACTTCTGGATGAACCACCACAGCCCGATCGACCTCGGCATCTCCTCCCCCATCGACCCGCCCACCCTGCTCTTCGCCGGGCTGCAGGCCACGGGGAGCGACCTGCTCGGCCCCGACGGCCACCACGGCTACTCCGCCTACGGCGAGACCGAGATGCGACGGGTTGCGGCCCAGCGCCTGACGCACTGCGGCATCGAGTCCCGGGAGGACGAGGTCATCGTCACCTGCGGCGCGCAGCAGGCGCTGCAGCTGGCCGTCCGCTCACTGGTCAAGCCGGGCGACCGGGTGTTCGTCGACAGCCCCACCTACCCCGGGCTCCTGGCGATCCTGCGCCAGACCGGTGCCGTCCCGGTTCCGCTGCGCACCGACGCCGAGGGCATCGTCCCCGCCGATCTCGCCCGTGCCATCGATGAGCACGGTCCCAGCATGCTGGCCACCTGCTCCTTGGTGTCCAACCCCGAGGCGTCGGTGCTGTCCCCTCGACGCCGCGACGCACTTCTCGAGATCATCACCCGCCACGACGTCGTGGTCCTCGAGGACCTCACGCTGGCGGAGACGCTGCTCGACGACATCCCCGTGGGTGCACCGCTCACCGCCGACCCGCGGGTCCGTGGCATCGCCGTCGGCTCGGCGTCGAAGGTGCTCTGGGGCGGCCTGCGCGTCGGCTGGCTGCGCACCGCCGAGACGTGGCTGCGTCGCATCGCCCAGGCGAAGGCGCTGGAGGACTTCGGCACGTCACCGGTCACCCAGCGCATCGCGGCAGCGCTGATGCGGCGGCTCGACGAACAGCCGGAGTGGCTCGGACACCGCCGCGCCGAGCTGCGCAGCCGGCGCGATCTCATGGTCGAGCTGCTCCACGAGCACCTGCCGACCTGGGGAGTCCAGGCACCGGTCGGCGGGCTCTCGCTCTGGGTGCGGGTGCCGTCGGTGGACACCACGGACTTCGCCGCCGTCGCTGACCGCTACGGCGTGCACATCATGCCCGGCGAACGGTGCGGCATCGGCGATGCCTACAGCGACCACCTCCGGATCTGCTTCGACCGTGACCCCGAGGTGCTGCGCGAGGCGGTGGTGCGCCTCGCGCAGGCGCACCAGGACGTCGCACGCATGCCGGTGCGAATGCCCGTGGCGGTCGGTCCCTAGCTGCCTACGCCCTAGTCCAGGTCGGCGAGCGCCAGGAAGCGCTCGACGGCCGCCCGGTCGCCGGCCAGCTGGACGCGCCCCTCGTTCAGCTCACGCCTGCGCCACAACGTCAGCAGCAGGTCGCTCGCCGAGCCGGTCAGGGTGCCTGGCGCGTCGGCGACACCGATCTCCCAGCGCAGGTGTCCGTCCTCGAGCCATCCGGTCCATTCGTGACCGGTGTCAGCGGAGTGCAGCGCCAGCCGCGCCTCGCCCTCGTAGGTGCTGGCCGTCGCGAGGAAGAAGTACTCCGAGATCCCATCGGCCGCGAGGTCGGTCGCGATCGACGCGTCGTGGCGTCCGGCGGCGTCCTCGGCGTCCCACCGGTGCACGGACGTCTCGTGCGGCATGCGCCGCTGGATGAACGCCATGTCGTGCTGCGGCGCCCACGACCACACCGGAGTCGACGGGTCGGCGTCGCGCAGCACGCCGATCAGATCGTCCGCTCCCTGGCGCAACCAGGCGGCCAGCTCCGCATCAGGCGGGTCGACGACCTCAGGGCGCTGCAGCGCCTCGGGGTCCTGCACCTTCTCGCGCGCGATCCACGTCCAGAAGCGGTGCACCTCGCCGACGTGGTAGGCGAGGTCGCCGAGCGTCCAGTCCGGGCAGCTCGGCACCCGCATCGCGAACCCGGTTCTCTCGAGCACCGACGCCAGGCGGTCGGTGTCCTCGTGCAACAGCGCGAGACGGCGTTCGAGCGGGAGCGCCGTGGCCTTCACCATGCCTGCTCCTGATCATCGCCTTCTGCCTCAGCGGGCCGCCTGATGACGACGCGGCCCTCCCGGAGCATGCGGTCACCGGGCGACGGGGTCGGGATGACGCGTTGGTGCTGCTCCTCGATCTCGTCGTGGGCGCGTGCCGCCCCGGGGTTGAAGACCGAGTCGAGCGCACCGAGCACAGCACTCATGCCGCCACGGTCACCGAGCCCGCGCCGCATCCACGTCAGCACGCCACACCTCCTGCCGGCGGCCGAGAGGCGGCCCGCCCCGCCAGGCTATGCCACCGGGTGACGGGCGTCGTACGCCAAGAAGACCGCGGTTGCGCAGGACGAAGGCCAGCGTCGCGGTGATGCAGGCGACCCCACCGGCGACGATCGCCACGCGTTCCCCCATGACGCTGGCGGTCGTGCCGACCACCGCGTCCCCGAGCCGGGGGCCGCCGGCGACGACCACGATGAACACGCCCTGCAGACGGCCCCGCAGCTCGTCCGGCGTCGCCACCTGAAGGATCGTCGATCGGAACACCGCGCTCACCATGTCGAACGCGCCGGACAGCGCAAGGAAGAGCAGCGCCCACGACAGCAGGCTGCTCATACCGAAGAGGGCGACCGACGCCCCGTAGCCGCACACCATGAGGACCACGACGAAGCCCTGACGCCGCACGCGTCCGAGCCAGCCCGACAGGAGCCCGGCGACCAGCGACCCCACGGCCGGTGCCGCCGCGAGCAGGCCGACGGTCCGCGCCCCGCCGCCGAAGGTGGTCGCTGCCAGTGCGGGGAAGAGCGCCCGCGGCTGCGCCAGGACCATGGCACACAGGTCGACGATGAAGGTCATGAGCAGGTTGCGACGGGTGGACAGGAATCGCAGACCATCCCACACCGCTGCCCATCCGGTGCGGTGCGGCTCGGCCTCGGGGGCGATCGACGGCAGCCGGAAGAGACCGTAGAGCGCAGCGGTGAAGAGCAGTGCATCCACCAGGTAGGCGGTGGTCAGGCCGTAGCTGTCGATCAGCAGCCCACCGAGCAGTGGTCCGACGGTGAAGCCGGCACTGAAGGTCATGGTGTTCAAGGCATTGGCCGCCGGCAGCAGCGGAGGCTCGATCAGCCGCGGGACGATGGCCGAGCGTGCCGGGTTGTTCACGGCGAAGAAGGCCGACTGCGCGGCGACGACGACGTACAGCAGCCACACCTGCTCGAGCGCGAGCCACGCCTGCAGGACGAGCACGAGCGAGCAGAACCAGAGCCCGGCGGACGCTCCGAGCGCGACGAGACGTCGATCGTGGGTGTCCGCGATCGAGCCGCCGTAGAGGCCGAACAGGACCAACGGAAAGAACGATGCGGCCCCCACCATGCCGACCGCGAAGCTCGATCCTGTGAGGGCGTACACCTGGATGCCGATCGCGACCGTTGCCATCTGCTGGCCGACCTGGGCGACAGTCCATCCGCCCCACATGCGCCGGTACTCCGGACTCACCCGCAGCGGTCGCAGGTCGACCACCACCCGACGCGTCACCGGGTCATCCTCCCCGCACGGTGCCGCGGTGCTTCGTCAGGGTCGTGGCACGGAGGAGCAGGCCCGGGAGTGTTCACGGGAGGGCGTCGGCATTGCCACCGCAGACGACCACGCCCACCCGCGCGTCGGGCGGCGGCGTCCAGGCACCGCTGAGGAGCGCGGCGAGCGCCGTCGCACCGCCCGGCTCGGCCAGCACGCGCACCTCGTCCCACAGCCACCGCTGCGCGACGACGATGTCGGCATCCGGGACGAGCGTGGTCGGCCCTACAGCCCCGGAGAGGACGCTCCAGGGAAGGACGCCCAAGGAGGGAGCACCGAGCGACGTGCGCGCGATGCCGGTGGCCGGGCTCGGCACCGGTCCGCCAGACGCCTGGGCCATGGCCAATGTCGGGCAGCCTTCGGGCTCGACCGGGACAACGGTGGACGTCCCCTCCACCGCCACCACGATCCCCGCCGGCAGCCCCCCGCCGCCGACCGCGACCATCCAGTGCGTGACGTGGGCGGCCTGCTCGGCCAGCTCGAGTCCGAGCGTCCCCTGTCCCGCCACGGTGGGGGCCTGGTCGTAGGGATGGATCAGCGGATGACCCCGTTGGGCGACCATCTCGTCGGCGTACGCGAACGCCTCGCCGGGGGTGTCCCCGTGCTCGACGATCTCGGCGCCGAGCCGCCGCATCGCGTCCACCTTCGTGCGGGCAGCCGACGACGGCACGACGACCGTCGCGTGCCGACCGAGTCGGGCGGCCGCCCACGCGACCGCGAGCCCGTGGTTGCCGCCCGAGCAGGCGATGACCGCGGCGTCGTCGGCCAGCAGCAGCGAGTTCAGGGCTCCGCGCGGTTTGAACGACCCGGTCACCTGCAGCGACTCGAGCTTGAGAGTGACCGGCTGAGGACCGGACGGCGCGGGGACCTCGACGTCGATGCACGGGGTGCGACGCAGCAGCGGCTGGACGCGGCCCGCCGCGGCCGCGACGTCGGATCGGTTCAGGGACGGTGAGGACACCACCGCATCGTGACAGGCTTGCCTCCATGGCTGCGAACCAGGAGAAGGACGTCCTGCACCGGTATCTCGTCGTGGGTCGTGAGGCGCTGCTCTGGAAGCTCGAGGGGCTCTCGGAGTACGACGTGCGGCGTCCGCTGGTGCCCACCGGCACGAACCTGCTGGGGCTCGTCAAGCATGTGGCGAGCGTCGCGGCGGACTACTTCGGCGACGTCTTCGGGCGTCCGTTCCCGGATCCGCTGCCGTGGTTCGCGCCCGACGCCGAGCCGAACGCGGACCTGTGGGCGACAGCCGACGAGTCCCGGGCCGACATCCTGCGGCTCTGGGACCGGGCGTGGTCGCACGCCGACGCCACGATCGAGGCGCTCCCCCTCGACGCCACCGGGGTGGTGCCGTGGTGGTCGGAGGAGTCCCGCACCGTGACACTGCACCGGATCCTCATCCACATGGCGACCGAGACGCATCGCCACGCAGGTCACGCCGACATCGTGCGTGAGCTGATCGACGGCGCCGCGGGCCTCCGTGCTGCGCACAGCAACCTGCCTGAGGTGGATGCCGCCTGGTGGACCGCCTACCGGGCCCGCCTCGAGAAGGTCGCGCAGGAGGCGTCCTCCGCCTAGCGGAACCGGTGTCGCGCGGTCCGCGTCCGACCCTCGACGTCGGATCGGAGGCTGGACGTGTCGCTCTCCCGAACCTCACGGGCGCGAACCTCAGGGCGCTGCGTCGCGGCGAGCGTGCTGATGGCTGTCGCTGTCCTCACCGGGTGCGGTGAGTCCGCAGGACCCGAGGGGACTACAGCGCCGTCACCGTCCGACATCGCGCCGAAGGCTCCGAGCGGTCTGGATCGCGAAGGGGTCGCGGCGTGGGACCTGTGGCAGGAGCAGGCGCTGGACTCGTACACCTACACGCTCACCGTCGGGTGCTTCTGCCCCGCGCTTCTGGGCGTCGAGGTGGTGGTCCGCGACGGAGAGGTGGTGCGGCTCGACGGCAAGCCGTACGACCCGGCAACCACGGTCCCAGGCTTCGACGGACAGCCCCCTACCGTCGACCACCTGTTCGAGGTGCTCGCGCAGGACCAGCAGAGCGCCGACCAGGTGGCCGCCCGCTACGACGAGCTGACCGGTGTCCCGATCTCGATCGAGGTGGACCACATGGCCGACGCCATCGACGACGAGATCAGCTACCGCGTCGAACGGCTCCAGCCACTCTGACCGACGCCGTCGCTCATCGGTGTCAGGGAGAGAGACGCTCGATCGTCCACGCGCCGCCGGTCCGGCGGTAGCGCACACGGTCGTGCAGCCGATTGGGGCGTCCCTGCCAGAACTCCACCTCGTCCGGCACGAGCCGGTAGCCGCCCCAGAAGTCGGGAACCGGCACCTCGACGTCCGGCGGGTACTGCTCGGTCAGCTCGGAGTAGCGGTCGGTCAGCACCTGACGCGACTCGATCACCGAGCTCTGGTGCGAGGTCCACGCCCCGAGCTGGCTGCCGTGCGGCCGGGAGCGGAAGTACGCCGTGGACTCCTCCCGGCTCACCGGGCTCACCGCCCCGGTGACGACCACCTGACGCTCGAGCTCGAGCCAGGCGAAGCACATCGAGGCCTGAGGGTTGGCCTCCAGGTGCTGCCCCTTGATCGAGCGGTAGTTGGTGAAGAAGGTGAACCCTTCGGCGTCCGCGGCCTTGATCAGCAGCGTGCGCGCCCGGGGGCGGCCACCGGAGTCCGCGGTGGCGAGGATCATCGCGTTCGGCTCGATCAGCTCGGCGGCGACGGCGTCCGCCAGCCAGCGGGAGAACTGCGCCACCGGATCGGGATCCACGTCGTCGACGTCGAGACCGGCGAGCTCGTAGCTGCGGCGCAGGGCGGCGAGGGCCGTGGGATCCATGCCGCTCATTCTGGTCGCACCCCCCGGGCGGGTCATCCGGGCGGGTCCGCCGGGGCCGGTCCGCTGGTCCTGTCCTCCGGGCCGGTGATCAGGGCGTCCGAGTGGGTCGGGTTAGATGTCGGGTGGAGCAGCGACCCTGCCCACCCCAGGTTCCCCACGCGTCGAGGAGTGCCCACCATGGCGGACTCGGACTTCGTACCCGGCCTCGAGGGCGTCATCGCCTTCGAGACAGAGATCGCTGAGCCGGACAAGGAAGGCAGCGCCCTGCGCTACCGAGGCGTGGACATCGAGGACCTGGTCGGACGGGTCTCGTTCGGCAACGTCTGGGGCCTGCTCGTCGACAACGAGTTCAACCCCGGCCTCCCACCCGCCGAGCCGTTCCCGCTCCCCGTGCACTCCGGTGACGTGCGGGTCGACGTGCAGAGCGCACTGGCGATGCTCTCACCGTCGTGGGGCCTCCGCCCGCTGCTGGACGTCGACCACGACCAGGCGCGGGACGACCTCGCCAGGGCCAGCGTCATGGCGATGTCCTACGTCGCCCAGTCGGCCCGCGGCCTCGGCCTGCCGATGGTGCCGCAGAGCGAGATCGACAAGGCCTCGACCGTGGTCGAGCGCTTCATGATCCGCTGGCGCGGCGAGCCCGATCCTCTGCACGTGAAGGCCGTGGACGCCTACTTCGTCTCGGCCGCCGAGCACGGCATGAACGCGTCCACCTTCACCGCGCGGGTCATCGCGTCGACCGGCGCGGACGTCGCGGCGGCGCTGTCCGGTGCGGTCGGCGCGATGTCCGGCCCGCTGCACGGTGGCGCGCCTTCGCGCGTCCTGCACATGCTCGAGGAGGTCGAGCGGACCGGCGACGCCGAGGGCTTCGTGCGTCACATCCTGGACACCAAGCAGCGGCTCATGGGCTTCGGGCACCGCGTGTACCGCGCGGAGGACCCCCGCGCCCGCGTGCTCCGTCGCACCGCTCGCGACCTCGGAGCTCCGCGCTACGAGGTGGCGGAGGAGCTCGAGCGCGCCGCGCTGAAGATCCTCGCCGAACGCAAGCCGGACCGGGTGATCGCGACCAACGTCGAGTTCTGGTCCGCCGTCGTCCTCGACTTCGCCGAGGTCCCCGCGCACATGTTCACGCCGATGTTCACCTGTGCGCGCACGGCAGGCTGGAGCGCGCACATCCTCGAGCAGCGCATGACCGGCCGGCTCATCCGACCGTCGGCCCGCTACGTGGGCCCCGCACCCCGCAAGCCCGAGGACGTCGAGGGCTGGGACCGCGAGGTCAAGCCCTCCTACGCCATCTGACCCACCGTTCGCTCGGCGTCGAGGCATTTCACGCTGCGGAAATCTCGGCGGCCCGCCGGGTGCTGGGTTGCCCGCGCCTCCTAGGCTGAGGGTCATGGCGAATGTGACGATCCCCGAGAACCTCAAGCCGGCCGACGGACGCTTCGGTGCCGGACCCAGCAAGGTCCGCAAGGAGCAGGTGGACGCCGTCGCCGCGCGGTGGCAGAGCCACCTCGGCACGTCGCACCGACAGGCGACCATCAAGGACGAGGTCGGCCGGCTGCGGAGCGGGCTACGTCAGCTCTTCGCGCTCCCGGACGGCTACGAGGTCGTCCTCGGCAACGGCGGCGCCACCGCGTTCTGGGAGGTCGCGGCCTTCGGTCTCGTCCAGCAGAAGAGCCAGCACCTGTCGTTCGGCGAGTTCGGGTCGAAGTTCGTCACCTCGGTGAAGATGGCGCCGCACCTGGACGCGCCGACCGTCATCACCAGCGACCCCGGGGACGCGCCGAGCTTCCTGCCCGAGCCGGACATCGACGTGTACGCGTCGCCGCACAACGAGACGTCCACCGGGGTCTCGGTCGACGTCAGGCGCGTCGACGGCACCGGCGAGGCACTCATGGTGTGGGACGCCACCTCCGGTGCCGGTGGCCTGCCGGTGCAGGCCACCGAGTTCGACGTCTACTACTTCGCGCCGCAGAAGGCCTTCGGCTCCGAGGGTGGTCTCTGGATCGCGCTGATGTCGCCTGCCGCGCTGCAGCGGGCGTCGCAGATCAAGGAGAGCGGCCGCTACATCCCGCCGTTCCTCGACCTGCAGACCGCGATCGACAACTCGGTCAAGGACCAGACGTACAACACCCCGTCGTTGTCGACCATCCTGATGATGGCCGAGCAGGTCGACTGGTTCAACGCCAACGGTGGCCTCGACTTCGCCGTCGGACGTTCCTCTGCGTCAGCGGAGATCCTCTACGGCTGGGCCGACAAGGTCGACTACGCGACGCCGTTCGTCGTCGACACCGACAAGCGCTCCAACGTCGTCGGCTGCATCGACTTCGTGGAGTCGGTGGACGCAGCCGAGATCGCCAAGGTGCTGCGGGCCAACGGGATCGTCGACACCGAGCCGTACCGCAAGCTCGGCCGCAACCAGCTGCGCATCGCGATGTTCCCCGGGATCGACCCCGCGGACGTCGAGGCGCTCACCGGCTGCATCGACTACGTGGTCGGCGAGCTCTCGTAACGGAAGCTCGGGCTAGTCGCCGGACGAGCTGCGCCCCCGCAGCAACGAGACTCCGGCTGCCATGGCACCGATCACCACGACCGCCAGCACGCCGGCGGCGAGCAGCGGCCCGCGTGACGACTCGTCACCGGCGGAGGTCTGAGTCGTCGGGCTCGTGGGGACCGGGAGCGTGATGGCATACAGAGGCTGGTCGACGCCCTCGGTGCCGACGACGACGGCGCGACCGTTGGGCGTGTACGCGAGGGTCTCTCCCTGCGGCTGCAACGGCAGCGGATAGACGACGCCGTCATCGGCTCTCGTTCCCCCGGACAGGAATGCGTCTGCGTCGAAGAGGAACAGCGAGGTGTACGTGCGCAACGCCACCTGTGACCCGTCCGGTGAAAGAGCGCCGTCGGTGACGAACATCGGCGCCGGACCCACCCGCTCCAGCGTGGTCGTGGCACCGAACTCGGGCACCTCGGGGGTGGCGTAGATGCCGGCCCCCAGGGCTTCCTTGGTCACCACGTACATACGACCCTTCGCGTCCACGAAGAACGCCTCCGCGTTGTGCGCGCCGTCCGGGTACCGCAGCTCGACACGACGCCAGGGGACGTCCTGGACGCCGAGGTCCTCCGGTTCGGAGATGCGGAAGGCGCGAATCACCCCGTACTGCGCGTCGTTGTCCCCGATGTCGGCGATCCAGAGCGCCGGGTCGCCGCTCTCGTCGGTGCCCGGCGACATCGCCTCCCAGTCGCGGTTGTAGACGCTGCGGAGCGTGAGCTCGGCCACCGTCCGACCCGTGTCGTCGACGCCGTAGACGACCTGGCCGCCCTTGCTGTCGTTGACGATCCAGACGACGCCGGGGTGCAGGTCGCTGACGACCATGCCACTCGCCTCGTCGATCCGTGGGTCCTGGACGTTCGCCAGGCGCTCGGACGTCAAGTCGTCGGGGTTGCCGGGGCTCGGCTCGCCGGTCGGTGGCAGCAGGAAGCCGGTGAGCGCCAGCACGCCGGCCGCCGGGAGTGCCAGTGCTCGCGTCGTGGAGCCGAAGGGCACCGCCAGCCGCATCCCTGGACGCACGGACTCCAGATCTGCCGGTTCGGCGATGTGCAGGTGCGGACGCGGACGCAGGTGGGCGCGCACGGTCAGGCCGCCTTGGCGCAACCGGATGCCCGCGACGGCGAGGGCGGCGAGCGCGGACACGATTCCCCCCAACGCGATCGACCAGCGGGGACCGAAGGTCTCGGCGACCCATCCGACGAGCGGGCTGCCGAGGGGCGTCCCGCCCATGAAGAGCAGCGTATAGATGCCGAGGACACGTCCACGCAGCTCTGGTTCGGAGTTGAGCTGAAGGAACGACTGCGCGGCGTTGATCAGGGTCAGGGCACCGACCCCCACCAGTGGCAGCGCCAGGACGAACGCCAGGTAGGTCGGCATCAGCGACACCGTGACCGCAGCCGCTCCGAAGGCGAGCGCGGCGAGCACCACCAGTCGCACGCGAGGGGCGCCACGGCGAGCAGCTGCCAGCGAGCCAGCGAGCGAGCCGACGGCGAGCACTGTGGACGCGACGCCGAATGCGGCGGCACCCAGGCCGAACTCGACGGTGACCATGGAGGCGATGGTCAGCTGGAAGTTGAGCCCGAAGGTCCCCACGAAGAAGGCGATGGCGAGGACCAGCATCAGGTCAGGACGCGAGCGCACGTACGCAAGGCCCTCGCGCAGGTTGCCTCCGTCGCGCGTGGGCACTGCCGGAGTGAGCAGGTCGGCGTGACGGATCCGACTCAGGGCGAGCACCACGGCGGCGTAGCCCAGCGCGTTGATGACGAACACCCACCCCGTCCCGACCGCCGCGATCAGCAGACCGGCGACAGCCGGCCCGAAGACGCGTCCGAGGTTGAACGAGGCTGTGTTCAGGGCGACGGCGTTCGGCAGGTCGTCGACGTCGACCATCTCGGAGACGAACGCCTGGCGGGCCGGGCTGTCGAGTGCCGCCACGGACCCCACCACGAAGGCCATCACCATCACCAGCGTCACGGTGGCGAGACCGGTGAGGACGAGGGCCCCGAGGACGAGGGCGAGAGTGGCCATCAGGGTGCCGGTGACCATGAGCAGGCGGCGCCTGGGGAACCGGTCGGCCAGGCCCCCGCCCCAGAGGCTGAACAGCAGCATCGGCAGGAACTGCAGGCCCACGGCGATGCCCAGGGCGGTGGGCGAGCCGTCGGTGAGCTCGAGCACCAACCAGTCCTGCGCGACCCGCTGCATCCAGATGCCGACGTTGGCCAGCAGCTGACCGCTCGCGTACAAGCGGTAGTTGCGGACCTGCAGGGAACGGAAGGTGGGGCTCACTCGCTGACCAGTTCCTCCAGGATCGGGATGACCTCACGCAGGGCACGCCGCTTGTCGGGGGCGAGCGCGGCCAGGCGCTGCGCCAGCCAGGCCTCGCGGCGTCGGCGGTCGGTCTTCAGAAGTGCACGCGCCTCGTCCGTCACCTCGACGAGCACCTGGCGTCCGTCGGTGGGGTGCGGCGTCCGCAGCACCAGACCTTGGTCGACGAGGCCGGCGAGGATACGGGTCATCGACGGCGGCTTGACCCGCTCGAGCGTGGCCAGGTGGCCCGGGGTGGTGGGCCCGGAACGCTCCAGGGACGCCAGGGCGGACATCTGGGTGAGGCTGAGGTCGAAGTCGGCCCGCTCGCTGCGCAGCCGCCGGGCGAGCCGCATCACGGCGATGCGCAGGTCTCCCGCCAGCGGGGACGCGGGGCGTGCCGGCGCGCGTTCGACGGACTCGGCGGGCACGGGTCGGGTGGCGGTGGGGGCTGCTGGCATGTCGTTAGCATAACTCATTACCTCAGGTAATCATTCCCCCGATTCGGTGACGCCCGACCCTCCGCGCTCGAGCAGCAGCTCCAGGTACGGACGCACCTGCCACTCCGACACCAGGCGGCGGTACTCCGCGTCCTGCTCGACGGTGGGCGGCACACCGGTGCGGTGGGCCCGCAGCAGCACGTTGCGTGGAGTGTGCTGGCTGTCGACGAACTCCACGACGTCCGTGCGGTAGCCGGAGCGGCGCAGCAGGTGCACCCGGAGGGCATCGGTGAGCAGGTCGCCCCACCGTTCACGCAGCAGCCCGTGCCGCGTCACGAGGTCGTACGGTTCCGGGGCCTGCGCCCGGCGCAGCTGACGCTGGAGGTCGTGGTGGCAGCAGGGAGCCGCAAGGACGAGGTCGCTCCGCCAGCCGATGGCCCGCGCCAACGCCTCGTCGGTGGCCGTGTCGCAGGCGTGGAGCGCCAGGGCGACGTGGACCGGGGTGGTGACCTCGGCGTCCGCGATCGTGCCCTCGACGAAGCGGACGTCGTCGGACCAGCCGAGCCGCTGCGCCATCTCGGTGTTGTGCCGACGCGCCTGCTCCTTGACGTCGACGCCCACCATCTCGACCGACAGTCCGAGGGCCGAGGTCAGGTGCCGGTACGCGGCGAAGGTCAGGTAGGCGTTGCCGCACCCCAGGTCCACGACGCGCAGCCGGGCCGCCGACAGCCGCCCGGCATCGCGCGCCTCGCGCACGGAGGCGTCGAGCAGCCGCACGAACTCCTCGACCTGGCGGTACTTGTCGGTGCGGGACGGCTTGATCCGCCCGCTTCCGTCGGTGATCCCGAGCTCGTGCAGGAACGGTTCACCGGTGTCCACCAGCCGCGACTTCGTGCGGTCGTGGACGACGTCCTGCGCGTGGGCCGTGGCCGAGCGCGTGACCAGCACGCGACCTGACTTGGTCACGCGGTAGCCCAGCTCGCCCTCGGTGGTCGCGACGTGCCAGTGACCGAGCGGCTCGGCCAGCAGGGCGTCCACCGCAGCAGCCGCGCCGGCGCCCCACGGGTGGTTCTGCGTGAACGCCTGACGTTCGTCGTGGGTGACGACCTGCAGATGGGGTCCCCCCTTGATCACAACGGGACGCAGCTCGACCCTGCGCCAGCGTGGTTGCTGACCTTTGAGGGCGCCCCCCGCCGTCGCGCGCACCAGATGGTCGGCGTCCAGCAGCCGCTGGCGGACCTCGGCAGCCGCGTTGGCGAGGTCGTCGGACACCCGCCTACTGTCTCACCATGGAGTACACCCACCTCGGACGCACCGGACTGCAGGTCTCCCGACTCTGTCTCGGGACCATGAACTTCGGGCCGCAGACGAGCGAGCCGGACTCGTTCACCGTGATGGATCGGGCCTTGGACGCCGGCATCAACTTCTTCGACACCGCCAACGTGTACGGCTGGGAGATGGGCAAGGGCGTCACGGAGCAGATCGTCGGACGGTGGTTCGCGCAGGGGGGCGGACGCCGCGACAAGGTGGTGCTCGCCACCAAGCTCTACGGCTCGATGAGCGAGTGGCCCAACGACACGTTCCTCTCGGCGCGCAACATCAGGCGCGCCTGCGACGCCTCCCTGCAGCGGCTGCAGACCGACTGGATCGACCTGTACCAGATGCACCACGTCGACCGGAGCACGCCGTGGGAGGAGATCTGGGAGGCGTTCAGCGTCCTGCGGCAGCAGGGCAAGGTGCTCTACTTCGGTTCGTCGAACTTCGCGGGATGGCACCTGGCACAGGCGCAGGAAGCCGCACAGCGCCTGGGGATGCTCGGCCTGGCCAGTGAGCAGTCGATCTACAACCTCGCCGTTCGCACCGTCGAGCTCGAGGTGCTTCCGGCGGCGCGCCACTACGGGATCGGCGTCATCCCGTGGTCACCGCTCTTCGGCGGCGTCCTCGGCGGGATCCTGGAGAAGGCTCACGAGGGCCGGGCGGTCGGTGAACGCACGCAGGAGCGGCTCGGTGACCGTCGGCCGCAGGTGGAGCAGTACGAGGCGTTCTGTCGCGAGTTCGGCGAGCCACCCGCCGACGTCGCCGTGGCGTGGCTTCTGGCGCAGGACGGCGTCACGGCGCCGATCATCGGACCGCGCACCGTCGAGCAGCTCGACGGCAACCTGCGGGCTCTCGAGGTGACGCTCGGGGCAGATGCGATGGCCCGGCTGGACGAGATCTGGCCCGGCCCGGGAGGAACCGCCCCCGAGGCCTACGCCTGGTGACGGCGCAGCCATGCGTCACGGGTGAGGCGGAGCCAGTCGAGTGTGCGCAGCCACTCGACGCCCACGGGCAGCACCCGGGGGACACCGGCAGCCTGGCGGGCAGCGCCAGAGCACTCGGCGGGCCTAGAGACCGCGGCCAGGACCACGACCGCCACGAAGACGAGCAGCGCCAGCGGCACCACCCAGCGACGGGTCCTCGGGTCCATGCGATCGAGCCTAGGCGAACGGAATCTCGGCCAGGACCTCGTGCTTCGGCTGCGCGCCCGGTGTACTTCTCACGAGGACGATGTGGTCGACCGACCAGGAAGCCTGCACGGTTCCGAGTGCTTCGACCAGCGGCCGAAGGTCGGTGGGACGACGCGCCCGAGCCAGTGTCACGTGCGGGCGGTAGCGGGCTTCCGGCACCTCCAGCCCACAGCGACGACTGGCCGCGGCGGTGCGGTCGGCCAGGCGCCGGAGCGCGGCAAGCTCTCCGGTGACGCGGCCATGGACGATGCGCTGCCCGAATCGCGCTGCACCGTCGATCCGCACCTCGAAGGGCTCGGTGCGCGCCGCGGCACGGCGCAGTCGAGCGACGAGTCCTTCGACCCGATCCTCGGGCAGCTCTGCCAGAAAGGTGAGGGTCAGGTGCCAACGTTCGGGCGACGTCCAGGCAACCTCAGGACACGACTCCCGCACCGGGGCCACCGCGCGGTCCAACGTGCTGCGCACCGGCTGGGGCACCTCGACGGCCACGAACGCACGCACCGGACCTCCCTCCGCCTCGGCTATCGTCCCCGACATGGGCACCCCCGCGCGCCAGGTGGCGCCGCTCGACGTCGACGCCGTGCGCACCGTGCAGGTGGGGACCGTTCTCTGGGCCGGCGCCCTGGTCGTCGCGCTCGTGCTGCGGGAACGGCTGTCCGACGACGGGCACCAGTGGTGGATCTGGACGTGTGTGGCGGGCGTCCTGCTCGGTCTGGCGGGCATCGTCATCACCACGCGGCGCCGACGTCGGCTCGCCCGCGCTCAGGCGTCGTAGAACCGCTCGACCCGGTCGATCCCCTCGACCGCCGGTTGCGCGAGCCGCGCCGCCAGCTCGAAACGCCGGTGCCACTGGCCGCCTGACCAGGCGAGTGCTCGGGCCAGGCCGTCCAACGTCACCGCGTGGACCTCGCCGTCGTCGGCCACCCACCAGTCCACCTCTGTGCCGCCGACCTCGAGCTGGTCGTGCTCGCGGTAGACCGTCGGCCACCCGCCGTGCACGGGCAGCGCCGGAACGGCCTGCCGCGTGCCGCCGGTGAGAGACGCCCCGCATCGGGCGTCGTCGCTGGTGTCCAGGTCGAGCACGTCGGCAAGACGAGGAGGCCCGGGAACGTGCGGCGTCCGCAGCACCAGCGCGTGGTGCGGCGCGACGGCGACCACCACCTCGGCGGCGTCCACGACGCGCGTCTGACCCTCGACCACCGCCCGCACCCGCTCCGGCGGCTCGGGCAGCTCGTCGACGTCGGCGAGCACCCGGCACACCTCCACGAGCAGGTCCCTGTCGACCGCGACGTCCTCGTCGGCGAGCATCTCGAGCAGCTCGTCGACCCCGTCCGGCGTCGACACCCAGTCCTCCAGCGTCGTGTGGACACCCAGTGCCCGCAGCAGGCCGTCGTCGGTACCGGGGGGACGCGCTGCCACGGGGAAGAACGCGGCGAGCCGGTCGTCGCCGGAGAGCCGGACCTCGACGGGGCAGCGGCCCTCGAGCAGAGGTGCCTCGTGGAGCCACCACGCAGAGGGCGACGGCACGGCGACGCGACGTCCGTCGGCGGTGAGAATCAGGGTGTCCGTGGTGATGGCGCCACGCACGTCCGGCTCGGCGAGCAGTCCGAAGGCCTCGGCCGCGCCGCCGAGCAGCTCGACTCCGCGCACCACCGTCACCTCGAGGGCGAGCAGCTCCCCCGGATCGTCCGCACCCACCCGGTCGGCCACCGAGAGGCACCAGCTGCCTCCGTCGGCGACCAGTCCGTCCCACACATCGGGGTCGAGCGGCTGCTCGTGCAGCGTCACCGGGACCAGCCCTGCCAGGACTCCAAGGGCAGCCCAACCCCCAGTCGCGCGCGCCTGGGCGGACGCCAGACGTGGCACGTCCGCACCCACCACCTGGTCGAGCTGCGAACCGGGCAGCACGACGGACGCCGCACGCTCCCATCCGCCACTCTCCACCGGAACCGGGACCTCGCCGAGCGAGGCGAGCCCACCCGGACCGACGCCCGCCTCGGCGAGCAGCCGAGCTGCCGCCACCAGCATCGAGCGCGCTCGATCCTCATCGTGTGCCACGGCGTCCTCGACGCGGCGGACGAATGCGGTGTCGAGCACCGCGGCGACGTCGAAGGGCCGCGCTCCCAGGCGGGTCAGCAACCGGTGGGACGCCTCTTCCGCCACCACCTCCGCACCGAGCAGGCTGAGCGTCTCGGCGTGTCCCTCCGGCTGCACGACACCGCGCGCACCGCGCACGACTCGACCGTCGGCCAGCGGCACGGGGATGCCCTCGAGCATCGTCGCGTCCAGCGTCTCGGCCGCGTCATAGACGGCGTGCCAATCCGCCGGTGAGATCGGCAAGGTGGCCGCGACGTCCCAGATCTCGGCCAGGGACCGCTCCTCCAGACCCAGGCCCCGCAGCACCGTGAGGTGCGGGTACCAGTCGGGGTGCAGCAGGTCGAGGAGGTGCGGCGCGAGCGCCCGCACCAGACCGGCGTCGGCCGGGGCGAGCGCCACCACCTCGTGCAGCTGGACGAGGCGGGCGTCCTGGGCCCGCATGACGAGCGGATGGCGTCGGAGCCACTCCCGGACGCCGTCACGGAGGGCGTGGTCGAGCCACCCCACCATCGTCCGCGGCCCGGGGATCAGCGCGGCCGCTGCGTCCGGCCCGTGGCTCCGGGCGGACTCGACCACAGCGGAGCCGTAGGCGACGACCAGCGCCGCGATGACCTCGTCGGCGTCCTCGCCCTCGACCACGTGACGTCGGGTGGCGTCCAGCGGCAGGTCGGCGACGACGAGCACCGGCAGGTCGAGCGGGTCGTCCGTGGGGGTCGGTGCGTGCGCCACGCGCGCCACCGAGGCCGGGAGTGGCACCGGCACACCCTCGGCCGTCACGGGAACCGCGATGGTCGCCTGGTTCTGCCCGCGCAGCAGCGGACCGGCCGGCAACGGCTGCTCCTGCTCCTCGGACGGCTCGCCGCCGACGGTTCGGATCCACCAGTGGCGCGCCGTTCCGTCCTCCACGACGACCGTCGGCGACCGGTCACGGGACACCTGCCAGTGGTGCCGCTCGCCGTCGATCTCGACGACGACCTCGTCGAGATGGAGCAGGGCGAGCAGCAGCGCGTCGTCGATCTCCCGGACCGACGCCTCCGCCACCCGGCGGGCAGCTGCGTCCCGCCAGGGCAGCACCACCGCGGTGTCGTATCCCGGGGGCGGAGGAACGTCGGTCGGGAAGGGCAGGCGCAACGCAGGCACCGCATCGGAATGTCGTTCGCAGCGGGCCGCCACCCGCGTGGCCTCACGGTCGAACCGGACTCCGCCGTTGCGTGAGCGCACCTCCGGTGCGTCGGTCACTGCGAGCACCGCGGCGAACCCCACGCCGAACCGTCCTACCGCGCCGGTCTCCTTGTTCGAGGCCCGCATGGCGGCCAGCGACTCCACCCCAGCACGGTCGAGGGGAGCTCCGGAGTTCGCCGCCGTGAGGCCGTCGGCGTCCAGTCGCAGCAGCAGCCGGCCGGGGACGCCTGCCGCGCGGGCGGCGTCCGCGGCGTTCTGCGCGAGCTCGACGACGAGACGGTCGCGGTAGGCACCGAGCGCGTAGTCCTGCTCGACGTTGGCGTCCTCGCGCAGTCGCGTGGGGGACGCGGTCCACGCGTCGAGCACCGCAGCGCGCAGGGCCGCAGTGTCGAACGGGTCAGGCGTCGACGGGCTCAACGGCCGGCGCCTCTGCCGCATCCGGCACCTCGACGGCATCCGTCGCATCGACAGCATCCGTCGCCTCGACCGTCTCGACCTCGACAGCGTCCGGCACCTCGACGGTCTCGAAGCCGACCTCGTCGATCACCGGTGCCGGCCGGTCGGCCATGGTCGGGACGACTACCGCCTCGGAGTGGGCGCCGCATCCGAAGTCGAGGGCCACGACGTGCCCGTCACTGGGCGACAGCTCGTTGGCGCACAGCCCGAAGGCGTGTCCCAGGCGGCCATGCACCGGCAGCCGGAAGCCGCAGGTGGCACAGCGGGCGGGGGCCGCCTGCGCCATGGGGGCGTCGGGGCCGTGCTCACCGGCCTGCCAGCGATCCACCGCGTCGTCGATGCCGATCGGGCTGAGCACGCGGGGACGCACCAGGTCGAGCTCGACGGCGACCGCCAGCCCCACCTCGGCGTCAGGGTCGTCGATCTCGTCGTCACCGCTGCTGATCGCCCCCGCGTTCCATCCGGGTTCGAGCCGCGGGTCGTCCTCGTCGGTGGGCAGCAGGTCGCCCACGCCCAGGTCACCGGGGCGCAGCCGCTCGGTCCACGGCACCCACGCCGGTGGGAGCAGGGCTTCCGGACCCGGCAGCAGCACGGTCTCGCCCACGGTGACGGTGCGGGCCCGCGAGGCGCGCATGACCGTCACCGCCCAGCGCCACCCGCGGTATCCCGGCATGTTGGCGGCGAACAGGTGGGCGACCACCCGGTCACCGTCCGCCTCGACTCCGAGGTGCTCGCCGACCGTTTCCGGGTCGACGCTCTCCAGGAGGGCCGCGCGCGCGGCGTCCACCGCCTCGGCGCAGACGGCGTCCGGCACGGCTCGCTTGGCGGTCATCAGGGTCACGGTCAGCAAGGGTAGCCTCGTGCCCCGGCACCTCCACCCTTCGCCTCATCGGGAGCCTGTCCACATGCCCTCGGCCCGCTCGCTGGTCCTCGCCCTCGCCGTCCCGGTGGCCGCACTCGCGCTGACCGCGTGCGACAAGCCGGCGCCCAGCGCGACGATCTTCTCGGGCTCGACCTCCGAGCACCGCGAGGCGCTGTGCTGGTCCTTCGACGCGGACCGTGCCTACACCGCTGACGACTGCGCGGTGGACGTCGCCGCGGCTCAGTCGCAGCAGTCGGTGTTCGCCGCCCTGGACGAGTACCTGGCCACCCTCGAGGTGACGCCGGGCGACGTCGTGGGCATCAGTGTCGACCCGGAGGTCGCCGAAATCGGCTGGAGCGTCACCGTCAACGGGCGCCCACTGCACCGCGAGCTGCTCACCGAGACGTACTTCCGCTTCACCATGCCGCCCCAGCCGCTGCGACGCGGAACGGCTGAGCTGCAGATCCAAGCGGCGGCCGAGGACGGCACCAGCGCACGCGGCTTCTGGGTGTTCCGCCTCGCGGACGCGACGGCGTCCGACTAGCGCGGATCAGCGCCGACGGGGCCCGTCAGTCGAGGTCGTCGGCGACGGCGCGCAACAGCTTGGCGATCTTCTCCGCCTCGGGCGGGGCCGGCTGACGTCCGCGGCGCAGCCCGTTGCCGAGCTTGTCGAGCAGCTTGATGAGGTCCTCGACGATGATCGCCATGTCCTCAGGCGACTTCCGCGCCGTCGCGACGGTTGCCGGGGCGTCGAGCACCCGCACCGACAGCGCCTGCTCACCACGGCGCCCCTCGGCCACGCCGAACTCGACGCGCGAGCCGGGCTTGAGGGCCGTGAGGCCGTCGGGCAGCGCCGACTGGTGGACGAAGACCTCGCCGCCGTCGTCCCGGCTGAGGAACCCGAATCCCTTGTCGGTGTCGAACCACTTGACCTTGCCCGTGGGCACGGCACACCTCACGCTTCTCGTATGGGCATCGCCTGACGGGGGCGCCAGGCTGGTCCCGCGGGGAACGGGAACCTCCAGAGTAGTTGCCAGGGTGTGCCGAACCCCAACGGGTTTGCCGCCCGTACCCTGGGCGCGTGTCCACCCCCCGCGCCACACGCCCGGCAGGCGACACCCTGCTCCGTGCAGGAGCGGTGCTGGTCGGCGTCGGGTTCGTCGCGTCCCTGGTGACCGTGGTGCCCTTCCTCGTCGGGGGCGAGCCGCTCCCGCTCGTGGCGTACCTCCTGGCACTGCTGGCCCCGCTCGGGCTCGGCGTGGTGCTGGTGGCTCTCTGGCTCAAGGCCCGAGGTCGACGGAGCCGGCTCGCTGCGGCAGCGTCCGACACCCAGGACGCGACCGGCGAGACCCACGCGACCACCACCGATTAGCCGAGTACCGGTGATCGGAGCATTTCAGTCACTTCGACGCCGGCGCACGGGTGGTGGGTTGACTGAAATGCTTCGATCACCGGTAGGGGGCGACCCGCGGGGCGTGCGGCCCGGCGGTCGCCTACCGTGGGTCGGATGACCACTCGGAGCCTCGCCGACGACCTGCGCAGCCGCAGTGACGAGTCGCTCCGTGCACTGCTCGGCAGGCGCCCCGACCTCGCGACGCCCCCTCCCGCAGACATCGCCGCCCTCGCCGCACGCTCGGTCACGCAGGCCGCCACCGCACGGGCGCTGGACCACCTGACCCGCTTCGAGCTCCAGGTGCTCGAGGTCGTGGTGCTGGTCCCCGAGCCGTTCACCGCAGCAGATGTCCACCACCTGATGCCCGACGCACCGACCGACGTCGTGGACGCGGTGCTCGAGAACCTGGTCGCCCTCGCCCTCGTCTGGGGCGAACCGGACGCGTGGCGTCCGACCGTCACGGTGCGCGAGGTCATCGGTCGGTTCCCCGCCGGGCTCGGTCCGAGCCTCGACCAGCTCGGGGGAGGCGACCCGGACGCACTGGTCGCGCTGCTCGCGACCGCCCCTGAGGAGGCGCGAGGCGTCGTCGACGCCCTCACCTGGCACACCCCGACCGGACGTGTGCGCGACGCGGACCGAACGGTCGAACCGGAGTCGGCGCAGAGCCCGGTCGAGTGGCTGTTGGCGCATGAGGTGCTGCGACCGCTGGACAAGGGCACCGTCGTGCTGCCCCGCGAGGTTGCGCTGCGGCTGCGTGGTGGGCGGCTGCACCAGGTCACCGACGTGACCTGCCCGGAGGCAGAGCTGCACCACCATGACCCGCTGGTGGTCGACCGGCTGGCGTCCGGCACTGCGGCCCAGGTGGTCCGCTGGGTGCAGCTGATGCTCGATCACGCGGCGGTGGCGCCGCCCGGCGTCCTGCGCAGCGGTGGCCTGGGGGTGCGGGAGCTCCGGTCCGCGGCCGCGGCGATCGACGTCGACGAGTCGTTGGCCGCCCTCGTGGTCGAGGTGGCCTGGGGGGCCGGTCTGCTGGCCAGCAGCGGTGAGGTCGCCGACGAGTGGCTGCCGACCCCGGCGTACGACCTCTGGCGCACGCAGGACACCGCCGACCGCTGGATGCAGCTGGCCGAAGCCTGGCTCGGGACGCCGCATGTCGCCAGCCTGGTCGGCCAGCGGGATGGTGCCGACAACCGGGTCAACGCCCTCACCCCCGAGGTGGAGCGGATCGTCGCGCCCGACATCCGGCGTTGGGTGCTCGAGGACCTCGCCTCCCTGGGCGCGGGCACCGCCGCCTCCGTCGAGTCGATGGTGCACCGTCACGAGTGGCGGCGTCCGCGACGCGGGGGACGCCAACGGGACGACCTCGTGCGGTGGACTCTTCACGAGGCGAACGCGCTCGGCCTCTGCGCGCGCGGGGCGGTGAGCAGCTTCGGACGCGTGCTGCTGGGCGGCGACACCGCGGACGCCGCCGCTCTCCTGCACGAGCTCATGCCGGAGCCCGTCGACCACATCCTGCTGCAGGCGGACCTCACGGCGGTGGCGCCCGGACCGCTGCGCGACGACCTCGCACGGCAGCTCGCGCTGCTGGCCGACGTCGAGTCCTCGGGCGGAGCCACGGTGTACCGCTTCACGGCACGGTCGGTGCAGCGTGCTCTGGACGCCGGACGCACCGCGTCGGAGTGCCACGCGTTCCTCGAGGCGGTGAGCCGCACGCCGGTCCCCCAACCGCTCACCTACCTGGTCGACGACGTGGCCCGCCGACACGGTCTCCTGCGGGTAGGCACCGCTGTGTCCTATCTGCGCTGCGACGACACTGCGGTTCTCGACGAGCTTCTGGCGGGCCGGGGGTCGCAGACCTTGCGCCTGCGACGGCTGGCCCCGACCGTCGCGGTGTCGCCGGTCACCCCGGAGGTGCTGCTCGACCGGTTGCGCGAGCTGGGACTCTCGCCGGCGGCGGAGTCGCCGGACGGCAGCGTCGTGGTCTCGCGCCCCGACGAGCGGCGCACCGGCCCACGCAGCCTGCCGCAGCGACTGACCCTCGACCCTCCCGCTCTCCCCGATGCGGTGGCCGCCTCCCTCGTGCGCGCGCTGCGGGCCGGCGAACGAGGAGCGGCCCGCGGGCCCACCGTCCGCGGACCCGGACTCGGCTCAGAGGTGCCGCGCACCGCCATGGCCCAGACCCTCCAGGTGCTCCAGGAGGCCATCGACCGCGGGGCATCGGTGTGGCTCGGCTACGTCGACAATGACGGGGTCGGGGCCGAACGTGTCGTCGACCCGGTGACGCTCTCCGGTGGTCAGCTCACGGCCTTCGACCACCGCAGCGACGCGGTCCGACGCTTCGCGGTGCACCGCGTCACCGGCGTCGCGCTCGTGGAATGACGCTAGCCTCAGCGCGTGACCGCTGAGCCGCAGGAGTCGTTCCTGTCCCGAGCAGTGTCCGGGGCACTCGATGCCACCGTGGGCCGCGTCGAGGACCGCGTGGTCGCCACCACGCAGGGTGTGATCGACGACCTGGAGCCCTACCTCGCTGAAGAGACGGTGCCCCGGCTGCTCGAGGCCTTGACGCCACACCTCGTCGAGCGGGTGGTTCCCGACATCATCGACGGTCTCACCGAGCGGCTGGCGACGACCACCGGCCCGCAGCTCGTGAGCGGCATGACCCCCGAGCTCGCCGACGAGCTGGTTCCGGTGCTGCTCGAGCGGATGCGTCCCTATCTGGTGGCCGAGCTCGTGCCAGCCGTCATCGACGGGATCACCCCACGCCTGATCGAGACGACGGCTCCGCAGATCGTCGACGGGCTGCTGCCCCACATCCGGGAACGGGTCGTGCCCGTGATCCTCGACGACTTCGTGGACGACCCGCGGGTGCGTGACCTGATCCGCGAGCAGAGCCTCGGGCTGCTGTGGGACGCGCTGGAGATCCTCCGGCGTGGTCTCGCGCGCGCTGACGACGTCGCCGAGGGCGTCTTGCGCAAGATGCTGTTCCGTGCACCAGCTGCTGACAGTGTTCCTGCCCACGAGCTGCCCCCGCGACGCGTCCGCTCCCACGCCGGGCTCGTCACGCGATCGGTCGGCGCAGGCATCGACCTGGCCCTCATCTCGCTGCTCGCCGCCCAAGGACTGGCCATCGTGGTGGCGCTGCTCGGCGCCGTCGTCGACCCGATCCCCAAGGACGTCCTCGCCGTCATCACCTTCGGGTTCGCGATGCTCGGACCGCTCTACCTGGCGGTCGCGTGGCGGTCCTCGGGGCGCAGCATCGGGGGTGCCATCGCCGGCTTTGCCGTCGTAGGCACGGGCGACAAGCCCCTGCGTACCGGACGAGCACTCGTACGCGCACTCACGTCGTTCTTCCTCGCGCCGGTGTGGGCGGTCGGGATGATCGGCACCGCGTTCCACCCTTCTCGACGCTCGTGGGGTGACCGCCTGCTGGGGTCGCGGGCGCCGTACCTCGTCCACGTCGAGCGGTCGACCACCCGCACCCGGTCCGAGTGGCACTGAGCGAGTCCTTGGCTCAGGTCAGGTAGCGCAGCCACAGGTACGGGACGCACAGCAGCACGCTGACGACGGTGATGAGCAACCCGTAGCGGGTGAACTGCCAGAACGAGATCGGATGTCCGTAGCGTTTCGCGATGCCGATCACCACCACGTTGGCGCTCGCGCCGATGGCGGTCGCGTTCCCCCCGAGATCCGCCCCCAGGGCCAGTGACCACCACAGGACGTTGTCCGGGTTCAGGGCCGGGTCGTTGGCGGCCAGCTGCTCGACCACCGGGGACATGGTCGCCACGTACGGGATGTTGTCGACGAGTGCCGACAGAGCGGCTGACCCGAACAGGATGCCGAAGCTCGCCGCCACCGGATCGCCGCCGACGGCGTCGGTCAAGCTCGTCGCGATGGAGTCGATCACCCCGGACTCGGCCAGTGCGCCCACCAGCACGAAGAGACCCATGAAGAAGACGAGCGTCTCCCACTCGACGTGCTTCATGTACTCGTCGGTGGGCCCCGGGACCAGCACCATCATGGCGCCACCGCCGAGCAGGGCCACGATGGACGGCTCGATCCCCAGGGCGCGCTGCAGCACGAACCCGACGAGCACGGCGCCGAGCACGGCAAGGGCGCGCACGAGTACCCGGGGGTCGGAGACCGCCTCGCGCTCGTCCAGGCGCATCACCGCGTCGGCCGCCGCCGGGTCGTAGGTGAACGCCCCGCGGAACACCCACCGCGAGAGCCCGAGGAAGACCAGCATGATGATCACGACGATTGGCGCCATGTGCACCAGGAAGTCGGTGAACGTCAGGTCGGCACGGCTGCCGATGATGATGTTCGGCGGGTCACCGACCAGGGTCGAGGCACCGCCGATGTTGGACGCCAGCACCTCGGCCACGAGGAACGGCACCGGATTGAGCTTGAGTCGGTCGCAGACGAGCAAGGTGACGGGCGCGATGAGCAGCACGGTGGTGACGTTGTCGAGCAACGCCGACGCCCCCGCCGTCAGCGTGCAGAGCAGGACGAGCAGCGGATAGGGACGTCCTCGCGTCCGCTTGGCGCTCCAGATCGCCAGGAACTCGAAGAGTCCGGTGCGACGCAGTCCGGCGACGACGACCATCATCCCCAGCAGCAGGAAGATGACATTCCAGTCGATGCCGGTCTCGCGCGAGTAGAAGATCTCGTCGGCGCCCACGATGCCGAGCGCCACCACGGCAGCGGCACCGCCGAGCGCCGCCACCACGCGGGGCACCCGCTCGGTCGCGATCAACACGTATGCGATGGCGAAGACCGCCACGGCCAGCGCTGCGGTCATGCCCGCGAGACACCCGCTCCCAGCACCGACAGCGCAGTGATCGTGCCGAGCGCGGCACCATCCGCCCCCGCGACCACCAGCAGCGGGACGTGCAGGCGGGCCATCAACGCTGCAACCTCGAGCAGGGTGGCGTCGTGGGCCACCGTGCCCAGCAGGTCCGGCTCAGCGTCGTCGAGGACGTCCTGCACGGTCATGGTGGCCAGCCGGTCGGTCAGCCGGTCGGCGGACTCCTCATCGACCACGCCGGCCAGCGAGGGGTCGTCCTTGATGTACGTCGGCACCGCCAGCCCGAGGATCTGCGACGCCGGCAGCACCGCGAGAGGCCTGCCCTCGGCGGAGACAACGGCCAGACCGGGGAGCGACTCGGCCACGAGGCGCCGCGCGGCGTCCAGCACGGAGTCGCTGGGCAGGACCAGGCCGACGCGCTGCGCCAGCTGAGCGGCGATCACGCCCGCAGCGTAGTGCCGGACCGAGCCGACCCGGAGACCATGAGGGACACTGGACGGGGCCGACCGGCCCGTATCGCGGCGAGGAGTGTGTGTGAACGACGGCCCCCTGATCGTGCAGAGCGACAAGACGTTGCTGCTGGAGGTGGAGCACCCCCAGTCCACGTCGTGCCGTCATGCGATCGCGCCGTTCGCCGAGCTCGAACGCTCGCCCGAGCACGTCCACACCTACCGGATCACTCCGCTGGGCCTCTGGAACGCACGAGCTGCGGGTCACGACGCCGAGCAGGTCGTGGACACCCTGCTGCGGTACAGCCGGTACGCCGTCCCGCACGCCCTGCTCGTCGACATCGCCGAGACGATGGCGCGGTACGGACGTCTCCAGCTCACCTCCCACCCCGTGCACGGTCTGGTCCTGCACACCACGGACCGACCGGTGCTCGAGGAGGTCCTGCGCTCGAAGAAGGTGGCCCCCCTCGTCGGGGCTCGTGTCGACCCCGACACGGTCATCGTCCATCCGTCCGAGCGGGGCCACATCAAGCAGGTGCTGCTCAAGCTGGGCTGGCCCGCCGAGGACTTCGCCGGGTACGTCGACGGTGAGGCGCACGCCATTGCGCTCGACGAGTCGGACTGGCACCTGCGCGACTACCAGCGACAGGCCGCCGAGAACTTCTTCCACGGCGGGTCAGGGGTCGTCGTGCTCCCCTGTGGCGCCGGCAAGACGATCGTCGGGGTCGCCGCCATGGCGATGGCCCAGGCCACGACGCTCATCCTGGTGACGAACACGGTGGCCGCTCGGCAGTGGCGCGACGAGCTGCTGCACCGCACCGCGTTGACCGAGGACGAGATCGGCGAGTACTCGGGAGCGAAGAAGGAGATCCGCCCGGTCACGATCGCGACCTACCAGGTGATGACCACCAAGCGGAAGGGCGTCTACCCGCACCTCGAGCTCTTCGACGCCCGCGACTGGGGGCTGATCCTCTACGACGAGGTGCACCTGCTGCCGGCTCCGATCTTCCGCTTCACGGCCGACATCCAGGCACGTCGTCGGCTCGGTCTGACGGCGACCCTCGTGCGCGAGGACGGCCGGGAGGGGGACGTGTTCTCGCTCATCGGTCCGAAGCGGTACGACGCGCCCTGGAAGGAGATCGAGGCGCAGGGGTACATCGCCCCCGCCGAGTGCGTCGAGGTGCGCGTCACCCTGCCGGACCGCGAACGTCTCGCCTACGCAACGGCCGAACCGGACGAGCGGTACCGGCTCTGTTCGACGTCCCAGGAGAAGTCACGCATCGTCGAGCGGCTCGTCGAGCAGCATCGGGGTGAGCCGACGCTCGTGATCGGGCAGTACCTCGACCAGCTCGAGGAGCTCGGCGGACGTCTCGACGCGCCGGTCATCAACGGTGACACGCCCGTCAAGGAGCGCCAACGGCTGTTCGAGGCCTTCCGTTCCGGTGAGGTCACCACGCTGGTGGTCAGCAAGGTGGCCAACTTCTCCGTCGACCTGCCCGAGGCGAGCGTCGCCATCCAGGTGTCCGGCGCGTTCGGCTCGCGTCAGGAGGAGGCGCAGCGACTGGGCCGGGTGCTGCGGCCGAAGGCCGACGGACGTGCCGCGCGCTTCTACGCGATCGTCGCCCGCGACACCGTCGACCAGGACTTCGCCCAGCACCGGCAGCGCTTCCTCGCCGAACAGGGTTACGGCTACACGATCACCGACGCCGACGACCTGCCGGCGGCAGACCTCGGTTCCCCTGATGACCGCTGAGGCCGAAGCAGCCCTGGCCGAGGCGCGCGCCCGCGTCCTGCACGACCTGTCGGCCACGCTGCCGACCGGACCTGCAGTCGTGGACGCCCTGGAGCAGGCGCTCGACGAGCGTCGCGCCTGGGTCGAGCCGTGGCCCGCAGGTGCTGAGTTCCTGACCTGCCTGGTGGCGCAGGACGTGCAGGAGGCGCTGGCCGCGTCCCACGGCCGGTGGCCGCGCTGCCGGATGGACGGCAGCCACACGCTGCACGTCGAACCGGACCTCGGTGAGGACCCCCACTGGGTGTGCGAGGACTGCGCCGCCGTCGTGGCGCCGATCGGTGGGCTCTGACCCGACCGGGCACACGGCGGGTGAGATCGCGACAGGCTGAGGGAGTTCGCGACAGACTGGGGGCATGCGCGAGCCCACCGAACGCGAAGCCCGCCTGCTCGACTCCGCCGTGGTCACCGGCGGCCTCGGACCGCGGTACAGCCAGCCGCATCGGGAGTACCACAACCTGATGCACATCGAGGACGTGCTGCTGCGGATCGAGGAGCTCGAGCCTCCCGTCGAGCACGAGCTCGCCCTCGCGCTGGCTGCGTGGTTCCACGATGCCGTCTACCAGCCTGGCCAGGACGACAACGAGGACCGCAGTGCCTACGTGGCCTACGACGCGCTCGAGCAGATCGGGGCGTCCCCTGACCTGATCGCCGAGGTCGTGCGGCTCGTGCGGCTCACGGCGACGCACGATCCCGATGCCGACGATGTCGCTGGCGCCGTGCTGTGCGACGCAGACCTCGCGATCCTTGCGGCGGCGCCGGATCGCTACCGCGGCTACGCCTCTGCCATCCGCCAGGAGTACGTGCACGTACCGGAGGCCGACTTTCGGCGCGGACGCGCCGAGGTGCTGCGCCGCTATCTCGAGCGACCGGTCATCTTCCGGACGGCCTACGGTCGCCAGCAATGGGAGGCCACTGCGCGCGCGAATCTCGCCGGCGAGATCGAGGCGCTGGAGTCGGGCGGTGAGTGAGCGGGCGCCGCACGTCGCGGGGCTGCGCATGGTGTGCTTCGACTCGGTCGACCCGCCCGCGCTGGCCGGGTTCTGGGCCACGCTGCTCGGCGGCACGATGTCGGTGGACGGTGACGGTGATGCCTGGGTGAGCACCGGTGACGGACCACGTCTGGACTTCCTCCGCGTCCCGGAGGTCAAGACGCTGAAGAACCGGCTGCACCTCGACATCGCGGTGACCGATGTCGCGACTGGCGACGGCCGAGGCGCTGGCGCTCGGCGCCACCAGGGCCGACGACGTCTACGACGGAGGGCCCTGGCAGGTGCTGCGCGACCCCGAGGGCAACGAGTTCTGCCTGCTGCCGCCCGACCTGTCGTAGGTCACGGGCCCTTCGCGCTGCGCGGACGCCGGCGTCTGAGGCCCGACGCGTTGAGCGCGGCCACCAGCTCGCGGGACGTCACTGGCGTCGCCCCGGCGGCGATGAGATCGTCCCGCCGTTCGACAGGGACGTCGTAGTGGTCGCCGTCGAAACCACGCTCCGGGATGCCGAAGGGCGCGGCGAACGCGTGCAGCTCCTCGAACGACTCGTCGCTCGCCAGGTGGCACCACAGCCGGTCGTGGGCCGGCACCTCGGCGTCGTCGATGAGGATCACGGGGAATCCGACCCGAGCAGAGCGCGGACCTCCGCCAGCGGGTCAGGCGCACCGGCCGCGCTGCCGCGCGCGAAGGCGACGAGAGCCCGCTCATGGGCGACGACCAGGTCGGCGAGCGCCGCCAGGTCGGGGTCGTCCTGCACCAGCTCGACCAGGGGCAAGGACTCCGCCAGAGCCGCCTCCGCGTCTGACGCGAGCCAGTCGAGCAGAGTCGGCCACGGGTCGTCGCGGTGGGCGGACAGGTCGCGGTCGATCTCACCGGCCATGCGCTGGGGGTCGGGTTCGACGCCCAGCGCCACGAGAGCGGTGGTCAACTCACCCAGCACGTAGGTCTCGAGCACCACCAGCTCGCGGAGCGCGCGCGCCTCGTCCGCATGGTGGCGCGCCTCGGCCAGCCCCTCGTAGACACAGACGCCGTACCACTCCCCCGACCAGGCCCGTTCGAGCATCTGCAGCACCGCGGCATCCACCGGACCATCCAACCAGCCGGGCTGGTCAGCCGGGACCGATAATGGTCCTCCCTTTCGAATCGGAGCGCTCCGTGACCGCCTTCCCCCACCTCTTCTCACCCGTGCGCATCGGGTCCGTCACGGTCAAGAACCGGATCCTGTCCTCCGGGCACGACACCGTGATGGCCGAGGCGGGCGCGATCGGCGACCGGCTCGTCGCCTACCACCAGGCCAGGGCTGCCGGCGGGGTCGGTCTGATCGTCCTGCAGGTGGCAGGCGTCCACGAGTCCGCCAAGTACTCCACGAGCGTCCTGATGGCGGACACCGACGACTGCATCCCGGGGTACCGGCGCCTCGTCGAGGCGGTGAAGCCGCACGGCACGGCGGTGTTCGGCCAGCTCTTCCACGACGGTCGCGAGATGATGGAGAGCCAGGACGGCTCGCTGCCCGTCGCGCTGGCACCGTCGGCGGTGCCCAGCGAACGCTTCCACGTGATGCCTCGCGCCATGCCGGTGTCGCTGATCCACGAGATCGTCGACTGCTTCGGGGCGTCCGCGCGGCGGCTGCAGTCCGCCGGACTGGACGGCGTCGAGGTGGTCGCGTCCCACGGCTACCTGCCGGCGCAGTTCCTGAACCCTCGCGTCAACATCCGCGACGACGAGTACGGGGGCTCGCTGGAGAACCGGCTGCGCTTCGTGCGCGAGGTCATCGGAGCCATCCGATCCGAGGTCGGACGCGAGCTCGTCGTGGGGCTGCGCATCTCGGCGTCCGAGGAGACCGACGAGGGGCTGGGCGCCGACGAGGTGCTGGACGCGCTGCGTGCTCTCGACGTCGACGGCACCCTCGACTACATCAGCGTGGCCGCCGGGACGTCGGCGACGCTGTCCGGCTCGGACCACATCGTGCCGCCGATGAGCTTCGGACCCGCCTACGTCGCACCGATGGCGCAACGGGTGAAGGAGGCCGTCAGCGTCCCGGTGATGGTGGCGGGGCGTATCAACCAGCCGCACGAGGGCGAGGCCGTGCTGGCCAACGGGCAGGCCGACCTGGTCGCGATGACGAGAGCCATGATCTGCGACCCCGTGATGCCGGCGAAGGCCGAGCAGGGACTGGTCGACGAGATCCGGGCGTGCATCGGCTGCAACCAGGCCTGCATCGGCCACTTCCACGCCGGCTACCCCATCTCGTGCATCCAGCACCCCGAGACCGGACGTGAGCTGACGTACGGCGTACGGCGTCCCGCCTCCGCCGCACGTGACGTGATGGTGGTCGGTGGCGGCGTCGCAGGTCTCAAGGCGGCCGTTGTCGCGGCCGAACGTGGCCACCGTGTCACTGTCTACGAGGCGGGGCGTCGGCCCGGTGGTCAGGTGCTGCTCGCCGAGCAGCTACCCGGACGCACCGAGTTCGGCGGTGCGGTGACGAACTTGCTCAGCGAGGTGGACCGCTACGGCGTGAAGGTCGTCACCGGTCAGCGCGTCGATGCTGACGTCGTGCGCAGCCAGGCGCCGGACGCCGTGGTCGTCGCCACCGGTGCAACGCCCCGGGTGCCCGGCCCTCGAGCTCATGGACGACCCGGTGGTCCTCACCGCGTGGGACGTCATCAGCGGCACGCAGGTCCCCTCCGGCCGCGTGGTCGTCGCCGACTGGCGGTGCGACTGGATCGGCCTCGGCGTCGCCCAGCAGCTCACGCAGCAGGGGCACAAGGTCACGCTCGCGGTCGACGGCTACATGGCGGGGCAGCGCATCCAGCAGTACGTGCGGGACGAGATGACCAAGCAGGCGCTGCTCGCCGGCGTCGAGATCGTGCCGCTGGTGCGGCTGATCGGTGCGGACGCCGACAGCGTCTACCTGCAGCACGTGCTGACCGACGAGCCGGTGATCGTCGACGACGTGGCAGCCCTGGTGTTGTCCCAGGGGCACGACTCCGTCACCGATCTGGTCGACGCGCTGACCGACTACCCCGGCGAGGTGCACGCCATCGGCGACTGCCTGGCGCCGCGCACCGTCGAGGAGGCCGTCCTGGAGGGCCTGCAGGTGGCGTCCGCCCTCTGAAATGGGGGCGCGTTGACGGCTGATTGAGTGACCAGTCAGGATTGGCGCCGTGAACCTCGATCGACTGCTCGCCCCTCGTTCCGTCGCCGTCGTCGGCGCCTCCCCACGGGTCGACACCTACGGACACCAGGCCCTCGACAACCTGGTCGCCGCCCAGTTCGACGGTCCGGTGTTCGGCGTCCACCCACGCGAGACCGAGGTGCTCGGAGTCCGCTGCTACCCCACCCTCTCCGACCTGCCCGAGGTGCCGGACGCCATCGTCATCGCGACGCCGGCCGCCACCGTCCCCGACCTGGTCGACGAGGCCGGACGCCTGGGCGTCGGCGGTGCCGTCGTGATCGCCGCGGGATTCGCCGAGGTCGAGCACGGCCGCGAGCTCCAGCAGCAGCTGCGCCAGAACGCACTGAAGTACGACCTGCCGGTCTGCGGACCGAACGGCAACGGGCTGGTCTCCGTCGTCCGCCGCGCACCTCTCTGGGGTGACGGCTACAACATCGCACCGGCAGGCGGAGTCGCCCTCGTGTCGCAGAGCGGCAATGTGGCAGTGAACGCCATCGGCGCCACCCGCGCGCTGCACCTGCACACCGTGATCTCGTGCGGCAACCAGGCTGTGCTGGACGCGTCCGACTACGTCATCGCGCTCGCCGAGCAGGAGGGTGTCCGCTCCATCGCGCTCTACCTCGAGGCCGAGGGCGATGGTGCCCGTCTGGCCGAGGGTCTGGCCATGTGCGCCGAACGCGAGATCGGCGTCGTCGTCCTGAAGTCCGGACGAAGCGCGCTCGGCGCGTCGGCCGCGGCCGCACACACCGGCGCCGTCGCCGGCGACGCCACGGTTCTGCGCGCGCTGGTGGAGGAGGCCGGCGGCGCCTGGGTCGACGACCCGCACGAGCTGCTGGAGACGGCCAAGGCCATGGCCCACGGACGCCGCAAGGTGGCCGACGGGATCGCCGTCATCACGTGCTCGGGCGGTGACGCCGCGATCAGCGCCGACGAGGCCGACCGCCTCTCGATCCCCCTGCCTCCACTCGCCCAGGAGACCAGGGCGGCGCTCGAGCCGATCGTCCCCGACGCCGCCACGATCGGGAACCCGCTCGACTACACGGCGATGATCTGGGGTGACGTCGAGCGGGTGGCGGACATCGTCCGCACGACGGCGTCCGACCCGTCGGTCGGCCAGGTGCTCGTCTACTACGACATGCCCCAGAAGATG
Organism: uncultured Actinomycetota bacterium; assembly: GCA_963743915.1. Classification (GTDB taxonomy): domain Bacteria; phylum Actinomycetota; class Actinomycetes; order JAHEKZ01; family JAHEKZ01; genus JAHEKZ01. The sequence goes on from CAVURN010000005.1 coordinate 503,612, forward strand.
GGGGCGGCCGCCACCTACAGCTGGAACAGCCAGCTCGACGGCATCGTGCTCGGTGGACAGGACTCCGCGGCTCCGGTGATCGTCGCGTCGACCCTCCCCGACCTGCTGCCCGAGAACCTCGTCGACAAGTGTCTGCAACGTGGCGTTCCCGCCGTCTGGGGGCTGACGACAGGGATCAAGGTGGCCGACGCCATGCGGCGTCCGTTCGGGGACCCGGCAAGGCTCCGCGCGATCGGTGCGCTGGCCGGTGGGCGCGGCGCCGGCGAGTGGCTGCCCGAGCACGAGGCCAAGCAGCTGCTCGCGAAGGCGGGGGTGGCGGTCCCGAGCGGAGGCGTGGCGACGACACCCGAGGCACTCGGCGTGCTCGTTGCCGAGCTCGACGCGCCGATGGCCCTGAAGCTGAGCGCTCCGTCACTGCAGCACAAGAGCGACGTCGGCGCGCTCGAGCTCGGTGTGCTGGGGGTGGACGCCGCACGCACCGCCTTCGACCGGCTCCGGTCCATCGAGGGTCACGCGGACACGCCTGTGCTCGTCGAGCGCATGGAGGCGACCGGCGTGGAGCTGCTGATCGCCGCACGCCGTGACTCCGTCGTGCCCGCACTGGTCGTCGCCCTTGGCGGCATCTGGGTGGAGACCGTGGGCGATGCCGCTGTCATCCCGCTGCCCGCCGATGCGGGCCGCGTCGAGACCGCACTTCGCTCGCTTCGGGGTGCGTCGCTGCTCACCGGCGGACGCGGACGTCCCGGCGTCGACCTCGCTGCGGTGGCCGATCTCGCGGTACGGGTGGGCCAGCTGCTGCTGGACGAGAACCTGATGCTGGTGGAGCTGAACCCGGTGTTCGCCCGCCCCGTCGAACGCGCGGGCGATCTCGCGGGCGCTGTCGCAGTCGACGCGGTGATCCGTCGCTGCGTGTAGGGCTCGCCGAGTGCGTGGCACTCGGCTTCCCGCGCGCACTCGACCTGCTCCGCGCGCACCCAGCCACGCACTCGGCTACGGCGTCACCGTGAAGTCGGCCGCAGCCAGGTGCACCGGGCGGTCGTCGCGGAGCAGGTGCACGGTGTAGTCACCCGGGAGCAAGGGCCACATCCCCGGTCGCAGGCAGGCGTCCAGCACCGCCTCCCCGTCGACCGTCGCACCGGTGTAGACCAGCGCGCGCTGTCTGGCCGCGGCCGGATCAGCGCCCCGGAGGTGCACCGCGATCCAGTCGGCCCGGTTGCCCGGCGCGCCCCGCCACTGCACCGTGATCGGCTCACCCATCCGGTAGGACGCGGCGTCCGTCCGCAGCAGCGGCTGGGCCCCCGGTTCCGTCACCCAGAGGGTGGTGCAGGCAAGGTCTCTCCCATCACCGTCCTCGAGCATGACGTCGTGACGCCCGACGCCCAGGCGCGACACCTCGAGGGTGACGGCGCCGGCGGACGCGTCCGGAACAGGAAGCTCAGCCACTCTCCCGCCACCGTCGTCGGCCGACACCGAGACGAGGTGCGCGCGCCCTGCCGGCGCGACGTAGCGGATGTCCACGACCGCGTCGGACTCCACCACGCGGGAAGACACCGACACGACCGGGGACGGCGCCACCGGCGTCAGCGACAGCTCGGCCACCAGTGCGCGATGGTCGGTCGGCCACGGATCCATCGTGAGGTCGCAGTGCTCCGATCCCCCCTCGCCCATGATGCGGATCGACGACGACTCGACGTCGCTGCTGACGAACATCAGGTCGATGCGGTCCGACGGTGCACCGTTGAGGTGAGGGTTGTAACCGCTCACGAACGGACGCGCCGCGGGCCAGGTCAACCCGGGCTTCGCGACGGCGTCCGGATGGTGTCGGCGGTAGACGTCGACGAGTCCCACCGACTCGGTGGCGACGCTGGTCGGCCACGGGACGGACGCGGTCATGTGCGGCCTTAGTCCGATCGCCTCGGGTGTCCAGTCGCGATGGGACGGCGCGTTGAAGTCACCCAGCAGAACAACCGGAATCCCTTGCTGGACAAGGGATTCCGCCGCTCTCAGTGACGGAAGAAGCTCGTGCAACCGGGTTCGACACTCGCGCCTCACGACGCGTTCCACATCCGCGACGTGAGCAACCCGGCTGGGGCCGTAGACGCGCGAGGTGGGGTGCACGTTGATCACGGCGAACACCTCACCGGGAGCTCCCTCGACGAGCACGACACCAGCCGTGGGATCCGGCGGATCGAGCAGCGGGTACCGCGAGACGACCTGCGTACGGTTGTCGAAGTACGGCCAGCCGAGCGCCTCGGCGATCGCGGGCATCTGCCCGCAGGCCTCCTGCACGGCGACGACGTCGGCGCCGCACTGTTCGATGGCACGCGGCACCGCCGAGAAGTCGACGCCGGTTCCTCCGTACTCGATGTTGAACTGCATCATCGTCAGTGCCAGCGCTGTCACAAGGCGACTCCCGTCCACTACAGTCCCCGGACTGTGGAGCACCACGCTAGGGGTGAGGATCTCGCCTTCGCACAGCATCTCGCTGATCTGGCCGCACAGATCACCCGCAGCGCGTTCGGGGGTCGTCTGCCGGTCGAGCTGAAGTCCGACGCATCGCCGGTGACCGAGATCGACGCCGCCGCCGAGCAGCGGATGCGCGACGAGATCGCGAGCACCTACCCGGATGACGGCATCCTCGGCGAGGAGGGGGATGCCATCGTTGGCACGAGCGGACGCACCTGGGTGCTCGACCCGATCGACGGCACCCGCATGTTCGCTGAGGGAATCCCCCTGTGGAGCACGCTGATCGGCCTGCGGGACGACCGTCAGATGGTCGTCGGCGTCGCGGACGCCCCGGTGCTCGGCGAGCGCTACCACGCGACCCTCGGTGGCGGCGCCTTCTGCAACGGCGACCCGATTGCGGTGTCGGAGGTTGCCACCCTCGCGGACGCGCTCGTCCTGCATGCACCCCTCGAGGAGTTCATCCGCAAGACCGGCCTGCCCGCCCTCACCCGCGTCTCATCGGAGGCCCGCGTCACCCGAGGCATCGGCGACGGCTGGGCCCACCTGCTGGTGGCACGCGGCGCCGCCGACGCGCTGGTCGAACAGGGTCCCTGTTTCGAGTGGGACTGGGCCGCCACCAGCGTGATCGTCCACGAGGCGGGCGGCCGACTCAGCCGGCTGGAGGGCGGAGAGCCCACTCCCGGATGTCACCTTTTGGTATCCAACGGGCATCTCGATGACGAAGTGCGCGCCACGCTCCTACCCTGACAAAAGGCCCACCCAGGACAGGAGCTCATGCGCGCCACCCAGTCGGTCGACCGCTTTGCCGATGCCCTCGAGGCCTTGGCGGACGCCGGTCGCCCGCTTGGCGTCACCGAGCTGGCCGATCACCTCGGGGTGCACAAGGCGACCGCCTCGCGTCTGATGGCCACCATGGAACGGCGCGGCCTGGTCCGGCGCTCCGCGACCGGCTACTCCCTCGGGCCCGCCCTGGCTCGGCTCGCCGCCACCGCGGTCGCCGAGCTCGAGCTCGTCGCCCTCAGCCGGCCGGTGCTCAAGGACCTCGTCGAGGTCACCGGTGAAGCGGCGTACCTGTCTGTTCCCTACCGCGGCGCCGTCCTCTACGTCGAACAGGTCACGCCACAGGGCGGCGTCGTACCGAACGACTGGACCGGACGCCTCGGCCACTTGCACTGCTCCTCGAGCGGCAAGGTGTTCGCCGCCTTCGGTGCCGTCGACGACCTCGACGCCCGACTCGCACGCCCACTGCCCACGCTCGCGAGCCGCACCATCACCGATCCCGACGAGTTCCGCCGGCTGCTTCCACTGATCCGCCGGCGCGGCTATGCGTCGTCCGCGGACGAGTCGGAGACCGGTTCGACGTCGGTGGCCGCGCCCGTCATCGGCTCGCGAGGAGAGGTGCTGGCGGCGATCGGCGTCGGCACCTCCACCGCCCGCTGCACCCAGCACCGGCTCAACCAGCTCGGCGCCGCAGCGCAGGCATCGGCCGCCACACTGGCCCGCCGGCTCGGGCCGGTGCACGCAGTGGTCACCCCGTCGTCACCGGGGGGTCGCTGAATCGTCATGCGGGCCGTTGCCCTCAGGGCAACAGTGTCCTTGCCCTCGCGGGTGACGCCCCTAGGCTCCCCGCGATCGCCCCTCCCGGAGGAACCGATGCATCGAACTGCTGGACGGATCGCTGCGGCGCTGGCCGCGTCCGCCGTGCTGACCGTGAGCCTGCCGCTCGCAACGTCCCAGGCCGCCGACGGAGGTGACGCGGGTGTGCTGCGCGTCGGTGTGCCGAACGACCTGACCACCGCCAACCCGTTCTCCTTGCGCTCCGGCAGCGACTGGAACGTGGCGACGATCCAGTACGACATGATGCTGCAGTTCGGCAACGAGGATCTCTCCCCGCAGCCCGGACTCGCCGAGGCGTGCGAGCCGAACGACGACCTCACCGAGTGGACCTGCACCTTCCGTGACGACGTCACGTGGAGCGACGGCGAGCCCTTCACGTCGAGCGATGTCGCGTTCACCTACCGGCTGGTGATCGACCAGCCGATCTCCACGTATGCGCAGTACTTCGTCGAGGGGACGACGTTCGAGACGCCCGACGACACCACGCTGATCTGGAAGTCGCCGACGCCGACCAGTCAGCCGCTCACGCCGCCGTGGATCTACATCGTTCCTGAGCACATCTGGGACAAGTACGCCGATCTCGACAAGGCCGAGCTCCGAGCGGTCGAGAACATCCCGTCGGTGACCACTGGCCCCTTCACGCTGACCGAGGTCAACCGAGGCGAGAACTGGACGCTGACGAAGAACCCCAACTACTGGGGTGATGAGCCGAGCTACGACGAGATCCGCTTCCAGCTGTACACGAACCAGGACGCGATGGCGCAGGCACTCAAGAACGGTGAGATCGACGTCGCCACGTACTTCGACTCCTCGCTCCTGCCCTCTCTCGAGAGCGACGAGAACATCACCGTCCAGCGCAACGTGTCGGACTGGTGGCTCAACCTGGCGTTCAACTTCGGCGGTCAGGGGCCGGACGCCGACCCGCTCCCCGCGCTGCAGGACAAGAACGTCCGCGTGGCGATCGCGATGGCGATCGACAAGCAGGGGATCGTCGAGAAGGCCTTCGACGGGGCAGCCGTTCCCGGGACTTCCCTGATCCGACAGGTACCCGCGCAGTGGCACTACGACGTCCCCGAGGACGAGTTGATTCCGTTCGATCCCGACGCGGCCAACGCGCTGCTCGACGAGAACGGGTACGAGCCAGGGGCGGACGGCGTCCGTGTTGACCCGAACACCGGAGACCGGCTCGCTCTGCGCATGCCGATCTCCCAGGAGACGGCGGGCGCGCTGGCGTCCGGGCAGCTGATCGTCGGCTACCTCGATCAGATCGGGATCGAGGTGAAGCTCTACCCCGTCAACGAAGGGAAGATGTACTCGTACTGGAACACCGGCGACTGGGATGCGTACATCTGGTACTGGACGGGTGAGCCCGACCCCAACTACCAGCTCAGCACGTTGATGACCGACCAGTGCAAGGAGCTCAGCGACGGCTGCTGGAGCAACCCCGAGTACGACGCGCTCGTCAAGGAGCAGGAGACCATCGTCGACCCGGACGCGAGGCAGGAGGTCGTCCATCAGGCACTGGCCCTGTCGTACGCCGAGGTGCCGTCGATCGCGCTCGCCTACCCGAACAACATCGAGGCGTACCGCAACGACCTGGTCACCGACTTCACCCCGGTGCCGGGCGACAACGGGTACCTCATCCCCAACTACAACAACGTCGGCATGGTCACGGTCCGTCCGGCGGATGCCGGCTCGGGCGGGGGCGCGGACTCGTCCTCCGGACTCCCGGCGTGGGCATGGGGAGCGATCATCGCCGGCGTCGGTGTCGGCGCCTTCCTGATCTTCCGCCGCGGCAGCCGGTCGGACGAGGAGGAAGGCTGACGATGAGCGCCGGAGCCCGATGAGGGCCCGCTACCTCGCGAAGAAGGTGGGGTGGGGCCTGCTCACCCTGCTCTTCGTGCTCTGCTTCAACTTCTTCCTGTTCCGGATCATGCCGGGCGACCCCGCCGGGCTCCTCGCCCGCAGCCAGCGGCTCACCGAGACGGAGATCGCCGAGCAGCGCGCGGTCTTCGGGCTCGACCAACCTCTGCTCAGCCAGTTCGTCACGTACCTGAAGGAGACGCTGAGCGGCAACCTCGGGACGTCGTACCTCACCGGCCAGCCGGTCGTCGACACGATCTCCAGCCGGGTGTGGCCGACCGTACTGCTGGTGGGCGTCGGCACCACGGTGGCCATCGTCCTGGGGCTTGCCATGGGGATCAAGGGAGCGTGGCGGCGCGGCTCCACCTTCGACCGGTCGAGCCTGTACGGCTCTCTCACGCTCTACTCCACGCCTGAGGGCTGGCTCGGCATGATGCTGCTCATCGTCTTCGCCGGGACTCTGGGCTGGTTCCCGGTCGGCGGCTACGACAGCGGCGACGGGTCCACCGGAATGGCGCACATCGCTGACGTCCTCAACCACCTCGCCCTGCCCGCAGCCACGTTGGCGCTGGGGTACGGCGCGTCCTACATGATCGTCATGCGCTCGTCCCTGCTCGAGGTGAAGGACGAGGACTTCATCGCGACAGCGCGTGCCAAGGGCCTGACCGAGACGATGATCCGCCGGCGGCACGCCGTGCCCAACGCCTTCCTGCCCTCGTTCACGCTGATCGTGCTCAGCTTCGGGTTCGTCATCGGCGGGGCCATCGTGGTCGAGACCGTGTTCTCCTACCCCGGCATCGGCCAGCTGACCTACCAGGCGATCTACGCGTACGACTACCCGGTGCTGCAGGGCGTCTTTCTCGTCAGCAGCGTCGCTGTCGTCGTCGCGAACCTGATCGCGGACGTGACCTACGGCTTCCTCGACCCGCAGGATCGAGGAGGTGTGAGGTGACGTCCACAGCGGAGACCGTGACGCGTCTCACCCCGCCGCCTCGTCTGGCGCCGACGCCGCCACGCGCTCGCCCGGAACTGGGCGCTCTACCGTCAGAACCGACAGGGCATGGTCGGTCTAGGGGTCATGGTCTTCTTCATCCTGCTCGCTCTGGCGTCCCCGTTGCTCGTTGCGCCTGAAGACATCGAACCCGCCACCGCGCAGGGCGACCCCAACCATCCCCCGTACGCCGGCTACCCACTGGGCACGGACAACTTCGGACGCTCCGTGCTCGACATGGTGATCGTGGGCGCCCGCATCTCGCTTCTCGTGGGGATCACGGCGACGATCGTCGCCGTGCTGCTCGGTGCCACGATCGGCGTCATCAGCGGCTACTACGGCGGCACGAAGCTCGACACCGGGCTCAACGCGCTGACCAACTGGTTCCTGGTGATCCCGTGGCTGGTGCTGGCCATCGTCCTGGCATCGATCCTCGGAGCGAGCGTCTGGATCATCATCCTGGTGATCGGCGTGACCTCGTGGGCACAGCCGGCCCGGCTCATTCGGGCACAGGCGCTCAGTGTGCGCGCCCGCCCCTACGTCGAGCGGGCCCGCGTGCTCGGCTGCGGCGACGTCACCATCGTGTCGCGCCACATCCTGCCGAACGTGGCTCCGGTCATCTTCGCCAACGCCATCCTCACGGTGGCCGTGGCGATCCTCACCGAGACCACGCTGTCGATCCTCGGTCTCGGGGACGCGACCGCGATCTCGTGGGGCGTGATCATCGAGCAGGCATTCAGCTCAGGTGCCATGACCAACGGCTACTGGTGGTGGCTGATGCCACCTGGCATCGCCATCGTCTGCGTCACCCTGGCCTTCACCATGTGCGGCTACGCCCTCGACGAGATCCTCAACCCCAAGCTCCGCGGCCGCTGACGCCCGCGCGAACCGCGAAAAGCGTCGATCGAGTCACATTCCGGGTGCCAGAACGGCCTGCTGGTGACTGCGCCGCTCGGTCAGGCTGTTGGCGCGCCCGTCAGGCGGGGACGGCCTCACGCAGCTCGCGCGCGAAGGTGTCGAGGTTGGCGACGAAGCGGTCGACGTCCTCGCGGGTGTGCTGCACCGACATCGTCCACTGCTCGCACTTGCCCCACGGCGGCAGGAAGACGTGGTTGTTGTGCTGGTACAGCCAGTGCGCATTGCCCCACTGGTCGTCGTAGTCGAGGAAGTCGCGGTAGTTGCTGAGCGACTCGGTGAAGATGACCGCGCCCTTGCCCCCGAACGCTCGCACGAACCCGGGAAGCTGGTGGCGCCGGAGCACGTCCTCGCAGCCCTTGACCTGCGCCTCGCGGAGCTCGTCGAGGTGGCGGTAGCCCTCCGGCGTCAGCACCTCCTGCAGCGTCGCACGGGCGGCCGCCATGGTCAGCGGGTTGCCGTTGAACGTGCCGACCTGCTCGTACGTCCGGTCGGCGATCAGCCCCATGAGCTCGGGGACGCCGCCGATGGCGCCGCACGGCAGGCCGCCGGCCATCGCCTTCGCGGTGCAGATCAGGTCGGGGGTGACGCCGAACAGCTCGGTCGCCCCACCGGGAGCCAGGCCGAAGCCGGTCTTGACCTCGTCGAACGCCAGCCAGGCACCGTGCTTGTGCAGCAAGGCCTTGAGGTCGGCCAGGTAGCCCTCAGGCGGGGGGATCAGACCGATGTTCATCATCACCGGCTCGACGATCATGCCGGCGACCTCGCCGGCATGCGTGGTGAGCGCGCGCTCGACCGCCTCGAGGTCCCCGAACGGGACGATGACCGTGAGCTGAGCCATCGGGTCCGGGATGCCGGTGCTGTAGCGGACCGAGTGCGGCGCCTCGACCGGCCCGGCCTCGTCCAGCCCGGGATAGACCGAGACCTGAGCGGCGTCGTGGTGGCCGTGGTAGCTGCCCTCGACCTTGATGACCTTGCTGCGTCCGGTGGCCACCCGCATCAGGTGGAAGGCGTCCATCGTGGCTTCGGTGCCGGAGTTGTTGTAGCGCCACAACGGCAGTCCGTAGCGCTTGCTCAGCTCACGGGCGACGACGATGGCGTCCTCGGTCGGCTGCGCGAAGTGCGTGCCCTTGGTGACGCGGTCCTGCACCGCCTCGACGATCGCCGGGTGGGCGTGGCCCGCCAGCCCGACGCCGAAGCCACCGTGGAAGTCGGAGTACTCGAACCCGTCGACGTCCCAGATGCGGGACCCCTTGCCGTAGTCGATCCACACCGCACAGGGTGGAGCGTCCTGCCAGCTCGACGCGACGCCTCCGGCGAGGACGGACGCACCCTCGGCGCGCATCGCCTGCGAGCGCTCGGTGCGCGCGAGCATCACCTTCTCCTGCTCGACGATCATCTGGTCCATGTGGGCCAGCAGCGGGTCGTCCGCCCGGGTCTCGGCATCGCTTCCGGAGAGTCCGCCGGTGGTGGTGGCTGACAACGACATCTCTTGCCTCATCTCTGCAGGACGTGTCCTGCGGTCACACAGCTCAGACTTCTGTGGGGAAGGCCAGCGTGGCCACCCGCTCGGGGGCGACCATCGCCTTCATGCTCGTCGGAACCTGGTTCTCGGCATAGGCGCGCGCCATCCACGCGATGAACGCGTACACCGACACCTCGTGGTACGACGAGAGCGGCCCGGGACGGTACCCGCGCGACGCGACACCGCGCTGCACGCTCTCGCACGCCGCCCAGTCCTGGCGGTTGGTGATGTCCCAGAAGTCGACCGCGTACGAGGGGTCGAAGCCCTCGCGGTCGACAGCGGACTGGGGAAACAGCCACTGGCACTCGACGAAGGTGCGGTCGGGTGCGAGCGGCACCAGCCGGTGCACCATGACGTAGTCCGGATGCAGGCTGACCAGCAGGTTGACGCCGACCTGCAGGTACATGGTGCTCGTCCGGTAGCGCTCCGGGATCCCCGGAATGGGAGCCCCGCCGCTGGTGCCGTCCAGCGACATCGTCTCGATGCCCTCGCGCAGGTGGACGCTGCCACCGACGTAGAGGCCGTCGCCGAGGACGGTGATGCCCGGTGTCGGGGTCGGCCACCACGCACAGCTCGGGGTGGACGCTCGGGCAGTGGAAGCACTCGTGGTAGTTCTCCACGATCAGCTTCCAGTTGGCGTCCAGCGTGTAGCTGTGGGTGTCGCCCACCACCAGGTCAGCCATCCCGAAGGGGGCCAGGTAGGTGTCGAGGCCGGCGAGGTGCTGCTCGAGCGGTGGTGCGTCACCGCTGATGTTCGCCATCACGTAGCCGTGCCACTCCTCGACCGGCAACGGGACCAGCGCGTAGTCGTCGGTGTCGCTGATGTCGTTCTCGTGCGTCGGCGGGACGCCGTAGAGCTCACCGTCAGGCGTGAAGACCCACGCGTGGTACGGGCAGCGGATGAACCGACCGCTGGCCTGTCCGTCGCACGGCAGCAGCTCATGGGCACGGTGGCGGCAGGTGTTGAAGAAGCCGCGCAGGCGTCCGTCGGTGCCCCGCACGACGAGGATGCCTTCGTCGCCGACGCGGTAGGCGCGTCGGTCGCCGGCCTTCGCGAAGGAGTCGGCGCGCCCCAGACACATCCATCCCCCGGCGAACAGGTGTTCGTTCTCCCACGCCAGGACGTCCGCGTCGGTGTAGGCGGCGGCGGGCAGCATCTGGCCGCTGCCGTCGATGGACGCCTGCAGCTCACCGGCGGCAAACGGGAGTGCCGAGGTCGGCGCGGCGAGCGCCGGCCGACGCGTCATGACTCAAAGTGGTCACGATCTGTCCCCGATTCGTCCGTTTCGGTCCCCTGACGGCCCGGCCCGCGCCAGAATGACGCGGTCGGCTGCACCCCTTGCTTTCACGGAGCGCTGCCGACACACTAACTGACCAACCAGTCAGTCAGGAAGATCCGACCGCGGAGAGAATGACCCGAAGACGCCCCGGCCCCCGGAGGGAAGTTAGGCATGGCACTGGACCCCACGAATCCCGACCGTCCACCACTCCACCGTCCGCAGCTGCACCGACGTGACGTGTTGCGCGGGGGCGCGTACACCGCAGCGGGCCTGGGGGCGGCCTCACTGCTGGCGGCGTGCGGCGGCGACGACGCACCCGGAACGCCGATCGGCGGACCGGGAGAGCTCCCCTACGAGCTGGCGCGTCCCGACGCACCCGTCACCCAGCCGATCAAGGACTCCAACCCGGCGATCGCCGACGGTCTTGAGCCGGAGACCGGAGGGGTCTTCAAGGTCCTGAACTACGCCGACTACATGGCGCCCGGGGTGATGAAGGACTTCGGCGAGCAGTACGACGTCGAGGTCGAGGTCACGCCGTACAACAACTACGACCAGATGATCGCCAAGCTGCAGGAGCCGGGTGCGCGAGTACGACGTCGTCTTCCCGGGTCCCGACGGTGCTGTCGAAGATGGTCTACGGCGAGCTCATCCAGCCGTTCAACCAGAGCTACCTGCCGAACATCGAGAACCTCTGGCCCGAGTACAAGGACCCCTGGTACGACAAGGGCGCGCAGTACAGCGTCCCTTACACCGTGTACACCACGGGCGTCGGATATCGCGCAGACGTGGTCACCGAGGTACCGGACCCGGGTTACGACCTGTTGTGGGACTCGCAGTACGCCGGCAAGGTCGGCCTTCTGGACGACTACGGCGAAGCGATCACGATGTCGATCCTGCGCAACGGTCTCGGCGACGTGAACACCGACGACCAGACCGTCGTGGCCAAGGCCGTGGACAGCCTGATCGAGCTCATCGACCTGGTCAACGTGAAGGTCGGCATCACCGGCCTACCGGTCGATCCCTGAGGGTGAGTTCACCGTCTCACCAGACCTGGTCCGGCGACCTGCTCGCCGCCCACTGGTACCTCCCCAAGGGCGTGTCGCTCGACGTCCTCGGCTACTGGGTACCGGAGTCCGTCTCGGAGCGGGTGATCGGCAACGACTGCATCTGCATCCCGAAGTCGTCGACCAAGCCGGTCCTGGGACACCTCTTCATCAACAACATCTCGATGAGGAGATCTCGGAGAAGAACTTCAACTGGAACGGCTACCAGCCGCCACTGACCAAGATCACGGTGCCCTACGCCATCGAGAAGGGCTACATCGTCGAGGGCCTCGACCTGGCGATCGTGCAGCCTGAGGACTTCCAGAGCGGGATCGTCCAGGTCGAGCAGCCACCGACGGTCGAGGCGATGTGGCGCAACGAGTGGGCGAGGTTCAAGGCTGGTGCCTAAGACGGTTGAACAGGTCGACCGCGAGACGCGGCGACTCTGGCCGGTTCTGGCGACTCCGGGCGTTGCCTGGCTGATCCTGCTCTTCGTCGTGCCCGCGTACGCGGTGCTCGCGGTGGCCTTCAGCACGCAGGTCAACTTCCTCAGCGGGCAGCCGATCCCGGTGTGGAACCCGCTCGACTGGGACTTCACCGTGTTCAGGTCGGTGCTGGAGCAGTCACTGACCGGCACGCTGCAGAACTCATGGATCCGGACGTTCGTCTACTGCGTTCGTGGCCCTGGTGCGTGTGTCCTCATCGGGTACCCGGTTGCCTACTACGTGGCCCGGCTTGCCGGGCCGACGCAGGGGTCTGCTCCTGGCCCTGCTGCTCGCTCCTTGGTGGATCAACTACATCACCCGGATGCTGGCCTGGATCAACATGCTCCAGGACGACGGTTACGTCAACGACGTCATCGGACTCTTCGGTTTCGACACGGTGGCGTGGCTGTCGGGCAACCCCTTCACCGTCATCATCGCGCTGGTCTACGGGTATCTGCCGTTCTTCATCATCCCGCTGTACGCCTCGCTGGACCGCATCGACCAGCGGCACATCGAGGCGTCCCGCGATCTGGGCGCCGGTGCCGTCCGTACGTTCCTGCACGTCACGCTGCCGCTGTCCAAGCTCGGTCTCGTGACGGCACTCGTGCTGACGGCTCTCCCGATGGCCGGTGACTACTACACCAACCAGCTGGTCAGTGGGTCGCCGAACACCAACATGATCGGCAACCAGATCGAGTTCTTCCTGCTGCAAGGACCCCTGAAGAACCAGGGAGCGTCCTGGTCATCCTGCTGTCGTTGGTGCTGTTCGTCTTCATGGTCTACTACCTGGTCCTCACCCAGCGGCCGCGCAGGGAGGGTCGATGAGCACCGTCAACCACGGCGCGTCGACGCGTGCCCTTCTGGAAGAACCCGTGGCGCCGGCCCTACTTCCTGGCGTCGGCCACGTGGCTGTACATCCTGTGGTCGCTGGTGCCGATCGTCATCGCCATCCAGTTCTCGTTCAACGACGGACGCTCACGCAGCACCTGGCAGGGCTTCTCGACGCAGTGGTACTGCTGCACGGAGGGATCGGTGTGGACCGACCCCTCCCTGATCCGCTCGCTCGAGAACAGCCTGATCCTCGGCGTGCTGACGGTGCTGGTCGCGACGCCCCTCGGGCGTCCTGCTGGCTCTCGGGCTGACCCGGTGGCGCTCGCCGATCAGCAAGGCGTCCAACGGGATCGCGCTGGTCCCGCTCGTGACGCCGGAGATCGTGCTCGGTGCCGCGCTGTACCTCGTGTTCATCAACCTCTACACCAGCCTGCCGCTGGGACGGCCCGCACTGCTGCTCGGCCATGTGACGTTCACGGTGTCGTTCGTGCTGGTGATCGTCCGCTCGCGGCTGCTGGCCATCGGCAGCGAGTACGAGGTGGCGGCACGCGACCTCGGCGCCACGCCATTGCAGGCCATCCGCACCGTCCTCATCCCCCTGCTGATGCCGGCGGTTGTCGCGTCGGCGGCGATCACGTTCGCGACGTCGCTCGACGACTTCGTGGTCAGCTCATTCCTGTTCGGCGACGCGTCCAACATCACCGTGCCGATCCGCCTGTACAGCGCGGTGAAGGCGTCACCCACGCCGGCGCTCAACGCCCTGGCGACGATCCTGCTCGTCGGCTCGTTCGCGGCATTGCTGCTGGCCTACCTGGGCCTCCGGCTCCGCCGTCGCGGCGGCGGCTCTGCACTCGACGAGCTGGCCAAGTTCGAGACCTGATTCAACGGCTGGCTGCCCACAGCCCGAGGTGCACTGGGTGTCGGGTGCGCTCTTCCGTCCACCAGTCACGCACCCGGCGGGCCGGGTCAGGCGGAGGCGATCTCCATCTCGCTGTAGGCGTGCGACTCCGCCGTCGGCGACCAGGACCCGCAGGGAGTCGGCGGCCAGCGACACCGTGACCGGCTGGCCGGAGGTGTAGCGCTCGGCGTCCGACTGGTTGGTCAGCAGCGCCTGCACCAGGGAGCCGTTCGCCGAGCCGCACGTACACCTGGCTGGTCGACCCGAGGAACACGCTCCGCTCCACCATGCCCGGGAGCAGGTTCTCGCCCGTGCCGACCGGCCTCAGCGAGCTCGACACGCTCCGGGCGGATGACGGCACGTCCGGGCCCGGCTGCGTGCCCGGCGGGGATCACGCCCTGCAGGGTGAACTCGCCGAGCGTGATGGGGCCGCGTGCGCCTGTCCCGGCACCGGAGGTGACGTCGAGCAGGTTCGCCACACCGAGGAAGTCGGCCACGTACTCGCTCTGCGGCTCCTGGTACACCTCACGCGGGGTGCCGAGCTGGGCGATCCGGCCCTCGTTCATCACCGCGAGGCGGTCGGACATCTCCAGCGCCTCTTCCTGGTCGTGCGTCACGAAGACGAAGGTGATGCCGACCTCGCGCTGCAGCGCCGTCAGCTCCGCGCGCAGTGAGTGACGCAGCTTGGCGTCCAGGGCTCCGAGCGGCTCGTCGAGCAGCAGCACGGAGGGCTTGAGGACGAGCGCCCGGGCGAGCGCGACTCGTTGCTGCTGACCACCGGACATCTGGTGGGGCTTGCGGTCCGCCAGCGCAGAGAGCTGCACCAGGGCGAGCGCGTCCTTCACCAGACCGTCCCGGGCCGACTTGGGAACGTCCTTGCGCCAACGGAGCCCGTACTCGACGTTCTTCTCCACCGTGAGGTGGGGGAAGAGGGCATAGCTCTGGAACACCGTGTTGACCGGGCGCTTGTGCGCGGGCGTCTGCGCCACGTCGACCCCGTCGATCAGGATCTGGCCGTCGGTCGGCTGCTCGAAGCCGGCCAGCATCCGCAGCGTCGTCGTCTTGCCGCAGCCAGAAGGCCCCAGCAGCGAGAAGAACTCTCCGGGCTGGATCTCGACGTCGATGCCGTCGACCGCCGTGACCTGGTCGAACTCCTTCCGGAGCCCGATGATGGAGATCGATCCGCCGCCGCTGATGCCTGTCCCTGGTCAGTCATGCGCGAGAGTCTAGAACGCCCGGAATGCCCGCGGGGCGCGACTGACTGAATATTCAGTAAGAATCCCCCGACGGCACTCTGCGACCGGTAGGTTACGGACCGTGGCACGAGCAGGCGCGGCACGGACCAGCCGCCAGGAGCAGGTCGAGCAGCGACGCGCCGAGCTGCTGGAGGCGGCCCGGCAGGTCGTCCTCGAGCGGGGTCTGTCGCACACCAGGGTCGCGGACGTCGCGGCCGCGACCAAGGTCAGTGGCGGGCTCATCCACTACCACTTCGCCACCAAGGACGTCCTGCTCACCGAGATGCTCCGCCACGAGGCCGAGCGCGACATCGCCAAGGCCCGCCGCCTGGCCACCGGTGGGGGTGACCCCCTGCAGCGGCTCGACCGGGTGATGCGCGAGTTCATCCCCAGCTCCCGCAACGACCAGACCTGGGTGCTCTGGATCGATGCCTGGGGGGCGGGCCTGCGCGACGAGACGCTGCGCTCGATCTCCGAGGAGCTCGACGCCGCCTGGAACGAGATGCTCTTCATCGTCATCAGCGACGGTGTCGACTCCGGCGCCTTCACCACCGACGACCCGCGAGGCGTCGCCGACCGGCTCGCTGCACTGCTCGACGGCCTCGGGCTGCGGGTCACCCTGCAGCGCCCGGGGATCACCCGCAAGCAGATGCACGAGCATGCTCGCGTCGTGGCCGAGCTCGAGCTGGGCCTCGACCCCGGCTCCCTCGCCGCAGCCGCCGGCTGACGTCAGGCGCCTGCTGTGTTCGCCGCTTTCGCCACCTCCTTCGACGAGGCGGATCCCCTCGAGGGCCTCACGCTCGGCGAGCGGCCCGAGCCGACACCCCCTGATGACACGTGGACCACCGTCAGCGTCCGCGCCACGGCACTCAACCACCACGACCTCTGGTCGCTGAAGGGCGTCGGCCTGCGAGCCGAGCAGCTGCCGATGATCCTCGGGACGGACGCCGCGGGCGTCGACGAGGACGGCAACGACGTCGTCGTGCACGCGGTGATCGGCGACCCTGCCAGAGGCGGTGGCGACGAGACGTTCGACCCCAAGCGGTCCCTGCTGTCCGAGGTGCACGACGGCACGCTCGCCGAGCGGGTCTGCGTGCCTCGCCGGAACCTCGTCCCGAAGCCGGCAGGTCTCTCGTTCGAGCAGGCGTCCTGCCTTCCGACTGCCTGGCTCACCGCCTACCGGATGCTCACCACCCGCGGACAGCTGCGCTCCGGCGAGACGGTGCTGGTCCAGGGTGCCGGTGGCGGGGTCTCCACCGCCCTCGTGCCGCTCGCCAAGGCGATGGGGCTGCGGGTGTGGGTCTCCGGCAGGGACGCCGCCAAGCGCGATCAGGCGCTGGCCCTGGGCGCCGATGACGCGTTCGAGTCCGGCGCCCGGCTGCCCGAGCGGGTCGATGCCGTCATGGAGTCGGTGGGCGCCGCAACCTGGAGCCACTCGTTGAAGTCCCTGCGTCCTGGCGGTCGGGTCGTGGTGTGTGGCGCGACGTCCGGCCCGAATCCGCCGGCGGATCTGGCCCGGGTGTTCTTCCTGCAGCTGTCGGTCATCGGCTCGACCATGGGCACGCGGGACGAGCTCGAGCAGCTGCTCACCTTCTGCGCCGACCACTCGCTCGCTCCGCTGGTCGACCACATCTACCCGCTTGCAGAGGCGGACGCCGCGCTGGCACGCCTGGCGTCCGGAGAGACCTTCGGCAAGATCGTCGTCACCGTCTGACGCGGTGGCGGTCAGTTCAGGTGGTGGCGGATGTGGTGCCGCGCCTGGCGGTAGGTGATCGTCTCGTAGGCGATCAGCGCGACCAGCAGGGTCACCAGCATCGTCAGTGACACGTAGGCGGGTACGGCGACACCGATCGGGATCGCCACCACCAGCAGCACCGCGACCACCGTGCGCTGGACGTTCAGTGTCCGCATGTTTCGCAACCGGAAGAGAACATGGCCGACGAGGTACAGGGCGACCCCGCCGAACAACGCGAAGGAGGGGATCAAGGAGAGCGGGTCGGAGACATCGAGGAGCGCCTTCTTGAGCCCGAGGGCCAGGAACACGATCCCGAGGATCATCAGTGCGTGCACGTAGCTGTAGGAGTCACGTGCCAGCGCGTTGCGCGCAGCTCCCGTCACGCTCCGGAGCCGATGCTCGGCGGCCGGGGCCGCGACGTCGAAGTACAGCCACCACAGCGCCGCGACGACCACGATGCCGATGATGGCTGCGGTGACCACAGGAGCGGTCAGCGGCTCCTCCGCGGCGGACAGACCCAGCGCGACCACGGACTCCCCCAGCGCGATGATGATGATCAGTCCGTGTCGCTCGGCGAAGTGCGCCGGTCTCACCTCCCACCCCTCGGTGCCTGACACGAGGGGTGCTCCCAGAGTCACGACGAGCGCGACGCCCCACAGCACGGCCCGCGCAGGGCCCTCGTCGAGGAATCCTGCGACGGCGACGAGCACCGGAGCCGCGAGCACCCCCGGTGCCAGAAGCAGGACGGCCCGGTTCATCTCAGGTCGGTCCCGAGTGGCGACGGCGTACAGCAGGATGAACAGGCCCGTGACGGCCAGGTACGAGAACCCGAACAGCACGCCGTCGTTGTCGAACGCGTGCGGGATGGCCAGAC
Organism: uncultured Actinomycetota bacterium; assembly: GCA_963743915.1. GTDB lineage: Bacteria > Actinomycetota > Actinomycetes > JAHEKZ01 > JAHEKZ01 > JAHEKZ01. Next base: position 521,370 of record CAVURN010000005.1, read on the forward strand.
CCATCACCAGGCCGGCTGCCATGGCAGCGAACACCACGATCCGCGCGCGCACATCCTCGTCCACGGGCACCGAGTTGGTCAGCCAGGAGTAGCCGACCCAGGCCCACCAGACGACCAGCAGCAGCGTGGTTCCTCGAAGCATGCCGGTCCACGTCAGGTCGTACGCGAGCAGTGCGGTGACCTGGGTGAAGGCGAACACGAAGACCAAGTCGAAGAAGAGCTCCAGCGGGGTGACGCTGTACTCCTCGTCGGACGGCGGCTCGTGGGTGTGGTCGTCGGACACAGCGGACATTGTGCTGCACCACCGCTCGCTACGCTTCCGCGATGAGCAACCAACGCACCCCGGACGGCGAGAGCGCCGCCCCACTGGACGCCGCACTGGGCCTCACGCGAGCTGCCGACGATGGGGACGCCGCCGTGCTTCGCCTCGACCCCGCCCCGGTGGCAGTGGGTGCCACCGACCCGGTCACCTACCTGCACGGAGGCGCGCTCGCCACCTGCATCGACACGGCAGCCTGGGAGGCGGTCGTCCGCGTGAGCGACGACGCATGGGTGGTCGCCGACATGCGGATCGACTTCGTTCGGCTGGCGCGCCACGAGGTCCACCGCGTCCGGGCGACGGCCCGCAAGATCGGGCGCGCACAGGCGGTGGCTGACGTCGAGATCAGCGCCTGGGACGACCCGACGCGCCTCGTGGCTCTGGGCCGCGTCCTGCTGGCCAAGGTGGGCTAGATGACCCAAGAGCGCTACACCCATGGACACCACGAGAGCGTGCTGCGGTCACACTCCTGGCGCACGATCGCCAACTCCGCCGCCTACCTCGAGCCCTGGCTGCGTCCTGGGCTGCGCATCCTCGATGTCGGCTGCGGCCCCGGCACCATCACTGCAGAGCTCGCCGATCGGGTCGGCCAGGACGGCAACGTGGTGGGCATCGACGCCTCGCCAGGAGTGATCGCCCGAGCGTCCGCGACGATGTCACGTGACAATGTCACTTACACCGTGGGCGACGTCTACGCGCTGGACGCTGACGACGACAGCTTCGACGTGGTGCACGCCCATCAAGTGCTGCAGCACCTGGCTGATCCGGTCTCGGCCCTCGTCGAGATGCGACGCGTGTGCCGCCCAGGTGGAGTGGTTGCCGCCCGGGACAGCGACTACCCGACGATGGCCTGGCACCCGTATCCCCCTGAGCTCTCAGAGTGGCTCGCCCTCTACACGTCGATCACGCGCGTGAACGGTGGCAACCCCGATGCCGGGCGTCTGCTGCTGTCGTGGGCTCAACAGGCCGGCTTCACCGACATCACCCCATCCGCAAGCGCGTGGTGCTTCGCGACGCCGGGTGAGCGCGAGTGGTGGGCAGGGCTGTGGGCCGATCGCGTCGTCCAGTCTTCGCTTGCCGATCAGGCGGTGAGTGGAGGGTTTGCCACGCGTGCCGACCTCGATCGGATCGCGGGCGCGTGGCGGCAATGGGCGGCTCACGAGGACGCTTGGTTCGCGATGCTCCACGGAGAGATCCTGGCTGTGGCATGAGTACCACCGGCGGGTCGGCGCCAGACGCTGTCACCGTGACGCCGGAGTGGGTGCTGCACGTCGACCTCGACCAGTTCATCGCGGCGGTGGAGATCCGCCGGGACCCGTCGCTGCGCGGCCGACCGGTGGTCGTCGGGGGCGACGGGGACCCGACCCGCCGTCGACAGGTGGTGGCGACCGCGTCGTACGAGGCTCGCGCCTTCGGCGTCCGCTCGGGCATGCCGCTGTCGACCGCCGCCCGCCGTTGCCCGGACGCCGTGTTCCTGCCCAGCGACCACGAGGCCTACGACGCGGCGTCGGAGGAGGTGTGGACGGTCGTCCGCGAGCTCCCCGTGGTCACCGAGGTGTGGGGCTGGGACGAGGGCTTCGTCGGCGCCGACGTCGACAACCCAGAGGAACTGGCCCACCGGATCCGTCGCACGGTCGCCGAGCGGACGGGGCTCACGTGCTGCGTCGGGATCGGCGACAACAAGCTCCGCGCGAAGATCGCCACCGGGTTCGCCAAGGCTCCGAAGGGTGCGTTGCCAGCGGATGCACCAGGCGTCTTCCGGCTGACCAAGGAGAACTGGCTCGAGATCATGGGCGACCGTCCCACCGACGCGCTGTGGGGGATCGGCGCCAGGACCAGCGAGAAGCTCGCAGACCTGGGGATCTCGACCGTCCGTGAGCTCGGGGCGGCCGACCTGGACGCGATGCGGGCTCGTTTCGGGCCGAAGACCGGCCCGTGGCTGGTCTCGCTGGGGCGCGGCCTCGGCGACCGCACGGTGACGAACGCCCCGTGGGTGCCCCGTGGCCGCAGCCGCGAAACCACCTACGAGCACGACGTTGTCGAGCGCACGGACCTCGAGGACAAGCTGCGGCAGCTCGCGGCCGGCGTCGTAGCCGACGTCTCACCGACCGGACGCGCCATCACCCACGTCGGCATCAAGGTGCGGTTCGTGCCGTTCTTCACCACGACGCGCGTGCACAAGCTGCCTTCCCCGACGCTGGATGCTGCCGTCGTGGCCGACAATGCGGTCGCGCTGCTCGATCGGCTGGAGCTCGGGCGTCCGATCCGGCTCCTCGGCGTCCGCGTCGAGCTGACTGACCCTTGAGGGGCTCCGTGGTCCGGCGTGGCACGGGCGGTTGGCTGCGTGCGGCTGGGTTTGGGTGCAGGAAGTGCTGCCATGGCGACACTTTCTGCTCCCAGTTCGCGAGGGATCAGGCTGCCCGGGGCGTCCTGGTCGCGAAGAAGCGCGCAAGGACTTCCGCCACCCGCTCCCGCTGGTGGCGGAGTGCGAAGCCGGCGAACCGTAGCAACGCCTTCCGCTCGTGCACGACGAGTTCGTTGTTGCGCATCATGTCCTCCCACCACGCCAGTGCCTCCATGTGCTGCATGCCATCGATCTCGACGACGAGCCCGAACTCCTCGAACTCGATGTCGAGATAGCGCCAGCGGCCGGCGGCGTCTCGACGCCGCTGCTGCCTCGTGGGAGTTGGGAACCCGTAGTCGCGACATAGCCTCAGGAAGAGGACCTCATACTCGCTCAGTGACCCGCCGCTGACGTCCTCGATGGTTTCCACAATCAGCGCACGACGTCGGAGCGAAGGCATCCGCGCTACCACCTCGCCCAGCGAATGCCCCGTCACCAGGCCTTGCTGGACGCCACAGGCCAGGATCGCCTGACAGCGCAGGCTGGTGGTCGCCAACGACGCAGCGTCGACCAAGGATCTCGGCAGTCGCGTCCGCCGGGGCCGGCGCACCGGGTGAATGTCAATGTCCGTCAGAGTCCGACTTCGCGTCACTGAGACATCGATGCGCGGGCGAATGCGGACGTCGTGCGGTACGCAGATGAAGACGGTAGTCGTGGCGAAACCCTGAAGGCCGTCGAGCGATGCCGCCGTGAGACCGGCGAGCACAGCGGACCGGTGCTGGATCAGCAGCTCGCTGGTCAGTCGCTCGTCGCGCGTCAGCGACCCGGAGTGGAGCACCACGACACCCTTGGCCGGCCGCTGCCAACGCCCCGACTGCACCATCCACCGCACATGGTGACGCCCGTAGCGGGCAAAGGCTTCGTGCGACCGGAGAACTGTTGCGTGCTGTTGAGCCATCGGACGACCATGACCAGTTCGAGCGGTCTGCGGGTGTGGGATCGCCTCCCTGTGGATGCACCGACCTCGACCTCGATGTGAATGGAGGGCATCCGAGGTGCTGGGTGCACGAAGTGCTGCTCTGGCAGCACTTCGTGCACCCAGTTGCGGTCGCTGCACGTCGAAGGCCCGCATCCCTGGGGATGCGGGCCTTCGTGCCGTGCTGTGGTGAAGCGTGGACTAGAAGTCCATGCCTCCCATGCCTCCGTCGCCACCCGGCATGGCCGGTGCAGCCTTCTCAGGCTTCTCGGCGACGACGACCTCGGTGGTGAGGAAGAGGCCGGCGATCGACGCGGCGTTCTGCAGCGCAGAGCGGGTCACCTTGGCGGGGTCGATGATGCCTTCGGCGATCATGTCGACGTACTCGCCGGTGGCCGCATCGAGACCGTGTCCGGCCTCGAGCCGGCTCACCTTCTCCGCCACGACGCCACCCTCGAGACCCGCGTTGACGGCGATCTGCTTGAGCGGGGCGCTGATCGCGGACTTCACGATCTGGGCGCCGGTGCCCTCGTCACCCGTCAGGTCGATCTTCTCGAAAGCGACCGTCGACGCCTGGAGCAGCGCGACGCCACCACCGGCGACGATGCCCTCCTCGACCGCAGCCTTGGCGTTGCGGACGGCGTCCTCGATGCGGTGCTTGCGCTCCTTCAGCTCGACCTCGGTGGCCGCGCCGACCTTGATGACCGCAACACCGCCGGCGAGCTTCGCCAGGCGCTCCTGCAGCTTCTCGCGGTCGTAGTCGGAGTCGCTCTTCTCGATCTCGGCGCGGATCTGGTTGACCCGGCCCGCGATCTGCTCGCTGTCGCCGGCACCCTCGACGATCGTCGTCTCGTCCTTGGTGACGACGACCTTGCGGGCGCGGCCGAGCAGCTCGATGTCGGTGTTCTCGAGCTTGAGGCCGACCTCTTCGCTGATGACCTGGCCACCGGTCAGGATCGCGATGTCCTGCAGCATGGCCTTGCGGCGGTCACCGAAGCCGGGCGCCTTGACGGCGACCGAGCGGAAGGTGCCGCGGATCTTGTTCACGACGATGGTCGCGAGCGCCTCGCCCTCGACGTCCTCGGAGAGGACCATGAGCGGCTTGCCCGTCTGCATGACCTTCTCGAGGATCGGGAGCAGGTCCTTGACCGCGGAGATCTTGGAGTTGGCGATGAGGATGTACGGGTCCTCGAGCACCGCCTCCATGCGCTCCGGGTCGGTGACGAAGTACGGCGAGATGTAGCCCTTGTCGAAGCGCATGCCCTCGGTGAGCTCGAGCTCGAGGCCGAAGGTGTTGCTCTCCTCGACGGTGATGACGCCTTCCTTGCCGACCTTGTCCATCGCCTCAGCGATCATCTGGCCGACCTCGGTGTCGCCACCGGCGGAGATCGACGCGGTGGACGCGATCTGCTCCTTGGTCTCGACGTCCTTGGCCATGCTCGACAGCTGCTCGCTGATCGAGGTGACGGCCTGCTCGATGCCGCGCTTGAGCGCCATCGGGTTGGCGCCGGCGGCCACGTTGCGCAGGCCTTCCTTGACCAGGGCCTGGGCGAGGACGGTGGCCGTCGTCGTGCCGTCACCGGCGACGTCGTCGGTCTTCTTCGCGACCTCCTTGACGAGCTCCGCCCCGATCTTCTCGTACGGGTCCTCGAGCTCGATCTCCTTGGCGATGGACACACCGTCGTTGGTGATGGTGGGGGCTCCCCACTTCTTCTCCAGGACGACGTTGCGGCCCTTGGGGCCGAGCGTGACGCGGACAGCGTCCGCCAGCACGTTCATGCCGCGCTCGAGACCGCGTCGGGCCTCTTCGTCGAACGCGATGATCTTGGCCATACGGTGGGTTCCCTTTCGGAACGGCGTGGTCAGGAACGGGGTGCCCGCGACGGACGGCCGAGGCGACGGGCCGACCCTTCCGGCCCGACACCACCGACCTCACCCAGTGCCTGTGGTCTTGTCACTCCCCGAGGGAGAGTGCTAACCCATTTCTTAGCACTCTCGGGGGGAGAGTGCAAACGGTTGTCCGGTTTCGCCGGCGGCCACGGGGGTAGCCGAGTTCCATGACCACGACCACCGAGATCATCCGTAGCCACCCGTCCGAGCCGCGTGCCGACCAAGGAGCGCTGACCGCGGCGGTCAATGCCCTGATGGAGTGCGCCCAGGCGTGCGCGTCGTGCGCCGACGCCTGCCTGGCCGAGCCCGGGGTCGAGTCGCTGCGCTCCTGCATCCGCGCGAACCTGGATTGCGCGGACATCTGCCAGGCAGCTGTCGGCGTCCTGTCCCGGCAGATGGAGATCGGGGTGGCCGCCGAGCTGCTGCTGGCCTGCCGCACCGCTTGCCGGGTGTGCGCCGACGAGTGCGACCTGCACGGCCAGATGCACGAGCACTGCCGCATCTGTGCCGAGGCGTGCCGACGCTGCGAGGACGCCTGCGAGACCCTGCTGTCGTCCCTGCAGGTTCCCTGACCGTCCGGCTGGACCCAGTTTTCTACGTCAGGGCGCCACGATTACCCGTCCCGTGGCGTGACCATGGCGCTCTGGCGTAGAAAACGAGTGGCTCAGGGAGTCGGCGCCACCAGCGGCCAGGGGCGGGCCTGCTCGAGGGCCAGACCCACCGCGAACGCCGTCGCGTCGTCGTAGCCAGCCGCCACGACCTGCACGCCGATCGGCACCCCGGACGCCGCCCGCCCGGCCGGGAGGGCGAGCACCGGGCAGCGGTTGGCGATGTTGAACGCCTCCGACAGGTGGATGTCGTGGAAGGAGTCCCGCTCGATCCCGTCGACCACCAGCGGCTGCTCGCTGTGGTCGACGCCGGCGGCCAGCGCCGGGACCGCCATGACGGGGCAGAGCAGCGCGTCGTGCTCGGCGAGCACCCGGTCGACCCGCTCGGACACGACCGCCTCCGCCTCGCGGGCAGCGAAGAACGAGGTGTCGGTCCGGTCCGCGGCGAGCTCGGCCAGCCAGTTCCTCGTGTAGGCGTTGAGCTCGTCCTCGCGGCCGGCGACGAGCACCTCGCAGCTGGCGGCGAACAGGTTCCCGTTGTGACCGTTGGACGCCTGACGCACCAGCTCGCGCTCGATCGTCAGGTCGACGGGCGTGACGATCGCGCCCTGCTCCTCCAGGGCGCGGGCGGCGTCCGAGACCGCGGCCCGCACCTCGTCGGTCACCGGCCAGTCCCCGAGGTCGAGCGAGAGCGCGATGCGCGTCCCGCGGACGTCCGGCGTCACCTCGACCAACCGTGTCTGCTCGCGCAGCGAGAAGTGGTCGCGGACGTGGCGGCCGCTCGCGACGTCGACCATCAGGGCCGCGTCCGCCACGGTGCGCGTCAGCGGCCCCACCCCTGACCAGTCGTCCCGCCCCCATGCGCCGGCCACGGGGATGCGACCGGACGGAGGCAGGTAGCCCACGACGCCGCAGCAGGACGCCGGCACCCGGATCGAGCCGCCGATGTCCGAGCCGGTGGCCCACGGCGTCATGCCGGACGCCACCGCGGCCGCCGAGCCGCCACTCGAGCCGCCGACGTCGAAGGCGGGGTTCCACGGGTTTCGCGTGACGCCCCACATGCGGCTGTGCGTCCAGAACGGGATGGAGAACTCGGGGGTGAGCCCACGGCCGTGGATGACCGACCCGGCCTCGACGAGTCGCTCGACGATGGGGTCGGACTCCTCCGACACGTAGTCGGCCCACAGCAGCGAGCCGTTGGTGGTGCGGCGTCCGGCGATCTCGGTCTCGTCCTTGACGACGACCGGCAGGCCGTCGAGCCGACCGGAGGGCTCACCCCGGGCGTAGCGGTCGGCAGCTGTCCTGGCCTGCGCCAGCGCGTCCTCACGGTACTGGTCGCCGAGCGCGTTGATCTCAGGCTGGACGCTGTCGATGCGCGCGCACAGCGCTTGGAGGTACTCGACCGGGGACAGTCGCCGCTCACGGAACTCGCGCAGCACGTCGCGCACCGACCAGTCGACCAGCTCGACCACCGCGACCTCCGATTCCAACGCCAGGGCGCCATGATGCCCCGTCCTGCGGCGTGACCATGGCGGTCTGGCGTAGAAGAGTGGGTCGGGATCAGCCGACCAGGTCGCCGGCGAAGGACGCCGCTGCCGTGCCCGGAGGCAGGACGCTCACCGGCTCGGCGGCTCCGTCGGTGTCGACGACCACGACGTCGAGCGCCGACGGCTGAGGACGCGGAAGGCTCGAGCGGATGGCGATCACGAATGCCGACCGCCCCGGCTGGATCAGGACCGGAGTGCACAGGACGCCGTCGCGGTCCGGCACCGGCGTGACCGGCACCGGATCGGCGACGTCCTCGTTCCACAGCACACAACGCGCGCCGTCCGGCTTGGCGTCACCCGCCAGCGAGTAGATGGTCCCGGTGGTGGCTGTCAGGTACTGCGGTGGACGCGTCGCGGACATCCCGAGCACGTCGCTGAACGAGATGGTGTCCAGCCGCAGCTCACCTCCGGAGTCGATCAGCGCCCATTCCCCGTTGGCGGCCTGTGCTGCGACGCCGACGCCTCCCCAGGCGACGTCCGTGGCCGGCCAGCTGGTGGGGATGACATCGACCGTGCCGTCCTCGGCCAGCGTCACCAGCGTCAGAGATCCGTCGCAGGCACACGCGAAGGCTCCGGAGTCCGGTGCCCATGCCAGTGCTGCGCCCTTCACCCGCGAGAACCGCGGCTCGCGGTTGGTCGGCGAGAGGTCGCGCAGCGCGTCCAACGACTCGTCACGGAGGTCGAGGAGGTAGACCCGCGGGACCGCTCGCCGTCGAAGTAGGGGCGTGGCGCCTGCACGAGCAGCAGACGGGTGCCGTCGGGGGAGAGCGAGAGGTCGGTCCATCGCCCGGCTCGCCCCAGCAGAGGGGAGTCTCGCTGATCGGCATCGCCGTCGAACCACTCGGGCGAAGGCGCGTCGCGAAACACCGTGCTCGCCAGCCCGCTGCTGCTGTCGACCACGACCGGCACGCCCTGGACCAGGTAGGCGGCGGACGCCACGTCCACCGGCTGCTCGCCGAGGTCGGGCAGGTCGGCCGGAAGCGGCAGCGCCGAGGGCAGGCCCCAGCGAGCGATCGCCGGGTCGGGTGCGGACGCCTCGGGTGCCGGATCCGGACGGAGCAGCAGCGCTGCGGTGATGCCCAGCGCGACGACGACGGCGGCACCGATCCAGGCAGCGCGCCGGCCGCTGCTCCTGGACACGGCGAGCGCCCGAGGGGCGAGGTCGCGGGGCGCGTCGGTGCGGGCCGCGTCCCGCAGCAGCTCGCCGACCGAGCTCACCGCTGCCGCATCGGTGACGCGTCGCGTGGTCCGGTCCCGCAGCTGGTCGACCTCGCCCGGCTTCATCCGGAGCAGCGCAGCGACCTCGTCGGCGTCCAGCCCCTCGAAGCTGCGCAGCACCAGGACGGCGCGCTCGCGGCGGGTCAGCGCCCGCAGGTGGCGTCGGGCCGCAGGTTCCGCGTCATCCGCACCGTCGACGTCGTCGACGTCGAGCCCGCCGTCCTTGCGCCAGCGCGAGACGACTGCCGTGTAGAGCTCGTGACGTGCATAGCGCTCGACGTCGTCGTCTGCGGTGGCCTCGCGCCAGCGCCGCGCGGTTCGGGCGAGCGCCTCGGCCAGGACGTCCTCAGCGTCGTCGAGCGCCAGCAGCGATGCAGTCCGCATGAGGGCGGGTCCACGCGCGTCGACGAACGCCTGCAGCTCGGTGTCACGACTGGCCATCGGAGTGAGTACACCACGCGCTCATCTCGGGCGCTCCCCCGCGGCGCCCGAGCGGTTACGGGGCCGTGTCGACGTCCGCGGCGAACGACGTGGACGTGGTGCCCGCGGGGAAGGTGGTGAGCAGCTGCGGGTCGCGGCCCTTGACCAGCAGGTGGGCGTAGAGCTGGGTGGGGGGAGCCGGCTCCCCTGCTGGAGCGTCGTGCGGCCGGCTGACGAGAACGAAGTCGTTGCCGAGCGCCTGGAGGGACGAGACGGGGCCGGCCGGGAGTGGGCCCCACATCATGCCCTTCTCCATCGGCCTTTCGAAGCCCAGGCCATAGCGTCCATCACGGGTCAGGGCGAATGCGGAGGGGTCATCCGGCGACGCCGCCAGCGTGTCAGCGTGAGCACGCGTCTGCGTCAGGTCATCCGAACCGGTCAGCAACGACCAGGGCCCACCTATCGGCTGGAGCATCGGTTCGAGCTGGACCATGACACCTGCAGCCCCCGCGCTGATCTGGGACGGGACGAGGTCAGAGATCCTGGGAGTAGAACGTGTCGAGGGGAGCGTCGCCCATGGTCAGGCTCCAGACACCCGGTTCTGCAGCGCCGCTGTCACCGTCAACACAGACGCAGTACGCCGTCTTCGAGTCCGGGGCCCAGGCCATCAGGTTGTACTCGAGCCAGGCGGACTCCGCGTAGGCGTCCGTCAGCTGGAGGTCCTCGACGCTCACCTCGGCCGTGGCGACGTCCAGCACAGCCAACCGGATACCCAGCAGTCGCTGGGACGAGTCGAAGCGCATGGCGACGAGCGCCGTCGTGCCGTCCGGCGACAGCCGCACCTCGTACGGGCGCAGCGGCATCGCGGACATGCCGCTGGCAGCGACCTCGCTCAGCTCGGAGATGCCGTTGTAGACCGAGCCGCTCCCGTCGCTTGCGTCGACGAGCACCAGCCGGTCGTCGATCACGTACGCGACGGAGGCGGCGTCCATCGCGCCGGCCGTCAGCTCGGGCAGCCCGTCCACACCGGGCAGCTGGCTCGGAAGCGACGCCACGTCCTGCGGGCGCGGCTCGTCGCTGGTGCGCTGCATCGGTCCGAGCGCGACTGCTCCGGCGACCAGCACCGTCACGGCTGCGATCGACCCGGCCACGGCGAGGCGTCCCTGGCGGCGTCGACGGGCGCCGGCCACGGCGCGTCCGGCCAGGTCGTGGGGCGGCTGGTCGTCGGCCGCGGACGTCATCAGCTCGCGCAGCTCGGTGGTCATGCGCGCACCTCCTCGGTGGTGTCGGCCGCGGGCATCGCGCGGTCGAAGGTCTCGGCGAGCTCGGGGGCCAGCTCCCGCAGTCGCGCGAGCGCGTGGCGGGTCTGGCTCTTGACGGTGCTGGTGGAGCACCGCATGGCGTGAGCGGTCTGCGTCTCGGTGAGGTCCTCGTAGAACCGCAGCACGAGCACCTGCCGCTGGCGTGGAGTCAGGCGCGACTAGTGCCTCGCGAAGCACCAGGCGCCGGTCGGCGTCCGCCCGATGTCGACGTGGCTCGCGCGGTCGGGCGTCTCGCCGAGCGACTCCTGGGCTCGACGACTGCGCCAGCGCCAGCGGTCGATGACGACGGTGTAGAGCGCCTGGCGGACGTACGGCTCGGGGTTGCCGTCGCGCGAGATCGACGGCCACTTCAGGGCCGCCTTCGTCAGCGCCTCCTGCAGGGCGTCCTCGGCGTGGCCGCGGTCACCGGTCAGCAGCGACGCCGTGCGCATCAGCGCCGGACCTCGCGCTGCGACGAAGTCGGCGAAACCCGCGTACCGGTCGGCCATGGACGTTCCTCCCTCTCACCCCTGTATACGTCGGTGAGGGGTCGGACGGGTGGAACTTCAGCTGTGAGCCGTGAGGTACGTGATCAGGCCGGCGAGGCTGCGCACCTGGGGGTAGTCCTCCTCCGGCACGTCGACGCCGGTGCGCTCCTTGAGCCCCTCGATCAGGGAGAGGAAGTCGAGCGAGTCGAGGTCGAGGCCGCGTGCGCAGGTCCTCGTCCGGCTCGACGTCGTCGAGGTCGGCCTCGGGGGCGATCTGTCCGAGGATCGCGGCGACGGTGTCGCGCGCCTGGTCTGTGTTCACAGCTCCTCCGGTCGTTGCAGCAGGTCGTCGACGGCCGCCAGGAAGAGGCCGCCGCGGTGGCCGTCGGTGACGCGGTGGTCGGCAGCGAGGGACGCGGTGACGACCGGGTGCACGGCGAGCATGCCGTCCACCGCCCACGGGCGCTCGACGATCCGGCCGAAGCCCACCAGTGCCACCTGCGGCGGGTAGATGACGCCGACCACGGACTCGACGCCCTGGTCGCCGAGGTTGGTCACGGTGATCGTCGGGTCGGACATCTCCGAGCCCTTGAGGCGTCCGGCGCGCGCGCGGGAGACCACGTCCTTCAGCGATGCCATGAGGTCGTCGAGACTGCGCTGATCGGCGTCGTGGATGGCAGGGGCGACGAGTCCGCCGCCGCGCAACGAGACGGCAACCCCGAGGTGGACGGGCTCGCTCGGGTGGAACGCGCCGTCGGTGTAGAAGCCGTTGACCTCGGGCACCTTGCGAGCGGCGAGTGCCGTCGCCTTGAGCAGCAGCACCGCCGGCACCAGGCGCTGCTCGACACCGCGTCCGGCGTTGGTCTCGCGCATCCACTCCGTGGCGGCGCGAAGATCGATGCTCTGGGTGAGGTAGTAGTGCGGGATCTCACGCTTGCTGCGCGCCATCAGCTCACCGATGGCCGCGCGCATCGCTGCCTGCTTCGCCTTGGCCGCCGCCTTGGTGTCCGGCTTGGCGGTCGGCTTCTGCTCCGGCTTGTGCTCCGTTCGGGCAGGGGCGATGTCCGGTGCCACACGTTCGACGTCCGCGACGGTAACCGCACCCTCGCGGACCGGTGCCCGGCACCGTGGTGACGTCGACGCCCAGCTCGGACGCCCGCCTCCGCGCGAACGGTGACGCCTTCACCCGCCCCTCCCCGTCGGTACGTGCAGGCGTGGCACGAGCGGAGGTAACCGCGCCGGCCGCCTCGACGTCGGCGCGCGTCACGGTGCCGTCGGCACCGGTGCCCGTCACCGACGCCAGGTCGACGCCTCGCTCGTGCGCCAGGTGACGCACGATCGGGGACGCCACGTGCGGCTGGGCCGATGCCGGTTCCGCCGGTGCGGTCTGACCTGCGGGCGCTGCGGGCGAGCGTCTGTCGTCCCGCCGTCGCCGCTCAGCAGCGCGAGCGGCTCGCCCACGGGAACCGTCGTCCCGGGCTCGACGAGCAGCTGCTCGATGACGCCGTCCTCGAAGACCTCGATCTCGATCGCCGACTTCGCGGTGTCCACCACCGCGACGATGTCGCCGCGGTGCACCGCGTCCCCGGGCGCCACCAGCCACTCGACGAGCGTCCCCTCGTCCATGTCGGCGCCCAGTGAGGGCATCCGGAACTCACCCACCGCCCACCACCTCCTCGGCAGCGGCCACGATGCGCTCGACGCTCGGCAGCGCCGCGAGCTCGAGGTGACGCGCGTACGGGATGGGGACCTCCACCGAGCAGACCCGCCGCACGGGGGCGTCCAGGTCGTAGAAGGCGTCCTCGGCGATGCGGGCGCTGACCTCGCTGGCGAGCGACAGCGTGTGCCAGCCCTCGTCGACGACCACCGCGCGGTGCGTGCGACGCACAGAGGCCAGCACGGTGCCGATGTCGAGCGGGCGCAGCACCCGCAGGTCGATGACCTCGGCGCTGACGCCGTCCGCCGCCAGCTGGTCCGCGGCGTCCAGCGCCTTCGGCAGCGAGCCGCCGTACGTGATCACCGAGACGTCGCTGCCCGGACGCCGCACGGCCGCCTTGGTGATGTCGTCGGGCGCGGGATCGAGCCCGTCGGCGTCCGCCTCGCCGGTGAGGTTGTAGAGCGAGCCGTGCTCGAACACCACGACCGGGTCAGGGTGCTCGAGAGCGGGCCACAGCATGCCGCGGGCGTCCGCGACAGTCGCAGGGGCGAGGACGACCAGACCCGGGACGTGCGCGTACCAGTTCTCGAGCGAGTGCGAGTGCTGCGCCGCCAGCTGGCGTCCGGCGCCGGTCGTCATGCGGATGACCAGCGGGACGCTGAGCTGCCCGCCGCTCATGTGGTGCAGGGACGCGGCGCTGTTGACGATCTGGTCGAGCGCCAGCAGCGAGAAGTTGACCGTCATGATCTCGACGATCGGTCGCATGCCGCCGAGCGCGGCTCCGATGCCGGCACCGACGAAGCCCGACTCCGACAGCGGGGTGTCCCGGACGCGCTCGGGCCCGAACTCGTCGAGCATGCCGAGCGAGACACCGAAGCCGCCTCCGTAGGCGCCGACGTCCTCACCCATCAGGAAGACGCGGTCGTCGCGCTTCATGGCCTCGCGCATCGCCTCACGGATCGCCTCGCGGTAGGTGGTCACGGGGCACCCCCAGCAGAGACCTCGGAGTGCACGAACCGGGTGAGGTCGTCGACCGGCTCGTCGGTCCCTGCATCGGCAAATGCGACGGCGTCGTCGATCTCTTCCGTGATCCCCTGCTCGAGCTCCTGCTCCTGCTCGTCGGTGAGCGATCCTTCGTCACGCAGCCGGTCGCCGAGCAGCGCCAGCGGGTCGCGGTGCCGCCACGTCTCGATCTCGGCCTTGTCGCGGTAGAGGTCGGGGTCGTACATCGAGTGGGCCCGGAAGCGGAAGGTGCGCGCCTCGAGGAAGACCGGTCCCCCGCTGTCGCGCACGAGGGCGACGGCGCGCGCCGCGGCGTCGTGGACCGCGAGGACGTCCATGCCGTCGACGCTCCACGCAGGCACCTCGTACGCCGCTGCCTTCAGCGCCAGGTTGGTCTCGGACTCCGAGCGCGCCAGCGCCGTGCCCATCGCGTACAGGTTGTTCTCGCAGACGAACAGCACCGGCAGCTTCCACAGAGCGGCCAGGTTCATCGACTCGTGGAACTCGCCCTCGGCCATCGCGCCCTCGCCGAAGAAGCAGGCGGTCACCGTGTCGCGTCCGAGCATGTGGTCCGCCAGCGCCATGCCGACCGCCTGTGGCAGCCCGGCGGCGACGATCGCGTTGCCGCCGAAGAGCCGGTGCTCCAGGTCGAACAGGTGCATCGACCCGCCGCGGCCGCGGGAACACCCTTCGACCTTCCCGAACATCTCCGCCATCACGCTGCGCATCGGGACGCCCCGCACCAGCGCATGAGCGTGCTCGCGGTACGTGGCGAAGAGCGCGTCGTCCGGACGCAGGTGCGGCAGCGCGCCGACGGCGACGGCCTCCTCGCCGATGTACAGGTGCAGGAACCCGCGGATCTTGGTGGCGCTGTAGAGCTCGGCGCAGCGCTCCTCGAAGCGGCGGACCCGCAGCATCTGCCGGTAGAGGTCGAGCCCGAGCGCCGGGTCGACCGGTTCGGCGCGTGTCATGACGACCCCTCCAGCGTCGACAGGTCCCCCTCGGGCAGACCGAGCTCGCGTGCCTTCAGCAGTCGTCGCATGATCTTGCCACTGCGCGTCTTGGGCAGGTCGGCGGCGAACTCGATCTCGCGGGGAGCGACCGCGGCGCCCAGCCGCTTGCGCGCGAAGCCGACCAGCTCCAGCCGCAGCTCGTCGCTCGCCTCGAACCCGGTCCTCAGCGCCACGAACGCCTTCACGACCTCGCCGGCAACGGCGTCCGGGACGCCGATGACGCCGGCCTCGGCCACGGCCGGGTGCTCCATCAGCGCGCTCTCGACCTCGAACGGCCCGATCAGGTGGCCCGCCGACTTGATCACGTCGTCGCCGCGACCGACGAACCAGAACCAGCCGTCGGCGTCCCGCCGGGCGAGGTCGCCGGAGCGGTACCAGTCGCCGGCGAACGCGGCGCCGTAGCGCGTCTCGTCACCGAGGTACGCGCGCATCATCGAGGGCCAGGGGGTGCGCAGCGCCAGCTCGCCCTCGACGTCGGGCTCGGTGACCAGCGTCGGGCTGCCCTGCTCGTCGAGCACCAGCTCGCCGCGGACATCGCGGGCCAGCAGGGCCGCCTCGATGCCCGGCACGGGACGCCCCATCGAGCCCGGACGGATCTCGCAGCCGGGGTAGTTGGCGACCATGATCGCCCCGGTCTCGGTCTGCCACCAGGTGTCGTGGATCGGGCGGCCCAGCGTCTCCTGGCCCCAGACGACGACCTCGGGGTTGAGCGGCTCGCCGACGCTGGCGACGTGCCGCAGGCCCGAGAGGTCGTGCCGGGACGCCCGGTCGGCGCCCGCCTTCATCAGCATGCGCAGAGCCGTCGGTGCCGTGTACCAGACCGTGACGCGCTGCTCCTCGAGGATGCGGTACCAGCGGTCCGCGTCGAACTCCTCCTCGTCGACGACGCACGTGACGCCGCAGGTGAGCGGAGCGATGACGCCGTACGACGTGCCCGTCACCCAGCCGGGGTCGGCGGTGCACCAGTAGACGTCGTCGTCGTGCAGGTCGAGGACCGCCCGACCCGTCCAGTGGTGGGCGACGACGGCGTCGTGCACGTGGACCGCACCCTTCGGCGTCCCCGTGGTGCCGCTGGTGAAGTGCAGCAGCGCGGGATCCTCGGGGTCGGTGGCCGGCAGACGCGGTGCCGGCGTCGCGGCGTCCAGCAGCGCACGCCAGGTCGAGTGCCGTCGGGTCGTCGACGCGTTCCTGGCCCGGACCGACCAGCAGCACGTGGCGCAGGTCGGGAAGCTGGTCCCGGACACCGGCGACCTTGCGCCGGTACAGCGTCGGGGTCGTGACCAGCACGGTGCCGGAACCCAGCTGCAGCCGCTGCTTGACCGGCTCCGGCCCGAACGCGGAGAAGAGCGGGCAGAAGACCGCCCGGTGCTTGAAGCACCCGAGAATCGCGAGGTACAGCTCGGGACGGCGTCCCATCAGCGAGAAGACGCGGTCGCCCGACTGCACTCCGAGGGCGTCGAGCACGGCCGCGAAGCGCGACGTCTGCTCCGCGAGCTGCGCGTACGTGAGCTCGACCGCCACCTCCGGCGCTTCGGAGGCGCCGGCGCCCAGGAAGCGGAGGGCGACGTGGTCGGCCCGAGGGCCTCGCGCGTGGCGGTCGACCGCCTCGTGGGCGATGTTGAGTCCGCCCTGCGGCAGGCCGTCGAGCCGCGTGCGGGCGGCGTCCCACGTGAAGGTGCGGCAGGTGTCGGCGTAGTCGCCGAGCAGCGGTGGGTGGGCGGCGTCCACCTGCGGGGGGATCGGGGGAAAGCTCATGACCCACCTCTCGACAGGACGCCTCGTCCCTCCATGGTGTCCCGCACGTGGGCCGGTGGGGGCAGGGCCGGAGGTCCCGCGTGCACCCGGACGGTTCGACGCGCGACGACGAATGTCAAGTGCCCTGGGTCGGGTGCATCAGCTGCCCGGCAGGAGCACTATGGGGTCAGGCGCCCGTGTGGCGGTGGCCCGTTGCGACTCAGGAGGTAGCCATGAGCGAGAGCACCTGGTTCATCGACCCTGAGGCCGGGCCTGTCTCGGCAGAGGACGACGACAACTACGACGAGGCTTTCGGGCCGGGCGACCCGCACCCCCAGGAGGGGCGGTTGGTCGAGGACGACGAAGGCGTCCGGAGCGACACCACGTCCGAGGCCGTGGCGCACGTCGCTGTCGGTGACACGGCGTGGAAGTCGGCGGAGGAGTCGGCGGTGCACGTGGTGGACGAGATGGCGCAGAGCGCCGAGGACCTGGTCGACCTGGACGCGCTGCCGGAAGACCCCGACGAGCGCTGAGCCTCCCGGCAACAACGTGTAGGACTCGTGGGGTCATAGGCCCACAGTTCCTACACGATGTCGTCAGAGGGGGCGGACGGAGTCGGCCTGCGGGCCCTTCTGGCCCTGGGAGATCTCGAACTCGACCCGCTGGCCGTCCTCGAGGGCGCGGAAGCCCTCCATCTGGATCTGGCTGTAGTGGACGTAGACGTCAGGACCCTCGTCGACCGCGATGAAGCCGTAGCCCTTCTCGGCGTTGAACCACTTGACCGTGCCCTGAGCCATGCGTCACTCCCCAGTCGTTTCGTCGACGATCTCGCCGACCGGCACACCGTAGTCCGATGTCCGCAGCGCAGCCTACGCCCCCCTTCGACCGTTTTGAGCGGAGGCTTGACCCCCGAGGGCCGTGTCGGCCCCGGATTCACGCCATTGGGGTAAGGAGTCCGGCCCATGGCCCGGAAGAGATTCCCCAAAGGCGTGCCGTCAGCCGCCGGCGACCGCGGGGATGATCGAGATCGAGGTGCCCTCGGGGGTGGCGGTGGCCAGCCCCTCGGCGAAGCGGACGTCGTCGTCGTTCACGTAGACGTTGACGAAGCGTCG
Organism: uncultured Actinomycetota bacterium; assembly: GCA_963743915.1. Lineage (GTDB taxonomy): Bacteria > Actinomycetota > Actinomycetes > JAHEKZ01 > JAHEKZ01 > JAHEKZ01. The sequence continues at coordinate 538,999 of CAVURN010000005.1, forward strand.
GATCGCCCCGTCGTCGTCCAGCACCCGGGCCCGGATGCCCGGGTGGGCCGCCTCGAGGGCGTCCAGCACCTCGGCGAGGCTACCGCCGTCGGCGGTCACCTGGGCGGCGCCGCCGGTGTAGGGGCGCAGGATGGTCGGGATCCGGACGGAGACGCTCATGCGAGGCCTTCCTGCTCGGCGAAGGCACGGAACTCTCCGTACCGGGGGCTGATGGTGACGGTGGGGGACGCCACGGGGACGACGGCGTCGAGGGTCTTGAGCCCGTCGCCGGTGTTGAGGATGACCGTCTCGGCCTCGGGGTCGAGCTCTCCGGCGCGCAGCAGCTTCTGGAGCGTTGCCACCGTGACGCCGCCGGCGGTCTCCGCGAAGATGCCCTCGGTCTCGGCGAGGAGCTGGATGCCGGCGACGATCTCCGCGTCGGACACGTCGGCGATGGCACCGCCCGTGCGACGCGCGACGTCGATGGCGTACGGGCCGTCGGCCGGGTTGCCGATCGCCAGCGACTTGGCGATGGTGTCGGGCCGCACTGGCTGGACGACGTCGTGGCCGGCCGCCCACGCGGCGCTGACGGGCGAGCAGCCGGTGGCCTGCGCGCCGAAGACCGCGGTCGGCGCGTCCTCGACGAGCCCCAGCGCGACCAGCTCGCGGAATGCCTTGTCGACCTTGGTCATCAGCGACCCGGACGCCACCGGCGACACCAGCTGGCGCGGCAGGCGCCAGCCGAGCTGCTCGGCCACCTCGTAGCCGACCGACTTCGAGCCCTCGGCGTAGTAGGGACGGAGGTTGACGTTGACGAACCCCCACCCCAGGTCGCCGTAGACCTCCGAGCAGAGCCGGTTGACGTCGTCGTAGGTGCCGTCGACCGCGACGAGGGTGCCGCCGTACACCGCGGTGGTGACGAGCTTGCCCGCCTCGAGGTCGCTCGGCGCGAAGACGCACGACTTCAGACCGGCGCGCGCGGCGGCTGCCGCAACCGCACCGGCGAGGTTGCCGGTCGAGGCGCAGCCGACCGTGGTGAACCCCAGCTGCTGAGCGGCGGTGAGGGCGACGGCGACGACCCGGTCCTTGAACGAGTGCGTGGGGTTGCCGCTGTCGTCCTTGACCCACAGCGCCTTCATCCCGAGGGCGCGCGCGAGGTTGTCGGCCTTGACCAGCTTCGTCATGCCGGGGGCGAGGTTCTTGCGGGACGCGACGTCAGCCGGGACGGGCAGCAGCGGGGCGTAGCGCCACATCGACAGCGGGCCGGTCTCGATGTCTGCGTGCGTGACGGTGCCGAAGTCGTAGCCGATCTCGAGCGGGCCGAAGCATTCCAGGCACGCGTACGAGTCGCCGAGCGGGGCGGTGGCCCCGCACTCGCGGCACACGAGCTCGCGAGCGGGGCCGAACGGGCGGTCCTGCGCGCCCACGGCGGAAGCCGGGGCATCCAGTGATGCGGTCATGCGGAGACACTCCTCATCTCTCCCGCACCGGGCGGTGCGGGCCGGATTTGGCACCTGCCCGCGTCCGAAGAGTTCGTCTCCGCGTGACCGGGGGGTTGCCGGGGCTTCATCGGGCCGATCCCTCTGCCCCTCGTGATGAGCGGTATGAAGTTGTCCTGCGAGTTGTTGAGCGTTGTGCCGTGCGATTTGCCGGGGGCCACGCGATCGGCGAGGCTCGACAGGGGTACGAGGGTAACGGACGCCGTGCTCGGCCGGGAAACACAGTCCACCGGGCGAGACGGTCGTGCGGTACGCAGACCAGCTGAGGAGGCTTGATGGACGCCGATGTCGCGCAGTGGTTCGCGCGTCGCTCCTCGCGCGCCCGCGACTGGCCGCTCGACCTGCTCGCCGCCGCCAAGGCGACACGACGGTCAGCGTCGTGCTGCCGGCGCTCGACGAGGAGTCCACCGTCGGGGCCATCGTCGAGACCGTCCGGCGGCAGCTGATGACGGGCCCGCACCCCCTGGTCGACGAGCTCGTCGTCCTCGACTCGGGATCGACCGACGACACCGCAGCCGTCGCCCGCGCGGCCGGCGCACGCGTCGTCCACCGCGACGCGGTGCTGCCCGAGGTGCCCTCCGTGACGGGAAAGGGCGAGGCGCTGTGGCGGTCACTGGCGGCCACCTCCGGAGACGTCGTGGTGTTCGTCGACGCCGACCTGACGGCGTTCCACGCCTGCTTCGTCACCGGCCTGCTCGGACCGCTGCTGACCGACCCATCGGTCGCCTTCGTCAAGGCGATGTACGACCGACCGCTCGCCAGTGGCGAGGTCGTGCACCCAGCGGGGGGTGGACGCGTCACCGAGCTGGTCGCACGTCCGCTGCTCAACCTGCACTGGCCCCGACTGGCGGGTTTCGTCCAGCCGCTCGCCGGCGAGTACGCAGCCCGACGCTCGCTGCTGGAGCGCCTCCCGTTCGCGACCGGGTACGGCGTCGAGCTGGCCCTGCTGATCGACACCCTGCACACCGTCGGCCTCGACGCCATGGCCCAGGTGGATCTCGGCGAACGCCGCCACCGCCACCACGACGACCTGCGTCTCGGCCGGATGGCCGCTGAGATCTGGCAGACCGCGCTGTCGAGGCTGCACCGCGACGGCGAGCCACAGATCGTGCAGTCGACGATGACCCAGTTCGTGCGCGACGCGTCCGACTACCTCCCGGTCACCCGAGAGGTCGCCGCCCTCGAGCGGCCACCGCTGCTCAGCGTGGTCGGCGACGACCGGAGGAGCAGCCGATGACGGCGCGCATCTTGTACAGCGACCTCGACGGCACGATGGTCGGCCCCGGGGGCTGCTTCGTGCGGGACGCGGACCGCGCCACCACCCTCGAGCCGGCCCAGGCACTCATCGGTCTGCACGACGCAGGCGTCGTGCTGTCCCTGGTCTCCGGCCGCACGCGTGCGCAGCTGCAGGAGGCCGCACGGATCTTCGGCGCCGACGGGTTCGTCGCGGAGATGGGCGCGATCATCGGCTGGGACCACGGCCGCCGGTCGAGCACGCTGACGGGCGACGCGCCCCCGGAGTTCGCCGGCCCGCTCGTGGCGCAGCTGGAGTCGATCGGCCTCGTCGACGAGCTGCTCGGCGAGCACGAGGGACGCCTCGAGCACCACGCCCCGTGGCACCTCGGGCATGAGACCGACGTGATGCTGCACGGCAACGTCGATGTGGAGGTCGTGGACAAGTGGCTCGCCGGTCGCGGCTTCGGCTGGCTCACGCTCGCCGACAACGGACGCCTGATCTCCACGCACATGGAGGGGCTGGACGCGCCGACGCACGTCTACCACCTCATGGCCCGGGGCATCTCCAAGGGACGTGGGGTCGCGGCCGACCTCGAGCGGCGCGGCCTCTCGGCGTCCGACGCCGTGGCGGTGGGCGACTCGCTCTCCGACCTCGACATGGCTCCGCACGTGGGCCGGTTCTTCCTGGTGCGCAACGGCGTCGACGTGCCCGAGATCCGCGCGGCCGCCGAGGAGCTGCCGAACGTGACACTGTGCGACGGGACGCTCGGCGCCGGGTGGGCCGAGGCCGCCCGCTGGTGCGCGTCCGCCTGAACCCGAGAACCACGCATCCACGCACTGCTGCGCACCAGACTCCGGGGGCATCCTGTGAAGAACCCCGACGGGTCCGCTAGACTAGTTGAATCCTCAACTTTCTAAGGCGGCCGTCCGAATGATCCACCACCTTTCGATCCCCGCCCGCGACCCGCACCACACCGTCGAGGTGTTCTGCGAGCTGTTCGGCGGCGGCGTCGTCACCCCGTTCGGCCCCTACCCCGGCTCGTGGATCGCCTGGTCCGGCGACGAGCACGGCACCGCCGTCGAGTGCTACCCGGTCGGCACCGAGATGTACCCGCCCGACGGCCCCGAGCAGGCGCAGTTCCGGCACGATCCCCGCGCCACCGGACACACCGCGACGCACGCCGCCATCTCGGTCGACCTCGAGGTGGACGAGGTGCTGGCGATCGCCGCCCGCGAAGGCTGGCGGGCGCTCGTGCTGCCCCGGGGTGGCTTCGACGTGATCGAGTTCTGGATCGACAACACCGTGATGATCGAGCTGCTGACCCCTGCGATGGCATCCGACTACCTGTCCGTGGTGCCGCGCTCGGCAACCAGCACAGCTTCCAGCAACGTGTAGGGAGTGTGGGGTCATGGCCCCCAGAAGGCACACGTTGTTCCAGGGAGACAGGTCCGAAGACAGGCTCGAATTCCTGTGGCAGGCTCCGGTGCCGTGACTCCTGGAGACTCCTTCACCGCTGTCCGCTGCGGCTGGTTCGCTGACGTCGTCACCGGCGAGGTCGCCCGCGACGTGACCCTCGTGCTCGACGGCGACCGCGTCGCCGACATCGTTCGTAACGGCGGGACGCCGCAAGGTCGCGTTCTCGATCTGCCCGACCACGTGGTGACCCCGGGCCTGATCGACCTGCACACCCACCTGACCGGTGAGGAGGAGACCGGGTCGTACGGCGACATCCTGATGGAGAGCGAGGCGGATGCTGCGCTCATCGGCGTGCACAACGCACGCCGGACCATCGACGCCGGTTTCACGACCGTTCGGGACGTCGGCGCGTTCCGCGCGTTCACCGACGTGTCGCTGCGCAAGGCGATCGACAACGGCTGGGTCGTCGGTCCGCGCATGCACTGCGCCGGCGCGTACGTCACCACGACCGACGGCGGCGGCGAGGTCACCGGCTTCTCGGCGGACGTCTGCGTGCCCGATGCACTGCGGTTCGGTGTCGCCGACTCACCGCACGAGGTGCGTCGTGCCGTGCGTCGGATCATGGCTCACGGCGCCGATCTCATCAAGGTGATCGCCACCGGTGCAGTGCTCGCGCCGGGGACGAACCCCGGTGCCCCGGAGTACACCGAGGACGAGATCCGCGCGGCGGTCGAGGAGGCGTCCAACTACGGCGCCTTCGTGGCGGCACACGCCCACGGGGCTGAGGGGATCAAGCGCGCGACGCGCGCCGGCGTCCGGTCGATCGAGCACGGCTCGTTCGCCGACGACGAGTCGCTGGCGTTGATGGCGGAGCGCGGGACCTACCTCGTGGCCGACGTGTGGGCCGGCGACTGGATGGAGGAGGAGGGCACCAAGCACGACTGGCCCGCCGCCACCATGAAGAAGATCATCGACACCACCGAGACGCAGCGCGACGCCTTCCGGCGCGCGCTCGCGCACGGCGTCCGGATCGGGTTCGGAACCGACTCGGGCATCTACCCGCACGGCATGAACATCCACCAAGTGGCCAAGCACGTCGAGCTCGGCATGAGCCCGATGGCCGCCCTGCGGTCGGCGACCCTGTGGGCGTCGGAGTGCCTTGGCAACGACGAGGTCGGCGCACTGATCCCGGGCCGCTACGCCGACCTGGTCGCGGTCGAGGTCGACCCCGAGGTGCGGGCCGCTGTGGGGGCAGGCAGCCTCCCCGGGAGCGCGTCGGAGGTGCTGGGCGACCTGTCCCGCTTCGCCACTCACATGAGCCACGTGGTGAAGGGCGGGACGCTCGTCCGCTGACCACCCCAACGGGTGCGGTGTGACACCGCATTCGTTGATTGAAGGCGGCGTCACACCCATGCGGTGGGCGCGCAGACGGCCACACCCTGTCGATGATCGCTTCTGACGGTGCGGCTACTTGCGGTCGGCGTCCGCCAGGATGAGCGTCAGCGCGTTGGGAGGCATGGGCGCCGAGGCGGGCCAGACCCGGCTGATGCCGGCCGCCTTGGCGAGCCGGTCGGCCGCCGCGCGGTCGCCCGAGTAGAAGTACACGGTGTCGTCGGGGACGTTGCCGATCCAGTTGTCGACGCCGACCACATCCCATCCGAGCGACTCCAGCTTGTCGCCGGTCTGCCCGGCCAGCCCACTGATCGGTGTCTGGTTGAAGACATAGACGGCGATCTTCGGCACCGGCTGCGCGGTCTCGTCGTTCTTGTCGCCGCCGTCCTCCTTGTCACCGTCCTTCTTGCCACCGTCCTTGGTCGGCTCGGTGGAGGGCTCGCTCGAAGGGTCATCGGAGGGTTCGTCCGTCGGCGGCGTCGTGGCCGGCTGCGTCGGCTGCGACGCTGCGCCAGTGGGCGACGAGGTGTCGGTCTCGTCGTTGCCGGCCGTCATCAGCATCCACGCCGCCAGACCCATCGCCGCCAGCACGGCGACGACGCTCAGCAACGGCAGCAGCAGGGGCGTCGACGCCTCAGGCTCGGGCGCAGGCGCAGCGCGGTGGGCCCCACCGCTCCGCGGCTGTGGCGACTCGGGCGTCGACATGCCCCTGGCTCAGACGGTGGCGCCGAGGCGTCGCGCCGAGCGAGCACGCTGACGGGCGGCGCGCAGCCGGCGGAGACGCTTGACCAGCATCGGGTCCGCCGCGAGGGCGTCCGGACGGTCGATGAGCGCGTTGAGGACCTGGTAGTAGCGGGTGGCCGACATGTCGAAGAGCTCGCGGATCGCCTGCTCCTTGGCGCCGGCGTACTTCCACCACTGCCGCTCGAACGCCAGGATCTCCTGCTCCCGCTCGGTGAGACCCGAGCCGTTCTCCGGGCTGGCGGTGGTGTCGGCAGCGGCATCCATGTCGCAGGCTCTCCTTGCGTCGACGCAGTCTCTCCGTGGCCCTCCGCTCGCGGGAGGGGGTGCTGAGGCGGCCCAGGCTTCCCCTCCCGGGCCGCAGCGCCATCGTAGGCCCCAAATCCCAACGATGTCATTCACCCCGCAACATCCGGCGTCGGCAGCCGCACTAGGGTCGGCGCATGCCCTGCTACGTGGTCCACGCCTCCACCCAGGAGCTGACCCCCGACCCCCTCGACGCTGACCAGGTCGTGAGCGGAAACCCGCAGGTCAGCGCCTACGAGCTGCTCGACACCGAAGCCCTGGCGGTGGGCATCTGGCAGCACACGGCGGGGGTGTCCACCGACGTCGAGGTGGACGAGATCTTCGTCGTCCTGACCGGACGCGCCACGATCGAGGTCGCCGGTGGGCCGACCCTCGAGGTCGGTCCCGGCGACGTCGGCGTCCTCGAGGCGGGGGCCCAGACCACGTGGACGGTCCACGAGGACCTTCGCAAGATCTACATCATCCGCGGCTGAGCCTGCCGAGGGACGCGACGCACCGCGTCCCGACCGCGATGGGTGCGGCGAAACCTTCGATCAATGAAGGCGGTGTCACAGGGCACCCACAAAGGGGGTGCGGGTCAGCCCGCCATCGTGTCGAGGATCAAGCTCACGTCCGCCTCGGTGGTGCGAGGGTTCACGACCGCGAAGCGGGTGACCGTCTCGCCCTCATGGGTCGTGGGCAGCACGAAGGCGAAGTTCGCGGCCAGCAACCGGTCCGACCAGGCGTAGTACTGCTCGCGCTCCCACCCGATCCGCCGGAACACCACCACGGACAGGTTGGGCTCGCGCACCAGCTCCAGGTACGACCGCTGCCGGACGCCGTCCGCCGCCGCCCGGGCGACCGCGAGCGTCCGCTCGACCGCGTCCGAGTACGCCTGGGTGCCGTGCGTGGCGAGGCTGAACCAGAGCGGCAGGCCACGGGCGCGCCGTGAGAGGTGCACCGCGTAGTCGCTGGGGTTCCACTCGGTGTCCTCGTTGATCGCCTCGAGGTAGCCGGCGGTCTGCGTGTGGGCAGCCTTGCCGAGCGCCGGCTCGCGGTAGATGAGCGCGCACGCGTCGAAGGGGGCGAACAGCCACTTGTGCGGGTCGACGATGAACGAGTCGACACCCTCGATGCCGTCGAAGATGGCGCGCGCGCTCGGCGCGCACAGCGCAGCCAGCCCGTATGCACCGTCGACGTGCACCCACAGGTCGTGCTCGCGTGCCACCCGGACGGCGCCTGCAATGTCGTCCACCACGCCGTAGTTCGTGGTCCCGCCGGTGGCGACGATCGCGAAGACGTCGTCCACGCCGTGCTCGTCCAGCGTGGCCCGCAGCGCGTCCTCCGTCATGCGTCCGTGCTCGTCGACAGGGACGAGGACGATGTCGACGTCCATCACGCGAGCCGCGTGCTGCATCGACGAGTGCGCCTCCGCGCTGCAGACGAACACCCACCGGTCGGGGCGTCCGCCACCCCGCTTGGCGGTCGCGGTGTGCCGCGCCGCCACGAGCGCCGAGAGGTTGCCGTTCGTCCCGCCCTGCACGAAGCACCCACCGGCGGTCTCCGGCATGCCCGCCAGGTCGGCGATCCAGCGCAGCGCCTGGTTCTCGGCGTACACGGCGCCTGCGCCCTCGAGCCACGAGCCGCCGTAGATCGACGACGCGCCCACGACCACGTCGAAGAGCGTGGCCGCCTCGGTCGGCGCGGCCGGGATGAAGGACAGGTAGCGCGGGTTGTCGACCGAGACGGTGGCCGGCGCCAGCACCTCGGTGAAGACCCGCAGCGCCTCGTCCCCGCCGAGACCGTCGGCGGTGATCGTCTGCCCTGCCCGCTCGCGCAGCACCGCGGGGGGCTGCGGGCCGTCCAGCGGCACCGGGTCCATGCGGAGCCGGGTGCGGGCGTAGTCGATGACCTGCTGCAGGAGCCGCTCGGTGTCGGCGTCGAACGTGTGCACGCCTGAACTGTAGGGCCGTAGCGGCGTCCGCGACCCTGCGGAGCAGTCGGGCGTGGGGGCGACATCTGACGCCGGGTGGGCTACCGTGGCCTAACCTACGGAACCGTAAGTTACGCCGTCACCCGAGGAGCCGCTGTGCCCGCTTCTGTCGACGACCCCCAAGCCGTCCGGCTGCTGACCGAGCTCGAGCCGGTGGTGAGCCAGGAGATCGAGCGACACCTGACGATGGCGCGCGACTGGTACCCGCACGAGTACGTGCCGTGGAGCGACGGCGTGACGTTCGCCGGCGTCCTGGACGGTGAGCCGTGGGAGCCGACGCAGCAGAAGTTCTCCGAGGCGGCTCGCGCGGCGCTGATCGTCAACCTGCTGACCGAGGACAACCTGCCGAGCTACCACTTCGAGATCGCCAGCCAGTTCGGACGCGAGGGTGCGTGGGGCGAGTGGGTGCACCGGTGGACGGCGGAGGAGGACCGGCACGCGCAGGTGATTCGCGACTACCTCACGGTGACGCGCGCCGTCGACCCGCAGGAGCTCGAGGATCTGCGTATGAAGCACATGCAGACCGGCTTCACGGCGCTGCACCCCGGCATGCTCGGCGGGCTGGCGTACGTGTCGTTCCAGGAGCTCGCCACGCGCGTGTCGCACCGCAACACCGGCAAGTCCACCGGCGACCCGGTGGCGGAGCAGATGTTCCAGCGCATCGCGCTCGACGAGAACCTGCACATGGTGTTCTACCGCAACATGCTGGGGGCAGCGTTCGAGCTCGCACCCGATGACGTCATGGGCGCCGTGCGCGACGTCGTGCTCGACTTCAAGATGCCGGGGCACGACATCCCCGGCTTCCAGCGCAAGGCCGTGCAGATCGCCGTCGAGGGCATCTACGACCTGCGGCAGCACAAGGACGAGGTGCTGATGCCGGTGCTGCGCCACTGGAAGGTCTTCGAGCGCACCGACCTCGGACCCGAGGGCGAGAAGGCGCGCGACCAGGTCGCCGAGTTCCTCGAGGAGCTCGAGACCACGGCGTCCCGCTTCGAGCAGAAGCGTGACGCCCTCAAGGCGCGCCTCGCCTCCCGCTGACCTGCCCCTCGCCACAACGTGTAGGAATCGTGGGCCCATGACCCCACGGTCCCTACACGTTGTTGAGCTGGACGGCGAGGCAGCCGGGGCTGCACGCCTTGAGCGGACCTGGCCACCCGTGGTGGGACAGGACTGTGCCCACCTCCAGTGCGGCTCGACAAGGTTCTTCCATGTCGGCATGGCCGTACCGGAGAGTTGACTTCCTGCTCACCGTGCTCGCGTTGTCGCGGCGCATGTCGCGGTGGCGCCCTGAGCCCTCGTGGCCGGCGCGTCCGTCGAGCTCGACGACCGTCTCGTACTCGTCATAGTGGACGTCCTTGCGGGTCGTCACGCCGTTCAGCCGTGACAGCACCTGACGGCGCCCAGTGGGCAAGCCGTGCGATCGCTCCACTCGGATGAGGTACTTGTGCTCGAGGGGGCTCTCGATGCCGCCGACCACGTCGCACAGCACATCCTTGACCAGCTGACGGTGCCGTTGGCGGCGACGGTGTCCCATCGCCTCCAGGATGGCTACTGGGGCCACGGCGTCCGTGCGACAAGCGTCGGTGATCAGGCCGACAACGGCGTCCGGCGCCCGCAGCTGGCCCACGAGATCGAGCACCGTGTCGGCGGGCGTGGTGATCGGCCAGCCCTGATATGTGGTGTCCTTGCCCGGGAGAAGGCGTGAGCGGTGCAGACGCACCCCCGGGGGAGGGACGACGACGCGGTCGGCGGGTACACAGACATGCACCCACCGACTGCGCGGGAATGGGACGGTGAAGACCTCAGCGGCAGTCTCATGGCTGAGGACCGCACCCTCACCGCACGCGAGGAGCGCCGCCCACCGCACGCTCACGAAGGCCGGGGCCATGTTGCCGAGCAGGAAGATGCCCTCATGCAGCCGGCGGCACCGCCCCGCGGCGATCTGACTTCGCACCACCTCATAGCCGAATCCGAGCTGATCGATCTGGCTGCGCGAGAAGACGCCCCCTTGCGTCCGGGCAAGCGTGCGGAGGGCGTCCAGCATCTGTGCACCACGAGTCACCGAAGACATGGACGCACCTTGGTGCGTCCTCCCGACGCGGCGCAGGCGTTCGCTCCCCCTGTGCACAACAACGTGTAGGAACTGTGGGGTCATAGGCCCACGATTGCTACACGTTGCGGGTCAGGACGAGGCGGCAGCGCGCAGCGCGGTCACCACCAGCGTGCGCGCCACGGCGCCCACCTCCGAGACGCGGACCTGCTCGATCGCCGCGTGCGCATGGCGGACGTCGCCGGGACCGTAGTGCAGGCTCGGGATGCCACCGCCGTTGTAGAGCCGAAGGTCGCTGCCGTAGGGCGCACCGCGCGGACGCGGACGTTCACCGCTCACATCCGACGCCGCGTCCTGCAGCGTCGGCAGCAGCCAGTGGTCGTCAGGTGCCGCAACACCCGGGTACTGCCCGCTGGCGAACTGGCCGCCGCTCCACTCCACGCGCACCGGGTGGTCACGCAACCACGGGTCGGCGGCGGACGCCTCGGCGACGCGTTCCTCCAGCGATGCGCGCGCCACCGCGACGTCCTCGCCGAGCTGCACGCCGTAGCGCCCCTCTGCGGTGAGCCGGTCCGGGACGGTGCTCGACCAGTCACCGGCGTCCACCCGGCCCACCAGCAGCGGGTACGCGATCGGGTACTCGGCCATCAACGGCGAGACCTCCTCGTTGCGCTCGCGCTCGAGGTCCTGCAACGCCTGGTACACGGGGAGGAACACGTCGAACGCCGAGACACCGGCGTAGCGCGTGCTGCCGTGCGTCGCAGCACCTTCGACATGCAGCGTGAAGGTCAGAGCGCCACCAGTGGCGGTGATGACGGTGCCGCTGGTGGGCTCGGTGATGACGCACGCGTCTGCGGTGTGCCCGCGGCGCAGGGTCGCGAACGCGCCCAGCCCGCCGTCCTCCTCGCCGCCGACCGAGTGCACCGCGACCCGCCCCGGCAGCTGGACGCCGGACCGCACGAGCGCCTCCACGGCGACCAGGTTCGCCACGACCCCGGCCTTCATGTCGCACGCGCCTCTGCCGAAGAGCACGTCCCCCTCGCGGCGTGGCACGAAGGGGTCCCCTTGCCACTGGCGAAGGTCACCCGGAGGGACGACGTCGACGTGACCCTGCAATGCGAGCACGGGAGTCGCGTCACCCTCGCCGAGCACGCCGACCGTGCCCCACGCCTCGTCGCGCGGGGCCTCCATCCCGGGGAACTCCGGGTCGGACGTGACGTCGGCAAGGTCGATCTGCCAGTGGTCGACCGCGCAGCCGAGCTGCTCGAGCCGGTCGGCCACCCACCGCTGCGCGTCCGCCTCCGCCGCCGTGCCCGTCACGCTGGGGATCGCGATGAGCTCACCCAGCAGGGACGCCCAGTGCTGCTCTCCGAGGTCGTCGACGGCGTCGAGCGCGGCGCGCTCGGACCGCGACAGGTCGCCCGTCGGGCTCATGCGCGCCAGAGCGGCTGCGTCAGGCAGGTGGGCCCACCGTCACCCTTCACGGCGACCTCGGTGCCGGCGAACTCGTGCACCTTGACGCCTGCAGCGAGGAGCTTGGCCAGCACCTTGGGGTTGTCAGCGGCCAGCACGACCTCGCCCGGCGCGACGGCCAGGATGTTGGCTCCCTGCGTGAGCATCTCGTCCTCATCGACGGTGATCCGCGAGATGCCACGCTCCTCCAGCAGCTCGAGCAGCGCGACCGGTGCCAACGGTTCGAAGACGACGGCGAGGTCAGGCGCGATGGGGGAGATCACGCTCATGAGGTGCAGCACGGCATCGGGGCCGAGGTAGTGCGGCAGGTCGACGTCGATCACGGTGACGCCGTGCGGCTCGAGCAGAGCCTGGAACTGTTCGACGGCGGAGGCGTTCGTCCGGTAGCCGCGTCCCACGACGAGCGTCTGCGCATCGAGCCAGACCTTGTCCCCTCCGTCACTGACCGCGTCACCGGTGAGCGCACCCAGCACCGGGACTCCCAACCGCTCGAAGTCGGCACGCATCGCAGCTGGCTCCGGCGAACGCACCGGCTTGCGCATCTGCAGCAGGATCGACCCGAACGGCGTCATCACGGCGGGATCGTGGGTGTAGACGGCGTCGACGAGACCCTCGACCGGGTCAGCGACGAGGACCTCGGCACCGGTGCTGCGCAGCAGCTCCACGAACTCGGCGTGCTGCGTCAGCAGCAGCTCGCGGTCCGGCTCGCGCCAGTGCCCGTCTGCGACGAACTCCCCCACCGTGGTGGGCGTCCGCACGAACACCTTCTTCAGCGGCGAGACCATGTCGGGCGTACCCCAGCCCTGCAGTTCACTCATGGCCGCGACGCTATAGGCCGCCGGTCGGGCCGTCGAGGGGTGCCCTTGCTGGCCGGTCGGTCAGCCAATAGCGTCGGCACTCCGAACACGAGAGGGGAACTACGTGCACGAGGTACGCGGAGTGGTGGCAGCCGGCAAGGGGGCACCCGTCACGGTCGAGACGGTGCTCGTCCCTGACCCGGGTCCCGGCGAGGCGCTGGTCACGATCCAGGCGTGCGGCGTCTGCCACACCGACCTGCACTACCGCGAGGGTGGCATCAACGACGACTTCCCGTTCCTGCTCGGTCACGAGGCCGCCGGTGTGGTCGAGGCGGTCGGCGACGGAGTCACCGACGTGGCCCCGGGGGACTACGTGATCCTCAACTGGCGCGCCGTCTGCGGCGAGTGCCGCGCCTGCCGTCGCGGACGCCCCTGGTACTGCTTCGCCACGCACAACGCCACGCAGAAGATGACGCTCGCCGACGGCACCGTCCTGTCGCCCGCGCTCGGCATCGGCGCGTTCGTCGAGAAGACGCTCGTCGCCGCTGGCCAGTGCACCAAGGTCGACGCGAAGGCCGCACCCGACGTCGCTGGTCTGCTCGGCTGCGGAGTCATGGCGGGCATCGGCGCGGCGATCAACACCGGAGGAGTCACCCGGGGCGACTCGGTTGCCGTCTTCGGATGTGGCGGCGTCGGGGACGCCGCCATCGCCGGCGCACGTCTTGCCGGCGCACACACGGTCATCGCCGTGGACGTCGACGACCGCAAGCTCGGGTGGGCCAGCGAGTTCGGCGCGACGCACACGGTGAACGCCAAGGACCGGGATCCGGTCGAAGCCATCAAGGCGATCACCGAGCACGGGGCCGACGTGTGCATCGAGGCGGTCGGGAACCCTGCCGTGTTCCAGCAGGCGTACGACGCCCGCGACCTGGCGGGCACCCTGGTGCTGGTCGGCGTTCCCACCCCGGAGATGCAGTGGACGACGCCGCTCCTCGACATCTTCGGACGCGGTGGTTCGATCAAGTCGTCCTGGTACGGCGACTGTCTGCCCAGCCGTGACTTCCCGATGCTGATCGACCTGTACCTGCAGGGCAGACTTCCCCTGGAGAAGTTCGTCTCCGAGAAGATCGGGATCGACGACGTCGAGGCGGCGTTCGAGAAGATGCACCACGGCGACGTGCTCCGCTCGGTGGTCATGTTCTCGTGACGGCACGTATCGACCACCTCGTCACCAGCGGGACCTTCTCACTCGACGGCGAGACGTTCGACGTTGACAACAACGTCTGGATCGTCGGTGACGACGACGAGTGCGTGGTCATCGACGCCCCCCACGACGTCAAGGCGATCCTGGATGCCGTGGCCGGGCGACGGGTCACCGCGATCATCTGCACACACGCGCACGACGACCACGTTCGTTACGCGCCAGAGCTCGCCGACCGCACGGGAGCGCCGGTGCTGCTGCACCCCGACGACACACCCGTGTGGCAGCTGACCCACCCGGACCGGCAGCCGGACGGCGAGCTCGCCGACGGTCAGGCCGTCTCCGTCGCGGGCGTCCAGCTGCACGTGCGGCACACCCCGGGGCACGCCCCGGGAGCGGTGTGCCTCTACTGCCCCGAACTGGGTGTCTTGTTCAGCGGTGACACGCTCTTCTCGGGCGGACCCGGTGCCACGGGCAGGTCGTTCTCCGACTTCCCGACGATCGTGGCGTCGATCGACCGGCTGGTCGCCGAGCTGCCACCCGAGACGGTGGTGCACACCGGCCACGGCGACTCCACCACGCTCGCGGCTGAGGCACCGCACCGTCAGGAGTGGCTCGACCGGGGCCACTGAGGACCGGTGACGCAAGCCGTCGCCTTCGGGTCGGGTCGTGACCTCTCCGTGACCTCCGCGCGGCGTTTGCGTGCGCACGGCCTGGGTACTCACCGACTTCCGGTGAGTCCGGAGTCACCCGATCGTCGGGTACGGCGTTCACGCGCCGTGGGATAACGTGGCGAGACCGCTGCGGGGGTCGGAGGAGTCATGGACGAGAACAGCAAACCGGTGGATCCCGAGATCGTCGACCTGGTGGACCACATCCGCAACCGTCACGGGGCGTACGGCCTGCGTCAGCTGATCGACCTCGCCGAACGCGAGATGCGGGAGACCGAGTCCGCCCTGTCCGAGCTGGCCGACGCCAACACCTGACGGCTGACACGGGCGATCTCCGCCCGATGTGCGAGTAGTGGATCCGTCGGGCGCGTCCCCCCCGATCGGCAACGCCCGACGGACCCACTCCCCCGAGCAGCCCCCGCGTCGCACATGCTGGCACCGCATCTGCTGCAGGAGCATCGGCTGATCGCGCTCGCCGACGTCGTCCGATCGACGGACGCCAATCACTCACGTCTCAGTCGCACCACTGGGCACGCTCGTCCCACGAGCGGCGACCTGAGAGCCGGCGATCGGATTCGAACCGATGACCTACCGCTTACAAGGCGGTTGCGCTACCGCTGCGCCACGCCGGCGAGACGTTCAGCCTAGCGACGACGACGGTCGCGTCAGGCACCAGATGTGCGTGCCGTCCTCGAGCTCCACCTCGTCGGTGACCGCGAAGCCGTACCTGGCGTAGAAGCCGAGGTTGCCCTCCGTCCCTGTCTCCAGGAACACCGGCAGACCCTCACCGTCCGCTGCCTCCAGGCCGGGACGCAGCACCGCTGCCCCGTGCCCGTTCCCGCGCGCCTCCGGGTGGGACGCGATGACTCCGAGGTAGTAGTGGGGAGTGGTCGGCTCGTGCTGGTGGACGCGGGCGTCGTAGCTCTCCAGCCGCGCCACCGCGTCCGGCGGGAACTGGGCAGCGGTGGACCTCCACCGCGCGTCCTGGTCCGCCTCCTGCTCCTGGACGCCGCCCGGCGGGTTCCACAACGAGGCGGCCACGACGCGTCCGCCGATCTCCTCGACCCACACCAGCCCGCTGTCCATCCGCAGGTCGAGCAGGTAGGCGAGGAAGGTGCGTGCGTACCGCGGGTAGTCGTCACCGAAGAAGTGGTGGAACGCCGGTTCGGTGACGAACGCCGCCTCCGCGACGTCCAGGATCGCCTCTCGATCTGCGGTGGTGGCGGGGCGGACGGCTCGCATCCGGACAGTGTGACGGGTCAGCCGAGCAGCAGCCACAGCCCCTGGACCGTGGCGGGCATCGCGGCTGCCACTGCCGGTGACGGCCGCAGCCAGCCTGTGGCTGCAACAGCGATCGCCCAGGGCACGCTCACCGCCACTGACGTCACGGCGACGGGCGTATCACCCGCGTCGTACATGAGCGCTGCGAAGCCGACACCGCAGACCAGCACGATCGCGGACACCGCGGCCGCCAGCACCACCCCGCGCGTCGCGTACCACGGCTCGAGCTCGTCGCGTGAGTACAGCAGCCACAGCGAGGTCCCGAGTGCGGCGGCCGCGCCGGCCGTCACGAGCAGCAGGGTCACCACCTCACGGTCGAGGGCGTTGCCCAGACACGGCTGCGACGCGAGCCAGATCCACCCCGCCCCGGCACCGCCGAGCAGCGACAGGGACGCACCGGCCGAGGCGGCGGGCGCGACGGCGGACGCGCGCGGCGTCCGCATCACCATGACCACGCCGGCGAGGCCGACGATGAGGGCGAGGACGAGCCCGGCCGGGATGCTGACGACGTCGTTGCCGACGCAGCCGCGCAGCTCCCCCCTCAGGAGCAGCGGAGCCATGATCAGCGCCGCCACCACATGCACGACACCCACGCTGCGCATGCGTGGGCGCAGGCGGTTCACACCCCGCGTACGGGTGTCGAGCAGCTCCACCGGCGATTCCTCCTCGGCGCCCATCCTGAACGCCGGCTCAGGCCCGCCGGGCGGGGTTTCCCTTCAAGTCGCCCGTCCGGCGCAGCACCCGTCACGCACCGTGGGGGGACCGACTGTGCGACACCACCGCAAAGCGGACGCATCTGCGTCCTCGGGCGGCCGTCAGGGCGCGCTTGGCCGAGGGGTCAGCGGCGCTGAGTCAGGGAGTACAGCGCGATGCCGGCCGCCACGCTCGCGTTGAGCGACTCGGTGTCGGCCCTCATCGGGATGCCGGCGATGACGTCGCAGCCCTCACGCACCAGGCGCGACAGCCCCGCACCCTCGGCTCCGACGACCAGCACCAGGGGCAGGTCCGCGTCGACCTCGTCGATCGTGGTGTCCCCGTCCGCGCCGAGACCGACCACGAAGAGCCCAGCCTTGCGGTAGGCGGCCAGTGCCCGCGCGAGGTTGGTGCACTGCGCCACCGGCACCCGAGCGGCCGCACCCGACGCGGTCTTCCAGGCGGACGCCGTCATGCCGGCGGCCCGCCGCTCCGGCACCAGGACTCCGTGCGCACCGAACGCGGCCGCCGACCGGACGACGGCGCCGAGGTTGCGCGGGTCGGTGACGTGGTCGAGCGCGACCACGAGCGGTGTCTCGCCAGCATCGTGCGCCCGCGCGACGAGGTCATCGGGATGTGCGTACTCGTACGGCGGGACCTGCAGCACCAGCCCCTGGTGGGGTGGTCCGTCGGCGAGGCGGTCGAGCTCGATGCGGGGGGCCTCGAGCACCGGCAACGCCATCTCGTTCGCCAGGTCGACGGCCTGACGGACCCGCTCGTCGTTGTCGATCCGCTCGGCGACGTACAGGGCAGTCGCGGGGATCTGGGCGGTCAACGACTCGACGACGGCATTCCGTCCGACGACGTACTCCGGACCGCCCTTGGGACGCGGCTTGCTGCGTCCGGACGCCTTGACGGGCGCCTTGCCGTCCGAGCGCTTGGCGGCCGCTCGCGCCCGTCGCGCTGCCACGTGCTTGTCGCGCTCGCTCGCCTTGGGGGTCGGCCCTCGGCCCTTCAGCTGCTTGCGCCGCTGCCCGCCGCTGCCCACCGTCGGGCCCTTCTTGCCCTTGCGGATCGCACCCTTGCGTTGGGAGTTGCCGGCCATCAGTGCTCCTCTGCGAGCGACCAGCGCGCGCCGTCGGCGGTGTCCTCGATGACGATGCCTGCCGCTGTCAGCGAGTCGCGGATCGCGTCCGCAGCGGCGTAGTCCTTGTCGGCACGCGCCTGCTGCCGCGCCGCGAGCTGCGCCTTGACCAAGGCGTCCACGACGTCGTGCAGGTCGCCGCCGGTCGACTCGCGCTCGGCCCACGGCGAACCGAGCGGGTCCAGGCCGAGCACCCCCAGCATCGCGCGCACCGACGCCAAGGCACCGCGCACGGCAACCTCGTCGCCGTCGGCCAACCCCTTGTTGCCTTCACGCACGATGTCGTGCACGGACGCCAGCGCGGCCGGTACGCCGAAGTCGTTGTCCATGGCCTGCTCGAACTCGGCGCACACGATGCCGGGCTCGGTGGCGCCCACGCGCTCGGTGGCGTGCCGGACGAACGACTCCAGCCGCCGGAAGCCGGCGGCCGCCTCGTGCATCGCCGCCTCGCTGAACTCGATGTGCGAGCGGTAGTGCGCGGCCACGAGGTAGTAGCGCAGCTCGATCGGTCGCACCCGGTGCACGACCTCGGTGACCAGCAGCGAGTTGCCGAGCGACTTGCTCATCTTCTCGCCGGACGTGGTCACCCAGTAGTTGTGCAGCCAGTAGGACGCGAACGGGTCGCCGACCGCCTTGCTCTGCGCGATCTCGTTCTCGTGGTGCGGGAACACCAGGTCGAGCCCGCCGCCGTGGATGTCGAACGCCGCACCGAGGTACTTGTGCGCCATGGCCGAGCACTCCAGGTGCCAGCCGGGACGCCCCTCGCCCCACGGCGTGGGCCAGGACGGCTCTCCGGGCTTGGCCGCCTTCCACAGCGCGAAGTCACGCGGGTCGCGCTTGGCGTCCGACGTCGAGTCGGGCGCCGCCTGCATCTCATCGACCCGCTGCCCTGACAGCTCGCCGTACTGCGGCCACGACCCGACGTCGAAGTAGACGTCTCCGTCGGCGGCGTAGGCATGCCCGGCGTCGATCAGCTTCTGCATCAGCACGATCATCTCGGGCACGTGACCCGTGGCGCGCGGTTCGGCGTCCGGCGGCAGGCAGCCGAGCACGTCGTAGGCCCAGGCGAAGGCGCGCTCGTTGCGCATCGCGAGCTGCCAGAACGGGATGCCCTCGTCGGCGGCGCCGGCGATGATCTTGTCGTCGATGTCGGTGACGTTGCGGACGAAGGTCACCCGGTAGCCGCGGTAGGCGAACCAGCGGCTCATGACGTCGAAGACGACCCCACTGCGGATGTGCCCGATGTGCGGCGGAGCCTGCACCGTCGCTCCGCAGAGGTAGACGGAGACCTCACCCGTACGCAGCGGCTCGAACGGTCGCACCTTGCGGGCCGCGGTGTCGTAGAGGGAGATCGTCACCGGGCAAGGCTAGCGAGTTGTCCCCGGCATGAATGCAGCGCTTGTTGCGTGCGAGCAGAGTGAATGCGTCGTTCTTGGCATCAGCGGGGAAGGACGAGGGCGGTGGCGATGGCGGCCAGGCCCTCACCGCGCCCGGTCAGCCCGAGGCCGTCGGTCGTCGTGGCGCTCACCGTGACGGGTGCACCGACAGCGGCGCCGAGCGCCGCCTCGGCCTCGGCGCGACGCCCACCCACCTTGGGGCGCTCCCCCACGACCTGCACGGCGAGGTTGCCGATGGTGAAACCGGCCTCGCGGACCAGCCGGGCGGTCTCGGCCAGCAGCGCCGCTCCGGACGCCCCGGCCCACTCCGGCCGGTCGGTGCCGAAAACCGCCCCGAGGTCGCCCAGCCCGGACGCCGACAGCAGCGCGTCGCAGCAGGCGTGCGCCACCACGTCGCCGTCGGAGTGGCCGACGCAGCCGGCTGGCTCGTCGGGCCAGGTGAGCCCGGCCAGCGCCATCGGTCGCCCCGCCTCGAGCGGATGCACGTCGACGCCGACGCCGACGCGGGGCGGGCCTGCCACGTCAGTGGACCCCGGCCGAACGGCGTCGGGCGAGGACTGCCTCGGCGAGCACCAGGTCGAGCGGGCGGGTCACCTTGAAGCCGTCCTCGGATCCAGGGATCGCCATCACCGGGCGGCCGAAGTGCTCGACCAGTCCGGCGTCGTCGGACGCGTCCTCGAGTCCGTGCTCGAAGGCGTCCCGGTGCGCCGACTCGAGCACGATGCGGGCAAACCCCTGCGGGGTCTGGGCGGCGCGCAGCTGGGAGCGGTCGACCGTCGCCTCGACGCGCCCCGCGGCGTCCACCTGCTTGACGGTGTCCGTCACCGGGACCGCGGGCACCACGGCGTCCGCTCCCGCGCGCACCGCGGCGGTGACGGCGTCGATGACGTCCTCGGGCTGCAGGGGGCGGGCGGCGTCGTGCACGAGCACCACGTCGATGTCGTCGGGCAGCGCCTCCAGCGCCAGCCGCACCGACTGCTGTCGGGTCTCCCCACCGGCCACGACGTGCAGCTCGGTGTCGCCGACGACCGGCTGCAGGATGCGGGAGACCACCGACTCCTCCTCGACCGGTGCCGCCACGACGATCACGTCGACGCTGCGCGCCTCCGCCAGGGCGCGGACGGCATGGACGAGCAACGGCTGACCGGCCAGCTCACGGAGCGCCTTCGGGGCACCGGGACCGAGCCGCTCGCCGCGGCCCGCTGCGGGGACGACGGCGGCCGTCCTCACCGGGAAGTCTCCACCTCGTGCTTGCTCATGGGGACAGCCTCCCCGACCGGGCGGGAGAACACCAAACGGCCATTGGCCGTGGTGAGCACGCTGGTCACCTGGACCACGACCTCGTGCCCGACGAACTCGCGTCCCCGCTCGACCACGACCATCGTGCCGTCGTCGAGGTAGCCGATGCCCTGGCCGGGCTCCTTGCCGGTCTTGGTCACCAGCACGGCGACCTCGTCCCCGGCGGTGACCGGGGGCCGGAGGGCCAGAGCCAAGGCGTGCAGGTTCAGCACCCGGACGCCGGCGATGCCCGCCGCCTTGGCGAGGTTGGTGTCGAGGGTCAGCAGTGCCGCGTCGCGGTCGATGGCCAGCCGGACCAGCTTGGCGTCCACCTCGGGGACACCGGGGACGGTGTCGTCGAGCACGACGACCTCGACGCCGGGCTCGCGCTTGAGCACCTCGAGCACCTCGAGGCCCCGACGTCCTTTGGCCCGCCGGGTCTCGTCACCGGCGTCGGCGAAGCCCTGCAGCTCGGCGATCACCGGAGCCGTCAGCACGAGCTCGCCGTGCAGGAAGCCGGCGCGGATGACGTCCACGATGCGGCCGTCGATGGCGACGGAGGTGTCGACGATCTTCGGGTAGGAGGAGGCTGACCGGGAGGGCGGGGCCATCCCCGCACGTGCCCCGAAGATGCCGATCATCGACTCACGCTTGGCCGCTCCGACCTTGAAGCCGAGCAGGCCGAGCACCACCACGACGAAGCCGAAGATCGGGATCGCGAGGGCGGGAGAGCCGACGAAGAAGATCGGCCACGCCACGGCGGCGGCGAGGAAGACGCCGACGAGGCCACCGAACACTCCCCCGACGATGGTCTCGGCCGAGACCGAGCGCAGCCGCTCCTCGGTGCGGTCGACGGCGGCGACCGTGCTGCGCCCGAGGACGCCGCCGATCGAGTAGCCGACGAACGAGCCGAGGACGACGCCGAGGAAGGCGCCGTTGAGGGCGGCGAAGGGGGTGTCGGCCAGGTCCCACTGGGCACCCGCGAGCGAGCCGATCCCGGCGAAGAAGACGACCACGAAGAGCCGCAGCAGCTCGACCACTCCGCTGGGGACGCGCTTCAGCCGGGGGCGGTGCATCGGTCGGCTCCTTGGGGACGTGGGGCGGGTACAGGTGATCTCGGCAGAAATCAGCCCGAACCGAAGGCCCAGCCACCTCAAGGATGGAGGCGAAGGTTGGTGCGCCAGAGCGGGTGAAAGCGTCGTTCTGGGGGTGTGGCGCGCGGGACTAGCTGGCGAGCACCTCGTCGAGGATGGCCTCGGCCTTGTCCTCGTTGGTGTGCTCGGCGAGGGCGAGCTCGGAGACCAGGATCTGCCGGGCCTTGGCCAGCATCCGCTTCTCACCGGCGGAGAGCCCGCGGTCCTGCTCACGGCGGAAGAGGTCGCGGACCACCTCGGCGACCTTGATCACGTCACCGGAGGCCAGCTTCTCCAGGTTCGCCTTGTAGCGGCGGGACCAGTTGGTGGGCTCCTCGGTGTACGGCATGCGCAGGACGTCGAAGACCCGCTCCAGGCCGGCGGCGTTCACCACGTCGCGGACGCCGACGTACTCGGCGTTGTCCGCCGGGACCCGGACGGTGAGGTCGCCCTGGGCCACCTTCAGCACCAGGTAGAGCCGCTCCTCGCCCTTGACGACGCGCGTCTCGACGGCCTCGATCTTGGCTGCTCCGTGGTGGGGGTAGACGACCGTCTCGCCGACCTCGAACGTCATATGGTGATGTCCCCTCGCGTAGCCAGGCCGGTGGGTGAGCGGCGTCTGGAGTTGTTCGTCGAGGACCTAGTCTAACACGCCCCGCGGACCCCCCCGACGGCGTTTCCGCAGGTCAGGCCCCTGTTCACGACCCGAGGAACCTCGAGCGGGGGGTTGACAGAACCGGGTGGGCCGTGGCACGCGCGCGCCCGTCGGCCACCGGCCCGCCGCGCCCCACCGCCGTCCACCGCGCGTTGGCGGCGTCCGCGATCGGGGGGATACTCGGCCCATGAGCGGTGCGCGCGGAGCCGGACCTGGTCCCGACGGCCACCACGACGACCTCCTGCCGGAGGACCTCGAGGGGCTGACCCTCCAGGCCCCCGACGACGCCAGCGAGCTCGACGCCGACCGGGACCGCTGGCTCCAGGACGCCCGGGCGCTGCCCCCGGCGTCCCCCCTGAGGCCGCTCTCCGACCGCAGGACCGCCCGACGCCGACGCCTCACGATCACCGCCTCGGTGGTGCTGATCTCGATGGCGGGGGTGGCGGTGTCCGGCGCCGTCGGTGCCTGGATCGTCGGCCCGCACGCCGCACAGCCCCCCGCTGCGCCTCTGGCCAGCGTCGCGCCGGCCCCCGGTCAGATCGGCGGCCTGCTGCCGGAGGCCACCCTGGAGAAGGCCGGCGCCCCCGTCTCCTCCCGCAGCCTGCGCCCGGCCGTCCTGGCTCTGGTGCCCCCCGACTGCCCGGAGTGCGCGGCACTGCTCTCCTCCATCGCCCCGTCCGTCGGGTCGTTCGGCGTCTCGCTGGTGGCGGTCGGCGGCCCCGACCAGTCCGCCCAGCTGGCCGACCTGCGCGAGGGGGTGGGCACGGCCCGGCTGTCCGCCGTCAGCGACCCCGGTGAGGTCCTGCGGGGCGCCTACGGGCTGACCGGGGTGACCCTGCTGCTGGTGCGTGACGACGGAGTGGTGGTGGACGTCGTCCGCCACCCGACGACGGACGTCCACCTGGAGTCCGCCCTCGTCGAGCTGGTGCCGGCGATCGGCCTGGACACCTGACCGGTCGGCTGACCAGGGTCGACACCGCTGACCTGCCGCCCTGGCGCGGCCCGCACCCTCTACGCTGTCGGCCATGACGCGCCAGCTCCGACGCCCCCTCGCGGCCGCCTTCGTCGGCCTCCTGCTCCTCACCGGCTGTCAGGCCGGCCAGACCGCCCAGACCAGCCAGGACTACGACGGGGCCGACGGACGCAACGTCAACGTCCCCGAGGACGCCGCCTTCGACGACGACTACATGGCGGTCCGCAACGCGCTCGTGGTCAGCTTCGGCGAGGACGCCTCACTGACACTGACGCTCGTCAACAACGCGGCCGAGGGCGACGTGCTGCAGCAGGCCGTCGTCGGCGAGACGCCCGTCGAGATCGACGGAGGGCCGATCGAGGTCGCCCCCAACCAGCGGGTGCGGATGGGGATCGGCTCAGAGATCGCGACGTCCGTCCCGGGGCGAACCTCGCCCCCGGCGACTGGACGACCCTGACGCTCTCCTTCGCCAGCGCGGGCAGCACGACGTTGGACGTGCTCGTGGTGCCGCCGGGCGACGAGTACGTCATCGCTCCCGGCGCCTGAGGGGCTCGGCAGTCGTCAGGCCTCGAACTTGTAGCCCAGGCCGCGCAGCGTGATGATGTGCCGCGGGTTGGCGGGGTCAGGCTCGATCTTCGCCCGCAGCCGCTTGATGTGGACGTCGAGCGTCTTGGTGTCTCCGACGTAGTCCGAGCCCCACACCCGATCGATGAGCTGCATCCGGGTCAGGACGCGTCCGGCGTTGCGGAGCAGCATCTCGAGCAGCTCGAACTCCTTCAGCGGAAGCTTCAGCGTCTCGCCGCGCACCGTCACCACGTGCCGCTCGATGTCCATGCGGACCGGCCCGCCCTCGAGCACCGGTGGCAGCAGGTCCTCCGCCTCACCGCCTCGCCGAAGCACCGCACGGATCCGCGCGACGAGCTCGCGCGAGGAGAACGGCTTGGTCACGTAGTCGTCGGCACCGAGCTCGAGACCGACCACCTTGTCGATCTCGCTGTCCTTGGCGGTGAGCATGATCACCGGGACGTTGGAGCGCTGACGGATCGAGCGGCACACCTCGGTGCCGGGCACGCCGGGCAGCATCAGGTCGAGCAGCACCAGGTCGGCACCGTTGCGGTCGAAGTCGTCGATCGCGTCGTGACCGTTGCTGGCCACGGCCACCTCGTACCCCTCCTTGCGGAGCATGTACGAGAGCGCGTCGCTGAACGACTCCTCGTCCTCGACGACCAGCACTCGGGTCACGGTTGGTCCTCCGGGCTAGGGATGTCGGCGATGTCTGACACCGGGTGCCAGTCGTCGCGGTGCGCCGGCAGGCGCAGGGTGAACGTCGAGCCGGCACCCTCCGAGCTCCACACGCGCACCTCGCCGCCGTGGTTGGCGGCGACGTGCTTGACGATGGACAGCCCGAGGCCCGTCCCACCAGTGGCGCGGGAACGCGCAGGGTCGACGCGGTAGAAGCGCTCGAAGATGCGCTCGAGGTCGCGTTCGGGGATGCCGATGCCCTGGTCGGCCACGCTGATCTCGACGGTGGTGCCGACCAGGTTGACGCCGATGGTGATCCGCGTGTGGTCGGGGCTGTAGTTGATCGCGTTGGCGATCAGGTTGCGCAGTGCGGTGAAGAGCTGTTCCTCGTCACCGAGCGTCGCGAGCCCGTGCTGGCCGCGTACCTCGAGGCGGATCTCGCGGGCCTCGGCCTCCAGGTGCGTGGCGTCGACCGCCTCGGCGACCACGTCGTCGACGTTGACGACCTTCGCTCCGCGCAGCGGGTCGTGACTCTGCAGGCGGGACAGCGCGATGAGGTCCTGCACCATCATCGTGAGCCGGTGCGACTCGTGCTGCATGCGCGCCGCGAAGCGACGGACGGCCTGCGGGTCGTCGGCCGAGCCGGCCACCGCCTCCGACAGCAGGGCGAGCGCGCCGACGGGCGTCTTGAGCTCGTGACTGACGTTGGCGACGAAGTCGCGACGGACGGCGTCCAGTCTGCGCAGTGCCGTCTGGTCCTCGGCGAGCAGCAGCACGAGGTCGCCGAGAGGGGCGAGCCGGACGTCGAGCACGAGCAGCTCGGTGCCGCGGTGTCCTCGGGGCACCTCCACCTCGAGCTCGCGCACCTGTCCGTCCCGTCGCACCTGGCGCGCCATGAGCGCGAGCGTCTCGACGCGCAACCGGTTGCCGCGGACGAGGCCGTAGGGCAGGGCCGAGGGACTGGAGCGGACGACGCGGTCGCGCCCGTCGAGCACGACCCAGGCCGACGTGAGAGCCGACAGCACAGCCTCTGCCCCGGGGGGCAGCGCCGGCGAACCGGCTTCGACCGGTGTGGGTGATGCTTCTGACACGACACCACAGTAGGCGTCCGGGCGGCGTCTGTTCGCTTTCGGGGACCCGGATCCACCGACCGTTGGGCAGAAGTTCACCGTGGCGTGGTGGATGGTTCACCGTCTCGCCCCTGGCGTTCACGGACGTGCCTCTAGGCTGTGCGCATGCGCCAGCAGTACCACGAGCAGCTGAACGAGATCAGCGAGCGACTTGTCGAGATGACCCAGCTGGTCGGCGACGCGATGGGCCGAGCCACCCGTGCCCTCCTCAACGCCGACCTGCAGGCGGCGGAGTCGGTGATCGCCAGCGACGTCGACATCGACGAGCGAGCCGACAGCCTCGAGGAGCTGACCCTCGACGTCATCGCACTGCAGGCTCCCGTGGCCGGTGAGCTCCGGTCACTGGTCGGTGCACTGCGCATCAGCACGACCCTCGAGCGGATGGGCGACCTCGCCGAGCACATCGCCCGCAGCGCACGTCGTCGCTACCCCGACCTGGCGGTGCCCGAGGAGCTGCACGAGACCATCCGCGAGATGGGCGACCTCGCCGTCCGGCTCGTCTACGAGACCGGCGAGATCATCACGTCCGTCGACGTCGCCCACGCGCTGCGTCTGGAGGTCGAGGACGACCGGATGGACGAGCTGCACCGGCAGATGTTCATGAAGATCCTCTCCCCGGACTGGTCGCACGGCGTCGAGACCGCCATCGACGTGACCCTGATCAGCCGCTTCTACGAGCGATTCGCCGACCACGCCGTGTCAGTCGCGCGGCGCGTCGTGCACCAGGCCACCGGCCAGCGTCCGCAGACCCTCGAGCACGACTAGCCCACAGGGGCCGAGCGTCCCCCCACCGTCGAGTGAAGCGATACTCACGCTTTTCGACGGTCAGAGCCCGCGGAATCGTGAGTATCGCTTCAATGGACGCATCCGACGCGCTGTCACGTCCACCGACGACACACTCGGCCTCCAGAAACATCCCCCAGGCACGCAGTCGGCGGGCTGTGGCGAACGTCAGCCAGGGGGAACTGGGTTGGCTGTGGCGCTCACCGGCCCTGGGAGGCCACCGCCTTGATGGCGTCCGCCGCCGCATCGGGGTCGAGGTAGCGACCGCCAGGGGTGGTCGGACGGAGGTCGGCGTCCAGCTCGTAGAGCAGCGGGATGCCGGTGGGGATGTTCAGCCCGGCGATCTCCCCGTCACTGATGCCGTCGAGGTGCTTGACCAGGGCACGCAGCGAGTTGCCGTGGGCCGTCACGAGCACGACCCGTCCGGTCCGCAGATCCGGGACGATCGCGTCGTACCAGTACGGCAGCATCCGCTCGAGCACGTCCTTGAGGCACTCGCTGCGCGGCATCAGCTCCGACGGCAGTGACGCGTAGCGCGGGTCACCCACCTGCGAGTACTCGTCGTCGTCGGGCAACGGCGGGGGCGGGGTGTCGTACGAACGACGCCAGAGCATGAACTGCTCCTCGCCGAACTCGTCCAGCGTCTGCTTCTTGTCCTTGCCCTGCAGCGCGCCGTAGTGCCGTTCGTTCAGACGCCACGACCGCCGCACCGGGATCCACTGACGGTCGCAGGCCTCGAGGGCCAGCTCCGCCGTGCGGATGGCGCGCCGCTGCACCGACGTGTGCACGACGTCCGGCAAGAAGCCGGCGGACGCCATCAGCTCGCCTCCGCGGACGGCCTCGGCGCGTCCGACCTCGGTGAGACCGACGTCGACCC
This sequence comes from uncultured Actinomycetota bacterium, assembly GCA_963743915.1. Classification (GTDB taxonomy): domain Bacteria; phylum Actinomycetota; class Actinomycetes; order JAHEKZ01; family JAHEKZ01; genus JAHEKZ01. The sequence goes on from CAVURN010000005.1 coordinate 566,319, forward strand.
AGCCGGTGAACAGGTTCTTCGCGTTCCACTCGCTCTGCCCGTGACGGAGCAGCACCAACGTCGCAGCCATGCAGCGAGCGTATCGCCGCGGGACGTTGGTCCATGGGGCGGCTCTGACCCGAGGGTTAGCGTGGACCCATGACTGAGACTGAGACCCACGTGCACTCCCGTTCCTACGGCAAGGGAGTCCAGGAGGAGCTTCGCGACCCGGCGCTGGCGCTGCGCAAGATGATCCCCGACGTCTACGACGGCTTCACCGCGCTGAAGAAGGCCTCCAGCAGCGCCGGTGCGCTCGACGCCAAGACCAAGGAGCTCATCGCCCTGGCGATCGCCGTCGCCGACCAGTGCGACGGGTGCATCGCGTCACACGCGCGCGGCGCCGCCCGGGCGCACGCCACCGAGCAGGAGGTCGCCGAGACCCTCGGCGTCTGCATCCAGATGATGGGCGGCCCCGGCACCGTGTACGGCCCCCGCGCCTTCGCCGCCTTCCGCGAGTTCGCCGAGCACTACGCGTCGCGCGGCTGACCTGGGTCTGCGTCGTCGACCAGGTGCGTGAACGCCTGCAGGTTGGCGAGCGACTCACCGCGTGAGACGCGCCACGCCCACTCGCGGCGGATGCTCGTGGCGAAGCCGAGCTCGAGCAGGGTGTTGAACGACGAGTCGGCGACGTCGAGCACGCGACCGAGCAGCTGGTCCACCTCGGCCGACGGTGATCCCGGTCAGCGGCAGCTGCCCGACCAGGTAGACGTCACCGAGCGGGTCGACCCCGAACGCCAGCCCCGGGTGCCGCGCGTTGTGCTGCAGCAACCAGCGGTGCACGGCATCGGTGTTCTCGTCGGGGTGCCTGATGACGAAGGCGTTGACGGTCAGGCTGTGCGGTCCCACGACGATCGACACCGTCGTCCGAAGCTTGCGCTCACCCGGCAGCACGGCGACGAAAGTCCCCGGCGCCGAGACCTCGTAGGGCACGGCCAGCTCGTCAAGGGCTGATCGGACCGTGTCGACGGCGTCACCAGTGGTCACGCGGGCATTCTGCCCCGGTCAGGACGCCACGCGCTGCAGACGACGAGCAGCGATGGCCTGCTCGTAGACGGCGAGCGTGCCGCGCGCGGTGGCGTCCCAGCCGAACTCGCGGGCGTGCTGCACGGCTCCGGCCGACAGCGCCGCACGACGCCGCGGCTCACGGATCAGCCGCGCCAGCGCATCGGCGTAGTGCTGCGGGTCGTGCCCCTCGATCAGGACGCCGGACACGCCGTCGGCGACAGCCGTCCGAAGGCCACCGACCGACGACGCGACGACCGGCGTCCCACAGGCCTGCGACTCGATGGCGACGAGGCCGAACGACTCGTTGTACGACGGAACGACGGTGACGTCCGCCGCGCGGTACCAGTCGACCAGCGCTGCCTGTCCGACCGGCGGCGCGAACCGCACGACGTCGGAGATGCCGAGCTGGTCGGCAAGTCCCTGCAGGTGGTCGGGGTGCGCGAGACCGCTGCCGCTCGGACCGCCCACGACCGCGACGACGAGCTCGTCGCGCAGGGACGGGTCATCCTCGAGCAGCCGAGCAGCTGCGTGGAGCAGCACGTCCGGCGCCTTGAGCGGCTGGATGCGTCCGACGAACAGCAGCACGTGGGCCGACGCCGGCAGCCCGAGCCTGCTGCGCGCGTCGGCGGCGTCGCCGGGAGTGAATCGGGAGAGGTCGACACCCGGCGGGACGGTCGCCACCTGCGCCGGATGCGCGTCGTAGAGGTCGATGAGCTGTTCGGCCTCGGCCGGTGTGTTGGCGAGCAGCCGGTCGGCCGAGGCCACGAGCGCATGCTCGCCGAGCACGCGTGCCTGAGGGCTCGGGGATGTCGCCGTCGGCCAGCAACGAGTTCTTGACCTTGGCCATGGTGTGCATCGAGTGCACGAGCGGCACCTGCCAGCGGTCCTGCGCGAGCGTCCCGACCTGGCCGGACAGCCAGTAGTGGGAGTGCACGAGGTCGAAGTGACCGGGGTCGTGCTGCGCCTCGACCCGCAGGACGCCGGACGCGAACGGGCACAGCAGCGCCGGCAGGTCCTCCTTGGCGAGCGGCTCGAACGGGCCGGCGGCGATGTGGCGCACCAGCACACCCGGCGCGAGCGTCGACGACGGCGGGCAGTGCACCGGAGGTGGCGCGGGTGAAGATCTCGACCTCGACGCCGAGCTCGGCGAGGCGTCGGGCGGTCTCGACGATGTAGACGTTCATGCCGCCGGCGTCACCTGTGCCCGGCTGGTCGAGGGGGGAGGTGTGAACGGTGAGCATGGCGACCCGGGACGGGGTCATCCGGTGGAGCGAGCTCACCCGAGTCATCCCTTCGTCACCGGAGCGTGGGGCGTCCTTCAGACGCCTCTTGGTCGAACCGCCGTTGATCCTGCCGCATTCCCTCAGGGCGGGCCACTGCAGGTGGGTTACCCGCCGGTTCAGGTCCTCAACCGCGTGAGGCACAGTGGACGGGTGTCTCCGACGACCTTTCGCACCGAACGCCTGACCTTGCGCCCGTGGGACCCCGACGACGCGGCGGACGTCGCCACGGCCTTCGACATCTACCGACGCGACGAGGTCGCGCGCTGGCTCGGCGCCAACCCCGCACCGTGGACCGACGAGCAGATGGCCCACGAGAAGCTGCTGCGCTGGCAGTCGTGGATGACCGACGAACCCGGCTACGGCCTGTGGGCGATCGTCCCGGACGGCCTCGCGTCGCCCGTGGGCACGGCGCTGCTGGCCCATCTGCCCGACGCTGAGGGTGAGGACACCGAGGACGTCGAGGTCGGCTGGCACCTGCACCCCGACCACTGGGGTCACGGGTACGCCACCGAGGCGGCGCAGCGACTGATGGAGCACGCGCGCGACGACCTGGGGCTGTCCGCGATCAACGCCCTGGCCTATCCCGGGAACGACCGATCACTGGCCGTGATGCGCCGTCTGGGCATGGTCCCTCGGGGCGAGACGGACCGCTGGTACGGCGTCCAGCTGCTGTGGTGGTCCACCCCCTGAACGGGTGCGGTGTGACACCGTTCCCGTTGATTGCAGGAATCACCGCACCCATGGGCGGCGCACGGCGTCGTGTCGGTGCCATACTCACGGGGACGGACGGAGGACCGCGTGAGGACCTGGCAGCTGCTGCTCATTCTGTTCGTGCTGGCGGTGATCGCGCTCTGGCTCATGAGCCGCAGGATAACCGTGGCGACCGCGGCGACCCAGAGCCGTCCGCCGAAGACCCCCAAGACTCCGGACGACCGGCTCTAGCTGCTGGGAGTCAGTCCGTGGAGATGCTGATCGGCCTGGTAGTCGTGGCTGTCCTGATCGCGCTCCTCATGTGGCTGCAGGTCCGGCGCGACAACCCAAGACATCGAGGCAGCGACCGGCCACGGGAGGTCTCCGACGGGGCGCCGCGGACACCACCACCCGGCATCGACGGCTTCTTCCGCGGCTCAGGCTGAGGCGCTGTCGGTCAGGCGGATGCGGAGGCGGCGGAACCCCTTGCCCTTGTTCTCCACCTTGACGACCTCGATGCCCGCCGATCTGACGCGTCGACGCCACGTGCGTCCCGCCGTCCGCCTGGGTGTCGAGCCCGACGATGTCGACGATGCGCACGACCTCGAGCTCGGGTGGCAGCAGGTTCGTCGCGGTGCGGATGATGTCGGGGATCTGGAACGCCTCGTCGCGCGGCAGGGTCTTCACCTCGATCGCCCGGTCGGCGGCGATCTCCTCGGCACACCCCTGGGCAACGCGCTCCTTGAACCCTTCCGGCACCTCCGGGAGGTTGAAGTCCATCCGCGCCTCGAGCGGTTCCATGTTCCCGCCGGTCACGAGGCACCCGTACTCGCGGAACACGACGCCTGACAGCAGGTGCAGCCCCGAGTGCGTCCGCATCAGCGCAGTGCGGCGGTCGTCCTCGATCGCGCCACGCACCGAGGTGCCGGCCGGTGGCACCGGGTCACCTTCGGCGGGGACGAGCCGGATGTCGTCACCCCGTCGGGCTCCGACGATCCGCGTCTGCACACCACCCCACAGCAGGACGCCGTGGTCCGGCGGCTGTCCCCCGCCGCCGGGATAGAAGGCGGAGCGGTCGAGCACGATCCCGTCCTCGTCGACGTCGAGGACGGTGGCGTCCCACTCACGCAGCGTGGCGTCCGTGAGGTCGAGGCGTTCGGTGCGTCCGTGGTCGTGTCCCATGGGGAGAGCCAACCACGTGCCGGACGTGCCGCGCGGCGTCCATGGGTGCCGCCATACCTGCAATCAACGGGAACGGTGTCACACCGCACCCCTACAGGAAGGCCGACACCGTCTCGCGGAGCTTGGCCCGTGCACCCCACACCCAGGGGGTGTCGCTGACGACGAGGTCGGCGCGCGGCAGCGCCTCGGCGAGCGCCTCCGCGGAGTTGAGCGGGTGGATCGGGTCGTCTCGCTGGGCCAGCACGAGCACCTGAGCGGTGACGTCCGCGAGCGCGTCCAGCGAGTCCACCACGCGCTGCCGGGGAAGGTGGCGCAGCGCCCCGGCCACCGCTGTCCCGCCGATCTCGGCGGCGTGCCGCCGCGCCCACACCGATGCGTCCATCCGGCTCCGCGCCGCCGGCGGCTGCAGGGACAGCAGCTCCCTTCCGAGGGCGATCGGGTCGTTGGCGTCGACGGCGTCGGCCAGGGCGTCGGTGACGGCCAGCAGTTCTGCGTCCCGCGGCTCCGTCAGCGGTCCCGGCAGCGCCAGCACCACCCGCTCGAACCGGTCCGGAGTCTGCGCCAGCAGTCGCACCAGGGCACCCGCACCGAGCGAGACACCCAGCGCGCGCGTCGCGCCCACCTCGTCGGCGACCCATCGCACGTCATCGGCCAACCCCTCGTGGCTCCACCCGTCGTCGGACGCGGGCGGAGTCGAGCCCCCATGGCCCCGCAGGTCGACGAAGACGCGCGATCCCGTCACCGCACTGCCGAACGGACGCGTGTCGGCGATGCTCTGCGCCAGACCCGGGACGAAGACGGTCACGGGGTCACCCGCGCCAGTGACGACGTAGTGCAGGCGGCGTTCGGCGTCGACGAGCTCAGGCACGGACTCTCACCAGGAGGAGGACGGCGGACGCCCGCCGGAAATGCCGCGCACCGCGGGTCGGACGTCGACCAGGTACACCAACGCGGCGACGATCGCCGGGATGCTCCAGAACGAACGGATGCCGAACAGGAACAACGCGAGTGCAGCGACGCCGGTGATCGCCGCCCAGGCGGGCTTCGTCAGCTTGCCGGCAGCGACGAAGGCCGTCGGTTTCCGAATCAGGGCGTCGACGAACGCGAAGAGCGCCACCAGGAAAAGGGCGAGCCAGATCAGTCCGAAGACGGTGAGCAAGCCGGACAGATCCACGCAGAGCAGCGTACGGCGTCGCGCCGAGGGTCGCGCGAGGCGGTCACGACAGAGCGAAGGGGGCTCGCCGCGCGTGGAGGGGAATGAGCGCGGCGAACCCCCTCAACGCTCGAGCCGGACGCCGGCTGAGCGCTGGTCTCGAGCTCAGGCAGTCGGCTCGGTCGAGTCGTCCGCCTTCGGCGCCGCGGGCTTGCGGGCGCGAGTGGTCTTGGGCGCCTCAGCCTTGGCGGCCGGCGGCTGGGCGACGGGAGCCTCGGTCTCGGCCTCGGCTTCTGCCTCGGCTGCGCGCATCTTGGCGACGACACCCTCGCCGCGGGTCACCAGCGCGGTGTACTGGTCGGTGGCCTTGGCGGCCCAGAGCAGCGTGGTCGCGGTGACGGCGGCCGGGTCGATGCGCCGCGGGTCGAGCTGGCTGAGGTCGTGCTTGCGGGGGTCAAGGGTGGTCAGGTCGATCTCGCGCACGTCGAGCGCGCTCTTGTCGACCGACGCGATCTTGGCCGGCAGCTCGCGCGCGAGCTCGACAGCGGCGTCACCAGCCCCGACGAGGGCGAGCACCGGCGCGGGGACGTCGGAAAGCTCAGGCAGCGGGGGAAGGGTGGGACGGGTGGGCATGGGATCTCCTGTTCAGCCGGCCGACGGCTTGTCGGTCGAGGTCTTCTTGGTGGCGGACTTCTTGGTGGTCGTCTTCTTGGCGGTCGTCTTCTTGGCCGTGGTCTTCTTCGTCGCGCGCTTCTTGGCCGGTGGCTTGGTGGCCGCCGTCCGCTTCGCCGCCTTCTTGGCCGACGTGCGCGTCGCGGACTTCTTGACGCTCTTCGCGGCGTCCGCCGGGGCGGCGCCGTCGGTGACGCCGTTCTCGGAGAGGAACGAGGCGTAGACATCGAGCAGGACGCGCTTCTGTCGCTCGTTGATGGACGGGTCGGACAGCACCGCCGCCTCGACGGCGAGCGAGGAGCCGCGGTCCTCGAGCAGCCCGGCCTGCACGTACAGCTGCTCGGCGGAGATGCGCAGCGCCTTGGCCAGCTGCTGCAGGATCTCCGCACTGGGCCTGCGGAGTCCGCGCTCGATCTGACTCAGGTACGGGTTGGAGACGCCGGCCTCCTCAGCCAGACGCCGGAGCGACAGCTTCGCGCTCTCGCGCTGCTCCCTGATGAAGTCGCCGATCGCCTCACCGCTGGGCAGCGTGCTGGTGACCGAGGACGCCGCTGACGAGAGCGGTCCGGGCAGGGAGGGGGTGGCCATGTCTCCACCCTAGACCGAAGTGCTAGCAAGAGCAAGCACCCGGCTAGCGCCTCTAGGTGGTCACCTCGAGATCGACCAGCAGCCCTCGCACCCGTGCGTCGATGTCGTCGACGATCTCCCGCACCCGCTCGACGGGCTGGCCGTGCGGGTCCTCGACCTCCCAGTCGAGGTAGGTCCGCCCGGGGTAGTACGGGCACTCCTCCCCGCAGCCCATGGTCACGACCACGTCCGCCGCCTGCACCATCGCCGCGTCGAAGCGCTTCGGCCGCTGCTCCGGCTCGAGTCCGCGTTCGGCCAGCACGGCGCGCACCTCCGGGTGCACCTCGTCGGCCGGCTCCGACCCGCCGGACAGCACCTCGACGCGGTCGCCGGCGTAATGACGCAGCAGCGCAGCGGCCGCCTGCGAGCGTCCGGCGTTCTTGCGGCACGCGACGAGCACGGTGGGACGCGTCATGCGAAGAACCTCCTGCGGGCCCAGAGGGAGACATAGACGAGCGCGATCAGCGCCGGCACCTCGATCAGCGGCCCGACCGTCCCGGCCAGTGCCTCACCGGACGCCACACCGAACGTCGCGATCGACACCGCGATGGCCAGCTCGAAGTTGTTGCCGGCAGCGGTGAAGGCGAGCGTGGTGGTGCGCGGGTACGGCAGCCGCAGCCGCCAGCCGAGCGCGAACGAGCCCGTCCACATCACGGCGAAGTACACGAGCAGCGGCAGCGCGATCCGGACGACGTCCGCCGGCTCGGCCAGGATCGTCTCGCCCTGGAAGGCGAAGAGCACCACGATCGTGAACAGCAGGCCGTACAGAGCGAACGGACCGATCCGTGGCAGGAACGACGCCTCGTACCACTCGCGGCCACGCCGTGCTTCACCCACGCGTCGGGTGAGGTAGCCGAGCACCAGCGGCACGCCGAGGAAGACGAGCACCGACACCGCGATGTCGGCAGCCGACACGTCCAGCTGCTCACCCTCGCCGAGACCGAGCCACTGCGGCAGCAGCTCGAGGTAGAACCAGGCGAGCCCGGAGAACGCCACGATCTGGAAGAGCGAGTTGATCGCCACCAGCACCGCCGCTGCCTCGCGGTCGCCGCACGCGAGGTCGTTCCAGATCAGCACCATCGCGATGCACCGGGCGAGCCCCACGATGATCAAGCCCGGTGCGGTACTCGGGCAGGTCGGCCAGGAAGATCCACGCCAGCGTGAACATCAGGGCGGGGCCGATGACCCAGTTCAACACCAGGGACGCCGTCAGCATCCGTCGGTCGCCGGTCACGCGGTCGATCTCGCCGTAGCGCACCTTGGCGAGCACCGGGTACATCATCAGCAGCAGACCCAGGGCGATCGGCAGCGAGACGCCACCGACCGACACCGCCTGCAGCGCGTCGTTGACTCCGGGCGCGAGGCGTCCGAGCACCAGGCCCCCGGCCATGGCCAGGCCGATCCACAGCGGCAGGAAGCGGTCGAGCGTGGAGAGCCGCTCGACGACGTGGGTGTCGACGTCCGGCGTCCGGGTCGCGTCGGTCACGGCGTCGGCGCCACCCGCGGTCGTGAGGACGCCCCGCAGCGCGTCGAGCTGTTCCGGCACCGCGCGGTAGTGCACCCAGGTGCCGTGCTTGCGGCTGGTGACCAGACCCGCCTCGCGCAGCACCTTGAGGTGGTGGCTCACGGTGGGCTGGCTCTTGCCGACCGGCGCCGCGAGGTCACAGGCGCACGCCTCACCCGTGGGCGCGGCGGCGATGATGCTGAGCAGGCGCAGGCGCACGGGGTCGGCCAGTGCCTTGAAGGCCTGGGCCAGGCGTTCGGCGGACGCGTCGTCCAGGGCGTCGGAGCCGAGCGGCGCGCAGCACGCGGCGTCGAGCTGCAGGACGGGGAGGGTGGGCGGGGTGCGTCATGAGGCCAGTCTATCGATGAATGTCGATGTATGTATTGACAGATGTCGAACTCCTGGTGAACGATGATATCGACATCCATCGATATAGGAGATCCCGATGACCGCCCTGCCCCGCGTCCAGCTCGCCCTCAACGTCAGCGACGTCGACGCCGCCGTCGACGTTCTACACCAAGCTCTTCGGCGCCGAGCCGCACAAGCAGCGTCCCGGCTACGCCAACTTCGCGCTCGAGAGCCCCCCGCTCAAGCTCGTCCTCATCGAGAACGCCTCCGCCGCGGGCAGCCTCAACCACCTCGGCGTCGAGGTCGACGGCGTGCGAGCGGGTCGTCGAGGCGCGCGCGCAGATCGACCAGGTGGGCCTGTCCTCGCGCGACGAGGACGACGTCGTCTGCTGCCACGCACGCCAGGACAAGGTGTGGGTCGACGACCCCGACGGCCGCTCCTGGGAGTACTACACGATCACCGACGACAACCCCGTCGAGCTGCCGATGGCCGGGGCGTCGGCAGGCTCGGCGGACGCCGTCTGCTGCACCTGACCGCCCCGCTCCAGCCCGGGCCGTGGTGATCGGAGCATTTCAGTCGTCTGGACGCGTCCGAGCGACCGTCTAAGTGACTGGAATGCTCCGATCACCGGAAGGCGTGGAGGCGCGGACGCCGGCTCACGAGTGCCAGCCCCAGCAGCAGCAGGGTCATCCCCCACAGCGCCAGGCGACCCACGTCGCCACCGGTGTGCGGCAGCAGACCCGGGTCGGGCTCGGGGGTGTCCGGCCGCTCCTCGACTGCCGGCGGCGCGGTGCTTCCGCTGACCTCGATGGTCACGGTGGCCTGGTCACAGTCACCGTCCGGGTCACAGATCCGGTAGGTGAAGGCGTCCTGGCCGTCGTAGCCGTCGTCCGGCGTGTAGACCACGTCGCCCTGGTCGTCGACGCTGAGTGAGCCGTGGCCGGCCCCGTCGACGACGGAGACCACGACCGGCTCGCCGTCGACCTCGTCGTCGTTGTCGACCACGGGAATCACCGCGGGACGCCCACCACGGGTGCTGACCGCGTCGTCGTTGGCGTTGGGTGCGTCGTCGACGGGTGTGACGGTCACCGTCACCTCTGCCTCGTCGCAGCGGCCATCGGGGTCGCAGACGACATAGGTGAAGCGGGCGGTGCCGGACCAGTCGCCGTCCGGCGCGAAGACCAGCTGCCCACCGGAGCGTGTCACCGTGCCGTGCCGGGGCTGGCTGAAGCTGCTGATGCTCAGCGCGTCACCATCGGGGTCGGAGTCGTTGGCCCGGACGGCGATCGTCACCGGGGTGTCCTCTGCCGTGGTGCTCACGTCGTCCACCGCGACCGGACGCCGGTTGGCGGCGGTGATCGTCAGGGAGACGGTGGCGGTGTCGCACTCCACCGGTGAGCCGTCGTCGCAGACCTCGTAGGTGAACGAGTCGTTCCCCGCGTAGGCGGCGTCGGCCGTGAAGTCGATCGTGCCGTCGGCGTTGACGAGCACGGTTCCGTGGCTCGGTCCGCCGAGCACCGCGACCGTCGCCGGGTCGAGCATGCCATCGGCATCGGTGTCGTTCCCCATCACCGCGAGCGTGAGGGTGCGCCCCTGCCGCACGGTGCCCGCGTCGTTGCCTGCGGTGGGTCCGTCGTTGACCGCGTTCACGGTGACCGTGACCGTCGCGGTCGAGCAGTTGCCCGCCACGTCGCACACGGTGTACGTGAAGGAGTCCGTGCCGTTCCAGTCGGCGTCAGGGGTGTAGTCGATGCTGCCGTCCGGGTTGACGACCACGGTGCCGTGCCCGGCGGGACCGGCACCGGTCACGGTCAGTGCCCCACCCTCGGGGTCGGAGTCGTTGCCCAGCACGTCGATCGTCACCGGCCCGGCGTCCTCGTCGAGCGTGGCCGAGTCGTCGACCGCGTCCGGGCCCTGGTTGGCCGACACGGTGATCGTCACCGTCGCCGTGTCGCACTCGGTCGGCGTCCCGTCGTCGCAGACGCGGTAGTCGAAGCTGTCAGTGCCCACGAACCCGTCGTCGGCCACGTAGGTGATCGACCCGTCAGCGTTCACCGTCGCGGCGCCGTTGCCCGGACCACTCACGACCGTGACCGAGGTGTCGTCCACCGTGCCGTCGGGGTCGGAGTCGTTGGCCAGGACGTCGACGTCGATGTCCACGCCCCAGACACCGGCACCGGAGTCGTCCTGCGCGTCCGGCGGGTCGTTCACCGCGTTGACCGTGATGTCGACGGTCGCCGAGTCGCACAGACCGGTGAAGTCGCAGACCTCGTACGTGAAGCTGTCGCTGCCGCTCCAGTCGGCGTCTGGCGTGTAGTCGATGCTGCCGTCCGGGTTCACGCTGGTGCTCCCGTTGCCGGCGGCGCCGGTGATCGTCACGGACGCCGGGTCGAGCCCGTCGTCGACGTCGGTGTCGTTGCCGAGCACATCAACGGTGACGGCGGTGTCCTCGTCGGTCGTGTCCGAGTCGTCGACGGCATCCGGCCCGTCGTTGACGGCGCTGACCGTCACCGTGACGGTGGCCGTCGTGCAGGCGCCGTCGACGTCGCAGACCTCATACGTGAACGTGTCGATGCCGGAGAAGTCCACGTCCGGCGTGTAGTCGATCGACCCGTCCGGGTTGACGCTCGTACTGCCGTTGCTGGGACCGCTGGTCACTGTGACCGACGCCGGGTCCAGTGCACCCTCGACGTCGCTGTCGTTGCCGAGCACGTCGATGGTGACCGGTCCGGCGTCCTCGTTCACCGTCGCGGTGTCGTCCAGTGCGCTCGGGGGATCGTTGATGGTGGCCACCGTGATGTCGACCGTGGCGGTGTCGCAGGCACCCGCAAAGTCGCACACCTCGTAGGTGAACGAGTCGGCGCCGCTCCAGTCCGGGTCGGGGGTGTAGTCGATGCTGCCGTCCGGGTTGACGCTGGTGCTGCCGTTGGCGGGGGCGCCGGTCACGATGACGGACGCGGGGTCGAGACCGTCGTCGGGATCGGTGTCGTTGCCGAGCACGTCGACGGTGACGGTGGTGTCCTCATCGGTGGTGTCGGAGTCGTCAGCCTGCGGTCGGGCCGTCGTTGACCTCGTTGACCGTGACGTCGACCGTGGCGGTGTCACACAGGCCGGCCAGGTCGCAGACCCGGTAGGTGAAGCTGTCGGTACCGGAGAAGTCGGGGTCCGGCGTGTAGTCGATCGACCCGTCCGGGTTCACACTGGTCGACCCGTTGCTGGGGCCGCTGGTCACCGTGACCGACGCGGGGTCCAGGCCGTCGTCGACGTCGGTGTCGTTGCCGAGCACGTCCACGGTCACGCTCGAGTCCTCGTCGACCGTGTCGCCGTCGTCCACCGCGTCCGGACCGTCGTTGACGGAGTTGACCGTGACGTCGACCGTGGCGGTGCTGCAGAGCGGACCCAGCGGAATGGGGGTCGTGTCGCACACCTGGTAGGTGAAGCTGTCGGTGCCGAAGAAGTCGGCGTCCGGCGTGTAGTCGATCGACCCGTCCGGGTTCACGCTGGTGGACCCGTTGCTCGGGCCGCCGGTCACCGTCACGGACGTGTCGTCAAGGTCGCCCTCGGGGTCGGAGTCGTTGTCGAGCACGTCGATGGTGACGGTCGTGTCCTCGTCGGTGGTGTCGGAGTCGTCGACCGCGTCGGGTGGCTCGGGCAGGTCGCTCACGGTGATGAACACGGTGGCGCTCGCACAGGCCAGGCTCGGGTCGCAGACCTCGTAGGTGAACGAGTCACCCCCGAGGTACCCGGCGTCCGGGGTGTACTCGACCGTGCCATCGGGATTGACCACGACGGTGCCGTGCGTGGGCAGACCGGTCAGGTTGCGTGGTCAGCGAGTCACCGTCGATGTCACCGTCGTTCGCCTGGACATCGATGATGGTGGCGCTGTCCTGGTCCACGCTGACGATGTCGTCATCGGCGGTCGGAGGGTCGTTCATCGGGTTCACCGTGATGTCGACGGTCGCGGTGTCACACTCACCCGCGAGGTCGCACACCTGGTAGGTGAACGAGTCGGTGCCCGAGAAGTTCGGGTCCGGCGTGTAGTCGATCGACCCGTCCGGGTTCACACTCGTCGTACCGTTGCTCGGACCACTGGTGACCGTCACGGACGCGGCATCGAGCCCGTCGTCGACGTCGGTGTCGTTGCCCAGGACGTCGACGGTGACGCTGGCGTCCTCGTCGACCGTGTCGACGTCGTCCACCGCCGTCGGGGCGTCGTTCACCGCGTTCACCGTGATGTCGACCGTGGCGGTGTCGCAGGCGCCGGCGAAGTCGCACACCTCGTAGGTGAAGCTGTCGGTGCCGAAGAAGTCCGGCGTCCGGCGTGTAGTCGATCGACCCGTCCGGGTTCACGCTCGTCGACCCGTTGCTCGGGCCACCGGTGACCGTCACGGACGCGGGGTCGAGCCCGTCGTCGACGTCGGTGTCGTTGCCCAGGACGTCCACCGTCACCGACGAGTCCTCGTCGACCGAGTCGCTGTCGTCGTTCGCGGTCGGAGGCTCGTTGACGTCGTTGACCGTGATGTCGACGGTCGCCGTGTCGCAGTCGCCGGCGAAGTCGCAGACCAGGTAGGTGAAGGAGTCGGTGCCGAAGAAGTCCGGGTCCGGCGTGTAGTCGATCGACCCGTCCGGATTCACGCTCGTCGACCCGTTGCTCGGGCCGGACGTGACGAAGACCGATGCGGGGTCGAGCCCGTCGTCGGGGTCGGAGTCGTTGCCTAGCACGTTGACCGTGACCGACAAGTCCTCGTCCACCGAGTCGGAGTCGTCCACCGCGGTCGGCCCGTCGTTGACCGAGTTCACCGTGATGTCGACCTGCGCCGCGTCACACGCCCCGAAGAGGTCGCACACCTCGTAGGTGAAGCTGTCGGTGCCGAAGAAGTCCGGGTCCGGCGTGTAGTCGATCGAGCCGTCCGGGTTGACGCTGGTCGACCCGTTGCTCGGGCCGGACATCACGGCCACCGACGCCGGGTCGAGGCCGTCGTCCGGGTCGGAGTCGTTGCCGAGCACGTCGACGGTGACGGTGGTGTCCTCGTCGGTGGAGTCGCTGTCGTCAGCTGCGGTGGGGCCGTCGTTGACCTCGTTGACGGTGATGTCGACCGTGGCGGTGTCGCAGGCGCCGGCGACGTCGCACACCTGGTAGCTGAAGCTGTCGGTGCCGGAGAAGTCCGGGTCGGGCGTGTAGTCGATCGCTGCCGTCCGGGTTCACCGTCGTCGACCCGTTGCTCGGTCCGCTGGTCACCGTGACCGACGCCGGGTCGAGCCCGTCGTCGGGATCGCTGTCGTTGCCGAGCACGTCCACTGTCACCGACGAGTCCTCGTCCACCGAGTCGGAGTCGTCCACCGCGGTCGGGCCGTCGTTGACCTCGTTGACCGTGACGGTGACGGTGCGCCGTCGAGCACAGGGCGTCGGAGCGGTGGAGTCGCAGATCTCGTACGTGAAGCTGTCGACACCGGAGAAGTCGGGGTCGGGGGTGTAGCGGATCTCGCCACCGACCACTGCCGCGGTGCCGTTGGCGGGCTGGGTGTCGACCGACAACGACGACGCATCCATGTTGGCGTTGAGGTCCGAGTCGTTGGCCAGGACGTCGATGTCGACGAAGGTGTCCTCATCGGTCGTCGCGCTGTCGTCGACGGCGTCCGGCGCAGTCGGCTCGTATTCGGCCGTGAGCGACAGCACGTTGTCCGGCGGCACTCCGGCATCGCTGTTGTAGTGGAACGAGGACCCGGAGAAGTCGTAGATGATCCCCGTCAGGTCCTGCGTGCCTGTCCCGATGATCGTGAAGCTGATGACAGTCGTAATGGGGTCACCACCGACCTTGCCTCCGCTGATCGGGTCGGTGTCGAGGCACTCAAGGTACGTGCCGCTCGTCGGGTTGTTATCCCAGCCGCAACCGTCCGCGTACATCTGGTCGTTGGTCTGGCCGGTCGGCTTGTCGTACGCCGTGGCGATGGACTCGATTCGGAAGATCGAGTTGTCGAAGTAGTAGGCGTTGACGAGCTGCTCGTATCCCTGGGTCGCAGTCTCGGAGACGATGGTCGCGGTACAGGTCGCGCCGACGTACACGGTGCCGGTTGCGGGATCGCAGCCCACGCTGTTGGCGAGCGTCCAGTTGGTCACCGAGTTGCGGGCCTGAGACACGAGGTGCTCGACGTAGATCTCACGAGGAGTCGGCGTCGACACTGTCGCCACGGAGTCTCCGGCCGCCGTGATGTGGAAGCGGCGTGCCGTGTCGAACGCGGAGGTGTTGCGCGTCACCTGGACGTTGAAGTAGAAGTCCTGGCAGTCGCCGGCGGCAAGGCTGGCCTCGACGAACGAACTGCCGCCCACGAGGGTCAGGTACGTGTTGGTGCTGTCCCACGTCCAGTCCACGTCGAGGTTGGCGACCGGGTCACTGCCGGTGTTGCAGACGCGTGCACCGACGGGGAACCTGTTGGGTCCCACGTTGACGTTGTTGCTGTCGAGGCCGATGACGTTCCAACCCAGCGGGGTGATCGTCAGAGGGCCGGGAGCCGCGTTCGCGATCAGCGGCTGCCCCAGCAGGACGGCGGCCGCTGCGGCCAGCGCCACCACCGCCTTGCCGACGATCCCGTTGCCCCACGACCTCATCGACATGCCCCATCGCCAAGGAGCGGGCCACCCCGCTCTCGTGGTCCCTTCGGGTGACGGGCGGTAACGCTTGACGGTTGTGTGACGGCTAATGCCCGAAATGTTCCGTTTATGGCATGAAATAGGTGAAAGGAACTACGCCGAAGCGGTCGAGTCCTGGACGCAGGCGACCGACGTAGGGGGATCCGTCGAACGCGGGCACCGCCCGCTCCTGAGCCTCCTGAGCGGTCGTCGCCACGCCGTTCTCCTTGATGTCATCGACCAGCCACGACATTTCGTCGATCTCCCGGCGCTGTGTCGCGGCGATCTCGGCAGCCAGCTCGCGCACCCGGAGGTCGCGGATCTGGGCCCGCTCGCTGGTGAGGATGGCGATGGAATGGTGGGGGATCATGGCGTCCATGTAGTTGGTGTCGTCAACCAGCGCCTGGGTACGGGACAGCCGCAGGGCGACCCCACCCACCACGACCGCAGCGGCCACGATCCCGAGGTTCCATGCCGTGCGCGTGTACATCATTCCCCACATGAAGCCGAGCATGACGATCGCCATGGCACTGCCCATCAGGACGGCCATGTACAGACGTTCCTCACTCCAGCGGACGTGGTCGAATACGAACACGTTGGTATACGTCAAAAGGAACATGACGATGGTCGAGGTGCCGATCATGGCGGCGAAGCGCAGGTACATGCGGCGTTCGTGATGGTTCGCCGCCTCGTCCCTGACCTTCGATCTTGACCGTGGTGTGACTCATGGTGTTCATCTCCTGGCACGACATGGGTGGCGAAGTCATCCGTTCCACAGCAGTCACACACCTTCCGGTCCTCACCCGCCTGAGACGTCCACCAGGCACGCACTCGATGGGCACTGG